>JARGPN010000007.1 GCA_029213045.1 Alcanivoracaceae bacterium
CGAATATTTCGTAGTTTCGCTCAGCTATAATTCCAACTTTAACGACTTCAAACCATATATCTTCATCTGATTTGTCAATTGTGTTTATTTCAATATAGCCGTTTACATCAGTTCCCATCTCTATACTCGATTACATTTAACGCCCGCATAAAGCGCGCGAGGCACGAGCGTCGTCTTTGATGCGTTTGTTATGCATTTTACACCACCGAAGCTCGTTGTACTTCCCAATACTCTAGCTCTGCATCATCAAATTTTTTCTCAAGCGCCTCTAGGTCATGTTGTACCTTGAAGTCACGTTCGGAATTGGTGATTGGGAGTAACCAAGCAACGTGGGCATGAGTGTTATTCAGGGGCAATATTTCAAGAGATTCGCCGAATGGATACGGCAGGGAAATTAGCCAGTTTTCACAGGTAGAACCCTCAAGCCAAGGCTCGCCAATTGGTAACGTATGACCAAAACCTAAATTATGATTCGAATGGTAGTAAGTAACCATTGCCAGCATTTCGACAAGACGGTTTGACTCGATAGGCGAAATAACCACAAACTCATGAAGACCTGAGTCACTATGCTCGATTTCAGATGCACCCACCGAGCAATAAACCCACATATTGATTTTAGGGCCTGGAGAAAACCTTATCACTTGAAAATCAGGCGCAACCTCTTTGATTGGACCCAGATCCCAAGAAAGCATTTCGAAATCATGGCCTTCAAAGAATTCCTTGTAATGCTTTGTGATATTTTCGTTAGTAGATTTCATGATGCCTTTAATACATAACGTCCGGCGCAGCGGACAAGTTGTAGCGACGAAGGAGCGAAAACTTGATCCGCCTGCCGCCGCTTGTTAGCTTTCACGGCTCACTATTTCCACTGCTCTATTGGCGCTTGCAGAAGCCAAATTTCTTTGTCTTCTGTATCGATGTATGTCCCCACAACAGGAACCGTAAGGCTTGCCATTGAACCGTCAGGAAGCTCTTTTCTACGATCCACGCCGAGCAACTGATAACTTACGCTCGCGCTCTTGATCGCATTACGCAGATCTTGAGCCGTCTTTACCTGGATATTCCCTTGCTCGCCGGACATATAACCGGGAACAAATCTAAGTATGCTTTCACTCTCATCAAACTCTACGCACCCGACATCTCGCACTTGGACTCCAGCATCTTGAATGAGCGCCCCCTTAATAGTTTTAGTTGCTAGGACTAAACGATAATCAGGCTGAGCCGAGCGGGCTATGTCATCTAGCAAATCGTCTATAACCACCAGATTCCCCTAAAAGCTAACGTTGCCAACAGGGGCGCGCGTAGCGCGTCCCAGCCTGGTTGGCCTTGTTAAGCGACTTCATGGTCGCCTTCCCAGCTAACTTGTACGGAAAACCCAATAAAGTGCAGGATGACACCTTCGCCTGGCTCTGCGCCATTGCTGAAAAACTGCTCGCTGCTCTCAAACTCGGTAGCGCCGCCATACTCGCAGCGCCCGAACCTGTGGCCCTTTGAATTTAGGCCATCGACCAGCTCCTCGACTAATGCAATGAGATGCTTGGAAAGGTGTTCCCTGCCTTTGCTTCTTTCTTGCAGGTATGCAGCGCGAAGATGCTTGTTCAGCTCCCACTGAAGGTCGAGCATCTCCTCGTAGCTCAGCTGGGCTTGTTGCATCGGGGCCACTCCCAATCTGCTTAACGTCCATGCGCAGCGGCGTGCGAAGCGCGTCCGGCACCGAAGGTGCCTTGCTGCCGCTGCTTGTTAGGTGCACTCTCGGTCTTCATCGAAACGACCTCGCTTCTCGAAAACCAAAAGCGCCTTGTTTGCTGCGAAAACAATATTTGACCAAGCCTCGCAAAAGGCTAAATCCCGCTGAGTCCACGTGCAGGGTACAGATTCACAGTTAGCCTCCATAACTTCCATCATTTCATTTATCGAAGCCAACTCTTGCTCTGTAAATACGGCTTCCCGGAAGAAAGATAGCCGCTCCTCACCATCGACGTAGTCGTACCAGATATTTATAACTTCAGCAGTCCCTATCTCGTCGACGCTTACACCATCACTCAACATCTCCAAGGATTCCATTACCCTGTTCCTAAGACGCTGCAGAATTACCCGATCGGACACCTCGTCCATCCATACACCTAACGCTATGCTCAGCCGGCGCGTCAGCGATCGGCTGCAGTTTATTGTTATATCTCGACAACATCCGCACCCGTGGCGAGATTACTCACTTGTACGTAAGGCATTAGTTTTGAATCAATCTCTACAAGCGCTCCCGTACCCGTAATGGTTACTTTGAGCCTCTGCCCAATAGGAAGGTAGACAACACTATTGGCTCCTGTTGCCGAGATAGAGCCTCCTTCATACCATGAACCACTGATACCTACTTTTACCGCCACGTGAGTACCTGTGCCAGATACCTTAAGCGTAGATTCTGGTGTCTTCTCGTTTGCCGCTACTCTTTGGACAGGAGCGTTAGACGCATTCGAAAAAGCAACTATTGGGACTGGTTTTAACCAAGCCAGTAGAGCGACTCCGACTCCTATGATCGCAACGCCCAGTGCTGCAACTTCTATCTTCCTTGGCACCTGACTCTCCTTAGATATAACGCTCTACTCAGCCGGCGCACGAAGTGCGTCCGGGCCCGAAGGGCCTTTACTGGCGCTGCTTGTTAAGTGACTCCAGCAGCCTTTGGGCCGCCACCCTATTTATTCTGTCCTGTGCTGTTGCCTGTGCCCATGGCTCGTTGAGCACCCACGCGGGCGGCATCTTTTCTTGGCTGACACTCGCCAAAACCAAGGAAAGTCGAGCATCCGTGTCGGATGGATCGATCCCGAGGAGCTCCATTGCAATCTCATACGCAAGCACAAAATCACCTTTCTCTGCCGCAGAAGCATACTCCATTCGCAGTTCGTCCCACCGCGTATCCATCCCCTCAGCCATCACTCCAGGGGCCAAGGAAAACAGCAGTATCAGCGTTGTGAGTCTCTTCATGGTTACCACTTAACGTCGCAAACAGGGGCTCGCGTAGCGAGCCCATGCCTGCTTTGCCTTGTTAGGAGTCGAACTTTAATCATAATTATCAAACCACTGACATTTTAGGTCCGGCCTAATGACCTTAAGCTGGTCGAAACTGCTTTTTGGGGCAAATCTTGCTACAGAGAAGTACTTTAGCTTCGGGTTGCTCGCAACATAATCAAGCTTCTTATCCTTGAGCTGCACGGAGGACATAAAAAGGGCCTCAAGTTCAGGCATATTAGAAAACGGATCCAGTGAATCGACTTTTTGCTTTGTCCATATGTCTCCCTCCACTCCAAGGGCAACCAAGTTCCTTGCGCCCTTAAGAAACCAATAATCAGTGATCTCTTTTGACTCCGTTATCCAAAGCTTCTTTAAGCTTGGCATATCCTTAAGTCTGTCTAGACCCTCGCAAAGCTTGCACTTAACCAAAGCCAGATATCTCAAGTTGGGCAAGCGCTCCAGTCTTCCGATGTCCTCGACCTCAACCTTTGAGAGGACCAGACTATCAAGGGTCTTTAGACGGCATATTTCATCAAGCAAGGAATCATTAACGGACGTGGCTGTTAAATGCTCCACATTCTCAAGCTGTCCAATTCCAATGTGAGAGTTCTGCTTTCTCCAAAAATTAAGATATTTAATTTCTTTTGGGACGTCCGCGCTGCGACGATACAAGTCCTTGTGGTGATACCTCTCACGATATATGTCATGTGACTCTGCATCGGACGCTGACATGCCAACTCCTAACGATTAGCGCAGCGGCGAGCGGTAGCGAGTCCGGCGACCACAGGGAGCAAAATGCCGCTGCTTGTTATGTATATCCATCACCGCGCCGCCTTCCTCTACCTAGATTTCGCTCATAAGGTTTTTGGCAGCAGCCCCAACATTAATAGAAATAATATCAGAATGATGAATATCCTTTGGAGTTTCAGCCAAATCAAGAGCCTGCGATCACTGATTTCGTGCCATCTTGAAGACCGCATACAGAAACCCAATACGGCAATATTCCTTTTATTTAGTGAAAACTTCGATGATAGATAAATTCTTGAATGAATATCGGGGTGTAGCTTACGCAGCCGAATTTTAGAAAGCGCCCCGAATATCACACCGAGAGCCCACACACCCAAATACGCGATTATCCAAATGGGTTCGCTCATCATGCGCTCCACCACCTGCTATACATAACAGTGATTAGATAGCCGTCTTCGATAATGCAAAAAAGAAGAAGGCTTTTAAATACGCAGTGCGTTTTTTATGCATTGAAAAATTCAAATCAGATCAATACGTTGCCCGTGCACCATCGAACCAATTCTTTATAACACGCACAGCGTTGCTCGCAAATCATTTATACTGTACAAATAGACAGTGCATGTTTTTAAGTGATATTAGGGAGCAATCACATGGCGGAAGGGAAACCAAAACTGCGCGATCAGTTTCTTACTGTGACGCGCACGGCGCATTATAGTCGCCGCACTGAAAAGACTTATTGGCATTGGATTGTTCGCTATATTCGTTTTCACGGAAAAACACACCCTCTAGAAATGAATGAAAAGCATGTGAGCGAATTTTTGACATGGCTGGCATGCGACAGAAATGTTGCCAGAGCCACGCAGGATATTGCGCTGAATGCGCTGGTGTTTTTGTATAAGAAAGTATTGCTGTGCCCGCTTGGCGATGTTCAAAACGTAACGCGCTCTCGGCGCCCGCGAAAGCTGCCGACGGTTTTTACGCACGAGGAGGCAATGCGGGTAATTTCTGGTTTAGCTCCGCCTTATGATTTGATTGCGTCACTGATGTACGGAGCGGGGTTGCGCGTTACAGAGGCCGCGCGGTTACGCATTAAAGATATCGATTTTGCCAATAACTTAATTGTTGTGCGCGATGGCAAGGGCAATAAAGATCGGACTACGCTGTTGCCAGACCCCATTCGCAGTACATTGCGTGAACGCATTGTGCAGCGCAGTCGCGCCATGCAGGCATTAGCAACGCATCAACGCACGCCCGTTATTTTGCCCTATGCGCTTGAGCGGAAGTATCCGCAACTCTCTACTTCTGTTTCTTGGCAATGGTTATTTCCATCTAGCGGTGTTTGCCTGAATGATCGTGGCAAAACCGTTCAGTATCACTTGCATGTAACGGCCGTTCAGAAAAAAGTTCGGGCGGCGGTGCGCAGCGTTGGCATTGACCGAATTGCCGGGTGCCATACGTTTCGACACACCTTTGCTACTGAGTTGCTAAAACGCGGAACAGATATTCGTACGGTGCAAGAACTGCTTGGACATAGCGACATTCGCACTACGCAGATTTATACCCATGTATTAGGCGAGCGTCATGCTGGCACGCGAAGCCCGCTTGGGGATGTTCAAGAAAAGGCTGCAAAGTATTGCGCGGCCGCCTAATAAAAAAGCCCGCACCTTTTACAAGGCACGGGCTTTTTACACACACTGAATATGTTTACTGCGCTGGATTAAATATCGTAGCCGCGCTCTTCGTGCAGAACGATATCCAAGCCTTGTGTTTCTTGCTCCACATTGACGCGCAGCGCGGCAAATAGGGCGACCAGTTTCAACAACACCCAGGTGACGACGCCGGTGTATACGGCAGTAGCCACAACGCCGAGTGCTTGCACGCCGAGCTGATCAATAAAACCGTATTCGGCTTTAGCGAACCCGAAACCCGAGAAGGCGCCGAGTTCGGTGCTAGCAAATACTGCCGCGAGTAGCGTGCCGAGAATGCCGCCCACGCCGTGCACGGGGAACACGTCGAGTGAATCATCAATGTGTAATTTTTGTTTGATGAAAATCACCATATAAAAGCAAATGATGCCCGCTGCTGCGCCGATGACTAAAGCGCCGCCTGGGCCGACATAGCCGGATGCGGGGGTGATGGTGCCGAGCCCGGCGACCATGCCAGTGACAAGACCAAGTGCTGACGGCTTGCCGAATTTTTTCCATTCAATGGCCATCCACGATAGCGACCCTGCAGCAGCGGAGATATGCGTGACGAACATGGCCATAGCCGCATCGCCGTTAGCGGCAACGGCGGAGCCGCCGTTAAAACCAAACCAACCCACCCAGAGCATGCCTGCGCCGGTAACGGTCATGGTCATGTTGTGCGGGCGCATGGCGTGGCCAGGGAAGCCGTTGCGATTGCCAAGCACCATGGCCGCCACTAACGCGGCCACACCTGCGGTGATATGCACAACGGTGCCGCCGGCAAAATCATACAGACCCATTTCTGCGAGCCAACCGCCGCCCCACACCCAATGACACACGGGCACGTACACGGCGAGCATCCACAACGCAGAAAACGCGAGCATTGGACCAAAGCGCATGCGCTCAGCGAACGCACCCACAATCAGTGCGGGGGTAATAATCGCGAAGGTCATTTGGAAGAGTCCGTGGAGGACGGTGGGCAAGGTGCCGGTCATGCTGTCGCGGCCAATGCCGTCGAACATAACCCAGTCCAAACCGCCGATGAAGGCGTTGTAGCTACCGCCGTCGGAAAACGCCAAGGAGTAACCCACAATCAGCCATAACAATGACACGATGCAGGTGATGGCAAAGCATTGCATGAGCACGGACAAGACGTTTTTGCCACGCACCAAGCCACCGTAAAACAATCCGAGGCCGGGCAATGTCATAAATAACACTAAGGCCGTGGAGGTTAGAATCCACGCTGTGTCACCGGTATCTAACGTATCCGCGTGAGCGAATGCGGGCAGCATCGCTGCCAAAGCAATGAGTTTTTTCATGTCGGGGGAATCCTTACTGTATTGCGCGACGGTGCTAATTCACGGTTAAACGATGTGGTTAGATCGCTTCGGCGCCGGTTTCACCGGTACGAATGCGAACAACCTGTTCGAGCGTGGTGACAAATATTTTGCCGTCACCAATTTTGCCTGTGGCGGCACTTTTTAAGATCGCCTCTATGGCGGCATCGACTTGTTCATCGCGCACGGCCAGTTCTAGGCGAGTTTTGGGGACGAAATCCACCACGTACTCAGCACCACGATATAACTCTGTGTGGCCACGCTGACGGCCAAAGCCGCGCACTTCGGTGATGGTCATGCCTTGGATGCCGATCTCGGACAAGGCGTCACGAACGTCATCCAATTTGAACGGTTTTACGACTGCGGTAATAAGCTTCATAGACTCTCTCCTGATCCCAAGGCGCACTGTAGTCGATCATCTGACATATTGCGCACCGATTTAGAGCATGCAGGAATAGCGCCAACCCGCGAAGCCCTTGTTAACTGGGGCTTGCGGGGGATTTTTAGGGGAAAGAAGACAGAAAATGCACTCGATTTGAGCGGCAAAAACCTAGAATTGCACCATTATGATGCGCTATTGAGGTTCGTTCGGGTCGTGCGAGACGATAATCGTGACGTCGCCCTGCTGCCAAACTGCATCTAAAGCAGCCAATTCTGCCGCCACCAAAGCTTGGCTTTCACCCAGGAAGAACCGGCTGACTAAACGAGCGCGGCCAGACTGCAGAAGGATGTTGTCCCAGCTCCATGCAATATCACCGATAAATAAGTATTCCTTGCCGGAGGCGAGCTGCACGTAAATCATTTGGCTGCCAGGCGAGTGGCCGGGTGCTTTCTTCAGTGCTATGCCCGGCGCGGGGGAATAGTAATCGTCGTACGTTAACGGGATGAGCGCCTGCAAATCAGCGGGGGCGAAATCGGCGTCGGCAATGGCAAAGCTATTGATCTGCTCTTCGGTGAGCTTTACGTGGGGTGCGATGCTGGCGAAGCTGGGTGACTTCGCAATGCCGCCAACATGGTCCACGTGCTCGTGGGTGGCGAGCACCAGCGACGCGTTGGTCAGTGCGGCCTGCATAAACGCCCACGTTTTCTCATTAAAGCCTTCGCCGAAAAGCTGTTGGTGTTGCGCGCCGTTGTGGACCGGATCAATCACAACGGTATCGCCGTTGGCATAGCCTAGAATATGCGTGCGAAACACCATGTCGTTTTTTTCGAAAAGGCCCGCACCGGATACCACGACAGCTTTCGGAAATTCCCCGTGGGCAATATCAAACTCTTCCATGGCCACGGGCAGCGGTTCACCGCTCGCGGTGGCGGCCTGACGCAAACGGTTCATGTCTAATGCGAATTTTTGCTCACCGGGCACCTCGGCGGTGCCTAGCGCCCACACGGCGAACGCGATGGTGGCGAGGACAAAAACACCACCCATCAATAACACGATGCGCTTCATGCTAACTCCTTATTTTTATTCTATGACGGCGAGGTCAGTGGTGCTGACACGCGACGCGATATTGCGGCTCAGAATGCGACCAGTACGCCACAACTTTTGCTTAAATCCAAGGCTATTTCATCGTCGGCCCACACAAAGCCTCACAAAACCGGTTATCCGGTTGAGACTGGCGGCCGACAACGTATCATGGCGTTGGTTAATCAGCGAAGCGCATGCGCACAGGAGAAACAGTTATGTCCGCGAATCAGGCATTGATGCAACGGGATTTAAAAGTGCTATGGCATCCGTGCACTCAGATGAAGGACCACGAACGGTTACCTCTTATTCCCATTAAGCGCGGCGAAGGCGTTTGGCTGGAAGACTTCGACGGCAATCGCTACCTCGATGCGATCAGCAGCTGGTGGGTAAATATATTCGGCCACGCCAACCCGCGTATTAACGCCGGCATTCATGCGCAGCTCGACCAACTCGAACATGTCATTCTCGCAGGCTTTTCACATGAGCCGGCAGTTGCGCTAGCAGAACGGTTAGTGGCCATCACGCCGCATGGCTTATCGCGTTGTTTCTTTTCGGATAACGGATCTTCCGGCATCGAAGTCGCGCTGAAGATGTCGTTTCATTATTGGCAGAATATGAATAAGCCGAAAAAAACGAAATTTGTGACGCTCGGCAATAGTTATCATGGCGAAACACTTGCCGCCCTCGCAGTAGGCGATGTGGATTTATATAAGAGTACGTACAAGCCACTGCTGATGGATGTGTTCACTGCGCCAAGCCCGGACTGCTTTTACCGTGAAGCAGGGGAAAGCGAAGAAGATTATTCGCGCCGTCAGTTTGACGGCATGAAAAAAATTCTGGCGGAGCATCACGAAGAAATTTGCGCAGTGATTGTTGAGCCATTAGTACAATGCGCGGGCAACATGCGCATGTACCATCCTGTGTATTTAAAACTACTCCGTGAAGCCTGCGACCGGTACGGCGTGCATTTAATCGCTGACGAAATTGCGGTGGGCTTTGGCCGCACAGGCACGTTGTTCGCGTGTGAGCAAGCAGGCATTCGTCCAGACTTTATGGCGCTATCGAAAGGGTTAACCGCCGGTTACTTGCCATTGTGCGCAGTACTCACCACCGATGAAATCTATCAAGCGTTTTATGATGATTACGATACGATGCGCGCCTTTTTGCATTCGCACAGCTTTACAGGCAACCCACTTGCCTGCGCCGCCGCGCTCGCCACGTTGGATATTTTTGAATCCGACAATGTGATTGAGAATAATAAATTGCTGGCCGATCACTTAGGCAATGCGCTTGAGCGATTCAAAGATCATCCACATGTTGCAGAAGTTCGGCAACGAGGCATGATCGCCGCCATTGAGATGGTGAAAGATAAGAAAACGCGTGAAGTGTACGACTGGAAAGAACGCCGCGGCCTGCGCGTTTACGAACATGCATTAACACGAGGCGCCTTACTGCGGCCCCTCGGCAACGTCACTTACTTTATGCCCCCCTATGTTATTACCCCAGATCAAATTGATTTTCTGGCGGACGTTGCGTGGGAAGGTATTCAGTTGGCGACTAAGGATTAATTACTCAATAGTTCACACCGTCTGAAAGTTTTTAAATAGGTTTAATAAGGAAAGCCTGAATGAGCCGTCGCTTTTATGATCCGCAGCCATTTTCAGTTGGCAATGAAATTGATTTAGGTGAAAGCGCTAGCCACCATATTGGCCGGGTATTGCGTATGCGCGTGGGCGATGAACTCACCGTGTTTAACGGTGAAGGTGGCGAATTTCAGGCGAAAATTACCAGCATCAGCAAACGCGCAGTGACGGTTTTGCCAAGCGAGTTTGACCAGAGAGACCGCACGGCCGCATTGGCGGTGACGATAGCGTTACCGTTTATAAAAGGCGAACGCATGGATTACGCCATTCAGAAAGCCACTGAAATGGGCGCGTCGGCATTTCATCTAGTGCAATGTGCTCGGTCGGATGTGCGCCTTGATGGCGACCGTGCGCGAAAAAAATTAGATCATTTACAACAAGTGGCGATTAGTGCGTGCGAGCAATGCGGCATGAATCGTGTGCCCATGATTGACGGCATAACGTCCTTCTCTGAATTCGTCTCAACACAAACTCACGCACTAAAACTCGTGGGGCACCCCGGCGAGAAAGCATTGGGGTATTCGGATTTTTCGGGGCACGAAAACGTACTGTTATTGACCGGGCCAGAAGGTGGGTTTTCAGATGAAGAGTTAGCCTTGGCGAAAGACAATCACTTTCAGTCTTTCGCGCTCGGAGAAAGAGTGCTTAGAGCAGAGACAGCACCCGTGGCATTGTTAGCATCGATCTGGACGTTAATCGCTAACCATTAATGCTAGCGCTTACTCCAGAACATACGGCCAATTAAATTATCGCGCATTGCGAATTGATGCCAAAGCGCCGCGGCAGCATGAACGCCCACCAACACTAATAATGCTGGCCACAAAACATCTTCATGCATATCAGCAAACCACTCAGCTAGGTCCGCATTTTTTTGCATCAGCTGAGGCATATCAATAACGCCCGCATAGGATACGCTGTACTCCGCGAACTGACGTGCTGCAATACCGAAGATCGGCATGGCAAGCAGAACGACATACAAAAGCGCTTGGACAATACGGGCGGCCCAACGTTGCCATATCGGCATTTCAACGTGAGGCACTGGCTGAAAGGCGCGCCACCCCAAACGAAAAATAGTCAAGACCCAAATGGATAAACCCGCGGTCATGTGCCACATCATCCACAGGTTTCGCTCGTCGCTTCCTTTCGGAAAATCGTGGCGTATTTCCATTATCCACCACGCGGCAACCACCAATATCAACGTAAGCCAGTGACAAAGACGAATCACGCTTCCCCATCGCTGGGTTTCTTGGATAGACATAGTGCACTCCTTAAGGTGTGCCCTCATTGTACTTCCGAATAATTATTTCATTATTAAGAAGTCTACTGAGAGAAAACGTCACTCGCTGGCTCGCCGCTGCGAATGCGCTCAATCAATGCCAGCGCATTCTTTTTGCTGTACCAATCTCTGCGTATGACTGTGCCGCGACGGAAGCGGTTGTAGGTCCAGTTGTACTGATCTGAATTGCGACGAATGATGTTTTCTAATCCCTGCATCATTGCTGTCAGCGTGCCCGCTTCATCTGCGTTGAAAATTTCATCTTGTGCAGGGGTAAAGAATACATCGTACTGCAAATCAGATTTTAGATACTCGGCGTGTACATAAAAAATGGCGGGCTGAAAACGCTCAATTACTTTATGGACAAAGCCAGGCACTAATACATTATGCCCGAAAAACGGCACAGAAGGGTTTGCGGTGCCGCCGGGCTGATGATCAGCTAATAGGCCAAACGTACCACCTTTTGACATGGCAGACAGCGCCGTACGCACTCCGCGCCCATCAGCTGGGACAAGCTGGCAGCCAGTTCGCTCGCGAGCGGCCTTTACTACTGGGTCTAAGGCGTTGTGCTCGGCGGGTTGGTACATAATGACGGCGGGACCCATTTGACCGATCACCAATACCGGCACTTCCCATGCCGCTTGATGTAGCGATAAAAATAGAACGGGGCGCTCACTTTCCATTGCCGATTTGACGGCATCGGCGCCGTGAATTTTATTGATGCGGTTTAATGCGAGTTCTGGGGGGCGCAACCAAAGATGGGAATAGCTCGCAAGCGTGCGCGCCGTTTGCACTAACGCGCGGCGAGCGTGACGTCGATTTTCTTCCCAACTGTTTTCCGGATAACAAATAAGGTGATTGAGCAAGACATCACGGTGTGCGCTGACCACGGAAATTGGCAACCACGATGCCAGCCATGCCAGACCTCCAGCAAACCCCATAACAATTCGCAGCGGGATATAGCACAGAATGCGCACCAACTTTAGTTCAGCGCTAGAATATTTTTTTGCCATGATAAAAGCGGCGCCTTATGAGAAATGCGATAAAAGTTAAAACTGCAGTGTTTGCCCGTGCGCCATAACAAGAAAGGCGTCGGCATCAATATTTTGTTCTTGCAATGCTTGCTGCAATTTCTGCGGCGGTTCATCCATGGGCTCGTCGGTTAACACGAAAGCGCCCCAATGCATTGCAATGGATTGTTTCGCGCCTATATCGCGATGGATGCGAACAGAATCTTCCGGCGCGACATGTACAGGCCCCATAAACCAACGCGGATCGTAGGCACCAATGGGAATCAGTGCGAGGTCGATGGGCGCAAACAACTCACCGATGGTTTCAAACACGGGGCCGTAGCCGGTGTCGCCCGCGAAAAATAATCGGTAGCCTTGAATCTCAAAAATCCAGCCACACCACAAGCTGGCATTGCGATCAAACGGGCCGCGCCCGCTAAAATGTTGTGCCGGCACACAAAACACTTCGCCCTGCGGAATGGTCGCGGACTGCCACCAGCGCAGTTCAACGACATTATGTATGCCGCGCTTGGCAAACCAAGACGTTAACCCTTCAGGAATACAAAATAATAATTCGTCGCCAAACCGTGCGTGCAACTGCGTCACCGTTTTTTCACACAGGTGATCGTAGTGATCGTGGGATAACAACACGATGTCGATGCGCGGCAGGTCAGCAACTTGCATTGCCGCGTCGGTATAGCGCTTTGGACCAGCAAACGTCAATGGACTAGCGCGCTCGGCAAATACAGGATCCGTTAGCACATTGCATTGCGCAAACTGGAAGAGAAAAGACGAATGGCCAATCCAAGTAAGCTGAGGCGCATCTGGTGCCGATACCAAAGCCTGCGCGTCGGGTTTAATTAAAGGAAACTCTTTTCCTTTGGGGAAGCGTCGGCCTGGGGCCGTTTGCCATTTTAAAAGTTGCGACAATCCATGCGACGCGGTGCGCGTAAAGTTGCGGTAACGTCCCTTATAAAAAGGCCGAACTTTTGCAAGCTCGGCCAGTTTTTCTCGATCAATACTCATGCACCCGCGAGACCTTGCACTGCGCGTTCTACTGCGTCTAAATCTGGAATAACCGCGAGATCTCCGCCTAGCTGAACGTACATGGATTCGGCCGGCCCTGTTTCGACGGGCTCTTCCACTAGATCATCTTTGCCTACACGCGCCTGACGGGGAATACCTTGAATAATCACCGCATAAAAACGCGTCTTGCCGCTCACCGTGTTAATTACGGCGATACGCGCATCTGATCCGATAGATACCTGCCCGGAGTCATTAAGTTTCTCAAATGAAATGACGGGAATATCTTCATCGCGCCAACTCATCCAACCAAGCAACCATTCGGGTCCGTGACCAGGTTTATCCGGCTGGCGTAACGGAATAATTTCCGCGATGGCAATGTTGGGCACCAGCCAAGGGCGACCATGCATGGGAATCAACAGACCGGCGATGTCTTCTGGTAACTCAGCCATTTTCACTCCTGATGATTAAGCGAAGCCTTGTGAATATGCACCGCTTATTAAATTTTTGCGCTCTTTGCTGCAATCGTTAAACCCGACCGGATAAAGAACGACGCACTTCTTCAACTAACGCTAAGGCCAATTTTTCCGGTGCATCTGAATACGTCACACACCCAGTTTCTCGAACGGAATCAGGCTGGCTACTGCACGCGCAAGTCTCTGTGGACTGCGCCCAGATCGTGCCGCCGCGCTGTTTCATGTGCGGGGCTGCAATTGAGCCATCGTTACCCATGCCGCTAAACAAAATTGCGCCTGAGTATTGCCCGTAGCGTGTCGAAACATTTTTGATGGCTTGATCGATGGAGGGCGCGTAGGGACCTTCCCAATCTTTGCCGGTGGAGGTGATCACGCCGGTTTCGGTAAAACCAACTTCATATTCAATCGGTGCGATGGTGACGGTGCCGTGGGACAAACTTGCGCCGTCGTAACCCACTTCGCATTTAAAATCATTGTCTCGACAGAGCACACCCGCCAAGGTTTCAACAAAGCTTGCATCAATGTGTTGCGCCAATAAAAACGCAACCGGTAACTCTGCCGGCAAACTATCTAAAAACACTTTTACTGCGGCGGGGCCGCCGAGCGATGCGCCGAGCACCCACACGCGTTGCGGCCGACCGGCGCGCGGCGCCATGCGAAATTCTTTCGGCGTGGGGATGACAATTTTTTGGCTAACAGCAGGCGCTAACGTTTCGAGTTCAACTTCAATGCGTGGACGCTCTACATAGTCGAGCATTTTCGTTAACAGGCGGCGCTCCCAGCGGGGATACTCCGGCGCATTTCTCGCGGGGGCTTGGCCGTCACAAAATAAAATGGGGGTTTCAGATTCTTCTAAAAAACGATCAAGGAAATCGTTCCAGCGATCTTCGTCGGTGAGGTCGACAACCCAAAGCGCTAAATCCTTTGAGCTGTACCAACGATCTTCGAGTAAATTCGGCGCGGTGTTGACTGCTAATTCATAGCCTTGCGTACGAATCGCGTTCGACAGCAAATGGCCTTGTAGTGTGCTATCCGCGATCACACCGATGCGCGGGCTGCCGGAGGTCATGACCCAACCGTCTCCTGCGCACGTGCAAGCAATTCTTGAATGGTATTAAGCAGCTCTCCCTCTTGGAAAGGCTTACCCATATAGCTGTTAACACCGATATCGAAAGCTCGCTCGCGGTGTTTCTCACCGGTACGCGAGGTAATCATAATAATCGGCACGTCTTTGAGTCGGTCTTCGTGACGTACGTGCGTAGCCACTTCGAAGCCGTCCATGCGCGGCATTTCGATGTCGAGCAGCATAAGATCTGGCTTGTGCTCTTCGAGCTTCGCCACCGCATCCATCCCGTCTTTGGCGGTAATAACTTCGTAGCCATTTCGCTCAAGCAGACGCGTGGTCACTTTCCGTACGGTTACGGAGTCATCCGTTACCATAATTAATGGCGTTTTACGTGTTTCACGCGGTGTCTCGGTAACGGGAACAACCGGCTCGGCCAGCTCCACGGGTTGCTCTGCAACCGGCAGTGCTCGCACTTCCGCACGACGCTCCAAGCGATGCTGACGCTGCATATGCGCCGCACGAATCAGCGAATGAATATCCAAAATAATAACAACGGAACCATCACCAAGAATGGTGGCACCACTGATGCCCGCCACGGTCGAAAGCTGCGGGCCCACAGATTTCACAACCACTTCGCGCGAGCCGA
Source organism: Alcanivoracaceae bacterium (assembly GCA_029213045.1). Lineage (GTDB taxonomy): Bacteria > Pseudomonadota > Gammaproteobacteria > Pseudomonadales > Alcanivoracaceae > JARGPN01. The sequence continues at coordinate 15,378 of JARGPN010000007.1, forward strand.
TCAAGCCGTCAACCAATACTGCTACTTGGTGATCCGTGCTACGGATTAGCAACACCGGCAACGGCGTTTGGTTATGCATTAAGTGGGTAGGCTTGCGCTGGCCATGAACGAAGTCGCCCATGTATGCCAACTCGAACGGCTGCCGTGCATAAACAAACGGCTCCGAATCATCGCCGAAATAACTTTCTAACTCATACGGGCTGATACGCACGATACCGTCAATCTGGTTCAACGGAATGGCGTACTGATCTTCGCCTACGCGAATCATCAAGGCGCGGTTCATGGCAAGAGTAAACGGCAAGCGCACAAAGAACCGAGTGCCCTGACCGATCTTCGATTCAATCGTAACCGAGCCGCCCATTTGCTTAATTTCTGAAGCTACGACGTCCATGCCCACGCCACGACCAGAAATTTGGGTAACTTTTGCTGCGGTAGAGAAACCGGCATTGAAAATAAACTGCTGGATTTCTTGATCGGTTAAATCTGAATCCGCATCAATTAATCCACGCTCCACTGCTTTGCGACGCACGGCAACAGTATCAATACCTTTACCGTCGTCGGAAAGAATCAGAACGATTTCACCGCCTTCTCGATTCAGTTCTAGCGATACGCGGCCTGTTGGGTTTTTACCTGCGGCGGCACGACCTGCCGCATCTTCAATACCGTGGTCGACGGCGTTACGCAGCATGTGCTCAAGCGGCGCCACCACCCGTTCCATCAAGGTACGATCCAATTCGCCTTCTGGATTGACCACGTCAAAATCAACGGCTTTATTAATTTCGCCAGATACTTGGCGAATAATACGACGCAGACGTGGAACCAATCGCGAGAATGGCACCATGCGCGTGCGCATTAATTTTTCTTGTAGCTCAGTGTTAATACGCGATTGTTGCAGCAACAACGTTTCCGTATCGCGTGAGCGATCGATCAGCGTATTTTTCAAATCTAATAAGTCAGAGGCCGATTCAGAGAGCTGCTTGGTAATCTGATGCAGCTCTGAGTATTGGTCCATTTCCAACGGATCGAATTCATCGTCGTACTGACCAGCTTCAACGCCTTGCTGATAATTCGACATGATTTGCGCTTCGGTTTCTGAATCCAAGCGGCGCAGCTGCTCGTACAAACGCTCAATGGTGTTACCCATTTCAGAAACATGCGACGTAAATTCAGAAATGCCCTGCTCAACTCGACCACGGTTAATCGAAGTTTCACCCGCAAGGTTTACCAACGACTCAAGCACATCGGCGCCAATGCGCACCATTTCTTGTGGCTGCTGCTGCGCCACATTGCGCTTCGGCGCTTGTTGTTGCGTTTGCTTTTTGGGTTCTGGTTTTTTGACTTCAGGCAGCTGAGCTGCTTGCGCAGGTGTGGCCGCTGCACGTGCAGCTGACGCAGCCGTAAGCCGCTCAACTTCATGTTGAATTTCTTTTTGCCAGCGCTGCATATTCTGCAACATCGGGCCAGCAGGTGCTTGGCGCAGGTCTAGCTGCTCCATCGCTTGTTCGAAATCGTGACTGACATTACCCAACGCGGTTAAACCCGCCAAACGCGCGCCACCTTTTAGTGTATGCAATGCGCGCTTCACTAACTCGCCCTGAGCATTGGTGGGCATGGTCAGCCAGCCAGCGAGTTGCTCATCTAAATTACCGCGAAGCTCGCCGGCTTCTTCAACAAAGATATTGAGAATGTCCGGATCTACATCTGACGGCAGATCCATTAATTCATTTGTTTGTGTGGTTTGCTCCGCAGGTGTTTGCGCAACAGGAGCCGGCGGCTCAATATTTTCCGCAACGGCGGCAACACCATGCAGCGGAGGCAAAACAAATCCAGCTGGGTCTGCGATAAAACCGTTAATTGCTGCGATTAAATCGTTGGCAGGTGCTAGCCCCTGATTCGCTTTAATGCCCTCCACCATGACAGCCAAGCGGTCGTGGCACGCTTGCAGCAATTGGAACAACACTTGCGATGGCTTTAAATTGCCGAGCGCCAAACCTTCATACAGGTTTTCAAGTTCGTGGCCTAGGTCGCCAAGTTCTGGCACCTCTGCCATGCGCGCGCCGCCCTTCAAGGTGTGCAAGTCGCGCTGCAGTGATTGCACTTCGATCAGGTTATCGGGGGCTTCCATCCAAGACTCAAGACTGGTGCCTGCTGACTCAAGAATTTCATCCGCTTCTTCGAGGAAAATTTCAACTAACTCGTCGTCGCGCTCTGGTGGAGGCAGCGGTACAGCATCCTCCAGCGGAACGTTCAGTGAGTTTGCTGTACTTGCCGCAACTTGCGGGGCGTCGTCGATGATAGGCGGCGCCTCGGCGCTTTCTTCTGATGCGGTAATTTCTTGAACATCAATATCGGACTGAGGAACTTCCACGTCAGCAACGTTATGGCTTGCTGCAGGCGCATCTGTGCGATCTAACGATGTGCTTTCGGATACGACGATACCTTTGCCGTTTAAAAAGCCGATGATCGTTTCTACTAGCGCGGGTGCTCGACGACACGCGCCTTCACTGCGCACCATTTCCACCATTTCGATTAAGCGGTCATGGCATTGATGTAACAGACGAAATAAATCGCCGTCGGCGGCAAATTGACCGTTATTGAAGCCTTCGTAAAGGTTTTCGAGTTCGTGGGATAAATCACCGATGGCAGCAATACCCGCCATGCGCGCGCCGCCCTTGAGCGTGTGCAAATCGCGCTGCAAGCCTGGCACCAAACTGGCGTCGCCGTTTTCCCACGTATCAAGTGCGTTTGACGCGTTTTCTAAAACTTCTTCTGCTTCTTCTAGGAAAATCTCCAACAACTCAGCATCAATGTCGGAGAGATACTCTAACTCTTCTGCTTGAGCTGGCGCACTCGGCGCCGCATCTTGAAAAGATGATCCGGGGTTCGGCTCGGTGGGCGGCGGCGAATACTCGACGCTTTCACTGTTTGAAGGCTCCTCAAACGCCGCAGCCGCAAAATCGATTTCTTCAACGGATAGGTCGCCATCGCTTCCGCCGGGACCACCATCTGGGCCGTCATCATCCGGACCATCGTTGCTGGGGCCTTGAGATGCCAATCCATTTAATTCATTTAACAGAGCTTCATCACGGACCAACGTTTGGCCGGCGGCCAAGAAGTCCATCATGGTGATCAAACCTTCCTGCGCGTTTCCGGCCAATTCCAAAAACGACGCACTGGGACTCAAGCGCTTTTCTGCAACGGCGGAGTAGCAATTTTTTAGCGCCGTAGCGAGTTCTGCTATTTCTTGAATCGCCGCATTATTTGCCGACGCTGCAATCTTATGCAGTTCGTCGCGGAGGCTTTCGATTTCTGTCGTGTCATCTGGCTGTGCCGCCCAACGGGCTAATAACACATCAGCATCCATGATCAGATTGACGCCTTCCGCCAAGAAAACGGAGATAACATGTTGATCGCGGTACTGAGCATCTTGCTCATCAAGCATTGCTTCTGTGACGACATTCAGTCGATCAATCAGAGATTGACCGCCGTTTATATAAGCAACATCTGTTGCCATGGTATTCACGGCTTTTTGTAATAGTTCGGTGGTTTCGGCAAACAAGGCAACTGCCTCGGCGTCGGCCTGCATGCCTTTGTTGATTAGCGCTTTGGCGTAAGCTTCTGCGGGCTGGGCGATGGCCGCAACGGATTCAATTTCCGCCATCCGAGCGCTGCCCTTAAGCGTGTGCAAAGCACGATGTACTTCGTCGCTAACTGGATTCAGGGACAGGTCGGGATCTATGTTGGCCAACCAGTTACGCAGCATGTCTAAATTGGCGAGGGCTTCATTGCGGAAAATATCCGTCAACAGCCACGTGCCGGAGTCATCGTCGTCACTGTCGTCCGATGCCAAACCCGACGCGACGTCATCGAGTTGCTCAGCCACTTCTTCCACGGAAAATTCTTGCGGCGCTTCGAAGGAAATTTCTTCTACGTCGTTGCCATCGAATTCGATCGTCTCAGATTCTGAAACGTCAGATTCCACGGCCTCAAATTCAATAACCTCGGTCGCCTCAAATTCGACTTCAGTGACGTCAACGTCTTCAGGCTCTGCTGCTTGCTCGGCCGCTGGCGCTTCCGCAACAGCAGGCTCAAGTACATTCGGCACCACACTAATGGATCCGCCTTCCGCCAAGGTAAAGGCAGCCTGTTTTAGCGGCTCTACGTCGCACGGATCGGCAGTGCGCGTGCTAAAGGCGTTCACCAAGGAAGGGATGATTTGATGCACCGTACGCACCAACTCGATCAGAATAGGCGTCGTCTCGATGGTGTGGTCGATCACACGATTCATCATGTTCTCGATAGACCACGCCAATTCACCTACCGTGAGCGCGCCGACCATACGGCCGGAACCCTTTAAGGTGTGGAATGCGCGACGAAATTCTACAAGCGCGGCTTCATCGTTTTGATTGGCAGCCCAGCGCGGGAAATACTCATCCAATGCTTCGAGCACTTCGCTGGCTTCTTCAACGAAGATTTCGATAATTTCATCATCGATAAGATCGTTGTCGTCTTGACGATTGGCGAGCGGCGCAGGGGCAGTGGGCGCAGTAGCTGCAATTTCTGCAACGCTATCTGCTTCACTCGGCGTGTCATCAACAGCGCTCTGCGTTGCGTTCACTTCAGAGGCAGCGTCTGCAGCTTCAGCTTCGGCCTCCAAGCGTAAGCGTTCGACTTCCGATTCTTCAAACGCGGCTAAATCGTCGTCGCCTATTTCAGGGAGATCCGCGCCTTCATCAACGCTCGTGCTGAGTTTGATTTTGTGTTTTTCAGCGGCCTGCTGTACCGGTTCTGGAGCGTCTGATGACACGTCCGGCAAGGCTAAATCTATTTCTTCGCTGGCCAATCCAGCAACGCCGGCAGCGTGCTCGGCATCTCGTGCGCCACGGCCGAAATCGGTGTCTTCGATTTGATAGCCAAGTTGCGCAACGCTATTTCTAGCAATGTCGAGAATGTCGTCGCTGGTTTCCGGATCGTCGGTGAGACGCTCTAGGTAATATTCAACACTGGTAATGGCATCAGCAAGCGTATCCATGCTGCGCCATTCTGGTTTCGGCTTGCCCTCGCCCGTTAGCTCTTCGCGAATATACACGACGCATTGACGTAATATTTTTGCTGGGCGATTTAAACCAATAACTTCCAAACCACCGCGTACCGCACTTAGCTTGTCTGGCACGTCGGACAAATGGGATTGATCCCATTGCGAGGCAATAAATTCAACAATGCCATCTTTCGCTTCTTCAAGACCGACACGGCATTCGCGAATAACAGCTTCGCGCGCACGCTCTACATGATCTGGCACGGATGCAAGCACGCTGCCTTCGCGATCAGACTTGCGGCGATCGCTGGTCATGCCCTGAAGCGTTGCTTCAACACTTAGCAATGCGCCAGCAATATCCATCAGGGCGTCACGGTCAACCTGCTTCTCGCCGGCAGCCATAGCATCAAGAATGCTGACCTGTTCGTTAATTAAATTACGCGGCTGACCAACACCCAACACAGCAATCGTGTCGCCGACTTGCTTAAGCAACTGTGCTTGCGGTTTAAGTTTTGAGTAATCCGATTCGTCGGTGTGTATATATTGCTCAAGCGCATCTTTAACTTTGCTAAGCTCTTCCGACAACGCCTGCACAACAGATGCCATGGCCGCTTGGTCGGGGCCACTCATGCGTGCGCGTTCTTCGTTGATCAGTGATTCAGACGGCAGTGCATCAGCCAAGCGATACACTTCTTTCAAACGCAAAATGCGCGGCGTCTCTGCTTCGCACTTGGCAATAAAATATAAAAGATTCTTAAGCAACTCTGCCGGCGGTGTCTTAGATAATACTTGGGCGCCGTCTGCAGCGAGTGCGCGCATCAATCGGTCGATATGACCAAGGACGGATTTAATCGAAGTGCCTGGCTGAATCGCGCCAGCGGCCAACGCTTCAATAAGTGCGCCGCCGATATCCCAAACGGGAGCCATGGGCGCCTCACCAGTCACCTGATGAAGCTTGTGGAAAACTCGGCCCATGTAGCCGTAGCTTTCTTGCAATTTTTCTCCGCGGATAACACCGAGCAGTGCAATCTGATACATCTGACGAATCTTTCTTGCCAGTGCCGGGAACGTTGGATCTTCTGATACCGGTAACGGCACAGCACCCTTGCCAGCGCCGCCAGCAAGATCAGGTTTAAACAAAGAGGTTTCTGATAACAGCGTTTCGCCACGAGAGGCACGCAAATCATTCAGCAGCGGCAACAACACCAAAGGCAAGTCACGGCGGCTTGCTTGTACGCGATCAAGATAAGGGGGCAACTGCAAAATTGCGCGCATTAGCGTTTCATGTGCGTCAGCAACTTGCGCAACTTTGTTATCGAGCAATGCTTGCGCGAGCTTTTCCATTTCTTCGGCAAGCAATGCTGCGCCGTAGAATTCGACCATTTGCAAGGTGCCATACACCTGGTGCAAATACGTCTGACAAAAGCGCATACGCGTCGAATCATCGGGATTGTCGACGAAAGCTTCAAGCGCTTGCTGCGATTGATTCAGGGTTTCCTGAATTTCACCCTTTACCCAATCCAGCGCCAGATAATCATGACGGTCGGTCATTGGTTCTCCCGATCAACCCTTGCAACGCCGAAACGCTAGGGAATCTGCAAAAGGCACGCGCTCTAAATCAGGATGGTGAAAATCTGTCACTTCACCTGGTCCTAGCACGAGCAGGCCACCCACTGACAAACGTTCTGCCAAACGAGTGACGATTTGTTTTTTTCGCCAGCGCCGAAAATAGATCAGCATGTTCTGGCAAAAGATTATGTCCATGTCTTGCATTGGCGCTCGAGCCAAATCCATAACGTTTAGTCGCGCAAAACAAACACGATCTCGTAATGAATCTGCAACCTGATATTCACGGTCGTTCAAGCGCTGAAAATATTCTTCACGTAACCGTGGATCTACGTGTTCAACTTTGCGCGCGGCATACACCCCGCGCCGAGCTTTACCTAGTGTTGGCAAGCTAATGTCCGTCGCAGTAATACCAAAATATGCCTTTGCTATATTTTGCTGCTTGTACTGCTCAGAAATTAGCATGCCCAGCGAGTATGGCTCTTCGCCAGTGGAACAACCCACACTCCATACATCTAATGATTCGCCACTCTTAGCGTTGGCGATAAATCCTTGAACATATTCTTCGACCAATGCATAGGAACCGGCGTGACGAAAAAAACTGGTTTCTTGCACGGTAAGCCTGTCTACCAGCACCGACCATTCCATTGCTTTGGATTCGGTGGAGCCCGCAACAAGTTGCTCGTAAAACGTTTCGTAATCCGTAATCGCCAGCTCGCGCATGCGAATGCTCAGGCTGGTTTCCAAGAACGTTTTGCGCTCTTGGCTCAAAGTCATGCCGGTACGCTCTTCCAGCAGAGCCTGCCAGAGCTCGAACTGCTCCTGCTCCATTACTGGCGTATTTTTTATTGACCAACGGTCTGTCACGGCAGCACTCGGCATTTTGGTTCCGTCCACGGAACCGGTTTACATCGCGTCTTACGACGGCAGACGGAAACCGGCAACCGAATTACGCATTTCTTGAGCCATCTCGGCAAGGTTACCAATCGACCGCGCGGTGGCCGTAGTACCCGCAGAGGTTTGCGAAGTAATTTCCTGAATTACGTTCATGGTGTTGGAAATGTGACCCGCGGATGCCGCCTGTTGGCGCGCCGCGTTGGAGATGTTTTGAATCAAGTCAGCAAGGTTTTTCGATACGCTCTCAATTTCTTCCAGTGCCACACCCGCGTCTTGCGCTAGGCGTGCACCCTTCACTACCTCGGCAGTGGTTTGTTCCATCGAGATAACCGCTTCGTTGGTATCGGTCTGAATCGTTTTAACCAGCGTTTCAATCTGCTTGGTTGCCGCCGCGGAACGTTCCGCAAGGCGCTGTACTTCGTCCGCAACCACCGCGAAGCCTCGACCTGCTTCACCCGCCATGGATGCCTGAATCGCCGCGTTCAAAGCCAGAATGTTGGTTTGGTCAGCAATGTCGTTAATCAAGGATACGATGTCACCAATTTCCTGTGACGATTCACCCAGACGTTTAATACGTTTCGATGTTTCCTGAATCTGTTCGCGAATCGTGTCCATGCCGTGGATGGTTGCTTGTACCACCTCAGCACCTTTGTTCGCGATGGCAACCGCTCGTTCCGCAACCGCGGCCGATTCGGCGGCGTTCGCAGATACTTGGTCAATGGACACCGCCATTTCGTTTACAGCGGCAGATGCCCCAGCAATTTCTTGCGCTTGGTGTTCAGACGCTTCAGCAAGATGCATCGCCGTTGACTGGGTTTCTTGGGCAGCAGATGCCACCTGTACCGCAGTTTGGTTAATCGTTTGTACCAAGCTACGTAATTGGTCAATGGAGAAGTTGATGGAGTCAGCAATCGCACCGGTGAAGTCCTCGGTTACGGTTGCTTGAACGGTCAAGTCACCATCCGCCAAGTCGCCAAGCTCATCGAGAAGACGAAGAATCGCCGACTGGTTACGTTCGTTTTCTGCTTCAAGTTCTTGCTGACGACGACGTGAGTCAGTGGTACGCAGAGCAAAGATAGCGGCGAGAAGGGCAACCGCTAATGCACCCAGTGCCGCACCAGTATAAAGATTAGGGAAGATGCCGCCGGTGGTGTCTTCGAATTGTTTGTTCAAGGCGGTAGATTGATCGAGAAGATCTTGCGAGCGCGCAAAGATGTTATCCGCCGCTGCACGCACCTGGAACAATTCTGGCGCAGTTGCCAAAATTTCATCGACCGATTGGTTTACGAATTCGTCAAACAGGGAAGCAATTTCTGCGAGGTAATCTAAGGCGTCTGGATCATCGATTTGAGAAATGCCCAATGCATCGTCGCCCTCGATCATACCGTTGAGCACGCGACCGAACTGGCTAGCGTCACGACCAAAACTATCCGCCGCTTGTACTGCACCCTCACCACCGGCGAGGACTTTATCGATCGAACGCACAATACGTTCTGCTAACAAGGATTGCTTCTGGGCGAAGGCGATCTGCTCGGGTTCAGCGCCGGTCATTACCAGAATTTCTACTACACCATCATATTCTGCTTGGAGCTGAGGAACGGTTTGCGCCAACGTATCCGCAACGTCGTGCAAATCGAGCACCGTATCTTCACCGCGAAGAATCACGTCTACACTGCTTCGCACTTCGTCCCACTGGCCAGACAAATCGGCCACCAACTGGTCGTCACCAACGTCAGCGTCAGCAACCTTGTCCCAGCTGCCTTGGAATTTCTTTCGAGCGCTATCGAGCAACTCAAACGCTTCGGCGTTACCCGCCGCCGCTTCCAAGGCGTTCTTGGCGATCTGCTGCGATACAACTCGAAGCTCCGACGCGTTGGTAATGTTTTCCTGCGCCGTGCCGGCGAAAACCGCCAGCAATACGAAGTTAAGTACCGTTGCTAGTGTCGCCAGACCGAAGCCTGTGTACAAAGCAAGTGTCATCGGGTTGTCGCTGACGCCGCCCCTTAGACGCTCAACGAATTCACGCGGATTAAAATTCATAGCTTTGGCTCCCGGCCTGCCTGTCGCTGTTCTTGTATTGCTACGGTTTCACTGCCCCGAAGTTGCGCCTGACTGAACGCAGCTTCCCGATAAGTGCTCAAACCAATTAACCAGTTCGAGCCACCTGTAAAAATCTTGGATCACTGGCGAGCTGCAACAAACTAAAGACCTGCCAAAGCTCACCATCACGCAGATATGCCCCTTCGATAAACGGCAACACTGCCTCATCAACGCCTTCCGGCTCGTCGACGAATGTTTCGACATTAAAGTGCTGCATGCCGAACACTTCATCCACGGTTAACCCCGTATACAGCTCGCCTTGGTCAATGACCAATAAACGGCGGCGCTTTTCCTGCAGCGAGGTGTTCTTTTCCAAAAACACAGACAAGTCCATCACCGCCATTAGGCGACCACGAACATTGGCCACGCCCTTCATCCAGTTATGCACGCCTGGCAAGCGCGTGTACGACGTGGACATCAGGATTTCCGACACCTGCTCCAACGGCGCAACGTATCGTTCTCCATCAAGCATAAAGCCGATACCGGTCCAATACTGCACCGCGTCCTGCCGTGCGGGCAGATCGAGTGCCGTAGTACGGAACCTGGCCAGATATTCGGCCAGTTTGATATAGGCCGCGGATGCCGCGCTCAAAGCAAACTCCTCTTAGCCGCCAGCCAGAAAACGATCAATCGTTTTCAGCAGGACGTCTTCATCAACCGGCTTGGTCAGGTAATCGCGCGCACCTTGGCGCTGACCCCAAACCCGGTCAGTTTCTTGATCTTTGGTGGTGACGATAACAATAGGAATGTGTGCAGTGTCCGCCCCTTTGGTGAGCTGACGAGTTGCCTGAAAGCCATTCAGGCCAGGCATAACCACATCCATCAGCACCAGCTGTGGCTGCTCTGCCCTTGCCACCGCAACCCCGTCCGCACCGTTGGCGGCCTCAATCACTTCATGGCCGTGACGCTCTAAGATTTCACGAAACTTAAAGGTTTCCGTGGGAGAGTCGTCAACGATTAAAATCTTTGCCATATCAACCTCTTAAAGCGATTCGCACTCTTATTGTATATGTTCGCGAATCGCACCAAGCAACTCTTCCTTGGAGAAGGGTTTTGTCAGGTATTCATCAGACCCAACAATCCGCCCCTTCGCCTTATCGAACAGGCCGTCCTTGGAGGACAGCATGATCACAGGCGTTTCCCTGAAGGCACTGTTATTTTTAATTAATGCGCAGGTTTGATAGCCATCCAGGCGCGGCATCATGATATCTACAAAAATGATGTCGGGCTTGGTATCGGCGATTTTTGCCAACGCATCAAAGCCGTCGGTGGCGGTGATAACCTCACAACCTGCCTTCTTTAGCAGCGTTTCAGCCGTACGACGAATCGTCTTCGAATCGTCAATCACCATCACTTTTAAATCTTGGAAGTTTTCTTCTGTCATGGAAACAGCCTTTCACCGAGTACCGAACAGTAGGCTAAGTTATTGTAATACCGGCCCTTTTGATAGCGCACAGGTAAGACATCCGGCTTACGTGGGCCCAAGTCGGAGTTTTAACACAGATTCAAGCTTCAATCTATAAGACCTTATAAAGCCTGAAAAAAATGATCCCCTGCGGATAGCCTCCCCCAACTCCCACTGCTACCATGAGGCGCGCCGTCGCACGCAGCAACTGTGTCCTCGCTCAGTGGTTTTCTTCGTAGCGTAAACGGTCGCACACCTCGCCATTGCACAGGTAGTTAGCATGTCCATTACGCTTGGGGTTGTCATGGACCCCATCGAAAAAATCAAGCCATGGAAAGACAGCACCTTTGCCATGTTGCTTGAAGCGCAGCGTCGACAATGGAACATCCTCTACATGACGCCGCCAGACCTGTATGTCCGCGATGGCCGTACCTATGCGCGCGCCGCCGACCTTAAACTGACCGACGCCCGCACTGATTGGTTTGAAAAAGGCCCTGAGCGCAATCTCGATTTAGCTGATCTCGATATTTTGTTAATGCGTCAAGATCCGCCATTTAACAATGAATATATTTACGTCACGTACTTGCTAGAGAAAGTTGAAAAAGAAGGCGTGATGGTGGTGAACCGGCCTGCCAGCGTCCGTGATAGTAATGAAAAAATATTCGCCACCGAATTTCCGCAATGTTGCGCGCCGACGTTAGTTTCTGGCCGCTCAGATATTTTGCGCGATTTTGTAAGAGAATATGGCGACACCGTAATGAAGCCCCTTGATGGCATGGGCGGCTCTAATATTTTTCGCGTACGCAGTGAAAGCCCAAACATTTCTGTGGTGATCGACATTCTCACACAGCAAGGCAAGACGCCGATTATGGTGCAGCGTTACATCCCCGAAATCACCGACGGTGACAAGCGCATATTGATGATCAACGGCGAGCCAGTTCCCTATGCCCTCGCGCGAATTCCTCGCGAAGGCGAATTACGTGGAAATCTGGCCGCAGGCGGCACAGGCGTAGGCAGAGAGCTTACCGATCGCGACCGCTGGATTTGCGAACAGGTCGGCCCAACTCTTAAACGCAACGGCTTATACTTCGTCGGCCTAGACGTGATTGGCGACTTCTTAACGGAAATTAATGTGACGAGCCCCACCTGTATTCGCGAGCTGGACGGTTTGTACAACATTAATATTGCTGGGCAGTTATTTGATCAGCTGCTGACGTTGCGCGAACAACAGTGATCGCAGAAGATATTTCTAGGCGCTCATCAAAACCACAAACAACAGTAAAAATAATTTATGATCGCGCTATCGCCAAATGCCGTCGTCAACAAAAAAGCACAAGGCAAATTAGCAAACGAAACGTTGTTAGCGTCTCGCTGAAACGATTCAAACCCGCTCATCGCTGTCCCGGAAAATAACACGCACATGGCTTCAACTGGCGCACCCGTAACCCCTGCTGATCGCTTAAGCTTTACGCTATTTTTAGCGGCAGCGATGCACGCCAGTTTAATTTTCGGCCTCGGCTTCCAAAACCAAAAGCCCGGTGAACCCGCCCGCACTATTGAAGTCACCATCGCACAGCAATTAAGCGACAAAGCACCCGACCAAGCAGATTTTATTGCTCAGGCAAATCAAGAAGGCTCCGGCGACGAAACCGAAAAGCGTGAACTCACCACCACCGAAGTCGCGCCGTTCGATGACACCAAAATTGAGCATGTGCAGCTGGAGACGCCGAGCACCATTGCGCCAAATACCGAATTCACTCAGCGTTTAGTTCTTACCACGCAGGGCGTTTCGAAGCGCAAGTCGCCCGCCAAGCAAGAAAAGAAACAAGAACCCAAGCCACTGCCGAAAAAAGACAAAGAATCTCTTGAGTCGCTGAACAATGAAATTGCCAGCCTGCAAGCGAGGCTCGATGAGCAAAAGCAAGCGTACGCTAAACGTCCTCGCGTTCGCACACTGACCTCGGTGTCTGCAAAGGCGCACTACGAAGCGTTATACATCGATGCGTTTCGGCGCGAAGTAGAAGCGATGGGCACGCGCAATTTTCCCAAACAAGCACTGAGCGAAGGCAAATTTGGTAACGTCCGTTTGCTGGTCACACTGAATAACGACGGCTCGCTCAAAGGCGGCATCAAAATACTTAAATCATCTGGTCACAGTTTTTTAGACGAAGCAGCCATTCGCAGCGTGCAACTCGCAGCACCATTCTCCCCATTCACCGGCGAGATGAAGCAGAAGATCGATATTCTAGAAATTATCCGCACATGGAAATTTGACCCCAGACAAACCCTCACCAGCCAATAGCTCAGCACTGTACTCGCCACGGCACTTGCCCCCGCCACCCACCCAGGCGGATACTGACACCATGAATAGTGATAGCCTGAAAAACCAATTCCTCATTGCGATGCCGCAGCTCGAAGACCCCAACTTTGAGCACAGCATTACGTACATCATTGAACACAACGAAGACGGCGCCATGGGCCTTACGCTCAATCGCCCCGTCAACATCAGTTACGACGATGTGCTTGAAGACCTCGGCATTGAATGCGAAATCCTCATCGGCCAGCGCCATCAAGTTGTGGCGGGCGGCCCGGTACAAACGGAAGCCGGATTTATTTTGCATCCCGCTCTTGAGACACCGTTTACCTCCACGGTGCAACTCAGCACTGAATTATGGCTCACCACTTCGCGCGATATTCTTGAAGCCATTGCCGATGGCAAAGGGCCAAGTCAGTCATTAATGGCGCTCGGCTATGCGGGATGGACTGCAGGTCAATTAGAAGAAGAGCTCGCGCAAAATAGCTGGCTCACGGTGCCTGCATCCGCTGAGATTATTTTCGATGTGCCATTTGATGAACGCTGGAAATCAGCGGCGCGTTCTCTCGGCGTCGACATTCAATTACTGTCCGGCGAAGCTGGGCACGGGTGATAAAGTGTCCTCAAGCGTGCTTGGATTTGATTTTGGCCATAAAAAAATCGGGGTAGCCACCGGGCAATCCCTCATGGGCAGTGGCTCGCCGCTGCCTGCATTGCTCAGCCGCCAAGAAAAGCCCGACTGGGGAAGCATTGAAGCACTGATCATGGAGTGGTCGCCGGACGCGCTAATTGTCGGCTTGCCGTTAAACATGGATGACACAGAAAGCGAATTAAGTGCCCGCGCTCGACGCTTCGCGCGGCAATTAAACGGCCGCTTTAACTTGCCGGTGTGGATGGTCGATGAACGTCTCAGCACCCGCGAAGCGCGCGCCCAGCTCGGCGACAAAGCCAAACGCGGCCCGGATCCACGGGTCGACAGCATCGCCGCCGCATTAATTATCGAAACCTATTTTACCGATGGCGGGCTAACGCCTTAAAGTAAACGCCAATGGCGAAACAGTTTTGAACATCGCAACGTCGCCCCAGCAGATCGAACGCTCAAAAAGGACAGGCCGTGAAATACGACAGCAAATGGATTCATCAACGCCTCGATGACATGGCCGACGATCTGCGCACACTGCTGGGCGAGCGCGAAAGAAACAATATTAAGCTTGTTGGCATTCATTCCGGCGGTGTTTGGCTTGCCGCCGAACTTTGCTCGCGCCTGGGCGACCCAGAGCTCGGCACGCTCGACATTAGCTTCTACCGTGACGACTTCACCAAACGCGGCATTAATCCCAAAGTAAAACCCACCGACATGGATTTCGAGGTGGAAGGGCAACACCTAATTCTGATTGACGACGTCCTAATGAGTGGCCGCACCGTGCGCGCTGCCATGAATGAATTATTCGATTTCGGTCGCCCAGCGAGCATCACATTGGTGGTGTTATTTGATGTCGGGCAAAGAGAATTACCGGTTAGTCCAGATATTTGCGGGGAAACCTTGGCATTAGGCCCCCTAGAACGGGTAGAATTGCACGGACCCGCGCCACTCACAGCGGAAATACTAAGAGTCGATTAGACTTTATGACGAATGAGCTGACATGATTGCCACGCCGCCATCCGCCAGCCTCCAGCTCACCGACGACGGTAAGCTGAAGCATTTTCTCTCCGTAGAGCATTGTTCCCGTTCCCTTCTCGAAGACATTTTAAATACCGCCGCTGGCTTTGTTGAAGTCGGTGACCGCGCCATCAAAAAAGTCCCTTTGCTGCGCGGCAAAACGGTGGTGAATTTATTTTTCGAAGCAAGCACCCGCACCCGCACAACCTTTGAGCTCGCCGCCAAGCGATTAAGCGCCGACGTACTCAATATCGATATTGCCAAAAGCGCCACCAGTAAAGGTGAAACGCTGATGGATATGTTGTGGAATTTAGAAGCCATGTCCAGCGACATGTTTGTAGTGCGCCATTCTGACTCCGGCGCACCGTCGTTTATTGCCGAGCATGTGACCCCCAACGTTGCCGTGATCAATGCCGGCGACGGTCGCCACGCGCACCCGACCCAAGCAATGCTGGATATGTACACCATCCGCCATTACAAAGGTCGCTTCGAAGGATTAAAAGTCGCCATTATCGGCGACATTGTTCATTCACGCGTTGCTCGCTCGCAAATTCATGCGCTGAATATTTTAGGCGCAGAAGAAGTGCGCGTGATTGGTCCGCGGACATTGCTGCCCGTTGATATCGAATCCCTTGGCGTCAGCGTTTACAGCGATTTAGCGCAAGGCTTAAAAGATGTTGATGTAGTCATCGCATTACGCTTGCAAAAAGAGCGCATGGATTCCGCATTGCTGCCGTCTGAAAAAGAATTCTTCCGCTTGTACGGGCTCAACAATGATCGCCTGCGCCCTGCCAAACCCGACGCCATTGTGATGCACCCTGGCCCGATCAATCGCGGTGTCGAAATCGCCAGCGAAGTGGCCGACGGACCACGCTCCGTTATTCTTCATCAGGTGACGTTCGGCATCGCCGTGCGCATGGCAGTGATGTCCATGTGCATCGCCGGACAAGATGCAGGAGCCGGTCGATGAGTAGCCCGAAAGCGCACATCCTCATTCGCAAAGGCCGGGTGATTGATCCCAATAATCAACGCGACGAAGTGCTCGACGTGTTAATCGAAAACGGCAGATTAGTGCGTATGGGCGCCAGCCTCGACGCGCCCGGTGCTGAAATCTTTAATGCCGAAGGGTTGTGTGTTTTTCCCGGCCTTGTTGATACCTGCACACGGTTAACCGACGCCAACATCAGCAGCGAAACCCGTGCTGCAGCCAGTGGCGGTATTACACATTTGTGCGCACTGCCCGACACAAATCCGGTCATCGACAGCACGGCGGTGGTGCGATTAATTCGCGAGCGCGCCATGAAAGCAGGCTTTGCCCGCGTGCTACCTCTTGCGGCAATGACGCAACAACTTGAAGGCAAGCAGCTCGCCGAAATGCAAACGCTAAAAGAAGCGGGCTGCATTGGCGTCAGCAACGCAGGCTTTCCAGTGCAAGATGCGCTGGTGTTAAAACGGTGTCTCGAATATGCGGCGACGTTTGATATTCCGGTTATGTTGCGGCCACAAGATAATTCGCTTGCAGCAGGCGGTTGCGCACACGATGGTCCAGTGGCGACGCGCCTTGGCCTGCCTGGCGTTCCCTCTGTGGCAGAGACGATTGATCTCGCTCGCGCGTTAATTTTAATTGAAGCCAGCGGCGTCCGTGCGCATGTGCATCAGTTAAGTTCTGGCGCTAGCGTGTCGTTGATTCGCGACGCCAAAGCAAAAGGCTTACCGATTACTGCAGATGTGTGCATTCATCATTTACTGCTTGATGAATCGGCTATCGAAGGTTTTAACAGCCAATGCCATATTCAACCGCCACTGCGTAGCAAAGCGGATCGCGAAGCACTACTCGCCGCCGTCGCTGACGGCACTATTGATGCGGTATGCTCCCAGCACACAGCGGTTGGCTCTTCCAGCAAGCTTGCGCCCTTCCCTGCGACCAAAGCCGGCATTGCGGGCATCGAAACATTGCTGCCATTGCTGCTGCATTTAGTCGAAGAAAATCACCTCACTTTGCAACGCGCCATCGAAGTTCTCACTAGCGGCGCAGCAAAATGCTTAGGGCAAACAGTGGGTCATTTAGAAATTGGACGTGTCGCTAGCCTTTGCATCATCGACACCAAAACACGCCGACGACCGAGCGACGATTGGATTTCATCCGGAAAAAATAGTCCATGGATGGAAGCGGTCCTGCCGGGCGTAACACGGCTCACCGTATGCGAAGGGCGCGTGACGTGGCTTTCGGATTAATCGAAAGCCACGCTGCGCTGAACGAGATTTTTTCTGAATCAGTTACGCGCTCGCAATAAAAAGATTTATTTAATTCCCAGGCGGATATTTCGCCAATATTTTCTGCACTGTGTAATCTATCCACTCATCACGGTTTTCTGCGCTCAGATCTTCGTCCATCTGATTGGCGCTACTCGCCTTCCACACGACCTGCTGAGTTTGCGTGTCGACGAATTCAATTTCTAAGCGATACTGTTTTCTCTCTTTGGAGCTGACCGGTGTTGTGACGCCGATACCCATGTTGCTGCGCGCAGCGCCAAACCCGAAAGATACATTGTTGCTGTCGTAGTGGGCGTATTCTTTAAAGCGGCTCACCACCTCTAGTTGCGCCGCGTTATTGGTCACGGAGACGCCCCTGCTGGGCAAATACTTCTTCAGCGCCGCATCAACACGCGCCGCATCAATGGACCGATCGCCGCCAGCATCCTGACGAAGCGTGGCCGCTTTATAGACCGAAAAGTCAGTGCCTTTTTTATAGTCCGTGACCGGCGTGGCGCACCCTGCCAACGCGAGTAACAGTGCGGCGGCGGTGAAAGGCTTGGATAAGGATTTCGAAACGACACTCTGTGCGCGCATGATTTTCTCCCGCTGCTTAGAGTCAAATGTATGTGGTACTAGGTTAGTCAGCAATACGCTGAAAGCGTTTCATCGTAACGCCATCTACCACAACATCTTCCTTGAACATTTCAAGCGGCCGCACCCATAAATTGAAATCGCCGTATAAGGGCCGGTACACGACGAGCTTTTCCCGCGTTTCACTGTGCGTGGCCACGTCAATAACGCGGTATTCGTTGCCTTTATAGTGTCGATACAACCCCGGCGTGACCGGCTGATCACGCTGCAGCGGCTTAACCAACAACAACCAATCGCCGCTGTATTCGCAATCTGGGTAATCAACGATGGGCCGTGCATCAACCTGGGCGTAACCACAGCGTTCATACAACGCCACCGCACCGTGATTTTGCTCGGCAACAATAATGCTCAGTGTTGTACTGCCACCTAACCGCGCCATGCCCTCGGCCACGGCGAGCAGACGCGAACCGAGGCCTTTGCCGCGAAACGCCGGATACGCTGCCAGCGCGTTGACGTACCAACTTCCCGGCGCGCGCGCTTCAAGCTCGACCAGCGGACGAATCACCTCTGGCAACTGGGCTAGATCATCAAGTGGATACGGGTCCGGCTGCACATAGCCGAGCAGCATCGCTGCTACCTGGCCTTCTTGTTCAACCACCCACGCGTTGCGCCATGAAAAGCCGCCCTCTTCTTGCTGAGCACGCGCAATCCCCACGTCGAGCCATTTTTCGGACGACGAAATGCGGGACCAATTCCAACGAGGAATACCTTCCCCGGCAATGTTGATCAACCGCGCTAAATGTTCCGCGTCATCACGACGGGCAGGGCGTATATGCATTTCTGCGTCACTGACGGGTAATGCGGCATTGTCATTCATGGGCGTCTTGCGCTCCGTGCTCGTCAGTACATCGCGCTGCATTGCTGAAAACATTTATGCAGCTTTTGTTTAGTCAGTATCGCCTAACTCGTAGCTCTACTCTCTTACTAATTCGTTCGCCGATCGCTCACATGCTCTGTTTTATCGGCGAGCAGGTGAGGCGGAGGTGAAGTGTTATCAAACCTGCCAGCGCTCACGGCACAAACCGTCCACCCGCTCTGTCAAAATCTGTCCAAGTCGTCGCGTTGCTGGGCCGGCGTAATCGCGATCGGTATAAATCAAATACAGTTCAGCAAAGCGTTCTTTGCCCTCGACCAGCGGCAACACTTTCAATTCGCCACTGGCCAATTCGGCGGCAATCTTATCTTCTGGATACCAAGCGAAGCCCATCCCCATGCATACAGCGCGGATAGAACTGGCAAAGTTCGATACCGTCCAGCGCTGCTCAGCGCCAAGCCATCCGGCATCAATACGGCGCGCGCCAGAGTCACGAATGACCAACTGACGATGTCGGCGCAGGTCCTGGTAAGTAAGCGCCCCCTTACCCTCTAACAGTGGATGGCCTGGAGCTGCCACCGGTAAAAAGCGGGCACGCATTAACGCTTCACCTAGAAATCCCGTAGGCACCTTGCCTGACACGGCAAGATCAACGCGACGTTCAAGCAACGCATCTTCGGTGCCGGTAAGTACCGTTTCGTAAAGTTGAACACGGGTATCGGGAAAGTCTTTGGCCAACTCGGCGAGACATTCCAGCATCAACCAAATGGGAAAGATGGCTTCCACGGCGACGTGAATTTCCGGCTCAAAGCGCTGCTGCAACCGCCCCGCCGCCTTCTCTAGCTCTTCGGCTTCCGTCACTAACACTCTGGCTCGGCGGCAGAGCAAGTCACCGGCAGGGGTCAACACCGCACGGCGACCTTCAATACTAAACACCCGCACATCCAACACCGATTCCAGCTTCTGGATGGCGTAGCTGACCGCCGACTGGCTTTTACCTAACGCTTCAGCCGCTGGCGCATAGCCGCCTTCATCCACTACGGCCAAAAGCGCGCGCCACTGCTCCAACGAAATCTGCGGACCTTCGCTCATACATCTAATTTCCTGATCTAACCGAAGAGAATTCTGCTCTTTTTAATCAGGTTTGCAAATACAACAATGATCACATCGATATTCGGCACGACATACGGAGCAGCAATCATGGCAACACTACTTCAAGTAAAAAGCAGCATTTTTGGCGACAACGGCAACTCCAGCCAATTGGCGAACGACTTTATTCGCGCATGGCAGCAGGCCAACCCAAACGGTCGCGTGGTAGTTCGTGATGTGACGGCGGAGCCTGTGCCACACCTCACTGCGGAGCATGCGGGCGCGTTCTTTACACCCGAAGCGGATCGCACTGAAGCGCAGCGTGAAATCATTGCTTACTCGGATAAGCTAGTGAGCGAAGTGCGTGACGCAGACGTCATTGTGCTCGGCGTACCTATGTATAACTTCGCCGTGCCAAGCCAATTGAAATCCTGGATGGATCAAATTGCCCGAGCAGGTGTCACCTTTAAGTACACCGAGACTGGACCAGTGGGCTTAATCGACAATAAGCCGGCGCTGGTATTTGCCACGCGCGGAGGACTGTATGCAGAAACTCCGAATGACAACCAAGCGCCTTACTTGAAGCAATTCCTTGGTTTTATTGGCATTAAAGATGTCACCTTTATTTATGCCGAAGGCGTCAATATGGGCGACGAGAAAAAACAAGCGGCGCTCGCCGATGCTGCCAAGCAAGGCGAAACGCAACTCAAAGGCATTTTGGAAAAAGTCGTTATCGCCGCGTAACGTTGAAAACGCGTCGGCGCATGCCGACGCATCACAACAGGAGCAAACAATGGGCTTACTAGTAGACGGTCACTGGCAGGACAAATGGTACGACACGGATTCTACCGGCGGAAAATTTGTTCGTAGCGAATCTCAGTTTCGACACTGGGTGACCGCCGACGGAAGCGCAGGCGCAACGGGTTCGGCCGGATTTAAAGCTGAACCAGGGCGCTACCACTTATATGTGTCACTCGCTTGTCCTTGGGCGCACCGAACATTAATTTTTCGCGCGCTGAAAGGCCTGCAAGACATGATCGGCGTCTCGGTTGTGCACCCGCTGATGCTTGAGAACGGCTGGACATTTGATAGCGATTTTTCTGGCGCCACCGGTGATGATTTATATGGCTTAGAAAAACTCTACGAGCTGTATTTGAAAGCGGATGCAAAATATAGCGGTCGCGTCACGGTACCCGTGTTATGGGACAAAAAAACCGAGACTATCGTTAGCAATGAATCGGCCGATATTATTCGCATGCTGAACAGCGCGTTCGAGAACATCGGTGCGGCAAAAGGCGATTACTATCCTGCCGCGTCGCGCGACACGATTGATCACTGGAACGCGCGCATTTACGACAACGTCAACAACGGCGTTTACAAGGCGGGCTTCGCAACCAAACAGGATGTGTATGCCGCGGCGGTTGAATCGTTGTTTTCAGAGCTCGATGCGCTGGAGGCACACCTTTCGACGCATCGTTATATCGCTGGCGCACAACTGACGGAAGCAGACTGGCGTTTATTTACCACATTAATTCGTTTTGATGCGGTGTATGTCGGTCACTTCAAATGCAACATTCGACGCATTGAAGACTATCCGAATTTGAGTCAGTACGTACGCGATCTGTATCAAGTACCCGGTGTTTCAGACACCGTGAATCTTACTCATATACAGCACCATTATTACTGTAGCCACAAGACCATTAATCCAACCGGCATTGTGCCGGTTGGACCGAAACAAGATTTCACCACCGCGCATAACCGCAAAGAAATTTCCGGTTAACCGCGCGCTGAAAGCGTGAAGGGCATTAGCACTTAGGCTAATGCATAGGAGGAAAGATGAGTAACAGAACCGTTCGGACAGTGATTCCTGGCATGGCCACCAGCGACGGCGCAGGCGTACGTTTACGTCGCACCTTGGGTCAGTCTCACAGCGTGCGACTGGATCCATTTCTGATGCTCGATGAATTTTCTTCCTTCGATGCTAACGATTATCTCGCTGGATTTCCATCGCACCCACATCGCGGATTTGAAACGGTGACGTACATGCTCGACGGCCACATGCTGCACGAAGATCACATGGGCAACCAAGGCGACTTGCGCTCCGGCGACGTGCAATGGATGACGGCGGGACGAGGCATTATTCACTCTGAAATGCCGCAGCAAAAAGAAGGACGCATGCGCGGCTTTCAATTGTGGATCAACCTGCCTGCGGCGGAGAAAATGAAACCGGCGGCATACCGCGATATTCCGAGTGCAGAAATGCCGTGGAGTACGTTAGCGAACGGCGTGCAGCTAAAAATGATTGCCGGCAATGTGAGCGCGGACGGGACGGAGTATGCAGGACCGATTCAAGGTGTAAGCACCGATCCGTTATACCTCGACGTGAATATTCCGGCGAATACTGACATTACGCTGCCGGTTGCATCAGGGCACAACGCATTCACGTATGTGTTTGAGGGTGAAGTCAGCATCGACGGGCGTGCTATTCCGCAGAACAGCGCCGCTGTATTAAACGATGGCAACAGCGTTACGTTACGCGGCGGTGAAAACGGTGGAAGGGCATTACTGTTGGCTGGCAAGCCGATAGGCGAACCGATTGTGCAGTACGGTCCGTTTGTAATGAATACACCGGAAGAAATTAATCAGGCCTTGCAAGATTACCGAGACGGTGTGTTAGCGGGCTAATGTTAGCCGCAGTCAGTATATCGATGATCAATGCTCGGCGTGGAACCCATGCTGAGCATTTTTTATTGCTGCCGATGACGTTGGCATGTGAAGCCGTTACTCTCTGAGTATAAGATACACGACATCCCTAGATTATTTTTTGGCATGGAGCACACCATGAGTACTCGCATCGTCGCACTTTGCGGCAGCCTACGTAGCGCATCACGAAACCAACAAGTCCTGAATGCTGCTATCGATATCGCGCCTTCGCTAGACGCAATTATCACACAAGGAAAATTCGACGACGTCCCTTTGTACAATCAAGATGTGCAAGATGCTGGCGTACCACCGGCGGTGACAACCTTGGCACAATCCATTGCGAACGCCGACGCCGTGCTAATTGTATCGCCTGAATATAATTATTCTGTTCCCGGCGTATTAAAGAACGTGATCGATTGGCTTTCGCGCATGTCTCCGCAGCCTTTTGCCGGCAAAGCTGTCGCCATCATGGGTACCTCGCCAGGCGCCATTGGCACGGCTCGCATGCAATATCATTTGCGGCAAACGCTGGTATTTCTGGATGCACACCCGCTGAATAAACCGGAAGTGATGATTGGCAGCTACTCGGATAAATTTGACGAAGGGAAACTCATTGATGCCAAGGCGCTAGAGATGGTTGAGCGACAGCTTGTGAGTCTCATTGCGTGGAGCAAGCAACTACGCGCCCTATAGTGCAGATAGCAAAAGTGACGACCGGAAATGTTGCTGCTAAAGTGTGCGAAAGAACCCCACAAGATGTATGCCGATGGAACGGCGCTGCGTCTATGCGTTAAGTGCTTTCGGAGAACATGAATGTCGTACCCCATCAAAATAGGTGCCACGCTTTATTGGCTGGCCGTACTTGCCGCCCTTCTCTTCGACTTACCGCCGAAGGTTGACCCCATTCTAATTCTCACCGGAATGATGATAGGCATATTTCATGTCGTTGAAGTCATCGCAGTGTTTACGCTGCTGAAGGATCGCCTGAAGCCCACTAACAAAGATATTTTGCCCATCTTAATGTTCGGCGCATTTTATTTGCGCCCGAAACTTGAAGCTACGCGCTCATAAATAGCCAGCACTTGGAAATAAAAAACGGAGCCTAGGCTCCGTTTTTTATTTTGCATTGACCGTATTCGGTGAGCCGCAATCTATTCCGTTTCTTGAATGCTCAGCCCACGGGTTGCCGAATCCAGCGACGATGCATCGGATTCTGCGCCAAGCTTGATCATCAAACGCAAATCGTTTGGTGAGTCCGCATGCAACATGGCGTCCTCATAAGTAATTTCACCCGCTGTGTAAAGATCATAAAGACATTGGTCAAACGTTTGCATGCCCAAGTCGCGTGATTTCTTCATCAGTTCTTTGATCAAATGCACTTCGCCTTTGCGAATATGATCTTGGATCAATGGCGTACCGAGGAGCACCTCAATCGCGGCACGGCGTCCTTTGCCATCCGGCGTTGGGATTAACTGCTGCGCAACAATGCCTTTCAAGTTAAGCGACAAATCCATCCACAGTTGATCGTGACGGTCAGGCGGGAAGAAGTGAATAATGCGATCGAGCGCACCGTTAGCGTTGTTCGCGTGCAGCGTTGCCAACGCCAAGTGGCCGGTTTCCGCAAACGCGATGGCGTAATCCATCACTTCACGTGAACGAATCTCACCAATGAGAATAACGTCTGGCGCTTGTCGCAACGTGTTTTTTAGCGCGATTTCAAAGTTCTCTGTGTCCAAACCGACTTCGCGCTGCGTAACAATACAACCTTGATGCTGGTGAATAAATTCGATGGGATCTTCGATGGTGATGATATGACCTTTCGAATTTTTATTTCGATAACCAATCATCGCTGCCAGCGACGTGGACTTACCAGTGCCGGTCGCGCCCACGAAAATCACCAAGCCGCGCTTTACCATGGCCAATTCTTTAATCACGCTCGGCAGACGTAGATCATCGAGCGTAGGAATTTTTACTTCGATCCGACGCACAACCATGCCAACCAGGTTGCGCTGATAAAACGCCGATACCCGGAAACGACCGATGCCGCGCGCCGAAATCGCGAAGTTCATTTCTTTCGTTTCAACAAAGTCTTTGCGCTGTTTTTCGGTCATCACGCCAAAAACGATATCTCGCGTCATGTCTGGCGTCAGGGCGGTTTTGGTAACCGGCAACACCTTGCCATGGATTTTCATGGATGGCGGCACGCCGGCCGTAATAAACAGGTCGGACCCGCCCTTCTGAACCATGATTTTGAGTAGGTCTTCAAATTCCATCTGCTAAACGTTCCCCGCCCTAGGCGAAAGTATTTAATTAAAAGTTTTCTGGCACTTTTGCTTTTTCACGGGCTGCTTCACGAGAAATCACCCCTTTTTGCACCAGATTTTGCAAACACTGATCGAGCGTCTGCATGCCGATTCCCGCACCCGTTTGAATCGCGGAATACATCTGCGCGACTTTATCTTCACGGATCAAGTTACGAATTGCTGGGGTACCGATCATAATTTCATGCGCGGCCACACGACCGCCGCCGTTTTTCTTCAGCAGCGACTGCGAAATAACCGCCTGCAGCGATTCCGATAACATCGAACGCACCATGGATTTTTCTTCCGCGGGGAATACATCCACAACCCGGTCAATGGTTTTTGCCGCGCTGGTAGTGTGCAAGGTGCCAAACACTAAGTGGCCGGTTTCCGCCGCGGTTAGTGCGAGACGAATGGTTTCCAAATCTCGCATCTCACCCACGAGAATAATATCCGGATCTTCCCGCAAGGCAGAACGCAGTGCTTCTGCGAAGCCCAAGGTGTCGCGATGCACTTCGCGCTGGTTCACCAGACATTTTTTCGATTCGTGTACAAATTCGATCGGGTCTTCGATGGTGAGAATGTGCTCGTAACGGGTGTTATTAATGTAGTCAATCATTGCCGCGAGCGTCGTTGATTTACCCGAGCCCGTTGGCCCAGTAACCAAACAAATACCCCGCGGGGTTTCGGAAATCTTCTGGAACACCTTCCCCATGCCCAGCTCTTCCATGGTCAATACCTTGGAAGGAATCGTCCGGAATACCGCGCCAGCACCACGGTTTTGGTTAAAAGCGTTTACACGGAAGCGCGCCACACCTGGCACTTCGAAGGAAAAGTCGGTTTCGAGAAACTCTTCGAAATCCTTACGCTGCTTGTCGTTCATAATGTCGTAGATCAGCGAATGGACTTCTTTGTGCTCCATCGCAGGCAAATTAATACGGCGCACATCGCCGTCGACACGAATCATGGGCGGCAGGCCGGCGGATAAGTGGAGGTCAGAGGCGCCATTCTTGGCGCTAAAGGCGAGCAGCTCAGTAATATCCATTGGTGATTCCTGATCACGACTGTTTGAATGACGAAGGCAGAACTCTGCCTCTTTGTTATTATGCTCCCACCAGAAATAAGGCGGAGACGCTCTAAGTTACCGCTTCACCTGAGGCCATTCAACAATGTACGCAATAAAGGGTTCATCCAGCGATTCGCTTGCTCAGCGCTACGCGCGGGTGCAGGCAGAAATTCGCGCTGCGAGCGATGCCGCTGGCCGGCGTGAAGACGCCGTACATCTGCTGGCCGTGTCCAAAACCAGACCCGCCAGCGCGATTGCTGACTTGGCCGCACTGGGACAGTGCGACTTTGGTGAAAATTATTTACAAGAAGCACTGGATAAAATCGAGGCACTCCGTGATTTGCCGCTCACGTGGCACTTCATTGGCCCCATTCAGTCGAACAAAACCCGCGACATCGCCGAACACTTTGACTGGGTGCATTCCGTTGATCGAGAAAAAATTGCCCGCCGCCTGAGTGAGCAGCGGCCCGCCCACCTGCCGCCGCTCAAGGTGTGCATTCAGGTCAATATCGACGATGAAGACAGCAAAAGCGGTGTCGCTGCCGCGGACGCTGCCGCGCTCGCCGCCGCCGTGCATGCCCTGCCAGGCCTGGCATTGCGAGGCCTTATGGCAATACCGAGAGCAGACAGCAACGACCACAATGCAGCGGCGTTTCGCACACTCGCCATGACACTGTCATCTTTGCGCAATACAATCCCCGACCTAAACACGCAGGACGCCGCAAAATTGGACACCTTATCAATGGGTATGAGCGACGATTTCAGCGCAGCCATTGCCGAAGGCGCAACCTTTGTGCGCATTGGCACCGCCTTGTTTGGGCCGAGAGACTAAATCGACAGGCCAATTTTACAGGGGCGTCTCAGCCTTCAGCACAGCGAATACATTTCATCAGGATTGAACAACATGGCACAACAGGTCATTGGATTTATCGGCGCAGGCAACATGGCCTCTAGCTTGGTCGGCGGCATGATCGCCAAAGGCATTCGACCCGCACGCATCTGGATGAGCGACGTGAGTGCGGAGCGGCTCGATCAGCTCGCACAACAGCATCGCGTGCACACGAATGTGGACAACAATGAGATCGCCTTGCGCGCCGACGTGCTCGTGCTGGCCGTCAAACCACAGGTGATGCAGCAAGTGTGTGAAGCCATGCGCGAGCAAGTTCAAGCCCGCCAGCCGCTGATTATTAGCATTGCTGCAGGGGTGACGGTGGCCAATCTGAAGAGCTGGCTCGGCGACGTGCCCGTTGTGCGTTGCATGCCGAACACGCCCGCGCTCGTTCAAGCAGGCGCAACCGGCCTGTACGGCGAACCCAGCGTCTCGGAAGAGCAAAAGACCTTAGCTGGACAGATTCTGGGCAGTGTCGGCATCACGTTTTGGTTTGATCACGAGTCCGCACTCGACGCCGTGACCGCCGTCTCCGGCTCAGGCCCCGCGTATTTCTTCCTGATGATGGAAAGCATGATCGCCAGCGCTGAAAAGCTCGGGCTGGACGCACACACCGCCCGCCAGCTTGTACTGCAAACCGCGTGGGGCGCGGCACAGCTAGCGATCACCAGCGACCAAGGCCCAGAAGTGCTGCGCCAGCAAGTTACCTCGCCGGGCGGCACAACGGCGGCCGCGCTGAATGCCTTTGAGGAAGGCGGCTATCGCGATCTCGTCGATAGCGCCCTGCAAGCGGCCAAAAAACGCTCCGAAGAGCTGTCGGGTTAAACACCTCGCCGACAATCTTGAAAGCGCGGCCAAGCATCCCCATTAAAGGCTCAGCGAAAACGTAAATAGCGCTGTCGATGCGACCGGTTGCACTGCTCCGTGCAACATGCAAAGGTTCGCATCGCTCGCCTAACCACCAGTGGAGTTGCGGATGAATACGCAAGGCGCCCTTTTGTTTCTGACTTACTACGCCTTTGATGCGTATATTTTTCTCGTGCTTACACGCTTCTTATTGCAGTTGGTCCGCGCAGATTTCTACAACCCCATCTCTCAGTTTGTGGTGAAGGCAACCAACCCACCGCTAAAACCGCTGCGCAAAATAATTCCCGGCTACGGCGGCGTCGATGTCGCGGCATTAGTGCTGGTGATTGCGCTGGTCATTACCAAAATTCTTGCGGTTCAATTTATTTCCGCCGGCGCCATCAGTGTCGCGCCGCTGTACTTCTTGTTGTTCGCCGTGAAAGAAATCGCCCGCTTAATGCTCGGCTATATCTTCTGGAGCATCTTGGCGCGCGTCATTCTTAGCTGGGTAGCCCCCGACCCATACAACCCGATCGTGCGCATTGTTACGCAGATTACCGAGCCTGTGATGGCGCCCGCGCGCAAGCTGCTACCCCCCATGGGCGGCTTCGACTTAAGCCCTATCATAGTGTTGCTGCTGATCCAGTTCCTGCAGGTGCTTTTTGGTCTTTGAGCATTTGGTCCTTGAGTTAACTCGGCGATGAGCGTCGCCCGTTATGATGGCGACGACTTGCTGCTGTACTGCTACCTACAACCCCGTGCTAGCAAGTCGGAAGTGATTGGCGAGCACGACGGCGCCTTAAAAATTCGCATTAGCGCACCGCCGGTCGATGGCGAAGCCAATGCCGAGCTGATGAAATTCCTCGCCAAACAGTTTTCCGTCAACAAAAGCCAACTACAGATCGACAGCGGTGCCAGCGGTCGTCGCAAAACGGTACGTATCTTACGCGGCGCCACCCTGCCCGCCGATCAACTGCCCTCGTGGTGCGCTCTTCCCCCATCCTGACAACCCCCGACAAAGCCACTGCTCGCGCATTGCACCCCCTACCCCCGCCCTTTAGACTTGCGCGACTTTCGTTTGCAGTGTCATGTTTATCCTCATGACATTTTTACTTTAAACACCGAGCGCAATTAACACTCTGATGCCAGACACCATACCCGCTGATTCGGTCGGCATAGTTACTCCGGCCACGCTGCATTTTGACGAACCACTCCAACTGGAATGTGGTCGCACGCTCGCGGAATACGACATCGTTTACGAAACCTACGGCGCCCTGAACGCCAATGCCTCCAACGCCGTACTGATTTGTCACGCCCTGTCCGGCCATCACCACGCTGCCGGCTATCACAGCGCCAACGACAAACGCCCCGGCTGGTGGGACAACTGCATCGGCCCCGGCAAACCAATCGACACCAACCGATTTTTTGTGGTCTCCCTGAACAACATTGGCGGCTGCCACGGCTCAACCGGCCCAGGCTCTATCAACCCCGCCACCTCACAACCCTGGGGCCCTGACTTCCCCATGGTTACTGTGAAAGATTGGGTAAACAGCCAAGCAAAATTGGCCGATCGACTTGGCATCGAAAAGTGGGCGGCCGTTATTGGTGGCAGCTTAGGCGGCATGCAAGCCTTACAGTGGGCCATCGACTACCCCGATCGCCTCAGCCACGCGGCCGTCATTGCCTCGGCACCGAAACTGTCTGCACAAAACATTGCCTTCAACGAAGTTGCGCGCCAGTCGATTATTACCGACCCGAATTTCCATGGCGGTCGCTACTACTTGCACGACACTTACCCGCGCCAAGGATTAATTCTGGCACGCATGGTTGGGCACATTACGTATCTTTCCGAAGACGCCATGCGCGCAAAGTTTGGTCGCGACTTGCAGTCCGGTCGTTTTCATTTTGGCTTCGACGTGGAATTCCAAGTGGAATCCTATTTGCGCCATCAAGGCGAAACGTTTTCGCGTAACTTCGACGCCAATACCTATCTGCTAATGACCAAAGCGTTGGACTATTTCGATCCTGCGCGCGAGTTCGACAATTCATTCGAGCTTGCATTGGCACAAACAAAATGCCGATTCCTGGTGGTCTCTTTCACCACTGACTGGCGTTTTGCGCCGCAGCGTTCAGAAGAAATTGTTAACGGCCTTGTCACAGTAGGCCGCGATGTTAGCTATGCCGAAATTGACACGGACAAAGGTCACGACGGCTTCTTAATTGATATCCCTGAATATTTAAAATTGTTCAGCGCATACATGCATCGCGTCGCGGTAGAAATTGAAGGGGAAGCGCCCAATGCTGCGTCCTGATCTGGAAATTATTCGCACGTGGATTCCTGATAATAGTCGCGTGCTCGACCTCGGTTGCGGCGGCGGTTCTCTGCTTGAGAACCTGCGTGACACAAAAAACTGTCACGGCTACGGGCTTGAAATTAACCAAGACAACTTAGCTGAATGTTTTCAGCGCGGCGTCAACGTTATTGAACAAGATATCGACGAAGGTCTCGGCAACATTAACGACAAGCGTTTCGATTACGTCGTGATGACACAAGCATTACAGGCAGTGCATCGCCCTGATCTGGTATTATCGGAAATGCTGCGCGTGGGCAAAGAAGCGATTATTACATTCCCCAATTTTGGCCATTGGCGCGTGCGCGGATATTTGTTTTTCAAAGGCAAAATGCCGGTTTCGCGCTCCCTGCCCCACCAATGGTACGACACGCCGAACATTCACTTGTGTACCGTCAAAGACTTCGAAACACACTGTGCAAAAAGCGGTTTTAAAATATTGCAACGCATGGTGGTTGATCGCGAACACGAGAACAGCACCCTCACCCGCTTACTGCCGAATCTTTTTGGTGAAATTGCGCTGTATCGCGTCACGCGCTAGATCGATATTAATTCCAAGGAATACGGCAAGATGAAAAAATTGGTTCTCGCGTCGGGCAACAAAAAGAAAATTTCCGAACTCCAAGAAATTCTTGCCAGCTTCGGCGTGGAAGTTATTCCACAAAGCGCATTTGATGTGCCGGAAGCCGAAGAGACCGGCCTAACGTTTGTGGAAAATGCGATTCTCAAAGCACGCAATGCGGCCGCGCACACTGGCCTACCCGCTATCGCCGATGACTCAGGCATTGAAGTCGACGCGCTCAATGGCGAGCCCGGCATTTATTCCGCCCGTTTTTCTGGCGCAGGCGCAACTGACGAAAAAAATAATGCACTGCTTATTGAAAAGCTGCGCAACACGCCCGCCGAAAAGCGCACCGCTCGTTACCAAGCAGTGCTCGTGCTAATGCAACACGCCAACGACCCTACGCCGCTCATTGCGCAAGGCAGTTGGGACGGACACATTATTGACGAGCCGCGCGGCGAAAATGGCTTCGGCTACGATCCGCACTTTCTCGTGCCGAACATTAATAAAACAGCGGCTGAGCTTTCATCATCCGAAAAACAAAGCCTTAGCCATCGCGGCAAAGCACTCGCGCAATTGTCGCAGCAGCTGCAGGATCAGTTCACCCGTTAAACGTAATGACGCCGCCGCGCACTTCCGCGCCTAATTTAATTCCAAGAGCGACTCGCGCCTTTCCCCGCCGTCTCGCGTAGAATGCACCAATGTCCTTGCTAACTTTACCGCCACTGTCTTTATACGTGCACGTACCTTGGTGCGTGCGCAAATGCCCGTATTGCGATTTTAATTCGCATGAACGCAAAGACCTGCCTGTAAAAGAATACTTGGCCGCATTACTTGAGGACCTGCAATTCGATCTGCACCTAGTGCAAGGTCGACCACTGCAATCCATTTTCTTCGGTGGCGGCACGCCTAGCTTAATGCCGGGCGTTTTTTACCAACAATTACTGGCCGCGTTACGGCAACAAATTGAATTCGCGCCAGACATCGAAATCACCCTCGAAGCAAACCCCGGAACAGTCGAGCAAGGACGTTTCGAAGAGTATCGCGCGGCGGGCATTAACCGGCTGTCCATTGGCGTGCAGAGCTTTAATGTCGAACATCTGAAAAAACTCGGGCGCATTCATAGCAACGACGAAGCGACGCGCGCCGCCCAAGCTGCGCGCAACGCAGGCTTCGATAACTTCAATTTAGATCTGATGCACGCGCTCCCTGAACAAAGCACAGCGCAAGCGCTGGACGACCTATCTCAGGCCATCGCGCTGGCGCCCACACATATCAGCTGGTACGAGCTCACCATTGAGCCCAACACGAGTTTTTTCAATCAACCGCCAGTGCAACCCGATCTCGACGACATGGCCGAAACGGAGGAGGCGGGCTTTGCACTGCTGGCCAAACACGGCTACCAACGCTACGAAATTTCCGCCTTCGCCCAGCCTGGTCGGCCCGCGCGTCACAATCTCAACTATTGGCATTTCGGTGATTACCTTGCCCTCGGCGCTGGCGCCCACGGCAAAATCACGCTGCCGGACAACGACGACATCTTGCGCTACCAAAAAACCCGTCAGCCTGAGGCCTATCTAAACGGCCAAGGCGAAGGGAAGGGGAGCCGCAGTCGGCAATCCCACATGGTCACACCCCCCGAACGGCCTATTGAGTACTTTCTCAACACACTTAGACTGATCCAAGGCAGTGACAAGGAAAGTTTTACACTTAGAACAGGCCTTCCCTTGGAGCGTATTTTGCCTATCTTAGAGCAGCTTAAAAGTGAACACTTACTTTCTCTTGATGGCCCTAGAATAAGGTGTTCTGACCTAGGAATACGCCACCTTAATACGGTACTGGAGCGTCTCGAAACGATCACAAAGTAAACAGATAGTTTTCTCGATTTTACAATTTGGATTGTTGCTCATTTTTTGAATCAGGTTCAATATTTGCAGCCTTTGTTCGAAAAGATAAGGAATCATGGGAACTCGAGAGCGCAAACGGCGTGAATTTGCCGAACGGGAGCATCGCTTCCTGGACGCAGCGCGCGATCAAATTTGCCAAGATGGACTGCTTGCCCTGCAAATGGCAAAAGTAGCCCGCTCCTGCGATTACGCCACCGGCACCCTATACCAACACTTCGCCTCTAAAGAAGACCTACTTGTCGCGATTTGCGCCGAAATGGCGCAAACGCGCGTCGAATTCTTCCAAAGAGTCGCGAACTGGAAGGCCCCAACGCGAGATAAAATGTTCGCCTTAGCCGTGGCAGACATGCTGTTTGCCCACCGCTATCCCGAACATTTCCGCCTCTCACAATTCGTCTTCACAGAAGTGATATGGGAAGCCGCTTCGCCAGAACGCCGGCGCAATACGCTCGAAGTCTGCAAACCCATGGGCCTGATCGTTCACGACATCGTCGCCGAAGCTGTGGCCAATGGCGATGTGCAAGATCACGGACGCACGCCACTGGAGCTATCAATAGGGCAGTGGACCATGACCCTTGGCATGCACAACTTAGTGCACGCCGAAGGGGTGCTTGATTTATACGAACTGAAAGATCCGTATCGCATGATGCTCACTCAGATCCAACTGCTGCTAAACGGCTTGCAGTGGCGGCCCCTGTTTGACCCGTTCGATGAACCCGCGATGTCGGAAAAAATTAATCACGTGTGCAACGCATTATTTGGCGACATGTGCACGGCGAAAGAGCAACGCTGAGATAACGCCCCGTTGGGCACTGGAGGACAGGAACCATGAGTAAACGCATGATCGTCATGTTGGTTTTATGCGTGTTTGTTTTTGGCGGTGTATTTGGCGTAAAAGCCATGTTCACCAAAGGAATGAACGACGCCATTAACAGCTCGCCCGTGCCTGCGTCTGCAGTGAGCACAGCAGAAGCCGCGCAAGATAAATGGGCGCTCTATTTAGAAGCGGTCGGCACTGTGCGCGCCATTAACGGCGTGGAAGTCACCACGCAAATCTCTGGCGCCGTGCAGAAAATTCATTTCGGCAGCGGCGACCAAGTAAAGCAGGGCGATGTACTGGTCACGCTCGACGGCAGCACCGATCAGGCACAGCTCAAATCGTTGCAAGCTGCAGCGCGATTGGCCGACTTGGATTTCAAACGCTTCCAAAGTTTGTACAAGCAAGGTTCAATTTCTGAGTCCGAACTTGATCGCAAGCGCAGCGAACGCGACCAAGCCGCGGCCACCGCCGACGCACAACGTGAAAAAGTCGCGCAGAAAACCATACGTGCGCCGTTCGATGGTCAGCTTGGCATCCGCCAGGTGGATCTCGGCCAATACCTCAACCCGGGCGATGCCATTGTCACCCTGCAACAGCTTAATCCAATTCATGTGAATTTCTCGCTGCCAGAGCAGCAGCTTTCACAACTGAAAAATGATTTGGTCGCGCAAGTGCTGCTAAGTGCATTTCCTGACGAATCTTTCGAAGGAAAAATCACGGCGATCGAACCCGGCGTAAATGCCGCTACTCGTAACTTTGGCGTGCAAGCAACATTAAACAATGAGAACCAACATTTACGTCCTGGCATGTTCGCCAACATTCGCATTCAGCTCAGCGACTCTGACGATGTGGTGGTTGTGCCACGCACCGCCGTCTCTTTCGCGCCATACGGCAATGCCGTGTTTGTCATTCAAGAAAGCGATGAAAAGGACGAAGAGGGCAATGCCAAACTCACGGTGAAAAAACGTTTCGTTAAATTGGGCCCCGTGCGCGGCGACCTAATCGCCATTACCGAAGGTCTGAAAGCGGGTGAGAAAGTTGCTACGTCTGGCTTACTGAAACTCCGGAACGATGCACCTGTATTTGAAGAAAATGATGTCCAGCCCGATGCGGACCCAAATCCCACCCCGGCCAATAGCTGAGGTAGTAAATGAAATTTACTGATATTTTTATTAATAAACCTGTGCTGGCCACTGTGGTCAGCCTGTTTATTTTGTTGCTTGGCCTTCGTGCCGCAACAGAACTAAATGTGCGCCAATATCCCGAGCTGCAAAACGCGGTGATCTCGGTCACCACTGTGTATGTCGGTGCAGATGCGGATTTGATTCAAGGTTTTATTACCACACCGTTAGAGCAAGAAATTGCCAGTGCGGACGGTATTGATTACCTCACATCGACTTCCGCTGGTGGCGTTTCGTCCATTCAAGCTTATATTCGTTTGGACTACGACCCGAACGAAGCGCTCACGCAGATTGTTGCGAAAGTAAACAAAATGCGCAGTCAGCTACCTCAAGAATCTGAAGACCCAACGGTAGATTTACAAACCGGCGACACAACCGCCGCGATGTATCTATCGTTTTCTTCAGACATTCTTGATAACAACCAGATCACCGATTATTTGGTACGTGTTGTACAGCCCAAGCTGACCACTGTAGCAGGGGTGCAACGTGCGCAAATTTTGGGTGATCGCACCTTCGCTATGCGTGCGTGGTTGCAGCCACCCAAAATGGCCGCTCTCGGCATTACACCGTCCGATGTTTTCAAAGCCATTCAATCAAATAATGTCCTGTCCGCCGTGGGCGGCACCAAGGGCAGCATGGTGGCGGTCGATTTAAAAGCGGCCACCGATTTAAACGATCTCGCTTCGTTTAAACGCTTAGTCGTGCGCGCGCAGGACAACGCCATTGTTCGTCTAGAAGATATTGCGGAGGTAGAGCTCGGCTCAGAATCGTATGCTACGTCGGTAACATTTAATGGCAACATGGCGACCTTTATGGGTATCTCTGTTGCACCAGACGCTAACTCTCTAGACGTTATTCGTGACGTGCGCAAAGTGCTCGAAGATGAAATTTTTCCGCAACTGCCTGAAGGCATGAACGGCGATATTCCCTACGACAGCACCGGCTACATTCAAGACTCAATCGACGAAGTTATTAAAACGTTGATCGAAGCCATCATTATTGTAATTTTGGTGATCTACGCTTTCTTAGGTTCGTTCCGATCTGTTTTGATTCCTGCCATTGCCGTACCGCTGTCCATGATTGGCGCATTGTTCTTAATGATGCTGATGGGCTTTTCGATCAACTTGCTGACGTTGCTTTCCATGGTGCTCGCCATTGGCATTGTGGTTGACGATGCGATTATCGTGCTGGAAAACATTCACCGGCATATCGAAGAGGGCATGTCTCCGTACGACGCCGCCATCAAAGGCACACGCGAACTCGCGTGGCCCGTTGTGGCAATGACCACTACGTTGATCGCGGTGTATTTACCAATCGGCTTCCTCGGCGGATTAACCGGCACATTGTTTGTAGAGTTCGCGTTTTCATTAGCGGGCGCAGTATTGTTGTCCGGTATCGTCGCACTCACGCTGTCACCCATGATGTGTGCCAAATTATTGAAAGGGCACGACGAAGAAGGCGGCGGCACCAGCAAGTTTGAAGACTGGCTCAATGCTCGCTTTGAAAAGCTGCAAAATAGCTACGAGCAACGTTTGCACAACTCGCTTAACGACAAAGCCACGCTAGGTGTATTTGGCGTGATCGTCGTTTTCAGCTGCTACTTCTTATTTGTATCCACACCTAACGAGTTGGAGCCGCGCGAAGACCAAGGTTTCGTATTGACACTGGCCTCCGCCGATCCGTATGTCACGTTGGATTATTTGGAAAAATACACCCGCGAACTCAACACCATTTCCGACAATATGGAAGCAGGCGAGAATCTATTCCTGTTAAACGGCATTGGCGGCGGCGGTGTTTCCACCGTCAGCAACACCGCCATTGCGGGCTTCGTACTGAAGCCATGGAATGAACGCGAAATGAGTACCGCGCAAGCCTCGTCGGTAATTCAAAAAGAAGTGGCGAATATTGCCGGTTTGCAAGTGGCGGTGTTTGCACCGCCATCGCTCCCGTCTGCGGGTGGCGGACCACCAGTGCAGCTGGTAATTGGCACCACCGAGCCGACTGAAAACCTCAAAGCGTTCGCCGATGAAATCGTTGCTAAAGCGTATGCGAGTCGTAAATTTTTCTTCGCCGCAGGCGATTTAAAAATCGACAAGCCGCGCTACAACATTTTGGTCGACCGCGAAAAGGCGGCCACCATGGGCATCACCATGCAGCAAATCGGCGCAGAGCTAGGTGCCATGATGTCGGGGGCGTATGCGAATCGTTTCTCGCTGGAGAATCGTTCTTACAAGGTGATCCCGCAAGTACAGCGTACAGATCGCTTAGCGCCTGAACAGTTGCAGCAGTATTATATTCGTACCGCCAGCGGCGACATGGTGCCACTGTCAACGTTAGTGCACCTCGAAGAAACTGTTCAACCGCAAACACTGAAACGTTTCCAGCAGCTAAATGCGGTAACGATTTCAGCCGTGCCGCGTCCCGACGTTACACTCGGCGAGGCAATCAAATTCCTTGAAGACACCTCGGCGGAAATTTTACCGCCCGGCTATTCGCTGGATTACGCCGGACAATCACGTCAGTACAAACAGGAAGGCGGCGGTTTAGTTGTCACTTTCTTCTTTGCACTGGTGATTATTTACTTGGTGTTAGCCGCACAGTTTGAATCGTTCCGTGATCCAATTGTGATGCTGATTACGGTGCCAATGTCGGTCTGTGGCGCCATGCTGATGCTGAACTTGGTAAGCATCGTCAACACCGTTTTGATGATCATGGGCATCGAAGGCTTCCCTGGCGCGAGCTTGAATATTTATACACAAGTTGGCCTAGTGACATTGATTGGCGTGATTTCCAAGCACGGCATTTTGATTGTGGAATTCGCTAACCAAATGCAGGAGGAGGGCATGAGCAAACGCAAGGCAATTGAACACGCGGCCGCTGTGCGCTTACGTCCAGTATTGATGACCACGGCAGCACTGGTATTGGCCATGATTCCTCTGCTCATCGCCTCAGGCCCTGGCGGCGGCGCGCGCTTTGCTATTGGCCTAGTGGTTGCCAGCGGCATGACCATTGGTACGCTGTTCACCCTGTTTGTGGTGCCTGCGTTCTACCTGTACCTAGGTCGCGACCATCACAAAGCAGAAGGGGAAACGAACGAAACGGCGCAGGCGCATTAACGCTTCGCGCTAACCAACAGTTCCATGCCTCATAAAAAGCCCCGCAATAGCGGGGCTTTTTATTTCCTGCGATGATGTGCCATCACTTACACCAAAACGAGCTCATCATGTCGCAACCGAATAATCCCTTACACGGCCTAACGCTCGAAAACATCGTCACAGAGCTGGCCGACTATTACGGCTGGGAGCAGCTGGCATTACGTATTCGCATCAATAGCTTTCAGAATGATCCGTCGGTGAAATCGAGCTTGAAATTCTTACGGAAGAATCAGTGGGCGAGGGACAAGGTAGAAGCGTTATATCTCGAAACGTTTCAACAGGACCGCTAGATCACGAGTGCCCCTTGAGAAGAAGGGCGACCCAGTAACCAAACGCCCGCATAGATGCAAAGCATTAAGCCACTCAGCCAAAAAAGACAGGTGCCACACCCAAAAGCGCGGCGATTGAAAAACCGACGGGAAGACACCAAAGAACAAGCGTCAACAAAAGAAAGGGCGGCGACATTTTAGCTAATGGATAATGCTGCATATTCTCAACACTCCACGCCCGGCTCACCCGAGCCAAAAACGCATAAGGACTTCTGCGCAGCCCTTATGCGTTTTCTTTGGCTATAAACCTAGATTATCCAGCACCTTCAAATTCGGCACGGACTGATTCATCGTGTAGAAGTGCAAACCCGGTGCGCCCATCGCCAGCAAGCGTTCGCATAAGCGTGTGACCACCTCTTCTCCGAATGCTTTTAAGGCGGCATCATCGTGCTGCAACTCTTCGAGCTTTTTGCGAATCCACCGTGGAATATCTGCGCCGCACGCATCCGAAAACCGGACTAAGTTTGCGTAGTTAGTAATCGGCATAATGCCGGGATATACCGGCGCCGTCACTCCGCGTTTTTCCAGCTCATTCATGTAGTACGCGTAAGAATCAGCGCTGTAGAAATACTGCGTAATACCGCTGTTCGCACCTGCATCAATCTTACGTTTGAAGTGATCGATGTCATCACTGAATGAACGCGCTTGCGGATGCATTTCTGGATACGCAGCCACTTCCAAATGAAAATGATCGCCGCTCACTTCACGAATCAGCTTTACCAAGTCATCGGCATAGCGCAGCTCACTTTGCGCGGCCCCCATGCCGGAGGGCATATCGCCGCGCAAGGTGACAATGCGACGAATACCCGCATCCTTGTATTCGTTAATTAACTCTACTAGCTCATCTTTACTTTGGCCGACACAGCTTAAATGCGGCGCCGTTTCAACGCCTTCTTGCTGCACAGCAGACACAGTTTTCCAGGTCCGCTCACGGGTTGAGCCGCCGGCGCCATACGTTACCGAAAAGAACTTCGGGCTTTTGACGAGCAGCTTCTTTTGCACAACGAGTAGCTTTTCCAAACCTTCGTCTGTTTTCGGCGGAAAGAACTCGAAGCTGATTGTTGGTTTAGTCATGGGTGTTCCCAATAAACATAGCGCCGTCGACGGACTGAAAAGCCGCGTCTCCGTCACGTTTAATCAATTGCCATTAAGGAAGCCTGCAAACAATAGGCACCTTTTCGGCGTCTTATCGAATGCAGACAAACCCTAAAACTCAGGCCAACCGCTAAGCTGGCCCTTCGGCATTTAGTACTTGTATTGCTCAGGCTTGAACGGGCCGTTGACCTCAACACCAATATAGTCCGCCTGCTTCTTGGTCAGCTGCGTCATCACGCCGCCAAAACCCTGCACCATATAGCGGGCCACTTCTTCGTCGAGATGCTTCGGCAGCACTTCCACTTTCAGCATCGCTTGCTTCGCGTCTGCACTTTGCTTAGCAAAGGCTTGATCAAACAAATACATTTGCGCGAGCACTTGGTTTGCGAAAGATCCATCCATAATGCGGCTTGGGTGTCCTGTGGCATTGCCCAAGTTCACCAAGCGGCCTTCGGACAACAACAACAAGAAATCATTGTCGTCACGATTACGCCACACTTTATGAACCTGTGGTTTCACTTCTTCCCATTCCCAGTTCTTACGCATGAACGCGGTATCAATTTCGTTATCGAAGTGACCGATATTGCTGACCACACAGCCTTTCTTCAATGCGCGCAACATTGGCTCGTCGCAAACATTCACGTTGCCAGTGGTGGTCACAACCAAATCGATTGTGCCGAGCAGCGCCGCATCAACGCCTTCGCTAGTGCCGGTGTTCACACCATTTTTATAGGCACTAACAATTTCATAGCCGTCCATGCAGGCTTGCATGGCACAAATTGGATCGCACTCGGTCACTTTAACAATCATGCCTTCCTGACGAAGCGACTGTGCAGAACCTTTGCCAACATCACCGTAGCCGATTACTAAGGCTTTTTTACCGGATAGCAAATGGTCCGTGCCACGCTTAATCGCATCATTCAACGAATGACGGCAGCCGTACTTGTTATCGTTTTTGCTTTTGGTAACGGAATCATTCACGTTCACCGCTGGCACTTTCAATGTGCCTTTCTTTAGCATTTCATAAAGGCGGTGCACACCGGTGGTGGTTTCTTCGGTGACGCCATGAATCGCGTCCAACATTTGCGGATACTGCTCGTGAATGTGCAGCGTTAAATCACCGCCATCGTCGAGAATCATATTTGCTTCCCACAAATCGCCGTTCGCATCGCGGCAAGTTTGTTCGATACACCACATGTACTCTTCTTCAGTTTCACCTTTCCAAGCGAACACTGGCGTGCCGGATGCGGCTATCGCAGCGGCAGCGTGGTCTTGCGTGGAGAAAATATTGCAGCTTGACCAGCGCACTTCAGCGCCTAACGCTTGCAGCGTTTCAATTAACACGGCGGTTTGAATCGTCATGTGAATACAGCCGATAATTTTTGCACCTTTTAATGGCTGCTCGGCACAGTATTTTTCACGAATCGTCATCAACGCAGGCATTTCAGTTTCTGCAATTTCAATTTCTTTGCGGCCCCAATCTGCCAAGGCGATATCTGCGACTTTATAATCGGTATTGCTATTCACTTTCGCGTTCATGTACTTCTCCATTCGTTTTTGACGAATGGGCGCCGTTGTTCAAATTCATTCCTACTCCGAGCCTCGCGGTGGATACCGCTGCAGCGCCCCTCGGAATAGGGAAATATTTTTACGTAGCGCCGCCCTTAAAAAGAAAGAGCGGCGACGTGTTATAAACCGGCGTCAGATTTTAACGCGGCGGCTTTGTCGGTTTTTTCCCAAGTGAAATTGTTGTCTTCGCGGCCGAAGTGACCGTAAGACGCCGTTGCACGATAAATCGGGCGACGCAAATCCAACATTTCAATAATACCGCGCGGGCGTAGATCAAAGTGTGAACGCACCAATTCAACAATTAACGCCTCATCAACTTTATTCGTGCCGAATGTGTTCAGCGAGATAGACGTCGGCTCAGCAACACCAATGGCGTAACTCACTTGAATTTCGCACTTGTCTGCCAGACCGGCTGCAACAATATTTTTTGCCACATAACGGCCGGCATAAGCGGCTGAACGGTCTACCTTGGTGGGATCCTTTCCAGAGAAAGCACCGCCGCCGTGACGCGCCATGCCGCCGTAGGTATCGACAATAATTTTCCGGCCAGTTAAGCCGCAGTCGCCCATTGGGCCGCCGATAATAAAAATACCGGTTGGGTTAATGTGATACTGCGTGCCCGCATGCAACCACTCAGCGGGCAGAACTGGTTTGATCACTTCTTCCAGAATGGCTTCGCGAAGATCGGCTTGCGATACGTTCGGGCCGTGTTGCGTGGACAACACTACGGCGTCAATCGCCACCGGCTTACCATTTTCGTAACGCATGGTGACCTGGCTTTTTGCATCAGGACGCAACCATGGCAACACGCCATTTTTACGCAGCTTTGCTTGACGCTCGACCAAACGGTGCGAGTAGTAAATTGGCGCAGGCATTAAGGTGTCGGTTTCGCGCGTTGCGTAACCGAACATTAAACCTTGGTCGCCGGCACCAATTTCTTTGTCTTCTTTTTCGTCAACGCCCACGGCAATATCCGGGCTCTGCTTGCCGATGGCATTTAATACGGCACACGAAGCGCCATCGAAGCCAACGTCGGACGAGTCATACCCGATATCCAAAATCACCTTACGCACAACATCTTCAAGGTCGACGTAGGTGCTCGTGGTCACCTCGCCAGCAATCACCGCCATACCGGTTTTCACCATGGTCTCGACGGCAACGCGTGCGTAGGGATCATCTTTAATGATTGCATCCAACACTGCGTCAGAAATTTGATCGGCCATTTTATCTGGATGGCCTTCCGACACTGACTCGGAAGTGAAAACTGAATATTCGCTCATGGTCTTACGACTCCATGGTGGT
Source organism: Alcanivoracaceae bacterium (assembly GCA_029213045.1). Taxonomy (GTDB): domain Bacteria; phylum Pseudomonadota; class Gammaproteobacteria; order Pseudomonadales; family Alcanivoracaceae; genus JARGPN01. The sequence continues at coordinate 57,240 of JARGPN010000007.1, forward strand.
CATTGAAAAATAAAGTGGTTTTCTAATCACTTTCTATGCACGCTCAAAAGTGCGCACTTGCACTTGAAAGCCGTTTCTTTGCGCAACAAATTGCGACTCTAATTGCGTCAAACCAGCGCGCTTAGCCCAGCTCAACAATTCCTCTTCTTCGAAACCCAACCACAAATCGCCGCAGGCATCGTGTGCCCAATGTTGATCGTGTCCGCACAACTCGGTTACTAACAACACACCGCCGCGCTTGAGCCTCCACGCGGCAGCACGAAGACTGTCGGCAGGCGAGGGCAGATGATGCAACACCATGTTCAATACGATGGCATCTGCCTGGGCTTCGTCTGGCGCTGCCGCTGGCCACTCACCGAGTATCAACGACACATTTTGCAGTTTCGCGTCGTCGATACGACGTTGCGCACGCGTCAGCACGGCGGGCGCATTGTCATAGCCCACAACGCGATCAAAGCGATTGGCCAATTCCAGCAAAAACTCGCCTTCGCCTGGCCCAATTTCTACCGCCAACGCACCGGCAGGCTTGGCGCGGTGCAGCAACTCTTTGGCGATATCGGCGTACTGCGCAAACTCAGCAATCAGCTCTTCCGCCTCGGCGTCATCCGCATAGCGCTCAAAGTAGGCTCTGCTCTGCTCGGCGCGCCTAGCCATGGCTTCCGCAAAACGCCGCTGTAAATCGTCGGACAACTGGCGATCATCAATTTCGTCGAGCAACTCGCTGTGCAGGGCGCTTTCCGGCAAGCGCCGCCGATAGAAAATCGAGTTGCCTTCTCGGCGCGTTTCGACCAAATCCGCCTGCGCGAGCACCTTTAAGTGGTGGCTCATGCCCGATTGGCGCATGGCAAACACGTCGCACAGCTCCAACACGCCGAAGCTGCTTTGCCCCAAAACCCGCAGAATCTCTAAGCGCAGCGGGTCGCCGGCGGCCTTTAGCAGCTGCGCGAGAGGCGCCATTGCCGCGGCAACAACATCCCCTTCAGAATCGGTCAAAATTTCAGCTCGTTGGCTCATAGGAGGCAATCATAAACAGGTTATGCATCTATATCAAAAATAATTGATATAGGTTTCACAACAATTTCACGGCGGTTTTCAGTCATCCGGCCCTTCGATTCGCCGCCGAAACCAAAGAGTCTCTCTTTATGCGCCGTTGGGGTTTGCCGGCACCCCGACGTTCGGCGACAATAGCGCCCCTTTTCGGGCCCACCCGAATAGGCCGCCGATTCTTGCAACCCCTGAATCGGGAAACTCTTTATAAAGGCCAACCTTTTAAAGAGGCCCGTTTCTTAAAGGCCAGTTTCTTAATAGGAGAGGAACCCCAATGTCTGCAGCTCCAAGTTCGAGAGAACTCGCCAATGCGATCCGTGCGTTAAGCATGGATGCCGTGCAGAAGGCCAACTCAGGCCACCCCGGCGCACCCATGGGCATGGCAGACATTGCCGAAGTATTGTGGCGCGATTTTTTACAGCACAATCCTAGCAATCCAGCGTGGCCAAACCGTGACCGTTTTGTTTTGTCCAACGGCCACGGCTCAATGCTGATTTATAGCTTGCTGCATTTATCCGGCTACGCTCTCTCCCTCGACGATTTAAAAAATTTCCGCCAACTGCATAGCCCCACCGCCGGCCACCCTGAGCACGACGAATGCCCCGGCGTTGAAACCACCACGGGCCCTCTCGGCCAAGGCATCACTAACGCGGTCGGGATGGCACTCGCGGAAAAAATTCTCGCCGCACAATTTAATCGCGACAAATATTCCGTCGTCGATCATTACACTTATTGCTTCCTTGGCGATGGCTGCTTAATGGAAGGCATCTCCCACGAAGCATGCTCGCTAGCCGGCACCTTGGGTCTTGGAAAGTTAATTGCGTTCTACGACGACAACGGCATCTCCATTGATGGCGAAGTAGAAGGCTGGTTCACCGACGATTCCGTTGAACGTTTCCGCGCCTACGGCTGGCACGTGATTCCAAACGTAAATGGCCACGACGCAGAAGAAGTTCGCTTAGCCATTGAGAATGCGCGCGCCAATCCGGATCAACCAACATTGATTTGCTGCAAAACCATTATTGGTTTTGGCTCGCCGAACAAAGAAGGCAAAGAAGAATGTCACGGCGCCGCGTTGGGTGACGACGAAATTGCGTTAACCCGTGAAAAACTTGGCTGGACACACGGACCGTTCGAAATTCCTGCGGATATTTACGCTGCGTGGGACAACAAAGAAAGAGGCGCCAAAGCAGAAGGCGAATGGGAAGCGTTGTTTAATGACTATCGCCGCGCCCACCCTGACCTAGCAGCAGAATTGGCGCGCCGCATAAGCGGTGATTTGCCTGCGAATTTTTCTGAGCAAGCGGACGCCTATATTCGTCAGTGCCAAGAAAAAATGGAAAAAGTCGCCACCCGTAAGGCGAGCCAAAACGCGCTAGATGCATTCGGCCCATTGCTCCCTGAATTACTCGGCGGCTCTGCTGACTTGGCAGGCTCGAACAACACGATCTGGAAAGGCTGCCAATCCATTAGTGCGGCGGATGCCAGTGGCAACTACGTTCACTATGGCGTGCGCGAATTCGGCATGACCGCCATGATGAATGGCATTCAACTGCACGGCGGCTTCCGTCCGTACGGCGGCACGTTCTTAGTATTTATGGAATACGCACGCAACGCCGTGCGCATGGCCGCATTAATGAAGCAGCCCACCATTCTGGTTTACACCCACGACTCCATCGGTCTCGGCGAAGACGGCCCAACTCACCAACCCGTCGAACAAATGGCAAACCTGCGCTTAACGCCAAACATGAACACCTGGCGCCCCTGTGACACCGTGGAATCTGCGGTCGCATGGAAAGTAGCACTTGAACGTAAAGACGGCCCCAGCGCATTAATTTTCTCGCGCCAAGGCTTGCCGTGCATGGAGCGAGACAGCGACACGCTGAACAACATCGCACGCGGTGCTTACACGTTAAAACAAACCGGCGAAGGCACACCACAAGCCATTATTATCGCGACGGGCTCCGAAGTTGAATTGGCCATGAAGGCTGCCGAGGCGCTAGCGCAAAACGGTAAAAATGTACGCGTCGTGTCTATGCCAAGCGCGGAAATATTTTTAGCCCAAGACAGTGCATACCAAGAAAGTGTATTGCCATCGCAAGTGCGTGCGCGCGTCGCCGTGGAAGCAGGCATTAAAGATTATTGGTATCGCTTTGTCGGCTTAGATGGCCGCATCATTGGCATGAGCACCTTCGGCGCGTCGGCACCTGCCAGCGATTTGTTTAAATATTTCAATATTACTGCCGAAGCAGTGCAAGCCGCCGTGGAGGAGCTTCTCTAACGTGCGTATTGCACTGAACGGCTATGGCCGCATTGGCCGCTCGTTTGTTCGCGCTTTATTAGAGCGTGAGGCGACCGGCTGGCAAGCGCCGTTTGAATTGGTCGCAATTAATGACGTCGGCAAAGCGGAGGATTTATTTTATCTAACCCGCTACGACACCACCCATGGCCCCTTATTGGAGCCGGTGGAATTAGTTGACGGTGCGTTACGCCTCGGCCAACACAGCCCGAAGCTGTTGGAACATAGCCGCGCGCAAGATTGTCCGTGGGCAGATTTCGACGTTGACGTTGTACTGGAATGCACCGGCGCCTTTCGCGCTTACGACGATGCGAAAAAGCACCTGACCGCTGGCGCGGGTGCGGTGATCGTCGGCGCTGTGCCGTTTGATCACGCCGATGACATTGTTGTGTTTGGCGTCAATCACCAAGGCGTCACAGTAAGTAATAAAGTGGTTTCGGCAACGTCGTGCACAACACATTGCATTACGCCGTTACTGGCCATTTTGGACAAGCACTTCGGTGTTGAACAAGTGTTGATGAAAGAGGTGCACGCTTATACCTCTGATCAATCATTGCTTGATCATGTTCACCGAGATTTACGTCGTGGTCGCGCTGCCGCACAAAACATTGTGCCGACTACATCCAGTGCCATCGGCGCCGTGCAAAAAGTTTTACCGCAATTGGACGGCCGTATTTCTGGCGACTCCATTCGCGTCCCAACGCTCAATGTGGCGCTGGTAGATTTAACATTAAAGCTCGGCAACACGCCGTCGGCGGCCGAACTGGATGCGTTGTTTGAGAAAGAATCAGAACTCAGCAACGGCGTGATTGGCTTTAATAACGAACCATTGGTAAGCAGTGATTTTAACCATCGCAGCGAATCCGCCATCTACGATGCAACACAAACACGGGTACAAGGCGACTTAGTGCATATCGTCGCCTGGTATGACAACGAATGGGGCTACGCTAATCGATTAATAGATTGGCTGGCTCACTTGGGCAACACGAACGACTGAAATACAGAGGCAAGAGCATGTCTATTGTGCGGATGACAGATCTGGATTTGAAAGGCAAACGCGTACTGATTCGCGAAGATCTGAATGTACCCATTAAAGATGGGAAAGTGACGTCTGATGCGCGTATTCGCGCGTCATTGCCGACCATCGAACACGCGCTTAAAGCCGGTGCAAAAGTCATGTTGATGTCGCACTTAGGCCGCCCTGAAGAAGGCGTTTATGATGAAGCCTCTTCCCTTAAGCCCGTCGCCGCGCATTTAGGCTCCTTGTTAGGCCGCGAGGTCCCCGTTATTAAAGATTGGCTCGATGGCGAACTAGATCTTCAAGACGGCGACGTTGTGCTGTTTGAAAACGTCCGTTTTAACGCCGGCGAGAAAAAAGATAACGAAGAACTGTCTAAAAAAATGGCCGCCCTGTGTGATGTATTTGTGATGGATGCGTTCGGCACGGCGCATCGCGCTCAGGCCTCTACGCATGGCGTTGCCAAGTTCGCGCCCATCGCGTGTGCTGGTCCTTTACTGGCATCAGAACTCGACGCGCTTGGCCGAGCATTTGAAGCACCCGAAAAACCCTTGGTGGCGATTGTCGGCGGCTCGAAAGTGTCTACTAAATTAGAAGTACTTGAATCACTCGCCGATAAAGTTGACCAGCTCGTGGTTGGCGGTGGCATCGCCAACACCTTCCTCGCCGCGGCGGGCAAGCCAGTAGGCAAATCGCTTTATGAACCAGACTTGCTCGACGCCGCGCGCCGCATCGCGGAGAAAGTGCACATTCCTTTACCCGTCGATGTAGTGGTCGCAAAAGAATTCGCCGCAAACGCGCAAGCAACAACTAAAAATGTTGATGACGTGGAAGCCGATGATTTGATTCTCGATGTTGGCCCGAAAACCGCACATATCTTCGCCGCATTAATGAAAGAAGCCCGCACCATCGTTTGGAACGGACCGGTGGGCGTATTTGAATTCGATCAATTCGGCGAGGGCACTCGCGAGATGGCACACGCCATTGCCGACAGCGATGCCTTTTCTATTGCCGGCGGCGGCGACACCTTGGCCGCCGTTGATAAGTACAACATCACCGACAAAATTTCCTACATCTCTACCGGTGGCGGTGCATTCTTGGAATTTGTCGAAGGCAAAATATTACCGGCCGTGGCCGTTTTAGAAGAACGCTCGCGCGATTGATTTGGACAATGTATGCGCGCTTGCAACGCATCGCGCTAAACGACATGGCTATTTAGTTATAAAATGAAATAGCCGAATAATTTTGGTCAACATAAAAGGGATAGAGTCATGGCACTGATCAGCATGCGTCAAATGCTCGACCACGCCGCCGAATTCGGTTACGGCGTACCAGCGTTCAACGTGAACAACCTAGAACAGATGCGCGCCATCATGGAAGCGGCGGATCAGACAGATTCTCCCGTGATTGTGCAAGCCTCTGCAGGCGCACGAAAATATGCCGGCGCGCCGTTCCTGCGTCATTTAATTCTCGCCGCAACGGAAGAATTTCCGCACATTCCTGTAGTGATGCACCAAGACCACGGCACCAGCCCAGCGGTCTGCCAGCGCTCAATCCAGTTAGGCTTTTCGTCTGTGATGATGGACGGCTCCCTCGGTGAAGACGGCAAAACACCGATGGACTACGACTACAACGTCAAAGTAACACGCACCACCGTCGACATGGCGCACGCATGCGGCGTATCGGTGGAAGGCGAACTCGGCTGCCTAGGCTCATTAGAGACCGGACAAGCAGGCGAAGAAGATGGCATCGGCGCAGAAGGCATTTTAGATCACAGCCAACTGCTCACCGATCCGGAAGAAGCGGCACAGTTTGTCAAAGAAACAAAAGTCGACGCGCTTGCTATTGCCATCGGCACCAGCCACGGCGCATACAAGTTTACGCGCCCGCCAACAGGCGACATTCTGGCAATCGATCAGATCAAAGCCATTCATGCGCGCATCCCTGACACCCACCTTGTGATGCACGGCTCTTCGTCTGTGCCACAAGAATGGTTAAAAGTGATTAATGAATTCGGCGGTGAAATTCCAGAAACCTACGGCGTGCCGGTCGAAGAGATTGTTGAAGGCATTAAACACGGCGTCCGCAAAGTAAACATCGATACCGATTTGCGCCTTGCTAGCACCGGCGCCATTCGCCAGTTCTTGGCAAAAAACCCAAGCGAGTTCGATCCACGCAAATATCTCGCTGTCGCCACCAAAGCGATGAAAGAAATTTGTTTGGCGCGCTATGAAGCCTTCGGCACTGCAGGCAACGCAAGCAAACTTAAAGCTTTATCGTTAGATGCAATGTTCGAACGCTACAAAGCTGGCGAGTTAGATCCACGCGTTAAATAACGTTCAGCAAAAAGTCGGTTTAGGCCGACTTTTTTGTAGCTGCTGAAAACCAGCATGTGTTCGTATAGTGTCGCAGGCAGTTCCACATTAAGGTTAACGGATGAACCTTCTTACTCTCAGCTCAGTTGAACAATGCGATCAGTGGCGTGGCGACTGGGAGGCGCTATGGAACGCTTGCCCAAACGCCAATCCATTTTTTCACCCCGGTTTTCTTATACCTGCCTGGCGTCACCTGGGCGACAAGAACGTCCAGCTTTTTCTCTTCTTTGAAAATAATGCGCTTGTTGGGCTTGTACCCATGCAAACGCGTAATCGTTTCCGTGCGATTCCTGCCAAGTGGCAACGTGCCTATGGTTTTCTTCATTGCTTTAATGATGAACCTCTGGGGCGGCACGGCGCACTGGCGCAAATCTTTTTTTGCCTACAAACGCATTGGCGCGATACGCGCACCGCACACCTTTTTAGCTGGTTACGCCTACCTGCAAACGGTCCACTGCATCAACAGATTGGGCAGTCACATGCAGCGGACGAATTGCGCTCTGTACGCGCCTGTTTGGCGCCAAAGGCCGACGACTACACCCCGCTGGCAGAACGTCTCACTAAGAAAAAGCGCAAGGAATTCGCGCGCCTAAAACGTCGACTGGAAGACGAAGGTGAGGTCACCTTTATTGAGACTCTTTGCGAAGAAAATGATCCGGGGTTAAACGATTTTCTGTCCCTAGAAGAAGCCAGCTGGAAAGGAGAGGCGGGCTCAGCGCTCTCTTCCAATGCAGCAGATCAACACTTTGCAAAAGATATGTTTGCCAATATGGCGCGCGCAAAAAAACTTCGGCTATATCGACTCATGCTGAATGGGAAATGCATTGCGGCACTCACCGCACTCCAAAGCGGCGACCACCTTTATCTATTTAAAATCAGCCACGATGAGCGCCTAAGTCGCTTCTCTCCGGGCGTGCTAATGATGATTGAAGCCACAGAGCTTTGGCAAACTCAGTCTTGGGGGCTTATAGATTCATGCGCCAAGCAAGACCACCCGATGATCGATAAGATTTGGAACCAGCGCCGACAGTTCACGCGCGCCCATTGTAGCAATGGATCACTGTATGGAAATCTACTATTGGCATTCAGTAAGATCATTACTCAACGTCAGCACAACTAGGGAATCTCGCGATGAGCACATGGATTAATACCGACAACCCACATTTTAGCGATCGTTATCCGTGGCGGCGATTCACTATTCAGCACACGCTGAACAATCATCCTTCATTGTCGCTGGAGCGCCTTGTTGAAGTTGCCCGCTCGCTGCCGCGTGAGCGTGTTGAATTCAATCTCGGCACCGTGGACATCGGCATGCGGCCTGAAAAGGTACCGATCAACGGCTTAACACCCGAAGAAACGGTACGCCGCATTGAAGAGAATAAATCCTGGATCGTGCTGAAATACGTCGAACAAATTCCTGAATACAAACAGCTGCTAGATCAGTGCTTAGCAGATATTCGACAGTTTACGGATAAAAACCTAGACGGATTGCACGCCGAGCAAGCGTTTATTTTTATTTCCTCACCCGGCTCCGTGACGCCATACCACATTGATCAAGAGCATAATTTCTTGCTGCAAATTCGTGGCAACAAAACCATGCATGTGTGGGACCCTGATGATCGCGTTGCTATGCCCGAAGAAGCCGTCGAAGCAACAGTGTTCGGCGCAAACGCGCATCGCAACCTACCCTGGGATGATAATTTCCGGCAGCGCGGGGAAGCGGTTTCACTAACCCCAGGGGCCGGCGTATATGTACCCGTACATTCGCCTCACTGGGTAAAGAATGGTGATGCTGTGTCTATTTCTTTTAGCATCACCTTTCGCTCAGCATGGTCGCGCCGCTATGTTGGCATGTTCGCGCTCAACGCCAAGCTGCGAAGCCTTGGCTGGCGTCCAGCGCCGGTGGGGCAATCTGCTTTACGTGATAAAGTGAAGTACGGATTGTTTTTACTTATGTCATCACTGCTTAGAAAAAAAGCCGCCTGATCAGGGCGGCTTTTTGAATATACATTGCGTATTTCTCTCACCCTTACGGACTTATTTTATCCACTCTACCCCGACCGGAATCTCCAACAACAATTCGCCGGTTTCGGCATCCAGTACGGCACTCCAATCACCTTGCCGTGCGTTTATTGGAAAGATGCGCTTCCCCAGCAACTCAGCGGGAACACCGCCCACCCCCTCTATGGCAGCGGACACGTCTTTATTCTCTTTCAGGTATTGCGCTGTAATCTCCACACCTGACTGCTGTATGACCTCCACGCCGTCCGCAATGGGGTGATAAAACTCAGGGTGCAGCGCGGCGTTATCTCCACTAAAAACAGCGTCGAGATAAAATGACTTATCCGGCGAGTCCGCCCACACTAGCATCGGGCCAGCAATTGGTAGGGCATCCAACAATTCGCTGGGCGGCTCACTGGCATCTTGGATATCCGGCCATGCCACTACTTCTAAAACTCCCCCGTCGAGCACCACAAATACTGGGCGCTGAGAGGCAAGCGCGTGCGCACCGTATAAAAACGCCGCCAACTGCAACACAACAATGACTGCAAGATCCGCCTTAAGACTCTTTTTTTCAGTGTTATACACAACCAGCGTCAGCAGGGGGCCAATCACCAAGTCAACGCTCACCAGCACCAAGACAGGGGCAAACGCGCCAGAAATTTGAAAATAAGGCGCGGGATACCAGATGAAGAAAATGACCGCCAACAAGGCTGCGATCACGCAGCCACTCATCAGCAAGTGCAAAAATGCGGCACTAAAACGACTTTTAACCATGTTAACCTCCGCATGAAAATTAATTGCCGCACCTGAATAACAATTGCACTAGGCGAATGCAAGCATTCGGACCGTGAATAAGCCGTTGTGTTGACTGAACGGCGTGGCCAGCCATTTTAGACAACCCGAGATCTTGGCTGCATAAGACATCACCACCTACCATGGTAATTATCACCAATACTCGCTAGTTTATTACCATTGTTCGCTAACGCAGGTCGGTTCGCCGTTCAGTTCGAGTACGCGCGCAGTTCACGCTGGTGGCGGCGAACTCTTTACAAAGCGAGTCTCGAGGATTTCATGCAACAGCCTTTCGACAGCGATGTCATTTTAAAAGCGTGGGCGCCTCTTAATTGGCAGGCCCCCCAGCAAATTTCCGGCGAAGCCTTGCGCTACGCGCAGCACTACGGCATTGATTTCGCCAGCCACGACAAACATCTTCTACACGGGTTCGGGTACTTCGACGCCGCCGACCAAAAGATCGCTGTGCACGCGTGGCGCCCATCGAACCCCAAGGGCACAGTGCTTGTCTGTCACGGCTACTTTGATCATGTCGGCCTGTATCGCCACATTATTCGCCACTTGCTGTTACGCAATTACGCAGTGCTCGCCTACGATCTTCCTGGGCACGGCCTATCGTCAGGCCCGCGAGCGGCCATTGATGACTTTGTTATTTACCGCGACGTACTCTCTCAATGTTTAGCGCATAAACAAAATCATTTTCCCAAACCGTGGCATGTCATCGCACAAAGTACAGGCGGCGCCATTATCATTGACTATGCGCTACATGCTGCTTCTAACAATCAAATTTTTCCGTTTGAAAAAGTGATCCTGCTCGCGCCTCTGGTTCGCCCGGCAAAATGGCGCGCCGGCGCCTTGATGCACTCGTTGGTGAGTCCATTCCGCGATCACGTGAAGCGCGTGTTTACGGTGAACTCCGGTGACACAGACTTTCTCCATTTTTTAGAGCACTTGGATCCGCTGCAATCTAAGTTACTTTCGGCACGCTGGGTGAGCGCGCTTAAAAAATGGATGCCAACCATTGAAATGGCGCAACGTGTCTCGCTATCGCCCATCATTATTCAGGGTGATTTAGATGAAACCGTTGATTGGCGACACAATTTAAACGTCATTGAAGATAAGTTTACTTCGCCCGAAGTGCACATTTTGAAAGGCGCTCGCCACCAATTGGCCAATGAAGCGGAACCCATTCGCCAACGCATTGCCGAAATCCTCGACAAGCATCTAGCCTAGCGCCCATCAACTTAAGCGATGTGCGTAGGCGCCAAAAGATTACCGCATCCCAAAAAGACATCATCGGCACTGCAAACTGTGCCGCATAATTGCGAAGAAGTGTCCGCCATTCACCCTGATTGTTCACCTAAATACGGACGAATGCTGTATCGTAACTTTCGCGAGTGTGTCACCACGCACCAGCAATTTTCCGATAATGTAAATTGCCACGCATTGATTCACGGAGCCACTTATACAAGGAGATCTCCATTGAAAAAGATTCTCATCGCCAGCGCTATAGCATCGGCCTGTGTTACCACTTCTTTGTACGCAGCAAGCGAAGCAGAGATGAAAGCAAAAATGGCTGACACCAGCCAAGCTGTAAAAACCAGCGCAAAGGAAACGGCTGAAGAAGTTCGCAAAGCCACCGCTGACATTGCAGAAGACGTTAAAGACAATGCAGAAAATGTTGCGGACAAAACGGAAGATCTGATTGATGAAAACGCCGATGCAATTCAAGACACCAGCGAAGATCGCGCTGAAGATGTTAAAGACACCGCGGAAGACGTAGCGGATAAAGCGGAAGATGCCGCAGAAGAAGCGAAAGAAGCCGTTGAAGGCGAAACGCCTTGGTGGAATTTCTGGAATTAATTTCTCTTGGCTGCGATATGCATTGCGCAAAGGGAAATAGCCCGCGGAAAGATTAATAGCGAGCAATAAAAAAGGCCGGGGTTCCGGCCTTTTTTATTGCTTAATTTTCTATCAGTCTAGATTTACCACTTGATTGGCGCATCTGAAGAACCCGGTGTTAACGGCCGCTCAATACCCACGGGAGCCTCTGACGGCTTCGCCTCAACGTGCAAGACCGCATTACCCGATAGCGATTTTAAATTACCTGTCACCAATTCTGCCACGGCATAGCTTGGCGTGACGTCAGTGACACGCACCGTCGCCGCTATTGGCCCTTGCAACCGTATAGCCACACCACTGTCGGGATCATTAATTTCCGGCTGCGGTTCACGCGCCGACATTAAATCACCTTTTTCTAAACGCCCTTCACCTTGAGTGATATAGATTGCGTTACTCGACACTGCACTCAACACGCGCAGTGGGTATAGCACATCCACCACCTCACCACTTAACTGGCGTGCGACATAGGGATACAGCACTTCACCAACGCGGTCTTTTTCACGGGCTGGCTCAATATCCGCTTCACGCAGTCGTGCGCGGAAATTATTTTGTGACTGCTGATCGACCCAGGTGCCTGCGGTGATTATTTCGCGTGTCGCCGTATCAATTAACTGATAGTTGATGCGAATAAACGGCTCCATGCTATTGAGCTGCGCGCCATAAAACTTTTGCGTTTCGCGACCAAGCTGAAACTTCTCCACGTCGGCTGTCATGACCAAGTCGGCGCCTAACTGTTGGCCTAACTTCGCATGCTCGAACGGAGATAAGCCCGACGCAGCGATGTTTAATTCTGCCTGAGTCGCTTTCGGGTATTGTCTATCCAGAACACGGAAGCGGCCACCCTGTATAAAGCTTGTCACTAATTCTCGATGCATATGCTTGGCAAGCTTGCCACTCGACACCGTTTCACCGACATCGTAACTTGCTTCGTCGGTGCGCACAGGCGCAACAACTAATGTTGGCAGATTACTTTTATCCGGGCCAATAGAGGCGTTCTGCAACAAACGCGCTTCAATATTTGCCTGCCAAAGTTTGTCTTTTACTTCTTTGGTGGAAATAACCTTGTAGCCCACTACATTTGCCAAACTCGGCGCCTGGGCTTCCGGCTTGCTGGTCCAACTGCCGGAGACCATTTTTTCTGATTCGACCCACTGATAGGACTCAGTGCGAAAGTTCGGATCAAGCAGCACGGAAACGCCCAAGCTTTGTCGCGCGGCTTCCACTAACGCATTCGCCACAGCAGTTTCTGGCGTATCGCCGAAACCCGTCGCCTGCGCAGTGACTTCTTTTGTTTTAGCTACTGCCATCGACGCAGCGGCCATAACAAATAACACCAAGACAAAATTGATTGCGCGTTTCATGCTGTCTCCCTTTACCTCACGCACTGTGAGTCCTCAAAAACGTAACACCTACATTAAAGACCAAAGAGGCTCTTGCTACGGGTTTTACGAATTTCTTTTTCGTTTGACCACTCAATAATGCCGGTTTGCAAATTCATTAGCTTTAGGGTGAATTTGTAGTAAACATCAGTGGTGCTGCCACCACGCTTCACGATGCTGCTCATGTTGCCGTACAACATAAATTCAGCGCCGATCTGTTTGCCCATCGCCACAGCGGTGGTCGGGTCAACTAAGCCTGAATCATTTTGATAATCAAGTTGCTGGCGCACACGCTCAACCACCGTCATATCAACGAAGCGGAATTTTCCAGAGTTGAGCAACTTGCTTTGAATGGTGTCAGTAATGGATTCAGTATCAATGTGCTCAGTGGTTTTGTTTTTAATCTTATCAACAAACGCCACAGGACGACGGCTTGCGGTCATTTGAACGATTGGCGGGAACACCAACATATCGTCGACCATTTTAGCTGCGATCATTTGCAAATCCGTTGAACCGAAATCAGTAGAAACAGTTTCTCGCTCAGTCGCATCACCGTAATCAACTTTTGAAGCACAGCCAGTCAACGTCACCGCTGCCGCCAGCATAATCATGGATAATAAACGGGTCATTTTTCTAATCTCCTTATTTAAATTCAGTTCAATCTTTCTAAGTGAAGGTGAATATTATTCTTGGACCCAGATTTCGTATTTCGTTACTGACGGGTTCGGGGCAACGCCTTGGACATTCGCTTGGCCGCGGCCTGGCAAGATCAGCTGGCGCCAAGATTGACTTTCTGGCGCAATTTCAAAGCCACTTGCGTCAAACCACTTGAACTTGTATTGGAAATCCAACTGAAACTTCCACTGATTTTCCAGCGTGCTTTGCACTTGCAGCAAATCACCCACTTGGCGCTCTTTCATATCCACAACATTAACGCGACCTTTTAGCAGCGCGTTGTTGGACTGAATAACGGTTTGATATTGTCCGGTTTCATCTTGGTCGCGCTCGGCAACATTCGTGGCCGAACAGGCTGCCAGCGAAACCACCAGCGCAGAAATAAAGAGCGTACGCAGCATCGTCATTATTAACCCTCCTTGATGGGATAAACTTCTGTGCGTAAGAAACCACCGGCTTCAATGACTCGCACTATGGTGACGCCGCCGGCACGGACAGGGACTTCAACACTAGCATTGCCCCCTTGGGCCGACAACTTGATGACCTGCATCCCGGCCGGGAGTTCCATTCGTGTCGCCATGCCGTACGCAGGCAGGCTTAACCAGCTGCGTAAATCGGCGCGCTCGGACACGAGATTGTAAATTTGCGTGGTCAGGGCACCGAATAAACCAAGATTATCATTGGCTTGTTTTTGCGCCGCATATTTCGTCGCGGCACGCAGTGTTTGTCGCACTAGCATGCCGGGGATTTTTTCCTTTAATGCTTTTGCCGCCGCACCGTTTACCCGAACAAATACTTCCGTGCTGGCGTTTTCGATTTCTCCCTGTGCATGAAGCGGCACAGGCGCAACGAGATCAGGGCCGTAGGTTGGAAAAGCGATAGAAAAGTATCCGTGAATGGTGGGAATGGGAATCATCACTTCTTGCTTTGGTGGCACCAAGCCTTGCTCGTGCAGAATCACAACAAGGCCTTTATCTGATTTAAAGCGACGATCTAATTTTTGTGAGACGCGAGTAATATCGGCTTTAAGAAATTCCACATTTGGCGCTAACGAAAGGGCTTTTTTATAATCTACCAACGCATCATTGTATTCGCCGCGACCTTCCCAAAACGCCGCCGACAAATAATAGGTCCACGCGTTCGTGATCGAACTGGTCACGCCCGCCGCGGCTGAATTAACGCCCTGGAAATATCCGTCGAACTGACTGACATCAACATTGTTGTCTTTCGCGTCTTCTTCCGCTTTGGCAATTTCTTTTTCATGGGCCAGCTCGGCGACGCGTTGCTCCAACGCTGCGCGCCTTACTTCAACCGACGCACCTTCAACATCGTTTGCCGCGAGATAATTAAACGTTTGGAAGGCGTGCGCCATGATGCGCTCGTAGGCATACCCTTGGTAGGGCAGGGCGTTGTCATTGGTCAGCAATGAGGCAGTGCCAGACACAGCGCCACTGGCGCGCAATTTGGCTTGAGCGTCTTCATCGGCATACCGCGTAAAGACCGATTCAAACGTTTCCAAGCTGGCCGTATTTTCACCGCCTAGTTGCTCTAAACGGGCTTTTTCTTGCAAATAGAGCAGGCCATCTTGGCCAGTAATTTTGGCGTCCACTTTTGCCAAACCGACCAGTGGCTGATTGCTCTCGATGCCGGAGCGCCATGCGCTGGCTTGGCCAGGGTACGGTGAGAACAGCGAGCTGCTTGCACAGCCCTGCAGCAGCGCAATGGGCAGCACAACAGAAATAAAAAGTAGGTCTCGAATCCTTAGGCGCATGGAATATCTTTTTTATTTTAGAGCGATCAAAGGTAGCTAGAAGGAGGGGGCTTGTCGAGCAACGGGGCGATGACTTTACAAATTCAGACGTAATAGGCGGGGCTTTGAGCGCACGCTCAAAGCCCCGCTTGTTATTACAGCAGTAGGCTAGAACAACACACGAGTGCGAATGGTGCCGTCGATATTACGCAGCTTCTCCAGCGCAAGCTGGCTGTACTCAGATTCAACATCAATCACGACATAGCCAATGCTCGCATTGGTTTGCAGGTATTGGGCGCAAATATTGATGTTGTTTTCAGAGAACACCGTGTTGATCTGACTCAACACGCCCGGCACATTCTTGTGGATGTGCAGCAAGCGGTGCAGTGATGGGTGCGCGGGCAAGGCGACTTCAGGGAAGTTCACCGCGCTCAACGTCGAGCCATTGTCGCTATAACGCGCCAATTTTTCGGCCACTTCGGCACCGATATTTTCCTGTGCTTCCTGGGTTGAGCCGCCAACATGCGGGGTCAAGATCACGTTGTCGAACTCACGCAGCGGCGACATAAACTCATCATCGCTAGATTTAGGTTCTTCTGGGAAAACGTCAACGGCCGCGCCAAGCAAATGACCATCTTTCAACGCGCCGCAGAGTGCGTCGATATCGACCACCTTGCCACGTGCCGCGTTGATCAAATACGACTTCGGCTTCATCGCACGAATCTGCGCTTCTTTGATCATCCAGCGGGTATTTTCCGTATCTGGAACGTGCAAGCTGACCACGTCGCTCATGCCGAGCAGCTCATCCAAGCTTTGCACTTGGGTGGCATTGCCGAGCGGCAGCTTGGTGACGGTGTCGTAGAAGAACACTTTCATGCCCATGGATTCCGCCAGCACCGACACCTGAGCGCCAATATTGCCGTAACCGACGATACCGAGGTTTTTGCCACGCACTTCGTAGCTGTCTTTGGCATTTTTCAACCAGCCGCCACGGTGGCAAGACGCATTACGCTGCGGCACGCCGCGCATCAGCATAATGGCTTCGGCAATCACCAACTCAGCCACAGAGCGCGTATTCGAATAGGGCGCATTAAACACGGGGATACCGCGCGTCAACGCCGCATCAAGGTCCACCTGGTTGGTGCCAATGCAGAAGCAACCGATGGCCATTAGCTTGTCAGCCGCGGCAATCACTTCTTCCGTGAGCTGGGTGCGCGAACGGATGCCGACCATGTGCGCATCTTTGACCTTGTTGACCAGGTCATCGCCAGTAAGCGCGCCTTTCAGCAGCTCAATATTGCTGTAACCCTGCCGTTTTAGGTTATCCACCGCTGTTTCGTGAATGCCTTCGAGCAGTAAGATGCGAATCTTGTCTTTCTCAAGTGACGTATGCGCCATGGAATCTCGCCTGATAGCCTGAATTCTAGGGCGCGTATGTTAGCATACGCATCCGCATTTCGAGCACCTCGAAACGCGCAATCCTTATAGGTTTTTCAGGTCAGGCCTAGCGACCGTATCGCTGAGTCCATCTGAACGCATGACTGGCCATTTCGGAGAGCTGCATGAGCGACACCGCTGCCCTGTTTCAACCCCTTCTGGGGAACCGCTGCCTGACCGACGCTGAGAGCTGTCAGCGTTATGGCGTGGACTGGACCAAAGTGTGGGCTCCTGCCCCCAGCGCGGTGCTGCTGCCAGAAACCATCGAAGAAGTTCAGGCCATTGTTCGCCTTGCCAATCAGCATCGCATTGCGTTAGTACCCTCCGGCGGGCGCACTGGCTTATCGGCAGGCGCCGTCGCCGCAGATGGCGAAGTTGTGGTGGCCTTTGATCGCATGAATAAAGTGCTGGCGTTCAGCGAATTTGATCGCGCTGTGACTGTGCAGCCGGGCGTCGTCACACAGCAACTGCAAGAATTTGCCGAAGAGAAAAATTTATTTTACCCGGTGGATTTCGCCTCCGCAGGCTCCAGCCAAATTGGCGGCAATATCGGCACCAATGCGGGCGGCATTAAAGTAATTCGCTACGGCATGACGCGAGATTGGATCACTGGTTTAAAAGTGGTCACCGGCAAAGGCGACTTGCTTGAGCTAAACAAAGGCTTAGTTAAAAACGCCACTGGCTATGATTTCCGTCATCTATTTATTGGCTCTGAAGGCACTCTTGGCTTTGTCGTAGAAGCCGACATCCAACTGGCGCGCCAGCCGCAAAACTTAACCGTGCTTGTATTGGGCGCACCGGGATTCAGCGAAGTGATGAACGTGTTGCACGCGTTTCAAAATAAGCTCGACCTTACCGCGTTTGAATTTTTCTCGGACAAAGCGATGGCTCACGTATTGGCGCATGGCGTGCCGAAGCCGTTTGAGACTGAGTCACAATATTATTGCTTGCTTGAATTCGAAGGCGTTTCCGAAGACGTAATGAACGATGCTATGGCATTGTTTGAACAGTGTGTGGAAAACGGCTGGGTGGAAGATGGCGTCATGAGCCAATCGATTCAGCAAGCTGAGCAGCTGTGGCAATTACGTGAGCGTATTTCGGAAAGTATTTCCGTATACACACCTTATAAGAATGATATTTCGGTTACCGTGAGCAAGGTGCCGAAGTTCGTCGAGGAAGTCGACGCTATTGTTCAAAACAATTACCCGGACTTTGAGATCGTTTGGTTTGGTCATATTGGCGACGGCAATATGCACTTAAATATTTTAAAGCCCGACGCGCTAGCGAAAGAAGAATTTTTCTCGCAGTGCAACAACGTATCGAAATGGGTTTTCGAGATTGTGCAAAAATACAACGGTTCCATTTCTGCCGAGCACGGCGTTGGTCGCACGAAAAAGCCATACCTGCATTACTCACGCTCTGCGGACGAAATCGCCTATATGCAGGCAGTAAAAGCCGTCTTTGATCCAAACAACATTATGAACCCAGGCAAACTGATCGACATGGAGTCACATTCATGAGTTATCAGCACTGCTGGGTTGACGGCTCTGCGATTGATTTGCCGGTGGGCAAGGTGGTCTGCGTTGGGCGCAATTATGCGGCCCATGCTAAAGAGCTTGGCAACGAGGTGCCGGACGCGCCGATTCTATTTATTAAGCCGGCGTCATCCATTGTACCGATGAACACGCCGCTCGCACTCCCGCAAGGGCAGGGCGAAGTACATCATGAAGTCGAAATTGCATTGCTGGTGAGTGAGCGCATGCGCAACGTCGACGCGAAAACTGCGCCATGGAAAATTGCCGGGTACGGCATTGGGCTGGACCTCACCCTGCGTGACTTGCAAAGCGAATTAAAAGCAAAAGGACATCCTTGGGAGCGCGCCAAAAGTTTTGATGGCGCCTGCCCTCTTTCCGGCTTTGTCGATGCGCGCGGCATTTCCGGTAAACAACCATTGAATATTTCATTGGCCGTAAACGGCGCTATGCGTCAGCAGGGCAGCACCACCCAAATGCTGTTTCCTATTTTTGAACTGATCGCGCAAATGAGCGAGATTTTTACGCTTGAACCTGGCGATGTTGTATTAACTGGTACACCCAGCGGCGTTGCCGCATTGCATAGCGGCGATGTATTTCACGCAAAACTTGGCAACGCACTGACCGTCGAGGGTAGCGTCGCATAAAATACTGCGCACATTATTAACCAGCCATAAAAAAACCGGAGCAAGCTCCGGTTTTTTATTTCTTTTTACCGCTGTTACAGCACAATGGCGGAACGCAGTTTCTTCATGGCGTTGTTTTCTAACTGACGAATTCGTTCTGCTGAAACGCCGTATTCGTCGGCCAATTCTTGAAGCGTCACTTTATCGTCGTGCAACCAGCGGCGCTCAATAATAGAACGGCTACGCTCATCTAATGTCTGCATTGCCGAAAACATGCGCTGGTGGTGTTGTGACTGCCAATCTTCTTCCGCCAAAATTTCAGACGGGTCAGATTCCGTATCGCTCACCAAATACTGCGCAGGCGACGGCACAACACTGTCTTCATCTTCATTGGTCGGGCCATCGAATGACGCGTCAAACGCACCCAGACGTCCTTCCATTTCCAGCACGTCTTTTACTGCCACGCCAAGGTCATCAGCAACGCGCTGCGCCTCTTCCATGGTTAAACGGGCCAGACGTTTTTTCTGTCCGCGCAGATTAAAAAACAATTTGCGCTGGGCTTTGGTGGTCGCCACTTTGACGATGCGCCAGTTCTTTAGCACGAACTCGTGAATTTCTGCCTTGATCCAATGCACCGCAAACGACACCAAGCGCACGCCAACATTCGGATCAAAACGGCGCACCGCTTTCATCAAGCCAACGTTACCTTCTTGGATTAAATCAGCGAGCGGCAAACCATAGCCGGAATAGCTACGCGCAATGTGCACCACAAAACGCAGATGAGAGAGAACCAATCCGCGCGCAGCGTCGAGGTCCTCGTCATAAAATAGTCGCTCAGCTAAGGCGCGCTCTTCCTCGGCGGTCAACAGATCAACGCTGTTGGCGGCACTGATATACGCATCCAGGCTGTCGCCCGGGACGGCTAAAGGAATAGCCCTTGCTGACTGAAGCTGGGTGGTCATGAAGCCCTTCTCCCCTGAAATTCCACTCGATATTAGCACTCGAATTGTTAGAGTGCTAATCCCAGTGAGGGTTCCGTAATCAAGAAGAAACCTGTGGCCCAGCCTAGGCTGCCGCGCGCTTGGCGATGGCGCGAAGCACAATGCGGCACTGGCTTTCACCGTACTCTCGAATGTCCGCCGCGGCGGCTTCTTCGTTACGCCCCAACACATTGACCAGCAAGCGCTGGAAGATACCCAGCGACACGTCAAACTCGGTGGTTTCTTCCGTCAGGGCAATATAGGAGTAGCGCTGAAGCTGCGGCATGAGGTCGCGGATCGCCTCCGCAAGATAGTGATTTCGGGCAAAACGCAACGCTCTGGGCAGAAATTCGAACACCGCTTGGTGCGCGCCGCGAATATCACCGTCCGAGTGGAAGCGTTCGATAATCGGCAAAACTGTCACCAGATCATCTAACTCACCTTGCTGCCACGTCGCCGCAGCGCGCCCAGCCAGCTGCCCAAGCAGCAGGAACAAAAAATCATAGAGCTCTTTAACTTGATTCTCGGTGATGTCCGCCACGCGCGCGCCCCTGCGCGCAAATATCGTGATCAAATGACGCTTCTCCAAGATTCTAAAGGCTTCTCTGAGTGAGTTTGTACTCACTTCTAGTTCGGCCGCGAGATCCGTCTCCGGCAAGCGCGCGTTCGGCGACAAAGCGCCACGAATAATGCGTTCGCCGAGATGATCGGCAATTTGTTCACTGAGATTCGCTGTTTTAATCGGCATCGATCGAGGTATCCCACCCTGTAAAGACGCAAGCTGAAAGCGGACAAGTGAATAACAACCGCGCGTCGCTGGCAACAATACTAACATACTTGAATTGTTTGACACATCAAGTATTGAGGAATATCCTTTACATCAGACAGTGTCAGCGTTGATATTGGTTTCCAATCACAGCCAGCGCGCACTAGGCACGCAAACCACAATCTGCCAAATCACACGGCAAATTGATCCGCAAAAAAGAGGTACGTCATGGTTTCTAATATGAGTCCGGCGCTAATGCTAAAAATGAAGAAGTGGGGCTATCTACTTTTTTGGCTAGTGATGATTCCCATTCTGCCGTTTAGTGCGCTGGTTGGTCGCGAGTCTGGCACGCAAGATTACTGGGCATGGTTTATCTACTTTGTCGTGTTTGGGATCATCCCGATCCTCGATTACATCGTCGGCAAAGACCCGAGCAATCCAGATGAGCTCACCGAGGTGCCTGCGCTAAACGACGAAAAAAGCTACCGCGTGTTCACGTTACTAATGGTGCCTGTTTGGTTCGGCGTACTCGCGTGGAGCGGCTGGGTCTTTATGCATAACGATTATTCGTGGTTCGGAAAGCTGGGATGGATTGTTTCAATCGGCACCATTGGCGGCGTTATTGCCATCAACCTTGCCCACGAAATGATTCACAAGGATCCACGTCTAGAAAACTGGGCGGGCGGCCTCTTATTAGCGTCGGTCACGTACGCAGGCTTCAAAGTTGAACACGTTCGCGGCCACCACGTAACCGTTTCAACGCCGGAAGATGCTTCATCGTCTCGCTACAACCAAGGTTTGTATGCATTCCTGCCCCACGCGTTCGTGCACAACTTTATTAACGCCTGGCGTTTAGAAAAAGAATACTTAGCCCGCAAAGGCAAAAAGAACATCAGCATTCATAACGAACTGATTTGGTGGTACGGCATTTCATTCGGGCTGGCAGCACTGTTTGGCTTAGCGTTTGGCTGGCAGGGTGTATTGTTTTTCTTCGCACAAAGCTTTGTCGCGTCGGCAACACTGGAAGTGATTAACTACATTGAACATTATGGCTTACACCGTCGCGAACTAGACAACGGCAAGTACGAGCGCGTTACTCCAGCGCATAGCTGGAACTCAAACTACTTGCTGACCAACTTGGCACTGTTCCAATTGCAGCGTCACTCTGACCACCATGCATACGCCAAGCGTCGCTACCAAGTACTGCGCCATTATGAAGAAAGCCCGCAGCTACCTGGCGGCTACGCATCCATGTATGTGCTGGCATTGTTCCCACCGCTGTGGAAGAAAGTCATGAACCCACGGGTAGAAGCTTACTACCAAGGTGAAATGGATCAGCTGTTCCGCACCGGCAAGCGCGTGAATAATATCGCTTAATCGCGGCACAAAAAAACCCGCCTTACCTTACGGTTAGGCGGGTTTTTTATTGCGTGCGATAATGAACACCCCACCGCGCAATAGACATTTACGTTACTGCCGCCAAAACATCCGGGTAAACAACACCAGCACCGTAAAGACTTCTAGACGCCCTAATAACATCGCCGCACACATCAGCCACTTCCCAAACTCTGTCACTTCGGAAAACCCAGATGCCACGCCGGCAATACCAACGCCTAAATTATTAAGCGAGGCCGCTACGGTCGCGACAGCGGTAGATAAATCCATTCCCGTTGCCGTTAACATCAGCGTCAGCATCATCGCTAACGTAATGTAAACACCAACAAAACCCCATACCGCCTGCAGAACGCTGTCGCTGACAGGGCGACGACCAAAACGTAATGCGAAAATGCCGTGCGGATAAATTAATTGGCGCAACTCGCGCAAGCTGTGCTCAAACACTAGCGCTGCGCGCACCACTTTCATGCCACCCGCGGTTGAGCCGGCACAGCCACCAATAAAACTAATCAGCACCAATAAGTAAGCAAGATAGGAAGGCCACGACGCCGCATTAGTACTGGTTAAGCCCGTACCCGTACCAAATGAAGCAACCTGAAAAAAAGCATGGCGCAAAACGTTAACAGGATCTGATTCGACGCTAAAGATCCAAAGGCCTACAGCAACAATCACGACATAGGTAAACATCAGGCCAAAGTAAAAGCGAAATTCAGGATCAACTAACATCACCACCGGTGAACGGCGGCGCCACATTGCATAGATCAACGCAAAGTTCGCGCCCGACAACACCATAAAGATAGCGCCAACAAAATCGATGGACGTTGAATTGAAATACGCCATGCTCGCATCGTGGGTGGAAAACCCGCCCGTCGAAACGGTGCTAAAGCTATGGCATATGGCATCAAACCAATTCATGCCAGCCCACCAATAGCTCACTGCGCACATAATGGTGACAACTAAATAGACGTACCACAGCGCTTTCGCTGTTTCGGCAATACGCGGCGTGAGTTTCGATTCTTTCATTGGCCCGGGTATTTCAGCTTTATAAAGCTGCATACCACCAATACCTAGCATGGGCAAAATAGCGATCGCCAAAACAATCACGCCCATGCCTCCGAGCCATTGCAGCTGCTGGCGATAAAACAGCAGTGATTTTGGCATGTCATCCAGACCGGACAACACCGTCGCGCCCGTGGTCGTTAAACCCGAAAATGACTCGAACGCGGCATCAGTAAACGATACATCGAGGGTTAATAAAATTGGCAGCGCACCGATTAAACTTAGCACCGTCCAGAAGAGGGTAACCACTAAAAAGCCGTCGCGGGTTTGTAACTCTGCGCGCGCTTTCATAAACGGCAGCCAGATAAGCATGCCTGCAACGAGCGAAATACCAAAAGAAATGAAGAACGCGGAGTAATTGCCGTCTTGGAACCACCAACTTACCAGCACCGGCGTAAGCATGGTGAAACTGAACACCATCATCAGCAAGCCGAGAATTCTGGCAATCATTGCAAAATGCATGGGCAGCCCAATTAAAAGAAAGTGAAGCCGACTTGGAATAATTTTTCCACGTCACGAATTCTGCGTTTATCCATCACGAACAAAATCACATGGTCATCTTGTTCGATCACGGTGTCGTCATGCGCTATCAAAACTTTTTCGCCGCGCACTACCGCACCAATGGTGCAGCCTTCCGGCAAGTCGATTTCTTCTATCATGCGGCCTACGACTTTTGAACTTCGTGAATCGCCGTGCGCAATGGCTTCAATCGCCTCCGCCGCGCCGCGCCGCAATGAATACGCGGTGACAATATCGCCACGACGCACATGCGTCAGCAAACTACCAATGGTGGCCTGCTGCGGAGAAATAGCGATGTCGATGTCATGGCCCTGTACCAGATCAACGTAGGCAGGGTTATTGATGAGAGTCATCACTTTGCGTGCGCCTAATCGCTTGGCAAGCAACGACGACATAATGTTCGCTTCGTCATCGTTCGTCAGCGCACAGAACACATCGGTATTTTCAATATTCGCTTTCATTAAGCGGTCACGGTCTGTGCCTGAACCTTGCAACACCACCGTGCGCTGCAATTGTTCGGATAGCCAACGACAGCGATCCATATCACGCTCAATCAGTTTTACGCTGTATCGGTTTTCAATACTTTTTGAAAGGCGGTAACCAATGTTGCCACCACCAGCGATCACTATCCGTTTATAGTTATGTTCGAGTCTTCGCAGCTCGCTCATGACGGCGCGAATATCATTACGTGCGGCGATAAAAAATACTTCATCGTCCGCTTCAATGGTGGTGTTACCTTCTGGAAGGATTGCGCGGTCGCGCCTAAAAATTGCGGCAACACGAGTATCAACATTGGGCATATGTTTGCGCAGCTGACGCAATTCGTTGCCAACCAGCGGACCACCATGAAACGCACGCACCGCCACAAGCTGTACGCGTCCACCGGCAAAATTCACCACCTGCAATGCGCCAGGGTGTTCGATAAGACGATGAATATATTCGGTGACGACTTGTTCCGGACTAATAATGACATCGATAGGAATTGCATCGTTGCCGAAGAGTTTTTCTTTTTGGGTGTAATTCGCTGCGCGAATACGAGCGATTTTTGTCGGCGTGCGGAACATGGAGTAGGCCACTTGGCAGGCCACCATGTTTGTTTCATCGCTGTTGGTAACCGCGATCAACATGTCCGCATCTTCTGCGCCGGCTTGGCGCAATACAGAAGGATAGGAACCACGGCCACTGATCGTGCGAATATCTAAACGATCACTGAGTTCAACCAAACGATCGCCGTCGGTATCAATCACCGTTATATCGTTTTGCTCACCGGCGAGATTTTCCGCCAGCGTGCCGCCGACTTGGCCAGCCCCCAGAATAATAATTTTCATGCCGCCGGTCCTCGCCGTTTACCGCTTACGCAAACGTGCAAAATAAAACCCATCATGGCTGCCTGCCTGTGGCAACAACTGGCACCCCACAGACGTTTCCACGGAGCGCGCTGACACCGGAGTATCTTCTCGGGCATCAGGTTGGCGCGCAAGAAAGGCGCTAACTTGCTCCGCATTTTCCTCCGGCAGGATTGAGCACGTGGCATACACCAATGTACCCCCAGTCTTAATTAGCGGCCATATTGCATCCAGCATGCGGGACTGTAAACCGCATAACGCAGCGATGTCGGCCTCGCGTCGGTGCCACTTTAAATCTGGCTGGCGACGAATAATGCCCGTGGCGGAGCAGGGCACATCCATCAGCACGCTATCAAACGGTTGCTCGTCCCACCATTGCGCGGGTAACGCCGCATCGCCTTCAAGCAAAGTAACCTGAGCGCCGAGGCGCTCGCAGTTTTCTTGTACTTGTTTTAAGCGGCGACCATCGACATCGAGTGCGGTGATGTCTGCGTTAGGAAACAACTCGCTGATCTGCCCGGTTTTTCCACCGGGTGCCGCACAGGCATCTAGCACGCGACCTTGGGGTGGCACATCGAGCAGCACTGCCGGCAACTGAGCCGCTTCGTCTTGCACGGATAACCAACCCTGCGCAAACCCAGGCAAATCGGCCACGTTATGGGCGGGGAAAATTCGACGTCCGTATTCTGCAAAGTCACAGCGGGTTACTGTGAGGCTTGCGTCACGCAGCGACTGATCTACTTCGTCGGCATGGGCGGGCTGCAACCGCACCGTCAGCGGCGCCGTATCGCAAAGATGTTCAGCGATGTGCGCGGCGTCGCTGGGCCAAGACTGTTGTAAGCGCAACCACAACCAGTCGGGCAACGACCAGCTTTGCGCAGGATTCATCTTGCTGCGCACATCCATTTCATTCAGGGTGCTCGCTTTGCGCAGCACGGCATTGACCAAGCCCGCCGCCCATGGCGCTTTTAGCGCGCGGCAGATATCCGGCCACGTATTCACCACTGCGTGAGCGGGGCGACGACTAAACCACAGTTCATGCAAGCCACAGAGCAATGCCAAGTGCACGGCGCGCGCCGATGCGCGCAGCGGCTTATTCATTTGCGAGGCAAGCCAAGTATCCAGCAGACGATAATGACGGCACACGCCATAGCCCAAATCCATCATCAGTCCGCGCTCGGCGGGCGATAACTTGCCGCGCTCTTGGGTCATCACATCGCGCAAACTCCGGCCGTTGCCGTCGGCCGGCAAAACCTGAGAAAGCACTTTAATGGCAGCGAGCCGCGCTTTATCCGGCATGCGTGTTCGCCACAAAAGAAAACGAGCTGCCTACCTGAAACGCGTCAGGGCGTCCGCGCAGCAAATCAGAAACAGCCATGGCTTTTTTTCCGGGCAGCTGAACGGTGAGCAATCGAAGGCTTCCTTCGCCGCAGGCTACTTCGATGCCGTGGGGATCAACGCTGATAATGTCGCCAGGGTGCCCTCGACCGTCGCTGGCCTCGGCATGCCAAATTTTGATCGGCTGCTCGTTGAGCATCGACCACGCCACCGGCCAAGGATTAAATGCGCGCACTTTATTGGCTAACGCGCGGGCGGACAGTTGCCACGGCATTTCCGCTTCCTGCTTGCTGAGTTTGTGCGCATAGGTGATGCCTTCTTTGGGCTGCACGCGCGCCTTCGATTGCAACGCTGGAAGATCAGCCAGTGCCTCGAGCAACGCACTGGCACCGAGGGCGGCGAGACGATCATGTAAGCTACCGCCCGTCTCGTCGGCTGCAATCGGAATGCTTTTTTCGAGTAACACGGGGCCCGTATCCAGCCCGATTTCCATTTGCATAATGCCCACGCCACTGTGCGTGTCGCCCGCTTCGATGGCGCGCTGAATCGGCGCGGCACCCCGCCAACGAGGCAGTAGCGAGCCGTGAATATTGATGCAGCCAAAGCGCGGCAACGACAGGATGTTTTGCGGAATCAACAAACCGTAGGCGACAACAATCATCACGTCCGCGTCGAACTGCTTTAACTGCTCAACAGTGGCGTCGTCTTTTAAATGCAGCGGCTGCAAAACAGGAATGCCATGGGCCTCAGCCGCCACCTTAACCGGCGACGCCGTCAGCTTTTTGCCGCGGCCTGCCGGTTTGTCCGGCTGCGTCAACACCGCCTTGACTACGTGCGGTGTATCCAGCAACGCGACCAACGACGTCGCCGCAAACTCGGGCGTGCCAGCAAAAATAATGTTCAATGACGTAGATGAAGATGACGCAGACAAAGGCTTTTATTTCCTAATGCGGGAAGAGAATCAGGCGCCATTATGCGCAATCGCGCCCAGCCACGCACGAGGTACCGCGTAAATTCGGCCACTAGGCGCGTTGGCGTTGCACTTTTTCCAGCTTCTTGCGGATGCGCTCGCGCTTCAGACGCGAGACATAATCGACAAACAGTTTGCCGTCGAGATGGTCTATTTCGTGCTGAATACACACCGCCAGCAAGCCATCGGCTTCTAATTCGAAGGCCTCGCCATTGCGATCTAAGGCGTTGATCCGCACGCGGTCAGGGCGCTCTACGGTTTCATAGAAGCCCGGCACCGATAAACAGCCTTCGTCATAGGTCTTAGTCTCGTCGGTGAGTGGCGTGATCTGTGGGTTGATAAACACCATCGGCTGGTCGCCTTCGTCGGAAATATCCATTACTAACAAGCGCTTATGGACATTTACCTGTGTTGCCGCGAGACCGATACCCGGCGCGTCGTACATGGTTTCAAACATGTTATCGATCAGCTCACGCATGGCGTCATCCACCTGCTCCACAGGGCTCGCGATGGTACGCAAGCGCGGATCGGGGAATTCCAGTATTTCCAAAAGAGCCATGACGTAGTTCCCGAAGTTGTAGTAGCACTCGAAATAGTGTTGCTAAGGCTATGATCACATTGCTAATATCGATCCCAAACCGTGCTTTGGCGGGTGGCCTTGTACGGGTTCGGAACGCCAATAATGATAAAAGGAATCCGGTAATGATGAAAACGCTCTTGCGGGCCATGATCACCAGCGCAATGGTGAGCTACGCCGGCCTGGCCGCCGCTTCGGTCGACCTTAAGTCCGACCATCCGGATGTTTACTATGTGAAACAAGGGGATACGCTGTGGGACATCTCCAGCACATTCCTCGACAGCCCGTGGCAATGGCCCGAATTGTGGCATGTTAATCAGGAAATCGACAATCCACACCTGATTTACCCAGGCGATGTGATTCACTTAGTGTACGTCGATGGCCAACCGCGCCTACAGCTAGAACGCAAAGGCAGCGAAGACACTGGCGCCAGCGCCAAGATGATGTCAGACGGCTCCATTGTGAAGCTCAAGCCGGAAATACGCGTGTCATCACTCGACAGCGCCATTCCTGCTATTCCGCTCGACTCAGTCCAAACTTTCCTTAAAGACGCTCTGGTATTAACACCAGAAGAAATCAAATCTGCGCCTTATATTGTTGGCGGTGAAGACGGACGCGTCGTGTACGGCAAAAATGACCGTGTCTACGTACGTGACCCCTACACAGAATGGGCAAGCCTTAGCCAAAACTATGGCTTCCACCGCGTCGGCGAAAAATACGTAGACCCAGAGACGCAAGAAATCCTCGGCTATGAAGCGTTGCAGGTTGGCCTCGGCCGCGTGACCAATCAGCAAAAAGATATTGCAACGATGCGCATCTTGAAATCGACTGAGGAGCTGAAGCCAGAAGATCGCGCCTTCACAACGCCTGAGCGCGCCGTGCAATCCGTTTTCTATCCTTCCGCGCCAACCACTGAAATTGACGCCCGAGTCATTCACTTTTTTGGCAGACTATCCGGTGTCGCGCGTAACGATGTTGTCGTGATCAACAAAGGCACACGCGAAGGACTTGTAGACGGGAACGTTCTAGAAGTGCGTCAAGCGGGCGAAAAAGTAAAAGACCGCATCAGCGGGCAATTAATTACTCTGCCTTCTGAAACCATCGGCACAGTTGTGATTTTCAGAACCTACGAAAAAGTCTCGTACGCGTTAGTGGTTCGCTCAACAGCACCCATCAGCAAAAATGATATTGTGACCAACCCGGTGGGTAGTCTGTAAGTCATTCTCCATAGTTTTAGAAAAAAGCCCGGTGTACTCTCACCGGGCTTTTTTTTGCCTAGAATTCACCGAATTTTCTATCACGCCAAGGAGGGCAGGTAGATGCACGACGACGTATTGTTACGCTGCGCAAGCATTGCCTGCGGCCAACATTCTGCATTGCTCGGTCGCTGGCTGCTCGCCGCCGGCACGCCTTCGCGATTAACCCAACACGACGCGTGCACTTGCGCCCGCGTGCCCACTGAAAAGCGCGACACCTTTGTTCAACTTTTAAAAACCGCTGGCAGTACGCCGCATCACTTGGGCGACTGGCAAATGATTTCCATATTGGATGCGCGCTATCCCGCCCTATTAAAAAATATTTCAGACCCGCCCGGCGTGTTGTACGTACGCGGCAATGTCGATGCGTTATCCATGCCACAGATCGCCATCGTTGGATCGCGTAGCGCGTCCACCGATGGCCTCGACAATGCGTTTCGTTTTGCCCGCTTACTCGCTAGCGCAGGCTTTGCCGTCACGAGCGGATTAGCCCTCGGCATTGATAGCCAAGCGCATAAAGGCGCGCTCGCGCAGCCCAACAATAACGTCGGCATTACCGTTGCCGTACTCGGTCACGGGCCGGACACACTTTACCCAAAACGCAACTCCCCGCTAGCCGACGACATCGTGCAACAAGGCGGTGCGCTCGTGACAGAATTTCCATTCGGCCAAGGGCCACGACGCGAAAGTTTTCCCGCACGCAATCGCATCATCAGCGGCATGTCGTTAGGCATTGTTGTGATTGAAGCGGCAATACGGAGCGGCTCACTCATTACCGCGCGGCTGGCCGCGCAACAAGGGCGAGAAGTGTTTGCCGTGCCCGGCTCCATTCATAACCCGCTCGCAAAAGGCTGCCATCAACTGCTGCGTGACGGCGCCAATTGGCTAGAATCCATCGACGACATTCTTGCGACCTTTAGCAGCATGCAGCACACCGCCAGTAGCATTGACGCATCAACAGCGGATTCGCTGTTCACAGCGAAACAGGTCCATCATCCATTGCTAAAACATTTTATCAGCGGCATTAATACCGTCGATCAACTTGTGCTGCGCTCCGGCGAATCCGCCGCCAGCCTCAGCCAAACGTTGTTCGAACTAGAGCTGAACGGCGCCATTGAACGCTTGCCCGGCGGCTATTCTCGCCGACACCTCTAGCAACGAATTACGCGCGGCAGCACCACATCACTGGCTGGCCTTGCTACAATGCAGCCCTCTGTTGAGCAAATGTGTAGAAGGCGCGGCCGCATGACCACCCTTGCCCCTAACTTGGCGATTACTACCGCAGCGCGCTGCCTGCGCGCTGGCGGCGTCATTGGCTATCCCACGGAGGCCGTGTTCGGGCTTGGTTGCGACCCGCTGCAACACCATGCTGTACAACGATTGTTGGATATCAAACAACGCTCCGTCGACAAAGGCTTATTGCTAATTGCCGCATCGCTCGAACAACTGCTGCCATGGATCAACATTACGGACGAACAATTTCGTCAACTAAAATCCCATTGGCCGCAAGGCGTAAGCTACTTACTCGACGCCCACGCCAACGCGCCGACATGGATTACCGGGCAACATAAAAAAATTGGCGTGCGCGTCACGCAGCATCCCGTCGCGCGAAGTCTGTGCGATCAGTTTGGCGGCGCGATTGTTTCAACCAGCGCCAACATTAGTGGCCGCCCCGCAACACGCACCAGCATTCAGCTACGACGCCACCTCGGCGACATCTTAGATTTTATTGTTGAGGGCGAGTGCAACTTGCAAACAAAACCCTCAACCATTATCGATTTCACTAGTGGACAAGTAGTGCGCAGTTAACGCGCCATCTAGCAGGAAAAACCATGCACAGTGACATGCTCGAAAAAGTAAAAGCCTACTTGCTTGATCTGCAAGATGACATCTGCCGCCAACTCGAAGCGGAAGATCCAGGGCATCATTTTGTTGAAGATTCTTGGGTGCGCCAAGAAGGCGGCGGTGGTCGTTCGCGAGTGTTAGAAATCGGGAAAGTCATTGAAAAGGGCGGCGTGAATTTTTCTCACGTTTTTGGCAACACTTTACCGCCATCCGCCACCGCGCACAGACCTGAGCTGGCCGGAAGAAAATGGCAAGCCATGGGCGTCTCGCTGGTTATTCATCCACGCAACCCACACGCGCCCACCAGCCATGCCAACGTGCGCTTCTTTATTGCAGAAAAAGAAAATGAGGACCCTGTGTGGTGGTTTGGTGGCGGCTTCGATTTAACCCCTTACTATCCGGTCAAAGACGATGTGCTGCTTTGGCATCGCATGGCGAAAGAAGCTTGCACACCGTTTGGCGATGATATTTATCCGCGCTTCAAGGAATGGTGCGACGAATATTTTTACCTTAAACATCGCAACGAAACACGCGGCGTCGGCGGATTATTTTTTGATGACTTCAGCGAAGGGGGCTTTGACAACGCCTTTGCGCTGATGCGCAGTGTCGGCGACCATTATATTAAGGCGTATCGCCCTATTCTGAATGCCCGCAAAGATGATGCCTATGACGAACGCGAGCGGGATTTCCAGTTGTACCGACGTGGGCGTTATGTTGAATTTAATTTAGTGTTCGATCGCGGCACCTTATTTGGATTGCAAAGCGGCGGACGCACCGAATCTATTTTAATGTCACTACCACCGCTCGCCAGCTGGCGTTACGACTGGCAACCCGAAGCGGGCAGTCGTGAAGCAGAACTGGAGAATTATCTTAAGCCAACCGAATGGCTGGGCTAACCATGCGCGAAAGCAACCAACATTACGCTGTGTTTGGCAATCCCATTGCGCACTCACGCTCGCCGCAAATTCATCAAGCGTTTGCCGAACAAAAATCGCAAACCGTGGATTACCAACGCATTGAAGCGCCACTTGATGGCTTCGCTGAAACAGTCGAAAAATTCTTTAGCGACGGCGGGCGCGGCGCCAACGTAACCGTCCCCTTTAAAGAACAGGCCTTCGCACTGTGCGACGTATTAACTGAGCGCGCGCAGCACGCAAAAGCCGTGAACACACTTTGGAAAAAAGACGGCAAACTGCACGGCGACAATACCGACGGCGTGGGCCTAGTCACCGATATTCGTCAAAACTTTGGTTGGCAATTGGCCGACAAGCGCATTCTTATTCTTGGTGCGGGCGGCGCAGTGCGCGGCGTGCTTGCCCCATTGATCGCACAAACACCGGCGGAAATCGTTATCGCGAATCGCACAATTAGTCGCGCCGAAAAGCTCGTCGAAGATTTTTCCGGCGCAGGCATTTCGCTTTTTGCCAATACCCTCGACAACATCCACGGTCAATTCGACGTGATCATCAATGCGATTTCTGCGGGACTGCACGGCGACATGCCGCCACTGCCACATACCGTACTTGCGCAAGACTGTGCCTGCTATGACATGGTATACAGCGCCACCGGCAGCACCCCGTTTATCGAATGGGCGCGTCAACATAACGCAGTCGCCGACGGCGACGGACTAGGCATGTTAGTGGAGCAAGCGGCTGAAGCATTTTCCATTTGGCATGGCTGGCGGCCAGCAACACAAACAGTGATTCACGCAATGCGCAGCGGTGCATAGTTCATCGTAGTTCATCGACCTAGCCCGATGAACTATCTTGCGCCAAATACCGATCTTTCAGTCGCACATAATTGCCGGCGACATAAACCAAAAAGGCTTTTTCTTTTTCCGTTAATGGCCGCACTTTTTCAGCCGGTCGGCCACGATACAAAAAGCCGCTTTCCAAATGTTTGCCCGGCGACACCAACGAGCCCCCAGCCAAAATCACATCATCATCAATGATGGCGCCGTCCATCACCATAGCCTGCATACCGATCATCACGCGGCTGCCAATCGTGCAGCCATGCAACATCGCCTGATGCGCAATGGTCACATCATCGCCAATCTGTAGCGAAAACCCACCTGGGTAAAACGTAGAATCGTGGGTGATATGCAGCACCGAATTATCTTGCACGCTAACCCGATCACCGATACGAATACTGTGCATATCGCCACGAATCACCGCGCACGGCCACACCGAACACTCATCGCCCAAGGTCACATCACCGATCACTTGCGCCGAGGGATCGATAAAATTTGCCTTTCCCAGCGATGGACTCTTGCCTTCGAACGAACGCGTCCCCATCTGTTAAACTCCAGCAATGTTTGCCTCAGTGTAAGCCGGTTGCCGCGTAATTTCAGTGCGCGCCACCGCCATCACCGGCAATAAACGAATGCACCCTCAGAGAGAGCTTTCATGTCACAGAATCCGCTGATCGATTACGCCGGCCTGCCACCTTTCGACGCCATCCAGCCTGAGCATGTACGCCCAGCCGTCGAACAGCTGATTGCCGACGGGCGCGCCCGTATTGCCGCCGTGCTTAAGCAGCCAAGCTTCACGTGGGACAACCTCGTCGCCGCGCTCGACAACGAAGACGAGCGCCTTGGCAAAGCCTTCGGCCCAATTGGCCACCTCAACGGCGTTGCTCAATCCGAAGCACTGCGCGAAGCCTATAACGCCTGCCTGCCCTTGCTCAGCGAATACGGCACCGAAGTCGGCCAGAACGCCGAGCTGTTTGCCGCCTACCAAGCACTGAGCGACAGCGACGAGTGGGCCACGCTAACGCCCGCACAACAAAAAGACTTAGACAACACGCTCCGCGATTTCCGTCTGTCTGGCGTCAACCTCGACGCCGACAAAAAGCAGCAATACATGGAAAACGCCAAGCGCTTATCAGAAATCACCTCCACGTTTTCTGACAACGTGCTCGACGCCACACAAAGCTGGAGCAAGCACGTCACCGACGAATCTGAACTCGACGGACTTCCCGACGTCGCCAAAGCCGGTGCCGCCGACAAGGCCGCCGAAAAAGACCTCAGCGGCTGGCTGCTCACGTTAGATTTTCCGTGCTACTACGCCGTACTGTGCCACTCCACCAACGTCGCCCTGCGCGAAGAAATGTACCGCGCCCACACCACCCGCGCCTCCGAGCTCGGGCCCGACGCGGGCAAGTTCGACAACACCGACTTGATCAATGAAATTCTGACACTGCGCCAAGCCCAAGCGAAGCTGCTCGGCTTTAACAATTACGCGGAAAAATCCTTAGCCACCAAAATGGCGCGCAGCACCGATGAAGTGAACAGCTTCCTGCGCGACCTCGGCCGTCGCGCCAAACCGCAAGCACAAGAAGAGCTTAACGCCTTACGTAAATTTGCCGCCGAGCAGGGCGTTGAAAACCTAAACCCGTGGGATACCACATTTTGGAGCGAGCGATTACGCGAAGCGCGTTACAGCATTTCTGAAGAAGAGTTACGCCCGTGGTTCCCGGCAGAAAAAGTTATCAGCGGCATGTTTTCCATTGTCGAAAAACTTTTCGGCATTCGCATCCAAGCCCGTGACGGCGTTGCCACTTGGCACAAAGACGTACGCTTTTATGATGTTGCCGACGCCAACGGCGGCGCGCTCGCCAGCTTTTACCTCGACATGTACGCGCGCACCGGCAAACGCGGCGGCGCATGGATGGACGACTGCCTAGGCCGTGTCCGTCACAGCGACGGCACACTGCAAAAACCCGTTGCCTATCTCACCTGCAACTTCGCCCCCCCTGCGGGCGGCAAACCAGGGCTATTAACCCACGACGAAGTAGTGACCCTGTTTCACGAATTCGGCCACGGCCTGCACCACATGCTCACCGAACAAGAAGTCGACGGCATCTCCGGCATTAACGGCGTAGCGTGGGACGCAGTGGAATTGCCCAGCCAATTTATGGAGAACTGGTGCTGGACAGAAGAAGGGCTGGCATTAATCTCCGAGCATTATGAAAACGGCTCGCCGCTACCCAAAGATAAGCTAGATAAATTATTGGCCGCGCGCAATTTCCAAAGCGCGATGATGATGCAACGCCAACTCGAATTTTCATTATTCGACATGCGCATCCATGCCGAATACGCACCCGGCGTCAGCGTACAAACCATTCTTAACGAAGTGCGCGACGAAGTGGCCGTGATTACACCACCAGACTTCAACCGCTTTCAAAATAGTTTTGGGCATATTTTTGCCGGCGGCTACGCAGCGGGTTACTACAGCTACAAATGGGCCGAAGTCTTATCCGCCGATGCCTTCTCACGCTTTGAAGAAGAGGGCGTATTTAACCCAGACACCGGTCGAGACTTCCGCAATAAAATTCTCGCCCAAGGCGGCAGCCGCGAACCCATGGAATTATTCGTCGACTTCCGCGGCCGCGAACCCAGCGTCGAACCACTGCTGCGCCACTGCGGTATTGCCGCATGAGCGCGCCAAGTCTAAAACGCCAATTTATTGCCGGGGCCACGTGCCCCGAATGCAACCTGCAAGACAAGATTCAACGCATCGATGACGGCGAAAAAGTATGGATGGAATGCGTCAGCTGCGGCATGGTGCGCAACCTAGATGAACAAAGTGTTCAGAAAACCGCAGAAATTCTTGATGAAATCGCACGACCAGTAACACTGCGATCACCGACTGACCCAAAGAAAGTTCATTAAAGGAATTGGGCGGCACGCCGCCCATCATTCATAGTAACGCCAACGCCTAAGCCACTTACTCTTATTAAGCGCTTCGCACACCCATCGCACCACTCAACATCACACCACCCAACGATGACAAAGCACCGCTTCGCCTACCAAGCGTCATGCTTGTCCATCCACTTGATCGAAAACCAATACCAAAGCGGCGCAACAATCACTACAAAGACACTGTATTCCCTAATCAGGACACCAACCGGGATCACTGCCAATGTCAAAATAATGGAGAAAATCAAAAAACCGAACGCCACCTTACGCGAGCCAATTCCCCAAAGACCCCAGTAAACCCATTCAGGCATCTCGTCGGTTTTTTTCATTATGTGTTTCCTTGCTTGTTATGAATAACGCTTTGCACAGTGGCACAAGGTATAAGCGTCCGGCACCGCAGGTGCGAACTGCTACAACTTGTTATACATTTTGCCTGTTACTCGTGCGGGTGTTCATTAAACTGTTTAGCACTATCGCCAATTTTGAACCAACTCGGTTTCTCAGAAACAAACTCATGAAACTGATTTTCGATTTCAATTTCACTATCTATGCAATTTGCATTTATTGGAAAAGAATCCATTTCCGAAAGAACCTCGCCAAGAGCGGAGCCACAAACCGAACAAAAACACCGATCATATTTGTATGGTGACACGGCCCTGTAGACCGTAATTTTATCGCGGCCAGTAGTGATATGAAATTTATCAGATTTTACGAATGCCAAAGAACTAGCTCCGACTTTACGGCAGCGGCTGCAATGACACATGCCCATCATGTTAGGCTTTTCGGTCAATTCAAATTGAACCGTCCCACAACAACAGCTTCCTTTAATCATGTCACACCTTTAGGTAAGAGATATTTCGCCTGCAAAAGAGTAACATGTCAGCTGTACGCATGAACAGTATCTGACGATGTATAACGCCGCCAGCACAGGCGACCGAAACGTAGTGTAGACCGTTCAGTGCAATGCGCCTTTTTGCATTGCACTGAAGTGCTTGGCCTTGCTAAGTGTTATATGTATAAAAATGCCACGTACTTTTACCAGTACTTAATGAATCGTATAGTTTTTGAGCCTGCTCGTTATCTGGTGCCGTAACCCATTGTAAACGAGCCGCTCCATTTTCTGCCGCATAGCTTCGACAGTGCTCGATAAGCTGGCGGCCGATACCTTTACCACGACAATTTGGCAAAGTGTATAGGTCATTGAGAACAGCCACTTTTGCTGTAATTGATGTCGCGAACGAAAAGTAAACTGTAGCGAACCCAACAACATTACCTTCCTCTCTACAGATGAACTGACAACCAGTAAGACTAGATTCACCAAACTGCGAAAAAAATTCTGTATTTCGATCATCGGAAATTTCCGAAACTTTATAGAACTCTTGGTACGCTCGAATTAACGGCAATACTTCGGCTAAGTTATTTTTTGATACTGCTTCAATCATATGAACTTTGAATCCTTGTGACACTTAACGCTTGCAGCATGCGCGCCTTTGGAGTGGAGCCGAAGGCGCAATGTAAAAGGCGTCGCCGTGCCTGCGATTGTTATGCTGTGACGCCATTTAAATCCCAAGCTCCCGTTCTTACATGATTAAAATTTATGGCGTTCCCGAACAGCCTGCTAACCTCCAAATATAAATCAAGATCAGCTGTCAGAAGATTAGTAACCCGTTTAGATTTTTTGGCGATTCCGGCATCAGTTACACCCAGCGTCTGGACACAGGGGACAGAAAATATTGCTTTGCTATCCATATTCGATTCTTTGGAGCTTGAGACGAGTTCAGATAGGACCGTCAAAAGGTTCTCAGCCTCCGGCCTATTCGTTTGCCTTACAAGATTGGACGTTTCTGCCACAGACTGACTAGTTATCCAAAGTTCCTGGTAATTATCAAGAACGCTCTTGAGGGCAGCGAAGTCTTCGGGAGTATAGTCTCTTGTTCTTTTGTGCCTTCCAATGATGGAAGGATCGAGTAACCCGACAACAAAGACCACCAAAAGGTTTGTATCCAATAGCAAGCTCTTAGCCATCTTACTCTCGGATTTTCACAGACTTGATCTGGCCTGTTTCGAGTATTTTCACAACTCTATACTGACGCTTTGGCTGCATAGGCTGTAATGCACTACCAATACCTGAGAGTTGGTGGTCCCACGGACGAGAGAAGCCCACGGTAATATTCCATCCTTCGGGAATCTCTATGTATTCAACCTCTTCCAATCCGACGTTTGAGCTCCCATCAAGATCAAATAATTCAATCACATGCTCTATTGCCATTTTCACGGCCTCTTTTACATCCATTTAAACCCCCTATTAATTTGCATAACAGTTATTAGACAGCATGCTATGTTTCCAGAAAAAAGAAGCATGCTGTC
Organism: Alcanivoracaceae bacterium; assembly: GCA_029213045.1. Classification (GTDB taxonomy): domain Bacteria; phylum Pseudomonadota; class Gammaproteobacteria; order Pseudomonadales; family Alcanivoracaceae; genus JARGPN01. Next base: position 95,193 of record JARGPN010000007.1, read on the forward strand.
TAACTCTGCTTCATTCTGGTTCGTTTTTCTAATTATTCAATAAAATCAACGCTTCGCGTGTAAGCAATTTCTTACAGCCCTGACAAACATAGCAGGGGGTGCTGTCTAATTATTTATACTGTACAGAATTCGCCGGTCTCAGTTTCTGCGAAGTAGAATGATATTTTTATACTTTTGCTTCTTTAAACATTCCCTTCGTTATACATCCGCGTAGTCGTCGCCTTCTCGTAGCCAGCGTTTTACTAACGGCTGCACGTGGTTTGGGTATTTTTTTAAGATAACTTCTGCGGTGTCGCGGGCGGGTTCTAGCCAGGCTTCGTCGCGCATGAGGTCGGCGATTCTGAAGGCCATGTCGCCGGTTTGTCGTGTGCCGAGCCATTCGCCGGGGCCGCGTAGTTTTAGGTCTTCTTCGGCGATGCGGAAGCCGTCGTTGGTGTCGCGCATGATGTGTAGGCGACGCTGGGCAGTTTCGGAAAGTCGGCCGGAATACATTAGCACGCAGTAACTTTTTTCTGCGCCGCGTCCGACGCGGCCGCGTAGCTGGTGCAGTTGAGATAGGCCGAGGCGTTCTGCGTTTTCGATCACCATGAGGGTGGCGTTGGGCACGTCTACGCCTACTTCAATAACGGTGGTGGCCACCAATACGTGCGCTTCGTTGTTGGCGAAGCGGGCCATGTGTTCGGCTTTTTGTTTCGGTTTCATGCGGCCGTGCACGAGTTCGATGGTTAATTCAGGCAGGGCAATTTGCAGGGCTTGCACGGTGTCTTCGGCGGCTTGCGCTTGCAGTGCTTCGGATTCTTCGATGAGGGTGCATACCCAATAGGCTTGTGTGCCTTGCAAGCACGCGTTGCGAATTCTTTCAACGATTTGCGGGCGTCGTGCTTCGCCGATGACGACGGTGTCGATGGCTTGTCGGCCTGGCGGCATTTCATCAATGACGGAGGTGTCGAGGTCGCCGTAGACGCTCATGGCTAAGGTGCGCGGAATGGGTGTGGCGGTGAGCACAAGTTGATGCGGCACTTCTTCGCCGCGCCGGCCTTTTTCTCTGAGCGCTAAACGTTGATGCACGCCAAAGCGATGTTGTTCGTCAATGATGACGAGGCCAAGTTGATTAAATTCAACGGCGTCTTGAAAAAGCGCGTGGGTGCCAACAACTACTTGCGCGGTGCCGTCGGCCATGTCGCTGTAGGCTTCGCGTCGTGCTTTTTGGCCGAGCGAGCCAACCAACCAGGTGACGCGAATGTTCAGTGGCGTTAACCAATGCAGAAAGTTTCGCAAATGTTGTTCGGCGAGAATTTCGGTGGGGGCCATTAGTGCAACTTGGTAGCCATTAGCGATGGCGTTTAAGGCGGCGCACGCTGCCACTAAGGTTTTTCCGGAACCGACATCGCCTTGCACTAGACGCAACATGGGCGAGGGCTGGCACAGGTCGCCGTCGATGTCTTGAATGACGCGTTGTTGTGCGCCGGTTAATGAGAACGGCAGGGCGCTGAGTAATTTTTTTCTTAGGCCGTCGGGTTTCATCACCGGTGCGGACTGCGCTTTTTGTCCGGCGCGTTTGCTTAGCATGCCAAGTTGATGGGCAACCATTTCTTCGATCACTAATCGGCGTACGGCGGGGTGCTCGCCGGCCAGCAGCATATCGACGGGATCATCGGGAAGCGGGGTGTGTAATTTTTGCAACGCGGTTTGCAGCGTTGGCAGCGATGATTGCTGCAACACATCGGACGGTAATAAGTCGCGCGGGGGCTGTTGCTTTAGCAGGGTTAACGCTTGCGCCATAAGGTTGCGCATTAGCCGCTGCTGTACGCCTTCGGTGGCGTGATAGATCGGCGAGAGGGATTTTTCTAACGGCGCTAGTGTGCCGCGGGCGACTTCATATTCTGGATGATAAAACTCTAGGCCACTGCCGCCGGCACGCACTTCGCCGTAGACGCGCACGCGTGCACCGCGTTCTAAATTATTTTTTTGTGCGGCGGAGAAATGATAAAAGCGCAGGGAGACAACGCCGGTGCCATCGCCAATGCGACAAAGCAAACTGCGCCGCCGACCGAACACCACGTCGGCGGCCAGCACTTCGCCTTCAACGACGACAAGTTGTTCGGGGCGCAATGCGCCGATGGGCACGATGCGGGTGCGATCTTCATAGCGAAAGGGAAGATGAAACAGCAGGTCTTCGACGGTATGAATGCCGAGACGAACAAGGCGCTCGGCCACCCGTGGCCCAGCGCCTTTCAATGCGGTGACCGGAGTCTCCGCGAGGGACTTCAATGGAGAAATCCTTCCTTCGGCACCGCTTGGCGCACCACTTCAATGGCCTTCGGCCGCGGAAAGCTGTCGCGCCACACCAAGGCAATGGTGCGCATGGGCGACGGCTTCACGAACGGGCGCGTGGTGAACACGCCTTCGCCGTAGCCGGTATGACGCAATGCCGAGTCGGGCAAAATCGTCACGCCCAACCCAGAGGCCACCATGTGGCGCAAGGTTTCTAATGAGCCGCCTTCGATTTGCACCAGGCTTTTTGATTTTTGTGCATCCAGTGCCGGGCAGAGCTCTAACACTTGGTCGCGGAAGCAATGGCCTTCGCCTAATAGCAACAAGGTTTCATCGAGCAGCATGTCGGGCTTGATGGCACTGAGCTTGCTCCATGAATGTTCGGCAGGCAGCAACACGGAAAACGATTCGTCGTACATTTTTGCGCGCACTAGTCCGCCGCCGGAAAAAGGTAGGGCGACGATAATCGCATCGAGTTCGCCGCGCTCGAGTTTGCCGCGCAGAACATGAGTGTAGTTTTCTTCGATGTAGAGCGGCATGTCGGCCGCCGCTTTGCGGATGCGCGGCACAATGACAGGAAACAAATACGGTGCCACAGTAAAGATGGCGCCAATACGCAGCGGCGAGCTAAGTTGGTCGCGCTGTTGGTTCGCCATTTGCTCTAGGGTGTCTGCCTGTTCCAACACGCGCTGTGCTTGCGCAATAATAGGCTCTGCATCGGTGGTGACACGCACTTCACGCGGACGACGCTCAAACAAGGTCATGCCGAGGTGGTCTTCGAGCTTTTTAATGGCGGCACTTAGCGTAGGCTGACTGACACTGCATTCGTCAGCGGCGCGGCCAAAGTGTTTTTCTCGGGCCAGCGCCACGAGATAGCGAAGTTCTGTTAGAGTCATAACGATGCAAGCCTTAAACTATCGGCCCAGTGTACCAACACCGGGACGAAAAACACCACTTTAAGGTGGTGATTCCAAGGAGATTTTTTTGGCGCACATCTTAATTGCAGGGCTTGGAGATTTAGGTCAAAGCCTGGCGCAACGTTGGCTCGATGGCGAACACACAGTAAGCGCCATTCGAAGAAGTAATCAGGCACCTGCGGGCGTCGATCTTTATAGCCAAGATTTAACCGACGGCGCTGTGTTGCTGCCGCCGGACCAAGTGGATTTGCTTTATATTATTTTGACGCCGAGTGATCGCAGCGTTGAGGGATACCAGCGCGCATTTTTGCATGCGCCAAAACGGTTGCTTGATGCACTCGCGGCACAGCAACCGTTACCACCGATTGTGTTTGTGTCGAGCACAGCGGTATACGGCGAGCACAGCGGCGAGGTTGACGAAAAAACGCCACCGAAACCGAATAAATTTAATGGGCGTATTTTGTTAGCGGCGGAAGAAGAAATTTCCACTCGCTCGCTGACAACGGTGGTGCGTTTTTCAGGGATTTATGGCGCGGGGCGCAAGCGCCTGTTGCAGCAAGTGAGCGACATTGAAAGCGGTGGTGCTGGGCCGGACCCCACATGGACCAATCGCATTCACCGCGAAGACTGTGTTGATCTGCTGCATCTTCTTGGTCAGCGTTGGGTCGATCAGGAAATGGTGCCGCCGGTGGTGATTGGCACTGATACCGCGCCGTCGGTAAACACGGCGGTATTAAATTGGATTGCTGGTCAGCAGGGCATTGCGTTGAATTTAAGTGTGCCTGATATCGTGCCGGGCAAACGTATTCGCAGCCGCTTTTTAGCGGAGCAAAAAATTACGTTGCGGTATCCTGATTTTAAAAGTGGGTATGCGGAGATGTTGGCGGCTGAAACTAGCGGCGAGAAAATTTGAAGTGGTGCGTGCTTGATTTTGTTTGGGGTTTTGCAGGCATGTAGTGCTTGGTTAGGTCGTATCGCTTGCAGGCAAGCTCCCACATAAAGATGGGGGATGAGTGTGATTCGCGGCTTTGAGTGGACGGCGTACATTTGCTTTCAGCGGTTTTGGTTTTTTGTGTTGGGGCTTTGCAGAGGTGTAGTGCTTGGCTAGGTCGTATCGCTTGCGGGCAAGCTCCCACATAAAGATGGGGATGAGTGTGGTTCGCGGTTTTGAGTGAGCGACGTGCGTTTGCTTTCATCGTTTTTGATTTTTTGTGTTGGGGCTTTGCGGCGGTGTAGTGCTTGGTTAGGTCGTATCGCTTGCGGGCAAGCCCCCACATAAAGATGGGGATGTGTGCGATGCTTGGTGAATGGAGTGCACAAAAAAGGCGAGCTAGATGGCTCGCTTTTTTTATTTGGTAATTCGGCGTGTGTTATCCGACGTCTAGGATGCCGTCCATTTCTACCGCGGCGCCTTTTGGCAGGGCCGCTACGCCAATCGCGGCACGCGCGGGATATGGCTCGACAAAATGGCGCGCCATCACTTCATTAACCAACGCAAAGTGCGATAAGTCGGTAAGAAAAATATTCAGCTTGGCGATATTTTGTAATGATCCGCCAGCGGCTTGGCATACCGCGCTGAGGTTTTTAAATACCTGTTCGATTTGCGCTTCCATGCTGTCCGTGACTAATTCCATGGTCTCGGGATCTAACGGGATCTGTCCGCTTAAATAAACGGTGCCTCCAATTTTAACGGCCTGCGAGTAAGTGCCGATTGCTTTCGGGGCTTGGTCTGTTGAAATAATTGAACGGTTTGCCATGGTAATTTCCTGTTATAAACGCTGCATTCGCACGACGTTTGTTAAGCTGCGAAGACGACGCATAATTTTCGCCAAATGCACTCGATCTCGCACTGAGACGGTGACATTAATGACGGTTAAGGTGGCGTCTTTTTCGGCCATGTTAATGGTTTCAATATTGGAGCCAAATTCCGATAAATTGGTAGCCAAGGTGGCGAGCACGCCTTTCTTGTTCATCAACTCTAAGCGTAATGCTGCGCTGAATTCTTGACTAACTTTGCCGTCCCAGCCGAGGGCAATACATTTCTCTGGGCTATTTTTTAGCTCCATCAGCATGTTTTTGCAATTGTCGCGATGCACCACAATGCCACGGCCGGCACTAAGGTGGCCAACAACATGGTCACCCGGCAGCGGGTAGCAACATTTCGCGTAGGTTACCAATAAGCCTTCGGTGCCATGAATGGCGATGGGTTTGCGCGATTCAGAATCTTGGCGTTCGTCGCGGTCGCCAATTAATTTGCGTGCCACCAATGGTGCTAAGCGATTGCCTAAACCAATGTCTTCGAGTAAATCATCGAGTGACAAGTAGCCGTTTGCGCCCAATTCAGCCACCACTCGGTCTAGCGGCAATTCATTAATATTCACTGAATATCCGCTTAACGCTTTTTCTAATAATCGCTCGCCCAACGCAACGGATTCTTCGCGGCGCTGTGTTTTTAGGAAATGGCGAATGTTGGTGCGTGCTTTGCCGGTAACGACAAAGTTTAACCACGCGGGGCTGGGCGCACCGTTTGGCGCGGTGATGACGCGCACGGTTTGACCGTTTTCTAAGGTGGTGGAGAGCGGCACAAGTTTTCCGTCGATGCGCGCCGCCACACAACCGTTGCCCACTTTGGTGTGCACGGCGTAGGCAAAATCGACGGCAGTGGCGCCCACAGGTAATTCTTTGATTTCACCTTTCGGGGTAAAGATGTACACCTCATCTGGGAATAAATCGACTTTGACGTTTTCGATGAACTCCATGGAGTTGCCGGCTTTTTGCTGCATTTCCAGCAAACGCCCCATCCACGCTTGGGCGCGGGTATGCGTTGGGCTGCCTGGATCGCTATCGGCTTTATAAAGCCAATGCGCGGCGATGCCGTTGTTTGCCATGGCATCCATTTCTTCCGTGCGAATTTGAATTTCTAATGGAATGCCTGAGCGCGCTTTTAAAGTGGTGTGCAACGATTGATAACCGTTAGCTTTAGGAATCGCGACGTAATCTTTGAAGCGGCCGGGGATCGGCGTGAAATAGTTGTGCGTAGCACCGAGTACGCGATAACAAGTATCGACACGATCCACCACAATACGAAAACCGTACACATCCATAATGTCGGAGAAGCTTTTATGCTGCTCTTTCATTTTTTGGTAAATGCTATAAAGGTGTTTTTCGCGGCCAATAACTCGCGCTTCGATGCCTTCTTGCTCTAAACAATGTTCAATGCTCGCCTTCAACGTGGTGAGCATTTCTTTGCGATGGCCGCGCGCATTTTTTACTGCTTGCGCAATGCGTCTGGCGCGCATGGGATACATGGCATTAAAGCCGAGGTCTTCGTATTCGACACGCATGTTGTACATGCCGAGTCGATTGGCAATGGGCGCGTAAATTTCTAATGTTTCTAACGCAATGCGTTTGCGTTTTTCCGGCGGCATTACATGCAACGTGCGCATGTTGTGCAAACGATCAGCCAGCTTCACCAAAATCACGCGAATGTCGCGCGTCATGGCGAGCATCATTTTGCGCAGGTTTTCTGCTTGCTGCTCTGCTTTGGATTCAAATTTAATTTGTGCAATTTTCGATACGCCATCGACCAGCTCAGCCACTTCTTCGCTGAACAACTCGGCGAGACGATCTTTACCCACACCACAATCTTCCAACACATCGTGCAGCAGGGCGGCCATTAAACTTTCATGGTCCATGTGCATGTCGGTGAGAATATTGGCGACGGCTAATGGGTGGGTAATGTACGGATCGCCGGTGCGACGGTATTGGCCTTCGTGGGATTTTTCTGCGAAGTCGTAGGCACGCACGACTTCGGCGATCTTGTCATCATCTAAATAGCTTTGTAATCGCTTAACGAGATTATGAATCGTTGCCACAGGCGCGCCTCACTGATAACGAGGGCAGGTTGCGCCCGTTCGTATAATGAGAGTTTTTGGGCGAGCGCCAGCTGTCCCCTTGGGAAGCTGAAAAGAAGACGCCACGAGCCGTGCGGATCGTGTTATGTCAGCGAATTGGATACTCAGAGAGCCCTCACTACCAGACGCGCGTGAATTTGCTATGCGAGCTAATAGATTAGGAGGCGGGGGAGGGTTTGTCTATGGCGCTTTCTCAAGAAAGCGCCATGACTTATTGAAAACGAAGGATTTTTACACTCCTAAGAGTGTTAAGCGCCGAACGATTCAGTTAACAACGCTAATTCATCAATCGCTTCGCGACGTGCTTCGGCTTCCGCGTCCACTGAATCAGCGGTGACGTGGCCAGCGGCGATTTCACGCAGTGCAACAACGGTAGGCTTGTCGTTTTCCCAAGCAACGCGTGGCTCTTTGCCACCAGTCTGGAGCTGACGCGCACGGCGGCTGGAAACCAGCACCAATTCAAAACGGTTTTCTAAGTTTTCCAGACAATCTTCAACTGTTACACGTGCCATGGTTCACCTCAATTGCAATAGCCGAGCATTCTACTCTGTCACTGGGCCTGTCGACAACAACGCCTCTAGCTGGGTTTCGAGCCGCTTCTGCTGGCGCGCTTGCATCAGGCGGCTGGCATAAACCACGGCGCGCAGATCGGCCAAGGCTCGCTGGAAGTCATCGTTGACGATCAGGTAGTCAAATTCGGGGTAATGCGACATTTCTTCGCGCGCGCCAGACAAGCGCTTGGCGATCACGTCTTCGTCGTCGGAGCCTCGGCCGCGCAGGCGCTGGGCCAGAATCTCAAGCGAGGGCGGCAAAATAAAAATGCTCACCGCTTGCGGCATTAAGCGACGCACCTGTTGCGCGCCTTGCCAGTCAATCTCTAACACCACGTCTTCACCGGCTTTCAGGGTGTCACTCACCCAATCCGCCGAGGTGCCGTACAGGTTGCCGAACACCTCTGCGTGCTCAAGAAAGCGCCCCGCGTCGACCTTCGCCTGGAAATGCTCGCGATCCACAAAATGGTAATTGTGGCCTTCGACCTCGCCGGGGCGTTGCCCACGGGTGGTGTGCGACACAGAAATACGCAGGTCTTTGACGCGCTCGACCACTGCCGCCACCAGACTGGTTTTACCGGCCCCGGAGGGCGCGGAAATAATAAATAAGGTGCCCGCTACCATGATGGCTCCGCTGGTTATTCGATGTTCTGTACTTGTTCGCGCATTTGCTCGATCAGTACTTTTAGTTCAACGGACGCTTGGGTGGTTTCCGTGTCGACGGATTTTGAGCCGAGCGTGTTGGCTTCGCGATTCAGTTCCTGCATAAGGAAATCAAGGCGTCGACCGCAGCTGCCGCCTTCGGTGATGGTGCGCCGCACTTCGGTGACGTGCGCGCCGAGGCGATCCATTTCTTCTGCGACATCCATTTTTTGCGCCAGCATTACAACTTCTTGTTCGAGGCGCTGCGGGTCGGCGCTTTCAATAATATCTTCCACGCGTTTTTTTAGACGCTCGCGCAGGTGCTCCAAAATCAGCGGCAGGGCCGTGCGGGCGCGTTCGACTTGCACCAATACTTGGTCAAGCCGATCGGTAATCATGTCCGCTAGGGCGTCGCCTTCGCGGGCGCGGCTTTCGGCCAACGCGACCAATGCTTCGTCGAGCAGCGACAAGGCATCTTTTTGCAAATCCGCGAGATTCACATCGACGCCGCCGAGCACGCCAGGGAAGCGCATGATTTCTGCGACGTTCACTGGCGCGGGATGCTGCAATAAGCCTTCCACACGGCTTGCGGCTTCAGCGAGTTCTTTGACCAAGGCTTCATTTAACGTGAGGCTGCCCTCGGCACTGGCGAGCTGATAGCGCAGGGTGCATTCGACTTTGCCGCGACTTAACGCTTTGCGGCAATGCTCGCGGACGGAAAAATCGACATCGCGAAAGGCGTCCGGCAAGCGAGTGCTGACTTCCAAATAACGATGGTTAACCGACTTCAATTCCCAGATCAGCGTGGCCTCGGGCAGTTGACGCTCGACGCGCGCAAACGCGGTCATGCTATGAATTCGTGATGAAACTGACGCGGACATGCAGCAACCTTAATGTGGGGCGAAAACGGGCATTCTAACAGCTTGCCGCAAAAGTGCTGCATTCAACGCACGTCGGGTGTCTCAATCGCCGCCTGCCGCAGGGGCGCGGAAGAATTGGCGCGGATAAAGTCAGCACCATTGGCCGTCATGGTCTACAATGTGCGCCCGCTGAAACCACCTAAGAGGACTCGGTATGCGACCTTCAGGCCGTCAGCCTGCGCAATTGCGCGACATTCGAATTACCCGTGATTACACCTGCCATGCAGAAGGCAGTGTATTAGTTGAATTTGGCAACACCAAAGTGCTGTGTACCGCTACCGTTGAAGACGGCGTGCCGCGCTTTTTGAAAGGCCAAGGCAAAGGCTGGATTACCGCTGAATACGGCATGTTGCCGCGCAGCACGAACACCCGAAATGGTCGCGAAGCGAGCCGTGGTAAGCAGGGTGGTCGGACGCTGGAAATTCAGCGTTTGATTGGCCGCTCATTGCGCGCCGCCGTGGACATGAAGAAGCTCGGCGAAAACACCATCACGCTCGATTGCGATGTGATTCAAGCCGATGGCGGCACTCGCACGGCGTCTATCACCGGCGCGTGTGTGGCGTTAGTGGATGCGCTGTCTTGGTTGCTGGAAAAGAAAAAAATCAAACAGGACCCATTGGTCGGTTTAATCGCCTCTGTGTCCGTAGGCCTCTATAAAGGCGAGCCGGTATTGGATTTGGATTACGCTGAAGATTCTAATGCGGATACCGATATGAACGTGGTGATGACCCAAGCCGGTGGCTTTGTGGAAATCCAAGGCACCGCCGAAGCCGAACCGTTTACGCTAGCGCAGCAGCAAGCCATGCTGGAGTTGGCCGACGCGGGCATCAAAGAATTGATTGAGCTGCAAAAGAAAGCACTGGGTTGGTAGGAGCACCGCGTGGATCAGTACAAAAAAGAATTTATTGAGTTTGCCCTGGCCCGCGGCGCGCTGAAGTTCGGTGAGTTCACGCTGAAGTCTGGCCGCAAAAGCCCGTACTTTTTTAACGCTGGCACCTTCAGCAGTGGTGCGTCTTTGGCGGCCCTCGGCCGCTATTACGCCGACGCGATTGTTGCCGGTGGCGTCGAGATCGATATGCTGTTCGGCCCAGCGTACAAAGGCATTCCGCTTGTTGCGGCGGTGTCGGTGGCGCTGGCAGAACACCATAACCGCGATTTACCGTGGGCGTTTAACCGCAAGGAAGCCAAGGACCACGGTGAAGGCGGCTGGCTGGTCGGCTCGCCGCTGCAGGGACGAGCCCTGGTGATTGATGACGTGATTACCGCTGGCACCGCCATTCGCGAAGTGGCAGCACTGTTCGAGCAGACCGACGCGAAAATGGCCGCGGTGATGGTGGCGCTCGACCGCCAAGAAAAGGGCAGCGGAGAGCTCTCTGCCATTCAAGAAGTTGAACGAAGTCTCGCTATTCCAGTCCAATCTATTGTCGGCATGGCCGATATCATCCAGTATCTGGAAGGTTCGCAGGGACACAGCGACACCTTGGCAAGCATGAAGCGCTACCGTGAAGAATTCGGTGTTAACTAATGCATAGACTGGCTATATGTTTACTGACCGCGGCGATTGCGCTGCCGTCGTTCGCCGCCCCGGCGACGAAATCTGGTGACATTCCCAATGGCTCTCTGTATCGGTATACCACCGAGAAAGGGCGCTTGGTAATCACCAGCACCTTGCCGCAAGAAGCCATTTATTTGGGCTATGACGTGATTGATGGCCAGGGCCGCATCATTACCACGGTGGAGAAGGCGCTGCCGGAATCTGAGCGGGCGAAACAGCGCGAGCTTATCAGCATCAAGCAAAAAGACGATGAATTACGCAAGTTATATCCCACCGCGGACGATGCCATCCGTGCACGGGACAGAAAAATCTCGTCGATCCAACTGAGTATCGATTACTCCCGCAATACCATGGCGCAACTGAACAGCAAACTAGGCGACGAAGTTGCAGCGGCGGCAAACTATGAAAAATCGGGTCGCCCAATTCCAGAAAATATGCAGGCCACCATCGACCAGCTCTCTCGGCAAATTCGCGAACAAGAAGAACAAATCGCACACTACGAAGCAGATATTGAAGCGGTTAATGATGAGTTCCAGCCGTTTATTGATAGGCTGCGCAAGCTGAATAAGAATTAGATTTTTCTTTTTGGTAACGACTTACCAAAGACATGAACGCATTTCACCACGGGCTGTTGGCGTTAGCCAAAGCCCGCGACTGTATGCGCCGAAGACTAACGGAACACCGCGCCCGACAACGCCTGCCATTGCTCAGGCCAACCCGCACTCGGCAAGCTCTTAAACCCAGAACGAACAAACTGCGAGATACGCCCTTCAACCACCGCCAATAATAAGTTGGCTGTTGCCGTTGCTGACGCCTGCGTGCGCAAGCCCGATTTAAACTCAGCATCGCGAAGCACTTGTTTGATCTGACTTTCAATGCGATCAAAGAACTGCTGGATGCGCTGACGCAGCCTGTCGTTTTCGCCGGTGAGCGCGTCACCAGTGAGCAAACGGGTGATGCCAGGGTTGCGCTCTGTAAACGCCAGCAACAGCGTTAAAATTTGCTCAACCTGCGCCATCGGATCTTCGCTTTCTTGGGTAATACGATTTACTCGCGTGAAGATGCTGTCTTCGATAAATCCGATGAGCCCCTCAAACATTTTCGCCTTGCTAGGAAAATGACGATACAGCGCCGCTTCCGACACACCGACTTCCCGCGCCAAACCAGCGGTAGTAACACGACCGCCCGGCTCAGCTTCCAGCATGTGCGCCAAAGACTGCAGAATTTGTTCTTTTCGAGACACTTTTTGTTCTGTCATTATCTGTCTGCCCGTTAGCGTCGAGTAATCAGAGTGCCGATACCGGCATTGGTAAGAATTTCCAACAGCACGGCGTGTGCAACACGCCCATCAATAATGTGTGACGAGGCCACGCCGTTTTGCACGGCACTGAGCGCGCATTCAATTTTTGGCAGCATACCGCCAAAAATGGTGCCGTCGGCGATGAGCTCTTGAACGCGCTCGGCAGATAAGCCGGTAAGGATTTTGCCTTGCTTATCTTTTAACCCCGCGACGTTGGTTAGCAGAATTAATTTTTCTGCACGCAACACTTCAGAGACTTTGCCTGCGACTAAATCGGCATTGATGTTGTACGAGTTGCCTTCGTCGTCGACACCGATGGGCGCAATGACCGGAATGAAATCGCTGTCAGAGAGCATTTCCAGCACGCTGCTATCGATGCCTTGCACTTCTCCAACGTGACCAATATCAATAATTTCCGAGGTCTTATATTCCGGCGCTTCTGCGTCGGTGGCCTTGAGTAATAATTTGCGCGCCCGAATTAACTCACCGTCTTTGCCGGTTAAACCAACCGCACGACCACCGTTGCGGTGAATTAGATTGACGATTTGCTTATTCACCAAACCGCCCAACACCATTTGCACGACGTCCATGGTTTCGCTGTCGGTGACGCGCATGCCCTGAACAAATTTCGACTCTTTGCCTAAACGTGCGAGCAACTCGCCAATTTGCGGGCCGCCGCCATGCACAATAACGGGATTAATGCCGACGGCTTTCATCAACACCACATCACGGGCAAAAGAGTTTTGCAGCTCTTCTGTATCCATGGCGTTGCCGCCGTATTTAATCACAACCGTTTTACCGGAGAAGCGTTGAATGTACGGCAACGCTTCAATCAGTACGTGGGCAGTTTCCGTCGCGCGGGTCTGTTCCATAACAACTCCGTTAAAAAGGCAAACGCAACTGCGGGTTCACCGCCAAGAGCTGCCGTTTGAAATCTTCTTTAATACGTTCAAGTGCCGCGTCGCTGGTGCCTTCGAATCGCGCCACCAACGTTGGCCCGGTATTCGATGCGCGCACCAAGCCCCAGCCGTCGTCGAAATCAATGCGGAGACCATCGATGGTAACCGGTGTTCCGCCAGCAAACTCCGCCGCGCTTTCTTTTAACTTTTCAATAATAGAGAACTTCGCCTGATCGGTGACCGGAATAGAAAGCTCCGGCGTGCAAGGCCCGGTCTTTAATTCCGCGAACACGCTAGAGGCATCGCCACTTTCCAGCGAAAGAATTTCTAACAAGCGCACCATGGCATACATGCCGTCATCGAAGCCGTACCAGCGATCCGCAAAGAAAATATGGCCGCTCATTTCACCGGCCAATGGTGCGCCGGTTTCTTTTAACTTGGCTTTCACAAACGAGTGGCCGGTTTTCCACATCAGCGGACGGCCACCTTGCTGGCTAATTAATTTGGAAAGTTCGCGGCTACATTTCACGTCGAAAATAACATCGGCGCCGGGGCTCCGGGTAAGTAAGTCACGCGCAAACATCATCATTAAACGATCCGCCCAGATGATTTCACCGGACGGCGTAACAACGCCGATTCGATCACCATCACCATCTAGCGCAATGCCAATTTCTGCTTTCTGTTGTTGCACGGCATCAATCAGCGCTTTGTAATTATCAGGCTTGCTGGTATCAGGGCTGTGGTTCGGGAAGTTGCCGTCGATCTCGGTAAACAACTCCACCACATCACAGCCGAGCTGGCGCAGTAATTCCGGGGCTAACTTTCCGGTCACACCGTTGCCGGTATCAATCGCCACTTTCATAGGCCGTGCCAGAACAATGTCATTCACAATTTCTTGTAAATAACGCTGCGAAATGTCCATGGATTGCACTTTGCCAGAGCCGGTGCTGAATTCGTTACGCGCAATGCGATCGCGCAAGGCGGTAATACGATCACCGTGCAATGTTTCGCCGTTGATAACGATCTTTAATCCATTTTCATTTGGAGGATTATGGCTGCCGGTAATGCAAATGCCGGTTTGGGAGTCGAGCACTTTCGCGGCGTAGTACAACACTGGCGTCGGCGCCATGCCGATATCAATCACATCTCGACCACTAGAGGTGAGGCCCTTAATAAAGGCCTTCGATAATGATTCGCCGGACAAGCGTCCGTCACGGGCGACGATTACGGTTTGCTGCCCCGCCTGCAATGCCTCGGTGCCGATGGCGCGACCAATTAACTCAACTGCTTCGGTAGTAAGATTTTTACCCACAACGCCGCGAATGTCGTAAGCCCGGAAAATTTCCGGCGGCAATTCAACACCCGGCTCGTTGCTTTTATTCGCTTCGTCAACGACCAAAAGATTGTCGTCATCTTCTGCCAGCAATGAGTCAAGTTCGTTGCTGTTTGATCGCGCTACTGCGCCACGCGTTGCTGGGGCGCGAGCACTGAGTTTGCGTAAGCTACTCACAACAAGCTCTAACACAGCAAACGTGAAGTTTTCACGCGGCTTCGCGGAAGGGTTGCTTGCCAAGTCTTGTGAAAGATGCACCAGCAGGGCGCTGTCTTTGCGTAGACCGCGATTGATCGACAATAACGTGGACACCAACGTTAGAAGAATCAACGCCATCATGCCGCCGCCAACGGCGACAAAAAGGATCAGCAGCGCAGGATCATTCGCACCGGGCGGAATAGTCACTGTGACGTTAACCCCTGCATCGGCACTCACGGACGCGGATTGGCCTTCCGTTATACTGCCGATTTCTAAGAGCTTGGCTTTATCGACTGTGATTTCAATGTGCGCAGCGCTGTTATTCTGACCTTCGATCAAACCCTTGATGCGATCCATTTTCCAACTTAACAGGACAACATTGTTGTTTGGCATAAGCGCTGCGACGTGCAGCAAGGGAACGCTTGAAGGCAAAACGGCCACTACTGAATTTTTATCTTTACGTGCTTGCTGAATTAACGCACGGGCGGAAAATGACAAGGTATCAGGCAGCAGCAATTGCGACGCGGGGATAATAAGCACCTCTGCGCTTGGCAACATTTCAGTGATGTCGCTGGCATTGCCCGCACTTGCCACACCACTCGCGGCGATATGCTCTGTTAGCTTGCGCGCATAGCTAATGCGCTCATCGATAAACGTTGCTTGTTGATTCGCAATAATATCGGCCAAACGCCCTTCGCTCAGCGCTTGCTGTCGGGCGAATTGCAACCACCCCAACACACCCAGCCCAGCAACCATAACGATAGTGATGACAATTAAACTGCCCACCATAAATTTGCTGATGCCGGAGGCGCCCGCAACAGCAGCCTTTTCTTTCTTCGCTTTGCCGGATTTTGCTTTCGCGTCTGTTACGTTTTCGGCGTCATTTTTCTTTTTCATTTCATCCCCCGAGAAATGTTATTGCCGACCGCTGTGGCCAAAGCCGCCAGCGCCGCGTTCGGTTTGTGCAAAGTCATCGACTTGCTTAAGCGCCACTTGCAACACGGGCACCACCATCAGTTGTGCAATACGATCACCCGGCTCGATGGTGAATGTGCTCTGGCCACGGTTCCAGCACGACACCATTAACTCGCCTTGGTAATCAGAGTCGATCAGACCAACCAGATTGCCTAGCACGATGCCGTGCTTATGGCCCAACCCTGAGCGCGGCAGAATTAAACCTGCGTAGGCGGGGTCTTCGATATAAATCGCTAATCCGGTTGGCAATAAAATGGTTTGCCCCGGCTCAATCACCGTGGTGCTTTTTACCATGGCACGCAAATCCAACCCGGCGGAGCCGTCGGTGGCATAAGCGGGCAACGGAAATTCTCCGCCGACGCGTGAATCTAAAACCTTGTACTGCAACTGCATGGTCGTCCTCGCATATTATTGGCGGTATCGGATGGCGATCAATTCAATTAATTGTTTTGCAATTTGTCGTTTAGAGGCAAGCGGCAACACCTTGTGTCCATTCGGCCAAATAACCGTTAGGGCGTTGTTGTCGCTGTTAAAGCCAACGTTCTGACCCGACACATCATTGGTGGCGATCATGTCTAAATTTTTATTGCTGAGCTTCGCAGTGGCATAGGCGATAACGTCTTGCGTTTCCGCCGCAAAACCCACCGTGAAAGGGCGCTTAGCGTGACCCGACACCGATGCAACGATGTCTGGGTTTTTCACCAAGGTGATGTGCACTTCTTCGGTCGATTTTTTGATTTTGTGATCGGCGGTGACCACTGGGCGGTAATCCGCCACGGCGGCCGTGGCGATAAAAATATCGCAGCCGCTTTCAATCGTTTCCATGCACGCATCAAACATTTCTTGCGCGCGGGTTACGTCAACGCGGGTCACGCGTGCAGGCGTTGGCAAATTCACCGGGCCTGCAATCAAAGTCACTTTTGCGCCCGCTTCAGCGGCTAGCTCCGCCAGCGCAAAGCCCATTTTGCCGGAGCTTTTATTGGTGATGTAACGCACCGGATCAATCGCTTCACGGGTTGGCCCCGCATTAATGACAACGTGCTTTCCGGTGAGCAACTGGTATTCAAACACTTCTGCTGCCGACTGCAGTATTTGCATCGGCTCCAGCATACGACCTTCGCCAACATCGCCGCAGGCCTGACTGCCGGCCGCTGGCCCAAAAACGTGTACGCCTTTTTCCTGCAGTATCAGCAGATTTTTCTGTGTACTGCTGTCCGCCCACATCTGTTGGTTCATGGCCGGAGCGATAGCAATAGGCGCGCCCGTGGCCAGACATAAGGTGGCTAGCAAATCGTTGCCGTGCCCGTGCGCGAGACGCGCCATAAAGTTTGCCGAGGCTGGCGCAACGAGCACCAGATCCGCCCAGCGGGCCAGCTCAATATGGCCCATGGCGGCTTCTGCACTGGGGTCGAGCATGTCGGTATGCACCGGGTGCCCGGACAACGCTTGCATGGTGAGCGGCGTAATAAATTCTTGCGCGCTGGCCGTCATGACGACACGTACATCGGCACCGGCGTCTTGCAGGCGTCTGACGAGGTCGGCGCTTTTATAAGCCGCAATTCCACCGGTAACGCCGAGTAGAATGCGCTTGTTGACCAATCGATCCATATCTGGGGACTTCTGGACGGCTAATAAGAATGCACTAGGGTATCACCGCGTCACGGGCTTGCGTAGTGATTGCTAACTCAAGTGATGGCGAATCCATCGATTTGCCACCGCGCACCCCTGAAACGCCCACATCACGACAGGATGTCAGCTATGGGAATCTGTGAATGGCCCGCCGCCGAACGGCCACGGGAGAAATTACTGACGCTTGGCGCATCACATTTAAGTGACGCAGAGCTTCTCGCCATATTTTTGCGGACAGGGCGGCCCGGCCAGAACGCCATAGAACTGGGCCGCGAGCTACTGGTAAAAAGTGGCGGCCTGCGCGCACTGATGGACACGCCAGTACCACGGCTGCGACAAATGCCTGGCCTCGGCAACGCACGGCTTTCACAGCTGCTTGCGGCACTGGAGCTAGGCCAACGGTACTTGGCGGAAGAATTGAATCGGGGCAGCGGACTGACCCGCCCTGACGATGCGGGCCGCTACCTGCTGTCGCGCTTGCGAGGCTACAAGCAGGAAGTGTTCGCCTGCCTCTTTCTGGATAACAAGCATCGCGTGCTCGCGTTTGAAGAAATGTTTCGCGGCACCATCGACGGCGCCGCCGTGTATCCACGAGAAGTGGTGCGCCGTGCATTGGAACACAACGCCGCAGCGCTAATTTTGGCGCACAACCATCCTTCCGGCGTCGCCGAACCCAGCGAGGCGGACAGGTCTATTACTCGGCGCTTAGTCGAGGCACTTGGCTTGGTCGACATCCGCGTACTCGACCATCTGGTGATCGGGGATGCGGACTGGGTGTCGCTGGCCGAGCGCGGCTGGATGTGAAAAAGTATTCGGCAAACAGCCCACGGTCAACGAAAGAATGCTGCTTTCAGAGCCATTCGATCGCTAATCGTCGCTTTAACGGCCATTCGCGCTTGTCTAAGCATTAACCATCTGGTATAAATCGCGTCCTTTTCCGGGGCCAGACTCCCCGAGCTAGAGAATTTCGGAGCAAGACAATGTCCAAGGTTTGCCAGGTAACCGGTAAGCGCCCTGTAACGGGCAACAATGTTTCTCACTCGAACATTAAGACTAAGCGTCGGTTCGAGCCAAACCTGCACTACCATCGTTTTTGGGTAGCGACAGAAAATCGCTTTGTTCGTTTGCGCGTGTCCTCTAAAGGAATGCGTATTATCGACAAGCTGGGTATCGATGCTGTGCTGGCCGATTTACGCGGCCGCGGCGTGAAGTGTTAAGGAGATAAGTCATGGCCAAAGGCGTCGTGCGTGAAAAAATTAAGCTAGTGTCTTCTGCAGGCACAGGCCATTTCTATACTACTACTAAGAACAAGCGTAACCATCCTGATAAGATGGAAACGAAAAAGTACGATCCTGTTGTTCGTCAACACGTGATGTACAAAGAAGGCAAAATTAAGTAAGTCGATTTTGTTTTGCTCGCGCTTTAGCGAGGACCAATAAAAAACCCGGCCATGCCGGGTTTTTTATTGTCTGCGATTTACGCTTCTATCTTCTATTTCTATACCGTATCGAACGCGGCGAGAGCCGGAGTGCTATTCAGTTTATTACGGCTCTGTGTTGGCGCGTTAACGCGCCAACACAGGTACTGGCTGGACGGAGTAAGCCTTTAGCTGATCAGCAAACTCTTGCAAGGCACGAATACCAGACTGCTCTGCGTCGTGACACCACTGCACCAACGCGTCGACCATCTCTTGGGAGTTCTGACTGGTGCGTGACCAAATTTCTTGTAGGCGCAAACGGTGCTGATAAATCGCTTTCAGCGTTTCGTTGTTTTCAGTGAGTTGCTGCAAACGCTCGCGAGCACGGTCACTGATTAAACTCTCTTCACGATGCAATAACGCATTGGCGCGACGGAAGAATGCGCGCGTGGCTTCTGAGGCACGCGCTTTCTCTTCAGCAAATACCGGGGTAATCACTTCCTTTTTATAACGCGCCATTACTTGAAAGCGGTTATGCATCAAGGCACGCACGGTATCTAGGTCAACGGTGTTTTTCTCAACGAACACCGGCGTTGGCGCAACACGATTAACCTTTGCCAAACGCAACACTTCGAATAGACGAATCCACGCCCAGCCCATATCAAACTCAAACTTGCGCACGGACAATTTCGCCGAAGACGGGTAGGTGTGGTGATTGTTATGCAGCTCTTCGCCGCCAATCAAAATGCCCCATGGGCTAATGTTGCGCGACGCGTCTTTGCATTCAAAGTTACGGTATCCCCAGAAATGACCCACGCCGTTGACAATGCCGGCCGCAAAAATAGGGATCCACACCATTTGAACGGCCCATACGGTAATACCAATAGGCCCGAACAACACAAAGTTAATCAGTAGCTGCAAATAGATGCCCACATCGCGCATATAAGGACGGCTGTAGACATTGCGCTCAATCCAATCGTCCGGTGTGCCCGCGCCAAAGCGATCGACGGTTTCTTTATTAAACGATTCCGCGCGATAAAGTTCTGCGCCTTCAGATAGGACTTTTTTCAAACCTAAAACTTGCGGGCTGTGCGGGTCATTTTCGGTTTCGCAAAACGCATGGTGCTTGCGATGAATCGCCGTCCACTCTTTGGTGTTCATGGAGGTGGTAAGCCACAACCAGAAGCGGAAAAAATGTCCCAGTGCCGGATGCACGTCTAGCGCGCGATGCGCCGAATGACGATGCAAATAAACGGTCACGCTCACAATTGTTATATGTGTGACGATAAGCGTGTAAATCACAAGTTGTAGCGGGGTGGGCGAAAATACGCCTTCAAGAAGAAACATAAAGCTGTTCCAAATAGAAACAAGAATGCTCCATTGTACGGAGCTTAGGGCCGCAGGATAAGTCCGATCAGTGACAATCTTGCTTGATTGCCAAAAACAGGTGACCGGCGGCATGCACCTGCAATTGCCAACCAGATTTAACAAAGGTGGTGGCGACCGGCTCTATTATCAAGGCAGGCCCATCAATTTTCTGGTCGCGCCCCAATTCATCGCGCTGGTAAACCGGCACTGGGCTGGCTTCGTGTATCACCGGTACCCGCGCGCACAGCTCAGCGATATTGGCGTCGAGCTTTGGCCAACTCAGGGTGTGTGCCGGGGCGAACGTACGCACCCGCACGTTGATTGCACTCACGGGTAAATCCAAGGCATGGCCATACACCTGAGCGTGGTCTTGATGGAATTGCGCCTCGGCGCGCGCCATATCGCTCAGCCATGGCACAGGCAGCGTGAAGGACTGCCCCCGATAGCACAGATCGAGCGTGATCGTGTGCTGCACTTGATCCGCTGCTACGCCTTCGACCTGTAACGCTTCGCCACCCTGAAGCCGCAAACCGTCGGCCAGCGCATTGATGTGCGCGACGTCGGCACCCTCCGGCAAGGCCGTGAGCAACTCACGCTGACGCGGCGCTTGCAGCATGCCCTGTGCCGACAACACACCACTGTTTAGCGGCACGATGGCGCGGCGCATGCCCAAGGTTTCTGCGAGGTCGCACACGTGCAACCCGCCAGCGCCGCCAAAACAGAGCAGGGCGAAGTCTGCGGGATCATGTCCTTTTTGAATGGAGATAACGCGCAAGGCTTGCGCCATATGTTCGTTGGCGAGCGCCAACACGCCTTCCAGTGTCTCAGCGCTGGACATGCCCAACTCGGTAGCAAGGTTGGCGCAGGCGCGCTCGGCGGCCTCAACATTGAGTGACAAGCTGCCGCCCAACGCGAAATTCGGCTGCAGTCGGCCCATTAACAAATTGGCGTCGGTCACTGTCAGTCCGGTACCGCCCTGACCATAACAAGCAGGGCCTGGCTGCGCGCCAGCGGACTCCGGCCCGACGTGGAGCATGCCCGCATCATCGACCCGCGCAAGCGAGCCGCCGCCGGCACCGATGGTATGCATTTCCACCATGGGCACGGCCACCGGCCAAGGCCCAATACGACCTTCAAGCGTGAGTCGAATATCGCCGTCGATCAGCGCAACGTCCGTCGACGTGCCACCCATATCAAACGTCATCACTTTGGATTCGCCCAGCGCTAACGCCACCTGTCTGGCCGCATTGAGCCCACCTGCGGGGCCCGACAATAACAAGTTCACCGCCTGCTGAGCAGCCAGAGATGCTTCGATAGTCCCGCCATGCGACTGCATAACGCTTAGCGAGGACTTACCAACTGACCCATCAAGGCGATTCAAGTACTCCGCCACCTTTGGCCCAAGCCAGGCGTTTAGCCACGTGGCAACGCCGCGCTCGTACTCGCCAGCCAGCGGCAATAGGGCCGACGCACGACAAACAAATCGCCCGGGCGCCCGCAACGTTTCTTCGATACGAGACTCATCTTCAGCATTCAGGAAATCGAATAAAAGACTAATCGCGACGGCCGACGGCGATGCCGCGTCAACGTCTTCTTTTAGTCTTTGCAGTGCATCCTCTGGCAGAGTCTGCAGCACTTCGCCGTGGGCTGAGACCCGTGAATCAACCCCTAGAAATTGCGTTTGAGGCATCTGATTCGAGGCCGCCGAAGGGGTGAGGTTGTACAGCTCCGCGCGGGTCTGACGGCCGATGGTTAGGATGTCTTCCAAACCGCAATTGGTAATAAATAAGGTTCGCGCGCCTTTACCTTCCAGCGCGGCATTGGTCGCCACCGTTGTTCCGTGAACGATGGCCAACTCACCAATGGCCATGGCCTGACCCAAACCCAGCGCGTCTATGCCTTGAAGGATCGCTCGCTCTGGCGCCTCTGGTGTCGACAGCACCTTATGAATCCGCAACCCATCCTGTGACCACACTACGAAGTCAGTAAAGGTGCCGCCCGTATCCACGCCTAGCCAAACCGTCATTGTCTATTCTCCGTTTTCGGCACGCGCGTTTATTCCCAGTGATTCTGGCGGCAGCCTATTTCACGCTAAAATGAGGCGCAAGCCATAACACTGCGATATAACAGATGCGCCGCCCACCAACACGGCACCGCATTGATGACACTCTCACTGCCCATGCGCAAGATGTAGACCCCTATGCCAGAACTTCCCGAAGTCGAAACAACCTGTCGTGGCATTGCGCCCTATTTGAAAGATCACACCATCAAAAAGCTGATCGTGCGCCAACGCCAGTTGCGCTGGCCGATTCCTGATGAAGCGATGCAGCTAAAAAATGCCAAAGTGATAGACGTGCGTCGACGCGCGAAGTTTGTGTTGATCGACACGCATCGCGGCCAGCTGCTGTTGCACTTAGGCATGTCCGGCAGTCTTCGGGTGCTGCCCAAAGATACGGTGGTTGGCAAACATGACCATGTCGACATACTGCTCGATAGCGATCTGGTGCTGCGCTATAACGATCCGCGCCGTTTCGGCGCCGTACTATTCAGCGCCAGTGGAGACGAACATCCCATGCTTGGCCACCTTGGCCCCGAGCCGTTAAGCGATGCGTTTAATGGCGAGGTGCTGTTCGCGCGCTCGCGGCGACGCAGCCAATCGGTGAAGACCTTCATCATGGATAACCGCACAGTGGTCGGCGTCGGTAATATCTATGCGCAGGAAAGTTTATTTATGGCTGGGATTCACCCGTCCCGCGCCGCCGGCAAGATTAGCGCCCAGCGCTACCAAGCTCTCGCCGAGGCGATCAAAACGGTGCTGGCCAAAGCGATTCAAGCTGGCGGCACCACCTTGCGCGACTTTACCCGCGCCGACGGACAGCCAGGCTACTTTGCTCAATCGCTCAACGTATACGGAAGACAGGGGGAGGCGTGCCTGAAATGCGGCAGCACCCTCAAAGGCGCCCGCCACGCACAACGCAGCACAGCCTATTGCCCCCAGTGTCAGCGATAAGGCGACTTGCGGAGGTTGCCGAAGGCATATCAAAGGTGTAGATTGTGAAGCAATTGTCGGAATATTAGGCACTTAGCCGCCACAATGGCAGCGATACATTAACTATAACAAGCAATTAGAGGGACACACGATGTTGCGAGCAAAGCGCCCCATGCTGGCCTCCATCCTCGCCGCCACGATGATCTTTGTCAGCTCGTTTTCGATGCGTGCTCACGCAGAAAAAGCTGATCCAGATCGCCCCGGGGAAATCGCCATGATTACGGACACGTTAATCGGCAGACCGACTTTAATTGGCGCAACCATTATCGGTGCCGCCATCTGGATTGTGACACTGCCGTTTAGCGTACTAGGTGGCAACACTGGCGAAGCGGGCAAAGTGCTTGTTTTAGCGCCAGGCGAAAGCGCATTTTTACGTTGCTTGGGCTGCACGCCAGCGCAAAATGAACGTACTGCTTACGAACGTCGCACCAAGAAAGCGAACAAAAACGCGAGCAACGATTAATTCTTTTTTCGTTACGCGCTTTAGCAAAAAATAAAAGGCCCCGAATGCGGGGCCTTTTATTTTTTGCCGTTCCTGTAGAGTAATTTCTTTCTAGCAGATCGTGTATCTCTGCGCGATCAAACTGTCTTTATTTTCCCTTCGCCGGTGTTGGCTCAGCGACTCGCACCAGTGACATACCAATGCCGCGCGGATCAGACGCCGCTTCGACGCTGCCCGTTTTGGTGTTCCACATTATCGCCTGCATGTTGCCGTAAGGGCGACCGGTAGATGTCACTTTGTGCCCACGCAGCATCAACATTTTTGCGTCCTTCGATCCCACAAACGTTGGCTCAGCTTGCACTTCGTCGGGCAAATACTGGTGATGAAAACGCGGACGTGACACCCACTCTTTTGGCGACTTGCCATCCAATGCTTCCAGCACACCCAGCATCACCATGCTAATAATTCGGCTGCCGCCCGGCGTACCTAAAATGGCGACATTGCCATCCCATTCCACAAATGTCGGCGTCATCGACGACAACGGACGCTTGCCCGGCGCAATGGCATTGGCCTCGCTACCGACCAACCCGTAAACATTTCCAGTGCCCGGTTTCGCAGAAAAGTCATCCATTTCATTATTTAACAAAACGCCGGTCCCTTTCGCGACATAACCGGAACCAAACGCTGTATTAATACTGAGCGTCGCCGCAACACGATTGCCTTGCGTATCTAATACCGACAAGTGCGTAGTGTTGTCGCCCTGATTAACGTTGCTGATTTTTCCAAGCACTTGGCTTGGCGTGGCCTGCGTTTCAGAAATGCTCTCGCCCACTTGAATGCCGTACTCATAGCTGAGCAAACCTTCCACAGGCATAGTGACAAAATCCGGGTCGCCCAAATAACGAGCACGATCAAAATACGCACGACGCCATGCCTCTACGGTGACATGGGGCATCAGCGCCGGATCAAAATCACCTTCTTGATATTCGTCCATAATCGTTAGTGCTTCGAGCATGACGATACCGCCGGACGATGGCGGCGAGGCAGAAATTATTTTTGCGCCACGGAACGTTCCAACAATCGGGTCGCGCTCTTTTACTTGGTAATTTTTTAAATCATCAAGCGACCAAATGCCGCCATCGGCCTGTACCGTCTCAACTAATTTCTTTGCGAAGTCGCCCTCATAAAAACCGGCACGTCCCTTCTCCGCCAGCAACTTTAATGTCGCCGCCAAATCTTTTTGCACGAGCAAATGACCAACCGCGGGAATGTCGCCTTGATATAAAAACATCTGGCGAGCACCCGGATAACGATTCAACCGTGCGCGCGCATACGTCGCCATTTTTCGATAATGGTCGTCGACTTCAAAACCGAACTCCGCATAACGAATCGCCGGCGCCAGCGAAACCGACAGAGGCAAACGGCCATAGCGCTCTGCCATATGGACAAATGCAGCCGGCTGACCTGGAATGGCCGCCGCCGTTGGCCCTGACGTTGCCCACTCACGCATGACGTTACCGGCGCTGTCCAAATACATATCACGGGTTGCCGCGCCCGGCGCCGTTTCGCGCGCATCGACCATAACGTTGGTGCCGGACTTACCTTCGTGCAGCAACCAGAATCCGCCGCCGCCCATGCCTGCGGAGTACGGCTCCACCACCGACAACACGCCCGCCACAGCCACGGCGGCGTCAAAGGCGTTGCCGCCTTGATCAAGAATCTCAAATCCTGCTTCGGTGGCGAGAGGGTGGGCCGATGCAATGGCGTTTTGCGGCGGCTTTGCCGCGTGGGCAAGCATCGGCGTAGCGATGAGAAAGGAAGCAATGAGCAGCGTTTTAGGCGCGTAGTTCAGTGATCGAAGGAATGACATAGTAACCCCAGCGGTAGTCATCAAAGCGCCCGCGTTCGACACAGGCGCCACCTGTCTAGCAGGCGATTTTTAGAGTTATGGAATTTCGTTTTGGCCGGGCTCACCCCGCGCCAGCAATGCTTACATAGATACCGATGATGCGGCGGATTATCCCAAGCGTCTAGCGGGCAAAAGCTATCAGGCGGGATATCGTGATAACTGCGTAGCGCTAGCCTTGCTCACGCTCGGCATATTTGACCGCCAGCGCTTCCGTTACATGCGGTGGCACGAACTTCGCCACATCGCCGCCCAACAAGGCGATTTCTCGCACTAGGCTTGAGGAAATAAACGACAGATGCTCCGCGGGAGTCAAAAACACCGTCTCTAAATCCGGCGCGAGCTGGCGGTTCATGTTCGCCAGCTGGAATTCATATTCAAAATCGGACACCGCGCGCAGTCCGCGCAGCAAAATATTTGCGTCCTGCTCCGCGCAGAAAAAAGCGAGCAGTTTAGAGAAGCCGACGACCTTCACATTGGGCAAGTGAGAAAGCGTTTCCTGTGCTAGTGCCACGCGCTGCTCAATCGTAAACAGCGGGCCTTTCTTTTCGCTGGCCGCAATCGCCACGATCACCTCATCGAACATCTTTGCGGCGCGCTCAACCAAATCTTTATGGCCGTTAGTGATGGGGTCGAAAGTGCCTGGATAGACGACGCGATTGGTCATAGCGGGGTCCTAATGTCTTTGGGAAGGCAAGGATACCGGATTGCCATGACATTCCAAACCCCAGCGGTATTCGAAGAGTGCGCGAAGCAGGGCGACTGCGCTCCCGCCGCTGCTGCGACGGGAAGCGACTCGTTATGCCGTAGTGAGCGCCTGCGCTAACTCGGTGGCATTTTTCATGGTCATACCGTAAATGGTGAGCTGAGGGTTGACCCCTAAGCTAGTGGGGAAGAGTGAGCCATCAAAAATATACAGATTGTCCAAATACTTAAACTTGCCATTGCTGTCGGCAACGCACTGCGTTTCGTCATCACCCAATGCACAGCCGCCCATCACATGCGCACTGCCCATGCCAACATAACCCGCCTGATAGGTGTATTGCTCAATCTGCTCTTTTGCTGCGGCCCAGCTATCAACAAATGTTGCCTGCCCATGACCAGCGCGAACACGTTTGGCGCCCGCCGCAAAATGCATTTCCATCATGCTTTGATGGCTGCGCTTCGCGCCGTCGAGTAAGAATTCAGTGATCGGATAATCTAACAGCGGCGCACCCTGTTCCGTCAGCTCCACCGTGCCGCCAACACTTTGTTCATGGAAGCCGTCACGCAGCAATGCGATTGCAGAACTCAAATGCGGTAGCCGCGACAAATCCGCCACCATTTGCTCGCCAAATCCGCCAGCTAACGACGAAATTAATCCCGGATGCATCGGCGCAACTTCTAACTTATAACCCATCGCACCCGCCGCGCCATCTCGCCAAACAAACTCATCGGAATAAGTAGATTGCGGCGCGCCGTAGTAACCGGCAATCGGATCTTCGTAATCACCAAACGCAAACGTTGTGGTGTGCAAAAATGTCCGCTTGCCAATTCGCTGATGCGGATCAGCGACTTTAGAGCGCATTAATAGCGCTGGCGTGTTAATGCCGCCGCCAGCTGCGATGACTGTTTTCGCGTTAACCCGCACGGTTACACCGGTAGGTAATTTAGCGTCGTTCAACGCGCGACAAATAACTGAGGAAACTCGTTTACCGTCTTGCTCTAATTCCCACGCTTCCGCGCTGTGAATGAGCGTCGCACCGGCATTCATTGCCGCTGGCAAGGTAGTGACCAACATTGATTGCTTCGCGTTGGTGGGGCAGCCCATTCCGCAATAGCCTAAGTTCCAACAGCCATCGACGTTACGCGGAATAATAGACCAGCTCCAACCCAGTTTTTCGCAGCCTTTTTTCAGCACTTCGTTATTCGCGTTAGGAGGCATTACCCATTTGCTAATTTTTAGGCGCTGCTCCATTTTTTCAAACCAAGGATTCATTTCATCCCTGGTCATACCCTGCACGCCAAATTGGTT
Organism: Alcanivoracaceae bacterium; assembly: GCA_029213045.1. Lineage (GTDB taxonomy): Bacteria > Pseudomonadota > Gammaproteobacteria > Pseudomonadales > Alcanivoracaceae > JARGPN01. Next base: position 122,496 of record JARGPN010000007.1, read on the forward strand.
TTTCCATACATCGAGTGTTTGCTCTGGCGTACGAAAACTCGACGTCCAGTTCACAACCGTTGTGCCGCCCACCGCACGACCTTGCAATATGGTAATGCCGCCATCTTTGGTCATGCGCGCCGCCGCTTCTTGGTACAGGTCGCGGTACGCTTCGTCTTCGTGCATGTTAAAGGCGTCGGAGCTTTTTAACTTTCCTGCCTCAATGATGACAACGTTCAATCCTGCAGCGGTTAAAATCTCTGCGCTCACGCCGCCGCCCGCGCCGGTGCCAATAATGACAACATCGGCTTCAACCGTTTGGTCTGACGACAATGTCGACGCATCAATGACGGACCAGCCGTTGGCGACGCCTTCTTTCCACGGATCTTTAATAGCGCTAATTTTTAGATTGGATAAATCCATTAGCTCACAACCTTTTGCGGCGGCCCCGGGTATCCGGTGACGAGACTATTTTTTGTATCGGCAAACCAACTCAGCAGTATTGGCTGGGTTAATCCGCGGAATGCGATCCGCGCAAAACCGCTGTCTTTGGTCGACCAAGCCTGCAGGGCAGCAACTTTATCCGTTTCGGATAACTCCGCTGGCGCACTCCAAAATCCACTGAGCCACCAGCGGGCAGCGCCAAGTTGCAGTAAATCGTAGAGCTGAAACAGACCTCCGCGCACGACATCACTGGACGCAAACAGCAATTCATCGAGCAACTGCAAACTGCGCTCGATATCGTCGGCATTTTTTACCGACGAACCAAGGATGGTCGGCACCAGCGGTCGCAGTAACTCAACGTCGCCTTGGCGCAAACTACGAAAATCCGTTGCCGGAACAGAAGGGGATGAACAACCCGTTAAACCGGCGAGCATAGAGCCGCCGGCTAACATAAGAGTGGCCGATGTGCCGACGCGCAAAAAGTCGCGTCGGCTTAGCGCTGCGTTAGTCATTGTTATTTCAGCATTAGCTTATAAAGGAAGTTATGAATACCACGGCCGAACGGTGGCAGGGAAGACTTTGTAAAATTAATTCTTCCTTTGCGCAAAACACTTTTTGGATTTGAGAACGTTAGGAAACCTTCCTTGCCATGGTAACGGCCCATGCCTGAAGGCCCCACGCCGCCAAAGCCCATGTCATCCACACCCACATGACTGATGGTATCGTTGAGTGACACACCGCCAGAATGGGTGTTGTTAATCACGTGACGGCTGTTGGCGTCGTTATAATCAAAATAATACAGCGCCAATGGACGAGGACGTTCATTCACGTATTGCAAAGCATCATCCAAGGCTTTGAAGGGCACCACAGGCATCAGCGGCCCAAAAATTTCTTCCTGGGCGATCAACATGTCGTCGCTGATATTCATTACGAGTGTCAAAGGAATTTTTCTGGAAGTGGATAAGTCTTCGTTGGCTGGGTTAATCTCAACGATGCGCGCACCTTTTTCGCGGGCATCCGCCAAGACCTTTTGCAAACGCGCGTACTGACGATCATTCACCACCGAAGTGTAGTCGGGATTATTTAAAATGGTCGGGTACATTTCTGACACTTGCGCACGCAATGCGTCGATCAATTCTTCTACACGCTGCTCGGGGCACAAAATATAGTCGGTCGCCACACAGGTTTGTCCGGCGTTAAAGCATTTGCCAAAGGCGATACGTGACGCCGCATCGGGCATCGGAAATTTTTCGCTAATAATCGTCGGGCTTTTTCCGCCGAGCTCCAACGTAACCGGCGTTAGGTTATTTGCCGCCGCGCGCATGACATGACGACCAACATTGGTCGAACCGGTAAATAAAAGGTGATCGAACGCTAAGCTAGAAAAGGCCGCGGCCACATCGGCTTCGCCATTGATGACAGCAACTTCGTCTTCATTAAAATATTTCGCCAGCATAGTTTGCAACAACGAGCCAATGTGCGGCGTAAATTCACTCATCTTAATCATGACGCGGTTACCCGCAGCCAACGCCGCCAGCAAAGGCCCCATGGCCAAATACAGTGGGTAGTTCCATGGCGCGATAATGCCCACAACACCCAAAGGCTGCTGGCTTACCCACGCACGCGCTGGCCATTGCATTGCACCGATGGAGCGCGCTTCTGGCTTCATCCATGTGCGCACATGCTTGCTGTTGTACTTTACGCCTTCAAGGCTGGTGATGATCTCCATCATCTTGGTTTCATCTGCCGAGCGGCTGCCGAAATCTTTGTTGATGGCGTCGCAAATTTCATCAACATGGCTAAGCAGCATGTCTTTTACTTTGGCCATTTGGCTTAAACGACATTCCGCAGCAGGGTACGGCTGCCGCGCAAACGCCTCGCGCTGCAAACGGAATAACGTCTCCATGCGTTCAATTTCACTGCTTTCGCTATGCAGCGTTTTCACTTCGGCAACCATGACACTCTCCCAACTATTTTTAATATTGCGCCGCGTCAAAAACCCGGCGCACAAATGCAGTACGATGTGTGCTGGGACGATTCACCAGAAAACACCTTGAGAATGATTTTTAGAGTAATTACTCTAAGTGTCAATGCAGCACCCGACAAAAGGCGGCCTCTGACTCAAAATGACCAGCACACGAGAGCGTATTCTCGCCACCAGCCTTGAGCTGTTTAACCGCGAAGGCGAGCGCAACGTCAGTACCAATCACATTGCGGAGGCCTTGGGCATCTCCCCTGGCAACCTGTATTACCACTTCCGCAATAAGTCGGAGATCGTGAAGCAACTGTTTCTGCGCTACCAAACAACGGTGGAAGCGTTCTTGCAGGTGCCCAACGACAGACCTCTGACCTGGCAAGACAAAGTCGGCTATTTCGAAGCCATTCTGCAAAGCATTTGGGGCGCGCGCTTCCTGCATCGCGATCTCGGCCATCTGCTCAATCAAGATGAAGAGCTACAAGACCAATATCGAGAATTTGTAGCTATTAGCATCGAACGTGGGCTTAAAGTGTACGAAGGGCTGCGATCTTCTGGGCTGCTGGAAGCCAGTGACGAGGACATGAAAGCGCTACTGGTGAACACCTGGGTAATGGCCGCGTCGTGGGCCATGTTCGTGCAAAGCTTGGTGCCGAACGAAAAACGTAGTGACGAGTTAGACCGCACACTGTTGCGTCAGGGCATCTACCAAATCGTTTGTCTTGAAGGGCCTTATTTGCGTGGCGAGGCGCGGGAACACCTAGAAGCGATGAAAGCCCGCTATGGCAGCTCGGAGGGCACCATTGGATTACTTTTTGGGGAGTTGGCGCTGACGACCGTCACTACCTAGGCGGCGGCCGCTAAAGCCACGCGGCTAAAAACTCAGGAATGCGGCGCTCTAACCAATAGCGCGGTCGCCATGGCAAACCTTGCACAAACCCAACATGACCCCCGGTACGCACCTCAAGCGTTACGGCTTCGCTTAGTTCGTCTGGCCGCGGCACGGTGCTCGGCGGCATAAATGGATCGTCGCTTGCCTGAATCATCAAGGTTGGTGTGTTGATGCGTTTTAATTTGGGTTTTGCGCTACAGGTAGCGTAATACTCGTCCGCATCGGCAAAGCCAAACAGCGGACAAATAATGCCGTTGTCGTAATCGCGAAACGTCACAATCCCGGACAAATCCAACGCTTCAATTTTTTCGGCTTCGGCAGGGGCGACCAATTGCAGGTGCGGCAGCTTAATGCGATAGCCTTCAATTAATTCCTGAATTAAATGGTTGCGATAAACCTTCGAAAAACCCTGATTTAGCCGCGCCTCGCAACCGGCCAAGTCCAACGGCACACACACGCTGACCGCGGCAGGCACCGCTGGATGGCCGCCTTCGCTTAAATAATTGAGCAAACGTGAACCGCCTAACGAATACGCCACAGGCAACAATTTAAGTGTTGGATAGCGCGCGTGAAGCGCAGAAAAAACATCGTGGTAATCGCGCGTTTCACCCGAGTGATACGCACGCGCTTTATCGTTCGGCCGACCGCCCGCGCCACGAAAATTTACCGCCACACTGGCGACACCCTGTTGGGATAATATTGACTGCAGCCCGACAACATATTGCGACTCACTGCTGCCTGATAAACCGTGCAGCACCACCACCAACGCCGACACCGTTTCAGGGCTTGGCCCCGCCCAGTGCAACCAATAATGATCGCCATCCTGGAAATCATTTTTTTCTAATGTGCGGAGCACCGTCGGCAACCGCCTGAATTGCGGCCCCCATAATGTTTGCACATGAGCGTTATCAAAGATCATTGCGGCACCGAAAAAAGTTGCGCTCGAATATCACCAGCATCTTTTTCTTTTATGCAACGCCACGCCGACGGCACCGTCGGCGCAGTACCCTGGCGACGACTTTCCACATACACCAAGCCACCGGGGGCCACTAACTTATATTGCTGCAACTGCTCGCAAGCAGGTTGCTGCAAACCCAAATCGTAGGGCGGGTCGACAAATACTAAGTCAAACTGCTCTGTAGCGTGGGTGATCCATTTTACTGCGTCTGCGCATTTGATGTGAATACGCTCAGCAAAAATCGGTATTAAATGGCGCTGCAAATCGGCGGCACGTTCGCGTTTTTTTTCGATTAATACGGCGCTCGCGGCGCCGCGCGATAACGCTTCCGCCGCCAACACGCCGGAGCCGGCAAACAAATCCAGCACACGCTTTCCCTGCACTTCAAATTGAAGCCAGTTAAAGAGTGTTTCGCGCATGCGGTCGCCGGTGGGCCGCAAATCACCGTTTTGATCGGTGAAATGCAACCGTCGGCCGCGATGCTCACCGCCTATGATACGGACACTGCCTTTGCTGGTGCTCATTTATTGCTACCGCTGTTTAGTATTATTCCGTCGCGCTTAAGGCTGCGCGGCTTTATCGTCTGGCGCGTTCTCGTCCGCTGGGATTTTAGGCGCCTTAGGACCAATGGAGACGATAGCCAAATTCTCCGGATGAATATTTCTCTGGAAAGCCTCACGTACTTGCTCAACGGTGACCGTTCGCACTTCGTTTTCAAACTTGGTCAAATAATCCAGCGGCAAGTCGTAGAAACCAATCGCACCCAGCTGACCAACAATTTCATCGTTCTCTGCCGCGGTTAACGCAAAGCTGCCAATTATACTTTCGCGGGCACTTTCCAGTTGTTCCGATGTTGGGCCATTTTTCACAAAGTCGCTCACTAACTTCAACGTCACAGCAAGCGCCTCATCGGCATTTTCATTGGCGGTTTGCAATTGCACCATAAAGGGCCCGGCTGCTGCCATGGGTGAAATTCCGCTGCCAATACCGTAAACAAACCCGCGTTTCTCTCGCACTTCCTCCGTCAAAATAGAGGCAAATCCACCGCCGCCCAAAATTTGATTGCCGACATATAGCGGCACCCAATCTGGGTGTCCGCGCCAAATGCTTTGCTCGCCGAGCAACAAAATAGTTTGGCTGCTTTCAAATGGCAGGTGCTTCACGTTTTGCGTTGTTGCCGCCGTTGCGCGTGGCAGTGCTGGCGCGCGTTCGCCATTCGGCAGGGCTGCACTTATTTTTTCCGCCAAGGCTTTTGCTTCATCCAATGTTAAATCACCGGTCATGGCGATGACCGCATTTTGCGCGGCGTAAAACGTTTTGTAATAGGCCTGCACATCGGTACGACTCAGCGCCAACAATGACGACTCAGTGCCACTCGAATCGTGGGCATACGGATGATCGCCAAAAACGATTTCATTTAATGCACGACTCACCTGTGGGCCGGGCACTTGTTTTTCACGCTTTAAACCAATCAGCATTTGCTGACGAATGCGCTGCAATGACGCTTGCGGAAAGCTTGGCTGACCGGCAACCACGGAAAACAAATCGGTGGCTTTGCTAAAGAATTCTGGATCAGTGAGCGTGCGCAATTCCAACACCGCCATATCGCGATAGCTGGCGCTATTAAACTGCGCACCAAGATCTTCAAATCCGCGCGCAATATCGTCGACAGATTTATCGGCGGCGCCTTCAGCAAATAATGCGCTGGTTAATTTAGCGATGCCTTCGCTGTCGCCATCGCGGGCACTGCCCGCATCAAACACTAAACGCATATCGAGCATTGGCAGCGTAGGCGAGGGCACAAACAATACGCGCGCGCCGTTCGCAGTTTGCCACTTTTCAATATTTAATTGACGCTGCACTGGCTGCGACTGCTCCACCGCTTTCAAACTGGTGGGAAAGCTTCCACTCAACGATGCGCAGCCTGAAAAAGAAAGCAGGGCGGCACTCACACACAAAGCACGAACTATCGGCTGACGAATATTTTTCATTGTTGCGCCCCTTTTTGAATAAAGCCGACGGTGCGACGCTGCGGCACTAACCATTGTTGTGCGACACGTTGTACGTCTTCGGGTGTCACTTTGGCGAGGTTTTCTGCGTAGGCATCTGCCATTTTCCAATCAATGCCGAGTGTGACCATTTGCCCTAGCTCCATGGCCTGACCAAATAATGAATCCATACCGAACACTCGGCCACTTAATACACCGGCACGGACACGGGCCATTTCTTGTTGCGATGGTGGCGTGCTGGCTAGCGCGTCTAACTCTTTTTGCAACGCTGCTTCGACGGTTTGCAACGACACGCCATCTGCCGGCGTTGCGCTGAGCACAAACAAACCGTCACCTCGACTCACGCCGTCGTATCCCGCTCCGGCGCCAGCAACAATTTTTTTGCCGCGCACTAGCTTGGTTTCGATGCGCGCCGAGTAACCGCCATCGAGCACACCGGACAACATGGTCAGCGCGTAGAAATCTTCTGGATGGGTCGCCAGCGTTGGCACGTTGTACGCCATGTACAAAGAGGGCACCTCAACAGGCACTTCGATAACAGCGCGACGCTCGCCAGGTGCGGCAGCCAGACGTGGCGTTAATCGTACCGGCGCTGACGCAGCAGGCACCGCGCCGAAATATTTACGCACCAAGGGCTCTACCTCATCGCGCGAAATATCACCGGCAATCACAACCGTCGCGTTGGCAGGCACGTACCATTTCTTGTACCAATTGCGCGCTTGATCCGGCTGTAATTGGAGCAGCTCCTCGCGCCAGCCAATCACAGGGCTGGCATAGCCGCTGCCAGGACGGGTGAGGGCAGCCAATTTTTCTTGGGCAATGGCCGACGGATTATCGTCGGTGCGCTGACGGCGCTCCTCCATCACCACATCGCGTTCGCGAAAGAAGTCCTCGTCGGAGATGGTCAGGTTGTGCATCCGATCCGCTTCTAGCTCAAGCATCAGGGGCAATCGAGACACTTCAAATTTTTCGAAATAGGCCGTGTAATCGTAGGAGGTGAAGGCGTTTTCCTCCGCACCGAAGCGCGCCATCATGCGAGAAAAATCCCCCGGTGCGACCTTCTCGGTGCCGCGGAACATCATGTGCTCCAGCAAGTGTGCGAGCCCAGTTTGCCCTGGCGCTTCGTCGTAGCTGCCAACCTTGTACCACACCATCAACACCGCCACCGGCGCGCGGTGATCTTCGCGCAGCAATACGCGTAGGCCGTTATCGAGGGTAAAATCGTGGGTGGGCGACTGCTCAGCAGCACTTGCCCAGCCCGCGCATAGCAGGCAAATCAGTAACAGATAGCGCATCGAATGAGGTATTCCCTTGATGTTGATTGTTTGTGGTGCCGTCGGCGGCCCAAATACGAGCACACCCACCATAACCCGTGAGAAAATACTGCGCAGCTTTGGCGCTGAGTCCGAGCCAGATGATAGGATAGCCCGGCGCCAGACACACTATGCAGGCCTTTTTATCAGCCTTTGCATGCTCACGGCGCAAAGCTCAGCGTAATGCTACGCGTATTGCTAGGAATGTGACTGTAGATGAATGACGAAGTTTCCAAGAGCAACGGCGACGGTAATTTCTGGTCGCGGATGAAGTCCGGCCTGAGTAAAACCAGCCAAAGCCTAGGCAAAGGCCTCGCAGATTTGCTGGTGGGCCGCAAAGAAATTGATGACGAGCTGTTCGAAGATATCGAAACGCAGCTGTTGGTCGCCGATATTGGCGTCGAAGCCACCGACACTATTATTACGTCGCTGACCGAACAGGTCGGCCGCGAAGAGCTTGTTGATGCCGACGCCCTATACGAAGCGCTGCAAGACGAGCTACGCAAAATTCTCCTGCCTGTCGACCAGCCATTGGTGATCGATAGCAGCAAAAAGCCCTATGTGATCTTAATGGTGGGCGTCAATGGTGTTGGCAAAACCACCACCATTGGCAAGTTGGCGCGCCGCTTTCAAGGCGAAGGCAAGTCCGTGATGCTTGCCGCCGGTGATACCTTCCGCGCCGCAGCAGTGGAACAGCTACAGGTGTGGGGCGAGCGCAATAATATTCCGGTGGTCGCGCAGCACACCGGCGCTGATTCCGCCTCAGTGATTTTTGACGCGGTACAAGCGGCGCAGTCTCGCGGCGTCGATATTCTCATTGCCGACACCGCAGGTCGCCTGCACACCAAATCAAACTTGATGGAAGAGCTGTCAAAAGTGGTTCGCGTGATGCGCAAATTGATTCCTGATGCCCCGCATGAAGTGCTGCTCGTGCTAGATGCCGGCACAGGACAAAACGCGATTAACCAAGCGGTAGAATTCCGTAACGCAGTGGGCGTGTCGGGGTTGGCGCTGACCAAGCTCGATGGCACCGCCAAAGGTGGCGTGCTATTTGCGCTCGCAAAAGCGACTGGCTTGCCGATTCGATTTATCGGCGTCGGCGAGCAGCTGGAAGATTTGCGTCCCTTCGAAGCCGAGAAGTTTGTTCAAGCATTGTTTGAGGATGTGGTGAAGTGATTCAGTTTGATCGCGTCAGTAAGCGCTATGCAAACGGCACCGACGCTCTCAGCAACGTCTCTTTTACCTTGCCTGCCGGCGAGCTGACATTTTTAACCGGTCACAGCGGCGCGGGCAAATCTACCTTGCTAAAGCTGATCATGATGATCGAGCGCCCCACCAGCGGCGCCGTCGTTATTGATAATCATAATCTTAGCGGCGTCAGCAACAGCGGCATTCCGTTTTTGCGCCGCAAGATCGGCATGGTCCATCAATCGCACCATTTATTATTTGATCGCAGTGTTTACGACAATGTCGCGTTGCCGTTAATTATTGCTGGTTTTAAACCGGCGGACATCGGCAAACGAGTGCGCGCCGCGTTGGACAAAGTTGGCTTACTGAATAAAGAAAAGTTGAATCCCATTATGCTGTCCGGCGGAGAACAACAACGCATCGGCATCGCCCGCGCAGTGGTGAACAAACCACCGCTGTTACTCGCTGATGAACCTACCGGCAACCTTGATCCTGCTTTGTCTGCAGAAATCATGGATCTATTCGAAGACTTCGCCCGCGTCGGCGTTTCCGTGTTAATCGCCACGCACGATCTAACCTTAATCGCCAAGTATCAACACCGCTTACTGACACTACGAGAAGGCACGTTGGTGACTGATCGTGAGGAGGATGGCTATGGGTCGTAATGCGACGCCTCTGCGCACTCCTAAAGTGAAAGCGCCGAAGCCGCCCAAGCGCAAAAGCGTTGGCGCAAAATCGGCCGCCACCTCTTTTGTTGATCGCTTCCAAAGCTGGCAACTGCACCACCGCGATTCGGCGAAAGATGCGTTGCGCCGCATGCGGCAAACACCGGCGGCCAGCGCCATGACGGTTCTCGTTATTGCGATTGCCTTAGCACTTCCCGCTGGACTGTCTGTATTACTCGAAAATGTCAGCGCCCTGACACGTGGATGGGATGGCAATGCACACCTTTCCGTGTTTTTGAAAGACAACGTTAACGAATCGCAGCAACGACAAATGGCGAAACAATGGGGTCAGAAAATTGCCATTGATCGCACGGAAGTGATCACCCGCGAACAAGCGCTGGCCGAATATAAAGCGTTGTCGGGATTCGGCGATGTGCTAGACGCACTTCCAGATAATCCATTGCCTCCATTGATTATCGTTTACCCCGAAGACACCAGCCCGAAAGCGCTGGAAGATTTAAAACGAGAATTGGAAAAAGAACGAGACGTTGATACCGCACAGCTCGACGTGGAATGGATTCGTCGTTTGCACGCCATGATTGAATTGGGCACGCGCATCGTTTCTGCTCTTGGCATTGCGCTCGCATTAGCGGTGATTCTGGTGGTGGTAAACACCATCCGGCTAGCCATTGAAAGTCGCCGAGAAGAAATTGTGGTTGTAAAAATTGTCGGCGGCACGGACGGTTTTGTGCGCAGGCCTTTTTTATACACCGGGTTTTGGTACGGCTTCTTCGGCGGCCTCGCGGCAGTGATCTTGGTGAACATCTCTCTTTGGTGGATCGACTCGCCGATGGCACAGCTAATCACGCTCTACAACAGCGACTACGCACTGGCGGGACTGCGCGCAGAAGCCACCTTTACTCTGCCTTTATTCTCTGCGTTATTGGGCCTCTCCGGCGCTTGGTTAGCGGTGGGTCGACACCTAAAAGACATTGAGCCGCAGGCGTTTTAGCGTCTGTATATTCTGCATAAAAAAAGCCCGCCATGGTGACACCGTGGCGGGCTTTTTTATTGCGCAGGCTACACCGTTTTTAGTGCCAACAAACCCGTGCTCAGTTGATCCGCCACGCTGGCGCGAACTGTTTTATCTTGGGTATTCTTTAACTCGTAGTCCGCAGGATTAAAACGCGCGATGCGCATACGGTATTCCGCGTTAAACCCGGGATAGAGCGTATTGTTTCGGCCATTCGGACTTAGATACCAGCTTTCACAACCGGATTTCCACACCGTGTGCTCGCTACGCGCATCCATGGTTTTGACAAACTTCGCTTCCACACTTGGCTTCACTGATATGGATTTCAATCCACGCTGGCGTCGAAACTCAACGGCCTGCCAAACATAATCAATTTGCGCTTCCGAGTAGGCGATTACCGACGTGTGGCCAGGCCCCGTAAATGGCCCCACCAAGAAGTACAGATTAGGGAAATCTGCCGTGGCGATGCCCTGATAGGCCTCTGCACCTTCAGACCATTTCGTATTCAGGTCTTGCTTGTTGCGACCGATGATCGGCATAGGCGCGCCGGTTTTTCGCACCACATATCCAGTAGCAAAAATAATCACATCTAACTCGTGCTCTACGCCGTCGGCGGTCACGATGCCTTTTTCGGTGATGCGCGAAATACCCTCTGTCACCAACGACACATCGTCGCGCTGCATGGTCGGATACCAGTCACTTGATACCAGCACTCGCTTGCAGCCGAACTTAAAGGTAGGCGTTAATTTCTCTTTTAATGCTTCATCACGCACTTTTCGATTTAAATAACTACGGCAAATCTTTTCCGGCTGTGATTTAAATAAATCGTACTTCAAAATCAAAAATGGCGCGGTCAATTCATTCAGCCAGTAGTTGCCGAGTCGCGCCGCTTTCATGCGCTGCGGCTTTTCGCGGTAACGTACTTTTTCTTCTTCCGGAATATCTCGATCTAAGCGCGGCATAATCCAGTTGGCAGTGCGCTGAAAAACCGTCAGATGTTTTACTTGATCGACAATCGCTGGGCCCACTTGTACACCGGTGGCACCGGTACCAATAAGACCCACACGCTTTCCTTTTAGATCAATGCTGTGATCCCAACGTGCGGTGTGAATTTTCTCACCTTTAAACGTATCCAGGCCTGAAATGTTTGGCATTTGGGCTTCAGAAAACGGCCCAGGCGCGGCCACGACATTACGCGCACGGATGGTTTCACCCGCCGCTGTGTTAATTTCCCAAATGCCGTCGGCCTCATTGTAATGCGCGCCGTTTACTTCGGTATTAAATTGCATGTACGGGTACATGTCGTATTTTTTTGCACAGTGGCGAATGTACTGATGAATTTCACCTTGCTTCGCGTAAGCGTTAGACCATTCAGCCCAAGGCTCAAACGAGTAAGAATACAACGCCGATTTCACGTCGCAGCCACAACCCGGATATGTGTTGTCGCGCCACGTGCCTCCGACGTCGTTGCCTTTGTCAAACACACGAAAATTTTTCACGCCCGCGCGCTTTAAACGAATGCCCATACCCAAGCCTGAAAAACCGGCGCCAATCACGGCGACTTCGAGTACTTCGTTGTTTACCTGCGGCGTTGCCTTGTCGGCGATCTTTGCTTTTGCAGTCATGGTTGCTCTCACTCGTTAATAATCGTTTTATGTAGAAGCCGGCGTGCTTTCTGATTAGCTATTTTGTATTGATCCTGTGCCTGGAAATGTCGCCAAAATCGGCATCATTCGGTGCAAGGTGTCGTGCGGCATGTACATCAGCAAGGCACCCAGAGTAAATTTGGTGCATACCTTGGCGGCCTGATGCGGCGTTAAACTTTCGTCGCGGGTCATGCGGTTGGCGAGCTGGAAAATCATTCCCACCATGGCGTCAGATAAATCCCTAGGGCGGTCTACTTTGACGACGTTGTCGGCGTTCGCGCGGGCGAAGTCGCGAGTCATTTCATCTGCCACGGCGTCACAGATACCCCAGAATAATTGTTCCAGCGCGGGCACTGCCGCTAACCCAGAACGCAAAATCGACATGGTGATTTCTTTATGTCGCGCCAACATCTCAAACACCAAGTCATAGGTACGCTGCACTCCCATCAACACATCCAGTGGTGATTGCATATTCATGCTCCGACGCACCTCTAAAACACCCGCATGTACTTCTTCAAATGCGTCTTGAGCAATCAGCAAGAACAGCTCTTCTTTATCACGGAACTGCCCATAAAAAGCACTAATCCCCACACCCGCGCGTTCCGCGATCTGTGCCACCTGCGCATGAGCAAAGCCACGCTCGGCGAACAGCGCTGTGGCGGCATCGATGATCGACTGACGTGTTTGTGCAAGCTGAGCTTGGGTTCGGCGCGCCATGCTGCGTACTCCACTAGGGGCTATATTTATCGGAATGCAGATTCCGTTAAATTCGATATGGCGCAAACATAGCACGTAAGTGGCTGAATAAAAAAGGCTATTAATCAGATCAATACAGGCCAAAATAGCCATTTAGGAGGATTTACGTTACGGTGGGGCAAGATAAAGCCGCCGAAAGGGTTCGTCGCAAGCAACGGAAAGCGGAAGGCGTGGGAGGGCGATCCACGAACCCGAGATCGTGGGCCGTGGATCGTAAGAGCAGAAGACTAGGCGTCAGACCACACCGCAAACTCGTTGCCGCTAGGCTCGGTAAAATGAAAACGTCGGCCACCAGGAAATTCGAATATCGGCTTGATTATTTTGCCGCCCGCACCGCTCACCTTTTCTAATGTTTCCTCTAAGCGCTCACTAAAGAAAACGATCAGTGCGCCGCCACTCGACGCTGACGAATATAAGGGCGCGCTGTAAAAGCCGCCATCCAAGCCTTCGTTTGAGAAGGCGCTATACTCCGAGCCGTAATCTTGAAACGACCACGCAAAGGCTTTTTCAAAGAACGCTTTGGTGCCTTGCAGGTCCTTTGCGGGATATTCGACATAATTGATTTTTTCATGTTCAGGCATACTCCTCTCCCAACCAACCGCCTATTTGCATTCTCACCATAATCATCTACGACACATCGACAAGAAAAGAACTTCCTACCTAATAACGACCGCGCAGCCTGTTAACACTCGAAACAACCTATCGTTTTATATTAAAAATGTGATCCTTTTTAAGCATACCATCGTCCCAGTTTCACCTGAGTTTCACCTATTTAGGCCGTTGGTCGGCAACTTAAATGATGGCTTTGTTCTCACTTTTTAAGTGGTGCTAAAGTGATGTTATACAGGGAAGGGGGAACGGTTTTTTACCGCTCCGGGAGATCGACATGGAATTCGTCTTTATCGTGCTTGGCATCATCGCCATTTTTGTTTTTTTAGTTTTCTTTCTTCGCCCCAAGGCTGACCAGCCTTCGTTGACACCAACGGAGGTGATTCGTAACGCGGAGGCGATGCACCAATACGACCACGACGAACAAGCCATATTTCTACTTCAGGAATATTCTAGTCGTTTCCCTCAAGACCGCTCTTTGCGAGAAAAATTAATTCAAATTGAGGCCTCGCACCAAAAGAAGCGAAAACAACTGCTGCCTCATTAGTTTGCTGGAAAATCTAGGGTTGGAAAAAAAGCGAAGGGCGCACATCACGACACAGATCAATATCGGTAGCTATGATTATCCCGCTATAGCTCCCGACTGATCGGCGGCAGTCGCCAGACTGCCGCCTATTTTGACGCCCTAAATAGACAGAGCCGCTAACCTAACACTGCGTTCAAATCATCGGCGGCGTGTGATTTGGCGCTTTCGATAAAGGCTTTAGCCAGGTCGTCAGGCACCCGAGACATCAATACTTTTAGTTCGGCTCCACGATCCGCTGCACGCATTTCTCTGAGCATATTTATTTGCCAATCAGAGTGGTCCAGCATGGCGTTGAGGGCACAGGTCAGCGTTGCTTCCGGCGCATCCAACCAAAGGTGCGCCAACAGCGGCCATAATTGCTCCGCATCAATTTCCTTCAGCAACGATGCCACGGTGTTGACGTCTTGCAGCGCGGGCAACGACAACGACTTATGACGATTTTGAGGCTGCATATTCGCAACAGCAAGAATGAGGGGCTCCCACAAATTATGGTCGCGAGAGATATCTATGACCGACTGCATCCGATTCTCACCTAGCGAGACCAACACGTCTCCCATCTCACCTTTCATTTTATCGGTTAGATGGGTTAGTAACACAAGCGTCTGCGGCCACATATCCGAGTCACTGGCCGCTTGCAAAATTTCACGACGGCGTTGATCGGAAAGAAATTCAAGCAAGGTATTCAAACTTTCTCGCTGCTCGACAAATATGCCGACACGCAGCAGGGCGTCCGCCGAGCCTATGCTGCTCAGAATGTCACGTAATACATTATCGCTGATTGACGTCACAAACCGTGCCAGCGTGATGTATTCCTCTTGTCGCACCAATTCTTGCGCCACCTCCACAATCGTCACTGGGGGAATCTTGCTGACGATGCGCGCAGCACGGTGCGGCTCCAAATGAATGCACAGCTTTGCCAAAAATTTGGGCGATAACTTGGACGATAATTTAATCGCTCGCTCAGGATCCATTTCGCCTGCAACGCCAGCGCCCAACACCGAACCCAAAACCGTCTCCGCAAGCTTGGCGCTCGCACCGGTTGGTATCACGCGGCTCAGACTAGCAAGGCGCGCATAGTTACTTTGATGCCGCTGGTACATGGCGTTCGAGATATCTTCACGAAACGCACGCACCTGAGAAGAATGCGCAGACGTTAGAAAGTCCAGCCCACCACTTTCGATATTAAGTACTCGTTCTAGCTTGATGCGCTCTGCATCGATGTCGAAATCATGCATGCGTCACCTCAGCTGAAAAGCATTTTTTTAACGGTGCCGCGCAACGGTAACGGCACAACACTTAGCGCGTTATTCACTGCGCCGTTAATTCGCTCGTCTTTTTTCTGCACGGCGGATTGCAGCAAGCTCAACAACTGTTGCTGCTGATCGCTGGGCAATGATTTTACAAACTCGGCGCTGCTTTCCGACAACGCTAAACCGGCAAGCAGGTCGTCTAGTTCCGTAGTAGGCATGAAATATCCTTCATCGGCACGCGGGCAATCCTGATGTAGTTACGGAAAGGCACGTGCGCTGTAAATGTGCCCACGATTATCAATAAACCGCTCATTAACACCAGTGCGCAAACGCCGTGATGTACTGACCGCACGGACAATTGGCCTAAATACACTACTAAAACCAGCGAGCAAAATGACGCGCGCGTCAATCCGCGCGAACTAGGTACGCTTTTTGTGAGCATGCTCCGTTACATGGGCTGTTTATCGCTCGCCATATAACTGGTCGATTTTTCAGCATGGCCGGTCTGTCTCCTTGCCGCCCTGCAGCGTATAAATAGTGTACGAACACAGATGGCGAGGAGCAGAGGGAAGTCTCCGTGGAAATTTGGGTCATTGTTTTAGGGACAGTAATTATTCTGCTTATGCTTTGGGGATTAATGCGGGGCACTCGACAAGAGTTACTGTCGCCAGAAGAAGTATTGCAAGAAGTTGAGATTTATCGTTCTTATGGTCGCTACAAAGATGCCATAAAAGTGTTGCAACGTGGCCTTGAGCGATATCCCAAGGACCCGATGCTGCTTCGCACGCTCGAAGAGATTGAACAATATTGATTGTTAAGGTTCCGTCTTATCTCTTGATAAGACTAGGGGCAAAGCCTAAAAGTTTGCGCTTTCGGTTTGCCTCTATTTTATTCTGCTTGCCCTGCATGTCGTAAGGCTAAAAAGGGCTGAAGATTTCTTCAGCCCTTTCTTTTTGCGCGTACTTCTAGGTGTCTATTTCTTTACGCTTATTTACCAACGATAGAACGAGCGATAATTTCCTTCATGATTTCACTGGTGCCGCCGTAGATACGCTGAATTCGCGCATCAACATAATCACGCGCAATCGGATATTCCTTCATGTAGCCGTAGCCGCCAAACAACTGCAAACACTCGTCGGCAACTTTTGCCTGTAACTCTGTTGTAGTGAGCTTTGCGATGGAGGCATTCACGGTCGTTAATTCGCCCGCATCATATTGCGTTGAACATTGCGCACAGAATGCTTTGTTCACTTCAATCTGCGCTTTCAGGTCCGCCAACTTGAAGCGGGTGTTCTGAAATTGGCCGACACTCATGCCAAAGGCCTTACGCTCGTGAACGTATTCAATAGTACGCTGCAACATACCTTCGCAGGCTGCCACGGCGCCCAGCGCCAAAATTAATCGTTCGCGGGGCAACTCATTCATCAAGTTTGCAAAGCCTCGACCTTCACCACCCAACACTTGGTCCGCACCTACACGAACATTTTCAAAGAACAACTCGGAGGTGTCCGCAGCGTGTTGACCCATTTTTTCAAGATTGCGACCGCGCGCAAAGCCTGGCAGGGATGTATCAACCGTGATCAAACTCATACCGCGTGATCCCGCTGCAGGATCGGTTTTACATGCCAGCACAATCACGTCGCAGTGTTGGCCGTTGGTGATAAACGTCTTCTGTCCGTTAATCAGCAGGTCGTCACCGTCTTTATCGGCGCGCGTTTTCATGCTTTGCAAGTCGGAGCCGGCTCCCGGCTCAGTCATACCAATGGCACCAACGGCTTCACCGCTTACCATTTTGGGCAACCATGTTTGCTTTTGCTCTTCGCTACCGAGATGCAAAATGTACGGCGCCACAATGTCGGAATGCACTGAAATATTTGACGCTAAACCACCAAAGCCCATGCGCGACGCTTCTTCAACAACAATAGCCGATAACCGAAAGCTAGCACCAAAGCCGCCGTATTCTTCTGGCACATCGACACACAACAAGCCGTTTTCACCTAACTTATTCCACACTGCGCGGGGAGTGATTTCGTCTTTTTCCCACTGCTCATAGTGCGGCGCGACTTCATTCTCAAAAAACTTACGAACGTTATCGCGAAATAATTCAATTTCAGCTTGGTCGAGTTGTACTGCTTGGCTCATGGTTTTCTCCGAAATAAATACAGCGCTCGCGTGACGAGCGTTTTGCTTATTACTGATGCACCGCGTTAACGATGCTCGTAACCGCACACCCAACACAGCACCCCTTCCTTGAAACAAGTGGGCTGCCGGTTGAGCCGACAAAAAGGTGGGCGTTATTGTACCCCTGTTTTACGTCATTCGCGCATTCGCGAGTGACGTAAAATAAGGGGTGCGCGAAAGAAATGGTCTTGTCGCGCCAGCAAAGTTAGGCAGCGGTGGCTTCTTCCTGCACGACGTCCTGCAAACATTTTTCCACTTCAGCGAGCACGGTCGGGCTATATAACAAACTAATGTGCCCCAACCGCGGAATGTGAATATTCCGTGCGTTGCCGCCGAGCACCGCCGCATTCGCCGGCAGTATGAAATTATCCATATTTGAATAAATCGAATAGAACTGCGCGCCCCCAGGGGTTTCACCAGCGGCGGCAAGCTCTTGGATAAACGGGCTTTTGTAACGAAGCTGCGCGGCCGCTCCGCGCGCCATAAATAAATTCGCCACGCGAGTGCCTTGATGCGGCGAGCCCAACGTAATGACTTTGTCGACTTTTCCGGCGAGGCCTAAGTTAATCAATGCGTAGCGGGTTAACGGGCCACCCATTGAATGGCACACAAGATGGGCCTTTTCTGCGCCGGTGGCCTCCAGTATACGGTTCACATGGTCAGTAACCTGCTGGGATAATTTGCGCGCATTAATAGTAGGAGGCGTGTAACTCACCGCATAAACGTTGTGCCAGCCACGGCGTTTTAGTTGCCACTGCATCCATAAAAAATTTGCGCTGACGCCGCCATAACCGTGTACCAGAATCACCGGCGTTTGGCCCATTTTCTTACTGCGCGCAGGGGATGCATCATGCAGCAACCGCAAAGGATAAGTGACCGCGAGGAAAAACATCGCGAGGCACTCAGTCGTAATGCCAACGATTTTATCCCAACGGGTCAGTGCTTCCGGATGATCGGGCAGCAAGGTCTCGTCGGGGAAGTTGCGATATTCGTAATACCAGCAAGAGTACAGTGCCAAGGTCATTGCGCTAGTCACCAACAACACAGCGGCTATCACCAGATACAGTAATGTCATCGTCGTCCTCAATCAGCAGCGGACACCTACGACAGGTCAGCCCACGGCAAAGCAATAGGATATCGGTAAACATTCACGCATATTTTGGCAACGATGACGCTGATGAATGAGCCAATAGAGTGTAAAAAACTGACAATCGCACCTAATTACGCTGCCAGTAGCGTTATAGAAACGTGGAAGGCAGACTAGCTATTCAGTGTTATCAACCAGCGGGAAGACACCAACGAACATGACAGACGCCGTCGTTATTAATGAAGTGGGGTTGCGAGATGGCCTGCAAAACCAACCAAAATGGGTCAGCACCTCCGATAAGCTGCGCCTTGCAGAGTCATTAATTGATGCTGGCGTCCGCTATTTTGAACCGGTCAGCTATGCCCACCCCAAAGCCGTGCCACAAATGGCGGATGCGGCAGAGTTTGCCGCCGTACTGCCTTGGCGCTCTGATCTGCATTACACCGCGATGGTGCCCAATCTTGTGGGCTACCAGCGCGCCCGTGACAGTGGTTTTCACACCGTTGCATTACTGCTTTCTACTACTGACAGCTTTAATCAGCGCAACCTGAACATGTCGCGCGATGACGCCTTAACTAGTTGCGTGCAAATCATTGCTCAAGCCAAGCTAGACGGGATTCGCACGCGTGCCTATGTCGCGGGCGCATTAGCGTGCCCCTATGACGGCAAGGTCGATACCGGCGTTACCGTCTCGTTAGCAAATCAATTATTTTCAGCGGGTGCTGATGAGGTGGGCATTGCCGATACCATCGGCGGCGGCCATCCACGGCAGTTACAGCAAGTGTTGCGGCCACTGATTCGTGACGTGGGCGCCGACAAATTATTGGTGCACCTTCACGACACACGTGGCCTTGCATTAGCGTTGGCATGGAGCGCCGCAGAACTTGGCATTCGCCGATTCGACGCATCCATTGGCGGCCTAGGTGGCTGCCCGTTTGCGCCGGGAGCCACCGGCAACGTGGCCACGGAAGATCTGGTGTATTTATTCGAGAACGCTGGTTTAAGCACAGGAATATCGCTTGAAGGTTTACGCGACAGCGCTGCATTGGCCGCATCCATCACCGACACGGCAGCATCAGGACGAATTTTTTATTGGGCCGACTCGCAACAGCGACGGGGCAAGCCGGTAAACCTCGACGAACACCTCACGCCCTAACCTAACGGGTTTTTTGCTTCTTTTGTAAGGCACTGATGCGCCGCGAGGCGGCTTTAAGATCGGCTTTGAGCGTCGCACGCTTGCGCTGATTAATGGCGCGATTTAAGTCACGGCGCAATCCATCGGCTTCAATTTCTAAGCGCCGCAACTCGGCGCGTTCAGCAAATCCCAAACCTTTCCTATTCGATTTTGCTGACGCTGCATTGGCGCTCGTGGCGCTACGCTCATTGCGTGGCATTGACTGCAGCACTTTTAATTGTCGGCGCGCCGTATCGCGCATCGCCTTGCCATCAATAAACATCGCGTCACCTAGCTCAACGCGGTCAACCACTTCGCCGCAATGAAGATTGCTAAACACCGGTTCGCCATGCTCACCAAGACATTGGTGGATCACCGATGAGAACGCGTTATTCACCACAACCGTACATAGCACGATCGTCGAAATCGTCATGCACAATAGGCGTATTAATTTTCTGATACGAAATACAAAGAGTCCCATGGTCTGTCCTCCGAAGTTGGCAGAACAGACTAAAAGGTGAGGAGAAAAGTAGGAGTAGGCTTCTGCGCTGAATCGATGTCAGCGCGTCAGTGCTGGGAAGGTGCGCGCAACACGTACTTGGATGTCAGCCGCTCAATGGCAACCCCGGATAATGCACCCAACGCGTTGGCGAGCATATCCCACCAATCCGGATGCCGCGTGGTGGTCAGCAATGCCTGGCCGATTTCCGCCGCACCGCCACACGTGACCGCAACCGCCCACATCCATGGCCACGCAGCACGCGGCCAGCCGCGACATAGCAAATAGGCGATCACCGCATAGGAAACAAAATGCTCAAGCTTATCCGCGTGAGCAAAACGTAGCGGGCGAAAATCTATGGACGGCCATAAGCTCGCCGCCCATACGACGGCAATCACTATGACCGCTAAGATTCGCCAATGTGTTGGCGTCATTCGTTTAAGTACTGTCACGCATTTTCCAAATTCGGTAGAACGAAATAAGAACGTCTATGAAAGAGAAAGTTCATCAACGCTTATCACCACGTAGCCGCTGCACTGCATCCTGCAACCCCGCCGCACTCACATTTTCCGGCGGAACGATTTCACCTGCCACTAATTCTACCCGAGACCAGAACCGTTTCGGCGCCGTACTCAATGCCGGGCCGCCTTTGTGGCTAAAGTAACTGCCCCACAAACCGCGCAGCGCTAACGGCACAACCGGCAAGGGGTTTGTCGCGATGATTTTTTCAATGCCATTTTTAAACTCTGCAATGTCACCGTCAGTGGTGAGCTTCCCCTCAGGGAAGATGCACACAATCTCGCCTGCATCCAGCTCTTCTTTCACCCGTGCAAAGGCACGTTGATAAATATCCGGATTCCGTGCCTTGGAATCTATCGGAATCGCTTTGCCTTTACGAAAAATATAGTTCAGCACGGGCATATCATAAATGGGCTTGAACATAACAAACCGTACCGGCCGTCGTATTGCCCCGGCCATAATCAGCGCATCAACATAACTCACATGGTTACACACCAACACACAGCCGCCTTCGTCAGGAATTCGGTCTAAGCCTTCGTGCGTTACACGATAGATTGTGTGCGTGAGCATCCAAATGATCAGGCGAATCAAGAATTCTGGCACCACGCTGTAGATATAGACCGCGACGATAATATTGGCCAGCGCTAGCACTAAAAAGAACTGCGGAATGGTCAGCTCTAAAATACCGACCAGCACAATGCCGGTTGCTGCAGAGAGCACCATCAGTAGCGCATTCAAAATATTGTTCGCTGCTATCACGCGCGATAAGTAACGCGGATCTGAGCGCTGCTGGATAAAAGCGAATAACGGCACAATGTAAAAGCCGCCAAAAACACCAACGCCCAATAGATCTAGTGCAATCCGCAAGCCGCCCTGAGATGCCATAAAGGCGCTGATGCCAACGTCCGTGGCGGCGGTTAATCCTTGATAAGAAAAGTACAGATCGATGCCACACAAACTTAAACCGATAGAACCCAGCGGCACCAAGCCAAGCTCGACTCGCCGGCCCGACATTTTTTCACATAGGAACGAGCCGAGGCCAATGCCGACGGAAAACGTCGCCAGCAAGAAAGCATATAAACCATCGGTGCCATGCAGATAATTATCCACATAGACTTTTAATTGCGTTGTGTATGCCGCGCCGAGGAACCAAAACCAAGAAATGCCGAGCACGCTTATCCAGACGGATTTCACTTCCCGCGCATTACCAATAATGCGGCCCGTTTCGCGAAATAAATTCCAATCCATCTTTAAGGTTGGCTCGGCCGGAGCGGCTGCCGGAATACGTCGCGCGCTTAGGTAGCCTAGTATGGCCAAGCCGATGACTGCCGCAGGTGCAACCCAACTACCGATACCGTCCATTTTTAAAATAACGCCCGCCACTGAGCCGAGCAAGATAGCTAGAAAAGTTCCCATTTCAACCAGCGCATTGCCGGATACAAGTTCTTTATTAGAAAGATGCTGCGGAATAATGGAATATTTAATTGGACCAAAGAAGGTGGACTGTAGGCCCATGCAAAAAAGTACCGCTAAAAGGAAATAGACCGCATTGAAGTAAAACCCTATAGCTCCCGCAGACATAATTAATATTTCGGCAAACTTAATCCGCCGTAACAACATGGATTTTTCATATTTATCGGCCAGTTGCCCCGACAGCGCGGAAAACAAAAAGAAGGGCAGAATAAAGAGGGCCAACCCAACATTGTTGAGCGTGTTGACACTGACACCCGTAACAACGCCGGTGGCGATCAATAAAATTAGCGCCTGGCGAAATACATTGTCATTGAATGCGCCGAGAAATTGTGTAAAGAAAAAAGGCGCGAATCGCTTTGATGTCATTAACTCTGTCAGAGACGCTTTCATGCTGATCCTTTATCTGAAGTTTTTCGGCATCTACGCTACATATCAGCCATTGTTATTTTTCTAACGTCCAACCAAGCAAATAATGTCGCACTAATGATTCGACAATTTTCGGCGCTTGCACCGGCCCACCAACGTCGAGCTTTCCGGTGACCGCGAGCAAACACACTCCGTGCACGGCGCTCCAAATTGATCGCGCCGCCAAGGTAACGTCCTTGGAGCTTTTTTCCGGCGCCAGTAACGCCAGCTGTTGTTCGACTAATTCAAACAACGTATCTGTTTGATGCTGATACCACGAAGGCACCGGCACATCATTGCGCATTGCATGTTCGAAGAGTAACTGCCAACGACGACTGTTTTGTTGCGCCAACGCCAAGTATTGACTTGCCATTGCCAGCACTGCATTGATTGGCTTTTTGCGCTGAATAGCCTGTCGCAACGTATCGGTCAGCATCATGACGGTACGGGCGTTGGCCTGCAAAATTAAATCGTCAATGTTTTCAAATAGGTGATAGAGCATGCCCGGCGCGTAGCCAATTTCGTGAGCCACTTTTCGCGCGCTCACAATGTGTGGGCCGTCGCGCTCGGCAATACGCTGCACTGCGTCGAGGGCAAGCTCGCGTAGCGCTTCTTTAGAGTGTTGGTTTCTTCTGGCCATGATTTAACCCGTAACGTGTCGCGCACCGCTTTCACTCGGGTGATTGAGCAAAGCACTAAACACTGTTCAATAAACTCACCGCGATCTTCCCACCCAACTAAACAGCGTTCAATAGGGTAACCGTTACCAATTTCGACAGGGGGTGTTCAATAACAAGCAGGCGCTTAGCGCATCCTAATCAGCACGGCCGGATTGCCCGCCACCACCGCGCCGGCGGGCACTGATTTGGTCACCACCGAGCCCATGCCAACGATGGCGCCATCGCCGATTTGAACACCGTCGACGATGCCAACATTGGCACCGATCCACACGTCTGCGCCAATGCGGATACCCTTCGAGGTGATCGGCTGCTCACGCACCAACTCGCCAGCGGACGTTCCATGGTTAAAGGCATAAAAAGTACAACGCGCCGCGATGCGGGTATTCGCGCCGATGTCGATGCCGGCGCTGCCGCCGTCCATGGTGACGCCATGATTGATCGACACCGCATTGCCCAAGCGGATCGGCCCGTGCAGGAAGCAGTCAGCGGCGATCAAGCACCCGCTGCCCAGCACGATATCGCGCCCTGGTTCCGCAAACAGATTGGCGAGCGGCGACACAAAACTTTCCGGGCCAATCTGCACGGTTTCCATGGTCATCAAGTGTGCCTGAACATCGGTTTGCCATTGCTGCGCCCACTCTCGGTGTACCGGCTTCAAGGTGGCGTATAGCCAAGGCATATAGCTCAATCGGCGCTTGTGTTGTTCGCGGTATTGGTCAGACATCGGAAGCGTTCATGGCATAAAATGTAAGGGTAGGGCAGCGCCGCTCAACTTGCATCCTTGCATTGCATCCGTACCCTGCATTAGCTTCCTGCACACGCTGCCTGCTTTTCATCAGCGAAAGCTTGCCCGCATAACACCTAACGGAGAACCCGATGCGAAAAATCGCCGCTATATTAGTCGTCAGCGCCCTAAGTGGATGCGCACAAATGGAAGGCATGATGCCGTGGATTCAGACCGGCGCAAAAACCGCGAGCAGCATGGGGTATGGTGACCAAAAGCAGGTTGGCGACGCCATTAAGCAAGCGCTCGAATTAGGTAGCGAACGGGCCAGCGCCGAATTGTCAGCCACCGGCGGCTATAGCAATTCAAGTTATCGCCTGTCGCTGCCAGCGTCCTTGGAGCCGGTGACATCAACCCTGCGCCAATACGGCATGGGTAAGTATGTTGATCAAGCCGAAGCAACCATGAACACCGCCGCCGAGCAGGCCGCTGCTGAATCGTTGCCGGTCTTTAAAAGTGCGATTAGCAATATGAGCGTCGAAGATGCTCTCGGCATTGTCACCGGTGATCAAACTGCGGCAACGTCTTACTTTCGCGGCCAGACCGAACAAAGCCTGCGCAGTCGCTACGCGCCGATTGTGCAAGAAAACCTGAAAAAAACCGGCTTTTATGATCACTACACGTCGCTGCTTTCCGTCTACGACAAGTTACCCCTAACGAATAAGCCGAACCTCAATGCAGAGGATTACATCATCGACCAAAGCCTGAATGCGTTGTACGACCGTATGGGTAAAGAGGAAGCACTGATTCGCCGTGACCCCGTTGGCCGAGGCACCGCGTTGATTAGCGCCGTATTTGGCAGCAACCCGCAATAACCCACGTATCGCCACTAGCCCGTGCGGCGGCTTGCTGCCGCGCGGTGCTTTGACGTTGAGCGTTCCCTCTTAGCTAAGCGCCGCACAATGTGCGTGTCGGTAACATCCCACCAAATGATCGTTCACCATGCCAGTGGCCTGCATATGGGCATAGACAATCGTTGGCCCAACAAAACGAAAACCACGCTTCTTCAAATCTTTACTTAAGGCTTCTGCAATAGGAGTGCTCGCGGGAACGTCTTTCATGCTCTCGAAATGATTGATGATCGGGCGACCATCGACAAAATCCCACATATACCGATCGAAGCTACCGAACTGCGCCTGCACCTCTAAGAAGGCCCGCGCGTTACTTACCGCCGACTGCACCTTTAAACGATTGCGAATAATGCCGGGGTTTTGCAGGAGCTTCTCAACGCGCTTGTCTGTGTAGCGCGCGATTTTCGTTGCATCAAAGCCATCAAACGCCGCGCGGTAGTTCTCTCGTTTGCGCAGCACCGTGATCCAGCTGAGGCCCGCTTGCGCGCCCTCTAGCAGCAAAAACTCAAATAACGTGGTGTCGTCATGCACCGGCACCCCCCACACATTATCGTGATAATCCTGGTACAGCGGATCGTTACCACACCAGGGGCATCGTTGCTGGCTCATCATATTCCCTCATTTATTGCCGCGCGGCCGCGTTCTTCTGCCGCAAGACACGGCGAATGCGACCTGTTACCCGCACACATTTAGTTTAGTATCGAACGCCCAGCTGACGGGGAAATGTCAGCATCTACAACAGCCTGTGCTAAAGGCTGCTCAGATAGGCGTGAGCCGCTATACTACGGCGTTTTTAAGACGGACGAATCCGGGATTTATATGAGTATTAACCAGACACCGGCCACTTTTCAGGATCTTATTTTGGTTCTGCAACAGTATTGGGCGGAGCAGGGCTGTGTGATCATTCAGCCACTGGACATGGAAGTTGGCGCAGGCACCTTTCATCCAGCCACTTTTTTGCGCGCCATTGGGCCAGAAATCTGGAACAGCGCGTACGTGCAGCCATCCCGTCGTCCTACTGATGGCCGATACGGTGAAAACCCAAATCGCCTGCAACATTATTACCAGTTCCAGGTGGTGTTAAAGCCATCGCCGGACAATATCCAAGATTTATATTTAGAATCCCTGCGCCGTTTGGGCGTTGACACGTCGATCCATGATATTCGCTTTGTCGAAGACAACTGGGAATCACCAACACTCGGTGCTTGGGGGCTCGGCTGGGAAGTGTGGCTCAACGGTATGGAAGTCACGCAGTTCACCTATTTCCAACAAGTTGGCGGCATTAACTGCTACCCGGTTACCGGCGAGATCACCTACGGCCTTGAGCGCATCGCGATGTATTTGCAGGGCGTCGATTCCGTTTACGATTTGATCTGGTCCGACGGCCCATTCGGCAAAGTCACTTACGGCGATGTGTTCCATCAAAACGAAGTGGAAATGTCGACGTTTAACTTTGAGCACGCGAACACCGACATGCTGTTCCGCCAGTTCGATGACTACGAACGCGAAAGCAAAAATTTGATCAGTGCTGGTTTGCCATTGCCTGCATATGAATACGTATTAAAAGCGTCGCACACCTTCAATTTATTGGATGCACGTAAAGCCATTTCGGTGACCGAGCGTCAGCGTTTTATTTTACGCGTGCGCGAACTCGCCCGTGCCGTCGCGGAGACCTATTTCAACAGCCGCCGCAACGCAGGGTTCCCATTAGCGCAGGACGATATTCGCGAAGAAGTGCTGCAGCAACTCGCACAGCTTGATGAAAAGCAAAAATCCAGCGACAAGAAAAAGAAGGGGGCGAAGTAATGCAGCGCGCCGATTTACTGATTGAACTAGGCACTGAAGAGCTGCCACCGAAAGCCCTTAAATCATTATCCGAAGCCTTCGCAAACGAAGTGCTGAAACAAATAGACGACGCCGGCCTTGAACACGGCGAAATGAAAATATTTGCCGCTCCCCGTCGTTTGGCATTTTGCATTGCGGCACTCGAAACAGAGCAAGCTGATCGGCAAGTAGAACGTAAAGGGCCGGCAGTTAAAGCGGCGTTTGATGCCGATGGCAACGCCACCAAAGCCGCGCAAGGCTTCGCCCAATCTTGCGGCCTCAGTGTCGATCAACTAGACACCATTGAAACCGACAAGGGCGCGTGGTTAGTTGCCCGCGTCACTGAACAAGGCAAAGCGCTAGCCGATTTACTGCCGGAGTTTTTAGAGCAATCAGTGCAGCGCTTGCCCATTCCCAAGCGCATGCGCTGGGGCAACCGTAAGGTGCAATTCGTACGTCCAACACAATGGTTGGTCGCATTGCTGGATGACAAAGTCCTGCCGATTTCGTTGTTAGATCAAAGCGCTGATCGCATCACCCGCGGCCATCGCTTCCACGCACCCGCGCCGATTTCGCTTAAGCATGCCAATGAATACGCGCAGCGCTTACATGACGAAGGCTTTGTGATGGCTGATTTCGCCGCACGTCGTCATAGCGTCGAAGAGCAAGCGATCGCCGCTGGAAAAAATGAAGGCGGCGTGACCTCGATTGACGCTGACCTACTGGATGAAGTGACGGCATTGGTCGAGTGGCCCATGGCGTTGGTGGGTCATTTTGAAGAAGAATTCTTACGTGTTCCGCAAGAAGCGCTGATCACCACCATGGAAGAGAACCAAAAGTATTTCCCGGTGCTAGATGGTGACGGGAAGCTTAAAAATGCGTTTGTGTTTATCAGCAACATCGACTCGAAAGAAAAGAGTGTGGTGATAAGCGGTAACGAAAAAGTGGTGCGTCCCCGTTTGGCCGACGCGGCATTCTTTTATGACAATGACCGCAAAAAGCCCCTTAGCGAACATGCTTTACCGTTAGAGAAAGTGGTATTTCAGCAGCAGCTCGGTACCGTCGCAGAGAAGTGCCAACGTATTGGTGTCTTAGCAAAAATTATCGCTGGGCAAATTGGCGGTGATGAAGCGCTAGCCCAACAAGCCGGCGAACTTTGCAAAGCCGATCTTGCCTCAGACATGGTGTACGAGTTTGACACCATGCAAGGTGTCATGGGGTATTACCTTGCCAAAAATGATGGCCTAGACAACGACGTTGCCGAAGCCATGCGCGAACAATATTTGCCGCGCTTTTCCGGCGACCAATTACCGAACACAAAAACCGGCATGGCCGTCGCGCTAGCCGACAAACTCGACACGTTAGTCGGTATTTTCGGGATCGGGCAAAAGCCTACGGGTGACAAAGATCCCTATGCGCTGCGTCGCGCAACCCTTGGCATCTTGCGCATTATCATTGAACGCGAATTGCCGCTCGATATCGAAAACCTGATCAACGACGCCGGACAATTGTTTGGCGATCGCATTGAGTCTGGCAACGTCGCTGACGCCATCGAATTCGTGCGTGCGCGCTACCGCGCCATCTATCAAGAGCAAAACATTGATACCCCGGTGATCCTTGCGGTGGCCGCGGTTAATCCGACACAACCGCTGGATTTTGATCGTCGCGTCAAAGCCGTGGCGGCGTTCCGTCAACGCGCCGAGGCGGAAGCACTGGCCGCAGCAAACAAACGTGTGGCGAATATTCTCGCCAAACAAAACGTCAGTGGCTCGCCACAGGTCGATGCAGCCAAGCTCATCGAGCCTGAAGAAAAAGCATTATTCTCTGCCGTCGACGCTATTTCGTCTGCGATTCAATCAAAGGTCGCGGCACGAGATTACGCCGC
Organism: Alcanivoracaceae bacterium; assembly: GCA_029213045.1. GTDB lineage: Bacteria > Pseudomonadota > Gammaproteobacteria > Pseudomonadales > Alcanivoracaceae > JARGPN01. The sequence goes on from JARGPN010000007.1 coordinate 151,161, forward strand.
CGTGCTCGCCGAGCTTTCCTCTTTGCGAGCACCGGTTGATGCGTTCTTCGAGAAAGTGATGGTGATGGTCGATGACGACGCGCTTAAGAATAATCGCCTAGCCTTGTTGTCACAGTTGCGCGGCATGTTTTTGCAAGTCGCTGACATTTCCGAGCTGGGCTAACGTTTGCATGAAGCTAGTTATACTCGATCGCGATGGCGTTATTAACGAAGACTCCGATGACTTTATTAAGTCTCCGGCGGAATGGATTCCACTGCCAGGTTCTGCTGAGGCTATTGCCAAGTTGAACGATGCTGGATACAAAGTTGTGGTGGCCACCAATCAATCTGGGGTGGGACGCGGTTATTTTAGCCTCGACACTCTAGACGCCATTCACGAAAAAATGTGTGCGCACATTGCTGCCGCCGGCGGAGAACTCACTGGTATTTTCTTTTGTCCTCACGCACCGGATGAAGGCTGCGATTGTCGCAAACCGAAAGCCGGCATGATTGATCAAATCACCGCGCGTTTTTCGCTGAACAATGCCGACGGCGTACCCATCGTCGGCGACAGCCTGCGGGACCTTGAATGCGGTGTGGCGCGTGGCTGTACTCCAGTGTTGGTCACGACGGGTAAAGGGCAACGTACTTTAGAAAAGGGCATACCCGAATCACTTGGTTCCGTTGCGGTGTTCGCAACACTGGAAAATTTTGTCGATGCCTTTCTTGCCGCGCAGCAGGATTAGCTGCAGCACTCACCGTCACCGGAATTTGTTATGTCGCAACCTTCGTCAAATTTTTCCTCGCAACACGATTCTCCGCAAGACAGCCTCTCAATCCGCATTAAAAGTATTCTCTTTTTTCTTCTGTATAACTTGATGGGCATCGTACACAGCGTCTTCTGTGTATTACTCGCGCCCTTTATGACATTCGAACAACGCTATCGTTTTGTTAATTTATGGAGTCGCGCCACCATGTGGTTGTTGCGCGTGTTGAATGGCGTTCATATTGAAGTGATTGGCGCGGAGAATATTCCCAAAGGTCAGTCAGTGGTCGTAATGGCCAACCACCAAAGCCAGTGGGAAACGTTTTTTTTGCAGATCTTAATTTCACCGCAAGCCACTATTTTAAAGCGGGAGTTGTTGTGGGTGCCGTTTTTCGGTTGGGGTGTCGCGCTATTAAAGCCCATCGCCATTAACCGTAGTCAGCCTGCCAGTGCGCTAAAAACTATTTTGCGCGTTGGCACCTCACGCTTGAACGATGGCATTAATGTGGTTATCTATCCTGAGGGCACTCGCCAAGCCACCGGCACACTGGGAAAATTTAACAGTGGCGGCGCAATGCTCGCGGCGCGCGCAAAAGTGCCGGTCTTGCCGGTGGTGCATAATTCCGGTGATTGCTGGCCAGCGCGCTCTATGTTGCGACGTCCCGGCAAAATTACCTTGGTGATCGGGCAACCTATCTCCAGCGAAAACACCGATGCTAAGTCGCTAAACGCGAAAGCGTGTCAGTGGATCGAAGAAAATTACCCAGGAAAAAGAATAACTAAGACGTAAAGGCTAATTCGTTCGGCGCTGCTAGCAGCGTCGCTGCCGACGCTTCACTCAACATGACGCTAATTTCTTGCTCATTTGTCGCCAGCTGGCAACACCATCCCAAAGGAAGAGAAACCGCATGACACCAAAACCTTTTCTTCCCTAGTCTAGCCTGCCCATTTGTCAGGGATACATCGCAGATGTTATCAACGGACGCATTCTCTGACGCTTTCAGCACTGCTTCCGCAGCCACCCATGTAGTCACATCTGCGGTTCCCGATATTTGAACAAGCATCTGATGAATATCAGCCTGAGGCGGAAGCTGCTCAAAAGCGTATGTTGTTTCTACATCAATACCAACGGTGACCGATCTACTCATAGCCACTACGATCATATTGCGAGTATGCGCTATGCTGAACGAAACGTCGGGGTGTAGGGGTTTTCCGGTAACCGATGAATGCAAGCCGGTAAAAAAATCCGTCGTCATGCCCAAGCCCTGATACATTTCGGCCGCCAGCGACCACGCCATAATTGTATTGCGTTGAGCTGTACCTGCTAGTGGAACATTTTTGTTATTAAGCTCTGAGTAATCAAAGCGCTCCTGTAGACGAGCCGCGTGGCGCATAAGGCGAGACGGATCAATATTCGTAGCGTCCTCAAGAAAAATGTACCTTACTAAAACCTTTGCCATATTACGCACACGCAAAAATCTTCTGTTAATAAACCACCACCAAGTATTTTAACCAACGGTGGCCCAGCCGATGTTGCCATACCAAAGGCGCGCGGGTTAAAGCCAGCTTCGGAAATTGTTTTATCACGCACCCCACGCCGGCATGTATCATAGTTTTTGCGAGCCGCGCCCCGATACAGGAATGACGCCCCCTGCCGAACGCTAAGTGGGTGTTTATCTCGCGAGACAGATCGATTTGCTCAGGGCGTTGGAATTTTGATTCATCGCGATTGGCCGAGCCAAGCATCAATAATACCGAATGACCCTGAGGAATTAACTTACCGTGCAGTGAAAACTCTTCCTTCACAACGCGTGAAATAAATTGCGCTGGTGCCTCCTGACGCAGACACTCTTCGACCACACGCTCAAGTTTTTCCGGATCCTTGCGTAACGGCTTTAGTAATTGAGGCTGCTGCAATAGTGACACAATGGCGTTGGCAATAGCCGCGTCGACATTCTCAATGCCGTCTGAAAAAATCAGCATGCAGGTGTCGGCGATCACATGGTCGGAAAGCGTTTTGCCCTCGTCATCAAGCACCAACGCACTGATAAAATCTTGTCCTGGTGAATTTCGGCGCTGTGATATCTCCTGCAAAAAATATTCACGGTATTCTAGTAAACCCGTGTCAACTTGCTCACGAATTTGCTCGGACGGCATTATTGCGAAAAGATAAAAAAAGCAGTGACTCCATGCCTTCAGTTTCTCCCCGTCGGCTTGTGGCAACCCAAATAGTGTGAGCATCACTTCCAATGATAGGGGCGTTGCATAGTCTTCTAGTACATCAAACTCGCCTATTTCATGAAACGGCTGGAGTCGACGTTGCGCCAATATTTCGATATTTACGTTAGCCGTTTTCAGGAATTGGTGAAAAACTCTGGTGATTATTTTTCGCGGTTGCGTATGCTCTGGTGCGTCCTGAAAGGGAAGAGTGTTTGATGCTACGTCAGCACACGGGTAGCGCTCTCTATTTCGCCGATGAATTATAGCGTGCTCAGCCGGACTATTGCCTAAGCGTCGATCGGAAAACGCTGCATACACATCGTCATAACGAGTAATCATCCACGCGCCGGTAGTACAGCGGTGCACGGGATCATTTAGTCGCAACCAGCGCAATGTCGGATAAGGGTCGTCAATAAAACTCTGTGAAAATGGATCTATGGGCAAGCGCGCTGGAATGAAGTCATTTCCCGGCGGAGATTGCTTTGCAGATTTCCACTTAGCCATAAAGCTAAACATTAGGGATTGCCGGTGTTTGCGGAAAGCGCGTTAGCGATTTCTCGGTCATTTTCCTGCAAATGCTGCTTCACTAAGTTCATCTCACGCTCGTTCAAACGTTGTCCTGCGACAAGGCGGGCCAGCACATCAATATTGTAAAAGCGCAACGCGGCGGAAAGCATAAATACCTCATCACTTAAATCTGCCGTGGTACTTGGCGAGCAAATATCCGCGATGTTGTCGGAGGCTAGCCGCACAAATACGCCGGCTGCTAACAGCTCCAATACGCGAGGAATGCTGTTATAGGTCGGCGTCATAATCGGGCGAAACTGACGCATGCCGACAGCCGCCGAGGGGCAGCAGATAACACCTGTATTTGTTTCTAATAACCCGTCTACTAAACGCTGGAAACGCGCTTCGTCATACGTCGACGGAGAAATCATATGCACTGCCCATACCATTGGTTCGCCAGATTCACACGTTGGCGCACCAAACTCCTTTACGGCGGCTATCAATCGCTCCGTTCCATCTTCCGATGGTTCGTTGCGCTGGTCAGTGTGTACATGAATGGATTTGCCTGTTTCCTTGCCCAGTTCAAGCACTCTGCGACAATGTTCGGTAAAACCGATGTGCCCCGGATACTCGTTGGTGTCATCTGCTTCGGGTAGCGCACCAATAAAATCGGCCAGCTCTACACCTTTGCGAAAAATATCCCAACGCTCGGGTTCGTCATCACGAAAACCAAATGGCGAATAGGTAGCAAGCTGCAAATCAATCTGCCCAGCTCTTTCTAACTTAATTTCATGTAACAGCTCTAACGCGGTTAACTGGATATTGTCAGCGGTAACATCAACCATTGTGTCCGCCCGACGTGTACCACACGCAACCATCACGTCTAACACTTCATTCACTCGCGCTCTGAGATCTTCCGGCTCATACGCGGGCCCTGTATGAATAGCGTTTATCAAGCTGTGCTTTTTATGCAGGGAAATATGGGATGACTCGAGGATACGATGGTCTGCATGTGCCATATACTTTTCATCGAGCGTGGCATAGCGGTCTAGATGAAGATGGGCATTAAAGGCGCCACCCAACTCTGTAACTTTCCTAAAAAGCTGTTCAAAAAAAGGCGTATTTTTTGCTCTTTCCATTTTCTATTTCCCCAGATTCCTTTTCTGCGCTTTTGCTGTGTTCTCATCTACATTATGAATTCAGAATCATTATTCGGCGCTGCGCCCCGTCACTGCCGTGATCTGAAAACCACTTGAAGCCATCTTGGAACACATTGATTTCAAGTGTTCGTAGAGATACTTTTTTTGGCACTGATGCCTTTAATACAAGCTGCGTCGAGGCACCAGGCTTTAACGCTTTGTCCAAACCAACAAAACCCGCGAGACCACCTCTCGATTTTCCTTTTCTATCTAGCCATCGGCAGCCTAGCATAATTCGACTACTCACCGCTGGTTGCCACAATTCTCCGCCAATATTGCGCACCTTCACCCGCAACAATATGTTCTTGTCGCCAATTGATATTCGCGGGCCTACCACGGAAATTTCTGCGCGCCCCGATACAATCAATTCTGTAGGCTGAAAGCCCGAAGCTGGCGAGCTTGTATCACCATCGCGGCGCTGAGCTTCGCTAAGATCTAGTCTTAACTGCTTTACAAATTCTTCCGTCGACTCAGCACCATAGCAATCGCCATGCGTACTGTTTAGCTGATGAACAAGGGTGTTATCGCCGTAGTAGCTCCGCCAAAGAATTTCCGGTTCAGCAAAGTCCGCGGCGAAGGCCCTCGGGGAAGGCCGACACATATACAGAGCAACCTTTCCGTCATAGGGCATGGCGACAAATTGATCTTGCAGGGCAAGGAGGCCTACCTCTTCGTTCACACCCTTAAGCTGGCGCGCTATTTCAAATGCAAACTTCGCGCCCTCACAAAACCCACCCAAGTAATATGGCCCCTTTGGCTGAATTTTTTTTATATCAGCAATATAGTCCTGCGCGACAAGTGGTATGTGAGATGGATGCCTATCTGAAACCTGATATAGAGACCGCATTCCATAAACCGGCTGCTGGTCACCGAGAGCCCTTGCGAGCACATCAAACTCGGCATTCGCATTGACGCACCAAAACACAGGCGGCTTTCTACCAGTGGTGTTTCGCCCAACAAGATAATTCGTACCTTCTTGGCGGATTCCCGTCCAACTCGACATAAATGCTTTTAGGTTTTTTGCAATTGCCGTGGGCAACTCCACATCGACGCCCGTGGGTAAATCCTTTTCTAATTCTGCATCAGCGTTTAGCAGCGCACTGGTAAATCCCTCCAATGTGGGGCGGTCATACAGCAAGGCCGCTGAGGGTGCCTTAAATCCAGCTTTCTTGAGTCGCTCCACTAGCCAAATTGATTTTAGAGAATCGCCGCCTAAATCAAAAAAGTTGCTGTTCTGATTTAGAGCTTCTGACTGCAATACCTGCTGCCAAAATTTACCTATTATTTTCTGGTCATCACTTAACGGGGGGTTATCTTGCTGATCCGACGAGACCATCATCGCCCGATATAGATCAATGAGTTTATGGCGTTGGAGCTTTCCACCTGCTGCGCGGGGTAGCTCTGAGACGCGAATTATCTTTCGCGGTACTTTAAAAGAGGCAAGGTGCGCAGATAAAAAGCGTCTAATATCATCGTCGGCAATCTCCGCGCCCTTGTCGGTGACCACTGCCAATGCAACGTCTTCATTCAACGTAGGATGCGGAAAAGAAAAAGCCGCGGCTTCTCTGATGCCTGGTATCCACGCAGTAAAACGGTCTATCTCTAGCGGTGATATTTTCTCGCCACCTCGATTGATGACCTCTTTTATTCTTCCCGTTAAGTATAGATAGCCGTCTTCATCTACATATCCTTCGTCGCCAGTGGCAAGCCACCCGTCGTCAATACTATTTTTTGTGTTTAGGTATCCAGACGTTACCGTATCGCCGCGCACACAAATTTCCCCACGATCACCCGCAGTGAGTTCGTCACCATTGGCGTCGATAATGCGCAGTTGCGTTTGGTATGGCACACCAACGCTTAATGGCTTTCTTATTTTCGGCGGTAGCGGATTACTGCAAATAAGGCCAGACGTCTCTGACATGCCATAAATTTCGATAACCGGCACCCGGAAAATTTCCTCAATACTATCCATATGTTTCAACGGTAGCGCGGAAGATACTGATCGGATCAGTCGTAGTGATAGCTCATTCGTTGCTATTTCAATTTTTTGCTCGGCTACAAAATCCAGAATATTGCCGAGCATCGTCGGTACGCCTTGGAACCAAGTAATGTTTGAATTTTTAATACGGTGAAAGAACTTCCTCGCGTCAAACGTTTCCTCTAAAACCACTTGCCCACCGGAAAGTAGCGGTGCAATAAGCAAATCGACCAATGCCCCGACATGAAACATTGGCATCATATTAAGGCAGGTATCGTATTCGGTTAGGAAGAGTGATGTTTGTAGGTTCTGCGCGCTGCCAATCAAATTATCATGCGTTAAAGGGACCCATTTGGGCACACCGGTGGAACCCGACGTTAGCAGTATTAACGCCGCATTTGGAGGGAGTTGATATGGATGTGATGCTGACACATCTTCCGAACGGAAAACGTTGGGATGATATGCCGTAAATGAAAACTCTTTTTTTTCGCTATTAATCGCTACCGCCGCACAGCGAATACCGAGGAGGGACGAGTATTTTTTTGCCGATTCATCATCATCCGTAAGCAAAATATCTGGTTTAATTTCTCGCGTTAGGCGCGACAGCTCATTTTCGATGAAGGAGGTATTAAGTGGAATTGAAACTGCCGAGCTGATGCACAGTAGTTGCGTTACCGCACACAAACCGCCACTCGGCATGAGCACCGCAACTTTGTTCCGCTGGCAAATGCCTAAGTTGGCTAGATGTTGCCGACCGTTAGTGAGTAGTGCATCTAACGTCTGGAAGGTGAGGGCGCCAGTTTGCCGTGAATCCAAAGCGATTCGTTGTGCAAACCGGTCTGCGGTAACTCTTAATTGCGTCGATAAGTTCATCACTGGCGATGACTACCGACGCCGCACCGACGAAGCCAGGGTGGAAATGACGTTTTCCCGAAAGAAAACGTCATTATACGAACTACACGTCCAGGTTAGACACGTACAGCGCGTTGGTTTCGATAAAGTTACGACGGGGTTCAACATCATCACCCATTAGCGTTGTGAAAATTTGGTCTGCGCCGATGGCATCTTCAATCGTCACTTTCAACATACGACGCACAGCTGGGTCCATAGTGGTTTCCCAAAGCTGGTTTGGGTTCATTTCACCCAGACCTTTATAGCGCTGAATGCCGGTGCCTTTACGCGCCTGAATCATCAACCAGTTCAGCGCGTCATCAAATTGCTGAACAGGGCGACGGGTTTCATTGCGTTGAATTGCCGCGTCGGCAGCCAATAGACCCTCGAGCTTTTCACCCAGTGTTTTGATTCTCGCGTAGTCCGGTGAGGCAAGGAAATCAGCCGTGACTTTATAATCGCGGCTTACGCCGTGAGCGAGCACTTGCACACTTGGCAGATACCAGTCTCTCTCAGGGTCTTTCACTGCGGTGATCACGTATTGATTGATTTTGTCGTTCATGCCAACCATGCGCGCACTCAACGTTTCACACCATGCCTGCATGGTCGATTCGTCTTTGAGCTGGCTTTCCGCTAACGACGGTAAATAGATCATTTGCTCAAGAATGTTTGCAGGGAACGCACGCGATTGTCGCTCAATTGTGCGCATTACGGTGCGATATTCGTTGATCAGGCTTTCAAGGCGCTCGCCCGTGATCGGCGGTGCGTCGTTACCTGGCAACAGCGCCGCATTTTCCAATGCAATCGAGGTGAGATATTCATCCAGCGCCGCGTCGTCTTTGATATAGGTTTCCTGCTTGCCTTTCTTCACCTTGTACAGAGGAGGCTGAGCAATATAGATATGGCCGCGTTCAATCAGCTCTGGCATCTGACGGAAGAAGAAGGTCAGCAACAAGGTGCGAATGTGCGAACCGTCGACATCAGCATCCGTCATGATAATGATGCTGTGATAACGCAATTTCTCGATATTGTACTCATCACGGCCAATGCCGCAGCCCAATGCTGTGATCAGGGTGCCCACTTCTACGGACGACAACATCTTATCGAAGCGCGCTTTCTCGACGTTCAGAATCTTACCTTTCAAGGGTAAGATCGCCTGATTCTTTCGGTTACGGCCCTGTTTTGCTGAACCTCCCGCAGAATCGCCCTCCACAATGTAGAGTTCAGAGAAGGCGGGGTCTTTTTCTTGGCAATCTGCCAATTTGCCCGGCAATCCGGCGATATCTAACGCACCTTTACGACGGGTCATTTCCCGCGCCTTGCGGGCGGCATCGCGCGCGCGCGCCGCATCAATGATCTTCTGAACGATCATCTTGGCTTCTGCAGGGCTTTCCAGGAGATATTCCGCAAAGCGCTCAGTCATTGCTTGCTCTACCGCGGTTTTCACCTCAGAGGATACGAGCTTGTCCTTGGTTTGCGATGAGAACTTAGGATCAGGGACTTTTACCGATACAACGGCCGTCAAACCTTCCCGAGCATCATCGCCCGCAACAGCGACTTTTTCCTTCTTCAGAAAGCCTTCGCTTTCCATATAGTTGTTCATGGTACGTGTTAACGCCGCGCGGAAGCCCGCCAAGTGGGCGCCGCCATCGCGCTGGGGAATATTGTTGGTGTAGCAGAAAATGTTCTCGTTATACGAGTCGTTCCACTGCAACGCCACTTCCACCCCGATGTTGTCCTTCTCTAGGGTGAAATGAAGGACTTTGTTGAGAGGGGTTTTCGCTTCGTTCAAATACGTAACGAAGGCGGACAAACCACCCTCATATTCGAATAGGTCTTCTTTGCCGCTACGCTCATCCAAAAGGTGAATACGCACGCCCGAGTTCAAGAAAGACAGCTCACGCAGACGCTTAGCCAAAATATCGTAATGGAACTCGATGTTCGTGAAGGTTTCCGGGGAAGGGCGGAAACGCACACTGGTGCCGGAGGTTTGGGTATCGCCAACAGGTTTTAACGGCTCCGCAGGGACGCCATGGCGATAGATCTGTTCGTAGACTTTGCCAGCACGACGAATGGTCAGCTTCAATTCCTCCGACAACGCATTCACTACGGACACGCCCACACCGTGCAAACCACCGGAAACCTTGTAGGTATTGTCGTCAAATTTACCGCCGGCATGGAGTACTGTCATGATAACTTGTGCGGCAGACACCCCTTCTTCGGGATGGATATCCACAGGTATTCCACGGCCGTTATCTGTGACAGATACGCTCTCATCCGGATGTATAGTGACTTGTATCTCCGAGCAGTGCCCCGCGAGGGCTTCATCGATAGAGTTATCCACAACCTCGAACACCATGTGGTGCAAGCCGGTGCCATCGTCCGTATCACCGATATACATACCTGGACGCTTACGTACGGCGTCGAGTCCCTTCAGTACCTTAATGCTCGAGGAATCGTAGCTTTTCTGCTCAGTCATACCATTTTCCTTGTCAATCACTGCACCAGCTTGAGCACACCATGTTCCACGTGGAACGTTTTTGTGCTGTCAGCCGTTAAATAGGGAAGGGCGATGCGTTCATCAAGGGTTGTGACCACGAGCTGATTCCCAGTACTTAACACGGTACTGAGTATTCGCTGCTCATTGCTTTGGTCTAGCTCGGAGGTCAAATCATCGACCAACACCAAGCACCTGCGATTCGCCAACTCATTGAGAAGCGAGATCTGTGCTGTCACCAAAGCATAGGCGACCACTTTTTGCTGCCCCCTCGAAAAGACTTCCTTTACCTGACCCTTTTGAGATTTCAACATAAGGTCAGCACGATGTGCGCCGACACTTGTGAACCCTCGGCGGACGTCCTGATCTCGATGAGAGAGCAGGGCATCCTCAATACTTATTCCTTCACTCCAACCGGAATGAAGTGCCAACGACACTGCGCCAAGAGCGCCATCAAAGCCAATGAGCAAATCCTGAAAGACCCGCTGTAACTCCGGCAAATAGGCGCGGCGTAACTGGTCGATTCTAGCAGAATTTTCAGCAACCTGCCGATCCCAAACGCCCATTTCTCGCGTGTTTAATCTGCCTGCCTTGAGCAATGAATTACGTTGAGATACTGCCTCTTTGAGTCTTTGCCAATGGCCGATAAATTCCGGTTCCACGTGGAACATTAACCAATCGAGAAACCGCCTCCGCTCACCGGGACCACCTTCAATCAACTGAACCGTTCCTGGGTGGAGCACCTGAACAGGCATCATTCGCGCTATCTGACTTAATCCGTTGATACGTTGGCCGTCGATACGAGCATCCAGTACAGCCTGCTTATTCCGAGACAAGCCCACGCGATGAGGATGTCCATCCACGTTAATCTCAGCGAACAAGGTACAGGCGTCGTGACCACCCTCAACAACATTCGCCAGTTTGGAAGTGCGGAAGCTTCGGCCTGTGGCCAACAAATAAATACCTTCCAGCAAGCTGGTCTTACCAGAGCCATTTTCACCGACAACCACCGACAAGGACTGGCCAGGGACAAACGTCTGCTCGTGATAATTTCTAAATTGGGTCAGCTGGAAGCGCTGTAGCATGAAAGAAGGCGGGGAGGAGAGATGGGGCTGGCTGGTGACGCAAGCCCCTGATAACACTAGAGCCGCATCGGCATAACGACATAAATGGCGTTGCGCCATTCAGGGTCGGTCACCAACGCAGAGCTATTCGAATCACCCAATGCGATTTCTACGGTATCGCCGTGTAGCGTATTCATCACGTCCAACAAATAGCTCACGTTAAATCCGATCTCCAACTCGCTGCCTGTATAGTCCACGGACACTTCTTCTTCCGCTTCTTCCTGTTCAGGGTTGTTGGCTTGAATACGCAAACTGCCATCTGCCAACTGAACGCGAATCCCGCGATATTTTTCATTGGACAAAATCGCCACACGCCCGAACGCCTGCTTCAACGTTTCGCGATCAGCCAAGACGAGCTTCTGACTATTCTTAGGCACCACGCGATCATATTCTGGGAATTTACCGTCGACTAATTTAGACGTAAAACTGATGTCGCCGGCGAGAATACGCACATGATTCTTACCCACCGTCACCTGCACGTCACCGGCTGCATCGCCCAGCATGCGCGATAATTCCATCACACCTTTGCGCGGTAAAATAACCTGCGCCTTCTCTTTTAACCCTTCCACTTCCGCGTCACACATTGCCAAGCGGTGACCGTCAGTGGCCACTGTGCGCAAGGTTCCGTCGCTCAACTCAAACAGCATGCCGTTCAAGTAATAGCGAACATCTTGCTGCGCCATGGAAAAGGCGGTGCGATCAATGAGCTGACGCAATGTCGCAGGCGCGATGGCAAAACTCGCGCCGGCGATATCTTCTTCAAGATTTGGGAATTCATTAGACGGCAGAGTCGACAAGGTAAAGCGGCTACGCCCTGATTTTAATAGTAAGCGCTCACCATCACTCTCGAACTTAATCTCAGCTTCTGCAGGGAGGCTTTTGCAGATATCCACTAGCTTACGTGCAGGGACTGTCGTTTCGCCGTCCTGGGCGTCCGCACCAAGCTCTAAGCGGGCAACCAGCTCCAACTCTAAGTCAGTACCAGTTAAAGAAAGACGTCCCCCGGACACTTCCAACAGGACATTCGACAACACCGGCAAGGTCTGACGACGTTCAACAACGGCGGCGACCTGTTGCAGCGGCTTTAGCAGTTGCTCTCGATTGATAGAGAATTTCATGTTCAGTCCCTGTTGTACTGTTATCAGGAGGTCAATATACGATGCAGGTTTTGGTAATCCTGCTCAAAATCTACGTCAGCCTCGCGCAACTCTGCCACCTTCCGGCAAGCATGCAATACTGTCGTATGATCCCTTCCACTAAAGCCGTCCCCAATTTCCGGATAACTGTGTGTGGTTAATTCTTTAGCCAACGACATAGCAATTTGCCGAGGGCGGGTCACAGACCTACTACGCCGCGGCGACAACAAGTCGGCAATTTTTATATTGTAGTACTCGGCCACAACACGCTGAATATTATCGATGGAAATTTGCCGAGCATGGCTCGCCAACAAATCCTTCAGCGCATCTTTCACTAAACCGATATCGACCTGCGCACCGGTAAACTGCACATGGGCAATCACTCGACGCAAGGCGCCTTCCAATTCTCTCACATTTGAGCGAATACGTTGCGCAATAAAAAACGCTGCTTCACTGGGTAAATCAATCTGCGATTCTTCCGCTTTTTTCTTCAAAATTGCCACACGGGTTTCTAACTCAGGTGGCTCAAGCGGCTGCGATAAACCCCAACCAAACCGCGATTTTAACCGCTCTTCAAGACCTTCAATCTCTTTAGGATATTTATCACAAGTAAGAATAATTTGCTGACCATTTTCCAACAGCGAATTAAACGTATGGAAAAACTCTTCCTGTGATTGCTCCTTTCCAGCGAAAAACTGAATGTCATCAATCAGCAACGCATCGAGCGAACGATAGAATCGCTTAAACTCATTGATGGTTTTATTGCGCAATGCGCTAACCATATCCTGAACAAACCGCTCTGAGTGTAAATACACCACCCGCGCGTTCGGATTGGCTTTCGAAATCGCATTGCCGACCGCGTGCATCAAGTGAGTTTTACCCAAGCCGACACCGCCATAAAACAGCAATGGATTATAACCATGACTGCCTGGGTTCTCCGCCACTTGCTGTGACGCAGCAAACGCCATCCGGTTTGATTTGCCCTCAACAAAATTTTCAAAGGTATAGGCAGGAATTAAATTCGACCGGTATCTGGCCGGTGCCGGTGGTTCAACCGGTGAAGCGAAGCTGTGTGAAGGCGGTGGCGACGACGGGGAGGGCGGCGCAGAGGCCGGCCTAGCCGTACTGATAGGATCCGTTAACATCGCCGTGACAGGACGAGAAGTGCCTACTTCGAGCCGGATAGATGGGGAGGAATGCTCGTCGAGCTCGGTCATTAATCCGACAATACGCTCAAGATATTGATCTCTCACCCAATCCACTACAAACCGATTCGGCGCAAATAACGTCAGCTCAGTACCATCAGCTGCCGCTACAACTTGCAATGGACGTATCCACATATTGAACTGCTGTGATGGCAGCTCATCTTCCAAGCGGGAGAAACAACGATTCCAGAGCTCTTCAGACACGCCCTTGCCTTATAGATTATGAGAAGAATGTAACGACGAAAGCGAGCATTCTACCCCCTCGTAGGAGCCCCCTGCCACCAACAAAATGGCTTTTATTAGACTAAAAAGGATGTGTATAAAGATGTGGATAACAATCCATAAGGTACCGGTATGAACCTGTGGACAACCTCAAGCCCCCACCTCAACTGACTTTTATCCACATTACTCCCCCGCCTGTCTAATGCTTATCCACAGCCGTAAGACAAAGTCTTACATCATATAACACCATGTTTTAAAACAACTTTTATCGCTTATTCACAGATATTTGCTACCCTTATAACAGTAATAATAAATAAAAGAATTTAATAACTTATATATATATAAAAGACTAAAACCCTGTATTTTTATCCCCTGATTAACGGCTGTTAAACCGCATTGACACCGATTCAACACTTCCCTAGAATTGCCGCCCTTCGTTTGATCCGAATATTTGAGAATTGCCATGAAACGTACATTCCAGCCAAGCAACTTGCGTCGTAAACGTACTCACGGTTTCCGTGCACGTATGGCTACAAAAAACGGTCGTGCGGTATTAAACCGTCGTCGTGCAAAAGGTCGTAAGAGACTGGCCGCTTAACGCCAGTCTTTGCTGTGTCGGCGCGTTATGGTCGAACAGCATCTTCCGATGCCACCGGTGAAAGACTCCTCCCTCTGCTTTCGCCGTGGCAATCGACTTCTCGCCTCCGCAGACTTTCAGCCTCTTTTTAACCAACCTGATATTCGAGTGGGTGGGGCGACCTTACTTTTCCTTGTCCGAAACACTGAAAATCCCAATCCTCGGTTAGGTCTCGTTGTTGGTAAACGTCGAGTTCGCAGCGCCGTCCACCGCAATCGCATTAAACGCTTATGCCGAGAATCGTTCCGTCAGCGTCAAGCAGAACTGGCCAACCTGGACATCCTCATCCTCGTCAAGGCGCCTATCCCCAGGGTCGACCGTGTTACCCTAGGTGCAGAGCTATCGCGCCTCTGGGACAAGCTGCTTGCCAAGCGTAACCAAGCCTGAGAAACTGCCGACCGATTTTCACCCCCCAAGGCAAAGTTCCCGCTATGGAAATCCAACGTACTTTGGTAATTATCGGCCTAGCGGTCGTGACATATATGATGGTCCTCGCCTACCAGGAGGATTACGGTCAGCAACCTTCGGCATCAATCGCCACGCGAACCGAAGAAGCATCGAGTGTGCCCGATGTATCTGACGCGCCCGTGACTGTTGAACAAATGGCAGACGTCGGCTCCGACGTGCCAAGTGCTGATGACATTCCTGTTGCTGAATCTGATGCTCCCGCACCAGTGGCGGCTAAACCAGATGCGGATCGCTTGGTTCAAGTTAAGACAGATGTCTTTACGGTAACCATTGATCGCCAAGGCGGCGATATTGTTAACCTTGGCTTGTTGAACTACCCCACGCACTTCAACACACCAGACGAACCGTTCCCCTTGTTGCTGAACACACCTGAACACTTTCAAGTGATGCAGTCAGGATTAATTGGTCGTAACGGTACAGATACCGCAGCCAATCGACCTGTTTGGTTAGCCGATAAAACCGCGTACTCCATGCCGGACAGTGCGACAGAATTAAATGTCGATTTGAAGTTGTACCAAGATAACAATGTGGTTATCACCAAGCGCTACACCTTTGTCCGTGGCAGCTATTTAGTGCGCGTGTCGCATATTGTGGAAAACAAAGGTGATCAATCTTGGCAGGGTGCTTTGTACGGCCAAATTAAACGTGATAATTCTGACGACCCAAGTAAGGCAAAAGCTGGGTTCGCCCCTATGCCTACCTTTCTCGGTGCAGCGTGGTGGACCGAAGAAACGCCCTACAACAAAACAAAGCTAGGTGATCTAGAAGAAGAGCCTTTGAAAACCACCCAAGAGGGCGGTTGGATTGGCATGGTGCAACATTACTTCTTATCTGCATGGATTCCTGACAACACGCAAAGCAACACATTTTCGAGCAGCTACTTAAGTAAAAGCGAGCAACACATTCTTCGCTTTGTGTCGCCACCCAAAACTGTAGAGCCCAATAACGAAAATGTATTTTATGCGGAGTTTTATGCCGGCCCTAAAGTTCAGTCTGATCTGGAAGCCATCAGCCCTGGTTTGAATATGACCGTCGACTTTGGTTGGCTTTGGTTTGTCTCCCAGCCAATCTTTGCTTTGCTGATTTTCTTGCAGAGTGGTCATGTTTCCATTTTTGGCAACGAATTTGATATTGGCTTTGGTGTGACCAACTGGGGTGTGGCAATTATTTTGCTAACGCTGGTGATCAAGTCATTATTCTTCAAACTGTCTGCCAGCAGTTATCGCTCCATGGCGAAGATGCGCAAAGTCGCACCGGAAATGCAACGCATTAAAGAGCAGTTCAAATCTGATCGGCAAAAGCAGCAGCAGGAAACCATGAAGCTGTTCCAGCGAGAGAAAATTAACCCTCTAGGTGGCTGCTTACCAATGCTTGTACAGATGCCGGTGTTTATTGCTTTGTACTATGTATTGCTCGAATCGGTAGAACTTCGCCAAGTGCCTTTCTTTGGCTGGATTCAAGATTTGTCGGTGATGGACCCGTACTTCATTCTGCCTATTTTAATGGGCGCGAGTATGTTCCTGCAGTCTCGACTTAACCCGACGCCTGCTGATCCAACACAGGCGCAGGTAATGAAATGGATGCCGATGATGTTTGCGGTGTTTATGTTGTGGTTCCCAGCCGGCTTGGTGCTGTACTGGTTGACCAACAATATTTTGTCGATTAGTCAGCAATGGATTATTACCCGCCGTATTGAATCTGAATAACGGTGAGGGAATAAAAAAGGGGCTTCGGCCCCTTTTTGTTTTTATGCTAGTACCAGAAATGCGTGATTGACCTTCATAGTAGTGATACACGATAAGGACTCCCTGTTTTATGGACGCTGCCTTGCAAGACACTATTGTTGCTGTAGCCACTGCGCCGGGCAGGGGTGGTATTGGGGTTGTTCGTTTATCGGGTAAAGATGCAAAAAAAATTGCCGCCCGGCTAACGCCGGGCTTAGTCAACACCCAACCTCGATTTGCCCACTTCGCTAAGTTCCGCGACGAAACCGGCCAGCTGTTAGACGAAGGTCTGCTGATTGAATTTCCTGGGCCAAATTCCTTTACCGGCGAAGATGTTATTGAGCTGCAAGGTCACGGCGGCCCGGTGCTGCTCGACCAAATCGTTAAAACCTGCATTGCTTTTGGCGCGCGACAAGCCCGAGCAGGGGAGTTTTCATTGCGGGCTTTTATTAACGACCGGATGGACCTGACCCAAGCAGAAGCCATTGCGGATCTCATTGATGCGGGCACCGCATCAGCGGCGCGGGCGGCAATGAATTCCTTGCAAGGTGAATTTTCCCGCGAAGTGAATGCGTTAGTTGAATTGCTTATTCAACTTCGTATGTATGTCGAAGCGGCAATTGATTTCCCGGAAGAAGAAATTGATTTTCTCGCCGACTCCACCGTTGCCACGGATTTAAATAGCCTTGTGGAGCACGTAAATTTATTGCTCTTGAATGCACAGCAAGGACGTCTTTTACGCGAAGGGTTTAACGTCGTCATCGCAGGCCGCCCGAACGCTGGAAAATCTTCGCTCCTCAATGCACTGTCCGGGCAAGACGCTGCCATTGTCACGGATATTCCTGGCACCACGCGAGACGTGCTGCGAGAATCCATTCAGATTGATGGCTTACCCCTCAATATTATTGATACCGCTGGATTGCGCGAATCGCCGGACCAGGTAGAGCAAGAAGGGATTCGCCGTGCATGGCGAGAAATTGAGAATGCGGACTTATTGTTGATTGTGGCGGATGCTCACAATGCCAAGTCCAACGGGCAACTCACCTTAGAAAGTTGCTTGCCCTTGTCGGACCGATCACTCACCGATATCGGCGCCAAGAAAATATTGTTGCTCAATAAAATTGATTTGCTCAGAGCAGGCAATCTAGACATGCCAGATGCCGATGATGTGGAGCTATTGGCCGTTTCCGCAAAAACCGGCGAGGGTCTGACGGCCCTTCGCGAAAACATCAAAACCCTCGCTGGATTCCGTGATCAACACACAGGCACGTTTTCTGCGCGTCGCCGCCACCTCGTTGCCCTCGAGCAGGCTCGCGATGCCCTGATTCAAGGTCAGCAGCAGCTTTCGGGACACCAGGCAGGCGAGCTGCTCGCCGAAGACCTCCGCGCAGCACAGCGCGCCTTAGAAGAAATTACCGGCGCGTTTTCGTCAGATGACTTGCTTGGCCGCATTTTTTCGAGCTTTTGTATTGGAAAGTAACCACCGGTTGCGTGCTGCGGCTGGGAGCGTTAGAAAGGGTGTTCGTTGGCGCTGAGCCATTGCTCAGCCAAGCGCCGGGAGAGCAGCCTTGACCAACACACCGACGGATAGCGCATCGAGTAATGTGTCTATGCGGACAGAAACGGATTCACTCGGACCTGTATCAATTCCGAGTAATGCCCTATGGGGCGCGCAAACGCAGCGTGCCGTGGATAATTTCCACATTGATCGGCCTCTGCCGAATAGCTTTATTCGTGCCATTGCCCAGATCAAAGCCACTGCCGCGCGAACCAACGCTGAACTAGGGTTGCTGCCATCAAATAAAGCCATAGCCATTCAAGCCGCTGCCGATGCGATCGCGGCGGGGGACTATGCCGATCAATTCCCCGTTGATGTGTATCAAACCGGTTCCGGCACAAGCAGCAATATGAACGTCAATGAGGTCATTGCCCATCTGTGTGAGCAAGCCGGTGTTGTGGTGCACGCTAACGATGACGTTAACCTCGGACAAAGCAGCAACGATACGATTCCAACCGCAATACATCTCAGCGCGGTGCAACAACTTTACGCATCGCTGCTGCCTTCGATTCGTCATCTGCGCGAACAAATACAACAACGGGGAAAAGACCTGGCGGACACCGTAAAGCCGGGGCGCACCCATTTAATGGATGCCATGCCCGTGACGTTTGGGCAGGTGCTCAATGGATGGGATGTACAGCTGGAGCACGCCGAAGAAAAATTGCGCGGCGCCGGGCATGCATTACTCCGTATCCCCCAAGGCGGCACGGCGGTGGGAACGGGCATTAATTGCCATCCGGAATTTTCGACCCGCTTTTGTGTGCATTTATCCGAATTGTTGGGCCAACATTTTCAGCCGTTGGATTCCTTTTTTGCAGGCCAAGGCGCGATTGATCGACCGCTCGCGTTGTCGGCCGCGTTGCGCGGTTACGCGATAACCTTAAGCAAGATAAGCAGTGATCTACGTTGGATGAGTTCAGGTCCGTTACATGGGCTGGGCGAAATTCAGCTCGAAGCCTTGCAGCCAGGTTCGTCGATTATGCCGGGGAAAGTAAATCCTGTGGTGTGCGAATCGACGTTAATGGTGTGCGCACAAATTCAAGGACTGGATCTTGCTGTGGCGCTTGCCGCACAGCAAGGTAATTTCGAATTAAATGTCATGTTGCCCATGGTTGCGAATAACCTGCTCGACATGATTCGCCTACTGTCCCATAGCAACTGTTTTTTGGCCGATAAGGCTATTGCTACCTTTACAGTGAACACGGAGCATCTTGCCCGTTTACTTGATAAAAACCCGATTCTTGTCACTGCATTAAATGCCGCGATTGGGTATAACAAAGCGGCGGAAATTGCCAAAGCCGCGTACGCGTCTGGTCGATCCATTATTGACGTCGCTGCGGACATGACAGACTTAACGCGCGCTGAACTAACGGCGTTGTTAGACCCATTAACGTTAACCCGAGGCGGATAACGATGTGTCTACTTCGTGTGGTAACGCTTATTAAAATGCAAGAAATGAAAAGTTTTAACGTCACTTTGAAATTTAAAGAGTAAATTTTTAAAGCCTGAATTTAAAAAAACAGAAATTTTAAAAAACAGATAACGAGGATTGCAATCATGGACCTGACCATCAAGCGTACCCCTTCCGCCTATGACTACCCATTGTTGATCGGGAGCATCTTGGCGCATGGCGTGCGTCGGGCGCCGCAACAGGAAATCGTCTACGCGTTTAATAAGCGTATGACCTATACCGATTTAGATCAGCGCGTGCACAAGTTAGCCAGCGCGCTTACCAACCTTGGCGTAAAGCAAGGTGACACCATCGCGGTGATGGATTGGGACAGCCATCGTTATCTTGAATGTTTTTATGCAATCCCGATGATGGGCGCTGTGCTACACACTGTTAACGTGCGCCTTAGCCCAGAACAAATTCTCTACACCATTGATCACGCAGAAGATGACGTGATTTTAGTGAATCGCGAATTCGCCGCGATGGTAAAAGAAATTTGTCCGCGTATTAAAAATAAAAACACCAAGTTAATCTTGCTTGACGACGGCGACGCCACGGATATTTCCGGGATTGATTTCGCTGGTGAATATGAGGCCTTGTTGGGCGCCGCCTCCGACGACTTTGAATTTCCCTATTTAGATGAAAACACTCGCGCCACGACCTTCTATACCACCGGCACGACCGGTCTACCGAAAGGGGTGTATTTCAGTCATCGCCAATTAGTGTTGCACACCTATGCGGGCCGTAATGTATTGAGTGGCACAGGCCCCGGCAAATTTAACGAAGACGATGTGTACATGCCGATCACCCCGATGTTCCACGTTCACGCGTGGGGCGTGCCGTATCAGGCAACCATGATGGGTGTTAAGCAGGTGTACCCTGGGCGTTACGATCCCGCCACCTTGTTAAAGTTATTTGTCGCTGAAAAAGTCACGTTTTCGCATTGCGTACCCACCATTATTCAAATGTTGCTTGGTGCCGAAGCGGCCAAGTCCGTCGATCTTAAAGGATGGAAAGTGATTATCGGCGGCTCCGCATTGCCACCGTCTTTGTGTCGCGCAGGCCTAGAGCGCGGCATCGATATTTATACCGGTTATGGCATGAGCGAGACGTGCCCCATTTTGACCTTGGCGCAATTGCCGCCGGAGCTTGCGGACGCGGATATCGACACGCAGGTGGAATACCGTTGCCGCACAGGTCGCCCAGTACCCATGGTGGAGCTGCGCATTGTGGACGGCGAAATGAACGACGCACCCCATGACGGTAAAACTCAAGGTGAAGTTGTCGTGCGCGCACCGTGGCTTACTCAGGGTTATTTGAAAGATAAGGAAAACTCCGAAGCCTTGTGGGCGGGTGGCTGGTTGCATACCGGCGATATCGGTGTGATGGACAAAGATGGTTGGCTGAAAATCACCGACCGTATTAAAGACGTGATTAAAACGGGCGGCGAATGGGTGTCGTCATTAGATCTTGAAGGATTGGTCTTACAGCACCCCGGCGCCGCCGAATGTGCCGTCATTGGTGTCCCGGACGCGAAATGGGGAGAGCGGCCGTTAGCGCTTGTTGTGAAAAAACCGGACGCGGACATCACCGAGCAAGCCGTGAAAGATCTTGTTATGGGCTATGCCGAGAAGGGCGTGATCTCAAAATACGGTGTTCCGGATAGAGTGAAATTTGTCGACGAGCTACCGCGTACCAGTGTGGGCAAGCTCGACAAGAAAAAAATGCGCGCTGAAATGGCGGACTAATGCGCTGTCGTTAAGCAAAAAAATGCAATAGGCAATGAAAAAAGCGCCCGCATCGTCGGGCGTTTTTTTATGCCGGAACAGGCGAATTCAGGTAATCCAATGGGTTACTCCAATCCTCACATTGTTTGCACAAAAGGCACGCTATACTGTGCCCCATTGCAATGTGGAGAAAACCGATGAAAAAGGCCGTCGTCCTGTTGATCGCTGTATTGGCAGGCCTTGTTTGGTGGTGGACGGGAAGCGCACCGAAAAAATCGATGCAACGCCCGGCATCGGTGGTCAACGTTGTCGCGCCACGTCAGGCAGAGCTCGCTTCGGAGATCGAAGGTGTGGGTACGGCGCAGGCGCGTGCGTCGATTAATCTCACCAGCGAAGTGGATGGCCGACTGCTGTCGGTTAATTTTAAAGAAGGCGATAAAGTGAAAGCCGGCGCTAAGCTAGTCGCGTTGGATGACCGCATTGCCCGCGCCCAGTTGGCACGTGCTGACGCGCAGCTTGCCGATGCAAGGGCGGCATGGGAGCGAGCGCAGCAATTAAAAAGCTCCGAAGTGCTTTCCAAGGCGGAAGCCGATACGTTGCAAGCGGGGCTTCTTTCCGCGCAGGCCGATCGCGATGCCGCCGCGTCTACCTTGGCAGACTACACTGTTCGCGCGCCTTTCGCGGGCGTGGTGGGGTTGCGCCGAGTGAATACGGGCAGTTACGTAAAATCAGGCGACGTGCTCACGACGCTGGATGATCTGGATGAGTTGGAAATTCTATTCTCTGTGCCAGAAAAACATCTAGGCCAAATAGCGTCAGGGCAAACCATTTTTGTAGAGAGCAGCAGCTACCCGGATCGGGTGTTTGATGCGCATTTAAGCCAAATAGATACGCGCGTCGACCCGGTCAATCGTACCGTCACCGTGAAGGCCACCATGACAAACACCGAGCGCTTGTTATTGCCGGGACAATTCCTAAATGTCCGTTTGCTCACCGGTAACCGCCTTGCTCTCATGATCCCTGAACAAGCCGTGCTAACAGAAGGCGCGTCCAGCTTTGCGTACGTCGTCAACGACAGTACCGCTGAGCGGCGCGAAGTAAAAACCGGTGTACGCGAACAGGGCTGGGTAGAGGTGCTTTCTGGTATAGCACTTGATGAGCAAGTAATCGTTAACGGACATGCGCGGCTGGGCACGGGCTCAAAGGTCGATGTGCGCGAAGATGCCAGCGCATTAATGCCCGATACGCAACGCGCGTTTTTAAATGAGCCTGCGTTTCAGGATCAGTAATTATGATAATTTCTGACGTTTCGATTAAGCGACCCGTTTTTGCAACGGTAATTAGTTTGCTGATTTTGGTATTTGGTTTTAGCGGACTAATGAAATTACCTGTGCGCGAATACCCAGACATTGATCCGCCGCAGGTGTCCGTGTCCGTCAATTATGTGGGTGCTGCGCCGGAAGTTATTGATACCCAAATTATACAAGTGATTGAAGGTGCGATTAGCGGCGTCGAAGGTGTGCGCCGCATTGAATCGCGCAGCCGTCTCGGTTCCGCACGCACCAATATTGAATTTACCTTAGCGCGCGATATTGACGTTGCCGCGAACGACGTGCGCGATGCCGTGTCGCGTGTGTTGGTATCGTTACCCGAAGAAGCCGATGCACCCGTTATTGCTAAAGCAGATTCCGATGCACGCCCGATTATTTGGGTGACGCTGACCAGCGACAGTTTAGACGCAGCGCAACTTTCGGATTATGCCGAGCGTAATCTTGTCGATCGATTTTCCGTGCTCGATGGCGTTGCCGACATTTTTATTGGCGGCGAGCGACGCTATGCCATGCGCATTTGGTTAGACCGAACGCGTATGGCCGCGCGGGCAGTGACAGTGTCTGATATTGAAGGCGCATTGCGCGCCAACAACATTGAGTTGCCCGGCGGTAAAGTAGAATCCGATAGTCGTGATTTCACCGTGCGCGCCGACAGTCGCATGACGTCTGCCGATGAATTTCGTCGACTGGTGATTCGGCGAGACGGCCGCCACTTAATTCGTTTAGGTGAAGTGGCGGATGTCGAGCAGGGCGTTGAAGACGACGACACATTATTGCGCGCCAATGGCCAGGTGGCGATTGGACTAGGTGTTATCCGCCAATCTAAATCGAATACGGTGGCCGTCTCGGATGCAGTCCAAGCGGAAATAAAAAAAGTAGAAGAAAACTTACCGCCGGATATTCGTTTAAGCATTAATTATGACGAGTCTCTTTTTATTCGAGCTTCTATTAGAGAAGTATTGATCACACTTGGCATTTCCGTTGTCTTGGTGATTTGTGTGATTTGGGTATTCCTGGGGAGTTGGCGCGCGACGTTAATTCCGGCCGTGACGATTCCGGTGTCGATCATTGGCGCGTTTGCCGGATTGGCCGCGCTAGACTTCTCCCTAAACGTGTTGACCTTATTGGCGCTGATATTGGCCATCGGCCTAGTGGTTGACGACGCCATTGTGATGTTGGAAAACATTCAACGAAGAATGGATCTGGGTGAGCCGCCGTTGGTGGCGGCATTTCTCGGCGCACGTCAGGTGGCGTTTGCGGTTATCGCAACAACGCTGACTTTGATCGCGGTGTTCGTGCCGATTTCCTTTATGGGCGGTGATACGGGTCGATTGTTCAGCGAGTTTGGGTTTACCTTATCTGCCGCAGTGTTGGTGTCGAGTTTAGTTGCCTTGTCGCTTGCGCCCATGTTGTGTTCTCGATGGTTAAAAGCGCATGAAAAAGGCAGTTCAAATTCGCTGCTGGAGCGATTTTTTACCCGCTTAACGGCGCGCTATGAAACGCTTTTGGATAATGCAATTAATAAACCGAGCGCAACCGTAAGTCTCGCATTATTGGTCTGTGTGTTGGGCGCTGTAGCATTTACCCAGTTGCCGCGTGAACTCGCGCCAACGGAAGACCGCGGCATTTTTATTGTTCCGGGCTCTGCCCCGCAAGGTTCCACCGCCGAGTACACTGCATTTCACGCTGCGAAGGTGGAAGAAAAATTATTGCCGCTAGTGACGGATGGTGTTGCCGAACGGGTGTTATCGATTGTCGGGTTTCGTGGCCAATCTACTTCGGCGATTACCATTGTGCGCCTCGCGCCGTGGGAGGAGCGAGATGTTAAGCAACAAGATATCGTAGCTGGGTTGCAAGGGGAGTTACGCAATATTCCAGGGTTAAGAACGTTTGCCGTTAATCCGCCCGGATTGGGACAGCGAGGATTTAGTAAACCACTCGAAGTAGTCGTTGGGGCGCCGGACTATTTATCAGCAAAAGAGTGGAGCGAAACACTGCTTGCGGCGGCGAAAAAAAATCCCATGCTGATTGGTGTGGATACGGATTACGAAGAAACGCAGCCGCAATTAAATGTGAAATTATTGCGCGATAGGGCGGGTGACCAAGGCATCACCGCACAGGACGTTGGTTTAACCTTACAGGCAATGTTGGCATCCGTACGCGTAACCACCTATTTGGATCGCGGCCGTGAATACGACGTTATGATTGAAGCACGGCCAGAAGATCGCGCTTCCCCGCAGGATTTAAATAATATTTATTTGCGTGCAAATAACAGCGATAAATTGGTCGCGTTATCGTCTGTGACGGAGCTGCAAGAGCGTGGCGCGGCACCGGAGTTGCGTCGGATTGATCGTTTACCTGCCGTCACCCTAGATGCATCGTTGGCGCCGGGCTATGACATGGGCACGGCGATTCAATTTTTTGAAGATTCGGCGCGCGAATTATTGCCGCCGGAAGCACGCCTGAGCTACAAGGGTTTGGCGCGAGAATTTACGGAAGCCTCGACGGCCATATTGGCCACGTTTATTTTGGCGTTGGTGATTGTATTTTTGGTGCTGGCCGCGCAATTTGAAAGCTGGATTCATCCATTGATCATAATGTTGACCGTACCACTAGCGATTGCTGGCGCGGCGATTGCCATTTGGGTCACTGGCGACAGCCTTAATATCTACAGCCAAATTGGTTTGATCATGCTGGTAGGGCTGATGGCGAAAAACGGCATTCTCATCGTTGAATTTGCTAATCAACTTCGTGACGAAGGCAGAGATATTGCGACCGCCATTCGTGAGGGCGCAGTGGTGCGTTTTCGCCCGGTGTTAATGACAGGCATTTCCACTATCTTCGGGGCTTTACCGTTGGTGGTGGCTAGCGGGGCCGGCGCGGAAAGCCGGATTACTATTGGTGTGGTGATTCTGGGTGGCTTGTTGTTCGCAACGGTACTGACGTTATTTATTATTCCTATTTTGTACAACTGGCTAGCGCGTTACACCCAATCTGCGGATGCCATTACCCATGCCTTGGACGATGCAATGCGCAAAGGCCATTACGACGAAGAGTCGACGGATTGAAAAACGGAACAGCCCGTTGAGTTGCTGAATAGATTGAGTGAGAAATCAGTGAGCTTTGAGTATCAATTAATTCGCAGCCGTCGCCGGACGTTGGAGCTGCGCGTGTATCCAGATCATCGGATAGAAGTGCGCGCGCCAATGCGTTGTTCGATGCGCGATATTAACGAGTTCGTGGATGAACGCCGTGATTGGGTGGAGAAGCGATTAAACGGTTTTGTAGCCCCGGTGCAACAAAGTGCAGAAGAGCGTTTTTCCCACGGCAGCGAACATTATTATCTGGGAAATTCTTTCCGGCTCTTGTTAAGCACAGGGCGAAGTAAAGCGCGGTTTTCAGATGATGCATTAACACTGTATGTGACCGACAGCGCCGACCCGAGCAAAGTAGAGAAAGCGCTTGATACTTGGTATCGGCGGCAAGCGCAGCAATATTTTTCTGAACGGCTGGACGCATTATTTCCGGCCTTTGCGGCAAGAGGCTTTACTGTTCCACCGCTGACGTTGCGCAAAATGCGCTCCCGTTGGGGCAGTTTATCGCAACGCACTGGCATGACCCTAAATACGGAACTGATAAAAACACCTCCGCATTGTATCGATTACGTGGTGGTTCACGAGTTGTGTCATTTGGAGCACATGAACCACGGCCCGGGGTTCAAAGGGTTGATGACGAAGATGATGCCGGATTGGACGCAGCGCAAAAAAGAGCTAAATCAATTTCAGCGAATTTAATGCGGTTGGCAGGAAAAGGATTAGTGCAATAGATAAAGAGGGCCGGCAAGCAGGCCCCCATAAAATTTAATCTATACTTTCTTCACGCGGGGTAAGCGCCTCGCCAGCGAACTCAATACCAAGCCATCCGTAGCGCATAAAGGTGCGAATGTTGGCGTGATCGGTGTCTTCAGGCGTATCGAGAACTTTGCCGTAATGTTCAGCAAACAATTTTAACGTTGAGGCTTCACTTAGTGCATGCCGTCTTGCGAAGGAAAATACTTTGCAGCTTCCTTCATTTTTACCCGCGTCGTTGACGACGGTGTCGTTGCCTTTACCGTTGGTAAAGGCCGTTGCGGTGTATTCGTAGTAGGTGTCTATTAGTGTAAGCACCTGCGCAAACGCGAAGGTGCTGTCTTGCCCGTCAGTCTCTTGCGAGAGCGCGTCGAGTAATTGTTGTTCGGTCATTGTGTGTCCTGAGCAGGTGCCGACGGCGTAGCAGCGAGGGGGTTACAGTTTTTCAGCACCACTCGGCCCTCAAGCAGGTTGCCGCGAGAGTATTCACTGAAAATGCATTCGTTAGTATCTGG
This sequence comes from Alcanivoracaceae bacterium, assembly GCA_029213045.1. Taxonomy (GTDB): domain Bacteria; phylum Pseudomonadota; class Gammaproteobacteria; order Pseudomonadales; family Alcanivoracaceae; genus JARGPN01. The sequence continues at coordinate 178,143 of JARGPN010000007.1, forward strand.
GTTGTAGTTTTCGATCCACAGGTTGTCGTCTTTCCATGTGGAGTTCATATGCATTTGCCCTTCAGGCACGGTGATATGCATGCGGCCGCCAAAGCGTTTGACGAACATTTGCTCAAGCCAAAAGTAGTAGAAGAGTGTGCTGATCAGCCATATGACGATGGCGGTGATAATGGCGGGCTTCCATTTTCCAGCACGTGCGCCGATCAAAAATAGACTGGCGAAAATCAGTGCGGCGACGATAAACCAATAAAGATAAGTGACCATAATGTTATCCCTGTCCGGTGGTCAGCATCACGATAATGCTGAGACCGACAAGTAAAACGATACTGCGAGGATTGGTCAAATCCCCGATAAGAAAAAACACATAAAAAAACCCCGCTAGCGCGGGGTTTTGTCTTTCTTAGGCTTTAGCGACGTTTGCCGCTTGCGGGCCTTTAGGTCCTTGCTGAACTTCGTAGGAAACTTTGTCGCCTTCAGCGAGGGTTTTGAAACCTGTGCCAGTGATTGCACTGAAATGAACGAATACGTCCGCACCGCCCTCATCCTGGGTGATAAAGCCAAAACCCTTGGATTCGTTGAACCATTTCACGGTACCTGTTGCCATGATGCTATTACCTCAAGTGTTCGAATAGTGTGATCTGCGAGGTTTTGGCGGGGAGTTTGGAGCAGTGCTGAAGATGGCGAGCATCGCGGGCATTACTTGAAAACATCCACTGCCAAAATTCGCAGCAAATTCACTTTACGACAGTCACGCAGAGGGTGCCAGTATTTTGTCGGCGGATACGGCACCCAAATTGTGAGCTCTATCGCAGTCCGGCAGCCACTTCTAATTCGTGGATTCCGTTCTCTAAATAATCGAGCATGCGCTGCATCGATGGCAGGGTGCGGCGGCAGCCAATTAGCCCGAACTCAAGCTGATCGCCATAGCTAGTAAGCGTAATGTTCAACGCAATGCGATCAAGCGCGATGGACACTGGGTACATACCTTCGAGTTTTGCACCATTCCAGTAGAGCTGCTCTTTAGGGCCGGGAACGTTTGAGATGATCACATTAAACGCTTGCAGGCCGGGCGCGAGCCCCGTCATTAAATTGATAAAGGTCGGCGCCAACATCAGCGCAGTAAAATTCAAAATTTCTTCTGGCGACATGCCGCGATAGCGCGCTTTGGCTTCTTCGACAGAGGCTTTAATCACGCGCAACCGGTTTTGCGGATCGGCGATGTGGGTGCCGAGGTTGGCAAGAATGGTCGCAATTTGATTGCCTTCGGCGCTGTCATCCTGGCGCAAGGATACTGGCACCATCGCGATCAGAGGTTTATCGGGCAGCTCGTTTTGGCTGATCAAATAGTCCCTCAGGGCGCTGCCGCAAACGGCCAATACAATATCGTTCACGGTGCAGCCGAATGCGGCGCCTATCCGCTTAATGCGTGGTAGCGAATAGGACTGTGCCGCAAAACGACGGCTGCCAGTAATACGTTCATTGAGCAGCGAATGAGGGGCTTGGAAAATGGAAACGTAATCGGGATCCTTTTTCGCTTTCTGGCTGACTTTATACACTTCGCGGGCTAGGGCTGGGACGGTCGCCACTTGTTTACTGAGTCCCGCAGTTAGCTTCGCCAGACCGGACACGGCGTCTACCGCGCCTGAAGGCATGCCCCGTTTTTTGCGCTCATGGGCCCATACTGGCGGTAAATCCCGCTCGTTTGGATCAGGCGATAAAGCACGCATGCCCATGCGCATGGCGGAGATCCCATCCATCATCGAGTGGTGCACTTTGGTGTAGAGCGCGAAGCGTTTGCCGCGAATGCCTTCAATTAAATGGGCTTCCCACAGTGGCCGTTCGCGGTCTAATAAATTTGAGTGTTCGGCGGATACCAGTGACAACAGCTCACGAATACGCCCGGGTTTTGGTAGTGCTTCATGACGGAAGTGGTGGTCAATGTCGAAGTGCTTATCCTCCACCCAAAACGGTTGCCCGAAGCGATGCTCTATACGTTGGTTGAACGGCCGAACAGGTCGGCAGCATTCACGCATCTGCTGAGCGAGGTCGCTGATATATTTCGGACCAGCATCTTCCGGATACGAAAATAGCTGTAACCCAGCAACATGCATTGGCTGCTGGCGCTTCTCTAGAAAAAGAAAAAGTTGATCAACGGGGCTTAACGCCTTCACTAGCTGTCCCTCTAATACAGTGGTTTCCTGCCCGATAATGCGCTGCCAACCCGACAAAGGGCACTATCGAAAATACGTGTTCCGCTTGGTGACGCGGTATGGTTTTACGTTCTATTTTTTGCCCTGCCAGTGCCGCATTGACGTGGAAATTCCCGTTAATTTTGCGACTTCATCAAACACTGACCTAGGCAGCGCGCCTTTAAGTAAGTCCGCGCCTTTTACTGAGCGAGGCAAATACAGCATCGACTCTTTGCGTTGCATGGCGCGCATGGTTGCACGTACGACTTTTTCTGGCGTCAGCATGGACGTTAGCAAAGGTGCACGGGCGCCGTCGAACATTCCCGTTGATATATAGCTCGGGCATACGGTGGTCACCGACACATTGTCGATTCCACGCTCTGTTAACTCAAGTCGTAATGATTCAGAAAAGCCAACTACCGCCCATTTGCTGGCGGCATAGCTGCTGCCAAAGGGCAAGCCGATAAAGGCGCTGGCGCTGGCAATGTTGACGATATTGGCTTCGCGACTGCGTTTAAGGTCACCGAGAAAGGCATGGCAACAAGCCATCAATCCGAGGGTGTTGATCTGAAAAGTGTTGAGATGTTGGGCGAGAGACACCTCTTCAAACACGCCACCAAACACCACTCCGGCATTATTGACGAGGATATCAATGCCGCCCAAGGTCTCATGAATCTGCGTTTGGGCGGCCATTATGGAGTCGTTGTCGGCAACATCGAGAATATAGCTGTGGGCTTTGCCGTGCTGTTGCTGAATGCGATCTGCAACGGCGTCCGCGGCCTCTTGGCGGCGTGCAGTGACGATTACTTCGGCACCTTGTTGGGCGAGGCGTTCCGCAAGGAGGGCGCCAATGCCGCTGCCTGCCCCGGTTATCAGGACTCGCTTTCCAGAAAAATAGGACACAATGAACTCCTAAAGACGAATGACGTACACGCGACGTGACCTTCGTGCCGAGACTCTTCATTATGGACGAAAAGAATAACGCTGCACGCTCCATCACGGTGGCAATTGAGACAATTGCTAGGTGGCAGCATAAAAAAGCAAAGACACGGAGAGCTTTCATGTCAGTACGGATACTGGCTATACACATCAGTCTGCTATTTGTTCTGCTTTTCAGCATGGGCCCAGCGCGCGCTGCGCCGGTGCTTTCACTGACCGCGCCGGTGCCGATGACCAGCGTGCCGCCACATATGCAAAGTTGGTGCGACGCTGACGGCACCGCAACATTCGATCAAGCGTTACGGGCCCCCTTTGCGGATCTAGCCAGCCAGCAAATCACTTTCGGTTACCGACATGATGCATGTTGGTTTCGTGCGGAACTCCATAATCGCAGCGAAGAGGCTATGCCGCTGTGGCTACAAATCGATTACGCGCTGCTCGATGAGGTTGACGTCTATTTAATTGACGGCGGCCAGCGCGAATATTGGAAGATGGGAGACCTACAAACCTTTAGCAGTCGCCCGGTGCGCATTCGCGCCTTTACCGTTCCAATCTCTCTTGCGCCCGCCGAAACCAAACAGCTTTATTTACGTGTGAAAACAACGAGCGCCATGACGGTGCCGGTGACGATCTCTGGCCGTAACGATTTTATTGAACATTTTATCAATAACGATTGGATGATCGGCGTGTTTTATGGAATTGGTTTAGGCCTGTTCTTTTATCACCTTGTATTGTGGTTAAGCGCGCGAGAAAAAGTGAGTCGCTTTTATGTGTTGCATGTGGGGGCGGCGACATTTTATATCGCGACCTTGCAAGGCGTCGCTCAGCGCCTTTGGTTTGATGACCGAGTGTTCCCCGATACATTGCCGCATTTGGCCGGATATTTAGCCTTGGCGTCGGGCGTGCTATTTGCGCGAGATTATTTGCAAACGAAACAATGGCGTTGGCTGGATCGTTCGCTAAAAGGATTTTTGGCGCTGTTCGCTATCATCATTGTTGCACAGCTTTTGGCGCCGGCAGGCAGCATTAACAGTTTGCAGGGAGTGATGGCAATCACCACTATTCCTGTGTTGGTGCTCACCGGAATATTTTGTTGGTTTAAAGGACGCAGCGAGGCAAGACTATTTATTCTCGCATGGGCTGTTTTTTTGGCGATGGTGATGGCCCTCGCGCTGAACGCTTATGGATTATTGACGTTGCCTTCTACTATAAGCGTGCACGGTGTGCAGATCGGCTTGGTTATTCAGCAAGTGTTGCTTTCATTTGGTTTAGCCGATCGATTAAACACATTGAAAAAAGAATCTATGCAGCGCGATGAAGAAATTGCCCGTGCGCAAGCAGAGAGCGCGGCGAAAAGTGATTTCTTGGCAAAAATGAGCCACGAGATTCGCACGCCTATGAACGCAGTATTGGGGTTGGCGGATTTGATGCGCGGAACAGATCTAGACGCCACGCAGAGAAATTACGTTGAAACGATTTATAACGCCGGCGGCAGTTTGTTGAATGTGATTAACGATATCTTAGACTTTTCTAAAATCACATCTGGAAAAATTGATCTCGACATCAATACGTTTGACCTTGAATCATTGTTGGAGGATTGCCTCACTATTTTTCACGCCAATGCAGAGCAAAAAGGCATTGGCTTGGTTAGTGACTGGGATGTAAATCTTCCGAAGTGGGTAGAGGGTGATCCGACACGTGTTCGGCAAATTCTTCTGAACTTACTCAGCAACGCGGTGAAATTCACGGAACACGGAAGTGTGACGTTAAACGCTCGAGCGAGTGCGCCAGACAGTGATGGAAATTTTATCCTGCGTTGCGAAGTGCGTGATCAGGGCATTGGTATGACGCGCGAGCACTTGGGGAAATTATTTCAGTCTTTCCACCAGGCTGACAGTTCAACGTCGCGTAAATACGGCGGCACGGGTTTGGGCTTGGCGATCTCATTGCAGCTGGCTGAATTGATGCAAGGAACTGTTGAGGCGAAAAGTGTTGTCAATAAAGGCACAACGTTTACCGTGACGATGAAGCTACGCTGCAGCACACGTGTTGAGCCAGAGATAGCACCGGCTGATTACCCAGCATTAAGCGGGTTGAGTGTGTTGGTGGTGGAAGACAACGCCGTGAATCAGATGGTAATTTGGGCGCTGTTAAAGAAACTCGATATAAATGTTCGCATGAGCAGCGGCGGCGAAGATGCCTTGGAAATTCTGGCGCAACATCACGATGAAATAGACATGGTGTTAATGGATTGCGAAATGCCGGAGTTAGATGGTTACGAGACGACGCGGCGTTTACGCGAATGGGAGAGCAGTGTGGGTGGCGACCGCATACCTGTGATCGCGCTAACGGCTCATGCGTTAGCCGACCATCGCGAACGTTGTTTGGCCAGTGGCATGGATGACCACCTAGGTAAGCCGGTCACGATTAAAAAGTTAACGGATAAGCTGGAGCAGTGGGCGCCGAAAAAAGTGCGTTGATAGGGAAGGGTTGGTGCGATATGGAGAACTAAAGAACCCAGAATAAAAACGTGCTCCATAAAAAAGGCCATCGGCGAATTGCCGATGGCCTTTTTTTATCAAACACAATGCGACAAAAAGAGCGCCGCATTGAAGATGTTGATCAGCCTTCTGAAGAGAACAAATCAATCGGAAGCTGCATGATTGATTTAGTCGGCTTAACACAGCCTTCAGCGTGACCTTTAGCGCGCGGCAATAAACGCTCGAAGTAAAATTCCGCCGTAGCAATTTTCGCTTGGTAGAATTCTTTCGATTCGTTACCGCCGTTTTCAAGCTTGTCGTAAGCAACGGCTGCTTGCAGCGCCCAGAAATACGCCATGGTGGTGAAGCCGGAGAACATGAGGTAATCGTAGCTTGCTGTACCAACCATTTCGCGATCTTTGGCTGCCGACAACATGATACGAGTCGTCAGGTAGTTCCATTGCGCGGCCAACTTAAGGAGCTTCCATGCGAATGGACGCAGCTTGTTGTTGGTCAGGTTTTTGGTGCCGAAATCAACTAAGCGCTGGCTAAATTCACGTACGCATTTACCGCGCGAGCCCAGCAGAACTTTACGGCCGAGTAAGTCGAGCGCCTGAATGCCGGTGGTGCCTTCGTACAACGTAGAGATCCGTGCATCGCGGGCGATTTGCTCCATGCCGTGCTCTTTAATGTAGCCGTGGCCACCGAACACTTGCATGCCTAAGTTGGCTGCTTCAAGACCCATCTCGGTTAAGAAGCCTTTCAGAATAGGCGTCAAGAAACCGAGTTTGTCGTCCCAGTGATCGTATTTTTTCATGTCGTCTTCAAGCAAGCCGCTGATCATGTTGTCAGCGTACTGTGCTGTGAAATACAACATCGCACGACCGCCTTCTGCGATGGCTTTTTGCGTCAACAGCATGCGGCGTACGTCGCCGTGGTTGATAATCGCATCCGCAACGGACTCAGGCTCTTTTTTGCCTGACAGTGCGCGCATGGATTTACGTTCTTTCGCGTAAGGCAAAGCACCCTGATAAGACAGCTCAGCGTGACAAACGCCCTGCATGGCGGTACCGATACGGGCGCTGTTCATAAAGGTGAACATGCACTCCAAACCTTGGTTAGGTGGGCCAATCAAAAATCCAACCGCTTCATCGAAGTTCATCACCGAGGTGGCCGATGCCTTGATGCCCATTTTCTTTTCAAGGGCGCCACAGCTTACGCCGTTGCTTTCGCCGATTTTGCCAGGCAAATATTTTGGAATGATAAACAGTGAAATACCGCGCGTACCTTTGGGTGCGTCTGGAAGACGCGCTAATACGATATGCACAACGTTTTCAGTTAAGTCATGGTCACCAGAAGAAATAAAGATCTTGGTGCCAGTGACTTTATAGCTGCCATCTTCAAGTGGTTCAGCTTTAGTTTTCACTTGGCCTAAGTCGGTGCCGCACTGTGGTTCGGTTAAGCACATGGTGCCGCCCCAAACGCCTTCGGTTAGCGGCGTTAGGTACGTTTGCTTTTGATCTTCGGTGCCGTGCATCAAAATGGTGTTCATTGCGCCGAGTGACAAACCGGGGTACATCGCAAACGACCAGTTGGCAGTGCCCATTAATTCTTGTTTGATCAGGCCCAATGACATCGGCAAGCCTTGGCCGCCGTATTCCACTGGGTGCGACAAACCCTGCCAGCCGCCAGCAACATATTCGCTATAGGCTTCTTTAAAGCCTTTTGGTGTGGTCACAACACCGTTTTCGAGCTTACAGCCTTCTTCGTCGCCAGATTGGTAAAGCGGGCCGATGGTGTTTTCACACAGCTTGGCCATTTCGCCAATGATGGCCTCAACCATGTCTGGCGTAGCTTCATCGCCGTTTGGCAGCGTTTTGTAGTGGCTTTCGAAGTCGAACACTTCGTTCATCAAAAAGCGCATATCGCGCACGGGGGCCTTGTACTGCGGCATAACTCACCTCGTAAAAGAAAACTGCCAAATGGGCAACGCAAAGGGTAATAGCATCTAAAGATGTGCTTTATATACAAAGCGCGACGGCGACGCCTTGACCTTGCAACCGGATTTTTTTGTCGCTAGTGACAGGTGTTCACTTAAATGGCCTGCGCTCGGGCTGGGAATGGGCAGGGAGGCGGCGTCGCAGATGAGTAAAAAAGCTATCATTTGCTAACTGAGAATAGTTTGCATTTCCAATCAGCTTGTTGTGGCGTATTGTATGCGGCGTGTTATCACCTTCCCTATTTACCGGAGTCTATTGATGATCCGTCCTCGTTTTTTACTTGTGTTGATGTTCCTGATCTCGTCTTTGGCACAGGCCGATCCGCGCGCACTGTTGCAACTGGTTGATTATGTTGGTGTTGATTATCCGGGCGCGGTGCAAGATGGGGTGGTAGTGAATCCAGAAGAATATGCAGAAATGCTGGAGTTCAGCGCCCGTATTGGTAACGAATTAGACGCCCTCGCGCAGACCGCCTCTGTGCCCGCGCAGCTCACCGCGCTGGCGAAAACCCTCGTTTCCGAGATTGAAAACAAGGGCAATCCCCTCGTCGTGGCGGATACCACCGCACAAATCCGCCATCTAATGATGGCGAATTTTGATTTGGAGTTGGTGCCACGGTTGGTGCCGAATATAGAAACGGGTGCGGCCCTGTACCAACAACATTGCGCAGCCTGCCACGGAGCGACTGGCCGGGGAGACGGCCCGGTGGCGGCATCGCTGGCGCCAGCGCCCACTGATTTTCATGACGCAGCCCGCGCCCGCGAGCGAAGTGTTTTTGGTTTGTATAACACCATCACCCTAGGCGTAAACGGCACGGCAATGACCGGCTTTGATGCGCTATCGGATCAAGCCCGTTGGTCCTTGGCATTTTATGTCGGCGGGCTGTTCGCCACCGATAATGCCTTTGCTGACCAACGCGCAACCCTTCAACAAACGTTGACATTAACGCAAGCGGTGACGATGACGCCGGTGGAAATTGCGCGCCAATTTGACGGCGGGGAAGCGTTGGCGGTGCGCGCGCGCCATGACCCACAAGCGTTATTTGCGTCAGCCCCGGCGCCCCTAGATGTGGCGCGTAGCGGCATGTTGGAGAGTGCGGATTTATATCAACAAGGCAACGTCGATGGGGCAAAAAAGCGCGCCGTACAAGCGTACTTGGAAGGCTTTGAATTGGTTGAGGCGCCGCTGAAAAATATGTCGCCAACCATGATGCACAGCATCGAAAGCGCCATGATCGAATACCGCTCTTTATTGAATGGCGAGACGCCCGTAGAAGATGTTCAGGCGCGCGCAAAACAAATCGTTGTGCTACTCGATGATGCGCAAGCAGTGCTAAATGGTGAGTCGCTATCACCTAGCGTCGCCTTCACCAGTTCCTTAATTATTTTACTGCGAGAAGGATTGGAAGCCTTGTTGGTGGTCGCGGCGATGGCGGCGTTTTTAGTAAAAACCGAACGCTATGATGCGATGCGCTGGCTGCACGGTGGATGGATATTGGCGTTGATCGCGGGCGGCGCAACGTGGGCGGTGTCCAATTGGTTATTCGCAATCAGTGGCGCTACGCGAGAAATTACCGAGGGCGTTACGGCGTTGGTCGCGGCGGCGATTTTATTCTATGTCGGCTTTTGGATGCACTCGCGCGCCAATGCACAAAAGTGGAATGAATATATTAAATCGCAAATGAATTCGGCATTGGGTAAAGGTGCCTTGTGGTCGTTTGCGGTGGTGTCGTTCTTGGCCGTGTACCGCGAAATTTTCGAAACCATTTTGTTCTATCAAGCCCTTTGGGTGCAGGTGGATGACGGCGCCAGACATGCCGTGCTGTTGGGCGGTATGAGCGCGGTGGGCGTGTTGGTTGTTGTCGCAGTCATGATTCATCGATTTGGTTTGCGTTTGCCGCTGGCCAAGTTCTTTACCATCACCGCGTACTTAATGATTGCCTTTGCGTTCGTCTTTGCAGGAAAAGGTGTGGCGGCATTACAAGAAGCAGGGCGCTTGCCGATGGATCCCGTGAGCTTTCCGCGGATCGATTTTCTGGGCGTGTATCCGAGCGTACAAGGGTTGTCGCTGCAGGCGTTAGTATTGATTTTGGCGGCGACGGTAATGTTTTGGCAGAGTCGTAAAGTTGGAAATTAATAGCACGGGCCTACCGCACTGAAATATCAGTGCGGTAGGCGTATGCCTACCTGACTAATGCGATTATTGTCGATGGTGCGGACGCGCAAACGAAGGCCGCCGAGCATCAACGTGTCGCCGACCACCGACTGCCCACCGATGCGACGCCGGAAGTAACTGGCAATGGTTAGTGTGCGCAGCGCATCGTCGACGCTGCCTACACCATAGGCGCCGATCAAATCCCCAATCAGTACATCCCCGCGCACGGTAAAGTCACCGTAAAAACGTTTAATCGACGGAGTCACCTGTTGGCATAAATCTGCCAACGATTCTTTTTCGGAAAGCGGTGCGAGCCAAGTAATGCGATCGCCGGTGACGACACGCAATGTGTCAGTCAGTGATTGGGTTATTCCTTGGCGAATGAGTAGAACAGCTTCGCATTGTGGCTGTGAGTGCGCGGTAACGGCATCGCCACAAATACGCGCACCTTCTTCTACTTTGAATTGCAGTAAATAACGATCTTTGCTGCCGTTAAATGCGGTGACCTGTAACGGTTCGCTATTCCCCGGGATGGCAACGCGCAGGGCACGTGCTAACCAACCCATGCTGGTGCCCTGAATTAACAGTGACGCCAACACCACCACAAACGTGATATCGAATAACAAACGGGTTTGTTCGATTCCCGCCAATAATGGGAACATCGCTAATACGATGGGCACGGCCCCGCGCAGCCCTGTCCAGGAGACAAATAATTTTTCCCGCCAGCCAAACGGAAACGGCAATAAGCAAAGCCACACCGCCAAGGGGCGCGCGATAAACATTAAGAAGCCTGCGATGAACAGCGCGGGCCAGCCGTGATTATCCAGTTCATGAGGCGTTACCAACAGCCCGAGCAACAAGAACATCCCCGATTGCGCCAGCCACGCCAGACTGTCCATGGAGCGCAAGACATTATCGCCGACACCGCCGCCTCGGTTACCGGCAATGACGCCCGCTAAATACACGGCAAGAAATCCACTGCCTCCCAGCTCGCCGGTAAGGGCAAACAGCGACACGCCACCAGAGCACAGCAGCAACGCATACAGGCCTTCGTTGCTGCGAATACGCAACAACAATTCCGCCAGTACGGCGCCAAGTGCTAAGCCAACGAAAGCACCAATGCCGAACTGAGTAATCAAAGAAATCATGCTTTCGCTAACGGACAAGCCATCAGGATTGAGCAAAAATTGAATGAGTAAGACGGTAATAAAAATCGCCATGGGATCGTTCAGGCCGGATTCGATTTCCAGTGTGCTGGCGACGCGTTCGTTTAAGCGCAGCCCGGCGCCCTGAATCACATTGAACACCGCTGCTGCATCGGTGGAGCCAATAATGCCGCCGAGCAGCATCCCCAGCCGCCAATCGACATCAAGCAACCAGGTTGCAAAGCCACCGACCAGCGCCGCCGTTAAGGCAACGCCTAAGGTCGCGAGGGTGAAGGCAGGTCGTAGGCCGACGCGAAACGTGGACAGCCGCGTACGCATACCGCCGTCGAGCAAAATCACCGCCAAGGCAATATTGCTAACCAAATAACTGGTGTTTAAATCGCTGAACTGCAAACCCAGAATGCCGTCTTCGCCGGCAGCCATGCCCACCAGCAAAAAAACCAATAGCGAGGGCACGCCGATGCGCAGACTAAAATTGCCCAGCAATAAGCCAACAAACAAAAGACTCGCGCCAATTAACAGCAGCACGTTGAGGGTCAGCGGGGTGGCCACGAATCCAGATTCCTTGAGCAAAAAGGGTGGAAATATTTTCCAGTCAATGCGGCTTCATTCGGTTCGCCAGTGTGATTGGTGCGCCGAGAAAGAGAGCCGACCTCTACAATATCGTATCCAGTGGTCGCAGTAGGAGTGGATTGGCCTTTATTTTCCCGATGCGCGCCTTATACTACGCGACCTGCTCAAATTCTGAGCAAAATTAGTGTTTCATAACTTGTGCGCACACTACATCTAGTGGCTAGCGATTCAATGGCTGGTCAGTGGCGGTGGCAGAGCGCGAGTTTCCAGTGAGTAGAGCATGGATTTTTCAAAACGTTTTGATGTGATTGTCATCGGCGGCGGACACGCAGGCACCGAAGCGGCGCTCGCGGCGGCGCGCATGGGCGTACAAACCCTGCTGTTGACGCACAACATCGAAACGTTAGGACAGATGAGCTGCAACCCTGCCATTGGCGGCATCGGTAAAAGCCATTTGGTCAAAGAAATCGATGCACTCGGTGGCGCCATGGCTCGGGCAACCGACAAAGGCGGCATCCAGTTTCGTGTGTTAAACGCCCGCAAAGGGCCAGCGGTACGCGCCACGCGCGCGCAGGCCGATCGTATTCTCTATAAAGCCGCGATCCGCACCACGTTAGAAAATCAGCCGAACCTCACTATCTTCCAGCAAGCGGTCGATGACCTGATCGTCGAGCAGGGCGTGTGCGTGGGTGCCGTGACCAATATGGGATTGCGTTTTCATGCGCCGTCAGTAGTACTAACGGCCGGAACGTTCCTTGGTGGTGTTATTCATATCGGCATGGAAAACCACAGCGGTGGTCGTGCCGGTGATCCGCCTTCAATTGCATTGGCGCGTCGTTTACGCGAGTTGCCGTTCCGCGTTGATCGACTGAAAACAGGCACGCCGCCACGCATTGACGGCAAGAGCGTCGATTTTTCCGTGATGGAAGCCCAGTGGGGTGATGAGCCGCTGCCAGTAATGAGCTACATCGGTTCTGTAGACGAGCATCCGCAGCAAGTGTGTTGTCACGTCACACACACCAACGAAAAAACCCACGACATTATTCGTTCGGGTTTTGAACGTTCGCCAATGTTTACTGGCGTAATTGAAGGTGTGGGCCCACGTTATTGCCCGTCAATTGAAGACAAAGTAAATCGTTACGCTGATAAAAACAGCCACCAAATTTTTGTTGAGCCAGAAGGGCTGACCACCCACGAGCTATACCCGAACGGTATTTCTACGTCGTTGCCCTTCGATATTCAGTTGGCAGCGGTGCGTTCCATTCGCGGTTTTGAAAATGCGCATATTACGCGCCCTGGTTATGCCATCGAATACGACTATTTTAACCCGCAAGATTTGCAGCACTCGCTCGAAACGAAATACATGCCGGGCTTATTTTTCGCGGGCCAAATCAACGGCACCACTGGCTACGAAGAAGCGGGTGCGCAAGGGTTGCTGGCGGGTATCAATGCTGCGTTGCGCGCCCAACAAAAAGACGCATGGACGCCGCGTCGCGAAGAAGCCTATATCGGTGTGTTGGTGGACGACCTGATCACCCTCGGCACCAAAGAGCCATATCGCATGTTCACCAGCCGCGCGGAATACCGTTTGTTGTTGCGTGAAGATAACGCGGACTTACGCCTCACCGAAAAAGGCCGTGAACTCGGCTTGGTGGACGATGAACGCTGGCGCGTTTTTTGTGAAAAGCGTGAAGGCATTGAAAGCGAAACCGCCCGTTTAAAATCGACCTGGGTGCGCCCCGGCACAGAGAGCGGCGAGCGGATCAACGGCTTAATTGAAAAGCCGCTGGGACATGAATATAACTTGCTCGAACTGATGAAGCGCCCGGAGTTGGATTACCCGAGCATTATTGGTGCGATGCAAATGTCGTCGGCGTCCCCCGCGGTGGCAGAGCAAGTGCAAATCCTCGCCAAGTACGCAGGCTATATTGATCGCCAAGCAGGCGAAATTGAAAAGCTACGCAACAGTGAAAACACGAAGTTGCCCGCGTCATTCGATTACGATGCGGTAAAAGGTTTGTCCAATGAGTTGCGACAAAAGTTACTCGATATCCGTCCACAAACGTTGGGTCAGGCGAGTCGCATTCAGGGCATGACCCCGGCGGCAATTTCGTTGTTGTTGATTTATTTGAAGAAACATAAGGCAGCGCGTCAGGCTACCCATTCATGAGTGTGAAAACATTGATTGCCGATGGCGTTGCCGCCCTCGGCCTGCCGCTGTCTGCCGAACAACATGAACTGCTAGAAAAGTACGTCACGCTTTTACACCGCTGGAATAAAGCCTTTAATTTAACAGCGGTGCGTGAGCCGGAAGAAATGGTGGTACGGCATTTGCTAGATTCCTTAGCAGTATCACCATGGATTGTTGATGGTGAGTTACTGGATATTGGAACGGGCGCAGGACTGCCGGGTATACCGTTGGCGATTGCTCACCCCGGCCTGCAAGTGACCATGTTAGACAGCAACGGTAAAAAAACGCGTTTTGTGAAGCAGGCGATATTAGAGCTCGGATTGCCCAATGCGACGGTTGTGCAGTCGCGCGTGGAACAGTACCGTAATGCGTTCCCACAGGTGACAACGCGAGCCTTTGCGGCCTTGCCAGATATTATTGCACTGGCAGCTGAGCGGGTTGCACCGGGCGGAAGATTATTAGCGTTAAAAAGCGCATTAACAGATTTAGAAATGGCGGGATTACAGGTGCCTTGGCAAGTTGAACGACATCAACTTACGGTGCCTTTTTTAGATGAGCAGCGACAGCTGTTGATCTTGGCGCGAGAAGGAGAATCGAAGTGACAACTGTGTTTGCAATCGCCAACCAGAAAGGCGGTGTGGGCAAAACCACTTCCAGCGTCAATTTGGCGGCATCGTTGGCGGCCACAAAAAAACGCGTGTTATTGATTGATATAGATCCGCAGGGGAATGCCACCTCCGGTTCCGGTGTTGATAAGCACACGGCGGAAAATACTATTTATGAAGTGTTGGTTGATGAGCTGCCGATTGAAGAAGCCATCGTGCCAACACCTGAAGCCAGCGGTTTCGATTTGATTGTCGCGAACGGTGATTTAACCGCTGCAGAAGTGCAGTTGCTCGACATGAAAATGAAAGAGTTTCGATTGCGTAATGCCTTGGCGCGCATCAAAAGTCGTTACGACTATATTTTGATTGATTGCCCGCCATCGCTGAACATGTTGACGGTAAATTCGCTCACCGCAGCCGATTCTGTGATCGTGCCGATTCAATGCGAGTACTATGCGTTGGAAGGTTTGACCGCATTGCTGAATACCATTGAAAAAATTCGCGGTGTGTTAAATCCGAAGCTACATATCGGTGGTTTGCTGCGCACCATGTACGACCCGCGCAACAGTCTGTCTAACGATGTGTCTAATCAGCTCATCACGCATTTTGGCGATAAAGTGTATCGCACCATTATTCCGCGCAATGTGCGCCTTGCCGAAGCGCCGTCCCATGGTGCGCCGGTCATCGCTTACGATGCTAAATCCCGAGGCGCGATCAGTTATTTGGCGCTGGCGGGTGAAATTCTGCGCCGCGAACAAACACTCAGCGCTGCTTCGGCATCGGCGTAAGTAATTTAGAGGGAAGTAAGATGACGGCAAAACGCAAACGGGGATTAAGCCGTGGCTTGGACGCACTGATCAGTAGCGCCCGCCCGCCGGAAGATGAAGTCAGTGTAGACGGTGAGGAATCCTCGGAGCAGCTGCAATCGACACCGCGTGATGGAGAGTTACGTCGCCTGCCGGTGGAGCTGTTAGAGCGAGGTCGTTATCAGCCGCGCCGCGATATGTCGCCGGAAGCGCTGCAAGAATTGTCTGAGTCGATTAAAGCACAAGGCGTTATGCAGCCTATTGTGGTGCGTCCGCTCGGCGAAAAACGCTATGAAATTATCGCCGGCGAGCGTCGTTGGCGTGCCGCCCAAATGGCGGGCATGACCACTATTCCTGCGGTGATTCGCGACGTTCCCGATGAAGCGGCCATTGCCATGGCGCTGATCGAAAACATTCAGCGCGAAGATTTAAACCCCATGGAAGAAGCCTTAGCGTTGTCGCGGCTGAAAGATGAGTTTGAATTGACGCACCAGCAAGTTGCCGACGCGGTGGGCAAGTCTCGCGCGATGGTCACCAATTTGTTGCGTTTGATTTCTCTCGAAGAAGAAGTAAAAAAATTGCTCGAGCATGGTGATCTGGAAATGGGTCACGCGCGTGCGTTGTTGGCGCTTGCTGCGAACAAACAAATTGATGCTGCGCGCACCGTCGTTGCCAAGGGGCTGTCGGTTCGCCAAACAGAAGCATTAGTACGTGACTACGAAAAAGAAAAACCCGTAGCAGTAAAAGAAGTGGTACGCGAAGATCCCAACGTTAAGCAGTTGCTCTCTGATTTATCCGATAAGCTCGGTGCGCCAGTGCAATTGCGACAAGAAAAAGGCGGAAAAGGAAAGCTTGTTATTAGCTATCATAGCTTCGACGAGCTCGACGGTATTCTTTCCCACATTAAGTAAGAGTAGTTCAGGCAAGGGCTAAGGAATGGCTCGCTATTTGTTTTCTGCACGAAATGCCAAAGGCAAAATCGTGGACTCTTTTATTGAAGCGCCAAGCGCAATGCTGGCGCTCGCCATGCTGCGAAAAAAAGAGTACGTCGAGATTCGCTTTCA
Organism: Alcanivoracaceae bacterium; assembly: GCA_029213045.1. Lineage (GTDB taxonomy): Bacteria > Pseudomonadota > Gammaproteobacteria > Pseudomonadales > Alcanivoracaceae > JARGPN01. The sequence goes on from JARGPN010000007.1 coordinate 194,310, forward strand.
TCCTGGCACCCGTAGTGTCGCCGCATCACCTACCAAGCCACCTCAAAACGCGTCTGCGCGCCACGCAAAAAACATTATTCACTTCCAGCAACGCCCGGGACTTTTCTTCTTGTTGCGTACTTGGCTGGCCGCCAACGTTTTGATGCTCAGCGCGTTATGTGTCTCTCTTTTAGCCGGATGGTGGATGCAGTGGTATATCGCTGCCGCATTGGTGGCATCGGCATTGCTAATCATAATGGTTGTTTCTGTTGTTCGCTCTTTAGATGTCATTCGCTATGACCATTTGCTGCGCGCGTACGCGTTTGGTGAGTGGGCGCAGGTGAAACGATTATGCAAAAAGCTCGAGGGCAAAATGAGGGGCGATGCCGGGGCGTTTGATGTGGCGCTGCATGCGGCGGTTGCCGATGCTGCGTTGGGTGATGCGCTAGCATCGCGTGCCAGCCTTGAGCCTTGGCGCGAAAAATTTGCGTCCAGCGCGCCCGCATTATTTTGTGCTCGCTCGGCAGAGGTGTATTGGCACATGGGCGATTACCCGCGATTCCTCGACAATATGCGCCAGGCGGCAAGTCTTTCCGCCTCTGACGCCGCCGCAATGATTGATGAGGCCATGGCCGAAGTGCGTTTTGGTGAGCTGAGCCGCGCCACGCAAATTTTTTCTTTCTTGCAGCCAGAATTGTTGCCCGTTACGGCATTGCCTTGGGTTGATTGGCTGAAGGGATTAATTGAAATGGAGCACAATCCGGCTTCAGCGGTGGCGATGCTGCGCCGCGCCCTCGACGGCATGCTTCAGGCTGGGCAGACGCCAGCAGGATGGACAAGTATTGCCATCGCCACTGGTGATTTGGGCGTGGCGCTAGCGCGTGCGGGAAAAGTACAACAAGCGCGCCAGGTTGTGCGCAGCGCGTGGCCGGTACTAAAGCATCATGCGCCAAAACCGATGCTCGCTGAGTTGCGGACATTGCTGCAACGTAAAGCGAACTTGGGTGTATCGCGGTCATTGAAACACGCTCAAAAAGACTAAGTTTGCGCGTCAGCGTGCGACACTTTGCCGCACACTTCCTTTCTGAAATTCCGTTAACCTCCCGCTAAATTTTGAGCGTGAGACCTTCAATGCGAATACCTTCCTTTATTTTGCTTACCCTGCTTGCTCCCGTCGCCGCTGCGCATTGGAATGGAGACCGCGCTGACGGCCATGCGCCCATCTCGGTGACGGGTGATCACCTGCATAAAGCGGGTGAGTGGATGCTGTCGTACCGGTACATGGGCATGGCAATGGATGGCAATCGTCAAGGCGACGAGCGTTTGTCGGACGCGCAAGCGTTCGCCGAAATTCCCGGCATGGGCATGATGAATATGAAAGCCTTGCCGGTGGATATGCAGATGCACATGCATATGCTCGGCGGCATGTACGCGCCGAGCGACAACGTCACACTGATGTTGATGCTGCCCTATGCCAGCAACGACATGACCATCAAACGTCAAATGATGGGCAACGATCAGGGCGAGTTCAGCACGAAAAGCGCGGGCTTGGGCGATCTGTCTGCCGGTGCGCTGGTGAATCTTTTTCGCGCCGACACCGTGCGCGCGCATTTGAATTTAAGCATCGGCTTGCCGACGGGATCGATTACCGAGCAAGACGACACGCCAATGGGTAAACAGCAATTGCCGTATGCCATGCAGCTCGGCTCGGGCAGTTATGAATTGCGTCCGGGGCTCACGGTTTTGGGCCAGTTGCCGTCTTGGTCTTGGGGTGCACAAATGATGGGGCGCTTCGCGCTAGACGAAAATGATCAGGGGTATGAGGTTGGCAACCGCTATCAGCTCAGTGGTTGGATTGCGCGTGGCCTGAATGATTGGTCTTCGGTGTCACTGCTGGTGCGCAAGCATTGGTGGCAAGACATTGACGGCGCGGCCAAAGACCTGACGATATCGCCCAATATGAACCCAGCGGCAAACTCAGAGCTGCAAGCCGGCCAACGTACTGACGTGGGCCTAGGGCTTAATGTGTTGGGAAGAGCGGGCTCGGTTAAAGGGCATCGCCTAGCGATTGAGTTTTTGTTGCCGGTGCAGCAACACATCGACGGCCCGCGCTTAGAAACAGATCGCACTTTGGTGGTCGGTTGGCAAAAGGCATTTAAGTAGCCGAAAAATCGGCGGGCAGGTGTGTCCGGTCTTGAGCATTTCAACGATGAATATTAGGCGGCATTGAGCGGACGGCTTCTTAGGGTGTTCTTCCGCAGTGCGGAGGGGCGCCTAACTAACTGTAAAAAAGGTACTGGACAGTCACAAAGCTTCCGTCCTAACTGCCCTACAATCCGTTGATTTGTCGCCATTTTCGGTTGCGACCAACATACCAACTCCCTATACTCTGCGGCCCGTAGATCAGGGGGTATCCCCGGGCCTTCCCGACACAGATTCCGCATATGCGGGAGCCTAAATCGGAAATAAAGTGACCGGAACTAATTCCCAAGGCCCGAAGCAACTTTTTTGGGGCCTTTTGCGCGCGCAAGCAGTTGCTACTTTCATCATTGCTATTGGTATGGCGGTGTTCGGTAGCAGCGAGCAAATCCTGATTGCCCTTTGGGGTGGAAGCATAAGCGTCATCGCCTATGCATGGGCTGGCTACCAGTTATGGATGCACCCAAAGAATCGTTTGGCTCAGCGTCACGCCAGCGCGGCAGTTCGCGCAGAAGTGGGCAAGATAGTAATACTGCTGTTGTTGTTTTGGCTGACACTTAAAGAGTGGCCAGCGACGCGTGACAGCAACGCATTGATTTTATTTGCGGCATTTTTTTTCGCGCAGCTGGTAGGTTGGATTTGGTTGGCTCAGCGCCTCGCTTCCGACCCGCAAAGCGAGGCGCAACCGCAAAGCAACGCAGCGACTAGCCAACCAAGCGAGCGCAGCGACACAGAATAAACAGCGTTAGATACGTAACTCAGTTTAGTAACCACAGGTACAAACATGGCAGCCGGACAAGAAGTGACGCCCCAAAGCTATATTCAGCATCACCTGGGTAACCTAACCTATGGCAAGTTGCCGGCTGGTTATGAGCGCGATTGTCATGGTCATGCGGAAACCGTTCAGGCGGACGTGTGGACATTTGCGTGTAACGGTACTGAAGCGAAAGACATGGGCTTTAATGCTTTCCATGTTGACTCCTTAGCGTGGTCCGGCGGTCTTGGTATTTTGTTCTGCCTTATCTTTTGGATGGCTGCGCGTCGCGCAACAGCGGGTGTTCCTGGCGGCTTCCTAAATTTCATCGAAACCATTATTGATTTTATCGACACGCAAGTGCGCGATTCTTTCCACGGCAAAAGCAAAATGATTGCGCCGTTGTCGTTGACCATTTTCGTCTGGGTGTTCTTGATGAACACGATGGATTTGATCCCGGTTGATGTGATCCCGAAAACGTTTGAGTTGATCATGGTGAACTTCTTCGGTTGGGATGCGCATGCAGCGTATTTCAAAGTTGTTCCAACCACCGATCCGAATATTACGTTGGGCATGTCTTTCACGGTGATGTTGCTCATCATCGGCTTCACGATTAAAGCAAAAGGTGTTGGCGGCTTTATCGGCACGCTGGCGCTGCATCCATTCCAAGCAAACAATCCTGTCGTAAAGTGCCTGTTGATTCCGGTCAACCTGTTGCTCGAAACCATTGGGTTGTTGGCGAAGCCTGTTTCTCTTGGTCTGCGTTTGTTCGGCAACATGTACGCAGGCGAGTTCGTGTTTATTCTGTTGGCGGCCATGATGGGCACGTGGCAGGTAATTGGCGCTTGGCCCTGGGCGGTGTTCCATATTCTGGTCATCACTCTACAAGCGTTTATTTTCATGGTTCTGACAATCGTTTATCTCAGTATGGCGGTTGAAGACCACTAAGCAGTTTCTAATTAACCAACCAAGCACTTAATAGGAGTGTAAAATGGAAGGCATTCAGTTTCTCGCAGCTGCAATCGTTGCTGGTCTCGCGGCTATCGGCGCTGGTTTAGGCTTTGGCTTGATGGGCGGTCGTTTTCTTGAGTCTGTGGCACGTCAGCCAGAGCTCGGCAACATGCTTCAAACCCGCATGTTCATCATCGCTGGTCTTCTTGATGCTGTGCCGATCATCTGTATCGCTATCGCGTTCTTGTTGATCTTCCAATAAAAGATCGCGTTTCTGACGGTATTCCACCTAACGCGATTGAGGTGATGGCATGAACATCAACATGACAATAATCGGCCAAGCTATTTGGTTCGCATTGTTCGTGTTTTTCTGCATGAAGTTTGTTTGGCCGCCAATCATTGGCGCGCTGACTGAGCGCAAGCAGAAAATAGCTGAAGGCTTGAGTGCCGCTGACCGAGCTGAGCGCGATTTAGTGCTGGCTCAGGAAAAAGCGACAAGCAACCTGAAAGAAGCAAAAGAAAAGGCAGCAGAAATCATTGATCAGGCGAACCGTCGTGGTAACCAGATCCTTGAAGATGCGAAAGAAGCAGCTCGCGCAGAAGGTGACCGTTTGGTTGCTCAAGCGCAGGCCGAGATCGAACGTGAAGTAAACGGCGCGCGCGAAAAACTGCGCGCTGAAGTGGCGACTCTTGCTCTGACCGGTGCTGAAAAAGTATTGGAAGGCGAAGTAAATCGCGACGCTCACGGCAAGATGCTCGACCAACTGGCTGCTCAACTGTAAGACACTGGATGAACCATGGCTGAATTTTCCACCATAGCTCGCCCTTATGCCAAAGCAGCATTTATGTTCGCTCGCGAACAAAATGCGTTGGATAAGTGGGAATCCATGCTCGGTCTGGCAGCGGCATTAATCGACGACGCGCAACTTGCTAGCGCGCTCGATGATCCGAAGCTGTCCACGGGCGACAAAGCGAAGCTCTTTGTTGACGTGTGCGGTGACCAGATTGATGAGGGTGGCGCAAATTTAATTGCGCAGCTAGCTGAACATAAACGCTTAGCTGTATTGCCGGAAATTTTCGCGCAGTACCACACCTTGCTGGCACAGCAGCAACACTTTGCCGACGTGGAGGTGGTTTCCGCATTCGAATTGAATGACGCCGAAACCAGCAAGTTGGTGGAATCGCTGAAAAAGCGGTTCGGTATGGATGTAAGGGTCAGCAACAAAATTGACGCTGGCCTGATTGGTGGCGTGATTATTCGCGCTGGCGACACCGTGATCGATGGCAGTGTGCGGGGCCGCTTAAATAAATTGGCCGAGCAACTGAACTCTAGAGTTTGAGGGATTGGAGCATGCAGCAACTCAACCCGTCTGAAATCAGCGAAATTATCAAGCAGCGTATTGCGAAGCTTGATACATCAACTGAGGCGCGCAACGAAGGCACAGTGGTGTCGGTATCTGACGGTATCGTACGTATCCACGGCCTGGCCGACGTAATGTACGGTGAAATGATCGAGTTTGAAGGCGGCGTGTACGGCATGGCCCTCAACCTTGAGCAGGACTCTGTCGGCGCTGTTGTACTAGGTGATTACCTAGGCATTCAGGAAGGTCAAAAAGTTAAATGTACTCAGCGCGTACTTGAAGTACCGGTCGGCCCAGAATTGTTAGGCCGAGTAGTCGACGCACTGGGTAACCCTATTGATGGTAAGGGTCCACTTAACGCAAAAATTACTGACGCGATTGAAAAAGTAGCACCTGGTGTTATTTGGCGTCAGTCAGTTGATCAGCCAGTGCAAACTGGTCTGAAATCAATTGATGCGATGACCCCAATCGGTCGTGGTCAGCGTGAGCTGATCATTGGTGACCGTCAGATCGGTAAAACAGCGATCGCGATTGACACCATCATTAACCAGAAAAATTCTGGCATTAAGTGTATCTACGTGGCGATTGGCCAGAAGCAATCTTCCATTGCAAACGTAGTGCGCAAGCTCGAAGAGCACGGCGCGATGGAAAACACCATCGTTGTTGCGGCGTCAGCTTCCGAGCCAGCATCCATGCAATTCTTGGCTCCGTTTGCCGGCGCCACCATGGGTGAATATTTCCGTGATCGCGGTGAAGACGCATTGATCGTTTATGATGATCTGTCTAAGCAAGCGGTTGCGTATCGTCAAATTTCCTTGTTGCTACGTCGTCCGCCAGGTCGCGAAGCGTACCCAGGTGACGTTTTCTATCTACACTCCCGTTTGCTAGAGCGTGCTGCTCGCGTAAGCGCTGACTACGTAGAGAAATTCACCAACGGTGAAGTAAAAGGCAAAACCGGTTCTTTGACTGCGTTGCCAATTATTGAAACCCAAGCCGGTGACGTTTCTGCTTTCGTACCAACCAACGTGATCTCCATTACTGATGGTCAGATCTTCGTTGAAACCAGCCTGTTTAACTCCGGTATTCGTCCGGCGATGAACGCAGGTATTTCGGTTTCGCGTGTTGGTGGTGCAGCGCAAACCAAGATCGTGAAAAAACTCGGCGGCGGCATTCGTTTGGCGCTTGCTCAGTATCGTGAATTGGCGGCCTTCGCTCAGTTCGCTTCTGATCTTGATGACGCGACACGCGCACAGTTGGAACACGGTCAAGCTGTTACCGAGCTGATGAAGCAAAACCAATATGCTCCTCAGTCTGTTGCTGAAATGGGCGTCGTACTTTACGCCGCTAACGAAGGCTATTTGAAAGACGTAGCGCTCGACAAAATCGGCAAATTCGAAGCGGCTCTGCTGGATTATATGAACAGCGAGTGCAAAGCGTTGATGGATCAGATCAACGAGAAGGGTGACTACAACAAAGATATCGAAGCGGGCATTAAAGACGCGATCGAGAAGTTCAAAGCCACCCAAACCTGGTAATCCAGGCAATCGCTGATTACTGATTAGAGGAAGCATAAATGGCCGGCGCGAAAGAGGTAAAAACCAAGATCGCGAGTGTCCAAAGCACGAAGAAAATTACGCGTGCGATGGAAATGGTCGCTGCCAGCAAAATGCGCAAAGCGCAGGAACGCATGGCGGCTTCCAAGCCCTATGCCACACGCATGCGCCAAGTGGTTGCCCACTTGGCCAATGCCAACCCTGAATATCGCCATGTCTTTATGACAGAGCGTGAAGTGAAAAAGGTTGGCTACATCGTGGTGAGTTCAGACCGCGGTTTGTGTGGTGGCTTAAACATTAACTTGTTCAAACAAGTGGTGCGTGAAAACCGCCATTGGAATGAGCAAGGTGTCGACACTGAATTTTGTCTGATTGGTTCAAAAGCGGTGAGCTTTTTCCGCAGCGTCGGTGGCAAAGTTGATTCCACAACCAGTGGTCTCGGCGATACCCCGCACCTCGCGGATTTGATCGGTGCGATCAAGGTCATGCTAGACAAGTTTGAGAAAGGCGAAATTGATCGCCTGAATCTGGTGTACAACGAATTCGTTAACACCATGACGCAAAAGCCTACTACGCGTCAGCTGTTACCGTTGTTGCCGGGTGAAGAACTGAAAGATCATAAGTTTCCATGGGATTACATTTACGAGCCCGATGCGAAAGAGCTTATCGACGTACTGTTAGTACGTTTCATTGAGTCTCAAGTGTATCAAGGTGTCGTAGAAAACAATGCCTGTGAGCAAGCTGCGCGAATGGTTGCTATGAAAGCGGCAACTGATAATGCGGGCAACCTCATTAAAGACTTGCAGTTGATTTACAACAAAGCACGTCAGGCAGCAATTACCCAGGAAATTTCCGAAATCGTTGGTGGTGCTGCGGCGGTATAAGCCTCGCAGTGACAAAGTAAAGAGGATGCAAGCATGAGTAGCGGTCGTATTGTTCAGATCATCGGCGCCGTGATTGACGTGGAATTCGGGCGTGACAACGTACCGAAGGTATATGACGCGTTGAACGTGAATGGCACCGAAACCGTGCTCGAAGTTCAGCAGCAGCTGGGCGACGGCGTGGTGCGCACCATCGCCATGGGTTCCACCGAAGGCTTGAAGCGTGGCTTAGAAGTGGCCAGCACAGGCAGACCAATTCACGTTCCAGTCGGCACCGAAACATTGGGTCGCATTATGGACGTGCTCGGTCGTCCCATCGACGAATGTGGTCCTATCGGCGAGAAAGAACAAATGCCGATTCACCGCAAAGCCCCTTCTTATGCTGAGCAAGCAGCTGCCAACGAGTTGCTCGAAACCGGCATTAAAGTTATCGACCTTGTTTGTCCTTTTGCGAAAGGCGGTAAGGTTGGTCTGTTCGGTGGTGCCGGTGTTGGTAAAACCGTAAACATGATGGAATTGATCAACAACATCGCGACTGAGCACTCGGGTTTGTCAGTGTTCGCAGGTGTTGGTGAGCGTACTCGTGAAGGTAACGACTTCTATCACGAGATGCAGGAAGCCGGCGTTGTAAACGTTGAGCAGTTCGATAAGTCTAAAGTAGCCATGGTTTATGGTCAGATGAACGAGCCACCGGGTAACCGTTTGCGCGTTGCATTGACCGGCCTAACAATGGCTGAAAAGTTCCGTGACGAAGGTCGTGACGTACTGTTGTTCGTTGACAACATTTACCGTTACACACTCGCCGGTACTGAGGTATCTGCACTGCTAGGCCGTATGCCTTCAGCGGTAGGTTACCAGCCAACATTGGCAGAAGAGATGGGCGTTCTGCAGGAACGTATTACTTCTACCAAAACCGGTTCTATCACATCTATCCAAGCGGTATATGTACCTGCGGATGACATGACTGACCCGTCTCCAGCAACAACGTTCTCGCACTTGGATGCGACCGTTGTACTGAGCCGTGATATCGCCGCAAAAGGTATTTACCCAGCGGTTGATCCACTGGATTCCACATCACGTCAGTTGGATCCATTGGTAATCGGTAACGAGCATTACGATATTGCGCGTGGCGTTCAGATCGTATTGCAGCGTTACAAAGAATTGAAAGACATCATTGCGATCCTCGGCATGGACGAACTGTCCGAAGAAGATAAGCAAGTGGTTTACCGCGCACGTAAAATTGAGCGCTTCTTGTCGCAGCCTTTCCACGTGGCAGAAGTTTTCACCGGTTCTCCGGGCAAATACGTTGCACTGAAAGAAACCATTCGCGGCTTCCAAGGCATCCTTAGCGGTGAGTTCGATCACATCCCCGAGCAGGACTTCTATATGAAGGGCGGCATCGATGAAGTACTTGAAGCCTACAACAAGCGTCAAGCGAAGTAATACCCGGGAGGTAATACGGGATGGCAATGACCGTGCATTGTGACATTGTGAGCGCAGAACAATCGCTGTATTCAGGCTTGGTGGAGATGGTTGTCGCTGCCGGCACTGAAGGTGATCTAGGCATTATGCCTGGCCACGCGCCACTGCTCAGCCGTCTGAAGCCGGGTCCGGTGCGTATCGTTAAGCAGAATGGTCAGGAAGAAATTTTCTTCGTGACCGGCGGCTTCTTAGAAGTGCAGCCAAACCTAGTAACGATTCTTGCTGATACCGCATTACGTGCTGAAGACGTTGACGAAGCAGCAGCTCAACAAGCTCGTCAGAAAGCGAAAGACGCACTTGAAGGTAAGCACTCGGAAATGGATCATTCCCACGCCATGGCAATTTTGGCGGAGTCGCTCGCACAGTTGCGTACTATTGAGCAGTTAAAGAAAAAATTCGGCAAGTAAGCGATGCTGAAAGCGTGATCAAATAAGGGTGGCCGAAAGGCTGCCCTTTTTTGTTTCTGCGTGCTTTATAGGCCTAGAACACGATGTGCTTTAGCCGAAAAAATACGAATTATTGCTGGCATATGCGGCGCCGTTAAACCGCTAGAATATCCGCTGAGAAGAGCGCGCCGTCCTGCTCGTAGGAAGCAACCTCGGTTTTGCATTAACAATGTCCGAGCGAACGGCGAAGGATTGAAAAGGAAGCCTAGATAACGTGGTAGAACTCATGGATTCGAACAAGGGACGTCAAAGCTTAGCGGTTGTCGTATTGGCCGCCGGGAAAGGCACGCGGATGAAATCAGCACTGCCGAAAGTGCTGCATCCCATTGCGGGCAAACCGATGTTGGCGCACGTTGTAGATACCGCGCGCAATCTCAATGCAAAGCGCATTTCCGTTGTTTACGGTCACGGCGGTGAAGCCGTGCCTGAAGCCGTTGCCGGCGACGATTTACAGTGGGCGTTGCAAGCTGAGCAATTAGGTACCGGGCATGCCGTAGCCCAAGCTATGCCGGGCATCGAAGAAGACATTGTTTTGGTGTTGTATGGCGATGTCCCCCTCATTCAAGCTGAAACCTTGCAGCGCTTTGTCGAAACCGTTGACGCAAACACCCTCGCGTTAATGACATTAACCATGGACGATCCGTCCGGCTATGGCCGTATTATTCGCGACGCCGCCGGAAAAGTGCAGCGCATCGTTGAGCAAAAAGACGCGAATGACGCTGAAAAGTCTGTAAAAGAAATTAATACCGGCATTCTCGCCTGCCCAGGAAAATTCCTCGCCGCGGTGTTACCTAAGTTGTCGAGCAACAACGCGCAAGGCGAATACTATCTAACAGACGTGATTGCCATGGCCGTTGCCGAAGGCTTGCAAGTGCGCGCGGCGCAGCCTGACTTTGCGTGGGAAGTCGACGGCGTGAATGATCGCGTGCAGCTTTCCCGCTTAGAAAGAATTTACCAGCGCGTACAAGCAGAAGCGTTAATGCGTGCGGGCGTTACCTTGGCAGACCCAGCGCGATTAGATGTGCGCGGAAATATTAGTGTCGGCACTGATTTATATTTTGATGTGAATGTTGTTCTTGAAGGTGATGTCACGCTTGGGAGCAACGTCGTCATCGGCCCTAACGTTGTTATTCGAAACAGCATTATTGGCGACAATGTGCACATAGAAGCGAACAGCCATGTTGACGGTGCGCGCATCGACGCGGACAGCCAGATCGGCCCGTACGCTCGGATCCGTCCTGGCACAGAATTAGCACGCAAAACAAAAGTCGGCAATTTCGTTGAAACAAAAAAGGCGATCGTCGGCGAAGGCAGCAAGATCAATCACTTAAGCTATGTCGGCGATGCGCAAATCGGTAAAGACGTGAACATCGGCGCGGGCACGATCACGTGCAACTATGATGGCGTCAACAAATCGCAGACCATTATGAAAGACGGTGCGTTTATCGGCTCAAACTCTTCATTGGTAGCACCGGTTACTATTGGCAATAACGCTACAGTGGGCGCGGGCAGCACCGTTAGCAAAGATGTACCCGACGGACATTTGGCCGTCGCACGTGGGTTACAGCGTAATATCAAGGGTTGGTCTCGTCCTAGCAAAAAAGATGCGAAAAAGGATTAAAGCATGTGTGGAATAGTCGGGGCGATCGCCCAACGTAACGTCACCAATATTTTATTAACGGGACTCAAGCGTCTTGAATATCGCGGTTACGATTCCGCAGGCGTTGCATTATTAACAGACGAAGGCATTCAGCGTGTGCGTCGCCAAGGCAAAGTAAAAGGCCTTGAAGACGCGGTAAATGAAGTAGGCGCGGCCGGCAACTTAGGCATTGCACACACACGCTGGGCGACCCACGGCGTGCCCAGCGAACGTAATGCGCACCCGCATATGTCTGGCGAAGATCTGGCGTTGGTGCACAACGGCATTATCGAAAACTTCCAAGAATTGCGCGTTGAACTAGAAGCGGACGGGTACGAATTTATTTCTGAAACCGATACCGAAGTGATTGTGCATTTGGTGCATCGCGCACTGCGCGGCAACAACGATTTATTTGGCGCACTGCGTGCAGCCGCCGAGAAAATGCACGGCGCCTTTGCGTTAGGTGTGATCAGCAAAAGCGAGCCAGATAAACTGATCGCCATACGTTTTGGCTCGCCTCTGGTTATCGGCTTAGGTATCGATGAGAACTATCTTGCGTCAGACCAATTGGCATTAATGCCGGTCACCAATCGCTTTATCTTTTTAGAAGAAGGCGACATGGCCGAGCTTACGCTGACGGATGTACGCATCACCGACAAAGACGGCCAGGAAGTGACGCGCGCCGTGCACGAGTTTGACGGCGCCTCGGAAGACGCAGAAAAGGGCGAGTACCGCCACTTTATGCTGAAAGAAATTTTCGAACAGCCCGCCGCGATTCAGCGCACGCTCGAAAATCGCATTGGCTCAGAAGACGAATTATTTGCCGCGTTTGGCGACAACTCACGTGAAATGCTTGCGGCAATCAAGAACGTACAAATCATTGCCTGCGGTACAAGTTATCACTCGGGCATGGTTGCGCGTTATTGGCTAGAAAGCATTGCGGGCGTGCCGTGTCAGGTTGAAGTGGCGAGTGAGTTTCGGTATCGCAAACACGTGGTGCCAGAAGGTTCTTTGTTCGTCACCATTTCGCAATCCGGCGAAACGGCCGACACCCTCGCGGCATTGCGTGGCACGTTTGAATCAAAAAATTACCAAGGTCGCTTGGCGGTTTGTAACGTCGACGGATCGTCACTGGTTCGAGAATCAGAGCTCACCTTCCTGACCAAAGCTGGGCCGGAAATTGGTGTGGCATCGACGAAAGCATTTACCACACAACTCGCTGGTTTGTTGATGTTGGTCCTTGCGGTGGCCCGCGCCAAAGGGGCAGACAGCAAAGTGATCGAAAAAGCGCTCGGCGAAATGCGTCAACTACCGAGTCTTATTGAACAAGTATTGCAATTGGATTCGCGCATTGAAGCGCTGGCCGAACAGTTCGTTGAAAAACACCACACGCTATTTTTGGGTCGTGGCCCGCAGTTCCCCATCGCCATGGAAGGTGCGCTGAAGCTGAAAGAAATTTCTTATATTCACGCGGAAGCGTATCCGGCGGGCGAACTCAAGCATGGGCCGCTGGCGCTAGTAGATAAGGAAATGCCCGTCGTCGCCGTTGCACCCAATGACGAACTGCTAGAGAAATTAAAATCCAATCTACAAGAAGTACGTGCTCGGGGCGGTGAATTATTTATATTCGCTGATCGCACAGCCCAAGTGAAAGAAGAGCCCGGTATGACAGTGCTAGCAATGCCGCCCATGCCAGAGCTGCTCGTGCCGATCGTCTACACGCTGCCATTGCAGTTGCTTAGCTATCACGTAGCGGTCGCACGCGGCACCGATGTCGATCAACCGCGTAATTTGGCGAAGTCGGTGACAGTGGAATAGCCGGTAAAGACACGCGGATAATAAAAAAGGCGACAAATGTCGCCTTTTTTATTATCTGGCAGATCTTTGAATAATATCCGCGCAATTTAATACTCGAATATACGTAAAGAGCCGCGAGTTCCTTGCCCCTATTATTCTAGTTCTGGATTAAGACTGGGTTCTTCTGAAGAACGTTATGGGCGTCCGTTTCTTTCTTCCTTAGCCAGATCAATTTGCGTGCAAATTCGATCAGTGAGCGAGGCGGGAAGCATGGTGACGCGATCTTTACGTCCCTTGCCTTCGCGGACAATGATAATGCCCTGATCGAAATCAATATCTTTAATACGTAAGCGCAGCATTTCGGAAACGCGCAGCCCGGTACCGTACATGATTTCCGCCATCAGCCGCCATGGATCGTTTAATTTGGAAAAAATAGCCATGGCCTCGTTATCACTGAGCACCACAGGCACGCGAGGTGGCCGTTTGGCGTTGCGAAAGGAAAGCTTTTCGAAATCAATCTGCATGAACTTGCGGTAAAAGCAGTTAAGCGCATTCAGTGCTATTTTCTGCGTGCCGACGCTGCACAACCTCCGCACGGCGAGATAATCCAGAAACTTTTCAATCTCCGGTGCGCCCATTTCCTTTGGGTGGCGCTTATCATGAAAGCGGATGTAGGCAACGACCCAGTGAACATAGGTCTGCTCAGTCTGGTAGCGATAATTGTTGCGCCGTAGCCAGGCACGAAACTGGTCGATGAGGCGGGTGGGCTGATTGGGGATGGCGACAGGTACGCCATGGGCAGGCTTGGTCATAAATTTCTCCTTTTCAGACAACATGACCTGCGCGCGGGCCGTGCTCAACGGACATGAACGACAAATTCTGTGCGAGTTCGCCGCCGACAGCTGTAACGCCTTGATTGGAAGGGCAAAAAACGCGCGATATCTCGGCGATATCATTTGCTAAATATCCGAAATAACCGGATGCCGGCCGGATTTACTCTTTGAGATATGCTCTCAACTTAGCTATAACTCTTTGATTGGAAAAAACTACTACAGGCTCCGACCCTGCTGCTCTTTGGAATTAAGTAGAAAAGAGATAAGCGGACGGCATCTAGTTAATAAACTGTTATGCGAATGAAAGCTGAAACGCTCCTACAAGAAATCCAGTCCGTAATGCCCCCCGTGCAGAAGCCGGTGGGGATCGATATCTGCTTTCATAAAGATGGGTGCTTTGAGTGCGAGGCGCTTAGGCGCGAAATTCAAAAATTTGGCGGAAAGGAGCTTCCCACCGAGGGTATTAGGGAAATCCACCAAGACATGTCTAGCCTTTCTGCAAAGGGCTGGCGCTGGGCTCTTCCTTCGTATTTGGAATTTTCACTCTCAGAGGACGCTTCTGTAAGAAATACTGAAACGGAATTTCTGATTTACAACTTGGCGCCAGCCCCTGAACATCAGGCAGAGACAAAAGAGCGACTTTCGGAGCTTAACCGCGAGCAAATAGTCTGCTTATTACACTTTCTAGAGTGGTGTTTAAATCATGAGCACTGGGGGCAATACTGTCAGGAAGATATTAAAGCTGGAATTGCGTTTCTTTCCACTATCAGTGCATAACAAGGCAAAGCAAGAGGGGACGCCGTAACCGGGGCCCCTGTTTGCGACGTTATGTTCTATAGATTATGAGCGATACATCACTAGTAAAGGTTGCATCTTTTTCATTTCCCCATGAGGCGCATATTGCCAAGGCCTCTTTGGAGGCGGCGGGTATCCCCGCTTTTGTGGCAGATGAAAATACGGTCAATATGCACTGGCTATATTCTAATGCCATGGGCGGTGTACGCGTTCTAGTGGCTCGGGCGAGCCTGGCAGAGGCTCAGCGGATACTTGATGGGGACTATAGTGAAGAGCTGGAAGACGGGGAGCCCCTTGATTCATGTCCGGCATGCGGGTCTTTTAATGTCGCGGCGTACACCAAAGGAAAGAAGCCTGCGTTTTTGGTTTTCTTATTACTTGGATTCCCGCTTTTTTCCTATCAGCATGGGCACAAATGCAATGATTGCGGTGCCTTTAAAGGAACATAACAAGAAGCTGCATCCGAGCGCTGACGCGCCGGATGAGCAGGACGTTATACGCAATCATGAAATTGAAGAACATCAAATCATTGTCACATAATCTAAGCCACTCATATGTGAGCTTCGAGAACTACGTTGATGGTGAGTTTGTATTTAAAGAACTCAAAGAGTTAGCTGTTAAAGCCAATGGGGAAAAGGTTTCCATATGTTGGCTTTACCCAGAAAATAAAGTGGTGCCTTTGTTCAGTGAACGAATCGCCAAAAGTATCGAATATTACAAAGAGTGGCTTCCACGGCTTCTTGCTCAGCATGAACTAGACGCTTCTGTAATTGCAGAGCTGAGAACTGATATATACATTGCATCAAATAGGCAGCTCGAAGTTCAGGCCTATGCTCGTGATATCAATGGCAAAGAGCATGTCAAAAACATCTACGAATTTGCTGACTTCAAACCATATACAGGTGAGTCGTGAGCAAAGCGTATAACAAGCAAAGGCAGCATCGCCACTTCGTGGCTGGACGCGCTAACGCGCGCCGCTGCTTTGGGCGTTAGCACTCAATATGAAAATACTTCTAATCTTAATCATATTTTTTTCAGGGAAGGCTATGGCAGATCCATTCACGTATGATATTCAGCAGGCGGGCTATAGATTCGACCAGTATGACCTGAAGGGAAATGCTACGTTTGAAATATTTAAGAATGAATTTCGTGCTTTCCCATGGAAAGATCAGGTAGGCAATAACAAAGGCGGAACCGCACCAACAATTTCAGTTAAAAACTCAGAAACAGAAGTTGATCTTTGGGTTTCTGTAATCGGAAACCAAGATGAATTCGCCTATCTTGTAGGTATCGTTCAGCCCAAAAAAGTACAAACGATGTTTGGCTTCGGGAAAGAAAAGGAAGTGAACTGGGTTACTGCCTATGTTCTAGAGCAGTCAAAATGGGTAGAAGAAGCGTTCCAACTCTATTTCCTAGGCAAAACAGATGAGTTAAATCATAGGCTCTCTAGTTTGCCCATATTTCTAGAGCAAGAGGCAGCATACTAAAGTGCTAACAAGCGGCTCCACGCAGACGCCCAAACCTACGCTGCTTTTGTGGGTTTCGCTGCGCTACACGTTACCACAAAAGCCTCTCCGGTTTGGGCGCTGGTGAGCCGGGCGTTATGTGTGGTCGAGAATTCTGGTGCTACTTGTGTGCAGAGAAAAGGAAGGCCCTGATTTCAGGGCCTTTAAATATTTATATATTACTTATGTTTGTGAGGCTTTAGTCCAGGATGTTTAGGCTTGTTGTCGGGTGTTACACGACGTCTTTTATCTGGAGTTCCATCGTCTTTCTTAGGTTTTGGCCCCGGCTTTATGGTCATAATCAATAAATCCTTCTAATGATGTGACAGTTGATTTGAGATGATGGTTGATATCTTCTGTGTTGCCTTAACCTATATGGGATATTTTTGTTTGATATTCAAGGAATTTTTCAATCTGTCAGCACATAACAAAGCAAGGCAAAACGCCCTGCGGGCTGGACGCGCTAGCGCGCGCCTTTGCTTGCGACGTTAGGAATTGGGGACCACCTGGCCATGATGACTCCATATATGAGAAAAAAAGATGAGCAATGATCACGTTGGAAATGCTATGGCAAAGTGGGGGGCTATTGGATTTTTAGTAGGCCTGATTCCTCCCTATATGATGGGAGGCATGTTTTCCAGTTTCTCCCTGCTCTGGGCAATTGGCGGCGCGGTTTTGTTCGGATGGATTGCATCGGAAGGAGCGTCATCTCAATTAAAGGACTCTCCTGAGCCAACTAGAGATATCAAGGATGAAGAAGTGGCTGGCAAGGAGCGAGAACTTATAGTTATCGGAGAGTCAGAAGTAACTGATCAAGGATATCTCCGAAAAGATTTCCAATATTCTACCGATGGCTATGTCATCGACGTAGTTGCCGCAGTAGATTACGACGGAATAGGTCCTCTTGGAGAGGAAGGAAAGCAAACTGTAAACATATTCTACTCAATTGACCGCCTTTCAATTCAAGGAGGCATCAATATGCAGTACGAATCAACATCAAGAGCAGTGGAGGTATTGAACGACTTGCACGCCAGCGTTTTATCGTATCTATTGATTCCGCATATTTCCAAGGATTTGGAGGTGTTGGTTCCTAATGAAGAACCAAAGATGCCAGATAATGACATTGAGCCTCGCCTTATTAAGAGCAGAGCTATTGCGATCGGAACAAGCGCATATGACGAGTCAGATAAGTACGAAAAGGCATATTGGGCATGCAAGGCCCTCATGCGGCATGTGTTAGAACGACACAAAGGCTACATAGATCTAGTGCTGCTTGATCAGAAGGAGATGCTTTCCAAGGCGCTTAAAAAATCAACGACAGACGGGGAATACGAGATAGAAGTCAGCGGATTTCAGGCGCTCAATGACGATTTGCTAATGGCATTGGCTCTTGTGGCATTTCAGGGATGGGCAGTGCCAGAGTTTGGTAAGATACAGCGCGAAATTACCGTTTGTGCAACATACACTGACTATCTTCTTAATTCCCGAGGCTTCAGAAAGGCAAACCTTATTAAAGGGCTTGTTCATAAATACGGAGCGGATGTCTATTGTCGGCCCGACGTGGGAAAGGCAAAGGATTATTTGCTTCTTGCTATTGATGCTGGAGCGATCAGTGCAGGCCGTGAGATGAGGCATCTTGATATGCACAAACAACTGGAGTCGCTCGATTCGAAACACAAAACTAGTGAAAGAAGGTGGGATGAAATTAGTAGCTATGAGCATATCCTTCGTGCGGGAAGTTCCTAACAAGCTGCGCCAGCATGCGCCCGCTGGGCGCTGGACGCACTCCGTGCGCCGCTGCGCAGGTCGTTATGCATTGTCAGATCGGACGCAAGCCATCTACAAAGATGATAAAATGACCGAAAAATCCTAGCCAAAATGTTGGTTGATATGAAAGCAAGAAATGTACTAGTCGCATCAAATTTAGATGAATTAAGGGCACTAGGGTCCTATCTCGAAATTAAGAACAGCCTTGAAAAAGAAATTGATAACAAGCTTGGGGTTAGAGGCTGGAAATCACTTTTTCATAAGATTCAGTTTCTTAAAGAATATGTTCTTAGTAAGAAAATCCTTATGACCAAAATGGATCAAGGGAAATCATTTAAAGAATCAAAGAGCGATATTTCCAAAGAGCTTGGTATAAACATCACTGCAAAAGGATGGCAGGACTTTAATAGAAAGCTAAACTTGATAATTTTTGTTTTTTATTCAGAGTCATTCGACCCTCATTCGTATTACGAAAAAACAAAGCTAAAAAAGTTTAAGGATAGCTCCAAGCTTGAAGGCATAAATATCGAACTTTCTGATAAGAACATGACTTTGGAAAGTGTGCTAGAAAAATATAAAAGGTAGTTTTATGGATAAGTACGATGCAGCCAATGATATCTACTGCTATCAAGGTACAAGCACATTGAAAAACAAGCTTAACATTAAAAATATGGATGAGCTTGAAGAAGCAGAAAGAGATATTACAGCGATAACAGCTAGAAATATAGATTTTAGTCACCCTCCGTATGACCTGGAGTACATGAAGAGTCTGCACTATAAACTTTTCTCGGAGCTATATGATTGGGCTGGTGACATACGTAGCATAGATATCTCGAAAGGTGGTACGCGATTTTGCAACTGTGGCAGAGTTGTAGCAGAGTCACAAAAATTATTCGGCCACTTGGAGAATGAGGATTGGCTGCAGAATCTTCCCCAAGAGGAGTTTTGCAATAAGCTTGCTGAGTATTATTGCGAAATCAATATGATACACCCCTTCCGTGAGGGTAATGGTAGGGTCCAAAGGCTGTTATTCGAGCATCTTTCTCTTGCAGCCGGTTACGACCTTGACTGGGGTGATGTAGCACAGGATGAATGGATTCAGGCTAACATTGATGGTGTTAACGTGAACTACGAGCCGATGTCGGAAATATTCAAACGTATAGTCATCCATTGTGCTTGATAAGCATAACAATCGGCTGCACAGCGACCGATTTTCCGCCGCTTCGCGGCTCCAAACCGGCGCGTGAGCCGGGCGTTAAATCGAAATAGGCCCGCGCATGTTTAAAGCAATATCAAGGTTTCTTGCATGCTATGTTGTTGTGGGTGTTATAGGCCTCTGGGCTTTGCCTAGCTACAAGGAAGCTTCAGACCAAGTCAACATTCTCGGTCACGCAGGGTGCTACCTCAATGAAGGCCCCGTGGGTGTTGGTGTTGCATGCGATAATTTCTGGGGCTCTGCTGTTGCAGAAGCATTTTTTGTGTTGCCTTTGCTCTATCTCCATGTGCTTGCGCTTACAGTTGCTTTCGTAAACCTGAGTTGGTGGGGCCTTCTTTTTCTTCCTGTAGCAGCCGGCATGTGGGGCCACTTAGTATACGCGTTCTTCGTCCTGGTTCTGCGGGATTTAACAAGTAAAGGCATCGGACGCGTTATACGCGCCGATGCTTAAATCGTTAAGGGAATCATGCCGCTACGTTTTTTAGGAAAAGTTTGTGATGGGGCAGGTCTTTTCGCAAAGAGCGTTAAACAACGACACCCATAACTTTTTCAGAAAAGCCCATTCATCGTGAAATCCATAGCCGAGCCTTATCAAGGCGCAATCATGAGCCTCATGGGTCTCCTAAAGTTCGCCGCTTTTCTATTCTGTATTGGTTCTTTATTCCGACAAAATGCCTTCATTCCTTGCGCCTACATCATAATTTTCCCGTCAGTCGTTATGCTTTTTCCCTTCGAGTAAGTGTTTGAATTCGCTGCCATCATTTTTCCTTCACCTTGTGTAAATCTCTCCGCCATATGTAGCGCGCATTGTTAATCCGAATGTGATCAATGATGTCATCAAACACTTGGCTAAGGAGGGAAGGATATGCAGTTAACAAAATCTGTGCTTGCAGGGGCGTTAGCGGTGCTAGCGTCAGGAAATGCACTGGCGCGTGGCGGCCACAATATGGTCGAGGCGATTCCTGCCTACCAAGCGAACAGCGCGTGGTTTGCCGACGCGAAAGCAATTCTCGCTGAGAAAAATGCAAAGCACGGCAAGCGCGCGAAGAACGTAATTTTATTTGTTGGCGACGGAATGGGCGTTTCGACGATTACCGCTGCGCGTATTTTGGAAGGCCAAATGAAGGGCATGCCTGGTGAAGAGAATAATTTAAGTTTTGATCTCTTCCCGTACACCGGGATGGCAAAAACGTATAACGTCGATGCGCAAACGCCGGATTCCGCCGGCACGATGACGGCAATGATGAGCGGCGTAAAAACCGATGTGGGTGTGATCGGTGTTAGTGAAGATGTTGTGCGCGGTGATTGCTCAACGGTTGCGGGCAACGAATTGGTCACCGCATTAGAGCTTGCGGAAATATCTGGCAAGGCCACGGGTGTGGTATCGACTGCGCGTATCACTCATGCGACGCCGGCGGCAACCTATGCAAAGTCAGCCGATCGCAACTGGGAAGATAATTCCGACATGCCGGGTGCGGCCATTGAGCAAGGTTGTCAGGATATCGCGCTGCAATTAGTTGAGTTCGAAAAAAACCTTTCAGCGCGGTTTCCTACCGCGTCCAATGTTGATGGCATTGACGTTGTTATGGGCGGCGGCCGTCGTCACTTCTTACCGAAAGACGCCACTTACAATAGTCCTGATGCGGTGAGTTCAGTGGAAGGTGATCGCACAGATGGCCGTGACCTTGTTGCAGAATGGCAAGAAGCGTATCCGCAGGGTGTGTACGTCTACGATCAATCAGGATTTAACAGCATTGATCCCGCGCACACGGATCGCGTATTCGGGTTGTTTAACGAATCGCACATGCAATACGAAGCGGACCGCGCAAACGATATTGCTGGCGAGCCGTCGCTCTCAGAAATGACAGAGAAATCCATCGGCGTGCTACAAAATAATCGCAATGGCTTTTTCTTAATGGTGGAAGCGGGCCGTATCGATCACGGGCATCACGCGGGCAGTGCATACAGTGCGCTGACCGACACCATTGAATTTTCAAACGCGGTACGCGCGGCGGTGAATTCCGTCGACATGGATGAAACGTTGATTATCGTCACGGCTGACCACAGTCACGTGTTCACCATCGCCGGATACCCTAAACGCGGCAACCCGATTTTGGGCAAAGTCGTTAACGTGGGAGAAACGGAACCCGCGCTCGCCGCAGACGGTATGCCTTACACCACCGTCGGTTATACCAACGGCCTAGGCTTCCGTGATCTGGGAAATGAAACGGATGGCGACGCGTCCTACAACGCAGCACCTGATGCCGGGCGTAAAGATTTAACGGCGGTTGATACTCAGGCAAGCGGCTACCATCAAGAAGCTTTGGTGCCAATGGGTTCTGAAACGCACGCCGGTGAAGATGTTGCGGTGTTTGGTAAAGGACCAGGGGCGCAGTTGGTGAGTGGCGTCAACGAGCAGAGCATTATCTTCCACGTCATGAACGAAGCTGCGGATCTCGAAACCCTAGCAGAACAAAATATGCTTTGGGGTTCATGGATGAAGCATTTAAAAAAGAATAAAAAAGATAAGCCTTGGTTCCAACGTTAACAGCGCTCACTTCATCGTATCAAGACACTGAGTGCGGCGAGGGGCGAATGCCCCTCGCTTTTCCTTTTTAAAAATAAAGAATATTTCAATAGACGGGAGTATTGCCTGTGCTGCGTGTAATCGCTCTGGCTTTAGCTGTTGTGACTGCAACAACGTGTTTCGCAGAATCACACACGACTGATCAGACATGCCATCTGAAGACCACTGATATCCGCGTTGACTATATGGAAGAGCGCCGCGCGCCAAATGGTGAGATCTTGCTCCGTCGGCCCATTATTTTGTATCGCTATCAACATCAGGTAGCGATTGAGTATCCAGCGCAAGGCATAACGGAAAAATGGGAGCTGGCAAAGAATAAGCGCATTAAGCTCACGCGCTATTTTAATGACGCGCGGCGAGGGATCGAGTATCAGCCCGGTGAGCTAACACATACCGGCCTTAATGGCGTGCGTGGCAGCGCGGCGAATACGGACTGGAGCATGCATTGGCAACTGATCTCCGATGACTTGATTGCTTCCATGACGGCACAAAAGCACGGGCAAATAAAAGATACTAAGCATCCCTGCGAGACGCCGACGATCTATCACCGTGACACCGGCTCATCACAAAGCAAATTAATCTGGCTGCAAAAACAGCAGCTGGTTGAGTCATATTCGCTTACTCAGCCCGCCTATACCCTTACCTTAACGCGTGCACACACGCCCGACATCCACGACGCCGATATAGCCAGCTATTTCGCAACGCTTTCTGAGTATCCAACGATTGATTACGCAGATATCGGCGACAGTGAATCGGATCCATTTTTGCTAAAAATGATTAACTTAGGGTTTGTAGAGCATGGTGCTTCTGGTTTTTACGACGCACAAGGCAATGATATCGGTGCGCGCCGTAATCATAACCACCAATAAGCTGCGTGTTATAGCGTTTGCGGTGTCTCATGGGGAGAGCGGCAAAGGAAAGGTGAGAGGGAGGGATTGAAAAAATAGAAATAAAACGGCAAGAAAACTAAATTATCCCACTGCCGCTTTGCGCGTTTTAAATAGTTTGTAGAAGTCGATATCAGGAATCGGGCGGCTAATGTAATAACCTTGAATGGCGTCGCAGCCCATGCGGCGTAGCAAGCCGAGTTGCGCTTCTTCTTCTACGCCTTCAGCAACGACTTTCATTTTTAGGCTGTGTGCCATATCAATAATGGCTTGGGTGATGGCGGCGTCATCGGAGTTGGTGTGCATGTCTTCAACGAACGAGCGGTCGATTTTTAAGGTGTCGACGGGGAAGCGTTTGAGATAGCTGAGTGACGAATAGCCGGTGCCGAAATCATCGAGTGATAAACCAATGCCGCGCTCGCGTAGTTGGCGCAGCACATCAATATTTTTATCTAAGTCTTCCATGATCAAGCTTTCGGTTAACTCCAGCTCTAACAATCGTGGAGGAAGGCCCGTGAGATCGAGTACTCGCTCAACGATGCTGGTGATGTCGCCTTTCCGGAATTGTTGGGCAGAGAGGTTCACGGACACCTGCACTTCATCGCCTTGTTCCATCCACAGCGCGGCTTGTCGGCAGGCGCGCTCAAGCACCCATTCACTGATGGCCGAAATCAAACCGGATTCTTCAGCGAGAGGAATAAAATCTTTCGGTGGCAGTAGGCCCATGGTGGGATGTTGCCAGCGCACCAGTGCTTCGGCGCCGTTGATGCGACCGGTAATCAAATCAACTTTTGGTTGGTAGTGCACAACGAATTCATTTTTGAAAATCGCTTTGCGTAAGCTCGTTTCTAACGCCAGCTGTTCCACTGACGCAACACGCATATCGCTACGGAAGAATTGCACGTTGTTGCCGCCCAGTCGCTTGGCTTGGTGCACGGCAAGGTCAGCTTGATTGATCAATGCTTGCGCTTCTTTGCCGTTGTCTGGGAACACGCTGATGCCGATGCTCGCGCCAAGTAACAATTCATGACCGTTAATATTAAACGGCTTTTTCATGGCGTTAATGATTTCCAGGCACACGCTTTCTACGTCGGCGCTGTTGCGATAGTTGTCGACGATCAAATTAAATTCGTCGCCGCCAACCCGCGCTAATGCACCTTCTTCTATATCCAGTGCGCGTAAACGCTCCGCTGCGGTGCGTAGCAGCATGTCGCCAATTTCATGGCCGAGCGAATCGTTGATCTGACGGAAACGGTCTAAGTCTAGACACACTAGCGCAACGCGCTCGCGATTTAATCGCGCCAAGGCCAGCGATTTATGCAGCTTCTCGCGGAACATGGTGCGGTTGGCGAGACCAGTAAGGCGATCATAGTTGGACAGGAATTGGAGTTTTTCTTCCGCTTCTTTGCGCGACGTTAAGTCAGAGAACATGCCAACGTAATGGGTAATTTTCCCTTCGTCGTCATACACGGCGCTGAGCTGTAACCAAATGGGGTAAGGCTCGCCGTTTTTACGGCGCTCACTCATCTCGCCTTCCCAGAAACCTTCACGGCGAACGGTGTTGGCGATTTCGGAATATAAATCTGTGTTGGTGCTGCTGCTATGGCTGGCGGAGGCTATCGTTTTGCCTCTGACGTCTTCCTCAGAAAAACCGGTGATGCGGGTAAAGCAATCGTTGACCGTGAGGAAGTGGAAGTTCGTATCCATAATCAAAATGCCTTCCGAGGCATTTTCGAAAACGGTGGCGGAAAGGCGTAATTGGTCTTCAGAAAGTTTATCGTCGGTGATGTCGCGACGGGTACCAATCATGCGCGATGCGCGATTTTCTTTGTTCCATTCAACCACGCGACCTTCGTCTTCGATCCAGCGCCAATCGCCGTTGGCGTGACGAATGCGATACATCGCATGATAACGGCTGGTGCGACCTTTAAAATGAGCCACCATGGCGCGCTTGATTTTCGGCCAGTCATCGCTGTGTACCATTTGCTCCATGTCCACAACAAAATTGGAGAAGCGGTCACGACCGTAGCCAAGCATGCGATCAAAATTAGAATGATAGGTGTCGCCGGTGAGTAGGTTCCAATCCCACAGGCCAATGTTTGAAGCGTCTAGCGCCAACTGTAAACGTTGGCTGGCCGCGCTGAGCTCACCGTTGGCGCTTTCTAGCATGCGGGTGCGTTCTTGCACGATGCTCTCAAGCCGGTCGTTTGCTTCTTGAAGATTTTGCTTGGCCTGTTTGCGCTCGAAAATTTCGCGCGTCAGCTTTTCATTTAATGCTTCGGCGTCGCCGCGTGCGCGATCCAAATAGTCGATAAGGGAAATGTTCTTGTGTTGTAGGCGCAACGTTTGAATCGCGCCACGATGCATGCTGACCGCCGCCAACATCATAAACAGCGATACGCAGGCAAACACAGCGCCGAAAATGGGGCCGTCGTCGCCGCTGATCGCGATATGGATGGCAACAGGTGCGGACATCGCTAGCAAATAACCAATCGCGGCGGGAAGAAAAATCGAATAACAGCTGATGGCGACTACTGACAGGCTGAGCATCAAACCCGCGAACAATGCTTGGTATGGCATTAGGGCGGGGGCAAACATCAGTGCGGTAGGATTTAGATAAACCGCGACTAAGCCCATGATGGCGCCACTGATCCACACCAACAGGGTGGCAATCCAGCGCCAGCCGTCAGTGCGCTGCATGTCTGGGGCGAGGTGGCGAAACAAAAGGGCGACTACCGCACGGGTAAACGCCATACCAAAAATTAATGTGCCGCAGGTGAGAAGTTCGAGGTGGGGGGTACTGGCGTTCCAATAAAGCCAGACAATAACAAGCGCACACGCTGGCTCCAGCATGTTCATGACCGGTAGGGAGGCAAATAGCCGCCGCGTCTGCTCTTTCAGCAGATCGTCGTGCGTTGCTCCCGCGCTGTTATTATTCTTGTTCAAGCCTTGACCCTCAAATAGTCTCTAAGCTATTGAAATTACGGCTAGTCGTGTCCGAAAAACACGGACGGGTCACCAATGATGGTGCCTTAATTAGGCGCGCTGTGTACAGTTCTTAACGCAAGGTTGCACAGTGTAACTATGCGCGTGTCGTGCGGGAATATAAACACAGCAAACAGTTGTTAAATGCTGAAAAAACAAACACTTTGGCGAGATTATTACAATATCACTCTAACTTTCAGGAGGACTTTTCGTCGTACCTTTCACTGTTGGGAGGCATTCCTGAAACAAGCTGCTACAATTCCGCCCCGATGGATGATGTGACTGAACTACTCGACGGTTTAAACCCGGCCCAACGCGATGCGGTGGCGGCCGATGATGCCCACTTATTAGTGCTTGCAGGCGCTGGCTCCGGGAAAACCCGGGTGCTGGTGCATCGCATGGCCTATTTAATCGCTACCGAACAGGTGTCCCCGTTTGGTTTGTTAGCGGTTACTTTCACCAATAAGGCCGCCCATGAAATGCGCGGTCGCATTGAGCAGCTGCTGCATATGCCCGCCTCCGGAATGTGGG
This sequence comes from Alcanivoracaceae bacterium, assembly GCA_029213045.1. Classification (GTDB taxonomy): domain Bacteria; phylum Pseudomonadota; class Gammaproteobacteria; order Pseudomonadales; family Alcanivoracaceae; genus JARGPN01. The sequence goes on from JARGPN010000007.1 coordinate 220,458, forward strand.
TGGGCACCTTCCATGGTATCGCTCATCGCCTGTTGCGCGCCCATTGGCAAGACGCCGGCCTGCCAGAGAGCTTCGAGATACTCGATTCTGATGATCAGCAGCGACTGATTCGCCGGGTCATCAAGGACCTTGAGCTGGACGATACGCGTTGGCCACCGCGTCAGGCGCAGTGGTTCATCAACGGTCAAAAAGACGAAGGCATTCGCCCTGAACATATGGAGCCGCGCGGTGATTTATTCGTGGCCACCATGCAGCGTATTTACCAGGCCTATGAAGATCTGTGTCGTCGTGGCGGTCTGGTGGACTTTAATGAACTGCTGCTCCGCGCGCTCGAGCTGATCCGCGATAACGATGATTTGCGCGGCCACTATCAGCGCCGTTTCCGCCATATCTTGGTGGACGAATTTCAAGATACCAATGCGATTCAATATGCGTGGCTGCGTTTACTGTCTGGCGGTGGCGCGGGCATCACCATTGTCGGCGACGATGACCAATCAATTTACGGTTGGCGTGGTGCGCGCATCGAAAATATTCATCGCCTCAGCGACGACTTTGCTGACTTACGCACCATTCGTCTTGAGCAAAATTATCGCTCCACCGGCACCATTCTTTCCGCCGCGAACGCAGTGATCACCAATAACGCCGATCGTCTTGGCAAAGAGCTGTGGACGGAATTTGGCAAAGGTGACCCGATTCGTTTGTACGCGGGTTTTAACGAAGTCGACGAAGCGCGCTTTGTTGCTAACAAAGTATTGCGCTTGCAAGAGCAAGGCATGAACCGCAAAGAAATGGCGGTGCTGTATCGCTCTAATGCCCAGTCCCGGGTGATGGAAGAAGCCTTTTTGCAAAATGGCATTGCTTACCGTATTTACGGCGGCCAGCGATTCTTCGAGCGTATTGAAATTAAAAATGCTTTGGGCTACTTGCGCTTGCTGAGCAACCGTCATGCGGATGCTGCGTTTGAAAGAGTGGTGAACACGCCAACGCGAGGCATCGGCGCCAAGACCATCGAAGTGCTCCGTGAAGCGGCCCGTGATGCGGGTGAATCCTTATGGGCAACGGCAAATACTTTAATCACCAATGGTGCCCTGCCGGGGCGAGCAAGTTCGGCGTTGGCGGTGTTCCTCGATCTCATTAATCGATTGGATGCGGACACTACGGACGCAACGTTGGCCACCAAAGCGGAGCACGTGATTCACGCCTCTGGCTTATTGGAATTTCATCGCAATGAAAAAGGCGAGAAAGGCCAGCAGCGTGAAGAAAACTTGCGGGAATTAATTAGCGCCACACGTGAGTTCGATGACGGCGACGCCGATGGCGAAGCCGGTGCGGATGTACTGACGGCATTTTTAGATCACGCCGCGTTAGAGGCGGGCGAAGGGCAGGCCGCCGAACATGAAGATGCGGTGCAGATGATGACGTTGCATTCGGCGAAAGGCTTGGAGTTCCCAATTGTCTTTATGGTTGGCTTGGAAGAAGGTTTATTTCCGCATCAAATGTCCGCGGATGAACCAGGTCGAATGGAAGAAGAACGGCGGCTTTGTTATGTCGGCATCACGCGCGCCATGCGTGAGCTGTATATCACCTACGCTGAGTCGCGCCGTCTGTACGGCAACGAAACTTACAATGCGCCGTCGCGCTTTTTGCGAGAAATACCCAAAGAGCTGCTAGAAGAAGTGCGCATGCGCGGCCAAATTAGTCGGCCCGTTTCCAGCGTCGGTCACGGCAGCAGTAATGGTAATGCCGCCGCCACCGCGGAAGGCTACACCTTGGGCATGCGTGTTGTGCACCCGAAGTTTGGCGAAGGCACGATTATTCATTTTGAAGGGCAAGGCCCGAATGCGCGTTTGCAAATTAATTTTGATCGCGCAGGCAGTAAATGGTTGGTGAGTCAGTTTGCTAAGCTCGAGCATCTTTAAACGTTAGCACTGTCAGTCGGCGTGGACGTATAACAAACAAAAATGAAAAGGTAGGTGTGATGGATCGCCGTAAATTTATATCCGCATTGGGATTGGGCGCTGCGACAACCGCATTGGCTGCCTGTGGCAAACAAGACTGTGCCACGACCGAGGGCGCAACGACCTCGAAAACCTATCATTGGAAAATGGTCACCACCTGGCCTAAAAATTATCCCGGCCTTGGCACCAGCCCAGAGAAATTCGCCAAACTGGTGAAGCAAATGTCGGCTGGCCGCATCGAGATAAAAGTGTACGGTGCAAACGAATTGGTGCCTGCCATGGAAGTGTTTGATGCCGTGTCGCAGGGTAGCGCGCAAATGGGGCACGGTGCGGCGTATTACTGGAAGGGCAAGCATCCCGCCACGCCATTTTTTACCAGTGTACCTTTTGGATTTACTGCACAAGAGATGAACAGCTGGTTGAGCTACGGCGGCGGTCAAGAATTATGGGACGAGCTGTACAGCCAATTTAATTTAAAGCCGTTCGCATGTGGTAACACCGGCACGCAGTTGCCCGGTTGGTATAACCGCGAAATTAATAGCGTGAATGATTTGGCTGGACTGAAAATACGGATGCCAGGCCTGGCCGGTGAAGTATTAAAGCGTCTCGGCGCTACGCCAGTGCAGTTGCCCGGCGGTGAAATCTTTACGGCATTAGAAAGTGGTGCCATTGATGCGGCGGATTGGGTGGGGCCTTACAACGACCTGACATTCGGCTTTTATAAAATCGCCAAATATTATTATCACCCGGGTTGGCATGAGCCGGGTCCAACCCTAGAGCTGGTAATCAATAAAGCGGCGTGGGCAGAGCTGCCGGACGATTTGCAGGCCATAGTGCGTGCTGCCGCCGCGTGGGCAAACGATGACATGCTCAGTGAATACACCGCACGAAATAACGCAGCGCTTCAGGAGCTGAAGGAAAAGCACGGCGTGCAGCTGCGGCGTTTGCCCGATGAAGTGTTGGTGGCATTAAAGCGGGAAAGCGATAATGTGCTGACAGAGCTCACGGCGGACAATGAATTTGCCCAGCGGGTGTACGATTCATTCCGTGCATTTGAAAGCAGCGTACGCAACTACTCTGCGATTGCAGAAGCCGAGTATTTGGCCGTTCGAGGTAAGTTGGCAGAATAAATTTACGTCATCTGAAAATAAAAAGGCCGTCGTTGGTGAAAACAACGACGGCCTTTTTTGTTGCCGTAAATAAATTATTTGCCAGTAGCTTTGGGTTCTGGAATAGCGCCCGCCGCGCCTACTGGAGCCTGCCACCAGAGTTCTTTCCGGTCGAGAGGGGTTTCGGCGGGTAGCAATGGGTTGATCAGTTTTAACACGCGCCGTTGGCTTAATTCAGAATGGGTGAGTGCAAACGCGTTCGCCGGATGTTGATTAAATAGTTCATCGAAGCTGCCATCGGCAATAGCGATTTCTAGGCCGCGACGTACTCGATCAGCAAGTGCTGTGTTATTACGCTGAAAGAAGAAATAGTTCGCCGTTGGGTAATACAGCAATAAACGGGATTCAACGGCCAAGTTCAATTCTGGGCGAGCACTTACTTCTTCCCAGGGTTCATTTAATGCGCGAGGGAAAAAATCGAAGCGACCGGCTTGGAGCATTTCAAAAAGGTGTTCGTAGGTTGTATTTGTTTCTACACGAAAACCGTTGGCGCGCAGAATGTCGGTGTCTGGCCAATCGTGACCTTGGCCTGCGCGTAAATCGCGAAGTTGGTCGAGGGTTTTGATGCCTTTAAACCAGACAGTGTCTTCGGCGCGAATAATAAACAGGCGATAGCCCATCAGACCTTTTAATAATGGAATGCGCACCGGAAGCATCTGCGTTTCGCGTTGCCGTGTTGTCATGCTCCACAAGACGTCGAGTTCTTCTCCGCTCGATAATAAATTAATGGCGCGCCCTTGATTCATCGGTTGTGCGCTAGGCTCAAGCAAATAGTCGCCGTCTGTGCCGCGAGTTTTTTCCAGCGCCAAGGAAAGCAGCGATAAAAAATACTCGTTGCGCGTATCCCATTCAGTGAGCCGATTCGGGTGACGCACCAGCGTGACGTCAGCGAACGTGGAGGCGCTGAACAGAAAAAGGCATAGGGCGAGGACGAAACGGGAGCGCATCATTAATCGCGTGGCACTGGACGGGTGTGACCGGTACCGTCGATGGCAACAAAGGTGAATAAGCCTTCGGTTACTTTGGCTTGGTTTTCATTGTGATCGCCAATCCACACTTCTACTTGAATTTGCATGGAGGTGCGTCCGATTTCGACGAGATCCGTGTAGCAGCTTACCACTGAGCCAATCGGCACAGGGCGCAAAAATGCCATGCTATCAATGGCGACAGTGGCGACGCGACCACGTGCGGCGCGGCGCGCTGTGACGGCGCCGGCGAGGTCCATTTGCGAAACAAGCCAGCCACCAAAAATGTCGCCATTCCAGTTTGCGTCAGCCGGCATGGCGATAGTTTGCAGTGCCAGCACTCCGGCGGGCAGCGGGTTTTGATCGATATCTTCCATGCCAAGATCCCAGTCGGTGTTCGAGTTTTATATTTTTAATATCTTATCTGTTTGCATCGTGTCTTTCTTGGTGTCAACGACGTTTTATTAATCGTAGAGTTTAGACGGCAACCACGTCGCAAGTTCCGGCCATATGGCAAGAATACCCAACATTAGCAATTGCACAACAATGAACGGAAGTACGCCACGATAAATTTGTGCAGTGGTGATGCTCGCCGGTGCGACGCCGCGCAAATAAAACAGGGCAAAACCAAATGGCGGTGTTAAAAATGACGTCTGCAGGTTGATGGCGATCATTACGCCTAACCATACAGGATCAATGCCCATCGCCAACAGAATAGGCGCAACAATCGGCACCACTACAAATGTGATTTCAATAAAATCGAGAATAAAACCCAGCAAGAACACCACAACCATGACGAGCAGAGTTGCCCCGACCACGCCGCCTGGAATGTTATCGAAAAGGTGCTGCACGGCTTCGTCGCCGCCTAGACCGCGAAACACTAAGGAAAAAATCGACGCGCCGATCAAGATTAAAAACACCATGCTGGTGACGCGCGTGGTGCTGCGCATCACTTCGCGCAAACGCTCAAGGGTGAGCTGCTTGTTCAGCACCGCTAGCACGAGCGCACCGAATGCGCCCACGCCAGCTGCCTCGGTGGGCGTGGCAAAGCCGCCCAATATAGAACCCAGCACGGCGAGAATTAAGAATAAGGGTGGCATCAGGCTGGTGATGAGGTCGCGCCATAATGGGGTTTGCGGCGCATCTACTTCAGCGGGGGCCATGGCCGGCGCGTGAGCAGGTTTTACTAGGGCGACGACGAAGACATACAGCGCGTAGAGCGCTACCAGTATCAGCCCAGGAATGAGTGCGCCGACAAACAGATCGCCCACCGACACTGTGTCGGTAGACCACAATCCCTGCTCTAACTGCGCTTGCTGGTACGAGGATGACAGCACATCCCCGAGCAGCACCAAGGCAATGGACGGGGGAATGATTTGCCCGAGCGTCCCGGTGGCGCAAATCAGGCCGGTGGTCAGCGTGGGTGAGTAGCCCAAGCGCAGCATGGTGGGCAGCGATAGCAGCCCCATGGTGACGACGGTGGCGCCAACAATGCCAGTACTGGCCGCAAGTAGCGCGCCGACTACGACTAAGGCTATGCCTAAGCCGCCGGGCAAGGGGCCGAACAAGCGGCCCATGGTGCTGAGGAGCTTTTCCGCCACCCGTGATTTTTCCAACATCACGCCCATGAATACAAACAACGGCACGGCGATGAGGGTTTGATTGCTAATAATGCCGAACAGCCGGTTTGGGGTGAACGTCAGCACGCTACTGTCGAACGTGCCGGTGGCCATGCCGATAAACGCAAACAAAATAGCCACGCCGGAGAGCGTGAACGCCACGGGATACCCCGCCATAAGCACGATGCAGGTGGCGAGAAAGAGGAATAAAGGCATTAACTCAATCATTGAATGTCCTCGGCGCGGGCGGTCGCGGCGGCGTCGAGATCGGGTCGCTGCCAGCGTAGCCAGGCGCGCAGCGCTTCGGCAGTGCCTTGAATCACCAGTAGTACAGGCGCTATTAGCAGTAGCGTTTTCAGCACAAAGACGAGCGGCAGGCCGCCGGGGTCGGCGGACCCTTCCAAGCGCCACCAACTGGCAATCACATAATCCCAGCTCAATAGAAGCATCAGTAGACAGGTCGGCAACAGCAGAAAGAGGGTGCCAAAGAAGTCCACCATGCCTCGCCGAGACGGGCTAAAGCGCTGGTAAAAGATATCTACTCGCACATGCTCGTCGCGTGACAGCGTGTAGGAAAGCCCGAGCATAAAGAGCGCGCCGTGCAGGTACATCACCGCTTCCTGCAGGCCGATGCTGCCAAAATCGAAGGCATAGCGCAGCAGGACAATCAGCATGGCGAGTAACACCAGAGCGAGGCTCAGCCAGCTCACCGTGTGGCCGGTGAAGCGAGCAAATTGCTCTAATCGCTGAATCCAGCACGCTATAGCTTCCATGACAATCTCTTATTGGTCCGCAAAGGCGCAGATTATAAGGATTTATCGTCGCAGAGTGCAGCAATGCTGCTGCGGACAGAAATACGCATTGTCATCACATCACGTCGAAAATGTCATGGGTTTGTCATATTCACCCTCTAGCATCTGCCTTGCTCAAGCATCGTCGGCGATTTGAAGGCCGACAATCATTTAACTGGAGACGAACAAGATGAAATTGAAGGCCACTTTTGCAGGCCTGGCGACTGTCCTGGCGATCGCCAGCACGCCAGCCACCGCTGCTTCTCGTGATTACATCAGCATTGTGGGCTCTTCCACGGTGTACCCTTTCTCTACTGTTGTCGCTGAGCGCTTCGGCAAAACCGGCGGCACCGCGACCCCTAAAGTGGAATCTACCGGTACTGGCGGTGGTATGAAGCTGTTTTGCGCGGGTGTGGGCACGGATCATCCAGACATCACCAACGCATCACGTCGCATGAAACAATCTGAATTTGACGATTGCCAGAAAAACGGCGTGAAAGACGTTGTTGAAGTGATGATCGGTTATGACGGCATCGTGTTGGCCAACTCTGTGAAATCCGCAGAAATGGACGTTAGCGTTAAAGATATCTTCTTGGCGTTGGCAAAAGACGTACCGAACCCAAATGGCACGGAAACGTTAGTGGCCAACCCATACAAAACGTGGAAAGACGTGAACCCAGCGTTGCCTAACGTGAAAATCGAAGTATTGGGCCCACCACCAACTTCTGGCACACGTGACGCGTTTTCTGAGCTAGCGCTAGAAGGCGGCTGTGCGAAGTTCGGTTTTATCAAAGCGATGAAGGCCACCGACAAGAATAAGTACAAAGCAGTGTGTCACGGTATTCGTGAAGACGGCGCGTATATTGAAGCGGGCGAAAACGACAACTTGATCATTCAGAAACTGGAAAAAAACCCTGACGCATTCGGTGTGTTCGGCTTCAGCTTCCTTGATCAAAACCGCGACAAAGTACAAGGCTCCAAAGTTGATGGCCATGCGCCAACCTTTGACGCCATTGCTGACGGCGATTACGGCGTATCACGCTCTTTGTTCTTCTACATCAAGAAAGCACACGTTGGTGTTGTGCCTGGCATCGAAGGTTTTGCGAAAGCATTCACCTCTGAAGCAGCGTGGGGCGATGAAGGCTACTTGGCAGATAAAGGTTTGATCCCGATGGGCAAAGACCTGCGTAACAAAGTGGCTAAAAGCGTGAGCAAGCTTGAACCGCTGAGCGGCAAAGAACTGTAAGATTCAAAACGGCGCGAGATATTTCGCACCGAAAAGGTAGAATGGCAGGCCCGGTCATCCATGATGTTCCGGGCTTTGCCGTCTAGAATTCATTGTCGAATTCTTTCCAGAAAAGTTGCCGCCCGCGCTTTTGCGTAAAGAGTTTGAAGGAGCAGTACATGCAAACGGGGAATCTCCTGTTATTAATGATCGCCTTGGCGGGTGTCGCTTGGTTTGCGGGGTTTCGTCGTTCGCATGCCGTGTCTGCACCGTTGGGCGGTATTCGTTTTTTGCACTCACTGCCGACGTATTACGCTTCGCTAGCGATGTTCTGGTGTGTGTTGCCATCCATGCTGCTGTTGGGATTGTGGCTGATTTTCGACGGCGCTGTTGTGCGACACCTTGTGGTTGAGCAATTGCCTGTGGCAATCCAGCCGGGCAGCCCGGTTGAATACAATTTACTCCTGACGAAAATTAATAACGTGGCCTCCGGCGCGTTGGATTCTTCTAATGTTGATCCCGCGATTGTGGCGGCCTCCGAACGGCTTAATACGTTAAATGCGCAGAGCCAGAACTTGCTGACGGCGGTTGTGATCGGCGTAGGTGTGCTCGGCGGCATGTGGGGCTGGACGCGCGTGCAGCCGCAATTGAGAGCGCGCCAACGTGTTGAACGCGTGGTGCGATGGATGTTGATGCTCAGTGCAAGCATCGCGATTTTAACCACCGTCGGCATCGTCATGTCGGTGTTGTTTGAATCGATTCGTTTTTTTCAAAGCGTCTCAATTACTGAATTTTTATTTGGACTGGAATGGAGTCCACAAACTGCGCTGCGCGCTGATCAAGTTGCTGCGTCTGGTGCATTTGGCGCTGTGCCCTTGTTTGCCGGCACATTATTAATTTCCGCCATCGCGCTTACTGTGGCGGTGCCGGTGGGCTTAATGTCCGCGATTTATCTCGCTGAATATGCACACCCGCGAGTGCGTGCATTCGCTAAACCAACCTTAGAAATTCTCGCTGGCGTTCCTACCGTGGTGTATGGCTTCTTCGCGGCCTTAACGGTGGCGCCGTTAATTCGCGGCTTTGGTCAATCGCTGGGTTTAGATGTCGCGTCGGAAAGTGCATTAGCGGCGGGTTTGGTGATGGGCGTGATGATCATTCCTTTCGTTTCATCGTTAGCGGATGACGTGATCACCGCCGTGCCGCAAGCGATGCGAGACGGGTCGTTAGCACTGGGTGCAACGCAAAGCGAAACAATTAAGAAGGTGGTTATTCCTGCTGCGCTACCGGGCATCATGGGCGGTGTGTTGTTGGCGGCATCACGCGCCATCGGGGAAACCATGATCGTGGTGATGGCGGCGGGGCTGAACGCCAATTTAACGGTGAACCCACTGGAAGCCGTGACCACTGTCACCGTTCAAATCGTTACGTTGTTAGTCGGTGACCAAGAGTTTGATTCATCAAAAACCCTGGCGGCCTTTGCGCTTGGTTTAATGTTGTTCCTCACCACGCTGGCGCTCAACGTGCTTGCCATGCATATCGTTAAGAAATATCGGGAAGAATATGAGTAAGACAACTGAAACCGTACGCAAAACGCTGCGAAAGCGTTATCGCGCAGAACGTCGTTTCCGTGCTTATGGCATTGCCTCTATTGCGGTAGGCATTCTTGCTGTTGTGGTGTTGTTCACTGATATCATAAGCAAAGGCTTGCCCGCGTTTACTGAGGCCTATATTCAAGTTGAAGTCGTGTACGACGCCGACACGCTCGGTGTCGCCGTTCCTGCCTCTGAAGAAGAATTAATGAGCGCAAATTACCGCGGCGTAGTGCGACAGAGTTTATACGCCTTATTTCCTGAGGTGGATGGCCGTCGTGAAAAACGCGCCCTCGGCGATTTGGTCAGTTCTGGCGCCGAATATTGGATGCGCGACCGACTCATTGAAAATCCATCGTTAATCAATAAATCAGAAACAGTATGGTTGCTGGCGGACGATACAGTCGATTTGTTTATTAAAGCAGACGATGAGCAACGAGAAGGCAGCCGACTTAACGACCGTCAGAGAGAGTGGGTGCAAACACTTGAAGACGATGATCGCGTTGAGATGCGTTTTAACGCGTCACTGTTTACCCACGGTGATTCGCGCGAGCCAGAACAAGCAGGCTTATGGGGCGCGGTAGCAGGCTCGTTTTTCACTATGTTGGTGACGCTGGGTTTGTCATTTCCAATTGGCGTCGCCGCAGCAGTTTATCTAGAAGAGTTTGCACCGAAAAATCGCTTAACCGATTTTATTGAAGTCAATATTAATAACTTGGCGGCGGTACCTTCGATTATCTTCGGATTGCTCGGCCTCGCGATTTTTATTGGCTTGTTTGGTCTGCCGCGTTCGGTGCCGCTGGTTGGTGGCATGGTGCTCACGTTAATGACCTTGCCGACGATTATTATTTCTGCCCGTGCGGCAATTAAAGCGGTGCCGCCTTCTATTCGTGAGGCAGCGTTAGGCCTCGGTGCGTCGCGCATGCAAATGGTCACCCATCATGTGTTGCCGTTAGCCATGCCCGGCATGTTGACCGGTGCCATTATCGGCATGGCACAAGCGCTGGGCGAAACCGCGCCGCTACTGATGATCGGCATGGTGGCGTTTATTGTCGATATTCCAGGTGGTCCGGTGAGTCCTGCGACGGTATTGCCAGTACAGATTTATCTTTGGGCGGACAGCCCAGAATCTTCATTCGTTGCCCTGACTTCAGCGGCCATCATGGTGCTGCTGGGTTTCCTCATCATGATGAACACCATTGCGGTCGTTCTGCGTAAGCGTCTAGAGCGCCGCTGGTAAGGAGTTGAAGCCATGGAAACTGCACCCAAGATCAATAATACTGCGCAGCAGGCGTCTACACCGCCGCACGTTGCAAAGGAAAAAGTAAAAATGACGGAAAACCAGATTGATTACCCGGATAAAACCGTAGGCTTGCCCCTTGTCGACGATGCGAAAATGAGCATGCGTGATGTATGCGTGTACTACGCAGACAAACAAGCAATCTACGACGTGAATTTGGATGTCGGAAAAAACGAAGTGATCGCGCTGATCGGGCCGTCCGGTTGTGGTAAATCCACGTTCCTGCGTTCACTAAATCGTATGAACGACACCATTGATATTTGTCGCGTGCAAGGGTCGTTAAAGCTGGAAGGCGAAGATATTTACGATCCTAAATTAGACGTGGTCGAATTACGCGCGCGGGTTGGCATGGTGTTTCAAAAACCCAATCCTTTTCCAAAGTCGATTTACGATAACGTTGCTTATGGGCCGCGCCTGCATGGCTTGGCAAACAAGCGTTATGACTTGGATGAAATTGTTGAAACAAGTTTGCGTAAAGCGGGCTTGTGGAATGAGGTGAAGGATCGCTTGCATCAGCCGGGCACAGGATTGTCGGGTGGTCAGCAGCAACGTTTGTGTATTGCGCGCACCATCGCAGTAAGCCCAGAGGTGGTGTTGATGGATGAGCCTTGCTCTGCGTTGGACCCTATTGCCACGGCAAAAATTGAAGAGCTGATTGACGAGCTGTCGAGCCAATACACCATTGCCATTGTGACGCACTCCATGCAGCAAGCGGCGCGAGTATCACATCGCACGGCGTACTTTCATCTGGGTCGTCTGATTGAAGTGAATGACACGCGCAAAGTATTTACGTCGCCGGATCATCAGCTGACAGAAGCGTATATCACCGGCCGTTTCGGTTAATTAAGGATTCGCAGGAGAATTTCCATGGACCGTACCCATTTTGGCCAACACAGCTCCAGTCAGTTTAACGACGAGCTGGAATCTATCCGCAGTCACCTCATGGAAATGGGTGGTCTGGTCGAGAAGCAGGTGATCGACTCGCTGCAATCTTTATTGCAGGCAGATTCGGAGCTCGCAGAAAAAGTATTGAGCACCGAAGAGCGCGTCGATCACTTGGAAAAAGTGATTGATGAAGAATGCGCGCGGGTATTGGCCTTGCGCCAACCGGCGGCATCGGATTTGCGCATGATTATTGCGGTGTCAAAAACCGTTTCGGATTTAGAGCGTGTCGGTGATGAATCTGCAAAGATCGCTCGCATGGCAATTCAGTTGGCAGAAGAAGGCGAATCGCCGCGCGGTTACGTGGAAGTTCGTCATATTGGTAACCATGTGCGTTCAATGTTGCGTGATTCACTGGACGCCTTCGCGCGCTTTGACGCCGATAAAGCCGTTGAGGTTGCCGCGGAAGATAACGAAGTGGATTTAGAATATCGCTCCGCTATGCGTTCGCTGGTTACTTTTATGATGGAAGACCCGCGCGCTATTTCACGCGTGTTAAACATCATCTGGTCGCTGCGCGCGTTAGAGCGTATTGGCGACCACGCGCGCAATATTGCCGAACAAGTCATTTACTTAGTGAAAGGCAAAGACGTACGTCATATCAGCGTCGACGAAATGGAAAAACAGGTTCGCGGCACGTCGTAACTAACGGCGTCTCGTTGCAGGCAGGTGGTGCTGGCTTGAGAGGCTGGCATCGCTTGCAGGCAAGCTCCCACATAGGTCTATCACATTTTCTTTAACACGCA
>JARGPN010000013.1 GCA_029213045.1 Alcanivoracaceae bacterium
CTGTGCCGTTTTGGTTGTTGGGGTTTGAATTGGGGTGGATGAGGCGAATGCGTTCGGCGTTGTGTGCCCCTCGCAACCCTTGGTGTTCTATGTGGGAGCTTGCCTGCAAGCGATGGGGCTTTGGATATAACGCTCTGGCCCTTACAAACATTACCCTTGGCTAGGGCACACTCAATGATCTGCTCCTGAGCGTGCTTATTAGGCAGTTTCGCTTGCAGGCAAGCTCCCACAGGGGCTGTGCCGTTTTGGTTGTTGGGGTTTGAATTGGGGTGGATGAGGCGAATGCGTTCGGCGTTGTGTGCCCCTCGCAACCCTTGGTGTTCTATGTGGGAGCTTGCCTGCAAGCGATGGGGCATCTATGCGCAGTGTGGTGCTGCAAAACCCGAGATTACTGTCCTCGTTTCTTTCGGATATAGAGTGTCTTATCCACTCTAGCGACTAACTCGCCTGCTTCATCTCTTATTTCTACCGGCCAGATGGGTAAATATTTATCGCCATTGTCAGTGTGTTGGCGAACTTCCTCTAACATTGCGTCGGTGATGGTAAAGGTGGCGCTGACTTTCCCTTTGCCCGGCTGGATAAAATCTATAAAGGCCGCCTTGTCCCACACCACATAGTCGCGGCCGAGAATTTGCATCAGCATCAACATAAAAAACGGATCGACCATGCTATACAGGGACCCACCAAAATGGGTGCCAACATAGTTGGTGTTGTACCATTTTAAATCCATCTCAACGCGTACGTGACGAAAGTCTTCGCTAATGTCGCGGACTTTTACACCAGCACCCAAATAGGGGGCATAGAGGCCCAATGCGCGTTTCATTCCGCGTGTTCCAGAAAGAAATTTATTCAGGATTCTCAACGTTTCGGCTCCAGTGAACGCAGTGCTTTGAGCGCTCGCTCACGTATCTCGCTGGCTAGCCCCATGGCTAACAACGCCGCATGCTCATCAAGCGTCTTCTTCGTTTCCGACAACACATCTGTATTGCCGCCTTTCATTGCTTTTTGCAGTTGCTGTAATTGCCACTGCATGCGTTCTTGCTTGGCATCGGCGGGTGACTCGCTGCCCGTGGCAAATTCTATAGCGACTGCAAAGTGTCTTTGTGCGCCCGTTTCACTTTGTTCGGGAGCATTAGCAACACCTTGTTGGAGCGTGTTCCAGCGTTCCCATTTGGTTTGCCATTGTTTAAGTTGCTTCGCTTTTTGCAAGAGATCTTGGCGCTGTTGTTCGAGGGCTTTTTCTCTTGGTGGGCACGGCAGGTCACGCAACTGTTCTGCGTGCTGAGAGATGGCGGCGAAGTCGAGTGAGCCGCTGTCAGCATTTAGCATGGTGCTTAATTCTTTCAGCGCTTTCTTTAACGCACTTTCTTGCTGCTGCATTTCCTGTTTGTATTCTTTGCGCTGGCTGTCCAGCTGTGCAAACAGGGTGTCACCGAGCTTGCGGAATTTTTTGTGCAGTGCGCGATAGCGATTGGCGTGTACCCAGCCCACGTTTTTCCAGCTCGCTTGCAGTGCTTTCCAACGATCAATGCTGTCACGTTGCGTGCTATCGCCGATCAATGCTTCGGCTTGCGCTAATAGCTTTTCGAGCTCTGCCACATGAGTATCGCTGGCACCTTGGAGTTTTTCGTCGAGGGTGGTGAGCAACGCACTAAATTTACGGCCTAATTCACGGTTCTCGGTGAAGTGAACCGGCTGATAGCTGCTCCATTCTTGTGGCGCGGTGCGACGAATTTCAAATACCTGTTTCCAATCAGCTTGCTGCCAGTCTTGTTCGGCGATAAACGCATTCAGTTGCGCGAGCATGCCTTTGCGTTTGGTAACATTGGCGCTGCGCTCCGCGTCTTGCTCACGGAAATATTCTTTACAGGGAATGTATGCAGCGTCGGAGGCGGTGCGAAAGCGCTCCCATAGATCTTGGTCTGTCGCTTGATCTGCGGACATAAGTTCACGCCACTCATCGTGCAGCGCATGAATTAACCCGGCTTTTTCTTCGGCTTCCATGGAGGAGTTGATCAATGCTTCCATGCGTTCGCATAGCTCGACTTTTTTCGGCGATGCGGCGAAAGAGTGCCAGTCGCGGAGTTCGTCGAGTTGGGGGCGCATTTTGTCTAAGCGGTTTTGCCAGTCGGGAGCATCGTCTTCAGCGAGCAAGCCTTCGGCTTTTCGCCAAAGTCGGTTCGCATGTTTTAGATTTTTCTGGCGCAGTTCTTTTTGCAGCGTGCCCAGCACTTTTTGCAATGATTTCACCAGTTCTTGATTGTCGTCGTTGTCTTTGACGTCTTTGTTGGTTGTGTCTGACGGTGTTTCTTTCGCGACTTCTTTTATCGCCGCGCCGAAACATGGAGGCATTGGCAGGGCGGAAGGCCATTGAGCCTGTACTGCGCGTATAGCCTCATTCGCGCTTTCATCGGCAGCACCGCCTTCCGACGCCTCTTCAACTGCTTGCGATGACGCATCTTCTATGGCGTTAAATTGGGCTAAACAATCGAAGGCTTTCTGCCACGTTGAAAATTCCACGTCGGCTTTCTTTGCCAGAGAGTCTGATGGGCTCAGGGTTTCTATTGCGGCATCCCAGCGGTTACGTTGAGTTGCCACGAGGGCGCGCAGGCTGTTGATATCCAGCCAGCTGTCAGCGGTTAAGCTAGCAGCGATTTGCTGTAGCGTGTTGAGCGTTGCTTGTTGCTCAATTTGTGCTTGTTCGTTGGCACGTTTGACGTCCTTTGCGCGTTGAATTTCATCAAGACGTACTTGGCACTCGGCGATGAAGTCAGATGCTTGTTGTTGGGCGACCGGATCACTGTCCGAGGACACTTCGTCCCATGCTTTTTTCAGCTGTTCTAATCTCGGCACATACAGGTTATCGAGCGTACGTGTCGTATGTGCTTTTAATTCCTGCAGTAGCTTTTCACGGCGTTCTTGCGCGTGCTCTGCTTGCTGTAGTTGTGCTTGTGCGGTTTTGAGTTGCTCTCGAGCTAATCGCTGTACCCGTTTATCGCGGGCATCACGAATAATAAGGCGTAGTTGCGCCGCATCCGTGACGCGGGCAGTGGCGGCAACGCGCAATGGCTCATCGGCGCCAGAAATTGCGATATCGCTCAGTGCTTGTGGGGCTTGAATGCGCTCAACGGCAGCTTCGCGACACAAGTTGTCGGCGCTGTGCTGGGCGACATAAATGAGTACAGAGTCATTATCGGTAAGACGTATTAATCGCAACCGGTTTTCTAGATTGGGACTGTTGTCTGCAACGCCTGCCAGCAAGCGGTTAATTTGCTCGCCCGCCGCGATACGTACTTGGCCATCGACGTCATGCTGTTGAATTTGATCCAGCAGTTTGAAGTCTGTCAGCCGCGCTACTGCGCTGCGCCGCACATTCGCGTCGGCATCGCCGCGTGCCATGGTGGTCAGCGCTTTCTGCTGTTCCGCATCATTGAGTTTGAGTTGGGCGATTGCGCGAATCCGGACATCAGGATCACGGTGTTGCCAGCGCGGCTTAAGAAATTGACCAAACATGCAGCAGTCTCAACAGGAAATTCAGCGGCATACATTAAGGAAGGCGAAGGGCGTGAGCAATGGTGTTAGCGGATTTAGCCGTTAATAACGATGCGTGCCTTGCGCTTCGCGTAGCCAGTCGCGCCATTCTTCTGTAAAGGCGGCGATACCGCCCGGCCAGCTTCGTTGAATAAAGCTGCTGCTATTGGGGTGGTCGGGCGAGTGCGGAGTGGTGAGAATTTGTTCAATGATGCTCCGGCCATTGCGTGAATCCATCAGAAACCACACTAATGACCAGCTCACCGCGTAGGACACCCCGTCGGCACCGTTTGCTGAATACCAATCTTGATGCAGCGAATCCATGATCTGCTGCACGTTGGGTGATCGCTGAACGTAACCGTGGCGTTGCAGTACTCGGACCCAGTAGCGCGAGACGGGGACGCTTGCGCCGAGTCCGGCGACATTCATCTGCTCAAAGTATTCTGCTAAGCCTTCGTTGAGCCACGTTGGGATATAGCGTCCATGGCTCGCGGAGATGGCGTGTGAACATTCGTGGGTAATTAAACGAATCAATTGCTCTTCGTCCATGCCCCACGTGGTGATCTGATTGGTGTCGGAATTATAAAACCCCGCTGAATTTTCAAGAATAGGCGCCACTTTGCGCTGATACTTCCGATAGGCAGCCTCGCTACCGTAAATTTTGATCAGGAACTGCCGTGACTGTGGGTATTCAAGTTCTAGCGCTTGGTTGTAAACGGTAAATATCTTTCGCACATAGGTGGTAATGCGATCACGGACTTGCGGAGGGACGCGGTAATCAACGCCTTCAATAACAATTTCAAATGGTAGGCGGTGGTTGTATTCCGCAGACAGATCTTTGGCGTTTTGCTCTGGCGCAGGATCGTCGCCGAAGTGCAGATTGCCGTCGGCGTCACGCCATTGATACACGCCAGCGCCTTGGGCGGCGCTGGCGTGTATCAGGCCGAAGATTAATGCTGCTGCGCAGCTAAGATGGCGTCTTTTTCGTTCCAAAGCTCATTGATCCATTGCTGGAATTTTTCGCGGAAGTCAGGGTCGTTTTCATAGTCGCCTTGGGAGGCCCATTCGGGAATGACCTGCTGACGAACGATCACTCTCACATCTTGAACGGCACCGCCGAGGAAGGCGAAGATTGAGCGTGGTGCGTGTTTCGGGTAGACGATCGTCACATCAATGAGTGTTTGTAATTTCCCCGCCATCGCATTCAATGTGAATGCCGCCCCGCCTGACTTGGGTTTTAGCAGGTGGTTGAAAGAAGAGTTTTGTTTGTCATGTTTCACTTGGGTAAAGCGGGTGCCTTCCAGAAAGTTCATCACCGAGGTAGGAAAATGGGCGAACTTTTCGCAGGCCGCTTGGGTGGTTTCTAAGTCTTTGCCTTTCAAGGAAGGGTTCTTTTCGATTTCAGCTTTGGAATAGCGTTTCATAAAGGGGAAGTCTAATGCCCACCACGCGAGTCCTAAAAATGGCACTTTGATGAGTTCTTGTTTTAAGAAAAATTTCAAAAAAGGCACGCGGCGATTAAAGGTACGCTGAAGCACTAAAATATCCGCCCAGCTTTGGTGGTTGCTGACCACAAAATACCATTGGTCTTTGCTCAGTTTCTCCAACCCTTCCACACGCCAGCGAACACTGCTAAATAGGGCGATGATGCCGTTGTTAACGGCAATCCACGTTTCAGCGATCAGTACCAACCCTTTCGAGAGCAGTACACGAACGCCGTTAATTGGGAGGATCAATTTCAATATGGCGAGTACATACAAAGGCGTCACCATAATGACGGTATTAACAAACATGGCCACGAGGGCCAAGGTGGCACGAATTTTATGTAGCAGATTCATGGTTTAGATTATATCCCGAGTAAAACAACAAAATAGTTAGGCGACATCTTATAGGGGGCGACGGAATAAGTAGTGGTCGCAAAGTTCACCGATTTTGAGCGTCCCTGTCATTGGTCTTGGCGTAAACACTCGCTACTCTCGCTGTTCTTTGAATTCGCCGGTGGCGTTTCTACGTGCTCAGTTTTTCACACGATGGGCGTGTTGACGTCTTTGTGCTTAATGGCGAACCGCCTTAAACATCTACGCAACAATGCGGAGCATATCATGTCTGGACCTCTATCCACCCTCAAGGTGCTGGATTTCACTACTTTGCTGCCTGGGCCATTCGGCACAATGGTATTGGCCGATCTAGGGGCGGAAATTGTACGCATAGAGTCGCCAACGCGGCCAGACATGGTTCGCGTGATGCCGCCCATGGTGGGAAAAGTGTCTGCCGCACACGCCTATTTGAATCGTTCGAAACGTTCATTAGCGATTGATCTGAAAAAGCCAGAAGGTGCTGATTTGGTCAAGGCATTGGTGAAAGATTACGACATTGTGATCGAGCAATTCCGTCCTGGTGTTATGGACAAGTTGGGCGTCGGTTATGACGCGCTACGGGAGGTGAATCCGAAGCTTATCTTTTGCTCCGTGACGGGTTATGGACAGGATGGTCCGTACAGAGATCGTGCCGGGCATGATATGAACTATCTCGCTGTGGCGGGAATGACGAGCTACAACGGTCGGCGTAACAGCGGACCGCAGCCAATGGCATTTCAGGTGGCAGATGTTGCTGGCGGGTCATGCCACGCGGTGATGGCGATTCTTGCGGCGGTGATTCATCGTCAGCACACAGGTGAAGGTCAGTATATCGATATCTCCATGACCGATGCGGCTTTTGCGATGCATGCCTTGACTGCACCGGGTGCGTTGCAGACAGGAGAAAGTCCGGATTTAGAATCAACGCAGCTCAATGGTGGTTCATTTTACGACTGTTATGAAACGGCGGATGGACGATGGTTTTCTGTCGGTGGGTTGGAGCCGCAGTTTTTCAGTCAATTTTGTCAGGCGATAGGGCGGCCTGAATTGGCTGGCCGAGGGTTGGCCATGGCGCCCGATATTGTCGCTGAATTAAAGGCCGAAATTGGCAGCGCAATGAAGGAAAAAACCTTCGCTGAGTGGCAGGATATCTTTATTCAAATCGATTCATGCACTGAGCCGGTGTTGAGCTTTACTGAAGCGTGCGAGCACCCGCAAATGAAAGCCCGCGAGATGGTAGTGGAGGTTGCTGATGAAGAGGGTAATTGCCAACGTCAGGTCGCGTCGCCGTTTAAGTTTTCTAAAACGCAGCCTAGATATCGGTTTCCGGGTGCGCAGTTAGGTGCTCATACCGCGGACGTATTAGCAGAAGCCGGATTTGACGCTGAAAAAATTGACGGACTGAAAAAAGCAGGGGTAGTGGTGTAATTTGGCCGCCTAAGGCTCCTGCATAGTTTATTTATATTCGCTATGCAGGAGCTGTCTCAGATTTAGTCGTCTTGGCGTTAACTATAAAAAGCATTAAGCCCAGTTGCCGCGATTTTTGCCTGAGCGACCTTTCGACAGCCAACCGATGGCGCTACCAATAAACAAAATAAAGCAACCAATGAGCCACTGGCTTGAGGTGTTATCGCTACGCAGCATGGCATTTTCTGCCTGAGTGGTGTCGAGTTGCGTGCGCATGGTGACCAGCTCTTCGTTTAACTTTCTGTTTGCTTGGTCGAGGCGAATCGGATCAGACGCAACATCTTTCAAATTGGACAGTTCTTTGCTGCGATTAGACAGGTTTGCATCAAGCGTTTTATTTTCGCCTGCCAGTTGATCGCGTTGCTGCGTCACTTCTTTTAGCTTTTCTTGTGTTTGCGCGAGTTGCGTCCGCATTGTCTCATGCTTTTTTTCGAGCTGTTCTAAACGAATCGCGGCGGTGGGATATTTTTTTACATATTGGGCATTTACGTAGCCCTCGATATCGCCGATCCGGACTTTTGTCCATTCTGCGCCGTCTTCTAATTCAAGAATTTCAACGGCGGTGCCGCTTTTCAATCCACGGTGCAAAATCTTAAATCCAGTTCCAGCGCCAGCGCGCACAGGAACATAGAGTTCGTCGTCGATCCAGCCAGTCGCAGCAAAGCTGTTGCTGGCGAGTAGCAATATCAGAGGTAGTAAAATCTTGCGCATGCTATGGCTCCTGTAATCTTGGCGCGCAGTCTAGGAGAAGTTGACGCCAAAAAAGTTGCAGCTAATCTCAAAAAACCTTTTTAAAGGGTTTAACGGTTACTTTGGCGTAGACGCCGGCATCGATGTAAGGGTCCACGTCGGCCCAGGCCTGTGCTTGCTCAAGAGACGCAAACTGGGCGACAACGAGTGAACCGGTAAAGCCAGCTTCACCTGGATCGTCGCTATCGGTTGCAGGATGTGGGCCAGCGACAAGTAGACGGTCTTCCTTTTGTAGCTGTTCCAAACGCGCTAAGTGCGCAGCGCGGGCTTGTTTGCGTAATGGCAGAGAGTCGGCGACATCTTCGCTGATAATGGCGTACCACATTATTCGTCGTCCTTCTTTTGTTCGCTGGCGGTGGGCTGATCGTGAAGTAGCTGCTGGCGATCTTCTTCCGACATGTTGCGGTAGAGGTAGTACAGCATGGCGGGGTAGAAGAGGAAGTTACTTAGCGTCATGCCGATAAGTTTGAATTTTACCCAGAAGTCAGTGCTGAAGTGGTAAGCGACATATAGATTGGCGCAGGCCAACACGCTGTAATAAACCACGAAAGCGAAGTTGGCGACCATCCAGTGAATTGGTGCGACCGGGATGACCCGACCAAACGTGGATTGCATCACGCCTTCGCCAATGCGCTGGAGGAGGTTGCGGCCCGGTGTGACTTTGCTGATCAGCAAGATGCCGGAAAGCGTGAAATAGATAATGCTAGTGCGCCATTTAATAAAGGCTTCGTCGTTAAGAAAGACGGTTAAGCCGCCGAAGACGAGGGTGAAGCCAAGCACCAATAAATGCATACGTTGAACCTTGCGCCATATCACCCATCCAAGGATGACCTGCAAGGTGCAGGCGACTATGATGCCCCACGTGGCAAGGATAATGTCTGGCTTGTTGTCCGCGCCGCCGTAAAAGTACAGTCCAAAGAAAACGAGGACTGGAAAGTAATCAAAAAGCTGTTTCATGTTGATGCCCATTTTAACGAAGGCCAGATGGTAAAGGAAATGACTCTACGCTTCGACTTTCATTGTCACAGCACTGCCTCTGATGGTGCCCTCTCACCCACTGAGTTGGTGGCGCGAGCGGCGGGAGCTGGCGTTGAGTATTTGGCGCTTACCGATCACGACACGCTCGCAGGTTGGCCTGAAGCACACAAGGCTGCGGTAGATCTTGGCGTTCAACTGATCCCCGGTATCGAAATTTCGGTGCAGTGGGAATCCCGTGAGCTGCATATTGTCGGTTTGGCATTTGATCCGGCACATCCGGCTATTGTTGAACTAGTGGCTTACCAACAGGAGGCAAGAGTAAATCGTGCGAAAAAAATGGGTGAGCGGTTAGATAAAGCTGCCTGCATGACGGATGCCTATCGAAAAGCCTCTGAACTATCTGGGCAGGTTGCTCCGGGGCGTCCTTGGTTCGCGCAGATTTTAGTGGCCGAGGGTAAGGCGCGGAACGATCAGCATGCCTTTAATCGTTTTCTCAAACCTGGCCAATCGGCATTTGTGAAGACGCCGTGGCTAACCGTCGAACAGGCTGTCTCGGCGCTCACTGAAGCGGGCGGCGTGGCCGTGTTGGCGCATCCAACACGTTATGGGTTAACGCGAAAAAAATTACGCACCGTGTTGAAAGACTTCACCGCAGCCGGTGGTCGTGGTCTTGAGTCGTTGACGGTAGGGTTGAACCCAAATCAAAAGATGTTAGTGGAAGAGTGCTTGCGTGACTTTGACATGCTCGCGTCCGGCGGGTCCGACTTCCATACCCCGCGACAGACATGGCTCGAGCTAGGCAAGGTGCCGCCGCTGTCAGAGATGCACACACCGGTCTGGCAAGCATTTCCAACTGCCTATCAGCCTGTGGCGACGTCGTAAGTGTTAGATTTCCTAATGAGATTCGATGTGCGCCCACACGCGCGCGCAATTTCCGCTGGCGGCATGCCGATAAAATATTTTCTTCGACATGCTTAATCGAGATTGGCTTGGTTTGAAAAGCGTTCCATCGGAGCAAGCCGCGATAAGGTTTTCGGCGTCCGGAATGATCGGGCCAGGAAACACTGCATCGAGATTTACCATCGAGCCTCGCGCTGAGGAATATTGTTCCGCGTCCCATAAATAGCCCACCACCGCTTTACCCGTCACCAAGTAATCAATCCAAATGCTCGAGTAGTCGCTAATGAGCACGTCTGCCTTTCTAAGCAAAACGGCGGCTTCTTGATAATGAATCGATGAGCAATCAATGACGTTGTCCACGCCGTGCATGATTTGCTGGTAAAGCTTGGCATCGCGCGGATGAGGACGAATGCCCAGTACGGCGTTGTGTTGCGATAATGCCCTCGCAAATTGCATTAGTGTGTCGCGATCAAAGCCGAGCGCGTTGCGGTCGTAGTCGCGAAAGGTTGGTGCATAGAGAACCAGCTTTTGCTCGCTTAGCTCCGCGTCGAGTTGTCGGCTTTGCTGTTGCAAGCTGTGAGGCAGTGCGTCGACGGTGCAGGTCATCCAGTCCATGCGAGGCATGCCGGTGATGATGATGTTCTTGAGCGGCAGTAAAAAACAGCCTGCGATAAAGCTTCTCTCCATTTCGGATGAAACAAAGAACGCGCTTAATCGCGCCGACTCTGAACGGAGCTGCCGCCGGTCACTGCGATCAAATTTCTCGTCGAGATTTCCCATGCCTTTAATAGGAATGCCGTGCCAGACGTTATAAATTTTTACCCCTTGGATAAGCGCGAAGTGTTTGCGCAGCATCTTGTGGCCGTGGGTAATAACGTATTTGTTATGGCGAAGGCGCAGCAGAATTTCGGCGAACCCGCCTGGCTGAATAATCGTTGGCGGGTTAGGTCCCCAATGCACATCGTCTGTACATTGGGCGGAATCAAGTACGATGACCTTGTGCTTGGTTTGCGTCAGGGCGTAATGCAGTAGGGCGTAGAAATTGCCGGTCAGTCCGTTTTGAGGTGTGGTGACAAATACCACCGCATTTTTGCGCCAAGGAGTGATAATCGAGAGCAGCGCAAAAACCGGCGCGCAGAGGATCAGCAGATTACGAACGAGTCTGTTCTGAGCCATGCCGTATGACCTCGATAATTTCGGTGGTAGAGACGGACGGCGTCCTTTCTAGGTACACAACATTGCAATAAGACTGACAGAAATCAAATTTGCCTGCCCAGTCGTCACCCATCACAAGGATATCAGCGTGGTGCTCGCGAATATAATCTGTCTTTTTGTCCAATGATTCTTCTATGAACACGTCATCGACGCAGCGTAGTGCGCTCACGATATTCATCCTGTCGTGAATGTCGTAGACAGGTTTGCGACCCTTTTTTGAGAAATTCAGCTCGTCAGAAGAGATGCCGACCACCAGCCGATCACCCAGCGCGCGTGCTCTTTCTAGGATGCGCAAATGGCCTACGTGAAACACGTCAAAGGTACCGAATGTAATGATAGTCGCTGCCATCTGCCTAGGCTCACTGACGAAAGCCGGCCACACTATCACCACCTAAATAAAATTGTAATAGTCCGGATTTACCCTATTTCTGGGGAATTAGCTTTGCTAAGAGAGCAAGTTTAAAGGCGACGGGGAGTGTGAAGCATAAAATGCTGCCGAAACGAGCAGGATTCCTTGCCTAACGCCGCTAGCGCCCTCAGAATCCCCGCCCATGAGCCTAGTCTTGCATATCCACCCAGAAAATCCGCAGCCACGCTTGATCAGTCAGGCGGTGGAGATTGTGCGTAAAGGGGGATTGATCTGCTATCCCACCGATACCACCTACGCGCTCGGCTGCGGTATCGGTGAGAAAAACGCCTTGGATAGGCTGATTCAGCTTCGTCGTTTGGACGATAAGCACCAATTTTCCATCTTGTGCGCGGATCTCTCAGAGATCGCCACCTACGCAAAATTGGAAAACCCCGATTACAGGTTACTTAAGTCGCACACGCCTGGGGCTTATACCTTTATTCTGCGTGGCACCTCGGAAGTCCCGCGTCGCTTGATGCACGCTAAAAAGCGCACCATCGGTATTCGTGTGCCGAATAACCCTATTTGTCAGGCGCTGCTCCGAGAATTGGGCGCACCGCTGATGACCTCGACATTGCATTTGCCAAACGAGGAGTTCCCCTACACCGACCCCTACGATATTGAAAATGCGTTACAGGGCCGAGTGGACCTCATTATTGATGGCGGCCATTGCGGCACGGAAGAGACCACAGTGATCTCTTTAACGGACGCAAATGGGCCGGAAATTGTCCGATCCGGAGCGGGATCGACAGATACCATTTTCTGAGCGCGCTAAGCGCAGCTATAATCTCCCCTTTTGAGCCAGTCTTTCGGAGTTTCTTTTGAGTTCAGTAGTTTCGTCACAGCGCGTGTTGTCGGGTATGCGTCCTACCGGTCGTTTACATCTTGGTCACTATCATGGCGTGCTGAAGAATTGGGTTAAGCTGCAGCACGAACTCGAATGCTTCTTTTTCGTGGCCGACTGGCATGCACTGACCACCGACTACGAGAACCCGCAAAAGATTGAAGAGTCGGTGTGGGAAATGGTCATCGACTGGCTGGCGGCTGGGATTAATCCGGGGTCGGCAACCTTGTTTATTCAGTCGAAAGTGCCGGAGCACGCAGAGCTACACCTGTTGCTGTCCATGATTACGCCGCTGGGTTGGTTAGAGCGCGTACCTACATATAAAGACCAGCAGGAAAAGCTTAAAGAGAAAGACTTGAGCACCTACGGATTCCTCGGCTATCCACTGCTGCAATCTGCGGATATCCTGATTTATCGTGCCGGTCAGGTGCCGGTGGGCGCTGACCAAGTTGCGCACATTGAAATTACCCGTGAAGTTGCTCGTCGGTTTAATCATTTGTATGGGCGTGAGCCAGGCTTTGAAGAAGCGGTGGAAGCGGCCATTCGCAAAATGGGCAAGAAGCAAACCAAGGTTTATCTGGATAATCGTCGCAAGTACCAAGAGAAGGGCGATGAAGCTGCACTGGAATCTGCCCGCGCGCTGGTGAACGATCAGCAAAACATTACGCTGGGCGACAAAGAGCGCTTGTTGGGTGATCTAGAGGGCGGCGGCAAGATTATTCTGCCGGAGCCTCAAGCATTGCTGACGCCTGCCTCGAAAATGCCGGGGCTGGACGGTCAAAAAATGTCCAAGTCATACGGTAACTTTATCAGCATGCGTGAAGAACCCGATGCGGTGGACGAGAAAATTAGGCGCATGCCAACTGATCCGGCTCGTGTTCGCCGGACGGATCCGGGTAACCCGCAAAATTGCCCGGTATGGCAGTTGCATGAAGTCTATTCCGACGACAGTATTCGCGGATGGGTTGATCACGGTTGCCGTACTGCGGGAATCGGCTGTTTAGATTGTAAGAAGCCAGTGATAGATGCGGTACAGGCTGAGTTAGAGCCTATCCGCAAGCGGGCGGCGGACCACAGCCGTAACCCTGATCTGGTCCGCACCATTGTTGCAGAAGGGTGTGAAGACGCACGCGAAGCCGCGCGCGATACTTTGGAAGAAGTCCGAGCAGCAATGGGATTGAGCTACCGCTGAGCAGCGTTGGCAGGAGAAAACATGCAAGACATTCAGGACGATAACAACGCTGAGCTTGACGCTACTGCGCAGGACACTGCGGAGCAGGCGTCGAGCGATGCGTCGTCAGTCGATGCCGTCGCCACTGCGAAAGATGAAGCGAGTGAGCCTGCCAATGATGCGGCGCCGCTTGTTGAGGCTGCGGATGCCTCGCAGCCAGAAGGTGCCGAGGGCGAAACTACCGACGCCCCGTTAAATCCCAAGCAAGAAGAAATGCCGTTCGGCTTAGTCTATGGCAAAGCGATTACCAAGCTGCCCGATGACTTATATATTCCTCCCGATGCCCTTGAAGTGTTTCTCGAGGCGTTTCAGGGACCGCTGGATTTATTGCTGTATCTCATTAAGCGTCAGAACCTTGATATTCTAGATATCCCGGTTGCTCAAATTACTGTGCAGTACATGCAGTACGTTGAGCTAATGAAGGCGATGAACCTTGAGCTCGCGGCCGAATATTTAGTGATGGCGGCGATGCTAAGCGAAATTAAATCTCGCAGCCTGCTGCCTCGCCCGAAAGTCGAGGATGATGAAGACGAATCTGATCCGCGGGCGGAATTGATTCGTCGCTTGCAAGAATACGAACGCTTTAAAAAGGCGGCGGAAGATATCGACGAATTGCCGCGCGAAGAGCGAGACTTTTGGGTCGCAGGGGCGAAACGCCCAGACTACAAAAGCGATCGCGCTGATCCTGATGTCGATATGAAAGAGCTGCTGTTGTCGCTGCGTGATGTTATGCACCGCGCCGATATGTTTGAAAGCCATCATGTGTCGCGGGAAAAACTTTCCACCCGCGAGCGTATGTCGAATGTTCTTGAGCAACTTCGCGGCCGCGAATTCGTGCCTTTCGTTGCGCTATTTAACTTAGAGGAAGGCCGCCCCGGTGTGGTGGTGACCTTTATCGCAATTTTAGAGCTTGTCAAAAGCTCGCTGGTTGAATTGATACAAACTGAACCCTTTGCTCCGATTCACCTAAAAGCACGCACCGTGCTATTGGAAGATGAAGACCGAGCACCAATAGAGGTAACTGTCGCCGATGACTGAGCACGACAGCCCCACCGTGGATGAAACGGCAGAACAAGAAAACGTAGTGGTGGATGAGTCTGTAGAAGGCACTGAAGAAAGTGTGCCAGAGCAGAGTGCAGACGCCTCAGCGGAAAAGTCTGAAGAAGAATCGTCGGCCAATGACGATGGCGAAGAAAAAACGGCCATCGAAAAGCATGTCGATGTTGTGCTGATTAAGCGTGTACTTGAAGGGGCTATTTTAGCCGCGGATAGCCCGTTGGATCGCGACGCCATGTTGATGCTGTTCGATGAAGAAGAGCGTCCCAACAAAAAAGCGTTAGATGAAATTTTAGAAGCGCTGGCGGAAGATTATGCAGATCGCGGTATTCAGCTACGTGAAGTGTCCTCAGGATTCCGTTTTCAGGTGCGAACCGAAATGGGCCCTTGGGTTAGCCGTATGTGGCAAGAAAAGCCGCCGCGTTATAGTCGTGCCATCTTAGAAACGTTGGCGCTGATTGCCTATCGCCAGCCAATTACCCGTGGCGAAATTGAAGAAATTCGTGGCGTGACCGTGAATACTCAGATCGTCCGTACGTTGTTAGAGCGGAACTGGGTGCGCATTGTTGGCCATCGTGATGTGCCTGGTCGTCCTGCCATGTACGCCACTACAAAGGGCTTCCTGGATTATTTTAATTTGCAGAACCTAGAAGACTTGCCGCCATTATCTGAGATCAAAGATCTCGATAAAATTAATGAAGAGCTGCAGCTCGAAGATAAAAAAGTCGCGGATGCAGTGCTGGCCATTGCTAATGCAGATAAAACGCAGGCAGAAGGCGCAGAGGGCGACGAAAACCGTCAAGCCTCAATTATCGATGCGATTAACAATAACGAGCCAGAAATTGATGAATCAACGTTGATGAGTCTTGAGAAAGTGGATCAAGTGCTTTCTGGTTTCGAAGCGGAATTCCGCAAAAAGCCTCAGGCGAAGGATGCCGAGGAAGAACCTACTCCGGACATGCTGGAACAAGATATCAGCGGAGATGACGAGATCGAGTCCGAGAATGAGTGAGAAACTTCAGAAAGTATTGGCACGTGCAGGCTTAGGTTCGCGTCGCGAACTTGAGGGATGGATCGAGCAGGGACGTGTGCAAGTTAACGGTAAAGTCGCAACGCTGGGCGACCGCGTTGAATCGTCAGACGCCATACGCGTTGACGGACGTACTGTGCCAAACGAAGCCCCAGAGGAACGCACAGTGCGCGTGATCATGTATCACAAACCAGCGGGTGAAGTGTGTTCACGCAATGATCCTGAGGGTCGTGCCACGGTGTTCGATAACTTGCCGCTGCTTCAAGGTATGCGTTGGGTGCAGGTAGGTCGCTTAGATTTAAATACATCAGGTTTGCTGTTGTTCACCACAGATGGTGAATTAGCGCATCGCTTAATGCATCCATCGAACGGCTTTGAACGTGAATACGCCGTCCGCGTGCGCGGTGATCTCACCAAAGAGAAAAAACAAGCGTTGCTGGATGGTGTGCTGCTAGAAGACGGTGTATCAAAGTTTGAAACCATTATTGATGCTGGCGGCGCGGAAGAAGCTGCCAATCATTGGTATCGCGTTATGCTTACTGGCGGTAAATACCGCGAAGTACGTCGCCTGTTTGAATCGCAAGAGCTTGAGGTTGCGCGGCTTATTCGTATTCGGTTTGGTGGCCTGACGTTGCCATCGCAATTAAAAACCGGTCGCTGGATGGATCTAAACGAAGAGCAGCTAAATTCGCTTTCCAGTCATGTTGCCCTGAAGGGCAAGCAGTACACCGGACTGTACGGACGAGCGCGTTTACGAAACCAACGTGGTGGCGATAAGTTACCGAAAAAGCCACGTAATCCTTACCGTCGTTAAATCATTACGGCGCGCGGATGCCCCGATGTTCATTTAAAGGAACTGATGCGCCGCAAGACTCCCTCACGAAGGGAGCGCGTTAACTGTGGGAGCTCGCAGGCAAGCTCCCACAGTTTCTTTTGCTCCCGCTTTAGGACAATGACAGGGGCACTTTTTCTCTTAAGCGAACCGCAAACGCATAAGCGGGCCCTGATTTATGCGCGAAGATTAATTGGCGTGACGGACAGTAGACTTTGTCTGAACGCTCATCTCCACGGCTTACGCCTGTCTAAATTAGCCGCATCATTCTTCCCACTAATGTGGGCAGCGCCGTTTCAACACGCAGAATGCGTTGACCTAACGCGTGACATTCAAACCCTTGCGATTCGAACATGTCCTTCTCATATTCCGTCCAGCCACCTTCCGGTCCCACAGCAAGCGTCACGGGCTCGGAAATATCGTGGGGCAATGGTGGGAAGTCGCCGGGATGCGCCATGATTTTTCGGCTACTTAGGCAGAAAGACGCGAGCTGATCCTCAACAAAGGGTTTAAAACGTGGCGCAAGAATAAGCTCGGGTAACGTTGTATCCATGGCTTGCTCCAAGCCTAGTAACAATTTCTCGCGCAATAGATCTGCTTTCAAGTGAGGCGTTTGCCAATAGCTTTTATCGACTTTCCAGCTATTCAACAACACGATCTGTTTTATGCCTAAGCTGCTTGCGTCGATTAACACCCGCTTGAGCATTTTGGGTCGTGGCAATGCCAGTATCAGCTTTAGTGGCAGGGCAGCAGGAGGCTCTTGTTCTGCTGTGAACGATACAAGCAGTTGTTCTGCGGTCGGATCTATTTCAGTAATGGTCGCAGAGCCGAGCTTCCCATCTAAAATTCCCGCGCGCACGGCGTCGCCGACACGGCGTTCTAACAACGTAGTGATATGACGAAACCGCGTGCCACGAATTCGCCAATGCTGCGCATCAATGCGCTCTTCTGGACGTAATAGGAGGATATTCATGCAGCGCATTATGCCCAGTCTCGCAACGGCTAGCACGAGCTACACGCCAATTCCGTCGTTTCCGTTGCACGCAGGGAGTTATCCAGATGCTCCCTAGGCCAAATTGACCTGACTAGCCGGTTCTCATGAGCCTTTACGCCTTGTGTTGGTGCCGTTGCTTGCTACAGTAACGCCTACTACAAAACCTTTTTACGCTAAGTCATTTGGAGCAAATTTTGTGCTGCTGTAAAGGCTTGGCTCGGCACCCTGCTAGTGACTATTGGGGCGCTTCACGCGGAGAGAACTGATGCAATTCAACGGTACCGACAAATATGTCGCCACTGACGACCTAAAGATGGCAATTAACGCCTCTATTGCCTTGAAGCGCCCCTTGTTAATCAAGGGTGAGCCTGGCACGGGTAAAACCTTATTGGCTGAGCAGGTTGCCGAAGCGCTTAACGTAGAGCTGATTACTTGGCACATTAAATCGACCACCAAGGCGCAGCAGGGTCTGTACGAATATGACGCGGTATCGCGCCTGCGTGATTCGCAGCTGGGTAAAGACGGCGTTGAAGATGTGTCTAATTACATTAAGAAAGGTAAGTTGTGGGAAGCCTTTACGGCTGACAAGCAGGTGGTCTTACTGATCGACGAGATAGATAAAGCCGATATTGAATTTCCCAACGACTTGCTTCTTGAGTTAGATCGCATGGAGTTTTTCGTTTACGAAACCCAGGAAACTATTCGTGCGGTAAATCGCCCGATTATTGTGATTACCTCCAACAATGAGAAAGAACTGCCGGATGCATTCTTGCGCCGCTGTTTCTTCCATTACATTAACTTCCCAGATGCTGAGACAATGATGAAGATTGTCGATGTGCATTATCCGGATGCGAAAAAGAACATGGTGAAAGAGGCCATGGAGATATTTTTCGATTTACGTAAAGTGCCGGGACTTAAGAAAAAGCCATCAACCTCTGAGCTGATTGACTGGTTGAAGCTGCTGCTTGCCGATGACATGCCAGAGGATGTATTGCGCAACCGGGATACCCGCAAAGCCATTCCGCCTCTATACGGCGCCCTAGTGAAGAACGAACAGGACGTACAGTTGCTAGAACGTCTCGCGTTCATGTCCCGTAGAGAAAATTGATTCACTAACACACTTTTAAACCGACGCGACGGTGTTCGTCGCGCTATGGAAAACGCACTATGTTAATTCGTTTTTTTGAGACGCTACGCGCCTATAAAGTGCCGGTAAGCCTTCGTGAGTTGCTTGACCTCATTGAAGCCCTACAGACACGTCTGGCGTTTGCTGATCTAAACGAGTTCTACATGCTTTCTCGTGCGGTCATGGTGAAAGACGAAAAATACTACGACCGTTTCGATCGTGCGTACGCTGCCTATTTCGATGGGCTAGACAGCATGGATCCCGATTGGTTAAGCCATGCTATTCCGGAAGAGTGGCTACGAAAAGAAATTGAAAAAAGCATGTCTCCTGAGGAGCTGGCGAAGCTACAAGGGCTCGGCAGCATCGAAAAAATCATGGAAGAATTTCGAAAGCGCTTGGAAGAGCAGCATAAGCGCCATCAGGGCGGCAACAAGATGGTAGGCACCGGCGGTACGTCGCCCTTTGGTGCATACGGACAGAACCCCGAAGGCGTGCGTTTGGCGGGGGATTCTCGCAACAAAACGGCGGTGAAGGTTTGGGAAAAGCGTGATTACCGCAATCTCGATGATTCCGTTGAGCTGGGCATTCGTAACATCAAGCTTGCTTTGCGTCGGCTAAGAAAGTTCGCCCGCACTGGCCGTGAAGAAGAACTCGATCTTGATCACACCATAAAATCCACCGCTGGCAATGCTGGGTTGTTGGATATCAAGATGCGCCCGGAAATAGAAAATAAAGTTAAGTTGCTTATTTTCTTTGATATTGGCGGCTCAATGGACCCCTATGTGAAGGTATGCGAGGAACTTTTTTCTGCCGCGCGTACTGAGTTTAAGCATATGGAGTATTTCTATTTCCATAATTTTATCTACGAGTATGTGTGGAAAGATAACCGTCGTCGCTGGGATGAAAAGCATGCCACATGGGATGTTTTGCATAAGTATGGCAATGATTACAAAGTCATCTTCGTCGGCGACGCGGCAATGAGCCCCTACGAAATTAATTCCGTTGGCGGCAGCGTGGAGCACTGGAATGACGAGGCCGGCGCGGTGTGGTTTCAGCGGGTTAAAGAAACCTACGACAAAGTGGTTTGGCTAAACCCTGAGCCAGAACGGACGTGGAGTATGACCACGTCCACCACTTGGATTAAGCAGCTCACTGAAGATCATATGTATTCACTGACGCTCGATGGATTAGAAAAAGCGATGCGTTACTTGAGTAAATAGAGCAAAAAAATCGCTGTTTTGCGTGATATCAAAATAATTACTCTCGTTGTTTTTTTGTAAGTCTGAACTATAGTGCACACTCTTCCCTCATTTCGTTCCTGCCATGTTCTAGCGCTAACTTATTAATATTTAATTCGAAAACACCTCTTTGCTGCTCTTATCAGTGAACGGCTGTTTCTTATTTCTTCCTCCGGCTCAAAAGCTACTAATTTATCATTAAGCAGTTGTAGACTATTTCTAATGCATCCATTCATTCCGCTTGGCCTGAATGGGAGTTGTACTTACGGCATGGAGAGCCGATATGCCAATTGATGATCTATCGTGGTTACGTACGTTTGCTCAGCGGTCTAAAGGAATCTTTCTTTCGTCTGGCGCATTGCTGGTGTTAATGGGTACGGTGAACCCGGTCGAAGCTGATACGGAGTCGTCGGCCGAAAGCGCTCCGGAGTCAGCGGCTCAGTTTCTTGCCATTCTTCCTACCTATATTGATGCAGACAGATCACGAGGCACCACAGAGGGCCGCGGAGTACGAGCTGTTTATGGCTACTCTCTTGCGCCGAAATGGTATTGGGAAACGGATCTGTTCGGCTCCATTTTGGAGACCGGAGATAGCAACATTACTGATTTTTATCAAACTGGCGTGGCGACAGGTCTGTCTTGGTCTTTGTACGAACGTTCGCGGACGCAGTGGACACCGTATGTGGTGGGTACATTAGGCGCCGTATTTGACGACACGCAGCCTGACTCGAAAGATGGGACGGCGGTCTCGCTGGCCGTTGGTCTTGGCGCGGTGAGTAAAAGCCTGTTGGACAATGGCCTGAAAGTACGCGGTGACGCGCGTTATTTATATGACACCTTTGACGAAAACTATGGCGACATACATTGGTCTATCGGCATCGAAATTCCTTTAGGGGAAGTGCGCACGGTGGAGCGAATTGTGTACGTTGATCGTGCCGTTGAAGTGCCTGTCGAGAAGTTGGTGCATGTTACCGAAGACGATAGCGACGGCGATTCAGTGCCAGACAGTCGAGACAAATGTGCGAATACGTTGGCCGGTGCTAGGGTCGACGCAACAGGCTGCATTATTGATGCACAAACAGTCACCTTTAACACCATTAGCTTCCAGACGCGCTCAGCAAACTTAACCTTTTCATCACAAAAAGCGCTGACGCCGGTAGCAGAATCCTTCAAGAGCCAAACAGACCTAAAAATTGAAATCGCTGGCCACACTGATTCCATTGGATCTGCTGAATATAATCAGGATTTGTCTCAGAAGCGTGCAGATTCGGTTCGCCAATTTCTTATTGATCAAGGCGTGGACGCGGAAAGACTCAGTGCAATCGGTTACGGTGAAATGCAGCCAGTTGCTGAAAATGATTCTGAATCTGGGCGTGCTATGAACAGGCGCGTGGAATTTAGATTAGTTAAGTAGTGCGAAGGAGTTGCACAAAACTCCCGTAAAAATATTTTGAATATTTACGTGTTTTATATTGGATTTTCTTATTAATTTTTAATTTTATAGCGGGGGGGAGCCATGGCAGGAGCATTAACATGGAAACCCGCAACGGAATACATAAGCAAAAATTAGCGTTTGCGTTGAATAAGACGCTTTACGCATTGTTCTTCACCAGTATGTTCGCCTTTGCGATGTCTGGTTGTAGAGCAGATATGAATGACGCTCCGACGACATCAGTTCGAACTGCGTTGGCAGATGCCGACGGCGATGGTGTCGCTGACAGCAGTGATAACTGTCCCGCAGTGGCGAACGCAAATCAGGGCGATCTTGATGGCGACGGCGTGGGTGATGTCTGTGACAGTGATCGCGACGGCGACACTATTGTCGACGGTGCGGACAATTGCCCATTGATCGCCAATGCAGACCAAGCCGATGCAGATGTAGACGGTGTCGGAGATGTGTGCGACACCAATACTGATTCCGATAGCGACGGTGTCGACGACGGCGTCGACAATTGCCCTGCAATAGCCAATGCCGACCAAAACGACTTCGATTCCGATGGTATTGGTGATGTCTGTGATAACGATGATGATAACGACGGCATTATCGACACATTAGATTTTTGTCCGCTTGTCGCGGACGGTGACCAGCTCGATACCGATGGCGATTTAATCGGTGATGCCTGTGACCCAGACGACGACAACGATCTTATTCTCGATGTTTTAGACAACTGTCCTATCGATATTAATCCTCTTCAAAGCGACGCAGACAATGACAACATTGGTGACGCGTGTGACGATGATTCGGATGGCGACAGCATTAATGATGACGTCGATAATTGCCCGAACGTTGCCAACGTAGCGCAAACAGACACCGACAATGACGGAACAGGAAACGCCTGTGATTTAGATGACGACGGTGATCTGATTCCTGATTTAATTGATAACTGCCCGCTTGTGCAAAACCTTACCCAGCTAAATACCGATTTGGATTTGAACGGTGATGCCTGTGATACCAATACCGATACAGATTCTGACGGTATTGATGATCAGCGCGACAACTGTCCATTGGTATCGAACGTTCTTCAGGCAGACGCGGATGGCGATGCGATAGGCGACGCCTGCGACAGCGATGCCGACGGTGACGGTATTGAAGACGGTTCTGATAATTGCCCGACCACTGCTAATTTCGAGCAAACCGACACTGACGATAACGGTACGGGTGACGCGTGTGAAGCTGACATTGATAACGATGGCGTAGCTAATGCAACAGACAACTGCCCACTCGTTAGCAACGCCGCGCAAACCGACAGTGATGCCGACGGTGTAGGTGATGCCTGCGATTTGGATGATGACAACGACACGGTACTAGATCTCATTGATAACTGCCCGGTCGATGCAAACAGCGATCAGTCGGATGTTGACGGGGATGGATTCGGTGATGCGTGCGATGCCGATGCCGATGCCGATGGCGTGGCTAATCTTGTCGATAATTGCCCACTCGTGGCCAATAATGATCAAGCGAACAGTGACGCGGATTCTCTCGGTAATGCTTGTGATACCGATGATGACGGCGATTCAGTGTTAGATGATGTCGATAACTGTCCACTCACCGCGAATGAATTTCAGGAGGATGGTGATGGCGATGGTATCGGTGATGTGTGTGACACGGATTCCGATGTCGACGGCGACGGTATAGAGGACGGCGTGGATAATTGCTCCGCAGTCTCCAATGCAGATCAACTTGATACAGACGACGATGGTTTCGGTGATGTGTGTGACAGTGATGACGACGGCGATTCCGTTGCCGATGTTTCAGATAATTGCCCGCTAGTAGGGAATGGCGATCAGGTGGATGCAGACGGCGATGGCGTGGGTGATGCGTGCGACACCTTGTTTAGCTGTGACGCAACCTCAACCTATCAGCCAATCTTAACGTCCTCCGGTGCTAGTGCATCCGGTGACACTGGGTTTTTATGTTTGCTTTGCTCTGTGACAAATGAAGCGCAAGTGCTGGATGACGACGGCGCGGGAGGCAGCAATGCCAGCACCGCAGCAACGCTATCCACACCGGTGGGATTATTGGGCAGTGGCGCCTGGATCGACGTTACCAGCGCAACGGATATCTCTGGCACAAATCGTATTGGGTTTGTTGTCAGCGGAAATGGTGCGCTGTTGTCACTCGATTTATTAAATAATACGGTGGTGACGCTGTTTGATAATGGTGTTGAAGTGGCGAGTTCAGAGTCCGGCGGATTATTAAGCCTTGGTTTGCTAGGTATTATGGCAAACACTAATCAGCGGTTTGTGTTTGCCGATACCAACGTAACATTTGACCAAGCGAGAATAGAGTTCCGCTCCGTCGCTAGTGTTTTATCTTCCCTAAACGTGCACAGCTCCTGCGTAGGAGCACCGTAACGGGTAGGGCGTTGGCGAGTTATGTAGTCTCTTGCTTCAGGCGATAAGGGTTTCATTTTGAGGCCCTATCGCTTGCAGGCAAGCTCCCACCTAGAACAAATTTGCTGATTTAATGTTTGAGCTTGATTGGAAGGAGTGTTGGCTTTTGTTGGAGGCTGAATCGCTTGCAGACAGGCTCCCACTTAGAGAATATCCACCGACCCAACGTGGGAGCTTGCCTGCAAGCGATGGCTGACTCTGATCACCACTAATCGTTTGATGAAAATTGACTACATGCAATTTATCGACGGGTGATATGTTGATTCAACCAATCACTGATGGATTGGCTGATTTCATCTCTGTTTACGTCGTTCAATAATTCATGGCGCCCGCCAACATACTTTTTAATCGTTAACTTCTCTGGGCGATGCTTGCGCAGAATTTTCTCCATATATTCTGGCCCTTTGCCAAAATCACTCATCGGGTCATTGTCGCCATAAAAAATATATAAGGGGAGCTGAGCGTCAATGGTTGCTAGCCCGGTGTTATGACTCACCGCAGATAGCCCATCAATTAAATCGCACCACAGTTGCATGGTGCACTCATGCCCGCACAGTGGATCAGCGATATACTTTTTCACTTCCTCCGCATCGCGACTTAACCAATCAAAATCGGTATCACGATCCGGCATTTTCTTAGCGAACGACGAGAAGGTCAGCGACTGGACCAGTGCGCTTTTTCCTCTCGCGCCAAGGCGCCACTTTTCTACTGCTAAAATCATGCGCATAAATCGATAAAACCAGCGCGGTTTTAAATCGGTGCTCGATAAAATCAGACCATCAATCTCGGCTGCGTGCTCGAGCGCCCAGCTCATGGCGATAAACGTACCCATGCTATGGCCCATCAGTACACGTGGCATCCCAGGGTACTGAGTGCTGATCCAGCCTTGCACAGCGGATACGTCGCCACTGACTTTCTGCCAGCCATCTTCGTCATCGTAGTGTCCACGATCTTGCTCGTCGTGCACGCTCAGCCCGTGTCCGCGATGGTCGTGTGCGACAACGCTCCAACCAGCGTTGTTCAACGCATCGGCAAGGCGAGCATAGCGGCCGCCGTGTTCTGCCATGCCATGCAGAATATGTACTACGCCGCGAGCGCTTGGAGTTGGCCAGTGGTATACGGCAATGGCGTGGCCATCGTCGGCGTGAAGCTGAAATGCTAAATCTGTCATAGCGACTCCTTTGCCAGAAAAAGTGCGACAAAGTGCTTCGTTGGTCAAGGTTTGATCTGATTCTAAATGAATATTTTGCTGTTCTTGCTGCACTAACAAGCTCCTCGCTCACTCTCTTGTTACACTGTCGCATTCTGTCACGGAGGTGAAATTGCGTGATTCGTTATCAAATTCAACCACTACGTCCTGAAGCGCATTTATTCCGCATAGACATGACCATTCCGTCGCCCGTCCCCGAAGGGCAGGTGGTGCGAATACCAGCGTGGATTCCCGGTAGCTATATGATCCGAGATTTCGCCCGTCACGTTGTGCGCTTTGACGCCACCGCGCAAGGCGAGACATTGCCATGGCGCAAATTAGACAAAGACAGTTGGTGGATGTCGCCGACTGATGCGCCGATCACCGTGAGCATTGATGTCTACGCATGGGATCTGTCAGTACGGGGTGCGCATTTAGATTCTACCCATGGTTACTTCAACGGCGCTTGTACGTTCTTGCAGCCGGTGGGCCATGAAGATCTTCCGATTGAAGTTGAAATTCGCCTGCCTGAAGGGCCGAACTATATTGGCTGGAACGTGGCGACAGGCTTGCCGCGCAAGTCCGGTGGGCAGTGGGAGCCTGGCACCTTTACGGCAGAGAATTACGACGCGTTGATCGATCACCCCGTAGAGATGGGTCGCTTTGATTATGCAACATTTGACGCCTGCGGCGTGCCGCACCATGTCGTGTTCACCGGTAAGCACAGCACCGATCTTGCCCGTTTAAATCGTGACCTCAGCAAAATATGTGAACATCACATTCGTATGTTTGGTGAGCCGGCGCCGATGACAGACTACCTGTTTATGACATTGGTGACAGGCAGCGGCTACGGTGGCTTAGAGCACAGGAACTCCACAAGTTTGATGTGCGCGCGCAATGATTTGCCACGTCGTACGGAAGATCCATCGGTAGTGCGTAGCGGCTATCGCACTTACCTCGGGCTCTGTAGCCACGAATATTTTCATACGTGGAATATTAAACGCATTAAGCCGGAAGCCTTCGCGCCGTACGATTTAACACAGGAGTCGTATACCGAACAGCTCTGGGCCTTTGAGGGTATTACCAGCTACTACGACGATTTAGCGTTAGTGCGCACCGGTATTATCGATAGCAAAAGTTATTTGGAATTGCTCGGACAAACAATCACGCGTGTAGCGCGAGGCGCGGGCACCGAAAAGCAGACCGTCACAGAATCGAGTTTTGATGCGTGGACGCGCTTTTATAAGCAAGATGAAAACGCCTCCAATGCGATCGTTAGCTATTACGCCAAAGGCGCACTAATTGCCCTAGCACTAGATTTAACGCTTCGCGAAAAATCTAATGGGGACCTGTCACTCGATGATCTGATGCGACAGCTTTGGCAGCGCTTTGGGCAAACAGGGGTGGGCGTGCCGGAGCATGGCATTCAAGCGCTTGCTGAAGAATTGATCGGTGAATCGCTCAAAGCGTTTTTTGATTTGGCACTCTACAGCACAGAGCCGCTCCCACTTGAACAACTGCTTGCCACCATGGGCGTGCGCGTGCATTGGCGTGCGCCCGCAGGCCATGCTGATATGGGCGGCGCACCTGCAAAAGTCACTCCAGTGAATATTGGTGTGCGTATTGCGGATGATCCGCTAGGTGCGCGCGTAACGGTTGCCTTTGAGCAGGGCAGTGCGATGGCTGCCGGTTTATCCGCCGGTGATGTGATTGTTGCCGTGGACGGCGTGAAAACCGATGCGCGTAAGTTTGATGAACAACTGCTCGCTTATCAGCCTGGTGAGCTCATTGAGTTACATGCCTTCCGTGGCGACGAACTGATGCGTTTTAAAATTACGCTGACGCCGGCTGAAGAAACCATCGCTTGGTTGTCGATTGATGAGGTCGGCCTAACACCGGCGGGGCAGCGCTGGTTGCATGTCGACTGAACGTCTCGCTGAAATAAAAAAAATGCTGCAAACGGTGATGATCAAAGATCGTCATCGCTTTCAGCAACGGTGGCGTGCGCTGTCGCGAAAGAGCACGAGTTCTGACGCAGAAAAAAATTATGCGGCAGCGCTAGATGCATTGCATTTGCAGTGTATTGCCTCGGCTGAACGAGTTGAGCGGCGTCGCGCCCGTTTGCCAACCTTGCACTGGCCGGATCTTCCCGTTGTAGAACGACTGGAGGATTTGCAGCAGGCGATTGAGGCGCACCAAGTGGTCGTCGTCGCAGGCGAAACCGGTTCGGGTAAAACCACGCAGCTTCCCAAAATATGTTTGTCTCTTGGTCGGGGTGTGACCGGTATGATCGGCCATACACAGCCGCGCCGTCTCGCTGCGCGCGCCGTGGCAAATCGCATAGCTGAAGAATGCCAAACGCAATTGGGTGATCTGGTTGGTTATCGCGTCCGTTTTACTGATCAAGTCAGCGATGAATCGTTAGTTAAAGTTCTCACCGACGGCATGTTGTTGGCGGAGATTCAAAAAGACCCTTACCTTAATCAATACGACACCATCATTATTGATGAAGCCCACGAACGAAGTCTGAACATCGATTTTCTATTGGGCTTTTTAAAGCGACTATTGCCTAAGCGCCAAGATTTAAAGGTGATTATCACCTCGGCGACGATTGATCATCAGCGCTTCGCAAGTCATTTTTCTGGCGCGCCGGTCTTGGAAGTGTCTGGACGCACTTTTCCTGTCACTGTGCATTACCGGCCGGCTGAGCAAGAGCGCGACATTACCCGTCAAATTGAAGATGTTTTGCGCGAAATAGAGTCGAGCGAACGTCAAAATGGGCGTCCTTCAGCCTGCGATGTGTTGGTGTTTCTGAGCGGCGAGCGCGATATTCGTGAAGCCCATCGGCATTTAAAGAAGTGTGAGTTTCGCGATACTGAAATTCTGCCGCTGTACGCGCGCCTCACACCTCAGGAACAACAGCGGGTGTTTTCCAGTCATCGTGGTCGCCGCGTAATTCTGTCTACCAACGTTGCCGAAACGTCGTTAACAGTGCCGGGTATTCGCTATGTGATTGACGCTGGTACTGCGCGTATTAGCCGCTATAGCGTGCAAGCGAAAGTACAGCGATTGCCGATTGAAGCCATATCGAAGGCTAGCGCCGAGCAGCGTAAAGGGCGTAGTGGGCGAGTGATGCCCGGAGACTGTTTCCGTCTTTATGATGAGGACGATTTTGTAGCGCGGCCCGCGTTTACCGATCCAGAAATTCAACGCACCAATCTCGCTGCGGTCATTTTGCAAATGACGGATTTGAGGTTGGGGGAGGTCGAAAACTTCCCCTTTATTGATGCGCCGGATGGCCGCTTAGTGCGCGACGGGTATCGCCTGCTAGAAGAGTTAGGGGCATGGCAAAAAAATGCGCTGACACCTCTCGGTAAGCAGTTGGCGCGTTTGCCGTTAGACCCGCGACTTGGTCGAATGTTGTTGGCATCCGCGACGCAGGGTTGCTTTGAAGAAGTGTTGATCATCGTTGCTGCACTCGCCACGCAAGATCCTCGCGAAAGGCCGCAAGAAGCCTCTCAGCAAGCAGACCAAGCGCACCAGCCGTTCGTTAACAAAGAATCCGACTTTATCTTCTACGTGAATCTCTGGCTTTGGGCTGAGCAACAACGCGAAGAGCTGTCGCGTAATCAGTACGAAAAGCTATTAAAGAAAACGTTTCTGTCGCCGATGCGCATGCGCGAGTGGCGTGACGTACATCATCAGCTCGTGTTGCTGGCAAAAGAGTTAAAGCTCGAGCGCAACAAGGAATCCGCGTCGTTCGATCAGATTCATCAGGCCCTGCTTAGCGGCCTGCTGGGCAATATTATCAAGCGCACGGACGAGGGCGAGTGGCTGTCTACGCGTAACCGTAAGCCCTCCGTATGGCCGGGGTCAGCGTTGTCTAAAACCAAATCCAGTTGGTTAATGGCTGCCGAGCAAGTTGAAACGTCGCGTCTATTTGCCCGATGCGTGGCAAAAATAGAACCCGAATGGATTGAGAAACAAGCCGAACATTTATTAAAACGCAGTTATTTGGAGCCACATTGGTCCAAAAAGCGCGGCGCGGTGATGGCGAAAGAGCAGGTAAGTTTATTCGGGCTGATTATTAGCGCTGGTCGTCGTGTTCAGTACGGCAAGCATGACCCAGCGCTCGCACGCGAGTTACTGATTCGCGAGGGGTTAGTTGAAGGGCAGTTAATGCGAGAGCCGGAGTTTGTTCG
The DNA here is from genome assembly GCA_029213045.1 of Alcanivoracaceae bacterium. Classification (GTDB taxonomy): domain Bacteria; phylum Pseudomonadota; class Gammaproteobacteria; order Pseudomonadales; family Alcanivoracaceae; genus JARGPN01. The sequence goes on from JARGPN010000013.1 coordinate 28,743, forward strand.
GCTAAATCGTGAGCTTATAGAAACGCTAGAAGACGTCGAACATAAGCTTCGCCGCAAAGATCTCCTTGCGGACGAAGAAAAGCGTTATGGGTTTTATGAATTAAATTTGCCAGACGGCATGCTCAATCTGGCGGACGTCGAGCATTGGTACCGCCGTCACGCTACCCCGACACAGAAAAAACAGCTGTTAATGGATGAAGCATTTCTGCTGGGCGACACTCCCAATGCCAATGTGAAGAGTTTCCCTGATTCCCTATCAGTAGACGGCATTCAATTTGCCCTGGAATATCAATTTGATCCCGCAGGGGGGCGCGATGGGGTCACCTTGGTTGTTCCGGTACAAGGGTTACCGGTATTAAATGCTGATCGCTTGGATTGGTTAGTGCCCGGTCTGTTGAACGAAAAAATTGAAGCATTAATTCGAGGGCTTCCCAAGGCGCGGCGACGTCACTTTGTGCCCGTACCCGATTATGTGCGTGCGTTGATGGATATTTTGCAGCCTGGAAACGAGGCGTTACTGCCAGCGATGACGCGCGAATTGCAGCGTATGACAGGTGTGCGTATAGAGCAGGAAGAATGGCCGGTGAGTGGTTTGTCTGAACACTTGCGTTTCCATTTACGCGTGGTAAACGGCGACGAAGTGCTGGCAAGCGGCCAAGAATTAGCGGCGCTGCAAAAGCAGTTTTCAGAGCAGTCGGCTGCGTCATTGCAGGCGGCGATAGAGCAGCCAGATATTAGTGCGCGGGATTGGCAATTTGGTGAGCTTCCTCTAATGCGCGAAGAGCAGCGAGATGGCTTGTCGATGCGTGTGTGGCCAGGCCTAGAAGACGCTGGTGATAAAGTCACGCTCACGCTGTTTAGTGAGGAAGTACAAGCTGAATTTCAACATGGTTGGGCGCTAGCGCGGCTTATTGGTTTTCGCATGGCGATTCAAATGCGCGAGCTTGAACAAAAGCTCGCGAGAATGCCGGGTTGCCAGAAAGTGATTGCTAAAAATAAAAAATTTAAAGATGCGCTATTACTTCGGCTGGTATACGAACATTTTGATGTGTCGGTACAGGTTCGATCTGCTGAAGTTTTTCAGTCTGTCTTTGATCAGGGTAGAGCGGATTTTCTTGCCACGGCGGTGAAACGCTTAGCCGCGATTGATAGCCTGCTGAATTCTTGGCGTAATATTTTGCAAAAGCTCGATAAGAACTTTCCTCTCGCATGGGCGCACGCGCACGCCGATATTAAAACGCAGTTGGATGAATTGTTTTTTTCTGATTGGATTTTTCAAGTGCCGACACAGTGGTTGTTGGAGTATCCCCGTTATTTAAAAGCGATTGAGCTACGGTTGGAAAAACTTGGCGGGCAGCTGAGCCGAGATCGTGCCTTTGCGCTGGAGCTGGCACCTTTATATGAACAACTTGAGCGGCGAGCTGGCAGCAGGCCGATATGGCAGTGGCCCGAGCCGTTGTTGGAATACAGATTCTGGCTGGAAGAATATCGCATCAGCCTGTTTGCCCAACAGGTAGGCACCAAGGTCTCAGTATCCGCCAAGCGCCTAAGGCAACAATGGGAGCAATGCTAACCCTCTGTGGGAGCTTGCCCGCAAGCGATACGACCTAGCCGAGCGCAGCAAATGCCTGCAGGCAGGCTCCCACATAAGAAATAGACACCCAACGCTCAATCAAATCCCCCTGTGGGAGCTTGCCTGCAAGCGATACGACCTAGCCGAGCGCAGCAATCGCCTGCAGGCAGGCTCCCACATAAGAAATAGACACCCAACGCTCAATCAAATCCCCCTGTGGGAGCTTGCCTGCAAGCGATACGACCTCGCCGAGCGCAGCAATCGCCTGCCGGCAGCTCCCAC
>JARGPN010000006.1 GCA_029213045.1 Alcanivoracaceae bacterium
AGTGAACTCCATTGCGTCTGTTGGCTTGCCACGAATGATTTTCTAAGCTGCCTGTGCGGCAGTGAACGATGACGAAAACTACCGCAAGGTTCTGGATGATTTCTAAGCTGCCTGTGCGGCAGTGAACGTTATCTACCTGTCTGAAATACCGTTCGATATTTTCTAAGCTGCCTGTGCGGCAGTGAACGTGCAAATGCCAAGAATGCCGTGACCAGTGGTTTTCTAAGCTGCCTGTGCGGCAGTGAACTGCCTGCTCTGCAACAGGGGCGGCGGTGAGCATTTCTAAGCTGCCTGTGCGGCAGTGAACTTTCTGGTACTTGGTTGACAGCTTTTCGTTCATTTCTAAGCTGCCTGTGCGGCAGTGAACCTCTGTGCACCAGACGTGAAAAAGTGCGTTCTTTTCTAAGCTGCCTGTGCGGCAGTGAACCTCGCATCATGGCACCGCCTTTTCTCTTGTCATTTCTAAGCTGCCTGTGCGGCAGTGAACAGCAATGCCTATCAAGCATCTTTTCGATAGTTTTTCTAAGCTGCCTGTGCGGCAGTGAACCAGAGTGCGGCGAAAACGGGTCGCACAAAGAATTTCTAAGCTGCCTGTGCGGCAGTGAACATGGTTTTGAATAACTGCTGCTCACCATCGGTTTTCTAAGCTGCCTGTGCGGCAGTGAACGGATGGGATTGCTTGAGTATTCGCGCTGGTGCTTTCTAAGCTGCCTGTGCGGCAGTGAACAAAAGGGAAGCGGAAATGAAAGAGAGCATAAATTTCTAAGCTGCCTGTGCGGCAGTGAACAGCGCGGCAGCTCAAGACTACGCCTTCCGGTTTTTCTAAGCTGCCTGTGCGGCAGTGAACACAGCTTCGCGGTGTGAGGTATGCATCATAATTTTCTAAGCTGCCTGTGCGGCAGTGAACACGACTTCACTTGCAATCTGCCGCGTATTCAATTTCTAAGCTGCCTGTGCGGCAGTGAACATAAGTCCTGATAAAAATAGACCGCCTCAAACTTTCTAAGCTGCCTGTGCGGCAGTGAACCCTTGAATACTGATTCCCTTAACACTGATTCATTTCTAAGCTGCCTGTGCGGCAGTGAACATCATATATTTGCGCACTCAGTCAGCAGAGAATTTCTAAGCTGCCTGTGCGGCAGTGAACTTGACTCTCCCCTTGCCAGCCGCCCCGAAATATTTCTAAGCTGCCTGTGCGGCAGTGAACAGCTCAAGCCGTCCTGCCTTCCGTCAAATGATGTTTCTAAGCTGCCTGTGCGGCAGTGAACTGGTTTCCCACAGCGGGTTTTCTTCTACCCATTTTTCTAAGCTGCCTGTGCGGCAGTGAACGGATTGGGTCGTGGCTGGAATTGCTAGAGTTGTTTCTAAGCTGCCTGTGCGGCAGTGAACCAGGAGCCATTCGTAGAGCTTTACTGGCTTTTTTTCTAAGCTGCCTGTGCGGCAGTGAACTCCGGCCACGCTTTTGACGCCGCGTAGATGTCTTTCTAAGCTGCCTGTGCGGCAGTGAACACAGTAACCGTACCGGCAGTGGGAGCGATTGATTTCTAAGCTGCCTGTGCGGCAGTGAACCAACCTCAGAACGATCCTCAAGCACAGCCTTTTTTCTAAGCTGCCTGTGCGGCAGTGAACCATTCATCTCTGTCTGGGCGAAGCGGCTCGGATTTCTAAGCTGCCTGTGCGGCAGTGAACAGTAAGGACTGGGCAAAGCGATCTCGCTGAGATTTCTAAGCTGCCTGTGCGGCAGTGAACCGAAGTATAAAGCGCAAAAAAATAGCTACAACAATAACTTAGCCTTAAACCATCAATTTACCCAATGATTTAAGGCAGCTCTGTAGCTAATTGATTTTTATGCTGATTTTTAAAGAGCAAAAATATTGGTTTTTTAGTGATGGAATCAGGCGGCGAAGGAGGAGGGTGGGCCGCCAATGTGCTCGGCGGCTCGACATGCTCCAGAGGTTTCTATCGTTAATCATTTCGCAAAAGCGCATGTTAGATGCTTTTTACGGGCGCCCATTCCATGGCGCCTCGAGCATTACTGAATAAGGTCGCTGCGATGATTGATGACGCCTGATAATTCCGTTCATTTTTATCTTTGACACCTAAATATGTATTCCATACACCCCTTGGCCAACCTAGAAGAAAGGATGCCAATTCCCTGGCTCCTTCCTCCTCTGTAGACAGTCAATATCGTATGTTAGGTGCCTGTCTTTACTGTCGGTAGACATGCAAATTGACGCCAGTGTATCCACCTCAAATGAAATATTTCGTATGATAGTGCTTCATCATTCTTAATATTAGATTTTATGAGCCTCGGTTCTATACCGTTACGCTAAAACCACGGAACTGTGGCCGAGTGGCTTAGGCCATAGCGACTAAACTCTCCTGCAGCAGATTGCGCCTGAGGCTCACCTTGATCTACGAACAAGAAAAAGGTTTGCCCTGTGCTTGAACTGCGTAGGGTTAAAAACGGCAGCTTTGTTTGGCGCTCGATGGAATTAGGGATTGCTTGCGCCGCTTGCTCGTAAGTTTCACTTTTGCGTTTCATGCGGCGACGGCGTAAGCGATCGGCACTGGTTTTGTATTGGCGTCGTGTAACCTTTAGGTGCTGAGCATCCTTAGGCACGACCGTTATGTCAGTAACATTGGTGTGATCTCGCATGCCTTTGAGCCAGTCAGTTTCCTGTAAACGCGCCAATGAGGCCTGATCCCCATGCACACGCAATACACTGCCCAGACACTTAGGCTTAAGCTGGTACTTTGGAAAACTGATGCCGATATTATTTGCTTTTAGCACAACTAGAGCACGATGCAGTTTGCTGTACAGTGCGCCCATCAGCACTGGCTCCGTAAACTCAGGATCGGGTAATAGTTTGATGTTAAAATAATAATCCATGACTTACCCCGCATCGCCAAAAACACCGCCGCGAATTAAAGTGGCGACAACAAAATGCTGCTGCTCTAATTCGGGTATTTTGTCTTTTAATACCCAGCCATCTAACAGATTATAAAAATCCATCTTTTGCTTGGGCTGACGGTAGGCTTTGCCTTGCGTGGTTACTGAGCCATAGGGCTCTACGGCAATAGGGCCAAACTGTTCAGATTCTTCATACCATGTATCAATGGTACGCAGGGCATTACCGATTTTTTGCGAGTGAATAGCTGCGACCTTATCAACGTGATAAAGGGTTTTACTTTTATCTCCGCGCCCACGCTCCAAAATTAATTCTTGTGAGGGAAAAACTTCTTGCCCAGCGCCAACGCGCACAAAAGCCGTTACTTGCAGCAGCACATGTTCTTTTCCAGCCAAGCCTTGGTCGATAAGGCCTGCTACGGCATCCAAATCGTTGTTGTCGTTCGCAAAATCACGTAGCGATAAGCTTAGCGCGTCAAATTTCCATTGGGCGGCAGACTTGCCGTCACGCAGGTGGGAAATTTGTACTTCGATTGTTTCGGCGCCCATGCGGTTGCGCCACAAAAAGCGGCCGTTAGCGAGGTTGGCTGCATAGCGCCTTGCCAGCTCAGAAAAGCCATTTGCGGCGACATAGCCCTCGACGGTTTGCAACAGCTTAGCCTGATAATCGGCACTATTGCAGGCCGAGGGCTTACCCATGCCGGGCAATACGCGCAAGGTAAAGACCACTTTTAAAGTGTCTGTGTTTGCAGCCAACGCCGCAACGTCAACAGTTTGCAAGTTGGGACTTTCAATCGCCGCATCGAGTTTGGCGGGATCTTGGTCTTTCGTTTTGAGTCGATTGGATATAGTGCCTCGTACGGATTTCTCTATGATACGAACGGCTGGCCACTGCGCATGATTATCCCGACTGTTCCAGTCGCCAGCATAAAAAAGCGCGTCAGATGGATCGAGTTTGCGTTCAAATGCGAGCACAGATGCGGTTTTTAATTCGTTCGCCATGATGAAGTTCCTTCTAATTAGAATGGGTTAAATTGAGGTTAATCGAAATCAAATTCGTACACAGGTGTAGTGTGATAATCGTTGCGGCAGCGATACAAGCCTTGCTCCGGCAGACTATCGCCATACCAAAGCAATTGTTCTGGCTTTTGTAGGCGATGTGGGCTGAGCCACTGTCCAATACCAAACAGGCTCTCTACAAAACAAAATGGCGTGGTGCTGTTGCGTGCGTTAGTTACAGTGCCAGCAGCTTGCACATCAGTCAGTGCGCCATAACCTAAAGGAATAGGCACGAGCCAACCTAAACCTTCGCGGTCGTGTTGCCATTTTCCTTTTGTGTCACTCTTAGCCTGCGTCGTATCGGCTTTTTCAGCGTCACTGCGCCATGTGTAATTAATGCGCGCCAAGGATAACCATGCATCCAAACGCGTCGTTTGCGCGTTCTTTTGAAGCAAAGCATTGTGGCGCTGGGTGAGCATATCTGGTCGTTCTACTAACACAAAGCCGGGCAGCAAACGCATCTTCAGCCGATTAAACAGCTGTATTTGACCATCGCTATCGCCCGTAAAACTTTCCACATAAGGCGCCGTTCGGCGCACAGATAATGACGAAGGAATCACGGTGCCACCGGCAATTCGCATCCCACTCACCAAGCCGGCGACTTGCGTGGCTATAGTTTTGGCTTGTGTTGGGTCTTGCAGAGCTTTGCTGTTAACAGCAAACACTAAACTGACATCTAAGTGAATGCGGCCCTCTTCGACAATTGCGGCGGTTTTACCGTCTTTGCTGATAGGATTGCGGGTTAAATGAAAGCTTTTAACAAAGCCTTCTTCCGTTACCTGCTCGTCAAAGCCGTGCGCCACAACCCCAACTGACGCGAAGCGCAGGTCTAGCCCCAATGCATGGGTTTGGCGTTCTAGTGCCCACATTAAGCCCAAAAAGGCGCTCATGGCGGGAAAGCCGTGGGTTAAAGGGCTTGATATGGCGTTAGCGTTTTGCACGCGCAAACGAGGCAATATCAATAAATGTTCAAATTTTGGACATTCAGCCATGCATCATCTCCTTGTTATTGTTTGATGCTAGGGCGCGCCGTTGTATGGGCGCCGGCCACTGGCAATCCATTATGGCTTGTTTCGCCCAGTGCGCATGCTCCGCGTCGCCTACGAGAAAACCTTCTTTTTTTAAAATGGCATTGAGCCAATTGCCAAAACGATGACCGACTTCATCTGGCCAATCTTTCTGCTCATACGCTTGATTAAATGCGTTGTCAGCCTCTTCATGTTCTGGCCGGACTTCTAGCGCCAGCCGCTCTGGGTCTAACCATAACTGTTCGCATAGCGGTAACGCGCAGTCTGAGTTGCGCGTCCAGCCCGCTTCAAACAATTGCTGGCTGGCCAAGCCAAAGGCTGCAAACGCCTGGCCTAAAGCGCGTTCTATTGCTTCCCGCTTGTTTCGTGTTGTTATCGTGGGGCTAGGATTGTCTTTTAATAGTTTGGTAAGTGCCGTGAGCAGTTCTTTAACGCCTTCAAAATAACGAAAACGATCTAGAGCAGACTCGATAAATAGGAAGTTACGGGCGCGGCTTTGATCCCAGCTCGGAGGCAGAGAGGCAAGTAAATAATTAACACCGCCTCGTTCGCTGTTTAACTGGCTGATATTTTGCGGCTTGGTTCCTCCTAGTTTACGGATGACTAGATCGCGGTAATTACTGTAAGCGGTGTGATGTTCCGCTTTTTTGAAGTAAGCCTGACGTGCTTCTTTGTTCGCCTCACCAAAGCGCGCATCGTTGATATTGGTGTGCACCACGTGAACGAGGCTGCTTGGGAAGAGTGGTTGTACTAGGTGAAAGTTTCCATCATCTGTTGCCGTGCCAGCCACATTCCAATAAAGCTGCTTCGCCATAGGGTGTGAAGTTAAGGCGTCTATTGGACGAATGAGGCCTTTAAACGCCGTTGCCCATTCTTTCGCAGTGGACTCATCTGCATTTAACGCAGCGAGTAGGTCGGCGTCGTCATCTTGAAGCCAATCCAGCAAGCGCCTTTCCGCAACCTCTACTTTGAGGAATTTGTACACATCGAGCGCAGCTGCATTGCCAACAATGTCGTCATCATAGTTGTCGCCTAATAGATGGGTGCCAATATCGGTATGTTGAGGCAATGTCTTGGGGTGTACGTGTAAGCTGCTGCCACGAGCATCGGGGTGGGTGGCTTTTAGGACGTGGGTGACGGCTTGTATTTGGGAGACACGCCGCGCTGCATCGGCAAGCCATGTGTGGTAATCATATTTGGCTGTTTGGGTGGCTGCTTGCTCGTCGCTGAGCCCTTTGATTTTCGCCTCGCATCGCTCTTGGATAAAGGCGGCGATAGCTTGGCGAAAGGCAGTGGAGCGCGCTGACGACTGATCCTTATCGTTCATAGGGGAGTCCTTTAACATTATTCGACTTCATTAATTCAAAGTCTGTAGAATCCCCACAGCAATTTTCTGCAGGGATGGTTAAAACAAGTCGCTGACTTATATTCTGGTCATAGGTTTGCCAGACATATCTCTGCCCTCCTTGGCGCATCAAACCTTGTGCTTGTGTTTCGAGCTTCAACCGGCAAATTGCAAATCCTTGCCAAATCCACCACCGCACAGGTGGGTTCGGTAAACCACAAGCTGGATATTATGCTTGCCAAAATCTTATTCCAACCATTGTGTCAATAGCTTCTCATGCCGGAGAGGCAGCTTTATGCTGGGCAAATGCCATTGCTCGGCTTATTTTGCTGTGCCAAAACCCAATGCCGCGTGATAACGCCAGCCTTGCTCGCTCTCTGGTACATTCACGACCGTAAACTTCTCCGCGCATTGCTTTAAAGACTCGCCTTGCGCTTCTGCCTGCTCAATCAATAATGTCATCAAGTCAAACTTCCCCCAGGGCGTAATGCCTTGCCCAAGCGATAAATCAATATTGGTGAGTTTGCTTTCGGCGCTGGTGAAAACAGTCGGCTGACCACGCTTTGCCTCTTCATGAATAGCGTTTAGCGTTAGGCGCTCTTCTTCGTCATCTGACAAGAATGCCAAGGTGGTTTCCGGCCGTCCGCCGTCATCGCGAAAGGGTTGTTGTTGCGGCAACGCCCACGTCAGGGCGGCTTGTGGGTCTTGCCATGCGCAAGCGGCATTCAAGTCGCCATTTGCTCTTGGCAGCATTTGATCGACCATGCGCTCGTGCTCTAAATCCACTAAATTATTTTTAGGTTTTAAGGGCGCGGCACGCGATTGAATGCGTGGCAGAGCGCTGAGAATCTGATATTCGTCCTCGTTAAGCAGCTTACCTAAGCGGTGTGACAAAAGCCGGAATGGATGTTGAATATCGGCACTAGGGTTGGCGCTCTCAAAGCCCGGACGTACAAAAGCAGCTTTTGGCTTATTGTCTTTAGCTAAGCCTGCGGTAAAACTTTTGAGATTTTTATCAAAAATAAACACATTGGGTGTTGTGCAAGGCTTTTGTCTGTGCCGTTGCACTCGTCCCGCCAATTGAATTAATGAGCGCATGGAGGAGGGCTCCACCACTGCCCAATCATAATCATGATCGCGACCCACTTCAGTAACGGGAGAGCCCAGCACTACAAAGAGATGGTTTAACGCAGGCGAGCTATCAAGCTGAGCGCGAATGTCGGTGCGTTCGTAGACAGACTGTGCGTCGCGGCGATTAAGCGTGGTGTCGAGTTGGTGTTCAATACTAGAGCGAAGGATTAGTGGAAAGCGTGCATGGTAGACGCAAAGGTGGATGCAATAATTTTCTGGGGCGCCTAATTTAAATAGCTCAAGAGCAACATCAAATAAAGGTTCGATATTGGCCATGCGTACCAAACCAAAGCTGACGCGCTTTTTGCTGTTTGGGCAGGGTTCATGGTGGGCGTCGTGGGCTTGGATAATGATATCGCGCACCTGTGCGGAAAAGGCGCCGTAAACAAGTTCGCGCTGTTTGGTGTCAATTTTCATTGGCACTAATACGCCGCCGCGTTTTATCCCTTCCTTTTTTATCGACTTAGTTAAAGCTGCTACGCGCTGCGCTACAAAGGTATTATGTGCTTGTGCGAAGCTCGGATTATTGGCAACAGTTGTTTGGTGGACACCAAATTCGTCGACCCATAAACACGGAATGCCCATAGCCGCTTTGCTCGGTTCACCTCGGTTCTGTTGAAAATGCTGGCGTCCGGCGCTGTAGGCTTGAAACATGCCGTCGACCAAAGCCGGTGGCAAGGTTGCCGAGGACAACAGTACGCGGCTACCCAATAACCCTGCCCAGTAGACAAGGCGTGTGAGCGCGGGCAAATCGGCCAAATCAAAATCGTCCAGTTCATCGAGCACTAGGTCACTGCTCATTAAACGCAACATAGGCGCAATTTGTCTTCCCGCGCGTTGGGCTTCGGTGGCAGGCGTTAGATGGTCGATCGTACACACCAGTATTGGCGCCGATAGCAATGCGCGAATACGTGTATCGGCCATGGCTTTGGAGAGTAACGGATGATTTGAGTGCTCACCGTCGTAGAGTACTTGGCTATCTTCTTCGATTAATTCCTGAATGGACGCTGAGCCAGAGGCCTCCGCCTTTTTCTCATAAAAATTGAAAAGCTTGCGGCTAGCCGAGCCGCCTACGCGAATGGCTAGCTCGTCATCACCCAGCCTCAAGTCATCGCGGTAGCTGCGACCTGTCTGCAAGGTGAGCGTGCGCAAGCCCAAGGCAAACGTCGCGCGCATGCCTTGTTGCGGGTCAGACAGGGCGTAAAGAATGCGCGCATTGGCAAGGGTTTTACCGCAGCCGGTGGACGCCATATTGATGATAAAGGCGCCTTTTTCCGCGGTAGTGCCGCGCAGCGCGTTTGCAGTATCTGCCGCTTTATTTTGCCAGCGAAAGTTTTTTAATTCACTGCGTTTAGCTAACAGGCGATGGCGACCTAGGCGCGGCAAGCTTTGCTCAAGGCTGGGCAATGAATGCGTAATACTGCCCGCGAATTTCGCCACTCCCAGTAAGTGCTCGTCGAGCGGTTGTTTTAACTTTCCTTCATGGGTGTTTGCGAATAATGGGCCTTTTCTATCACTCCTAATTCGCTCAGATGAATTAGGCAGCAACGCAGAATAATGGTGGTCAGCAAGCATTAAACTCATACGTGAAAGGTGCATAACATAGGGATTATTTAACCAATCACCTTTGTCTTTAGCGCTGCACAAAACCAATAAGCGCTTTGCAAGTTTGGCCGCTTGCGTGCGCCACTTAGGGAAAATAACGGGTAAATCATCCGCAAAACTCCAGTAAGGTGATATGGCCGAGTGTTCAGCCTCACGCCGAACTTCGTTCCAGTCGTGCGTTACGGCTTTCAATAAATTGGGTAATTTGACCCGGCCAAAATCAAGTGATTTTTTGCCAAGGTAAGCTTGCTGGCCTTTATCTGATTCAACAGGAATAACAGGTAAGCGGTGATGCGTAACGACTAGCCATGCTATTGCGGCCGCTAATGGAGGTAAGTTTTTAAAGGGCGGTGGGGCATGTTTATCTAAGCCATCGCGCCAGAAACGCTCTGACGCAACCCAGTTTTGATCATCCTGCGCAGAAGGTTCAACTAAGCGTTGCAACCAATCTGCATCGCCATCGCTGCCCACAAAAGCTAAAAACAAGCGCAGTGAAACCCATTCGTGACGGTACAAATTTTTCTCGGTTGGCCGGTGTCGTAAACGATCTTGAAACGCAATGCTGGCCTTGCCTAAGTCATGCAGTAGTGCTGCTAATTGTGCCAAGAGTTTTATGTCTTCAAGGGTGTGCCATTGGCTTTCCTCAAAGATTATCTTTCTTGCCGTGCTATTAACCGGCACGACACCTTGCGGGTTAAATTTATTCCGATTGCCTACCACCCAAACCAACTCTGTCCTTGATCGGCTTCTAATCCAATGACAACTGACCGCTGTGCTTTTACTGGCCGTTTTGCGCAGCAGCTTTTTTACGGCAAGCAAACCTTCTTGGGTGATTACTGTTTGCCAGGTGTTATCGCCAATGCGATCGGCAAAGGCGTCTAGCACGCGCCTTGTGCGGCTTAGCGCTTTCTTTTCACACTGAGAAACAAAGGTGACCATCATGGGCGGGCGCCTCGATTGGCTTTCATGCCCTCTGGGCGGGGCATCATTATTGTCATACATTGATGTTTGCTTTGATGTCCATGGAGGTCGAGCAAGAGCGCCAGGCTGAATATTGACGATGATTTGTACGCTAGGGCATTGGAGCCAACTGGCGTAAAAGATAAGTCTGCGTTAATTGGATAGGGCTTGAGCGCTCTGATTGAGAGCGAAAGTGCGCGCCGCTTGCCGCCGTTTAGCCGCTCGCAACCGAGTCTGGGGGCGATTCCTTGTCGCCAATTTAACGCTGACGAATGATGGTTCTGGTTGGAACCTTGGTTTGCGAGGATGTGCGCTTGCTCGTGGCGAATGTTCTCTCGGACAATACTAAACTGTGGACGAGAGATAAGCGCCTCGCTCGTATCGCTGACGGATTTGGTGTGGCTTTTTCGGCGGATTAACCACAGATCATGTGCTAACGCTGTCATGCTTCTGTGTTCTCCCAGTCCTCTTTCATTGCAACACTTTTCACCTGATCAAACATAAACTCTAAGGCTTTATGATTGGTAAAGGCTTGCAAACACTGCTGACGAAATTCTTGTTCGGTAGCATTTTCTTTGGCGCTGATAAATGCCCAAGGTAGGATGATGGCGTCTTTAATTAGATCGGCGACATCGAATACTAGAGCGCCGCGACGGGTTTTACCGTGCATCACGGCAAAACCATGCGGGATGCCTAGCACCCAAAGGGTGGTGGCCGCTAAGCCATAGGCTAAGTAATTGCCGTGGTTTAAGAAGGCATTGGCTTTGTCGATTTGTGCGTTGGCGAGGTCTCGCTCGCGAACGAAGTCACCGTATTCCGTGGCGTTGGCGGCTATTTTGTACAGACGCTTAGTGAGTTCAGCCTCGCCTTGTAATAGATGGCCTGTGTTCTGCGCAGCGATTATTTTATTGCGGCTGTTATCGAGGGCGTTCTGGATGGAGGTGCTTTTTATGTCAAAGCCTTCGGCATTTAGCTCGCGGTCTTTGCTCCAAACCTTTTCTAAATAGTGTATGCGTTGCTGCTGAAGTTGCTTGGCCGCAAACAGTCGCCTTTCATCGTCGAACCAGAATTTCATCCAGCCTTGCAGGTATTCGGTGGGGCGGTATTCGCTTTGTGGGCTTAGCCATTCAATTTCGGTGGCCATCAATAAGGGCGTGCCTCCGCCACCGCAAAATCCCACTAATACGCCCGCTGAAGCGAGCATGCGCATGGCGGCTTGGGTGATGGACGTGCCCGTGCCAAGGAGTAGGCAGGTTGTATTGGCGATTGGGATATTCCAATACTGATTTTCATTTTTTGCTTCGGTGAGGTAGAGCACGCGGCCATCTTTTTGCATGACTCGGCACATTTCCAAGTAGTAGATATTGGCTCGCTTGGAGTGCAAGATGGCCTTTAGATCAGTTAATTGCTCCAATGCTCTATCCCTTTAGCCTAGTGGTGAGTCCTGATTGCGGATGATTTATTTTCAGAGTCCACTTTAACTTTTGTTGATCACACCACAATACTGTGAGTTTGCAAACTCTTCAGCTCCGTTTGAGCAAAATTCATGTAAGAGCTCCTAGGCGCCTCGTCTTAGCGGATGCTCGCAGCACTCAGGGCATGGAAATGTTGTTGTTAACCGTATTTATTGTCTGTGTATTTATTTATGGGCTGGTTTCTCGGCGCTTATCTGGGTCGCTACTGACTGCGCCGATTTTATTTATGGCCTGCGGCATTGTTGCTGCGAAGCTGATACCGGCGCAGGACTTAACCGAAGGTTCTCTGGGTAATTTTCTCACCATTGCGGAACTCGGATTGGTGCTGTTGCTGTTCAGTGCTGCCAGTAAGACGGATTTGCGCGAATTGCGGCGTGATGGCGTTTTATCCGCGCGGTTGCTCAGTGTTGGCATGTTGCTAACGATTGGCTGTGGCGCCGGGCTAGCGGTGTGGATTTTTCCGCAGTTAAGTTGGTGGCATGCGGGCATTCTTGCCGCCATTTTGGCGCCCACCGATGCCGGGCTTGGTCAGGTCATAGTAGAAAGCAAGCAAGTGCCTAAAGATGTGCGCGAATCCCTCGAGGTTGAGGCAGGGCTCAATGACGGGCTAAGCGTTCCGTTCTTGCTGTTCTTTATTGCGCTGTCGCAGGCAGGCACTGAGTCCGATGTCTCGTTAATGCAGTTCGTTATTGAGCAGCTGGTGTACGGCGCCCTGATTGGCGCGGTGATTGGTTTGCTCGGCGGTGCGCTATTGGAGTTTTCCCGTCGCCGTGACTGGATGGCCGATTCTACCCAGCAACTTGCCATTATTGCGCTGCCGGTACTGTGTATTCTGGCCGCAGAAGCCTTTCACGCGAGTATGTTTATCGCTGCGTTCGTGGCGGGCCTAACCACGCAATACCACTACCGAGATGCTACACCTGAGAGTTGGAGCTTTAGCGCGCAAACGGGCGAGTTTCTTAACTACGCTGTGTTTTTTCTGTTTGGGCTGTTGGCGTTTGAGGCGTTGCCTTTTATCAATGGCTGGTACGTTTTGTATGCGCTGGGCAGTCTAACGATCGTCCGCATGGTGCCTGTCTCGCTCGCGCTACTGGGCAGCGGACTGTCGTGGGCGAAGATTGCGTTTATGGGGTGGTTTGGTCCACGGGGGCTGGCGTCTATTGTGTTGGGATTGGTCTTTCTGGAGCAGCAAGAAAGTTCTGATACTACCGAGTTGATTAAAGTCGCCGTCATCGTGACGGTATTGTTGAGCATTCTATTACACGGCATGAGCGCAAGGGTTGGTATTAATTGGCTTGCGCGGCGTCACGGTTCTGGCGAATAACCGATTTGAGCCTTTGATTTCCGTTAGGACTTCACTATACAGTGCCATGGCTTAAAACGATGAAGGGGTATGCCGCTGCGTTGCGGGCATAGTCTCTGACGTTGGTTTCGTGCGCAGCCGCTGATAGTTATGGCCGCAACCGAACAAGTCAATGTGCGTAAACTGATTTGTCTTTTGATGTCTATAACGTGACTACCGGCGAAAGCATCGCTGTAAGCAGTGGTGAAAAAACACCGCGAAGCAATTAACTCTTTAATATAAGCCAGCCAAGGGAAGGGTGACTGGCCCGGACTTTGACCGATGCATTTGTCTCGAATTATAAAATTTATTGCAGCGGCTATTTTATTTATTTCAGTCGGCAGCTGTACATCTATGCGTACCTCGATGCTGGGTGTGCTTGGCAAGGTGCCAGCTCCCTCGCATGTTGCTGGTTTGTCGTATGCTCAAATCGACCAGCTGGGCGTTGATGATGAGCAGTGTCAAACCCTGCAGTCCGCATTTCAACAAAACCAATTTCTCCCGCGTGATGCGTTGCACGACGCCTTGTTGCCGAGTTGTGAGCACGCCATAGCGCGCGCGCAGGCCCGCGAGCAATGGCTTGTGATGATGGACGCTCAAATCGATCAGGCGTGGCGCGACATGCTCAAGCAGAAGCAAGTGAATGCCGCCAAGGCGGCCGCGCGCAAGCGCGTGCGCGAAGGAATACGCGAGCGACAAAACGCGGCGCAGCAAGAGCAACAAGACGAACAGCGCGATAAACTCGCTGTGTTAAGACAGCAAATCAGCCAAGCACATATTCATGCATCGTTGGTTGATGTGCCCGATAAGCCGTTGGGTTATACGCTTGCTGATATCTCTGAACGTAGTATGAAAGAGTTTATCGCCTGCATTGAGCTGGCGTATCCGAATCAAGGCTACGAGGTCACACGCTCCCGTCATCAGCTTACCGTGCGGGCGCTTAAGTCTGAGCTTTTGCGCGGTGACGTCACCATTGAGGCGCGCTTTCACCAGACCCCTGATATTTGGGTGCTGAATTACCTGCGGGTTGCAGAAATTGAGGCTCCAACGGCACAAGATCGCTTTATTCTTGCTCAAAACCTGATGGCCAGCCGCTGCTACGCGGTGGATGGTTTGCTTTAAACCGTCGTCGTGGTGCTGAGCACACTCTTCTAGCTCTACTCATTTGACTCCCCCTGTTTGATCGCTAGGGCGGCTTATTATGGCTTGCTCAAAGATGTGAATAATGATTCACTTCATTAAAGGCTGAACTGGAGTTCCTACCTTGGCATACCGAGAAACCGTGAAAATCAAAGAGAGAAAGGCGGCTCAGAGAGAGGCGCTGCTGCTCGCCGCGGAGCAATTGGTCCGCGCACACGGTTTCGCGGGGCTCACGATTCAAGCGCTCGCGCAGAACGCGGGAGTTGGCGTAGGCACGGTTTACCGCTACTTCAGTGCGAAGGACGAACTGGCGGCCGAAGTATTTCGCGTGGCGACACAGCGAGAGGTGACTGCCGTGTCGGAGGCTATCAATGTCGCTGGTGATGTGGCGGAAAAGCTGCGGCATGCCGTGGCGGTGTTTGCTCATCGCGCCATGCGGGCACCACGGCTCGCGTGGGCACTTATCGCGGAACCGGCGGAGCCTGCCGTAGACACGGAACGGCTCCAATACCGCCAAGCCTATGCCGATGAATTTGAAATGCTGCTACAACGCGGCGTCGAGGATAAAAGCTTGTCGCCGCAAAATTGCGCGTTAAGCGCGGCGGCGTTAGTTGGCGCGATGGCAGAGGCGTTAGTCGGTCCGCTGGCCAATCATGATGATGAGGCGTTAGTGATAGATCAGCTTCAACAGTTTTGTTTGCGCGCGGTCGGAGCGATTCGCGCATCATAAATTTTCCGGTTAAAAAATTTGGGAGAGTGACATGAATAAGGCGACCGATGGTTTACTGCTTGATGCGATGTCATCCACCCATGACGTATTTAATCAAACGCCTGCGCTGGAAAATTACAATGCGTATAGCGGCGACGATGCATTAAAAGATGCGGTGGTCCGCGAAGGTGCAGACTGGGCAAAAAAAGAAATTGAACAGTTCGGCAAGATAACCGGTTCGGCCAGTGTGATTGAGTGGGGCTTTCAGGCTAACGAGCAAAAGCCACAATTTCATCCGCACGACCGCTATGGGCATCGCGTTGATGAAGTGAAATTCCATCCGAGTTATCACGCGCTAATGAATCAAGCGTTGACCGAGGGAATGCATTCATCGCCATGGACCGATCCAAAGCCTGGCGCGCACGTGGCGCGTGCCGCGAAAAGTTATTTGCAGGCACAGGTTGAAGCGGGACATGGCTGTCCGTTAACGATGACCTTTGCGTCCGTCCCCACGTTGAAGCTGACGCCGTCAATTGCGCAAGAATGGTTGCCGAAAGTATTGGCGCGCGAATACGATCCGCGCAATGTGCCGCATACAAATAAACATGCGGTGACAATCGGCATGGGCATGACAGAAAAACAAGGTGGTTCCGATGTGCGCGCCAATACCACAGTAGCGCATCCCGTTGCGGCGATGGGGCCTGGCGAAGCCTATGAACTCACGGGGCATAAATGGTTTATGTCTGCGCCAATGTGCGACGCATTTTTAATGCTGGCGAAAAGCTCTGAGGGGTTAAGTTGTTTTCTCGTACCTCGGTGGCGGCCGGATGGCAGCAAGAACCCGCTTCAAGTTCAGCGTTTAAAAAATAAAATGGGCAATGTTTCCAATGCCTCGTCGGAAGTGGAAATGCGCGGTGCATTAGGTTGGATGGTAGGCGAGGCAGGCAGGGGTGTGCCTGCTATTATCGAAATGGTCTCGCTTACGCGATTCGATTGTATGGTTGGTTCTATGGCGGGGCAGAGACAAGCCGTTGCCCAAGCCGTGCATCATGCAGCGCACCGAAGCGCCTTTGGAAAAACGCTGATTGATCAGCCTTTGATGAGAAATGTGCTGGCTGATTTGCATCTCGAAGTTGAAGGTGCGATGGCCATGACCATGCGCATGGCGCGCTCGTTGGATTCGCTCGCGCACGAAGATGAAAAATTATTAATGCGCTTGGGTACGGCGGTTGGGAAATACTGGATTTGTAAGCGCAGCCCAAACCATGCCTATGAGGCGATGGAGTGTTTGGGCGGTAATGGTGTAACGGAAGATTTTATTCTGGCGCGTCTGTATCGCGAAGCACCTATTAATGCAATTTGGGAAGGTTCAGGCAACGTACAAGCCTTAGATGTGTTGCGTGCATTAGCGAAAACCCCAGCGGTGCTTGATGTGTGGTTCGCGGAGCTTGGCAAAGCGGCAGGAGCAATTAGCACCTTAGATAAGACAATTGTTGAATTAAAAAATGCGTTTACTGATTTGTCGGATATTGAGTATCGCGCGCGTTATCTCGTTGAGCAGTTGGCCTTAACAATGCAAGGTTCGTTGTTAGTGCAAGCAGGCAATCAATCCGTTGCGGAAGCATTTGTCGCGTCGCGCTTCGGGCATCATGGCGAGCGCAATTATGGAACGATGCCGCGTGGTTTGGATATTGATGCGCTGATACGGCGCGCCAACCCACTGATAAACTAACACCAAGTTCTTTCTAATCAAGAGCGCACCAGGCGCTCTTAATACTTCGCTCGGTCACGTTAGAGCTTCAATTTATCCGCCATTTCAAACCACAAATGTCGATAGGCTCGCGCCGCTGGCGTGCCTTTGGCGTACTCACCAATGGGAGCGCGATATTCCCCCATTTGTTCGACATGGGTGGAGTAAGGGATAAAGGTTTTCAGCCCCCCGCGTATGCACGACGGTGGGGTGCCGAGCATTTGCACGTGCAGTAAGCGGCGGCGGTCCACCATGTTGAAGAATGGCAGTACCTTTATGTCGCCGTACTTTTTGCTTTTTAGCCATTCGCGGACTTGCTCAAACGCGCGGACTGATAGGTGTGTTGGAATAACCGGGACCAGTAACACGTCGGCGGCGGCGAAGATGCTTTCTGCCACAGGGCTTAAGGTGGGAGGGCAGTCGAGGATGCACAGGCTGTAGGTTTCACTTAATGGCTCTATGAGGCGACGAAGCTGGGTCTTGCCTCCTGCTTCCGCAAGCTTGATATCGAGGTTGCGTAAGCTGATGTCTGACGGGATTACCTGAAGCTCGGGCCACTGGGTGTCTACTTTGAGACGGCCGATGCCTTGCTTGCCGGTAAGCAAGCTGCCCGGTTTGTAACTTTTGGCGCCATCAACGCCTAAGTAATAGCTCGCAGCGCCCTGTGGATCTAGGTCCCAGAGGAGGGTGCGGTGCTTCCAGCGGGCTGCGTGCCAGGCCAAATTGACGGCTGCTGCGGTTTTCCCGACGCCCCCTTTCAGGTTATACACTGCGATAGTCCGCATGTTTTGGCTCCTTATTCTTATATTTGGCCGCTGATTAGGCGGGATAAGAAGGGGCTTCCGAGCTGATCAAAGGAGTGTAAGTAGGGCTCCGGCTTCCCCCCAACCACGAAAAAGCCTAGCATGCCGCGCCTAGACTGTCTGTCCCTTGTCGGCGCGCCGCAAAGCGGATTTAATAGTCGTCTAGGCTTTTCGTAGTACTTTCGAGAATTGGTGTTTTTTGGGGGTTTAGGGTTCGACGTGAGCAACGATAAGAAGTATCAGGTGTTTGTCAGTTCAACTTACACGGACCTGCAAGATGCGCGTCAGGAGATGATGCTCGCTTTGTTGTCGATGGGGATGATTCCCGTCGGCATGGAGCTCTATCCGACGGAAGACAACAATCAGTGGCCTATGATCCAGAAGATGATCAATGAGTGCGACTACTATGTCGTTCTCCTTGGTGGTCGTTATGGCACGTTGTCACCGATGGGGCTTAGCTATACGCATCGCGAATACATTTACGCAGCGACAAAGAAGAAGCCCATTATTGCGTTCGTTCACGACCATCCAGAAATGCTGGATCCGCCAATGCGCGAAGCTAGCCGCGAAGGCGACGTTAGGTTTCGTGATTTTAGAAAGTTGCTACAAGATAAAACAATGTTTCGCTACTGGAGTTCGCCAGGGGATTTAGGTGAAGTGGCGAAGAAAGCGTTGCCGCAGTACGTTAAACAGAATCCAGCTCCAGGCTGGGTGCGTGCAGGGCAAGTAACGGACTTAAATCAAGCGCGCGAAATGCAAGAGATGCGGGCGCGACTTGATGAGCTTGAACAAGAACGCGAAGACTGGGTTATGGCGCGTCGCCCCGCGGTGGGGGATTTGGCCAAGGGCTCAGACGCCGTTGTTGTGCAGTACAGCTGCAACGTTTATATCAAGGGCGATTGCAAAGTGACCATGTCGGAAGCGCGGATGACGTGGAATGATGTGTTCGCTGCGGTGGGCCCGCATTTAATGAACGAGGCGCCGGAAGCAACGATGCGTCAGGCAGTTGAAGAGATGATTGCGGGACGAGCGCTAAACGACGTGCAAGCGGTGTTGCCGAAAGCGCACGCTGTACGCAATATTGTGTTATCAACCCATGCATTTAATCAGATCAAAATCCACATGCGCGCATTGGGCTTAATTCGAAAGTCTTCCCGTAAAGATCCGCAAGGGCATACGTGGTGGGTGTTGACTGCGCACGGTGATCAAACAATGACGAGCTTATTGGCTGTACGTCGTTAAACGACTAAAAAAATAAAAAAAGCACTGACCCCAATAGGGGCAGTGCTTTTTTTTACACTTTTTTCGATGTTACTGTTGGGATTTCCGCATTAAAAACTCGCCAATTTTTCCAATGGGCAAAATTGTCGCTTCACTATCATTGCGCCCTTTATATTCAACTGTTGCGGCATCAATGCCTTTTTCTGTCACGAGAATGCGATGGGGAATGCCAATCAATTCTGCATCCGCCATTTTTACGCCAAGACGTTCCTTTTCGCGGTCATCAAACAGCACGTCGTATCCTGTTTCTGTGAGCGCTTTTTCGAGTCGTTCGCACAATTCGCGTTCGCGCGGGTTTTTCTTAATGTTTAGCGGAATAATTGCCACGTCGAATGGCGCGATAGCTCGTGGCCAACTAATGCCGTTCTCATCATTGTTTTGCTCAATGGCCGCGGCAACAACACGGGTTACACCGATACCGTAACAGCCCATTGGCATAACAACTGCTTTGCCATTCTCGTCTAGCACTGTGGCTTTTAATGCTTCTGAATATTTCGTTCCTAGCTGAAAAATGTGACCCACTTCGATGCCGCGCTTAATGACCAGTGTGCCTTGACCATCCGGACTTGGATCACCGTTTACGACATTACGAATATCCGCCACCTGGCTAAGCGCTAGGTCACGTTCCCAGTTAATGCCAACAAAATGCTTGCCATCAATATTTGCGCCAGCGGAGAAATCGCTCATCAACGCAACGCTTCGATCAGCGATAAACGGGATAGGCAAGTTGACCGGGCCGAGGCTGCCAGGGCCTGCTTTCACTAATACGCGAATTTCTTCTTCACTGGCAAATTCGAGTGGGCTGGCTACGCCGTCTAGTTTTTCAGCTTTAATTTCGTTGAGCTCATGGTCGCCACGGACTAATAGGGCAACGAGACCGCCGCCAAAATTTTCGCACGCTTTGACGATTAACGTCTTCACCGTTTTCTCAATAGGAATATTGAATTGACTGACTAGCTCGTCGATGGTTTTGGCATTGGGTGTGTCAATTTCTTCAAGGGCTTGGCTTGGTGCCGCGCGTTCGCCTGTGGCGATAGCTTCTGCCAGTTCAACGTTGGCGGCGTAAGAAGAGGTGTCCGAGAAGGCAATGTCGTCTTCGCCAGATTCGGCAAGCACATGAAATTCGTGTGACGCGGAACCACCGATGGAGCCTGTGTCAGCCTCGACGGGGCGATAGTCCAAGCCCAAGCGATCAAAGATGCGGCAGTAGGCGGAATGCATAACGTCATAGGTTTCTTGTAGCGATGCCATATCCGCGTGAAACGAATACGCGTCCTTCATAATAAATTCCCGTGAGCGCATTACACCAAAACGCGGGCGTGTTTCGTCACGAAACTTTGTTTGAATTTGATAGAAATTCATCGGCAATTGTTTGTAGCTGTGAACATCGTTACGCACTAAATCGGTGATCACTTCTTCGTGCGTTGGGCCGAGGCAGAACGGATTGTTATGACGATCGGTAATGCGTAGGAGTTCTGGACCATAGGCCGGTGCGCGACCAGATTCTTCCCACAGTTCCATCGGTTGCACCACGGGCATTAATACTTCTTGCGCGCCCGCGTTGTTCATTTCTTCGCGGATAATACGCTCAACTTTTTGTAGCACGCGTAACCCTGACGGTAGCCACGTATAAAGGCCGGAGGCGAGCTTGCGAATCATTCCGGCACGCAGCATTAACTTGTGGCTGGTGACGACAGCATCGGAAGGTGTTTCCTTAACAGTGGCAAGCAAGTATCGGGACGCGCGCATAGAGTTGGCTCAGTCTGGTTAGTCAGTCGGTGTGAAGATAATTCGCAAATCTCAGGGGATTAACTCTTTGACTTACAACAGCGGCAGGCATTTTAGCAGCACAAAGGCGTGGGCGAAAACGGAGTTTGGCCTCGATGTCTATTGTGGTGTGTTTTGTGGCGTTTATCATGATAAACGCTATGGGAGAGCAAGATGCCGATTTCTGATCAAGAACCAGTCAGTTTAACGCCTGAAGAAGTGCAGACAGTCATTCGCCAGGGTTTACCCGTCGCGCAGGAATGTGGGTTGTGTGTGGAATTAGGCCCGCATGGTGGGATTCGGGTGCGTCAGCCGTTTGACGAAAAGCAGATTCGCCCTGGCGGGACTATTTCTGGGCCGGCAATGATGGGGCTTGCTGATGCGGCTATGTACGCGGCGATTTTGGCTCGTCTCGGACGTGTTGAAATGGCGGTCACACAAAACTTGAATATCAATTTTTTGGCGCGCCCTAAGCCATCAGAGCTGGTGGCAGACGCTGAGATTATTCGTCTTGGGCGCCGATCTGCGGTGCTAGAGGTGCGCGTGTACTCTGAAGGGGGTGACCAGTTGGTAGCCCATGTTACTGGGATCTACGCCATTCCCGTAGAAAAATAGCGTTGTGCGTTTAGGCGCTTCCGCTGGGGTGTGGCGGCGTTTATTGCGAGCGCGAGGAATTCCTGTCGTGTTGGAAGTTTACCGCGCTGGGACGTTTTTTTAGGCGTCGTTGAAGTGTGCGGCGGTGAATGCCGAGGGTGCGTGCCGCAGCGGAAATATTACCATCGTGGTTGTCTAGCACGCGCTGAATGTGTTCCCACTCAAGTCGCTCTAGCGACGGTGGCGCAGCTGACAGGGCGGGAGCGTCATGAGCGCCCTCATCGCCACGCAATGCTTTCACAATGTCAGCCAGACTGGCCGGCTTGGTCAGATAGTCCAAAGCACCTTTCTTGGTGGCGGCAACGGCGGCAGGGATGCTGCCATATCCCGTGTGCATAACAATGCGACACTGAGGAAAGCGCTCAAGTATTGGTGTAATTAAACTCAGCCCGCTGTTGCCTGTGACATCGTGAGTTATGTTTTGGTCAAGCAGCGCGGCCTCAATGAGGTTTTCGCTTTCAATGATGATGTGGGCTTCTTGTAGAGAGGCGGCGCTTAGCACAGTGAAATCTTGAAGTGCCAAACGACGTGCTAGTTGCTCGCGCAATAGGGTGTCGTCTTCTAGGACGAGCAACTTAGTTGTCATCTTGATTACCCATGGCGCGCGTTTTCACTTCGCTGCATCCGATAGAGTTTAGTGGAACGCGAATCAGCACCTGTGTCCACTGATGGTCGAAACGATAATTTATCTCACCCTGCAGGGTGGCAAGCGTGGTTTCAATTAACGCTAACCCAACGCCCAGCCCTTCACGTTGTGAGCCTTGATGTCGCGGGCCGTTATCGCTGCACTGAATAAGAAAATGTTTTGCTTCGCGAACACACTCTATGTGCAGTTCCGTTGCGCCGGCGTCGCTGGCGTTGTAGCCGACGTTCAGCAATATGCGCTGCCATGCAATAGTCGGTGAAAGCATCGGGTTCGCGTTGTCGACAAAGTTAATGGCAAGGGCGGGGGCAATTAAACGCAGTGCATGATGTAACTCAATGCATAGTTCAGACAGTGGCTTGGGCTGGTCCGATTGAGAGTTTTCAATTTCAGATTTCAAAACCTGCGCCATACGTAATGCGAGCTGCTGCGACTGGATTAGCTGCGGATGCATTGGATGTGCCGGGCCTACGTTTTCACTAACTTCTTCGAGCATCAGCAGTAGGGTTGAGAGAGGCGTGTTTAATTCATGGGCTCGGTCTGCCAGGCTGCCGGCTAATTGATACATGCGCTCGCGTTGTAGCGCCAGCGCTAACGCTGTTGATTGCTGAGCACTTTCTTGTTGGCGTGCTTTCTGAAGTGCGCGCCCGAGTAGCGTGAGCGCAATGGCGACCAAGCTAAATGCGAGCCACATTCCTTGTCCGTGCAGCGAATGCATCTGGTGGGTAATAGCATGCAAGCTGGAGTGCTCAGTGGGAGACGCGAACCAATAGAGCAAAGCGCCGTAGCCGGCAATGTTTACCGTTGTAATGAATGTGCACGCGCTTGCAGACAAGGAAAGGGCGGCAACCAATATTGGGATTAATAAATAAAACGTAAGCGGATTTGCAGAGCCGCCTAATGTGTACATCAAGGACAGAAATATCAGGCTATCGAAAAGAAGCTCTGCGCTTAGGAGGTTGGTTTGCGTGCTTCTGGCCGCTTGTCGTGTTGGCCAGTACCAGACCGAAGGTAGCCAAAGTAGTGACAGCCATAGCAGCGTCGCAGCTGGGCTAATGAGCTTTACGCCGCGCATAGAGGCGAACAAGGCCACGAACGCCAAGGTGGCAACCAGTATTCCCCGCAGAATAAGTAAGCGACGTCTCCATTGATCTGTGGAGGAGGAAATCATTTCGGCTCCGAAGGCGTTGGTTTCAGCGTGCAAACAGTATTGAGAAATGTGGATTGTACTGGGAAACGGGAGGGGAGTGTCTGCGGCGCGTTGCCGCACGGGCGATCGTTAAACCCCTAAACCAAAACTGGCACCCGAAGGTGCCAGTGGAGCGGCCTATATAACGGCGCTAGGCGATAAAGATTCTACTAGTTTGCTTCTGGCAACTTGTACTTGTCTGGATTGTTCAGCATATCCATCGTCAGCGGCGGGGTTAGCACGCTGGTGAGGTTACGGTCGGTTGCTTTGCTGAATTTACGACGTGCCTTCTCAAATTTGCGGAAGCTGCGGTAGTTCAATGCGTACAGTTTTACTTCCTGCAATCGTTTGAACGCGTACATGGTATCAAGCGCATCCATAGAGAATTGCGGGCGCATTTTCGTTGCGTCTTCTAAACGTTTCATTGCTTCGTTTAAGTCGCGCTTACGGTTCATGTAAATCAGTGCGTTACCGTACTCGTAGGACACAATTGGGATATCAGGCGCTAACTTTAGTGCTTTAGCGAACGATTCTTCTACGGTAGTTGAACGTGCTCCGTAGGTCATACGGCCGGTGAATTTGCCAACGCGGCGCATGATGCCGGCGTCTACGCCAGCGCGGAATGCGTGACCAAGCGGGTGATCAGGCATCATCTCAGTAATAGCTTCTGAGTTGCCTTTGATCTTACCGATATAGCGACGTGCTACGACGATAGGGATGGGGGATTCTTCCGCAATGCGCGCAATGGCATAGGCGTAACCAAGACGGACCGCAGCAGCGACTGCCTGTACTTCTGGGTCGTCCTCTGCAGCCTCTACATCCTTGAAGTAGGACTTCGCAGTATTGGCAACGTCTTGTAGCAACATGTATTTAACGGTTTGGCGCTCCGTTAAATATATTGCGTACATAAGTTGAGAAAACAGAGCGGGAATTGTACCCAATGGGCCGAGCTTCAAACCCCCTTCGCGCGCTGATTGGAAATCGCCGGCGAAAAATTTCCGCCAAACATCGACGTATCTTTTTTCAAGGTCGGCATAATCGCCATTAAACCCTTCGATACCGTCTTTTAGGAAAGGATATTTTTTAAATTGTCGTTCTAAGTAGGCAGCAGACGGATAGGGCACCTTGAGGCCGCGCATCAAGTAGTCCCACTTTTCCTTAATCTGCTGGTCGGAATAAGTGAAGTAGCGCATGTCGTAGGGAACTTTGTTCCACTTAGTAAGAAAAATGCGCTCATCGATTGGGATGTCTTCAATCTGCAGCTCTTCTGCAGTGACTTCATCCATTTCATCATCGTCATCGTCGTCACGGGCGGCGTAGCCACTCAGAGACAACAGGCACAAGGTGATTACGGCAAATAAACGCCAGGCTGAAAGCTCTCGAATTTGCATGGTTATACAGCTCGTTATCTGTTGTTGTCGTTATGGTGAGCAGGCGTTTTGCCAGCCCCCCTAACCTTGCCATGAGTTAGGGGGTTTGAACAGTCCGAAAACGACCGTTCGAACGGCAAATAGATGCGTTTATTGGGCGCCGGCTTTTTCTAGCGCTTCTACATAGCCGGTGCTTTTGCGATGTGTACGTGAAATTTCCAGCAGTGTTTGACCGTCTAGGCCTTTGGCGTTGACGTTGCGGCCTTGTTCGCAGAAGAAGGTCAAAAAACGTTCAAAGTCTTCTTCGCGTAGGCTGCGATAGGCGCGAAGTAGGTCATGAAAATCCTGATCTTCACCAGTTTCAGGGTGGCCTTCTTGGAAAAATTTGATTTGCTCATCGGTCATTGGCTCGCCAACAACCTTCTTTTTGTCTTTACGTTCTGACATCTTTACCTCCGTCATGGGCGCGCCATTATAGGGAGTTGGCGCCGCTCTGGCACCCGTAATCAACTTCTCAGTGGAGGAATACTGTGCCGGAGATCATTTATACCCACGACGGCGCGACAATTGAGTGTGACGTGTTTGGTGAGAATAACCGAGGCGCAGTGATCTTGATCGCGCCTGCCATGGGGGTAAGGGCAAGCTTTTATCGCGTGCTGGCTGAAGGCTTGGTAGCGCAGGACTGCACCGTTATGCCGTTCGATTTGCGCGGCATTGGCGGACATAGCGAGCGCAGGGAGCAAGGCGCCAATTGGCACTATCAAGAGATGATCGTCGCCGATTTCGCCGCGGCGGTAACACACGCGCGACGCCGATTTGAGGGGAGGCCGCTATTATTACTCGGTCATAGCTTGGGCGGGCAGCTTGGGTGTTTGTTCGCAGCGCGTAACCCGGCAGCCCTTGATGGTGTGATTTTGGCGGCAAGCTGTATGGTCGATTGGCGCGGCTGGGGCACGGTTGGAGGGCTTAAACGATTGCTACAATATGCCGGTATAGGACTTACCACGCGATTATTCGGCTATTTTCCAGGAGAAAAAATTGGTTTTGCGGGAAACGAGCCTCGCGGTCAAATGAAAGATTGGGTGCGCAGTGCGCTAACCGGTAGGTATCAACTCGACGGTGCAGATATAGAATATGAGAAAGCGCTTGCCGAGGTATCGATACCGATTTTGGCGCTGACATTTCATTCGGATACTTTTGCCCCCGCCGCCGCATGTGATCGGTTGTTGCTGAAGATGCCGCGCGCATCCGCAAAGCACTTGGACTTATCCGATGCGGACGTGGGCCTCAAGCAAGCTGGCCACTTTCAGTGGGCGCGACAGCCTGCGAAGGTAATTCCGCATATAAGTGATTGGTTGCACGAGAATTTCGGTTAAAGTCTTAGCATCAAATGCTGAACGTTATGTAGCAAAGACCATGGACGCAAAAATAATAAGCCAGAGGGCGACATGAGCGGTTTTGATCAATACTTGGATAAGCTTTGGCAGACGGTTTTTGGGAAAGGTGAGCGCGGGCTTGTGTCGCCGAACGATATTCGACGCCGCAATTTAGATCGTCGCACCGTGCGTGCGCGGGAGCTGAGGGAAATAGCGCGGGTGCAGCGAGAGTTGCAGGGTTTGCACGAAGGCCGCCTGCGGATTGACCGCTCTGGCAAACTCGCTGACGCCAATGATGATGAAATGGCGGAAAGCGTGCGCCTAAATCCGATCATCATTAATGCTGGGCACGACGACCCTGTCGCCCAACTCGATACCTCAAAGTTATTGCGTTACGCCGGGCGAGCAGGCGCCATGCGGACGGTTCGACGAGATATGTCGGTTCGACATATCGCTATTATGGCGGAAGAAGAGTGTCGTAATTTGCCGCTGGAAGAAGTGTCCAGCGTTCAAGTGGATGCGGACTGGATGGTGCGTTGGCGAGACGGTGCACAAGATGCGGTGTCGGTACAACTAAAGCGCTATTGGGCGAGACTGCTGGCTGGCGAGGTACTGAAGCCGTCCACGTATTCTGTGCGAACAATGGAGTTTATGCGCACTATTTCTCGTCGCGACTTGGAAATGATGACGATCTGTTCGCGCTTTTGCTTTGATGGATTTATTTATCGCAGCCCAGGCACTTATTTTTCCGCCGCGCTGCATTTGCCGATGTTTGAACAATTGGAAGAGCTGGGGCTGTTGCGTGGGGTTTATGGCAGGCCTGAGTCATGGAGTTTGGAGTCGACGACTGATGATGACTTCCGTGTGATTTTACCTTGTGGCCGCAAAGCTATTTTTATTGAAGGCGGAAACCCTAGTGATGATTTCCGTTTGCCGGTGTACAAACTCACCCGTTTTGGACGGGAGGTGTTTTCCTTAAGTCAGGTTGATGCCGATATGGCGTATATGATGGCGGTCGCCAATGAGCTAAAAAAACGCGGTTTTCAGGTGCGTTTGGGCGATTGGGTAAGCGAAAGCGGGCAGGGGCTCTTTGCAGAGCGTATGCAGGTTTAGGGCACAATTTAGTGAGAGACAGGGAAAAAATAAAGGCGGGTAAAACCCGCCTTTATTTGTTTATGGCATAGCAAAACTTCGCTATTACTGCGCCATATCCTTAACTTTCTTAAGCGGGCGTACTTTCACCTGAACAGAAGCCGGCTTTGCTTTGAAAGTCGTTGGCTCTTTAGTGATCGGGTGAATGCCTTTGCGCGCTTTTTGCGCTGGCTTGTGCTTGGTAACGATTTTGAACATGCCGGGCATAGTGAATTGACCAACGCCGCCTTTTTTCTTCAGGTGGCCTTCGATCACGCCAGCCAGTTCTTCAAACACAGCAGCAATCTGCTTTTTGCTCAGCTCGGTGGCTTCTGCAAGGTGTCCGATCAAACCAGTTTTGCTCATTGGCTCAGCGATCGCTTTGATCTTCTTAGGTGCAGCTGCTGGTGCTTTCGCGGCAGCTTTTTTAGCAACTACTTTTTTGGCGGCAGCTTTTTTAGGAGCAGCTTTCTTTGCAGGTGCTTTGGTAGGTTTCTTGGCAGCAACTTTTTTCTTAGCAGCCATGGCTTTGAGTACCCCTTATGTGTGTCTTGGTGGATGTCGACCCATCCGGTGGGTGCGTTTTTGACGCTGTCGTCAGATGTTTTCCTTCGACGTTGTCATACCCCCGCGATGCTCCGAGCTAGTTATATGCGAACATTCCGCTGTTCGGCAAGCATTTAAACTGCTTTTTCATGGGTTTTTCGCGGGTTTTTTGCATTTTGTGCAAAATAGAACACTCAAACAATGGCAATAAGGTGCTCATTTGCGGTGCAGTTGTCGTTGGCATGGCTGCACGACGGGTGAGCAGCTATACTATGGCGCCTTCCGCGGCCCGGGCCGCGAACTGAAAACCCCGAGCGGAATTTGATAACCATGCGAAGCCATTATTGCGGTGATATACGTGCCTCTCACGACGGCGAAACTGTAACCCTCTGTGGATGGGTGCATCGTCGACGTGATCACGGCGGCGTGATTTTTTTGGACCTACGAGATCGCACAGGTCTAGTGCAGGTCGTTTTTGATCCTGATGTAGAACAAGCCTTTGCGCTGGCGGACAAAGCCCGCGGCGAATATGTGCTGCGTTTAGAGGGGCGTGTGCGTTTGCGCGATGAGGCGGTGCGAAATTCGCGCATGGCCACTGGCGACATCGAAGTGCTGGGCAAAAGCCTAGAGATTTTGAATACGTCGGAAACGCCCCCTTTCGAACTTGATGAGTTCACGGGCGCGGGAGAAGAGGTGCGCTTGAAGTACCGCTATCTCGATCTGCGTCGTAATAACGTCCTGAAGAACTTCCAGTTCCGTAGCCGTTTAACGCATGCGGTGCGCGGTTACTTAGAAGAACAGGGCTTTATGGATGTGGAAACGCCCATTCTGACCAAAGCAACGCCGGAAGGTGCGCGCGATTATTTGGTGCCAAGCCGTACTCATCAGGGCAGCTTCTTTGCGTTACCGCAATCTCCGCAATTGTTTAAGCAGTTGCTTATGGTTGCTGGTTTCGATCGTTACTACCAAATCGCCAAGTGCTTCCGCGATGAAGACTTGCGTGCTGATCGTCAGCCTGAGTTTACGCAGATTGATATCGAGGCATCGTTTGTCGAAGAAAAAGACATTATGGGGATCACCGAAGGGATGGTCCGCGAAGTCTTTAAGAAAATGCTGGACGTAGAATTTGGTGAATTCCCACATATGCCGTATTCAGAAGCGATGCGTCGCTTCGGTTCAGACAAGCCTGATTTGCGCATTCCATTAGAGTTAGTGGATGTAGCGGATCTGATGAAAGACGTGGATTTCAAAGTATTTTCTGGTCCAGCCAATGATCCAAAAGGTCGTGTGGCCGCGTTGCGGGTGCCGGGTGGCTCTTCTATCTCGCGTAAAGAGATTGATGGCTACACCAAGTTCGTCAGTATTTATGGTGCACGTGGTCTGGCGTGGATCAAGGTGAACGATTTATCCGCCGGTATCGAAGGTTTGCAATCTCCCATCGTCAAGAACATGGAAGCGGTTGTGATGGAGATGATGGAAAGATTGGGTGCGCAAGACGGCGACTTAATCTTCTTTGGCGCAGATAAAGCGAAGGTTGTGAACGAAGCGCTGGGTGCATTGCGCATCAAAGTAGGCCATGACCTGAAGATGCTAACCAGTGAGTGGGCGCCTTTGTGGGTAGTCGACTTCCCGATGTTTGATGAAAACGACGACGGCAGTTTCACTGCGGCGCACCATCCGTTCACTATGCCAAGCTGTTCGCCTGAAGAATTGATCAGTAATCCAGGCGGTGCGTTATCGCGCGCGTATGACATGGTATTAAACGGTACGGAATTAGGCGGTGGCTCTATTCGTATCTATAACCCTGACATGCAGCGTGCAGTATTTAAGTCGTTGGGTATCTCTGACGAAGAAGCGGAAGAGAAGTTTGGCTTCTTGCTTGACGCGCTGAAATTTGGCGCGCCGCCGCACGGTGGCTTGGCGTTTGGTTTGGACCGCATGGTGATGTTGATGACCGGCTGCGAATCGATCCGTGACGTGATTGCCTTCCCGAAAACGCAAACGGCCGCGTGTGTGATGACACATGCTCCTTCCCCGGTTGATGCCAAGCAGTTGCGTGAAGTTGGCGTGCAAGTACGCAAAAACGACGCTTAATAGTTTGGTTGTTTCATCAACTCTCATCTACTCGCTGAAAACATTTATCAGCGGGTAGATGGCGTTGATGCAGTCATTCGTACTAAATTTTTAAGAATCAAAAGAGGTCGCTATGGCAGGCCACAGCAAATGGGCGAACATTAAACATCGCAAAGCCGCCCAAGATGCCAAGAAGGGCAAAGTCTTCACCAAACTCATCCGCGAAATCACCACGTCTGCCCGTTTAGGTGGCGGCGAAATCAATGACAATCCTCGCTTGCGCGCCGCCGTCGATAAATCCCTCGCTCAGAATATGACGCGCGACACCATTGATCGTGCGATTAAGCGGGGCGTTGGCGGTGACGATGGCGCCAGCATGGATGAGATTACTTATGAGGGCTACGCCATTGGCGGCGTTGCGGTCCTTGTTGAAACCATGACGGACAATGTGAACCGTACCGTGTCTGATGTTCGACATGCGTTCTCTAAACATGGCGGCAATTTGGGAACCAGTGGTTCAGTTGCGTACTTATTTACCAAGCGCGGTGAAATTTTATTTGAGCCTGGTGCCGACGAAGAAAAAATAATGGAAGTGGCGCTGGAGTCCGGTGCGGAAGATGTTGAAACCCATGAAGACGGTTCCGTTACCGTGATCACCGCGGCTGATGCCACTTTTAGCGATGTCACTGATGCCCTAAAGCAGGCGGGGCTAGCGCCGGTGGACGCTGAACTAACCATGCATCCTTCCACTGAAGCGCCCGTCGATGGTGAGATGAGCGAAAAAGTCATGAAGCTAATTGATCACTTGGAAGATCTTGATGATGTCCAAGAGGTGTACAGTAACGCCGTTTTTAATGATTGATCGGCGATGGATATAGCGGCTTATATACTGGACATTTGATCAGGGGGTGGGTAACAATTACCTGCCTCTTTTTATATACGGATTCGAATGACCCGCATTCTTGGGATAGACCCTGGCTCGCGTTTTACCGGCTATGGCGTTATTGAGCAAATCGGCGGCAAGGTGTCGTACTTACACTGCGGCACCTTGAAGCTTGGTGGCGGTGAAATTCCCGCCAGACTGGGTGCTATTTTTTCTGGGCTGACGGAAGTGATTCAGGCGTGGCAGCCGGATGAAGTGAGCATTGAGAAGGTGTTTATGGCACGCAACCCAGATTCTGCATTGAAGCTTGGACAGGCCCGTGGTGCTGCGATTTGCTCTGTGGTGCAGGGCGGGGTGCCGGTTTTTGAGTATTCAGCTCGTCAAGTGAAACAAGCTGTCGTTGGAAAAGGTGCGGCGGAAAAGGCGCAAGTGTCGAAAATGATTTGTTATCTATTAAAGCTAGACGAAGCGCCGCAAGAAGACGCGGCGGATGCATTAGCGATAGCCGTCTGTCACGCCCATATGCGCGTTAGCTTGGCGCGCATGGCTGGCGCTGCATCGGTGCGAAGAGGGCGAGTGCGATGATCGGTCATATACGCGGAACCTTGCTGGATAAGCGCGCGCCTTGGTTGTTGCTGGATGTTGCGGGTGTGGGTTACGAGCTCGAAGCGCCGATGACGGTGTTTTATGAATTAGGCGCGGTCGGCGAAGACGTTGCTTTTTTTACTCATTTTGTTGTTCGCGAAGATGCGCAGCTTCTTTATGCCTTTGCCAGTCGTTACGAACGTGAACTGTTTCGCGCGTTGATCAAGGTGAACGGCGTGGGCCCGAAAATGGCGCTGGCTATATTATCGGGAATGGAAGCGGCAAGGCTTGTGCGCTGTATTGAGCAGCAAGATATTACCTCGCTGGTGAAAGTGCCTGGTGTCGGGAAGAAGACTGCAGAGCGTCTGGTTATTGAAATGTCAGATCGCATTGCCAAGTTAGAAGGCGGACACGCCGTGGCTGTTGGCGGTGGAGTCGGCGGTACGCAGCTCGACATCCCTGTGGATGCCGTGCAGGATGCAGTGGCGGCGCTGGAAGCGCTAGGCTATCGTAGCCGTGACGCTTCGCTGGCCGTCGCTAAAGTAGATGGTGCGGAAGCGTTAAGCAGTGAAGAGCTGATCCGCCGTGCGCTGAAAAGTTTGGCGCGTTAACCGGCTAGCGATTCCTTATTGATGGATTCTACAAATTGATAGGCTCTACGAATTCATATGTCTGAATCAGAACGTCTGATTTCTCCTTTGGCGGGTGCTCATCGCGATGAACAAATTGATCGCGCAATCCGACCTGCCAGCCTTGCCGATTACCACGGTCAGGCGAAAGTGCGCGAGCGTATGGAAATTTTTATCGACGCCGCACGTCAACGTAACGAAGCCTTAGATCACACGCTTATTTTTGGTCCGCCAGGGTTGGGTAAAACGACGCTGGCGTACATTATTGCGCGTGAAATGGGCACTGAACTGAAGAGCACCTCCGGACCGGTCTTAGAAAAAGCAGGTGATTTGGCTGCGATTCTCACCAACCTCGAAGAAGGCGACGTACTTTTCGTTGATGAAATTCACCGGTTGTCTCCTGTGGTGGAGGAAATTTTATATCCGGCCATGGAAGATTATCAGCTCGACATTATGATCGGCGAAGGTCCTGCCGCTCGATCTATTAAAATTGATTTACCCCCATTTACTCTCGTTGGTGCTACGACGCGAGCAGGTTTATTGACCAGTCCGTTACGTGATCGCTTTGGTATCGTGCAGCGCCTGGAGTTTTATTCCACAGAAGATTTGACCGGCATTGCCATGCGCTCCTGTGGCATTTTGGGCATTCCTGTGGATGAAGAAGGTGCCAGTGAAGTGGCGCGCAGAGCACGGGGCACGCCTCGTATCGCGAACCGTTTGCTGCGTCGCGTGCGCGATTTTGCGGAAGTGAAAGGTGATGGTCGCATCGTCGGTGAAGTAGCACGGGCGGCGCTAGATATGCTTGAAGTGGATGCCTGCGGCTTGGATGGCAGTGATCGGCGTCTACTGTCGCTCATGATGGAAAAGTTTGATGGTGGCCCGGTTGGTTTGGAGTCGTTGGCGGCAGCGCTGAACGAAGATACGGGCACGCTCGAAGAAGTGGTCGAGCCGTATTTAATTCAGCAAGGTTTTTTGCAGCGCACGCCAAGGGGCAGGGTAGTCACAAATCATGCGTGGCGCCATTTCGGCTTTAAGCCGCCCAGCTCGGCTGATGCGGGAGACCTGTTCGAATAATGGACGCGCCTGCTTTTTCTCTCCCGTTGCGCGTTTATATTGAAGACACGGATGCGGGAGGAATCGTTTATTACGTTAACTACCTCAAGTTTATGGAGCGGGCGCGCACAGAATGGCTGCGCTCCTTTGGCTATCAGCATTACACTCTCGCCGATGAAAACTTCTTGTTTGTGGTGCAAAGCGCTAACGTGCGGTATGTCACGCCTGCGCGCATTGACGACCAACTGCAGGTGGAAGTGGAATTGATCAAATTAGGGCGTGCTTCATTTGAATTTGTGCAGCGCGTTAAGCGAGGAGTTGAACTTCTCTGTGAAGCCACTGTCCGTGTTGGCTGCATTCGGGGTGATTCCTTTAAACCAACGTCCATGCCGGGCGATCTTTATCAGAAAATAAAACAGGAGATGTCAGCATGAGTCCTGACACAGATATGTCCATTATTAGTCTGGTAGGCAATGCCGGACTGGTGGTGCAACTTGTAATGGCTATTTTGGTGCTGGCGTCGATCGTTTCTTGGGTCATGATTGTTCAGCGATATAAAATTTTATCGCGCGCCCGTGTTGCCGGCGCACGTTTCGAAGAAAAGTTTTGGTCGGGCGAAGATTTGTCGTCGTTATACCAGCAAAGCAAACAAGATCCTGATCCAAACTCGGGGCCAGAAACTATTTTCCGTGCGGGCTTCCAAGAATTCGTGCGTCTATCGAAATCCTCTAGAGATCCTGACGCTGTAATGGAAGGCGCGGTACGAGCAATGCGCGTGACGTTACAACGTGAACAGTCTCGCCTAACGCGCTCCTTGCCTTTTTTGGCGACGGTGGGTTCTACCAGCCCATACGTAGGTTTATTCGGCACGGTGTGGGGCATCATGAATTCGTTTCGCGCGTTAGCCCATGTTAGCCAAGCAACCTTGGCCGTTGTTGCGCCAGGTATCGCAGAAGCATTGGTGGCAACCGCGATGGGTTTGTTGGCGGCGATTCCTGCTGTTGTAGCGTACAACCGGTATGCGGCGTCTACAGATGAGTTAGTCGGCGAATGCGAGATGTTTGCGGAAGAATTTTCATCGGTATTGCATCGCCAGGCGCACGGTCGCCGGGAGAGCTAGCATGAATTCCCTAAAGGTACGGGCGCCACGTAAGTTAGTGGCAGAAATTAATGTGGTGCCGTATATCGACGTTATGTTGGTGTTGTTGGTGGTGTTTATGATCACCGCACCGATGATGACGCAGGGCATCAAGGTTGAATTACCACAAACTGATTCAACTCCCATCACTAGCGACAACCAAGAGCCTGTTGTGGTCACCATTAAAAAAGACGGTAGTTATTATATTAATGTCGGTGGTGATACCAAGCAGTCCTCGTCGCTAGAAACGGTAAAAGGGCACGCTTTGCGCATTAAAAAGCATAAGCCGGACACATTATTTTTAGTGGAAGGTGACGCGGCTGTCGATTACGGCAAGGTCATTGCGCTCATGTCTGCGTTGCAGGGCGCCGGTATTGAAAAGCTAGGCTTAGTCACTGAGCCGCCGGAAAAATAATGCGCGATTTAGGGCCTGCAATCGGTATTTCCCTCCTTCTCCATGTCATTGTGCTTGGTTTGGTCGGGGTCACATGGTCGAGTGATCCGGAGTTGCATCGCGCGCCGAAAATTCCACCCTATGTTAAAGCGGTGGTCATGGAAAAAGAAAAGGCGCCGGAAAAGAAGCCAGCAGTAAAGCCCAAGCCCAAGCCAGCGCCTAAACCAAAGCCTGCGCCGAAACCCACGCCGAAACCTAAGCCCGTCGAAAAGCCAACGGTTAAAAAGCCTGCTGAGAAACCCAAGCCGGTCGAAAAGCCAAAGCCAAACTTTAAACAGCCAAGCTTGGCTGAAATGCTAGCAGATGAAGAGTTGGAATTGGCGGAACAGGAAGAAGACGACGCGGTCGAAGAGCCGAAGGATACGGGGCCTAGTGCGGATGACGTGGCGGAAGTTGCAAGCTATGAGCAGGCAATACGCAGCGCAATCAATAGTCGCTGGATCATTCCAAGTAGTTTGCAAATTCAAGATGGTTTGACGGTTGATGTGAGTATTCGTACCTTGCCCGGCGGTGAAGTGATCAATGTCGCGGTAACAAGGTCCAGTGGTTTTCCAGTGTTAGATGATTCGGCGGTTAATGCTATTCGTAAAGCTTCACCGCTGCCTGTGCCATCTGGAAAAAATTATGAAAAATTCCGCTCCTTTACCATGCGTATGGTGCCGGATTTTGCCAAAACGGAGTAAAGCTATGAGATGGATGATCGCCGCTATTATATTTTTGGCGAGCACTGCGCACGCAGAGTTGTTAATTGAGCTCGTCGGGGGGCGCACAGACGCAGTGCCCATTGCGATTGTGCCATTCGGTATTGAAGGCGCGTCTCCGAGTGAAAAAATTGACGGCATTGTCTCCGCCGATTTGTATCGCAGCGGCCAATTTAAGCCATTACCGGCGGCGGACATGCTGAGCCGGCCGACGCGCGCCAGCGAAGTGGCATACCGCGATTTTCGTGTGTTGGGCAGTGAATACTTGGTTGTCGGCAATATCGCGGCACAGCCGGATGGCCGCTACAAAATCTCCTATGAATTGCACGATGTCCCGCGTGGAGTGAAGTTATTATCCGAAACGTATCAGCCATCTGCGGCACAATTGCGCGATGTGGCCCATGCGATTTCTGATCGTATCTACGAACAATTAACGGGCGTACCCGGCGCATTTTCTACACGAGTGCTTTATGTGACATTTTCGCGCAACGCCACGTGGCAGTATCAATTGCAGTATGCAGACGCTGATGGCGCGCGCGTGCAGACCGTATTAAAGAGCCGTGAACCGATAATGAGTCCAAGCTGGTCTCCGGATGGCAAGCGTATTGCATACGTCTCTTTTGAAGGTAACGGCTTGCCAGGTATTTATATTCATGAGCTTGCTACGATGCAGCGCACTAAGGTTTCGAGTTTTAAGGGCATCAACGGTGCACCAGATTGGTCACCTGATGGGCAGCGTTTAGCATTGACCTTATCTCGCGATGGCAACCCGGAAATCTATGTTTTGGACATAAAAACAGGCCAAATTGATAGGAAGACCACACATTATAGTATTGATACGGAACCTAGATGGCTTCCTGATGGTCAGTCGCTGGTGTTCACCTCTAGTCGTGGCGGTGGGCCGCAGATCTACAAATTGGACTTACGTGATAACTCCGTACGCCGCCTGAGCTTTGAGGGCGACTACAATGCACGACCAGATGTCACTCCAGATGGGCGATTTTTGTCCTATGTGCACCGTAGCAATGGGAAATTCCATATTGCGGTGCAGGATTTGAAGCGCGGCACGTTCGATATTGTGACGCAAACTGAAATGGATGAGTCGCCTAGTGTTGCGCCAAACGGAAGTATGGTAATTTATGCGACGCAGCACGGGGGTGCAGGGGTTCTAGAAGCTGTTTCTATCGATGGCCGTATTAAAGTGAGGCTGCCATCGAAAGAAGGTGAAGTGAGGGAGCCGGCCTGGTCGCCGTTCCTCTGAACAAGGTTCGAACTGGTGTTCTGATGAGAGTTCTGAAAAGAGTTCGTAGGAACCAAGTTAGTAAAGTATTAGCAGTTTAAATATTAGTAACTTACATTTTGACAGGAGTTTTAAAGCATGCGCGCATTTTCATTAGACCGGTTTTTGGCTGTATTGCTTGTTGCCTTCTTGGCAGCTTGTTCTAGCAAGCCTACAGAAGACACAACTGCAGAAGATACATCTGCTGCAGAAACATCTGAAGTTGCTCCAGTAGATTCTGGCGCGTCTGTAAAACCAGACACCAGCAGCATTCCGTTAACTGCTGATAACTTCTACAACCATCCTTCGAACTACGATGGCACTACCAACACCAAAGTGATCTTCTTCGCTTTTGACAACTCTTCAGTACCTGCTGCAGCGTTTGAAACTCTGCGCGCACACGCTAACTACCTGAAAGGTAACAGCAGCGCAAAAGTACGTCTTGAAGGTCATGCGGACGAGCGCGGCACCCGTGAATACAACGTTGCGTTGTCTGAGCGTCGTGCACAGGCTGTTGAGAAATTCTTGCGCGTTCAAGGCGTTTCAGCTTCACAAATCGAAGTTGTTAGCTACGGCGAAGAAAAGCCATCTGCGTACGGACATGACGAAATGTCATGGTCAAAAAACCGCCGTGTAGTGTTGAACTACACTGCTGGCCGTCCATAAGTATTAAGGTCGGTTAATGACTCAACGCCTCTTTTTAGGCGTTCTGCTAGCCGGGCTAGTGGGGAGCGCGCAAGCGCAAACCACCGGCCCTCTAGCTGTAGAAGAACGCTCGCTCTCATCCGGTTCCTCTAGCTCGGCGAACGCTGTCAGTAATGACGGTGTGATGCTGCTTATGCAGCAATTGCAGATGCAGGAAGAAGAAGTCGCTGCGTTGCGCGGTCAGATTGAAGAGTTGCGCCAGCAGCTTAAGACTATGCAACAAGCGGAGCGAGATCGCTTCTTAGATTTGGATACACGCATCAATGCATTGGCTGCCACGGCGACATCGGCAGCCGCTGCATCTGAAGCGACTGAGACGCCAGACCAAAGCAAAGCGACTAATTCTGACGCGGATCGTGCGGCTTATACCGCGGCGAAAGACAAGCTGGTTTCAGGCGATACTCAAGCGGCGGCAGTCGCATTCGAAAAATATCTTACCGACTATCCGAAAGGGCAGTTCGCGTCCTATTCTCATTTCTGGCTTGGTGAAGTTTACCGCGCCATGGAAAAACCTCAGCCTGGCAACGCGATGAAGCATTTCTCCGCAGTTGTCGAGAAATACCCCGACAGCTCAAAGGTCTCCTCCGCGATGTATAAACTGGCGGTATTGGAGTACGAGAGCGGTGATCAGACGCGCGCTAAGGTGACGTTGAACAAGTTGATTAAGCAGTTTCCGGGTAGCTCAGAAGCGAGTCTTGCGAAGTCTATGCTTGAGCAACTGAAGTAAATTCTCTGTAATTTCCATGCTAGAATCGCGCCTCTTTTTGAGGCCCTTGTCGTGACATTACGTATCACCGAAATCTTCCACTCTCTGCAAGGCGAGTCCCGTACTGTTGGCTTGCCAACCGTATTCGTGCGCCTAACCGGATGTCCCCAACGCTGTGTCTGGTGTGACACCGAATACGCGTTTCAAGGCGGTGAGCGTCGTAGCATTGACCATATCCTCGACGAAGTAGCTGGTTACGGCGCGAAACACGTCACTGTGACTGGCGGCGAGCCACTGGCTCAGCCTGAATGTCTGCAGCTGTTGTCGGCGCTCGCTGATGCGGGGCATGCGGTGAGTTTAGAAACAGGTGGAGCGATGGATATTGCCGGTGTAGACCCGCGTATCAGCATCGTTATGGATCTCAAGGCCCCTGGCTCTGGCGAAGTGCACAATAATAGGCTTGAGAATATTGCGCTGCTGGCGCCAAAGGACCAGGTTAAATTTGTGTTAGCTGATCGTCGTGACTATGACTGGGCTAAAATGCAGCTAGATCAGCATCAGCTGACGGAACGCGTTACTGATGTGCTGTTTTCTCCCGTTTTTGGGCAGTTACCAGAAGGCGATTTAGCCGACTGGATACTCGCGGATAAGCTTCCTGTTCGCTTTCAGCTGCAACTTCATAAAATTCTTTGGCAAGACGCGAGAGGGCGATGAGTAAAAACGCTGTTGTGCTACTTTCCGGTGGCTTGGACTCCGCCACCTGTTTGGCGATGGCTACTTCTCAAGGCTATCAGTGCCACACCTTGGCGTTTGATTACGGCCAGCGACATCGTGCTGAGCTGCACGCCGCTGAGCGCGTATCGAAGGCAATGAATGCATCGACCCATCGTGTCATTCAGCTTGGGCTGCGCGAAATTGGCGGCTCGGCGCTGACCGATGATGCCATTGACGTCCCAGAGAGTGAATCAGAGGGCATTCCCGTAACGTATGTGCCGGCGAGGAATACAGTATTTTTGGCGCTTGCCTTAGGTTTGTCTGAAGTGGTCGATGCGGAAGCCATTTATATCGGGGTCAATGCCGTCGATTATTCGGGCTATCCAGATTGTAGGCCTGAGTTTATAGACGCGTTCCAAGGTATGGCCAATGTGGCCACACGGGCAGGGACCGAAGGGCATGGCCCCAAAATTCTGACTCCGTTGATGACAATGAGCAAAGCGGAGATCATCCAGCATGGGGTGGAACTGGGTGTGGACTACGGGCTGACGGTGTCTTGTTATCAGGCAACTGATCAAGGAATAGCCTGCGGAAAATGCGATAGTTGCCGCCTAAGACACAAGGGTTTTGTCGATGCAGGGGTTAAAGATCCAACTCCTTATATCAAGTGATTAATTTTTCTGTGTTTATTCAGTATTAACCCTTGTAACAGCAAAAAAAAACAGTATTATTTGCGCCTCCTTTCGAGGGGCCGTTAGCTCAGTTGGTAGAGCAGTTGGCTTTTAACCAATTGGTCGCTGGTTCGAATCCAGCACGGCCCACCATCTCTTAAAAAGCCTCGGCATTGCCGGGGCTTTTTTTGTTTCTGCGCCAGCTTTTGAGTGCTCCTACTTCGTTGTTGGGCCTCGCCTGTGCCCTCCATAGCGCCGCTCATGGGCGCACTCATAGCGTCTTTCACAGCGTCATCACATAATCGCAGACAGGATACGCTCATGTTCAGCTGTATCGTGCGGCTATCCTCAATCAGGATTGATACACGCGAGGAGGTTTTGTGTCTGTGGGTGGCGATAAAATTGTTGTGCATGAAATTAGCGAAGAACAGGGCGAGCAAACCCCTGTTCGACGAATTCCTGTCGGCATCAGTGCTTGCCTAACAGGGATGCCTGTGCGGCATGACGGTGGCCATAAGCATTCACGTTACTGTACGCAGGATCTATCGGCGTACTTTGATCTGCACACCTTCTGCCCTGAACATGACTCAGGTTTGCCTGTGCCGCGCCCAGCGATGCATCTTGTCGAAAGGGGAGATGCGCTGCGTATGGAGGTTATTAAAACCTCTGAAGACGTTACTGGAAGCATCGACGCTTGGTCCAAGGAACATTTACCGCACATGTCAGCGTTAAGCGGCTTTGTGCTAGCGAGCAAGTCGCCGAGTTGCGGCTTTGAGCGCGTAAGGGTGTATAGCCCTAAGGGAGACGTGTTAAGGCGTGACGCTCAAGGTTTGTTTGCGCATAAATTGATGCAGGCTTTCCCTCAGATGCCTGTAGAAGACGCCGGGCGGCTTTTTGACCCCTCTTTACGAGAAAACTTTTTAGCGCGTGTTTTTATCTACGATGAATGGACGCAGCTTTGCCGTGACGGCATTACGGCGAAGAAGTTAATTGAGTTTCATACTCGGCATAAATTTCAGTTGTTAGCACAAAGCGAAAAAACCTATCGCAAGCTGGGGCCGATGCTTTCTCAATTGAATCTTCGCAATGGTTCTGCTGCGACGAAAGAGGGAAATCAGCCGGCATTTTCTACACTCGAGGAACTCGCCGAAGCCTATTTTGCGATTTTCATGGACGGCATGCGTCAGCCGAGCAAAAGAGGCTCGCACGTTAACGTAATGCTGCACCTGCTTGGCTTCTTCCGCACCGTGCTGTCTGGCACCGAGAGAAACTCGATAAAAACCCATATCGAAGCATACTTGCGTGGAGAGCTTCCCTTGATCGTGCCGATCTCGTTGCTGCGACACACTTTGCAGCGTTATCCCAATGACTACTTGAAAAATCAGGCATATCTCTCCCCGTACCCCGATGCATTGGGCTTACGCAATCCTCTTTAACGGAGGCGGCCCCATTCCGATTTGTTAGAAAAAGGTAAATTCAATGACGGCGCTTGTTTGGTATCGCAATGATTTGCGCACCTTGTTTCACTCCCCGCTGAGCGCAGCGCTAAAAAACCACGAATCAGTCAAAGCTCTCTATATCCTAAGCGAAGGGCAGTGGGATATTCATGACGTTGCGCCTGTGCGGCGTTGGTATGTACTGCACTCGTTGAGAGAGTTAGGTCAGTCGTTAGCGGCAATGGGCGTTACATTAGATGTTGTGGTTGCGAATACGTTCTCAGAGGTGGGCGCGCAACTAGAGCGCTATGTGATAGCGAATAAGATCACCACGATTTATTGCAACCGAGAGTACCCCTTAAATGAAATCCAACGCGACCGGGATGTGGCGACACGACTGTCTGCGTTGGATGTGTCAATTCAAGGTTTTGATGATGGCATGGTTGTGCCACCGAAGGTTTTGAAAACCAATCAGGGTGGTCACTACACCATCTTCACTCCATATAAGCGAAAATGGCTGCAATATTTAATCGATGAGCCACAGCAATCCTTCAAGGTGAGTTCGACGGGTGCGGACAAATCGACGGCGTCATTTTCTTGCGAGGTATTAGATAACGCTATACGCAATAACGTCGTCCCTGAGGCGTTAACCCGTCATTGGACTCCCGGGGAGTCGGCGGCGCAAAGCATGTTGGCATCATTTATTGAATCGAGAAAAATTGAAGGCTATCAACAGCAACGAGATTTCCCAGCAATAGATGGAACCAGTATGTTGTCTACAGCTCTATCGGCGGGGACTATATCGGCTCACCAGTGCGTACAAATGGCAAAGCAATGCTCCGGCGTATCGGAGGCTCAGCAGGGCGTGCAAACGTGGATTAGCGAGTTGTGCTGGCGTGATTTTTATCGGCAAGTAATGGCCAATCATTCGCGCCTAGCAAAAGGAGAACCATTTCGCCCCGAAACAAGATTTATTCAATGGTCTAGAGACGTTGGTGAATTTAATACGTGGTGTGAAGGCCGGACGGGTTACCCGCTCGTTGACGCTGCCATGCGCCAGTTAGTCGCCACAGGTTGGATGCATAATCGTTTGCGTATGGTGGTTGCCATGTTTTTGACGAAGCAGTTATTTATTGATTGGCGTTGGGGCGAAACGTTTTTTATGCGGCATTTAATTGATGGCGATTTTGCCGCCAACAACGGCGGTTGGCAGTGGAGCGCCTCAACGGGCACAGATGCCGTGCCGTATTTTAGAGTGTTTAACCCAGTAAGACAGGGCCAGCGATTTGATCCAGACGGAGTCTTTATCAAACAATGGGTTCCGGAGCTGGCGCATTTGAGTAAAAAGTTTATTCATGAGCCTTGGAAGTCGCCGGAGAGTGTATCGGATTACCCTACACCGATCGTTTCGCTAGTGGGCGTAAAGGAAAACGTAGAGCGCGCATTTCGTGCCGCGCGTGATTTAGCAAAGACGGAATTAATTTGATGAAACGAATAGCGATTGTAGGCGGTGGTATTAGTGGTTTGACCGCAGCGTGGGTGTTGAGCAGAAATCATCATGTGACGCTTTTTGAAGCAGAGGAGCGTATCGGTG
The DNA here is from genome assembly GCA_029213045.1 of Alcanivoracaceae bacterium. GTDB lineage: Bacteria > Pseudomonadota > Gammaproteobacteria > Pseudomonadales > Alcanivoracaceae > JARGPN01. Next base: position 41,837 of record JARGPN010000006.1, read on the forward strand.
GGCATACCCACACGGTGGATGTGTCGGTGCCGAGTGGCGAATATAAGATCGACGTCGGTTTTATCGTATTTAACGACAGAACCTATCCACGATTTAATCAATTGCTGGCGCAGCTAGGTATTGGCCAGCGCCCCGCGAGCATGGGCTTTGCGGTGTCTGATGAGAAGACAGGCTTGGAATATTGCGGTAACGGCTTGAAGGGCGTGTTCGCTCAAAAGCGTAATTGGTTGTCGCTAAACCATTGGCGCATGGTGAGAGATATATTGCGCTTTAACAAAGAGGCTATGAAATTGCTGGAAACTAACGCTGGAGAAGAGCCGTTAGCCAGCTATCTGCGTCGCGAGGGATATAGTGAGCGATTCATTAGCCACTATATCTTACCTATGGGTGGTGCAATTTGGTCTTGCAGTGATACGCAAATGGCCGAGTTTCCTGCGCGTTTCTTTGTGCAGTTTTTCCACAACCATGGGCTGCTCTCTCTGCGTAATCGTCCTCAGTGGTACGTCGTTCCAGGCGGCTCACGTAGCTATGTGGAACGTTTGCTGGAGCAGTGCAATATGCAGGTGCGGGCCGGATGTCCAGTCTCTAGCGTGCGTCGTGAAGACGGAGAGGTTATCGTCACTAGTGATGCCTACGGTAAAGAGAAATTCGACGATGTTGTGATGGCCTGCCATGCAGATCAATCGTTGCGCTTACTTGAGGATGCAGATCAAAACGAGAGGGCAGTATTGTCGTCCGTGCCTTATCAGGAAAATGAAGTTGTGCTGCATACTGATACGCGCTTGTTGCCTCGCAATGAGCAGTGCTGGTCTAGCTGGAACGCAACACTTGCAGTAAATGCCAGTAAAACAGACCCTGTGCAAGTCACCTACAATATGAATATCTTGCAGGGCGTAGATGCGCCGGAGACCTTCTGTGTAACGCTCAATGCGACACAACGTATTGATCCAGATAAAGTTTTGTATAGGGTGAAGTTGTTTCACCCCGTGTTCACTCCTGACGGGATAGCGTTACGTCAAGCGTTGGATCAAGTAAATGGACGTAAGCAGGTTTGGTTTTGTGGTGCTTGGTGTCGCAATGGATTTCATGAAGACGGTGTTGTATCGGCACTGAAAGTAGCCGAAGGATTTGGTGAAGAGCTGTGAAAACAGAACATGGATTACTGATTGGCAAAGTATGGCACCAGCGGTTTCGTCCGGTGGGTCATGCCTTTCAGTATCCGTTTTGGTGGCTCTGGGTAAATCTTGATGACATCGATGGCCTGCTAACTAAAAGTCCTTGGTGGGGGCGCAGTTGGCGTCCTGTTGTATTTCGTGAAGATGACTATCTTGACGGTCTTGCGACTAACGGCGCCTCCCAATCACTTAGGACGCGCGTTGTTGATAAGGCGCTTCAGCAGGGAATGGATTGGCGCACCGGTATCGTATGTGCCATGACGCAGCCCCGCTTGTTTGGCTTTTTATTTAATCCTTTGTCGCTGTATTGGCATTTTCCAGAAGGATCCGATGAGCCGGATGCGGTTATCGCCGAAGTGCAGAATACACCTTGGCGAGAGAGGCATTGTTACGGTCTTAAGCTGACCAACTCAGGTAACAAAGACGAAGTGAGGCATGCGAAAGCATTTCACGTTTCGCCGTTTATGCCGATTGAGCAAGATTATCAATGGCAGCTAGATTTAGCACAGAAAGATGTGCGTGTCGTAATTGAAAATTGGGACGCAGAAGGCCGGATATTTGCCGCAGGTGTGACGATGCAAAAGCATCGCGCGGACGCTGCGTCCATGTTTGGGGTAATCCGTGAATACGGATTGCAGGGAGTGAAAGTGAGTGCCGCAATTTACGCGCAAGCGTGGAAGTTGTGGAGAAAGGGAAGACGCAAAGGGTTGGCATTCCATGTACACCCTGATCGTAAGCGGGCATCGGAACAGAAGCTATGAAACAGGATCACAGTGTTTTGCAGGCCGAATTAAATCAGCGTACTGCTACTGGTGCGATGGGAGATAAGACGACATTAGATAAAGTGTGTCGTCGCTTTGTGTTGTCATCGCTGAGTAAATTCCCAATAGGCTCAATGAAGATTGTTGAGCCAGATGGAAGCGAAGTCTCTATCGGCACGGGCACTCCTGCTGCTGCGTTGCGCATCAGTGATTGGCGCGCATACCGAATGCTGTTTACCGGCGGCGGCCTTGGTGCTGGCGAAGCCTATATGGAAGGGCTTTGGGCCAGTGATGACCTTGTTGAGGTGGTACGCTATTTCGCGGTAAACGTTGTGCCTATGCAGCAACTTGATGGTGGCTTGGCGCGGTTGGCAAAACCGGTACGGGCATTTTTGCATACGATGAATCGCAATTCAGTGCGCGGCTCGAAGCGAAATATTTCCGCACACTATGATTTAGGCAATGATTTCTTCAGTTTGTTTTTAGACCCGACAATGATGTATTCCAGTGCGATGTACACCAATGCTGAGATGTCATTGGAGGAAGCATCGCTTGAGAAGTTGGAGCGTATTTGCCAGAAGTTGGCGTTGCGCCCAGAGCATCACTTGTTGGAAGTTGGTACAGGCTGGGGCGGCATGGCCATTTATGCCGCCCGTCATTATGGCTGCAAGGTCACCACGACCACTATTTCTCAAGAACAGTACGAGTTCGCAAAGGCGGCTGTGAAAAGAGAAGGGTTGGAAAACTTGGTGACCGTGCTCGATCAAGACTATCGCGAGCTAACCGGTGTGTATGACCGCGTTGTGTCTATCGAAATGGTTGAGGCAGTGGGGCACCATTTTCTGCCAACGTATTTTCAATCATTGCAGAATATGCTCAAGCCCGATGGGCTGATGCTAATTCAAGCCATTACCATTCCCGACCAACGTTATGACTTTGCCTTGCGCAATGTGGATTTTATCAAACGCTATATTTTCCCTGGTGGGTTTCTGCCGTCAGTGTCTGAGCTGTGCAGAAATGTTGCCACCCATACTCAGTGGGTGGTTCAGGATGTCGAAGATATTGGTTTGGATTACGCAATGACGCTGTACGATTGGCGTGAACGTTTCCTCGAGAAACTTGATACGGTGAAGAAGCAGGGTTTTGATAAGCGCTTCTGCCGTATGTGGGATTATTATCTCGCCTATTGTGAAGGTGCATTTCGCGAACGCGCAATCAGCACCGTGCAGATGGTGATGGCTGCACCGCAGTGGCGGCCATAGACCTTAACGTAAGCCGTTAACTCGTGGGAGCTTGCCTGCAAGCGATTCAGTGTCTGGAAAGGTCGAATCGCTTGCAGGCAAGCTCCCACAGACGAAATTCCCTTCTTCATGGTGCGTATCTTGCGCTGTACCTGCCCGCTTCATTGAACGGCACTACGCTTTTAGCGGCGTTTTACCCCATACTTATCTGTATACCTTTCTGCTAGAGTTTTCCCCGTAGACGGCGCAAAACCCTGTGGGGAGGGATGTATACGATGCCACGATGTATTCTCGTTTTGATTCTAATGTGTAGCGCAGCGGCTTATGCCGCAGACAGTGGGTCGATTATTGAATCCACGTCACTTCACGTCACGCCGAATGGCCAAGTCAGAGGCCAGCTCTCGCAAAACACCCTTATTCAGGTTCTTCAGCGTGATGGCGCTTGGTATGAAGTGAAGCTCCCAGATGGCCGTCGTGGCTATGTGCCTTTGCGCAGCGTTAAGTTTGGCGAAGAGAAAGCGTCAGATTCAGTGTTTGGTGGTTTGTGGTCGTGGCTAAATTCTAGTCGGCGCTCTCAGGATGATATGAGTAGCTCGACGGCGGGTATTCGTGGCTTTGACGAAAAGGAATTGGACGCCTCCGAGCCAGATTATGACGCACTGAAAGAGCTGACCGGTTGGGCTGCGGGCGCGGATAGCGCGAGAAAATATGCGGCTGCGTTACCGCTGAGTGCTCGCACCGTCAAAGAACTCGACGACAAATAGGAGGGGCTGACAGATGCGTGATTATTCAAAATATCCTTCTTTTCAATATTCTTCCCTTCGGTTTTTCGTTTTGATGCTGATGGCGACCTCGTTGGTCGGTTGTAACACCATTGATTTAAATCAGCTTGGAAGCATTGGCGAATCGCTGCAGCAAGCATTTGTTCCGGCTGATGCGGATGATGAAAAGGAAATTGGCGACGAAGCTGCGGCGGTGTTGCTAGGTGCGGCGCCAGTCCTAAAAGATGCGGAACTGCAGAAATACGTAAACCGAGTTGGCATGTGGGTGGCCTTACAAAGTGATCGCCCAGACCTCCCGTGGCGCTTTGCGGTATTGGATGATCCAGACATTAATGCGTTTGCTGCGCCTGGGGGGTATGTGTTTATCACCAAGGGCTTGCTCGCGCGCCTACACAGCGAGGCGGAGTTGGCGGGAGTGCTTGGGCATGAAGTCGGTCATGTGGTCGCCAAACATCATTTGAATGCGATACGAAAGCAGGCGCGAACACGTTTGGTCGGGATGGCCGCCACGCAAGCGATGGAGCAAAAAGGGCACGACAGCGAGCAAATTGCAGCGTTGGTGAGTGGCGCAAAAACAATTTACGGCAAGGGTCTCGACCGTAAGGACGAATACCATGCCGATCGTTTAGGCGTTGTCTATGCGGCACGTGCGGGTTACGACCCCTATGCACTGCCTGCAGTGCTGCAAACATTGGATCGTATTAATCCAAATTCCAGTGAGCTTAGCCTGCTGTTCAAAACGCATCCTCAGCCAGCTGACCGGCTCGAGAAACTAGACGGTGCAATGCGGGGAACGCTTGATAAATTCAAAGGGTTGACGGGTGAGAAGCGCTTTACCGCGCAGCTGGCGCGCCTCGCGCGTTAGGTTGACCGCTGAGTCGTTACTGATGGTAGCAAATGTCGGCATTGTCGGCGGTGGGCTATGCTATTATTGGCTTCCCAAAGTGAGCTAAATACTTGATCTCAAGGCCTTTCACTTCACCGTGACGGGCTGCGGGATGGAAACATATCGACATGACTGCAGAAGCTATTGAACTCGTACGCCAGCACCTCAGTGAAGTGCATCCGGCGGAAATTCTTGATGACGCAACTCGGCTAGCCTATCGAGAGCGTATCAAGGCTTTGTTAAAAGAGCGTGACGCCGTACTGGTCGCACACTATTACACCGACCCCGAAATTCAGTCGCTCGCCGAAGAGACGGGCGGCTGTGTATCTGATTCCCTAGAAATGGCGCGCTTTGGCAAAGAGCACCCAGCGAAGTTGTTGTTGGTGGCTGGCGTTCGCTTTATGGGAGAAACAGCGAAAATTCTGAGTCCTGAGAAGCGTGTATTTATGCCGACGCTTGAAGCGACCTGTTCGCTGGATATCGGCTGCCCCATTGATGAGTTTTCAGCATTTTGCGATGAGCATCCCGATCGCACTGTTGTGGTATACGCGAATACGTCTGCCGCAGTGAAGGCGCGTGCAGATTGGGTGGTGACGTCCAGTATTGCTGTAGATTTAATCGAGCACTTGGATCAGCGTGGAGAAAAAATACTTTGGGCCCCTGATCAACATCTTGGCGCTTACGTTAAAAGCAAAACCGGCGCGGATGTGTTGTGTTGGGATGGCGCGTGTATTGTGCATGAAGAGTTTAAAGCGCGCGGCGTTTTGGATTTAAAGAAAATTCATCCGGATGCGGCGGTGCTGGTGCATCCTGAATCTCCGGCATCTGTTGTGGACATTGCTGACGTCGTTGGCTCAACCTCGCAACTGATCAAAGCCGCCTGCGATTTACCAAACCAAACATTGATTGTGGCCACAGATCGGGGCATTTTTTATAAAATGCAGCAGCTTGCCCCACACAAAACATTCTTGGAAGCGCCCACGGCCGGAAGCGGCGCAACCTGTCGAAGTTGCGCACATTGTCCTTGGATGGCAATGAACGGTTTGGAGAATATTCTCGCAGTGTTAGAAAGTGAGTCCGGCTGTGATCAGGAGATTTTCGTGGAAGAGGCACTGCGCGAACAAGCCATGAAGCCGCTTAATCGCATGTTGGCATTTTCTGCAGAGTTAAAAAAATAACGCCAGCATTGTGTCGTCTGAGCATTGAAAGAGCGAATCCAAATCAGGGTTCGCTTTTTTTATGCTTTATTTTTCTTTGTACATCACTTCCATTTCATGCATTCGCGCTTTGATGCGGCTGTGCATCGGAAAATTATCTTTGCTTTTGTCCAGCGCATAGCTCATTTGCTCTATGCCACGGGATTCGCGTCCGCTAAGAAATAGGTACTCACCACGGGCAAAATGTGCCTCGGCTAGTTGTCCGTTGTTGCCCCATGCATCTGCGGCGAGCCGCCAAAGACCAGCATCGTGCACGCGTTTTTGAAGAAGGGGTTCCAGCAGTAGTTCAGCTTTCTCCGGTTGTCCGTCGCGAATTAGGCTGTATGACAGCATCACCGAAACAGCGTAATTGCCGGGCATTATATCGATGAGTTCGCCCAATTGAGCAATAGCGTCTTTGTGTTTGCCTCTCGCCTGTGCCACTTCAGCTAAGCCAAGTCGATACCAAAGTTCATTGCGGTGTCGACTGCTGAGGCTTTCTAGAATTTGCTGTGCTTCGTCATATTGCCGGTTGCGTATATAAGAAACGGCGAGGCCGTAACCGCTGGCTTGTTGTTGAAGCGAGTCGCCATTTTGATACATGGGCTGAAAATGTCCGACGGCTTGATCTGACGACCCCAAGAATCCAGCCATGATGCGTGCTTTGATGAGTTGAAAATGCAACGAATCATGCAGCGGCACAGTGGGTAGAGCGTTCGCTCTTCCGCGTGCGTCAGAAATACGCTCTTCGGTAATAGGGTGCGTCATTAAAAATTCGGGTGGATCGCTGCTAAATTGTTGGCCACGGAGAAGTTGTTCAAAAAAGCTCGCCATGGCTTCAGGGTCCATGCCAGCGTTGACCAATGTTTGCATGCCGACTCGGTCTGCTTCGCGCTCTTGCGTGCGAGAGTAGGCCAGCTGCGCCTGTATGGCAGCAGCTTGGCTGGTCATTAAACCAACCATGCCCGCTTCGGCATCGCCCGCGATAGCGACAGCGAGGCTAGCGAGCATTGCCGCCAGCACGGCTTTACTCATGCGTTGGCTATCAGCTAATCGGCGACCGAAGTGGTGCTGACTAACGTGGGCAATTTCATGGGCAATAACGGCGGAGACTTCGTCTTCTCGCGAGGCATTCAAAAATAAGCCTGCGTTCAAACCAATGACACCGCCCGGTACAGCAAAGGCATTAATTTCTTTACTGTTAATCACAACGATAGCGAGGTCAGGCTCGGCAAGGTCAGAGTGTGAAGCGAGCCGGTAGACTAAGTCTTCAGAATATTCTTGGATTAATGGATCTTGCAGCATGGGCACTTGCCCACGTAATTGCCTTAGCCAAGTGCGGCCCAGTTGGTATTCTTGTTCAGGTGACATGGGGGACGCGCTAACGCCACCTAAACTCGGAAGCTCTGAGTCTGCGTAGGCGGTGTTAGGTGAAGCTGCATTAACAACGCCGCCAATGAAAAGGCTGACAATGAGAAAGCGGGCACGTTTGGTCACTGCTAAACTTGTCCTAGTGGTTGCTCTGCTGATAAATAGTGCGCGTAGCATAATCCAACTTTGCCTGCGGAGATTTTGCTACAGTACGTTAATTCTATGTCGGATGCCTGTAGCGAATGAGTAATTTCCCAAGCGCCACGCTGGACGCTAACTTAGAGCTTGATGTCCGTCAGCTGGCATGTCCAATGCCACTCTTAAAAGCCCGTCAGGCGATGCGGCAGCTGGCTGATGGAGAGCTGCTGCATGTCATTGCCTCTGATCCAGGGGCGCGTCGGGACATTCCGGCATGGGTTGGACAGTCCGGTCATGAACTGGTTCACCAAGGGGAAGAGCAGGGTGTGCTGCACTTCTGGATACGTTGCCGAGAGGAGAAACAGGGCTGATGTTTGGGGTAATAAAGGATTGGTTCCAAACCTATTTTTCCGACGAAGAGGCCGTGTATTTATTTGTCGCGCTGGTCGGCGGTTTGCTGGTAGTGATTTTTTTGGGCCGGATGTTAGCGCCAGTTATTACGGCGGCGGTGCTTGCCTATTTAATGCAGGGTTTGATTAATGGGTTGACGCGCAAGGGGCTCTCAGAGAGTGCGGCCTTTTATTTGGTGTACGTCATATTCGTGGCCCTGTTGGTCGCGTTTATGTTGTTAATGTTGCCCATGGTTTGGAAGCAGACTTTTACTTTGGTGCAGGATCAACTGCCCCGGTTGATGTCATCGGGTGAATCGTGGCTGCGTAAATTGCCGCAGGATTATCCGGAAATTGTAGCCGCTGATCAGGTTGAGCAGCTTGTTAAGTCGGTCAGGCATGAATTAGCCCAGGCGGGCCAAGAGTTTTTAACGGTGTCGCTGGCTTCGATTCCGGGGTTGGTTCAGGTCATGGTGTTTATTGTGCTAGTGCCGCTGCTAGTGTTCTTTTTCTTAAAGGATCGCATCAAATTAATGGATTGGTTTTTCCAGTTTCTCCCACGCCGCAGGCAGGTATTAGGTCGAGTCTGGAAAGAAATGGATTCGCAAATTGCCAATTATGTGCGCGGGAAGGCGGTCGAAATTTTATTGATCGGCGCGAGCACTTTTGTCTGCTTCGCTATCTTTGGTTTGCACTATGCATTGTTGCTGGCCGTGTTGGTGGGGCTGTCTGTGGTTGTGCCGTATGTTGGCGCAACGGTTGTTACCGCTCCCGTCGCGGCAGTGGCGTGGGTGCAGTTCGGCTATAGCACGGAGTTTGCGTTGGTGATGATCACGTACGGCATTATTCAGTTTATTGATGGCAATATTCTGGTGCCGCTGCTGTTCTCCGAGGCGGTAAATTTGCATCCGGTCGCGATCATCGTCTCTATTTTGGTATTTGGTGGGCTGTGGGGGTTTTGGGGAATATTTTTCGCCATTCCGTTGGCGACGTTATTGAAGGCGGTGTTGGCCGTCTGGCCGCGTTGGCGAGCCTCTGTTGCGTCTAGCGATACGCAATCATCGGAAGCGAGCTAGCCGACGGAGAGCATCGAGAGCAGGCTGCTGAGTAAAGGTGTTTCAATCTCCGCGCCTTCATCGACTAAATATTTCTGAAAACGACTGATGTCGCCTGCCGGTGATGGGTGCAGTAAATCGCTTCCCTTGTGGCGGTTGGAGTGCGCTTGCCCCTCATCAATCTCGTGCCATGTTACGCCATGTTCGACGGTCCATCGGACGGCGTGCAGGGGTGACGAGTCTGAGCTTTCCTTTTCGCAAAGCAGCATGCGGCATAACTGTTGATCGCGAAACCAAATCGTTAAATCGATACGCTGGCCTTGAAACCAGCGTCGATTTTGATCTGCGTTGGCGCTGCTAGATATTTCCCGAAGCATGCCTTTACAGTGCTTTGACTGCGGCGAGCACTTCTGCGACGTGCCCTGGAACCTTAACTTTCCGCCATTCTTGGGCTAATTTCCCATTTTCATCAATCAGGAATGTGCTCCGTTCAATGCCTAGAAATTCTTTGCCGTACATTTTTTTTAATTTAATGACGTCAAAGAGTTCGCATAAGGCGCCATCTTCATCACTCAGTAGTTCGAACGGGAATTCTTGTTTTGCTTTGAAGTTCTCATGGCGCTTCAGGCTGTCCTGCGAGACGCCGAGCACGTCGCAATTTGTCTTTAAAAACTGTTTGTAATGATCGCGAAAGTCTTGGCCCTCAGTGGTGCATCCGGGCGTGCTGTCTTTTGGGTAGAAATACAAAACGAGCTTTTTGCCTTTGAAGTCTTTCAGCGCCAAGGTTTTGTCGCTGGTCGCGGCGGCAGAAAAGGCCGGTACTTTTTTTCCAATAGAAACGGACATTAATAGCTCCTTACTTGCGATGTGGGGTCATGCTGGCGTCTAGGTTGCGTTGTTCGCAGAAGTCGATAAACGCATCGCGTAACTTGCCCACGGATTCTTCCGCAGGGACGCTCAAGGTCATGTGAAGGCTGAACATAGGCGTACCGGTGTGCGGGGCTGCATAGGTGCCAGTGCTGAGGTCGTCAATATTGATGGCACGGGTAGAAAAGAAATTGGCGATTTCGTGAACAATGCCTGGGTGGTCAAGCGAGACGACTTCGACGCGATAGGGCAGGGCTTTCGGTCTGCTACCGGGCAAACTGGTGCGTTTAATCGTTATGCTGAGGTTGAGACGTGTTTCTAGGGTGTCTCGATCTTGCTCCAGCTTGGAAAGGGTCGGCTCGTCGCCGGAGACCAGCATTAATACTGCGAATTCGCCGCCAAGCACGGTCATGCGAGAGTCTAAAATGTTGCCATTGTGGGCGAGTATTTCGCCGGTCAGCGATTCAACAATACCGGGTCGGTCGGAACCTAGAGCTGAAATTACGATCAATGCTGTCATTGGTGCGTCCTTGAAGAGTGCATCCGTGGCCTGTGAAAGTCTTACATTGGGCCCCATGGTAGCTGCCCTGACGGTTAGCTTGAAGGCTTACTTCTAGTTGCCTGCTTGTGAGGGCGAAGGGTGGGCAGTACCATTAGCGCCTTTGGTTTGCCATGAATGCATCAACGTCGATAAGAACAGAGAGTAACCAGTGAAAATAACCGGCAGCATTGTAGCGTTAGTGACCCCTATGCATTCCGACGGCGCCGTCGATTGGGAGGCACTGCGGAATTTGGTCAATTGGCACATTGAACAGGGGACGCACGGTATCGTTGCCGTAGGCACTACCGGCGAATCGGCGACCTTGGGCTTTGAAGAGCATGATTTGGTGATTCGTGAAGTGATTTCTGCGGCGGCAGGGCGTGTGCCTGTGATCGCGGGCACTGGCGCGAATTCCACCGAAGAGGCTATCCGTATTACCCGTGACGCCAAACGTGACGGCGCAGATGCGTGCTTGTTGGTGTCCCCTTATTATAACAAGCCGACGCAGGAAGGTTTGTATCAGCATCATGTGGCGGTAGCGAAAGCCGTAGACGTACCGCAAATTCTGTATAACGTTCCGGGCCGAACCGCCTGCGACATGTTGCCGGAAACCGTTGAGCGATTGAGCAAAATTAGCAACATTATTGGTATTAAAGAAGCGACAGGTAACTTGGATCGTATCCGTGAAATTCGCGAGCGGTGCGGTGATGAGTTCCTTATCTATTCTGGTGATGACGCCACTGCAACAGAAGCTATTTTGCTTGGCGCAGTGGGGGATATATCTGTAACGGCGAATGTGGTGCCTGCCAAGATGGCAGCGATGTGTGATGCCGCATTAGCAGGTGATGTCGATAAAGCACGCGCATTAAATGCAGAAATCGAAACATTGCACCGTGATTTATTTGTCGAATCCAATCCAATTCCCGTGAAGTGGGCGTTGCATAAAATGGGGTTAATTGGTGACGGCATTCGCCTGCCATTGACGCTGCTGTCTGAGCCGGCGCAGGAAAAATTGCTGCCGGCGTTGCAATCTTGTGGATTGATTAAGTGAAAAAACTGTTTTTAGTAGTAGGTATTTCGCTGGGCGCCAGCGCCTGTAGTTGGCTGCCCAACCATTTTTTGGATTATCGAAAAGCTGAATCCATTGAGCCGATGACAGTGCCAGACGGTATGGTGTTTATTGGTGAGCAACCGTTGTACTCCGTACCGGACGGGCAGCCTGCGCCGGTTTATGAAAAAGAGAAGAAAGACACTATTCCTAAGCCACCGCGATTGATTGTGGCGAACGCCATTCCCGATGAGGAAGAGCCACGCCCAGAAAACGAGCCTGACCCATCAAGCACGCGCGTTGTTATGGCCCGCGATGGCAACGGCTATCCCATCATCATGATGCACACGCCATTCAATTGGGCGTGGGAATATGTCGGCCAAGCCATTGCTGCAACGGATTTAAAAATAGACGATCGTGACCGCGACTCGGGTACGTTTTATATCAAGACACCGAAAAAGTACGAAGTTGATGGTCGCGAAGCGCAAGTGAAATTGAGCTACACCGCAAACGGAATTCAGATCACCGTATTAGATCGCAAAGGCGCAGCCCTGTTAGAAAAGGGGGCTGGCCAGCAAATTATCCAGCGTATCTACGACGAGTTGTGAGATTCGCATCGCTCGGTAGTGGCAGCAAAGGCAATGGAACGTTGGTTGCTTGTGGTAATGACATGCTGCTTATCGATTGTGGATTTACGTTAAAAGAAACTGAGCGACGCTTAGATAATCTTGGTGTTCGCGGCGAAGATTTATCAGCCGTGCTCGTCACGCATGAACACGGCGATCATATTCGTAGCGTGGGCGCGCTGGCACGACGTTATAAGCTGCCAGTGTATGCGTCATTCGGTTCACGTATGGCGGTCGATCAAGGACGGTATGCATTAAATGGATGCGATGTGGTGGAGGTCAGGCCGCAGCGTTCATTTTTTGTTGGTGAGATTGAATGCTTGCCGGTTCCTGTGCCACACGACGCGCGCGAGCCTTGTCAGTTTGTTTTTACGTGGCGAGGGCGTGTGCTTGGCGTGTTAACCGATCTAGGGTCGCTGACGCCATGTGTGGTAGAGAGTTATTGCGAATGCGATAGCCTGCTCCTCGAATGCAATCATGATTTGCAAATGTTGTTGAACGGACCGTATCCGACATCGTTAATACGTAGAGTGGGCGGAAATTTCGGTCATTTGAGTAATGATCAAGCGGCGGCGTTGCTAAAGCATTGCAACGTTGATCGGCTGCAGCATTTGGTTTTGTCTCATGTGAGCGAGCAAAATAACAAGCCTGAGCACGCCACTGCGGCAGTATTTAGGGTGGTGGAAACGGGGCAAGAACGAATTAGGGTTGCGAGTCAAAATCAAGGTTTTGATTGGCTAGAAGTAGTTTAGCGCCGAAAGGCGGTTTAGGAACTGAACAATGGAAAAGCGCGAAGAGCTGTATGCAGGTAAAGCGAAATCTGTGTTTACAACAGACGATGCCAATTTATTGGTGTTGGTGTTTCGCAACGACACGTCAGCGTTCGATGGAAAAATCATTGAAAAGCTGGAGCGAAAAGGCGCGGTAAACAATCAGTTTAATGCGTTTATTATGCAGAAGCTTTCCGATGCGGGCATTCCTACACACTACGAAAAGTTGTTGTCACCGACTGAGTCGCTGGTGAAGCGCATGGAAATGATTCCGTTGGAATGCGTGGTGCGTAACTTTGCGGCAGGTAGCTTAGTGCGCCGTCTAGGTGTTGAAGAAGGTCAAGAATTAACACCGCCAACGTTTGAGTTATTTCTCAAGAATGACGCATTGGGTGATCCAATGGTCAACGAATTTCATGCCCGCAGCTTTGGCTGGGCGACGGACGCTCAGCTCGACAAAATGAAAGAGTTAACGTTCAAAGTTAACGATGTTTTGAAAAAGTTGTTTGCTGACGGCAACATGTTATTGGTTGATTACAAGCTCGAGTTCGGGGTGTTTCAGGGCGAAATCATCTTGGGTGATGAGTTTTCACCAGATGGCTGCCGCTTATGGGATAAAGAAACACGCGAGAAAATGGATAAGGATCGGTTCCGCCAGGGCTTAGGTGGCGTGATTGAGGCTTATGAAGAAGTGGGTAAGCGACTCGGTATGACGTTTAATTACGATAAATAGATATGCCGAGTTGACCAGATGAGTTGTCATTCGCTGCCATTTTGTATTTGAATGGTGGCGTGCAACATTCAATGCTAGACCAAGGGAGACACCTATGAAAATGATAATAAGAGCTGCCATGCTTGCCGTTTTAGCCTCCACGCTGAGCGGATGCTTTTTGACCAAGCTGGCCACTATGCCAATGCGTGTTGTGGGTTCGACAGCGTCTGTAGTTGGCGCCGTGGTGTCCGTTCTTCCTGTTGTAGGCAATTCTGCCGATGAAGCCCTCGAGAAAGTGGATGGCGCCATTGACGCTACCGCAGATGGCATCGACGACATTCCAATCTGATACACACGGATCTCGTTCAAACAAATAAAAAGGCGCCAATCGGCGCCTTTTTATTTGTTCCGCGGAAGCGCTGGGGGTGTTCGGATGAATGCGCGGCACTATCCAGATGGTTAGAAACAAGGCATAACTGTCTGTCTGAAAAAGGTTATATCGCTGGGATAATCTCTGTCCGCAGAATAAAAAGTGTGCTTTAGGTAGGAGAAAGGAATGTTCCGCATACAGACCCTAAATCAAATAGCTGTTCAAGGCTTGGAGCGTTTTTCACGCGAGACCTATGAAGTGGCGTCGGAGATAGGACACCCTGACGCAATTCTGCTGCGCAGCGCGAAGCTCACAGCAGAGCACGCGCCCGAATGTTTAAAGGCTGTGGCAAGGGCCGGAGCGGGCGTAAACAACATCGATGTGGCTGCCTTTACTGCACGCGGCATACCTGTTTTTAACACCCCCGGCGCAAATGCCAACGCAGTGAAAGAGCTGGTTTTGGCGGCCTTGTTGCTCAGCTCTAGGGGTATCGTGGACGGTATTCGCTGGGCTGAAGGTCTCGACACAGAAAAGGATGAGGCCGCCTTAAACGCGTTGATAGAGAAGGAAAAAAAGCGTTTCAAAGGGCAAGAGCTAAGAGACCGCACTCTCGGGATCGTTGGGCTTGGCGCTATCGGGTCGCAAGTTGCCGAGATGGCGTTGGGTTTGGGTATGCAGGTTGTTGGGTATGATCCTGCGCTGTCAGTAGATGCCGCGTGGCGCCTGCCAAATCAGGTGCAGCGTATGGAGAACTTGTCGGCGTTGCTCGCTAAATCAGACTATATCAGTCTACATCTGCCGCTTTTTCCGGAAACGCATCACTTGATTGGCGCTGAAAGCCTTAAGTCGGTGAAGCCTGGTGCTCGCTTGCTTAACTTTGCACGGGCTGAAATTGTGGATCCAATGGCGGTGAAAGGCGCTCTGGAAGGTCAGCGACTAGGGGCGTATTTATGCGACTTCCCTAGCGTTACGCTGCACGGGGTTAAGGGCGTGATCTGCACCCCACATTTAGGCGCGAGCACGGATGAATCAGAACAAAACTGCGCGATGATGGCTGCCGACCAGCTGATGGATTTTCTGGAACACGGCAATATTCGAAATTCGGTGAATTTTCCGTCGTTAATGCTCGAGCGGAGCCGAGGCTTCCGGGTTGCACTGACTAATCGTAATGTGCCGAGAATGCTCGGCCAGGTTCTGGCAATATTCGCTGATGCCAATACCAATGTGATTGATATGCTTAACAAAAGCCGAGACGACGTAGCCTATAACTTACTGGATCTCGACGTTGCGCCGGATGACAGCATGCTCGATGCGATCAGAAGTATCGACGGAGTGATCAATGTGCGTGTTATCGGTGAGGCCTGAGCAGGGTAGAGCCGGATCAACTCTTGGGCTCTGGGCTGGCTGCGGTTACAAAGATGCAACGTGGCAGGCTTGTCATCCCTCGCAGGCTTCACCACAATAGTTAGACCCTGCCAGTACTGACAGGGATAAAAAGAATAATCGAGCTTTGGCCGGGGTAGTCGCTTGAACCTTTTCCGTTTTTTCCTGCTTCCATTGATGTTGCTGGTGCTGAGTCTGCATGCGCGGGCTGAGTTTCTTATCGGTATTGCTAATATCGCCAACCTCACTGGCCCTAACCTAGAGTGGGCAGGTGATCACACTAGCTATTACTTCGTTCCTGCGTTTGAACAAAAAAGCACTGGTCTGAGCGAAGACGATTTTCGTTGGATTGCTGGCATGCGTCACCGTATGGAGCGTGGCTACACGTCGACTAATGGCTTCTACACGGGCCTTATAGCGGGCGATCTCGGCGGGAAAAACGACTATTCGCGTCTTGGTGCCGGAGCGGAGCTAGGCTATCAATGGGTCAAGCAATACACCCGTATCACTGTGGGCAGTTCGCTCATTATGCTCGAGGCGATTCCAGAGGAAGACCTAAAAGAAGAGCCGTCAGTGGTTCTTGGTATCACTTTAAGCCTACGCAAATAACCTTTTGCCCTCATTTAGCTCTCCTAGCATGCCCCGTTCTTGGGCGGGTTGTGCACAGCCGCGCCCGCTCATTAAATCACCACTTTAAGAAGTCAATGTAACTCATTGATTTTTATTTTGAGATTTTTAAGTCGTTGATTTTTAAGGCACATATATTAAGGTCGTTTTTTCAACATTTTGACAAATCGGGCGTTTTTGCAGGGGCTTCAGCCGCTTCCCACCAAATAATCCCCAGAGTTATCCACAGAATCTGTGGGTAACTTTCTTATTCTAGAATTTACATTAACTCCCAGCTCGGGCCGTAGATACTGTCACGCTCTTCCGAAAAACCCCGCCAATAAAAAAACGTTACGTTGCCGCGATAGCATCCAGTCTCTGTCTGTTCTATAGTCGGACAGTCTCGAAAAATTGTTCGACATAATTGCTCTGTGTTATGAGAAGAGCAGGGACGGGGATCTCTAGGGCTATATACCAAGCAAATAGAGCCAAGAAGGCTGAGAGGGTTAAGAGGTGCTAAGGGGAATGAGTTTTAAAGCGCAGGAAAGCCTTTCTGAGCAAATCGCTCTGCATCTGGCCAACCAAATTATTCGCGGCGAAATGCTAGCAGGCGATCGTATTCAAGAGCTGCGCATAGCCGGTGAGCTAGAGGTTAGCCGCGGATCTGTGCGGGAAGCATTGCTGATTCTTGAGCGTCGCCACTTGATAGATATCTTGCCGCGCCGTGGCGCAGTCGTTAAAGATATGTCAGAGGCGCACGTTCGTAGCCTGTACGAGCTGACTCAAGTATTGCTGGGCTTGGTGGTACGCAAAGCTATAAAAGTAATGCGCGAGGAAGATTTAGACCCGTTTATTGCCACGATTCACGATCTGCAGTTACGCCTCGATGAGCGCGATTCAGACGGCTTCTTTGCAGCGAGTTTTCGTTTTCTGGAGTTGGCGTATCCGTTTTCCCGCAACCCATTTGTCGAAGACATTATGAGCAACCTTCAGCCTGCCGTTCAGCGCGCGTATTACATGGCGCTGCATATTGATCAGGATGAAATGAAAGAGTGTTTGAGTTTCTTTAAGGCGATCATTGAAACGATCTTCCGCAGAGACGTCCGTTCAGCGTTAGAAATTATTCGTGAGTTTGCCGAGCATCAATCCAATCTCGTTCAGGATTCGATTGTACGCGCACGGCAGATAGAGGCGGCATGGGGCGCCCGCAGGAAGCGCTAGCCTAGGCGGCTAGCGTCTTGTAAGAAAAAACCAAGGGGCTGCCCCTGACTATTCAGCCAGAGGCCAGTTCTGTTGATTTAAGCGGCATCTCGCTTAACGCTTCCAGCCAGATCAGAGTGCCAGCCATGACGGCAATCGGCATGATCAACAAGTTCACCAGTGGAATCATTGTTAGCGCCAAAACAATGCAGCCAAAGCTCAGCACTAGCCATCGCTGATTTTGGAGGCGCTTCTTCATTTCGGTAAAGCTCACTTGACGGGTGTCAGCCCCGTAGTCGATGTACTGGGCGCCCAGCAGCCAGCCAGACCATAGAAACCAGATGGCCGAGGCGAAGACATTAACGCCAGGAATAAGCCAAACGATCAGCACCACCAGCAACACCAAGGCGCTGCGCCATATCCAATCCCATGTTTTGCGAATTTCTCGTTTGAAGGTGCGCCAGATCATCGCGCCGATCGATTCATCCGGCAGTGGCGCGGCGCATACGCGCTGATCCGTGCGCTCAGCTAGAAGCCCCATAAACGGCGCTGCGACTAACTGGACAGCAATCGTGAATACCGATGCAAACAGGGCAAGCAGCAGTACCCACACTAAAAACACGGCTGCACCGATTAAAAAATCAACAGCCGGTTCAAGAAATGACCAGAAGCCAGTGATGCTTGTGTCGGCCCAGCTAGAAATCCAATCGGAGATACTGGTGCCGGCGAGGTAATACAGGCTGCCAAACAGAATCAAATTAAACAAAGCGGGGATTAGCACCCACGGTAATATGGCTTTTTCCCGCGCCATGTGGGCTGCGCGACTGAGATATGTCAGCGCTGATACGGCTTGAATCATAGGGTCCTCCTGTCGCGAGATAGTCTAGCTGATCTGTATTCAGATTTGGCGGCATTGGTATCGATGAATCTGTATCGAGAGAGTGTGCTGCTAGTGTGATTCGGGGCATGCACAAAGGCTGGCTTCGCTATACACTAGCCGTTTTTGCGGATTCCGTTCGGAGTCTTTGCCCGACCAGCAGGGAAAGCCCTTTGGTCGCGCCAGTACCTAGGCCTATGCCTTAAAAATCACTATCTGGCACCGCCGGACGCGGTGCCCATGCGGGTTCAAGTTGTTATGCGATTAAAAAGTATCAAATTGGTTGGTTTCAAATCTTTCGTTGATGCAACGACCGCTTCTTTTCCGGTGAATTTGACCGCCGTTGTCGGGCCTAACGGTTGCGGCAAATCGAACATCATTGATGCTGTGCGTTGGGTAATGGGGGAGTCGTCGGCGAAATATTTGCGTGGCGAGTCTATGGCTGACGTTATCTTCAACGGGTCGAATGCGCGCAAGCCAGTGGCGCAAGCTTCTATTGAGCTGGTCTTTGATAACTCAGAAGGAAAGTTGGCGGGCGAGTATGGCAAATTCGCCGAAGTGTCGATCAAACGTTTAGTAACGCGTGATGGCCAGTCAAATTATTACCTCAACGGCACTAAGTGTCGTCGTAAGGACATTACCGATATTTTCTTGGGCACCGGCTTAGGCCCACGCTCCTACGCGATTATTGAGCAGGGCATGATTTCCCGTTTGATTGACGCGAAGCCAGAAGACCTGCGTATCTATATTGAAGAAGCCGCGGGTATTTCGAAATATAAAGAACGTCGTCGTGAAACTGAAAACAGAATGCGGCGTACCCGCGAAAACCTTGAGCGCCTTACAGATATTCGCGAAGAGCTTGAGCGACAGATCGAACGTTTGTCGCGACAGGCCTCTGCTGCTGAAAAATATAAAGTGTTTAAAGCAGAAGAGCGCCAAAAGGGCGCTGAGCTAAGAGCGCTGCGTTGGCGGGTGCTGAATGTTCAGGTCGAACAGGTTGAATTTATCCTACGTGAACTTGAAGTCGCCGTGGAAGCGAAAGTGGCTGAGCAGCGTCACGTTGATGCTGAGTTGGAGCGTTTACGTGATGGCCACACCGAAGTTCAGGATCGCTTTAATGAAGTGCAGCAAAAGTTTTATGCATTAGGTGCAGAGGTCGCTCGCCTAGAGCAAACCATTCAGCATCAGCGAGAGCGCAAAACACAATTAAATGAAGAGCTGCAGCAGGTTGAGCGCAGCTTGGCAGAGTCTGACGAGCATTTACGTGTTGATGCCGAAAAAATTGCTGAATTAGATGCACGTCTCGCAGAAATTGAACCAGAGTTGGAATTAGTTCGCGAACGTGAAATGTCGTCCGGTGAAACGTTGGCCAGCGCTGAAGAATCAATGCAGCAGTGGCAGCAAGAATGGGAAAGCTTTAATCACACGTCCAACGAATCCCGTCGTCATGCTGAGGTTGAGCAGTCACGTATTCAACATTTAGACACCTCTATTGAGCGACTCTCAGATCGCATGGAGCGGTTGCAAAAAGAGCAAAGCACATTGGACGCCGAGCCTTTGGCGGCGGAAGTTCGTCGTTACGAAGAACAAGTTGCCGTGCAGCGAGAGCAGTTAGAAGAAGCGGAGCAGCGCGCGGAATCTGTCCAAGAGGAAATTAACCAATCTCGTCGTGAAAATGGTGAACGTGGTCGCACATTAGAAGAGCATCGCGACGCCTTACAGGGTTGGAAAAGCAAACACGCCACGCTCGAAGCATTGCAAAAAGCAGCGATGGGTGATGACGGCGCGGTGAGCGAATGGCTAGAGCGTCATCAGTTAGATGCGCAACAGCGCCTTGCCGACCGAGTAGAAGTACAGCCTGGTTGGGAGCGCGCGGTCGAAGCGGTTCTTGGCGATGCGCTGCAAGGTGTTTGTTTAGACGGTTTTGATTCGGTTGAAAATTGGTTGGGCGATTTGTCCCATGGCCGTATTTGTTTAGTGACGGCATCGAACACCGTTGTTGGCGGCGATAAAGGAAAAACGCTGGCGTCATTGGTGTCTGGTCAGGTGCCGGCTGCGTTGCATGCAGCCTATGCGGTTGAGGACTTAGCGCAAGCCTTAGCATTACGCCCGAGTTTGGCGGCTGGCGAATCAGTCGTCACGCGCGATGGCATTTGGATGGGCAGCGACTGGTTGCGCGTTGCACGTGAGCAAGATCAAGAAGCGGGTGTGTTAGAGCGTCGCCGCCAACTTGAAGAGCTCGCAGTAAATATTGAACAGGGTGATGCGAAAGTTGCGGAATTGCGCGAATTAATGGAATCAACGCGCGAGCACATTCAATTACTCGAAGAAGAGCGAGAAGATTTACAGCGTCAGGCAAGTCGTGTGGGTCGCGAGCTGGGTGAAACAAACGCCCAAATCAGTGCGCGACAAGTACGTCTAGAGCAAATCACCATGCGCCGCGAACGTCTTGGTAAAGAGCTGGAAGAATCTCGCCAGCAGCGTGATCAAGAACAAGCTGGATTAAAAGAAGCGCGTGCGGTGTTGGCCGAGGCTTTGGATTCTATGGCAAACGACAGCGAACAGCGCGAAGCGTTGTTGTCGCGTCGTGATGAATGCCGTACACGCTTAGATGAAACGCGCCAGCGCGCACGTCAAGATCGTGATCAATCGCATCAACTTGCCATGGAAGTGCAGGGCGCACGCACACAGGCAGATTCTTTAAAACAAGGTTTGGCTCGTTTGGATGCACAAACCAACGCGTTACGTGAGCGTAAATCGTTATTGGATCGTCAGCTTGGCGAAGGCGATGAGCCGGACCAAGAGTTCACTTTGCAACTAGAAGAAAAGCTTGAGCAGCGTTTAGAAGCAGAGCAAGGGCTCATGGAAGTACGCCGAGAGCTAGAGGAAATCGAGCACGGCATGCGCGGTTTTGAAAGCCAGCGCCAGCAGTTTGAGCGTGAGGCGCAGGAAATTCGCAGTCGCCTTGAGCAAAAGCGTATGCAGTGGCAAGAAATCAAAGTACGTCGCACTACTGTTCAAGAGCAGCTAGCGGAAGAACAGTTTGACCTGCCGACGGTCTTGGAAAATCTGCCGGAAGAGGCGGACGAGCAAGTGTGGGCGGCGGAGTTGGACATGATCGGCCAGCGTATTTCACGTCTTGGACAGATTAACTTGGCGGCGATTGACGAATATAAGCAGCAATCAGAACGTAAAGATTACTTGGATCGTCAGAACGCTGACCTTGAAGATGCACTGAAAACGTTAGAAAACGCTATCCGTAAGATTGACCGCGAAACACGTACGCGTTTCAAAGAATACTTCGATCGTATTAATGCGGGCGTTCAGGAATTGTTCCCGAAAGTCTTTGGTGGTGGTCACGCGTATTTGGAACTTACTGGCGAAGACCTACTCGATACAGGTGTTGCGATCATGGCGCGTCCGCCGGGCAAACGAAACAGCACTATTCACCTTCTTTCCGGTGGTGAGAAGGCGTTGACCGCGTTGTCGTTAGTGTTCGCAATTTTCAGCCTCAATCCAGCACCGTTCTGTATGCTCGATGAGGTTGATGCGCCGCTGGATGACGCAAACGTTGGACGCTTCTGTAATCTAGTGCGTGAAATGTCTCCGGTTGTGCAGTTTATTTACATTACGCACAACAAGATTGCGATGGAAATGGCCGACAACTTAATGGGGGTCACCATGCATGAACCGGGTGTGTCCCGTTTGGTTGCGGTCGATGTGGATGAAGCGGCGGAAATGGCAAACGCCTAATTTCGCTAAATGAATTGCTCAGTATCAGGGATTAAGTTGCGATGGGCCTGAATCTGGAAACCTTAATTGGCATTCTAGTTATTCTAATTTTACTGATACTCGCGGACGGCTTGCGCCGGATGTTACGCGAGCGAGGTAGTCGTTTGAGAGTGCGCATTGATCCACGCGTGCGTGAATATAAAGATGATGAGCAAACTGACCAGCGCAATCCGGAATTGCCCAGTGGCGGTGCGCGGGTTATTGGTAGCCGTGAAGCGGCACAGCAGCCGCAGCGGCCGCGCCCGACACCGCCACCTGTGAAAACACGACAGGCACCCAAAGCCGTGGTGGCTGCCACAGTGGAAGATGAGACTCCACCGCCTGTAGTGATGGAAGCAGACGAGACACCTGCGCCTGTTGTGGAGGCAACGCAGCAAGAGCTTTTTTCTGAGCCCGCTGCCACCAAGTCGACGCGCCAAGAAATTTTAGATGTTGTTGTTGTGCACATGGTTGCCAATGACGGTGTGCACATTCCTGGCCGTGATTTATTGCAGCAATTGCTCGAGCAAGGGCTACGTTTTGGTGATATGAATATTTTTCATCGCCACCGCCAAACGACCAGCGGAAACGATGAATTACTGTTCTCTATGGCTAATGCCCTTGAGCCAGGAACGTTTGATATCGACACAATGGAAGAAAAGACTTTCCGCGCGGTGACCTTTTTTATGAAGCTGCCTGGGCCAAGCCGTCCTGTCGAAACGTTGGATCGTATGCTGGCGAGCGCAAAAAAGTTAGCGGATACATTAGGTGCTGAGTTGCGTGACGAAGCGCATAGCACGCTAACGCCACAAAACATCGAGCACATCCGTCAGAAAGTCCAAGACTTTGAACGCCGTCAGAAATTAGCTGACGTTCAATAGCGGTGCGTATCGATAATGTCCAATGACGTGCCCGCTAAGGTTGCGCAGTTACGGCAACAACTGAATGATTGGAGTTATCGCTATTACGTACTCGACGATCCGGCAGTGCCGGATGCCGAGTACGATAGGCTATATCGACAACTCTTCGAACTAGAACAATCCCACCCTGAACTGATTAGTGCGGACTCTCCGACACAGCGTGTTGGAGATAGACCTCTCGCACACTTCGATCAAGTTCAACACGAAGTCGCCATGCTGTCCTTGGACAACGCATTTAATGATGAAGACCTGATTGGCTTCGATCGTCGAATTCGTGATCGATTAAAGGCGGATGCCGACAATGTTGCTTATGTGGCCGAGCCAAAATTGGATGGTTTGGCAGTGAGCTTGTTATATCAGAATGGCCAGTTAGTTCGTGGGGCGACTCGCGGAGATGGTCAAACTGGCGAAGACATTAGCGCCAATGTACGTACCATTCGCTCAATTCCCCTCACTCTTCGCGGCGACAATATTCCCAGCCTGATTGAAATACGTGGCGAAGTCGTTATGCCGCATGAGGGTTTTGCAGCGCTGAATAAACGTCAGGAAGAAAGCGGCGCAAAGATCTTCGCCAACCCTCGTAACGCAGCGGCTGGAAGTTTGCGCCAGCTTGATACCCGCATCACTGCTCAACGGCCTCTTGAGTTTTATGCGTACAGCGTCGCACAACTTGAAGGCGTTGATATGCCCGAGACTCATTATGAGCTACTGGAGTTGGTGAGGAGTTTAGGTGTCCGCGTGAATGCCGAAGTGCGTGTTTGCTCGGGCGTTGATGAGCTGTTGTCTTTTTATCAAAGCATTTTGTCGCGGCGCGATCAGCTCGGGTACGACATTGATGGCGTCGTGTATAAGGTCAATAATTTAATTTGGCAGAACACGTTGGGCTTTGTGTCAAAAGCACCGCGTTGGGCCATTGCGCATAAGTTTCCTGCGCAGGAAGAAATTACTGTTTTACGTGATGTTGAATGGCAGGTCGGCCGCACCGGTGCGTTAACCCCGGTTGCGCGGTTAGAACCCGTTTCGGTGGGCGGCGTCACGGTCAGTAACGCGACCTTGCATAACATGGATGAAATCCAGCGTTTGGATTTACGCATCGGCGACAGCGTAGTTATTTACCGCGCGGGCGATGTTATTCCTAAGGTTGTTAGGGTGGTGACCGAGCGTCGTTCAACCGCAGTGTCTGATATTGTGATGCCGACTTCTTGCCCAGTGTGCGGCAGCGAAATTTTCCTTGCAGAAGGAGAGGCCATTGCGCGTTGCACGGGCGGGTTGATATGTGCCGCGCAACAAAAGGAAGCGATCAAACATTTTGCTTCGCGCAAAGCGATGGATATTGATGGCCTGGGCGACAAGCTCGTTGAAGTGTTTGTTGATCAAAAACTCATCGCCACGATGGCTGATTTATTTTCCTTGCGCAGTGAGCAGATCGCTGGGCTTGAGCGGATGGGCGAGAAATCCGCCGCTAATTTAATTGAGTCCCTTCAGAAAAGCCGGAAAACAACATTGCAGCGTTTTTTGTTTTCATTGGGCATTCGAGAGGTGGGCGAAGCAACGGCCCTGGCGCTGAGCAAGCACTTTGGTAGCGTGCAAGCGGTAATGGACGCGAGCGAAGAAGCACTGCTGGCCGTACCCGATGTCGGTCCCGTGGTGGCGAGCTATATTCGTCATTTCTTTATGCAGTCGCATAACTTAGAGGTTATTCAAGCGCTGCGTGATGCCGGTGTGACGTGGGAAGAGTTTGATCCTGCGGAAGCTAGTGAGCCACAGCCGTTGACTGGGCAAACGTGGGTGCTAACGGGTAGCTTGTCCGTGCTAACGCGAGATAAGGCGAAGGAATATCTACTGGCATTGGGCGCCAAGGTGGCGGGTTCTGTTTCAGCGAAAACCACGCAGGTGGTAGCGGGGGACGCGGCAGGCTCTAAATTAGAGAAGGCCACCAAACTGGGTGTCAGTGTTATGGACGAGGCGGCATTTATTGATAAGCTAAAGGAACTCGGCATAACACTGGATGAGGGGTAGCGCAGCCTAGTGACACGTTTAAGAACGATAATAATAATTTTGTCTTTCGCGGTATTTACAGGCTGTGCCTCGCAGCCCTCAGATATCAATAATGCATGCACCATATTTCACGAAAATGGTGGCTGGTTTAATAACTGGTACAAGCAAACCAAAAAAGTCGAAAAAGAATATGGTGTGCCGGTATCGGTGATCATGGCGACCATTTGGAAAGAATCCGCATTCAAGGCACGCGCCAAGCCCCCGCGAAAAAAACTACTCGGCCTTATTCCGTGGAAGCGTCCTTCCAACGCTTATGGTTATCCTCAGGCGTTAAAAAGCACTTGGAATTGGTACAAAGAGGATACTGGGCGTGGCGGCGCGGATCGCAATGATTTTGCGGATGCCGCTCACTTTGTGGGGTGGTATTACTATCAGAGCTATAAGCGTAATGGCATCGCTCGCAACGATGCGTATCACTTGTATCTGTCTTATTATGCTGGACACGGCGGTTACGCCAAAGGTACGTGGAAAAGTAACAAACATATGAAATCCGCAGCAGCGCGGATGGCGTCGATGGAAAAGATCTACCGCACGCAAATTTCGCGTTGTAAGCTGTAGCCCTGCTGCTAAGCGCAGTTATTGTTAAGCGCTATACCTATCAGTCGAAAAGTCGGGGGAGTTTTGGATACCGAATCGATCGTTTACGGATGCATTAAATATTTGCCGCTCGGATCAGAAGACGAGCGCAAGCATGGTTGTATGCATAACCGTAAGGTGCTGCGCGATTTGCCGAGCGCGGACGGCTGGCCATTCCTATGCAGAGAAATGTTTTCTGTGCCTGGCGCAGATGTGTTTTCTGGCACCTATCAAACCCAGGTTATCCACTTTGGTATGTCCTACCGGGCTGTTGAGTACGAATGGGAACAGTGGGTCAATAAATTTGAGTCGTTGTTGCGTGATATGTATTGGGCTAATGCGATCGTACATTTGGAAACGGAGCTGGCAGGGCGACATACCTTTGTCTGGGAATCGGACAGCTGCCATGAACCAAGCGACGAGCCATTGCGTGTACGGTGTGAGTGGTCCAGAGAAGGCGCACTGGCATGATGGTGCCGTGGTCGCAGGTGCCGCCTGAGTCTCTACAAAGTCTTATTGAAGAATATGTGACCCGCGACGGTACCGACTATGGTGAGCATGAAATTTCTCTTGAGCGCCGCGTTGAACAAATGATGGCGCAATTAAAGCGGAAAGAAGTGGTCATTTGGTTCGATCAGGTTACTGAGACCATCACCTTGATGTCTGCGCAAGACGCAACGCTTGCGGCCTCCCAAGGTTCTCCCGACGACGATTAGCGTCGTCGCTGCTTGCGCCGAAGAAAACGTATCGGTAAAAGCGCTTCCTTCATTTCTTTGTCTATGGGTAATGGTTCAGCGGCGAGCTCGCAAGCAAGCAGCTCTGCGCACAGGGGTGTGCCCGTGATACCGCGGCTACCGTGGGCGATATTCAGCCAAAGTCCCTTGTAGCCTGGGTGTGTGCCAGACAGCTCCCCTACAACAGGGAGAAAGTCCGTGCTTTGGCAACGAATGCCAACTCTGCGGTCGACAATATGTGCGTCGTCGCCGCCAATTTCCTGCCACTTCTCAGGCAAGTGCTCACGTAATTGCTGCAGGTTTCTTAGGTCGTCGCTCGGCGATACTTCGAGATCTGTTCGATCCAAATCAAAGGTGGCGCCAACACAATGAAGCCCCTCTATGGCTGGGGTTAAATACCCTGCGTGGCAGGTCGCTTGCGCCCATTGCGATGACTGCGTAGTAGCAGCCACGTAGCTTACTTGGCCGCGAATGGATTTTAATGTTAGCCACGGCAGATCGACCAGCTCAGAAGCAGCCCCAGCATTAGCGATAATCACATCGGTAAAGCTATTTAGTACCTCGCCGTTGTCGAGTTCTAACGACCAGTGGTTTTGATGTTGTCTTAGCGATTTAACGGTATGGCGAATCAATGTTGTTGGATATCGATCGAATAAAAATCGACACCATCTCGGCGGAGACAAGTAGCCGCCGCGGTGCAGCATTAAAGCGCCTACTTCATCTGTGGTTGAAAGCGCCTTGGAAACGATATCTTGCGGCCAAACCCCGCTCTCTAATGCAGCATTCGCTTTGTCCGCCAGCCGACTATTCTTCGCGAACTGCAATACCCCATTGAGTGCGCCGTCGTCGTTTGTACGGGGGAATTTCTGTTGTTGAAAGTAGTTGAGAGAAAATAAGTAACTACTCTGATAGAAACGATTTTGTGGGGTTTGATGGGCGCTGGGGGTGGTGTATACCACGCCGGCTAAATTTCCTGAGGCGCCATTGGCGATGCCTTGTGGATCAATCAATGTCGCCTTGATCCCGCGAGACTGCAAAGCGGCCGCAGTCGTTATTCCCGCTAGCCCAGCACCGATGATCGCAACGTTTCTTGGGTCTTTTCGAGGTTTGTTCTGCGGCGGAACATCGCATTTCGTTTCAAATTTACCGGTTACGATTTGCCGTGTTTCAGCGCTGCTCTTTTGATAATGCAGCGCGGCGCCAGCATCATTAAACTCGGCGCCCAGCTCTTTTAGGCTTGTGGAGTAGGCGAGCGTGGCGCTCGGCTTGCTTAAGCGGGTGAGTAAACTCTGACGTAGTAACTCGCGTTTGCTGGCATCACTATCTAAAAACCATGCGTCTATGTGTGTGTCTAATTGCTCCAGCATGGCGTTGATTTCGCCCATTGCTAGCGTTAGCTGAATACGGTCATTTCCTAGCGCACGTCGATGAAAACCTGGTGTTAACGGCGGATAGCAAGCTGAGAGCTCTTCGGCGAGCAGGTGCTTCTCTGTTAGCCGCGCAAGCGCGTGTCGTAGGTCGGTGCCCGTTAATGGGTTTTTCTCAATGGCGATAAAATGAAGACGACATGAGCTATGAGCAAAATCGTGGAATGCGGCGGCGGCCGTAAGAAAGTTGGTGCCCGCGCCAAATTGCGTATCGACAATCACAAAGGACGCGTTCGTCGGTAGTTCGGCAAACCGATCACACAAATTATTTCCATTCACAAAGACCTCGCGGCTTTCCGCTAGGCTGGATGTGCTGGCAGCGAGGCTGCCGGGCTGAATGGCTTGAAAAAATCCTGCTGACATATTCACGTCGGCCAATGCTAGTTAAACTGGCCGTTATTATGCCTGAGTAAATGAGAATTTTATGTGGGGTCAGGTTTTTCCTGTATTAACGCCGGTGTTGGTGTGTGTGTTTATCGGCTGGGCATGGGCGCGAATAGGAAAACACTACGATACGTCCATGATCTCGGCTCTGGTGATGAACGTCGGGGCGCCGTGTTTGATTGTGTCTACGTTAGGCAATGTGGAGTTGCCTCAGGAGACATTGCTGGACGTATGCGGATTGTACCTATTAATTTTTATATTGACCGCTTTGAGCGCGTGGTTGTTGATTCGCATTACTGATCGACCGCAGCGGGTTTACTTTGCCTCGTTGGTTTTTCCGAATGTGGGCAATATGGGTTTGCCGCTGTGCATGCTCGCGTTTGGGCAAACAGGACTAGCGTTAGCACTGGGCTGGTTTATGTTGAATTCAGTTCTGCATTTTTCAGTTGGAATGACCCTGGTGAGCGGCGAGAAAGCGCTACGTCAGCTATTCACAAACCCCATTATTATTTCTGTATTCCTAGCGCTAGCATTAGTGTTTGGGCAGTGGCGTTTGCCCGATGTTGTTCAGCAAAGTACAACACTCATCGGCGGACTGACGATTCCGCTAATGCTGATCACGCTAGGTGTTTCGCTTGCCCGTCTTAAAGTGATGCATCTGTCGGATGCATTATTGTTTTCGGTCGCGCGATTGGGTTTGGGTTTTGTCATTGCGTGGGGCGTGTGCGAAGTGTTTGCCATTGATGGCATTCTCCGCGGTGTGGTGTTAATTCAGTCGTCCATGCCGGTAGCGGTGTTTAATTATCTTTTCGCGGAGCGTTATCAGCAAGGTCCGGAGCAGGTGGCTGGGATGGTGGTGGTGTCTACCGTGCTGGCATTTCTTTGCCTACCGATACTGTTGGAATTGGTCATGTAAATCGGCACAGACGCGCTAGCGTTGCGGCTGTGCCAGCGCGTCAGTTTTGCATTTGAGCGTCGCGTTCCTCTAATTCAGCAACAAATTCACGGAGTGCGGTGTGCGCCGACTGCATGTCCGCGACTGCATTAATGACTGGCTGCATGCTTAATCGCACGAAAAGATTGTCAGAGGTTCTTAACAGAATAATGTGCTGCTGCACCGTTTTTCCGCCGTTCCCGACTAATCTGGCTTGAGCTACCGTTGTGCCGGTTTGCGGATCGGTATTGATAGATTCATCTTCAGCGAGGACGTTTGCCGCACCGCTGCGCACCATTCGTTCCGCAAAAGACTGTCTAATTTGCCCGTAGTGTCCCGCTACTTGGCGTTCGTTATCCATTTGTTCCCAGCCGCCAGGAAGAGCATAGATGGCTATTTCAATTGCTTGCTTTTGATCGTCTGAGATATAGCGGAATAGCCTTGTGTGTTGGCTCTCCGTGCCTATATCGCCTTGAAGGTGATAGCCGGAGATGGACGCGGGCGCTGCATATAGGTTGAGGTTTAGCGTCGGTGTTTTAACGTGCTTCGGCGCTGCGTCCAGTGCAGAGATAGGCTGGTCGCTCTGACATCCGGCGACGAACAGTGAAAGCAGAATAAGAGCGATATATTGCATTGTCTCTCCGTGGTTGCTGGCTTGCAGCATACTTGTGGTTATCAATGCCGCTTAGCGTAGCGAATAAGGCGCGTTCGTTTCTATTGGTTTTTACATTGTAGCAATCTCCCCGTTCTTTGTTCTTCTTCGTTGTGGCCGTTGCTTTCGCTGGCGTACCATGTGATGTGACAATGGGCAGATAACGGAAAGTCGCATGGAATCAGGGATATGATTGCTCAGGAGTATAGACCAGCTGCCATGCCTTGGGTCATGTTGAGCATGGTTTCTTTGCCATTTTTCGTACTGATTTGGCTTCTTGTTACCTCAATTTCCGACCATTTTTCACAACATCGTCGTCTTGAAAAAATCGCAGATGTGTTTGTTTCCAGCCAGAGCGTGTTGGATTCCTTTGAAGATATGGCCGCGTACAGCTCAGCCCATATACTGATTAGCGACCAAGAAATAAATGAAAAGTTTGAAGAAGCCCGAGAGCGGGTGCCTGCGGCATTGGAAGAGTACCGCAATGCGCTATTAACGGTTGGAGATCCTGCCAACTCAGATTATGCCCGCGTTCTTCAGCAGGATTGGGAAAACCTGGACCTCACCACTAGCCGCTCCGCAACCCTAGACCCGCTTGATGCCGTGTATCGTTTAATCGAACGAGTTTATCGTCCTTTGTCATCGCAGCTTTATTTCGTTGAAATCAACTCCGGTGAGCCACTGCGTGTTTCCGAATTGATGATTTTGGTGGCGGAGGACTTTCGTAATTTGCGCGAGCAGGTGACGACGCTGCATGCCCTTTCTGTGTATGTGGCGCTGCGTGGTGGTTACCTTGGCTCGGCGGACGCCACGCGCTTGGACAATGCATGGAACGCATTGAATGATGGTGCTCAAGGGTTGTCGCAGAAATTAGCGAGCCTTGGTAGTCGTGGTTTTAACGCGAGACAAAAAGCCGCTTTTCACCAAGCACTTGAGCAAATCGAGGAATATCTCGATTACGAAGAACAATATGTGCTTCTCGCAGATCGGGTAGACATTCACTGGCGTGAAGCAGATGAACAGGGGCGTCATGTCAGTTCTGTGCTGAGGAGCCTAAGCTCACAGCAATTAAATTTAGCCAGACAATTGCTTGCCGAACGTCGTGAAGAGCAATTGATTCGCGATATTTTAATGTCGGTTGGTTTGTTGGCGCTTTATTTGGCAGTGGCGGGAATTGGTGTGCTGTTTTATCGCTCGCGCGAAAAGATGATGCAGGCACTAATGGAGAGTCGGACGAAAAGCCAGTTTCTCGCGCGTATGAGTCATGAAATTCGCACGCCGTTAAATGGTGTGATTGGGTTGGCCGAGTTGTTACGAGAAACAAATCCGGATGCACGTCAGCAGGAATATATTCGTTTAATTGATAGTGCTGGTCGTTCGCTAGTGGGCTTGGTGAACGATATTTTGGACTACGCAAAAATCGAAGCAGGGAAGCTGCAAATTGAATCGACGCCGTTTAATTTGCGTGAACTGATTAGTGAAACGACGCAAATGTTTAGCTTGCCGGTACATGATAACCGAAGCTTATTGTTGAGCTTGGTGAACGATGATGTGCCGATTGTGGTTGAAGGTGATCAGACGCGCATTCGACAAGTGCTGATTAATTTAATCGGCAATGCAGTGAAGTTTACGCACGACGGCTGGATTGAAGTGCGAGTGTCGTGTCGAAAATTTGACGGTAACGCTGTCACATTGCGGTTTGAAGTTCAGGATTCGGGTATCGGTTTATCGCCAAGCGAGCAACGCCAACTTTTCGCGGTGTTCAGTCAGGCCTCGGCCGATGTGGCGCGACGCTACGGCGGTACCGGCTTGGGGCTGAGTATCAGCCGAGAGCTGGTGCGTTTAATGGGCGGAGACATTGATTTAATTAGCGCCAGAAATTGGGGGTCAACCTTTTGGTTCGATTTGACGCTGCCGGTTGTTGAGCAAGATGGGGCGTCGGTGCCGCAGTTAGTACCGCTAACGGATCCTGTATTGTTGATTGATGTTAGTGGTTGTATGGGGCGTATTGTCTCTGCAGGCGGCCATTTATTCGATTCAGTGCGCACGGTCGCCAGCCTTGATGCTGCTTACGAGGCGCTTTCCAGCGACGATTCCTATGCTTTGGTGGTGATTCACTATGATGGCTCTGGTGCAGCAGCAGGCGCCCCGCAGAGTTCTTCAAGCACGCCTCATGACGCGCAATATCTAGAGAGGTTATTGAGGCGGCTGCTACCTCTCAAGTCGCAGCCTTTTAGGCTGGCAACAGGGGTGAAAGGACACCGAGTGGCATTTTCACTACCTGGAAATTGCGAAGTCGACAGCGTTATTACTCGCTCAGTATTTGATCTGGCGCAATTGCTGAATGTTTTTAGAGTGGACGGCGCGGAAACCACTTCGGCGGATACCTTAACGGCTGAAGTGACTGAGCTGGCTACGTTCCCCGATTTAAGGGTGCTTGTCGCGGAGGATAACTCCGTTAATCAGCTCGTTACCCAAGGTTATCTGCGTAAGCTTGGTATCAATTCAGAGCTGGCCGAAGATGGGCGTGCGGCAGTACACCGATATCGGGAGAGGCAAGGCAGGTTCGATGTCATTTTGATGGATCTGGACATGCCGCTGATGGACGGTCCGGCGGCGACTAGGCAAATTCGCGCGTTGGAAGAGGCGAATAGCTGGCCTCGACGCAGGATTTTGGCGCTAAGCGCCCATGCTCTGCCTGAATACAATGAGCAGGTGATCGCCGCTGGAATGGATGGACAGTTAGTTAAACCAGTGACTTTGCAGCAGTTGGCGGATGCTCTGGGGGAAGTTGATATCACCAGAGGGTCGGGGTGACATCTAATTTAAGTACCATGTCAGACAATAATGATTAATTCTTATTTTTAACATACATTTTGCAAACAAACTGACACAAAAGTCGTATAGTTTATCCACTTGGAAATTACGGAGATAGGAAAATGCGTTCCCTCGTTATCGCTCTCGCTGCTCTTTTACCGGTTGCGTCATTCGCTGCCGAGTCTACCAGTGATCGCCTCTGCGCTGCCGCCCTGACCGAAGGCGGTCTGGCTGCCGAAGTTGAGCAGATGATCGGCGTAGGTGCGTATCCGTTCCAGTCGGCGGACGAGCTGCTGACGCTAGGTTGTGGTAACGGCAAGACGTTACTCGATAACTTGATCGTGAGTATGCAGGCGGAGAATCTTGAGTACGCCGTCATTGATATGGGCGCTAACGTAAATCGTCCATTAATGCAGCAGGAAGGTGGCAAGCTAACCTTGATGCAGTATTTGATTCAGCAAGCGGTGGTTGCGCCAAGTGAAGATGCGCGGGCTTTCGCGATGGATTACATGACTGAGCTGCGTGATGTGGATTTCAATCCAAATTTGATTTCATTGTCTATGAACTGAATATCGGTGAGTTTATTAGTGCACAATTGACACTTAGTCAAAGCCCCGTGAGAACGGGGCTTTTTTTTGCTTTGCTTTTCGAGGTTGCCGCTTGCGGGCGCAGGGCGTTGTTAAAGGTATACCTTTAATTTTTCGCGTATTACTCGCTGAATACTGCTCACTTCCATTCGAGAGCGCTCAGTCAGACGGCTTGGAATAATTCTTTGCAAGTGCAAGGACGGATCGTCTTTACGAAATGCTCGCAAGTCACCCTTCGTGATAACGGGGAGAAATGGGTCGTTTTCTTTTTCGCGCTTCATAAGTGCCCAAAGCCCGGCTTTCAATGGAACAGGGCGAATAATACGTTCGCCATTTCGCATCATCGGCAACGTAATATGTAAGCCTTCTTTATCTACCAGCTCTCCTGGAATAATGCTTATGCCCGTTGGGCGCACACTATTTTCAGGAATCCCGTTAAATGTGTCGTGATAGGCGTACGGATTTGGCAGAATGATCAAAGAGCGATCATCAGCCTCCGGTACACTAATTTCGTAGTTCGTATAAAGCTGCGAGACGGGGCCGCTGAAAACGCACAAGGTTTCTTGGAACTGCTGCACGAATTTAATAGCGCGCTGGTGGTTATTGAAATGGCCAAGCTGCCAGATAAGGTGATCCGGTGCCTGCATCTCTTGAGAGCCTGATTCGAGCATTGCTGATCCCGTGGTCATTGTTAATAGACGTCCTGTCTTTGGTATCCCCCCAAAGTCTTACGAGGCTAGCACACATACTGAGCTGTAACTATCGGATTAAGTCGCATTTATGAGTACGCCTGTCAGTTTACAACTTACCCCTACGCAAAAAATTTCATTTAATATCAATTAGATGTCGCTGCCTGTTGAAGTAATACTTGAATCGCTGGTCGCATCGCTATCAGATACGATGAATGCCGTATTGGTAGCGCCGCCTGGCGCAGGCAAAACCACGGGTGTTCCACCTAGGTTATTGCAGTCAAAGTGGCTTGCCGGACAAAAAATATTGTTGCTCGAGCCTCGCCGAATTGCCGCCCGCGCCGCCGCAATGCGGATGGCGATGCAGCGCGGTGAGGCCGCCGGCGATACGGTTGGCTATCGCACTAGGCTGGACACACGGGTTAGCTCGACGACTCGAATAGAAGTTGTCACCGAAGGCGTGTTGACCCGCATGTTGATGCAAGATCCTTCGTTAGAGGGATACGGTCTAATTATCTTTGATGAATTCCATGAACGTTCCTTGCAAGCGGACACTGGGCTTGCATTGGTGCTTGAAGTGCAAAAAGTGCTGAGGCCCGATCTTCGGCTGTTAGTGATGTCCGCGACCTTAGATGCGTCGTCCGTTTCCCAATTGCTTGGTGATGCGCCGTTGATTCAATCTCCGGGGCGAAGTTATCCCGTTGATGTTGATTACCGCGCCCCCGGAAAAACAACAGCTTGGCTTGAGCATGCAGCGCAAGTGGTGATTAGCGAAGCCGCTAACACGGAAGGGTCGGTGTTAGTGTTTGTTCCTGGGCAAAGAGAATTGAGGCGGCTGTTGCGAGATATCAGCGGCAGGTTACCTGACGGTTTCACCTTGTACGGTTTGTATGGCGGCCTGTCTGCAGCAGAGCAAGACAGGGTTCTTGCGCCGGAGCCAGAGGGTCTGCGTAAAGTCGTTATCGCTACGGCCATTGCGGAAACATCTTTAACGCTTCCTGACATTCGCTTGGTTATCGATACCGGGTACCAGCGTTTACCAGTGTTTGATGCCGGTGCCGGCATGGGCAAATTAGTCACCAAACGGGTGTCTAAATCCGCTGCTGAACAGCGGGCAGGACGAGCGGGGCGGGTCGCTCCTGGGCGGGCAATTAGACTTTGGGCGCGTTCAGAAACCTTGGCCGCCCACGCACCACCCGAGATTGAATCCGCCGATCTGGCGCCATTGGTGCTTGATTTGGCGCAGTGGGGTTGTCGTGATCCGAGCGAGCTCGAGTGGTTGAACCCGCCTCCGCAAAAAGCGTGGGAGCAAGCGGTCGGCTTGCTAAGTGTGCTTGGTTTGCTTGCAACCGACGGACAGCTAACGCCTCTAGGCTATCGTTGCCAGCAACGTCCTGTCCATCCGCGGTTGGCGGCGATGATGGATTATGGCGAGCAGCTTGGCGTTGGCAGCCTAGCAGCGAAACTCGCGGTGCTGCTAGAGGCGCAGGCGCTGACTTCGAGTGGTGCGGATCTTCGCAATCAATTGCCGCTTTTTGACTTGAGCAGTGATGCTCGTGGCTCAGGAAGTTTAAAGCAGGCGTTACGCGCCATTACAACAGGTGTTCAGCGAGACGTTCGAACCGATATATCAATCGGTGAGCTGCTAATGGTTGCCTTCCCGGATCGCATTGCCCAGCGCCGCCCTGGCGGGCCGGCGCGCTTCTTGCTTAGTAATGGTCGCGGTTGCTGGCTGCCTGAAGATGATGCGCTTGCTGGCGAGCCTTGGTTGGTCGCCGCGTCATTGGATGGGCAGGCTCGTGAATCCCGTATCTATGCTGCGGCGCCAATAACATTGGCGGTTATTGAGTCGAAATGTGCCGATATCGTGAACGAGGACGAATTGTTCTGGCACGATGAAAGCGCATCGATGCGTGGGCTGCGTCATAGAAAGCTGGGAGCGCTAAATATCGCTAGCCAAACGCTAGACGTATTCGACGAGGCGCTACTGACGAAATGTCTTTTTGATGTGCTGCGCGACAAAGGTATGGAGACGCTGCCGTGGACGCCAGATTTGAGACAATGGCAGGCGCGCGTGCAACTAATGTCAGCGCTTGAGCCGGAAAAGTGGCCCGCTGTGGATGATGAGGCTTTATTAAGCAGTTGTGATGTCTGGGCTACACCTTTTATGGCGAATGTATTGCGGTCACGCAGATGGCAATCTTTTTCGTTGCGCGACGCGCTGATGTCAATGCTCGATTATGCTCAACAGCAGTATCTAGACCGCCAGTTGCCAACCGTATTTACGGTGCCCACGGGGAATAACATACAGGTAGAATACGGCCAGCCCAGTGGCCCCGCATTACGTGTGAAGCTGCAAGAAATGTTTGGCCTGACGTCAACGCCGTCATTAGCGATGGGGCGTGTCCAGTTACAGCTTCATTTATTGTCGCCTGCGCAGCGCCCCGTGGCAGTGACATCCGATTTACTGAGTTTTTGGGAGCAAGGCTATCCGCAGGTCCGTAAGGATTTGAGAGGTCGTTACCCTAAGCATCCATGGCCGGATGATCCGCTGAAGGCGATCCCGCAGCGCGGGGTAAAAAAGAAATCGCAGGAGTCTTAACGAATGTCCGAATTTGAAACGATGCTCTCCGGTTGTTCCGCTAATAGCGCAACGATTTTGCCGGGCTGGGGGCAGGGACGAGCGACCTTTGGTGGTTTGGTCGCAGCGCTAATGTATAGAGCAGTATCATTATCTGTGCCCGCACCAAGACCATTGCGATCGTTAACGATCAGTTTCGTTGCCCCAGTTGCGCCAGGAAATATTGCTTTTGATGTTCAATTACTGCGCGTGGGAAAATCTGCTAGCCAGCTGTTATGTCTTGCGAAGCAAGATGATCAAACCGTTGCTGTGATGCAGGTAAGCCAAGGCGACGCTCGTGATTCTACAATATCAGTAGAGCCTACTGCGGCTGCTACATTTGCAGCACCTGAGCAATGCGTTGCACTGCCCTTTGCGCAAGGGATTACTCCTGATTTCACGGGGCATTTTAATATGCATTGGGCAAAAGGCTCTTTGCCATTCTGCGGCTCGCCTGAGGCC
Organism: Alcanivoracaceae bacterium; assembly: GCA_029213045.1. GTDB lineage: Bacteria > Pseudomonadota > Gammaproteobacteria > Pseudomonadales > Alcanivoracaceae > JARGPN01. Next base: position 78,462 of record JARGPN010000006.1, read on the forward strand.
GATATTGGCGGTTGGATTCGCTTTAAGGATGAGGTCGGCGTAGCCAATATTGAGCATTTGCTAGCGTTGGTTGATGGCTGGCCACCTGCGGTATTACCAATGTTTAAGCGTCCGGCTCCAATCAGTAGCTTAAGTTGGACACTTGAGCTTTATGGTGATCCAAGCGTGCAAAAGGGTAGCGACTGGTGGCATTATCTCGCCCGCACGGACATTGCGCAGGAAGGTTACGCCGGTATTGGCGCTGAAATGCGCGACGCTCACGGTAATTTAGTGGCGATTAGCCGCCAAACTGTGAGCATCTTTGCGTGATATTGTTTAAGCCGGTGAAATATAAAATAACGGCTAGCAAATAGAAGCACATAAAAAATAGAGTCTTTCATCGGGCGACTAACATGTCGTCAGGTAACGGGGTACAGTTTTCGCTGTGTCTTTTGGGTTGAGAAAAGTATTCAGCAACACGTCGATCGACGTGTGACGTTTAAGTTTGGCGACTTCGCATAGTGGGGTGCGAGTGAGCTGAGTTAGGCGGGCGTCTGAATAGAGGGCAAAGGATGGCGATCGTAGGTAGTGGCGTAAGTGATAGTGCAAAATACGAAATCGTTGTCATAGGGTCTGGCCCCGCGGGGCTAAGCGCTGCTGCTCGCGCTGCAGAGCTTGGCGCCTCCCATATTCTTCTCGAAGCCAGCGATCAGTTGGCGTTAACCATTCAGCGATACCAGAAAGGCAAGCACGTCATGGCGGAGCCTGGTTTTCTGCCGTTGCGCAGTGGTATCGAGTTTGATGCGGGCACACGTGAAAACATTCTTAGTAATTGGGAGCAAGGCGCTGCCAAACACAAAGTGAATGTGGCGTTTCGAGCTGAAGTTATTGCTATTACGGGCGAGAAAGGCGCGTTTGAAATTGAAACGCGACGGGGCCAGCGTTATCACGCTAAATCAATCGTGTTGGCAATCGGTTTGCAGGGCAACCCGCGATTGCTTGGTGCGCCCGGACAAGAAGCGGATTTTGTTCAGTATCAACTTGATGATCCGGATGAATATCGCGACGAAACGATCGTTGTGGTCGGCGCAGGCGACGCCGCAATTGAAAATGCGTTAGCACTCGCCACACACAACCGTGTGTATATTGTTAACCGTCGTGATGAATTCGCACGGGCCAAAGAAGGCAACCTTAATAAGATTACCGATGCGATAAATCGCGGAAAAGTGCAGGGCTTGTTTAACACCACTGTGAAAGAAGTTATTCACAAGGCAGAAGACAACAAGCCCGGCGTGTTGCTTTTGAACACAGCCGATGGCGAAGTGCGCATCCCGGTAAATCGTGTGATTGCTCGTCTCGGTGCCATCCCTCCGCGTGATTTTGTCGAAAAATGCGGCGTTCAATTTCCCTCCGATGCTCCCGCTGCTGTGCCAGAATTAAGTGCGCAATACGAGTCAAATGTTACTGGACTTTACATTATTGGTGCGCTGGGTGGTTACCCGCTGATTAAGCAAGCGATGAACCAAGGTTACGAAGCGGTTGAATACATTCGGGGTAACCCGATCAAGCCAGTGGATCATGATCTTCTGGCAAAAAAATTCGCTGGCCTTCCGTTTGATTACGATGTCGAGGAAATGCTGGCGTTTCTGCGCAACGAAATTTTATTATTTAAACCTGTCAATCCACTGCGTTTCCGAGAACTTATTCTTGAAAGCAACGTTTTCTGCCCGCCGCCTGGCGATGTTATTTTCGCGCGTAATGATTACACCGATTCTTTCTACTATGTGGTAGATGGGTGGGTCGAAATCGTGGTCGATGAAGAAAAAGATACGCGTATTCGGGTTACGGCAGGCCAGTTTTTTGGCGAGATGAGTTTGATTTCTGGGCGCCGTCGAAGCGCCACGGTATACGCTGGCGAGTTTTGTGTGTTAATCGAAACGCCCCGTCGCTCGATGATGCGTTTAATTAACTCCATTGACGAAGTTAAGCGCCGCATTGACGAAGTGTTTATGTTGCGCGCCATTCACTCTCAATTCGCACCTAATTCTGATCTTAGCGATTTAGGCGAACTGATTAGCTCTGCTGAGCTGCGTAACTACAATCGAGGTGAAGTGTTATTCGCCGAAGGCGAGGAGGGCGACGAGCTTCATTTAGTCCGACGCGGCTCTTTGACCGTGTCGCGCTATATTAATGGACGCGATGTCGTGCTTTCGTATGTGCCAGCGGGTAAGTACGTTGGCGAAATGGGGCTGCTGGGTAATATACGGCGCACCGCGTCGGTGCGTGCGGCGGTGCCTACCGAAACGGTAGTAATGAAAAGCGGACCGTTTCTGCAACTGTTGGGTCGCGATCCAGAGTTAAAAACTCAAGTTGAAGAGCAAATTCGTCAGCGTTTAAGTCTCAACTCCCGTATTGAAGCCGGCGGCGAAGGCGGGGAGCTTCTGTCATTTCTAATGGCGCAAGGTCTGGGTGAAGCGACAGACGTTTTATTGATTGATGAGTCTTTGTGTATTCGCTGCGATAACTGCGAAAAAGCCTGCGCCGATACGCACGAAGGCACGTCGCGTTTAGATCGTGAAGCCGGACCAACCTATGCGCAAATTCACGTTCCCACTTCTTGCCGTCATTGCGAACATCCTCACTGCATGAAAGATTGCCCGCCGGACGCGATTAGTCGTAATGCCAGCGGTGAAGTGACTATCGCAGACAACTGTATTGGTTGCGGCAACTGTGAAAGTAATTGTCCGTATGGCGTAATTCAAATGGCTTACCCAGGCAATAAGCAGCCCTCGGTCTGGTCGCGGATATTATTTGGCTCAGAAGCGAAAACAACAAAAAGTGCTGACGCGCAAAAGCGCGCGGTAAAGTGCGATATGTGTACATCGCTGAAGGGTGGCCCGGCCTGCGTACGAGCCTGTCCTACCGGTGCCGCTATTCGTACAAGTCCTGAAAATTTTGTTGATTTGATTAAGCGAGGAGGCTGATATGCATACTGGTTTCCTACGTTTCGCGGACGCTGCCTATTTAAAGGTATCCATTATTTTATCGCTGGCTAGCATCGTCGCGTATTGGTGGTACGACCCACTGGAGCCCGCCAACGGAGGCACATGGCTAGGCTTTACACTGGGATCAATTGGCGCAGGGCTTATTGTCTGGCTAACGCTCTATGGAATGCGTAAACGGTCTTATCGTTCACGTATGGGAACTGTGCAAGGCTGGTTGTCGGCGCATGTCTATCTCGGTGTGTCGCTGATTATCATCGGCACATTGCACACTGGGTTTCAGTTTGGCCTCAACATTCATACGCTTTCCTATGTTCTGATGCTGATTGTTATATTCAGTGGTATGTGGGGCGTGGTGTTGTACGCGCGTTTTCCCGAGTTGATTACGCTTAATCGCAACAATCTAACTCGCCACTCAATTTTTCGTGAAATTTCTGAATTGGATCGTAAGGCGTCGTTGCTGGTGGAAGCGCTCGGGTCGCCGATTGATCGAATGGTGATTACAAGTATCCAACTTTTTTCTGTCGGCGGTGGAGTATGGTCACAGCTGGCTGCGCACGATTCATCGAAGATGATGATCCCTATTATGAAAGGCGATAAGCGCCAATGGAAAAAAGTCGGCAATAGCCAACAGGCATATTTGCTGGATATGTTGGCGCAGCAAGTTTCCGTTTGCCGCGACCCAGCAATTTCTGCTGTACTTCAGGAACTCTCTGACGTTATTCGAACAAAGAGCGGGCTGACTGGCCGTTTACTAAAAGATATTCGTATGCAGGGCATGCTCGAATTGTGGTTGTACATTCACGTGCCAATGACCTTCGCTCTTCTGGCGGCGCTTAGCGCGCATATCGTCAGTGTCTTTTATTATTGGTGATCCTAGTGACATTCTTAATTCGAAAAATTGTCACTGCGGAAGGCGCGCAAAAAGGGTACCAAGACTACGAAGTCGGTGCGTCTCGCTTAACCATTGGCCGAGGCACAGACCAAGATCTGCTGTTGCCAGGTGACCGCGTAGCATTGCGCCATGCCGAGTTATCGTTGCTTGGCGGAATGGTGCAGGTAAGCTCCGATGCCGCGCTTGGTGTTGTCGTGAATGGGCGCACCTGTCACAAGGCAAACTTGAAAATCGGCGATCAAATTTTGATTGGCGATTATTATATCGTCCTTATTGAACCGCCTGATAATGAAGTGGACTGTGCCATTACAGTTCAACAGTTACAGCCGCAGGAATACGACGGTTTAGACGTCGATGATTTTGTGATGGATCTAAAAGCAGTCGGTTGGCTGCGAAAAAGAGCGCTGACCTGGCTGCTCTTTTTCGCGTTTATGCTGATCTGTTTAGGTATTCCGTTGTGGCTAATTCAGAATCCAGACATCAAAGAAAACACAGTCGTTCCTTTGCCAACCGACAAGCTCTGGCTGTCGGGGCCGTTGCATCGCGAGCATGCGTTCATTGGAGACGACTGCAAGGCCTGCCACGCAACGCCGTTTGAGCCGGTGCAAGACAGTGCCTGTGGCAGTTGTCACACGGATGTTAGTCATCACGTTCCGGAGTCGCATCCAGCGAAGATGCTTTTTTCCGTGCAAACCTGCGCCTCATGCCACCACGAGCATAATGAACAGCAACGCATGGTGATGGAGGATCAGCGGTTTTGTTCCAGTTGTCATCGCGTGTTGGCAACTGTGATGGGCAAAAAGGCAAAGGTTGGTAATGCTTCTGACTTTACCCGCGATCACCCTGATTTTCGTTTGAGTTTGTTGCAGCCTAAGTTAGTCGATGGCGATTGGAGCTGGATGCAGACGGGCCGCACCCCATGGACAGAAGAACTCAAAGAGCAAAACCATTTACGCTTTGATCATCAGCAGCATTTAGATGAAGGCGGGCTAAAAAATGAATCGGGTGAATATGAAACATTGCAGTGTGCGAGTTGCCATCAGGTTTCTGCAGATGGTTTTAGCATGGCGCCAGTGACGATGGAAAACTCTTGTGCGCGTTGCCATTCGTTAGCCTTTGATGTGGCACGCCCAGACAGAGAGGTGCCGCACGCGCCTCCTGAAAAAGTTATTGCCAATTTACGAGAATATTTTAGTACGCGTTTTATCGAAGAGCGTATGGGGGGAGAGAGTGACAACTCCGTGCGGCGCCCAGGCGTTAAGAATGAGACGCCGCGGCTGCAACAAGAAGGGCTCGAGTGGGTTGAGGCGCGAACCCAAGAGATCGCACAGGATTTGTTTGAACGACGTGCGTGCGTGACATGCCATGAAGTAGATGTTGTGGAAACTTCCGGTGAAAAGACATGGCACGTTCGGCCAAACCGTCTTAACCAAGATTGGTTTGTTGCGGCACCTTTTCCGCATTACAAACATCGCAACCAAGAATGTAGCGATTGCCATGCCGCCCAAGATTCAACGGAAAGCAGCGATATTTTGATGCCGCACATCGGGCAGTGTCAGGATTGCCACGGTGGCGCCGATACGGAAGATCATGTTCTCTCGATGTGTGTCACCTGCCACGAATATCATCAGCCGGAAACGGGACTGATGACGAGTAAGCCATGACTGTTCGCCTTTGCCTGCTGCAAATTATCGTATTGTTTATCTCCGCATGCGGAGGTGGCGGCGGTAATTCGCTAAAAGGCGGCTGTGACGGTAGCTGTACTGACGCGGGGTCATTCCTAAGCGCAGTTGACGTTGAAAATATCGTCGCGCGTGCTGCGGTAGAAGCGGGCGCACACAGCGCGGCGGCCACCATTGCGGTCGTGGATCGCGTTGGCAATGTATTGGCGGTGTATCAAATGACGGGCGCCGCGGCCAGTGTGACGATTCAATCTCCCTACGCACGTGATGGCGGTTTAGAAAATATTTCATTTATTCCCTCCACGCTCGCTGCAATTTCAAAAGCGGTCACCGGTGCCTACCTTTCCAGTGAAGGCAATGCGTTTACCACGCGCACTGCCGGTCAGATCGTTCAAGAGCATTTTAATCCGGGCGAAGTGAATCAACCGGCAGGTCCACTGTTTGGCGTGCAGTTTTCACAATTAGCCTGCTCGGATTTAGTAGGAAGCTTCGTTGCTGGGACGCCAGGTCCAATGCGCGCGCCGCTTGGATTATCGGCAGATCCCGGCGGCATGCCTCTCTACAAAGAGGGTGCGGTAGTTGGTGGCATCGGCGTCGTCGTCGATGGTTTTTATAGTTTTGATAGCAAACTTGCAGACGTCGATCGCTCTCTAGATGAAGCGGTTGCTGTGGCGGGCGCTGGAGGTTTTTCGGCGCCTACCAATCGACGTGCTAATCGCATTACCGTAGACGGAAAGCAGCTGCGTTTTGCTGAACCCGCAAACGTTTATGGCAGCTCAATAGCGACGCCGCCGCTGTCGTCGATAGCAGGCAGCCTTGTCGCTGTGCAGGGATACTTTGATGATGTTGGCGGAATATTGGCAGGCACTGCTTTTGGGCAGCCGTTATCTGGCATTCGTCCGGATACAGAAAATTTTTATCCGGGCCGCGATGCATTTGTATTGGTGGATGGCGCTAATGCGAATCGTTTTCCCCCCACAGCGAGCCCTGAGCCATTAGGATTGTCTGCGGAAGAGGCGAGAGTCCTGGTGGATGAAGGACTTAAAATTGCTAACAGCGCTCGTGCTCAAATTCGTCAGCCGCTGGGATCTGCCGCGCGCGTTTCTATCGCCGTCGTTGATTTAAACGGCGCTGTATTAGCGCTAGCCCGAACAAGAGATGCGCCTGTATTTGGTACCGACGTTGCGCTTCAAAAAGCGCGCACGGCAGCATTTTATTCTGGCGCGCAGGCCGGTGCAGAGTTGTTGGCATTGCCCACAGCAAATTATCTTGGGCCCGATTTAGTTGCGGGCTCTCCCGTTGTCGCGTCGACATCCTCCATTGCTGACTACGTGACCGCGCTACGTAGCTTCCTTGGCTTGCCCAACGCTTTGTCCGACGGTGCATTTGCTTTTACAGATCGCGCCGGCGGAAATTTATCTCGTCCATTTTATCCAGATGGACTCACTTCAGCGGCCGCGGGCCCTTTATCTAAACCGTTTTCTCAGTGGAGCCCCTTTTCAACTGGGATACAGCTTGATTTGGTCTATAACCAGCTCATTGGGCATGTTGCTTTTGCGGCGGGTCTATCCGGAGTCGATGTCGCCACTGGGTGTAGCGGCATTAGTCGCGCAACGTCAGCGGGCAACGTTGACCCGATTGCCAACGGTATTCAAATTTTCCCAGGCAGTGTGCCGGTTTATCGCGACAACGTTTTAATCGGTGGCATTGGTGTGTCCGGCGACGGTGTGGACCAAGACGATATGATCGCGTTTTTGGGTGTTCATAATGCCGGTGCGCGACTGAGTACAATTAATAATGCGCCCACAAGTATGCGCGCAAGCCAGTTAGAGCCGAAAGGCGCCACGCTGCGTTATGTGCAATGTCCGCAGGCTCCATTTAATAACAGTGGGGCGCAAAATGTTTGCTCGGGGAAGTAAGCGCTATCTGATATTTTCATCCATCGGGTGGTTAGCGTTGCTGTCATCATTAATGTCTGGCGCTGCGTTGGCGCAGGACTGTGTGCCAGATGAGACGAGGCAAACTGTTCGCTTGCCGGGCAAGCAGCAAAATATGTCCGCGATGTCGGAATGTGATGAATCTCGACTGGCTCCGCCGCCACTATTTCAGGATCAGCCGTTAGAGGTTGTCCCAGATCGCTGGCGCATCGTTGATAGTCTTCCCGGATACGAACAAAACCTATTGAACCCCTACCAGCGCAATGTGCTGAAGGGCGATAAGCCGATTCATGATGAAGACTGGTTTTTATCGTTGAGTGCTATTTCAGATTCAGTGATTGAGTTACGACAAATTCCTACTCCTGTCGGGCCGCAAAGTACTGGCGGAGCAGGGGATATCGATATTTTTGGTAGTGGCGAGCAGGTGACTTACAGCCAAAGTTTTATTTTTGAAGCTGCTTACCTAAAAGGCGATACCATCTTTCGCCCACCCGATTATGAATTCCGGTTTATTCCTGTTGTGAATGTGAATCGCACAGAAGTGGACGAAATTCGTGCGTTACATATTGATCCGCGTGACGGCGACACGCGTAACGACGCCCATCTTGGTATTCAAGGCGCCTTCTTTGATTATCACATTCGCAATGTTTCCGACCGTTATGACTTCGATAGCATTCGCATCGGTATTCAGCCGTTTAACGCCGACTTCCGTGGATTTCTTTTTCAGGATAGCCAGTTTGGTATTCGTCTTTTTGGCACCCGTGATAATAATATCTTTCAGTACAATTTGGCGTGGTTTCGACGCTTAGAAAAAGACACCAACAGCGGTTTGAATGACGTCACGGAAAAGCTTCGAGACGACGATGTATTTGTAGCGAACTTGTACTGGCAAGATTCACCCAAGCTCGGTTTTGTTACGCAAGGCACCGTACTGTACAACCGCAATAGAGAAGATGAATTCTTCTTTGACGACAATGGGTTTATTGCCCGTCCCGCGTCGTTGGGATTTGAGCGTCCGCGAGATTACGATGTGGTGTATGCGGGGCTAAACGGCGATGGTCATTTTGGTCGATTTAATCTTACCTTGTCCGGCTATCTCGCATTTGGTGAGGCGGACCCAGGTGTTTTTTCCACCGAGAAAACGGATATCAACGCTGGATTCTTTGCTGCGGAAGCTGGCTTTGATATGGATTGGATTCGTTGGCGAGTGACGGGTGTTTATGCATCCGGCGACAAGGACCCCTACGACAACACAGAAACTGGCTTCGATGCTGTGTTCGAAAATCCCATTATTGCCGGTGCTGATACCAGTTTTTGGATTCGCCAAGGCTTGCCGTTGATTGGCGGTGGCGGGGTAACACTTTCCACGCGTAATGGATTATTGCCGAATTTACGGTCATCGAAAGAGCACGGCCAGTCAAACTTCACTAATCCCGGGTTGCAGCTATTAGGCGTCGGTGCCGATCTCGACCTGACGCCGTCAACGAGACTTTCATTCAACGTAAATCATTTACGCTTTGATAACACAGCGGTGCTGCAAGCGATGCGCCAGCAAGCGGATATTGATAACGAAATAGGGTTGGATATTTCTGCCGCGTTAATTTGGCGGCCACTAGAAATTCAAAATGTGGTGTGCCGCTTATCGGCAGCGCGACTTTTACCGGGCGACGGCTTCGATCAGCTTTACGCTGAAGAAAGCAGATATTCGGTGCTCGCAAACTTAATACTGACGTATTGATAATTATGATGAGAGTTTATCTTCAACAATTGGTGCTGACACTTTTACTGCTTGTTTCGGCGGTGAGTTTCGGCTCAGAAGAATCAATCGCGGTGGATGTGCCGAACCGTGTTACGGCGCCGTCTGCGCCTGCCTGGCAAACAAAGGCAGAAGCGGAGACCAAAAGCCAAGGGTGTGTGAGTTGTCACGCGGCGAGCGATGAAAAAACCATGCACGCCAATCCAGCGGTAACGTTGGGCTGTGTTGATTGTCACGGTGGCGACGCATCAGTCATGCGGCCCGATAATATTAACGATATTCATGCCGAGAGTTATCAGAGTGCGTTGCGCTCCGCGCACGTGCTGCCAAATTATCCCAGCGACTGGCATTTTCCTCACAGCGCAAACCCTAAAAATAGTTATACCTTGCTGAATCGTGAAGCGCCGGAATATGTGCGTTTTGTGAACCCTTCGGATTATCGGATTGTGCGTGAGGCGTGCGGCGCCTGCCATTTGCCGCAAATTCTGGCGGCAGAGCGTTCTATTATGGCAACCGGCGCTATGTTGTGGGGCGGCGCGTCGTACAACAACGGCATCCTGCCGTACAAGCGTTATATTTTGGGCGAAGGCTATACTCGCGAAGGCGAACCCGCCGCAATTATCCCGCTGCAAATGCCGAACAAAAAAATGGCGGCACATGGTGTGCTGCCAGCCCTTCAGCCGGTTCCTGCATGGGAAACGGTTAAGCCCGGCGATATTTTTCGCGTGTTTGAAGACGGCGGTCGCAACATCAATAGCTTGTTTCCGGAAATAGGAATTCCCGGGTCGCTTGGCCAGATTCAACGTTTAGAAGAGCCTGGTCGTCCAGACCTAAAGCAATCGAATCGCGGGCCAGGAACGGGCGGCCGTATTTCCGTTCCGGTGATTAATTTAACCAAAACCCGTTTGAATGATCCGCTGATGTGGTTTTTGGGTACCAATGATCAGCCCGGAGATTACCGGAGTTCAGGTTGCGCCGCCTGTCACGTGGTGTACGCCAATGACAGAGAGCCGAAACATTCTGGGCCTTATGCGCAGTACGGGCATTGGGGTAAGAGCGTTACCGTCGATCCCACCATCAGTAAAAAGGAATCAGGGCACCCCCTAAGGCACACCTTTACCCGCGCGATTCCAACGAGTCAGTGCATGGTGTGTCACATGCATCAGCCGAATATGTTTATGAATACCTATCTTGGCTACACCATGTGGGATTACGAAGCGGATGCGCCGCATATGTGGCCGGAAGAACAAAAGTATCCTACCGCAGAAGAAATCCGTGAAGTTAACGAGCGTAACCCGGAAGGTGCTGCGCCGAGAGGCAAGTGGGCCAGTTTGGATTTCTTATCAAACGTATGGGAACTCAATCCGAAATTAAGTGATACCCAGTTCGCTGATTATCACGGACATGGTTGGAATTTCCGCGCTGTGTTTAAACGCGATCGAGAAGGAAACTTGCTCGATGCGGAAGGCAATCAGGTTTCACCTGACGACCCGAAAAAATTCAGTAAAGCGGTACACATGGCGTCTATTCATGCAGATAAAGGCATGCACTGTGTTGATTGTCACTTTAGCCAAGACAGTCACGGGAGCGGCCATATTTACGGCCAAGTCGCCGATGCCATTGAAATTAATTGCCAAGATTGTCACGGCACGGCGGACGCTTACCCAACGTTAACGGCGACAGGGCCAGCAGCGCCACCTAAAGCGCGCAATTTGGCCTTGCTACGTAATCCGGACGGGCGCAAACGCTTCGAGTGGGTCAATGGAAAGCTCATGCAGCGCTCGCTGGTGAATCCCGGGATGGAGTGGGAGGTGAGTTTAGTTAAAGACTCCGTCGATCCTAATAATCCGCATTACAACGCAAAATCTGCACGCGCTAAATTAATGGGCCGTGACACCGATGAGTTTCACTTCGGCTTAGATGTGAAGCCGGAGCAGCGCGCTCATAAAGACGACGAAATTGAATGTTATACCTGTCATACATCATGGACGACGGCGTGCGGCGGCTGTCACTTGCCCATTGAAGCGAATTGGAAAACAGAGCGTCATCATTACGAGGGCGGTAAATCTAGAAATTTTGCGACGTACAATCCACAAGTGGCCCGTGACGAGATGTTTATGCTCGGTAAGCGAGGGCCGTCTCATGAGGCAAAAATTGCGCCGACGCGTTCTACCTCGGCATTGGTATTAAGTTCAACCAACGGCAATCGTGAGCGCATCTACATACAGCAGCCGCCAATTGCTTCAAGTGGATTTAGCTCGCAAGCGTTCAATCCGCATTTCCCGCATACCACCCGTAAAACCGAAACAAAAACCTGTAGTGATTGTCACTTGTCTGAACAGAACGACAACAACGCGATCATGGCTCAGCTGTTAATGCTTGGTACCAACTATATTAATTTTGTTGGGCGGTTTGCGTGGGTAGGTGAAGAAGGCGGAATCTCCGCCGTGGGCGTTACCGAGTGGGATGAGCCGCAATCTGTGTATGGCAGCTACCTCCATAAGTACGCATACCCAGATTATTATCAGCAGCACATAGATCGTGATCGTGAGTTAGAAACGGTCCACACGCATCGCAGTGGCAATGCCCGTTGTTTGCAAACGCGCGGAGAATATCTGTATGTGGCGGAGGGCGAAAAAGGGTTCCGTGTCTACGATATTGCGAGCATTGATAACAAAGGATTTTCGCAGCGTATTGTGTCGGCCCCGTTCAGCAAGCTCGGTCAAGATAACCATATCGATATGCCCAATGCATCGTGTGTGGTGCTGCCAACGAATCAGCCCATCGCGCCGCTGCGTAACACCGGCGCCTTGATGCGTAAAGTGAATTTAGAGCAGCCGTTTCATCCAATCTTTAATTACGCGTTGATCACAGACGAGCAGGATGGCTTAGTCCTCGTCGACGTAAACACCTTCGCGGATGGCGAGTTCCGTAACAATAATATTGAAAGAGCGGTTACCTGGAATCCTGACAGTGTGTTAAACGGTGCACGGCATATTTCATTGGCTGGACATTTTGCCTATATCGCCACTCCGTCGGCGCTTGTGGTGGTCGATTTAGATACGCCACTGCGGCCAAAGCTTGTTAAAACAATTACCATGGATGATGTTCGATCATCTGCGGTGCAGTTTAGATATCTATTGGTTGCCCATGCCGGTGGCGTGGAAACACTGGATATTACCCGGCATGCTGATCCGAAGGTTGTGCAAGGCAGTTTGATAAAGCTGGACAACCCCCAGCGTATTTATTTGGCGCGCGCATTCGCTTACGTGGCAGCGGGACGCCAAGGCTTGGCCATCATTGATATCGTCAATCCAGAAAAACCGTCGCTGTACCAACTTTATGATGCCGATGGAAAAATGAATGATGCGCGAGACGTCATTGTCGCCTCGACCAACGCATCGGCATTTGCGTATGTCGCAGACGGGGAAAACGGTTTAAAAGTGTTGCAGTTGACGTCGCCGGATTCACAGCCAAACTTTTATGGCTTTAATCCCGCTCCGAAGCCAGAGCTGGTTGCTTGGGCGAAAACACCAAAACCCGCGCAAGCTTTGTCGAAAGGTTTGGATCGCGACCGGGCGGTAGACGAAACGGGCGGCCAGATAGCGGTATTTGGCCGCTTAGGGTCACGACCTTTTACTCTCGAAGAAATGCAAAAGCTTTTCCTGAATGACAATGGCGAGCCTTGGTTTGTCAGTGATCAGACGCCAAAGGGCAGGGCAAAACAATGAATCGACTAATTCAGTGGTTATTCGCGTGCGGTGCAGTAATGCTCGCGATGACTGTCTGCGCTGACGAAAAGCATATGGGTGTTGCTACTTGCGCGTCGAGCGTCTGTCACGGGAATGCGACTTCTAAGCCCGATGCGAATATTTTGCATAGCGAGTACGTGATTTGGGGACAAGAAGATCCTCATGCGGGTGCTTATAATATTTTGCTCTCGGTGGAATCTGCGCGTATTGCCGCGAAGTTAAATATTGGTCGGGCGGAAGAAGCGCCCGTGTGCTTGTCGTGTCATAGCGATTATGTTGCTAAAGCTGACCGTGGAGAAAGATTTCAGCTGTCAGACGGTGTCGGTTGCGAGGGCTGTCATGGCGGGGCAGGAAAATGGCTAGAAACCCATACTGTTCGCGGGGCAACGCATGACGACAATATAGCGCACGGCTTGCGAGCATTAGAGAAGGCCGATGTGAAAGCGCAGCTGTGTCAAAGTTGTCACATTGGCGGTGAAGGGCGTTTCGCCGGCCACGACATTATGGGCGCAGGGCATCCGCGGTTGCAGTTTGAATTAGCCAATTATTCCGCCGCACTGCCTGAGCATCATCGGGTTGATGATGATTACCGAAAACGTAAAGCGACGTTTACTGAATTGCAGTTGTGGAGTGAGGGGCAGCTTCAATCTGCGTTGAATGTTTTAGATGGCATTGGCAGCGAGCGATTCTATCAAGGTGGTATGTGGCCCGAGTTGGCGTTCTTCGATTGCCATGTTTGCCACCAGGCTATGTCACCGCAGAATTGGCAGCAGCGCGACGCCTCAAAAGATCTTCCACCAGGCACAGTTCGGTTAAATGACAGCGCGTTAATTATGGCGTCGCTGTTGTGGCAAATTAGAAACGAGTCGGCGGCAAAGAATTGGAGCGAAGGCGTGCGTGCGTTACATCGCGCCAGTCAGAAAGGCGTTGAGCCAACTCGCGAAGTTGCTGGAATGCTGAAGAATCAAGTGCGAAGTATGATTGCGTCGCTTCAGAAAAAGCCGCTAAGTGACCCAGAAGCCAGTCGGTTATTGCGCTTAATGGTGGCTTACTCTAGAGAGCAATCCTTTAATGATTACCTCACAGCGGAACAAATCACCATGGCGATCAATATCATGATGCACTCGGATGCGGTGGCGAACCCGGATGCGTTTGGTGCGCCGTTAGACGCGCTTTACGATAGCCTCGGTGATCAGCATACCTTCCAAGCATGGAAATTCAGGCAGGCCATGGACCGATTTTCAGGCCAACTGCGATGAGGGCCGGTGATACACGGCTTGCGTAATGTTCATGGGCAATGTAAATATTCGGGCCTTGGTATTTTAGTTTTTTAGGAGAGAGCCGTATGGCGGACCAGCAAGCTTTTGAGCAAGCGCAACTGGATGTTAAAACTCTGACGTCGCGCCCCAGCAATGACGATATGTTATTCCTGTATGCGCATTTTAAGCAGGGCAGCGCCGGTGATGTGTCAGGCAAGCGTCCTGGAATGTTAGATATGGTGGGACGTGCGAAATATGACGCATGGGCCAAGCTGAAAGGCGCCAGTAAAGAAAAGGCGATGCAGGGTTACGTAGATAAAGTTGAAGCGTTGCTGAAAACCCACAAGTAGCCCATGACAGAAACATGTTTTGCAAAGCCGGCGCCTTCTAGGGCGCCGTTTTTGTTTCCCCCGCACAAGCAACTGACGGGATTGATCGCGAGGCTGATGATTGTTGTCAGGTAAACATATTGTTTCCTGTGGAAGGCATCGCTACCTTTGAAGTTCACCCGTGCTGACCCGAAGGTTTTGTGTCGGCCAGATGGATTTCATGAAAGTCTTTTCTTTGTTGAGGTGTTCGATGGCGCCAGAGGAACAGGTGGCAGCGGCAATGGCACCGCTATCAAGGCGGCGTTTTTTACGGTGGTCGCTGTTGGCAAGCTCCGCTGCTATCGGTGTAGGCGTCGGTGCAGCATCTTGGCTAAGCAGGTCTGAGCAAGACCAACTTCCGTTACCCGACGCACTTCAGCATTTAACTCAATCTGAGTTCCTATTATTCCGTCGGGCTACCGAAGTGCTATTACCGCTCTCCGGTACTCGTCTGGCTTCAATTGATACTGTTCCGGTGCTGCACAACATAGACGCGATGATGGGTCTGCTTTCGCAGAGTGTTCGCAAGGAGCTGGCTGCAGGGCTCGCGGTTTTTGATTATGCCGCGCTCGTTTCTGGCTGGCATGGAAAACGCTTTATTGATTTGGATAGCAATGAAGCAGTGGCGTATTTCGATCGCTGGTCGCAAGGCAACTCGGTGCAGCGCGCCTTAGCGACAGTAATTAAAAAATTTGTCTATGTGGCTTACTGGCGTGATCCTGCAACGTGGCCAGCCATAGAGTTTGATGGGCCTGTGTCGGATAGGTGGGGATTGCCGTCGCTTGGGAATACGCCCATGCCAAATGAAACGGCAAACGTTAAGAAAGAGGGCGAGACCCAATGACACAGCATAATAAAATTTCGGTGTCGGTAAATAGCACGGAAAAAGCATCGTCACATTTTCGGGCAAAGGGGCTGAACGTTGTCGAGGGCCGCACCTTAAACGGCGATGTGCGATTGCGTGCAAACGTTGTGATTGTCGGCTCCGGTGCGGGAGGTTCGGTGGTCGCTTATGAATTAGCACGGCAAGGCCTTAGTGTGTTGGTGTTGGAAGCGGGGCCTTATGTCCCGTCGGAAAAATTCAGTGAGGATTTTACCCAAAGCTTAGAGCACCTTTATGCGGACGCCGGCGCGCAAACGAATAAAGAAGGTGATTTGCTGGTGTTACAGGGCGCTTGTGTGGGCGGCTCTACGGTTGTGAATGCGTGTGCGGCGTTCCGTACGCCTGATTTTATTTTGCGGGATTGGCAAGAAAAGTTTGGATTGGTCGGTTTGTCGCCGGAATCCATGCTGCCGTATTTTGAACGTGTGGAAAAACATCTTTCTGTCGAGGAAAACGGCGAACACGAAATAGCCAAGCACAGCCAGCTAGCGCGGCAAGGCGCGAATAAGTTGGGCTGGTCGGTTAAGCCGTTGAAACGGAATATTCGCGACTGTGCGTTGACCGGACATTGCTTGTCCGGATGCAAGACCGATCGCAAACAATCCATGCTCGTAACGTACTTGCCGTGGGCGCTGGCGAGTGGCGCATCGCTCTATAGTGATGTAATGGTGACGCGCGTTAAGGCAACCGATGGCCGCGCTAACGGTGTGATCGCAGAAGTGCGAAATGCTGATGGTGCGGTTCAAGCAAATATTGAGGTCAGTGCTGATTTAGTGGTTGTAGCTGCGGGCGCGATTCAGTCGCCGTTATTGTTGCAAAAAAGCGAGTTGGCGAATTCCTCGGATCAGGTCGGCCGAAACTTTGCCTGCCATCCATCATTGTTTGTCGCAGCGCGTTACCCCATGCCAGTGCATCCGTGGCGCGGTGCCTTGGTTGGCGTGTATATCGATGAATTTATGCTGCCAGAGAAGGGCGGATTCATTCTTGAAGCGGGCGGACTGGGAGCTGTAGAGCTGTGTCTAGTAACGGAGCCTGGAACAGGCGCGCCATTTGTTGATTACATGCGTGATGCCAAGCACTACAGCGGCATCGTGACCTTGATCCACGACCACAATGTCGGACGCATTTCTTGGCAGGATGGAGAGAAGCGGATCGACTACGCTTTAGCGGATGAAGATTTTGAGTCCATGCTCGCCGCGTTGGCCGCAGCGGCGCGCGTACATTTTGCTGCAGGGGCTGAAAAAGTATTCGTGCCGTCGACGCAATCACTGCAAATCAATAGTGAAGCGGAGATCGACCAGGTGCTCGCGGAGCTTAGAAATGCGCCTCAAGTGTTACGTATGGTGTCATATCACCCCCAGGGCACCTGCCGTATGGGGGCTGACCCAGCCAATTCCGTGGTGTCTGAGGGCGGAGAATGCCACGATGTGGCGGGTTTATACGTCGCGGACGCAAGCCTTTTCCCCACTTCAATCATCGTAAATCCGCAAGTTACGGTGTATGCCATGGCTTCTCGCATTGCAGACCAGATTTTGGCGCGCCGAGATGAGTATTTCTCAGAGATGACGGGGTAACAGCCGTTCTCCTTTGTGACAGTTTCCGTTAGACTTTAGAGGCCTATAACAATAATCAAGGAGCCATTTTGGTTCCGACGGAGCAGGCGATGTCGAAAGCGACCAACACTCCCGCCTTTATGTCTGGCTTGGAACCCCTCACACGCAGGTCCCTTTTGCGTGGTTTGGCGGTCAGCGGGATGGCAGTAACTACTGGCTGTAGCCGATTATTCGGCCGTAAAGATGCGCCAGAAGTACTCGAATTTACCTCTCTCTCAGAAAGCGAAGCACGTACGGTGACAAAGCTTACCGCCGTGTTGTTGCCCACAGAAAAATACGATATGCCGTCTGCATTGAGCGTGGTCCCCACGGTAAAAAATGTGGACGTCATGGTCGGTCAAATGCCCAAGCAAACGCGCGATCTTCTGGGTTTAGCGCTGTGGGTCTTTGAAAGCCGTCCAATGGTCAGTTTCAAGTTCAGCAGTTTCTCTAAGCTTGACGATGAAAAAGCGCGTGATTATGTGCTTGCGATGCAAGACGGCGCGTTTTTTGAGCGTGGTATTACCTCGACCTTAAAAACGCTGATTACCGTGAACTACTGGCGGGATTCGCGCACTTGGCCGGGCTTGGAATACACAGGTCCAGTCACAGAAAAATGGGGGGTGCGCCGTCTTGGTAATGCACCTCTACCGTTGGTTTAAGTCGGGGAAGTCGAGCAAATGCGTATAGTTACAGTTCCTCGTGATGGTGTGCCCGTTACCGATGCTCGGTCAGTGGTTGCTGATCCTGCGCTAGGGAAAAACTTCGCGGTACAAGCGGATGTTGTAGTGGTCGGCTCTGGAGCCGGCGGTTCAGTTGTTGCATATGAAATGGCCAAAGCCGGTCGCAAGGTGTTGATCCTTGAGGCGGGCAGGTATCAGCCGAGTGCTAACTTTACCGAGCACTTGGGCGACACCATGACACAAATTTATCGTGACCAAGCGGCCCAGTTTAATACCACGGCGGATGTGCTTTTTGTTGAAGGCAAGTGCGTCGGAGGTTCCACCGTGATTGGTGGGTGCGTTATGCACCAGCTTTCGGACAAAGTCTTACAAGGCTGGTCAGATAAGTATGGGCTTAAAGGCTTCGCGCCAGAGAAAATTAAACCTACCTACGACTTGGTGGGTAAATGGCTGAATGTCCACGTCAATGAAGCGCACGAAATTAACGCCACTGCCCATAAAGTGATTCAGGGTTGTGAGCGCATGGGATACGCCTGGAAGCCTGTTCAGCGCAATGTAAAACGCTGTGCGCTAACAGGACACTGCCTTGCAGGCTGTCCTTCCGACCGAAAAATGTCTGCACTGGTCTCTCACTTGCCTTGGGCCGCAGCGCACGGCGCACGTCTTTTCTCCGACACGCAAGTCACCCGAGCATTAATTAAAAATGGTCGTGTCACCGGCGTCGAAGCGGTCGTCCGTGATCCCGATACGGGAAATATTGTTTCAAATATGCGCGTTGATGCGGGTGTTGTTGTCTTTGCCGGCGGCACAGTACAAACGCCTCTGTTGTTGCAGCGCAGCCAAATTCCAGACAAAAGCGGTCAGCTAGGTCGTAACATGACGGTACAGCCTTTTGTGCAAGTCATGGGTAAGTTTAAAGAGCCGTTGTACGGCTTCCGTGGTGCATTAGTAGGTGTCCAGGTCGATGAGTTTTTAGAAAGCGACGGCATTATACTTGCGTCCGGTTTGGCGGAGCCTGAGCAGTTGATGGTTCAGGGCGAGCAGGGCGCTGGCGATGAACACATGGAGTACATGAAGAGCTATAAAAACATGGCGGGCTTAAACGCCTTCTCATTGGACGAAGGCCATGGTTCTGTTGAGTGGAAAGGCGGATTACTCGACGGCGACAAAGAAATTAAGTGGAACCCGAACCGTAACGAGTTTGCGAAAATTGCACGCAGTGTATCGTTGGCGTCACGTATTTTCTTCTCTGCTGGTGCAGAAAAAGTGTGGATGCCGACGTTCCAGAAGTTGGCCGCGAACAATGTGTTTGAGTTAGACGAGCAACTAGCAAAAGTTGATTACGGCATTAATGGCATGTACACGTTCAGAATTAACACCTTCCATTCCCATGGCACTGCGCGTATGGGTGCTGACGCGTACGAGTCGGTTGTGAATCCAAACGGAGAGGTACACGGAGTGACGGGATTGTATGTTGCTGACGCCTCGTTAATTCCAGAACCGATTGGTTACGCGCCGCAATGGACAGTTCAGGTGATGGCCAAATACGTGTCCGATCGTATTCAAGAGAAATCGAGCAGCTATTTCGTTTCGTAGCGTGCTATAGGAATACAGCTGAACAGTAAAAAAGGCCGCTATTTGCGGCCTTTTTTATATCTAGAGTGAGGCTCTTTAGTATGCTGAGTAACTAACTTTGCTATCGGATAACGTATTTTCCGCATACTTCCCAGGCGGTAAACTATCGCTGTTATCGCTGAAAATGAGTCGCGTCAGGAAGTTAAATTCTTTACCGATGGGGATTTCTTCCATGGTGAATCCGACATTCGGCAGTTGACCTGGAAAGCGTTCAGGTGGGTTGGCAAGTGTCGCATCATCTTGATAGAGCAGGCGTGCAGGCGCTTCAAAGCCCTCGCGGAAATCTAGCTGGGCTAAAATATCGAAGCCTCGTCCCGTGCCAAACCAGATCCAGTTCTTGCCCGACATCGGATTGCCGACCATCTTCTTTTCTGAATCCGACATCTTGCCGTCGGTGATCGCTACGCTATCGCCGGTCCAGCTAGTGATGAGCTTGCCGCCGTAGAGTTGATTGCCATCAAGTGATATGGACACGGAGGGACTTTGCAAAACCGTCTTCGCAATGGTGGGTAGCGTAAAGCGCGCGTAGATAGCGGTTTCCTGTGGCATTAACAGGAAGTAGTTGCGAATTTTTAGCACCGGTATTTTGGCGACGCTTAATGTTGTTGTGGCGTACACCTGCCAAGCTAATGGTCCCTCGATGATTTCATCGATGCTCGGCTCTAGGTTGTCATTGGATAGCGTGAGTCGGGAATTTTCGCGGAACACTCCAGCACTTAAACGAATTTTTAAGGTGTCTAGAATCGACTCGCGCTGGCCCGATGAGCCTTTATAGCCACGATAAAAGAAGTCGTTCCAGATCAACATATTGTTGTCGTCGAGATAGAGCGCGTAGTCAGTGCTCTTAATCACCATTTTTTGCAGATCAAACTTGACGTATTTCTGCGTCGCTTGTCGATACGCGTTGCGGACGACATAAAAGAAGCGCTCGCCGTCAGGTCGCTGCACTGAGAGTTCGCCAACTACCTGCTCTACAGGGCGAGTGGTGAGCTTGTCGCCGCCATCTTGCTTGCGCAGCAGTAATCTATCAGAGGCATCAATAATGTCGCGTGTTCCTGACTGCGTGGTGGTTTTGTCGGCGTGGAAATAGGGGAAGCCTTCAACCGAATACTCCATCCACTGGTGGGGGACCGGCGCAAAGTTACCTTCGTGCACAGCAAAGAAGCTGTATACGGCAGTTGGCTGTCCGAGTAAGGGCTTTAGTTCGCTGGCCTTCAGTTGCAAAATCTGGGCATTCACCACATGGCTAGCACCAAGCAGAAACAGCAGGCCAAGAACGCGCGAAGCGGTACGCAAAAACAAAGGCATAATTTTATTTCTTATAGGAATGGTGTGCTAGTTCACAATCTCACCTGATTACCCCTCTTTGGTCAACATCCGTTGACACTAGTTCACAAAAATATCGTTAAACGTAAGGACTTATTGGCCTAAATGACCAGTGGATAACGCAGGATCAGCGGTGCGGGACTCCTGGCAAGCCGCTACACTTGGGCGCGTTGCTGGTGCTGGGGATATGCATGAAGGAAAAGTGGAGTCATTGGGTTGTTGATCGCCCTTGGACAGTGGTGTTGGTATCAGTGCTGCTAACGCTACTGGTCGGTAGCCAGTTAAGGCATTTCCAAAATAATAACGACCCTCGAATTTTTTTCACCGAGACTAACCCCGACTTTAAAGAGTTTCGCGAATTAGAAGATCGCTTCACGTCGATGGAGGTGGTCTTATTCGTATTGCATCCGAAAGATAATAACGTTTTTACCAAGGAGTCTTTGGTTGCGCTGGAGGAAATCACTGCGGACGCATGGCTGCTACCTAACTCCACGCGCGTCGATTCTCTCGTTAATTACCAGCATACAGAGGTCGATCAAGACGATTTATATGTTTCCTATTTGGTTGATGGCGCCGATGCGCTGACATCGTCTGATTTGCAGAATATAAAAAATATTGCACTTCAGGAGCCGTCTTTAGTCGGCCGACTCATTTCTCCTTCGGGTCATGTTGCTGCCGTTGTTGCCACGGTAACGATGACAGAGGGAAACCGAGAAGCGCCGATTATTACGGCGGCGGCGAAAGAGTTGGTGGAGGAGTATCGGCAGCGCTACCCCGATATCGAATTCATGCTCACAGGAACAGTCGTCTTTTCTCAAGCGACAGAACAAGCCACGGAGCAAACAGTGAGTACCACTTTGCCATTGTCGATATTGGCGATGGTGGTTTGCTTGCTGCTTATTTTGCGCAGTGTGATGTTCGTTGGTGTGGTGCTGGCTGCCATTACTTTGTCGATCGCCATGGCCATTGGTGTTTCGGTCATACTCGGCATTGAATTCTCGCCCGTAGTAGGGATGGCGCCGGCAATGATTTTGACGTTGGCAGTGGCGGATTGCGTGCATTTGCTGGCGACTTACCGACAAGAACGGTTAGACGGGAAGGATAAACGAGCGTCCATGGTCGAAAGTTTGCGGGTCAATTTCCAGCCCGTTTGGTTGACTAGTCTGACCACCGCAATTGGCTTCGGCATTTTAAATTTTTCTGAATCTCAGCCGTTTCAAGCGCTTGGCAATGTTGTGCTTATTGGCGTGCTTTTTGCCTTTTTGTTTTCGGTGGCCTTTTTGCCCGCAATGGTCATGTTATTGCCGCATAAGGTCGCTGCGCAGCGCCAAGTTAACTATGAACCATGGATGAAAGCGCTTGCCGATTTTGTGATACGCCGAACGCGATTCCTTTTGGTGACAACGTTAGTGATCGTTGCCGGGCTGATCGCCTGTTTGCCTGCTAATCACATTAACGATGTGTTTAATGAATATTTCGACGAGACATTCGAAGTGCGACGCGTGAATGACTTCGTGATGCGCGAGCTGACTGGCATGCACCGCATAGATTATTCCATTGATTCGGGTGAAGAGAGCGGGGCCATGGACCCGCACTATATGCAGCAGTTAGATGCTTTCGCGACATGGCTGCAGGCGCAGCCTGAAGTTGTATTTGTGAACTCTTATGCTGACGTGATTAAGCGCCTAAATCGAGACTTACATGGTGGCGATGCCGAGCAATATAGCGTGCCGAACGAGCGTGAACTAATTAGTCAGTACACCCTCATGTATGAGCTGTCGTTACCTCAAGGCTTGGGGCTGGAGAATCAATTAGATATGTCTCGTCGCCATGCCCGTGTGGTGGTGATGCTGAAGAATATTGGCTCGCATCCTGTGCTGGAGTTTAACGACAGGGCGGAGCAGTGGTTAAAAGAAAACACGCAGGCCTCTATGCATGCGAAAGGCACTGGCATGGACATTCTGTTTGGCCGTGTGACCATGCGTAATATTAAAAGCATGTTGTTTGGGGCGCTGCTAGGTTTAATTAGTGTATCAGTGCTGCTAGTCATTGCGCTGAGATCGTGGTGGTACGGTTTGCTGTCGCTGGTGCCAAATTTACTTCCGGCACTAATGTCATTTGGTTTGTGGGGGTTGATCAACGGAGAAATAGGATTGGCTGTCTCTGTCGTCGCCTGTATGACGCTCGGGATTGTGGTGGACGATACCGTTCATCTGCTCAGTAAGTATGTTCGCGCAAGGCGTGAGTTAGGCCTTGGTGTGAACGCAGCAGTACGTTATGCATTTCGCACTGTGGGGGTCGCATTGATCGCCACGACGGTAGTGTTGGTGGCTAATTTTATGGTGATGGGCACGAGCCATTTTTATCCCAACTCAAGCATGGGTAGTTTGGCTGCCATTACATTAGCGATGGCGCTATTGGCCGATTTCTTCTTTTTCGTGCCTTTACTGGTGTGGCTTGACGGGCGTCGCGAAAAAGCCGCTAAGCTCAGCTCATTGTGAGGGTAGTGGGCTGATCGGGCCGGTGGTACAGTAGCGCGACCACGAGCGGACTGAATTGATTATGAAGCTAGCAGCAATGGCAGCCATGAAAGATCGAAAAGTGCTGCGTCGGGTGGACATTCGCGCCGCTCGCACCTCTGTCTCTGGCGTACTCACGGCATTGGTCGTGTACGCCATTCTTGCAACGTGGGGTGGTTTTTATAATGACCATGAAACCCTTGCTTTGCTATTCGGTATGTTGGTTATTGCCGTCGTCGCCTTTAGGCTCTCACTCGTTGTTAGATTCGATTCTTTGTATGGCGCAGGCCCCATGCGTTGGCGGCGCTGGTTCGGCCTTGGATTGGTCTTACACGCCGCTGTTTGGGGAATGTTGCTCGCCACGCAAATTTTGTTTTATGGCGTCACGCTCAATTTCACGCTAACAATTATTTATGTTTTGGCCGTCAGCACCGCGCTGGGTTCGTCATGGATGGCGGGGCTCGGTGTTCGATATGTTTACGTGATAATAATGTTAGTGCCCGGGGTTGCCGTTCTGTTGTCTCGGATTGATCGCGACACAATGCTTATGGCGGGGCTGCTTATCGTCTATGGCGTTTATTTGCTGCGACTTTATCGAACGAACTACATCGGTTTTTGGCAGGTAATGAATCGCGAGCGCCGACCCTCTTCCATGGTTCATGCGCCGCGAAGAAAGATTTCCGGAATTCAATTAAGTCTTGTCTATCGTTTGGCCCATGAAATTCGCACACCAATGAATAGCATAATGGGCATGCTATCCCTTCTGCGTGACACCTCTCTCGATGATGAGCAAAAGGAATATCAACAGCTCGCTAATCAGTCTGGGAAGTTACTGTTAAGTTTGATTGATGACGTGCTCGATTATAGCCGTATTCTCAGCGGGCGCATTACGCTGAATGAAGGTTTTTTTGATTTGCGTCAGGCGATGGAAGAAAGCCTTAAGGGTTATGGTGGTGTAGCGCAGAAAAAAGGCATGGAGTTATCGTGCGCGATTGATCGGCACATGCCACGGCGTTTGCGCGGTGATCGCGAACGCGTTATGCAGATCGTCAACAATCTTATTAGCAATGCAATCAAATTTAGCAACAAAGGCGAAATTCGGATTCGTGCGAGTTTTGATGCGCTCAGCAGTGATGACGGGATGCTACGAGTTGCCGTAGCGGATGAAGGTGTTGGCCTAGATGAGGAGATGCGACGGAACATTTTCTACGACGCAATTCTCGATGATAACAGCAAAGAAAAACAGGATTTGTTCGCCAACAGAACGGGTTTCGGTTTGTTGGTTTGCCGTGGTTTGGTGGAAGCCATGGGCGGCGAGATTAAGGTTGAAAGCGTTCCAGGCACAGGAAGCACCTTTTCTTTTTCTGCGCGGTTACGGATGCAATCAGACATGCGTAGCCCTGACCCGCTGCACGATCAGTTGGCCGGCAAAACCGTACTGATAGCCGGCGCTACAGACGGTGTGGCGGAATCCGTTGCGGAAGAACTCGAAGCACTAGATGCCCATACGCAAAAGACGTCGGACTACGATCACGCATTGCAGGCTTTGAGAGAAGGGCGTCGCGAAGGTTGTGCATTCCAGATGTTATTGGTAGATACACACGAGCGGAAACAGTCTGCGCGGAACTTGTGTCGTACGGTGCTGGCTGATCCGTCACTGGGTGATGTGCGAATATTACTGATGGTTACGGTGGCGGAACGCTCTGACCCAACGTTGCAAGAACTTATTCGTCGCTCCGATCGCATTCAAATTTTGATTAAGCCAGTTCATCGTCGCGGATTGCGAGAAGCGTTGTTGCCATTGCTTGGCTTGGCGTCCGAAGAGCCCATCGGCGATAAGAGACTTTCCGAGGCCGCCGAGCACGCTATTCGTCGTCGGTACCGGTTACTGCTAGTTGAAGATAACGAAATCAATCAGATCGTCACGCGTGGGATGCTTGATAAATTAGGCTATCAAGTGAAATCTGTTAGCGACGGCAATGCGGCGCTAGAGCTGCTTTCTCGCGAACAATTCGATTTGATTTTAATGGATTGCATGATGCCCGGTCTTGATGGGTTCGATACGTCACGCTCACTGAGAAGCCGTGAGGCGGCGAATCAAATGCCACGCACTCCTATTGTCGCCATCACAGCGAACACCATTGAAGGTGCGCAAGCGCGTTGTTTGGCGGCGGGTATGGATGATTATCTTGCGAAGCCTATTCATATGGACGATTTAGAAAGCGTGCTTGCGCACTGGTTGCCGAGCGTGGTGATGCCGCTCGCGTTTCCCGAGGGAGAATCTCACGGATCGGGAGACGATATTGATGACGGTGCCAACGGAGAGAAAGCGGAATGAAGCGTAGGCATGCGGTGTTGTTCGGTGCAACAGGATTAATTGGAAGCCTCGTGTTACGGCGATTGCTTGCGCTCAATGTCTATGAATCTATCACTTTGATTGGACGTAGACACCCTGAGATTACAGATCTGCGCGTTGAGGCAATCACATGCTCGCTGGATGAGCTAGCTGCTGTGCGCTTACCGCATGCCATTGATGACGTATTTTGTTGTTTGGGTACAACGCTCAAGCGCGCGGGTTCTCGCGAGGCCTTTTATCGGGTAGATCATGACTTCTGTGTTGCCGCAGCAGCATTCGCTAAAAATTACGCCGCTGAGCACTTTTTGATGGTGTCCTCGGTAAATGCTGACTTAAAGGGCATTTCATTTTATAGCCAAGTAAAAGGGCAGACTGAAGCGGATGTTCTGGCTGAAGGGGTTAGCCGAGTCACTCTTATGCAGCCGTCTTTGTTAGAGGGCGAACGCGATGAAATACGCTTTGGTGAAGAAATTGGCCAGACGCTGATGAGCGTCATCAAACCATTCGTGAGTTGGACGCAAGCGCAATGGTTGTCGATTCCTGCGGCATCAGTGGCTGATGCAATGGTGGCGTCCGCACTGGGCGTCGATGCGCAGTCAGTGGCGTCGGGTCAAACGGTTCGGCGTTTGCGCTACAAAGAAATAGTTGAATTAGCAAAATCTATACGAGGTGAAGCATGAGTTTCGTAACCTGTGACGTATGTGACGCGCATGAAGATAAAATTGCGGTTGTTACCGGGCACAATTGGTTCAGTTATGGCGGTCGTCGCGCCTTTTCCGGTGAAGTGGTTACCGTGAAATGTTTTGAAGATAACTCGCGTGTGAAGGAACATTTGGCAACGCCAGGCGTCGGTAAAGTATTGGTCGTCGATGGTGGTGGAAGCTTACGCAATGCGTTGATCGGTGACATGATTGCCGAAAACGCGGTAAAAAACGGCTGGGAAGGTATCATCATCTTTGGCGCTTGCCGAGATGTTGATGAGTTGGCGAAATTGGATTTTGGTGTAATGGCGCTTGGCTGCGTGCCGATAAAATCTGTGCGTCGTGGTGAGGGTCAATTGAATATTGATATTCAGTTCGGCGACATCACTATTAGGCCTGGACAGCATGTCTATGCCGATAACAATGGCATCGTGGTGGCGAGCGAAAAACTTATCTAAATGAACGATGCAAACAACACCCAATAAAAAAGTCTCGTGAGAGGCTTTTTTATTGGGTGTGTGAAACTATTATGACTTATGCGGATAAATATCGCTAAAGCTGTCGACAACGTTGTGCGTCGACGGGGCAGCTTGATGTTGACGATCTAGCAGCATTGTTTGCATGCCGCTTTGCTTCGCTGCATCCAGCTCTTCGACAATATCGGATAAAAATAAGATTTCGTTTGCACTAACACCTATTTTTTTGGCGATACGAGCGTAGGATTCCGCGTCGCGCTTGCCGCCGATGGTGGTGTCGAAGTAATCACTGAAAAGAGGTGTGAGGTCGCCTGCGTCGCTGAAGCCAAAGAAGAGCTTTTGTGCTGCGATAGAACCAGATGAATACACGAATAGGTCGATGCCTGATTTTTTCCAGTCCGCTAATTGATGAGGAACATCGGGATAAACGTGCGCTTGATAAGCTCCGCTTTGGTAGCCTGATTTCCAGATCATCCCTTGCAACGACTTTAAAGGAGTAATCTTTTTGTCTTCACGTATCCACTGCTGTAAGAGCTCATTGGCTTGCTCTGGCGTGGAAATGTTTGTGCCGGCCTCTGCAATAATTTCCGACACTTCGTGTTGAATCGTTGGCTCGTTCCAGTTTTTTTGCAGAAACGCGAGCATATGGTTGGCGGCATAAGGAAACAGCACATCTTTCACAAAAGAGATGCTACTGGTTGTGCCTTCAATATCAGTTAGTACAACGCGTGCCATAGAGTGCTCGTCGGTGTTTATGTAATTAGTTTTCTAAGCGTGAGAAGTTATTGGCAATATCGGAACCGGTGAATTTAGCAACCCAGCCATCAGGATTATTAAAAAGACGAATCGCAACGAAGTAGGGGTTTGGGCCCATATCAAACCAATGTGGCGTGTTGGCGGGTACAGAAATGAGATCGCCTTGTTCGCACAATACCTCATAAACGTTTTCGCCTAGGTGCAAGCTGAATAGCCCTGAGCCTGCGACAAAAAAACGTACTTCGTCCTCGCTATGTCTGTGCTCGTCCAAAAATTTCTTTCGTAGCTCCGCCTTGTTGGGGTTGTCGGCATTTAAGCTAACGACGTCTACTGTTTGGTAACCCTGATCGGCTATGAGACGATCTATGTCTTTGCGATACGCTTCTATCACTTTTTCTGGGGCGTCGCCGGGAGCTATGTCATCGTGGGCTTCCCATTTTTCGAAACGAATGCCTGCATCATTCAGTGCTTGAACAATTTCTTCGCGATTCTGTGTTGAAAGTATGGCTGCATCGGGCTGCTGCTCTTGGAATATTTTGAGTGCGCTCATGTTATTTTCCTCCAATCTTGCTGCGTTCTACTTCAACAGCGAACAGAAATTCTAGTGCTTCGAGCTGCCGGTAGCAGTTGGCCATGGTGTCTGCCCAAGTGTAAACGCCGTGGCCACGAATTAAATAGGCGTGTGGAATTTCTCCGCGCTGCATTTTTTCGTTTACATCTTTAGCGAGCTGATCAATATCCTGAGTGTTTTCAAAAATAGGGATATCGATGCGCGTATCGTGGGTATCAATCCCAGCGAATGCCTTCAGTAATTCATAGCCCGCTAGCGTAAGACGGTCCCGTTCCGGCCAGTGCATCGTTAACACCGTCGATGCCATGCTGTGAGTGTGTAGCACCGCGCCGATGTGTGGGTGTTGCCGATAAATTTGAGTATGTAGTCCGGTTTCAGCCGAGGGCTTTCCTTCGCTTGCTGCGTTGCCCTGTAAATCCACAACCATGACATCTGCTTCGCTCAGCAAACCTTTGTCTTTGCCAGAAACCGTGACTGCACAGTGGCTCTGGTTTAATCGTTGCGAATAGTTTGAACTGGTCGCTGGCGACCACCCATTTTGATACAGGCGGTGACTTGTCGCGGCAATGCTACGCGCTGCTTCGCGGAATGCCGGTTGCGACCATGAGCGTGAAGTCATGCAGTTACCTTTGTGTATGGCGTTCATAGGGTTCATGTTGGCGGCAACGACGCAATTAATGCGGTTTGCTTTGCGTTAAGCGATCACGCCCGCGCTTCTCAAATGCGCGGCCATTTTAGCAGTGTCTGGCTGTTCGATTACACCGTGTTCCGTAACAATGGCACTGATTAGCTCTGCGGGGGTTACGTCAAATGCAGGGTTAAACACAGGGACGTCAGTTGGCGCTATTGGTTTGCCTTGAACCGTCCGCACCTCATCAGCGTTGCGTTCTTCAATATCGATAAGGCTGCCATCAGCGAGGTCGGGATCGAGGGTGGAAAGGGGGGCTGCAACGATAAATGCAATGCCATGATGCTTGGCGAGAACTGCTAAATTGTAGGTGCCGATTTTGTTCGCCGCATCGCCGTTGGCGGTAATGCGATCTGCGCCAACAATAACGGCACCAATTTTGCCGCTCTTCATGACGTGCCCAGCGGCGCTATCGACAACCAGCGTGACGGGAATATCATCTTGCATCAACTCCCAGCTCGTTAATCGCGCACCTTGCATCCATGGACGTGTTTCGCCGGCATACACGCCTACTATTTTTTTAGACTCCCACGCTGAACGAATGATTCCGAGAGCTGTGCCGTGGCCGCCAGTGGCCAGTGCGCCGGTATTGCAATGGGTGTATACCGATTTCCCTTCGGGTATCAAGCTGACGCCCAAATTGCTTTTGCCAAAAAGCGCCGCGCCAAATTCAGCAAGGCGATGGTTCATTTCTCGATCATCTCGGTGAATGGCTTCTGCTTCAGCGGTAAGGCTGGCGATCAGGGCAAGACCTGTTTGCTCGCTAATCACCGATTGCATCCGTTCCAATGCCCAAAATAGATTGACCGCCGTGGGCCGGCTAGCAGCAAGCAGGTCGATGGCGGGCTTGAGGCTTGCTTGATTTGCGTTGACACCTAATTCCATTGCGGCCAACACAACGCCGTAGGCAGCACTGATGCCGATTGCCGGTGCGCCACGTACAACCATGTCGCGAATCGCATCGGCAACCCCGTCTGCGTTGCTCAGTGGTAGCCAGAGCGTTTGATGCGGCAGTGCGCGTTGATCTAACAGCTCAAGCCGTTTATTGAACCAGCGAATAGCTGGGCTGGAAATAATGGCGGTATCGGCGGTGGTCATGGGCGTTCTCGAGGTGTGCGGAGGACGAATTAATTTTCTGGCGCAAGCAATGGTGCTTTGTTGTATTTCTCACGAATCCAATTGAGTGCTCGCAGAATACGAGGGCGGCCAACAATGCGTCTTTCTAAACGATATTTTCCCGGAAACGTGCTGCAAGCAATGCCCAGCAAAATCGTCAGCATGCCTTGCCCTGGCAGTACTAGCATGAGTACCCCACACAGGACTAAAACGAAGGCTAGTAAGTTGCGCAGTAGCCATACCGTCCACCTGAGCGGGCCGCGATGTGAAGCAGGCTTTTTTTCCGCGACAAAGTAATCTTCTGGAATACGGATAACAAGAAAAGGAATAGCAATCATGGAAATTATCGCCATCAACAGGCTTACCGAAGTAATCCAAGGAATCGCTGGCTCGACGTGGGCATAAAGCGTTTGCAGGTACTGCAAAATTGTAGCTCCTGACGGACGTTAGCGAACGGCTGAAGTTTTGTGTGAGGAGGCGGCGTCGTGGGAATTGTCGTCCTCTTTTATGTGCGGTGACGCATCAAGAGATTCCCCCGGGGGTGTGGCCCATTCGAATGAGCGCAGTTCCATTTTTCCGCGCACCAAGGGGTTTTCAATATGGTCCATGCGCACCATAAAATAATCTAGTTCTTCGGCGGCCCAGAGGAAGGTACGGCGACCTCGTTCAGGGTAGATTCGCTCGAGCTTAATCGTGTTGAAGGTGCCCGCCGGTGTTTTCAATAGTTCGCGTTTGACAATTTTATAGTTGAAGTCGGTGACGCCATCTGGCTCAGCAACAGCGTATGCCAAGGTTTCATTGCCTACGCTGAGGTCACAGCGGGCGACCATCGCTAACCCTAGCGCATCAACCATTTCGTCAGTGATGGCATATTCCGAATCGCTGCCGGAGGCCTGGAGCGCCTGCCAGTCGAAATCGACGTTGCCACCACGTTTAATCCCGAAGCCCTTTGAGTTAAACGAGTAGCCAAAGGGGCGGGCGTGACAGCTTGGCTGCCACTGAAATATGGACTCTTCTTGATGTTTGATAAGCGGGTGATCAACGGAAAAGACGATGTGAAAACGTGAAGGAGAGGGTTCTTTTAGGTCAATCCGCGCGTCCATGCCCGTGGGCACACCGGAGAGCGATACTGAGTATTGCGCTTGCGCTGGGCGTAATACAAAGGTCTCGGCGGCAATGTGGCCGCAGAGACAAAGCATCAGTATAGCTAGAGGTGTGCGATTACTGTTCATAATCCGGTATCATGCTGCGTTTTTTGAGTTAGCCCAAAAAGAGTGCGCAAGTATGACAGCAACTACGCTTTACGTCGCCTTTCCTGCTAGTGATGAGCTATATGCTCGAACCATGAAATTCATTAATGCGGTGGAGGCAAATCCTGAGGTTAGCCAACAGGCGCTATTGAGCGATATTCCCTCGAAGTTTATTGATGAGGTATTGGCGGCTTTTTTTGAAGGCCCTGTTGACGCTGCGGGCTTGAAAGGTGGCTCAGCCGGCGTTATTCACAGCCTAATGGGGATGGTTGGTTCAGCGTCACGAGCGTTGGCGAGCAAGGTGTTAGGAAAAGTCACCATTGCAGAGCAGCGAGTGTTGGCGGCTCATTTCCGCGAGATCACCCACGAGAAAGACGGTAAATATTATTGTGGATTTGCGCTCGACCCTGAAGTTGCCAATGAAGCGGTGTTGATGTTCGACAGTTTTCGCTCCGGCAATGGCGAGCGAGATCAACTGGTGCGTATTATGACGGCGATTGGAGATGGCACTGTGCAGAACTTCTTCGATGTGCCGATGATGACAGTCAAAGTAGGCATGGTGACTCGCGGATTGGTCAGCGCGGGCCGCGCCACTATTGAGAAGGCGTCACATTCAATGAACCGCAAAATTCTGCCTGATATGGAGCCGACCGCGCGTCAGCGCGTACTCGAGTATATGGCTGGGATGCTTCAGGAGTTTTAACAATGAACTTTCGCCAAGGGGCCAACCGCCGCAAGCTTTCGCGTTTGTCGGTGGAATTAAAGGTAACGATGAGGGTGCACTCAGCCTTGCCTTGGTCTGCACGCGTGATTGCGGGGAGTGCGGTGGACTATAACCGGTACGGCCTTGGCTTAGTGTGTAGCAGTAATGTTCGGGCAAAGTCGCGGGTTACTTTGGATATAAGCGCTGGGCATATGGTGTTGCGAAGTGTTCGAGCTCAGGTGGTGTCTAGTGCGAGGCAAGGAAAGGAATATCGTATTGGGTTGCGGTTTTATCGCAAGCTGAGTGATTTTGCAGATCCTGGGCCTGGGCATCCACTGCATTTTCTTTTGGGATTGGAAGAGACCTTGGAGCAGCCAGTATAGGGTTGAGAGAGGGTCGAGAGGCCGTATCAAGGCCGTGATTGGCCGAAAACGCAACGAATAAGGGCGCCGATAGGCGCCCTTATTCGTTGAGCCGTAATAATCTATCTTAGTAGATTACTTTGCGGCTGCTTTTTTTTTCGGCGCTGCTTTTTTCTTGGCAGGAGCTTTTTTAGCCTTTGCGGCAGCTTTTTTAGGGGCTGCTTTCTTCTTCGGCGCTGCTTTTTTCTTGGCCGCTGCTTTCTTTTTACCGGCTGCTTTTTTCTTCTTTGGCGCTACTTTAGATTGGATCTCTTTAGCCCGTTTTTCCAAGTCTTTCTCGTACTGAGAAATGACATTGGCTAAGCTGTGTGCTTGCTTTGCTGTTGCTTTGAGGACTTTTACCTCAGCTTCGAGCAGCATTTTACGCGCTTCGTTAGCATTAGCTTGTTTGCGTGCATCGTTGACGGCCTTGCGAGCGCGGTCGATCTGTTTCTTCAATGCCGTATTTGCTTTGGTGCGGTATTCTTCTTGCAGCTTTTCAAGTTTGGAGAGGTTGTCTTTCTGGCGCTGAATTTCTACATTGACTCGTTCGCGTGCCGCATCCAGCTGCTTTTCCAGAGAGGCAATTTGCTTCTCGCGCTCGGTATCGAAGCGCTCGGCCAATTTACGGATTTGAGTTTGAATTTCACTGACTCGGTTCTTAACCTTTTTTGCGGCCATGGATTGCTCCCTTTACCTAGTTTGCTGAATGGGTTGCTAGAAGTTTCACTGCTACGTCGTTGCCACTATAGTACAGCTTACTCACACCGAGAATAGTTCACTCTTTGCACAATTCCAAATTCTTCGAGAGAAAATGAATGCCGGTATCATTTGATGGCAAGTTGGTGATCGCAATTAGCTCACGTGCGCTGTTCAATTTGCATGATAGCCACCTCATTTACGAGCGCGACGGCCTAGACGCTTATCAGGCGTATCAAGTCGATCATGAGGATGAGCCTCTGACGCCGGGGGATGCGTTTCCGTTAGTGAAGAAGCTGCTTGCACTCAATTCGCAGCTGCCGGGAGAGCCCCGTGTAGAAGTCATTTTGTTGTCACGTAATAGCTCTGATACCGGCTTGCGGGTATTTAATTCGATTCAGCACTACGGTTTACCCATTACACGCGCCGCATTTGCGGGTGGAACAAGTCCTCATCGCTATGTCTCTGCGTTTGGGGCGCATTTATTTTTATCGACGGATCAGGCGGATGTGCGCGGTGTGTTGGAGGCGGGCTATGCGGCGGCGACGATTCTGCCCGGGGCCAAAGCCTCCGAAAACGAAGAGCTGCGCATCGCTTTTGATGGTGATGCCGTGCTTTTTTCAGATGATTCTGAACGGATTTTTCAAGAGCAGGGTTTGGCCGCGTTCACAGAGAATGAACAAAGATCCGCACGTGAGCCTTTGCCTGGTGGGCCTTTTATGGGGTTTCTCGCAGCGCTTCATAAGCTTCAGAGCGAGTTTTCTAGAGAGCAATGTCCAATTCGCACGGCGTTAGTCACGGCACGTGCAGCACCAGCGCATGAGCGCGTCGTCCGCACGTTGCGCGCGTGGGATATTCGTATCGACGAGAGCCTTTTTCTAGGCGGTCTGGAGAAAGGGGTGTTTCTAGAGGCTTTTGGCGCCGATATGTTTTTCGATGATCAGCCGGGGCATTGCGAGTCTGCAATGAAGCATGTTGCCGCGGGGCATGTGCCCCACGGTATCGCCAATAAACCGAAATCTTAATATAGTTCTGGCGCTTGTTAAGACGTGAAGCGAGCAGGGCCGTGCTTAGAAAATTGCGTACTTCAATCCGAGCAACATCAAAATCGATACAAGTATTGGGTGCAGGATTCTATCCGGCAGACGTGCGCCCGCATGAGTGCCAAGATAAATAGCAGGAATTGAGCCAACCAGCAACGCGGCTAAAAGCTTCCAATCCACATGGCCCAAGAACAAATGGCCCAGACCCGCAACAAGAGTTAGCGGCACTGCATGGGCAAGGTCTGTGCCGACTACCTTTACAGAAGGCAAGCGCGGAAACAGCATCAACAACACCGCGGTGCCGATCGCGCCTGCTCCGACTGATGACAGGGTCACCAGCACGCCTAGCACGACGCCCATGACGATAGTCCAGAGGCTCCGATGATGTTGCAGGCTGCGCAACACAGCGCTGCTGCCTTCATGAGATTGACGTTGAATACGATTGCGGAACAACAACACCACTGACGTAAAGATCAGCATAAAACCAAGACTGGTGGTTAATAGGTGGGCGTATTCTTTTGCGTCACTAAATACAGTGGACAGTAAAAAGGTAGTCGCCAGCGCCGCAGGTAGACTGCCTGCGGCCATCAGCCCAACAATTCCCCAATTAATGGTTTTACGCTGGGCATGCATAAATATGCCCGTCGATTTGGTAATTGATGCATACAGCAGATCGGTGCCCACGGCGACCTGAGGCGGAAACCCAAACATCAGCAGCATAGGCGTCATCAGTGAGCCGCCGCCGACACCGGTTAAGCCTACAGCGAAGCCAACCGCTGCGCCTGCGAGTACGTAGTACACAAATTCCATAAAAAGGGCCGTCTTGTTGCAGTGCTGAGGTTAGCTTGTTCGAAGTGCGTTAACGTAAGCGTATACGCGGGTTTCGACATGCTTGTTTACACATAGCCACGCACTATATCGACGCTAAACTATGCTTGGAACGAATAATTATTTATATTTTTATAACCGTACGATCTTGTGCGGCGTCAGGGAGGTCACATGAAGCTCCAGCAACTGCGCTATATATGGGAAGTCGCCCGTCACGATCTGAACGTATCGGCTACCGCGCAAGCTCTGTACACATCCCAGCCTGGTATCAGTAAGCAAATTCGAATGCTTGAAGATGAGCTAGGTGTAGAGGTGTTCGCACGGAGTGGCAAACACCTCACACATATTACTCCGGCAGGTCAGTCTATTCTGCGTATCGCGGGCGACATCTTGCAGCAAACCGATACGATTCGGCGTGTCGCGCTAGAATTTCGGGACGAATCTCGCGGCGAGTTGAGTATTGCCACAACGCACACCCAAGCGCGTTATGCCTTGCCTCCTATTATTAAGCGATTCACTGAAGCATTTCCGGACGTCAGTCTGCATATGCATCAAGGTACGCCGATGCAAATTGCCGAGTTGGCGGCAAAGGGGACGGTGGATTTTGCCATCGCGACTGAAGCGTTGGAGCTGTTTTCTGATTTGATCATGATGCCGTGTTATCGCTGGAATAGAACGGTGGTGGTGCCAGAAGGGCATCCATTAACGCGGGAAAAACCGCTCACCCTAGAAGCGCTGGCGAAATTCCCCATCGTGACTTATGTGTTTGGGTTTACTGGACGCAGCAAGCTTGATGAAGCGTTTACGAGTAGAGGGTTGGAGCCTCGCGTGGTGTTTACCGCCGCCGACGCGGACGTGATTAAAACTTACGTTCGGTTAGGTATGGGCGTGGGCATTATTGCGCACATGGCCGTTGATGCGGTGCAAGACAAAGGATTGGTGACGTTAGATGCGAGTCATTTGTTTGAATCAAGCATTACCAAAATTGGCTTCCGCAAGGGGACTTTTTTGCGCGGCTTTATGTATGAGTTTATGCGCGAATTTGCTCCGCATTTAAGTAAAGATGTGATTGATCAAGCGGTGCGTTGTCATAACAAAGATGAATTGGAGTCGCTCTTCGCGCATATTGATTTACCCGTGCGCTAACAAAAAAGCCCGCAAAAGCGGGCTTTTTTATGCATTAAGGAAATTATTCCTCAATGTTGATGGCGTGCAGGCCACACTCTTTTTTCGTGGCATCTTCCCACCACCAGCGACCTTCGCGCTCGTGCTGACCAGGCAGAACTGGCTTCGTGCACGGCTCACATCCAATCGAAATAAAGCCTTTCTCATGCAGTGAGTTGTAAGGCACTTCGTTCGTGCGAATGTAGTTCCAAACGCGCTCCGACGACCAGTTGGCGAGCGGATTAAATTTCACCAGCAGTTGACCTGGGGCCGCTAAGCCGCCATCGATTTGTACTACTGGAATGTCGGCACGTGTGCCTGGTGACTGATCTTTACGCTGACCAGTGATCCAAGCGTCCAGCGTCGCCACTTTACGTTTCAACGGTTCGATCTTACGAATGCCGCAGCATTCCTTGTGATCGTCTTTGTAGAAGCTGAATAAGCCTTTTTCAGCAACGAGCTTTTGTACTGTCTCGGGCTGCGGGAACATCACTTCAATCGGTAGATCGTAGTGGGTGCGGACTTTTTCCAGAAACTCGTACGTCTCGATATGTAGGCGTCCGGTATCCAAAGTAAATACTGGTACGTCTTTGCGGATGCGATGTGCCATATCGACAAGCACCACGTCTTCAGCGCCGCTGAAAGAAATGGAGATGTTGCTGAATTGCTTCAGGGCGAACTCGATAATCTGGCGAGGGGAGGCGTCTTTCAGTTCCTCATTCCATTGCTGGACTTGCTGTTCAGTGATGCTCATAAGAATTCGTGTCTGGCTGGTTAACGAAGAGCGCGCAGTTTATCAGAGCTGGCCATTCGGCTGAATAGGCTTGGTGTTCTAAGCATATAACTGCTGTGGGGTTGTTTTATGCGGGAGCCAGCCTGCCGGCGATGGGGCTTTGCCGGGCGCAGTATCGCTTGCAGGCAAGCTCCCACAGGGGAAGTGCGGATTGTTTTATGTGGGAGCTAGCCTGCTGGCGATGGGGCTTTGCCGAATGCAGTATCGCTTGCAGGCAAGCTCCCACAGAGGTGGGCCATGAGGGCGTTGCAAAGCCTTGCAGTGGCGGCTACATTGGCGCCCGCAGCGTCAATCGTGAGGGGTATACCGTGGAAATCGTTTGCTTGGACCTAGAAGGGGTCTTGGTTCCTGAAATTTGGATTAATTTTGCTGAGCGCACGGGCATTGAAGCATTGCGTGCTACAACCCGTGATATTCCTGATTACGACGTGCTGATGAAACAGCGCCTGCGTATTCTCGATGAGCATGGTTATGGCTTGCCGGACATTCAGGCGGTGATCGATGAAATGGGGCCATTAGATGGCGCCCGTGAGTTTGTCGATTGGCTGCGCGAACATTTTCAAGTGATCATTCTTTCCGACACTTTCTATGAATTTGCTAAGCCTTTGATGCGTCAGCTCGGTTGGCCAACATTGCTCTGTCATAAGCTAGAAGTGAATGAAGAAGGGCGTATTACCGACTATAAATTGCGTCAAAAAGATCCTAAGCGCATGTCAGTGATGGCGCTTCACGGCTTGGAATACCGAGTTATCGCAGCCGGTGATTCGTACAACGACACCACCATGCTCGCTGAAGCCGATGCGGGTATCTTGTTCCACGCCCCCGATAACGTCATTAATGAATTTCCGCAGTTCCCAGCGGTGCAAACCTTTGATGATTTAAAGAAAGAAATCGTCAAAGCTAGCGTGCGAGATATTCCGCTCTAAGCCTTCTCGGTAAAGCGGATTGTCTATCACTTTAAACGGGGCCTAACGGCTCCGTTTGTGTTTGCGCTAATGGTAATCGTATTATCTGGATGGGTTGTTATCAGGAAGGGATACTGTTTATGGAAAGCATTGCCAACTTAAAAGCATTTCGCGTGGCGGACTATATGTCCCGCCGCCTTATCACCTTGTCGCCGTCCATGAGTGTGAACGAAGCCATTAGGTTATTACTGGAGCACAGTATTTCTGGCGCGCCGGTGATCGAAGGCGAAACACTGTTAGGCGTCTTTTCCGAATCTGATTGCCTGAAGGGCGCTATTCAAGCGAGTTACCACGAAACCGGTATTGGCAGTGTGTCAGAGTTTATGACCACGGAAGTGCAAACCATTGATGCCGGTAGCAGCGTACTCGAAGCTGCTGATATTTTTCTGCGTGATCGTCGCCGCCGTTTGCCTGTTATGGAAAATGGGCAACTTGTTGGACAAATCAGTCGCCGCGATATTCTGCGTGCGATGGATGATTTTGCGCGCAAACATACGCTTTAATTGGCTGGCGTTAGGAGAATATAAAGCCGGTGGCGCAGCCGTAGTATTAAGTAGTTGTAATTGAAAACAAACAAGGCGCTTCGGCGCCTTGTTTGTTTGAGGAAAAGGAGTTCTGTAAGCATTAATTCTTCGCTTTAAAGCTGTCTTGGTCAAACTTGATGCGGAAGTCTAAGACAAACCCAGCAACACGACTTTCAGCGCCTGTGAAGTCTGCGTCGTAGAAGCCTTTGAAGTTGTAGCCCAAGCTTAGCCAGATATCTTTCACCGGCGAGTAGCCGAGCATAACGCCGGTGCTGTAATTCATTACGTCTGATTGCCAGCCGTGC
The DNA here is from genome assembly GCA_029213045.1 of Alcanivoracaceae bacterium. Lineage (GTDB taxonomy): Bacteria > Pseudomonadota > Gammaproteobacteria > Pseudomonadales > Alcanivoracaceae > JARGPN01. The sequence goes on from JARGPN010000006.1 coordinate 117,069, forward strand.
AATACACTGCCGCGTGCACCGATATCCCAACGGGTAGTAACGTTATAGCGATATTCAGCGCCGATTAAATCTGTGTAGCCGCTGTAGCGTGACGCATCGATGGTTTCCATGACGTAGCGGGCGCCATAGTTTAATGCCAGTTGTTGTTTTTCAGAGGGCTTGTAGTTGGCCGCGGTGTTATTCACGAAGCGACGACCACGAATTGCGCCGCTAGCATCTTTTAAGCCATCGAGAATAAATTGCGTGCGGTTTAGCACTGACCAATCTCCGCTAAGTGGACGATGCACAAAGCTGAAATCTAATTGGCTTTCCCATTCTTCATTGCCGCCAGCCAAATCGCGGTCGTAGTAATAGAAACGACCTGCGATGGTATTTACGTTGTCGAGGCGATGCTGGAATCCGCTTAACAGCGTCAATTTGTCGTCGGTATCGGCGTGACGGAATTCAACACGGTTTGTCAGGCTCCACTCACCGTCACGGTATCCAAGGCCTGCCGCAGCCGCGGTGTAGTCCAATGATTCTGTACCGCTGGCTAATGGGCGACGGTCATCGAACGTTGGCGCAGGAATAGTGTCGTCCCGTAATGTTTGGGCGCGATCGAAGCCTAGGTCAGCCGACCATTGGCTATTGAGCTGCATGGTTTGGTACAAACCGGCATGGCTGAATAGGCGAGGGCCGTATTCATCTTCCGCGCGACCGACTTCTGTTGTCACGGTGCCGCCCGACCAAGGTGTGGCGCGCACGCCGGTGCGTGTTTCTTGGCTGCGGCGTTTGTAGCCCCACGCCATTTCTTGATTGGTATAAACGCTGGCAATTTTATTTACGCGATAATCTGCACCCAAAGTTAATCGTTTTGGGTAGTCAGAGTTTGCTTCCTCGCCTGTGACGCTGGATTCACCTTTTGCAGAAAGACGTAAGCGGTCGTCCATCAAATCGCGTTCAGCGCCTGCAATAACTTGATCAGATTCGTAGTGTGAGTCGCCGACTTTATCGGTGGCACTGCGTAATCCGCCATAAACGCGCCAGTCTTCTTGGTCATATTTCAACGTGGCTTCGGCGCTGTCGCGAGTATTGTCGGTGGTTAACACTTCTTGTCGACGTAATTCGCCGTTCGCTGATAAGGTTTCAGTGAAGCGATAACGGCCTTGTGCAGACGATTGACGAGTATCGTCAGTGTTGGCGGCTTGTTGGCCTAGGCCGAAGCCGCCGTCTTTCTGTTCAACACGCAATCGAGAGTCAAATTTTTCAGAAAGATATTCGTGCTCAAGCAACCATGCTTTGTCTTCGATGTCGCCCGTGGCGGACACCTGTTGCTCGGTATACGCGCCTTCCGCTTTGATCGTGTGGCGCTCGTTTGCTTTCCATGTCAGGTCTGCACCACTTAAATCGCCGCGTGCACCTTCAGTGCCTTCGTGAACAGCGCTAATGCCAAGCTCTAACGTTTTATCTTCATTATGAAACGCTACGCGGCCACCACCGGTGACGTTATCTTCGCCGGCAACCACTTCATAATCAGCAACGATGTAAACAGGATTAAATTGAGCGTCTTGAACCGGTACGGGCGATTTAAAGAAAACCGTGCCGGTGCGGTAATCAATGCTGTAGTCAATGAAGCGGGTGCGTGTTTCAGTCGAAATTACTTCATTGTTAAAGCGGTCGCGCACTTCAATACTGATTTGTTCTGTGCCGGGAAGAATATTCTGCCGCGTGAACTGGTAAAGACCTGAGGTGCCATCGCCAGGAATATCATCGCGAATAAAGCCGTTGCCAGTTTCTGCGGCGAATATATTGCTGCTAATGTTTTTACCGCTATATTCACTTTTCAGGCCGGTGAGGGCGCGCTGATAACGTGATAGTTCCGTCACGGTGAGGTCGGTTTGGAAATCGCCAAATAGAACGTAGAAATCTTTACGCTCCATACGTAGATAAAGTTTCTCTTGGCTTGGTGCATCGTGCAGACGACTAGTGTCATCGCCATACAGTACATACCATGCTTCTGGATCAAAGATTTGTCCGTGAGGATTGTCACCTTCTTCGCGACGGCTGTCGTAGGCGACGGTCATTAACCATTCACCCTTCACTCGGCCACGTGCGTAGAAGGAAGCTTCGCCGTCGGTGTATACGTCTTTTTCTGCATCCGGCATGGCTTCGATATTTTTATCTATCGCGTTATAGCCCACTGAACCCTCGGCGAAGCCGACAAGAATCCAGTCGCGTAAATACGGATCAACGCTGACTTCTAATTCGTCTGACTCAAACTGGTCAGAGGCCAAGCGAATGCGGAACGTGCCCGCGTTGCTGACAGGTTCAAACCAAGCGTAACCCTCACTATCAACCTGAACAATTTTGCTCTTAATGTTGAGTGGGTCTTGCTGGCCTTTGGGTAGAAGCGGGCGCAATTGACCGGTGGTTAAACGCAGATCGGTACGCGACTCGATTTTACGGCCAAAATCATCGGTGAGTTCCAATTTAATGCGAACCGGTGTTTTGCCGTCGGCCACATTTCCTGATGTGTCGACAACGCGAACGTCTTTAATGCCGGCAGTGCGGGTCACCGTTACGCTGTCTTTATAGCGCGCATTGCCAAAAGGACCATATCCAAGGATTTCAAAAACATAGTCGCCGGTTTGTTTTAAATCGATACCGACCCAAGTGTAGTGGGTGAGGCCCGTCGCTGGGTCTTTCATTGTCATGCCGATACGTTCAGCGCTGACTTCTTCGCCATTGATAAGAAGCTTTGGCTTGAGCTTGCTGTCTAGCGTGGTGTTAACGGTTAACACTGGAAGGCTAACTTTCATGCCGTCTTTCAAGTTGCTAAAGCCTGCTTTGTCGGCGGCGGCCGCTGCCTTTTGCTTTTCGTCAGTGGTGTTGAGGCCGCTGTTGCCTTCCGTCACAGCAAGCTTGGCATCGGTTAATTTCTCATAGTGAATAATCATCAGCTCTACGCGACGGTTTAATGCGCGACCAGCTTCAGTATCGTTGTCAGCAATTGGAAAATCAGCGCCAGCACCTTCGATTTTTATTTCATCGGCGGGCAAATCAAGTTTACGGCGCAGGTATTCAGCAACCGTGTACGCGCGCATAAGAGACAGCTCGCGATTGCTTTTGTATTTTGCGTCGGTGTTGCGCTTGAACGGGATATTGTCGGAATGCCCAGTGACAAATAATTTTACTTCGAGTGAGCCGCGTATTGTTTCGGCTACGCCATCGAGCATTGCTTTGTCTTCGGCATCAAGTTCTGCCGAGAGAGAGCCAAAGCTAGGGCGCAGAGTCATTTCTTCGGTACGAATCTCGGCGGCATCAATTTTCACCTGATTCATAGAAATCAGGGTGTGTTTTTCTCCACGAGCGGTTGTGCCTGTGGTTTTGACCAGAATGGATTGAAAGCCTGCATCAACAGAACTTTTGTCAACGACAAGATCCAGCTCTAATTCTTGTTGCCAGTAGTCACCCTTGGAATTTAAGGGAAATGACCAATAGTTTTCGACTTTCTTACCGTCCGAAATCGGTTCGCCATTAATGCGCGCAGTGCCGGCAATCGGTTTTAGGTTATCCGGCAAGAACAACCGAGCTTCAACGTTACGGAACTCAGTCTGTCCGTTCGCAACGGGCAGACGCATATGCGCTACGCCATCATGCAGCTCCGTGATCATTTGCTGTTGGAGGAGGGCATTTACTTCTGGCTTGGCCTCTAACCAGTAGTCTTCGCGCCACAAGGTGCCGCCTTGTACATCAATAAAGCGAGACTTTTCGTTGCCCGCTTTACGGCTGTTGTCTTCACATAACTTGAGCGAGTAGCGACGGCTAAATGAATCTTTGTCGACCTGCAAAACGTGGGTGCCTGGCTGAACGCCTTCTAAATGCCAGCGACCTTTTGCATCGGTAATAACGTTGGTGCCGTCTTCTAAATAAAGGCGCACGCCGGCTAATCCAGGCGCTTCGCGATCACCACATTCGCCAACCATCACACGCCCCATCAAAAAGGCGCGATCGTTAAAAAAGGCGTTTTCTACTATGATATCGGCGGTAGCTTCATTTGATGTGTTGGTGTCGCCGCGTGCGGTGGCGCTGTTTGTGGCGACACCGACTTCCGCGATAGGAGTTACTTCGACGACATAGCTCAGCATTGCCACTTCATCAATGCCCATGTCACCGATTTCAATTGTGGCGATTTGTCCGTCGGACGAAATTTTCGTCGTCAGTTTCTTGCCGTTACGTTTAACTGAGTCGGTACGTAGACGGAAACCTTTCGGCAAGGTATCGATGATACGCACATTGCTTTGCAGCGCTCCGCCATTTGTGACGGTAACGCGATAGGGGGCGATATCTCCAACGGATACAACTGAGCGTACCGCCTCTTTGCTAATAAATAATCCGGGCGTTCCTGGTGTTACTGGAGGCGCGGCGGAGGCCGTGGCGGTTTTTGCCGCTGCAAAGGCATTGAAGATTGGAGGCGTAAGGAACGACGGCGCATTTTGTGTGTTGCTGTCGTTAATGTCGCCATAGTTGTCGTAAACAATATCGATGGTGTCACCAGAGTTTATTGGCGTAATCGCAGAAGGAGCGAAATAGCCGGCATAAACCCCTGAACCAGCTGTCGTTTCAACGAGCGTCACTATGTAAGGCGTGCTGCTCGCTCCGCTGGTGATGTTGACCGTTACTGCCATAAAGCTCCGGCCGTCTGGGCGCAACCCGAACGCTGAAGCAGGCAATAAAGGTTTATCTACCACAATAAACAAGGGTTCGTTTTGACTTAATGTGTTGGCGCTGCCAAACGCGCCGCTATTCGCCTCGACGAGTCCAACGGGCTGATTTAATGCAATCGGATTGCCGTTCGCATCCAGCGGTTGGGGTAGCGGGGCGGACAATGTTGGCGTGGTGCCAGACAAGCTGTCTGTGTTAGCAAAATTGCCGCTGAAAACATTTAGCGAACGCGTTGCGCCAGCGTTGGCATAACGGTACAGCGAAATTTTTTCATAGCGCGTTACGACAATATCTGCGCGTACGTTTGCTGCTGCGCCGCTCCAGCTTAATTCAGCGGGATTGGTGTTCTGAATCAGGTAAGCGGCTTGCGCCGCCGTTGCCCAGCTCATCAGTAGCAGCGGTATTAAAGCGAACATCCACAATGCACGCAGTCCGCTTCTCAACGAACTCAATACAACGCACGCACGCGCAAACACCCAATCCGGCGAATTGCCGGATTGGGATGCTACGTCTCTTAGGCGTCGTATTGCTTGCTGCATCGTGGTGCTAGTCCGTTGTTACTTGGAAGATGATTTCAGCGACTTCTCCGTCGATGAGTTCACCCGCCGCACCGCTGGGCGTATTAATGGCGATCCCGCCTTCATCCAATGGAAAAGGCGTGCCGCCCGCATCTGCAACGGGATTGCCGTTGAGCGTGGTAGAGCCAGTTACATAGGTTGAATAGTTGGGGATTTCGTCAGTAATCGCTGCGCTGGTTAACGTGCTGCCTGAGTTAGTTGCCGCAGTCAGGCGATATTCAAGAACGTCGCCGGTTTGGGCTGTAACGCCAGATGTTGCGAAGCTTCCGCTTTGCGTCACATTGCGCACTTCTTTAATCAGCGAGCCGTCACCAGAAAGTACGGTGTTGGTTGCGCCAAGGCCGTCATCAAACAGTAGGACGCTGCCGCCACTGAGTGCTGATGTGGCACCAGACACTTGCAGTGTATGAACGCCGTTGGTGCCGCCTGCCGTCGGTGTGCCAGAAGTGATCTGCACAGTGATGATTTGCTGCTCACCAATTTGCGTACCGGCTGTGATCACGCCTGCGTTGATAACCGGCGCTCCGCCAGTAACAGGCGTAAGCGTCAGACGTGTCGACACTTCCGCTGTTGTTGTGTTGCCAACAGTGGTGGTGGGCGTGCCTGGGCTTAGCGTGGCAATTTCGTACACATAGTCATTGCCCGCGATATTCACCACAACGCGATCACCGACATCCAGATTGGTTTCTGAATTTGCGGGGATATACACATTGCCCGCTGCATCGGAGTCTTGTGAGGCAATCGACGCGCCTAACACCAATGTTACCGGTGTCGTGGTCAGCGCAGTCGGCGCAGAAACGCCTGCGTCGGTGCTGGTGGTGGTTACGCTATAGGTGTCCGAACCGTTTGCTGTACTGCTAATGGTGTAGAGAAAGTCCGCCGTATCGCCGGGGTAGCTATCAATGTTTAACAGGTTCACGTCAAACACTGGTGCGCTTGCAACGGTGTTTACCGTTACCCGAACCGATGCGGTGACTTGGCCACCAGCAAATGACAGGGTGGCAGCGTTATGAATCACTGCACCACCGCCCACAGCAGACCACGCAGCAACGGGCGACAGCATTAATGCTGTTGCCGCAGCGGCGAAGACTTTGTTTAGGGCTTTCATGTCATCCATCTCCTTATAAAACAAAACGTAAAAAACGGGGCCGGGAGGACTCCGGCCCCGTAAAAGGTCTTGCTGATTAGTCGATGGTTACTTGGAACACCACGCTGGCAGTTTCACCGCCGGCGAGTGAGCCACCTGTGCCATTGCCAAGACCTGCGGCAGTGTCATCGCCGCCTGCGCCTGCGTAGACATAGATGGTGGTGCCGTCGGTTTCTGCTGCATCGCCGTTATCGGCAGTGTCTGCGTAGGCTGTCACGCCGCCGCCGTTAACATCCATTTGAATGGAGTTAGCAACGTAGGTGGTGAACAGTGGTACAGGGTCTGACACAACGATGTTGTCTGCTTGCGCATAGGTTGGTGGGTTTTCGATCACTACGAGGTACTCCATGGTTTCAGCTGGAGCGCCGTTGACGCCTGAATCGTAGTAGTCGTTACCGTCGAACGTAATCGATGTTCCCAAGCCGTCAGTGTTTGGCGTGGTCACGTTACGCACGTACTTAGTCACAGTTAGCGCAGTGCGCGACACGGTGAACAGAACGCTATCGGCGGCTGTTACACCCGCGTCTGCTGCAGACGTATACGTCACAGTCACGTTGTGAGTGCCAGAAGGCGGAGTAGTAACAGTGTCGGTCGTAACCTCGACGGTAGCCGTATCTTGCTGGCCGATAATTTGTGCGGCTGTGAAGCTGCCTACTAGCGCTGCGCTTACCGTAATAGTCGCAGTGTTTGTTGCCGCACCTGTGCTTTCGTCAATGGCGGTTACGGTTGCTACTTCGCCTGTTCCTGTAGGGTCCAGAACGATGGTGTCGCCGACTGCAATGCCATTTACGATGCTGTCATCGGTGCCATCGAATGGAACGGTGAACGAAGTTGCGCCAGCCGTAATGTCAGCGGCCACGGTCGTACCACCCAGCACAATGGATACATCGCCAGCAAAGGCTGGAGCGCCATCCATGTTGGTATCAACCGATGCATTGGAAATATTGTAAGTGTCTAGACCGTTGGCTGTGCCTGTAACGGTGTACACAAGGTTGTAGGCCGTGTTTTCAGTAGCCGGATTCACATCAGCAGGAGCGGAGAGAATTGGCGCCGAAGCAACGAGATTCACAGAGAACGATACCGAGGAAGTAACCGCCGTTTGGGCGTTACCACTGGCATCGTCAAAGTTCACCGTGACGGTGTTTGAAATGTTTGTATTGGCCGCCGTGCTAGCAAATGCTGCTGCCGGTACAAGTACCGACCCTGCTAACAGCGCTGCGCCAATATAGTGTGCAGCTTTCGAGTTCATAAGAGACGTCCTCAGTTATGCGCCGTTTTCAAATAACTCGATTGACGCGACGCGATCATCAATCGAGTAATGCTCGGTTTACTTAACGATGGCGCTAAAGCCGACGCTGCCTTCGCTGCCTGCTTTGATTTCCTTCACCACCCACCGCACCGCGTTGTACTGCTCAGGTGCTGCAGTACGCGTTTTTCCTTCGACGTTGTAGGTAAGGGCAGAGGCTTTTTTGTAGGTTTTGCCGCCATCAATAGAGAAGAGAAGGTCGCTGTTATCACCCCACGCACTGCCGTCTACGTAACTGGCCCCGTCTGGCACGGGGTTGTCGACTTTCACGTTAGTAGCGGCTTCGTCGCCGGTGTTGGTATATGTGATGGTGTAGAAAATGGTCTCGCCAGGTGAGGCGGACTCAGCAGAGATGCGTTTTGTCGTGGTCTTGCCGTTTTCATCGGTCACTTTTGCGTCGCGCTCGGCCTTAACCTCGAGGCTGAGCTCAGGCGCGGCGAAGGCGCTGATTGAAAATAACATTGCGCTCACAAGAGCTCCGGCGGTAGCAAAACGGGAAAACACTTTCATGGGTATCTCCTTTACATAAACAGCTGTTGTCGGCATCCGGACGCCGACTAAACAGGGAACGAATAGGGAATGAATAGGGAAGAACTGTGCCATCGTCATGAGATCATTATGATCTCATGACGAGCGGCGCTTTTGTTGTGATGAACGGTAAGCAGAGAAGTGTAGCGGGCGTTTTGATAGCACTTAAGTGCTAGGTTTGTCGTGTTTTGAGCGGTTGGCTTTGTGTGATATGTGTCACAAAATGCCGACTGATGACAAAATTTATAACCCGAATAGGCCACCCAGCTTCCTTAATAAGCAATAATTTCGACGAAACCGCACACTAGGTGACGGTCAATATGCGATTTATGTCACATTTAGTGCGTAATTAGTAGCAAGGTTTTGTTAAAACATTGAAAAAAAGATGTTAAAAGTCAGCTTGTTAGCAAGCTTTCCACACTATTGTGCGTGATGATGACGTGAAAATTGTGACATTTGTCGCGTTTTTTTGAGCTTTAGGGGCTAATTAGGTAGGGCAATCCTGGTGAGACTGCATAGGGGCGAGGGTACAAGCGAGTGATATATTTTTGATCTCATTTGACGGCGATATAATGTCGTTATGATGCATTGAGTTGGCGCGCGGAGAATGCGGCATATATAAAAAAGCCCAGCACTAAGCTGGGCTTTTTCGTAGGGCTTTAACGCTTAGGGCAGCAAGTGGCTTACCGCATCACGCTCTTCAGCCAACTCTTTCTCGGTCGCCTGCATTTTTGCGCGAGAGAAATCATTGATCTCTAAACCTTGAACAATTTCCCAGTCGCCGTTTTTGCACACGCATGGGAAAGAGTAAATCAGGCCTTCTTGGATGCCATAAGAGCCATCGCTATAAATGCCCATGGATACCCAGTCGCCTTCATCTGAGCCAAGTGCCCAAGAGCGCATGTGATCAACGGCCGCGTTCGCTGCAGAGGCTGCAGAAGACGCGCCGCGTGCTTTGATGATGGCTGCGCCACGCTGTTGAACGGTTGGGATGTAGTCGCCGTCGTACCAGCTCATGTCGAGGCCGTCGATAACGGCTTTGCCGTCAACCACGCAGTTGTGCAGGTCTGGGTACTGAGTGGAAGAGTGGTTGCCCCAGATAGTCATTTTCTTCACGTCATTCACGGTTTTGCCGAGTTTGTTGGCGATTTGAGCCATGCCACGGTTGTGGTCAAGACGGGTCATCGCAGTGAACTGACGTGGGTTAATGTCTGGTGCATTGCGCTGAGCGATCAACGCGTTGGTGTTAGCCGGGTTACCAACAACCAATACCTTAATGTCACGGCTAGCAACGGCATTGATGGCCTTGCCTTGTACCGAGAAGATAGCAGCGTTTGCTTCGAGAAGATCTTTACGCTCCATGCCCGGTCCGCGTGGACGTGCGCCGACTAACAGGGCGAAGTCCGCATCTTTAAACGCAACGTTAGGGTCGTCGCTCATGGTGATGCCGGCAAGCAGAGGGAATGCGCAGTCGTCCAGTTCCATGGCAACGCCTTTTAGCGCTTCCAGTGCTGGGGTGATTTCCAGCAATTGCAAAATAACTGGCTGATCTGGGCCGAGCATTGAGCCAGATGCAATACGGAACAATAAAGAGTAGCTGATTTGGCCTGCGGCGCCGGTGACGGCTACGCGTACGGGAGCTTTCATGGACGATCTCCTAGATTCGCTTTTGGCGGAGGTTAGAAGGCTTTCCAGGGTGTCGGGAAGCCAGAGCGGCGCGCATTATAAAGGAGCTGCTCGGGAAGCGCACGAATGTAAACCAGTTAATTTGGTTTCATTGCCGACATTATTCTCAGTCTGTTGAGGCGGGGTGTGGTTGAGTTTTCCTGAAGATCAGAAATGATGGGTGCGCAGGGGAAAGGATTTAATTATAAAAAGGGCCGCAGAGCAGCCCTTTTTAACGAGTAAAAAGCATGCCGTAACGATTACGCGGCTGTTTTCTCTAATTTGCGGATCTTGCGTGACAATGAATCCACTTTTTTGTGCATCGCAGTTAACTCTTCGCTGCTCGCTAAGCCTAAGCTGCTAACGACCTTGTTCGAGAGGTCCTTGATAGATGTGCTGGCGTTTTTCGCTGCGTTTTTTGCAGTTTCAGAAATGCCTTCTGCGCGCACTTTTTCGCTGAATTTGGTCAATTCAGCGCGTAATGTTTGGCCGTTTTGTTCAGCTTTGCTTGCCAACCCTTTAACAGACTCTTGAAACTTTTCCGCCGCAGACTTTAGTTCTGCGCGGGCAGCTTCTAGGCGTTCATTTAGTGATTTGAGTGCTTCAGATTTTTCAGTGGTCATAATAAGTTCTCCGTGGATTAGTGCGATTGCGGTCATCCCTGGTCTGCCTATACCTAAATATCCCCACCAGGACGCCTACGCAGTGTAACTTCCATGGTTAGACACTTTTACAATTGTGTTCGACAATAATACATTAGAGGCTATTTTTTGTGCTTAGCGGTGTGCTGATGCGTGGTGCTGGATTTCACGCGGGATGACGCTAAAATCGCCGTCACTTCAGGAGGTGTGATGTCAGTTGCTACCGAAATAGAGTTAAAGGTAAGGGCGGGACTCGTCGTTGAGCACCTAGGGCTTGAAAACGAAAGCCATATGCACAATGTTGCGCCCGGCTCGGAAACCCATTTTCGTTTAGTAGTCGTGTCGCCCGACTTTGAGGGCGTTATATTGGTGCGTCGGCATCAGCGGATCTATGCGTTATTGGATGAAGAATTGAAAGCAGGTGTGCATGCACTGGCGTTGCACACCTTTACGCCAGAGGAATGGCGGGCTCGTCAGGGCGATGCGGCGGCATCGCCAAAATGCTTGGGCGGTAATGGCAAGTAATCAAACTTGGCGAGTGTGCTCGCCGGTAATTGAGTTTAAGAGCAATGAAAAAAATTGTGGTTGCGGCGTTATACAAATTTGTACGCCTAGATAATTATGAATTACTGCGTGAGCCGTTGCTTGAGCAAATGCTTAAACTTGAAGTGCGCGGCACCTTATTGCTGGCCAGTGAGGGTATTAATGGCACGGTATCTGGTACGCGAGAATCCGTTGATGCATTGCTTTCGTGGTTGCGGAGCGATGCGCGCTTTGATGATATTGATCACAAAGAGTCAGTCACCGAAGAGCATCCGTTTTTGCGCACCAAAGTGAAGTTAAAAAAAGAAATTGTCACCATGGGAATTGAGGGTGTAGACCCCAATCGTGTGGTAGGGACGTATTTAACGCCAGAGCAATGGAACGACGTTATTGCTGATCCTGAAACGCTAGTGATCGATACGCGTAATGACTATGAGTATGAGGTCGGTACATTTGCAGGTGCCGTCAATCCGAACACAACTACGTTCCGTGAATTCCCAGACTATGTGCGCGGTCAATTAGATCCTGCTAAGCATAAGCGCGTGGCGATGTTTTGCACTGGCGGAATTCGATGTGAAAAATCTACCGCATTGTTAAAAGAAGAAGGGTTTGATGAGGTCTACCACTTGAAGGGTGGGATTTTAAAATACCTTGAACAAATGCCGAAGGATGATTCTTTATGGCAAGGCGAGTGTTTTGTATTTGATGAAAGGGTAACGGTTGATCACGATTTACAGCCCGGTACCTACGATCAATGCCATGCCTGTCGTCGTCCAATCACGGCAGAGGACAAGTCTTCTGAGAAATATCAACTTGGCGTGTCATGCCCGAAGTGTTTTGATCTTTCTAGCGATACGCAAAAACAGCGCTTTGCTGAGCGCCAGAAGCAGATCGAGTTGGCGCGTGCGCGTGGCGAGCAGCACCGAGGAATGAATCCTCGTGCTCAGCTGAAATAGGTCAGCGTTATTACGGTTTTAAAAAGCGCCTTTAATTAGGCGCTTTTTTTTGCGCAATGTTTTGTGTTGCTGTGCTTGCCGAAGAGCGTGGGCCATCTGTTTGTGTTTGCCAGTCTGGCGCGAGTGAAAAGCTGATTTGCGCTGTCGTGATGGTGCTGGTGCCGGCGAAGATAAACATCGCTAGAGCGATGGCTTGAAGCGCAATAACGACTTCCGTTTGCCAAAGTGTCGATAGACCGAGTTCCGCGGAGGCGCTGACGGCTATGCCTGAAGGCATTAAAGAGACTGCGACGATGGTATACAGCGACGCGACAAGCGTCATAATTTGATAGGCGGATAAATGCTTGTTGTTGCCGCGGTAATCTGCGCGCAGTGTCTCTGACCACAGCCGCCACGCTTGGCTGCCAAGTAAGCTGACAAGTAGCGCTGCATCGAATTGGTTATGAAAAAACAAGCTAGCGCATGTTATTGCTAGAGTAGTGTAGACGACACATGTGGCCGCTTGGACTGGGACCACATTGATCCCTTCCATCTTTCCCGCAAAGCTAATCTTTTTCGTTTTTCCCTGATACGAATGTGGCCAGTGTCGGCAGCTGCTCTGTAGCCAGCCAGGAGAATGTGACAGCGGCTTTCCATAGCAGCAGCCAAAGCTTAGGCATGCAAGTCGGCCGATGCCTTCTCCAATCACGTACGAAATTGAAATCGCGGCGAGGATGGCGAGTGTGGGTAGGCCCTCCCCATTAATGCGTTGATTGACGTTGTCGGCGACCCATAAAAATAATGGAGCAAGAAGGATGCCTGTAAAGCTTGCGCCTCCCACAGTAAAGCCATGCGGATTCTTTTCGACCACGGTGGCGATTATTTTTGCCGCAGGTAAGCACACAGCAAGTACTGCGAGAATAAGCAGTAGGCAAACGGTAGGCGATACGGATACTGATCCTGCGAGCAATAAAAAAGTGGCGCAGCTTATTAGCCCTGCGATCGCCGTAAAAAAACCATATTGGGTGAGATTTAACCCTTGCCACGTATCGTTGGTTGTTTTTTTTAACGGAACCACTGCGAGAAATTGAGATTTTTCTTTGGGGAGGATTCGGAAAAGCCAGCGGTATAGGGAAAATAGGCTGACGGCAATCAATAGAAGTCCTGTATCGACTGTAGTCATCGTCATTCTCCGGCAATTAGCGGACACGGTTTGCGTTATTGCGTAACGCGTTATGTGCTCACTTTAAGTCGAAGGTTTTTCTGCCGCATGACGGATATTTGTCGGTTTTGTTTCCGCAAAAGTAAAGTGTCTTGTTTAGGGTAGGGCGCTTCGAAGTGCTTCGAGGGATGTGATCGGTAGCTTCGATATCTTTCCTTGCTCTATCCAGCCGTCGAGCATAATGCGGGTTTGCTCGCTAACTTTTGAGAAGTGATAGCGCAGGTAAGGTTCAAGAGGGAATGGCAATAACGTTGGCGCTACAGAGATAGCGGTTTTGAGCAAAAAGTGTTGTCCGGGGATTGAGCGCGACGGCGGTTTTCCTAAATATGTTTCACCGACGGCTTTCGCCTCGCGTGCTGCCTTGGTGGCGACGGATAGCCACTGACTTTGCCGCAATTTTTTCAGGGACCATTGGGTGATTTCTAGCGCGGCGATGACCGGCTGAAGCAGCGCAGTCATGCGCGCTTCGTGCAACGCTAAATTATCGTTTATGGCGGTGGGCAGGCCTCCCGCTTTTAGCCATGCTGCAGCTTGGTTTCCGGCCTCAGAGTCTTCCAGTACTGCGGAGCGAGGAGGCGCTACATAGGCGATTCCTTCGCTTGGTGTGTTCTCGCCAGGCAGGGGTGTTTGAAAGCTGATAATGCCTATGAGGGCGCGACTTATCGGGCCTGAGTAATGCTTTTGCAGAATGTCGCGATCCCGAAAATCCGGGCTCCACAAGATGATTGGTGTATAAGGATCTAAAAGTGCGAGTTGCTTAAGGAGCCAAGGTGACTCTATCGCGCTGGATGGTAAGCAAATCCATACCTGATCCCAGCCGGTGCAGCCTAGCGTGATTGTTCTAAGGTGTTGTTGCCGGCTATCTATCTTTTTACCGACTAGTGAGTATCGATGAAGTGTTCGCGGCATCTTGCTGTTGTCACTTTTCGTGTCGCGAATTAGATAAGTAGGTCTGCACGCAGCCATTGCGAGATGATGGCCGTACACCGCTCCTACGGCGCCACTGCCAATAATTAGAATTCTCGGAATGCTCATGCGTAGTCCTTTATGCGAGTGTTCCCTGCGCTTCGTTGGTGTGCTGCGATGTCGAAGACGCGTTCATTGAGAGTAGGGTGGTCGCGCGGTTTTAGCTAGTGCTGTCGTGACCACTTGTTAGTGATAGTGATAAGTTCGCCACCGTTATTTTTGGCTGAGATATCCGCGGGCGGCGTCCAAAATAATATCCGTTACTGTGCGCTCTTCCATAAGAGCTTGCATCTTTAGGCGCTTGTGCAGGTCCGCGGGTATATCGGCGGTCAATCTGCGGTAGCCTTCTCGTGGGCCGTTGCTCGATCCACTAGTTGTCGATGTATTTCTGCGCGACGCGGTTTCTGCTTTACGGCGCCGAGGGCGAGACGGGCGTTCATCCGGTGCGACAAAGTCCATTTGTTCCATGGTTTATTCCTCCGTGTTGATTTAAGGGAATAATAATATATTTATCTACATAAGCCTACAGATGTATAAATATCCAAATAATTGTCTATTTGAGTCTGTAGATGTGTGAATATTTATATAAGTAGATGTGTGTTTGTGCAGTTGTATATATGTGAGGTTTTTAGGCAGTTTGCTAGACAAGAAATCACCTTAAATATAAATTCTAACAATCTGAAAAATAATGCATTAAGGGGTCAGGGATGAGCGAGTTCGATACCATTGTGATTGGCAGTGGCTTTGGCGGCGCGGTGATGGCGTGCCGTCTGCAAGAGAAGGGTGCCCGGGTTTTGTTGTTGGAGCGCGGGCGTCGCTGGGAGGTGAATGATTATCCTAGTGTTAGCCAGCAAAACTGGTTTTGGGATGAAGACGAGCCCGAGCAGCAAAATGGCTGGATCGACTTTCGCAACTTCGGTGACATGAGTATCGTTCAGGGAGCAGGTGTTGGCGGCGGTTCCTTGATCTACGCAAATGTCAGCATTGAAGCTCGGCCAGATGTGTTTGAATCTGGTTGGCCCGAGAGTATCCGCTACGACACGTTGGCTCCTCACTATGAAACCACTGGGCGAATGCTCAATGTGCAAAAGCTGCCGGAGAATCAGTGGACTGATCGAACACGTTTAATGCGTGACGCGGCGACCGCAATTGGCGCGCCGGAGCGTTTCAAGGTGGTGCCGCAGGCGATTACCTTTGATCCAGAATATACCTACGACCGGGATTTGCCGTTCGATCCAAAGCATACCAAGCGTTTTGTGAATGCGCAGGGTAAAGAACAAGGTACCTGTATCCATTGCGGAAATTGCGATATCGGCTGTCCCGTGCAAGCAAAAAACACCTTGGATCTGAATTACCTTGCGGATGCTGAGCGACTTGGGGTTGAGGTTCGTGCGCTGCACCAGGTGCGCTGGATAAAACCCGTCAATGGTGGCTACGAAGTGCAAATCCGTCGCTTAGACGCAGGCGGGCGCACTGAGGTGCTCAGCGCTACTAGAGTAGTGGTATCCGCAGGTAGTGTTGGCTCCACCGAATTGCTCTTACGCTGTCGCGATCAGTATAAAACGCTGCCGAATTTGAGCCGGGCGTTGGGCAGCGGCTGGACATCTAACGGGGACTTTCTGACGCCAGCAGTATATTCCAATCGCGAAGTATCGCCGTCTCAAGGCCCAACTATTTCATCGGCCATCGACTTTCTCGATGGTAGCGAGGGCGATGCCCGCTTCTTTGTAGAAGATGGTGGGTACCCCGATGTCATTGGTAATGCGATGGATAAGGCTGGACGTCATCCGCATCTGCTCAACAACCGCCTTGGCCAAGCCTTGGTGCGGTATGCCAGTGCGACTGACCCGACTAAAGGTTTAATGCCGTGGTTCGGCCAAGCGAAGGATGAGGCGGGCGGTCAATTTTCGCTGGGGCGCAGATGGCTGATGCCGTGGCGTAAGGACCAATTACGTTTGAAATGGGACTACCGCAAAGCTGAGAAGGCGGTGCAAGGATTGGCTGATATGCATCAGCGACTCACCCAGGCCACCGGAGGGAAGGCAATGACACCGCAAACGTGGAGTTGGTTTAGGAATTTGGTCACGCCACACCCATTGGGTGGCTGCAATATGGCGGATTCCGCCGAGCATGGTGTCGTTGACGCTCGTGGAGAAGTGTACGGTTACCCGAACTTGTTTGTGGTGGATGGCGCCATGGTGCCCACCGCGCTGGGGCTCAATCCATCGCGAACTATTGCTGCGTTGGCGGAGCACGCTGCTTCACAGATTGCTTGATTGAGGCTGCCAGCCTAACCTTAAGGTATTCGCTTTGCGTTAGCTTATTGCTGGCGCCCGACATTCGCAGAGGTAGACAACAACAATGACTGATGCCCGCTACAATTTGGTTTTTTCAGGTGAAATCGTTCCTGGTGCTGATATTGCTGCCGTGAAGCAGAATCTGGCTCGGCTGTTTAAGTTGGATGCTGCGAAGGTCGAAGGGCTATTTAGCGGCAAGCCTGTCGTATTAAAAAAAGACGCGGATCAAGCAACGGCAATGAAGTTTCGCGCGGCCCTAAAGCAGGCCGGAGCACAGTGCAAAATGGAACCGGTGGGTGACGATCCAGTAAGGCAAGAGGCACAGCAAGAAGTGCCGCCGGCAGCACAGTCAAACAGCCCAACGCCAAGGGCGCCTCAAACTAAAGATTCCGAGTCAGTGGCGGCGAGTGCATCTGAGTCATCACGCCCGGCCGCAACCACCGGCAGCATGGATATGGTGGGCACTATTCGAACGGGCGGAACAGGATTTTCAGGTGAGTTCGATGTGGCGCCGCCGGGAACGGATATCGCGGATCATGTCGATGGCCCTGCGCCGTTCGTGCCGGATGTAAGCAGTATTTCTATGGCTGAAGTGGGTACAGACATGGGTCAGATAAAGAAAAAGGAAGAAGTAAATGTACCCGACGTGAGTCATCTTTCTGTTGCGCCAGTAAGTGGGAACGATTAGCAGACCTCTAATCTTCATAGCAGTGAATTAAAAAGGATTATTCGGCGGGCGAATAATCCTTTTTTTCGTTACTGACCAGTAAAAGCGTTCGAACACTCAAGCGTAAATCCATGCAAGAAGCCTGTGCGCTGATCGATGAAGGTGGCCTGCAGCAGTGTGTCGTCGCGCGACCAGTTGCTCAGTAATAAATGCTCGCCTACGGGGATGCGTTGCAAAAGCTTAAGCAGTTCCTCTTCAGTGGCGGGGCATTTGCCGCCTGTTAAGGTGCGGTGCTGTACGCGTTGGAAAGCGGCTAAGGCAATGCTGGTGTCTGATTTTATGTTTGCTCGTTCGGATTCAAGCTGGTCTCGAAGGGTGGGCAGTTTTTCACTTAACACTTTGCTTAGGTTGCGCTGTTGTTCGAGTTGGGTCAGGCGCGCATCGGCTATGTAGAGTTGTTGCTCATCAATGGTTTGTTCTAGCTGGGCAACTGCAACATCTTGATTCAGGAAACGTTCCATGCGTTGGCGAAATGGAATGTTATTCGCCATTTCGTTCTTCACGAGTAGCCGTGCGCCGGTGACATCGCCATTTTTTAATAAGGCGGTTGCTTCTTCTAGCACAGGAATAGGTGTGCTGCCGTCCAGTGTTTGATCGGCCAGCGCGCAGCCGTCAGCGGTCTTTACCAATACGCGCCATTGGCCGCTGCGACGTTTGCCGAGGTACTTTCTTGACCAGCTACGCCAACGGTCAGCGCCAATGGCGAGATTTGTCTCGGCGACCAGCTCTCCTTCGTAAAACCATTGGTGCGTCATCCTTTTGCCCGCACCGTTTTTGATTTCCATGAAAAAGAACAGCGCGTTGTGATCCGTGGGAGTGGCGACGGGCGCCGGACCTATGGGTTCACGGTCCGCAATGGCCATCGCAAAGCGAGCGCGTGGTACGGAAATATCCTCGCACGTCGCCCGGCTATGAACGGGGAGTGCGATCATTAATATGAAGGGTAGCAGTATCCGCATTCGTCAGTGGCTCTACATTTTTCACTAGGGTTCTTATTGTTTATCGCCTCGGTGATTGGAATGCGAGCCGATCTGTATAGTAAAACGCTGCGAGTATGATAGGTTGCTTGGCAGCGAGTGCAATGGGGTAGTTCATGGTTGGTGTGCAGCGATATCCATTATTAATGATTGTGGCGGCGTTGGTGATCGTTGTTGCGGGTATGAAGGCAGCGTCAGACCTGCTGGAGCCATTTTTGTTGGCTATTTTTATTAGTGTGGTCTGTGCCCCAGTGGTGACTTTACTGACTAAGCGGGGATGGCCGGAGTGGCTGGCTGTAACGGCGGTGATGGTAGGTCTGGTGATTTTACTCAGCGGAGGCGTAGCGTTTGTTGGTGCCTCGATCAACGGGTTTTTAAAGCAGCTCCCGACTTATCAAAGTGCGCTGAATGATCGCGTGGGCGGTTTGCTGGATGCCTTGTCCGGCCATGGTCTGGATTTGGACATCTCTTCCCTAAAGGAAAAGTTTAATGCGGGAATGGTGATTGGTCTCGCGGGCAAAGTTGTCGGCGGTTTTGGTGCGGTGCTGGGCAATTTTCTACTTATTTTGTTGACGGTTGCGTTTATTTTATTGGAGGCCGCGCGTCTTCCTGCAAAAGTTCAGGGAGCATTCTCGTCACGCGCAGCAGGCAGCCTGGAAGTATTTGAGCGTTTTGCGGAAGGGGTTAAAGAATACTTGGCAATTAAGTCAATCCTCAGTCTGGGTACCGGCGTTGCAGTGGCGTGTATGCTTTGGGCGCTCGACGTGGACTATCCGTTGTTGT
The DNA here is from genome assembly GCA_029213045.1 of Alcanivoracaceae bacterium. GTDB lineage: Bacteria > Pseudomonadota > Gammaproteobacteria > Pseudomonadales > Alcanivoracaceae > JARGPN01. The sequence goes on from JARGPN010000006.1 coordinate 136,088, forward strand.
GGGGCACGTTGGCATTTTTGTTTAACTATATTCCCAATATAGGCTCTTTTTTGGCGGCAGTGCCTGCCTGTTTGTTGGCGTTTGTGTTGCACGGAAATCTCGTTACAGTGCTGACTATAGCTGGGTATATGGTCATTAATACGGTTGTTGGTAACGGACTAGAGCCGAGAATGATGGGGCGCAGCTTGGGATTGTCGCCGTTGGTGGTCTTTATTTCGTTGGTGTTTTGGGGCTGGGTGCTAGGGCCGGTCGGTATGGTGCTGTCGGTGCCGCTAACGATGATTCTACGAATAGCGTTTGAAGTGCGTGAGGATACGCGTTGGTTGGCTGTGCTGTTGGGCCCAGAAGTTGAGCACCAGAAGGAAGCGGTAAAGCCAGAAGAATAATGATCGAGTTGATCGAAAAAAACGGCACCAATTGGTGCCGTTTTTTATTGATAAAGACGTTATTCGTCGTCGTTGTCTTCGCCGTCATCGTCATCGTTTGATAATTCGGGCGCGTAGTAAAACAAGAAAATTTCTTCAAGAAGATCAGGAATGCCCATGGCCATTTGACGTACTAACTTGTCGTCTTGCCATAAGGTGTCAAGCTCCGGATCCTCGTCGAGGCCGGAAATTAGCAGGAACGGCAGCAGCATTTCGAAAACTTGTTCGCTCTCTTGTTCGTGCCACGCGTCTTCATTTGCGCTAACGCCAGTAATAAATCCTGCGCACCAGCTGGTCAGGTCTGCGCCGTCATTTTCTTCGTATGGGTCTAAACGGCAGGGCATCTGAATGGTTTCGCCCAAGCCCAGCTGTGAGTGGAGTCGTGCGCGTAGACCGGCTAGCGCGCTTTGAATCTCTGCGGGAACGTCATCATCTTCGAGTAATAAGTTTTGCCAGCCTTCTACATTGTTCGGGCCGCAGGCGAGGGCGCAAAGCAAGCCATGGGTTTCAACCCAGCTCAGCGAGGCGTCGCCTTGTGTGTCGATATAGTCTCGTACTTGTTGGCGTAGGCCGGGATTATCTGGTTGAGTCATGCTGTTCTCCGCGTATGGCGGGCATCATAGCGGGGTGTTCGGGCTCAAGCCACCGCCAAGCGATTGCGGCCAGCATCTTTCGCTCGATACAGAGCGAGGTCGGCGCGCAGTGTGATGGTCTCAGGTCGATCCTCAATGTGCCACGCGGCCAGTCCCGCAGACAGGGTCGCACCGATTTCCGGGTTGATATCTCGTGTGCAGGCAATGGCAAACTCGGTGCGCAGTCTGTCCAGTACCTGCTGCACTGACATGGTGTCGCCTTCGGTGAAGAGAACAATAAACTCTTCACCGCCATAGCGGGCAATGACATCTGAGCGCCTAAGTTCGCGGCGCGCGACATCTGCGAATTTACGCAGGACTAAATCACCCACTTGATGTCCGTGTTTGTCGTTCACTCGTTTGAAGTGATCTAGGTCGATCAGGGCAACGTGGACGCCGCCACCTCCGCGGCCGGCGCGGGCGAGTTCTTCGTCAAGGCGTTCAAGGAAGTGGCGCCGGTTAAATAGGCCGGTTAAATCATCACGTACCGCAATTTCTTCAAGCTTTTCTTTGGTGATGGTGAGGTCGTCGTATGCTTGGGTGAGTCGCTGTTCGTTGTCGCGAAGGGTTTCGCGTTGATCGCGGATGCGTTGCTGTAAGTTATAGATGTAGCCGCCGACATACACAAACCAGCTAAGTCCGAGCACGAGAATCATCCATTGCCCGAAGCTAATGCCAAAAATCTGGGACTGGGAGTTCGTGTTCCACTCATAAAGAATAAGTACGGAAAAGGATACCGAGATGAAGACGGACATCATCATCATCTTGACGCGGTCTAGCGCGAAAACGCCGAAGGTCATGATCATGAAATAGATCGACATCATGGCGCCGCGAATATCAGTGGTGTAATGCAGTACAAAGGTAACCGCTATGATCGCCACCATCATTTGCGTGGCGGTAAGGCTTGGGTCTTTGACGAGCTGTGAGACACCTGAGCGAATCGAGAAATAAATAATCGCGTTGACGCTATAAAGAGTGATGAAAATTTCCCACAGAGGAATCTCTGGATCAAAAATACCGAGGTTGATGCCTACGTAAATGCCGGTCCAAATTAAAGAATAGGAGTACATCGCCATGAGCTGGCGGCGCAGCCTGAGTGCGGTGGGCCTGTCTGGACGCTTGAAAAGTTGTGAGATCAAAACTTATCCCTGTGTCGCCGTATTTCTTGTCTAGTAATTGGTCTGGTGGAATTCCTTTTAGTTCGCTTTGAATCGTCTATTCCTGACGTCATTTTGTTGCTGCGAATCTCGTTTTCCAGTCTCGGTACGGCATCCGAGGTGCCCGGAGTATACTAGAATTTGAACGTTTGTGACCTGTCAGTGGTCGCCTCCTTATGGCATCTTCTTGCCTTTCAATAGGCTGTTTAGCCCCGTTGTCGGTGCTGCCGGTGCCGAGCATGGGCTTTGAAGGAGGGCCGAATGGCTGCAGATTTACCGTTTGATTTAACGCTTACCGAAGAGCAATTGCAGACGCGTGAGAGTGTGCGGCGTTTCGTCGCTCGCCATGTTGCGCCCAATGCGCGTCAGGCGGACGAAGCAATGTCGCCTCCTGAGGGCTTTTATCCTGCCAGTGCTGAGTTGGGGTTGGCGTTGATGCCTATTCCAGAAGCGCTTGGCGGGGCGGGAGCGCCACGCGATCCCATGTCATCCGTTCTTACCGCAGAAGATCTGGGTCAGGGCGATCTATCGCTTGCGATGGGTGTGTTGTCGCCGTTGTCTGTGGTGAACGCGATTTTAGACTTTGGTAATGAGGCGCAGCAGGAAAAGTTTTTGCCTGTATTGCTTTCCGATGAGTTTGTGCCCGCCGGTATAGCTCTAATGGAGTCGCGCGCGACGTTTGATCCCGCTCAGGTTCTGTGCACCGCTACGCTTAAGGGTGACCATTATGTTCTGCAGGGTGAAAAGTGTTTGGTGCCGTTCGGCGAGGATGCGGCGCTGTTGATCGTTATCGCCAATGTAGAGGGTGACGGGCCTAGCGCGTTTGTTGTCGAGGCTGGCGCCCAGGGCATGTCCGCCCAGCGTCAAATGTATATGGGATTGCGGTCGCTGGAAATGGCGACCGTGACGTTCGATAAGGTGGCGGTGCCTGCACAGAATCGTTTGCAGCACTTTAACCTAGATCGATTTGTTGATTTGTCACGTATTGGCTTGGCCGCGCTGGCGGTCGGTTGCTGCCAAGCAGTGTTGGATTACTCAATTCCTTTTGTGAAGGAGCGTAAAGCGTTCGGCGAGCCGATAGCGTGGCGCCAATCGGTGGCGTTTATGGTGGCGAATATCGGCATTGAGCTAGAAGGCATGCGATTGTTGGTATGGAAGGCCGCAAGCCGTGCTTCGCAGGGATTGCCGTTTCATCGTGAAGCGTATTTGGCGCGAGTTTTGTGTGCTGAAAAAGCAATGGAAATCGGCACCAACGGTATTCAGTTGTTCGGCGGCGCAGGCTTTATTCGCGATTACCCGCTGGAAATGTGGTACCGCAATTTGCGAGCGGTGGGTGTCCTTGAAGGCACGGTGATGGTGTAGGGGATAGACATGATTAATTTAGAATTGCCGCAAAAGTTAATAGGGATGAAGCAGATGACGCACCAGCTAGCGGCAGGTGTGTTTCGTCCAATTTCGCGTAAGTACGATGCCATCGAGCATAGCGAGACCCCTGTTGAGTTGGCGCCAGTGGCACAGATGATGTCTGCTGCCAGATCGATGCAGGGTGGTAGCGGCGGCAAAAGCGAAGGCGTGAAAAAAAGCGAAGGCGTAAAAAACGGCGCGAACATGATGGGAGTGCTCGCGGTGGAAGAAATGTGCTGGGGTGATGTGGGGCTGATGCTTTCCATTCCCGGTAATGGTCTTGGCAATGCCGCGATCATGGCGGTTGGTACAGCCGAGCAAAAAGAGCAGTTCGGCAAAATGTACTGCGCCATGGCCATCACCGAGCCAGGCGCGGGCTCGGACTCTGCGGCGATTTCGACTACCGCCGAGCTTGATGGTGACGACTGGGTGCTGAATGGCGAGAAAATCTATTGCACTGGCGGTCAGCGTTGCGACGCTGTCGTGGTGTGGGCGACGCTTGATAAGCAGCGCGGCAAGGCGGCCATCAAGTCGTTTATTGTGACGCGGGATAATCCCGGCATGAAGCTGGCGCGCGTCGAAGACAAAATGGGGCTGCGTATTTCAGACACGGCGGCGCTAAGTTTGGAGAATTGTCGCATTCCAAAAGGGAATGTATTGGGGTCGGCGGAAATTGCTGATACGGAAGAGGCGCGTAAGAAGGCGTTCGGTGGGGTGATGCAAACCTTTGACAATACCCGTCCGCCGGTGGCGGCCATGGCGCTGGGTGTGGCGCGTGCTGCCCTTGAAATAACACGCGAGTTACTTAAAAAAGAAGATGTTACCGCTGATTTCTCGAAACCACTTTATTGTTCCACAGCGATAGAAGCTGAGCTCTATCGGATGGAGGCTGACCTCGAGTCGGCACGTTTGATGACGTGGAAGGCGGCGTGGATGGCTGATAATGGTCAGGCGAATTCCAAGGAAGCGTCAATGTGTAAGGCAAAAGCTGCTCGGGTTGGAAATGCGGTAACACTGAAATGCGTCGAGCTTTGCGGTGAGCGTGGCTATTCCGAGCACCTGTTACTCGAGAAGCTCGCGCGAGATTCTAAAGTGATTGATATCTTTGAGGGTACTCAGCAAATCCAGCAGTTGATTGTCGCGCGTCAATTGCTTGAGTTGTCGTCCAAAGAGCTAAAATAAACGCGGGCCTTGGCGGCGACGTCCGCAGGCTGGCAAATAAAGGCTCAGATATCCTTGGTATCTGGGCTTTTTGTTTTTAAAGTGGCGGGGTTTTCCGGAGGGTTTATGGCATTTGCAGATCAGGTTGTATGGATTACCGGTGCATCAAGTGGCATTGGCGAGGCGCTGGCGGTGGAGTTCAGTCGTTATGGGGCAAATGTTGTCCTGTCTGCGCGCCGCGAAGAAGAGCTTGAGCGCGTCCGTCAAAAGCTGGTGTGGCCAGATAATCATTTGATTCTGCCGATGGATGTCACTGACACGGATAGCTTTGAGGCGGCCGTCGAAAAAGTAAAAGCCAAGTACGGACGGATAGATGTGTTGGTCAATAATGCCGGCATCAGTCAGCGCTCCCGCGTTGAAGATACCTCGCTCGACGTCGATCGCAGGGTGTTCGACGTTAACTATTTTAGCGCGATAGGGCTCAGTAAAGCCGTGCTACCGCTAATGAAGCAACAAGGTGGTGGGCGCTATGTGGTGATCTCTAGTCTTGTTGGTGAGCTGCCGACGCCGATGCGCAGCGCCTACTGCGCCTCAAAGCATGCGCTTCATGGCTGGTTTGAAGCCTTGCGGGCTGAGGAGTACGACAACAATATTCGCGTCACGATGGTGATGCCTGGGTTTGTCTTGACTAATGTGTCCGTCAACGCCATTACCGGAGACGGCGGGCAGCATGGGAAAATGGACTCTCACCAAATTAAAGGCTTGGATGCAGGGAAATGTGCGGCTGAGATTGTGCAGGCCGTGCAGGCAGGGCGCGAGCAGGTTATTATTGCCGGCCGCGAAAAGGTTGGCATCTACTTGAAACGATGGTTTCCGGCCCTGTACCGCAAAGTAATTCGCCGGATCAAAGTTACCTAGGCACGTTTCTTTTATTCGCAGTCCTTTTAAGGGCTGCCTCAGCATCCACAAGGTCATATGAACGACGCCACGCTACCGAAAGATCGCACTCGCTTTAATAAGATGCAAAAACGTTTGCGTCGTGAAGTCGGGCAGGCGATTGCTGATTACAACATGATCTCCGATGGCGATAAGATCATGGTGTGTATGTCTGGCGGCAAAGATTCGTACACGATGCTTGAGATACTGCGTAATTTACAGGTGTCTGCGCCGATCAAATTTGATTTGGTTGCGGTGAATATGGACCAAAAGCAGCCGGGTTTCCCTGAGCATGTGCTGCCTGAGTATTTGGAAAAGCAGGGCGTTGAGTATTACGTGCTCGAGAAAGACACCTATTCCATCGTCAAAGAGAAAACTCCTGAGGGTAAAACCACCTGCGCGTTGTGCTCACGCTTACGCCGTGGCTCTTTGTATGGCTTTGCAGAGGAAATTGGTGCGAACAAAATTGCCTTGGGTCATCACCGCGACGATATTATCGAAACCTTATTTTTAAATATGTTTTACGGCGGAAAGCTTAAGGCTATGCCGCCAAAGCTGAGGAGTGATGACGGGAAAAACGTCGTTATTAGGCCGCTAGCGTATTGTCGCGAAAAAGACATTGAGCAGTTTTCTGAAATGAAAGGGTTTCCCATTATTCCCTGTAACTTGTGCGGCTCGCAGGAAAATCTGCAACGCCAGGTCATTAAGGAAATGCTGCAAGGCTGGGATGCGAAAAACCCCGGCCGTATAGAAAGCATCTTTTCTGCCGTGCAAAATGTTGCGCCATCGCAGCTGGCGGACACCAAGCTGTTCGACTTTGCCAATTTGGAAAAAGGCCAAGTACAAAGTTCGGGCAAGCCAAATGCGGCGCATTTGTTGGACTTGGTGAATATCTTTCATTAAGCGGGCTTAAGCTGCCCCCACTTTGCGCATCCTATCGAGGCTGTATCGCTTGCAGGCAAGCTCCCAGATAGGCAGCCCGCAATGTTTTATGTGGGAGCTTGCCTGCAAGCGATAGTGCCTCGCACACGTCACAGGCTCTTGCCACGAGTATCCTGCGGCATTTACCCAACAACATATCTTTTGACCACCCAGTTTTCGGGGTGTCGATATCTCTTCTAGCCTGTTAAAATCGCCGTCCCGCAGGGGCCAGCGCCCCGAATTTATTTATCTGTGTCTACCGAAGGGCAAGCAACATGACCGATCGTATCAAGAAAGGCTCACTGGAAATCGCCAAGGTTCTCCATGATCTGGTGGTCGACAAGATCGCACCGGGTACTGGCGTGGAGCCAGAGCATTTTTGGAGCGAGCTGGAAAAAATCGCCACCGACTTAATGCCTAAAAACAAGGCGTTGCTTGCCAAGCGCGAAGATCTTCAAGCGCAAATGGATGCTTGGTATCAAGCTCGCCAAGGCAAGGCGATTGATATGGCTGAATACAAAGCCTTCTTGACTGAAATTGGTTACCTGTTGCCAGAAGGCGACAAGTTCAGCGTTGACGTGGATAACGTTGACCCTGAAATCTCTACTATTGCCGGTCCACAGTTAGTTGTGCCCGTTAAAAATGCCCGCTTTGCGCTGAACGCTGCTAACGCGCGTTGGGGTAGCTTGTACGATGCGTTGTACGGCACCGACATGATCTCAGACGAAGGCGGCGCTGAAAAAGGCGGTGCGTATAATCCTAAGCGTGGTGCAAAAGTGATCGCTTTTGCTCGCGACTTGCTTGATACCGTGGCGCCACTGGAAAGCGGTTCGCACAAAGATTCGCTGAAATACAGCATTGCTGGCGGAAAGTTGGTTGTAAAAACGGGTGCTGGCGATACAGGGTTAAAAAATCCAGCACAGTTCGTTGGCTTCACCGGCGATGAAGCATCCCCAGTGGGTATTTTGTTAGCGCATAACAACTTGCACCTCGAAATTCAAATCGATGGCAGCCACCCGATTGGTCAAGATGATCCAGCCAACTTGAAAGACATTCTAATGGAATCGGCGATCACCACTATTCAGGATTGCGAAGATTCCGTTGCCGCAGTGGACGCAGAAGACAAAGCTGAGGTGTACAGCAACTGGCTTGGTTTGATGAAGGGCGATCTTGAAGAGTCGTTCCAAAAGGGCGGCAAAACCATGACCCGCTCTATGAACCCAGATCGCACCTACACCACCCCTGAAGGCGGTGAGTTGGTGTTGCCCGGTCGCTCTACATTGCTAGTACGGAACGTTGGTCACCTGATGACTAACGACGCGATTTTGGTGAACGGTGAAGAAATCCCAGAAGGCATTATGGATGCCATGGTAACCGTGCTGTCCGCATTGCATGATCTGAAAAAGCTCGGCAAATACCGCAATAGTCGCGCCGGTTCTATGTATATCGTAAAACCTAAAATGCATGGCCCAGAAGAAGTGGCGTTTGCTAGCGAATTATTCGGTCGAGTGGAAGATGCCCTCGGCTTGGCGCGCAACACTTTAAAAATGGGCATCATGGATGAGGAGCGTCGCACCACGGTTAACTTGAAAGAGTGTATTCGTGTTGCCAAAGAGCGTGTCATCTTTATCAATACTGGCTTTTTGGATCGCACCGGTGACGAAATCCATACCTCCATGGAAGCTGGCGCGATGGTGCGCAAGTCTGAAATGAAGCAACAAAAATGGATTGGTTCCTACGAAGATTGGAACGTCGATATTGGTTTGGAGTGTGGCTTAAAAGGTCGCGCACAAATCGGTAAAGGCATGTGGGCCATGCCTGACGAAATGAAAGCCATGATGGACGCGAAAATTGGTCATCCAAAGGCCGGTGCAAACTGCGCGTGGGTGCCATCGCCCACTGCTGCAACATTACACGTGATTCACTATCACCAAGTGTTGGTGTCCGATGTTCAGTCACAGTTGGAAAGTCGTCAGCGCGCCGCGTTGGACAATATTCTCACTGTGCCGCTGGCCGCCGACACAAATTGGTCAGATGCTGACAAGAAGGCCGAGTTGGACAACAACTGCCAGGGTATTCTTGGTTACGTTGTGCGCTGGATCGACGCCGGTGTTGGCTGCTCTAAAGTGCCGGACATCAATGACGTCGGTTTGATGGAAGATCGTGCGACATTGCGTATTTCCAGCCAACATATTGCTAACTGGTTGCGTCACGGCATTGTTAGCAAAGAGCAAGTGATGGAGTCCATGAAGCGTATGGCGTCGGTGGTCGACAAGCAGAACGCTAACGATCCTACCTACCGCAACTTAGCGCCTAACTTTGACGGCAATGTTGCCTTTGAAGCGGCGTGCGAACTGGTGTTTGAAGGGTGTGTTCAACCAAGTGGTTATACTGAGCCAGTCTTACACCGTCGCCGCAAAGAGGCAAAAGCGAAGTACGGCTGCTAATCAGCTCCAGCAAACAAAGAAGCCCGACATTGTCGGGCTTTTTTTTTAAGCAACCGCTAAGCGCCTGTGTTAATCGTTGGTCGATAAGAAGGTTGGTTTTGCGTTGCGGCGCGCTAGAATCGTCTCCTAGACGTCGATCGGAGAGAGCGGCAGTACGGCACTTTCCGAGGCTTAACTTCTTCTTTTTGGCGGCGAATGACGCCGTGCTTATCCCTCATATGGGGGCAGCGTGTAAACCCACTAATTTGATAGTATTTATTTTTTAACGTGAAGGATGATGTGAACATGCTACGGAAAAGACTCGCAATAGCGGTATCTCTTGTATCAGCAGTATCGGTTGCACAGGCGGAAGTGTTTGATGCTCGCGCGATGGGTCGTGGCGGCGTTGGCCTCACTATGGGTGAGTACAACCAGGCAACGGTTAACCCAGCGCTGATCAACCAGTTTGATGATAACGACCAATTCAGTTTTGCACTGAATTTCGGTGTGATCGCCTCCGATGCAGAGGGCTTGCTTGGTGACCTAGACGATATCGGCGATACGTTTGATGCGCTGGAAGCATGTTCGGGTTCCTGTGGCGGCTCCGAGGCAGCTCGAGCGAATAATGCACTAGAAGGCGCTAACGGCAAGGTCGTGGCGGTTGGAGTAGGTGCTGGCGTGATGGTAGGTGTGCCAAACAAGTTATTGCCTGCGGCGGTAACGATGCGTGGTGGGGCAGAGCTGGGCATTACAACGAATTATAAATCCAGCGACCAAGCAGTCCTTAATGGTGTTGCTGCGGGAACAAATGATTTGGGGGATTTGACGTCTACCGTTGAGACGTCAGGTCTTGCGGTTTCTGAACTTGGTCTGACGATGGGTCACACATGGGAAGGCTATCAGCTTGGCGCGATGCTGAAGATCCAGCAGATCAATCTGGTGAGTTACGAAGCAAACCCTGACGACTTTGAGGCATCAGACGCTCTGGATGAAGAGGATTACTACAAAGAACATTCCGGCATGAACATCGATCTCGGCATGCGCAAAACCTTTGGTGACAAAGAGCAATTTGTCTATGCCGCTACCATCGAGAATTTGATTCCGCAGAGCTATGACGGTCCTGCAGGCGAATACAAAATGAACCCCGTTCCTGTGGCTGCTATCGGGTATCAGTCTGGCTGGTTGAAGGCGGAAGCCTCTATGGATCTAGCGCAACGCTCTGGCTATGGCTTGCTCGGTGATCGTCAGTTTACCCGGATTGGTGCTGAGTTTTCCGCTGGCAAGCACGCGCATTTGCGTGCGGGTTATGCCGTTGACATGAAGGACACCGTGTCCAACATGCTTTCAGTAGGCTTTGGTTTAACGCCTTGGGATCGTGCCAACATCGACCTGGCCGCCCAGTTAGGTGAGGGTGATACCTATGCGGTTGCTTTGCAGTTAGGCTTCAAGATTTAACACACCGCTCTGCCTGCGTTGTCGCAGGCTAGCTGAAAAACGGCCGACGCCATTCGTCGGCCGTTTTTTTTTGGGTAAAAAATGCGCACCAATTAATGTTTTATTCTTATTAACTTGTATAGATTTTCTACCTACAAAAATAAAAAGCCACTGTTCGGGTAAGGGGTGAAGATGAGATCGCAACTTATTGATTCAAAAGATAATGAGATTATCATGCACGCCGTTCCAGGCGCGCTGGATATGCCCGATGAGTATGTGCGGGTTCCGAATGAGGACAGCAGGAGAGTGGAGGATCGCTTTAGCCAAGGCGGGATGAACGGTAAGCGCTCGAGCTTCCAACTGTTCAATGGACATTATCTTGAAGTGTTTGGGAAAGGGCAGAAGCCTCGGGTTGTTAATTTGGCCTATCTTTCACTAGAGCCAGCCCGCGTGCGGGATAGTGCGTGGCAAATGGCCATAGCAACATTGGTATTAATGACGGGCGCGGCTGTGACCTTGGTGTCAGGTCGTTACCCTGAAAGCTTTATTCTTGGATTCTCGGCGGTCGTTGCGCTTATCGCGTACATATCTGCTTTGAAGACACGGCTTATTTTTCGTACGCGATTTGGCTGCATCGCAGTCTTTGAGTTGCCGGTTTATTTGTTTTGGCGTCGCCGCAAAGCGAGCGGGTTTGCCAGTGTTATCCAAGAGCGCATCGATGGCGCGTCGCGGATATTGCCTGACGGTGAATCCCGTTTGGCGGCGGAAATTGCGGAGCACCGTAGAATGCTGATGGAGGGTTGGTTGTCTAAAACCCGCTATGACCTAGCTAAGAAACGTATTTTTGCTCGTTATCGTCGTAGCGTCTAAAGGTTTTGTAGGTGGCCGTAGAATGGCGATAGGATTCTTTTTGCGCCGGTTATAGAAATAACCGGCGTAATTCTGGATCTGGCTGAGAGCGTTCCCAAATATCATCAAACTGGCGGCACAAGCGTGGCGCCAGTTCTCGATTTTCTGATTCGCAAAAACCATTGTCATACCGTACATGTTCGGGGCGCCATATTAGGTTGGCGTCATCTGTGAGTATCCACGAATTCTGCTCATCCCGACGATCTACAGGTAGTTGTCTAAGGGAGATCGAGGAGGGGAAGCGGCGAGATAACTCTATTAAGCGATGTCCATGCTTCATGGCTAATAAAGAATCAGCGAAGAGAATGCGGATGTCTGTGAAGCGACTGGCACGGGTTAGGTCTGCTAAGGCGGTGGCCACTGAGGCTCGGCTTAGCAGGGCTAAATCCAAGTTGGGGGATAAAATGCGAACGTTCCGGCGTGCGCTTCCCAGTAGTTGGTCGCAGGAAGAACGAAATGCCTCGAGAGTGGTGAGCGAACATCTATCTCGAGGCGTTTCCGTCATTACGGGTGTAGCTCCTTGGTCATCTGTCGATGCGGAATGTCGGCTTCTAAAAATATGCCGCCGTTTACGGTAAATCCCGCTGCTTCATAAAAATGACAGGCTTGAGTTTGCGCATGCAGGAACACTTCGGTCATTCCTTGGCTGCGTGCCTCGTCTTCCGCTAGTTGCAATAGTCGACCACCGATTCCATGGCTGCGCAACCCTTCTAGGACGCACAAGCGACTAATTTGTCCGGACGGCAGAAGACGAATACAGCCAACGGCATTTTCTTGTTCATCTTGGGCAAGAAAATGAATCGAGTCTGCGTCGAACTCATCCCATTCGAGCGCTTCTGGGACGTGTTGCTCGGTGATGAAAACCGCTTCGCGTACTGCGCGTAAGGCACTTTCATGATTCTGCCAATTGGCGCGAATTATGTGATAAGTCATCGGCTGTTCATTCGAGCCAAGTGAAGTAGCCGGCGTCGATCCATTCATCAATTAAGTCCTGTCCATCGTCTGTCATGAGTGCTTGCAGCTCTTCATCCGAGTAGAGCCGCTGTTTGGCGAGAAGGCGCGCAAGTGGCAGCGCATCCTCGGAAAGTGCCCAGTTGTCGCCGTTAATCCAGGCATTATTCTCGGCATCAAGGATTAGTCTTGCTGCTCCGTGGCGAACGAGCATTGCGGTCTCGTCGGCCGCGCAAACTTGCTGACAATCGACTTCAAAATCGAGGCCATTAGGGCAGCGCGATTCGCTTAGAAGTGCCGCAAGCGCCTGGCGCTTTATACTGGGGCTTAGTGCTTCTATAGCTTGTTGCGTTAAGCGTGCTATGTCTGCACTTTCGAGAACTTCTCTTCGAGCCGGCACTTCTCGTTCGGTGTCTCTAAAAAGCGTTTCGCCACCCATTTCTGCGGCTTGATCCGCTAGACGTCCGAGCACCTCAATGGGGGATGGGGCGCGAAAGCCGACCGACCAAGTAATGCAGTCGCTGTCTTCGGCTGTGCCCCAATGCGCAATCCCCGGCGGCAGGTATAAGGCGTCGCCGGCCTCAAGGACATATTCTTCACGCACGTCCATCTTTTCTAAAAGTTTTAGCTGATCATGTTGGAGCAATGCGGTGCGTTCGTCGCACGGCCCGCCAATTTTCCAGCGGCGTTTGCCGCTCGCTTGGATTAAAAATACATCGTAACGATCGAAGTGCGGGCCAACGCTGCCACCTTTTGCTGCGTAACTGATCATGATGTCTTCGAGGCGCCAGCTTGGCAAAAAATCAAAACGATCAAGCAGCAAGGACACTTCGGTGAGAAAGCAGTCAACGGACTGCACTAGTAATGTCCAATTTTCTCTAGGTAGAACATTAAAGTCATTGTCTTGAAACGGCCCGTTTTGCAGATTCCACGGGCCATTGCCGTGCCCAGTGATAAGGCGCGATTCAACTTCATCTTCCAGCGCGAGGCCGGCCAGCGTATCAGCGTCGGGATGGCTAAGTCCGCTGGCAACATTGCGCATTACCAACGGCTTTTTTTGCCAGTATTCTGCGAGAAACTGCTCGCCGCTTATCGGCAGTGTAAATTGCGGGCGCATTAAATACTTTTGGCCTGTTCAACGGCGTTGCCGATATAGCTGGCAGGTGTCATTGTTTTAAGGCGCTCGCGTTCTGCTTCTGGAATATCTAGCCCATCAACAAATTCGGCCAGTGCTTCAGCGGTAATGGCTTTGCCTCGCGTCAGTTCTTTTAGTTTTTCATACGGCTTTTCGATGCCGTAGCGACGCATAACGGTTTGAATTGGTTCTGCTAGCACTTCCCAAGATTGATCTAAATCGTCGTTCAGGGCGGCACTATTGATTTCAAGCTTGCCAATGCCTTTAAGACTGGCTTCGAAGGCAATTAAGCTGTGTGCAAAGCCTACGCCGATGTTGCGCAGTACTGTTGAGTCTGTGAGGTCTCGCTGCCACCGCGATACAGGTAGCTTGCTCGCCATGTGATCCATGACGGCGTTGGCGATACCAAGGTTACCTTCCGAGTTTTCAAAATCAATCGGGTTGACTTTGTGCGGCATGGTGGACGAGCCGATTTCGCCAGCCACTGTTTTTTGACGGAAATAACCAAGGGAAATGTAGCCCCAAACGTCGCGGTCGAAATCCAATAAAATAGTATTAAAGCGCATCAGCGCGTGGAAAAGCTCAGCAATGCAATCATGTGGTTCAATTTGCGTTGTGTAGGCGTTCCAGGTGAGGTCGAGGCTTTCTACAAATTTCTTGGCGAATTCAGCCCAATCGATTTCTGGGTACGCGGACAAATGTGCATTGTAGTTGCCGACAGCACCGTTGATTTTACCGAGCAATTCAACCGCAGCGAACTGATCGCGCTGACGTTGCAGACGAGCAACCACATTGGCCATTTCTTTGCCAACAGTGGTAGGGGATGCTGATTGCCCATGGGTGCGAGACAGCATTGGCTGGCTGGCTTGTCCGTGGGCGATTTTTTTAATTGAAGCAATCACTCGATCCATCACCGGTAGCATGACGGCGCGAGCATCTTTCAGCATCAGGCTATATGACAGGTTGTTAATGTCTTCCGATGTGCAGGCAAAGTGAACGAACTCGCCAATGGCTTTGAGCTCTTCGTTCACTTCTAACTGTTCTTTGATGTAGTACTCAACGGCTTTAACGTCGTGATTAGTGGTGCGCTCAATGTCTTTGATGCGGCGAGCGCCGTCGAGATTAAAGCTTTGTGAAACATTGCGTAGGATCCACGCGGCATCGGTGCTTGGTAATGGCACTTCAGCAATGCGTTTGTCGCGCGCCAGCGCTTCCAGCCAATGCACTTCTACCCGCACGCGGTTGCTGATCAAACCGTACTCGCTGGTGATCTCGCGTAAATCGTCGCATTTGCCGGCGTAGCGGCCGTCGACAGGGGAAATGGCGATCAAGGTGTTTAGTTCGCTGGAATTTAAAGCGTCGGACATGGTGGGTGGCTCCACAGGCTAATCGGAAAGCGGCGCAATAATACCCGAAACCACGGGCGATGTCTGAATTGCGTCGATATATTGATGTATGGCGTTTAGACAGTATTCAGAGTAACAGCTGGTCTATCTGGTCAACCATTTTGCGCCGACTGAGCAGCAGCTGCCAGCGTCGCCCGCCATTTTGCCGCCATAAAAAGGCGGCGCGCACGCCAGCCAGAAACAGCGCTCGAATTGTGGCAGCGTTGTCCTCATTTTGTAGCTGTTCAGGCGAGCCATTAACGCGAATACGATACTTGAGGGTGCTGAGGGTGTTGCTATAGACCCCCGCAGCGCGATGGCAGAATTCTCTACTAGCGAGATCAGGAAAATGCTCGCGTTGGGCTACTAGCGCTTCAAGTCGGTGTCGGAGACTATCGAGTACCTCGCGATTTCTGTCCGCCGCCCGCGCTAATTGTATTAAAGAGAGCGCATGGCCGACTTGTCGGAAATTATCTTTCCGTTGTTTGCCCGTTAGCGCATCGCGAAGCAGCCTAAGGCCAGGGCTCAGTGCGCGACGGTCGGGATAAATATCCGCAATTTTGTCTGAATCAAGCACCAGAATGCTTTCAAGCAAGGGCCTTATCGCATTGCTGTCTCGTTCCCCCGCAGTCGCGAGTTTGTCGGCCAGTAGCCCAGCTTGAAATAACGCGCCCAATGAAAGAATACGTTGGCGTTGTTGTTGTTCTGGAGTCATAGCGTGCTCTCTATTACCGCGCCACCAAGGCATACGTCGCCATCGTAAAACACCACAGATTGGCCCGGCGTGACGGCTCTTTGTGGCTGATCGAACACAACTCGAACGCGCGTATCTGATAATGCCGAGACGGTGCATGCTTGGTCGGGTTGGCGGTAGCGGGTTTTCGCGGTGAGCTTGATTGGCAGGGTGGGCGCTTCGCCTGCAACCCAGTCCATTTCCGCGCTATCAAGTTGTTGACTGAGTAGCAGCGGGTGATCGTGGCCTTGTACTGCGATGAGAACGTTACGCTCTAAATCTTTATGCGCGGCATACCATGGGCTTTCGTCGCCATCTGAGCGACCGCCAATGCCGAGTCCCTGCCGTTGACCTAAGGTGTAATACATTAGACCGCTGTGCTCGCCAATACGCTTGCCATTTTCATCTTCAATAAGGCCAGGCTGGGCGGGCAGGTACTGCTCAAGGAAATCCTTGAAGCGACGCTCACCAATAAAGCAAATCCCTGTGGAATCTTTCTTTTTGTGGTTATCAAAATTTTGTTGCTCGGCTATTTTTCGTACCGCCGGTTTTTCTAACTCACCAAGCGGAAAAAGGGTGCGAGCAAACTTGTCATGACCCACCGCGTGCAAAAAGTAAGTTTGGTCTTTGTTGGTATCAACGGCGCGTTTAAGTTTGGCGCCGCCGTCGGAGTGGTCAACGCGGGCGTAATGTCCGGTCGCAATGAAGTCCGCGCCAAGCGTTAACGCATGATCCAAAAAAGCGCGGAATTTAATTTCTTTGTTACACAGAATATCGGGGTTAGGGGTGCGGCCCGCGCGATATTCTTCGAGAAAATGCTCAAAAACACGATCCCAGTATTCGCCAGAGAAATTCGCGGTGTGCAACTCTATTCCAAGAACTCCGGCAACTTGCATTGCATCGAGTAAATCATCACGTGCGGTGCAATATTCAGTGCCGTCATCTTCGTTCCAGTTTTTCATGAACAGGCCTTCAACTTGATAGCCTTGCTCAAGTAGGCGCCATGCCGCAACAGATGAATCTACGCCGCCAGACATGCCGACAATGACGCGAGTTTCAGATCGTGGTTTGGATAATAAATTCATCTTTTTTGCAACGGCCAAGGATGTTGGTAAATGCTCTCAAGTGGTAGGCGCCTACCGCTAAAATAGTCATCAACGCACTGCGCCACGAGAGGACTGCGGTGATCTTTTTGCTGCGCAGCGATGTCGTCTCGGCTCAGCCAAAGTGCTTCAGCAATGTCGCGATCAAGTTTCTGTTTGTCGTCAAAACGAATCGGTTTGGCGACAAAGCAAAAACGGTAATACACGCCAGATTCACGCGTCGGCTGGAAGATATACGTCCCAAGGAAATCGGTCACTTCCACTTGCCATGCTGTTTCTTCAAGAGTTTCACGGAATGCGGCTTGCGTTAGCGACTCGCCAGCTTCGACGTGACCCGCCGGCTGATTTAAGACAAGTTTTCCATTGGAGTGTTCGCGCACGAGTAATAGCTTCCCGTCGTTTTCGACAATGGTGGCGACGGTAATGCGCGGGTCAAAGCTATTCATTGGTGACTCCTGAATCGGGCCTGTACTGAAATGGGGGCGATTTCTCCTAAAGCAAGCTTTGCTAGGCTGTCTTCGGCCTGCCTTGCAGTGAAGCAATGCTGTAATTTATGCCATTGATTCAGTAGTGCTTTCGGCGCGAATGGTAACGCACAGGCGGCGTACGTACTAGAATGGTGGCAGGAGGACGACCATGACGAATTCACTTAGCCATCTCGATGCCCAAGGCCGTGCGAGCATGGTGGACATTACGTCCAAAGAAGAGACCACTCGCATAGCCGTGGCGGAGGCAAGCGTTGAAATGCTTCCCGCCACGCTAGCCATGATTGTTGAGGGTAAGCACGCGAAAGGTGACGTGCTCGCTGTGGCGCGTATTGCTGGCATTCAAGCCGCCAAGCGCACGTCGGATTTAATTCCGTTGTGTCATCCGTTGTTGCTCGGCTCAGTAAAGGTGGAGTTAGATCAGATTGCTGAAGGTGTGTTGCAGATTCGCTCAACAGTAAAAATTACCGGGCAAACCGGCGTTGAAATGGAGGCGCTTACCGCATGCTCGGTGGCGGCGCTCACCATTTACGACATGTGTAAGGCCGTGGATAAAGGTATGACCATCACCAAAATACGCTTGCTGGAAAAAGACGGTGGCAAATCCGGCAGCTACCGGCGGGAGTCGGTGTGATACAGGTTCAGTATTTTGCTGCGCTTCGGGAGCGCCTCCAGTGCGAAGTGGAAGAAATCGCCTATGTAGAGACGCTTTCAACCGTCGGTGACTTGCGTGCGCATCTGGCTGCTCGGGGCGCGCCATGGCTCGATGCGCTGTCCAGTGAGATTCTGCTGATGTGTGCGGTGAATGAAACAATGGCGACAATGGCCTCCGATCTGAAGGACGGAGACAGCGTGGCGTTTTTTCCTCCGGTAACGGGAGGATAGGGTGGTCAATATTGTAGTGGGCCTCAGCGAAGCCCCGCTAATCCCTGGCGCGATTGATGTTCAATTGGCTGAGCCTTGCGACAGTGGTGCCCGCGTCGTCTTTTGCGGCCAGGCGCGGGATGAAGGGGGTGTTGTCGATTCGCTCTTTGTTGAGCACTTTCCGAGCATGACAGAGGCGTCTTTGCGCACAATTTGCGAGCAGGCGGCGAAAAATTGGCCAGTAAATCGCATTGTTCTGGTGCACAGAATAGGCCATGTTGGGGCCGGTGATGACCTTGTGCAGGTCGGTGTTAGTGCGGATCACCGTCAACAGGCGTTTTTAGCCTGTACGTTTATAATGGATTATTTAAAAACGCAGGCGCCGTTCTGGAAAAAGGAAATCGGTGTAGAGGGGGAGCATTGGGTCGAGGCTAAGACGAGCGACGCCGAGGCCGCCGAGCGCTGGAAGAAGGTTTCGCAGGACGAGGAACATGAACGCTGAGTTCGCGCCACTCGCCGGGGGCTAATGCCCCTATTTCCCAGTCCCCAATGGACCAGCGGACGAGGCGAAGCGTGGGGTGCCCGATGGCGGCGGTCATCCGTCTGACTTGGCGATTTCGCCCCTCGCGGATGGTTAGGCTGATCCAGCTCGTAGGTTGATTGTTGCGCTCTCGAATAGGTGGGTTTCGTGTCCACAGCTGAGGTTCGTCAATGCGGTGAGCTAGCGCAGGAAGGGTTAAGCCGTCCTTTAACTCAATGCCTCGGCATAAATTTTGCAAACAACCGTCGTCCGGAACGCCTTCAACTTGCACCAGATAGGTTTTCGGTAAATGGAACTTTGGGCTACTGATTCGTGCTTGCAAGGAACCGTCATCGGTCAGCAACAGCAAGCCCTCAGAATCCCAGTCTAATCGACCGGCAGGGTAGACGCTTTTGATCGATAAATAATCAGCTAGCGTTTGACGACCTTGGTCGTCGGTAAAGCAGGACAACACTTGAAAGGGTTTGTTGAGAAGTATCAGACGTGCCATGCGATCAAGTTCCGGAAAATGTCAGGCAGCGGCAAAACCGCAATGCTATACTCTGCGCACCAAAGTATTAGCTCAATGCATCAGTATTAGGGGTGCCGATTACGTTTTAACCAGCACTATACCACTTGCGCTTTTTGAGCAGAATTGGTGTTCGGCAAAGGTGGGAGTAAGCGCGGAGAAATTCCACCAAGAATTTTCCTCGCAATTTTTATATTTTTTCTCTTAAGGGAGTAGCTAGATGGGATACCAAAAGATCACGGTTCCGGCAGACGGTGACAAAATTACTGTTAATGCGGACCTGTCCCTGAATGTGCCCAATCATCCGATCATTCCGTATATCGAGGGCGATGGGATTGGCGTAGATATTTCGCCAGTGATGATCAAAGTAGTGAACGCTGCGATTGAAAAGGCTTATGGCACAAAACGTTCGATTATTTGGATGGAAGTGTTCTGCGGCGAGAAGGCCACACGCGTATACGGCCCAGATGTTTGGATGCCGGAAGAAACCATGGAGGCTTTGCGTGAGTACACCGTTAGCATCAAAGGCCCGTTAACTACGCCAGTTGGTGGCGGCATTCGTTCTTTGAACGTAGCACTGCGCCAAGAGCTTGATTTGTACGTGTGTATGCGCCCTGTGCGTTGGTTCCAGGGTGTGCCAAGTCCAGTGACGCATCCTGAACTCACCGATATGGTCATCTTCCGTGAGAACTCGGAAGATATTTATGCGGGTATTGAATGGGCGGCTGATAGCCCGGAAGCAACCAAGTTAATTCGCTTTTTGCGCGAAGAAATGGGTGTTACCAAAATTCGTTTCCATGAAGGTTGCGGTATCGGCATCAAGCCTGTGTCACGCGAGGGCACTCAGCGCTTGGTACGTAAAGCGATTCAGTACGCGATCGATAACGACAAATCGAGCGTCACCCTTGTTCACAAGGGCAACATCATGAAATTCACCGAAGGCGCGTTTAAAGACTGGGGCTACGAATTGGCTGCAGATCGCTTTGGCGCGACGCCTCTTGATGGTGGCCCGTGGAAGGTATTGAAAAATCCAAAGACAGGCCGCGAAATCATCGTGAAAGACGTGATTGCGGATGCTTTCTTGCAGCAAATTCTGATGCGCCCTGCGGACTACAGCGTTATTGCTACGCTTAACCTGAACGGCGACTACATTTCTGACGCTCTGGCGGCGGAAGTGGGCGGCATTGGTATTGCCCCTGGCGCTAACATGGGCGGTGCGATTGCAATGTTTGAAGCAACCCACGGCACAGCGCCTAAATACGCAGGTCAGGACAAAGTGAACCCCGGTTCATTGATTCTGTCAGCGGAAATGATGTTGCGTCACATGGGCTGGGATGACGCGGCAGACTGCATTATCCGAGGCATGGAAGGTGCGATTGCGGCGAAGACGGTGACCTACGACTTTGAGCGACTGATGCCAGACGCCACTTTGTTGAAGTGTTCAGAATTCGGTGACGCCCTGATCTCTCACATGATTGAGTGATCGCCGAGCCGGTGTCAGTGAGACACCGGCTCATTCATTATCGTCTCTAGTTCTTCAATTTCGCCCCCAATGGGTTTGAGATTCACCGCGTGGTAGCCTTTTTCTGCCGGCTGCATCTCAAACTCTACGGGTTGGCCCGCTTTCAGACTTTTATAGCCATCCATTTGGATATATGAGTAGTGAACAAAAAGGTCGTCTCCGCCGACATCCGGCCTTACAAATCCATATCCTTTGGCATTGTTGAACCATTTCACCTTGCCGGTTATGAGTGTTGTCATAGCTCCGCCTTCCCTGTGGCATTTTTATTGTTATCTAAGACACTGGCTCCGCTAATGGTAAACTTACTGTCGGTCGCAGCGTTTTAGCGATGTACAACTTTTATCCAGCCCAAGAGGGGTGTCAACCCCTCCGATGAGCGGTATTGAAATGGGGTCCGCAGGCACCATTTCTAGGTTGCTGGGAACGTCATTGAGCAGTACAAGGAATCTATAGAAACAATGAATGTCACTCGATTCATAGATACACACAGAATTCGTGCGTCACACGATGAGCCGGAACACCCAGGGCGACAGGGTGATTTGGCCGTTGAAGAGGCTAGGCCGCGTCTTAAGCCGCCTGCTATGTACAAGGTTGTGCTGTTCAACGACGACTACACGCCGATGGATTTTGTTGTGGAGATATTAGAAGGGTTTTTCTCCATGAATCGCGAGCAGGCGACACGGATCATGTTGACGGTGCATACTGAAGGAAAGGCCGTTTGCGGAATCTTCACTCGCGATGTGGCAGAAACAAAGGCAGCGCTGGTAATGGATTATGCAAGAGAAAACCAGCATCCGTTGATGTGTGAGGTGGAAGTAGCGTAGCCGTTCAGCAGAAAGTTTATTTCTGAGTTTGTATTTCGGTAATTCGCCCGCATATTAGAGATAGGATTTGATTGTTATACGTTTGGGTCTGGCGGTAACGCGCAATGCATCGTTAACAGGCCAAACGAATTACTTGAGTAGACGCGGCGTTATGTGTTCCGTGAAATTTTATTAAGCGTGCACTTAGGTTTTACTGATTGAGTTTGGCCTAGTAAGTGTTGCGCTTTTCACCGGAATTTTTGCCGACCAAATTTTGGTAGGTTTAAAAGAAGGTTTTAAGCAGAGAGAAGAGGTGTCGCCATGCTCAGTAAAGAACTGGAAATGACCCTAAATGAGGCTTTTCGGCATGCTCGTAGCCACCGTCATGAGTTTATGACCGTTGAGCACTTGCTGCTGGCTCTGCTTGATAATGACGCGGCAGTAGAAGTGCTGACGTCTTGTGGTGCAGACATTGAAGACCTTCGTTCGTCGTTATTGCAATTTATCGACGATACAACTCCATTGATTCCCGACGATGACCCTGATCGAGATACGCAGCCTACCTTGGGCTTTCAGCGTGTGTTGCAGCGTGCCGTTTTCCATGTGCAGTCTTCAGGAAAGCGCGAGGTTTCAGGCGCAAATGTTTTGGTTGCTATTTTTAGTGAGCAGGAAAGCCAAGCGGTTTATTTTCTCGCCAGCCAAAACGTTCATCGCTTGGACGTAGTGAATTATATCTCTCACGGTATTTCTCGTATTCGCGAAGGTGAAGATGCGGATATGGGGCAGTCCGAGCAAGGCGGCGAGGAAGGTGGAGAAACTTCTGGTGGCAGCGCGCTAGACAACTACACCTCTAATTTAAATGTGCTGGCCGTTGAAGGGCGCATCGATCCATTAATCGGCCGCGCATTCGAAATTGAGAGGGCTGCGCAAATTCTTTGCCGTCGCCGTAAAAATAATCCACTCCTTGTCGGTGAGCCTGGCGTCGGTAAAACCGCCATCGCCGAAGGCTTGGCGTGGATGATTGTCGAAGGCAAAGTGCCTGAGCCTTTAGAAGATGCCGTCGTCTACAGTTTAGATATGGGGGCATTACTTGCGGGCACGAAATATCGCGGTGATTTTGAAAAGCGGTTTAAAGCGCTGATTTCTGAATTGCAGCGTAAGCCAAACGCAATTCTCTTCGTTGATGAAATTCATACGATCATCGGTGCCGGCGCAGCGTCAGGCGGCGTAATGGACGCATCGAATTTATTAAAGCCCGCGCTCGCCTCTGGCGATATTAAATGCATGGGTTCTACCACGTTCCAAGAGTACCGCGGCATTTTCGAAAAAGATCGGGCGCTGTCACGTCGTTTCCAAAAAATCGACGTGGTTGAGCCAACCGTTGATGAGACTTTCGGAATTTTGCTCGGCTTGAAGAAACGCTTCGAAGATCATCACCATGTGCTCTATTCGGACGCGGCATTAAAATCGGCAGCAGAGTTATCTGCACGCTTTATTAATGATCGTCATTTGCCGGACAAGGCGATTGACGTAATTGATGAAGTGGGTGCTTGGCAGCGTTTGCGCCCTGAAGGCGAGCGTCGCGAAACCATTGAAGTGGAAGACGTCGAAGAAATGGTAGCGCGTATAGCACGCATTCCGCCAAAATCTGTTTCAGCATCAGATAAAGAACTGCTGCGCAATTTAGAACGTGATTTAAAAATGACCGTGTTCGGTCAGAACGATGCCATTGATGCCATCTCTGCGGCGATTAAGTTATCGCGCGCGGGATTAAAAGCTGCGGATAAACCTGTTGGTAGCTTTATGTTTGCCGGGCCTACAGGTGTCGGTAAAACAGAAGTGTGTCGGCAGCTGGCACGTGCAATGGGTATTGAGTTGGTGCGCTTTGATATGTCTGAGTACATGGAGCGTCACACGGTTAGTCGCTTGATTGGCGCGCCTCCAGGTTATGTTGGCTACGACCAAGGTGGATTGCTCACCGAGGCCGTAACGAAAACGCCGCACTGCGTTTTGTTGCTCGATGAAATTGAAAAAGCGCACCCTGAAGTCTTTAACTTGTTACTGCAGGTTATGGATCACGCGACGCTGACGGATAACAACGGCCGTAAAGCAGACTTCAGAAACGTGATTGTGATTATGACCACCAACGCAGGTGCAGAATCAATCAGTCGCGCGTCTATTGGCTTTACGCTGCAAGATCACAGCACTGACGGCATGGAGGCACTGAAGAAATCGTTTACGCCTGAATTCAGGAACCGTCTGGATGCGATTATTCAGTTTAAACCTTTGGGTCCCGATACCATTTTGAATGTGGTCGATAAGTTCGTTATCGAACTGCAAGCGCAGTTAGATGAGCGAGCGGTGCATTTAGAGGTGAGTCCTGATGCGCGGGCTTGGTTGGCGGAGCACGGTTATGATCCGGCAATGGGTGCACGGCCTATGGCTCGACTAATTCAAGAGCAACTGAAAAAGCCGTTGGCTGAAAAGCTTCTCTTCGGTGAATTAGCCGAGGCAGGCGGTGAGGTCATTGTCGGTGTAGTGGACGACAAAATAGACGTGCAGGTGGAAGCCGCACAAGTAGCGCCGGTGTAATCACCTAGCTTGCGTTCACGGAAGTTTAAGAAAGAGAAAAGGCGGGCCCAAAAGATACGGGCCCGTTTTTTTATTTCATACGGAAAGTAATTCGACCTTTGCTCAGGTCATAGGGCGACATCTCAACCTTAACCCGATCGCCAGTGAGAATACGGATATAGTGCTTACGCATCTTTCCAGAAATATGGGCAATGATGGTGTGACCATTGTCCAACTTAACTCGGAACATGGTATTGGGCAGCGTGTCTGCGACCGTGCCTTCCAGTTCAATTTGCTCTTCTTTCGCCATGCAGTGAGGGTCCCCTCGAGGGTGCTCTGCTTAAAGGAGGCGCAATTTTGCCCGAAAGTGCCCGTCGCTGCAAAGCGCTTATCGGTACCAATGTCCGTCAGTGAAATATTCGAGGGGGGCGAACTGATCTTTGTAGCTCATTTTTTGACAATCTCGGATCCAATATCCGAGATAAAGGTGAGGGATTTGTTCGCTTTGGCAGTGCTCAATCTGCCAGAGAATCGCATGCGTACCAAGGCTGCGAGTGGCTAAATTAGGGTCAAAGAAGGTATAGACCGCCGATAAGCCCTTGCGCAACTGATCCACAACCGCCACGGCGACAAGCTCGCCATTTAGTCGGAAACAACAAAAGTGCGTCTCGCTCCAATCAGACATTAAAAAACTGGCAAATTGTTCTTCGGAAGGTGGGTACATATCGCCATCACCGTGGCGGCTTTCGATGTAACGCGAATACAAACGGTATAGGTCCATTTGGAAGCGAGCAGGTATAAGCTCTACGTCTAAGTCGCTATTGCGCTTCATGATGCGTTTGTGGCGACGTCTCAAAGTAAATTCCTGCACAGGGATGCGCACCGGTATGCAGGCCTGACATCCTTTACAGTGAGGCCGGTAGAGGTAATCACCGCTGCGGCGAAACCCCATTGAACTTAACTCTCTATACAGCTCCGGCGTGATCTCTGCGTTTGGGTCCACAAACAAGGTGGTCGCCTTGCGATCTTCGAGATAGCTGCAGGCGTGTGCCGGGGTGCTGAAAAAGCGGAGCGTCGATAGGTCGGTCATAGGCTCTCTTGGTGATCGTTACACCTCAAGCATATACCGCCGGCGCCAGCTGGCAAGGTCGGATGCAGGGCGTTGCCATGCTGCGTGGTTTGTATTTGTTACTCGCTCCGCCAGCGCTGACTCAAATTGATCGCGGGATAAGGGCCGAGCACCAAGCGTTGCCAGGTGAGGGGTCTGCATCTGGCAGTCGATTAGACTGATGCCTAGCTCATTGTGCAGGGCGCACAGCAGGAACAGGGCGCATTTGGAGGCGTTGTCTTTCAGGCTGAACATCGATTCACCGAAGAACATTTCTCCTATGCACACGCCGTAAAGGCCGCCTACAAGCTGACCGTCTTGGTAGACCTCAACACTGTGTGCGATGCCAGCATTATGTAGATGGATATAGGCCTGCTGCATTTCCTCTGTTATCCATGTTCCAGGCTGGCCTTCGCGAGGTGCCGCGGCGCAATGACGAATTACGTCGGCGAAGTGTTGATCTATAGCAAAGTGATAATCGGTGCGCCGTAAAAACTTGAACAAGCTTCGTGATGCGTGGAAGTGAGCTGGATTGAGCACCATGCGCGGAGTTGGAGACCACCAAAGAATTGGGTCTCCGTCACTGAACCAAGGAAAAATCCCACGGGAGTAGGCGTTAGTGAGTGTTGTTGGAGAGAGATCTGCGCCGGCAGCGAGAAGACCCTCTGGGTCGTCCAAGGCTTCGCTGGTTGGCGGAAAGGGATCGCCCGGATCTAGCCAGACCAGAGCGACCATAGTGTGTTACTCCGCGCTGAATCGCTGACTTATTCTAAGTTGTCCAAATACTTCTCAGCATCCAGCGCTGCCATGCAGCCGGCGCCGGCAGACGTAATTGCTTGGCGGTAAACGTGATCGGCCACGTCACCCGCAGCAAAAATACCTTTCACGCTAGTTTGTGTCGCATTGCCTTCTGAGCCACCGTGAATTTTCAGATAGCCGTCTTTCATGTCCAGCTGACCTTCGAAAATTTGCGTGTTTGGCTGGTGGCCGATAGCAATAAAGACACCCTGAAGCTCTAATTCTTGTGTGCTGTCATCAACGGTGGAGCGCACGCGCATGCCGGTGACACCAGAGTCATCGCCTAACACCTCATCTAGCGCGTTATTCCAAAGCACTGTGATGTTTTCCTTGGCGAGAAGTTTGTCTTGCAGGATTTTCTCAGAGCGAAGCTTGTCGCGGCGATGCACCAAAACAACCTCGGCGGCAATGTTCGACAGGTACAGAGCTTCCTCTACGGCGGTGTTTCCGCCGCCGATAACAGCCACTTTCTGACCGCGATAGAAGAAACCATCACAGGTCGCACAGGCTGAAACGCCTTTGCCTTTGAACGCTTCCTCAGAATCTAAGCCCAGGTACTTCGCAGACGCGCCGGTAGCAATAATGAGCGCATCACAGGTGTACGTCGCGCTGTCGCCAGTGAGGACAAAAGGGCGTGCCGCTGTGTCTACGGTATGAATGTGGTCAAACAGTATCTCTGTGTCAAAACGCTCGGCGTGTTGCTGCATGCGCACCATCAGATCGGGGCCTTGCAGGCCTTCTACGTCGCCGGGCCAGTTATCCACTTCGGTGGTGGTCGTCAGCTGTCCGCCCGGCTGAATGCCTGTAATGACAACCGGCTTTAAATTCGCGCGCGCGGCGTATACGGCAGCGGTGTAACCCGCAGGGCCAGAGCCCAGAATAATCAGGTTGTGATGTTGTACTTCGCTCATCGTTTTCTCCACGCGCATACATTTATCGAAAAATAGTGTCTCAGAAGCAGGGTATTTAATGGTGGCGGCAGAAAACGTTTCAAGGGCTTGCCGACTCACGCGAGGCAAACTACATGAATTCGCAGGAGCATAGAAGTGGGGAGGGCACCTAAGCGCGTGCAATATGAAGAACATTTTCCGCACAGTGTGTCGCGGTCACTGATTGTTTGGTGATGACAACATTGAGGCGGGAGCAGAAGATGCGAGCCATTACTTGATGATTTAGTAAGGTAAGCGTCAAAAGTACACGGAAGGCCTTGATGAAAAAATGGTCCGAATGCTTGTCAGCGCTATAAGTGATAGAGTTAATTCCTATTGCTACGTGTCCGACAAAAGAAATGATAAATATTGTTTTGCGAGCAGTGTTGCGCTTGGCCTTGAAGTGCACGCCCAACAGAGGTCGTCGGAATGCGCAATAACCTTGCCCTTTGGCTATCGCGGCTCGACAATGTCGCCACCTTTGAAAAGACAAGCCTAAGCGGCGCGGTTAAAGGCTGGAGCTATTGGTCGTTCAACGGTAGTATTCTTTGCATATTCAAAAAGTTAGTGGCGAAACCTTGAGTAAATTAAAAGATAACGCAGTCCCTTCCGGTTGGTCGATTCACCTGCGCCGCGGCCTTTTTGAGGCGTTGGTGATCAGTTTGCTGATTCTGTCCGGTTTTGTACTGCTGGCCGAGATTACTTATTACCCGAAAGACCCAGGCTGGTCTTATATGGGTGAAGTGTCAGTGGTTCGAAATGGCGGAGGACGTGCAGGCGCATTTTGTGCAGACCTGCTGTTTATGCTGTTTGGCTACCTAGCGTATCTATTCCCCATGTTGATCGCGTATTGGGGCATTAAGGTGCTGCGTGAGCGCCATTCTGGTTTGGGCGGCTCTTGGCCGATGTTCAGTGTGCGCTTGGTCGGGTTTGTGTTAACCATGCTGGCAGGCACGGGCTTAAGTCACATGCACTTTAGCGGCAACGGCAGCTTCTTACCCGAAGATGCAGGCGGCGTGCTGGGGCAGGTAGTCGGTGGCGCGGCGTTAGGTGGATTTAATCCGCTCGGCGGCACCATGATGTTGGTGGCGTTATTCCTTATCGGCGTTACCATTTTTACCGATCTTTCTTGGATTTCACTGGCGGAAAAGCTTGGTGCTTTTGCTGCCAACGTGATCGCCAAAGCGCCTGTTTGGTGGAAAGAGCTCAGAGCAAAACGTGAGGACAAGCGTGAAACCCGTCAGGTCGCTGAAAAGCGTCGTCAGGTATTCGTAGAGGCTAAGAAAAAACAAGACACTCGCAAGCCTCCTACCATTACGCAGCCGCCCAAAGTTGTAGAAAAGAGTGAGCGACTACAGAAGGAAAAGCAGCAAACGCTATTTGTTTCTCAAATCAGTGGAACCGTACCGCCGTTATCGTTACTTGATGCTGCTGATGAAAATACCCGCGGTGGTTTCTCTGAAGAAGCACTCAACGGCATGTCGCGCTTGCTCGAATTAAAGCTGAAAGACTTTAACGTCGAAGCAGAAGTTGTTGCGGTGCAGCCAGGCCCGGTCATTACACGCTTTGAAATTCAGCCTGCTGCAGGTATCAAAGTCAGCAAGATTTCTAATTTGGCGAAAGATCTTGCGCGATCTCTTGCTGTTATCAGTGTTCGAGTGGTGGAGGTTATCCCCGGAAAAACCACCGTCGGCATCGAAATCCCCAACGAGCAGCGAGAAATGATTCGGTTTACCGAAGCCGTTGCCTCGCGAGTATTTGACGAGGCTGCGTCGCCACTCACCTTGGCGCTGGGTAAAGATATTAGCGGTCAGCCGGTGGTGGCAGATTTGGCAAAAATGCCCCATTTATTGGTGGCCGGTACCACAGGTTCGGGTAAGTCGGTGGGTCTCAATGCGATGCTGCTGTCGATCATGTTCAAATCTACGCCTGAAGATGTGCGCATGATTATGATCGACCCGAAAATGCTTGAACTTGCTGTGTATGACGGCATTCCGCATTTGCTCACCCCGGTTGTGACCGACATGAAAGATGCGGCGGCAGCCTTGCGCTGGGGCGTTGCGGAAATGGAAAGGCGCTACCGTTTGATGGCGGCGCTCGGCGTTCGTAACTTGACGGGCTTTAATCGTAAAGTTATCGATGCCGAAAAACGCGGCGAACCGATCAAAGATCCATTGTGGAAACCCACAGACCCGATGAATCTGGAAGAGCCAGCACCAATGTTGGAAAAGATTCCGTACATCGTTATCGTCGTCGACGAATTCGCTGACATGATGATGATCGTTGGTAAGAAGGTTGAAGAGCTGATTGCTCGTATTGCACAAAAGGCGAGGGCGGCGGGCATTCATTTGATTTTGGCAACACAGCGCCCTTCGGTTGATGTCATCACTGGTCTTATTAAAGCCAACGTGCCTTCGCGTATGGCGTTTCAGGTTTCGTCAAAGATTGATTCACGTACCGTGCTTGATCAGGGCGGCGCGGAGCAGTTGCTTGGTCACGGCGACATGCTTTATTTGCCGGTCGGCACCAGTGTTCCGGAACGTGTTCACGGCGCCTTTGTCTCAGATGAAGAGGTGCATCGTGTTTGTGACGATTGGCGCAAGCGCGGCGAGCCCAATTATCTCGATGAAATTCTTGATGGCAGTGGCGACGGCGTATCGATTCCCGGTTTTGAAAACGGTGATAGCGATGCGGAGCAGGATGCTTTGTATGACGAGGCTGTTGGTTTCGTACTGCAAACCCGCCGCGCTTCCATTTCGTCGGTACAGCGGAAATTTAAAATTGGCTATAACCGCGCCGCTCGCTTGGTAGAAGCCATGGAAATGGCGGGCGTGGTGAGTGAAGCCGGTAGCAATGGGCAGCGCGAAGTGCTGGCGCCGTCCGGTGGAGACTAACAAGTGATTAAGAAAATATTCGCCAGCATATTGCTGCTTCCAGCCATAGCAATGGCATCGCCGGCAACGGACTTAGTGGCGCGCCTGAAAGAAATGAATTCTTTGCAGGGTCGTTTTGAGCAGACTGTGCTTGATCACGGAGGCACACGACTGCAAGAAGCGGAAGGCGACATGGTGCTGGCCCGAGGCAATAAATTTTATTGGCATACCCGCACACCCTTTGAACAACTCGCCGTGTCTAATGGTAAAACGCTCTGGATATACGACGTAGATTTGGAGCAAGTGGTCGAGAAGCCCATGGGCGAACGCGTTGCGAACACCCCGGCGCTGTTATTCGGTGGCGATCCCGAACAAATCACTGCCGCGTTTTCCGTTGAACAGTCTGACGTTAACGGTAGCCGGGTGACATTTCGGTTGAAGCCTAAGTCCGAAGATCCGTTATTTGAGGTGCTTGAAGTCACCTTTGAAGGCAACACGCCAATGGCAATGCGCTTGGAAGATGCGCTAGGTCAGCAGACTGCAATAAATTTTTATGATTTAAAATTCAATAAGCCTATCGCCAAGAAAACCTTTCACTTTGAAGCGCCAGAAGGCGCAGACGTGATTCGGCAGTCAGAATGAGCGACCTGTTCGCCCAGACGAGCGTTGGACATCAACCGTTAGCGGCGCGCATGCGGCCACGGGTGTTGTCTGAATACGCGGGGCAGCAGCATTTGCTCGGAGAAGGAAAGCCGTTACGCCGCGTTATTGAGCAAAAACAACTTCACTCCATGATCTTTTGGGGGCCGCCAGGCACCGGAAAAACAACGTTAGCGTTGATGCTTTCTGAGCAAATTGATGCGGAATTCGTGACGCTGTCTGCGGTGCTTTCGGGCGTTAAAGATATTCGTGAGGCCGTCGCGCAAGCGAAGCAGCGTTTGGTGAATGGGCGCCGCACGGTATTGTTTGTCGACGAAGTGCATCGTTTTAATAAGTCCCAGCAAGACGCTTTTTTGCCCCACGTGGAAGACGGCACCATTATTTTTATTGGCGCCACCACAGAAAATCCTTCCTTTGAGTTAAACAACGCCTTGTTGTCTCGGGTGCGTGTTTACCGTTTGCAGAGCATTGATGAAGACGCTTTGTCTGCTTTGCTTGATCGTGCCATGCAGCGACCAGAATTCGAGCGTGTCAAAATTGACCCCGATGCCCGACAAGCATTGCTGCGTCATGCCGACGGCGACGCGAGACGATTGCTAAACCTTCTTGAGGTCGGTCTCGATCTTCTCGAAGAGGACAACACCATATCGCTGAGCCTGATCACAGAATTACTGCGCGACTCGCTCCGACGTTTCGATAAAGGCGGCGATCATTTTTACGATCAAATCAGCGCGCTCCATAAATCAGTGCGCGGGTCCGATGCAAACGCGGCGTTATATTGGTTAGCGCGGATGATTGACGGCGGTTGCGACCCCCTTTATCTGGCTCGGCGCATTGTGAGGATGGCGAGCGAGGACATCGGTAATGCTGATCCCCGCGCCATGCCGTTATGTATGGCGGCGTGGGAAGTTCAGGAACGACTGGGCAGCCCCGAAGGTGAGTTGGCGTTGGCTCAAGCGGTGGCGTATATCGCCGTGGCGCCGAAGAGCAACGCTGTCTATTCTGGGTGGAATCAGGCGCTTGCATGGGTGCAAAGCCACCCCAGCGACGAGGTGCCGATGCATTTGCGCAATGCGCCGACTAAGCTAATGAAGCAAGAAGGGTATGGCGAAGAGTATCATTATGCGCATGATTACCCAGATGCCTTTGTCGACGGCGAAAACTACTTTCCCGAAGGCATGGGCACACCAATGTTCTACCAGCCGGTGCCTCGAGGCTTAGAAAGCCGGATAGCGGAAAAGATGAATGACTGGAAGCAACGCAACCAGCGTAGCGATTGGCGTCGATACAAAAGGAAAAATGCGGATGATCAGTCATAGTAATTGGCACTTCCTTGCAGTGGCTTTGGGTGGCGCATTAGGCGCGGTGATGCGCTATGCACTCGCCGTGCGTTGGCTGGGCGTTGCGGAAATGCCCGCGTGGCCTTGGGCGACGTTTGTGGCCAACCTGAGCGGTGCGTTTGCGTTTGGCTTTCTCGCTGTCGCGCTGTCAGCCAGCGCCATGGTTAGCGATAACCTTCGATTACTGCTCATGACTGGGTTACTCGGCGCGTTTACGACTTACTCGACGTTTTCTTTCGAGATGGTGCGGATGCTTGAACTCAAGGCCGTAGGGCTGGCATTGGGCTACGGGATGGGTACTATGGCGGCCTGCGTTACCTTGGCAGGCCTTGGGTTGTGGCTTGGTCGCCTTTTGTTTGAATAAATAATCGGGATTTATTTCATGCTGGATATACGTGCGTTACGTCAGGCAGGTGAGGAAATTACTGCTCAATTGGCGCGACGAGGCTTTGCCTTTGATTTGGACGCGTTTCGTGCGCTAGATGCTCAACGCAAGCAAGCCGACGTGCAGTCGCAGGATTTACAGGCACGCCGAAAGGCAGCTTCTAAGGAAATTGGCAAGCTTGTGCAGTCTGGCATGGACGTCGATGAAGCGAAGGCAAAAGTGGCTGCCATTCTTGACGAAATTGACGCGCAACTAGAAAGCGAAGTGGCCCGAGCAGAAGGCATTAATAGTCAGCTGCATGAGCTGCTGCTGGGCGTACCAAACGCCCCGCAAGACGATGTCCCTGACGGTAAGAGCGAAGACGATAACGTTGAAGTGCGTCGCTGGGGTACACCAAGGAAATTTGATTTTGAACCACGAGATCACGTTGACGTTGGCGAATCCCTAACTGATGGGAAAATCGATTTTGAGCGAGCGTCTAAATTGTCTGGTGCTCGTTTTGCCGTGATGAGTGGCACGCTTGCTCGTCTGCATCGCGCATTGGTGGATTTTATGCTCGACATGCATACAACGCAGCACGGTTACCAGGAAGTCTATGTGCCATTTCTTGTTGGGCCGGAAGCCTTGCGCGGAACAGGGCAGCTGCCAAAATTCGAGCAGGATTTATTTAAAATTGAAGGCGAGCGGGAACTGTATCTCATCCCGACTGCGGAAGTGCCGGTAACCAATTTAGTTGCAGGCGAAATTATTGAAGCTGACGCGATGCCGCTAAAGTTCGCTTGTCACACGCCTTGCTTCCGCTCAGAAGCGGGCAGCCACGGACGTGATACTCGTGGCATGATTCGCCAGCACCAATTCGAAAAAGTCGAAGTCGTGCAGATGGTGCGCCCTGAAAATTCGCATCAGGCGCTAGAGGATTTAACAGGGCATGCCGAGGCGGTGCTGCAAGCGCTTGGCTTGCCTTATCGCGTTGTCATTCTTTGCACGGGTGATATTGGTTTTTCTTCATCGAAAACCTATGACATTGAAGTGTGGCTGCCAACGCAAAACACTTTCCGTGAAATCTCTTCATGCTCCAACTTTTTGGATTATCAAGCTCGCCGGATGCAGGCGCGCTGGCGTAATCCGGAAACCGGCAAGCCTGAGTTGTTGCACACACTAAATGGCTCGGGTTTGGCTGTAGGTCGTACGCTTGTAGCGATTTTGGAAAACTATCAAAACGCTGATGGGTCAGTGACTGTGCCGGAGGCCTTGCGCCCATACATGGGCGGCCTTGAGACGTTAGGAGCGCGTTAATGCAATATCTGCCAATCGCTTGGCGATTAGTTGGGCAGACCGCGTTAGTGGTTGGTGGCGGTGACGTAGCGATTCGCAAAGCGCGCCTATTAGCGCGTGCTGGCGCACGGTTAAGAATTATCGCACCGGAAATCTCAGATGACTTAAAGGCAATGGCGGAAAAGTCAGGCGGCGAAGTATTGGTGCAAGCGTATCAAGCCTCCGCGCTCGATGGCGTTTCGCTCGTAGTGGGTGCTACTGATGACGGCGACGTGAATGCGCAGCTTCACAAGGATGCCGTTGAACGAAACATACCCGTCAATGTTGTCGATAATCCTCCACTGTGTACGTTTATTTTTCCGGCCATTGTAGATCGCGATCCCATATTGATCAGTATTAGCTCCGGCGGTGCATCGCCGGTTTTGGCGCGTTGGTTGCGTTCAAAAATTGAAACCATTTTGCCAAGTCGGCTAGGCGACCTCGCGCAAATCATGGGTGAATATCGTTCGCAGTTAGCGAAAAAGCTTCCGTCCATTGGCGCGCGTCGTCAGTTTTGGGAGGGAACACTCGAAGGTCCAGTCGCTGAGCAAGCGTTAGCGGGGCGGCTAGACGAAGCCCGGCAGCGGTTACAAAGTGCAATTGATAGCGCGGATGCGAAGAAGCTTTCAAAAGGCGAAGTTTATTTAGTGGGGGCGGGCCCCGGTGATCCAGACCTTCTCACATTCCGCGCCTTGCGCTTGCTGCAAAAAGCCGATGTTGTGTTGTACGACCGTTTAGTGTCCGACCAAGTGTTGGAAATGGCACGCCGTGATGCGGACTTGGTCTATGTCGGCAAAGCGCGTGATAAACATGCTTTGCCGCAAGATAATATTAACGACTTGTTGGTGCACTACGCGCAGCAGGGCAAGAAGGTTTGTCGTTTAAAAGGCGGCGATCCTTTTATCTTTGGTCGCGGCGGCGAAGAGATAGATAAAATTGCCGAGGCGGGCATCGATTTTCAAGTGGTGCCTGGTGTAACTGCGGCGGCAGGTTGTGCAGCCTATGCGGGTATTCCGCTGACACACCGCGATTATGCGCAGTCCGTTCGGTTTGTCACTGGGCATCGTAAAGATGGTTCCGTCAGTTTGCCTTGGGATACCTTGGTGACACCCGGTGAGACACTGGTTTTTTATATGGGGTTGGTCAGTCTCCCGGAAATCAGCAAGAACTTAATCGCACACGGCATGCGTGCAGATATGCCTGCTGCATTGATATCTCGTGGTACCACCAATGACCAAGAAGTGATTGTTGGGACGGTGGGGTCGTTGCCAAAAGATATTCAAAATCGTGAGGTGCATGCGCCGACGCTTATTATCGTCGGCGAGGTGGTTGGTGTATTTCCGCGTTACTCTTGGTTCCGTTCGCAGGCGGAGCAAAACTAAAGCCGCGTTTTGTCTCGCGCCTGCCAGTATTTTAACGCCATCTCTCGAGCCTGTTCTTGGCTTGCCATCTTTCCAGTAGCGAATAGAACGACAGCGGCGGTATCGATGACCGCTGCTTCGCCATACTCGTTTTCCTGTTCGCCTCGCCAAACCGAAATCAGTTCGGATGTTTTTGCCGTGCCTGGTGGTGTTTGACGTGCCATGCGGGCCGGCCACACAGCTTCAAACGGTGTGCTGTTGTTAAGGCCAAATATTTTAGTTTCCGCATCAGGGCGAATTTCTACTTCACCGCCTTCACCTTTGAAAATCGCGAGTTGCGGTTCTTTAAGCAGTTGCGCTGCACCTTGCTGCAACGCGATATAGGATGGATGAAATACGGATTGCAGTGATGTGGGCGCGGCTGTGGGGTTCATGCAGCGTGTTAGCGTGTTCACGGGTGATCTGAGCCCTAGTTGAAAACGCATCATTAATAGTTCGTCCAATTTAGGGCACAGAACGTTAAGGCCAACATAAGTGAAATTGCTGCTATCCAGTTGTGCATGCGCATCATCTAATGATGCGGCAAGTGGAACGCCTAATTGCGATAATACGTCGTCCGCATAAAGTCGTTGCGGCGTATGTGCTGCGCCGCCGTGCATAAAAATACGGTGCCCATTTTGTGCCAGCAGCAACGCAGAAAGAATGTACCAAGGATGATGTTTCTTTTTGCCGGCGTAACTAGGCCAGTCGATGTCTGCTTTCGGCAACGTCAACTGTTGTTCCGAAAACCAACCTCGGCAGGCGTCCACAAAGCCAGCTAACTCGTCTGGAGTTTCTTCTTTCACGCGCAGCAACATAAGCCACGCGCCAATTTGCGCTTCGGTAGCATGACCCGCCAAAATTAAACGGAAAGATGCGGCTGCTTCCTCGCGCGTAAAGTCCCTACGTGCACGCTTTCCTCTACCGATTGTTCGGACGAACTCAGCAAAAGGATGTTCAAGCATATCGGCATTTAGTGTCGGCGTTTGCTCTGCCATGTTGTGATCTCACTGGAGGTGTTGAGTTTATTCGCGCCATTAGAGTGCCCGCTATGGGTACCATGAAAGGCTTGCGGTATGCATTTCAGTTAAGGCGACCAACTGCAAATAATCTATTCGCTTAATTGGTAACTGAGGTGTGATCTCGCCATCCCCCAATAGGAAAAGGTTAATCGGCGCAGAAGTATCGCTGAGCGCAATTAATTCTGAAAGCGGAGAGAATTTCTCTAATGATGTCGCGAAGCCTTGCGCTTGTTCTAGCAAGACCACGTCGTCTCCAGCGTCTATTCGTTTTAACGCTTCTGGAAGTATCTTTGTGTTGTCTGGAGGAAGGGCAACAAGATGCAGCATAAAGACCTCAAATATTCACAGCGTGCTTGGCTAATTTTGAGAGTGCTTTCAGAGCGTGGTCGGAAATTGCTCGGCAGGGAATGCGCGTATTCGTCATGTCGAGATTTGCGCCGTTCAGTGATGTGGTGTCGACATAGATGTCTGAAACACCAAAGCTGGGGAGCATGTCTAGTAAATCCTCGTCACCCTCTACCTTGTTTAATTGAGGAATCGCTGCGCCGCTAAATACCAATGATAGCGGCAGGCCAAACGCTGCGAGCATAGCGAGCATATCCTGCTGCTCACGAGCGACATGTTCAATGCTTGGGTCTCGACAAAGGTTAATTAAAATCATGCGATTCTCATTTAGCCGAAGCTCAACAAACGCTGGCTTTGAGTGAGTGCGTCAGCGAATTGTCCTAGCCCTGAAACTTCGAAACCGGGCGCGATCTGTTCAAACGTCGCATCGCTGGCGCGGGATTCTGCGTCACTGACAATGCCTCGGCGCACGGCGGCGGTAATGCATACCACTGCATCAAGTCGCTGCATTTCCACAAAAGACTGCCAGCGTCTGGTGAGAGAAGAGGGGTTGGACGTTTTTTGCGCAAGAAGCACGCCCGACTGATAGAAGAAAAGCCGGAAGATGGAATGGCCGGTGGAGTGGAGCGCTTGTGCAAACTCTAGTGCCGTTTCTGCACTTTGGCTCTCGGGGCCACCATTGATGAGCAAGGTGTACTGCATGTTCGCGGGCTGGATCGTAACGTCCCCCTATGCGCATCGAATGTGAATAATTCAGCATAATAGGCGGCTAAAATTCAATTGCAAGCAACTGAATGCATCAACAAGGTTGACTGCGTAAAACACTCAGGTATTATCCACGGCCTGATTGGAGGGGTGGCTGAGTGGCCGAAAGCACCGGTCTTGAAAACCGGCGACGGGCGACCGTCCGTGGGTTCAAATCCCACCCCCTCCGCCATATTCAAAAAAAGCGCCTACCAAGGCGCTTTTTTTGTTTCTGAACTCCTCATATGTCCTCTTATTCAGCCAATTGAATCTAAGCCCCGCCAAATTAAAGCGTCGCTTTGCGTTGCTTAGGCGCAACGGTTAAACAATGCCCCTAGTAAACAATGGCCTATGGCTTACACGATCTAATGCTGCCCGCGCACAGGGCTGCCGCGGTATCATATTAGTCTGGCACCCTTCAATTCAGGGGGGCCGGCGAGTATTCTGGCTCAATAGGTTGTGAAAGGGCCTGAGCACGCTAAACAGGTTGTGTGGGTGTTCAAGGACGAAGGTCTGGAGATAATAAAATGATCAAGATAATGGTGGTGGATGATCATGATCTGGTGCGCACAGGCATCAGTCGCATGCTTGCCGACGTGAACGGCATTGACGTCATCGGTGAGGCGTCGAGTGGTGAAGACGCGGTACAAATGGCACGTGAGCTAGAGCCTGATGTGGTGTTGATGGATGTTAAAATGCCGGGCATGGGCGGCTTGGAAGCGACCAAGAAAATGCTGCGTCATGATGATGGTGTGCGCGTTATCGCGGTGACTGTTTGTGAAGAAGAGCCATTTCCCTCGCGCTTATTAAAAGCGGGAGCGTGCGGCTATCTCACAAAAGGCGCCGATTTAGATGAAATGTTGCGCGCGATTAAGATTGTCCATGCCGGTCAGCGCTACATCAGCCCGCAAATTGCTCAGGCTATGGCGTTAAAGCCGTTTAACACCGCTGAGTCTGCACCGATGGAGTTGCTCTCCGAGCGAGAGCTGCAAATAATGATGATGATTGTGAACTGTCATAAGGTGCAGGACATTTCAGACAAGCTTTGCCTGTCTCCAAAAACGGTTAACACTTACCGTTATCGGATTTTCGATAAGCTCGGCATTACTAGCGACGTTGAAATGACGGTGTTAGCGATGCGTTGGGGCATGGTCGACGACACCGCCGGTGCGACGGCAAGCGTTGTGTGACCAGTTGTCTGCGTAAGCACGAAAAAGAGTATTTAAAAGGGGGCGATAAGCCCCTTTTTTAATACTCTTTATTGGGGGAGGCGCATTGTTGTCGAGGTTTGCGTAGGCGTTGCGTGTATATATAAGGGTTATACATGTGAACGGATGCGGTAAACTCACAACGATTTTTTCGCCAGCGCTCGGAGATTTGTTTGAGTCAGCAGTCCTCTAGTTCTCAGTTTGATGCGTCCGCATTCTTAGCGCTATGCAGCACGCATCCTGGTGTTTACCGAATGTATAGCGCCGACGATGAGTTGCTCTACATCGGAAAAGCCCGTGATTTACGTGCTCGTTTGTCGAGTTATTTCACTACAACGGTAAGCAGTGCTAAAACGAGAGCGCTGGTGGCTCGAATTGCTCGTATCGAAACCACACTCACAGGCAGTGAGGCGGAAGCATTACTGCTAGAGCAGTCATTAATTAAGCAGCACCTTCCTCCCTATAATATTCTGCTGAGAGACGATAAATCCTATCCTTATATCCGCATTAGCACCGGTGATAAGTGGCCGCGTATAGCGTTTCATCGTGGTCAGCGTAAATCCGGTTCTCGCTATTTCGGTCCGTATCCGAGCGGTACTAGCGTCCGTGAAGCCTTGTCGATTTTAGAAAAAGTGTTTCTTTTACGAAATTGCCACGACAGCTACTTTCGAAATCGCACACGTCCGTGTTTGCAGTATGAAATTCGTCGCTGCACAGCCCCCTGTGTCAATTTAGTTTCAGAAGAGGGGTATCGCGAGCAAGTCCGCATGGCTATCGATTTTCTGGAGGGGCGAGATCAGAACGTTACCGATCTGCTCAGCGTGCAGATGGAGCAGGCCTCAAAAAATCTGGAGTTTGAGAAGGCCGCTGAGCTGCGGGATAGGCTCGGTGCAATACGACACATTCAGCAGAAACAGTACGTCGACACAGATCAGGGTGATGTTGATGTTATTGCTGTCGGCATTCGACATGGTTTAACCCTTGTTGAGATGCTCATGATTCGTGGCGGGAAGGTACTCGGCCATCGAACGATTAAACCTGATGCGCGCGGCGAAGAAGATGAAAAAGAGGTTTTAGGCGCATTTTTATCTGCCTATTACCTCGGTGATCGTGCGGACCAACAGTGGCCGTCGGAAATTTTGATTGAACATGCGTTGCCGGAAGAAGAAGCGTTGCGCGAAGCAATCAGTCAACGCTTTGCGCGCAAAGTTAGGATCGCTAGCCGCGTTCGCGGGGAGCGCGCAGCCTGGTTAAGGTTAGCGAAGCAAAACCTCGAGCAAACGTTGCAAGTGCAGCTCATGGCGCGGGCCAGTTTGCAGAAGCGTTTTGATGATCTTGCCAAGCTGCTTAACGCCGAAAAGCCTATTTATCGTATCGAATGCTTTGATATTAGCCATACGCAGGGTGAAAAAGCAGTCGCGTCTTGTGTGGTATTCGGTCCTGAGGGCGCGTTAAAAAGCGACTACCGTCGTTTTAACGTGGAGCCAGAGGCTGCCGGCGATGACGTCGCTGCCATTGAGGAGGCCGTGCGCCGTCGTTATCAGCGCGTGCAAAAGGAAAATGGACAGCTACCTGATTTGCTTTTGATTGATGGCGGCAAAGGGCAGGTGGGTCGCGCTAGTCAGGTGATGAAGGAGCTTGGCTTGCATCAGGATGTAGCCGTACTGGGCATAGCCAAAGGTCCAACGCGCAAACCTGGCTTAGAAATACTGATCGCTGCCGACGGAAAGCAATGGACACCTGAAGGCGATCACCACGGCTTGCACTTACTCCAGCAAATCAGGGATGAAGCCCATAGATTTGCCATTACAGGGCATAGAGCGCGCCGAGGAAAAGCCCGCAAACAGTCGGCGCTAGAAGAGATTCCCGGCGTTGGGGCTGCGCGGCGCAAGGCATTGCTCGGTTATTTTGGCGGGCTTGATCAGCTACGCAATGCCTCTTCCGAGCAGATCGCCCGTGTTGACGGAGTAAGTAAAAAGATGGCCGATCAAATCTATGCGTGGCTGCATGAAGGCTGAAAGCGATTAAATTTGTTTTAATCCGCATCAGTTTCACGTTGAGGCGTGAGAAGCGCGCCTCATTTCGCTATACTTCCGCCTTTCGAGCCAGTAGTAGCATGCCATGACAACTCAAAGCACGCGTTGGACGCTCCCAAACATTATGACATTGGCTCGGCTGTTATCCGTGCCTGTGTTCGTTGCGGTTTTTTATCTTCCCTACAAATGGGCCGGCCTTGCGGCTGCTATTATTTTCGTTATTGCGGGCATTACGGACGCTCTAGACGGTTACTTGGCTCGCCGCCTTGGACAAACGAGTCGCTTTGGCGCCTTCCTCGACCCTGTTGCAGACAAGCTTATTGTCGCCGCCGCGCTGGTTATGTTGGTGCAGCAGCACTCGAATATATGGCTAACGCTGCCTTCAATTGTAATTATCTCCCGAGAAATTACAGTTTCTGCTCTGCGTGAGTGGATGGCAGAAATCGGCGCTCGTTCTCGTGTTGCCGTTAGCGGCATCGGCAAAATCAAAACGATCATGCAAATCGCGGCGATTACCGGGCTGCTGGCTAAAAGTCCCGTTATTACGGACACAGGTGACGTGTTGATGACGCCATTTTTATGGCTGACCTATGGTTCCTTGTATGTGGCGACGGCGCTAACGTTGTGGTCAATGTTGGTGTATTTGCGCGCAGCGTGGCCTGAGCTGTGGTCCGTTAGGCGATAAAGCGAGCAATCAGTTCGTCGTTGCTTGTTAACGGCTTGACACAAGGGGGGCTGGCGTTAGAATGCCTCTCCGCCGACACAGAACACTGGT
Organism: Alcanivoracaceae bacterium; assembly: GCA_029213045.1. Taxonomy (GTDB): domain Bacteria; phylum Pseudomonadota; class Gammaproteobacteria; order Pseudomonadales; family Alcanivoracaceae; genus JARGPN01. Next base: position 177,031 of record JARGPN010000006.1, read on the forward strand.
ATCGGCGAATTGCGGGAATAGCTCAGTTGGTAGAGCGCAACCTTGCCAAGGTTGAGGTCGCGAGTTCGAACCTCGTTTCCCGCTCCATATTTTAAACCTCGGTTTAACCGAGGTTTTTTATTTAAACGTTACTACCAAGGCGTTTAGATAAAGGTTTCAGTATTTGCGTGATCTCACGCAAAAATGCAAACCGAAGAAAAGTGTTAAGGCGCGGTGGCAGAGTGGTTATGCAGCGGACTGCAACTCCGTAAACGCCGGTTCGATTCCGACCCGCGCCTCCATCTTTAAAAGTCCTCTGATGCCCGGATGGCGAAATTGGTAGACGCAAGGGACTTAAAATCCCTCGGTGGCAACACCGTGCCGGTTCGATTCCGGCTCCGGGCACCATTCCTAGACCGTTCGGTAACAAAAAAGCCCCTTAAATCCAGCTGCTTAGCATATATCTTTCAGGTAGTTTATTGTTCTAGCTGAGAGCGAATTCTGCTAGTCTCATGCTTTAGTCGTAGCTCGTGCGGGCCCATCGACTGATAACAATAATTCTGCACAGGGGGCAGATGTCGCCGTGAAGCTGATGAAATGGTTCGCAGACCTGTCTGTACGCATCAAAATTCTCTGTATCGCCGGTCTCGGGATTGGCTCTTTTGTCCTGTATTTTTTATACAGCTACTCCGTAGCTGAGAGCAATATCAGAGACTTGCAACAGATTGAGCAAAAGGACTTCGGACTGCTTGAGGCCTCCGCGCAAAATAATATCTCCTTATTTTCCGCTCGTGATGCCTTGGCTCGAGCAATCACTTCTGGTGATACAGACGCGTTAGGCGATGCCAATCGGTTAGCCAGCCAAGCGGTGTTAAACATGGAGGCAATGACGGAGGTCGATCCGTCATTGCGTGCTGAAGTGGATGAATTAACTGAAGCATTTCGTGCCTACTTTGACGCTGGGACCACCCTTGCCAATGATCAAATCGCAGGGAAGTTGAACGATTCCAATTTTTATGATCGATTGAATGAAGTCGCGCAGCTACGTGACGAATTCGAACAGATGCAGGAAGACTTCCAAGAAGCCCGCTACCAATCTTTTTATGATCGATTAAGCACCAGCCGGAATAATACTAAAAACGCACGTTGGGTTGGCGGCGTGGTGGTGTCTTGCGCATTACTGTTGCTCTCGTTTATCACGTTGCGGGTGACGCGCAGTATCGTTAAGCCATTGGGCTATGCGGTCGAGGTCGCGGGAAATATTGCAGACGGTGACTGGGATCGCGACATCGAAGTTAAGACGCGCGATGAAACCGGTCGTTTGCTTAATGCAATTCGTCAAATGCGCGATGCGCTTAAGTCTCAGCGTGACACAGATCAGCGTGAAGAGCGGAAAAAGAACCGTATTGCTGATTTAAATGAGCGCATGCGTGGCGACATGAGTTTGCAGCAACTTGGCAACAACATGCTTACCTATTTGGTGCCAGCGCTAGATGCGCAAGTAGGCGCTTTTTATATTTTTGACTCGGAATCACAAAAGCTAAAACTTAGCAGCTCCTATGCCATGCAGCGTCGCCGTAATTTGGCGAATGAGTTTGCTCTGGGTGAATCATTGGTGGGGCAGGCGGGGCTTGAGAAGAAGCAAATTATGCTACAACAAGTTCCAGAAGATTATGTTCTGATTTCCTCTGCTACGGGCTCTTCAGTCCCCAAAAGTATCGTTGTCACTCCGATTATTCACGATGATGAATTAAAAGGCATATTGGAGATAGGCGCATTTCGTGTTTTCGAGCGAGACGATATGGAGATGCTTGAAGAGGGGGTGCGCACTGTCGCAGTAGCGGTTCATACCGCCGAGAGTCGCGTGCGATTGGCGGAAATGCTGTCGCAAACACAGCAGCAGGCTGACGCACTAGAAACGCAGAAGTCCGAGCTCAGCGCCGTCAATGATGATCTTGAAGAACAAGCGATGGAGCTGGCCGCGTCGGAATCACGCTTGCAGCAACAACAAGAAGAGCTGCGTGCGATTAACGAAGAGTTAGAAGCCCAAGCGCATGCGCTGAGAGCATCTGAGGAAGGACTTCAGGCGCAGCAAGAAGAGTTGCGTGTCACTAACGAAGAGCTTGAAGCGCAGGCTAATTTGTTGGCTGAGCAAAAGTCCGAAATGTCTCAGAAGAACAAAGAGCTGGAGCTGCTTAAGCACGAGCTGGAAGAAAAGATTAAAGAGCTGGAACTGTCGTCTAAATACAAGTCTGAATTCCTATCCACCATGTCGCATGAGCTGCGCACGCCGCTAAACAGTATTCTGATTTTGTCTAACGCGCTGGCACAAAATAAGAAGGGCAACCTTGAAGAGAAGCAGATAGAGCATGCGCAGGTTATTCACGGTGCGGGCTCTGATTTGTTATCACTGATTAACGACATTCTCGATATTTCAAAAATTGAAGAAGGCAAAATGGATATCATCATTGATGATATTCCAGTGATTGATTTGGCGGATCATTTCCGTAAGCACTTCGCCCACATCGCAGAGAATCGTGGCCTTTTCTTCAAAGTAGAAGTTGCCGAAGGCTTGCCTGCTAGTCTTTATACCGATCGCCAGAGAATGGAGCAGGTTCTTAAGAATCTTCTCTCGAATGCCATGAAGTTTACGGAGAATGGCGGCGTCACTCTGCGTGTGGATATGCCGTCCGCTGATGACATCCCCGGACGTACTTTAGAGGCTGGCAAAACGATGCGCATTTCGGTAATTGATACCGGGATTGGCATCGCTAAAGACAAGCAGAAACTGGTGTTTGAAGCTTTTCAGCAGGCGGATGGTACGACTAGCCGTAAATATGGTGGCACTGGGCTCGGACTGACTATCTCTCGTGAGTTAGCGCGCTTGTTAGGCGGTGAGCTGGGGATGTCCAGTGACGGCGCCGGCTTGGGCTGTAGCTTTATGCTGTATCTGCCTATCGGCCATGTGTCGCAGGTTTATCAAGAAGAAGGCACTGATGAATCAACGCCCGCGTTAGCCTCATTTGAAGAGAGCATTGCTGCCGCCGCAAAATCGGCCGGTGTAGAGGATGGATTTGTCGTACGCGAAAAAGCCGTCCTCATTATTGAGGACGACGGAGACTTTGCGTCGGTACTTACAGAGCTCGCGGAAGATTATGGACTCGAGGGCCATGTATGTTCAGATGGCGAAAGTGGCCTTGAGTACGCACGAACATATCGTCCAAGTGCAATTATTTTAGACATTGGTTTGCCTGGCATGGACGGCTGGGAGGTGATGGACAAACTGAAGGCGGATGCCCGTACGAAAGACATTCCGGTGCATTTCCTTTCTGGAAAAGATGAACGAAAGAAAGCGATGTCCTTAGGGGCAATTGATTTTCTGACTAAGCCGGTCAATACAGATCAAATGTCCAGTGCCTTCGAGAAAATCGAAAAGGCCATAGAAAAGAACGTGCGGCGCATGTTGGTCGTTGAAGACAGTGAAATTCAACACGAAAGTATTCGGGAACTGTTTGATCAAAAAGGTGTGCAAATCACGTCCGTGCATACCGGTGGGGAAGCACTTGTTGCACTTCGAGATCATGTCTTTGATTGCATGATCCTAGATTTAACTTTGCCAGATATGACTGGATTCGAGTTGCTTGAAAGCATTCACGGCAACGACAATTACGACTCGGTTCCGGTAATTATCTACACTGGCAAAGAACTTAGTCGTGACGAAGAAGCTAAGCTAAGAAAATACGCAGACCGTATCATCTTGAAAACAGAGCGCTCTTCCGAGCGGCTTCTGAATGAAGCATCGCTATTTTTACACTGGTTGGAAACAACGCTGCCCAACAACAGCAAGGGCATTCAAGATGCCATCGAACATAGGGATGATGTGTTCGAAGGTAAGTCATTGTTGTTGGTTGATGACGATATGCGAAATATTTATGCGCTGTCAGCTCAACTAGAGGAATTAGGGTTTGCCATCACCGTCGCTAACAATGGCCGCGAAGCCTTGGAAGCGCTGGATGAAAACCCTGAGCTGGATATTGTTCTGATGGACATCATGATGCCAGAAATGGATGGCTATGAAGCGATGTCGAAAATCCGCGAACAAAGTCGTTTTCAGAAGCTTCCAATATTGGCGCTTACCGCGAAGGCGATGAAGGATGATCGCGCTAAGTGTATCGAAGCTGGCGCAAACGACTATTGCTCGAAGCCAATTGAAATGGGCAAGCTAACATCGCTAATGCGTGTTTGGCTGCATAAATAAGGTCAGCGAATGCAGCAAGAGCCGGAAATTACAGACGACGACGTCAATATCGAGGAGATCGAGATCCGCCTTCTTTTAGAGGCGATTTACTCGATGTACGGATATGATTTTCGGCGCTACAGCAAAGCTTCTATTCGTCGCCGAGTGCTGCATCGTTTAGGGCTTTCTGGATTTGGCAATATTATGCAAATGACAGACAAAGTTCTGCGAGACCGGCAGTTTTTTGTCGAGCTGCTAAATGACCTTACAGTTAATGTCACCGAAATGTTTCGTGATCCAATGTTCTATCGGCGCTTTAGGGAAGAAGTTGTACCAGTACTAAAAACGTTTCCGTTCATAAAAATTTGGCATGCGGGCTGTTCAACAGGTGAAGAGATTTACAGCATGGCCGTCTTGCTCGAAGAGGAAGGTTTATACGAGCGGACCATGATGTATGCGACAGATATTGATAAGAATGTTCTGGCTACGGCCAAGAAGGGAATTTATTCAATTGCCGCAATTAAGCAATACAGTGATAACTATATTCAGGCCGGCGGCAAGTCCTCTCTGTCTGATTATTACACCTGTAAGTACGAAAGCGTCATTATGGATCAGGGGTTGAAACGGAACATCGTTTTTGCAGACCACGATCTCGCAACAGATCAAGTGTTTGGTGAGATGAACGTTATCGTTTGCCGAAATGTATTGATCTATTTTGATCGTCAATTACAAGAACGTGTATTTAACCTTTTCAGAGATAGTCTTGATTTGGGCGGATATCTTTGCCTTGGTACAAAAGAAAGCCTCAAGTTTGCTGACGCAGATCATGGCTTTGAGCCCGTAGACGCGGAAATGAAAATATTTAGACGTAAGCAGGTGTCCCTGTGAATGATGAAGTGATTATCCAGAATGTACTTCTGGTGGATGATCAGCCCGCCAATCTAGTTTCGCTTGAGGCGATTCTAGAGGCGGACAATCGCGTGTTGATTAAAGCGAACTCAGGGCAGGAAGGCCTAAAAGTTTTGCTTAAAGAAGATGTATCCCTTGTGCTGCTCGACGTACAGATGCCAGGCATGGATGGTTTCGAAATGGCAGAGCTAATGCGGGCGCGGAAAGACACGCAAACAATCCCGATTATCTTTGTTACCGCTATCAGCAAAGAAAAGCAGTATGTGTTTAAAGGTTATCAAGTTGGTGCAGTAGATTATTTATTTAAGCCGTTGGATCCTGTGATTCTGCAGTCAAAAGTAAATTTCTTTTTGCAGCTGGATCGCCAACGCCGCGAGTTGCAGTTGAAATTAAAGCAAGCGCAAGCGCATCGGGCTGCATATGAAGCAGCCAAACACAAAGACAAGAAGTAAGTTGATATGGTGACGCGCCCGCTACGCATCAAGATTGTTGTGGTTGGCGCTTCTTGGGGCGGGATAGAAGCGGCGACTCAGATTTTCTCGGCATTGCCTGAGACGTTGCCTGTTCCCGTAGTGCTGGTTCAGCACCAGCGCATTTCGGTGCACAATCGCCTCGCAAAACTGTTTGAAACGAAAGCTAAGTTAAAAGTGGTGGCGCCAGAGCAGGGCGAGCTACTTGAGTCAGGGCGCTTGTACGTAGCGCCGCCTGGCTATCACACGATGATCGATGAGGGCGGTCACATTGCACTCGGCCTACATAGGCCCGTACTGTATTGTCGTCCCGCGATTGATGAGCTTTTTTTTTCCGCGGGCCAAATATATGGTCGCAGCACGTTGGCAGTGTTGCTGACGGGGGCAAATGAAGATGGCGCAGCAGGTATGCGCTATATAAAACAACGCGGCGGCATGACCGTCGTACAAGATCCGGCAACGGCGGAAGCGCCTGTGATGCCGGAATCTGCGATAAAAATGGGTGGGGTTCAGCACGTTGTGCCGTTGGCAAACATGGCTGATTTTATTTGTGAGCAAGTGTTCGGTCTGCAGGAATGATTAAACAAAGTATTCTCATAGTGGATGATCATCGCGAGAATCTAATAGCGCTAGAAGCGATATTGGAGGATCCGAGCCGAAATTTAATTATGGCGTCGTCAGGGAATGAGGCGTTGCAGCTAGCGCTCAAGTACGACATCTCGCTGGTCTTGCTCGACGTTCAAATGCCGGAAATGGATGGCTTTGAAGTTGCTACGCTAATGCGTAATGGCAGAAAAACGCGAAATGTGCCTATTATTTTCGTCACCGCAATTTCAAAAGATAGCGCCTATGTTTTCAAGGGATATGAGTGTGGCGCTGTTGATTATCTCTTTAAGCCCATCGACCAACAGATTCTGACGGCGAAAGTTGAACTGTTTCTTGAAATGGATATGCAGAAACGCAAACTGCAACAAGCCGTTGTGCAGATGAAGCGCTTAAAAGATGAGAACGAGCGTTTGTTGCGCGCAATGGGTGAGTGTGTCCTCGGCACTGACGATAAAGGTATGATCACATTCTGCAACGATGCGGCGGGATATTTGTTCGGTCAGGAGCGCGAAGCGCTGATGGGGCAGGCGGTTGATAATTTGCTGTTCCGCGATGAAGAGCAAACTCTCCGCTGGACCTTCGCCGAGTCTCCGGTGGCGGCCAATTGCAGCTCCGGTCGTTCATGGCGCAGCGCTCAGCCGATGTTTGTGCACGGTAGCGGCGATGTGAAGTCAGTATCTGTATCGGCTAATTCCGTGAATTTGCCCGGCGAGAACTTTTCTGGCGTTGTGATGGTCGTAAGAGATATCACTGATCAGCACGAACTCTCTGCGGAGCAGTCAGCGCGAGAAGGGCGCCGGTTCTCTCGCAAGAAAATGTTCAAAGAGATGGTGTTATTTGATCGCGGTACCGGAAGCAATATTGGTCGATTACTGAACATCAGTGTCGATGGATTTAAGCTTTTTACCCGACAAGAGCTTCAAGACGGCACTAAGTTTCAGCTAAGTGTGGTATTGCCAGAGCAGATATATGGCGTCAATACTCTGAGCTTCAACGCTCGCAATGTTTGGTCTGAAGCGCAGGACGAGCCAGGCGCCTATCACGCCGGCTTCCAGTTTGTGGATCTGAGCGATACTAATAAAAATATAATTAAAGCGCTTTTGGAGAAGTACTGATTATGGAGTTGCCAGCATTAGAGCAGGACGCTGAGCTGGATCAGCATATCGTCGTAGGACCGGAGCTTTTGCCATATGGCTTTGCTCGCAGACATGGGGTGCTGCTGCGCAAAACTGATTCAGGAAACGAGCTCTGCTTTCGCAGCCCGCTGTCTATGCAAGTCCTTGCGGAAATTCGCCGCAATTTTTCTGTATCTGGCGCGCCTAAGAATCTTAGTGACGAAGAATTTACCTCCGTGCTCGCACTGACCTATGAGCAGCAGCGCGGTGCGGCAGCAGAAGCTGCCGACAACCTTGATGGCTTAGACCTCTCATCGCTCGCTGACGCGATGCCAGAAACCTCCGACTTGCTCGAACAAGAAGATGATGCGCCGATTATTCGTTTGATCAACGCGTTGCTGCAAGAAGCTATCCGTGAGAATGCCTCCGATATTCACATTGAAACGTTTGAGCGTCGTTTGGTCGTTCGATTGCGTGTTGATGGTGTGTTACGCGAAGTGCTAACGCCTCGTCGTGAGTTAGCGCCATTACTCGTGTCCCGCATTAAAGTGATGGCGCGTTTGGATATCGCTGAAAAACGTCTTCCGCAAGATGGTCGTATTTCTTTGCGATTAGGCGGACGTGATGTCGATGTACGTGTATCGACAATGCCATCTAGCAACGGTGAGCGAGTGGTGCTGCGTTTGCTGGATAAGCAAGCAGGGCGATTGCAGCTTTCCCATCTTGGTATGGGCGCCGATACGCACAAATTAATGTACGAACTTATTCACAAACCGCATGGCATTATTCTCGTCACTGGCCCGACCGGTTCTGGTAAAACAACCACCTTGTATGCATCGTTGGCAGATTTAAACGACGCAACGCGAAATATTCTCACCGTCGAAGATCCTATCGAATATCAGCTAGAAGGCATTGGTCAAACGCAAGTTAGCACTAAAGTTGATATGACATTTGCCCGCGGCTTACGCGCTATTTTGCGTCAGGATCCTGACGTTGTGATGGTTGGTGAGATTCGAGATTTAGAAACCGCTGAGATTTCTGTTCAGGCCTCATTAACCGGCCACTTGGTGCTTTCAACATTGCACACCAACAGTGCGGTTGGCGCGGTCACGCGTTTGCAAGACATGGGCATCGAGCCGTTTTTGTTATCCTCAAGTTTGCTCGGCGTATTGGCGCAGCGATTGGTGCGCGTCCTCTGCAAGGAATGTAAAGAAGCGCATCCGGCGACAGAAAGTGAGCTGGAAATGATGGGGGTGCCGAACTCAGGCAACCAAGTTTATCGTCCTGTTGGATGTAGTCACTGTAACAACTCTGGTTATCGCGGTCGTACGGGTATTTATGAATTAGTGGTAATTACCGAGACCATGCGTGAACTTATTCATGATCGCGCTTCTGAGCAGTCACTCGATCGAGAAGCTCGTGCATTGACGCCAAATATTCGCACAGACGGTTGGCGTAAAGTCTTGGCGGGTGACACCAGTATTGAAGAAGTGCTTCGCGTTACCCGCGAAGGCTAATCAGGTTGATAGTTCATGCCCGCGTTTGAATATCGCTCGCTCGATCATCGAGGCAAAGTCCGTAAAGGTGTGCTGGAAGCTGACAGTGCGCGTTTAGTGCGCCAGCAACTGCGCGAAAAGGGCTGGGTGCCTATTGAAGTAGGCGAAGCCAGCGATAAAAAGCAAAGCACCAACTTGATGGAAGGAATGTCCTCACGAGGGCGCCTTAAATCTGCTGAGCAGGCGTTGATAACACGCCAGTTGGCAACATTAATTCGGTCTGGTTTGCCTATCGAGCATGCGTTATCCGCAGTGGCGCGCCAATCCGGAAAAGATCGTGTTGAGCGCATCATTTTGGCCGTACGAGCTAAGGTGCTTGAAGGACATAGCTTGGCAAACAGCCTCGGTGAATTCCCGAAAGCATTTCCCGAAATGTACCGAGCTACGGTGGCGGCCGGTGAATCCAGCGGTCATTTAGAGCAAGTGCTCGATCAACTCGCAGAATATTTAGAAACCCGTCATGACACCGGTCGCTCGATCACACAAGCGATGGTGTATCCCATATTTATTATTCTTTTTTCGGTGTTGGTGATTAGCTTTCTGATGACCTACGTAGTGCCGAAAATGGTTGAGGTATTTGAAGGGCGTGGCCAAACACTGCCGATGCTAACCCAAGTCATGATCAGCGTGAGTCATTTTTTCAGAGATTGGATGTGGCTAGTGCTGCTTATCGGCGTTGTCGGAAGCGTTTTGTTTACGCGCGCATTACGCGAACCTGCCTTTAGAATGCGCGTGCACAGAAAGTTGGCGACATTCCCGATGATCGGCACGTTATTGCGAGCTGGCGAGAGTGCACGATTAGCCAGTACCTTGGGTATTCTCGGCCGCAGTGGTGTGCCCTTGGTCGAAGCGTTAGGCATTTCAGAGCAAGTGATTGGAAATCTCGCGATTCGTGATGCGCTCAAGCAAGCGGCCAATCGCGTGCGCGAAGGCGGAAGCTTGAGCAAAGCACTGGAGCGAAGTGGTTATTTCCCGCCAATGTTGGTGCAAATGATCGCAAGCGGTGAGGCGAGCGGCGATTTAGATCAAATGTTGACGCGCGCTGCGGATTATCAAGAACGAGATTTAAATAATACGGTTACCACGATGGTCGGTTTACTCGGACCATTAATGTTATTGCTGATGGCTGGCATTGTGGTGTTAGTGGTGCTGTCGGTTGTGCTGCCGATGCTCGACATGAATGCCATCTTTAATCGATAGGGAGATAGAAATGAATAAGATCAAGGCCGCAGGGCGTCAATCAGGTTTTACCCTGCTGGAAATCATGGTCGTTGTGACGATCTTGGGTTTGCTTGCAGCATTTATTGTGCCGAATGTTATTGGGCAGGGTGATAAAGCGAAAGTTGACCTAGCGAAAGCCAATATGAGTGGCGTGGCAAATGCGCTGGATTTTTATAAGCTCGACAACAAAAAGTATCCCACAACAGAACAAGGGCTGGACGCGTTAACGACAAAGCCAGAAGGCGCGAAAAACTGGAACCCGAATGGCTACCTACCTAAATTGCCAGAAGATCCTTGGGGTAACACGTATGTGTATATCAGCCCCGGTATCGACGGTAAACCCTATGACCTTTACTCCTTAGGTGCGGACGGCGTAGAGGGTGGCGAGGGATTTGATGCCGATCTCAATTTCCGCGACTAATTCGCGACGCTCTTTAGGCTTTACTCTTCTGGAAGTGCTAGTGGTGGTGACACTGCTAGCACTTTTGGCGTCTATGGTTGTGCCTATGATGGGGCGTAATACGGAAACGGAAGATTTAGATTTTCAAGCGAAACACCTCAAAGACGTCATTCAGCAGCTTGCTGAGAACAGTATGTTTCGTGGCGAATTAATGGCGTTACGATTGGATGACACTCGTTATCAACCACAGCGGTACAACATCGACGACCAAGTGTTTGAGCCAATAGTAGGCAATGATCTGTTCACAGAATTCGAGCTTCCGACGAATTATCTACTCGAATGGACGCTGACCGAGCAAGATGATCCCGGCCAGTCTTCACTTAATCAAGTCGCTGCGAATCTTGTCACCACGCAAAATAACGTCGATAAAGACGATCTCCCACAGCTTTACTTTTTCCCCAGCGGCGAAGCAACGCCTGTAACACTTATTTTGCGCGATGGCGAGAAAGGCGATGAAGTTAAGCTCGAACTGGATGCCGTGGGCAGAGTAGACATTCCAACAGATGAAGATGAGTTGGATGAAGACGAATAATTATTCTCAGCGCGGCTTTACTCTCATCGAAGTGCTAGTAGCAGTTGTCATCCTGTCGTTAGCAGCATTGGTGTTGGCGAACGCATTTGGCGGCAGTGCGATGGGATTTTCTCGGATGCAAGAACGCACCGCGGCATGGTTGATTGCCAGCGACAAGCTGGTCGAACTTCAGGTTTATCAACAGTGGCCCGGTATTGGCACTCAAGATGAAAAACGCGAGCAGAATGACGTGGAATGGAAAATACGTACACGCGTTAGCAATGGACCTTATCCAGATACTCGCAGAGTGGATATTGAAGTTGGGCCAGAACCAGAACAGGGGCAAGAGTTTTATTACGTGTATTCGCAGGGCAGCTTGCTTGGCAAACCCTTTACTGCGGGCGCAACGGGAGCCGGTGGTTCAGGGCAAGGCGAAACTGGCGGGGGCGGCAATGCAAACTGATAGGCTCCTTATAGCGTCTCCTCAAAGGGGCTTCACGCTGTTAGAAGTGTTGATTGCCATCGCAATATTTGCGGGTATTTTTTTGGCCGCACAACAAATGTTTAGCCAAGCGGTGCAGAATCGTGATCGCTTGGAGCTTGAAGCGGCGCGCATGGAATCACAGCAACTGCTATTAACATGGCTCACCCTAGATTTCGAACAAATCGTGGCGCGGCCAGTGCGAGATGGACTGGGCACTGAGCTTCCTGCGGTCATGAGTCTTGATCGTGGCGTTGCATTGACCCGCAATGGATGGGCCAATCCATTTGCATTGCGTCAGCGTAGCGAGCTTCAGCGAGTAGAGTATTTTTTAAATGATGATCAAGAATTGATTCGCCGCTACTGGCCTGCGCTAGATGTGAACCAAGGTACCGTGCCGGTTGAGCTCGTTATGATCAAAGACGTGGAAGACTTTCAGGTTCGTTATTTGAGCGAGGCGAATAAAGGGCAGTACGAATGGATGACGCTTTGGCCTGCGCCGGCGCAATCCGGGTTAGCGCCAATCACGCAGCCGTTACCAAAAAGTATTGAGGTAAATATATTTTTAGAATCAGGCGAAGTGGTGCATCGATTTTTTAGAACGGTGGCGAACCCATGGCATTAAGAACTCAGCCGCAGCCTGCGATGAGAATAAAGGCGCTATCACGGAAAAAAACGCATCAACAGGGTTCCGCGTTGGTGGTTGTGCTGTTGATTTTTGCGTTGGCTTATTCGCTGGCTGTTGAAGTCATCTATCGTCAAGACCATGTGCAAACGCGCACCGCGAATTTATTAGATTGGGATTATCGTTATCAATATGCCATTGCCGCGGAAACACTCGCGATACAGGGACTCATCGACGATTTAGAAGATGATCAACGCAATAATGAGATTATGGATGATTGCGTCACGGAAAAGTGGGCGGGTCCATTTTCTTTTCCCTATGACGACGCCATCATTAGTGCGTCTGTCCAGGATTTGCAGGGCCGCTTCAACGTCAACGCCCTCATGGAATCTAATCAAAGTACCGGCCAGTTCAGTCGTGATCAAAATATGATGCCGCGCTTTCAAACATTACTTTCGTCAGTATTGCCGTCAACACACACAAGTTACGCTGCAGGCTTGGCCAATCAAATGGCAGACTGGATCGACACAGACAATTTGGTCAACGGCGCCGACGGTGCAGAAGATGCGGAATACCTTTATTCGCGAACGCCGAATCACCCCATTATGGATGAAAGCGAGATGCGGGCGCTCTTTAGTTTTGATGAATCATTAGCGTCTGAGATCAACAAAGCGCAACGCCAAGCGCCGAATAATGCTACCGCTAGTACGACAGGGCAGCCAATGAAGCCAGCGCCGCGGTTTATGTCTTATTTCACCGCGCTACCGCTTTTTGATTTGAGCGGAGCCGTGCCAGGGCCGCCAAAGCTAAATGTGAACACAGCGCCGCAGGCGGTATTGGAAGCGTATTTCTCGCTCTACGGCGCACAAGCAGCGGCGGCGACAATTGTGCAAGACCGTGCAAAGCAGCCCTATTTACAGGTGGCGGATGTATTGGCGTTGTCAGACTTCAGCAAATTGACGGTTGCGCAGAGGCCTGAACTCGAAAGTAGACTGAGCGTCAGCACTGAGTATTTTCAGGTAGTAATCGATGTTGGAATGGAGTCCGGAGTGAGTCGCTTGGTTACCCGTATCCAGCGACAAGCGCAGGGGGAAACACGAGTTATTTCTAGGGCCCTGATGCCAGTGCTTGAACCACTCGAACCTGCCTGCAATCCTGATTAGAATGGACCGCAGCTAAAAATAAGGAAAATAAAGTGTCTGATCCCATTTTGCTCAAATTTTCGCCAGGGGCGTTGCGCGCCGAGCGCGGACACCTGGATGTGAGCTGGCAGCGACCAGATGGCAGTGTTGGTGCAGGGCCTCTGTCGTCCTTTGTACAGGACAATCAACGTCAGGCGGTAGGAATCGTGCTGTCCGCTGCCGATGTGCAAATCACCTCGGTCGAGCTGAGTCGTCGACAAGCGCGGCATTTGCAGAAAGTGCTGCCATTTTTGCTCGAGGAGCAGCTTATTGGCGACCCGGAGACCCTGTGGTATGCCTCTGCGGGACTCCACGATGGCCGATACCCTGTTTTAGTCTGCGACCGGTTACAGCTGACCAGTCTCGTTGACGAGTTAGAGCAGGCGGGCGTGAATGTTGTTGGCGCTGCGGTTGATGCTCAGTTGGTAGCCTCTGCCGCGCCGATTCTTTATAGCGCTGACGGTTCAACGCTATTGGTGCAGTCTGCGGATCAGGTGCTGTGTCTGCCCACCGAGGAAGTACAGACAACGTGTGAAGCGCTGGGGTTGGATATCGCAGAGTACGAGCAACTCGATGAAAGCTCGATATGGGACGCGCTCCGGCAAGGATGGAAGCGTCGCTCAGAGTTGTTGCATTCTGAATTGCGTCCCCAGGGAAATAACGAGAATCAGGTGTTTAGGTTGCCAGCCGCATGGCGGCAATTTGCTGGATTAGCAGCATCGTTGTTGGTGGTGATTTGGGCGTTGGCTTGGACTCAAGCATGGCAATATTCTCGTCTTGGCGAGCAAACACGAGAGCAGGCGGCGGACCTCTATAAATCGCTTTTTCCAGGTGATCGCGCCACGGCAAAACTGCAAGGACAGTTTAAAAACAGGCTTGCACAGCTCGGCGGTGGGGCCGCAGGGGGAGGATCATTTCTTTCCCTTATGACGCCCGTTGCGGATGCACTGGCGTCGATGAAATCCAGCGGCGTGGCTCCCAAGCGCTTAATGTTTGAAGAGCGTGATGGTTTGCTAATGTTAGATCTAGAAGCCAAAGACTATGAGGGTCTTGAAGCGCTTCGTGGAAGTTTGCAATCTGCGGGTCTTAGCGCAGAGATCGCCAACTTTAGAAACCAAGGCGATCAGGTCGCCGCTCGGATGAAGGTGGCCGCACAATGAACCAGAAAATACTGGAGCTTCGCGAGGAAGCCGAGAAACAGTTAAAGCCTGCGTTGGATTGGTATCAAGCGCGCGAGCCGCGCGAACAGCTAGTGCTTCGAGCGCTAGCGGGCACCATTGCGTTACTAATGGTGGTAACACTAATTTGGATGCCGGCATGGCAAGTGCGCGATAACGAAATCTCTGAGTGGCAGGCGCAAGCAAAACTCTTAGCGTGGATGCAAAGTAACGAATCAACTATCCGTCAAAGGCAATCTTCCACGGGCCAAAAACGTGTGGGCTCTTCGGGTGATTGGATCGCTGGCTTGACTCGTTCTGCCTCGGGCGCGGCAGTGACATTAAAAAGTTACAATCCTGAAGGCGAGGACTCGGCGCGCATTCAATTAGAAAACCAAGCATTTTCCGCCACATATCTTTGGCTACAACAATTGTCAGAAGACGGCATTCAAGTTGTCAGCGCTGAGTTTATGCCCGGTAGTGAGCCGGGGCGAATTAATTTAAGGGCAACATTGAGACGCGGTCTTTGAAAAAAATTTCCAAATCAGTTGTTGCCTGCTTATTGCTAGTAATGTCCCCGTTTGCTGCTGCTCAGGCTGCGCAAACAGCGTTGACGTTTACTCCTCGTGATATACCCAGTGCAGACCAGCTTCCTATTGGGCAGCTGTCTATTATGCGCTGGAAAAATGGCATTTTTGAGCCGATTCCATTTCAAATTGACGAGTTTGATGAACTCGGTCTCGTCTGGTTTGAGACGACAAAATTTAAACGGGACGGCAAAGCGGGGATTTTCGATCAAAATGACCAGCTTTTATTGATGTATGAGGATGGCGGAACTAAACGTCCAGCCGTTAAGCAGCCAAAGGAAGGCTCGATTCTCGCCGAAGTTGAAATTGCTCCTCCTGCCGGTGACAGTCAATTTTTCTATCTTGTCCGCAATAACAGTCAACGAAGTGTCGTTCGCTATATCGAGCATGACCCCAGTACTGGCGTGACGCGCACCCCGTATTATTTTTTAACCACAGATCCCGAAAACGAATTGAACTGGGAGTATTTGGGGTACAACGGATATTCTGGCCCTGCTGATGCATCGATCATTGATACGTTAAAAATGCGTATGTCTGGTGGGATATTTTTGCGTTTCGCACGGATGACACTCGACAACGATAACCTAAAGCCTCGGCGTATTGGGTTTCGAATTGGGCCGATTAGGTCGGTGATGCACTTGGAGACGAGCGTTGTATTCGCTGGCTTGCCGGTTATGAAGCTTCATGTTCAGGCAATGCGCTTTCCTGATCATTACGAGGCTCATAGCTACGCGAAAATTCCGACGTTATATAGAAAAACCGTAAGGCAGCCACAAGTCAGTGTGTCCGTAGATGGGAATAATTTAATTGGCGCCAAGGTGTGGACGGCGGCAGGCGGTAATTTACGTGCCCTAGTAAACGGTGAAATGGACGAACAAGAGCGCCAGCTCGTCGAGCGCCCATTAAGCACTGATGACAGTTGGATCCTATTTGATTCCGGAAAAGGTTTTGCTCTGCTTACGGAACTGTTGGTGCCAGAAGAATTAGAGGGCATTCCTCTTGAACTCGTGTATCAAGATGATGCTTCGTTAAAGGTAAAGCCCGAACACTATGACGGACAGTTGCCTAATTTAGGTTACGCACTTAACGGTTGGCCAGAAGCGGATGAACTAAACTTTGAAGTGCGCTTACTGTTTTTTGATAGCCTAGAAGATAAGCCGGTTGAAGAGGTGGCGGCCCTACGCTCTGGTAGGGCCCTGCAGAAAATTATTCGTCCGGTAACTCAATAATTGGCAAACTGGCTTCGCCGCGAACCCTTGCGCGGCTGAACCAAAATGATGGGTTGGTCATGTAGTGCCAGCTGTAGCCGTACACGATCAAGCCAACTCGATCACCGTCTTTAAGCGGCGTTGATATCGCCGGTAAATCCTGCTCGTAGTTTCCTTTCTTTGGCAGCGGCGTTAGCTGTTCGCTCGCCACCCATACTCTGCGCGTGTTCGCATGCTGGATGCCGATACCGACAAATGCTCGGGTCGACATTTTGCTCGCAGATCCGTCCATGCTGATATTGATTTTCGGAATGCCAGAGAGCACTTCGTTGTCGTGCGCGATATACAGTGGAATAAACTTCGGCCGACCGAAGCCACCGTTTGGGCGTAGGAATCGTCTGTCGGCGCCAGGCCACCATATTTTCCGAGCGATATCGAAACCTTGATCCATAGGAATCATTAACCACTCAAATAAGCCAGAGAGGGGGATCGTCAGTTTTGAATTCGGAACGGGGAACGTTTCACTGTTTTGGGGGAAGTCCTCGTTTGCGAGGCCTGTTTCGTAGTCCAGCGTAATGCAAAGCTCGGGGACAGTTGCCTCTTCGCCTTTTAGCTTTTCATCCCACCATGCCACGATGGCATTTGGAAGCGTCTCTTCATATTCGCCACAATGAATGGCGTCGTCTGTATTAAACAGCGGCTTGCCCGACCACTTTTGCACTGGCCAAGGCAAAATATGCCCGCCTTGCATTGCAATCACACGGGTATCGTTTCCGCCTTTTTCAAAACATTCTTGGTTTTTTAGCGCCTCTTGAAAAGGGAAGAGGGAGTCACGAAAACCTTGTACAAAGAGTGCGTCGGATTTTGGCGTTAGCCCTTGGTCGCAATACCAAGCGGGGCTTCGCTCATACATTAAATTCATCGCGTCACGGCTAACTGTTCCTGTGAAAGCGCTGCGCATGGGCTTCGCAAAGGTAAAGCCGGTATCAAAGCCACTGCTGATGCCGCCCATGACAACCAAGTTGGCACCCCAATTTGTTTTCATGTGCTGATGTGGCGCCATGGCATTGAGGTTATACCAAGTGGCAATGGGCACAATGGCTTTCAAGCGTGGCTCGTTAAACGATGCGATCGTTTGAGCGCCACCGCCGTAGGATTCGCCGATCATCCCAATAGCCCACTCATTATTAATCTTAGAGATGCCTTGAATGTGTTCGAGCGTCCAATCAAGAACGGTGGAGACGTCACGAATTTCGAGTTCGGGGTCGAGCATATGCACTACGTCATCGCTATCACCCCAGCCGCGCTGTTCGTAGAATACGACCCAGTAGCCTTTTTTCCAGGCGGCAAGAGCGGCTTCGCCGGTAATCATTGTCTTGCCATATATAGAAAGAGGGCGCTTCGCTCGGAAGCCACCGAAACCATGTGTTGTAATAATCACAGGCGCGGTTTGGCCAGGCTCTAGTTTTGGCTGGTAGACTGTGGCCGCCAATTCCTTGCCATCATGGGTCGGAATTTTTACTTGGAAGTAATCTTCCTCGAGCGCATCGCTGATAGGGCCTTGCGTTACTGGTTCGAGTTTTGTGGTAGAGCAAGCGGATAGAAAAAGCGCGCATAAAAACGCCAGTACGACTCGCATGGGCGTTAAACCTCTAGTTATTATCCCTGACGCAAATGCTTAAATGCACAGGTGTTTTTATTGAAGGCGCCATTATGACTAACTGGAAAGGCTCAGTCCAAGCCAAAAATGCCATAACTTGGGTTGTGTATGTCTTAGCAGCGCTGTGGCTGGCTATTAGCCTCAGTTGTTGGGTGTACGCGCGTTTCGATTACGGCTATGGATTCTGGTACGACACGCTGGAAATTGGCACGCACATTAAGAAATACGCGCCCAAGCACCCGAACAAACGTTACTTTTCGAAACTCTCCAAGGCACAGCATACGCAAGCGTTCCATGAAATACGGGTTTCAGTGCATAACAGTGGACAAGGGCTTGCACAGATTCAGTACGCCGCTCAAGGGCGCCCGTCGGAGCGATTGTTGGATCAGGCCGAAGTTCAGCATTTAGAGGATGTCGCTCGTTTAATCAGTGCTTGTTGGTGGGTGTTTTGGGGCGCACTCGTTATATGGGGTGTGTTAGCGTGGCGTCTTGCGCGTAGGGAACTACCGCCTTGGCGATGGCGCAGCGCAGTGGTCGCGGCAGTGATAGGCATTATAGGCGGGTTCTTAATCGTCGTAGGCCCCAAAAAGCTTTTTTATATATTCCATGTTTGGATATTTCCGGCAGAGCACCAATGGTTCTTTTATTGGGAGCAATCGCTGATGAGCACGCTGATGAAGGCGCCTGATTTGTTCGGCGGTATTGCGGCGGTGCTCGTTGGAGTTGGAGTGCCGCTCGCTGTTTTGATATATCTATTTGGTTTGTATGTCATGAGAACGCTTCGCGCACGCATTGTATAAGTCGGTAAATAACGGGAAGTGCAAACATCGGCTGGCTGCCCCATTCGCCAGTCGTATCGGGAGAGGTTTATTTTGTCCGGGTTTAAAGCTGTACAGCGGGATCACCAAGATGTGTTGCCCTTGGCGCCGTGTTGGAAAGTTGAGCGCGACTATGTGTTGAGTTTATCTGCATCAGCACTCACCGCAGAGCTGGCCGCGCTTGCCGGCGATGAAAAGCATTATTGGGTGCTGCAACAAGGGCCGCTTGCGCCTGGGTCAAAGCGCCAGTCGTTATTAAATTTAGACAGTGATCTCGCGCTCGCAGGGGCGCTTGGGCAAACATTTAGTCGCGAAGGCGGCCCAGACAGTCTCGTTTTTCAGTGTATGCCGCCGCAACGTGCGGCCGGTGTGTTGTTTACTCGGCACCCGATGCGCCCAGATCTAGAGCATATTGTTGTTGAGGGCTGTTTAAGTGGTTCTGATGCGCAGCAACGAATCATCTTGCACGCTGACGGGGCACTCGCATGGCGCAGCCCCGACTCAGAAGCATTCACCGACGAAGTAAGTACAGCGGCATTTTATGAGCTCGCGCAAACATTGCATCAATGTTTCGGTGAGCCGCGCGCCGCTGAATGGATTTGGGATGGTGCACAGCTATCAATGGTGCAGGCGCTGCCCATTGGCACCTTAGCGATGCCATCGGAGGTGTGGACGCGTCGTGCTGGATTGGGATTTAGCAATCAAGCGATCTCTCCGCTTTGGTACACCATGCTTGGCCGTTGGTTGAAAGAAGGTTTTTGGCGGAAAGTTGGACATAAAGCGGGGTGGAGTGAACTCGGCAATGTTGAGCCGTATCGACGGCAGCATAGTTACCTCTACGGCAATGGCCGTTTTTTTCGCGCACTACAAAATTGGCGAGGAGGCAGCTTTTTGTGGTGGGCGTTACCACCAGCGTGGCGGCATAAATCAGCGGAGAGTGCTCCGCTGTCGAACAGCAGCCATATGCTGGCTCGGGCATGGGTCAGTATCAAATTATTGTGGCTAGAGTTGCGTACAAAAAAACTCGATCAATGTGATGGGGACGCAACGGCGGATGAAGTGTGGTTGGAGCTCATCCGCTTGGATCGTTTGGGCAAGATGCTTTCTAGCACTGAGGGAGCGCTTGGTTATATCTACGCGCCTGCAGTCGCACCACGGGGCACCCGTCCTACAATCAGTGACAGCCTGTTATCTTCGGATACGGCGCTGCTAAGCGATCTTGGCGGCGTTTCGCGCGATGAAATAACGTGGGCGGAATTTTGTGCGCGGCACGGACAGTATAGCGCCGGAGATGATCCTGTTTTTCCACGTTTGCTAGAGCAGGGCGGTGATTCCAAGTCGCTGCCTCTGTTGTTAGAAAAGCTATCGCCGCAACGGGCGGAGGCGCTTATTGCGCTGCGATCATTAAGGCTGCAGCCCCACGGTTGGCTGGGTTTGCGCCGCCGTGCGGCAGGGTTGCGACAGCATCTTGCTGGTCGCATGCGCAGATTGCTCCTCTTAATGTCGCAGCGCTTAGTCGCGTTGCGTCGTATTAAACACCCAGACGATATTTTCTTTTTATATTTCGATGAGCTTTGGCAGGCGTGGCAAGGGCAAACCCGACGTCAGCTTGATACGTTACTCGGTGAGCGCAAAGTGCGTTATTTATCTGACGCCCATGCAGGCCCGCCAGATTGGATTATTGATTCAATTGGCTACGGTACTTCTCCGCTAGGGCAGCGGACCGGCCACGATACCGTGCAAGGATATGGTTTAGTGTCTGGAAAGGCTCAGGGACGCGTACAGCGCATCGGTTCTGGTTGGCAGTTAAACCAGGTGGAAGCGGGCGATGTATTGGTGTTGGATCAATCGGATATTGGTTGGTTGCCGTGGATCGCCTGTGCGTCGGGCTTGGTTTTAGCGCATCGTGATCCACTCGATCCCGCGGCGGCGTTGGCGTGTGCATTGGGGATTCCAACAGTGTGGGGTGTTGATGATGCGATGCATTGTTTGCCGGACGGTGTTGAAATTATGCTGGATGGCGATAGCGGCCATTTAGATCAACTTTAATTTCGCCGTCTATTAACCAACCAATGCTCAAACAAAAAAGAGCGCCTTACGGCGCTCTTTTTATTTCTCATCGACGGACTAGGTTACGCCGCTAGTCGATATATCCAAGTAAGTGCGGAATTGAACGTTCGATTTCTTTTACCGTGAGCCCTTTGCGATCAGCGTAATCTTGAACCTGGTCTTTCGCGATTTTCCCCGTGCCAAAATATTTTGCTTCGGGGTGGCTGAAGTACCAGCCAGACACCGCGGCAGTAGGAAACATAGCGTAGCTTTCCGTTAGCGTAATGCCTGCATTTTTCTCTGGGTCAAGAAGCTCCCAGAGTAAGGCTTTTTCGGTGTGGTCAGGGCAGGCAGGGTAGCCCGGCGCAGGCCGTACACCGCGATACTGTTCGCTAATGAGCTCATCGTTACTAAAGCTTTCGTCTGGCGCGTAGGCCCAGAACTCTTTACGCATCCGTTCATGTAAACGCTCTGCAAAGGCTTCTGCTAGGCGATCCGCTAGCGCCTTTAGCATGATGCTTGAATAATCATCATGGTCTTCTTCGAAGCGTTTAATATGTTCGTCAATGCCAATGCCCGTCGTCACAGCAAACGCACCAAGCCAATCCGTAACGCCTGAATCTTTTGGCGCAACAAAATCGCTTAACGCATAGTTAGGCTTTTTATTTGAGCTGCGATCAAGCTGTTGACGCATATGGTGCAGCGTCATCATGGGTGTCTCTTTTTTATCGTCAGCGTATAGCTCGATGTCATCGCCAATATTGTTGGCGCGCCAAAACCCCACAACAGCACGTGCGGTTAACCATTTTTCATCAATGATTTTTTTCAGCATGGCTTCGGCGTCACGATACAAACGTGTCGCTTCAACACCAACAACTTCATCCTCGAGAATGCGCGGGAATTTCCCTGCTAGCTCCCAAGCGCGGAAAAACGGGGACCAATCTATACGCTTAGCCAGTTCCTTTAACGAGTAGTCTTCAAAGACTTTTATACCTTCAAAGGAAGGAGTGGGTGGCGTGTAGTTTTTCCAGTCCCACGTAAATGGATTCTCGCGCGCCTTCTCAATAGGAATGAGGGTGCGATCATTCTGCTGTGCACGGCGTCGCACGCGAATCTCTTCATAAGTTTTCTTGATATCGGCAACGTATTCATCGCGCTGTGTGTCGCTTAATAATGCAGACGCAACCCCTACGGCACGTGACGCATCGGCAACGTAGATAACCGGGCCTTCAAACGCAGGGTCTATTTTTACCGCTGTGTGAATACGGCTGGTTGTTGCGCCGCCAATCATTAAAGGTTGCGTCATGCCAAGGCGCTGCATTTCACTGGCGACATTGACCATTTCTTCGAGCGATGGAGTGATCAAGCCAGAGAGGCCAATGATATCGCATTTCTCTTCAACCGCAGTGGCAAGAATTTTCTCACAAGGAACCATCACGCCCATGTCGACTACGTCGTAGCCGTTACACTGCAGTACGACGCCGACAATATTTTTGCCGATGTCATGCACGTCACCTTTGACTGTCGCCATAAGGATTTTGCCGTTGGCTTTTGCTTGCGTGCCAAGGCGTAGTTTTTCTTCTTCCATAAACGGCATTAAATAGGCGACTGCTTTTTTCATTACACGCGCGGATTTAACGACTTGCGGCAAGAACATTTTGCCGGCACCGAAGAGGTCGCCGACCACGTTCATGCCGTCCATGAGCGGCCCTTCGATGACATGCAGCGGGCGCTCAGCTTTCTGGCGCGCTTCTTCGGTGTCGTCTTCTATGTAATCGGCATTGCCTTTAACGAGCGCATGGGCAAGCCGTTTCTCTACCGGCCACTCTCGCCATGCAACATCTTCTTGGCGAGCGTTTTCGCTGCCGGTGCCGCGATATTTCTCGGCAATTTCGAGCATGCGTTCGGTGGCGTCTGGGCGACGATTGCCGACGATATCTTCGACGGCTTCTTTTAAGTCGGCGGGAATGTCTTCGTAGATGGCGAGCTGGCCAGCATTAACAATCCCCATGTCCATGCCATTTTTGATCGCGTAGTAAAGAAATACCGCGTGAATGGCTTCACGCACAGGCTCGTTGCCGCGGAACGAGAACGATACGTTAGACACGCCGCCGGAAATTAATGCGTGGGGCAGGTTCGTTTTAATGTCTTTGACGGCTTCAATAAAATCGACGGCATAGTTGTCGTGCTCTTCTATGCCGGTCGCGATGGCGAAGATATTGGGGTCGAAAATAATGTCTTCAGGCGGGAAACCATTTTCTACAAGAAGGTTGTAGGCGCGGGTACATATTTCCGTTTTGCGCTCGCGGGTATCCGCTTGGCCTTGCTCATCAAAGGCCATCACGATAACCGCGGCACCGTAGCGACGTACTTCGCGGGCCTGGCGCAGGAAGGCTTCCTCGCCTTCTTTCATGGAAATGGAATTGACGATGCCTTTACCTTGAATGCACTTCAGCCCCGCCTCGATAACTTCCCATTTGGAAGAGTCGATCATGATCGGGACTTTGGAAATTTCAGGTTCCGAGGCAATCAGATTTAAGAAGCGCGGCATACATTCAGTCGCGTCGAGCAGGCCTTCATCCATATTGATGTCGATGATTTGTGCGCCGGACTCAACTTGTTGGCGTGCTACTTCTAGTGCGGTGTCAAAGTCGCCTTCTTTAATTAAGCGCAGAAAGCGTTTTGAACCGGTGACGTTAGTCCGTTCGCCAACGTTAACGAACAATGATTCGTCAGTGATATTGAGCGGCTCCAGCCCGCTGAGTCGGCAAGCAGGCTTAATGTCAGGCAACGCGCGCGGCGTACAATCGGCGACGGCGTTCGCAATGGCGCGAATATGCGCCGGCGTTGTGCCGCAGCACCCGCCGATCATGTTGAGGAAACCTTTTTCCGCCCATTCGCGAATTTCTTTCGCCATTACTTCAGGGGATTGATCGTATTCGCCCATTTCGTTCGGCAAACCAGCGTTTGGGTGCGCTGAGACAAAGCCTTCACTAATGCGCGAAAGCTCAGCCATGTAGGGGCGAAGCTCACGGGCTCCTAGCGCGCAGTTCAAACCAATCGTGATCGGCTTAGCGTGTCGCAAGGAGTTATAAAATGACTCGGTGGTTTGGCCGGTGAGTGTCCGTCCAGAGGCATCGGTGATGGTGCCAGAAATCATAACCGGAATATCTAAGCCGTGGTCGTCGCGGTAACTTTCGATGGCATAAACCGCCGCTTTAGCATTCAGCGTATCGAATATGGTTTCAACGAGAAGAATGTCGGCGCCACCTTCGACGAGGCCATCAATGGCTTCCACATACGCCGTGACTAGTGCATCGAAAGTGACGTTACGAAAGCCGGGGTCGTTAACGTCTGGACTAATGCTTGCTGTGCGATTGGTTGGGCCGAGCACTCCCGCAACAAAGCGCGGGCGTGATGGATCTTCAGCGTGGGCGAGGGCGACGGCCTCTTTAGCAACCCGCGCTGCGGCGACGTTGATCTCGCGTGCAAGGTCTTGCATGTCGTAGTCGGCCATGGCGATGCTGGTGGAGTTGAACGAGTTGGTTTCGATCACATCTGCACCGGCGTCTAAATACGCCTTGTGGATTTCTCGAATAGCATCTGGCTGTGTTATGGCAAGTAGGTCGTTGTTGCCCTTGAGGTCACTCGGCCAATCCTTGAAGCGCTCGCCGCGGTAATCTGCCTCGGTGAAGCGTCTATCTTGGATCATAGTGCCCATGGCGCCGTCGAGAATAAGGATGCGCTCCCTAAAAAGGGCTTCCAACTGGGTACGCACTGACGACTGAGACATGAATCACACTCCACTGATTTTCAAGACCGAGCATTGTACCGGAACCAGCAATAGACCCCAAAGATTAAAGGGGAGTTAAGTGATATTCGACGGCCCAATCGTTGGCCCTGAGATGGTCTTTGGGCATACTTTCCCGTTAAGCCATTCTGAAGGGAGGTTTCGACGGTAATCGACCTGTGCTCTCGATGGCACTGATTGTCGTGTTTGGATTTACGTGAACAGCAGGTGAATCTGAAGTCTGTGGAAAACTACGTTTTGTAAAACTTGTTAGGTGATTAGTAAATTTAACGGAATTTGGTACAAACATAGGCATAATCCCGCGTTATCAGAACAGCCATTCTCAAGTTAACTCATAGGAAAGAGGAAAAGTGTTATGGATGAAGTAACAAGTTACATCCAGCAATTCGCTAACGAAAATCTTGCCCCTTACGCTTACAACATCCTTACCGCACTGGCTATTTTTATTGTTGGTAAATGGATTGCTCGACGCATCGCGAATATGAGCACCACCGTGATGGCGAAAAAGATAGATCAAACCGTTGCGCATTTTGTCGGCAACATCATCAATATCACGGTTTTGGCGTTTGTCGTCATTGCCTCACTTGATCGTCTCGGTGTTGAAACAACGTCCATCGTCGCGATCATGGGTGCGGCAGGCTTAGCGGTTGGCTTGGCATTGAAAGATTCACTCGGCAACTTCGCGGCTGGTGTGATGATTATTATCTTTCGCCCTTTCAAAGCTGGGGACTACGTTGAAGCCGGTGGAGCCGCCGGCACGGTAAAAGAGATTCGTATCTTTGCCAGTATTTTAGTGACTCCTGATAACCGCATTATTACCGTTCCGAATGGCGCGATTATGAGCAGCAACATCGTCAACTATTCGGAAATGCCAACGCGTCGTGTAGACATGGTTGTGGGCGTGGGTTATGGAAGCGATCTGGCAAAAGTAAAGCAGGTTATTGCTTCAATTTTGGCTGCTGACGATCGTGTACTTGAAGAGCCAAAGCCAGTGATTGCGGTTTCTGAGCTGGCTGACAGCTCAATTAATCTAATTGTTCGTCCTTGGGTAAAAGGCGCGGACTATTGGGCGGTAATGTGGGGCACCACCGAGACGATCAAGAATCGTTTTGATGAGGAAGGTATCGAAATTCCTTTCCCGCAAATGGTCGTACATTCCCAGAAGTCACCCGAGTAAGAGGTATTTTGTAATGCGATTGATTCAAGTAGCTGCCGTCTCAGTTGTGACGGTTGCTTCTGCAGCGTTGTTCGCTGCAGAAGAAGGCGCCGCCGACCGTAAATGGGAAGCGGATTTAAGTGCCGGCATGGTATTGGAGCGCGGCAACGCCGATACGAATGAGGTTAACGGTAACTTAAGCGCCGCACGTGAAGGGGACCTATGGCGTAACACGATGAAGCTGGAAGGCGCCAACAAAGAAGAGGCCGTCGTTGTTGATCCTGCTTTACCAGATAAAAAAGAATACTTAAGGACAAAGGAGCGTTATTACGGCTTATACAAGCTTGACCGTAAGCTTGGTGAGAACAGCGCCAATTATTTGTTCAACGTGTTTACGTATGAGAAGGACGCTTTTTCTGGGTTCCAGTATCAAGCAACCTATGCTGTCGGTTTGGGTCGTCGCTGGATTGAAAATGAAAAGCACACGCTCGACGCTGAAGTTGGTCCTGGTTATCGCTGGCAGTGCTTAGAAGAAGAGTCCGGCTATTTCGGTTGTGCAAACGACGAGAATCAAGCGATATTACGTGCCGCTCTGAAATATAAATGGCTAATCAGTGAGAGCGCGGATTTCCGTCAAGAAATCAGCAGTGATATTGGCCGCGATTCCAGAAGCACACGTGCAGAATCAATTTTGAACTCGAAAATCAATTCTCATTTCAGTCTGCGGGTGAGATACCTACTGGAACATGAGTCTACGGCGGCACCTGGCGCTAAAGAAGCAGACCATGAATTCTCTGTCGGCTTGGTGTACACCATCCTGTAATCTCTGAGGCCGCCTCACTTCGTTCACCACATGGCACGAAGTGAAATGCCAACTTTAAGCGCCTCTTAGGAGGCGTTTTTTATGGGCGTGGCTTTATATTTTCGGAAGTTGCTGATAGGTTGCTTTCGAGTGCTCGTCTTATGACGGCGAGTGAAAAGGTGCTTGCCGCCGTTGGCTAAGACTTAAATGATTAAGCGCGGTTTGCAGCAATAAAAAAGGCCGGGGGAGACCCGGCCTTTTTTATTGCGTAGTAATGCTTTTAAGCATCAATAACCATTACGCATCTTTTAGTGCCTGCGTGATATCGATGATTGCTTGCTTGCCATCACCGAACAACATCAAGGTGTTGTCTTTCGCGAACAGTGGGTTAGGCAAGCCGGCAAAACCGGGGCTTAACGAACGCTTCACCACGATAACTGTTTTTGCTTTATCAACGTTCAGAATCGGCATGCCATAGATTGGGCTGCCTTTATCTTCACGTGCCATGGGATTGGTAACGTCGTTCGCACCAATAACAATCGCAACGTCGGTTTGTTCAAACGTTGGGTTGATCGTATCCATGTCTTTCAGTTTGTCGTATGACACTTCTGCTTCAGCCAAGAGAACGTTCATGTGGCCAGGCATACGACCAGCAACTGGGTGGATTGCATATTCAACAACGCCACCGCGTGCTTCGATGACATCTGCCAAGTCGCGTACGGCATGTTGTGCTTGCGCCATGGCCATACCGAAGCCAGGCACGATAACAACGCGCTGAGCAGTTTCTAGGATCATTGCAACTTCATCAGAAGACGATGACTTTACTTTGCCTTGGTAGACTTCATCAGCGTCAACGGTTTCTCCGCCTTCAGCCATTACACCGAACAATACGTTGGTCAGTGAACGATTCATTGCCTTACACATAATCTGAGTAAGAATGAGGCCGGATGCACCGACCAACGAACCGGTAATGATTAGTGCGCTGTTGCCCATAACAAAGCCAGCGGCAGACGCTGCGATACCAGAGTAGGAGTTCAGCAGTGCGATAACCACAGGCATGTCTGCGCCGCCGATTGGCAACACCAACAACAGACCAAGAACGCACGCCGCAATGGCCATGCCCCAGAAAATTGTGCTGTTTCCTGGTTCAACTACGAGCATGCCAATGGCGGAAATCGAGCCAAGGAAGAGCAGGGCATTCACGGCTTTCATGCCGGGGAAGCCAATTGATTTCCCGTCGATTAGCTCTTGTAGCTTGGCAAATGCGACCAATGAACCGGTCAGCGTTACTGCACCGATTAATACCGCTGCGCCGGTGCTGATGATTTCTACCGGACCATTGACGCCTTTAAAGAATTCAGCAGAAGCAACAGCAAATGACGCGCCGCCACCAAAGCCGTTCAGTAGCGCAATCATTTGAGGCATGGAGGTCATTTGTACCTTGATAGCCAGCACGGCACCGATAGTGCCGCCGACTAACAAGCCACCGATGATCCACTCGTAGCTCAATACATCTTTATGTAGCAGGGTGACAACGCAGGCGATCAGCATGCCGATGGCCGCTAACTGGTTGCCACGTACTGCTGTTTTCGGTTTGGTTAGGCCTTTAATGCCCAATACGAAGAGTGATGCCGCCAACAAATAGGCGATATCAATCCAGACTTGTGAAATATGCATCGCTTACTTCCTCTTAAACATCGCCAGCATGCGATTGGTGACCATAAAGCCGCCGATCACATTGATGGTCGCCAGTACAACGGCAATAAAGCCAAGTACTTGAATCAGCATACCGTCGTGGCCAGCCGCGAGAATGGCGCCGACCAAGGTAATACCTGAAATAGCGTTTGAGCCCGACATCAACGGCGTGTGCAGTGTTGGCGGTACTTTGGTGATCAGCTCAACACCGAGAAAAATTGCCAACACAAACAGTGCAAGCAACGGTACAAATTCTGCGAAATTCATAATGAATCTCCCTTATGTCGCTGGCGTTTCGTCTTGCGACGGCGCGGCCAGTTCAGGCAAGTTAAGCAATTGACGCATGCGTGTATGCGGTACGTCGCCGTCGTGAGAAACCACTGTTTCGCGAACGATCTCGTCTTCGAAATCAAGATTCAGCTTGCCTTCTTTGTCGATCAAAAGGTTAAGCAGGTTTTCCATGTTCTTGCCGAACATTTGGCTGGCATGGAAAGCAACGCTCGAAGGCACATTGGATGGGCCAATGATGGTTACGCCATGCTCAACGACAGTTTCGCCAAGTTTGGTTAACTCGCAGTTGCCGCCACGCTCAGCAGCTAAGTCGATAATGACTGAGCCTGGCTTCATGGCTTTCACCATGTCTTCGGTGACAAGAATTGGAGATTTAGCGCCTGGCACAGCGGCGGTGGTGATAATCACATCCATGCGAGAGACAACTTCTGTCATCAATTCACGCTGACGCTTAAGGAAGTCTTCACCTTGAGCTTGGGCGTAACCGCCTTTGCCTTCTGCTGCAGCGGTGTCCAGGTCTAACTCAACGGGCTTCGCACCGACCGACAGAATCTGCTCACGGGCCGCAGGGCGCACGTCGTACGCCTCAACGATTGCGCCTAGGCGCTTGGCAGTGGAGCAGGCGAACAGCCCAGCAACACCAACACCCATAATAAAGACGCGTGATGCTGCAAGAGTGCCTGCCGCTGTCATGTTCATTGGGAACATGCGATTTGAGGCCGTGGATGCCATGAGCACACTTTTATAGCCTGCGATCATTGCCATTGACGATAAGACGTCCATGGCTTGCGCACGTGTAATACGTGGCACCAACTCGAGTGCAACACCAGTGACATTTTTCTCCGCTAACGTGCTAGCGAAAGAAGGATTGGCCAGCGGGTCCATCATGCCGATAACAATCTGGTTCGCGCGGAGTTTGCCAAGGTCATCAGCGCCGTTGCTGGCGTTGCTGCCTGGGGTTTGCACCTGCAGAACAATGTCTGCCTGCTCAAACGTATTGTCGCGGCTTACGATCTCAGCGCCTGCCGCCTGATATTCAGAATCAGGATAGCCGGCGGCATCTCCTGCGCCTTGTTCAATCAGGATACGCAGATCTGGTTTTTTCTTAAGTACCGTGACGTTCGCTGGCGTCAGTGCGACGCGCGTTTCGCCAGGGCATATTTCTTTAGGAACACCGATAATCACCCGTGTTACCCCCATATTGGTTCGCTGGTTGAGTGCCTTGACTCAGGACTTTTCTGAGCCGCGTTAGACATAGAAAGGCCGGTTCAGCAGAACCGGCCGTTTAGCAGGGTGCTAACCATATTGTGCAGTGGGCGTTAAGGCAAATAGGAAAAGTATCTGAAGGCGATAAGTGGTTAAATATTGGCCCGCCTGTACGACAAGCCGCTTATTTTTTATCCAATTTGGACTGAACTAGGGTTCGGTCGCTTTTTTCACCCATGCCCAAAAAGGGTTCAAGGATCAAATTACCCCGAACCTCTGCCTCAATGACGTGCAAAAAGGTGTATGCGCCCAACAGCTTTCTGGCTAGAAAAATGAATTCCTTGGGGGGCACATCGAAGTATCGAGATAGCGCATTACGACTTGCGCGCGCCATGATGCGGTTTGGCAGATCACTTTTACCCCAAAGATATTCGCCGTTCTCGTTGATGACGTTGCTGGGCGGCGGAAATCGATCAGGATCTTGCAGGACCTCAATCGCTTCAAAACATAATTCTGTGAAGTCCGAGCGAAGCCGGTCCGGCGCGCCATTGCTCAAGAAATCAAGCGCGGTTAATGCATCAAGCACACGCTGCGCATCGTGATGCCATGCACCCCGAATCATTTCCCTGCCAGGGCCCAAGACTTCGTCATCGAACTCACGAATCGCCCCAAAGTCGAGCAGTACTATTTGATCGTGGCCATCATCGGGATTCACACGCAGTAGGTAATTGCCGAAATTAGGGTCAGTTTGCATGCGATGCCATTCAAAGACCTCGCGACAGCAAAGCTCCATAATTGCGTGACCAATAAAGTTGCGGCGTTGTTGCGACAGCGCCATGACCGATGGATCTGTGATGTGTACGCCTTGTTCGAAGCTTAAGCATAGAATGCGGCTGGTGCTGAAATCGTCGATAACCTCTGGCACGACAAAGCGCGGATCAGACGAAAGCTGATCGCGAAAGTAATTAGTAGTGCGGCCTTCTAGGCGGTAATCAACCTCGCGCGCCAACATGGCCTTTACTTCATCCAGCCACTGGTTAAATTGGTCTGTCAGCGGCACCAGACGGCTTAGTCTAAGTAGCTGCACTAGCGCGCGCATATCAGAATCAATGGCATCGGCAACGCCGGGGTACTGGATTTTTAGCACCAGCTCTTTGCCATCTGATTTACGTATTGCCTTGTGCACTTGCGCCAACGAGGCGGCCCCTAAAGGCTCGGGGTCGATGTCTAGCAGCGAAAGCCGTTGTTCTCCGAACTCGCTGATTAAATGGCGCTCTATTGTTGACCAGTGCAGCGCCGTGGTGCTGTTCTCAAGCGTGTGCAACGCTTCAGTGACTTCTTCGGGCAGAAAATGCTCGCCGAATAAAGCCATCATCTGACCGATCTTAACGACCGAACCTTTTAGTTTTCCCAACTCTCGAACCAACTCTAGCGCTTGGCTGGAAAGAATTTGTTTGCGTTTTTCCGCGCGTGTTTCTTTGTCCGAGAACAGAGTGCCTGCTGATAAGGTGGCATACCGAGCGCCTGCCATGAATCCAGCGGTGGCCATTGAAAGGCGCCTTTCGAAGGCACCTGTTTTTACGCGTTTGACGGTCTTTCGCACTTGCTTCCCCTTAAATCTGCTACCGAGCCGTATTTTGTGCATTTAGCTTGAGCGCCATTCTACTTCAAAATGTATGATCAGCGTCTTGCTCTGCGGGACAACCTATTTCAGGAGATGTTTTCGATGGCCAAAACATGGGTGTTGTTAAGAGGTTTGATCCGTGAGAGTCGCCACTGGGAGGGCTTTCCCGATGCATTTAGGCAGCATTTTCCCGGCGATCAGGTTGTCACAATCGACCTGCCTGGGAATGGCGCCAAGTTCCAAGAGCGCAGTCCTCTGCATATTGACGATATGGTCGCCTGTTTGCGAGACGAGCTAAGCAAACAAGGCCTGCAGCCGCCATTTCACGTGGTGGCGCTGTCATTAGGCGCGATGACAGCGATTAGCTGGCTTAATGATTATCCTAACGAAGTCTCTGCTGCGGTCCTGATAAATACCTCTGTTGCCCGTTTTAGTGCTTTTTGGCAGCGCTTGAGACCAGAAAATTATGGCGTCATTTTACAGACGCTGCTGACATCTGACCGATTGCGTCGCGAGAAGAATATTCTTGATATCAGTACCAATTTAATTAGTGAGCAGAAAAAAGAAGAGGTCAGTCAGCGCTGGGCTGGCTACGCTGCGTCACATGGCGTAACGCGCGCTAATTCAATTCGACAGGTCATTGCTGCGGCGCGATTCAAGGCGCCAAAGGTTTTGTCGAGCCGCGTTCCTGTGCTGGTGTTAAACGGAGGAGGGGATCGGCTCGTGCACCCCGATTGCTCCAGCATTATTGCGGAGAAATGGAACTTGCCCATACAAATACATCCCACAGCAGGTCATGACCTGACAATGGATGATGGCCCGTGGGCCTTGGACAAAATTTTCGGGTGGGTTTCGCCTTAAAGACGTAACAAAAAGGACCGAGCTAAGAAATGGCAAGCATAAAAAACGGCAACATTTTAAGTTGCCGTTTTTGTTTTCTAGTGCGGTTGATTACGGTGTTGCGGGTTCGGAGCGCACAACCTGTTTCGCTATTAACAGCTCAATCAAATCACCCATTACTTCTCCCGACTCCTTTAAATAAGGATCAGGATCGCTAGACTCTTCGCCGCTTTGTAGCTTGGCGATACGTTCTTCTTCAATTTCCTGTAACTCGTGGTATTCCTTAATGGGCTTTTCGCCACGGGATTTGCGTAGCGCATTTTCAGTGGCTAAGCGTCGCGCCTCCCAGGCGCGCTGCTGTTTCTCCCGCTTAGCCTGATTCAAAGACAGTGTGGTTCGAGCTTGATCTTCTTCAAGCATCGTCATTTGCGCTCGGACATAGTCGAACTCAGGATCTTTCGCTAGACGTTTAAGATGAGAGGTACGCAGAGACTCCACGTACGGAGACATATCCGCGCTCAGCGAATAACGTGCCGGTGCAATTTGATCCCAAGGGAGAGCATTTGGCAAAGCGCTCTCGCCGATTTCCTTTTTGTTGATCAGGTAGGGCATGGAGATATCAGGAATAATCCCTTTATTTTGATTGCTACCGCCCGACACGCGATAAAATTTAGCTTGGGTGATTTTTAACTGGCCGTGATCTAGTGGGATCAATGTTTGCACGGTGCCCTTGCCAAAGGTTTCGTCACCAAGAATTAACGCGCGCCCATAATCTTGCATAGCGCCGGCAAAAATTTCGGATGCGGAGGCGCTAAGGTGATTCACCAAAACGGACATGGGGCCGAAATATAGCATTCCAGGATATTGATCGGGCTCCATCTGTACGCGGCCTCTAGCGTCACGTACTTGAACGGTAGGACCGCGATCAATAAACAGCGATACTAATTGAGTGGCTTCCTGAAGTGAGCCGCCGCCATTGTCGCGCAAATCGATAACTAGCCCGTCAATACCTTTCTCCTGCAGCTCCATTAATAGCCGCGCAACGTCACGGGTGGTGCTGGTGTAATCTGGGTCGCCGCGATGGTACGCATCAAAATCCAAATAGAAGGCAGGAATATCGATCACGCCAATTTTTAATTCGCGATCATTTTCCTTCACATTAATGATTTTGCTTTTTGCTGCTTGGTCTTCTAATACAACGCGATTGCGATCAATGGCGATAGTGCGAATGCGGTGCTCGTTCGCACTGCCTGCGGGAATTACCTCAAGGCGAACCCGAGTGCCTTTAGGGCCTCGAATTAAATTGACCACTTCATCGAGTCGCCAACCAATAATATTCACCATTTCGTCGTCGCCCTGAGCGACACCGACAATGCGATCCGATGGTTTTAATTGGCCATTTTTAGCAGCGGGGCCGCCGGGAACAAGACGCACTACCTTGGTGTACTCATCCTCAGCTTGAAGTACCGCACCAATGCCTTCCAGCGAGCGACTCATGCTGATGTTAAAGTTTTCAGAGCTGTGCGGCGTAAAATAACTAGTGTGGGGATCGTACGTCTGCGCGAGTGCGTTCACATAGAGCTGGAACACATCTTCCGATGTGCTTTGATCTAGACGTTTAAGCTGGCTGCTATAGCGCTGGTTTAAACGCTTTTCAATTTCTTCATCCGTTTCTTTGTCGAGACGCATAGCGATAACGGCGTCTTCTAAGCGTTTGCGCCAAATGGTATTGCTGTCTTCGATGTCTTTTGCCCAAGGCGCATTACGACGATCAATCAACAAACTTTCATCATCGGATAAATTTAATTCGCCAACGCCTTTATCAAGCAGGCTGAGCATGTATTCTACGCGCTCGCGCACACGCTGACGGTACAAGTTGAATATCGTATAGCCTGCCGTTAGATCGCCGTCATCAAGTTGATCGTCGATGGTGGTGCGGTACGGCGCAAAGGATTGAACGTCGCTCGCAAGGAAATACATGCGATTGCCGTCAAGATCTTTTAAGTACTGATCCAGTACGGACGAGGCGAGCGCATCGTTAATATCCACTTGCCGATAGTGGTTGCTAAGGCGCGCGATGATTGTCTCAATGGTTTTTTGATGTATCGCTTCGGGCGCCAATAGGCCTTCAGGGGCGGACGCCTGAGTATTAGTGCATGAAGTGCAAGCGAGTACCGTCGTGAATAAACCCGCTGAGACAATCGCCAGCACGGTGACTGGCAGTTTATATTTAAATTTCAAGTCTGCTTCCTTCCTAAATTTTCGCAGGACAGAGCCGGAGTATATCGGAGATGACCTGAATTTAATGTATTGGTTCAGTGACTTAGTGATCAATAATGCCACAGGCGTCTGCCCGCCGACTGAATGCTAGGAAAAATCGATGAATAGCCTTTTTATTGGGTTCTTGTTGCTATCCATTTTGGTGGCATTGGGTAAATTGCTAATTGGGGACGTTGAAGCACTGGGTACATTGGTTCAAGCCATGTTTTCGGCTGCTGATTTGGCCGTCGAGGTAAGCCTCGGTCTGATAGGCGTTCTAACCCTGTGGAGCGGTTTCTTTGCGTTGGCCCAGCGCAGCGGTATGGCTGAGCGCCTATCCCATCGCTTGACCCCAATTCTGCTGCGCTTAATGCCAGATTTAAGCACTAATCGGGCTGCGCTAGGCCCTGTCACCTTGAACCTGTCTGCCAACATGCTCGGTTTGGACAACGCCGCCACACCACTGGGCCTGAAGGCTATGGAGGCGATGCAGGAGAGCAATCCGGATAAAGGCACCGCGACAAACAGCCAGATCATGTTTTTGGTGCTCAATACATCGTCGGTGACGTTGCTCCCGATCACTGTATTCATGTATCGCGCCCAGCAGGGGGCCGCTGACCCAGCATCGATCTATGCGCCGATGCTTATGGCGACGACGGCCTCTACATTTGTCGGAATTTGGCTAACAGCTAGAATTCAGGGCATTTCGTTGCGAAATCCCGTGATTTTGACCATCGCTGGGCTTTGGTTGTGTCTTCTAGGCCTGCTTGCTTGGGCCGTTACTGCGATGCCTGCGAGCTCTGCAGCGGCGCTCTCGTCGGGGCTCGGCAACGGCCTACTGTTGATAACGGTGGCCGCGTTTTTACTCGCAGGGTGGCGCGCAAACATTGATGTTTATCAAACCTTTATTGACGGCGCCAAGGAGGGCTTTGGCACGGCGGTGAAGTTGATTCCTTACTTAGTCGCCATGCTTGTAGCCATTGCGATGCTCAGGGCCGCGGGGGCGCTGGATTTGCTGCTAGACGGCATTCGTCATGCAGTAAGGTGGCTTGGTTTGGATGGACGGTTCGTTGACGCCTTGCCGGTGGCCTTTCTTAAGCCGCTAACGGGCAGCGGTTCCCGCGCCATGATGCTCGAAGTGATGCAAACACATGGGGTTGATTCACTAGCTGGACGGATGGCTGCCGTGATGCAAGGCAGCACAGAAACAACGTTTTATGTGTTGGCGGTATATTTTGGTAGTGTTGGGATTACCAATTTGCGCTACGCATTGTTGTGCGGGCTAGCGGCGGATGCGGCCGGTTTAATTGTCGCGGTGCTAGCAACCTACCTGTTTTTCGGTTAATTATTAAAAGCTTATAACAAGCCTGACCGCCAACTTGGCGCTTCGGCATACTTAGGGAACTGGGGAAGCATGAATCAACGTGCTCATATTCGGCATCAAATAACGATGCCTGCCGCTGTGTCGTTCACAGATTTTGCACTGAACAATTGTCAGGTTCAGGACTTTTGTCTGGGCGGTATGATGCTACTGATACCCAGCGACGACGCGCAGTTCCTTGCGGCGATATCGGCAGGTGACTTCATAAAAATTGACCTTCAGGTGCAGGGCTTGCGAGGCATGCGTGCCGTTTCGTTGAACGCCAAGGTTATGCGCAAAGAAGGGTCAAGCATTGGCGTTTCATTCGAGTCGCCAAATTCTACCGATTTGTTAGCTGTGCAAAATCATGTCCGCGCACTGCGAGATGCGGATACGACAAGCATTGCCGACAATAAAAAAAACCGTTTATCAAAACAGAAAACGCAGCAAGCTGCCGACGCATTAATGGAAGTGCTGCGGCGTTTCACAATTAAACGCTTAGAGAAATTTTTACCTTCCGCCAAAGAGGCGTTGGTGCTCGCAGCTGAGAAAGTAACAAACAACCAAGAACAGCATCCATTTTTTGAAGCCAGCAAAGTGCTTGGCCAGCAGGGTGAAACGCTATCAAGAAACTTTGTTACTAATGCGTGTAAAAAGCTTGAGGAGCTTAGCCACGGTATCGTCAGCGGTAATGACGATAGCGCTGGGGACAGCTCAAACAGCCGATTATCTCTTGTCGATAAAGAAATGTTTGAGGATTGGCTAACGTTAAAAGTGATGGCGACGCGGGCAGAAGGGCTATTTCACGACGAATTGTTGCATTTGCAATTACGCATGGATGAACTCTTCAATATTGCATTAAGCGCGCGTAAAAATCCGTTGCACCCCGTAGTGATATGTAATGCATTTGGGGAATCGTTACGCCTATTACCGCTAAAGCAGAAGACAGACAAAGTTATTCTGGCGACGTTTGAAAGTGAAATTATTGGTTCTCTTGGCGAACTTTATGCTGAGGCTAATCAACGGCTTGCCCAAGCGGGCGTTCTGCCAGATTTAGATGTGGGTCGTTATCTCAGCGAGAACTACAGTCAAAAGCCAAAACAGGATGCGTCCAACGCTAATCCCGCTGAACCGCCAATGACGAATGACGCGCCAAGCGTAACGGGCGCGAACGCTTCTACGCCTCAGAGGACGAACATCGCTCACAGCGCACAGCAGACACCGCAGGGGGCAATTCACTCTGAACCGGAAAATGATGTTGCAGGCGCTACTGGCGCGTCTTCAGGTAGTGAAGTAGCGGCAAATACTGAAGCTCGGAATGACAGCGGGCCTGCGTCTCAAAATGATTCGATTTCACCGCGAGCACCTGAAGCCCGACCACTGCAAAGCGCAAAAAGAAACTCACCAGCGCCGACACTCGCAGCCCGACAGTTCGCGCTACAGCAACATATCGCTCGCCACGCGTACGATACGGTTAAAAAATTGCTCAGTCAGAGCTCCATGGAAGAAGCGCGCATTCGTTCAGCGCAGGGGTTGCCTGATATTCCTCTGGCAAAAGATGAGCATGTAGTCGAAGCCTTATCGTCATTACAGCGCTCCCTTGATGTGCAATCAGCGGACTCTCCGTTGGCTGAGCGCGTTTCAGCCGCGATTAATGAAGGTGGATCGCCAGAAGATACGCTGCAGGTGAATCATGAAGTGCAAGCGGCTATTGATGTCATTCATCATTTGTTTGAAGGCATTATTGCAAATCCCGCACTAAGCGGTCGTGTGCAAGAATCCATTAAGCGGTTAGAAGTGCCATTTTTGCGTTTATTATTAGTCGATGATTCCTTTTTAACGCAAGAAGCTCATCCAGCACGTCAAATGCTTAATCGGATGGCGCGACTAGGTGTTCGTGGCAGCGCTAATTTGGCCGCCCATGAGCAGGAAATTGATCAAGAAGTTGAAGACGTACTGCAAGGCTTCGATAACGATATCAACGTCTTCTCTAGCTCCCTCGAAAAACTCGATAAAATGGCGAACCGTCAGCAATCGTTGTACATGCGCAATATCAAACGCGTTACGGAATCCTACGAGGGCAAACAAAAAATCGTACTGGCTAGACGGGAAGTCAATCAGGCGCTGGAGCGTCGCATTGGCGGCAAAGAGGTGCCTAAGGCCGCTCTGAGCTTAATCGATGCCGGCTGGCGTCAATTATTAGTACAAGGCTTGTTAAGACACGGCCGCGACAGCCGTGAATGGCATAGTTATTTAGGCGTTATTGATCAAATGATCAAAGCCGTCGAGAAAGTGCCAAGTCAGGAGCAGCTTTCTGAACTATTAGCCATGATAAAGAATGGACTGGGCCAGGTTGACCACACGCAAATGCAGAACGCGCGTTTGATTTCTGAGCTGCGTGATTTGCTTTCACAAAAAGCGCGAGCGGAAACAGCGCCTGCGATGGTCAACGTGCCTGCCGGCGTCGTTGGCGCAGAAGACGATGAGGTCGTTGCCAGCGATGAGGTCTCTGCACGCTGGATCAAGCGGGCTCAGCGTTACGAAGTGGGCGACTGGTTCAGTAACTTCGACAATGGTCAAGAAACCACGGTTCGACTCGCTTGGACAGATACAGACAAACGTACGTACGTATTTGTGAATCACCAAGGCATGAAAATTGTCGAGCTGCGCGTCGATGACTTTGCCGAAAAATTATCGCGCGGTGAAATTAAGCCGGTCGATAATCTTGACGCACCTGCTGTTGATCGTGGCTTAGAAAACATGGTGCAGCGTGTCTACAATCAAATGGCGCACCAAGCAACACATGACGATCTTACAGGCCTGTTCAATCGTCGCGAATTTGAACGGCTGCTAAAACAGCGTTTGTCTGCGCACGAAAACTCCGCGAGCTTGCTGCACATCGATATTGACCAATTTAAAGTTGTTAATACGTACGGTGGACCAGAAGCTGGCGATGATATGATTCAAGAAATGGCCAAGTTGGTTGCTGAGTCATTTCCTGGGAACTTAATTGCCCGCTTAAGCGGTGATGAATTTGCCGTTTGGCTGGAAAACATTCCACCCGAGGCGGCGCAACGTATCGCTGAAACATTTGGTCGCCGTGTCGATGATGAGCGCTTTATTTGTGCGGGCAATCCGTATTCCATCACCGTAAGTATCGGTGCTGCTGCACGCCAAGGTTCTGAAAGTACCG
This sequence comes from Alcanivoracaceae bacterium, assembly GCA_029213045.1. Taxonomy (GTDB): domain Bacteria; phylum Pseudomonadota; class Gammaproteobacteria; order Pseudomonadales; family Alcanivoracaceae; genus JARGPN01. The sequence continues at coordinate 216,098 of JARGPN010000006.1, forward strand.
CGCCAGAATTAATGCGTAGCGCGAGTAGCGCCTGTCAGATCGCAAAAGAATCTGGGCGAAATCGGGTGCAGCGTTATTCGCCGGACGATAAAGATCAGGTCAAACGCGACGATGTAATGGCATGGGTTGCGCGGTTAAATGATGCCATCGACAACGATCGCTTGTTGTTGCGTTGCCAGCGCATAGAATCCACCGTGGAAGGGGAACAATTACCTGCCTACGAAGTATTGATTTCCATTGCCAGCGAGGACGGAGAGATATTGGCTCCATCTGAATTTTTGCATGCGGCTGAGCGCTATAATCGCATGCACGCGCTAGATCGTTGGGTTGTATCAAATGTGTTGCGCTGGATGCACGGTAACCCGCAAGTAGTGGATCAGCTAGACCATCTTTCTATAAATTTATCTGGGCATTCGTTAAATGATTCAAGCTTGCTTGAATTTTTATTCGAGCATTTTCAGCGCTATCCGGTGCCGCGTGAACGCATCTGTTTTGAGGTGACGGAGACAGCGGCAATTGCCAACTTGGAAGACGCGGCTGACTTTATTCGCGAGCTTCAAGGGTTGGGTTGCCGGTTCTCACTGGACGATTTTGGCTCTGGCCTTGCGTCATACGGTCACCTAAAACACTTGCCCGTGGATTACATCAAAATTGACGGTAGTTTTATTCGAGATGTGGCAGATGACCCAGCTGATTTAGCCTTGGTGAGTTCGATCAATGAAATGGGTCACTTGATGGGCAAGCGCACCATCGCTGAATATGTTGAGAATGATCGTATTCGCGATTGCATGCGCACAATCGGCGTTGACTATGTCCAAGGATACGGGGTTGAAAAGCCTCGCCCGTTGGACAGCCTTGCCACACAAACTGAGTCGATTTAGTCCAGCAACCGCGAATAAAAGATAAAGCGTGTTTTAAGAAAGTATGCGCCTAAACGTCATATTTATTCGCGGTTGCGTAATACGCTTACGCTGCGGCACACAATGCTGCCAGCCCTGTTGAACTGCCGGAGACATCAGCAACAGCTGGTTGTGTTTTAGTTCTATTTGTTCTTCGGTTCTTGTCTTGCCCTGTTTGCGCAACGCAAACGTCCGCTCGGAGCCTAAATTAAATGAGGCGATCCAAGGGCTATCACCTAACTCTGCTTCATCGTCCGAATGCCATCCCATCTTGTCCGCGCCGTCTCGATAAAGGTTTATCAGGGTGGCGTTGAAAGTGCGCTGGCATGCCGCTGAAATCTGTTCTCTTAATATTTGCACAGACGGATGCCACTCCTGAGGCATCAGCAACAAACCTGAATAGCGATACTTCGCGTCAGGGTCACCCATCCAATATTGCAAACGCGGAATAGGGTGCTCGCGGCCAAAAACATTCACACGCGGGCGCTGCCATTCAATTTGATTGAGTAGGGCGCCAAACAGTGCGTCCGCGGCTTCATCGCGCAGAAAATCATTCCATAGCGTCAGAACAGCGCCATTCCCCAAATCAATTTTACTTGTAGAACTGCGAAAGATGGTTTCCATAGGGCGCATTCTATCAACATCTAGAGACTGTTATATTTATCTTTCATGATGGCGCATCATTGACGATTACGCAGTGAGGCAGTGCGCCTCGACACGGGTTAACACTTGCATCGAAAGATGGCTGTCATCTATTAGCCATCTATGCGCCCATCTACGTACCGCAGGCAGGGAGAACAGAATGCTTTACACCTTTGATATTCGCCGTGGTCTTCTGTGTGAACAGGATTTTGAGCCTGGCAATGCCGAAGGCCTGCCAGACTGTCGCTGGTTTGACCTCGTGGATGCCGAAGATGTAGAGCGTGAGCAAGTACAGCATATGCTGACCGGTACCTTGCCCGACAGCGACGACGTTGATGAGATCGAAGCGTCCGCGCGTTTCTTTACCGACGAGCAAGGTTTGCATATTCACTCCCTCTTTCTGTATCAAAGTGAAGGGCGGCACCGTACGACCACCGTCGCGTTTATTCTTCAGCCAGAACGTTTAATAACGCTGCGGGATACGGAAATTCCAGATTTTCGTTTAATGCGTATGCGCATTCGTCGCGGGCGCGTCATGGCGGAAGAGCCGCAGGATATTCTGTTAAGCGTACTGGAGCAGAAAGTCGAGAATCTTGCCGACCAACTCGAAGACGTGCATCGTCAGTTAGAGGACGTCAGCTTTATGGTGCTTGAGGAGGAAAATGCAGAAATGGAATCCGGTATTGAAAAGCTGGCCAAGCTAGAGGATTCCAGTGGAAAAATTAGGCTCTGCTTAATGGATACCCAGCGATCTATCTCGTTTATTCAGCGTCATATGCGAGCCGATACAGAACGCCGTGCGCAGTGTATGGAAATGCATCATGACATTGACACGCTAATGTCCCACACCACGTTCTTGTTTGATAAAATTAACTTCTTAATGGATGCCGCGCAGGGGTTCATTAATATTGAACAAAACCAAATCATTAAAATATTCTCAATCGCTGCCGTCGTATTCCTGCCGCCCACATTGGTGGCGAGTTTGTACGGCATGAACTTTCGCATCATGCCTGAATTGCAGTGGCAGTATGGTTATCCGATGGCGATAGTATTGATGTTTTTAGCGGGTCTTGCGCCGTACGTTTACTTCAAACGAAAAGGGTGGCTGTAAACGACCTCGGCGCAAATGCTTACGCGGATTCTGTAAGGGTGTATCGGCTATTCTCAACAACTGCGACGCCATCTTCACAAAGCTTGATAAGGTGCGCGAGCAAGGAGAATTCGGCGATTGGGTGCAAAAATGCCGGCGTATCGTCATAGACAACTTTCACCAGTTCACTGGCTGAGCTATTCGGCCGTTCCGATAACGCGGTACGCACTTTGTGTTCGCGCTTTAAACGATGACTGATGGTTTGTTCTACGGCTTGCTTTGGCTGGTGAATTAAATCGCCATGTCCTGGTGCGATAACATGGATATCAAACGGCAATAATTTTTCTAACGACTTCAAATAAGCACTCATCGATCCCGAAGGTGGCGCAATGACAACGGTTGAGCCGTTGATCAAGTGATCCCCAGAAAACAACATGCCCTCAGATTCGAGCAAATAGCATAGGTGGTTGCCGACATGCCCAGGTGTGCTAATCACCGTTAATGTCGAATGTCCTAATTCAATTTTATCGCCATCCGCTAATTGTTCATGCGGGTGCCAGCGTTCGTCCTGCAAGTTATCGTCTATGGTTCCGGGGCCGCAAAGTGGTGCGCCGGTTTGCGCATGCAACGCGTGAGCAGCAGGGGAGTGATCTCGATGCGTATGCGTGACTAAAATCTTTTTGACTGGCAGAGAAAGCTGTTGCGCTGCTACTTCAATATTAATGACATGGCGTGGATCTTCAGGGCCGGGATCAAGCACAATCAGCCCATCCAAATAACGAATTAAATACGTATTGGTGCCTGGGCCGCTCATCATGCCGGGATTAAGCGCCAGTAGGCGCCATACGCCTTCAGCAATTTGGACCGGCTGACCGGGAGTGAGAGCGAACATGCGGGCTCCTTTTTTTACTTAGGGAGGAAAACATCAAACGTCACGTTAACGCTGGTTTGCATAGCCAAGAACAGACTCGACCGTCAACGTCCAAACCAACTTTTCCGAATGGCTGATATCGTTGCTCGAAACCTTTACATCATGCAGTGCTTGGTGGAACGGATACGTTTGTCCTGGTGGCACATGCATTAATAAAACAAACTCTACGCTGTCCCGCTGCTTGCATGTATCGCCATCGCAAAGCGCTACGGATGCGCTGGCGTTCACCGCAGACACCGACTTGTCACCCACATTAGTGACTGAGCCTGTCAGTCGCCAGCCCACGCCTGTCAGGTTGGCGCTCTCCATGATCAACTTCACCGACTCTGTCGGCAGGGTAGACGGCACGCGAGAGTTCATTGCATAGAAACTGTACCCGGCACCCATGAGTGCCGCGACGCTAAAGGCCAAGACAGCGAGTGTCTTTTGCCCCGCACGCCAGCATGCTATCGCCAAGATCAACACGATCGCGATAACAAACATTGCCAGCGCCAATTGCGCCATGGTTTTCTCCTTGCGTATTAGTTCGCTCAATCTTACGTATAATGTGACGCAAGATCAGTCGCCGCACTCTGGGATAATTCATGTTGATTGTTATTTCACCAGCCAAAACGCTGGATTACGAAACACCAATACCACCCGTCCGCAGCTCGCAGCCTCGTTTGCTGGAGCACAGTGAGCATCTTATTGCGCGTCTACGCAAGTACAGCGTCGACGATGTAACTAAGTTGATGTCTGTATCTGAAAACATTGCCGCTCTAAACGTTGCGCGCTTTTCTAGCTGGACTCAACCTTTCAATGACTATAACGCGCGCCCAGCGATCTACGCGTTCAAAGGCGATGTATACACGGGCTTCGAAGTTGAGAGGTTTTCAAAAGGGGACATCCAGCAGGCGCAGAAGCAATTACGCATTCTGTCTGGCTTATACGGTGTTCTTCGCCCATTAGATTTGATGCAGCCGTATCGCTTAGAGATGGGTACACGGCTAAAGACTTCGCGCGGTGTGGATCTCTATCAGTTCTGGGGTGATGAAATCACTGCCATGCTCAACGCGGACTTGGCCGTGCATAAATCCAAAGAATTGATCAATCTTGCCTCAAACGAATATTTTCGTTCTGTTGTACGCGACGAGATCGATGCGCGCATTGTCACGCCCGTTTTTCATGATGAGAAAAATGGAAAATTCAAAGTTGTTAGTTTCTACGCGAAAAAAGCACGCGGCTTGATGGCGGCTTGGATCATACAGAACAAGATAACCAGTGCGGAAAAGCTGGCAGAGTTTAATGTGGCGGGATATCGCTTTAGCGCTCGGGACTCAACGTCTGACTCGATGGTTTTTCGTCGCCTAGAGAAAAATATACCGAAGGCTTAATGATGATGTTCTGCCGCGGCACCTGAAGAACCTGCAGATACAGGTGCCATGTGTTGATGATGTGCGTGTGGATCGCCGATCAGGGCCTGCGCGGCTAAACTGGCGGCCAAAACAAAACACAGTGCTGCGCAGACGTACTTCCACCAGCGCTGCCGCATCCAATTAATGCTACCAGCAAGCACGCCAGTAGAGGCGACTGGCACCGCAGTAATAACGCCGAAAAAAGCCATTAATAACGCGCCGCCCAAGGGCGATGTTGTGCCGGCAGCCAAGGTAAGCGCGGTATAGATCAATCCGCAAGGCATGAACCCCCACAGCACACCTAGTGCGTAGGCCTGCCACGCATGCCGCAAAGGTAGGAGAGGGCGCGTCACCGGCGCAATACGCCGCCAGACACCTTGTCCTATCGACTCTAACCATAAAATACCGCGCGCCTGCCCTGCTAATTGCATGGAAATCATCAGCAACACCAGCGCAGACACCAATAAAACAACCTGTCCGCCACCAGGCACAAGGCGCGCCAGTGCGTGCCCCAAATATCCGCTAATCGCGCCAAGGAGCGTATAGAAAGACACGCGACCCGCGTTGATCCAAAGGTGCCAATATATCAATCTCGAAGGGCCTCGCTCGGACTCAGGCAAGGAAAACGTGATGCTCATGCTGATGGCGCCACACATCCCCAAACAATGGGTGCTGCCTGCGATGCCCAGAAAAATGGCCGCCATGAATGCTTCTGACAAACTCATGAAATTGATAGATCCTATTATGAGCCTTTAATCGCGTGTAGAACGCTCGCGTGAAACCGTTTGTGAGGCAATCTTTACGGGGCAATGTTAAACGGGATAGCGTTGCCGTGCTCGCGGCATAATGCCTCGCTGGCGTAAAACGTTTCAGCGGAATGCGGCTAGGGCTTCGGGTTATTCGTTCGTAGCGTCTCTCTGTATTGTCAGCCTTGAGTGCGCATAATGTATATTATGTTAAATCCATAATGTCAGTCTAAATGTTGTATTCCCTAACCGCCGTTATGCCTTGTTTCCCTCCTTAGTGGTTTATACCGAAGTCTCTGCGCGATCTCGGACACCATGTCTGCTCTGCTCCTTGTTTTGGGAATGCCCCTGTTTTCCATCGTAGAAGCTTAAGCGCGTGCTACATCACATCGTGACGGGATCTTTGTGCTTGGTAGTTGCTGCGAAACAGTTTCACCGCCCAGCCTGAGAGATTTAACGCCGATTCAAAGCGCTTCAAATTGGCACGCTAGTACTTTATGGCGGCAGCAAAACAGCCTGAACGACGGATACTGTTTGATGGCGCGCGCGCGTAAAACTGCGTTATCAGGCATGCACAGCACTCAACAAGCGTCGCAAAACGCTGCCGATAAATACTAATGACAATAATAAAGAGACAAAAAGAGAGAGAAACGTATGGAAACGCTCGGTCGATTATTCACGATTTCCCGATTCGTATTATGCCTGCTGCTGGTCCCCTCAATGCTTTGGGCAACCCCTGCCCAAGACGCGGCCTACCAGTTGGCGCAAGGCTGTTATGCCATCCAGTCGCCGGGCACGGGAAAGTATCTCAGCCGCACCAGCATCGGCACCTATCGATTCGATAGCGCCTCGGCAGCGAACGCTCCGCATTTCTTTTTCAAGCCGTCAGATCTCGGCGAATTCCTGCTCACTGACCAAGACGGTAAGTATCTCTCCAGCAGCGTTCCGGCCACTGAGATTGTTCGGAGTGACCCAAATCTGTCGTCAGAATGGGCAATTACCGGCGAGGAAGCCGGCGCTAATACATTCCGCTTTCAATTAAAGAACCGCTTTACCCTGCAGCGTATTAAAAACAGCTACTGGAAAACGGTGTCCTATTTTTGGGGTTGGTACAAAACCAAGACATTAGAAACAGAATCCACGTTCAATTTAACTGCCCAGACAGATTGCCGCGATTTTCCAGAAATGACGGTAAACGTTCAGGCTGATCGCAGTGCGTTGAAAGGCGATCCGAATGAAGCCGTTAGAGGCTTTGTTGATTCACACACGCATGTCACCTCCTACGAATTTATGGGCGGCAAGGTGATACATGGTGACCCATTCCATCGCTGGGGTGTTGAGTCAGCATTAGCCGACAGTAAAGTTATTCATGGCAAAGACGGTTCGTTCGACATTATTGGCAATCTCTATCAACACGGAGATATTGGTTATCGTTATGACACCCGTGGTTGGCCAGACTTTCCTTGGTGGCCGAATTATTCACAACTCACCCACTCCGGCTATTATTACAAATGGATTGAAAGATCGTACTTGGCAGGGCTACGAATCATGGTGGTCGATTTGGTCGAAAACCAAGTGCTGTGTAACGTGCAGTCGACGATTAATCCCGCTGGTTGGGTTGGCGCGAACAGCTGCGACACCATGGACAGCATTCGTTTGCAGGCCAAGCGGTTGTATGAAATGCAAGATTACGTGGATGCGCAATTCGGCGGCCCAGGTAAAGGCTTTTTTCGCATCGTAAAATCACCCGGCGAGGCACGTCAGGTAATTGCCGATGGCAAGCTAGCGGTCGTGATGGGCGTTGAAGCATCAGAGACATTTAACTGCGGCAAATTGGATTTCTGTAGCGTTGCTAAAATTGAATCAGGGTTAACCGAGCTGTATGACCTTGGTGTCCGCAGTATTTTTCCTGCACACAAATTTGATAATCATATTGGCGGTTCACACGTCGAGGATGGATTTATTAATCTCGGCCAAGCGCTGTCTACGGGATATTTTTTCAAAACGAAAGAATGTGATGACGACACACGTGGCCGGCAGTTTATGACGGGTGTTCCGTTGCTGCGCGACATTCCCGTCATCGCGGATATTATGCTGCAAACTGGCACGGCTCCCGAATACGATGAAACGATTGAGCACTGCAACACCAATGGTTTAAGCGATTTGGGCGTGTACCTAGTAAACCGAATGATCGATTTAAATATGATCATTGAGCTTGATCATTCCAGTACAGACTCTGTGACGGCGATGATGGATATCGTTGAGGCGCGTAATTATAGCGGCGTGGTATCGAGCCATAGCTGGATGCACTCTGCCAAGGACAATGGGCTACATAAAAACGCCAAGCGTTTAATTCGTGCCGGTGGCTTTGTTGCACCGTATAACAGTGACGCGAATGACATGAATAATCGCGTTGGACGCTACCTCGATGAATTAGCGAATACGGAGTATCTGCAAGGCGTCGGTTTTGGCACGGACATGGCGGGACTGGGCGGCCAAGCCGCGCCGCGAAATAACGTGGATAGTGCGCCGCTCCACTACCCATTTGTTTCCGAATTCGGTTTTGTTTTTGACAAACAAGTCGCGGGCAACCGAGTGTTTGATTTAAACAAGGACGGTGTTGCGCATTACGGCATGGTGGCAGACCACATCGAAGATATGCGTGAGCAATCCAATCCTCGCGTGTATGAGGCGGTGATGCAGTCAGCAGAAGCGTATTTGCAAATGTGGGAACGGGCCAGCAGCAATGCGAATGCAGAGTTCGTTAACCCTTTGTGATTCCTGATCATTAACCAGCGAGCGAAACCGATAAGGCGGGGTGCCCTCTTCCCCGCCTTATCTTCAAAAAATCTATTTTACCTCGATTCGTTTCTCATCTGGCGCGGGATTATTTAGATCATGTGATGCGCCAGCGTACCATCGTAGCACCAGCGCCAGTGTTGCACTGACCACCATAATGCTCGCCATCGGAATGGGTGTGTGATTATGCAGCATGCTAATACCTACCCCTGAAAGCCCCGCAACGAAATATTGACCGGCGCCATTTAAACCTGATGCCGTGCCGCTGTCCCGTGGGTAAAGCTGTAACAGGCTGGCTATGCCATTAGGCATAATTAGCGCCACTAAACCACCTATTAACATGATGTTGGGCACCACAGTATAAAGCGTTGGCTTACCGAAAATTAAAAACTGTCCTAGCAGCACCGTAGACGCGATCAATAACATCACCAGTGCGCCGCTCATAATTTGATGTGATTCGCTGTTACGTAACATCAGCACGTTTATTCGATTAAAAACCAGCATGGCGACGACATTGGCGCCGAACAGCACCGGGAACCACGTTTTGCCGACGTCATAAAACTCTAAATATAAAAATGCACTGTCAGTGATAAAGGCAAAAATTGCACTAAAGGTAAATCCATTGCAGAAAATCAGCGCTAGCCCAGGAGAAAAACTGAGCACCCTCCCCCAGCGTTGCATCATGGTTGACGTGTCTACGTGTTTTTCAACGTCGATACGCTCAGCGGGCAACGCAAAATGAACAACGCCCATTAAAAATAGCGCATAAATTGCCAATGAAATAAAGATTGCATGCCAGCCGCCGAGGTGAAGCAGAAAGGTGCCTACTGTCGGAGCCACGAGCGGCGCGATCAGCATCACCATGCCAATCGCGGTAATCATTTTTGCGGCTTCGCGCCCCTGAAAGTGGTCTCGTACCGTGGCGCTTGAAGTAATAACCGTTATGCCGCCGCCCAACGCTTGCAGCACACGTAGTACGTCTAACCAGACAACAGACGGCGCCCAGACAATCATCAGGCTTGCCGCAACGAATAACGCCAACCCAGCGATCGCGATAGGCTTGCGGCCAAACTTATCGGAAATGGGGCCGCCGAAAATCTGGCCAATCGCCGCGCCGACTAAATACAGGCTTACCGAACGCTCAACATTTGCCGTAGTGGTGGCTAAATCTTCTGCCATGGCAGGCAGCGCAGGGAGATAGGTATCGATTGCAAAGGGTCCGATGGCGACTAATGCGCCCAGAGAAAGCGCTAAGTGTCGGACGGATGGGGTGTTTGTCATGTATGCTGATCCTCGCAGAACATGAATGGTACGCATCAATACCAATACTCTCAACGTTAAATATCAGCTTAACGCTAATAAATGGCGCTTGCTGAAAAAACACAGGGCTGGAACTATAGGGCGCTGTTTTACGGATTGGGCACTTTATGGATATCGGTATCGCGCTGCAGCTAGCGCTGATCACCCTCGTCGCCTTTGCTTGCCAGTGGGCGGCATGGCGAATAAAACTTCCCGCGATTCTTCCGCTTCTTCTTTCCGGCATTGCTTTGGGCCCAGCCCTCGGCTGGCTAGAACCGAATGAATTGTTCGGCGATCTTTTGCTGCCCGGTGTTTCTCTTGCGGTAGCGATTATTCTGTTCGAAGGCGCAATGACGCTAAAGCTCGATGAGATCCGCGGACTAGAAGCAACCGTTCGCCGGTTAGTCACGTGGGGAGCATTAATTACTTGGGCTGTTATCACCTACGTCACGACATTGGTCACGCCATTATCGTTTGAACTGGCATTGTTGTTCGGTGCGCTTGTAACGGTCACGGGGCCCACCGTAATTGTTCCACTCCTACGTAGCGTTCGTCCCGTTGCCAGCGTTGCACGGCTGTTGCGCTGGGAAGGCATCGTGATTGATCCCATCGGCGCCCTCCTCGCGGTATTGGCGTATGAGCTGATTATTGTCTCCGGCTCAGACAGCAACGGCTTGTCACATAGCGTGTGGCTATTTACGCAAACCATTGTGTTCGGTGCAGCAGTCGGCGCGGCGATAGCGTTTGGGTTGGCGGAGGTTTTACGGCGGCATTTGATTCCTGAGTACCTGCGCAGCTTTATGGTGCTTTCAGCGGTTGTCGGTCAGTTTGTTATTAGTAATGAATTGATGCATGAATCCGGTCTCGTTGCCGTGACGGTGTGTGGCATGGTGCTGACGAATCGTCGCGGTATTAATACGGACGATATTCTTCACTTCAAAGAAAACCTGTCCGTTATATTGATCTCTGGGCTTTTTATTATTCTTGCTGCGCGCATCGAAATGCGCGAAATCGCATCCCTTGGTTATGCAACGATTTTGGTGGTTGGTGCAGTGCAGTTTATCGCCCGACCGTTGTCTGTCATTTTTAGTACCTTTGGCAGCAATCTGAACTGGCGAGAGCGCGCCCTACTTTCATGGATCGGCCCGCGCGGGATTGTTGCCGCCGCAGTGTCAGCGCTTTTTGCAGAACGTCTTGAGGCGCTCGGCATTGCCGGCGCGCAAACATTGGTGCCGTTAACGTTTTTGGTAATCATTGGCACGGTGGCATTGCAAAGCCTTACTGCACGTCCATTGGCGAAACTGCTGCGGGTTGCGGAACCTGCGCCGCGCGGTTTTCTTATTGTTGGTGCAAACCCTGTCGCGCGAGCAATCGCTGAAGCGCTGCAAAAGAACGGCTTCACCGTCATGCTGACCGATTCAAGCTGGGAAATGATTCGTACTGCCCGCATGGCCGGCCTTTCTGTTTTTTATGGCAACCCTGTTTCCCTGTATGCAGACCAAAAGCTCGACTTAGTGGGTATGGGCCGTCTCCTCGGCATTAGCCAGCGTCGCGAACTGAACGCGCTGTCGACCATGCGTTACCGTTTGGAATTCGGCGAGCAGAATGTGTATTCGTTGGCTGCCGCCGTGGACGCCGACGAGAAACATGGGGTTGCTCCAGAGCATCGTGGCGGCACCTTGTTTGATAACGAATTAACCTACGGCAAGCTGGCCAGTATTTTGTCGAAAGGCGGAGAAATACGGCAAACAAAAATGTCTGAAGAATTTAATTTTGATGCCTACATCGCCACCGAGGGCCGTCAAGTTTGGCCAATGTTTGCGATTGATAGCAAAGACCGCATTCATGTATTTACCGCTGAAGCGAAACCTAAGCCGCAGGCGGGCTGGGTAATCATTAGTTTGATTCGCGAGCAAGACGTACAGACGGATAATAAGGCGGCTTAGCCGCCTGCCATATTTAGAATAAATCCAATGACTAGCACTTGCGGTATCGTAATAAGCGGTAGCGCGAGTGCAAGCTTCCAGGACTTCGCTGTATCTCGAATAGTCATGATCTCTGTGTAGTCGGTAGACACGCCGGCCATCAGAAAAGTAAAGGTATTGCCGGGCGCAGCGGCACGCGTCATTAAGTCCGCGGCAATCGGAACACTGCCCTCTGAGCACACTTCAATAATGGTCGCCGCGACCAGCGTTAACAGCAAGCCGAGCGTCGTTGGCCCGAACCAGTCTGCAAAGATATCTGCTGGCACAAACGCACGAATTAATCCCGCGATGACAACACCGAATAGCGCCCAGCGAATAACCATTCTTGCGCCACGGAAGCCTTCGGTCAGAATGCGTGCAGAACCTTTGAATGAAAAACGGATAGATTTTAAAAGCGACACTACAGTCGGGGCATCGCCTTCCGGCACCTCAAACCTGTTTGGATTGTCTGGAAGCTTTCCGCTTTTCACAAGCGCATCAAAAATTCGCCCGCTTATTAAGGCGATCACAAGCGACAGAAAGATAAACAGCAATGTCCAGCTGACGCCGATCAATCCAAACAAGATCAACGTTAGCGAGAATGAATTCCACGGGCTGGCAATCAAAAAAGCCATGATCTGCCCTACGGAAGCGCCACGTTCATAGAGTTTCATGCCCACTGCCAAGATGCCGTGACTGCAAAGATCGAGCATTACTCCCGCCCCTGTCGCCCGCAACAAGCCGTTCCATGTGCCGCCTTGGCCGAGCAACTTCACTACTGTTTCGCGCGGCACTTCGCCGAGTAAGCCGACAAAAAAAATACCTATGGCAAGGCCCCACCACATGGCATTCATAAGCTCGAAACTGCCGTCAGCGTAGTGATGAAACCATTCAGGTGTAGCGGCCGTTGATGTTGTTAGGTGGCCTATGTATCCAACTGCGACGAGCAGCAATGAGCCCCATAAAATCCAATCGAGGCGGCGTTTTTTATCGTCATCGCAGCAGCTATTTCCGTGGCTGGGGGAATGCGTAGCATTGTCCGGTGTAGGCGTTTCATGGCAGGAGCCCGCCTCGACTGTTTTGTTTACTTTCTCTTCGCCTGCACAACACGACGTCGGGGTCGATGTATCGTGAGAGTGATCATGTTGATCACGCATCGGTTGCGCCACCCTTCGATTGATTCTCCGTTTCGCCAAAGGAATCGATAAGCACGCAGATCCGTTCGTCTCCGCCCGCGCAGTCTGGGTGATCGTTCCACTCTGCTAACGCGCCGCGCATTCTTTTACTGAGCCGGCGTAACTCTTTGATCCGAGTTTCAACGTCGGCTAGGCGTTGCTCAATCAACTGGCGAGTCGTTGAACAAGGGCTTTGCCCCGATTCAGATTCGGCCACAAGTTCGCAGATATCCGCCAGGGTAAATCCGAGCGAGCGAGCCTGTAAGGCAAAATGTAGCCGACGAAGATCGTCTCGGTTGTAGAGGCGATAGCCGTTGTTAGGATTGCGTGCAGGACGGAGCAAGCCAAGTTCGGTGTAATGACGAACCGTTTCGCTCGTGGTGTCGGCGCGTCGCGCCAGCTCTGAAACATTCATTAGGTCTGACCTCCTGGGTCGATTAACGCTTGCCCTGTAAAGCAAGTGTCAAACATTAGGGTAACCCAAGGGTCAAGCGACCGCGAGATATGTATATTTGGAGCGCTTAGTCTTTTTTAACAATAGCTTAGGATAGCTTCTTGATGTAATTACTATTTGGTAGTTGGAAGTGATCTATTCGTGCTTCGTTGCCTCAGTAGTCCGATTTTTGATCACCGCGCCGCTCTCTGACAGCCGCGCAAACCACGGCGCGAGGCCATCAAGTTTCTCTCCTAGCTGCCACGTTGGATTTATCACAAGCATGCCTGAACCGTGCATCCCGGGACCGTTCACCGGCACACGCAGTTCGCTGACCAGCGTTTCGGTGTCGACTGCGCGCTGAATGCCTTCAACCATTGGGCGGTGTGCATTCGCAGGCAAGAGCGGATACCAAAGTAGGTACACACCGTGACGCCAGCGTCGAGTGGTTTTAATCACGGCTTGCTGTAATTTCTGGTAGTCGTCTTTGAGCTCATAACTGGGATCAATGAGCACCACACCGCGTTTCTCGGTAGGCGGCAGCAGAGCTGCCATCGCTTCAATCGCATCGCGCTTATGAATACTAACGCGGCTATCACGGCCAAAAAGCGTTTCTAGCGATTCATGCTCACGTGGATGCAATTCGTTAAATACCAAGCTATCCGTATCGCGTGCGCGTGCCAGCAGCTGCATGGGAGAGCCAGGGTAAATATTGAGTTCGTTTTGATCAGTGGCGCGGGTTTCGTTAATGCCTCGATTATTACTGGTAAGGCAGTGCGTATAAGAGGAAATAACTGGCGGCCAGCTGCTTGAGGGCCACAGACGACGCACGCCCTGCTCGGCCTCCGCCGTTTTACGCGCTTCACTACTATTGAGGCTATAGCAACCCGCTCCGGCATATAGATCGATCATCGCGAGCGGAGATTTTTTGCGGGTTAAATGGTCGAGCACCAGATGCAGCACTGCGTGTTTATGCACGTCGGCAAAGTTGCCTGCGTGAAAAGAATGTAGATAACTCAACATAACTAACGCCCCGATAATTCGAGGCGAAGTTTACGCCATTTTCAGTTCGCTAGCCTGATCTTTTAACGGATCGGTCCGCTCTTGCTCAGTTTTTTCAGCCGCAATACCGTAATGATTTCTAATGATCTCTTGATACCGCTGCACTTCGTTTTGCCAACGTGATTCGTCCCACTTTAGGTGTGTTGTGCAGCACGCGCGCACCCGATCAAACACCTCCTTCGCGCCGTCAGGCAATAAGTTACCTAAGCGTGTGCGCCGTAATAGAAGGTCGTCTAGGTGTTCAACTTGTTCATTGCGCAGCACCCAATTGAGCGTTGACGTTAATTCATCGCCGCTTGGCATAGGCGCTAACGGATGACCCAGCGTGCCGTAGATTTCAATGCTGTGATCGAATCCTGACGCCTTACTGCTACTACCCTGTTTCAATTCCGCCTTGCTGATTAGGTTTGCTGCATACAGCGCATCGAGCGCAATCAAACGAAATGTCGTTAACTTGCCGCCACTCACGGTGATAATGCCCTTGGCTTGCCATACTGCGTGATCGCGGCGCTCAGCAGATGGATTAACACCCTTACCAGACGCGATAATTGGGCGCACGCCCGCCATGGTAGAAATAATATCCGCGCGAGTTAACGCAGCCTGCGGAAATTGATGATTCGCTAGGCGAAGCAAATAATCGATTTCGGTGCTGGTGCAAAACGGCTCGTCGGACAACGACCCTTTATGATCTATGTCCGTTGTGCCAATACAAGTGCGGCCCTCCCACGGGAAGACAAAAATTGGACGGTTGTCTTCAGGGTTCAGCAGAGTGAAGCATTGATCCACCGGCAATCGATCCTGAGACACGAACAAATGACTGCCGCGCTGCGGCCGCACGCGTGACTCGGCACCCGATAACTGATCTGCCCAAGCGCCGGTAGCATTGATGACATGTTTCGCATTCAATGAAATACGCGCGCCATTAAGTTTATTTTCTGCGCGCAGGTGGTATGCGCCGTCGGTATTTTCTTCGACATCAGCAACGTGCACGTAGTTATAAGCAACCCCGCCCCGCTTAACCGCATCGTGAAGAACCCGCATAACCAACCGCGAGTCATCCGTGAGCGCATCGGTATAGGTCATTGCGCCGCGCAATTTTTCCGAACGTAACCCGGGCGCATCGTTTAATACACGGTCTTTAGATAACCATCGGTGGTCACGAATACCGGCTAGGAAGTCATAAAGCCACAACGCGCCTTTGAGCGCCCAGCGCCCAGGAAACATGCCCTGACGAATAGGAAAGAGGTAGTGCTGCCGGATAACGAGTTCAGGCAATTCGCGAATGAGCCATTCCCGTTCGAGTAACGAGTGCCGTGTAAGCTTGAAATCGCCCTGAGCGAGATAGCGCAAACCACCGTGGACCATTTTCGAGGAGCGACTAGACGTGCCCCATGCATAGTCACGCTGCTCAAGCAGAAGGACTTTGAATCCTCGCCTAGCAGCTTCCAGAAGGATGCCGGCGCCAGTGATGCCACCACCGATGACGACTAAATCCCAATGAGTATCAGTAATCTCGTTGAGATCTATGCGTTTTCCGAGCATGGATAGCGACTCCTTTCATCATTTAGAAATAGCGCGGGCGTGATGTGGCGGGATTCAGGGAGCCTATTCAGCTAATGCCCTTAATTCCGCGCAGCACGGTATCACTGCTTCATTGATAAAACTTGTACGTTCTCAGCCTATCACCTTACGTGTTTTTATCGAGGTCTTGTGGCCAATTTGTTGCGTTTTTCACCTTCTGTGCATCTATCTATTTTACCGAGTGAACAAAGTCGCTAGTCTTGCTGTCTGCAATACCACAGGACAGGAGCCATCATGAAAAAATTAGCGAGCAGTGCGTTACTTGCCGCAGCGGTTGTCACCGCTGGGTGTTCTACATTTAATCCATACACCGGAGAGAAACAAACCGGTAAGGCAACATCGGGAGCCGCCATTGGTGCTGCCGTCGGAGCTTTGATTGGTATTGCAACATCAGACAATGCCAAGGAACGTAAAGAAAGAGCGTTAAAAGGTGCTGGCATTGGCGCTATTGCTGGTGGTGGTGTCGGTTATTACATGGATGTACAGGAAGCCAAGCTTAGACAAAAACTCGAAGCGTCCGGTGTTTCAGTTACCCGTGATGGCGACAACATTGTGCTTAATATGCCTGGCAACATCACATTCGATACCAATCAATCGACGGTAAAAGAATCATTTAAGCCTGTTTTAGATTCGGTGTCGGAAGTATTGAAGGAATATAAATCAACCATGATTCAGGTTGGTGGGCATACGGATAGCACTGGTAGCGATCAGTACAACCTTCTGTTGTCGCAGAACCGAGCCCAAGCCGTGGCCAATGTGCTCTTCGGCTTTGGCGTTCAACCAGTACGCACCGATGTTGTCGGCTTCGGCGAAACTCAGCCGGTTGCCTCAAACAGCTCGGAAGGTGGCCGCTCACAAAACCGTCGCGTTGAATTGATTCTGTTGCCGTATTCACAGTAAGGCATCGCGTCAGTTTGTTTGTCTGCTAGAGCAATAGAGCTAGCTGGCTAACCAAGAAGACAAAAAAACCGCCCACCACTTTAAGTGGTTGGGCGGTTTTTTTATGGATGTGTTCTGAGGTGCTTCGTGTGTTAATAGCCCTGTGAACAATCTGTGACCGCTCCATCGCTTTCAGGCAAGCTCCCACATGGACCGAGAGTGTTTGCTGGTTAATTCCTATGTAGGAGCTTGCCTGCAAGCGATAGGGCCTAATTCAGCACCCATACGCCGCAAGCTAACGCCCTGCTACCCGACCTTTTCATAAAGCGGACGAGATAACTCAGCCCAATCCACTTGCCCATCATCGAGCAGGTTTTCAAACTGCAAAATACCAAGTTCTTCAAATTTGGGTCGGATCTTGTCGGTAAGTAGCCCTATACGTTTTAAGTTAGGCACAATGCGCGTGAACAACAAATTACGGAATTGCTGCATCAAATAAGACCCCAGCACCTGTTCTCGCGCCGCTTCCACATCCCAACCAAAATGCTCGAAAACATCGGTGCCAATAAGGCGTTCACGCATAACTACACACGCCTCAAACGCAAACTGCGCACGCTCTTCCTTTTCTTCCTCAGACAGGGTACTGACAAAGTCTTCTAAATAATTCACCCCAAACGTCACATGACGTGCCTCGTCTCTCACCACAAGCGTGATAATTTCTCGTAACAACGGATCTTGGGCTGTGAGCTTTAAGGTATTGAAAGCGGCCAACGCCAGCCCCTCAATGATGATCTGCATGCCGATAAACTTAAGGTCCCAGCGTGGATCCGTCAGAATTTTATCTAGTAGCACTTTAAGGTGATTGTTCACGGGATAGAAAATCCCGATTTTTTCTTGAAGATAACGAGTAAAGGCTTCGACATGGCGCGCCTCGTCAAAGGTTTGAGACGCGGCATAAAGCTTAGCATCGTAAGTCGGAGCACATGAGGCAAGTTGCGATGCGACGAGTAATGCGCCCTGCTCGCCGTGTACAAACTGCGCAAGCATCCACGCAAGGTTATGCCAGCCAAAGCGTAACTTTTCGTCCTCTGAGAGATTTTCAAACACGTCCCAACCGCTGAAAGGGTTCATGCTCTGATCTAGCGGAGATTCAGACTTCGGAAAGTTCTGACTCCAATCGAGATCCAAGTCAGCATTCCAATTCAGCTCTTTTCCGAGTTTATATAACTTACGAATGCGCCCATCAGCGCTGGAATAGTCCCAGTTGTAGTGCCCGGTAAGGGGCGTCTGAAAAATTTCGACAACGTCTTCGACGTAAGCAGGCGTGAGTTTTTCTTCGATGTCTTCGTGACCAGGGCCGTCCCAACTTTCATAAAAACTCACGTCTGCGGGAGGCGTATTAACACGTTTGATTTTCATTCTAACGGCCCTCATTTGATTGGCGTTATTCGTAGGTCGGTACCCTTAACGCTAGACCTTTCGAGTATGCCTCACCAATTCAAAGGACGACAATATACGTAGTGTATACACCGCATGACTGGCTGTTTAACTTGTTCATTATCAGGAGCTTAAGAATACAACCTAAGGTGCTCTCTCATGTGAAAGAGCACCTTATAGTTGGATATCCGATTACTCGGAGTCTGAGTTTTCTTCGGAGAGGAGGAAATGCGCCCGGGCTATGGCGATAGGTTCTTCTTTGCGGACCTGCCACGCACTGATATGAACATTGGCAACTCGGCGTCCGAGCCGCGTGATGCTGCACTCAACGAAGGTGTCTCGCACATGCCCAGCGCGAAGATAGTCGACGGTCAGATCGATCGTTTTCGGTATGCGCGGCTCGCCCATTTCTAACAAAATAAACAGTAACGCCGCTTGCTCCATAAACCCGGCAACCGCCCCGCCATGCAATGCGGGCAGTGTTGGATTGCCGACATTGGTGTCTTTTTTGGGGAGAATAAAATATAGCTCTTCTCCCCGTGAGACGACCTGGATCCCTAAAAACCGCGCATACGGCACGCGATCTATCAACGACTGGTACGTCTCCTTCCCGCTGCGACAGTCTTCTACCCACTGCTTGATATTTTTCATGGGGCCACCACCGTGCCAGCATTCGGTACTTTCATGCGCATATACGTGGCCATGCCTGTGGCAATGGGCTCCTCAGCGCCCTCCGCCCACGCCTCTAAGCGAACGAACGCGACATGCTCCGATAACCGGTAGCATTCCGCTTCGCCGATAATGGCAGCGCCTGGGGTCGGTGCACGGAGATGATCAATACGAAAATCAATGGTCGGCGTAATTTCGAATGTTGGGAAAACACGCAATGCATTTGCCAAGCCACCCAACTGATCGAGAAAGGCGAAGATCGCGCCACCGTGAATCATGTTGGTGTCAGGGTTACCCACAAGGCGCTCCTGCCAAGGCATCACGGCGCGAACAGACTGCTCTCGCGCTTCAATAATTTGTATTCCCAGCTCATGTGAATGACGAACGGATTCAACATATCGTTCGCACATTTGCACTCGGGTGAATGGTACGGCGTTATCGTCTGTCACGGCGGTCAATGTCCAAGACTGTAAGGTGAGGCAAGATTAGCGACCTCATCGGCCGCTGAACAGCGCCCACGCCAATAGATTACGTCATTTTGCACTCGTCACGGTACAATCGGTGCCTACGTTTAGAGACGCTGTATGAATTATCGGCACACGCTTTCATCTGGTTGGCGCGCTGTTTCACATGCTGTTGAGCGCCGACGCCATCCGCACCGTTTTATTTTGAACGATAAAACGCCGTGGGTAGAAATCTATCGCAACGGCATCATGGCCGTACGTCATTATACCTTGCCGCCCATGGACGCCATTTCCGTTGACGGCAACGATATCCCCGTCAGCAAAACACGTCATCGCGTGCCGATTCTTTTAGTGCCGGCACTGGGCATTCAAACGTGGACATGGGATTTAATGCCAAGCCGCAGCATGGTTCGTTACCTTATTGCGCGAGGCTACGACGTGTATGTGTTGGACTGGGGTAGCCCGTCGCTGTCTGATCGCGAGCTGGGTTTAAGCACCTACGTAAATGAATGGATGCCTGAAGCGGTCGAGGCTGTGCGACAACATGGCGAAAGTAACGAGGTTAGCCTTGTCGGTTATTGCATGGGCGGCCTGTTGTGTTTGATGTATTTGGGTGCGTTTCCCGATGCGCCCGTGCGCAACCTCAGCACCATTGCCAGTCCAGTTAATTTTCACAAAAGCGGCCCATTTGGCTCGATTATGGGGTTGGTAAGTTATCCGGCCCTGAAAGTGCACGATTGGTTTCAAGTACGCCTAGAGCCTGTCAGTGCGAAGCTCTTTCACATTCCCGCTAACTTATTGTCATTTGGATTTAAAATGACGAATCCACCGGGTGTGGTAGCGTCTTACCTTGATTTAGTGCGCAATATTTCTGACCGCGAATACGTCACGGAATATATGACCGTGGGTCAGTGGTTTAACGACATGGTTGACTACCCCGGTGCGACCGTCCGAGAAGTGATCGAAAAAATGGTCATTAGAAACAGTTTAGCGGGTGGTCGTATTCGTATCGGTGACCGCTACTCTGACTTTTCGAATATCACGGCCAATCTCTTGGCGTTCGCTGGCACGACAGACCGAATCGTCAGCGTGCAAGCTGCGAAAGATATTATGCGCCTTACCTCATCCAAAGATCGTCGCTTCGATGTGGTGCCTGGCGGGCATGCGGGAGTATTTGCGGGAAGCAAGGCACCTACACATGCATGGCGCGCGATTGCTGATTGGTTGGCAGTTAGATCGGACTAACGAGACACACCCGTTAGTCCGTTTCAGAACAAATATTATTGTTGCGTGATCGCCAATAAATCTTCCGCCGTTTGTGAGCTGTAACGATAGAACAGCAACGGCACCTTCGCGGCGCTTGGGTCGTCTAACTGGGGGATCGCGCCTTTGATGAATGCCCAGCGTGTTTTTAATGTTCCCAATGTGCGCTTGGCTGCGTCGCCACCCGTTCCGCTTTTTTCGAGTGCAGTCAGGTTCATCTCAAACTCCATCGCTTCTCGGCTGAAGGCCATGGACTCTTCTTGCGTGCCGGTATTAATCCCCGCAGAGGGAAATGTCGATAAGGCAATATATTCGGATGAAATTTTTAGCAGCTGCGCACCAAGGGCAATAAGCTCGTCGTTGTCGCCGGGCGTAGCTGTTTTTATATTGCTCTGTAACTCTTTATCAATATCGAGCGTCAAGCTGTTGATTTCCGAGAAGGCATTAAAGTCCGCATAGCCCACCGCCGCTAACGGATTATCCACCGCGCGATCACCGAGTGCGGCCCACATTGCTTCTAGTTCAGAGTGGGTCTCTTTCTCGGTGCTCGTTACCGCTTCCGCACCAAGCGTCTCTAAAATAACGCCGCCTTCATGAATGACATTTTCCAGCGCATCTAAATCTTCCGGCGCATTGCCTCGCACCGCGAGCTGATGAAAGCCCATGCGGACGCGCCATGTTTCCATTTGCAGTGAGCTAAGCGTTTCGACCTTAAAGCCGGCGAACGCGGGACTCGTGATGCTTGCCAGTAAAACCATTGTTGCTATGTGCTTTATCATTTCTTCGTCCTTGTGTGCGCTTTATTGCCCGATTTTTTTCATCAGCTCTTTAAGCTGATTAGGGTCGATTTGCTGCGAGTTTCCAAGATATTTCTCCGCTTGCTCAGGGGCAACATATTGCCAGCCGATTGCGCCTATTTGCCCCAAAGCACCAAGCATCATGAATACCCAAAAAAAACCGCCGAATATCTTCACTAACGTCGAATTAGGCATTGGCGGTGTGCCATAGCGATTCATGCCATCTGATTCCGCACCAAAGAGATATAGCGAAAACAACGGAGAAATAAGTGATACAACGAAAACGATACTCGGAGAGTACGGCATCATAATGCCGATAGGGATAAGCGCTAGGTTGGCAAAAAGTAGCACTACCATCCAGCCTGTTCGTCCAATATCGTGCAAACGACGCACCGCTAAAGATATGTAATAGACAAACCAAAAAAGCGCTCCAACGCCAGCCAGTATGGCTATTAGCGATGCGGCTGGATCTTTTTCGAGCGTGGCCATGGCAATCACAAGCGCCAGCAGAATAGTCAAAACAAGTATAAAAATAGACGCCGTCGAATAGCATGCGAACTGCAGGCGGCTGATACGCTGAGAAAAACTGAACGCCTTTGGCTCTTCGTAAATGATATGCCCATGCCCCTGATACCCGGCGCGCGGCGCACGGTAGGCTTCGTCTAGTGACGAATCATCCATTGTCTTCTCCTTGTTGTTTTGTGCCTTCCGCTTGCTCCCCTTCCCACTCACGGAATGCAATTAAATCTGTTCTAAACATTTGTACGACTTTAGCGATCACTGCCATATCATCAAGCAAGCCGAGGCCCGCTATAAAATCAGGCACCGCATCAAATGGAACTAAGAAATAGACTAGCGCGCCGATCAACGCGACCAAGGTTCTGATGGGTACAACGCGGTAACGGCCTTTTGCCCAAGCGCTGACCAATCTAACGATGGATTGGATTTCAATGAAGGTTTCGCCGAGCCGGTCTTGGTATTGCGCTGCGCGCTCTTTGGCGCGCTGGGCCACTCTCGCGGCAACATCAGGGCGCGCCACCAGCTTTTCTGCATTCTCTTCGGCTTTGTGCAAATACTCGTTTGGCTTAGGCACCCAACTCACCGTTCAACGCGATAAACTCTTCCGTCATCTTATGACGCGGAGATAGATATACCAATGGCATCGCTCTATCGTGCGATTCACGCATAATCACACTGCTGGAAATATGATTCGACAATATCGGCAGCCCCTCGCTGATGAGCTCCTCTACTAACTGCTTCGGCAAATTAGCGCGTGGTTGGAACTGATTTACGATGATACCTTCAACCTTTAATTCATCATTATGATCTTCGCGCGCTTCCTGAATATTGTCGAGCAAGGTGTAAAGTGCCTTGCGCGAAAACGCATCGCAATCAAATGGAATCAATACACGATCGCCCGCGATAAGTGCAGACAAGGTATAGAAGTTATAGGCGGGAGGTGTATCCACATAAATCACATCGAATTCTTTTTCGAGGTTCAATAACAAGCTGCGGAATTTATAGATCTTATGTTTTGATTCGAGCATGTGCTCGATTTCACCCAACTCTGGGTTTGACGGGATCACAAACAGATTTTCAAACTGAGTGGGATGCACAAACTCACGTGCGTCTTTTTCCTTGATGCGGAACGACAAGGTTTGACCAAAAAAAGTACCAATATTGGGCTTGGGACCTTCCGCGCCAGTAAAGGCATCCATCCCAAGTAGATATTGGCTGGCATTACACTGAGGGTCTAAATCCACGACTAGCGTTCGCTTGCCTTGCGACGCGCTGATAGCTGCGAGATTCACCGTGATACTGGATTTCCCTACCCCGCCTTTTTGATTAAAAACTACCCGACGCATACTACCCCCTATGCTGTGCGTGCAACCCGCATCCGATCGAATTGATATGCCAATGTGGCCATCAAGAGAGCGTCCGCAATGAATCAGAATTGCGGACAATCATACACAGCGAACGGCGCGTCGGGCCAGAGCTGGGGCCCAAATGACGGGCTATTTCAGGCTTTTATTACTGCTTTTGGGGGGTTAATAAAACTGCGCCTCGGAAACCATGTCGTTCTTCAGCTACCTCGGCGCAGTTTTATCTAGATGGTTTTAGGGCCGCTGAACAAGTTCTGCCTGGCGCATCGTCACAAATTCTTCGGCTGACGTTGGATGGATGCCAATCGTGCGATCAAAATCGGCCTTCGTTGCGCCCATGCGCACCGCCACGGCAAAACCTTGTACGATTTCGCCTGCCTCATCGCCTGCCATATGCAAACCGACAACACGGTCGGTCGCGTCATCGACAATCAGCTTCATTAGTGTGCGATGCTGAATATCTCCCAGACTAAAGCGCAACGGGCGGAACTCACTTTTATATACCCGTACCGCGCCGTACTTCACTGCGGCTGCTTCTTGACTCAACCCTATTGTGCCGACATTCGGATGGCAGAACACCGCTGTTGCGATGTTCTCGTATTCAACCTGCGGCGTCGGAGCATCGCCAAATAAATGGTGCGCTAGCCACATGCCCTCAGCGAGAGCGACCGGCGTTAACTGCACGCGACCGGTCACATCACCTACTGCGTAAATGCCGGGGATATTAGTTTGGAAATGCTCATCGACTTTAATTGCGCCATTCGGCGCCATAGTTACGTCAACGCCATCGAATAACCCGCTGACTTTGGGGATGCGCCCTGCTGCGTAGAACACTTCATCAACGTCTAACGTTGAACCATCAGTCAGCGTGACCCTTTTTCCTGTATCCGTGCGTGTAATTTCAACAACATCGGCATTAAAGGAAATCTCAATGCCATCGCCACGCATGCTTTTCGCGACGTGCTCACGGATATCTCGATCAAAGCCGCGCAGAAATAATTCGCCACGATAGAGTTGCTGCACTGTCACGCCGAGGCCGCTAAGAATCGATGCGAACTCGCAAGCAATATAGCCACCACCCACCACAATGGCGGTTTTGGGTAACTGGGGTAAAACAAACAGATCATCCGACAGCAATGCTAACTCAGCGCCGGGTATCTCCGGCATGTAAGACTGGCCACCGGTGGCAATAAGAATATTTTTGGCTTTGAGGGTTTCGTCGCCCACCACCACAGTGTCAGATGCGGTAATGCGACCATAACCGAGAAATATATTTACGCCGGCGTGGCTCAGTAGTCTTTCATAGACGCCGTTCAAGCGCGCTATTTCTTTGTCTTTGTTGGCGCGCAGGCGCGACCAATCAAACTGGCCGGCCTCAACGTTAAAGCCGAAGTCGGCGGCGAGTTCAGATAAGCCTGAAAACTCTGAGGCATAGGCGAACATCTTCTTAGGAACGCAACCAACGTTAACGCAAGTACCGCCAAAGAAACGGCCTTCGACGATGGCAACGCTGGCACCTAAAGACGCCGCAATTCTTGCAGCACGTACACCGCCAGAGCCCGCGCCGATCACCACTAAATCGTATTCGTTTGCCATTTTTGCTCCTATCTGGGACGCACACAGCGTTCAGCATCGCTATGGAAAGGTTTAATAGCGGCTATTGTGCTGAACTAGGCGTTATTCGGAAAGATATTCAAATTCATCTGGGCGATAGATAAAAGCGATCAATGCTGTACCGGCATTCTGGTTATCACTTCGCCGCCGGCTGCTCGCCGCCCATGGCGCAAATACACTTCTTTTTCGACAGTCGGCCATAAGCTATTGAGCGGCACAGACGAGGTGCCAGTGACCATGCGTGCATGATGACGACGTAACAAACGTGGCTCTGCGACGCCGCAGGAATGCGCAATAACTTCAACTTCGTTGACAATATGCCGATTAAAGTTCGCGACACGTCGCGCCTTATCTGCCGGCACCAACCCTCGTTGAAGTTTAGGGTCATGCGTTGTCACTCCGGTGGGGCAAGTGTTTTGATGGCACTGCATGGCTTGAATACAACCAAGCGCGAACATATAACCCCGTGCAGACACACAAAAATCCGCACCCAGCGCGATTGCCCACGCCACCATATTGGGCGTGATTAATTTTCCTGACGCGACAACTCGCACACGATCACGCAGTCCGTAGCCCGTTAATAAATCCACCATAAGCGGCAACGACTCCGCCAAATGCAAACCAACATCATCCATTAATGACATCGGAGCGGCGCCGGTTCCTCCGTCGCCGCTATCAACTTGAATATAATCCGGCGCTGATTCAATGCCACGCGCATGAACCGCTAGAAACAAATCCTCCAACCACTCCCACGTGCCGATCACCATCTTTATTCCAACAGGTTTGCCGGTCACTTCGCGCACGCGATGAATCAAATCGAGTAACTCTTCGGCGTTGCCGACATCAGGATGCCGGTTTGGGCTTATGGATGCTTTTCCTAGGGGAATTCCACGTATTTTTGCAATTTCGGCGGTAACCTTTGCCGCAGGGAGTATCCCGCCCTTACCGGGCTTCGCCCCTTGGCTGAGTTTGATTTCGAACATTTTTACTTGCTGATGCTGTGCAATGGCCGACAATTTTTCGTCACTTAATTCGCCGTTCTCATCACGTACGCCATACCGCGCCGTACCAATTTGAAAAACAATGTCACAGCCGCCATCCAAGTGAAACGGCGACAACCCACCCTCGCCCGTATTCAACCAGCACCCCGCCATAGAGGCACCTTTCGACAACGCTAAAATGGCCGGCTTCGATAAAGCGCCATAACTCATCGCTGAAATATTGTGGAAAGAGCGTGCGACATAAGGCTGCCTAGCATGAGGTCCAATCATCATTGGTTGCGATGCAGCCGTGCTGCCGTCTAACGTTGGATAGGGATCATTTAGGAATATCACCCTGCCTGGCGTGAGCATATTTTTCGTCGAGCCAAACGGCACCATGGTGGAAAGGTCTTTCGCAGCACGGTACACCCAAGCTCGCTGCGCGCGGTTAAACGGCAATTCCTCGCGATCCATTGCAAAAAAATACTGGCGTAAGAATTCACCGATATGTTCGAAAAGATACCGGAAGCGGCCAATTAAAGGATAATTTTTACGGATGGTATGCGTGGTTTGAAAGAAGCGATCCTGCACCCAAAGTACGACGCCCGCCACTACAGCGACCATAAGGATTACGACCAACACGATCGTTGCCAAATCCGCCACGGACTGCACTAACGATTGAACGCGTTCTGAGAACATTAAAAACTCTCCCTGCATGGGGCACTGGGTTGGTGGCCTGTGCCGACCACTCACCTAGACTATAAAGACCCGCACCACCGAATGAAAAGTGCCTTTGGCATATTGCGGCCGATAACGCCGTACGCTGGCCCAAGAGTGCTTCTTACGCACCATTTGCGCCCCATATAGTGCATCTCGTCAGCCAGAGGGGCTTCCTCGGAGAGATCCCGCGTTAGTATCAGTTTAGTAGAAGCCTTCAATGAAGGGACCATTAGGCAGCCCGCAGTTGCTTGTGTAGAATCAGGCTATGGGCATGCTTGGCCCAAGGCACAAAACCAATAACCGCTCCTCAATCGTCGACCTAGCATTAAGTTGAATGCAGCATTACCGACCCCGCATTCAACGGTTTACCCGACGATGAGACATAATAAGGCGGTGTGATAAAGGTTGGGATCGATAATGAAGGGTAATTTTGCGCTAATCGGCTTAAGCCTGATTATCGCCAGCACCGCCTCGGCGGACACCATTTATAAATACCGTTCTAAGGACGGTGGCGTGCTATTTACGGATCAGGGTACTGATCGGATTGGCGGAGAAATGGTATTGCTGAGCGTTCGCAAAGGCTGGGAAGATAAAACCCAACACAAATTAACCGCTGACATTCGTGACCAATACGATCGCGACATTCGTGACGCAGCCATCGCCTACAACGTTAAACCAGAATTAATTAAATCTGTCATTCATGCCGAGTCGCTATTCGATGAGTACGCGATTTCAAGGGTTGGTGCGCAAGGGCTAATGCAGCTCATGCCGCAGACCGCAAATTATCTCGAAGTGTATAACCCATTTAATGCCCGTCAAAACATTATGGGCGGCGCTAAATTCTTGAATTATTTGATGGGGAAATTTGATCGCGTCGACCACGTCCTCGCTGCTTATAATGCCGGCGAAACCAATGTACGTCGCTACGGCGGCATCCCGCCCTTTAAAGAAACACAAGGCTACGTTAAAAAAGTTATGGGGCTCATGCCAACCTACTCCGCCCATTTCAAACCGAAAGCCACTCCGGTTGCAAAAGCCAATACCGACGCCGTTGCGGCAAATAACTAACCTCGCAGTCAAACCCGTTTAGCGGCAACGAGCCTCATAGAAACTCCACACCACCAAACCCCAACTCCCCGAACAGCCCAACACTCGCAATGGATTTATCCCAATGTCGGAGCCAGCCCGCTAGCGATTCAGCAGTAGCATGTGCCCCATCGCTAGCAAGCAAGCTCCTACATAAATACGCAGCACTAATCTTTTGTGGGAGCTAGCCTGCTAGCGATTCAGCGGTAGCATGTGTCCCATCGCTTGCAAGCAAGCTCCTACATGTAGTCTGGGAGCTCTACGCCTAACCAAGCCCCATCATATTGCACAACAAAGGTTGCTAGCTTGCAGCTGGTTGCCTGTAGGCAATCGCCATTACGAAGATGAAATGCGAATCCGTGTCGCGGGCAGATTAATCGTGCGCCTTTCACAGGACCACGATCCAAAGGAAAGCCTTGGTGCGGACATCGATTATCCACCAATGCAATGTCACCCTCGTTTTGCAGCAATAGCAATTCATAACGGCCTATGCGAACAACTTGCCGATAGCCATCATAAAGATGGTGAGTTTGAACGATGCGATGAAAAGTCATACGCCATTTAAACCAAACTTAATCACCGCTTTCAATAATTGTTTTAACTCGCCGTTACGCACCCATCCAAAATCGAGAACAGCCAGAACGAAAAAGCCCAGCTTTAAGCTGGGCTTTTTGTTACTCAAACAAATAACTCAAAGAATTATTTGCCGTGTTTTTCTGCCAAATAGAACCAAGTATCCAACACTGAGTCTGGGTTTAGCGACACAGAGCTAATGCCTTGATCCATCAGCCATTGCGCAAAATCAGGATGATCACTTGGGCCTTGACCACAAATACCGATGTACTTACCTGCCTTGTTGCAGGAATCAATCGCCATTTTCAGCAACGCCTTCACCGCAGGATCACGCTCATCGAACAGATGACTCACAATGCCAGAATCACGATCCAAGCCCAAGGTTAGCTGCGTTAGATCGTTCGATCCGATTGAGAAGCCGTCGAAGTGCTGAATAAACTCATCGGCCAACAACGCGTTGGTAGGCAGTTCACACATCATGATGACGCGCAAACCGTCTTGACCACGTTTCAGCCCGTTTTTACCCAGCAAATCGATAACCTGCTCTGCTTCGCCAACGGTACGTACGAACGGCACCATAATTTCAACGTTGGTGAAGCCCATCACTTCGCGTACTTTTTTCAGCGCGCGACACTCAAGCTCAAAACAATCGCGGAAGTTTTCGCTGATATAACGCGACGCACCACGGAAGCCAAGCATTGGGTTTTCTTCATGCGGCTCATACAACTTACCACCGACCAAGTTCGCGTATTCGTTCGACTTAAAGTCAGACAAACGCACGATCACTTTTTCTGGGTGGAATGCAGCCGCAAGGGTTGAAATACCTTCAACCAATTTCTCGACATAAAAATCAACAGGGCCGGAGTAGCCAGCAATGCGCTTCTCGATAGTCTGTTGAACATCGCGAGGAATCGTGTCGAAATTCAACAATGCTTTGGGATGCACGCCGATCATACGATTAATGATGAACTCAAGACGCGCCAAGCCAACGCCTTGGTTCGGCAAGCCTGCGAAATCAAACGCACGATCAGGGTTGCCAACGTTCATCATGATTTTGAACGGAAGCTTCGGCATGGATTCAATTGAATTACGCTGAATATCAAAGTCCAAACGTCCTTCGTAAATCTTACCGGTATCGCCTTCCGCACATGACGCCGTCACTTCTTGGCCGTCTTGCAACACCTCTGTGGCATCACCACAACCAACAATCGCTGGCACGCCTAGCTCACGAGCAATGATTGCCGCGTGGCAAGTACGGCCGCCACGATTAGTAATAATCGCTGCAGCGCGCTTCATGACCGGCTCCCAATCTGGATCCGTCATGTCAGTCACAAGTACATCGCCAGGTTGTACGCGTTCCATTTCTTTAATGTTTGAAACGATGCGCACTTTACCCGCGCCAATGCGCTGACCAATGGAGCGACCTTCAACTAGCACGTTGCCAGTTTGCTTAAGCAAGTAACGCTCCATTACGGATACGTCAGAGCGGCTCTTTACTGTCTCGGGACGCGCTTGCACGATATAAAGTTTGCCGTCATCACCATCAAGGGCCCACTCGATATCCATTGGGTTGCCGTAATGCTTTTCGATGGTGATTGCTTGACGTGAAAGCTCTTCAACCTGCTCGTCAGTCAAACAAAAACGCATACGCTCAGCTTGATCAACAGCAACCGTTTCAACTGAACGGCCAGCAGTGGCAGATTCGCCGTAAATCATCTTCTGAAGTTTGCTACCCAAAGTGCGGCGCAAAATAGCTGGCTTCTTATTGAGCAGCGTTTTCTTGTGAACATAAAATTCGTCAGGGTTTACTGCGCCCTGCACTACCATTTCACCTAAACCATACGACGCAGTAATAAAGCACACGTCGCGGAAACCAGATTCGGTATCCAGCGTAAACATCACGCCTGCAGCACCGGTTTCAGAACGAACCATGCGCTGAATGCCCGCAGATAATGCAACTTGTGCGTGATCAAAACCTTGGTGAACGCGATAGCTAATGGCGCGGTCGTTGAACAACGACGCGAACACTTCTTTCATTGCGTGGATAACGTTATCGACACCGCGAATATTCAAAAAGGTTTCTTGCTGGCCAGCAAAAGAGGCGTCCGGCAAATCTTCAGCAGTGGCCGACGAGCGTACTGCAACAGCCATTTGGTCGTTGCCGTCAGCCATCTTAACAAAGGCTTCTTTTACCGCCGCTTCAAGCGCTGCAGGCAATGGTGCTTCAACCACCCATTGACGAATTTGCGCGCCCACTTTGGCCAGCTCAACAACGTCTTCAACGTCCAACGCGTTGAGCGCATCATTGATTTTTTTCGTGAGACCATTTGAATCAAGGAATTCGCGATATGCGTCTGCGGTGGTCGCAAAGCCCCCTGGCACAGATACGCCAGCAGCTGCCAGATTACTGATCATTTCGCCCAGAGACGCATTCTTACCGCCAACGGTTTCTACGTCGTCTTTGCCCAGGTTCTCGAACCAGACTACATGCTCTGCCAAGGTGATACTCCCTCAATAAATGGTTTAGCCGACCCCTAGACCGTAAACAAAAAACTTGCCGTTTTGATGACGGAAGACCCGCCATACGGCCCGTTTCGCCTACTTTCTCGCCCCTGTAGGAATGAGTGTCACTCGTGAATCCGGTCTGGACGCACGAAACTGGTCGGCATAGGTTGTATTTGCGGGCGTATTCTACTCAAAATGACGCTGCATTGCCTGCCCCTTTTCACTTAGTCGGCAGCCCTTAACTGCTTAAAAACTGGACAATTTATGACCCGCACTGTGTTTTTCGTCTCTGACGGCACCGGCATCACCTCAGAAACCCTAGGTCACTCCATCCTGACGCAGTTTAAAGGCTTGGTTTATAGACAAATTACCGTGCCTTTTGTGGTCGATGACGAGCTCACCCACTCAACGGTTGCGCAGATCAACGCAGCGGCCTCTGCGGATGGCGCCAAGCCCATTGTCTTCTCCACGCTGGTCAATGACTCTCACCGCGACATCTTAGCGCGCTGCAACGGGCAAGTTATGGACCTGTTCAGCTCCTTTGTAGCGCCGTTAGAGCAAGAGCTAGGCATGCGCTCCAACCATATCGTTAATCAATCCCACTCGATCCAAGATCAAAATGCCTACCGCATTCGCATGAACGCCGTGCATTTCGCGCTGGACAACGATGACGGCGCCCGCACACGGGCCTATGAAGATGCAGACATCATCCTGATCGGCGTATCACGCAGCGGCAAAACCCCAACGTGCGTGTACATGGCGATGCAATTCGGCTTGCGAGCGGCCAACTACCCCCTTACCGAAGACGATTTCGACGACCTAAGCCTGCCTAAATGCTTAGTGCCGTATAAGCACAAAATTTTCGGATTAACCATTAACGTCGAGCGATTGGCCTCAATCCGTAGCGAACGTAAACCCGGCAGCCGTTACTCCTCCGCACGGCAATGCGATTTAGAAGTACGCGGCATCGAAGCCATTTATGCCAAACACAATATTCCGTTTATTGATGCCACGGAATTTTCAATTGAAGAAATTTCAACACGGATTTTGGCGAAGATGGGGCTTCAAAGAAGGTTGCAGTAACAGCTGCGCAATTATAAAAAGAGCGCCAATTGGCGCTCTTTTTATAATTGAGAAATAATACGCTTGATATGCGCCCGAACTAGGACGGAATTTTTACCTAGCACCTAGGTGCATTATTCAAATATATCGAAAGCCACCTGCGTAATATCTGGGTACCACGTACACAAGGGCTGACCAGCCTCATACTTCGGCCATACTTCATCGCGTTGATCAAAGGTCAAAAACTGATTTGCCGGCACGCCGACGCACACCATACCGCTCTTATCCGGCCATTCAATTCTAACCGCGGAGGCAGAGGTGGCTGAGCCGAGGCCGAAATGTAAATCCGGAATCGTCTGCCCATTGAAGTTGCTATTTGCGGCACTCATTCGCATTTGACGCTGCCAACCGTTACCACCACCTACGTTTCCACTAACGTACACGCGGGCGCCAATAGCATCTGTATTGGGTGACTTACCCACCAGTCGGATACCAAGAAATGCAGAGGCTGGAGTGGAGCCGCGCTGATTCTCGAAGAATTGCATGCCTGTAGAGTTATTCAGCAGAGCGATATCCACGTCTCCGTCACGGTCATAATCAAAACACGTAACTCCTCGACCTTCCGACGCGACATTCAATCCCCAGGCTTCCGCTTCGTCAACAAAAGTCCCATCACCTTGGTTGATAAATAACCGCGGGCGCACGCCAATAAACTCAGCAGCAATAGACGAATACAACTCGACCAATGCGCCAAAGCCGGCGTCTGTCAAGATCGACGGCATGTAGCCAAACCCGTTGGTGTGGAAAATATCCAAGAACCCATCGTTATTAAAGTCTGCCATGCAAACGCCCCAGCCCCACGAACCATCGCGGACACCGGACTGCTCAGTGATATCCTCGAATTCCAAGCTGGAAAGCGTACTAACATTACGATATAGCCGATTTCCGGTAACGCCCCAGTTCGCCTCAGCCTTTCCGTTGGGATCCTTGATAGACGTTACAAACCAATCTATTTTTCCATCATTATCGATATCGCCAGCAGCGCCACCCATACCATTTTCATCGGTAACAACAGCACGGTCGGTCACTTTTTCATATTGATGCACACCATCTACTTTATTGTTTTGCATCAAAGAGCTGGTGCCGAAATCGGAAGAAATCGCCAAATCCATGCGCCGAACGTTTCTGAAATCGACAAACAGAGGCGTGAAATTCCATTTTTGATCAAGCCATTCGGAGTCCAACTTGGCCTCGTCATCCCAAGCCGTTAGTAGATCGCCTGTGCCTTTCCATAAAGCAGGAGCCGTCCCGTCCACACCATCGCCATCCCAGTGGCCCATAACCATGTCGAGGTATCCATCAAGATCGTAATCTGCAAACGAAACGCCATATGTGCTACGCGTTATCTTCACTTTTGCAATTTCATCGTACGTGTTTGCGGCGCCGGCGGAGAGAATGCGTGTGGAGCCTGCGAATAAATTCGTCAACACAAGCTCGCGGCGATAATCACCATTTAAATCGGCCACGCCTACACCCGTTATACGTGCGTAACTGTTAGCCAATTCGCTGCCACCAAGCAAGCCATCATCACGAACAAATCCGAGGTTGCTACCAAGGCTACGATAAGCAACCAATCCGTTATCATCACCGCCTGTCATCAACAAATCAGGCCAGCAATCATTGTTTAAATAAACCGACGTTACACCACCGGCGGACATCGCCGCTTCGTGATTTATCCAACGATCTCCGTAACTCCAAGTATCGACGCTGAAACCATGCGTTGCTGTTAAGCCAAGCTCTGTGTCGCGTCTTTTAAACGTATTGGTTTGTAAATTTGAGGAAGTGCCATTCGAGCATGCCACTAAATCAGCAAAATTATTTAACTCAGGCGTTGTTGGCCAGTTGAGTGGCACCTCAGCTGTAAATGTACCTGGGGTCACTACAGATTCGTCGATTACCGGAGCAGGCCCATTATCCGCTCCAAGCAAGTGGCCGTCGGGATCTTCTTCTGGCGCAGGCACCCATTGACGGCGGCACTCGACATTTGCTGCGCATCTATCTGTAAGGGAGCGCAGAAAGGCAACCAACTCACTGCGTTCTTGCGTGGTGAGTTGGCGCATGGGCAGCATGTCTTGAGCGTCAGAAAAGTTCTGATGCTCAAACGCATAGATCGTTATTGTTTGCGCTTGAGGGTAAGTAACACCGGAATTAATAAACTGAGGCAAATGTTGCAACGTAAAGTCAAAATTACCAAATCCGGTGCGGGGTTCAATGTGGTAGTCAATCACTTCCTCGAGTGAAGCGAAGGTGCCGGCATGGCCGTAAGGCGCAGTAAGATCAATATTCAATAAGCTGGGTACCCGCTGCGCATACCAGTCCGCCGCATCACGTGTTACCAACCAACGTCCAACATCCGTTCTATCCGTGCGCTGGAAGCCTCTGCCGATTTGGGGGAAGCCGACATTATAATATTTTTCATTGGTAAACCGATCGCCGCTATGACACGCAGCGCACCCTAATCCGCCGTCGGCTTTTGATTTAAAGAAAAGTATGGCGCCTCGTTTTGCCTCATCAGAAATAATAGATCGACTTCCCTTAAGGTAGCTACGCCATGGTGTATCGACAAATATTTGAGATTGCACGTACTGACCCAACGCCAACTGAATATTTTCAAGTGTGATAAGTTCGTCTGCCGCGCCACCTACGCTATTAAAACCATCTCTGAACACTCGCAGCCAATTGGCCGCCGATTCGCGCGCCATATAACTTTGGTCGACATTTCCCTTCAACCGCTCAACCAAATGGAGACGGAAATCATCCGCATTACTAACATCGGCGTAGTAATAACCGCGCATTTCATTATTGTTGGTAATAGGAAATTTACTGGTAATCGCCAGTAGTCCATCGACCCCTGAAAGGTCATGACCGGGATCACTTTCGGGATTAATAATGCGCTGCCCCATTCCGCCCGGCACAACATTCTCATCAATTACACGGATGCGCCCATCAGCCATCATTGCGCGATCAAATAGCGCAGCATTAAAAGTCGTTATACTGTTCCTATGCATATTCGGGCCGCCATCAGCGAGCGAATCCCGATCCTTTGTCACGTCGACACGGCGACCTGGCCCTACCACTGATCGATCTTCTGGAACAACCCCAACAGGTAGAGACAAACCATCACTGCCGCCCATATCTGGCAAATGACACGTTGCACAGGCGGCATCAAACCCTCCGGCAAGAGATTGAGAGAAAAACAAAATCTCACCTAGTTTTACCAGAGGGTCTTCAGACGGAAGTACAGGAGAAAAATTACGCTTAGCGGCTGGATCGCCAGTTAATCCACTGGCATCAGTTATTGAAAGTAAGTCAATGTCCAGCTGAGTTAATGGCTCTGGATCTGGATCTGGATCTGGGTCTGTAATGGGCGGGACTGAACTGCCATTGCTAGAATCGGGCGTATTGCTATCACCGCCGCAACCAGCTAGTAGGAGCATTAAAAAAAGTAGGACTCCAAATCGGGGACAGATCATTGAGTGTCTACGCCTCTGTTCATCCTAAGGAAAATTGCAGCTTCCAAATTAAGCACCCTAATGGTGCGCGGAAATCAATTCGCCCCATTGACTATCAGAATAATATCAGCATAGGTAGGCATAAAGTGTCATATTTACATTAACACAAC
Source organism: Alcanivoracaceae bacterium (assembly GCA_029213045.1). Lineage (GTDB taxonomy): Bacteria > Pseudomonadota > Gammaproteobacteria > Pseudomonadales > Alcanivoracaceae > JARGPN01. The sequence goes on from JARGPN010000006.1 coordinate 251,727, forward strand.
AAAGATTTTGAGCAATAAGTATCAGGCGGGACGCCACAACTTAGCATTAGACTGTAATGAAGGATAGCTACGTAGGCTCTAGCTAGGCCTCCAGCATGGAGGCCTAGAAGGGGGGGGCTACTGCTGCTTGAGAGTAATCGAGGTGTATATCTGGCCCGTTGGGATCGCTATAGAGCCCAGTTTCTGTCCGCCGAACTCAACGCTATTAATAAGAAACGGCTCGCTTGCTGCACCACTAGGTGACAGCCCCGCTGTGCGACCAATGTTCATTTTCGTCGCAATAGTGAGCTTGGGCTTGTTATCTGCTTCTGCTGACGCTGAAAGCAAATCTATCTTACCGTTGAAGTTCTCAGCGCTAGAGCTACTGCCTACCAACACGGGAATTTCGATATCGCCCGTGATATTGGCTAAGCGAAAATCAACATCAAGCTTGTCAAAATCAGGCTCGGCCAAGGAAATGTAACTACCGTCGTCGTGCCCATGGGCGCCGCCGGTCTGATTTGAGTATCCGTTGTTTAGGTCTGCAAAGCTAAAGTAGCCTGCGAAGCCAACGAATGACCCGTCAAGTGCTGGAATTAAATTAAATGCGAACTCGTCAAACTCCAAGTTCATGTCGACATATGCCGCGCTAATAGGATCGTTCATATTAGGGATATCGCCGCCGCCAAACATTCCTCGCAGTTGAATCCTAGCACCTTGCTCAGTATGGAATCGTAGGCCGCCTGCGAACAATGCAAGCTCCACATCCAATTCTTCTGCTGCGAAAAGCAAATCAGAACCCACCAAACCAATCGCAAGGTTCTGGTCTGTGTCGCCAATCATTAAGTGAGTGCCGTTTTCCCACCGCTGCTGAGGCGTAGTTCCAATCGTTTGAATGGCAGCGACGACGTCAGCAGTAATGCCTGCACCGGTTTGTGGGTATAAATATAAATTGCTGTTGATATCGCCGAGTGTATAAATCAGCGCCCAGCCTTCGTCAATATCGAGCAATGAGTCGGTTCCATCTCTGTAAGAAACCCGAGAAGAATACGCGTGCAGTCCCCAGTTTCTGGAAATGAGAGCTAGCCCCGAGTCAGACGCAGGGATATCAATAACCTGAGCAGGTAAAGACGCGAAAGATTCCGCGGCGCAACCACCAAGAGGCCCTGCACTATTACTTCCGCCATAACAAATACCACCTACTCCTTGCCCAGCAGAAATGGCATCTAGTGTGATGGAGCCAAACTCAACATCTTTTCGGCTAGGGTTTAACAGCTTAGGCAGGCTCGTAGGATCTGTGAATTCGAGATAGGATTTATCGCCGCCCGCCTCACCGAGAATAAACTGGAAATCACTCGCTAAATCAAAGCCCAGCGATGCGGTTAAGCCTTGTGTCACTGTACCATCTGCAAGCCAAGCGCCGCCTGGCTTGAGCGTGAAACGGAAGTCTTCTAACCCTCCGCGCCAGCCGAAGTACAACATTGGTAAATATGTGGAGGCCGCTTTGCTGAAGGCAGAGGAACCGGTGGCAAGGATATCAAAAGTTAAATTTAAATCCGTTCTAGCCCCTGCCTTGCTTTGAACAAGTAAGCCTTCTGTGCCATCTATGCCTACAGTGCCCTCGTGCATATGCAATAAGAAGCCTAGGTTGTCCAGCAATACCTCTGTGGCGCCAGGCCCGCCGATTCGGTAATAAAGTTGACCTGGATCAGCAAGCGTCCAGTTTGTTGGGCTAGGGTCGGATGCATCCACGTTACCGACGTTGATAATTAGTTCAGCTGAGTCGCCACTGATATTGAACAAGCCGCCATCGCCGATTAACGCAAACCTACCCGCCGAATCTATTGCGGTCGTGCCAAATGATCTCGTATCGTCCGATACAGACATGCTATCAATTTGCGCCCTCATCCGACCCCAGCTCGAATCAATGGCCAGACCCGGACGGCCTTGGCTATTCGTGAAGGCGTCGATATCGATTGATATATCTAACGGCTGCGCAGATGCGGTGCCATCAACACCAATAGGCCTCAAACTAAAGCCGTCGCTTGCATTGCCAGCCTTACCAATACGCAATGAGTTCTCTAGTGCAGGCCCCGCAGTTCCCTTATCCATGGTCCAAGAAATTTGGTCTGCCGTTATACCGGTATCGTGCTGAATATCGAAGGTGACGCCATCACGTCCATTGACGGAACCAAGCTCACTTTCACTAAGAGCCTCTAAGGCGTACGCCGCCGGCCCAGCGACAAAAGTACACGCCGCGCTCGACAGCAATAAAGCGTTCTTAATGACTCTTTTTTTCTTATGCATAATCGTCATCAGCCTAACGGTAAACATCTAATATTCAGTAAGTATTCAGCTAACAAAAGTTCGTCGTTGTTAAATCTGTTAGCAAAAACCGTAACCACCGTAGCAGTTTATAGGTGGAGCAACACCCAAATCCGAGTTAATCGTGTCGCCGCCGGGATAAGCCAAGTTCCCCAGTGCAGCGAACAGTCCGCCAAGGTCAACGGTTGCACCCTGCACGTCGGTCACTGTTACGTCCGGAACGTTCATCCACCAGCCCGCATTGGCTGGGTACGCATAGCCCGATTTATCATATGTAGGGTATGCGATTTCTTGTCTTTGGAAAGAAAGGAAAAAGTCACTGGTTCCATCTAGTGAAAAGCCGTGCAGTGTCTTCAGGTCTTGGACCAAATTCGCATACGCATGATCAATAGAAATAAAGCCTAGCGCTGTAGCGTCCAGATCAAGCTCTACCACCTGCCTCATCGTAGCTACTCGAGTGCCGATAATTTCAGCGTAAAGGCGTTTGCCGTTCTTCCAAACACCGGCGGTATCGCTAGCGTAACAATCACCGCCGTTGGGAACCGAAGAGGAAAGCAAGCCAAAACAAGCGTAGCCGCTAACACCATTAGTGAGAGGAAGCACAGCTGAAAGCTCCACATTCAAATAGGCACTGATTCGACTAACACCCGAGTGACAGGCTCCCCGCGCAGCCCCTGCACCCGCGTTACCCGCGGCTCCGCCCGTTTGGCAAGTAACACCTGTTTCTTGGTTTACCGCACCGTTAGCATATTGCCGTCCAACACCGAAGTACCCGTTCGCCTCTTCCGAGCCGATTTTAATGCCCGCCACTTCACGCGTAGTCCCAGAGCCTTTCACGGCAATCTCTACATAGGGCCGCTTCAAAATAAAGTCCGATGCTGCGCCAGCAGTAGACGGGCCATTCCCAGCCGCGTTAAGCCCCATCAAACGCACGAAGTCCATATCAATGTCACAGGAGTTTCCTGCCGCACTTTCATTAAAGCCACCACAGCCCAGCTGCAACTTATCAATGTTCGCATTCATCGCGACTTCGACATCAAGCCCCATGCGATAAAAACCAAAGTCAGTATTGCCTCCCGTTGCGCCAGCACCTGTTAGCGAGTTTGGCGCTATGTAATCGGAAACAAATAAACCTTGGCCAGCGACCTCTGCGAGCCCCTCATCCGTAAGAGCTGTCATAGCATTAATGCCGGAGCTGAACATCATCATTGCAGCCAAGCCGCTAATTTTTATTATGTTGTTGTGCATAACGCTACCCACTTAAAAACCACTCAGGGTTAAGGTGCCATCGACATCTATACGTGCCATGGTTTGATTCAAATCTGTAACACGCAAGCCTAAAAAGGAACCATTTGTGTCGTTGTCATAACCTGTTGGGCCATATTCAATCGCCATCCGCCCAACATTTAGATGCCACAAAATATCATCTTCAAAAATAGCCGGGCTTCCCGCAAAACTCATAGCGAATACCGCCTGCCCGTTTTCCGCACAATTCGGGAAGGTGCCGGACGTTAAGCAGTCTGTGCCAGACTGATTGTAGAACCGACTATGATTCGTGTATGGACTAGCAGCGCCTGGAGTATAGGCCCCATCCAAATGAAGACTGTTTATTTTCATAATGCCGTAATAATCCTTCAGCATTAACCACTCACCGCCACCACTGCCACGGTTGTTAAACTGAATACCCATTACGCAAGGATTTCCAACGCCTGTGCAATTGGATAGTGAGGCCAGTGGCGCGCCGGTAGCGTCTGCATTGATACGCAGCTCCAAATCTAGCGCGATGCCCGACTGGCCGGTAATGCCTGACAGAGCGTCTTCATCTAGCGCTTGCAGCTCACCGCTGTGTGCAACGGACGTTAATAGCGCCACGGCGACGCAAAAGGCATATTGATAGATGGCAATCTTCATCAGTTAGCCCCCAGCGAGGTAATTTTCAAGTGGTTCATCAATAACCCTTCAACCCTTGCTGTGCCGAGGTTAATCGCATTGACTCTAATTACTGAGCTATACCCTGTCGGGTTTAAATTATTAGCAGCGTTTTGAAGCGCTGTTTGATCCGGCGTCAAATCCGCAAATAACTCGCGCCTTGTACATAAAAAACCACAACCATAGGAGTTAGGATCAGTACGCGCGTTCATCACATCATCACGGCGATCCATATCTCGAATAAATCGCTGCTTGTCATTGGGGTTGTTCATTACCGTCCACGTACTAGCTGAGTTCCGTGAAATAAAGGAGATGCCGCCTGCTTGGGCAATTTGAGCGCGAGTACTCGTTGCAGCAACGTTCCCCCCCGCCGCACGGTTTACTGTCACAGCAATAGCAACATCGGTGCCATCCGTAACCGGATTGCCATTCTGCGAATAAACACTGTTCGGGAAATTATCGCCGCGCCAAAAATCACAATCATTGCCGCCGCAATGTCCATTTGGATCGTCGGGGAAGTTTTGTGAGTTCACTACACGCTCTGGCAGTGTGATGGTATGAGCCACTGCAGTTCCTGGGCCAGCAAAGCGAGCCGCCGACACTCCAGTACCACTCAAGCAGTTAGTGCCGCCACAGGTAGGAAACTGGTTGCCCCATTCAACATATCCGTGGGTTTGATAGTATCGGTCGTTGCGGTTAGTGCGTGTATAACCGTTTCCGCTCGTGACGCTATAGGCATCCAGATAAACGTTCGAGTCATTCTGCAGGCGCGTCAATTCGATAACGAAGTTACCGTTGCCTACCCCACCCGTGCTCCCAGTGCTGATGTCATCAAGAATAATCGACTGATAGTGCAGAGCACCTAACGGTAGATAGGTATTCACGCCTGTGAAGTAAAGCCCCTCTTCTTCGGTAAATGTCGGCACCGCCGCATTTAACACTCCATCAGCAAGCGCTGTCGTTCTGTTCACGCTAAATCGGTAATCGCCGGAAAGACGACTATGGAAAAGAATGCCCAACGAACTATCCCCTTGGTTCTGGAATAGCTGCAAGACGGGGCCTTCCATGTTGTTTCGATTTGCCGCGTTACTAAAACTACTCGCGGGAAGCGATGGAGGCTTGAGTGGCGATGCGGGCTTACCGAGAATGATGTTTTGGTTTTGCAGAGACCCGATCATGTTAGTGCTTGGGTCGGTAGTGCTCGCCTGTATGTCGCCCCAAAAGGCCCAGCGAAAAGTGTCTGTATTCGACGGGCCGAGCAATTCCAGAACAGTCCGCTCGATGCCCCCTGCAGAGGCACCATTAGACACCGGCGCACCGACCCAGTCTGTCCCAGCTCCGTTCAAGCCGACACGAGTGTAATTAAATACGCGTAACACATAGGGATTATCGTGATTGGCGAAGTTGGTAATGCCTTGGGCGCTCATTGGGCACGCCATGTTGTTGAGACCCGCAGAAGAGCAAGCGCCGCCCTGCCAGTTTTGCCCAACGCCTGCGCCGTTTGAAATGGTTAAGCCGTACCAGCGGAGATCTCCGCGGTTAAACGATGTTGTAGCGGGAGGCTCACTGCCCACCTGCTCAATGTAGCTGGTCGGCGCCATTTGGAACCGAAAGTCTTCCAAGCCAAAAGCAAGGCCCGCGCCAGATACGTCCTGCATCTCGGACTCACCCATTTCAACAAGGGCGTGGCTCGCACCGGAGGCAAGAAGCGTAAGTGAAAGTACTAAGGTGTTTGTAGCACCACGAAAAGAAAACATATGGCGGGTCGCCCCTTTTTTGTTATTGCCTACTCCTTTGCCGGCCGGGCTGGAGTTAGGCTTTTGATATCACTTGCAAGATTACACGTAATGGGACAAGCGCCTCAACTAAACTGATGACTGCGTTACAAAACAGATACAGAGGAAAAGGCTGTTATTTCAGGGGGTTATGGGGGTGGCTAGTGGCGGAGTTTGGGGTTGGACCAGTGGTTTGATGTGTGGGACTAGCGGTATGGGGCTGGGTGTTACTAACTTGCCCACTTTGGGAGGTGGGGCTGAGGGGTGGTGCCGTTGCTATGCCCTTATCGCTAGCAGGCAAGCTCCCACATGGGGACGGAGTGTTTATTACTTTGTGGGAGCTAGCCTGCTAGCGATTGGGCGGTTGGAGGCGCCGTATCGCTTGCGGTCTAGCTCCCACAGAGAAGCCTAGGGATGATTAGAACGCGTCGCCAGGGATGCGTACGGTGCCTTCCATTAGAACTCGGGCGCTGCGACTCATGATGACTTTTTTCACCGCCCACTCACCGCTTTCCTGTTTCGCTTCGGCGCCGACGCGCAAGGTGCCGGATGGGTGCCCGAACACCACTGCGTTTCTATCGCCGCCACCTGCCGCTAGGTTCACCAAGGTTCCGGGAATGGCTGCTGCCGTGCCAATGGCCACGGCGGCGGTGCCCATCATCGCGTGGTGCAGCTTGCCCATTGAAAGCGCGCGAACCAATAGATCAACATCACCTGCACCAACCTGCTTACCGCTCGATGAAACATAGCCTTTCGGTGGCGCAACGAACGCGACTTTTGGAGTGTGTTGTCGCGCGGCAGCTTCGCTAACATCGCTGATCAAACCCATTCGCAACGCACCATAGGCACGAATGGTTTCGAATTTTTCCAAGGCAGCCTCGTCGCCATTGATGGCATCTTGTAGCTCTGCACCGGTATAGCCAATGTCACTGGCATTCACAAAAATAGTGGGAATGCCTGCGTTTATCATTGTCGCGGTTAACGTACCGACACCTGGAACATCCAACTGATCGACGACATGGCCCGTCGGGAACATGGCGCCCTCTCCGTCCGCCGGATCTAAAAATTCAACCTGCACTTCCGCCGCCGGGAAGGTGACACCATCTAACTCAAAATCGCCGGTTTCTTGCACTTCGCCATTGGCAATGGGGACGTGTGCGACGATGGTTTTTTTAATGTTCGCCTGCCAAATGCGCACGATGACCACCCCGTTTTCGGGGATTCGCGCAGCATCGACCAGGCCATTACTGATGGCAAAAGAGCCAACGGCGGCAGTTAAATTTCCGCAGTTTCCGCTCCAATCGACAAACGCTTTATCAATTGAGACTTGTCCGAATAAATAATCGACGTCGTGATCGGGCTGTGTGCTTTTTGAAAGGATGACCGTTTTGCTGGTGCTTGAAGTTGCGCCGCCCATGCCATCGGTGTGTTTGCCGTAAGGGTCGGGGCTGCCGATGACGCGCAGCAGTAAGGCGTCGCGCGCCGCGCCGGGTGTTTGCGCAACTGCTGGAAGATCTTGCAGGCGGAAAAAGACACCTTTGCTGGTGCCGCCACGCATGTAGGTTGCAGGGATTTTAATTTGCGGAATGTGTGACATGCGTGAGTTCCTCGGTTTTTGGGTGAGAGGCTAGCTTGAAAGCGAATCGCACTTGGCTTGGCTGAATCGCTTGCAGGCAAGCTCCCACAGGGGGCGGTGCCAATCTCTCTTTGTGGGAGTCTGCCTGCAGACGATTGGGCGGTTGAATTGCCGTATCGCTTGCGGGCAAGCTCCCACATGGAGCTAAGGAAATAGATGCTTAGGGCTGCATCATGCTGTGGCGTCGGACTTTACAAATTCTTTAGCGAATTTTTGCAAAATACCACCCGCTAAATACACAGACACTTCATCCGCTGTATCAAGTCGACACATCACTGGCACGCGTTCAACATCTCCGTTGCTGCGATGCATCACCAGCGTCAGCGTTGCGCGCGGCGATGGCGTACCTTCCACGTCAAACGTTTCAGTGCCGTCGATATTTAGCGTGTTGCGGGTGGTGCCTTGCTCGAACTGCAAAGGCATGACGCCCATGCCGATCAAATTAGTGCGGTGAATCCGCTCGAAGCCTTCGGCGACAATCGTTTCAACGCCTGCCAATGCAACACCTTTCGCCGCCCAGTCGCGTGATGACCCCTGACCGTAATCAGCACCCGCAATAATAATTAACGGTTGATTGCGCTCCATGTAGGTTTCAATTGCTTCCCACATGCGCAGCACTTTCCCTTCCGGCTCAACCCGGGCGAGTGAACCTTGAATCACGTTGCCCGCCTCGTCCTTGACCATTTCATTAAATAATTTTGGATTCGCCAACGTTGCGCGTTGCGCTGTTAAATGATCGCCACGGTGAGTGGCGTAAGAGTTAAAGTCTTCTTCTGGCAAGCCCATCTTGTCTAGGTACGCCCCCGCCGCGCTATCCAACAAAATAGCGTTCGACGGTGACAAATGGTCAGTCGTAATGTTGTCGGGCAACACAGCCAACGGACGCATACCTTTTAGTGCACGAGCTTCGGCCATAGTGCCTTCCCAATAAGGGGGACGGCGAATATAAGTGGACTGAGGGCGCCAGTCATACAACGGGCTAGTTGCACGCACACCGTCATCTTTTTTCTCGAACATTGGAATATACGTTTGACGGAACTGCTCCGGCTTCACGCTTTTCTTCACAATCGCATCGATTTCTTCATCAGCAGGCCAGATATCTTTCAGATAAATTGGATTACCATTTTGGTCTTTGCCGAGCACGTCTTTTTCAATATCGAAACGAATTGTGCCCGCAATAGCATAAGCCACTACCAACGGCGGCGAGGCTAAAAACGCTTGTTTTGCATAAGGGTGGATGCGGCCGTCGAAGTTACGGTTACCTGACAATACCGCCGTCGCATACAGGTCGCGATCAATCACTTCTTTTTGAATTTTCGGATCAAGCGCACCGCTCATTCCGTTACAGGTTGTGCACGCGAAAGCGACAACATCAAAACCAAGCTGTTGTAACTCTGTTAATAGATTTGCTTCTTCCAAGTACATTTTTACTGTTTTAGAGCCTGGCGCCAACGATGACTTTACCCAAGGCTTACGAATCAAACCTAGCTTGTTGGCGTTTCTAGCGATTAACCCAGCCGCGATCATATTGCGTGGATTACTCGTATTTGTGCAGCTAGTAATTGCAGCGATAATGACAGCACCATCCGGCATTTCGCCTTCTTTTTCTTCCCATGCTCCGGCGATACCACGCCCGGTCAGTTCTGACGCGGGCAATAGTGCATGCGGATTAGAAGGACCTGCCAAATTTCTGCCGACGGTAGAAAGATCAAACGTTAAAACACGTTCGTATTCAGCCTCGGTCAAACTATCTGCCCAGAAGCCAGCTTCCTTGGCGAATCTTTCTACCAAGGCAACTTGATCGTCATCACGTCCGGTTAGCTTTAAGTAATCGATGGTTTGGCCATCGATAAAGAACATGCCCGCCGTTGCGCCGTATTCCGGCGTCATATTCGCAATGGTCGCGCGGTCGCCTACAGACAAGCTGTTTGCGCCTTCGCCGTAAAATTCTAGATAGGCGCCCACTACGCGCTCACGGCGCAGAAATTCGGTTAACGCGAGCACCAAGTCAGTGCCGTTAATGCCCGAATGTAATTTTCCGGTTAGCTCAACGCCAACGATATCAGGCAGGCGCATCATTGATGGATTGCCGAGCATTACATTTTCAGCTTCAAGGCCACCGACACCAACGGAAATAACGCCGAGCGCATCAACCATTGGCGTGTGGCTGTCTGTGCCTACGCACGTATCGGGAAAGGCAACACCGTCACGCACTTGCACAACGGGCGACATTTTTTCCAAATTAATTTGGTGCATGATGCCGTTGCCAGGAGGAATTACATCGACATTATCAAACGCTGTTTTGGTCCAATTAATAAAGTGGAACCGGTCTTCGTTGCGGCGCTCTTCTACGGCGCGATTTTTCTCAAACGCATTCGCCTCAAAGCCAGGGTGCTCAACCGCTAACGAGTGATCGACGATCAGCTGTGTGGGTACTACCGGGTTAACTTGCGACGGATCACCGCCCTTCTCTGCAATCGCGTCGCGCAAACCGGCAAGATCGACCAAAGCGGTTTGGCCAAGAATGTCATGACACACAACCCGCGCTGGAAACCAAGGAAAGTCCAAATCACGCTTGCGCTCAATTAACTGCTTTAACGCAGCAGTTAACTCAGACGGGTCACAGCGGCGCACTAGGTTTTCTGCTAGTACGCGTGACGTGTAAGGTAACTTTTCAAACGCACCGGGCTGGATAGCATTGATCGCTTCTCGTGTATCAAAGAAATCAAGCTGGGTACCTGGTAAGGACTTTCTATATTCAGTGTTCATAGCGTTCTCTATAAAGTTCGCGACGGATTGATTCTTACTTTCACAACTCTGGCCTGCATTGAGAGGCTGCTAATCGCTTGCAGGCAAGCTCCCACATGGGTCGTGCCAATTTCTTTGTGGGAGTCTGCCTGCAGACGATTGGGCGATTGGGTTGCCGTTTCGCCTGCGGGCAAGTTCCCACATGGTTCTTGCCGATTTTTTTCTTGGTTAGCCGCGGTCTGTAATCGGCGCGACGGAGCGAAGCTCTTCACCAGTGTACTCCGCACTTGGGCGGATGATACGGTTATCTGCGCGCTGCTCCATAACGTGTGCTGCCCAACCCGTTAGGCGGCTCATCACAAAGATCGGCGTGAATAGCTTGGTTGGAATACCCATAAAGTGATACGCAGAGGCATGGAAAAAGTCCGCGTTACAGAACAATTTTTTCTCGCGCCACATCACTTCTTCGACTCGCACAGATACTGGATAGAGCACCGTGTCGTTGACGTCTGCTGCGAGCTTTTCAGACCATTGTTTAATGATTGCATTACGTGGGTCGGATTCGCTGTAAATGGCGTGACCGAAGCCCATGATCTTATCTTTACGCGCCAACATGCCCATGACTTCTTGCTCGGCATGGTCTGGATCTTTATAGCCTTCGATCATTTCCATTGCCGCTTCGTTAGCACCACCATGAAGTGGGCCGCGCAGCGAACCAATGGCAGCAGTAATGCACGAATGGATGTCGGACAGCGTTGAAGCACAAACGCGAGCGGTGAAGGTTGAGGCGTTGAACTCGTGCTCTGCGTAAAGAATGAGAGACACATTCATTACCTGTTCATGCAAGGCATTGGGCTTTTCGCCACGCAGCATATGAAGGAAATGTGCGCCGATAGAATCATCATCCGTTTCAACGTCGATTTTTACACCGTCATGGCTAAAGCGATACCAGTAGCAAATGATCGACGGAAAATTCGCGAGCATACGATCTGTTTGATCTTGCTGTTCAGCGAAATCGAGTTCGGTTTCTAAGTTGCCGAGCATTGAGCAGCCGGTACGCATGACATCCATTGGGTGTGCATCTTTAGGAATGCGTTCTAGCACTTCTTTTAATGCCTGAGGCAAACCACGCAACCCTTTAAGCTTTGTCTTGTACGCGGCGAGCTCAGCTTCTGTTGGCAAAGCGCCTTTGAGAATAAGGTGCGCGACTTCTTCGAACTGGCATTTTTCAGCGAGTTCTTTTACATCGTAGCCACGGTAGGTTAAGCCTGAGCCGGATACGCCAACGGTGGACAACGCTGTTTTGCCTGCAACTTGTCCGCGCAAACCTGCGCCACTTAATTGTTTACCTGCTGCCATCTTACTTCCCCTCTTTTCTGGGCTGACGCTAGGGAGCGTCTGTGTGATTTACAAATTTTGGGGCCGGTTGAAAGCGAGGAGCACTCTTAAATGCCCTATCGCTTGCTAGCAAGCTCCCACATAGGTCGTGCCAAATTCTTTTGTGGGAGCTTGCCTGCAAGCGATTGGACGGTTGAAATACCGCACCGCTTACGCCCCCGTGCAGTTATTTACTCTTTTCGAACAAGGCATCCAGCTTTTGTTCATAGCTGTGGTAGTCAAGAAAATCGTACAGCTCCATGCGTGTTTGCATGGTATCCACTACTGCTTTTTGGTCGCCATTATCGCGAATTGATTGATACACATTGAGTGCGGCCTTGTTCATGGCGCGGAACGCCGACAACGGATACAACACCATTGTTGCGCCGTTCGCCGCTAGCTCTTCGCGATTAAATAATGGTGTGGCGCCAAACTCGGTAATGTTCGCCAAGAGATGCGCACCGCCGATACCCTCGGCAAATGCTTTGTAATCCTCTAGCGTGTGCACCGCTTCCGCAAAAATGCCATCTGCACCCGCTTCTAAGCATGCTTTAGCGCGATCAATTGCCGCATTTAAACCTTCTTTTTGAAAGGCGTCAGTCCGCGCAATAATAAAAAAGTCGTCATCCGTTCGACCATCAACCGCCGCTTTAATACGGTCAACCATCTCATCTTTTGAAACGATTTCTTTGTTTGGGCGATGTCCGCAACGCTTCTGTGCAACCTGATCTTCCAAATGCACGGCACCTGCGCCCGCTTTAATCATCTCGGACACAGCACGGCTAATATTGAACGCCCCGCCCCATCCTGTATCAATATCCACCAGGAGCGGCACTTCGGTTGCACTAGAAATACGACGCACATCTTCTAATACGTCATTCAAACTTGTCATACCCAAATCAGGCATACCATACGAAGCATTTGCAACGCCGCCACCGGAGAGGTAAATGGCTCGGTAACCCACTTGCTCGGCCATCATTGCGCAATAGGCGTTGATCGTGCCCATAATTTGCAGTGGCTTTTCTTCTGCTAGCGCTTTGCGAAAACGTGCGCCTGCGGTGAGTGATTGACTCATTTTTCTCTCCAGATTTTGTTTCGTTCTTTAACGTGCTGACTAATATTTAAGTGTTCGTCGAATCGTTTTGCGTTTGCAATTCGATGTTTTCACGGGCTCGACTTATATGTCGCCGCATCAGCATTTCTGCCAAATCGCCGTCGCCTGACTCTATGGCTTCAACAATGCGTCGATGTTCTGCTAACGCCTTCTGCGGACGATTCGTCACAGCGGAAAACTGGTATCTGTACATTCGGACCAGGTGATAGAGCTCGCCGATCAGCAGATCAATGAGCGTTTGATTATGGCTGCCCTGAATAATGCGATAGTGAAAATCCAAATCGCCTTCGCGCTGAAAATAGGCGGTATCTTCTTTGATATCTTGCTGCTGCTCATGCTGACTGAGCACATCATGTAAACCTTGGACTTCGCTTTCGGTCATGTGCTGCGCGGCTAGCCTTGCCGCCATGCCTTCTAAGGCTTCGCGTACACGATAAATTTCAACAAGGTCATCGGTGGTCAGTGAGGCAACTCGGGCGCCGACGTGAGGTTCGCGCTGCAAAAGCTTTCGAGATTCGAGTCGGCGAATGGCTTCGCGCAACGGGCCACGGCTCACACCATAGCGGCTTGCCAACTCCGCCTCGCCCAGCCGAGTGCCAGGTTTCAACACGCCAAGCACAATATCGTCTTGTAACTGAGCGAAGACCTGCTCAGCGAGAGTGCGGATTTCTTGACGGTTGGATGCGGCCATTCGGAATCCATTGTAGACAATTGTGCTAACGGACTGGCACTTTACTGCTGGAAGGAAGAAACTTCAAGATAGATTGTAGACAATATGCGGGTGACGGCATGGCGTGCGGCGATCGCCGCCTGAGCACTGTGCATTATAGATAAAAACAGGGCCAGAGAGATCGGAATCCCACTGGCCCTATTCGAATAGAAATATGTACGCCTTGAGGTGACTTGGATTTCCCCTAGGGCGTGCAGTTAGTCTGAATGCCTTCTACGTATCCGTACGCCCTTGTACGTAGGGCTTCGTATTTCTGCTCTGGCGTAGGGTTTGGTGTAGCTCTAAGCCAATTGGTAATGTTATAGGTATCGAACCAATACGCATTCTTCGATAAGGTCTTATCGCCGGCCAAGAACAATGAGTCTCCACCACCACACGTCTTATCAGGCACCAACCTAGCGCGAAAGTGAGAGCCGTACCGAGTTAAAGACGACTCCGACCCTTTAGGACCAAAGTTGTACAAAACCACGTTAATCACCGCGTCTGAAAAATTGACGCTGTCCGTTCCTGGAATAACGCTGCTGACCATGCCAATTACATATTCACCAACAGGGTTAGCAGAATCCAGCGCCGCGTTTCCATCATTATTCAAGTCAGTCAGAATTGTACCGTCCTGATGAATCGTAATCTGACCGGTAACGCCGATATCTTTATCCGGCTCAGCGTCATTTGCGTCTGTTCGGGCGAGATAATTAACTGTGTATCGAGCTGGCGTCGAAAAAAAGTGGCCCATTACTGCCGAGTCGAGCGTAGGCATCACCAAGCCTTGGCGACGAAAGCCCAGCACCACCTGATTAGAAATAGAAGAATTACATAGTGCATTGGTATTAATAAGTGAACGATCTTTGCTCGCATCAAATACGTGAGCAGGCGAATCATAAGCGACGTCATAATCCGTTTGGCTGCCAGGCAGCTTCGACTTAAGCCCAGAGTAAGCAACTCCGTCTATTAGGCGACCAGGAAAAGTAAATTCTCCAGTCTCGGCAATCGGCTCAAATTTAAAACCTGAATGCGTAAGATCTGGCTGCAGGCTGGCACTCCCGTCAAGCGCCATATATAGAGGCTGATTGTCACACAAATTCACAATACCACCGTCCAGCTTAGCTACGCTAAACGCTCCCCCGCCTAGTACTCGCCCATGCCGATCGACCATCGCGAACGGCAAGAACTCGGTGCTAGACAGGATAGGAGTGTCATCAACGTCACCCGCGTCAGCTGGATTTGTACGCATCTCGCTCGTCTGCAAGGTGGCCACTAGCAGATCTGATAGCAACACTTCAGATTGGAAGATCCGGTCGCTAGGCGAGATGTTTGGTGCCTGCTCAAGTTGGTAGGCAAGCAAGTAATCGCTTATAAAAAGGTCGAATCGATATAGACCTGCAGCGGTACTTTCATTAGCAATAGTAAGCGCGGTCTCTGCATCTAATGAATTGACTGGCATCGAACCAACAGCCCCATTTACCGCAACCAAATCTAAAAACTCTTGGGCGGCACCTGCCGCAGAGACAAACGTTGAAAAAACCTTATCGAAAAAGTCGGGAGCGAACGTAGTCTCCATCTCAAAGATCAACCTGTGAGCCTCGAAATCAATATACTCAATACCGTCTGACGTATTGGCATCTAGACCGGTAAGTAGTGCGGAAATATTCTGCGCCACTTGCTCGGACTCAGCTCCGTCGGTTATGACATCATTTCTCACAGGCCCATCAAAAATATCGGCAACAGTAAATAGATAAGGCCCGTCGGCATCATACACACTGCCATTTACAAACTCTTTTGCAGTCGAGTCGTACTCGCAAAAACTAGTGCCCGAGGTATTAACGTTTTTAGCTTCCGCGCGACGAAAATACGCGGTGCCTAACGACTCACGCGCGTCGTTCCCGCCGATAAAAAATGTCACGCTATTAGAAAAAAGCGGGCAAACAAATCGTTGCTGATCTCGCTCCAAGTCTTGAATACCGACTTGACCGGTATAGTTCAAATACCCACCACAAAAATAGCCAATGTTATCGACATTGCCTTTATTAATGAAATTACCAACAACTCTGGGGGAGCATGGGTCGGAAGGATTAAAATTAGGATCAGGGTTCTGAGTGCCATCAATAATCGGTCCGCCAATCCTGGCGCCGGAGAAATCCTCTTGACCGTTACATCCAGCTAGCATCACTGCAGAAACTGCCAAGGCAAAAAAGAAGCTTTTCGACTGCATAAAAATATCCCTAGGTTTTTCTGGGCCCATGCCGCGTTTACCAACCGCGCCATATGGAATATTGCGCCACCCTATAAACATGCGCCTAATTTGCGCCGTAAAAACTCTTAGTAAGCAACCAAGACAAAACGTTAGCGCAGTAAACGTGAAATTTTGTAAAGGCATCAACCATAGGCTGATGAATTTGCACTTATATTGTCTCTCAAATCATAGCATTTTGGGTGCATCGCTTGCGAAACGTTACACAACTGCAAACTCCGCGATTGAGCCGCTCATAGGACAATTCGGCACGTTAAAACCTGCAGACCAACACCCTGTCAGGCGGCCCATCACTCGGTCACTCAAAGGTGCCGTTGGTCGCTCGAATAACCAACTCGCCTCGAATAGCCAGTCCCTTATCTTCGTCGCCGAAGCGAAGCAATGCCTTATCTTGCACAATCTTTCCGACATCATCTAAGTGAGCATACTCAAGAAACAGGACAACCCATTTAGCGCCGGGCTCCACAGGAATCTCACCGATCAAATATGACTGAGATGACCAGGTTTTTTCTTTAAAGCGCGTGAACATTTGGTCAACTCGGGCCAACGGCATTCCTTTGTCATCGAGAAACAAGATTTGCGGGTACGCATATCCGTCTCGGTACCAGGATTGCAGCTGCAAAGTCACCGCGTCATCGGCTACTTCAAAAGCTTTCGCCGGATGACGGGAGGCCAACTCGACGCTCTGCCGCGGAGCCTGAGCGAACCCCACCGCAAGGTCTTGCCCAACCTTTAATACCTGCGCATTTGTAAGTGCCCTCACACAACAATCCGCTCGCACTTCTGACCATTGCGTAGAAAGCTCTACTGACTCCAACGCTTGCTCATCGGATTCATCATCGAACGCGCTTCTCTCTGACGCAGCCTCACGCGCAGCAACCATATCGACCTGCCGCGTAGTTACCCGACCGAACTCGTCTGGGTAACTAACGAAACGCTCTCTTTCCTTTTTTTCCAGCAACGCATCAAAGTCATCACTCGTCATATATTGCTGTTCGTCAGCGGCCCAAAGCTCATTAGGATTGGTTGCAGCATTTTCTGGAGAAAAAGCGCCTTCAAATGCACCGCCCAAACCGGAGGCACTTCTAGATTTAGTAGGAGAAATGTTCGATTGATTTGCAGATTCAGCAGGAGCCTTTGGAACAGTAATTAAGTTGCCCTGAGCGTCAACGTAACTGTAAAAGCCTGCTTTATCTTTCGTCGTTGAACTTGGCGCGCCGCTGCATGCTGCTAATAAAAGCAGAACCGAACACACACCATAAAAAGGTAGCGCCCTAAACATGACGGCGATTCCAAGAATGAATAGCGCCCAGTAAAACTGGGCGCAATATTAGAACGAGGTCCGGAATGCCAAACCTACAACTATGACAGATGCTTCAGTTTCGATATCCAAGCCGGCATAAGGGTTGTAGACGACATTATCAATGCCGGTACAGTTGGCCATACAGCTTGTGTCAGCAGGAATGGAGTCTTTGCTATGCAAATAACCTAAACCTAAATCGATTTCCGTGTCTTTGTCCCATTTATATCCCAAGCCAACGCTGTAGTACTTGGCTTCGTTAATCGGAACTAGCGGACTGCGGCGATCATCAGGAATGGCAGACGCACGTGGTTCAAAACCGCCGCGAAGCTGAATACGACCGGTTAAATCGTACTGAACGCCGTAAGCCAAATTCCATGAAGACTGAAACTGCAAAGGAACGTTCAGCAACGTAGTGGTTGAACCGGGTGAGAACAAACGCGCAAGCGAGGTAACCGCAGATGAGCGATCAAATTGAATGCTCCACGCGTCCCACTCTTCGTAGTCAACCCAGACGAGATCCACATTAAACTGGAGACGCTCCAGAGGCCTTACCTTAATGCCTGTTTGGAAATGCGCAGGCATTGTTAGATCCATATTGACGACACCAGTTTCGTTACTGGGAATACCAGATGGAATGCCCAATACCGCTAATGCAATGGCGCCTGTTGCACTGCCACCGATGCCATTAATGGTGGATTGCGTCGCATTGGAATATTTGATGTTGTAATCGCCATTCATGTGCGTATCAGTAGGAGCATGCCAGACCGCACCCCAAGCGAAGTGTTCGTTTGGCTCCCACAAAACACCAAGGTTATAAGAAGGACTCATACGTTGGTCCATTGAAACCTCGACAGATGCGAGATTTTTAAATGGGCCCAAACCCTCTTCTGGGCGGCAAATCCCGAATAAAATCAGATCAAGAGCAATGTTGTTCTGCTGGCCTTTGAACGGCGCACAAATACTTTCATCTAGGGTACGCATGAAGCCTAACAATTCGTTCGGTGCGCGGAAGTCAGTCTCTAGGTACATCGCTTGGTAAGAAAAACCAATGGATGCACCAATCGACAAGGTATCCGACACCTGATAACCCACTGAAGGAGAAAGATACGTTAATCGCTCCAATGCAACGCGCTTACCGAGAAAAGCGCCAGGATCATCATCATTACGATAAAAACCAGCTGCCATGGGCAAATACGTTGCAGTAGCAAACGTGAATCGCGACCCTGGCGGACGAATTGAAAATGAAGGCAATGGACCTGCCAGCAATGGGCCTGGCGGCAAATCGACAGCGTCATTTAGGATCGGCAGATACAGTGTAATACCTTCTACCGTGCTCTTACCTTCTTTGAATTCAGTACAGTACGATGCGCCAAGCGATGCTGGATCCGCACACACTACTGGGTCATCCGAATAGCCAAAAACTTCATAGCCTGGTGGCGCGCTGAACGTACTTTCAATAGAGAAGTCCGCACCGACAAACTGAAGGTCCATTCGACGGCCTTCAAGGCGTGCCAAACCTGCCGGATTGAAGTGAATAGACATAATGCCTGGAGGATCAGCCGTTACGGCATGCCCCATGCTCATCGCCTTCACATCGACAGCCAAGTTTGTTGCGAGCTGAGCCGAAGCAAACTGAGGCGTTATAGCGCCTAGCGCAAACGCCCCCAATGCAAGCAAACGAGCCCCGGCCGAATATTTGATTTTTTTTATCATTATCATTTTCCGGTCACAACAGTCAGGTCCGGAATCAAACACCAGACTTCAGGCCTTTAATATCCACAGGGATGGAGAGTCCGAGCAATACATCCGGGGAGTCTTCAGTTAAGCCATAACCAAAACTAAAATTCACGACGCGATTTTTAGCGGTACGCAAACCTAGAGACATATTCACAACGCTTGATGTTGAATCTTCGGACGGAATGAAATCGCCGTTATCGAACACAAAGCCCGTTTCAAAGTTGTAAGACTGCTGATAGCTTGCGCTCAAAGATACTTCATAACTTAAAGAGTACGCGAGGCCCATCGAGAAGCTTAAGCTGTCACCTGTTTCAACATCAGTAAGCTTACGGTTACCGCCGCGAGATTGATCTAGACCGCTAATATCGAAAGCATGCGTGTAACCAACTGAACCAAATAGAACAACAGGGTCGACAACTTTACTCATACTCACGCCGCCGCCGATAGAGTAGTAACCCTTACCGCTGGAGACTTCGTTAGCTGTATTGATTTCGTATGGGCTATCACCCGTCGCAGTTGAAAAAGTGCCGAATAAGGTGGTGTTTGTTGCGCCAATTTTCACGGGAAATGGCTGGTAACGCAGGCCGAACGACACATCCCCTAACGCTGCCTGCGATACATCTTTCTGGGTGTCGTATTTATACGAAACCGGCAGGTTTGTGTTAAACGTTAGGTTATTCCAAATGCCGTAATCGAAAGACAGACTCGCGCCAAAAGCATGCTGAGCATCGTTTTCAATGCGGAACCGCGTGATATTGCCGCTGTCATCGATGTTGATATCGATGCGGTCGTCACGGTAATACGAGTAATCGGCGCCGAAATTCATACCAATTTCACCCGCGCGCAACAGAGAGTATTGCTTTTCAGTTGCCTGAAAGACTTCCTCTAGGTTTTTCTCTTGCGTGACGTCAGTGTCTTTTTGCGTTAACGCATCGCGCGCTGCATCTTCGGCAGGAGCTTGTTCAGTTGCAGCATCCTCAGATGTACCGTCGCCCTCTTCAGCTACCGCATATAGCGGTAAACAAAGCAAACCGGCCATCAGCAAACTGCTGCGCAATGTTTCCCCGAATTTACTCATTGCCTAAACCCTTTTGTTATGTAATTGGTTGCAGATCAATTTTTATAATAAGTGCGCGTTGGAATATTCAGTACGCGAACTTTACCGTTCTCGTCTTCAGTTTTCACGCGAACAATGGAGCCTGCTCTATCAGCCTGATTCTCAAGTGGTGCTGTAAATATAGGATATTCACGATAGGCCAACTGGTTAATAGTGCGATCATCCAGCAATCGTAAATCCCAGTCCGTTAGTTCCAAACCATCCTGAGGCTCGAAACCATTAGGAAACACAATAAACAAAACGTTATCAGTCCAGATGTCCTCGAACTTATCTAGTGTGAATGAGATATTCCCCAAGGCAGGATCGGCAACATAAACATGTCCATCCTGATACTTTTTAAGTACTACGAAGTGTTTAAAACCACTGTAGTGGATCGGCACGATTGCGGGGTGATCGAGCTCCATTAAATCTTTAACGCTCGCGCGAAATCCGCCGCTTGGGTGACCGAGCGCCGTGGACAAGCGCTTCATATCCAGCAAAGAGAAACCGCGACGCGCTACAATTTTATCGTATTCGCCAAAGCGCAACAGCCCTTCCATGATTTGGCGTTCTTCGAACTGTCGGCCCAAGTAGCCGTTTAGAACCGTCGTAAGCGCCGCAGACCCACATGAATAGTCATAGGCTTGGCGTACAACGTTTTGATATTTGAATTCAGAGACAGGCTTTACCGTGATGCCCCGCTCTTCGACAGGACCTTGCTTGGTGGGATGCTCATAATAGACATAACCGACCGGTTTCGGCTCGATCTCCGACGCCTGCTCAATGGCAGTAAACATCAGTAAAACACCGAGAATTGTTTCGAGCATACCGGGAATTCCGTCGTTATTATTATGATTATTAGGTTCTACATACCGGATTGCGCCAACGCAACCCTTCCAGACAAAGCCGGATAACCGCTGATAATGCTACCTATATCAGAGGGTTGTGTGTGTTGGGATTTTGTAATTGAAATACCGCCAGAAGCTCAAAATACGATCAAAACCTTCGACAACTATCCAACTATCAATTTAGCAAAAAAAAGCCCGACGCAAGCGCCGGGCCTTTCCATCACTTATATCAAGAGATATTAGTGACCACGTACGTTGATTACAGTGCCGTTCAGGTTCAAGCCGAGGATTTCGACGTCACCGATTGGAGTAGCTGTACCCAATGCAAGGTCAGTCATTTCAACAGACAAACCAGTTGCTGAACCAAGGGTAGCAACAGAAATTACTAGGCCGTCAGTTGAATCTAGGTTAACACCCGCTGCAACAGTGATGTCGCCAGCCGCTACACCGTCACCGCCTACATCGATAGACACTGCAGAGATAGAGCCGCCAGTTACAGCAGTTGCATCATTCAGTGAGAAGTTAGTGATGGTGATACCGCCAGTGATAGTAGTATCAAGTGCAATCATCTGAGTGCCGAATGTGCCAACAGTCTGCACTTCGTTACCCAACTGAATGTTCAGCGTGGTCGCGCCTAGAGTGATGTCCATGCTGTCCATGATCGCTGCAGACTGATCAGTGATCGCAGTGCCCATGCCGTTGCTGGTAGCAACATACAAGTCACCAGTTGAAATGGTAGTACCTGTAGGAATGGTTACCGCAACGTTCAATACAGGAGCGCCACCATTGCTGTCAGCATCGATTACCGCAGTAATTTCGCCGCCACCAGTGTTGATCACCATGTTATCGATGAAGATTGCACCAGCAGTGTTACCCAGTGAAGTCAAACCATCGTTGTCGTGAACAATAGTGTCCAGCGTTAAGCTTGGGGTAGTGATACCGATAGTAATACCGTCCTGACCAGTTACGTCAGAAAGGGCTGAATCTTCCAAAGCTTCCATAGCGAAGCCGCTCATTGGCAGGGCTGCAATCGCGGTTACTAGAGCTAGTTTCTTGAACATTGTTGTTTCTCCTCGTGTGCACAACGAATAATTTTTCTTAGGTATGTGTCTTTGTAGCAAGGCACGTACAGACGGTAACACAGCGGTTACAAAGCTCACAATCAGAATGATTCCACTTTGGCTCGCCCAACAAATACTCGCAACCTGTTGATTTTAAATAATATTTTTAGAATTCCTTTAAATTAGCAAGAAGCCCTATGAAAACCCGTGTGTTACACGCGTGCCACCCTGTTACCTTGTGTAACAGCAGAGCGCGTTTATGGCCATTTTTGGAATGAACGTGTAATCACAATGGTTCTCCTGAGCATTCTTCACCGTTAGAATCCGCCCTCTCCTATATAGAGGCACCAATGCGCTCACAGCTCCCGAGTACTTTAGATGCACTGATACAGCCTGCTGTCTGGCCTTATAGAGGTGGCTGGAAGCTCGGATGGGCGCCTGTTTCGCTCTGGTCCGCGGCAACCGAAGCAAATATCGCTGAATTTGTCGCGGACATTAGCGCGGCAACACCACACGGCGAAGGGTTCATCACCGGCGTGGTGCAATACCAGACGGCGTCCGAGAGCCCGATGGCGGTTGCGGCCTTATATCGGCCGGAAAACACCCTCGATATTTCGCCAGAACTTATTGTTGAGTGGATTGAATGCCTAGGCGCTGATACGCATTTTGCATTAACTGCGCCCTTCACATGCGAGCTTTCGGAGGCCGACTACCTTTTAGCTATCGACGAGATTAAACGCTACTTGATCAGCGGTGATTGCTACCAAGTGAATTTTGCGCGGCGCTACGCCACACACTTTCAAGGAACAGCGTTGATAGGCTTCCTCCGTCTCCTCGCCGAGCACCCTGCTCCGCACGCGAGTTTTTTTACGTTGCCGAGTGGCGATGCGGTGTTTGGAGTATCCCCAGAACGTTTTCTACATATAGAAAACGACGTGGTGGTGACGGAGCCTATTAAAGGGAGCCGTGCACGAGGAGCAGATGCCGCTGAAGATGCGCTCATCTCCCAACAATTAGCCGATAGCGAAAAAGACCGTGCTGAGAATTTAATGATCGTCGATTTGCTACGAAATGATTTAGGGCGCGTTTGTGAATCGGGATCCATATCAGCCGAGCCGTTATTTGAAGTGCGCCGCTTCAGCAATGTTCTTCATCTTGTATCCACCGTGCGCGGAAAGCTAACGAACACCATCTCTCCTCTTGCCGCCCTGCTTTCTTGTTTTCCTGGCGGGTCTATTACCGGCGCCCCGAAAAAGAGGGCAATGGAAATCATTGACGAACTCGAAACAGCACCAAGAGGTTTTTACTGCGGCTCTCAGTTTTCATTAGATGGCAACGGCGAGTTGGAATCGAATATTTTGATTCGCACCTTTCAAACGCAAGGGGCAAAAATCTATTGCCATGGCGGCGGCGGAATTGTGATGGACTCAGATCCGCATGAGGAATACTTGGAATCCGAGTTTAAAGTTCGGGCGTTAATGCAGACGCTTGAAAGCATTCGTTAACGCCCATGTCTCTTCCTATTACTTTATTCGCGCATCCAGCACGATAAACTTTTCATTTTGATCTACTAATCTCGCTGAGAATCCATTGCGCTTGAGCATCGGGCCGTAGGCAAGATGTCGATTCGCAACCATCAACATTCTCCCCTTCGGCGCGATGTGTCGTGCGCAGTGCTGAATTAACATTTCCGCGACTCCCGTATCAACGGCGTGACCGCGATGAAACGGTGGATTTAGCAGCATCAAATCAAACTTCACATCCAATCCGTCCAGCCCGTTGTTGTGATGAAAGTGAAATGAGCGTTGCGGAAAAATATGTTTCGCATTGTGTTGAGCGGCATGGAGCGCCATGGCGCTTTCATCGCAGAAATAAACATTTGCATTGATGTCGCGTTGCGCCGCTAGCAAGCCAAGCACGCCGTTACCACACCCTACGTCAGCGATATTACGGATTGCATTATCGCCCTCTTCCGGCTCGGGAATGTGTGGCAGTAAAAAACGTGCACCTATATCCAACTGCTGGCTGGCGAATACGCCTGGCATCCCCTGCACCACGCCACCCAAACCGGGGACTTTTAACGGCGTGATTTCGGCAAGCTTGGGAATATCGATTTTGCCAGAGGTGGCAACGATTAAATGCGCTTTAAACTTTCCTAAACTCATTGCTGGTTCGAGAAAGTATTTTTCGACGATTTTCATGGTCGAATTTGGCATGTGTTTATCCATGCCGCCAAAAATCAATGTGGCCTGCGCCGGCAATTGTGTGGCGAGTTGCTGAAGTTGGTATTCGAAGAAACCCAGATCTTTAGGAATGCGCATTAAAACGCACGTCGGCGCAGCGCTATCAAAAGTGTGCGCCTCAAGCAAATCGAACGGCCAGAGGCTCGTCCAGTGGGTTAGGTCCGTCTCGTTATCTCGGGCGTTGACCACTAGCGCCTCGCGTGACATCCAAGAGTCGCCGATGCTTTTCACGTGGTGGCCACTGGCGATGAGAGGCAGCGCGACGGCGCCGCAACTGTCATTCACAACTACTACGTTGATCTGGCCTGGCGCACAGTCCACAAAACGTTCAGAAAACGCATTCAGTAGGAAACGATCAGCGCCGTCCCACGCGCGCAGTTTCTCGCCGCGGCGTCTTGGCCAGCGCTTAACGACGACTGGCGAAATTTCATTATCGAAGTGTGTCTCGACGTGTGGGGCAGATTTCTTTTGCGATGTATTTTTCATGGCCGGCATTATGGCGAAGACGAGGACATTCGCCTAATACTTCCGCCTTTTAATCGTACGTTGGTGAGGGGCTTGGGGCTGGAAACAGGCGAAAACATTTCTTAAAATGCGTATTCATCGGAGTATAGCTCAGCCTG
Organism: Alcanivoracaceae bacterium; assembly: GCA_029213045.1. GTDB lineage: Bacteria > Pseudomonadota > Gammaproteobacteria > Pseudomonadales > Alcanivoracaceae > JARGPN01. The sequence continues at coordinate 276,499 of JARGPN010000006.1, forward strand.
GTAGAGCACTACGTTCGGGACGTAGGGGTCGCAGGTTCAAATCCTGCTTCTCCGACCACTCCTATATTGCCTACGAAAAACTGTTAACGGGTGCGCAGCGGATGCCGCGCCACTACACGATATTCATTTTCCTCAGCGCCCACCGCATTCACACCGGACACGCTTTCATACAGGACGATTTCGGAGACGTTCACTGATGCATTCATCGTCCAATCTGGGACCGCGAGTTTAGCCACCGCGCTTCTCACCAGCGTGATATGTGGGCGAATCGGTCGTGGATCCGCCTTGACCTTGTGCGATGCCAATTCATTGTCCACAGCACGCTTTAGCGCCAACAGCGCAGCGCAAGCACCGCCTTCGGCGACCAGATAGCGCCCTTGGCGGGTGGGAAAGCGGCAAACATTAGTTAAAGGCTGTAAAAAAGCCGCATTATTTTGCGCCACGCGCGCCAACGACTCCCCCACTGCGGCTGCGACATCAGCCGAGAGGTCGCCGAGGAAAGCGAGGGTGAGATGGAAGTTCCTAGCCGAAATCGGGCGAGGATTAGCGCCATCAAGGGCCTGCAGACCTTTGTCTCGGTGCGTGAGCAGCTCAAGCGCCAGATGATGATCCACCGGCACGCCAATAAAACATCGCACTACGCGCTCCTTGTTTCTCTTTTTAACCGTACCGTTTAACCGTTACAGGGGCACTGCAATCAACACACGCAAGCGCTGGCGACAACAGCACGGCAACGGTACAATCGCCACCCCCGAAAACGAGGTGCACCATGTCCGGAAAGGTCGGTTTTATCAGCTTGGGTTGTCCGAAAGCCCTTGTGGATTCAGAACGTATTCTCACCCAGCTTCGCACTGAAGGCTACGAAGTGGTGCCGACCTACCAAGACGCAGATGTCGTGGTCGTGAATACCTGTGGCTTTATTGATTCAGCCAAAGCGGAATCGCTGGAAGCCATTGGCGAAGCGATTAGCGAAAACGGTAAGGTTATTGTGACCGGCTGCATGGGCATCGAAGAAAGCGTGATTCGTAGCGTGCACCCTTCCGTGCTGTCTGTTACCGGCCCGCAGCAATACGAGCAAGTTGTGGCGGCGGTGCATCAGGTCGTTGCGCCACCCTCCGACCACAATCCCTTTATTGATTTAGTGCCGCCACAGGGCATTAAGTTAACGCCGCGTCATTATGCCTATTTAAAAATTTCCGAAGGCTGCAACCACAAATGCAGCTTCTGCATTATTCCTTCGATGCGCGGAAAGTTAGTCAGCCGCCCTATTGGCAGCGTGCTTGACGAGGCCGAACGTTTAGTTAAAGCCGGCGTGCAGGAATTACTGGTCATCTCACAAGATACCAGTGCCTACGGCGTCGACCTCAAATACCAAACAGGTTTCTGGCAGGGCATGCCAGTGAAAGCAAAAATGCTTGATATGTGTGAGGCACTAAGCTCGCTCGGCGCGTGGGTTCGCTTGCACTATGTGTACCCCTACCCGCACGTCGATGACATTATTCCGCTTATGGCAGACGGAAAAATTCTGCCGTACTTGGACATTCCTTTCCAACACGCCAGCCCGCGCATTCTGAATTTAATGAAGCGCCCTGCGCATGCAGAAAACACGCTTGAGCGCATTAAACGCTGGCGCGAAATTTGTCCAGATATCACGCTGCGCTCGACGTTTATCACAGGCTTCCCTGGCGAAACCGATGACGACTTCGAGATGCTGCTCGATTGGCTAGAAGAAGCTCAGCTTGATCGTGTCGGCTGTTTCACGTACTCGCCGGTTGATGGGGCGCCCGCAAATGCTCTGCCCGATCCCGTTGATCCTGACATTGCCGCAGAACGTCTTGAGCGTTTTATGAATTTCCAGTCGCGCATTAGCGAGCAGAAGCTGGCGAAAAAGGTCGGTAAAGAAATTGAAATTCTGATCGACGAAGTCACAGACGAAGGCGCCATTGGTCGCTCTCATGCCGACGCACCGGAAATTGATGGCTTGGTTTATCTCGACAACGCCACTTCGTTAAAGCCCGGGCAGCGCGTAAAGGGTCGGGTGACCGATTCCGACGAGCACGACCTTTGGGCCGAGCTGCTTAAGTAAGCATTAGTAAGGCGCCAGCTTGTTTGTACCCGCCGTGTTGGCACCATCTTAACTTTTAGCGAGAGAGCGAAAGCTCTCTCGCACACTTTCCATCGCCACATAGATTGAGTGCAATGCCGAACGACAATCTAGCGCGCGCAGCCTTGTTATTAATGGCAGGAGAACTTCTTCTGGCATTAATGGCGGCAATGATTAAACACTTGTCTCTTGATGGTTTGCCAACCGAATTAATCGTATTTTTCCGTAACGCCCTCGGCCTTGCATTCCTCTTGCCCATTTTGCTCAGCACAGGTGGTCTTAAGCAGTTAAAAACCCAGCGCATTGGCTTGCACTTTTTACGCGCCAGCACCGGCGTTAGCGCTATGTTTTGTTTTTTCTATACCATTGCCCATGTACCACTTGCCGATGCCATTCTAGTGAAAATGACCGCCCCATTTTTCTTGCCCATTACGGCAATGATTTGGCTTGGCGATCGGATTTCGTTACGCACTTGGGCGGCTATTTTTATCGGCTTTATTGGTGTGGCATTTATTCTTCGCCCGGGTAGCTCGGCTTTTAATCCTGTCATGCTGGTTGCATTACTTAGTGCAGCGCTGATGGGTATAGCGAAGGTCAGCATTCGAAAAATGGCAGATACAGAACCGCCAAGGCGCATTGTCTTTTGGTTCGGCGCCTTTAGTACTTTGCTCTCAGCTGGCCCTCTATTCTGGGTCGACGTGTGGCCGGGCTTGACGCAAATAAAATGGCTTCTCGCAATCGGCCTAACGGCGACGATCGCGCAAATCTGCATGACCACCGCCTATCAACTTGCAAGCCCTGGGCGCGTCGGCATCTATAACTATACCGCCGTGATTTGGGCCGCTAGCCTTGGCTGGTTTGTATGGGGCGAAGCGCTACACTGGACAACACTTGCGGGCACCGCCCTAATCGTCAGCGCGGGGATATGGAACTTGCGCGGGCATTTAGGCAGCGCTAAGAGCACCACGCAAACTAACCCACCGCCCGCCGACGGCAAATAAGCGTCTTCGCATATAAGCCACTTCAACTTTTATGGCCTTACTTGATTGGCACTAGGCACTAAGTCCTCTGTATGCTCAGGCGCTTCGCAGCGGACAGCATTCACACAACACAGAGGACTCTATGTTTATTCGTCTTATCTTTATTCTCACCACTCTTTTCTTTCTTTCAGGTTGCGACGACATGGCCAAGTGGGCGTATAACGCCGGCCTGAGCGCTGAGAAAAGTCGTGCGGGCTTAATCGATAAAAACATCACTACTAGCGATGGCATCGACTGGGTTTATCTTGAAAGTGAGAATACCGAAGACCTTCCCGTTGTAATGCTGATTCACGGCTTCGGCGCAGACAGCAGCAACTGGGTGCGCTTCGTTAACGAACTCGAAGGCGAATATCATTTTGTTGTGCCTGATCTTCCTGGGCACGGCGAAACAACACGCAATACGCAGCTCGACTACAGCGTTACCATGCAGGCAGAGCGTATTGTGACGCTTGCCGATGCACTAGGTATCGAGAAGTTTCATGTAGCTGGTAGTTCAATGGGCGGTGCAATTTCGGTTGCGTTAGCCTTGCAAGCCTCGGATCGTTTGCTATCCGTAGGCTTAGTGGACGCTGCAGGCGTCACCTTGGTGACACCTGAATTCTTAGCGCTTATCGAAGGTAATGGAAACCCATTAATCCCCCATAAAGCGGAAGATATGTTTGTCACCATGGATTGGGCGATGGCCGACGCACCGTGGATGCCGGACTTTTTTGTGACGCAGATGGGCAAGATAAAAGCTGAAAATGCGGATGTTGCTGAAAAGGTCCATGCCGACGTAAACGGAAAAATGGAGTTACGTGATCGCCTCAAAGAAATTCAAACACCAACGTTAATTGTTTGGGGTAAAGAGGATCGCTTGTTGGGCGTTGATAACGTCCCTGTATTTGATAAGGAAATTCCCAACAGTAAGGCGGTGATATTAGACGGCATCGGACATCTCCCAATGGCTGAAGCACCCGGAAAAACCGCGGACATTTTCAGAGCGTTTTGGAAGGACGTCGCGGCAAATGCCCTAGTGGAAGACAAATCAAAATAGGTTCGTACAGGAAGTCTTGATACGAGGTTACAGGCGATAGAGCGGTATTAATTGCCCTATCGCTTGCAGGCAAGCTCCCACATAAGAATAGATACTCAGCAACCTGTGGGAGCTTGCCTGCAAGTGATAAGGCGGTGGTTGTAAAACAACACTGCAGGGCCCCTTCTCATTACTTCTTTGCCACTTAGCGTTGTATAGAGAAACTCCAGCCTTTCCTGTTTCGAAGTGACTACGCGATTTGGAATTTAAGCATCGCTTGCAGGCAAGCTCCTACATAAAACAGACACTAATGAACTTGTGGGAGCTTGCCTGCAAGCGATACGACGATGGGTGTTGCTCAGTCGCTGGAAACCTTGGGCAACTACGTTGTACTTGAAGGCTTCAAGGAAGGACGTTGTTCTGGCGGAGTCCAGTCGAAGGGCACGTTGTAGTGCATCAACAGACCACCGAGGGTGATGAGTACGCGCGCTATACCGATATAAGTGTCAGGAATACGCACGTGGTTCTCTCTAAATTTTTCGATGATATCTTCCATTGCATAGGCAACGTTATCACCGTTCATTCGGTCGCTGAGCACGTACAAGGCCAAATCTCGCAATGTGTCCGGCGCACCGCCGACAAACCCTGCGTCAACAAATAACTGCCCAATATCCACGTTCGGCTCGAAGCCCATTAATCCAAATAACAAGCGCGAATAGTGACGTACTTCTTGTGGCGTAAGCTTACCGATTGCACCGAAATCCAAAATCACAATCTCACCTGCGGGACTCACAATAAAATTCCCTGGGTGTGGATCGGCCTGATACAAACCAACACGAGTCACTTGCTGGAGATAACTGCCGAACAGCAGGGTTAGCAAATCGGCGGCTTGATCAGGATTCTCATCGAGGTGTTCTCGTAGACGTACCCCCTCCTCCCAATGCGTGACCAGCACATTTGCCGCGCCCATCTTTTGTTCAAGCACAGGCACACGAATACGAGGAGGATGTGGTATCCGCGCGAATCGCTCCAAGTTTTGGGCTTCATTGCGAAAGTCCATTTCGACGGCGGTCATCTCCAGCAGCTGCTCAGTAATTTGCGGAAAGTCCAGCTGACGAAAGAACGGCGCCGCTAATTCAGCCAAAAAACGAAATACTTTGGCGTCTTGTTCGAACAATTGGACTACGCCTGGCAGCCGCACTTTTACGGCCACATCTTGCCCATTCAACAACTTGGCTCGATGCACCTGCGCAATTGACGCAACGGCGATGGGTATCTCTGAAAACTCAAGAAACCGACCACGCCACTCGCTGCCCCATGCTCTGCTGAGGGCCTTATCGATATAGGAAAAAGAAATTTGCATCCCTTCATTCTGTAGGGTCTGCAAAGATTGTATGTATTCAAGCGGCAGGACATCGGGACGACAGGAGAAAAACTGAGCGGCTTTTACCCAAATAGCGCCGTTACGTCGACACAACTGGGTCACCCGCTCAGCAGCGTCTTTGTGCACGTCTGTAACGTCACGCCCTTGTGAGCCAAGCTTATGCCGAGCGTAAAGGGAGGCAACTTCACCGAAAACGCCAATAGCGCGCGCATAGCGTCTACGCCCAGCCAGTAAACTGCCGAGCGCCGCCGCGCCTGTCTGTGTTATTCGACGGCCAGATGACAAACGTATTCCCCCTTCCTTACCTCGGGGATTCTAACCTAAATGACATCTTTTTCGTGTAGCCTTTGTTGATGTCACGCGTAACAAACCGTAAGGTTTGCCAAACCCTCAAGCTGCTTCGTGTTGAAAGCAACCGCTAGAAGATAAAATTGAGAATCCGATCATGGTTAAAGAAGTCGTCATCAAGTCCACAGACAAAAAAGTAATCAGTTCACGCTCGCTTTTGATCCTCAAGCCCACCCATAAAGAAATCAAACGGCTTAAGGCTGAGGCACACTACCCTTCAATACATGGTCACAAGGTGTGGAACTCTAGCTTTTTGGTCATGGACTATCTATCTCGTAACAAGCCATCAAAAAATAGCACGCTGATGGACTTGGGATGTGGATGGGGATTGCTTGGTATTTATGCTGCCAAGAAACTCAATACAAAAGTGATCGGGATAGATGCCGACGCTGACGTGTTTCCATACCTAGACTTGCACGCAGAGCTAAATGGTGTATCCATTAAAACCAAAAAGCGCTACTTCGAGAAGCTAACAAAGTCAGACTTTGACGGTGTAGAAACGGTAGTTGGTGCCGATATTTGCTTCTGGGATAAGCTCGCCCCTGTCCTCTACAAAATGATGAAGCGTGCCATTAAAGCCGGTACGAAAAAAATCATCATCGCTGATCCGGGCCGTGATCCTTTCTATCAGCTTGTGGCAATGTGTGAAGACGAAAAGCTGTTCAAATGCAAAGTCGTAGAAAAAACCACCTCTAAACCCACCGAGGCTTGCGCAGACTTATTAATCGTTACGCCTGCCAAAAAATGAGTCAGGATGGAGATCTCAGTGCATCAAGACCGGTGACTGCGACACCCGCAGAACGGTCTGATGCCCCCTCCGATGATGCACCTTACTATGTAGTCCCTGAGTGCAAAGAACAGATCGGCATTGTCCATCAGGATGACGATATTCTTGTTATTGCCAAGCCCGCCTTCCTGCTATCCGTGCCCGGTCGCGGGCCGGAAAATAAAGATTGCGTTATTTCTCGCCTGACCCTCGATTTTCCAGTGATTCATTTGGTGCACCGCCTCGACTTAGATACGTCCGGTCTGATGGTGTTTGCTCTCACGCAGCCCGCGCAGGCATCCATTGCGCGCGCGTTTCAGGAGCGCCGTGTACACAAGGAATACGACGCCATCCTCGAAGGGATAGTTGAACAGGGTAGCGGCAGCATTGACTTGCCAATTGCGCCAGATTGGTCGAACCGACCTAGGCAAAAGATTTGCCCAGAGCGCGGCAAGAACGCGCTGACGCATTACCGAGTCATCAAACGCTACCCCTCGGCGCATTGCACCCACGTTAGGCTCATTCCGATTACCGGTCGATCGCACCAGCTTCGCATTCACACGTTAAAGCTAGGACATCCGATTATTGGCTGTGACCTGTACGCGCCAGACGAAATCTGCGCGCGCAATTCGCGTTTATTGCTTCATGCCGCGTCTCTGTCGTTTAATCATCCTCGTACGGGGCTATGGCAGTGTTTTACCTCGGATGCGCCATTCCTAGAGGGTGGGCCGGAGCAGTTTCCGCCGTCACTGTGACGTCGTAACATAGCGTCTATACAGCGAGCGCAGCCCGCCTCTGCCTGAGTTGTTCAGCCACGAACAGCGCCGCTTAACGCATGCTTATCAGTTTATTGTGAGCACACAAGAGAAAGCGTTATGAATTTACTCACCACCGGTAAAGATATTCGCCGCGTTAATGAATTAGCCACCATTTTATTAAAATATGGGTTCGGCGATTTAATCCGCCGACTTGATCTCGTTGCGCCGATTGAGCAAGCGAGCAAGATGGTAAGGCAAGGTGTGAACCGAGATTTCCTCACCATGCGCCCTGGTGAGCGCATGCGCCACGCACTGGAGGAAATGGGGCCTACGTTTGTGAAACTCGGGCAAATTCTTGCCACACGCGTTGATCTTTTTCCGCCGGACTGGATTGAGGAATTTGAGAAGCTGCAAGATAACGCACGCGAAATTCCGTTCGACGAATTACGCCCTCTGATTGAAAAAAGATTAGGAAAACCATTAGAAAAAATATTTTCCAGCATTGATCCATCGCCGATTGGCGTCGCCTCCATTGGGCAGGTGCATCGCGCAGTGACCCGCAAAGGCGAACAGGTCGTATTAAAAATACAAAAACCAGGCATTGGCGAAAAAATATCTGCCGATTTACGCCTACTGGATATGCTCGCAAAACTCGCCGCCGATAACTCTGTTGAGATAAGACGCTACCGCCCTGTCGACTTGGTCCGCGAATTTGATCGTTCATTAAACCGCGAGCTGGACTTCACAATCGAAGCGCGCAGCGCCGACCGCATTAGAAAAAATATGCGCTCGGTCACTTGGCTGACTATTCCAAAAGTGTATTGGGAATACACCTCTACACGACTTTCCGTACAGCAATTTATTGACGGCATACCGTCACGGCAATTAGAGCGTATCGAAGACGCAGGATTAAACCGTGAAATTCTCGCGCGCCGTGGTGCCTTAGTGGCTTGGAAGATGGCACTGGAAGACGGTTTCTTCCACGCAGACCCACACCCTGGCAACTTCCTAGTTCTCCCGGGAAATCGCATTGCGATGCTCGACTTCGGCATGGTGGGTAAACTGTCCCGCGCCCGTCAGGAACAAATGGTGCAGATCATGAAATCAGTGATCATGCAGGAGCCATCAACCTGTGCCGCCGTTCTCGCATCATGGTCTGACGGGCAGCCGGTGAACACTGAACAGCTCACCGCGGACATTGAGGATGTTATTTCTGCCTACTATGGCGTGCCCTTGGCGGAGCTGGATATCACCGCCCTGCTGTCGGACATTACTGCGTTGTTGCGCAATTTTGATTTGGTATTGCCCAGTGATATTGCGCTGTTAATCAAAGCGATCATCACGCTCGAAGGTTTCGGCCGCTTAATGAACCCGCAATTCGATTTAATGAGCGAAGCCGAGCCCTTGCTTAAGCGTATGATGCGGCAAAGATATAGCCCCACACGCTTAGCGAAGAGTTTAGGATTAAGAGCAATGGACGCGGTGGATCGCTTGTACGCCCCGCCTCCACCGGCGGGCATCGCTCATGCTGATGCTCAACCCAGCATTGACCCGCGTCATTTAGAACGTTTGGTGGCGCGACTTGAGCGTTCTCAGTTCAGATTAGTGCAAGCACTGCTCACTGTTAGTGGCGTGCTCACCGGCGCGATCCTGTTGGCGGGCCGAGTTGCTCCAACAATTTGGGATATTTCAGTGTTCGGCTTATTTATTTTTCTTGGTAGTTGCGTCTGGTCGGCTTGGCTTATGCTTGTCGCTCGCCGTCACTTGCGCGAATGGGAGTAGTTGCGTGAAATTATTTTTCTCTAAATCAGCTTTAGTATTTTCTACCGCCCTGTTAGTGGCCTGCTCAACGTCGCCACTCGGTCGCCATCAGCTAATTTTACTTCCCGATTCCCAAATGGATCAAATGGGCATTAGTGCCTACCAGCAATTAAAAACCGACCAAAAAATAAGTGCCGTCGGCACCGACAATAATTATGTTCGCTGCGTGGCCAATGCCATCACGAAAACACTTAATGGGAATAGCAGCTGGGAAGTAAATGTTTTCATTGATCCGTCTGCAAACGCCTTCGCACTGCCTGGCGGCAAGATCGGCGTAAATAGCGGCCTGCTCGATGTTGCGCAAACGCCCGACCAGCTCGCGGCCGTGCTCGGCCATGAAATCGGGCACGTTATGGCGAAACACGGCAACGAACGTATGTCTATTCAGTACGCGACACAAAGTGGCATGCAAATAATTCAAGCCATCTCTGGTGAGCCAACGCCTGAGAAGCAACAACTATTTGGTTTGCTCGGTCTTGGCAGTCAAGTGGGAATCGCACTGCCCTTTAGTCGCAAGCACGAAAGTGAAGCTGACTTGATCGGCTTGCAGTTAATGGCCAAGGCAGGATTCGACCCACGGCAAAGCGTTGATCTATGGGAAAACATGGCAAAGGCTGGTGGCGGCCGTCAGCCCCAGTTTTTATCGACCCACCCATCAAACAGCACACGAATTGAAAACCTAAATTCAAACATGGCAGAAGCCAATAAGATTTACCAAAAAGCAAAAGCGAGCGGGCATAACCCGCAATGCCGACGATAAAAAAGACTTCGTAAAAAATACGCAATAAAAAAGGCCGATGAAATTCATCGGCCTTTTTTGCTTAACGTCTTATGCAAAGATCTACTTAAAGTACGCATTATCCGTTTGACTATGGTCCGTCTTATCTCGTACTGCGGTCAGCTCAGGCACACGCTCTTTCAGCGTACGCTCAACACCGTCACGCAACGTCATATCCACTGCCGAACAGCCTTGGCAACCGCCACCGAATTCAAGCACCGCCACGTTATCGTCGGTCAGCTCTAAAAGCTGAACGTTGCCGCCGTGGGACGCTAAACCAGGATTAATTTCGGAGTAAAGGTAGTAATTAATGCGCTCTTCAACGCTCGCATCGTCGCCAATTTCAGGTACACGAGACTTCGGCGCTTTGAACGTAAGCTGACCGCCCATGCTGTCTTTCTTGTAATCGATCACCGCGTCTTCAAGATACTTGACGCTTTTTCCTTCGATCCACGCGTGAAAACCTTCGTACTCGTAACGAATATCTTCTTGGTCTTCTTCGCCTGGAGGGCAATACGCCATGCAGCATTCCGCATGCGGCGTTCCGGGGCGCTCAACGAAAACACGCACGCCGATGCCGTCGTTGCTCTGCTTCGACAACAAATCGCGCAAATAGTCTTGTGCAGTGTCAGTAATGGTTACAAGGTTCTCGGACATACAGCTTCCGTTAAAGGTGTGCGTTACAGCTCTTTCGATACTAAGCTATTTCCTGACTATTTTAGTCAAGTATTACGCAGGTGCAACGCATCCCCCTGTTTTTCTTTAGCTGAAGGGGGTTTATCATTCGCCGCGACCGCCGATGGAGGCACTATGACCGATAAACATGATCACAAACCGTCCAGCCCTGAGGACCAAGCCCCGCAAGGCAAGCCGGGCATGATTCAGGTCGCTCAGAGCGTTTTAGCCGCGATTTTTGGGGTCCAAAGTGGCAAAAATCGCGAGCGCGACTTCAAAAAGGGCCAAGCCAGCGACTACATCGCCGTGTATGTGATTCTTGTCATTGCCTTAGTGGTAGGCATGATCATCACCGTCAACACGGTTATTTCGAACGCAGGTCATTGATTCAAAGGCAAACTCGCCAGCACTTGTGCGACAAACCCTGTCTGGATGGTCTCGCGCGGCACGGGTTATGCAAAAAGCGGATATCCATATTCATAGAATGTTCTTTTAGGAATACTGGTGATTTGCTACAGTGCGCCCCCGCCGTGAGACTAAAATCTCCACAAAATTAGCAAGTTAGGTTTCGACGCCTATGTACGTTTATCAAGATTACGACCAGCAGCTACTGAATGAACGCGTTGCAGAATTTCGCGACCAGACCAATCGCTATCTCGCCGGCAAGCTGAGCGAAGAAGAATTTCTGGTGCTGCGTTTGCAAAATGGCCTGTATGTGCAGCGCTACGCACCGATGATGCGCATTGCGGTGCCCTACGGAATGCTTTCCTCTACGCAAGTCCGTCGCCTCGCCTACATTACCCGCGAATGGGACAAAGGCTACGCGCACGTTTCGACGCGCCAAAACATTCAGTTGAACTGGCCCGAACTTGAAGACGTTCCTGACATTTTGGCGGAGCTCGCCAAAGTACAGATGCACGGCATTCAAACGAGCGGTAACTGCGTTCGCAACACCACCACGGACGAGTACGCCGGCACCAACCCACAAGAAATTGAAGACCCTCGCCCTTGGTGCGAGATTATTCGTCAATGGTCGACCTTCAATCCTGAGTTCGCACATTTACCGCGTAAATTTAAGATTGCAGTGAATGCTGTGCCCGGCCAAGACACTGCGGTGATCGGCGTACATGATATCGGTGTTGATATTGTGCGTGGCGAAAACGGCGAAACAGCGTTTGATATTTATGCGGGCGGCGGCCTTGGTCGTACCCCGATGGTTGGCCAGCTGATTGGCAAAGCGATTCCGTGGCAGCACCTGCTCTCCTACATCGAATCCATTTTGCGCGTTTACAATAAATACGGTATTCGCGATAACAAGTTTAAAGCGCGCATCAAAATCATCGTTAAGGCGATGGGCGCAGATCGCATTCGCGAGTTAACCGAACGCGAGTTTGAGCTACTCAAAGACGGCCCCATGACACTCACTGAAGAAGAAGTAACGCGAATTAAGGCGTGCTTCCCGCTTCCGTCATACGAAAGCCTGTCAGACCAACCTGCTGAACTTGAGCAGGCTCTTGCTGAAAATGCTGCCTTTAAACGTTGGTACAACACCAATACGCTTGCGCATAAACAAGCGGGATATCGTGCTGTGACATTAACGTTGAAAAAAACAGGCCGTGCTCCAGGCGATATCACGGCAGAAGAGCTCGAGGCTGTGGCCGATTTAGCTGACGCGCATAGCTTTGGTGAAGTCCGTAACACGCACCAACAAAACATGGTGCTCGCGGACGTTGCACAAAAAGATTTGTTTAGCGTTTGGCTGGCTCTCGACAAGCTTGGCTTCGCCACACCTAATTTAAAATTACTCACCGACATTGTTGCCTGCCCCGGTGGTGACTTTTGCTCACTGGCTAACGCCAAGTCTATTCCCATCGCCGAAGCGATTCAGCGTTACTATGACGACATGGATTACCTACACGATTTGGGCGAAGTGGATATCAATATTTCCGGCTGCATGAACGCATGCGGACACCACCACATCGGTCACATCGGTATTCTTGGTGTCGATAAAAAAGGTCGCGAGTATTACCAGATCACCCTAGGTGGTCGTGGAGACAGCACGTCCCGCATCGGCGAGAAGCTCGGGCCTTCCTTTGAATCTGACGATGTAACGTCTGTCATCGACAAAATTATTAAGCTGTATGTTGAAAAACGTGCAGACGGCGAATCATTTATTGATGCCTATGAACGCCTTGGCATGGAACCATTTAAGGAGCGCGTCTATGGCACAGCTAATTAAAGATGGCGCGATCATCGATAACGAATGGACGCGCCTCACCGTAGAACAAATTGAAGAATCTGGCATTCCAGCTAGCGGAAAGATCATCGTCCCACTTGCTACTTGGCAGTCACAGCGTGACGAATTCATCGCCCGCGGAAATGTGGCGGTTTGGCTTCAAGCCGGTGAAGAGCCGGCACTGATTGCAGATGATTTGGAAAAGTTATCGTTAATTGCGATTAACTTCCCGATATTCCGTGATGGTCGCGGTTACTCATACGCGCGGGAGTTACGTCAGCGTTATAACTATCAAGGCGAAGTGCGCTCAATTGGTGACGTGCTGCAAGACCAACTGTTTTACATGTGGCGCTGTGGTTTTAATGCCTACGAAGTGCGTGCTGATCGCGATATCAACGAAGCGTTGGCGGCCATGAAAGGCTTCAGTGTGACCTATCAAGCTGACGTCCATGAACCAACGCCGATTTATCGTCGTCGCCCAGACTGGCGCGTAGAGCAATAAATTCCGCACCAATAGTTCGGCGCTAATATACGAAACAAAAAACGCCTCATTCGAGGCGTTTTTTGTTTCATCATTGAGCAAACTATTTAAACCAGTTACGCCAATACAGGTACCCACCACCGATCAGCAGCATTCCCGACAACGATGCGACAAACACATAGAACGCACTATCGTTGGCCGCGCCAGGCATACCGCCAAGATTAATTCCAAATAAACCTGTTAAAAACCCTAACGGCAAAAACAAACCCGATAACACTGCCAACACGTACATTCGCTGGTTTAGCTGATCAGACAATTGGCTTTGTAACTCCTCTTGCGCAAGGCTCGCATGGTCACGAAACATGTCCAAGTCTTCCATAAGACGTAACAGTCGGTCAGCGGCCTCTTGCACCAACAACTTGTCTGCATCGGAGAGCAACCCTAATGATTCCATTTGGAGTCGCGCCAATGCTTCACGCTGCGGCGCTAAATACCGACGCAGCACGACAATTCGACGACGAGAATCAGTTATTTGATTACGCTTAACCGGCAGACGCCCAGATGTTTTTTCCTCTAGAGAGGAAAGATTGTCCTCGATCTTGGCAATCACCTCATCCATGTACCAGGTTAAGCGATCAACCAAATCCGCAACTATTTCACCGGACGTTTTGACGCCATCACCCTGCTCTACCGCAGCCAGCAACTCTCGTACTGATGCTAGGCTGCGCTTCTGGGTTGAAATAATTCGGTTTGGCTGCACTAATAATCGGATAGCGATCATATCCTCGGGGGCCGCACCAGGATTTAGGTTTACACCGCGAAGATAAATAAGGAGGGAGTTTTTAATATTGCTCGCTCTCGGGCGAGTATCAAGCGTCAACAATGCATCCGACGCAACGGTGTCTAAACCGCTTTGTTCCGAAATCCATTTCTGCGCTGATGGGTCGGTATAGTCAAAATGCAGCCATAAGACACCAGGCTGATCCGGTGTGCGCGCGAGCGCTTCTTGCGCATTAAGGAAAGTTCCACCGCCATTTCCATCCAAAACAACTGCGTGAACTAAACCATTCGCAAGCATGCGAGCTCCTGAAACCAATGAAGTACCAACGAAGCCTCGGAGCTATTCAGCAGATACGTTTACAAGCACGCGGCCGCGCATTTCGCTTTTAAGAATCTTCGGAAAATAATCAGGCAATTCACTGACAGGCACTTCCGCTGTTAAAAGCGTTGGCAATGCATGCAGATTCCAATCCGTTGCAAGTAAATCCCACATTTGTTGTTTGAACTCAACGGGCAACTCAACACTATCAACCCCGAGTAAATTCACCCCACGTAAAATAAACGGAAACACGTTAATCGGGATGTCTGCGGAGGCCACCATGCCACAACACGCCGCGCTCGCGCCATAATTAAGCGCCTTAATGCCAGCCGCCAACGGTTCACCACCAACGGTATCGACAACGCCATTCCAACGAGGCTTTAACATCTGACGGCTTGCGCCTTCGAGGAGGGCTTCTCTCGATATGCATTCAGCTGCGCCGAGTGTTTTTAACCACTCTTGCGCATCGGGCTTACCGGTTACCGCAACGACGTGATAGCCAAGTTGCGCTAGCAACGCTACTGCAACACTGCCAACGCCACCTGACGCACCGGTAACCAGCACCTCTCCGTCGTCGGGTAATCCCGCATCAATTAGGGAGGACACACACAGCGCGGCAGTTAATCCTGCCGTGCCATAAATCATTGAATCACGCAGTGTCATGCCCAACGGGCACCGCACTAGCCATTCAGACGGCACCCTAATGTATTCCCCATAACCGCCATCGGTGTTCATGCCTAGGTCGTAGCCGGTGACGATTACTTTATCGCCCTTACTCCAAGGACCATCTGACGCTTCTTCTACAATACCCGCAGCATCGATGCCCGGCGTATGAGGAAAATTCCGCGTAACGCCCTTATTGCCCGACGCCGACAAAGCATCTTTATAATTTAGCGATGACCACAGCACACGAATCAATACGTCGCCCGGCGGCAAGTCGTCAGTATTCCTGTCTAGCAGAGCGTTAGAAAAACCCTGTTCCGACTGCTCAACACGGAGTGCTTTGAAAGTGGTCATGGAAATTCCCTTTATTGAATCCAGCGGCTGCCGTTTTTATGCAGCCATTTATCTAATGAACGCTGAATGATTCCTTCCGCAGAAAAGCCTAGGCGATCGGCTAACTTACGTTTCACTTCCCAATGAATTTCATAAATCTCGGCGTCATCAGAGCGCTTTAGCAAATACTCGTCGCTTGTCATCAGGTCGTCGACCAAGCCAAGCTCTTTACCACGAATGCCAAACCAATGTTCGCCTGTTGCAATTTTATCAACATCTAATGAAGGACGATTTTCACGAACAAAGTCCTTGAACAACACATGGGTGTCTTCAAGCTCTTCTTTGAATTTTTCGCGGTCTTCGTCGGTGTTCTCACCGAACATAGTTAACGTGCGCTTATATTCGCCCGCCGTTAGCAGCTCGACATCCACATCATGTTTTTTCAGTAATCTGTGAAAGTTAGGCATTTGTGCAACCACGCCTACCGAACCGACGACAGCGAAGGGAGCTGCGATAATGCGATCAGCAATACAGGCCATCATATAGCCGCCACTTGCTGCAACCATATCGACACAAACGGTGAGTTTCAGGCCATGTGAACGAATACGCGTCAGCTGTGACGACGCAAATCCATAGCTATGCACGAGCCCACCAGGGCTTTCGAGGCGAACGATCACCTCATCATTTTTATCAGCCACTTGCAGAACGGCGCTAATTTCACGGCGTAAATTTTCTGCAGCGCTAGCGCGCACGTCACCGTCGAAATCCAACACAAACAGTCTATTTTTGTGCTCCGCCGCACCGTCTTTATCGGCCTTCTTCTCGGCTTTTTTCTTTTGCTTGTCCTGCTTTTTCTGTGCCTTCAACTCCGCCTTACGCATATGTTCAGGCAGAATTTCATAACGCAAATCTTCGCGTAGTGACTCGATCTCATGATTAACGTGCCGCACACGTAGTGAGCCATCGTCGTCGGATGAGCGCTGGCGTGACGCGGCCGTGACAATTCCAGTGATCAGAAACAGCAAAGCCACCACAAACGTGACGGCTTTGGCCAAGAACAATCCATACTCAATAAAAAACTCGGTCACACTCACTCCAAATACATAAACGGTGAAAACTTATTTTCTACAATAAAGCTTCACACTAGTCCCAACGCTCTACCGCTTCTTGGGCGCTTCCGTTTAAAGGACGCCCGACTAATCCTGTATTGCTAAGCGTCACTTCAAAAATTGCACCATTCGTCATTGGCAAATACGTTGCGCTGCCGTAGCTAGCGTCAACCATCATACTCCAACCACTTTTAGCGCTTTGCCAAATATCAAAACCAATTGCAGGTGTTTTCACTTCGTAAACGGTACGTTCTCGCGAAAGCTCATCTTCCAGCGACAAATACCGACCTGAAATCCTATCGAGCTGATATCCGGGTGCGAAGCCAAACAACGCGAATAACCCCTTCCATTTAATGATCCGCGCATCTAACTGCCACAGCTCACCGTTTAACTCATATTCAGACACAGTCCCATTTGGCTGAGAGACCGTTGCAGAAAATACTTGTGGAGACACTTCTTTAAAGCTGACCGTTGCCACGGGCGCTTCGCGAGTCAGCTGCTGATAGCTGAAAAGGTTCAATGCAAACAATGAAAAGTAGATTGCCACGGCGATGAACAATAAGCCCGCAGTACCTTTTAACCATTGAACTAACCACTGCTGACGAATCAACACAAATACGCCGGTGATCACCAACACTGCGCACAGTGCAAATATCAACAATGGTACGGCTTGAAAACTCATAGCCCACTCCCCTTTTCCTGCTGAACATCTGCCAGCCAGTCGTCAATCAAGGTCCGCGCAATACTACCCTGCGGCGGAATTAATGGCAGCTCGTCTGGTGCGAACCAGTCTGCTTCCGTTATTTCTTCGTCGTCGAGGCGAATTTCACCCGACTCGTACTCGGCACTAAAAGCTAACATAAGCGCATGCGGAAACGGCCATGATTGGCTGGCATGATAGCGCAGATCAGTAACCCTAATTCCAGTTTCCTCATAGACCTCACGCCTCACGGCATCCTCTGCCGTTTCACCGGCCTCCATAAAGCCTGCCAAACAGCTAAACATCGGAGTGGTAAAGCGCGCGGAGTGAGCCAATAGCACGCGCTGTTCGCGCCGCACCAACATGATCACACAAGGCGTAATGCGTGGGTACTGGGTGTATTCACAAACTGAGCAAATCATTGCCGCATCACGCTGATGCAGCCGGGTAGCGTTGCCACAGCGGCTACAAAACTGGTGATTGGAGTACCAGGTTAGCAATTGTTTGGCGCGGGAGACCACTGAGAAGCGGTGCTCATCGAAGACCCCAACAAGCTGTCGAAGCCCCAATGCTTCGTAGCCTTCGGGAATTTCGCATTCATTAGGTAGCGCAACGGCCACACAGTGGGCACCACCCAAGCGGCCAAGGTAATGCTCTCTTAAGGGCTCATCGCTTAACCAGCGGTGCACATTTTCGGTAGGAAAGCCTTGTTCTAGATCGCCGCGCTTTAACAGTAAACGATCTTGATGAAATAGCACCCAGCACGTCTCACCTTCAAGATTCGCCGGGCGCGGTACTATCTCAAATACACGGGACAACATCACAAACGGTTAGCTCGCACCACAGGATAACCAAGCTCTTCCATGCTCTCCTCTGCGACTTCGAGAACCGATTCCCCAATAGGCTTTTGTTCTTCCATGCTTTCAAGGTAGTAATCAATACTCGAAATTGCGTCAGCGAGAGTATCCATTTGCTCGCCCGTCGGCGTTTCGCTTCCCTTAGCTAACAGTGTTTGCTCAATGTAGTTCCGGCACGCATCCATAATGCCTTTGGCACGATCTAGCTCTAAGAAGGTTAACCCGCCACTAACAGAACCTAGTGTGCTGGGAACGTTAGTTAAGTGCATCGAATCCCAGTTTGATTCCATGAAGGAACCGACCGCCCGTTTCGTTAATGCGAGCCCCGCTCTGCATTCGCCAACCACTGCCACCCGCGCTTCATCGAGCTGATACAGGGAAATATGTTTATTGTTGGCTTCTCGATGCATTTCATCCGCCGGCGAAAGACTTCGCTCCAATCCGGCTACCGCATTCTCAACCAACAGTAAATCATCAACCAGCTCTTGGAAGTCCAAGCCTTGAGGATCTACCTGATCGACAGTCCAAGTGCGAACATTCGCCGCACGGGCTTTAATTTGCTGGGATTCTTTGTTCAGGTTAATCATGACCAAGGTGCCGGCAACACGTAATAACGTATCCGCCACATCACCGTAATCAGTATCTGCCACACCCTGGGACGCCATATCGAGAGATTGTTTTACATCTCCGAGTTCCACTTTTAAGTTTTCCGCCACGGTGCGCAAGACGGAGCCGCCACCGCCCGCCATCAGATTGATTTCATCTTGTAGCTCGGCGTCTGACAACCGTTGGCGCAAATCAAAAACCTGTTTTACCTCACCAATAACGCCAGATGACTTAGCACACAGCGACACGACATAAATACTTTCTTTCACCATCAAAAGCGGCACATCGCCCTGCAAAGCGCGAGAGCCTTCATAGATGATTTTTTTAATTTGCCGATCGTATTGAGATAACAACGCCTTACGCGCCGGCGTCATCGCCATATCATCGGCGATCATCGACTCCAACGCAGCACGTGCCACCCACCAGATTCGACTGATCGGCACCGGACCGCAGAGCTTATCGATACGCGTCAACGCTCTCGCCATCAACTTAAGGTTCGCACCGCTGTTTTGACCGCGCAGCACGCCTAGCAAACCCACTTGATACATATGCCGCAAACGTCTGCACAAGCGAGGAACATCGGCAACTGGAGTTTCCGCAGTTTCAACTTCAGGGAAGCGATTACGAGATAGGTCCACCGCGAAGAAATGGCTTTCTTGAATCAACGGTTTCGATGCGGAGCGACGTAATTCATTGATGCCGCTAATCATTAATTCAGGCAGCGCACGATTCTTTAGCTGCACATACTCAAGATAACGAGCAAGCAAAAGAATTGATTGACTGAGCGCACCAGCAAAGCGAGGAACGTCGCCAGAGCTCGGCGTACTTTGCGCCACCAACTCCATTTCTTCCGACATAAGCGTCGCAGCAGGAAGTTCGAGCACCTGAAAGATACCGCGCAACTGATGAAACGCTTCAACGCAGGCGTTAATGCGATTATCCAGCGACTGATCGGCCGCATAGGCCTCAAGGTGCTTCTCCGCCTCGTTGAGGGTGTTATCAATTTCCTCTTTGAGGAAGGTCAACGAGGTCGTATTGGTAATAGCAACCATGCATGCTCCAAAGGCACCACTATTGTTATAAGTCACCGAACAACTTTTGAGAAACCTCTACTTTAATCCCCAGAGATCAAAAACTGACGGGCATATCAAAGAGTTATCGATTCGGTAAACTTTCGCACGGGGCTAAAGAATGAGTCAACTTTCGATTCTAAGCAACTGATTTATTTGCCAAATCCGACACAATTACGCCGACATCATGCTGCTTCTACGCTGTACCTAATCAAGCAAACGGCATAAACTCCCGCACCTCTCCCAACCCTGCCGAGAAGTCAGAGATGTCCAGCAGCACATTTGCGCGCGCAATCTTTCAAAATTTCCTAGGTAAAGCGCCGAATTGGTACAAACTTACAATCCTATTCTTCCTTTTGCTTAACCCGATTGTTGCCTTTGCCTTTAGCGCCAAAGCCGCAGGGTGGATGTTGCTGATCGAGTTCATCTTCACGCTAGCAATGGCTCTGAAATGCTACCCACTTCAGCCTGGCGGCCTGCTTGCTATTCAGGCGGTGGCGATTGGCCTGACAACGCCAGACAACGTAATGCTTGAAATTGAGCACAACATTGAAGTGTTGCTGTTGTTGATCTTTATGGTGGCAGGCATCTATTTCCTGAAAGACCTCCTACTGTTCACCTTCTCGCGCATTATTTTGCGGATTAAATCCAAGGTGCTGCTGAGCCTAGTGTTCAGTATCGCTGCCGCTGCGCTATCCGCATTTCTCGATGCCCTTACCGTCACCGCTGTGGTCATCGCTGTCTGCACTGGCTTTTATGGCATCTATCACAAGGTCGCATCGGGCAAATCGTACAAACATGAACTCAGCCACGACCATGGCGACGACTCCACTGTTGGAGAGCTTCATCGCATGGATCTGGACAACTTCCGTGCTTTTCTTCGTAGCCTGCTGATGCACGCTGCGGTGGGCACTGCCTTGGGCGGCGTGTGCACACTTGTTGGTGAGCCTCAGAACTTGCTAATTGCCAGCAACGCAGGCTGGCAGTTCGGTGAATTTTTCCTACGTATGGCGCCAGTTTCATTGCCTGTGCTCGTCGTCGGCCTGCTCACCTGCATGCTGCTCGAAAAATCCCACCTTTTTGGGTATGGCGCTCAGCTACCTGACAACGTTCGCTCAATCATGGAGCAATACTCAGATCACCAAGACAGCAAACGAACCAGTCGCGACCGTGTTGCACTCACCGTTCAGGGGCTGACTGCAGCGTGGCTTATTTTCGGTTTGGCATTTCATTTAGCCGCCGTTGGCTTAATTGGCCTAACCGTTATCGTGTTCGCCACAGCACTGTGCGGCGTGATCGAGGAACACCAGATCGGCGAGGCGTTTCACGAAGCCCTCCCCTTCACCGCGTTACTTGCGGTGTTCTTTTCGGTGGTCGCGGTCATTTCTGAACAGCAATTATTTACCCCGCTCGTGCACCATGTTCTGCAAATGGAAGGTTCTGAGCAGGCCGCTGCATTCTATTTGGCGAATGGTGTGCTCTCAGCGGTGAGTGATAACGTATTCGTGGCAACCATTTATATTCAGGAAGTACTCAAAGCTTTCCATAATGGCGACATTACGCG
The DNA here is from genome assembly GCA_029213045.1 of Alcanivoracaceae bacterium. Lineage (GTDB taxonomy): Bacteria > Pseudomonadota > Gammaproteobacteria > Pseudomonadales > Alcanivoracaceae > JARGPN01. Next base: position 297,906 of record JARGPN010000006.1, read on the forward strand.
CGACGTTTTCGATCAACTAGCGGTGGCCATTAACACAGGCACAAACCTTCCCTCCGTGGCTACGCCAAACGGCCAAGCAGCGTTCTTGTTCTTATTAACCTCCGCGTTAGCGCCTCTGGTGAGATTGTCATATGGGCGGATGGTTATTATGGCTCTGCCATACACCATCACCATGACGATTACGGGGTTAATTATGGTGCAACTAGCGCTGCCGCCGTCGACCGATTATTTTTACGAAAAAAATTGGCTAAAGCATCACTCTGATAAAAAACCGTCAGAAGTGTTTAAAGGACTTGATGCAGAAACAGAAACTCCCGAACCAACGCATCACTAATAAAAAAGGCGACGCTTGTACCCCAAGCGTCGCCTTTTTATATGGCGCTTCAATAAAACTGAGATGCTCAGGCGTCGCCACCCTCTAAGATTTTTTCCCAAAGCAATCCATTTTCGCCCGACGCCTTAGCAACATTATCCAGCTTGGTTTGATGTGCTAATAATTCTTCCGCTGTAGCACGCACCACACGCAATGGCTTTCTATCAGCGGACAAACGTCGAATAGTTTCAACCGACGCCCCCTCCGCAGACTGCTCACCGTCTAGAGACAAACCCACTTGTCCGCCCGTCATAATCAAATACATTTCGGCCAACAAGCGCGCATCCAGCAATGCGCCATGTAATTCACGGCCAGAGTTGTCTACACCGTAACGCTTACACAAAGCGTCCAAACTTACGCGCTGACCTGGATGCTTTTGCCGCGCCATCACTAGGGTGTCGAGCACACCGCAATGCTGTTCAATACGATCTTTACCAACGCGTGCGTATTCTGCATTAAGGAAACCAACGTCGAACGGCGCATTGTGAATCACTAATTCAGAGCCGGCGATAAACTCTAATATCTCCGCTGCAACAGCGGCGAAAACGGGCTTGTCGGCTAAGTGCTCCTGAGTGATCCCGTGCACTTCCATCGCGCCTTCATCGATATCACGCTGCGGATTAATATATTGATGTAAGACGCGGCCCGTGCAGCGACGATCAACAATCTCTACACAGCCGACCTCGATAATGCGGTGGCCATCTGTTGGGTCTAGGCCCGTTGTTTCTGTATCAAGTACGACTTGGCGCATGGCCACCTCATAAAATTTTTCGAAGGGAATACTACGCAGACAATTTGCGCAACTATTCGAGCGTTTCCTGAGACTTTCCACGCCAGTGCGCGACAGGAACGGGAATAACATTCGGACCACGATCGCGCAGCGCAAACCGCGACCGCGCGGGACGCATCATCGCCGCACGCTTACGCGCCACCATGACATAGAAAGAACCATGCTGACTCCACAACCGATCACCTAGCCAAGCCATCCAATATCCAAAGATATTTTTAGGAGGGCTATGAAAACGTGATTCCAAACCTTCAGGCTCGCAGCCCAACAATGACAACCAGTCACCCATACGCTGCGCAGACAAAAAGCGCGCTCGCCAAGGCATTTCTTCGGAACCCGCACGAAACCACCGTAGCAAGCCCCAAACGCTTGACGGGTTAAACCCGACAACCACTAACGCACCACCAGGCACCAACCCTCTCACAGCATTGCGTAAAATCTGATGAGGGTTGTCATCAAAATCGAGACTGTGATGCAGCACGATCAAATCGAGTGACTGTTTACGCAGTGGGAAGGTGCATGGTTTTGCTTGGACGTTTGCACTGTCAGCAAAGGTTGCACTCAATAAAACCTGTTGGCGTATCCGGCACGTAGACAGCAAATTACGCGGCTTGCCTACCGAACATTGCAGCGCTGTATACCCGGTCGCACGTGGTAGAATATCAGCAAGCAGTGCCGATTCTGCCTTGAGCAGCGCATTGCCCGCTTCAGTACTTAACCACTGATCAAACTCGCCGGCGGTGTCTGGCGGCTGAATGCGAAAAGGTGTCTTTAATAATCTTGGCAGCGCCATACTGGTCTCACCGTCCACGCTGATCTAGTGTCTGAAGTGTAAACACCTACATTCGGAAATTCGAGGCGCAATTACGTTTACCGCAGCAAGCGCTGGACAACGTGAACGAAGACCTCAGGGAATAATCACTATGAAATTGCACGCACTGCCCGCCTTTCACGACAACTATATTTGGCTGTTGGTCGATGACAACCGGCAGTGTCTTGTCGTTGATCCCGGCGACGCGGCGCCGGTGGTGCAGTTTATTGAAGCCAACCAGCTCACTCTGGGGGCCATTCTGATTACCCATCACCACCCTGACCACACAGGCGGAATTCATCAGCTAGTGTCCCGCTGGCCGGTAAAGGTTTACGGCCCAGCCCATGAAAATATCAGTGGTGTTACCGACCGATTAGAAGATGACGACATCCTCTCAATAATGGCTCCCAGCATCCGCTTTCGCGTGATAGATGTGCCAGGTCATACGCTTGGGCACATCGCGTATTACTGCGAAGAGCAGCAGCCACCGCTGCTATTCTGTGGTGACACGCTTTTTTCGGCAGGCTGCGGTCGCTTGTTTGAAGGCACACCCGCTCAGATGGACGCCTCCCTTAATGCTTTATGCGAGCTACCCGATAACACCCGAATTTGCTGCACCCACGAGTACACGCTGGCGAATCTACAGTTTGCCCTAGCGGTGCTCCCCGATGACCCGGCATTGAATGAGCGCATGACGCGTGTACAGGCGCTACGAAATGCTGGAAAACCATCGTTACCCACTGATTTTACAACGGAAAAAGCCAGCAACCCGTTCTTGCGTGTGGACGAACCCGCCACGCAAAAAGCGCTGGAAGCAGAAATTGGTCACCCCCTTACGGAACATGTAGCGCGGTTTGCTGCACTAAGGGCGTGGAAAGATCGTTTCTGAATGTGTCGATTGGCGAAAAAAGACGCACGTTGGTCTGGCTTCACTTGATGCGCCCCCACTCGGCTACCTAGAATGTCTCCTAAAAACGCGGCCTAGATAATTGTTATGAAAAGACTTCTTTACCCGATTTTAATTTTCGGTCTGACCCTATTTGCCGGTTGTGCGAGCTTGGGGCAACGACAGCCCATCGACGACCTCGGCCCAATGCCCGCCGTGACCGAGGACGGCGGCACCTTACCGCTAGAAGAAACCGATGAAACAGCGCCGAAAATGTCCGGCGCTATTTCCGATGCCGATCTATGGGAGCGCGTTCGCGAGGGCTTCGCCTTAGATCTGGACCTCGATAATCCACGCATTAAAGCGCAGCGCGATTGGTACGCGAATCACCAAGCCTACCTCGATCGTGTTGCCACGCGTGCAGAACGTTATATGCACTACATCGTTGAGCAAACTGGCGAGCGCAACATTCCCATGGAGATGGCATTGCTGCCGATCGTCGAGAGCGCATTTGATCCCTTCGCCTACTCACATGGTCGTGCCGCCGGTGCATGGCAGTTCATTCCATCCACGGGCCGTCATTTTGGATTGGAACAAAACTGGTGGTATGACGGACGCCGTGATGTCACAGCATCCACAGACGCTGCATTAAAATATTTAAGCCAGCTTGCCGCCCGTTTTGACGGCGACTGGTTACTCGCATTGGCGTCGTACAACGCTGGCGGGGGAACCGTTTCAAAAGCGATTCGTTACAACGAGCAACGCGGACTGCCAACAGACTTTTGGAATTTGCGTTTACCGAGAGAAACAAGCGCCTATGTGCCAAAGCTTATCGCCATCAGCCAATTGATACGTGACCCAGAAAAATACGGCGTCACGATTAAACCCATTAAAGACGCTGCCTACTTCGTATCAATCGATATTGGCGGGCAAATTGATTTAGCGGAAGCCGCAGAGCTTGCCGATATTTCTGTCGAAGAACTGTATCTGCTCAACCCTGGTTACAGCCGCTGGGCAACACCACCGGAAGGCCCGCACACGCTACTTATTCCGGTTGATAATGCAGAGTCGTTCAATCAACGCTTAGCCGACTTACCAGAAGAAGCGCGGATGCGCTGGGATCGCTATACCATTCGCTCTGGCGACAGCTTAATCAGCATCGCCAATCGTTTTAAAACAACGCCCGATACATTACGCACCGCCAATAAGGTTCGCGGAAACACGATTATTGCGGGAAATACGTTACTTATCCCGCGCCCGTCGGCGAGCAGAGACAGTTACAGCCTTAGCGCGGATAAGCGATTAGAGGCCGTGCAAAACAAACAAGTTTCCGGCAAACAAAAGCATGATTACACCGTCCGAAATGGCGACTCTTTCTGGAAGATTTCCAGAAAATTTAACGTTGGTGTCCGCGAACTCGCGAAGTGGAATAACATGGCCCCAGGCGACCCATTAAAAGTGGGTCAATCGCTCGCTGTGTGGTCTAACCAACCCCTATCCGCAAGCGGCAACGACTCACCTGTGCGGCCAGAAATGATTCGCAAAGTGAATTATGCCGTGCGCAACGGTGACTCGCTTTCTCGTATTGCCAACCGCTTTAACGTATCCATCAATCAAATCGCGGACTGGAATCGTCTTAACACGAAGAAATATCTCCGCCCTGGGCAGAAGTTGACGTTGTATGTGGACGTCCGTAATGCATTTTAATGTGGCGCCTTTTCACGTCTTCGCACGTGGATTACTGGCAACACTTTTGCTGGGACTGTCGCTTGGCAGTTCCGCAGAAGACATTATTCGCTCCCACGGCTACACCCCGTTTGGCGAGCTAAAATACCCTGCTACATTTAAACACTTCGATTACGTCAACGCCGACGCGCCTAAAGGCGGCAGCCTTAAACTTTACGCGAGCGGTACTTTTGACAGCTTAAATCCCTACATTCTAAAAGGTAAAAGCCTTGCCGACACCACCGCCTACATATTCGGATATTTAGAGCTAAGCGACTCGCTACTCACCGGTGCAGATTTTTATCATCACACAGGTGACGAGCCACAAAGCGCCTACGGTTTAATCGCCGAACAAATTGAATACCCCAATGATCTAAAATGGTGTGCCTTTACACTTCGTGCTAACGCGCGCTTTAACGACGGCACCGCCATCACCGCCGATGATGTTGTCTATAGCTTTAACACGCTCAAGGAAAAGGGCCATCCTCGCTATGCCATTCAATTCCAAAACGTTAGCGGCGTAGAAAAGATTAACAGTAGAAAAGTGAAATTCACGTTCGGCGGAGACGACCGACGTGCATTGCCGCTCGCCGTTGGCCAAATGCCCATTTTAGCGAAGCACTACTGGAGCAAAAAAGGCATCGACTACGCGGGTTTCGACAGCCCAGTGATGAGCAACGCCTATCGTTTCGGAAAAGTCATTCCGGGCCGGCAAATCATTCTTGAACGCGATGACAAATATTGGGCGAAAGACCTTCCGGTGAACAAGGGTCGATACAATTTTGACAAAGTCATTATCGATTTTTATCGCGACGCACAAGTCGCCTTTGAAGCCTTTAAAACAGGCGGCTATGACGTACACTTAGATTATATCGCCAAACACTGGGCAACCGCCTACGACTTCCCCGCCATGAACGACGGTCGGATCAAACGCAAAGCCGTTAAACACCAAGAAGCACAAGGCACGCAGGCGTTTTTTATTAACTTACGCAAACCTGACTTTCAAGACGTACGGGTACGCGAAGCGCTCGGCCTACTGTTTGATTATGAATGGACCAACAAGTCGATCTTTAACGGCGCCTATAAACGTCAAACCACATGGTTCCCTAACAGCGACAACAGCGCTAGTGGAATTCCAGAAGGCGCAGAACTAGCACTGTTAAAGCCATTCGCCAAGCAGCTTCCTGCCGCGCTGTTCACTGAGCCGTTTAACCTCCCGCAAACAGACGGTAGCGGCCACAATCGGGACAATGCACGTAAAGCACTGACCCTATTTAAAGCTGCCGGCTGGGAAATCAAAAATCAAAAGCTGACGAATATAAAAACGGGCAAGCAATTCAATCTGGATATCATTATCAATCATAACCCCGGCATGGAACGTGTCATTCAGCCATGGCTAAGAAATCTCGAGCAACTGGGCATCAGTAGCACCTACCGAAGCATTGATTCGAGCGCCTACAAAGAGCGCATGGATAACTTCGATTACGACGTGACGGTGCTGGTGCTCTCACAGCAGGCGTTCCCCGGTGCTGAGCTAAAGGAATATTTCCATTCGTCGAGTGCGCACATTGCCGGCGGAAACAACTTTTCAGGCATCCAAGACCCAGTTATCGACGCGCTAGTCGATGCAGTGCTACGCGCCAATACCCTTGAAGACTATCGCGCCGCCGTACACGCATTGGATCGTGTGCTACTGTGGCGACATTACATTATTCCCCACTGGTATTTGGGCTTCCACAGAATCGCATGGTGGGATAAATTCGGTCAGCCCAATGCGGCGACACCCTATAATCTTGGCACTGACACTTGGTGGAGTACAAATCCGTAATGATGCAACGCAATATGATGCCGAACAAAAACAAGAGCTTTCTGCAACGGCTACAACACGTAACGCGGTACGCAACATTCGCTTCTCTAGCGTTTCTAACCAGCGCAAACGTTTTTGCTGCTGGCACACATGCCATCTCAATTTTTGGCGACGTCAAATACCCCGCCGACTTTAAGCACTTTGATTATGTGAACCCAAATGCGCCAAAGGGTGGTGAGTTAAAACTGTCCGCACTGGGCAGCTTTGATACGTTTAATCCCTTTCTTTCGAAAGGCGATGCCGCCGCAGGATTAAGCTATCTCGGCAACAGCTACCTGTGGGACAGCCTTACGGTTCAAAGCTTAGATGAGCCTTTTTCCGAGTACGGTCTTATTGCGGAAAGAATGGACATTGCTAAAGACGGAAGCGCGGTGACATTTTACTTGCGCAAAGAAGCAACGTTCGCCGATGGCCAGCCCGTCACCAGCGAAGATGTGCGCTATACCTTTGACACGCTCAAAGAAAAAGGCCGTCCTTTTTATGATTATTACTACGGCTCTATTACCAGTGCTGTAGCAATAGACAAACACACCATAAAATTCACCTTTTCTGAAAATACCAATAGAGAGCTACCGTTAATCATTGGACAGCTTCCCATTTTGCCGAAGCATTACTTTGATAAAGCCGGGTTCGAAAAAGCAGATTTAAGCATTCCGATGGGCAGCGGCCCCTACAAGATCGCCAGCTTCAAAGCAGGTAAGTCAGTCACCTACGAACTACGTGACGATTACTGGGGTAAAGACCTAGCGGTAAACCGAGGCCAACACAATTTTAAGAAAATCACCTATGAATACTTTCTTGACGACACAGTGTCATTGGAAGCATTCAAAAGCGGTGTCTACGATTTCCGCGCTGAAAACACCGCCAAGAACTGGGCGACTGCGTACGACTCCCCTGCCCTGAAGGCGGGAAAGATCATCCAAGAAGAGATCAAGCACAACCTCCCGGCGGGCATGCAAGGGATGGCTTTCAATATTCGCAAGCCGATCTTTCAAGACCGCACGTTACGAGAAGCTATGATTCTGGCGTTAGACTTCGAGTGGTCGAATAAGAATTTGTTTTACGATCAATACACTCGTACCCGTAGCTACTTCCAAAATTCCGAAATGGCTGCCACCGGCACCCCAAGTAAGGCCGAGCTAGCCATACTCAATAAGTGGCGCGACAAGCTGCCTGAAGAAGTCTTTACCAAAGAATATCAGCCGCCCAAAACAAGCACTGCCAGCGGAATTCGGGGCAACCTACGCACAGCACAGCAAATGCTGAATGCGGCCGGCTATACCGTCAAAGACAACCAACTCTACAACCCTGCTGGCGAGCCGATTAAATTTGAAATTCTACTCGGCTCTTCTGCGTTTGAACGAATTGTTTTACCGCTCACGCGGAATTTTAAAGTTCTCGGCATAAACGCCACCGTGCGCACAGTGGACAGCAACCAATACTTGGAAAGAATGCGCAAGTTTGACTATGACATGGTTGTCGCTACTTTCGGCCAATCGAATTCGCCAGGCAACGAGCAGCGTGATTTCTGGAGCAGTGCGGCGGCATCGCGCAACGACTCGCGCAACGTTATCGGCATTGAAGACCCTATCATTGACGAGCTTGTTGAGATTCTCATACAGGCCGATAGCCGCGAAGATTTAGTCACGGCATGTCGCGCGCTTGATCGAGTGCTCCAGTGGAATTACTACCTTATTCCCAACTGGCATATCGACAAATTCCGCGTGGCGTATCGCAACAACCTCGCACACCCTGCAACACTGCCGCCCTACGGAATATCCCTAGATACCTGGTGGTCGCGGAACGCTAAATAATGCTGCGATACATCCTTAATCGACTGTTACTCATAGTGCCCACCTTGTTGGGCATTTTGTTGCTGAATTTCATTATTATTCAGGCAGCACCTGGCGGTCCGGTAGAAAAACTCGTTGGCGAACTGAAAGGAATGAGCAGCGCCACCGGCTCTGGTTTTGCCGGTGGCTCCGCTGACATGGCCAGCAGCGGCGGCCCGTATCGCGGTTCACAAGGCCTCCCGCCAGAACTGATCGAACGCATCGAAAAAATGTATGGCTTTGATAAGCCAGCAAGCGAACGCTTTATTTTAATGGTGAAGAACTACGCCACATTTGAGTTTGGCGATTCTTATTACAAAGATCGCTCTGTGACCGAGCTGATTATTGAGCGCCTGCCCGTATCTATTTCCCTAGGCCTATGGAGCACGTTGCTAGCGTATGTGATCTCCATTCCGTTAGGTATACGCAAAGCGATTAAGCACGGCGAACCTTTTGACGTGTGGACGAGCAGCGCCATTATTGTTGGCTACGCCATCCCCAGCTTTCTCTTTGCCATCCTTCTAATTGTATTATTTGCCGGTGGCAGCTACTGGAACGTCTTTCCGTTACGGGGCCTCACCTCCGATGGCTGGGAGAACATGAGTCTCATCGGCAAAGCACTGGATTACCTTTGGCACATCACACTTCCGACTATCGCCATTGTCATTGGCAGCTTCGCACCACTGACGATGCTCACGAAAAATTCGTTCCTCGATGAAATCAGCAAGCAATACGTACAAACCGCACGCGCTAAAGGCTTAAGCGAAAACCGCGTGCTCTACGGCCACGTCTTTAGAAATGCCATGTTAATTGTGATCGCCGGCTTCCCCGCTGCTTTTATCAGTTTGTTTTTCACGGGCGTCCTGCTGATTGAATATATTTTCTCTCTTGATGGTCTCGGGCTGCTAGGTTTTGAAGCTGTGATTAATCGCGACTACCCGATTGTATTCGGCACCCTGTTTATCTTTACACTCATTGGATTGCTGCTAAAGCTTGTAAGCGACCTCACCTATGTACTGGTCGACCCGCGCATTGATTTCTCGCGGAGGGATTACTAATGACTTTCAGTAATCCCGTTACCCAGCGCCAATGGAATGCGTTTAGAGGCAATAAGCGTGGCTACTGGTCACTGTGGTTATTTTCAATTTTGTTTGTGTTGAGCCTAAGCGCTGAATTCGTGTCAAACGACAAACCCCTGTTGATGAGCTACCAAGACGAGCTCTACTACCCCATTTTTGTCAGCTATCCCGAGACGCAGTTTGGCGGCATGTTCGAAACTGAAGCGACCTATCGTGATCCGTATGTTCGTGAACTAATCGAAGCGGACGGCTGGATGCTTTGGCCTATTATTCCCTACAGCTACAACACTATTAACTATGAACTGGACGTGCCCGCTCCGGCGCCACCTTCAGCAGATAACTGGCTGGGAACCGATGATCAGGGCCGTGATGTTTTGGCCCGCATTATCTACGGCTTTCGATTGTCCGTTTTATTTGGGTTACTCCTAACAATCGCCAGCAGCGTTATCGGTATTTTTGTCGGTGCAATTCAAGGCTATTACGGTGGCTGGATTGATTTGGGCGGGCAACGCTTTCTCGAAATTTGGTCCAGCATGCCGATTCTTTTCTTGATTATTATTCTTACCAGTTTTGTCTCGCCGAATTTCTGGTGGCTACTTGGAATTATGCTGCTGTTTTCCTGGATGTCGCTGGTTGATCTGGTTCGCGCAGAATTTTTACGTTGTCGAAACTTTGATTATGTTCGCGCCGCACGCGCCCTAGGTGTGTCACCACCACTTATCATGTTCCGACATATGCTACCAAACGCCATGGTCGCCACCCTCACCTTTATGCCATTCATTCTCAATAGCGGCATTGTGACGCTAACTTCGTTGGACTTTCTTGGCTTTGGCTTACCGCCCGGCTCGCCGTCATTAGGTGAATTGCTCGGACAAGGCAAAGCCAACCTGCAAGCCCCCTGGCTAGGCATCAGTGCTTTTTTCTCGCTCGCAACACTCCTTACGTTGCTTATTTTTATTGGTGAAGCTGTCCGTGACGCCTTCGACCCACGGAAATATTTATCATGAGCGGAAAAATTAGCATCCGCCAACTGCGCGTAAGATTTCCTGGGCAACCTCGGGCGGCCGTCGACGGCATTGATCTCGACATCAGCGCTGGGCAAATGCATGCATTAGTTGGCGAGTCAGGGTCAGGAAAATCACTCACTGCCTTATCGATTCTGCGATTACTGCCGCCATCGGCGCATGTGTCAGCGGACAACATCACGCTCGACGACAAAGACATCTCTCGTTGGAGCGAAGCGCAAATGCGACAGCTTCGCGGCGGCCGCATAGGGATGATTTTTCAGGAGCCGCTTTCTGCGCTAAACCCTCTGCATAAAGTTGAGAAACAAATTTGCGAAAGCATTTTAGTTCACCAACACCTCAGCGCGTCGGATGCTCGCAAACGATGCTTAGAGTTATTAGAAAAAGTCCAGCTACCCAACCCAGAGGAAATGCTCGCTCGCTACCCGCACCAGCTTTCCGGCGGCCAGCGCCAACGGGTGATGATTGCCATGGCGCTCGCTAACAACCCATCTTTGCTAATCGCCGATGAACCCACCACTGCGCTCGATGTAACTGTTCAAGAAAACATTCTTGACCTGCTTAAGCACTTGCAGCGAGAAATGAACTTGGCGATTTTATTTATCACACATGACCTTGGCATTGTTGCTCGCTACGCCGAAGTCGTTTCTGTGATGAGTGAAGGCAAAGTCGTGGAGCAAGGCGAGACAGCGGCAGTACTAGAACACCCTCAACACTCCTACACCCAGCATTTAATTAACTCTGCCCCGGGCGGTGAAGCGCCACCGATGGAGTCCGCCGCGCCGACCCTACTCCACACAAAAGACCTAACCGTGTCGTTTGTGCAACGCCATGGCTGGCTCGGTAGAAAAAGTGCTTTTACCGCTGTAGATGGTGTGAGCTTGAACGTCCCCGCAGGGCAAACCTTAGGCATTGTAGGCGAGTCTGGTTCGGGCAAATCCACCTTAGCGATGGCAGTGTTACGACTTGTGCAAAGCCAAGGCGAAATTTCTCTCAACGACACACGCCTGGATAAACTCGTTGGTAATAATGTGCGTCCTTATCGCGCAAAAATGCAGGTTGTCTTCCAAGACCCGTGGGGAACCCTCAATCCGCGCATGACCGTAGGCCAAATCATCGGCGAAGGCTTGGAGGTGCACCGTAAAGATTTGAGCGCCGACGAGCGCACGCAAAAGGTTATCGCGGTACTCACCGAAGTGGGCCTAGATGCCAATGCTAGGCACCGCTACCCGCATGAATTTTCCGGCGGGCAACGTCAGCGTGTTGCCATCGCACGCGCGGTCATTCTTGAGCCGCAATTGCTGATACTGGACGAACCCACGTCCGCGTTAGATCGAAGTGTTCAGCACCAGGTGCTTGAGTTATTAGCCAATTTGCAAAAAAGGCACGGATTAAGCTATATCTTCATCAGCCATGATCTGCGCGTTGTGCGGAGCCTAAGTCACTATTTATTAGTCATGCACGATGGCAAGGTCGTGGAACAAGGGCCCACCGAAACGGTGTTCAAGACGCCTCAACAACCCTACACTCAGCGCCTGATTCACGCCGCCTTTGATGAAACGGTAAAGTCTCAACAGGCATAATGAGCAATTTGGCACACGAACATTACACCGCCCCGCTCTAAGAGGCGGGATGTAGAAATTGTTTAGATAACATTATGGACATAGGTGAAAGCATGGGATTTTTAGCAGGAAAAAAATATTTGATCGTCGGCGTTGCCAGCGATCGCTCTATTGCCACTGGCATCGCTGAAGCAATGCACCGTGAAGGTGCTGAACTCGCATTCACCTACCAAACAGACAAGCTCCGTTCACGCGTCCTGAAGGCGGCGTTAGCCTACGGCAGCAGTGAAGATTTAATTTTCCCTTGCGACGTCGTGAGCGACGAGGAAATTGCCGCCGTGTTCACCGAACTCAGCAAGCGCTGGGATGGGCTAGACGGAATCGTTCATGCCGTTGGCTTCGCACCCGGCAGCGAACTAGACGGCAACTATATTGACGTTGGTACACGGGAAGGCTTTCGTATTGCCCATGACATTTCTAGCTACAGCTTTTTCGCACTAGCCAAAGCTGGTCGAGAAATGATGCGTGGCCGCAACGGTAGCTTGCTCACCCTCACCTACCACGCTTCACAACAAACCGTGCCGAACTACAATGTTATGGGCATGGCAAAAGCGAGTCTTGAAGCCAGCGTCCGCTATCTTGCGTCGAGCGTTGGCCCAGAGGGCATTCGTGTTAACGGCATTTCAGCAGGCCCAATTCGCACGCTTGCGGCATCCGGCATTAAGAAATTCCGCATGATGCTCGACGCCAATGCCAGCAAAGCGCCAATTCGTCGCAACGTTACGATTGAAGAAGTCGGCAATGCCGCGGCGTTTTTATGCTCCGATTTGGCGTCTGGTATTTCGGGTGAAATCATGTACGTGGATGGCGGCGCGAACACTGTCGCGATGGCATTCCCTAGCGATGACGCTGAAGCATAATCCGCTGAGAAATACTGTTCCGAACAGAATGCTAGCCCATAAAAAAACGCGCCCAATGGCGCGTTTTTTTATGCTGGAAAGCAGCCTTTACTGAGCCTGTGCTCCGCTCAATGCATTTAAGCGCGCATCATTGATGGTCACATCTGCGCTATCACGCATGTAACCAATGGCCTGACGCAAGCTCCGCTCACCTTCAACAGAAGCAAGCTCAGCGAGTGCCATCGCCTGCTGTTCACTGCTCAGCGCATCTACCGCACCATCGCGTACCGCGAGCAGCTCAACCACAACGACATCGCCATTTGCCAAACGCATTACCCGTGTAGTGCCAGTGGAATCCGCTTGTGGGCGCGCTAAAGAAAACACTTCGCGAACGATTTCCAATGTTGGGTCTTGGCTATTACGCGTGAGGTTTTGCATTTCTTCGACCGTACCGCCTAACTCGCCTGCGGCATCATCGAAACTACCACCGCCCACTAATTTCTCACGTAAATCTTCCGCTAAGGCGTCTAACTGATCGGCAGCGCGCTGCAGGCGAACGCTCGCAACGATGCTGTCACGCACTTGCTCAACAGGAATCGGTTCAGCTGGACGCGTTTCAGCAAGGTTCACCACGCTATAGCGGTTTTCGCCTAACTCTAACAATGCACTGTTATGGCCGTCCTTTTTCACTGACGGAGAATTCAGAGCCTCTAACACCTTACCGTTCGACGCGAATCCCGTTGGTGCAGACAAGCTAAACCAATCTGTTTGCTGAATTGGCAAGTTCAACTCTTCAGACAGCGTCTGCAAATCGCCATGCTCAAATGCCAGCTCATCTAACCGTGCTGCTTTTTCCGCTATCCGCGCGTCAATTTGCGCACGCTTAAGATCGTTTCGAATTGAATCGCTCAGGTCTGCCAATGTAGGCAGCTCGCGTTTAACGACGTCTTGTAACTTAAGAATGTGAATATTGCCGTCAACTTCAATCGCTTCAGAGACATCGCCTTTGTTCATTGAGAACAACACTTGGGCCATGTTCTCGGGTAGCTCATCACGCGTAAACGTACCTAACTCACCGCCAGACTTTGCTGTGGCTGTATCCTCAGATGTATCAGCCGCAACCTTTGCAAAATCCTCGCCCGCATCAAGGCGCGCCTTGATATCTGACACCACGGTTTGAGCTTCTTGATCTGAACGACTATCACCCAGCTTAATTTCGATGTGCGCCATTTTGCGACGCTCAGAGTTCGCCGCAACGGCTTGCAACGCACCCAAGCGGGCTTGGTATTCAAGTTCAACATCTGCGTCGGACACATTAATGCCGTCATCTACTGAGGCGCTATTAAGCTCAACATAAGACAACTTGAACTGCTCAGGGCGCATGTAGCTATCCGCGTGTGCATCGTAATACGCCGACACATCTTCATCGGTCACGTCAAAGCTTTCCGCAAGCTTATCCGCACGCTTTTGCACGAAGCGAATATCTCGCTGTTGCTCAGCTAAACGGCGCTGCTCGGCAAGCTCTACTGGCAGTGAGAAATCGGTATCGGCGATGCCGGCGCGAACTTGGTTCATAAGAATGTCGCCTTGTAGCGACGACAAGAAACCAGATTCGGTCATACCGCGTTGTGCTACAAATTCTTGGAAGGCAGCGCGATCATATTTGCCGTCCTTTTGGAACTGAGGCGCCTTGACGACTAAACGACCGGCCTGCTCCACAGATACCAGCATTTTTGTGTTCTTGGCTTCGCCGGTCATCAGCTGGTTATTAATCAAACCTGACAACACCATCGATGGCTGAATAAAGCTGTCTATCATGCTGGGATCGATCTGAGGGCTCTGCTGACGCATCTGGAGACGCATTTGCTGAACTCGGCTATCCAACACCTGCGCAGGTATATCAACGCCATCAACGTTCGCTACGGCTGAACCAGAAGGGTTTCCGGTAAAATAGCCATAAAAGCCAGTAATGATGAAAGGGATGGTGAAAAGCACCAAGAGCGCCACGCCCACAGGGCCACGTACAAAACTTCTAAACTGTTGCATTGTTGTTCTCTCCAACGTGCCTACGCCCAACCTCCCTAATTAGAGGGTCGGCATTTCGACAGGCATCTTAAAGCAAAAAAGCGCATCCGTAGATACGCTTTTTTGGCGGAGCGGACGGGACTCGAACCCGCGACCCCCGGCGTGACAGGCCGGTATTCTAACCAACTGAACTACCGCTCCTGCGCACGAATCAATTCACAGCGTCTTTCAGCGCTTTACCAGCTTTAAAGCCTGGCACCATCGCTTCAGCGATTTGAATTGTTTTACCTGTTTGTGGGTTACGGCCTTCACGTGCTGCGCGCTTCTTAACAGCAAAAGTACCAAAACCTACCAATGAAACAGAATCACCATTTTTCAGAGCACCGGTGACTGCCTCAATTGTTGCATCCAATGCACGACCAGCGTCAGCTTTTGACAAATCAGCTGCAGTGGCGATGGCGTCGATCAGTTCGGATTTATTCACAAAAATTCCCCTATCTAGTTACCGGTTTACAAAGCGAGGCGTCTCGCACTCTCCGTGATGAAGTCGCCTTTTATACCAACGCCTTTGACATTCAGTCAAGAAAGCCAAAGCCCCAAATTTTGGGAAATGCGTTGCCGTTTAAAAGACAACTTGCCTTCCGTGGAAGCATTGGACTTTTAACGGGCCAATTCACAGAAGCACGCAGTATAACAGTGGAAATACCCGCTTTGGCGAGCATTGATGCACTTTTCCGCCCATGTTTTTTCACTTTTACAAAATTCCATGAGTATTTAGACAGAAGCCAATGAAAAATAGAGGAAAATTCAAAAAATGCACAGGTGTATTTCGGCGTGTTTTTTATGGCTGTGGATTTCGATGTAAAATGGCCGTTCACTTTTTGCACAATAAATTTGCGGGTGCACTAATAAAAACACCAAAGTGGTACCAATGGTGACACTAAAATAACAGCGCGCGAGAAAATACCGCGCTGAAAATCCCATAAAAAAAGGCCCCTAACGGAGCCTTTTTTTAATGTTCAGAAACAAATTAATGTGTACTAACACGATCTGGATCTGCACCACCCTTAGAATTGTTATCCAATGCCAAGTCTTCTTCAACTTCAGCCTCGCTCAATGGTGTTGGCAAGTGCTGAAGCGCAACTTCAAGAACTTGATCAATCCATTTAACCGGACGAATTTCCAAATCTCTTTTTATATTTTCTGGAATTTCTTTTAAGTCTCTTTCGTTCTCTTCAGGAATCAAAACAGTCTTAATTCCACCACGGTGCGCTGCCAGCAATTTTTCCTTCAAACCACCAATGGGCAACACTTGTCCGCGCAAGGTAATTTCACCTGTCATCGCCACATCAGCACGAACAGGAATTCCAGTTAGGACAGACACCAGCGACGTACACATGGCAACACCCGCACTCGGTCCATCTTTAGGGGTTGCCCCCTCAGGAACGTGAATGTGGAAATCATTGCGGTCTAATGCTCTGCGACGAATTCCGAGGGTTCGCGCTCTGCTCTTCACCACCGTCCATGCGGCCTGAATAGACTCCTGCATGACGTCACCGAGCGAACCCGTACTGATGACGCGACCTTTGCCGGGCACAGAAACCCCTTCAATAGTCAGCAGCTCACCACCTACGGATGTCCACGCTAAGCCGGTAACTTGGCCTACTTGGTCCTGCTCTTCCGCACGACCAAAGCTGAACTTGCGCACGCCGAGATAAACTTCAATGCCTTCACCTTCCACTTTTACCGCGTCTAGTGAGTCATTGAGCAAATGCTCCTTCACCACTTTCCGGCAAACCTTGGAGACTTCGCGCTCAAGTCCACGCACACCCGCTTCGCGCGTGTAGTGACGAATAATATGACGCACGCTATCGTCATCCATTTCCAGCTCGCCGTCTTTCAAACCGTTGGCTTCGATCTGCTTTGGAATCAAATATTGACGCGCAATATTTACTTTTTCGTCTTCCGTGTAACCAGGAATGCGAATAACTTCCATACGATCAAGTAATGGTGCGGGAATATTCATTGAGTTAGACGTACAAATAAATAACGTCTCAGACAAATCAAAATCCACTTCCAAGTAGTGATCGTTAAACGCGTTGTTCTGCTCTGGATCGAGCACTTCCAATAATGCCGATGCAGGATCGCCGCGCTGATCCATACCCATCTTGTCAATTTCATCCAACAAGAAAAGCGGGTTTCGCACGCCGGCTTTTGAAAGCTTCTGAATGACTTTGCCCGGCAACGAACCGATGTAAGTACGTCGGTGACCACGAATTTCCGCCTCGTCACGAACGCCGCCTAAAGCCATGCGAACAAATTTCCGATTGCTTGCTTTAGCAATAGACTGACCCAACGAAGTTTTACCGACACCAGGAGGGCCGACCAAGCAAAGAACTGGGCCCTTAACTTTTCCTACGCGATTTTGAACCGCGAGAAATTCTAGAATGCGGTTTTTAACTTCTTCAAGGCCGTAATGATCTTGATCAAGCACTTCTTGAGCGATCTTTAAATCATGGCGCACCTTGCTGCGTTTTTTCCAAGGCACGTTAACCATCCAATCAAGATAGCTACGCACAACGGTTGCTTCCGCAGACATCGGCGACATCATTTTTAATTTATTTAACTCTGCTTTGGCTTTTTCGCGGGCATCTTTCGGCATGCCGCTGGCAAGGATGCGCTTTTCGAGCTCTTCGAGTTCGTTGCCACCCTCATCCATGTCACCGAGCTCTTTCTGAATCGCTTTCATTTGCTCATTCAGATAGTACTCGCGCTGACTTTTTTCCATCTGCTTTTTAACGCGACCGCGAATGCGCTTTTCAACTTTGAGGATATCTATTTCAGATTCCATCAACGCGATCAAATGCTCGACACGCTCACGGGCGTCGGACATTTCTAAAATCTCTTGTTTCTCTTCAATTTTCAGCTGCAAATGCGCAGCAATGGTATCGGCAAGACGGCTCAGCTCGTCGATGCTCGACACGGAGCTAACAATTTCCGGTGCCACTTTTTTTGAAAGCTTGACGTATTCTTCGAACTGATTGAGCAGCGTTTTGCTAAGCGCCTCAGCTTCGCTTTCTTCTGGCAAACGGTCATCAAGCTGACGTGCATCGGCCACAGCAAGCTCTTCGCCAAACTCAGTACGAATAACGTGTGCCCGGGAAACGCCTTCCACTAACACTTTTACAGTGCCGTCAGGGAGCTTGAGCATTTGCAGTACGGTGCTAATGGTGCCGACCGAGTGCAAATCATCTGCTGAAGGTTCGTCATCAGACGCATTGCGCTGAGCAACAAGCAATACTTGTTTGCTACCGGCCATTGCCTGCTCTAACGCGCGAATGGATTTTGCTCGTCCGACAAACAACGGAAGAACCATATGCGGATAAACCACTACATCACGTAGCGGCAATAAAGGAATGTCTTTTAGCACCTTCAGCCTCGCTAGTCGGCGGCGCCGGAATTAATCCGGCGCGGCTTTGGAAGGGGGATGTTCGCTGTTGGTATTTTCAAAGATCAACAGCGGTTCCGAATCACCGCGAATGGAGGCAGCGTCGATTACCACTTTCGACAGGCCATCCAATGACGGTACCTGATACATGGTGTCGAGCAGTACATTTTCAAGGATCGATCGTAATCCGCGTGCGCCGGTTTTACGTTCCATGGCACGTTTGGCTACAGCGCGTAACGCATCTTCACGGAAATCCAGTTCCACATCTTCCATATCAAACAAACGCGAATACTGTTTAGTCAGTGCATTGCGTGGTTCGGTAAGAATTTGGATCAACGCTTCTTCGGATAGCTCTTCAAGCGTCGCAATGACCGGCAAACGGCCAATAAACTCGGGGATCAAACCATATTTGATTAAATCTTCCGGCTCGCAGTCTTGGAACAGTTCACCCAAGCTACGGCTATCGTCTTTGCTCTTTACTTCAGCAGCAAAACCGATGCCGCCTTTTTCAGAGCGATCACGAATAATTTTATCTAGGCCCGCAAAGGCACCACCGCAGATAAACAAAATATTAGCGGTATCTACTTGCAAAAATTCTTGCTGCGGATGCTTACGGCCACCTTGTGGAGGAACAGAGGCAACCGTACCCTCGATTAATTTCAGCAATGCCTGCTGCACGCCCTCTCCACTTACATCACGAGTGATGGAAGGGTTATCGGACTTGCGCGAGATTTTGTCGATTTCATCGATATAAACAATACCCTGCTGCGCTTTCTCAACGTCGTAGTCACATTTCTGCAGCAACTTTTGGATAATGTTTTCAACGTCTTCACCAACGTAACCGGCTTCGGTTAACGTTGTTGCGTCGGCAATGGTAAAGGGAACGTTCAACAAGCGTGCTAGCGTTTCAGCCAGCAGCGTTTTACCCGAACCCGTTGGGCCGATAAGCAAAATATTGGATTTGCCGAGCTCAACTTCCTCTTTATTTTTACCGCTGCCGGTGCGCAAGCGTTTGTAGTGGTTATATACCGCCACCGCTAAAACTTTTTTAGCGCGCTCCTGACCGATAACGTATTCATCAAGAGTAGTCTTGATTTCGCTCGGCTTCGGCAGCTTCTCACCGGCAGTTTCGCTGGCATCGTCCTGTACTTCTTCGCGGATAATGTCATTACAAAGATCTACGCACTCGTCGCAGATAAACACAGAAGGGCCCGCAATAAGCTTGCGCACTTCGTGCTGACTTTTCCCACAGAATGAACAGTAGAGCAGCTTACCGTCGTCTTTACCGCCTGATTCGGCCATCAGATTTCCTCAATAAATACGTCTAACAACCCCAAGATGCAGCGATCTTGCGGGCATTTCAAGACCGAACACCCTAACTTGGCGACCGTTAGATCAAATTTTACGCAACAACTACAATTACGCTAACGTCGGAACGCCAGCTCGGCTTGTAAGCACTTGATCTACAATGCCGTATTCTTTGGCATCTGCAGCGCCCATGAAGTTGTCCCGATCAGTATCTTTTTCCAGTCTTTCGAGTGGCTGGCCAGTGTGGTGCGCCAACAGCTCATTCAAACTGCCTTTGATTTTCAAAATCTCGCGCGCATGGATTTCAATATCCGACGCCTGACCTTGGAAACCGCCTAACGGCTGGTGAATCATGATGCGCGAATTAGTCAGCGCGAAACGCTTACCGCTGGCCCCCGCTGCGAGCAGGAACGCCCCCATGCTGGCCGCCTGGCCAACACACATGGTGGACACATCGGGCTTCACGAACTGCATGGTGTCGTAAATCGACATGCCAGCTGTGACAGACCCACCAGGGCTGTTGATATACAAGTTAATGTCTTTATCTGGATTCTCAGATTCCAAGAACAGCAACTGAGCGACAATCAGGTTGGCCATGTGGTCTTCCACCTGCCCTACCAAAAAGATCACGCGCTCTTTAAGTAGTCGAGAATAGATATCAAACGAACGCTCACCGCGTGCGGTTTGCTCAATCACCATCGGTACCAGCTGAGAACGGGTTGGATCTTCGATCAGCTTGGACATTTCCGGTGTCAGGGAGGTAATCCTGCTCAAATCAATCATGGACGCAATTCCTTCTTATATGAACGTCTGCACCTGTCTTGCCAAGCATGTTAAGACGCTAATAAAGCGGGCGTCCATAAAAGGCGGGGCCAAATGCTGCTAACTGCTGCTTTCTTGCTCACCCTGATCAATTTGTGGGCATAAACGGGGGAAGTTGCCGGGAAAACACAACATTTATACCTTCCCAGAACGAAAATGGGGCCCGAAGGCCCCATTTCAAGTGCAGTCTTAGAAAAAGAATTATTGGCCACCCTGTGGACGAGCCGTTGCTTCTTCATAAGAGACTGTTTTTTCAACTACTGCCGCTTTAGCAAGCACCAGATCGACGACCTGCTCTTCCAATACAGCGCCTTCTACCTGCTGAAGCTGCTGCTGATTACCGTAGAAGTAGTTAATAACCTCTTTCGGCTCTTCATATTGCTCAGCAATTTCTTCAATGCGGGCGCGCACTTTATCGGCATCCGCTTTGATTTCGTTCTTTTCAATAATTTCGCGAACCACAAGACCCAACCGAACCGAACGCTCCGCCTGATCTTTAAACAGCTCTTCGGGCAGCATGCTTGGATCAAACTGCTGACCGCCGCCGAACTGCTGAAGCATTTGCTGACGCATACGCTGCACTTCGCCGCTTACCAACGCAGCAGGAACATCAAAGTCATGGGCTTTCACCAAGCCATCCATCACCTGCTCTTTCACTTTGGCTGTGGTGGCGTTTTTCAGCTCGCGAGTCATGTTTTTACGCACTTCAGCACGGAATTTCTCGTCGTCACCATCTTTAACGCCGAAGCCTTCCATAAAGGCCGCGTCGACTTCTGGCAGCTGCTGACGCTGCACAGTGTTAACAGTGACCTTAAATTCAACCGCTGCGCCTTTTAGGTCTTCAGCGTGGTAATCCTCAGGAAAGCTCAGCTTCAAGGTCGTTTCAGCGCCTGCGCTCTGACCGATCAGGCCGTCTTCAAAGCCCGGGATCATCGAACCGGAACCTAACACTAGCTCCTGGCCCTTAGCTGAACCGCCGGCAAATGCTTCACCGTCTTTAAAACCTTCGTAGTCGATGTTGACACGGTCGCCGCTTGCCGCCGCGGCTTCAACGGCTTCCCAAGAAGCGCGCTGCTTGCGAAGCGTTTCGATCATGGTATCGACGTCAGTGTCGCCTACTTCGGCAGTAAGCTTTTCAACATTGATAGCTTCGAAACCAGCCAATTCAATGGCAGGGAAAACGTCGAAGGTCGCGATGAACTCGAAGTCTTTGCCGTCTTCAACTGTCTTCGGCTCGAACTGCGGCATGCCTGCAGGCTCGATTTTTTCTTGCTGTACCGCTTTGAGGAAGCTATCGCGCATTAAATCGCCTAGGACTTCATTACGCACAGCGGGACCGAAACGACGATTCACTTCGCGCATTGGCACTTTGCCAGGGCGGAATCCATCGATACGCAGGGTTTTCTGGGCTTCTGCCAGACGCTGTTGGATCTTGGATTCCAAGTTTTGGGATGGAACGCCTACGGTCATGCGACGACCAAGACCTGAAGTTGTTTCTACAGAAACCTGCATAACTTCCTCTTTTTTAAAGCATTAGAGTTAATTTCGCGCCAATCGTGGAAACGCGTGGAGCGGCGAAGGGGCCGCATTATAAAGGAGCCCCGAATGCTTGCCTACAGGCATTATCAAAAGCGGATCGAGGCGGGCCTAGCGACCGCCCTATCGCTTGCAGGCAAGCTCCCACATAGAGATAACCAGCAAACACCCTCAGCCCCTGTGGAGCCGCCTGCAAGCCATGGCGACCCATCCAAACACACCGTCGTCAACGAGCAAGCTTCCTAGTCAGGTAAAGGGGGGGCTGCTGTATTTGAGTGCCCAGAAACCATAGCGACCGCCGTATCGCTTGCGGGCAAGCTCCCACATAGAGATTAAGAACAAACAAACCCAGCAAATACTCTCAGCCCCTTGTGGGAGCTTGCCTGCAAGCGATACGGCCTAGATGAATGCTCAAACTCATTTGCGGAAAGTATGGTTTGCAGAGCGCACAGAGACTGAAACGAAAAAGCCCCCGCTATTTCTAACGAGGGCTTTTAAATATGGGGTGGCTGATGGGGCTTGAACCCACGACCGCCGGAATCACAATCCGGAGCTCTACCGACTGAGCTACAGCCACCATTGATTGCATTTTCATGCACTGGTTACATCGTTAGCTCGAGTCTGCAGGTCTTGGCGCGCCTGGCAGGACTCGAACCTGCAACCTACGGCTTAGAAGGCCGTTGCTCTATCCGGTTGAGCTACAGGCGCTTTCGCAAAGACCGCATTCGGTCGGACGGTTGGTCGGGGAGGAGGGATTCGAACCCCCGACATCCTGCTCCCAAAGCAGGCGCGCTACCAGGCTGCGCTACACCCCGAATTTCTACCCGTCCGAGCGAGGCGGCATATTACTCGCCACCCCCATTAGCGTCAACGAAAACGCCAAAGATAATTTCTGTTTGTACGCGTTTTGCGCAACGCTGTCACGCATGCGAGAATTCGCGCCGCAAATCCCCCGCCTCAAAAGTGCATACGAGAGACAATATATGAGCGCATTAATTCTGGATGGTAAAGCCCTAGCCCAGCAGTTCGAAGATGAAATGCGTTCACGCGTGGACAAGTTAAAAGATAAAACAAATGGCCGCACGCCAATTCTAGCGACCATTTTAGTCGGTGATGACCCTGCGTCAGCAACCTACGTAAAAATGAAAGGTAACGCCTGCGAGCGCGTTGGCATGGGCTCAATTCGGGTGGAGCTCCCCTCTTCTACCACCACCGAACAATTGCTCGCAGAAATTAAAAAATTAAATACCAACCCCGACGTCCACGGCATTTTGTTGCAGCACCCAGTGCCAGAACAAATTGATGAGCGGGCATGTTTCGATGCCATCGCCCTAGAGAAAGACGTAGACGGCGTTACATGCCTTGGCTTTGGCCGCATGAGCATGGGCGAAGCCGCTTATGGCTGCGCGACGCCACAGGGCATTATGCGCTTGCTGGAGCACTATAAAATTCCGATGTCAGGCAAACATGCCGTAGTAGTTGGCCGCAGTGCAATTCTAGGGAAACCCATGGCGATGATGCTGTTAAACGCCAACGCCACCGTCACCATTTGTCATAGCCGCACGCAAAACCTCGCCGACCATATTCGTCAGGCAGATATTGTGATTGGCGCTGTGGGCAAGCCAGAGTTTATTAAAGCGGATTGGATTAAAGATGGCGCCGTGGTAGTTGACGCTGGCTATCACCCAGAAAAATGCGGCGACATTGAATTAGAGCCACTGAAGGATCGCGTTTCTGCATGGACCCCTGTGCCGGGTGGCGTTGGACCAATGACAATTAATACACTTATTTTTCAGACGTTAGAGTCTGGGGAAAAATCTATTGGTTGATTGTAGCGGGGGCATTTAGGAGTGCGGAGTGTTTTTCGGATGTCCTCTCGCTTGTAGGCAAGCTCCCACAAAAGATATGCCAAATTCCCCTGTGGGGACTTGTTCGCAAGCGATAGGGCTGCGGCCATTGAGGCAATCGCATGGAAGAAGTTTTCCCGCAAGGCCCGAGAAAGTTTGTGGGATTTAATCCCTATGTGGGAGCTTGCCTGCAAGCGATTAAGCACCACAAGCCGCAGAGAAAAAGAAAAAACAAACTCGACACCAAGCCATAAAAAAGGCCCGAAACGGGCCTTTTTTATTTATCAGCGCAGCAAAAATCAAAAACTCTCTCTCAATCCTACCGTCTGATTAAACACTAACTTATCGCCCTCGCTGTCCGCATCAACAGCGAAGTATCCTTCGCGTTCAAACTGATAGCGTGTTTCAGGCAGCACACCTCGCAATGATTCTTCAACTAAGCAACCCGTAAGTACCTGCAACGACTCAGGATTAATGCTTTTCAAAAAGGTTTCACCCTCTTCCACTTTGTCTGGGTTCGCTTCGTTGAAAAGGCGCGAGTACAGGCGCACTTCGCATGGCACATTGTGCTTCGCAGACACCCAATGAATCACACCACGCACCTTACGCCCCTCAGGGTTTTTCCCAAGGGTGTCAGGGTCGTAACTGCAACGCAGTTCGGTAATCTCACCACTGGCATCTTTAATAACTTCGTTGGCACGAATCACATAACCGTAGCGCAAACGTACTTCTTCGCCCGCCACTAAACGTTTAAATTTTTTATTCGCTTCTTCGCGGAAATCTTCACGATCGATATACACCTCACGCGTTAACGGCATAGCACGTGTGCCCATCGCTTCGTTTTGCGGATGCACTGGCGCATCAAGGTTTTCAACTTTGTCTTCCGGCCAGTTTTCGATCACCACTTTTAACGGGCGCAGCACGCAAAAAGCGCGGCGCGCGTGTTGATTTAGATCATCACGAATAGCCGCTTCCAGCATGCCCATATCAACGGTGGAATCCGCGCGCGCCACACCCACCATTTCGCAAAACTTGCGCAAACTTGTCGGGGTATAACCACGACGACGCAAACCCGCAATGGTCGGCATGCGTGGATCATCCCAACCAGAAACGAATTTCTCATCGACCAATTGCTTTAACTTCCGCTTGCTGGTGACGGTGTAATTTAAATTCAACCGCGCAAACTCGTACTGACGCGGCACTGCTGGCAAGGTGCAATGCTCAATCACCCAGTCATACAACGGGCGATGTGCTTCAAACTCCAGCGTACAAATGCTGTGGGTGATTTGCTCCAGCGCATCAGAAATAGGATGTGTGAAGTCATACATAGGATAGATGCACCATTTATCACCCGTTTGGTGATGGTGCACTTTGCGCACCCGATACAGCACCGGGTCACGCATATTGATGTTTGGGCTCGCCATATCGATCTTGGCACGCAGCACTGCAGCGCCCTCGTCGATCTCGCCGCTTTTCATCTGCTCGAACAACGCCAGATTTTCGTCTACTGAGCGATCGCGATAGGGGCTGGCCTTACCTGGCTCCTTCAACGTGCCACGGTACTCGCGCATTTGCTCAGCCGTCAGGCTGTCCACATAGGCCAAGCCCTTCTTGATCAGCTCCACTGCGCATTCGTAAATAGCATCAAAATACCCCGACGCATACCGCACATCACCAGACCACGCGTATCCAAGCCAACTGACATCACGCTTAATCGCCTGAATATACTCGTCCTCTTCCTTTGCGGGGTTGGTGTCATCAAAGCGTAAATGACATGCGCCTTGATAGTCCTCAGCAATACCGAAGTTCAGACAAATCGACTTGGCGTGACCAATATGCAAGTACCCATTGGGCTCCGGCGGGAAACGTGTTGTGACACTAGTGTGCTTACCATCCGCCAAATCTTTGTCGATAATTTGGCGGATAAAGTTGCGCGGCGCTGTTCTGGCTTCAGAATTAGCAGCATTGCTGCCTGAAGCGTTCTCGGAAGAGCTGTCTACGGTGTTCGATGTCTTATCGTTCATTTTCTGGGACTGCCTGAAAGCGTGCCAAGAGTGGCTGAAATCACGGGGGCGCTAGTGTACAGTGCCCCCTCTCACCATCCAAGCTAGGGAGTAACTATGAAAGCGGTGCTGCATACCAACTACGGGGATATCACCATTGAACTTAACGCCGACAAGGCACCCGAGACAGCAGCGAATTTCGCGCAGTACGTCAAGGATGGCTTTTACAACGGCACTATTTTCCATCGTGTGATTCCGAACTTTATGGTCCAGGGCGGCGGTTTTGACGACAAAATGGCGCAAAAATCCACTCGCGCTCCGATCAAAAACGAAGCTGACAACGGTCTTTCCAATGAAACTGGCACCTTGGCCATGGCTCGCACCAGCGATCCACATTCAGCCAGCGCTCAGTTTTTTATCAACGTTGCCGACAACCATTTCCTCGATAAAGCCCGCGCACAAGACGGCTGGGGTTATGCGGTATTTGGCAAAGTGACCGACGGTATGGATGTTGTGAACAAGATCAAAGCCGTACCCACTGGCAGCCACGGTGGCCATCAGGACGTTCCACGCGAGCCTGTGAGCATCGACACTGCGGAAATGATTGAGGAATAAGCAATGCGTTGGTTACTGTTAATCACTCTGTTTTTTACCGCGGCAGCACAGGCCGCCGACCCAGTTGTAAAACTGGAAACCAGTGAAGGCGACATTGTCATTGAGCTCTATCAAGACAAATCGCCGATTACAGTAGCCAACTTTCTTGCTTACGTGGATGACGGTTTCTATACCGATACCGTCTTTCACAGAATCATTCCAAATTTCATGATTCAAGGCGGCGGCTTTGGCCCGGACTACAAAAAGAAAGCCACCAAAGCCCCTATCAAGAATGAAGCCGATAACGGCATTAAGAATGCGCGCGGCACCATTGCCATGGCGCGCACCGGCGAACCACATTCCGCCACAGCACAATTTTTTATTAACACCGTTAACAACAGCGACCTAGACCACCGCAGCAAAGACATGCGCGGCTGGGGCTATACCGCTTTCGGTAAAGTCACCAAGGGCATGGACGTTGTTGATAAAATTAGCGCCTCACCTACTAGCGGTGGACGCCTCGATGGTTACCCCGCTCGCGACGTACCCGTCTCACCAATCATTATCAAAAAGGCCACGGTCGTTTCGCGCTAATGTCTTACTCTATTTTTATTTCCGATCTGCATCTCGACGCCAGCCGCCCTCATCACTTGGCCGCGTTGGCTGAACTCCTTACCGAACACGCAGGCAAAGCCGACGCCCTATATGTGCTAGGCGATTTATTTGAAACGTGGATCGGTGACGACGACAACAGCGAATTCAATCTGCGCGCCATCGACACCTTTAAGGCGTTTTCTACTAGCTGCAGCAAATTATTTTTTATGCACGGCAACCGCGATTTTTTGCTCGGCGGCGAATTCGAAAAAGCCACAGGCGGCACCCTCCTACCGGAAGGCACCGTTGTTGATTTATACGGCAACCCAACGCTTTTAATGCACGGCGACAGCTTGTGCACAAGCGATGAAAAATATCAGCAGTTTCGCGCCATGGTGCGCCAGCCTGCTTGGCAGCAAGACATGCTGTCCAAACCGCTAGAAATGCGCCGCGCCATTGCCCAAGGCATGCGCATGCAAAGCCAACAAAACAATGAAAACAAAGCTGAAAACATCATGGACGTCACCCCTGAAGAGGTGGTCCGCGTGATGGAAGAAGCCGGTGTTAACGATTTAATTCATGGCCACACTCATCGACCCAATGTGCACCATGTTGCCCTGAAAAATGGCGATGGAACGCGTTGGGTGCTAGGTGACTGGGGAAATAGCGGTTGGTTAATTCGTGCAAGTGACGGCGACATGGAATTAAATAGTTTTGATATTGCTCACTAGCCAAATCGCCCGCTTTATCTGCTTTCAGTGACCGCATAAAACATTGATTCTATGCTGGTACGCCAGCATGAAAACGAAATTCCGTATCGACAGACTCAATCAATTCCTTTTCTTTCTCCCGAAAGAATGCCACGCGTTGACTAATATCTTCTCCGGCATATAGCTGCGCCAGTGTTAGATAATCCTCGAAATGCCGCGACTCGCTTTTCAGCAGGAATTTATAATAACGGCCAAGTTCCTTATCGACGTACGGTGCGAGAGCGGCGAATCTCTCGCAGGACCTTGCTTCGATATACCCGCCGATAATTAAAATATCGATCAATCGTTGCGGCTCTTTGGTACGCATATGTTGGCGCATGCCGTTGGCATATCGCGATGGCGTCATGTGGTCATACACCACGCCGCGCTTGCGCATAATGTCGAGGACTTGTTCGAAATGGAGAAGTTCTTCGCGTGCTAATCGACTTAATGCATCCAGCAATTCTGGGCGATCGACATAGCGGAACATTAAATTAATCGCCGTACTCGCGGCTTTTTTTTCACAATGCGCATGATCGATCAACAAAATTTCAGGGTGCTCTAGCGCCCATTCAATCCATGCCTTTGGTGTTGGGCACGGGAGAAACTGTTGAATGGCAGAGATGTCATGCATGGCGATCACCTAATCAGAAGCACGGCATTGTAAAAGCCACCCCCACAGGATGCCACCCGAACAGAGGTGCAAATTGGTGAGCTACAGCTTTATCTGATGCCCAATCGCTTGCAGGCAAGCTCCCACATAAAGATAAACCCCTCGAACCATCCCAACCCACGTGGGATCTTCCCGCAAGCGATACCTGCACATCAAAACCCACAAACATCACAAAAAAACATTCCACCCTCCAACCAACCCCAGCCCAAGTGGGAGCTTGCCTGCAAGCGATACCTGCACAAGCAAGAACCCCAGCCTGAGCCAAGCCCCAACAACATTAAAATCCAACCTACCCCCACCCCCATCAAATCGGCATAATCGCCAACCATTATGGAAAATAAATCTGAACAACAACGAAGCGGCCGATTTTCTGTGTTTGCATTACGCATACTCGGCAGCTTGCCGCTGTCTTTTAGTCACGCACTCGGCATATTTATCTGCAAGCTGCTCTGGCTCATCAAAAATCGAGAGCAACGCATTACCGAAGTGAATATCCGCAAATGCTTCCCCACCATGCCCGCAGACGAGCAAATAACCTTCGGTAAAGAATCATTGCTCGAAACCGGCAAAGGCATGGCCGAGTTAGCCTGGGTATGGCATCACCCAAACGACGCCCTCGCGATCACCCATTGCGATTCGCAAGAATTCCACCAAACATTGGAAAGTGGCAAACCCATCATCGTGTTGGCGCCGCATCTCGGCTGCTGGGAAGTTTTGAATTTCTGGCTCGCCTCGCACACCAACATGCACGCCATGTTTGCGCCAAGCGGATTGGAACACCTAGACGACTTAATCAAATCCAGTCGTGAGAAATTAGGCTCCACCATGCACCCCGCCACGGCTCGCGGCGTGGCGACCTTGGTGCGCGCGTTGAAAAAAGGGAACGCATTAACCGCCATTTTGCCCGATCAAGTGGCCGACCCAAGAAGTGGTGTATTTGCAGATTTCTACGGCAACCCCGCGTGGACAGGCACACTTTCAAGCAAATTGATTCAGCAAACCGGCGCCCAGGTTTTTATGGCCTTTGCCAAGCGGATACCCAATGCATCGGGCTACCAGATTGTGATGCAAGCACCGGATAAACAGATTTACTCGGAAGATATTGAAACCTCTGTCCGCGCATTAAATAAATCCATTGAAAAACTCATCAGCGAAGCCCCCGAACAATATTTGTGGAGCTACAAGCGCTTCAGAGTCCGCCCCAAAGGCGAGCCAGACCCATACAAGTAGAGGGAGTAGCCCGCTTGCTGGTGATTGGTGCAGTGATCGAAGCCCTATCGCTTGCAAGCAAGCTCCCACAAAAAGATAAAAACACATCAACCCACAAACCCTCTCGGCCCATGTGGGAGCCCGCCTGCAGGCGATTACTGCAGTGATCGAGGCCTTATCGCTTGCAGGCAAGCTCCCACATAAAGATAAAAACACACCAATCCACAAACCCTCTCGGCCCAAGTGGGAGCCTGCCTGCAGGCGATTAGTGCAGTGATCGAAGCTCTATCGCTCGCAAGCAAGCTCCCACATAAAGATACGAACACACCAACCCACCAAACGCTCTCGGCCCAAGTGGGAGCCTGCCTGCAGGCGATTACTGCAGTGATCAAGGCCTTATCGCTTGCAGGCAAGCTCCCACATAGGGATGAACACAAGCCCACGCCTGTACCACTATCACCTTTAGTGAATACTGGGTATCACCGGCATTAACGACATTTATTGTCCTGCTCTCTACCCGCCGCTGCCGCACTTCTATATAATCGCCCCCCTCGAATTACCCCATACCAAACCCTAATCATTTGATTTCCAAAAGAAATCAAACCACCGAGACGAGGGATCCGCAGTGTTAGAAGCCTATCGCAAACATGTTGAAGAGCGCGCCGCCGAGGGCGTTCCACCGAAGCCACTTACTGAACAGCAAGCAGCTGAACTGGTGGAACTGCTAAAAAACCCACCCGCTGGCGAAGAAGCAACGCTGGTCGACCTCTTGGAAAACCGCATTCCTCCTGGTGTTGACCAAGCTGCTTATGTCAAAGCCGCGTTCCTCGCTGCCGTTGCAAAAGGCGAAGCGACCTCTCCTTTAATCACCCGCGACCACGCGACCAAACTGCTCGGCACCATGCAAGGCGGTTACAACGTGGCACCGTTGGTTGATTTGCTCGACGACAAAGAAGTGGGCGCCACCGCAGCCGAAGCCCTTAAAGGCACCCTGCTGGTATTTGATGCGTTCCACGACGTAGAAGAAAAAGCCAAAGCTGGCAACGAACTGGCGAAAGCCGTTGTACAAAGCTGGGCCGACGCTGAGTGGTTCACCAACCGCCCAGACCTCGCCGAAAAAATGACAGTGACTGTTTTCAAAGTCACCGGCGAAACCAACACTGACGACCTATCTCCTGCGCAAGACGCGTGGAGCCGTCCAGATATCCCACTGCACGGCAACGCCATGCTGAAAAATGCCCGAGAAGGCATCTTCCCTGAGAAAGACGGCGAAATCGGCCCGATCAAACAGATGGAAGAATTGAAAGCTAAAGGCCACCCGGTAGCCTACGTTGGCGACGTCGTCGGCACAGGTTCTAGCCGTAAGTCTGCGACCAACTCCGTGCTATGGCATTTCGGCGACGATATCCCTTACGTGCCGAACAAGCGCGCAGGCGGCGTCTGCATCGGCAGCAAAATTGCACCGATCTTCTTCAACACCATGGAAGATTCTGGCGCACTGCCATTTGAGTGCGACGTGTCCAACATGAACACTGGCGACGTGATCGACATCTATCCGTTCGCAGGCAAAGTGGAAAAAGACGGCAAAGTCATCGCCGAATTCGAACACAAATCTAACGTGATCCTTGATGAAGTACGCGCCGGTGGCCGTATTAACTTAATCATCGGTCGCGGCCTCACCAGCAAAGCACGCGAGTCACTTGGCTTGCCAGTGTCTGAATTGTTCCGCAAACCAGAACAGCCAGGCGACAGCAGCAAAGGCTTCACCCTCGCGCAAAAAATGGTAGGCAAAGCGTGCGGCATCGAAGGCGTTCGCCCTGGCATGTACTGCGAACCGAAAATGACCACCGTAGGTTCACAGGACACCACTGGTCCTATGACTCGTGACGAACTGAAAGACCTTGCTTGCCTTGGCTTCCAAGCTGATTTGGTTATGCAGTCTTTCTGTCACACCGCGGCATACCCAAAACCTGTCGACGTTGAAACACACCACACACTGCCAGACTTCATCATGAACCGTGGCGGCGTATCACTGCGTCCAGGTGACGGCATTATTCACAGCTGGTTGAACCGCATGCTGTTGCCAGACACCGTCGGCACCGGTGGCGATTCACACACCCGTTTCCCACTGGGCATTTCGTTCCCTGCGGGTTCTGGTTTGGTGGCGTTCGCCGCAGCAACCGGCGTGATGCCATTAGACATGCCTGAATCCGTACTCGTACGTTTCAAAGGCAAACGTCAGCCAGGTATCACCCTGCGTGACTTAGTCCACGCGATTCCATTACAAGCCATTAAAGAAGGTCACCTCACGGTTGCCAAAGCTGGCAAAGTGAACGTGTTCTCTGGTCGCGTATTGGAAATCGAAGGCCTAGAAGAATTAACCGTTGAGCAAGCATTTGAATTATCCGATGCGTCAGCAGAACGCTCTGCGGCAGGCTGCTCTATCACCATGTCTGAAGCCAGCGTGGCCGAGTACCTGAAATCCAACATCACCATGTTGAAGTGGATGATCGCCAATGGTTACGGCGACGCTCGTACCATCGAACGTCGTATCCGTGGCATGGAAGCATGGTTAGCAGATCCTAAATTGATGCGCGCAGACGCCGACGCCGAATACCACACGGTAATCGAAATCGACATGAGCGAAATCAAAGAGCCTGTGCTGTGCTGCCCGAACGATCCAGACGATGCCAAAGTCTTGTCTGACGTTGCCGGTGCAAAAATCGATGAAGTATTTATCGGTAGCTGCATGACCAACATCGGTCACTTCCGCGCGGCAGGCAAACTGCTTCAGAAAGTAGAAAGCGGCACCATGCCAACCCGTTTGTGGATTGCACCACCAACGAAAATGGATCAACACCAGCTCACCGAAGAAGGCTACTACAACATCTTCGGCGCAGCCGGTGCTCGCACAGAAATGCCTGGCTGTTCATTGTGCATGGGTAACCAAGCGCGTATCGCACCGAAGTCTACGGCGGTATCCACTTCAACCCGTAACTTCCCGAACCGTCTTGGCCAAGGCGCAGACGTATACCTAGCGTCCGCAGAATTGGCATCTGTTGCTTCTATCTTGGGCAAACTGCCAACCGTTGCGGAATACATGGAATACGCCAACACCATCGACTCCATGTCGAACGATATCTACCGCTATTTGAACTTCGATCAAATGCCGGAGTATCAAGACGTGGCCGATAAAGTGAAAATTCCGACAGCACAAGTTGGCTGATCTGAATTAGCACTGAAGCAAACAATAAAAAGCCCGGCGAATGCCGGGCTTTTTATTTCTACACAGATAAAATCAGAGCACCACGCGCTTTTATACGTTGCCGCGCCGCTTTGTTCAGCGCTCGTTTACTGAGGAACGCCCGTGCATTGAAAGGTTGAACTAACACGCCACGCGATGCAGTCACCGCCGTCGGTTTTCGTCGTGCAGGTAGTCGCAGGCTTACCGCTCGGTATTGCCCCAACATAACCCCAGCTTTGGCATTTACCCGCAGCAGTTTGAAGCCCTTGGCGCACATCAATATTCGGCTGCTGCATCACGTTGTATTGAAAATCCAACACCACCTGCCCGCTCTCTTTGCTACCGCCACCCACTTGCATTGGCGAAGGCGCAACACAAGCACCCAGTAATGTTGCAGCGGCCACAAGGCCAAATACTTTTTTCATTCTGTACTCCACTGAAAATAAATACCCGCATGCTACGGATGCATTTTTAAACGTTGATCAACCAATCAAACAAGACATTCGATATTATTTTTAAAATAATACTTAGGCTACGACAACTTCGCTGCAGACAACACCTGCGCCATACTTTCCATAAGCTCCGGTGCCTGAGTTGAAATCACACCTACGACAAGCAGCAACGCAAAGTGTTCCGCCTGTTGTTGTAACGCCTCACGACGCTTTGGAAATTCCAAATATTCATACCCAATAAACGTCATCTGCCGCACGATGGCGAGCGATGTTTCTCGCACCACTTTTTCGTCATCGGCGGGCAGTTGCAAATGAAGCAATACATCATTGGCTAAATCATCGGCAATATTTTTCACCAGTTCATTTGTTGCCTTGCGCAACAACGGCGATGCACCGTGAATCTCTCTAATGCCAGTGATATACGTATTTTTATGCGCATCAAAATGGTCGAAGATCAACGCCGTCGACGCTTTCACAATGGCTTGCGCACGACGAATACGCGCGGCGGCATCTGCGCTGTCCGCCGGTGGGATTTTACGCATGGGTTGCTGCCAGCATTCACGCACCGAAGTGCGCAGGCTCGCGCCCAACTGCAAAATCATGGTTAGGGTGAAGTCGTCAAAATTATCGAAGTGGCGATAAAAGGTGTTCGGATTCAAGCCCGCCGCACGAGCAATTTCTCGTAAGCCCAGCGATGCCAAACTGCGCGTGGTAGAAGCAAGTATCAGCGCCGCCTGAATTAATTGATCCCGACCGCCAACAACTTTTTTCTCCTTACCCGGCTTTTCGCTCTTCTTCTCGTCTTTTTCGTCTTTCATATCAATGCCTTGAACCGCACCCACACAGGCGAACACCATTCAGGCCAATTTAACGAGCCCGATTGACACGTAGGTGTACAGGTGTATACCGTTGTGGTCATAGAAGTATACATCTGTATACCTCGTGCATTCTATCCGTCGATCATCTGTAAGAGCGCAAGGAGCCACACAATGACCGCTTCCCCTACCGGCCAGATCTACATGCCAACGCAACGTAATCTGCATTTCCGGCTGGACCCGGAGAAAGTTGCCGACTGGAACAAACACAGCGCGCACATTTCCCACTTTATGAACACCTTGTCGCTGTTCTTCCCCGTGGGCGAGCGATTTTTTATCGATAGCGTTCGTCACTACCGCGACAATATTACCGAACCGGAACTAAAGAAAGCCGTCGCTGCATTTATTGGCCAGGAAGCCATGCACGGACGCGAACACGAAGAATACAACGACGCCATGTTTGCGAAAGTCCCTGCCACGCGCAACATGGAACGCTTTGTTGAAGCTCTGCTTAACCAAGTAAAGAAACTGCCCAAAGCGTGGCAGTTATCCACCACCATTGCACTAGAACACTTCACCGCCATTCTAGCCGACGCCCTGCTCACCGAGCCACGCATTCTAGAAGATACCAACCCGCGCTATGCACTGCTGTGGCGCTGGCACGCACTGGAAGAAACAGAACACAAAGCCGTCGCGTTTGATGTGTGGGAAACCGTTAAAGGCACCGGCCCCATCGCCTATATAGAACGAACCACCGGGCTGCTAATGGCCTCTATTATTTTCTGGTCCATCGCCATTCCCTTTTACCTACGCGTGCTCTACCACGAAAAGCAACTCACCAACCTAAAAGGCTGGGCCCAACTCTTTAGCTACGCATTTGGCAAAGTCGGCGTACTACGCAAACTCATCGGCCCCTGGGCAGATTATTTTCGTCCGTCGTTTCATCCATGGGATCACGATAATCGGGAATTGTTGGATCAGCTGGAGCCGTTGGCACGGGAGGTTGAAGCGGCGTAGGGTTATGCGGAAATAGATGACTGGCTTGTGCGCCAGAGGGGGCCGCCGCTTTCAAATTATGGATGTCCCAATCAGGGGTTGGTAGTGGTGCGTGTCCCTACTTATTTCACTCTTGAATTTTCTCGTATGGGAAATTGATATTACTAAAGCCTTCACGCAGCGGGGATTTTCCTTTGCGCATCTTTTCTGGAAGATTTTCTATGTGCTTTTGTCCGAGATCCACAAGCGAGGCCTTGGTTATAGCAGCATTAAAATCCAAACCCCCTATATCACTCGAAATCTTGTATTCGCCATAAAGCCCAGAGAGAAACTGCTGTTTAATGACATTCGGATCAAGGCTTTCAGAAAATATTACGTGATAATTAACCCTTCTCATTGCACTTCCTGATCCCGCAAATTTATCTATACGGAACTCAATCACGGGCAGGAGAGTCTCAATATTCTGCAGCCTATTATTTTCTTTTTTTTCGCACAGAAGCCTTTCGTAGCCGTCTATAAATAAGTAATCGTTGACTCCAATCACCTTGAATTCAGGGGGCAAGGCCTCTAAATCCGAAATAAACCTTTCCCAAGCATCTTCATTAGATCCGTAGCCCTGCTCAAGTGAAGCCGGTGTATGCACATGGAGATCCCACTTGCGCCATTCTGTTCCAATCATCATCGCTCCAATTATTCCTAGTCACCCGAAAACCGACAAAGAACACGCGCCTCTTTCAAAGGGGCGCTGACACCGATTGCTCCGGCTCTCGGAGTCGCAAGGTTTCGTAGTACTCCTCGGCAGAAATCGTAGTAGTAAACTCTGCCTCGTCCTCGGAGAGCCTTTCGACAACTTCTTTAATTTTCGCCAACGGAACCCTAAAGAATTCCTTGCGTAGATTGACTGCATTAACCCTACGGTGACTGAACGCCTTATGCAGAGCGGTTTCGAGTGCTGGTGCATCATCCGCGTATATAACTGCATGGACGTCGAAAGAGAATGGCACACTGGCGTCTCCCAGCTCTTTTACCCGGTCCATCGGATCTAGGCGTCGGGTCAGGCCGATCTTGTAGACATGCTCACCAAAGGAGCCGATGTTGCTGATGACATAGACATGCCCGCGGCGGGTCTGCTCGGCTAGGCTCTTGGCACGCTCGCCCTTGGCCTCGGCTTCCTCTAGTTTCGTCTGCAGATCTGCCAGCTTCGCCTCCACCATGGCCTTTTCCTCGGCGGAGGCTTTGTCCAGCTCCTCCCGGGCCTTGGCCAACAGGGATTCGTACATCTGCTCTTCTTTCTCGGCCTCCGCCACGGCCCGTTGATATTCCTTTTCAGCCTTGGCCTCCTCTCGCATTTGCTCGCGGATAAGACGCTGCTCGTCTTGCTCTTCCTTTTTCTTCAGGGTGAACTGGTACTGAACACCGCACTCTTCGTATTTGGCCGTGACATAATCAATGCTGATCCCACAGCGTAGGCTGGCCACCAACTTCTCTAGGTCATTGGCGAGCTTTTCAATTCGGTCTAGTGTGCGATTGAAATTGGATGGAGCCACCTTGGCAATCAAAGCGTCGCACTCGATATTAAAGGCACGCATCAGAAGTTTCATTTGTCCTTCAACGATCTTCTTATCGAGCTTTTCTTCGCCTGTGAGGCTAATCTCGCCTTCCTGGGTGAAGGCCAAACCATTTGAAATCATGGCTTTTTGCTTCTCTCGCAGCACCTTGATCTCCGCCGCGAAACGCTCACTAGTCTCAAATAGGTAGTCCGGCGTTTCATAATGGCCGTAGGCTACGTATTCATCCACCCGGGAATACAAGTCTATAAGACCAATTACCTTGTTAAGCGCAGCTTGGCGCTCTTTGGCGAGCGCCTCGTTTTCATGCAGCTCCTTTTTAATCGCTTCAAGAGCAGACTTGTCTTGGATCAGCTGCTCACGAATAGCGTTGGCATTGGTACGCAGCTCCTGCAAATCCTTGGTGGCGGCATCGATTGCATCGAATTGCGCCTTAGCATTCGCCACACGTTCTTGGACGGTCTTAAGTTCAGCCTGGGCCTTCCCTGTCTCCGTCTTGGCTGTCTTCAGGGCCTCCTTCAGAGAGTGGATCTGCTTGACCTTTCTGTCAGCGAGCTTCATGGCGATAAAATACACGGCCACCAGCGAGACAACATAAGCCCCTGCCAGCACAGCAATAAGTTCAATAGACATACTTACCTCATGTACTCGTTTATTATTTCTTCCTTGATGATCCGACGCTCTTCAACTCGGTCTTGATACGCATCCTTAGCGTCAGCCAGTTCGTCCTTCATAGCTTGCTTGTCTGCCCGCATCCGAGCTCGCTCAGATTGTTCCGCCCGACGTATTGCAGCTCGTCGCTCCCTCTCAGCAGCATTTAGGCGTCGTTGACGATCCTTCTCTGCACGAGAAGCTGCCCTATCGATGGCCTTTGCCACCCTCACTGCCGTTCTGATCCCCTTGGGCATTCTGGCCATTTCAAACCCCCATTAGTTCTGTTGTTATGGCAAACAAGGGACACGTACCTGCTTATTAACTTTAATGGTGAGCCGCAGGTACAACCTATAATTCTCCATCGGCTGGCAATCACAGCTCATGCGCTGAACCCTCGGACGCTGATGCTTTAACTGCCCTCTCCTCGTCTCTTGCCTGCGTCAGCGCGGAAGCGATCAGACCCGTAGGCACGGCCACCACGCCCAACCCCACAATCAGCACCAGAAAAGTAAAGAACTTGCCGCCGCCCGTTATCGGATACATGTCGCCATAGCCTACGGTCGTTAGCGTGGTAACCGCCCACCATAGGCTATGCAAAATAGATTTGAACTGCTCTGGCTGCGCCTCATTCTCGAAGTAATAAATGCCCACTGAAGACAAATAAAGAATGATCAATGCCACCATACCGAATAGAGCAAGCTCTTCTCTCGCTATGACAAAGGCCCGATGAAAGCGCCTTATAGCGGCGTTGTAACGCACCAGCTTCAGAATCCTCAGCAGCCTGAGAAACCTGAATACTCGCACCGCCCTGAGATCAATACCGGAGGAAATATAAAAAGGCAGAATGGCAAGCAGGTCCACCAGCCCATAAAAACTGAAGACAAACCTGACCTTGCTCTTGGCTACATAGATTCGCAGCAGGTACTCGACGGTGAATATGCCCACCGTTACGCACTCAATAATACGCAGAGACAACTTGGTTGCTGCATCCAGTCCGGGCAGAGTATCGAGCGTAAAAGTGACCAGCGACAATAGGATTAACACTTGAATTGCCAGAGCGAACGCTCTTCCGTGTGTTGTCGTTGGATCATTTACCAGGCTGCTAATAGAAAACAAGGGACACGCACCTCTTCTACAAACCACTAACTACATAAAAGACCAATACCTTCCCAACACTTGAAAACTCAGACAGATCATGTCGCCAAGACCAATCGTGTTAATCAAATGCGAATTTCCGGGCAAATGGACTGAATTGCTTCTCTTTCATTCATAAGCTGAATGCACTTCGTGTTTGTACAGGCTATCTTCTGCTGCTTGGCCTCAGCTGATAGGTCTCTGGTGGCGATATCGAACATTCTTATGGCGGAGTCCAGAAATTCGCACTTGGCGCCAGTGTTGGCCTTAAGCGAGCTCACTTCGTCCGAGAGCAAGTCTCGATCCGCAGTCATAGCCTGCAATCTCTGCTCCATCCTCTGGACGATGTCGCTGTTGTACTTAATGTTGGTAAGTTTTACCTGTTCTTCTGTCCACTTAGATGTAAATGCGCCGTGCAAAACATCATTAAGTGGTCTTATCTTTGTTTGCCAGAAGCCATCCCAATTCCAAAGCGTGGAAACCCCGATCACGCCAACGAATGCAAATGTGATGAATTTTTCAAAAAAACCAATTGATCGCTGGTTGGCTGGATTCGCAGCAGTGTTTCCGCCATTGCCGGCGTCTACTTCTTCACTTCCCATAAAACCCCCAATGGATTAAGAATAAACAAGGGCACACGCACCTCTTTCTCTATCACCGAAAAAGAGTGGCGCACGGCTACTCAGGACGCTGTTTTGCATCAGTTTTGGTTCTAAAACGCGGAGAGTCGGCGCGAACGCGCGCGAATAAACGGCAAGAAATATAGCCACGTGTCGATCCCTCTTATTTTTCTTGTATCCCTTAGTACCGAAAGCTATCAGATTGATACGCTCAGGCCAATATGATGCTACACCCCAACCGCAACAGACTTGTCATCAGCAGTTGGTTAGGGGCAAGCCAGGCAATCATTACTCGGCGTCGACACGGATTGAACAACTTACCCACATGATGTCGCTACGATATTACGTGTAGGATGAACGCGATCTGAAGGCGGTACCGGGCTAAATCAGCTCAATGCCAGCAAAACCACATTATTGTTTTCTCTATCCTTTTCAGCGCTAATGAATTGCGCGCCTCAAAGACGCTTGGAAACGCGCGCAGCTGCCCTTGGATTGGGCGTAGCACAAACGACCATTAGCGAATGTGTTCTTAGTATGGAAGTAAAAGGACGGTTTTCCCTTATTCTTTTTGTCGCATTATTTCTTGCCGCACCGGCGTGGGGGCAAGGTTTGATTTTTGCGATGGCGGGGAAAAGCGTGGATGATTTTAACTTTGTTACCGCATGGCAAGGCTGCCAGCAAGAAGCCGAGAAACATGGCGATAGCTGTATTCATATAGGCCCTTCTGGGCCGTCGCATTTTCGCGCACAAGATGAAGCGATTACTGCGGCATTGTTGTCAACGCCGCTGAATGGCCTCGCCGTCTCTGTGACAAATGCTGAATGGCTAAGTACGCATTCGTTGAACTACGCAAAGCAACAAGCCATTCCCGTCATTACGTTTGATTCTGATCTTTCCTCACAATTCAGGCATCTTCGACATGGCTATATTGGTGCGGACAATAATGCGATTGGTCGGCGATTGGCGTCGCTTGCGCGGGAACTTCGCCCCCAAGGTGGCCGCATCTGTTTGATGTCCGCTGTGCCACATGATGAAAACCTCAGCGCGCGCGTTGACGCAGTGCGCGATGCGCTGTCGGATCAGGCGCTACCTGTAGGGAAAAGACTAGAGGGGCCGGTATGGCTCGAATCAAGTCGTTGTCCCTTGTACAACTGGGACAACGAGGAGCGCGCGCTGAGCCAATTGCACGCGGCGCTAAAAGAACAACAAACCGATATTTTTATTTCTGTTGGGGCGTGGCCGGTGATTGATGCGATAAAATTTCGGCAAACGATTCAGGCGTCGCCGCCACCTCAAAAGCACACGCATTCCCCCGCTATTCTTATTGCCATTGGCGCGCCCATAGCCGCACAAAAAGAGTTGCTTGACGACGAGTATGTCGATGCGTTCGTCTCCATCGATTTCTTCGAAATTGGCGTGCGTAGCTACCAACACATGAAGGCGTTACATGACGGAGCGCCCATCCCTTCGGAAACATACACAGAAGTGAAAGTGCTAAAGTGAATCATCGCCGTTCAACCGCGGTGCTATGTTTCCTCTGCCCTCAGCTCAGCCGCTGTCTTCTTTTCCGCCACACCAGGCTGCCCATCATCGCGAGTAGACCAAACCAAAAGCCTCCAAATAGACTAGGATTATCGTCTTTCTGTTTCTCGGGTATTGGAGTGGGCGTTGGTGTAGGCGTTACCGTATCGCTAACTTCATAACCGACGCTTTCTAAAAAGAAAAACACATCACTATTTGCTACGTCGGCAACATCGCTACTGATTTCAATGCGCTCCAATCCTTTGAAAGACGAAAATGTTGTGGTGACGCCATTTTTGTTTGTCGCGTCCCACAGAGGGCCAATGGTGCGTGACGCAACCACAACGCCACCGCGAAAGCCTTCCACTTTCAATCTTGGCTCTGGCATTTTAAATAAATCGGTGCCATTAAGAGAAAACAAATCAATGTACGGTTTATTACGTGGTTCGATCACCACTTTTTGTGTTGGCCGTGCGCGGTCGAACCCAGGTTGCAACGCATTGGGGTTTAACACGCCCTTCATGCTTGCACCGGTATCTACTGAGATAACCAGATCGTCGGTCAATACCTGCACCGCAAGGGGCTCGTGATGTGCCCACGTAGCGGCATCGAAATTTTCTATCGCTGCGTGCCCCGCTGCTGACAACAGGCAGAACAGCATTAACAGTATACGTTTCATGCTGACACCTTTTAGTTTCTAGAGGGGTAAATGCCCACCAAGGCAACGCACGCCCGTAATACGAGGTACGGCGACATAGTGTTCGCCGACACTCCGCCACCCGTTACATCGCTGGTTCCGCTGACGGTGGCGCTTTGACCGGAGAGCGAAACGATTTTCCCAGCATCAGCCGGCACGTCGGCAAAGATTGCGGCGCGTTGACCGTCTGCCAGCATTTTATTTTCCGGCTTGGCGCTATCGCCGCCGTTTGAATTTGCTTGCAGTGTTACTTGTGCCGCCGATAGTCCGTGGGTGTGCGCTGGCAAATTACTTTGGGTGAGGATTACGTACTCGACGCCACCTTTTTGCCCTTCTCGTCGCTCAGTCAGCCCAGCTCCACGACCGGTATGCATCGGCACGCGCCCACGAAGATCTGGCAATGCAAACGTTGAGCGGCCATCTCCGCCATAGGTTGTGCCGTACAAAGAAAAAAGCGCTGAATTCTGACTGATCGAAAGAATCTGACCATCCGCCGCGGCCCAACCACGCGGGCAGAAGTTATAACCTACCCACATTATTTCACCGAGCAGCGGCTCAGCCGCCGCCATTGCAGGGCTACCCGCCAACGAGGATACGCACGCCAGTGCGCCAAATGTTGCTAGTTTTAGCTTTTTCATGCTTTCACCCCTGTCCCTTTGTGTGAAAAATTAAAAGCCGAGTAACATCTCAGCTAATATAGTTATGCTGACATGATTCAGGACACTGTGTATGTCAGCCGGAAGTTCCATATTGAGTATTTTGGGTTCCAAAAAAATGCGTATGGCCATTATAAAAACTGCTCCCAAAAGCGTTATTACACATCGAATTTTCCAAGGAATGTCTTAATGCAAAACGTGCTTATTGATGTCGCGGTTTATTTGTGCGCAGCCGTCATTGTTGTCACGCTCTCCAAACGCTTAGGCTTTGGCTCGGTGCTCGGCTATTTGATTGCGGGAACCTTGCTCGGCCCCTACGTGCTTGGCTTTGTTGCAGACGCCGATTCAATTATGCATTTTGCGGAGTTCGGCGTAGTCATCATGCTGTTTCTTATTGGCTTAGAATTAAAGCCACATAAGTTATGGAGCTTACGCCGCGCGATTCTTGGCATGGGTGGCGCTCAGGTCGTGCTTTCGGCAACACTGATTACTGCTGGATTAACGCTGTTTAGTTTGGATTGGCGCGAAGGTCTGTTGATTGGTTTGGCGCTAGCGCTGTCGTCCACAGCCATTGTGCTGCAGACACTCGAAGAGCGCGGCATTCTCAATTCTGGGCTTGGTCAAAATACGTTTTCTGTTTTGCTCTTTCAGGATATCGCCGTTATTCCTATGTTGGCGCTTATCCCTCTGCTGGTATTGCCAGGAAATGCTGCGGCACCAGATGCGTCGCATAGCGCCAATATTCTTTCCGGCTTACCGGAATACCTTCAAGCCATTTCAATGCTGCTTGTTATCGCCGCCATTGTGCTTGTGGCGCGCTACCTAATGCGCCCTGTTTTCCGCGTTGTGGCGGACGCTAATTTGCCTGAGCTATTCACCGGCTTCGTTTTGCTGATTGTTGTCGCTGTAACGCTGACGATGACAGTGATCGGCTTATCACCGGCGTTAGGTGCATTTATCGCTGGGGTGGTGCTTGCAGAAAGCGAATTTCGTCATGAGATCGAGGCGGACTTAAATCCGTTTAAAGGCTTACTGATGGGGCTGTTTTTTCTTAGCGTTGGTGCAGGCATTAACTATCCCCTGCTCGGCGAGGAGCCAGTGCTAATCGCCGGATGTGTAATTGCACTGATGTCCGTGAAGTTTTCGGTGCTTTATCTTGTTGGCGTATTGTTTGATTTTAGCCGATCCGAAAAAATTCTCTTCGGCATTTCCCTCTCACAAGGCGGTGAGTTTGCGTTTGTCATTTCCGCAACAGCATTAAGTGTTGGCGCACTGATGCCTGAACACGCCAAAGTGCTTAATCTTGTTGTGGCCATCTCGATGATCGGCACTGCCTTACTGTTTATGGGTTACGACCGTTATATGAAAAGCCGCCCTCTTATTGAGGGAGACTACGATACACCGCCATTCACGCCCCTTAATGGCGTCATCATCGCGGGCTTTGGCCGATTTGGGCAAATTGTTGGCCGCTTAATGATTAGCCGAAACATTCCGGTCACCATTCTTGATAGCAGCCCAGGGCAAGTTGATTTGGTACGACGCTTTGGCAATAACGTTTTCTACGGCGACGCATCACGACACGCGCTGCTAGAACAGGCCGGCGCTAAGCACTCTCGATTATTAGTCGTGGCGGTGGACGACCCGGTGAAATCGATAGAAATCGTCGACATGGCCAAAAAACATTTTCCTAACCTCGTTATTGTCTGCCGAGCAATAGACCGCAATCACGCCTACCAACTTATGCAGAGAAACGTGCAAGCAGTGCGCAGAGAAACGTTCCACTCCGCGTTAAAGCTTGGCGAAGATGCGTTGCTAGCATTAGGAGACAGCCCCGCCGATGCGCAGCGACACGCACAGGTGTTTGGCGAGCACGACCAGCAGTCACTAGAAGAGCTGGCTACGCTGTGGGGAGACGATAAACGCTATGGTCAAGCGATCCATCAAAACCTTGATAATTTGCGGCAGGTTCTTGAGAGAGATAAAGAAAGTGACGAAGCGTAATTTGTCCGTGTTCAGACAATGTTAAATATGCGTTTTTAAATGCTGGCGTAGCTCAGGAAAGAACTGTGCGAAGTCAGCAGAAAACTCCCCGTACTGCGCGGATAATATTTCCACACTGTCTTCAAGCGTTAGGTTAAGCCCACGGCGCCGATTGAAACGCTCACTGATGCGCTGCAAGGCAAATTCGATCCCAGTCGCGTGCTGGTAGCTACCAAGTAGATCGTGATCGATCATGCGCGTCATCGCCACTCTAGAGTCGGCAGGCAACAACACGAGCTGATCACGAACTTCGCTATAGAGTACTCCGGTAAATTCTTGAAAAGACTGCGAGTGGTAAGTGTCCCACTCGCGCGCCAAAATATGATCATAAAAAACATCAACAAGAATGCCGGAATAACGTCGGTATTGGCTCGGCAGACGCCGCCGACTTTGCCACACCAACTCATGACTATCGGTAAATGCATCAATCAACTGGTGATGCGCCATGCCCAGCTTCACGCGCTCAGACAGCTCCTGTCTGGCGCTGCCCTTGACCAAATCGGCAATAAGATTACCGAGACGAAGTTGTGGATCCGC
Source organism: Alcanivoracaceae bacterium (assembly GCA_029213045.1). GTDB lineage: Bacteria > Pseudomonadota > Gammaproteobacteria > Pseudomonadales > Alcanivoracaceae > JARGPN01. Next base: position 342,494 of record JARGPN010000006.1, read on the forward strand.
CGGCGCCAAGCTTGCGTGCGCAAGCCAGTTCATACGCCTCTCCAATACGTGTTCTGCTTGTGCATTTTAAATTCCCGATTTCAAAATAAATCTATCGTAGTATCAGTTTGAACCACTTACAAAAATGCCTCCAGTCCAGTCGAGCCCTCAGATATTGATCGTGCCATCGTACTCCGATAGCATCTTCGTAACACGACTAGAAGAATCAATGTATGCGCGCTGCGATTTTATTTCTATTAATGTTCATGTCCGTGGCCGCCACCTCCCCGAGCATGTCCTCATCCGTTACGCCTAGTCGGACGTATACGCAAGAGCTTGCACGTGCACACGAAGCGCATTTATTAACGCTCGCAAATTCGCCAAACCTTCGAGCCTTTCTAGAACAAAAAAAAGAGCAGACGAGCTCATTGAAGAAAATCCTCACTTTTGATAAACGTTGGGCCACGGACGACGAATTACGCAGCTCGGTTACAGACAACACTATTGCTCGACAATTTCAACGATTACTGGATGACGATCGATACGGTATCGCTGAGATAATGCTTACCGATGGCTTCGGCTCATTACTTGCTGCGCGCCCGGAACCATCTGATTACTGGCAAGGAGATGAGGAAAAATTTTATGCGCCGGTTCAATCATCTGATACTTATGTCAGTAAAGCAGCATGGGATGAGAGCTCACGAACAAACTCATTCTTTATTTCCATACCCATCGAGTCGAACGGTGAATTTATAGGGGTGTTGATCGCAGGCTTAAAAATAACGCAAGAGTATATGATGCACATGCCAATAGAAGAATTGTTTAGATTACGGGCGCAGTAAGATTGAAGCCGAGTCTCTCTAATTAGAAAAACAGACCAACCCAACATTCCCCTTTTTATCCAATTAGCCCCGCTACTTAGTTACATCCATCCCCATACTGACCTTTTTTAGCAGCCAAACTCATATCGGATATAGAAAAATCTTTGCGTACGCGGCAGCGCGTAAACGTTTCGACATTTTTATGCGCTATGTTGGCGCACAGCAGGCAAGCACCTTCAAAAAGCCCTCATACCCGCCCAAAAGATATCACTTTAATCTCACTCCTCAAGAATATTCTTAAAAGAACTTACACATTCCTCGGCACGATATTTTGTTAAGACCGAGAAACACACACTATGTTAGGTGAAAGCCGCCCTTTGCTTCGTCTTCTTGGGCACTTTCTTGCACATCTTGAATTTCAAAAACCAACGAGGAGTAACACCATGACCAACCAAGCTAACGCCACACCACTATTGCAATCTCGCCTCTTCAGCGGGGACATCTCAAACGTTGAGGTTCACCCTGAGAACTGGGCAAAAAAAACGTTCCATCACACGATCGATACTTTCCTGAAAGATTCGAACTCTTACACTAATATCTATTTTTCACGGTATTTTGAGTGGCAAGGCGTATGCAGGGAGCATTGGTTCCATAAGCACATCACCCGCGACATGCTTCAAAACGAGGGAGTCTTAATCACAAAGACCGCACACAATGATTACATCAATGAGGCTTTCCCATTTCAGACGGTTAAATGCCACCTAAATAGCTATATGGTTAAGAAGTGCTCTTTCTATCTAATCTTCCGATTTTATATTGAAGGGAAACTTGTATCGATGGGGTATCAACAAATCGTTTTTGCTGATCACAGCAAGAAAATCACTCGGTTCCCCGAGTTTATTATTAAGAAAGTAAAGCAGTATGAAATACCAGCGGACGCTTTATAGAGAGGGGTCCCTTATCGCAATTCTAAACTAAGACTGCGCAACCTGCGCCGCGCCTTCATAGCCGAAGGCGCGGCCTTCTCCTTCTTGCAACGCAGGGAACGTCAACACAAAGCTTGTGAATTCACCGTGGCGGCTATGGCAGAGAATACTGCCCTGAAAACTGCTGATCACTCGCTTACAAAACGCCAGCCCCATACCAGACCCTGACCCCTCGCGCTTCGTGGTAAAAAACTCTTCAAAAACGTGAGGAACTATGTCTGCGGGAATTCCCGGGCCAGTGTCAACAAAGGTCATTCTGTTTTGCGATCCGTGACGCTCTAGCGCCAATCTAACGCCGCCTTTGCCTTCCGCCTTTATGGCAAACAATGCATTTTTAATTAGGTTATACACCACGTACTTCATCAGCGTATCAGAGCCTAAGTAGATAAAGTCATGCTCTATATCTAGTTCAATATTATCCCGCTCGCCAGGGTTAAAGGGATAATTGTCCACCGCATCGATAATCGTTATTGCCATTGAGTGAACGCTATAGTCGTAATATTTGTGAAGATCGCGATGCGCAGACGCCAAGGTAATATCAATAATGGCGTTTGACTGGCGCACCTCCGTTTCAATATGTGCGGCAATATCTCGAATTTTTTCAAAGTGGTGCGTTTTAATGCCTTGCGCGCACAATTGGTTGTCTACCGCCAACTGATATCCTTTAAATAACTCCGGTAAATACTTCCCTATGGATTGCGCCTGCAATTGAATCGTCGCTAAGGGGGTGCGCATTTCGTGTGCAATAGTTGCAGCTATCGAGGCAGGGTTATCCATCAACCCGTATTTAACAATGGCAACTGTCATTATGCTAAAGCTAATCAAAATGAAAATAACGCCCGGCGGATAGAAGTCCACGCCGTAGTTACACAGATAATCCAATGAGGCAAAAAAGTAGATCAGCATCCCCACCACACAAGAGCGTAATCGCGCCTGCTGAAAATGGTGTGCCTCGCGTTCTTCTAGCCAAGTGATATAGAGCCCTCGACAGACCACGACAGCTGTTTGCAATACGTGAACAAAGTGCAACACACCTGCTTTAGGGTAAAACCCCCACGAATACTCGTAATAGCCATTCACAAATAAATTCGTTGTAAGCATGACAGCCGCCAACCCGCAGGCAACCGCGTATGACGCGTGCACGTAACGACGCTCATTTCTAGAATTGCTGATTTCCGATAAGAACTGATAGATGCTAGTCGGCAGAAAAAGAATAAAGAAGTAGCCTAACTTCACCAAAAAATTGGCAATGTCAGGGTCTTTTACCTGATACAGCACAGCCCACGTTGCTTGCCAAAAAAATGTGGTAACGCATAAAAATAGAAAACTCGAACTGACACGCGTTAAGCCCTTGCGTTTCACCACGTAGAACCCAAGCGTTAAAAAAATTACGGAAATAATGGCAGGCAAAAAGGAATACATAATTTTTCTCGAAGTCAGCAGAAACAGCGTCTACTCACCGGCAATGGCTCTTTGGCACAAATTATAGAGGCATAATCTCGCATTCGACGCTCTCAAACCATGCTGTCAGGTCAATATCAGCAATAACATCGGCCTAAAGAATTAACCCGACGTCATCCCCGAAGAAAGTTAGGTTTCAATTCCATATCACGCCAGCGTGCATGCTGCCATCGCATGCATCCTATTTCATTGAATCCTTTAGAAACTGTTTAACAGTTTTAATTCTGTGCAAGACCCTAACCATTATATTGGCGCAAAATATTTCCTCTATTTTACAATTCACTCACCATCAGCCAACGCAAGGAGCGCTTTATGGCTATCAAAGATAGGCTTCCCTCCACGGATGCCCTGCTCGACTCCCTCCCATTACCCCGGGATTTCCTCACCCGGCTCGGCGTTCTCGCTGGGCACACAACGCGGCAAATCAGCATTGAGAGTGTTGGCGTTACCGGCGGTAATTTGTCGGACGTCGAGATCAACAAGGTCAATCTTGGCAATGCCTCTATTGGCACCATTACGATTGAAAATACGGAAGCGACGTTAAAACAAAGCAGTGCGTTTCTTTCCGGCGTGAAATCCATCGTTGAATTAAGCTTTAAGCTGAAATGGGAAATTAATCTCGGATGGATTGGTCATTGGGGCGACACCAATGATATTGGCAGCATGGATATTCCCGTGGATCTCGGCAATATTGATATTCCCAGCCTTGATAATATTGATCTCAGCATTCCTACGGTCAACATTCCCGCCGTTGTTGCCAACATGGCGCCCATCAATAACCTGAAGCTCGGTAACTTTTCATTGTCCGGCGCCGATATTGAAAAGCTTACCCTACCTTCCGCTGGCTTGAGCTTAACTGGCTTAGGCGTCGGCGACGTTACAGTAAGCTCATTGGCCGTACCCGGTGTGAACAGCAAAGCACTCACCGTTGCCCAAGCCAAACCTGAGTTAAACGTGGTACTGCCAGGCGCTACGGTAAACAACCTATCAATCCCCGAAACAAGCATTCCTAGCATCGCCAGCAGTCCGTTCTCGACGCGTGCGATCGCATCAGATAAATCGCTCACCGTGAACCTTGGGCTATTAAAAATCACGCTGTCGGTAACACCCACGGTTTTCCTTAATGTCGCCGCCATGACGATCAAGGACGCCAAGCTCAGCGCTTCGCTCGGCAGCGTTAAGATCAAGGATATAAGCCTGCCTGTGTCAGTTCACGGGTTGTCTGCCACGGCCTTTGAGGCCAACGGCCTTAGCGTTAACCAGATAAAATTTTAAGGAGATCACCATGCACACGCTTTCCCATAGAGATTTTGAGAAGCGATGGAACGCTGCCACCAAAGGTGCAAGCCGTCCCATTGAAGTGAACTGTAAGGGCCCTGCTATCTCGTTATCCATCGAAACCATTCTGGATAGCTATGAAACGCAGATGAAAGTGGCAGTGAAAGCGCATGCCATTGATGCCGATCAGTGTCGTGACGTATGCGAAAAAATTGCTGCGCTGAAGTCTCTGACCCGTCCACTCGACGAAAAGATGCGGCCATTCCTAAAGCTTTAGCCATCAAACAATAAATATGCTCAACATCGCATCGAGCGCCTCTTAAAAAGGCGTTCGATGCCCACCTAATACCAAACATGGGGCATTTAGAGTGCGCCGAGGTGAAACATGGCGAAAATAACCCCAAAATACCGCTGTCGCAGCCGAACAATTGAAAGATTCATTTGACTTTATCTACACACCCGCTACCCTGAGCTGGCTAGAAAGTACTGCTTATCTTTATGTCTCGTCACTACGATGTCTGGTTTCATCGACATTCGTCCTGTAACTCATAAGTAATGTCACTACTTCCTTGCACAACCGTCACCTCGGTGACACACATTACTTTTTAAAAAAGGACACAAACATGTCGACAGTAACCGGCACAGTAAAATGGTTTAACGAGAGCAAAGGTTTTGGCTTCATCCAGCAGGAAAATGGCCCAGACGTATTCGCTCACTTCAGCGCTATCACCGGTGACGGCTTCAAAACCCTAACCGAAGGCCAGAAAGTTGAGTTCACTATTACTCAAGGCCAGAAAGGCCCACAAGCTGCGAACATCGTAGCTCTGTAATAGCGACGCGCATTACTGCCCTTTAGGGGCGGCAATGACAAAAAAGGCAGATCCTACGGGGTCTGCCTTTTTTTATGGGCGTCTGTTAAATCAAAAGAATTTAGCTATTAGCGAGGCGGTAATGATAGGTCATTCACAACCCCGCTCCCGTCTTCCTCACGACTAATCGTCTGCAAAGTCACGGATTGCTAACACGAGCTGCCAAATCTGCTCGTCCGTGTACTGCGGATGCTCAGGCATCGACGAAGGTGCCGCGCCCTGACGAATCACCCAGAACAATTGACCGTCTGGAATATCAGCCATTGTCGGTGTACAGGTAAAGTTACGCGGAGGTGGTGCAAAGCTCTTCGATAGCAAGCCATTGCCATCGCCCTTCTTGCCATGACATTTGACGCAGTCGCCACCGCCTTCCTTACCGCGATACAAGCGCTTGCCCGCTTTGAGATTACTGCGATTCAACGTCAGCGGATTTTCTTGCCACAAAACATCGTCCGGCGCGACCTGGGTCTCTCTATACTGAGGGCACTGTGCACTCGCATTAAAGGCAACCAGCAGAGAGGTTAATGCCAATGTCGCTCGAAATGCGTTCAATCCCGTCTTCGTTGTTTTCTTCATAAACTTATACTGCCTGCGCACTAGGTCTTGTACGATTGTGCCTGAACACATCAAGACTGCACATGTCTTTCAGAAAGACTTTTGACGCGGTCGTGATTTATCACTCTTACACCCACTTGAACTGAATTTATGCAGACCGTCCTCGAACACACTCTCGACATTACTGGTTTTGCAGGAGTGCGTGAGCGTGTTTACGTGATGGATTCACAACAGTTTAGCGGTAGCAGCCACGAAGAGGCTGCGGACGGTCTTGGGCCATTTGTTTACCTTGCCGATGCCCACATACGCCCCGGCGGCAGCACCGGCATGCACGCACACAGTAACATCGACATTGTTACGATCATGCTGCGCGGAGAACTGAGCCATCAGGGCTCACTTGGACACGGCACAGTGCTACATCAAGGCAGCGCGCAAATTCAATTTTCTGGACGCGCTGGATTCAGCCACAACGAAGTAAATGCCTCTGGCTCCTTTAATCGTTTTATCCAAATCTGGGTGAAGCCGGATACAGCGGCATTAAACGACGAAGCGAAATATCACGACATTCACTTCGACGCAGACAATACAACTCGGCTTTACACTCACCCCGCCACGGAAGCACACCTAGACTTTATTGGGCTGAAACCGAAACAAAAACTCGTATTTGAAAACGATGCGTTGGTATTTTTAATTGAGGGTGACCTGCTCGTTAGCGAGGGAGAACATAACGAGCAAGTTACCGGTACAGGTTTGGTTCGAAGCATTAAGGAAAAGCACGCCATTACCAGCATGGTATGCGAAAAAGCCAGTCAGCTAATTGCTATACATAGCGAGGCAAAGCTGTTTATTCACGATACAAAATAACGCTATTTGTTGCGCCTATTACATGACGGACGACGATCTTTGACGCATTAAACGGAGAACGTGCGCGGGTTTGTCATTGCAGTGGCACCGCACACGACTAGAATTCCACCATCGAAACGCCACAGAGATTCCCATGAGTGCATTCAACGATTTATTAGCCCAAGGCCTATGCGAGCCTCAACAAGCGCTTGATCTATTCGATTCACTTGAGCCTGTCGCACTAGACGCAATGATTGGCCAATGGCGCGGCGCAGGCTTTCATACCAACCACCCTATGGATGGCTTGCTGGAAACATTCAATTGGTACGGTAAGAATTTTATCGACACCGAAACGGTACATCCGCTGGTATGTTTAGACGCGCAAGGCAATAAGTTTAGCGTAGACCCCTGCCGCATTCCGATGTCGCTAGCGATGACACCGGCCATGCCGCGTAACAGCTTTATGGGAAAAGTTTTTCAGGCGGGAAGAGCACTATTTTCTACCACAAAGCCCCGCGCTCGATTACGTATGACCGAACTGCGCGGCAAAGTGAGTGCGACCATGATTTACGATCACCTCCCTATTAACGACGTTTTTAGAAAGGTAGATGACAACACGCTATTTGGCTTGATGGATATGCGTGGCTTTACTTCACCGTTCTTCTTTGTACTCTACCGCGCCTGAAATAATCAGGCGCTTGCCACGCCCCAATAGTTATACGTCATCATCTTAGGGCCCGGGAGGTATTGCTGCTCTAAGGTGTCTAGCGTAAACCCAGCGGATGTTAATAACCCTGGGATGTCCCTATCCAAATGACACCCTCCAGCCACTTTTTTCCAATACGGCGTCACTCTGCTTTGCCAGTTCAGCACATTCTGATCGGGCGCGGCGCCATGCTCGCAATAAAACAATTTCCCACCTGGCACTAGCACCCTTCGCATTTCAATAAGCGCGCTTACAGGATCAGGAATGGTGCACAGCGTAAAGGTGATCACGATTGAATCTATGCTGGCATCCGGCAACGGAATTTTTTCGGCAGAAAGCCCTAGCAATTCCACGTCTAGCTTTACTTCATCACACCGCTTTTTAGCGAGACTATGCATCTGCAAGCTAGGATCAAGGCCAATTAATTTTTTCAGTTTACTCTGGTCGTAATGCTTTAAATTTAAACCGGTGCCAATACCGATTTCCAATACTGTTCCGTATGCCAACGGCACGATCTTTTCACGCTGACGGTGCACTACGTTCATGCCACACGCTATATCAATCAAGTAAGGCAGTATTTTTCTGTCGTACCAACTTTCACTCATGCTTTTTAACCTACTGTCATGCAATGTCTTGAATGCGGCGCCACGGATTGGCCTGCTCTAGTTCAAATGCCACTTCGAGCAAGGTGCGCTCGTCACCGTGGGCGGCAGAAAACTGCACACCTATAGGTAAATCGTTACTCGTGACACCCATTGGAAGGGAAATTGCTGGGCCGCCCGATGCATTATTCAGCGGTGTAAAACTGACGTAGCGCATTAAACGGTCCATCAACTCGTCGTACGGCACCGATGGGTTTAAGTAACCAAGTTCCGGTGTCGTGTGAGCAAGTACTGGCGACAATACTAGATCGACGTTTTGGAAGAAATTCGCGTAGTCATGTGCCGTACGCTTTAATCGACGCAACACAAACGGCGTTTTAATAAATTGCTTTTTGAAGGAGCTTGCCAATCCTGAACTTAGGCCATCCATCTGTGAGGCATCAAAGCCGGGGCCGAATAATCGCTTGCCAAAAGTGCCCACAAAAAAGGACAGCATGCTCCAATAAAACTGGAAGTCACCCGCGAAACTCTCCGTCACGGGCAAAGGTACTTCTTCAACTGTATGACCTAGGCGCTGCAGCACTAAGGCGGTTTGTTCTATCGCCTCGCGCGTTTGCGGACAAGTTGCGTGACCGGTAATTGAATCGACCACCATGCCTATGCGCAATCGACGTTTGGCGGGGCCTTCTACCAATCCAATCTTGGGGAGCTTTTGATTATGAAAGTATCGCTCAGCGCCGTAGAAAAACGTCGCCGTGTCACGCACCGTACGGGTGACGACGCCTTCGCTAATAATATTGAGGGGTAACGAACGCGTTTCTGCGGAGTCCACTAAGCGACCGCGCGTCGACTTTAAGCCCACCAATCCACAGCAGGCCGCGGGGATACGAATTGATCCGCCACCATCGTTTGCATGGGCAATAGGCACTGCGCCGGCAGCGACCAGCACCGCTGCGCCACCCGACGATGCGCCGCTAGAGAATTTTGGGTTCCATGGGTTCAGTGTTGGCGCATCTTCCGCAAATTCGGTGGTGGCGTTAAAGCCAAACTCCGGCAATGCGCTTTTCCCGACAACGTTCACGCCCAGCGATAAAAACTGTTTAGCAAACGCACCTGTCGCGTTTTCTGCGCGCGGCAAAACCGCGCGAGAGCCTTGTTTGGTAGGCACACCGCGCATATGGGTGTTGTCTTTAATGAGCGTCGGCACGCCGCCCAAAACACCTTGCAAAGGCTTTTCCGCGTTCAGCTTTGCCGTGTGATACAGCGGCAAGCTCATCGCATTTAATGACTGGTGAATACGTTCGCTACGTGCAATAGCCGCTTCCGTTACTTCAACAGGACTCAGCTCTTTTTTCCGCAGCAACGCCGCCAACGCAACGGCATCATGATCGGCCAGCACGTCGTCAGTGAACGCGTGCACCCTTTTTATTGTCATTTAGAACTCTCCCATTCTCGGCGTCATCACACAGGATTATTTACGAGAGAGCTACTTTAAGCAGATAGTCGGAAACACCAAACCGCCGAATGGGACGAAAGCTCGAAAAGAAGATTGATGCGCCCTCTTTCAGGGCGGGCGCACCGAATTTAGGCAACGCGGAGGGTTTTGCCTCTATATGTAATCGTTTTTGAGCGGGGTGTGGCATCTAGATCCGCATGAGACGGGGTGATTTTTTGCACTGTTTGCGTACCGAATTGTTCTGCGGGTGCAGCAACAGGTTGGCCGCGATACATACGTTGCGGCGGAGACTTTTTCTCCTGATGTGTCTCTGAAGCTTCAAGAGGCGTATCGGTGATTAAGTCGTCTTCGCCCTCTAATACGATCAGCGCGAGTCTAATTTCGCCGTACAGGTGCTGTAGGCTGCGAGAGCGGCTCCTACCAGCAAAGTCCGCCAAAAGATTGCGTAAATTACTATCTGTAAGCGCTGGTTTCTCACCAAATTCTGCCTGAATCAATCGCTGACATTGCTTCACCAAACGCAATATGTCGTATTGCATTAACCAGTTCTTATCCAGTTGCACAGGCACCTCCAAACGTGATTGATACAATGGCCGCTGCCGCGCTGCAGCCCAAAATAACGCAAGCAGCTAACGCCGACACCCAAACTTGGATGCCGTTTTCACTAAAACCAACGTTAGAAAAGCAGGAAGTGTGCCAGCGGCGAATTATCGCCGTTGAGATACGCGCTAATTAAAGCCTCGGGCCTTTTTAATGGCGTCATACGCGGTGGAAATTTCAGCTGCACGCTCGGTAGCAACGCGGATCATTTCTTCAGGGACACCTTTCGCCGCGAGCTTATCGGGATGGTGCTCACTCATAAGCTTTCGATACGCCTTTTTAATTTCAGCCGGTGTCGCGCTTTCTTCAACGCCTAACACGCGGTAGGCCTGCGACAACGACGACCCCGTGTAAGGCCGACTTGACCCCGTATGATTGCCCTGATGTTGCTGATGCGCGCCCGCCGTGAACTGCGCTTGAGCGATGAGCATTGCAAGAATTTGTCGGAACTGGGCTTCGGGTACGCCTAAGCCTTCTGCGACATGCACCAGTACTTTTTCTTCTTCCGCATGCAAAACACCATCTGCTAAGGCGGTTTGCAGCAGCATTTCCAAAAACATTAACAGCATATGCTTGCGGAAACGGATGGCGTGTCGAAACTCAGCGACCGTTTCGTTTAGCGGAAAATCATCGCGTTTGCCGTTGTGGAATTGCGCGATTGCCTCCTTACGCTGGTCCGCAGTGAGCTGCATGCGCGTCATCATCGCTTCCGCTTGCGCAATTTCCTCCTCACTAACACGACCATCGGACTTCGCCAAGTGCCCCATGATGGAGAACGCAGCTTTCAACAGCGCCTCACGCACTGCATCTTGCTCGCCTGGCTGATATGGCCGAAACGGGCTGAAGGCTAGTATCTGCATGGACAGACGATCAAAGAAGTGTCCGATTAACGCACCCACGGCCGCGCCGATTGGCCCGCCGATCCAAAAACCGATTAAACCGAAAAAGAGCTTTCCGCCCCAGCGCATTTTCATGCTCCGCGAATCTCCATCACCCAATAAATTAGTCGCCTATGGTACACAGGCGCGCCCATTTTCTCAGGGCCGTTTGTAAAACCTTTTAATGGCCCCTAAGGCGGCGGATTTCAAGTACGCGGCGGTGATATGCTGCGCGGCATTCGCAGGAGAGCACATTGAGCAACCCCACTCCCCCCGCCAGCACTGCCAATAGCAGTCATCGCGCTGATTTTTTATTAGTGCTTGTTACCTTGCTTGCCGCAATAAGCTGGATATTCTCAAAGGAAGCTGTGCTGCTCATGCCCGCGCTGCTGTTCCTGTCGTTGCGATTTTTTTTGGCGGGCCTCTTATTAAGTCTGTTCGGCCTCGCTGCGTTTAAAAAACTTACCGCTGAGCAATTCTTCCAAGCAGTGCGCGTTGGGTTGTTCTTCGGGGCGGGCATGAGCTGTTGGATAATGGGCCTTAGATTTGGCTCTCATGTTGGCGTTGGCGCTTTTCTGACCAGCCTCGGCGTTGTACTGGTGCCGATTTTTGCACGGCTGTTTTTTCGAGAAACGCCGCCAGCAAGTACTTGGGCTGCCCTGCCTGTTGCGGTGCTAGGCCTTGCACTATTAGCAATGAGCGGCACAGATGTCGAAGGTGCTGCGCGACATTCATTCGATGCAGGACAGCTTTTCTATGTGGGTGCGGCCTGCATATTCGCGATTTACTTCACGCTTAATATGCGCGCGGCCAATCATCACACTCGCACCGATACGCAAGGCAACACAGTAATACGGGAGCGCATTCCTGCAACGGTGCTCACAGCAATTGTGTTACTCACTGTTGGCTGCATCACCGGTTCGCTCTCGTTCATTTTCGAGCCTTGGCGCCCTACGTTCAGTCATTTTACCGCTGAAATTGCGCTGTGGATTGTGCTCAGCGCAGTCGTCGGTTCAGCCGCGCGGTTTTTAATCCAAACCTATGCGCAAAGCCTGGCAACGAATAGCCACGGCGTCGTTATTATGGTGGTTGAACCCGTGTGGACAGCGATTCTTGCGGCGATGTGGTTTGGCGAAACAATGAATGGCGTGCAGTTGGCAGGCTGTTTACTAATTTTCGCGGCGCTATTGATCAGCAGAGGGAAAGCATTACGCCAGGCCATGAGGGCCTGGCTAACGAAATAACGTTTAAATAACTTTCAGGGCCAGCCAGTACAAGATACCGAGAATAACCACCCATTTGGACACGACATAAAACGTCTTGTTCTTTTTCTTAATGCCTTTCAAAAACCCTTGATACGCCAGCAACCCTTTCCCTAACCGGTTGCCGATACCTGTGTGAGTCGGATCGACGTTATCAATCATAAATAAGCTGTTAAAGAATCGGCCGAAGTACCAATACAGCTTCTGGACGAACCTCCATTTCATCGGACGATCGATATCCGTCATCAAAATAATGCGCGGCACATCGGTATCGTTATACGCAGAGTGCAAATAGGTTTCATCGAAAACGATGCTGTCGCCGTCTTTCCATTTGTAGTCAAATTCATCAATGATCAAACCACAGTCGTCGGAATTTGGCGTGCTTAAGCCCAATGAATAACGAACGGTGTAAGCAAAAGGGTCGTGGTGCTTGTTTAGTTTCTTGCCGGGCATTAACACTGCGAATAATGCAATATTCATCGACGGCACCTGTTCAAGCAGTGCCATGGTTTTTGGGGCCAAATCATAGGCCGATGGAATGCGGTTGTTGTACAGCTTCAAGTAAAAGCTGGTCCAGCGATTATCTTTATAAAAGCTGCTCGCCGGCAAATCTTCTTTCGCGGTGATTTGCCCGCCGTGATAAAGCGCTAACGCCTCATCACGAATGGTTTCCCAGTTATCTTGAATAATGTCGAGCTCAGGAAACAGCGTACGATCAACGCGCGCCGTGGTGGGCACTTTTGACAGAAAGTACGCGGGCAAGTTGAACGGCACCATAAAGGTAGAAAAATCCGTTAACTGGCGCTTTAGATCAAAAGTAGATTTGTTGCGCAGGCGCAAAAATACGATGCATGCGATATACGCCAAAACACAACCAATAATAATTGCCATTCGTTACTTTCCTCAAAATTGCAGGCCTGCCGCGCATCATGAGTGACTGCCCTATCGGCAAAACACCCATCCGCTGCGATACAGGACGCGGGGGAGCATTTTAACGCCGCTGGGCGTGAGTCGCCAGTTCGCGAGGCTGAATAACTCATACCACAAGAAAATGTTGTAAAAGCGGCGATGTCCGGTCGTCATGCGCCCTTCATCTGCGGTCACACGATCCTTTTGCGGCACTCGACCTAGGGGTAACGCTTGCGAAAATGTGCTCAACCTCAAATCTACCCTAATACCTTCCGATTAATTCATGTGTGCCACTTTGGTGAGTTGAGGTCATTTTCTTGCTTCTACTCTCCCCTTACCTTTCACTTCGCTGCGGATAAATCCGGCATCTCGACTAACACCGACGACGCCCAAAACAATAAAACGGAGCACCACATGCGCATCAAACATTTATGGACCTTCTTTTTTCTCGCGTCATTCGCCTTGCTTCAGGGCTGTTTTGGCGGCTCTCAGCCGGAAGAAGATCCCAACGCGACAGGGCTGGGAGCTGACGGCGATTACGAAGTATGCAGCTACACCAACGGCCTAAGTTCAGACGGCTATCGCTCTGCACGAATGACCTACCCTTGCGATTTATCCGATGGCCCTTTCCCTGCCACAACGTTAACTGGCGGCTTCACCAACACCAAAGAACAGATGGAATGGCTGAGCAATCATCTCACCAGCCACGGCTATGTCGTGCTCACCATGACGCCGACTAACACGCTGGGCAATCCGCCAATTTGGAAAAAAGCGCACCTCGCCGGCTTTGCAAAATTGGCGGAAGAAAATGCCCGTCTCGATAGCCCAGTGATGCTTAATATTGCTCAGGACAAACGTGCGATCACCGGTTTCTCAATGGGCGGTGGCGGCACCTTGCTAGCGGCGGGAGAATTAGGTCAAGGCTTTGCCACGGCAATCGCGTTAGCGCCTTATCTAGGCTCGAACAACCCTAACTATGCAAACATCGACGAGCCGGTGCTTGTTCTAGGTAGCGCCGAGGATATTCTGGCACCCGCCTCGAGTGTCGCCAGCTATTACCAAACATTACCGGCGGACATTACTCGCGCGCTGGCTATCTACAAAGACACCACGCATTTCCAATGGTATGGCAGCGGCGATCCATTAGAAAAAACCAAGTTCAAAGTGCTGGTAACGGCGTGGCTGGATTACTACGTGAAGAATGATGCGAGCGCGCGCAGCTACTTTGATGGCGCTAAACACGCTGAGCATGAAGCTAACGATTGGTTCACGCAGTTTGAGTACCGCCCTTAGTGGCACCATTGATACTGACTAAACGGTAACGCATTACGCCGGCACCTGTCGGCGTAATGCGTTTTGCTCTTCGCGCTTGCGACCGTTAATTTATCACCGGTAACGTAACGGGAGTAATGTTCGCGCCCCCATAAGGCAGGAAGACTATGGTCTGCTCGCGCACGGGTACACGAGACTCTGGCTGATATCCCAATCGAATGACGTCACTACGGCCATCATAACGATACGCCACATCATAACTTAATATTTTTTCACTTCTGTCCTGCACCGTTTCGCACTGACGTTCAGTCGTTGTATAGGTTTGTGTTTGTTGCTTATTACGTTGCACGTTGTCACCCACGATACCGCCCAACACAGCGCCACCAACCGTGGCGGCGTCTTTTCCTTTACCCCCTCCAAACTGATGCCCAATGACACCGCCAATTACCGCGCCGAGAAGCTTTCCGGTCACTCGTTGCTCATCATTCACCGGACGCTGATGCACCACCGTGTTATCACGGCATACTTCACGCGGGGTTGAGATGACTTTTGTGATGGGTGTTACGGAGAGAATATCTGCATACGCGGGGCGCACCACTACTTCCGGTATGACCGCTGCTGGAACGACCTCGGGCGGGGCCGCTTGCTGCGGCGCGACAACAGCAACGCTTTCTGTGTTATTCAGCGGCGCAACGTTTCGGCTACCCATCCAAGAACCAAGGCTGAATATGGCTGTGGCCGTGACTGCTCCACCCGCTACAGCACCAATCAGGGACTTGTTCATAAAAACCTCCATGCTTCAGGAACCGCAATTGCGGCGTTCAAAAACTTGGAGGCGCGCTGGGGCAAAAAAGTTTATGCAACGAATGAGGAAGAAATGTGCACGATTAAGCTTGGCTTATTCGATAGTCGCGCGGTGTTTTACCGGTCCATCGTTTAAACGCGCGAGAGAAGTTTGATACGTCGTTATAACCCAGCCGGTATGCGACCTCGCTGATGCCCAGTCGGTCATCCGCCAGCCAACGCAGGGCGCGATCTTTAAGTTCACTTTCTGTGAGATCGCGGTAATTAACGCCCTCTTCGTGCAAACGGCGTTTAAATGTGCGCGACGACAAGTGCAGCCAACCGGCCATGCGTTCTAACGCTGGCAGGGCCTCGCCCTCTTCTGCCATGCGTAAATTTTCGGCCACTCGGCGCGCCAATGTTTCGCGTCCAGCAAACAATTGCTGATATTCGATTTCGCATTGTTCGCGGGCTAATTCTGCGACGGCTGGATCCGCTAAACGCGGGGCCAACTTAAACATTTTCACCGGTCCCCGCAGGGCGAACGCATCGCTGTTATAAATAATCGGCACACTTAGTCGACTTTTATAACGCTGATAGTATTTAGGCTCGTCGATAGGCATATGCACTGAGATGCCTTCAAGCGTTTCTCCCAAAAGCTGCTCAAGCATTAGCACTAAGCCAACCAAAATGGATTCCATCACGAAGATACGCAGCGACCCCATTTCCATGCGAGTGGACACCACAATCTCGGAAATATCGCCCGACACTTTATAGCCGGCCTGCAAAAATGGGGCACGCAAACCGATATACCGCACCACAGCATCCAATGCGTCGCCTACCGTCGGGCTGGACATCGCCATCAAACCAAGGGAACCGTGCAGCGTCACTTTTAACGCGTGGGCGAACTCAAGACCAACGCCTTTCTCCCCGACCAAGCTCACCGCACGCTCCGCAGCAATATGCCCAGTTAATACGGAAATTCGGCTATCTGGCTGCAATAGACCCGACCTCGTAACACCCAAGCCCTCTAAGATGATTTGCTCGTCGGCGCCTAAACGCTTAACAACATCGCACAGCAGCAATAAATAAATGCCTGGGACACCGAGATACCAATTTGCTGCGTTGTGAGTACGGCCTGCCTGCACAGTGAATGGGCCTCCGAAAGCTGATGTGTATTCAACATCTATAGTAAACCAAGCAAGCGCTCGGTGCAGTCACGACGCATAGCCAACGCGTCCACTCTGGTTGTTTTTTAGACGATTTTACGCCTGAAAACCTAGCAATATCCTCAACGCTACGGCCACACACAAAAATCGACCGCCTATCCGCTGATATCAAGTGCCATCATTGTTGGCAGCCGATGGATGTCGCTAGCCTGCACGGATAATTATAAAAAAACGTTAAATACGACCATCGCGATAAAGCGGGCACCGTCCGCAAATAAAAACACCCGCGAAGGGCTCAATGTAACGAGAACAAACGTTGAAGGGGATGTGAAATATGACGTGTGAATTTAAGGATCAATGCCCAATACCAGGCGACCGTGGCGTTAAACGTATCTTCCAGCGTAAATACTGTGAAGGGAATTGGCACGAATGCGCACGCTACAACTTATCACTGTCATCACAACTCGAGAAAATCCCATTGTGGCTATTGCCCAATATGGAAAAAGAGGCAAGCGAGCTGCTGATAAATGCGACGTAGAGGGGTTATTTCGAAGATTAAGCTCTAATTGATGGAGGAGAGATTACAGGCATCCATGCCTGCTTTAATTATTCGTTAATCCTAATTACTCCATGCAGGCGCGCAGTTTTTGACGAATACCACTACGAATATCGCTAATTTCGAAGCGTGATTTTTCACGCATTTCCGCTAAATCCAAACGGTGTAGGTTCAGCATTGGCGCTTGCTTTTTAAAGGCGCGTAAGTCGCCTTTTGTTAGCAACGGCAGAAACTCTTCGCCGCGTTGTTGAAACTCATCCGATACCGCACGCAACCCTGCAGCTAAGGGCACCGCGCGACCTTTGCCGCTGTCTGCGAAAGGAATATGGAGAAACAACCCTGATTTCCCCACCACGCCGCCAGGCAAAATAGTGTACCCGGTTGGCTTAATCGCGCGATCTGGAATCGAATACCACGTTTCCGTAAAGGCTTCTAAATCAGGCACAACAATGAGTTCTTCATCGCTGCCTGTGATGATATCCACGTCATACTTGGCGTAGATCTGCCCTACCTTATTCGAAAATATGGATAAAGAATTGGAGAAGTGACGCACAAATTCAAGCGCGCGGCGGTGATCATGAAATTCACGCAGGCTCCAAACGAGGCTCTCATCTGATTGCATTTCTGCTGCTGCTGAACTAATTCCGAGACTGGACATGTATTTGCAAGCTCCAACTGTTGCTGTCTTCTGTCTCCCCCACCCCGATGCGGCGGTACCGCCGTATTGGAGGCCTATCGTATGTCCCTCAGGACAAGGCCCTCTATAGGGCCAATCGCTATGCGCTAAAGCTTTTTTTATGAAAAAAATGATGATCACCCATACTAAATGCGAACTGCGTCACATTAAAGAGTGATGGCATTATAATTTCACAAATTTACAATTTGGCGCCCGATTTGGGGGTTTTGACGATATAACACCGGCATCTGAGCCGATCCACGTCTTTTATCAAGCCGTGTGAGCGTTATCTCATACCGAGATGTCCACCGGCGTGAAAGTGGAACCAGTATGCCCAAAAACCCTGTCTAACTAATACCGACTATTCCGCGTTTTGGAGTGAGTTTTCAGCTAGACTAGGCGCCGTCAATTTGAGGTCCCCCATGTCCGCCATCAGTATCCCACAAGCTCGTACCGCCCTTTTCGATTACACCCCCTATTGGGCTGAGTGTTTCGGCGAGGCGCCCTTTCTGCCTATGTCCCGCGCGGAAATGGATCAACTCGGCTGGGATTCCTGCGACATCATTATCGTCACCGGCGATGCCTACGTGGACCACCCTTCATTTGGCATGGCGATTATCGGCCGCTTGCTTGAAGCTCAAGGCTTCCGCGTGGGCATCATTGCGCAGCCCGACTGGACCTCTAAAGAGCCCTTTATGGCACTTGGCCAACCCAATCTTTTCTTTGGCGTTGCAGCCGGCAATATGGATTCAATGATCAACCGCTACACGGCCGACCGCAAAGCACGGTCTGACGATGCCTACACGCCAGGCGGAAAAGGCGGCTCCCGGCCAGATCGTTGCTCGCTGGTATATTCCCAGCGCTGTAAAGAAGCGTGGCCGGATGTGCCCGTAGTACTCGGCGGGATCGAAGCCTCATTACGCCGCATTTCCCACTACGATTATTGGCAAGACAAAGTACGACGCTCAATCTTGCTCGACGCCACCGCGGATATCTTGCTCTACGGCAACGCCGAGCGCGCGGTGGTGGATATTGCACATCGTCTTTCCCGTGGCGAGAACATCGATAGCATCACCGATATTCGCGGCACCGCCTTTATTCGACGCGACACGCCGAAAGACTGGATGGAAATTGATTCCACCCGTGTTGATCGCCCTGGCAAAGTCGATCGAATTATTAATCCCTATGTGAACACGCAGGAAATGGACGCCTGCGAAATTGAAAAACGAAACAATCCAATGTTCGGCGTGCAGTACAACGAGAACGGCGAGCAAGTTGTGCAAATTTTGCCGCACCCAAAGCTCGACAGAAATAAAACCGTTATTCGTTTGCCGTCTCACGAAAAAGTCCGCAACGATCCCGTGCTTTATGCACACGCTAGTCGTGTGCTGCACTTAGAAACAAACCCCGGCAATGCGCGCGCGTTAGTTCAACGCCATGAAGATATTGATGTGTGGTTAAACGCGCCACCTATTCCGTTGACCACCGAAGAAATGGATTACGTTTTCGGGCTTCCGTATGCGCGCGTACCGCACCCGGCATACAAAGGCGAAAAAATTCCTGCGTACGACATGATCCGTTTTTCTGTAAACATCATGCGCGGCTGCTTCGGTGGCTGTACATTTTGTTCAATCACGGAACACGAAGGCCGCATTATTCAAAGCCGCTCGCAAGAATCAATTTTGCGGGAAGTGGAAGAAATCAGAGACAAAGTACCGGGCTTTACCGGCGTTATTTCCGATCTCGGTGGCCCCACCGCGAACATGTATCGCATTGCCTGTAAAAGCCGAGAAATCGAAGCCGCGTGCCGCAAACCAAGCTGTGTTTATCCCGGTATTTGCGAAAACCTCAATACCGATCACTCATCGTTAATTGATCTGTATCGTTCTGCGCGCAATCTGCCCGGCATTAAAAAGATCCTTATTGCCTCGGGTTTGCGCTATGACTTGGCGGTAAAAGATCCTGAATATGTGCGCGAACTAGTGACTCACCATGTTGGCGGCTACTTGAAAATTGCTCCTGAACATACCGAGCAAGGCCCGCTGTCTAGCATGATGAAGCCGGGCATCGGCACTTACGATACGTTTAAAGAAATGTTCGAGCGCTTCACTAAAGAAGCCGGCAAGGAACAATATTTAATTCCATACTTCATCGCCGCGCACCCGGGTACCAGCGATGAGGACATGCTGAATTTGGCGCTCTGGTTAAAGAAATACGAATTCCGTGCAGACCAAGTTCAAGCCTTTTACCCATCGCCAATGGCCAGTGCCACAGCGATGTATTACACCGGCAAGAACCCGCTGAGAAAGGTGTCGTATAAATCTAGTGGTATTGAAACGCCAAAGACTGCAGAACAAAGAAAACTGCACAAAGCATTTTTGCGCTACCACGATCCGGCGAATTGGCCACTGCTGCGCGACGCGCTGAAGAAAATGGGCCGCGCAGACTTAATTGGAACAGGCAAGCATCACCTTATTCCAAAAGATCAGCCGGCCACAAATAGTCGTGACTACCAAGCGCCGCGCCGGAAAAATTCACAAGGCGCACATGCAAAACGCACTCAGAAAAGTGCAACGAGCGGTGCGGCAGAAAGTTCGTCAAAAGGCGCTGCGAGAGAGCCAGGCAAAGGCCGCATTCAAACGCAACATACTGGGCTGCCGCCGAGAGATGATGGCAGCCGAGGCGCTGGCAAACGGAAACCAATTAGAGCGCAGAAAAAACGCTAGCGTAAAGGGCCGGACAAACGTTCCGGCCTTTTGGGTTGTACGCCGCGATAACAATGGAGGATGCGCTCCATATCCGCGTCCATATCCCCGGTTGGGTGAAAGGTAAGCGGCAAATGCAAAATCCGATTTTCGTAATCGAACATGGCCAACATGATTGGTACGCCAGCCTCTAACGCAATGCGATAAAACCCCGTCTTCCACTCCGGCGCGCCGTGCCGCGTACCTTCAGGCGCGATGCCTAAAAAGAGCTGATCCTTCTCATTAAATTTCTCCACCGACTGCTCAACGATCCCTGCTGCACTGGTGCGATCAATCGGGATCAATCCAATCCAACGCAACAGTGGCCCAAAAGGCCCGCGAAAAAGACTCGACTTGCCCATTAAGGAAATACGCAAACGCAGTGCGAGCACTGTGCTCACGCCAACCACCCCATCCCAGTTAGAGGTATGTGGTGCGCCAATCACGACCGCTTTGCGCACATTCGGAAACTCGCCGACCACTCGCCAGCCCATCAGCCCCAGCACCCATTCGCCCAGCCATTGGAAAAACTTATTACCACGACGAGGGACTTCGCTCCCCAGCATATTTTCGTAGGTCATAGCACACCCTGATGTTTGGCCTATTATGCCACCGGCATGCGCTAAACAATTGGCATATAGGGATTTTTTTCGTGCCGAGGAGGCCTAAAATAGGGCCTATAAGCACCAATCCAGTGAACGCCTGTCATCATTTCGTCGGATTGCAGTCTTTACATAAAAACGTATCGTTAGGCCCCTGAGGTGGGGTTTTGATCAGGTACCCAAGGTGGCCGCAAGAAACCACACTCAAAGCTAATCGTGACACAATAATAACGACAAACGACAAGGCTGATTCCATGAAGACGTTAAGCTGGCTGCTGTCCCGCGGCTTCACCGTTTTTTTTCTCTCGCTCTCCTTCGTTGCCATCATCACGCTGAATTACGACGCAAATAAACTGCTGCTGTGGTTTTTGCTGCCGTTCTATGCCATCAGCCTAGCCTTACAGTTCTTTTTGCCTAAGATAAAAAAGCCGCTGGAAAAAGGCGAATTGGCAACCGATTTAATCTCCAACTCTGTACTGACACTGGTTAACTCGCTGCAAAGCACCGGATTAGCAGCGATCTTTGCGCTCGGCTCATCGAGCTTGTTAATTGAAGCTGGGTGGATTGATCCGCAATGGGGGCTTAGCAATTACGCCATGTGGGTTCAGGTACTGGTCGGTGTTCTATTACTCGACTTCTTTTTCTACACAACACATCGAATGGCCCATGAAGTGCCAATGTTGTGGCGATTCCACTCTGTACATCATTGCGCCCATCGCGTGACGTTTTTAAACGCTTATCGAGTTCACCCCATCGATGCGATGTTCCGTCGTTTCGTGCCGTTATTTTTTGTTTTGCTCACCGGCATTAGCGAACAAGCGCTGGTGGCGGTTGCCGTGATCGGCAGCGTGTTGGGTACGATTACCCATCTAAATATGGATTTAAAACACGGCTGGCTAAACTACGTCATTGGCACAAACGAAGTGCACCGCTGGCACCATTCTTCAAAATACAGTGAAGCGAAAAACTTCTCGGTTATCATGATTTGGGATCATTTATTCGGTACTTACTACTTCCCGAAAGATAGAGAAATGCCAGAACGTACCGGTCTCGGCGATGAGACGAACTATCCGCGCCACAGCTATTGGCAAATGCTGCTGCTTCCCTTCCGCTGGGATCGGTTGAAAGGTGACAAAAACGATACTCGTATCGCAGAGCAATCGAGCTCGACTGACGCTGAAAGCATTCAAGAAATCAGTGCGGCTAAAACAGCGGATGCGTCCTAGACGTCTCTGCTGTTTTCCTGCACGACCATCACATTACATTCGTTAATCAAACGCCCAGGCATCCATAGCCAGTACACTGTATTCCGTGCTGCTATGGAGTTTTCGCGCCCGACCTGGCGCGGCAGCTGCCACCAACAAAGGCTGGAAGTGCTCATCCGTAGGATGATGAAAGTCGGCAAGGTTTAACGTATCCCAGCGCATGAGATCTGCCCGATCCTGCGATAGTAATACCGGCTCTAGCGCCTCTCTAAATAACTGCACGCGCGGGTCCTCGGGCTGTGTTACCGGCATGCGTATTGCGCCGAGGTTGTGCGTTAAGCTGCCGCTACCGATTAGCAAAACGTTATCGTGTTCAAATTGTGATAACACCTTTCCAAGTCGCAGCACGCTTTGGTTATCTGTGGGATATGGCAGAGACACCTGAACCACAGGCACCTCAGCTTCGGGAAACATCAGCGACAGCGGCACCCAAGCACCGTGATCAATGCCCCGATTCATGTTTAATGAAGCAGCGATACCGCCCTCCTTGAGCGCGCCGACAACTCGGCGCGCTAGCGCCGGAGCACCACGTACCGGCCACTTGAACTGATACAAGGCATCAGGAAAGCCTGAAAAATCATAGATAAGCTCATGAGCCTCGCCTGCCGTCACTTGCACCTGTGGCGTTTGCCAATGCGCAGACACGACGAGAACGGCGTCAATATTGGGAAGTGTAGACGTTAATCTCTGAAGAAAAGAATGTGCCGGTGTTTGCTCCAGCAATAACATGGGCGCACCGTGGGAAATAAACAAACTCATTGATAATCCGTCCCAGCGAAAAGAACATGTTAGCACTGTGCATGACGGGGAAAAGGCGTTTATCTAAAACGGCGAGTGCGAAAAAAATAGGAGAGAGGATTAGCGACTGGGGAAAAGCAATAACCGCCAACGCAACCTAAGCTGCGCCGGCGGCGAAATATATTAAGGTAAATCTGCGAAATTAATTTCAGCAACTTTGGCCATCAATAAGGATTCCGCGCTCTTAGTATCCGGCAATTGTTCTGCATAGTTGAACAAATCAATGCGCAATACATAGCGGTCCTTCATAAGCGATACCAGCGCCCAATCTTCGCCTTCACTGTAAACCGTCGCGTCGGCACCGTTTGGCAGCTTCACCTGACTTGGCAAACGCGCCCTTTCCTCTGCGCTCAATGGATCAGTGCCATTACTTGCAACCGGTTTTTTACCCACTTCAATCATCGACTTCTGAGTGGAGATAAGCGACTCAATCGCCTGACGGTTCATATCCAACAAGCCCTGCCAGTGCGCACCCTGACCTGGCAAATCAGCCAATTCAGTTTTCAACACACTGACCGTGTAGTAGATGCCTTTGTCATCGTCCTCAAATTGGAGGTTTGCCGTCATAGGTGACTCGCAGCCACGGTAGCTCTCGTCTAAGCCATCCATGCTTTGCGTCGCCGGCAACGCCGCCAACAACTTAGCCAGTTTGCCGCAGGCGGAACTATCATCTTCGCTTTCACCAGACACACCCGCGACTTCATCGACCATTTTTTCGACTTCGGCGTCTTGCTGTGCCTGCTTGTGCTCGGGAGAATTGTCGCAGCCGCTCAACGCAGAGAGTGACGCCAGTAAAATAAAAGAGATGGCAACGCCATGTTTGGTAACGCTCATTTGTATCCCCAAAGAGAGCCAGAGTGAATTAATTACCCGATTGTGCTGAACTGCGCGGAAAGCGCAACCTTGAAAGCAATTGAAATGAGCCTAACGGCGCAGAAATAAGCAATAAATTTCCCGTGACCCACTCGCGCCAGTGCCCTAGCTCACGGTTCACTTGGACTAGCTTTTCATGGACTAAGCGATAGTCCGCCGGTGAATGGGGAGCATTCCTATTTGCCGCAAGGTACAACCGTTTGGCGGTAAGGAGGTCCGCCTTGCGAAAAGCGCGATCCCCTTCGCGAAGCAATCGTCTTGCCGTGAAATCAACGCCCTTTTTCTTCTCTGCCGCCTTCAAATCCATCTTCATGGTAAATTACACTCTTATTTCTGAGCGCCTTGTTCTTATTTGAACTCTACGCGCCATCCCCTCCATACCGTCGCGTTAAGCCTTAATGCTAGGGCTCACCCGCGTTGGCCTAATCAGTGACTCCTTAAAGTGCTTTCATCACAACATTCGATAACGCACTGACTTGAAAGAGAGCCCCCAATTTCCTGCCGCTCGGCTGATTTTTTATTAGTTTTGCGCCAGCTAACAGAAGGAACGTAAGTTACCCGATACCCTCTAGGTACATCTGCCGGACTTTCGTCTGAGAGAGCATGGACATGGGTATGAAATTAGAAAAAATGTGATCTATGCACGGATATTAGAGCGCCTCAGGCATACAAAAGGCGCCATAAAAAAAGAATAACGACTCTTGGGGTCAAGGGAGATACCAAATGCGACCATTACGGCAAGGCGCTGTCCTATTAGCTAGTTTATTGCCAATAGCCAGCGGTTTCGCAGTTGAGGCAAGCGCTACGGATATAAAGCAGTGCGCCGGACTAGAAACCTCTCAATCCGTACAGCCCATCACAGACGCCAGTACGCGTCTTGTTTTGCAAGCCCTAGTGCAGCCACAGAGTGTTGAAAACCGCTCTTCCCTGTTCGAGCATTACCTTTCCTCAACAGTGGAACACCCAAACAGCGCCCGCAAAGTAGCAAGCAGTCATGCGCGCTTAGTGCTCGCTGCCGAACGCATTCAACAAGGCCGCTTCGAAGAGGCCCGCCAAACGCTGTCCAAGATTGATCTTTCTAGCACTGTTGCCGTTGATGCAGCACTGCTCCTTGCCGAGTCATGGCGCCTACAAGGTAACGATGCTCAATCCCAAGCTTGGCTTATTCGCGTTGTGCAGCGTTATTCTAGCGACCCACAAGCGCTGGATGGCCTTCTTCTCTCGGCACGTGATCTCGCCGCCGATGGCAAAATTCGCGAAGCGTGGGCGCTGTACAGCCTAATCAACGATAAGGTGCTGGCGAACGTCGAACAGGTCGGCGCATTGCGCGACAAAGACGACACCCTTGTAGAAGATTTGATTAATACCCGTCTCGATGAAAGCCGGTCGATCAAATCTCAAATCGTGAAAAACATTCTTCAATCCAATGAACATACAGCCCTAGCCAACATGCGCGACATTATTGAAGCGCGCCAACAGCTCGACTGTCTGGCGAATGAAGACGAAGGATTAAAAGACGACGCTTGGGATGAATCCATATTGGCGGCAAACGTCACATCATTCCAAACGATGCTGAAAACGGAAGCTCGTATAAACGAGCAACAGCTGAAAGAACTCAATGCACAGTTAGTCAATGCGCCGCCAGAAGCGCGCCCAGTTATCGAAGCGGAAATCACTAACCTGCATGAACAGATGGCGTCTCTGTCTGATCGGCTGAATGAATTACAGAGAGAACAGGCTGAACTTCCAGATGATTCTCTCAGCCAAAAGAAGCAACTTCAGCAGCGCGTAAAAGCCACTGAACATCGTGTCGAAGAAAACAGAGTGGCCATTCGCCGCGAATTGGATGCTTCTCTGGATTCACTGCAAAATCGTTATCGCGAGCTGGCTGCTGAAACACAACTGGCTCGGGCTGAGCTGATGCAGCTCTTGGCAAATCGCTAAACACCCTAAGCGAACAAGCGCTGAGAACAAAAAGGCCGCCGTCTCACCAAGAAGGCGGCCTTTTTATTTTCAGACGGATGGCCACTCATCACCTCATTGCTACTTTCATATCCCATCACTTTTAATCTTGTCCTTAAATCCAAATCGCTCTGGCGCCCTATTCGCCATAACAATCGCTTCCGCTCTGGAACCAACTTTTAACTTCCCAAAAATATTCTTGATGTGCCACTTAATGGTCGTCACTGCAACGCCGGATTGTTCGCTGATTTCCTTATTGGAAATACCCTTACGTAGTAAATCCAAAATATCTGTTTCACGGGTCGTTAACCTATCGATTGCCGCATTGTCACCTGCCGCCGCGCCGATTTCTTCTACCTGAGCGGATGCATTGAATGAAGCAAGCATCGCTGCGTACATACTCGGCGCATTAATAACGTTGTGTTTTATCTGCGTGAGAATAAGCGCATAAAGTCGCAACCCTTCGTCCGACTCAACCCTATTTAGATACGGAATACCGCGGCCTAAAGCCGGCTGACTAATTCGAGTATCGGGTTTATCGCTGAATCCATGGCGCCATGCCTCCACTACGCGATTCGCCTCGGAAACCGTTGCCGATTGAGACAAAGCCATCAGCCCCAATTTAACACCCGCAGTCCAGCCTTCTGTCATTGTTAGTAACTGGTTGCGACACTCTTCAGCCAATGAAGGGCACAATCGCTCGCTCAATTCCATAATTTCGGATTCCGAGAAGCGCAAATCATGATGATCAATCACTTGCGCACGACCATCTAGCTTTAATCGACTCAATGAAAACCGAGGATGGGTATGACTCGCGACTATAAAGTGAATATTATGGGGAAGCCTCGCTATCAACTCCGCAAACATTTCATGAATAAATATGCTGTCGGCGCAATGAAAGTCATCAACCAAAATATACAAAGGCGTTTCAATTGACGACAACGCGTCGGCCAATCGTTCGGCAAGCACCTGAGACTGTTTCCCTGGTTCAACACTGGGATCATCACAAGAAAGACCATGGTAATTCGAGACCATATCGCTCAGTGCGCTATTTAAACGATTTAAAAAATGGGACGGGTCCGCATCGCACTGATCTAAATTAATCACCGCTAACGGCAACTCTGGATGCGTATTTCGCCACTGCATAAGAAGCGTTGATTTACCGCTCCCCGCTGGCGCCAACAAAAGCGTGAGCGCGTAATTGTCGGCGCGATTCAACAGCGCAACGAGATCGGCGCGGTTTACGTAGGCGTCGTTTAGGTAGCCATCTAACGAAGCTAATTCTTTATCGGTATTATTTTTTATTTTTCTCATGCCATCTTCTTATTATGTCGGCATTTAAGGACTTAAACAGTAGCACAAAGCCTATTCTCAAACAGTACGAACGTTCAAAAAACCCTACTTTAGGAGGGCGATATTTGATTCACGTCATGGCAGTGTAACCGCGTTGATACATCCACAAGGAGGGTCATAAAAATGATAAAGGCTCATCATCTTTTCGGTATTTTTATTTTTACGCCGCTGTTCAGCGGTTGCATTGGCGAATCAGTCGGCGAGTTTCCGGATCAGGAAGTCACATGTGGTTTCGACGCAGCGCGTGAACTTAACCGTGCCGTTTCCTCATTGAATTTCCCCTCGCCTGTTATTAACACGATAAAAATTAATGGCGTTCAGGTTTGGAGCCTGAGCAATCCATCCGTTGCGCCGACATTCCGCCCAGGCGATGTAGTCACGTTAATGGGCTCAGGTTTGGGCAATGGCCCTGACATTGATTTCACTAAGCTGATGATCGGCAATAGCCGAATCCTCGAAACCGACTTGGTGATGTATAAGCAAGTTCTCGACATTAGCAAGCAGGTCAATTTCGAAAAGCCCGAGCTCCATAGCAGCTGGAGCAAAGATGTACTTTCGTGGAAGAACAACGAAGTAAAATTCCGCGTGCCGACTCATGTTAGCGAAGGGCCGCTAAAACTGCAGGTGCAGAAACGGGTTGGCTATAATACTTCCCTCACCAAACCAGGCAGTGCACACAACGTCATTGATGCACAAACCAAGCGCATCACCGACGAAGACTTCACTCATTCCTGCGATGTTGTTTCAAAATTGTCAGAGACTAAATCGGCGCAGCCTATAGACGTTAATGTTATTAACCCGAACATAAACGCCTTGGTTAAACGTGGTCGCGAAATTTTCTGGTCGTACGACTACAACATTGGCTTGGCGCACAAGGTTAGAAATCTCGATTGGACGAAAATCTTTGAATATAAGACCGTCGATCCTATTACGCGTCAAACGGCTGATCCGGCGCTGCTCTTTGGTGCTTATAAAACAGTCACAGGCGAAGTTCCCGACGAAGCTATCAAGGATGTTTACTTCAATCCCTATCCTCAGCCCAACCCTATTCCAGGACTACTGACGGTGAACAAGCAGCTCACCAAAGGCAACACACGTGATACTGGCTGGGTTGGCTACCGTTACGCGGAATCTAATCACCCTTATACCGGAAAAGGGTCTTGGGCTGGATTTAACTGCGCGTCCTGCCATAGCTATCGCATCACTTATGAACCAGCGCCGAATCAGCAAGTCACTAAAGTTATTCCAGGCCTACCGAACCCAGAGTGGTCGATGAAGTGGTCTATCTTGGGCGATAAAAAAGGATCTACCACCGCAACCTTTGACGGCATTGAAGCCAAAGAACCAGGCCCAGCGTTCGACCCCAACTCGAAAGATATTGATCGCACCACATTGATCTATTACATGCCGGCCGGTACTGGTGAACACAATATGATTCGCGCATCGAATGAAGGAAGCGAAACGGATAACGATCACCAATTCTCGCCAATCGCCATTCCTAACGTCACCAACTACATGGCGATTCGCCGTTCGCTTTCACACACTGAATCGTATGTCGGCTTTGAAGGCTCTTATATCCACGCAGAAGAACCAGATGGCGCGATGGGATCAATGAGCGCCGACGCCTTGAAGGCGCTCACTGCGTATATGACCGTGCTCGATGAAGACGACGATGACTTGCGTAACGTTGGTTTATATCGCTGGTTAAAGAGCACCAATAAACTCGCGGCGCAAACAGGTTCTAGCTCTTTATCTGAAGGTGCTTTTGTACAAACCGGTTGGCAGTCTTTTGCGGGTGTAAGCAACGTGGTTAGCCAAGGCAAACAAATATTTGATCGCGACTGCGGCAGTTGCCACACCGATCAAATGGGTGCCCACACCAATGAACGCATGTTCC
Organism: Alcanivoracaceae bacterium; assembly: GCA_029213045.1. Lineage (GTDB taxonomy): Bacteria > Pseudomonadota > Gammaproteobacteria > Pseudomonadales > Alcanivoracaceae > JARGPN01. The sequence continues at coordinate 371,649 of JARGPN010000006.1, forward strand.
GCCTAGATGAAGTCGGCCGTTTCTTCGCGCCGACGATCTATCAAAAGGATCAGCAATCCATTCGCGCCAATTATTTACGTGACATGTATTGGACGCAATCGCGAGGACTGCTTAGCGATGGTCACGTACGTAACCTCGAAGACTTGGTTAGCCCTGATCGCTGCACAGAAGGGACCGCCCTGTACAATCAATACTACACATTGCATGCGCCTGTTCGTCCCGAGCCAGGCTCACCGGATCAACCGAAACCTTGGCCGGACCTCAACCGTAAAGGCGATGCGTTTCGCGTCTACAAAAATGTGGAGTACAGCAGCAGCGACACATCCACCAAACGCAATCGCTTTATTGAACGTCACAAATACTTTGTCGAAGTGCCGTGGGATAGCGAGAACTACTATTGGGATTACCAAAAAATGCGTGCCGAATACGGCCCAGAAGAAATGGGCACTGCAACGCCAATCGGTTTGCCTGCAGCGCCGCACCCTTGGTGCGCAGCGTCTGCGTCAGACATAGATCCGCTAGTCCAGTACGTATTAACGCTCTAGCGCAAGCAAGGCGTGATCAAAGCGGCCAAGCGTAGAGCTTGGCCGCTTTTTTATTGTCTACGAAAAAACTGGCACATCTAAAAAAATAAGCACCAAGTTCCACACTGCCAGCCCCAATATCACACACCAACTTGCCAACATACCGCCAAATCGAAATATAGAATAACGTCCCCCGGAAACGGTCATGCCCCACGCATGTGAAAGCCGACTCAAGATCATCACCGCACCCACCGCCGCTAATGCCGTTGTATTGCCGCCATTTATCTCACACACCAACATTAACAAAAGCGTGATCAGTATGTTTTCAACCGCATTGCCGTGCACACGCATGGCAACCGCTAAATCTCGGTGATCTCGCTCGCCGATACCGCACTGGTACAGGCGACGCATATTGGCGACTCGATAGGCCAAATAAACAATGAAGAGTGCGGAAAGTGCAGTATAAAAAGCGGTAATCGTAGCGCTCATAAAAGTTCTCCTGTGCTAACTCTCAAGTGAGAGTGATCGCTACATTAAAACCCCTTTCCCACCACTGCGGATTGACTGCTTTTATCCTCTTCGACAGCGAAGAAGTCAGTCATGCGTAAATTGATTAGCCGAGTAGCAGCTTCTACGGCCATCGGTTTAGAGATAAGGTAACCCTGAACATAATCGCAGCCCAACTCTTGTACTGCGCGTAACTGCTCAATCGTCTCAACACCTTCAGCGATTACATCCATCCCCAGACTATTACCCAATGATGAAATCGTTTTAACGATCACGGCATCATTGCCACCCTGAGTCAGGTGCTGAACAAAGGAGCGATCAATCTTTAATGCATTGGCGCGAAAGCGTGTTAAATAATTCAGCGATGAATAGCCCGTCCCAAAATCATCAATATAAATTTGCACGCCAGCCTGACGAAATAGCTGGATATTGCGCATGCATGCGTCCGCATTGGCAATAATTTGTGTTTCAGTAATTTCCAATCGCAATGCATCCGGCGTCAGCCCCGTTTGGCGAATAATGGTTATTACTTCATTCGGGGTCATTTCAGCAGCAAAATAATCCGCACTGAGATTTACGCTTACTGACATATTGGCGGCAGCCGGAATTTCGCGCCGCCATGTCGACAATTGGGCCGCCGCTTGGCGCAACAACTGGCGGGTCATGGGCGTCATCAAGCCAGTTTCTTCGGCCAACGAAATAAACATATCCGGCATTAGCCAACCCTGCTCAGCATGGCGCCAACGCACTAAGGACTCGAAGCCACTTAGTCGCCCGGTTTTCAAACAAACAATTGGCTGGTAATGCAAAATTAATTCGTTCTTTTCAATCGCATTTTTCAAATCTGTGGTCAGCTTCAAACGATGCCGCACACGCTCAAGCATATGATCCGCAAAAATCGAATAGCCACCTCTACATTCTTCTTTAGCGTAAGATTTTGCTGTATCCGCATCACGCAATAGCTCTTCCGCCTTTTTATAAGCTCGGTTCCCTAGCGCAATACCCACCGTCACGCCCATTTCTATATGGTTGTCTTCCAATACCACAGGCTGACGCAGTTGTTCTTGAATACGGTGCACGGCATCAATCGCATCCTGCTGGCCAGAAATGCCATCAAGCAGCACAGCGAATTCGTCTCCGCCTACTCGGGCGATAATATCTTTTTCATGTAGCGCACGTTGCAGGCGTTGCGCCAAACTGGCAAGCAAGCCATCTCCGGCTGCGTGACCCAAACTGTCGTTAACCCATTTAAATCTATCTACATCAAGGAAGAGTAATGCGAAGCTGTGCTGCAAATTATCTTGATGGCGTGTCAGTGCTTCACGAATTGCAGAAAGCATATATACGCGATTTGCCACCCCTGTTAGGCCATCATGTGACGCCATATTTTGTAGTTGTTGTTGCTGCCGATCGCGCTCAAAAATCCGCGTAAACTGAAGTCCCACCTGCTCCATCATTTCTAACATGACCGCATCAGGTACTTCTGTACGCATGGAAAAGAACTCTTGTACGGCGATTAAATGAGAATCAGAGGTCACGGGAAACGCCAAATGAGTCAGCGGGCGATTTTCATCCATCATCAATTGCTCAGCCCGCCACAAGGCTCGTCCCTGCATTGCCGCGTCGCTGGCCAGTTCAGATACGCTGTCCAGCGGCCATTGCAATTGCAACGCCTGATTCCACTCTTGCTGTCGATCTGAATGCGGAAAGTGTGTGAAAGGAATTAACTTTTTATTGTCCTGATACCGAGAAACTCGCCCCGCAATCCAACCCATATGCGCACACACTCGGCCGAGTGCAATCTGCATAACATGTTGAAAATCCGCGCCATCGACTTCTAATGAACGAAGCTCATTGAGTAGCAGCTGGCTTTCTTGGCGACTGCAGAGTAGCTGAATAAAGTCACGCCGCGCCGCATATTCGAGCATATAACCGTTAATGGCACAGATAAGTAATGGCACGAAAAAATACAGCAATGCATTCAACCAAGAAGGCTGAATGTCGTTAATCAAGGCGAAAGTTCCCGCCACAACAAACGCCGACAGCGCTCCGCGTAACGCGAGCAGTGTGCTTAAACGCAACACGGAAAACGCCACAAACAACACGTAAATTGTTTCAAAGGCTGCTACTTGGCCTAGATAGTTATTACCGAGCAACATGGCACCGTAAATGGTACCGCTTAGACAAAAGAAGACGCCAAAGCCTAGCGTCACTTCTACATAGCTATCTAACTTAGGAACTCGCGTGGCCAGCAAAATAGCAAACAGCACCGCACCAATCGGCACCACCGCATAGCGAAACCAAACCGTGGCGTGGGCGTCACTGGTCAGCACCCCCACCGGGAGAACAACTAATAAATAGAGGCCGAACAAACCAAAAATGGATTTGCGCAACAAATGAGCGGCACGGGAGCGGGAGTGCCGGCGAAATGCTGTTTCCAGCATCGGAGGCAAACGCAATAACGCCTGAACACCTCCGGAGAGGATGTCTCTTAACTGTCGAACATCGATATTTGCCAAATCCGTTGGCGTAAGACCGGCGGTGTTGCCCGTCTGAAGTCCATTTCCTGCGGAGGTTTGCCCTTCATACATGAAATGCCCCGATATTTATGCAGCGCTTAATTAAAGTGGCGACGTGATTTGCCCTAATCATTGTTTTGTTTGGGCAGAGCAGAGCGCTGCATGTATTTGGAGTTAACCTGAAGCCTCCCCAAACCGTCCACATTGAAATTGTTGTCTGTGCGTATCTGAGCTTTATTTTTCTCTTGCATTACTGTCCAAATGAGCAGTAACCTGTGATCACTGACCATACGAACAGGTGTGCCGAGATGCAGGACATACAAACCTCCACCAATACTAACGCTGCCGTTTCACTTGATACGCTCTATGCCCGCGCCGAAGTGTGGCGTGGCCGTATGTCACGGCCTGCTGCCGCCGCATTGAATACCGGCTTTAGTGCTCTTGATCAGGCGTTGCACAATGGTGGCTGGCCCGCAAACGGCCTTGTAGAGCTGCTTTGCGCCTCGCCCTGTCCTCAATCTCTGCGTTTACTGCTACCGGTTCTGGCGAATCAGCAAGATGGTCTATTGGTCTTAGCCAACCCACCTGCGCGCCCACAAGCCAGTACGCTCAAGCAAGCAGGCATTCACAGCGCCAATTTATTGGTAATGCGCAGCCACGATCATCCAACACTGCTACGCGCTTGCCGCGAAACAGCGGCCTCAGGTGCCGCCAGTGTATTAGTTGTCTGGTTACCCGAAGGTACCGACAGCCCTGCCAATTTGCGACGCCTGCACATGGCGGCACAACAAGGTCGCTGCTTACTCATTGCTTTACGCTCAGCCAACCAAGTGCAACACGCTTCACCCGCTCCATTACGATTGGTACTGCGTGCATCTCCGCCTGCACACCTAGAAATTGAAATCGTGAAGCAACCTGGTGGCTGGGGCGGGCAACGCCTCACCTTGGCCTTGCTGCCTGAGCGTTTAACCTGGCCTTTTGCCGCCACCGCAGACATGCCTGCACCTCAGGCAAACAAGGGTTCCACTAAAACGGAAAATACATCTTCCGTACCGGCATTTCGTGACCCCGATAGTCGCTTTGGCTATCGTCCAGCACCTCGCAGCTCAATATCGGAGACGATCACACCACGTCAAAGCCAAGGCACTGTGCTTTCTGAACTTTATAGCTCAACACAAAGCCCAACCCACAACTTGAGTCTGCCGCTATGAACCTTTCTCTTGCTACCACAAGTCGTGACAATCACGCCCTACGCAACCGCTCTGTACGCAATAGTTTTACAGGAAATGTGCTTATCGGCCGCAGCACGACAACAACTAACAGCCTTGAAAATGATGCGATTGAGAGTCGTCACATCGAAGAAAACAGCATCAATAAAAGCAATGAATTTACCCGCGCTTATTCACAACCGAAAATCATCCGAGAATGGCTAAACCGCGCCGATGGACAGCGTGGCGAAAATGACATTATTCATTTTTATAGCTATTTAGAGCGCGCCCATCATGACTTATTAGAATTTGCCGCCATTGCGAACCGAAGACAAATTCTTAAAGACATGCTCCACCACTTTATGGAGTCTTGAAGGGGCCGATTAAGCCCTTCAAAAGTGACCTACGAAAAAGTCATCACGTTGAATTTTCTAACCTGTCTAACCTAGAGAGCACAGGCATCTGCTTTGCAGCCATCTAATTTTTCGTGTTCTTTACTTGGTTATGCATCTCATCTCTGTGCAATGCCTATGCTTCCTAAATCATTCGGTCCCCTTCGTTACTGATCATGCTATGGCTGGCCATTCGTTTCCCCCTTCTCGCGCTCGAAGCTTGCCCTAACCCGCAGCCTCATCATGTTGTGCAGGAGAAAAACAAAGTCTTTCTTTCCTCTGCGCAAGCCAAAGAATACGGTATTCGTGAAGGCATGAAAGTCGCGTCGGCGCACTCTTTGTGTGACAAGCTGCTCGTCACAGACAGAGACATGCAAGCAGAAAAAATCCGCTTAAGAAATATTGCAGAACAACTATTATTTATTACCCCTGCTGTCAGCATTGAGGCACCGGAGATCATCCTGCTCGACATACACGGCAGTCTAAAACTGTTCAATGGTTTGCCAAGCCTGCTTGAAGTATTGCAGCAGGCCATCAATCCTTTATCTCAGCAGTGGTATTGCGGTATCGGCCATACGCCACTTTGCGCCAGCCTGTTATCCAGACAGCCAATAACGCCCAATCTGTCCAACGTGGGCTCATATACACAGCAAGACTTTATTCACGCACTTAGCAACATTCCAATTGGTGAACTGCCACTTAGCACCAACCTCAAACAAACATTAAGCGCCCCAGGGTTCCGCTTTTTAGGAGACATTCTTTCTCTACCTCGTACTGCCATCGGCAAACGTCAAGGTAAGACCTTCCTGTTGTGGTTGCAGAAACTGCTTGGCGAGACACCAGATCCTCGCCCTCCCATTGAGCAGCCTGAACGTTTCTATACGGAAGTGGAATTTTCAGACCCCGTAGAAAATGTGCAGGGCTTACTCTTTCCTGCCCAGCGTTTACTCTCGCAGTTGGAATATTTTTTACGGCAGCGGCAGTTGAGCACCAAAGCTATCCGCTGGCACTTCACCGATTATCGAAAACAAACGCAACGACTGTTAATTCGAAGGGCGAGTGACATTCCTGATATTAGCATTTGGCAAGATCTCACTAGACGTCGTTTTGAGCAAGTTCAACTCCACAGTGCAACGCTAAAACTCGGATTGGATTGCGCTCGTCCTCGCCCTTTAAAACAAAGCAGCGCAGGGCTTTTTCATACGGAAAACGAGCGCCCCGACAAGCTTGCATTACTTGAACGTCTTGCTGCGTTGCCCGCATTACAGATTAGCTTTGCTCAGCATCGCGATAACCATATACCGGAGTTAGCGCAAGACTGCCAAGACCCGCTCGCTACACACCGCCACACTGCTACGGCAAAAGATGCTTCACTGCATGCCACAACAAAAGAAGATTCGCGCTATCTTGATGAGCCCATCTGGTTACTTGAAAACCCATGGCCGCTACATCAACAACACGATCAACTTTTTTGGCGTGGCGCTGCCCTGAATATTCTTCCTGGGGAACAAAACCTGAGTAGTAACTGGTGGGCGGAGTCTGTGCAACGCCAGTATCACGTTGCACGGCATCCATTAGGCTTATGCTGTTGGATATTTCGAGATAAAAAAAATCGTTGGTTTTTGCAGGGTTTCTTTTGATCTTATCCGCCAGATATTTTTCTTACGGAGTTTTATCTTATAGGGGCTCTCAGGGCTTTATCCCTGAGAGCCCTAAAAAACATCGCATACCTACGGCTTCACTCTCAGGCCCAGTCTATTCAACATCTTTGGGGCTGGTTTCCACCGCAAACAGTGCAGCCTTACCATTATCTGCCACGTACAACGTTGCCCATGCTTCATCGCGCAACGCAAGCTCTAAAGCCTGCGCCTTCTCTTTTGGCGCAAACCAAGCCTCAACGCCATATTCAATTCGATAACGATCCGGTGTATCGCTTTTTACCCACGTCGCTTTGCCGTCAGGCCCTTCTACACGATCACGCGGCGCCGACCAGACATACTTAAAACGGCCTCGTAAAAACATGCCATCCTCGGGAGGCTCATCAGAGATCGCTGCGGCATCCCAACTGCCCGCCTCATTTTGAACTAACGTCACATACACACGCTGACCCTTTTTCGGCGTATCGCCCCCATGCCACAGCGTCTCGTCAATCACATTAAAGCTGTACTGCAAGCGCGCATAATTCCCGCGAAATAAATCTCGTGGATCAACAGGCTGCACCTGCACGCGAATAGGCTGCCCAGTCCAATGTGGATACACCGCCGCCAATAACTCACCGCCTAACACGCACAGCTGAAAGAGCATCACCGCAGCTAACGCCATTACATGCTTCTTCGCGAATATTCTATTTTTCGACGACGCCGCATTTAACATCGCTCTCGGTTGATGCTCAGAATGCTGAGGAATTTCCGTATTGTCGATCATGCCTCTCGCTCCATCATTCGATGCTGCCAAAAGCGTGCGGCAGCAAACAGAACGCCCCCTGCTACGAGAAACAGAATTGAGCCCGTCACGTAGTCTCCGATGACATTGACATACCGCAGGAGCGCTTGAAGCAAGACAACCACCACACCCATATAAAACAAATAGCCCGCATGTAGCTCGAGGCCCCGCAGTATTAAACGAATGGCACTGGACAATAAAATCACATTTACAATAATCGCAAACGCCATTGCCGAATCCGGCGTGGCCAACAGCCACGCGCTGAATAGCAAGCCATTAATCACTAGGGCCGCAAGGATAACGCCCACCAAACGCGGTAATGAAATTCGCGTTGCCACAACAAGCAACAACACATCGAACACCAATAGGAACCAAAATGATGATGCATCAACAGCGTTAAGCTTCTCAATCATGTACACCCATGTACTAGAGAAACTAAAAATCATCAGCATCAATAGCGCGCCACGCAGCAACCAAAGATTTAAAATCTCTGCCGTATCACGCCACCACGCCGATACATCAGACTTAACACCACTGGCTAACGCCTGACTAATGCCATAGCACAACAAACCAAAACCTAGATCGACAACCCAATGTCCCGCACGAAAGCTCAATAACCAGCGCGCGCCAGACAACTCGCCATACAACATATGCAACCAAAGACCGGTGCCCCACAACAAAGCAGCAACCAGCCAGCGAGAGGGTTCAGCCCGCCATAATTGCCACGCTAACGCGAATAAAAAGACGGGGTAAAACGTGGCAAGGCCATATTCAGATTCCGCAAATAACCAACAGGTAGCTAACGCCCAATGGAGTAAATGCAGTAATCGGCTTTGCGTAATAAAGGCCATCGGCACAACGCCCAGCGCCCACCAAAACAAACCGTCAGGAAAATGCTCACCAAGATGGTAAATCTGCGCGATCAACATAATGCTCGCGCCGTAGGCAATACTACCGGCGAATATCCAGCGCTTGCCGAGATCAATTTCGCCACGGACATAGCAACGCAGGCCCCATCCGTTTAAACCTGCTGTTAAGGTCATTAACGACAGCATCCGAACTGCACGGGGAATCTCATCCCAGTTATGACTAATCAATAAAAGTAACGCCAACCCCATGGAAAAAATGGCAAGCCCAATCAGCATGCTATAGCCGAACGAATGGTGCCGGCGGTCATCCAAAGACGTGTCATAACGCTCAAGAATCTTTTCCGCCTGACTTCGTTCAACCAGACCGTCTTCCATCCACTGGCGCACTTCCCGCACCAGCTCACCTTTTAATAACCGCAGCAATCCCATGCTGTCTCCTGTTTTTCTTGAATAAGGTAATGCATGCCTGCGTCATCTGGAGATACAGCCACCGAGAATGCCCTGTATACAAGATACAAGGCAACAAATGGACTGTTTCAGAATTCGCCGAGGGGTGTTCAATAAAAACGCGGAACAAGCGCGACGCTACTTGCAAGATATACTGTCTATTTGTACAGTATCAGCAATGAGACTCCCTGCTCTCCTAAGCGCCCCTGTATGCCCAACTGACCTCAGGCTCCTGTCTTCAGGAATACCGTATTTAGACACCTAGCCACACAGACACCTATGACCTATGTATGCCGAACTGCACTGCACAAGCTCTTTTACCTTTCTAACTGGCGCTAGCCAGCCAGAGGAGCTGGTATTACAGGCTCATGCTCTTGGTTATCAGGCCATCGCCATTACCGACGAATGCTCTTTTGCTGGGATCGTGCGCGCACTTCAAGCCGCCAAGCAATGCGCCCTGCCGCTAATTATCGGCAGTCGATTCCGTATTGATTGCGACACGGCCACACCCATCAATGTGATTTTATTAGCGCAAGATAAAACCGCCTACAGCGAAATATCAGCACTGATAACGCGGGGACGACGGCGAAGCGACAAAGGCCAATACCAATTACATTGGCGTGATGTGGAAAAAATCATTCGCCACGCGCTCGCCTTATGGGTGCCTACCCATACAGACGAAGATCAACAGCACGGCACGTTTCTGGCTGCGCATTTTCCACAGCGACTATGGCTCTGCTGTGCCCTGTTGCAAGAAGATAATGACGGCGCGCGCTACCATTACCTCTATGAATTAGCGGAGAACTTTCGCGTTCCAATGATCGCCAGCAACGACGTCCACATGCACCACCCAAACCGGCAACCTCTGCAAGATATCCTTACTGCTATTCGCCTAAAATCCCCCGTACAACAGTTAGGCAAGCAACGCTTTAAAAACGCACAACGTCACCTGCGGCCAATTGAAACATTGCAATCGATTTACCCACAACCGCTACTCGATGAAACCCTTCATATTGCTGGGCAATGCACCTTTTCTCTCAACGAATTACGTTATCAATATCCGCAAGAAGTTGTTCCCAGTGGCACCAATGCAACACAGTATCTTCGCGCATTAGTCGAACAAGGTGCTTTAACACGCTGGCCCAATGGCACGCCAGAAAATATCGTCGTCCTGCTCAACACTGAGCTGGCACTCATCAACGAACTCCAATACGAATATTATTTTCTCACCGTACACGACATCGTCAGTTACGCTCGTAGCCAAAACATCCTCTGCCAAGGACGAGGCAGCGCTGCGAATTCAGCCGTATGTTATTGCCTGTTTATCACTGAAATTGATCCATCAAGAAGCCAACTATTATTTGAGCGGTTTATTTCTCGTGAACGCGATGAGCCTCCCGACATTGACGTGGACTTCGAGCACGAACGGCGCGAAGAAGTCATTCAATACATTTACCAAAAATATGGCCGCGATCGCGCAGCACTCGCCGCCACTGTCATCCGATATCGGATGCGCTCTGCAGTGCGTGACGTAGGACGCGCCCTTGGTTTGGATGAAAGCCTGCTCAATGTGTTAGCCAAACAACTTGCGTGGTGGGATAAGCCCGACACCTTAGCCCAGCGTTTTCATGAAGCCGGCCTAAACAATCAGCATATTGCTGATCTGTACATTAAACTGGTCATGGCGTTGCTCGGCTTTCCTAGGCATTTATCTCAGCATGTTGGCGGCTTTGTTATCACCCGCGACCCTGTACATACACTTGTTCCTGTCGAAAACGCGGCCATGGCAGATCGCACGATTATTCAATGGGACAAAGAGGACCTTGAATCTCTGGGGTTAATGAAAGTCGACGTGTTGGCGCTTGGCATGCTAACTGCCATTCGAAAAATGCTCGACGAAATCAATCGCTATGAAGACTCAACGCTAACGATGCAAGGTATTCCTGCTAAAGATGCCCCCACCTACGCGATGCTATGTAAAGGTGACAGCCTAGGCGTTTTTCAAGTGGAATCCCGTGCGCAAATGAATATGTTGCCGCGTTTAAAACCAAATAACTTTTATGACCTTGTTATTCAAGTCGCCATCGTGCGTCCCGGCCCCATTCAAGGCGACATGGTGCACCCGTATCTACGCCGCCGAAATGGAGAGGAAGCCGTTGCTTATCCAGATAAACGTGTAGAAGACGTTCTTTCCAGAACACTTGGCATTCCTATTTTCCAAGAACAGGTCATTCAGCTAGTGATGGTGGCCGCAGGTTTTAACGGCGGGCAAGCAGACCAACTTCGTCGTGCCATGGCCAGCTGGGGAAAGTCTGGGGAGTTGGAGAAATTTCAACACCCGATTGTTCAAGGCATGGTTAAAAATGGCTACACCTTAGAATGGGCCGAGCGCCTCTTCGAAATGATGAAAGGTTTCGGTGGTTATGGGTTCCCCGAATCGCATTCAGCCAGTTTTGCCTTACTGGTTTACGTTTCCGCGTGGATGAAACGCCACCATACAAGCGCATTTTATTGCGGATTACTAAACAGTCTTCCCATGGGCTTTTATTCCCCGTCGCAACTTATTCAAGATGCGCGCCGTCATGGCATAGAGGTGCGGCCCGTTGATATCCATAACAGCACTTGGGAATACCAACTTGAGGACATCGAACGTAAGGCACTCGGCGTGCAACCAGCATTACGCATCGGCTTTAGGCAAATCAAAGGCTTTAATGAAGATGCGGCACGCAGAATAGAAAATGCACGGAACAACCACGCGTTTGTTTCACTTAACGATGTCTATCAACGCGCAACCCTATCGCCGCAAGAAAGACAGGTACTCGTTGATGCCGACGCTTTGCGCCCGATCACCGGCCATCGGCATCAAGCCCACTGGCAAGACCAAGGCGTGCAGGAAAGTCGACCGCTGTTCGATTACGAACACACACAACAAGACAACGACAACATAGCCTTGGACGCGCCTTCGGAAATGGAATCAATGCTGAGCGATTACCAACGACTCTCGCTGACCCTAGGTAAACACCCTATGGCGTTAGTGCGCTATCGAGAAGAGTTCAAAAACTGCCTAACCGCACGGGATTTAAAACATGCTCGCCACGGGCAACTTGCGCGGGTGGCCGGATTGGTGACTAACCGACAACGTCCAGGCACCGCATCAGGAATTTTATTTATGACGCTGGAAGATGAAACCGGCAACACCAATGTGATTATTTGGAAGTCATTACAGGAAACGTTTCGACAAGAGATATTGAGCGGAAGCTTATTACTCATCAAAGGCACATTGGAGAAATCCGCAGACGGGATCATCCATTTAATAGCCGGTCACGTAAGCGACCATAGCAATGTCATTAACGCCTTAACGGTAAAGTCGCGAGATTTCCATTAAGCAAGGCGAGAAAAAACCTAGGTATCGGAGCCGACCAGAATCCGGATATTTCTCGAACGACGCAATACAGTCGACGGTTTTGTGCCAAGCATATCTTTAAAAACGTGATTTAAGTGGGATGAATCGGAGAATCCAGCAGCCAGCCCTGCATCCGTTAACGTACTTCCCATTGCCATCATTGACGCCGTAACAAATAAGCGATGCCACAAACGATAGCGACGGATCGGAATACCTGTCGCCTGTTTAAACAAACGTTGTAAGCGCGCCCCTGAAAGCCCGACCTGGGCTCCGAGATCATCATTAGAAATATTCTCGGTAGGATCACTACGGATCAGTTCAACAACACGTACAATCCGGCGATCCTCTTTAAAGCCATCCACCTGAGTCTCGACCCCGGGGAACAATTCATCTAAAAGCAGCTGGTACGCTGTCGCCGCATCCACGCCTCGCTGATGCACATCATTTAAAGCAACAAGCTGACTACCTTCACGGGAAGAATTAAAATAGATACCCGCCTCGGCATTGTTCATCAGCGGTTTATGAAAAAGGAAATCGCGACCTAACGGATCTAAAAAACAACAACCAATACGCTGGCCAAACGAATCACCTGTATAGCGCACGCCCGCCGGAATTAAAAACGACCGAGAGGAAAACACTTGTTCACCAATGCACACCTGAATGTCGCTATCTAGCCCGTAAATAACCGCATGCGCGCCTTGGGAAAGCTGCGAAAGACGATGTATATGACCCACATAAAGAGTGCGAAGAGGCCATAAATAAAGCGTCGACTGTATTGAGTCACGTTGATTAGTCATTGTTTTTATATGTCTTTTTTCAGTGTTTTTGTATTAACGAAGAATGGGCACCACGGGAAATTCACATGCGCTTTAGCGCAATTCTTATCTCCATACTCCTCGTAAATCAAGATGAAATGCAATTCGTCGATTCATCCAAGACGGTGTCAATTCATACAAGTTTGCTCAATGTGCGCCGCCTATAGTCCGTATCGTCGACAGAAATAGGTCATCTCAAGGATTGGCCACAAAAAATAACAAGACAGGAGAAGCACCATGTCGCTATCACGGCGCGGCCTATTCGTCGCAACCCTCACCATGCTTTTTATGAGCACTCAGGCGCAGGCCTGGTGGATTTTCGGAAAAGACACCAAGTACGCAAAAACAAAATATCCAATTGTGCTCGTCGGCGGCATTATTGCGTTCGATGATATCGCAGGCATTGATTATTTTTACGGTATCGAAGACGACCTGAAGAGCTACGGCGCGAAAGTTTACACAAGCAACGTCAGCGCGCTGCAAAGCAACGAATACCGTGGCGAAGAACTTATTATTCAAATTGAAAACTATCTGGCTGTGACCGGCGCAAGCAAAGTCAATCTTATTGCACACTCGCAAGGTGCAGCGACCTCTCGTTACGTCGCGGCAGTACGCCCTGACCTCATCGCATCAGTAACGTCGGTTCACGGCGAAAATCGAGGGACACCTATCGCCGATGTGATTGGCGGTCTCATTCCTGAAGGCAGCGGCACGGAAGGTTTTGCCGATGCAATTGCCGGTGCGTTTGGCGCTTTCTGGGAGTTTCTATCTGGCGGCCCTAACCCTAGCGAACAGTCAGCGTCCGCTGTGCTGGCCGACTCAACAACAGCGGGCATGGCAGAGTTCAATCAGCGCTACCCACAAGCAATGCCAACCTCCGCCTGTGGCACAAGCGGCGCTCATACAGTCAACGGCGTGAGCTATTGGTCTTGGGGCGGCACCGGTGTGCACACCAATTTACTCGACCCGTTTGATACGTTACTGGTCAGTGTCACGCAGTTCGCGTTCGCGCCTGGGGTAAAGCACGACGGCGTTCTGCCTTTGTGCGGCATGTATCTAGGCAAGCCTATTCGCCATAACTACAACCACAATCATGCAGATGCGATACGCCAATTATTCGGTTTAATGGGCTGGGAAACCGACCCAAAAACCTTGTACCGAAACCAAGCAAACCGCATTAAAAACGCCGGTTTATAATTGCAGTAACCGTGAGATAACGCAGCGCGGAATCGGTGCAGCCAAACGTGGCTGTACCGATTCATCGTTAGCTAACGAACCACAGACATACTCAATGGCGCAGGTGAACCATGCCGAAAAACAAACGCTGGCTTGTATTTTCGCTATGTCTACTGATGCTGACCATTTCGTTAGCGTTAGTGCTAACCAGCTCTGATAAAAATGCTGTTGTCTCACAATCAATTGCCTCAGCTAACAGCACTCAATCCGTACCTTCACAGCAGCTCAATCCATCACGCCGCGCCGCGGACGCCTCACCGGCATTCGACCTATTTTCCCTAGAAGAAATATCCACACTCGTAGCCGCCTCATCGCTAGACGGTACAGAAGCACCGGGCACCTTGCAGCTGGACCGACAAGGCAAGCTCATCATCGACAGCAGCACCAAAGATATTTTGGATTACTTTTTATCCCTATCAGGTGAAATGCCAAACGATCGCATTCATAAAATTATTTTTTCATGGGCGCACAACACCGCATCGCTATCGGCGGCGAACGAACTTATGGATATCCTTGAACGCTACCAAACCTATCAACAGACTTTCGCAAGTGGTGACTATGCTGCATCGGATTTAGCCGATATATCACAGAAGATGGCAGCAAGACGCGCAATGCGTGATGAGATCATGGGCACAAGAATTTCCACCGATATGTTTGCTAACGACGATGCATATGACGAATACAGCATGGCGCGACTTACTATTATGCAATCAACTCGTAACGACGCAGATAAACAAAAAGCGTTAGGAATTCTTAGCGCCTCGCTTTCGCCGGAAATAGCGCGCGAAATACACCAGCAACATTCGCTGAGAACCTTGCCTGAAGTTGAAGAAACAATGAAAGCGTCAGGTGACACCGACGCAGAGATCTATACATACCGGCAGCAAGAATTCGGCGCGGCCGCCGCACAACGGCTAGAATCCCTTGATCAGCAGCGCTCACAATGGCAACAACGCTACCAAACTTATAAAGAAAGAAAAGAGCAAATCACTCGGTCGGGACTTGCCGCGGAAGATCAACAATCCGAAATAACTAAACTACGCGAGGAGATGTTCGACCAAACGGAACAGCTACGCATCAGCGCCATGGAAAGGATCGACGCCAATATCTAGCCCTAGGCTCCCTATGAATAGGCTAATATCCGAATAATCCCGCCACCCCTACCCCGCCGCAAGAGGCACTTTATCGCGACAGCGCGCCCTTGGTCTGAAACCCTGCTAAAAGGCGCACTCAGCGTTTAAGGCGCCATAGAAAACTGTCAAAAAAATCTCTACAGTGAAATTCGGCTTTCAAGGGACCACTGTATGAGTATCTTGCAACTGCCACATACCTATCCAACGGCCATCTTGTTTGACTGGCACGCCACATTAGTCGACACCCACGACGCCATGTATCACGCCGTAGACGATATTTTGCCACGCCTACAAACTCTTGATTTATGGGATAGATTATTAGAGCCACAGGATTCAAAAACTGCCGAAGACGCTAAGCTCCTAATGTATGTCCGCGAGAACAAACGCTTACACCCAAAAATTGTTGCGCAGCGAAAAATCTCCCGCACTGATATTTTTGAAGTACTGTTCGGCGACGACGAGCAAGCGAAAAGCGAGGCGCATAAAGCATTCGATAACGCCTACCGAAAATACGTTGCCGACGTATTCCCCCTAGAAGAAGGCATTCGCGAACAACTCGAACGATTAAAAGATGTCGGTATTAAAGTTGGCTTAATTTCAAATCGTCGTAGAGACTTCCTTGAACACGAATTGAAACTCGTCGATGGCACCGGCTGGGAAGATCTATTTGATATCGTCGTGTGTGGCAGCGATGTAAAACGCAGAAAGCCTGCGCCTGACATGCTATTGAAAGCATTGTATGAATTAGACATCCCGCCTACGGAACATTGCTGGTATGTCGGAGATAGTACAACCGATGTCATTGCGGCAAGAGAAGCCGGTGTCACCTCAATTTTTTATAACGGTGCGGGATGGGACCAAGCATGGTTGGATAAGATCTTTCCTGGTACTTTACGCCACCCTCACCGGCCGGACTCCGTCGTCCCTTCCATCGCGGAAGTCACTCAGCTAGCTCGTTGGATGCTCGCTCATTCATTACGAGTAGATCGCGCTAGAGAAAAAGCCCTCTCCGTTTAACCGTATATATGCAGACAACAGCGCTGGCCAGTTCCTTTGAGCAGACTGACATGTACCTGGCAATCCTCTTCCAATAAAATGGCATCATCTACGCCTTTACTCGCTGCAAGAATACAGGGTTAACTATTATTTCTGATCGGAGGAGCTTTTATATGCGACAACGCCGCTTTTTCACACCCTTGCTCGCCTCTGTGACACTAGTGCTTGCCGCTATCGCATCCGCCGACGAAAGCATGGTCTTGCAATATGACGCGCGCCCTCCGCTGCAAGGCGAAATCAGATTCGATCAGAATGATCCTAAGAAAATCGCACGGCATGACTTTGAAGTGATTGACTACGCATTAATGAGCAATGATCAAGGCGAGCGTTGGGCGGTGGTCACCTTCAGGAACAACGCCAGCGGTATGCGGCTGCTGGCGAATGAATACTTACTTGCCAACTTCTCCGATGGCACGCAACGCTTTGCGCTAAATTTAGAAGGTAAGGTGGAGGCAAACCAATACATCACCCGAAATGTTTTTTTTGGATACCACCGCTTTCCTATATTACAGCTTCAGTGGAAGCCCTAACTACTCATTCAAAAAGCACTGAGGTTAGCGATACGTTTCGTATATTCTAGCGACCCACTGCCCAGCCACAGATGCTCTCACACGAGCGCGATTAAACTGCATCTCGGCGGCACCAATTGCCACGCTCACATGCGAGTCTTCCCACGGGCTATTTTTAGGTCCTATCAAAGGCGCCAACATACTGGCGGCCGTCATATCCGCTAGGGTAAATTGTTCAGATACCAAATAACGCTGCGGATCGCCGTCCAACAACATTTCAACGTAGCCCATCGCAGCGGTGATGCAGCCCCATGATGTTAGGAGCATGTGGTCATACACTTGAAACCTGCGCCGAACCATTTGCCGTAAGATAGATTTACCGATAGCGCCGACCCCCTGAGCTCGCGAGCTGTAACCGACAAAATTGAAAAATAATTCATCGATATTCTCGCTCTCAATTGCAAGACTCCAAACAAACCGGCGAACATGCACACCTACCTCTGAAAAGTACGCTTCAAGCATCAATGCCTGCTCTCGATCATCGTCCTCACTAGGCAGTAGCGGACGGCGGCTATACGTATTTTCCAAATAGGATGCAATTTTTACGGAATCACCAACGACCGTATTACCATCTCGAAATATTGGCAACGTAGACTGATTGCAGAGCCACATCGCGCGAGGCAAATGAAATCCAGGAATTAGATCTACGCCTTGATACGGCAGATTCTTGTACTCAAGATTCCAGCGCGACTTCTCGCAATATAGAGACAGCGGAAACTGATAAAGATATCGCGCTTCATGATTCATCGTCGCCTGAGTATCCTTTCTCATTTTTAATTACCACTGACGGGTGACAGTTCGGATTGCGCTAATAACAACGGCGCCATCTTGAAGTTCACACTGCAAAACAATATCGCTATTCTGCCCAATCGACTCACCAAAGAGCTTGTATTCGTCCTTCTGTGTTAAGGCAAGACTCCATTGATCGGTGCCAACTTCTTGAACGTTGAGTAAAGCAATCGCATATCGCTGCTCGCTAGAAAATCGCCATAGCGCTCTTATCTGTTGAAGATACTCCGTTCGCGACAGACTAATGACGATATTAGGCTCATTTTTTTGAACCAAAGACACCTTAACTAACGCGTCAGGCGCAATCATCCGTTTTAACGTACCGGCGTCGCCCTGCATCATTGCACTGCGATACTTTTCGAAAAGTTCCTTACTATCAAATTTCTCAGCTGCAAAAGACCATTGGCTAACAGCAAGAACCGTTAATGTAAGAACCGCCTGAGAAAGTGCAATCTTGCATCGCTCTATTACCGTCATCACCAAGCGCTCCCATTCACACACTCAGCGGCGGATGGCGTTAGCTTGCAGCGAACCTTTTTCATCCACACCATCATGTCCTTATCGTAGACGCCCTGCTCTATCAAATAAGTTCTGGACTCATCCAACATCAACGCATAACGCTCTCGGTCTTTATCTGGTGGTGGATAGAAAAACAAAATATCATCTTCGGCGGCTGCAATGAGCTTTAAAGTATCGTCAAATTGATCTGCAAAATATCGGCGTGATTTCGCCATAAAATTTTCGCTGAATTTCTCATGACGCATGACCAACTGAAACGTCAACTGAGCAGAGGGCAACTTCACCACAATACCTTGTGTGCCTACCCCTCGGTATAACTCCAGCGGCATATAAGCGGTGGCCGGTGCAGCAATCACATCAACAACACCGTTATTAAATTTCGCCGCGAAGTTGGTGACGTCGGAAGAGACGGGGCGCGCACCGATGTGCTCGGCCATTAACAACTGTGCACGATCATTTTCAAATACGGCCATCGTACGCCCGGCGAATTTTTCTACACTAGTAATCGAGCGATCACTTAAAAATAAGTACGCCGCGCCTAACGGTAGAATGCCCGCTACTTCATACGCACCATGACGCATACTCGCCGCCAGTTCTTTGCGGGCAAGCAATTCAATCAATACTTTTAGGCTTTCGTAACTCCGTAAGCCGCCTATTGAGTCCACGCTCCCAGCAAACGGAACAAACTGACGCGCTTTAATACCTGTCATTAATAACGCATCGCAATGGCCGGCCTTGAGATCCTCGGCGCCAATTCGCTCATCGGTGAAAACGCGCAGCGTTATATCTTCGCCCCACTCTTTCGCTGTGATCGAATAGTCCTTCATTAACTCCCACATTTCTCCCTGTGCGCCGATCAAACTAAACACACACACCGTTTGAGACGACGCCACCGTGCTGGAACACACTAGGGCCAGCGTTAGCAGAATGCGGTGAATCATTCGTTTTTTTATTCTTGTTTTGCCTATTCTCGTATTCATAGTCCGCCGTCTTCTGTCCGCGAGAGCTGCAAAAGAAGGCCTTCCAAGACCTTCAAACGTGACGTACCACAACTCATATGTGTACAATGCAAACATCGAGACTAAAGAGCCATGTATGCAATGTCAACATTGAAAAGTAAACGTCCATCTAACACCGCCCCAAAAGCATCGAGCCAATACCATCACGGTGATTTACGCTCGGCGCTCGTCAACGCAGGAATGCAGCTTCTGCAGGCAGGAAACAGCACCGACTTCAGCCTTCGTGAAGCAGCTCGAGCAGTCGGCGTAACGGTCAACGCGACGTATCGCCACTTCGCCAATAAGCAGGATCTGATTACCGCAATTTCGGCTGAAGGGTTCCGGCAATTTACCGTGGCGCTAATGACCGGTGCTCAGCACGGCACAAATCCAAAGGAAAGACTGCTTGGCAGCGGCCACGCTTACGTGGACTTCGCCCGACAACACCCTGCTCTATTTCGACTCATGTTTGGTCGTGCCAGTGTCAGCAGCACTCCGACAATCGACGCATCGTTGACCTCCAGCAAAGCCGCCGAAGAACTTACCGCCGCCGGCACTAATGCGTTTAACGCCCTAAAAAGCGGCGTCGCGGCGCTCCGCAATGAAAGCATTGAGTCTGAGAGTGTCGTATTGGCATCGATCAAGGCGTGGAGCCTAGCTCACGGCTTGTGCCACCTCATTCTTGATGGTCAGCTCGATGAACACGCTGTCGGCTTCGACCAAATGATTGACGACGTGCTGCGTTCCTACGCCGAATAGACTCCTGCAACCTCATTCCCTAGAAAATCAGGTCAATTTGAGCGCAATAAGCCACTACCCCTTTCAAAAGATGCAAATAATTCGCATTATTACTATATTCGCAAGTACAGGCCCTTCGAGGCCTTCTGCAGAACTTGAAAAGACTTCACAGGATGATTTCATGTCGTTTTCTACTCTGAAAATTGGCGCTGCAATGGTTGCCGCCCTGACGCTCTCAGCATGCGGCGAATCACCTCAATCTGACAGCAAGACCGCCTACGACGACGCCAGTGCCCAACAAGTCGTTAATCATTACGCAGATATCGCACTTGCGACGTTTAGCGACGCATTAGAAGGCGCAAAAGCCATGCAACGGGCGAACCAAGCGCTGCTAGATGCCCCCTCTGCCGGCACGCTTAACGCCGCACGCGATGCTTGGCGAACTGCGCGCGTGCCTTATATGCAGACGGAAGTCTTTCGTTTTGGCAACGCCATCGTCGATGAGTGGGAAGTACAAGTGAATGCTTGGCCGCTGGATGAAGGCCTTATTGATTACGTCGGCAATGACTACCAAGCTGCCTTGGGTAACGCCGGCGCGACGGCCAATATCATTGCCAACACCTCGTTGCGCGTTGGCGAAGAAGACCTGGATTTAACCAAGATCACACCTGAATTGCTCGCCGGTCTGAACGAATTGGCCGGCTCTGAAGCAAACGTTGCCACCGGCTTCCACGCCATTGAATTTTTATTGTGGGGCCAAGACACCCACGGCACCAACGCCGGTGCGGGCGAACGTCCTGCCACTGACTTTTCGTTGAACACGCAATTAGCCACTGGCGGTCACAATGCTCGGCGTCGTGACTATCTTACTGCCGTGACCGATCTACTGGTCAGCGATTTAGAAGCAATGGTTGCGCAATGGAAGCCCGACAGCGACAACTATCGCGAAGCATTAATCAGTGACACTGCTGAAAATGGATTACGCAAAATATTCTTTGGCATGGGTAGCTTGTCACTGGGAGAGCTCGCAGGACAGCGCATGAAAGTTGCGCTCGAAGCTCATTCACCTGAAGACGAACATGACTGCTTTAGCGACAACACGCATGCATCCCATTTTTACAACCAACAAGGCATCGTCAATGTGTACCTCGGCAGTTACCGTCGCGTAGATGGCAGCGTATTAACTGGCCCTAGCTTGTCTGCCCTTGTTGCGGAGCAAGACGCCGCACTCGACGAAAAATTAAAAACACATTTACTCGCCAGCACGTTTGCAATGCAAGCACTCGTCGACAGCGCAGAGCAACACCAAATTTATTTCGATCAACTGATTGCGCCAGGCAACGACAGCGGCGCGCAATTGGTGCGCGCAGCGATTAATGCGCTCGTAACACAGACGGGTGATATCGAGCGCGCAGCAGAGGCATTGCGCATAAAAGGTCTGAACCCAGACACAGCTGGACAAGATTTTTAAAGCGCATTCTTAACTCATTCGCGCCGCCACTTATTCGTGGCGGCTTGCCCGCGGCAAAAATATTGTGCCGTTCAAAAAACATCGCTCCGGAAATTGTAATGCACACACATCGCTCTGCAGACGTTTTAGAGTTTCTTTCTACTTATCAAACCCAGTCCACCCGTCTACTTCACGCACTGCTCCGCATGATCATAGTCGGTGTGACAATAACGCTGGTAGGCTGCGACAAAGCACCCACCTTCAACAAAGCAGAACAGGGCGAACATCTTTCCGGTGGCGATACTACCGTGATGAAATTCGACGAGAATGCCTTCTCACTTCCCGCCGCAAACTTAGCGCCATCACGTCAATTAAATTTTAGTGTCGGTAATAGCTTTTTCAAAAACGCTTGGGTTATTGCACCGGCCTCAACGGACGCCCGTGATGGGCTAGGTCCTTTGCTTAACACCAATGCGTGCCAGAACTGTCATATAAAAGATGGCCGCGGCCACCCACCCGCTACTGACGCCAAGCAAGCAGTATCTATGTTAGTACGTGTTTCTATTCCGTCCGACGAACACGATGAAACATGGCACATGCATAACGGGCTTGCGCCCGAGCCGGTATACGGTGGGCAACTGCAAGATTTTGCCAACCCGGGAGTCACCCCCGAAGTAAAAATTCGCGTGAGCTACGAACCGGTGACCGTCACCTTCGCTGACGGCAGCAAGGTGGCGTTGCGTAAACCCACGCTTAATTTTTCCAACTTAGGCTACGGCCCATTGCATAAAGACGCATTGTTCTCGGCGCGTGTCGCACCACCCATGATTGGCTTAGGGTTACTTGAAGCCATTGCCGACGAAGACATCCTGGCGAATGAAGACCCTGACGACGCCAACAAGGATGGCATCAGTGGGCGCGCCAACCACGTCTGGGATAGAGCCAGTGAGTCAGTAAAACTCGGCCGCTTTGGCTGGAAAGCGGGCCAGCCAAGTTTGAACCAACAAAATGCTGAAGCGTTTGCAAACGATATGGGTTTAACCAGCTCACTAGTACAACACGACGCATGCACAGCCGCTCAAACAGATTGCATTGCCGCAGTAAACGGCGGCAACCCAGAAGTCAGTGACAATATTCTCGCCAACGTTCTATTTTATTCGCGCATGCTCGCTGTACCGGCACGACGCAATGTTAACGACCCGCAGGTTTTATCCGGAAAGTCATTGTTTTATCAGGCGGGCTGCCAACAATGCCATGCTCCGAAATTCACCACCCGTGCGGACGCCGCAGAGCCGGAGCTCGCTAACCAAACCATTCGCCCGTATACCGACTTATTACTTCACGATATGGGCGAAGGCCTAGCGGACAATCGACCGGAAGCGTTAGCGTCAGGAAACGAATGGCGCACACCGCCGCTTTGGGGCATCGGATTAATTGAAAAAGTGAATGGGCATACCGAGTTCCTGCACGACGGTCGCGCGCGTAATTTACTTGAAGCCGTTCTATGGCACGGCGGCGAAGCAGAACACGCGAAACAGCAAGTGCTGCAATTTAATGCGGAAGAACGCGCCGCCTTTTTGGCATTTCTTAATTCCTTATAGGAGTGATACGACATGCGCGACGTTTTAAAAAGCCGTTTGACCATCGTCATAGCGCTCCTCTCAGCGTCTTTAGGCATTATCTCCTGCAGCCTGCCTCGGCAAGATGTGCTCAGCGACCTGGCGCAATACACTTACCTTCCCGCTTACGGGCAATGGCTAGAAAGCAACGTCACGCTTACAGACCACACCAAGCAATTCTGCCAAACGCCAACGGATACATCGGCACAGAGCTCTAAGGCAATTGAACGTCTGCGCAACGCTTTCTATTCTGCTCAATCACAGTGGTCATTGATGCAGCCGCTGTTAGTTGGACCGATGTCTGAAGGCAACAAAAGTTGGCAAGTTCAATTTTATCCCGACAAGCGAAACCTCGTTGCGCGCCAAACCGAGACGCTTTTAGACAAAATGCCGACGCTAACGCCACAACAGCTCAGCGAAGAAAGTGTTGTTGTGCAAGGCCTCACCGCGTTCGAATACATCCTGTTCGATGAGTCCATCGATCTAGCGCAGCCATCGAAAAAAAAGCGCTACTGCCCTCTTCTGATGGCTATTGCCGAGCATCAGCGCGCACTAACGGAAGATCTCCAACAACAATGGCTAACACCGACATCGGGTATGGCGGCACAACTTAGCCAATTTCCAAACGACCGCTATCTCGATCAGAACGAAGCACTCGCAGACGCGCTACTCATTCAAATTAGTGCCATCGATAACCTAAAGAAAAAGCTCGGCGCGCCGCTGGGTCGATTAAGTCGCGGCGCCCCTCAGCCTTATCTCTCCGAGGCGTGGCGAAGCGGTCGCTCGCTTAGCAACATGCTCGCCACATTGAACGGCGCACGTGAAATCTGGACTGGCAGCAACGGGCAGCTAGGCGTTAGATCTTTGATTAACGATAGAGAACTCAGCCATAAAATCGATCAGGCCTATGACGTCACGCAAGCGCAGCTCAAAGGCTTCCAGCAACCGCTGTTCCAACTCGTCACCCAAAGCGATACGTCTGCGCTTGATGCGCTTTATGAAAGCTTCGATGCGCTACATCGCATACATCACAACGAATTGGCGCAAAGTTTAAATATTCAAATCGGCTTTAACGCCGCAGATGGAGATTAATCGTGACCGTGTCACGGCGAACATTTCTGGGCCTAAGCGGCGCCATTGCCGGTGCAGGAATGATCGGCGGCTGGGCATTTTGGCAACAGCGCCAACACCGACCGTTAATACTGTCGGCACGCAATGATCAAAGCGGTCAGCACTATGCAGCGGGGTTTTATCTCGACGGTCGCTGTGCCTTTCAAACGCCAGTGGCAACGCGCTGCCACGACATTACCCGACACCCTTTTCTACCCATCGCGTTATTTGTAGGTCGCCGCCCGTCTACGGAAAGCTATCTTATTGACCTGCGCGACGGCAGGCTATTACAGACACTGAGAAGCCAAACGAACCGGCATTTTTATGGGCACGCCATATTTGATGCCTCTGGAGACTGGTTATTCAGTACGGAAAATGACACCCGCTACCCTGGTAAAGGGGTAATTAGCGCCTATCGTTTTGACGGCGCTCAACTCCTCCCCCATCACGAGTTTCCGTCTTATGGAATCGGCCCCCATCAACTTGCGTGGATGCCTGACGGGAACACCATCGTTGTCGCGAACGGCGGCATCCGCACGGAAGCCGATAGCCGCAAAGAAATGAACTTGAATGCCATGGAGCCCAGCCTGGTGCTCGTCTCTCGCGACGGACGATTGCTAAGCAAGGAAACGTTGCCTGAGCAACAGAGCAGCATCAGACACTTAAATGTCGCCGCTGACGGCACCATAGTGACCGGCCAACAGTTTATGGGCGACGCCTATAAAGAAGTGCCCTTGCTCGCCATCAAACGCCCGCACCAACCTTTCACCACCTTTCCTGTCTCCCATCGCGCGCTCTCGGAGATGCGGCACTATACGGCAAGCATCTCCATTAATAGTGAACTGCGTCAGCTGGCGATCACCGCGCCCCGTGGAAATCGTTTTTATATTTGGAATCTGAACAACGCGGAACTTCTTCTCGACGTTAACGTGCCCGACTGTGCTGGCGTCGGCGCGGTGAAAAATGGGTTTGTCGTCACATCGGGTCAAGGGAAGTGCCGATTATTCACCTCTATCGGAGCCACAGCGGAACATCAACCAACCTCTAAAGCACTCACTTTACCCGCGGGCCTTTGGGATAATCACCTAATCTGCTAATTCATTTTTAGCCGCCTCTAACGCCTTCCGAGGATAAAACCACTAGGACGCCAGACTCGTTTTACAAATTTTTATATTGCAAAGCGAAAAAACAGGCGTTTTCCCACCTAAAAATCACTCTAAAAACACAAGTAATAACAGCATGACATGCGCTCACAAGATGACTTCGATAAGCCAAGGAGAAGCGCATCACAATGAACCCGAGTTATTTTTTATATCTGTGACAAAAACACGGAAAATCAGGGCGTTTTTTCATAACCGGTTCGAGTATACGACCCCGCTGATAAGTAACTCACAATAAAAATATTTCGACATAATTAATTTTTTTTCCACGCGTATGCTTACCCCAACTTCCAAAACAGTTAGGTGACTAAGCGTGAAAATTAAATTTAAAAAGAAACTTCAAGAACAAATACCGTTATCTCGGAACGCACGGATAACAAATTCATTATGCATTCTCGCGATTGCGTTAAGTGGCTGCGTCGCAACCAGCGAAGAAGAAATTAATCCGGAAGATATAACGTCTGCTATTGTTGAAGGCGCCAGCGATTATCTCTATGAAAGCTCTGCGACGGATACCACCAAACCCGCCGTTATATCGACCCTATCAGCAACAACACTCTCTTCAAATAGCTTACGTTTAAACTGGACATCACCCGGTGATGACGGCATGACTGGCACCGCAAAAGATTACGACATTCGGTACAACACGTCACCAATCGATCGCTCAAATTGGAAGAGCTCAATAAAATTAACGAATGAACCTGCACCTCAAGAGGCCGGCACAAATCAATCCGTTACAGTTGACGGACTAGATGCTGGCACCGAATATTTTTTCACCATGAAAACGTCAGATGAATCACGCAACAGAAGCAAACGCAGCAACGTCGCGAGTGCAACAACAGATACTGACGTGATTGAGACAACGCAAGACACCACCGCTCCGGCGAAAATTAGCGCGCTCTCTGCAACAGTGCTTTCAACCTCGAGTGTGCGACTCAATTGGACGGCACCTGGCGATGATGACAACAGCGGCACTGCATCAAGTTATGACATTCGCTTTGCTAATGTTGTCATTACAAATGGAAACTGGAACGGCATAACCCAAGCCGTCGGCGAGTCAAACCCTGGCGCTGCGGGCGACGCTCAGTCATTTACAATCAACGGGCTCAACGCAAACAGCCAATATTTCTTTGCAATTAAAACGCAAGATAAAGCAGGCAATGAAAGTATCTTAAGCAATGTGGTAAGCGGCACTACACTGGCCAATACGTCGGGCGCTGCAACAACACCAGGCACTGCAACGTCGCCTTACCCAACCATTAAGCACCTTTCTATTGAGTGGCCAATTAGCGGCGACAACGATGAGGACGGCGTTGTGTCTGTACGCTATCGTCAAAAAGGCAGCTCTGCGTGGAAAAAAGGAATGGATCTATTCCGTGTGCCCGCGGGCAGCAATGAAGGCTTCTCATGGAAGAACAAGCATTCTGGCAGCCTGTTCAATCTTGCGGCCAACACAGAATATGACATTGAACTGACACTCGACGATCCGGATAACGGCTCAACTATCGTGCAAACATTGAATGCCCGCACGCGCGCTGTTCCTCAGGCCGCCGCAGGCGCAAAGGTAGTGAACGTTACGCCATCAAATTTTTCTAATGCATTAAGCAACGCCAGTGCTGGCGATCTCATTGTGCTCGGCGCAGGAACCTACTCTGGCTTCACTGTCGGCCGTGATGGCGCACCTGGCCAACCGATTGTGATTCGCGGCGCAAACAAAAACAGTGTGATCATTAATGGCGATATACGCATGGATAACCGCCACGATGTCTACATCGAATCAGTCACTGTCAACGGCACCATTAAATTTAACAGCAGTGAACGTATTGTTGTCCGCGGCTCCAAGATCAACACAAACGGTAGCGGTATTGTTGCGCAAGGAAATGGCACTGTGAATTCCTATATCGCTGACAACGTCGTACTTGGCTCTACCACTTGGAGCAACAACACCGTCGGCAATAACGGCAGCAACACTGGAGAAGGAATAGAACTTACTGGCCCTGGCAATGTTATAGCGTATAACTATGTGAAAGGATTCCGTGACTGTATTTCATTGCTCGAAGATGACGAAGCGGTAAATCAACTCTCTTTCGATATTTATAACAACGATATTGAAATTGGTGCTGATGACGCGATCGAAGCCGACTTCGCCATGGGTAACGTGCGCGTGCTGAACAATCGCATCACCAACTCGTACGTCGGATTAAGCTCGCAGCCAAGCCTCGGAGGGCCAACCTACTTTATCGGCAACGTGCTATATAACGTGGTTTACACTGCATTCAAACTGCATCGCGGTAGCGTTGGTGATGTTGCACTACACAACACCATTGTTAAACCTGGCGACGCTTTCGGAGTGTTCACCACCGATACTTGGTCCCATGCCTACTTCCGCAATAATATCTTTATCGGCGGAAATGTATCCGGACAAGTAGGACCATATGGCATTGGTAGCGGCGACGTCGCAAACCTGCGTGCTGCGGCGAGCAACACCAGCTTCGACTTTGACGCCTACGGTTCGATCGGCGGCAGTTTTTCAGGCCGCATTGGCAGCACGACCTTTAGCAGCTTAAACACACTGCGCAACAACACCACTGAAACGCATGCGCAACAAGTGGATATGAGCATCTTCGCCGGGGGCGTCACGTTCCCAGATACGGTGTTCCCAGCGCGCGGCGTTCCTGATCTATTCCTCAAGTCAGGCACAGCAGTGATTGATGCGGGCGTTGTCATCCCAAACATTAACGATGGATATACTGGTAGCGCACCCGACCTAGGCGCCTACGAACTTGGTGGAACCCAGCCTACCTACGGCCCACGTTCTTAATATTTGCCTTCATAGGTACTCTCAAGGCCTGCGGATTTTTCCCAGGCCTTTTTTTTTCTTCTTTTCCTCATTGGATTTATTAGCGACCTGGGGTGCATCGATGACAGGGATTTGGCAAGATGCCTGCTCAGTAGGAGATTGGAGTAGGTCTGTGAACGACACGCATACATTGGGCGGAATTGTTTTGCATTCAGGCATTACTAACCAGCGCGGTCTAGACGCTGCGACTGCAAAAGGTGTCGTGCTCTTGAATTCAACACCCGCTAATGCGGGGCAAAGAATAAATGTCGGTGATGAGATACAACTTTCTAAGGGAAAGTATCGTGTTATCAGTGGCGGCGGCGAAGGTCGCTTGCAGCTAGAAAGCATCACACAGAACACACCTGAAAACATTTCCGGCATTACCCGCGTTCATTGTGGTTACCACAAGTGCCTCACAGAGTATTCTAAGAAAGTATACGGCGGCGTTTGCAAAGGTAAACTTCCCGGCACCTCACACGGCAGCTTCGCACATTTTTTTCACCGGGCAGATGCGTTCTATAATGAATGCAATCAGCACTATATTAATTCCGTCAGCGGACACGCGTTGGAATTAGATCGCTTCGAAGATATAAGAGTTGTACGCTTTATTCGCGATCCGAGAGATTTAATTATTTCTGGCTACTTCTATCACAAACGTGCGGCCGAGCACTGGTGTGCGTTGAAAAACCCTACTGAAACAGACTGGGCCATGGTGCGCGGCTGTATCCCAAGGAAGCTGCCTAGCGATATTTCACTTACCGAGTATCTTAACTGCACGTCTCTCGAAGAAGGGTTAATTGCAGAAATGGATTTTCGCACCCACCATTACAACAGCATGCTAGAATGGCCGAGAAATGATCAACGCGTTCGACTTTATCGCTATGAAGACATTATGGGAAATGAAGGGGACACGTTTCGCAGCATTGTTAATTTCCTTGAGCTCCCCCTGCTGACGCGCATCGCAGGTGTGCATTACTCCAAGCGCTTTCGCGCAAAACGAAATATGGGCAAAACAGCACACATTCGAAATCCAAACAGCCAACAATGGCGTCAGCATTTCACTCCAACTCTCACTGCAATGTTTAAAGAGCGCTTCTCTGAAGTTTTGCAACGATACGACTATCCGCTCGAATAACTTGAGGGCTTAGCGTTTCATATTTTAGCGAGGACATGGAAGGATAGGCCTGCGCGGCAACCACTTTTCAAAAACGGTTCAAAAGTGATGCCGCGACGACCGAATATTTGGCTACGAAAACAATAAAGAACCGACGCCCATTTTAATGACATTTCCGCCGATACGGCAGCGGACACCACGACCAGGACGCTTATCAAACTCCGCATGCAGCACACTTTTACGTGTGTCTTTGCTGCCGCGATCAATAGTAAATGTATGCGTCCCTTCTGCTGTTTCTTTTTGCTCCGAAAGATATGCAATAAATTCTGGCATCACATTACCGATCGGCGGATAAATATCCCGCGGTAAGTTTGCATTGAGCAACCGGCCATAAAAATCAGATGAGCCGGTAATCGAACCTGGCGCAAACAGAAATAACTCGGTTGTGTACACCTCGGAAAGCAACTGAGTCCAGCGCTCTTCATTGAGGCTCGCGGCGAGCACGTGTTCGGGTTTTGTGAAAGGGACAATCAAAGTAGGATGGTCAACGCTTACGAGCATCGGGCGGTATTTGCTAAACGAAATGTGCTTTTCATCGACATTCAGCGCCTTCGCCAAACGACTCACCTCTGGGGTAAAACGGTCAACCGTCGGCGTTAGTGTTCGAGCGAACTGAATTGAACCTGGCGACTGCTCTCTTTTATCAATAAAGCTCTTAATCACATGTTCATTCTGACTCATCTGAAATGAAGCGAAGCCGCCCTCATCTTTCGCCAAGCCCATCTCGTAGGCCACATATGAAGCTGCGAGAATCGTGTGTGCGCCAAATAATGTTTTACCCTTACCGTTGTACACGCTCACCAGACATTCTTTGTTCGCAGCATCGACAAACACTGTTTCTGTTTGCTGAAACTCGCTAGCAATGGCTGTTTTCGTCTGGTCAGTGAATACACCACCATCAAGTACGACGACGGGAATCTGCGTGCCTTGGAAAGGCGAGTCCGCGAAAACATCGAGAAGGGAATAATCCAGCGCCATAAGAGTTCACCTTTATTATTGGAGTGGCAGTTAACACCTATTGAGCGGAGCATCGATAACGCCTGCCCCTGCCCTTTGACTATTCCTCTTTGAATATTGGAAAGCAAGGCTCCCTGCATCGCCCACAAAAAAGCCCAGCATCGCTGGGCTTTTTTGTTACCGCTGTCTAATTCGATATCAGACTAAAGAATCTAGCTCTGGTACCGCGTCAAACAGATCAGCAACCAGACCGTAGTCTGCTACTTGGAAGATAGGCGCTTCCTCGTCTTTGTTGATAGCAACAATGACTTTGGAATCTTTCATGCCCGCCAAATGCTGGATGGCGCCGGAAATACCGACAGCAACATACAGATCAGGAGCAACGATCTTACCAGTTTGACCAACCTGCATATCGTTAGGAACGAAACCAGCATCAACCGCAGCGCGAGACGCGCCTACTGCTGCGCCAAGCTTGTCGGCAACTTTGTAAAGCATTTCAAAGTTGTCGCCGTTCTGCATGCCACGGCCGCCAGAAATAACGATCTTCGCTGCAGTCAGCTCAGGACGATCAGACTTCGCTAGCTCTTCGCCAACAAACGCTGATTTGCCTTCGTCTTTAGCAACGTCGAGGGCTTCTACAGAAGCGGAACCGCCTTCTGCTGCTGCCGCGTCAAAACCAGTTGTACGGACAGTGATCACTTTCGTGCTATCGCTGTTCTGTACAGTGGCAATCGCGTTACCTGCGTAAATAGGACGCTTGAAGGTGTCAGCTGACTCTACCGCGACGATCTCGGAGATTTGCTCAACATCCAACAATGCTGCAACGCGTGGCATAAAGTTTTTGCCAGTAGTGGTTGCTGCCGCCAGGATGTGGCTGCTGCCCTTGCCTGCTTCGGCAACCAGTGCAGCAACGTTCTCTGCCAACTGATGCTCGTAAGCCGCGTTATCAGCGCACAATACTTTTGATACGCCGTCGATTTTGGCAGCCGCTTCTGCTGCTGCGCCACAGCCACTGCCTGCAACCAATACAGTGATGTCGCCACCGATCGCTTTCGCTGCGGTGATTACATTCAACGTGGCGCCTTTAATGCTGTTGTTGTCGTGTTCTGCGTAGACGAGGATGCCCATGTTAGATCACCTTCGCTTCATTTTTCAGTTTCTCGACCAGCTCCGCAACGGAAGCCACCTTGATACCCGCTGAACGCTCAGCAGGTGGCTCAACTTTCAGCGTCTTAGTGCTAGAAGCGAAGCTCACGCCCAGATCAGCAGCGGAAATAACTTCCAGCGGCTTTTTCTTGGCTTTCATGATGTTTGGCAGTGACGCGTAACGCGGCTCGTTCAAACGCAAGTCAGTGGTAACCACTGCTGGCAACGACAATTCAACGGTTTGCAAACCACCGTCAATTTCACGCGTTACTTTAACTTTGCCGTCAGCAACATTCACTTCAGAAGCAAATGTACCCTGTGGCATGCCAGCAAGGGCCGCTAACATTTGGCCAGTTTGACTGTTATCGCCGTCGATAGCCTGTTTACCCAAGATCACAAGATCAGGGCTTTCTTTGTCTACCAACGCTTTCAACGCTTTGGCAATTGCCAATGGCTGAGCGTCTTCTTCGGTTTCAACCAAAATAGAACGGTCAGCGCCTAACGCCATTGCAGTGCGCAGTTGCTCTTGAGCCGCTTTATTGCCGATGGTTACAGCAATAATTTCGGTAACAACGCCCTTTTCTTTAAGACGTACAGCTTCTTCCACTGCGATTTCGCAGAAAGGATTCATGGCCATTTTGACGTTGGCAAGATCAACACCAGAGTTGTCCGCTTTCACGCGAACCTTGACGTTGTAGTCAACGACCCGCTTGATCGGTACAAGAACCTTCATAGGATCCTCGGATTCGTTCATAAGGTGACTTAACAGGACAGGAAGCCATAGGCCCCCCACGCGAGAGGCGCTATGTTGAACCCGCCTCCCCTGAAGGTCAATAGGCCGAAGAGCGCCAACTCCATGATTTTCCAGCAAATAAGAATTTAGACTGGCGCATGATCTGTGACGCACCGGTCGCGTGTTTCCCTTGTAAATCAAACAGTTCACTTGGGATAATCTAAACGCTCGTTTGAATTATGATCAGCTGCTGCCGAAATGACAGGAAAGCCTGTCAAACCAGCCTGCTCGGAAAGTAGCGAGCCTCCGGCGTGCTCTATATACTCCGCGCCACTTAATCGCCCTCGCGGGCACCCCTCAACGAATTTTCGAGGAGCAAGGCTATGGAACGCGAATCAATGGAAGTCGACGTTGTCATCGTCGGCGCAGGTCCCTCCGGTTTGGCAACTGCTTGCCGTTTGGGTCAGATTGCCCAAGAAACTGGCCAAGAAATCAGCGTCGTTGTCGTTGAAAAAGGCTCTGAAGTTGGCGCCCATATCCTTTCTGGCGCGGTACTCGAACCGCGCGCATTAAACGAACTCTTCCCAAACTGGAAAGAGCTTGGCGCGCCCGTCAATGTACCTGTTACTGGCGATGACATTTTGCTGATGACCGGTGCTGAAAGCTCCGTCAAAGTGCCGAACGTTTTTGCACCGAAAACCATGCATAACGAAGGCAACTACATTATTTCGTTGGGCAATCTGTGCCGCTGGTTAGGCGAGCAAGCTGAAGGCCTAGGCATTGAAATTTTCCCAGGCTTTGCCGCAACAGAAGTACTCTTCAATGAAGACGGTTCTGTTAAAGGCATCGCCACCGGTGATTTCGGCGTCGACCATAACGGCAACCATAAAGACGGTTACATGCCAGGCATGGAACTGCATGCGAAATACACTATTTTCTCTGAAGGCTGCCGTGGTCACCTTGGCAAGCAATTAATGGAGAAATTCGATCTGCGCGATGGCGATATCGATCCGCAGCATTACGGTCTCGGCATTAAAGAATTGTGGGATATTGATCCAGCCAAACATCAGGAAGGGTTGGTCATGCACAGCGCAGGCTGGCCGTTAAGCGAATCCGGTTCTGCCGGCGGCGGCTTCCTTTACCACTTAGATAACAATCAAGTGGCGCTGGGCTTAATCACAGATCTTTCTTACTCAAATCCACACGTTTCCCCGTTCGATGAAATGCAGCGTTGGAAAACCAACCCTGCTGTTAAAAAGTATCTCGAAGGTGGCAAACGCGTTTCTTATGGCGCACGCGCTATTGCAAAAGGTGGCCTGCAGTCATTGCCGAAAATGACTTTCCCAGGCGGCTTATTAGTAGGCTGTAACGCAGGCACACTGAATTTTGCAAAAATCAAAGGCACGCACACTGCCATGAAGTCTGGCATGATCGCGGCAGAAACCATTGCAACAGCGTTAAAAGCTGGACGCGGCTGTGACGAGTTAGTCGAATACAAAGCAGCGTTTAATAGCAGCTGGGTACACGAAGAACTTCACCAACAGCGCAACTTCGGACCATTGCAGCACAAGTACGGCAACTTCCTTGGCTCGGCCTTAGTGTTCCTCGATCTGAATATCTGCAACGGTAAACTTCCCTTTACCCTGCGCGACCCAATTCCAGACAACGAAACATTGAAGCCGGCTGCGGAAAGCAAAGTCATCAACTATCCGAAGCCTGATGGCAAGCTCACCTTCAATAAATTGGATTCCGTATTCTTGTCGAATACCAACCATGAAGAAGATCAGCCTTGCCACTTAACGCTGAAAAACCCAGACGTGCCAATGCAAGTGAACTTGCCACGTTGGGATGAGCCAGCGCAGCGTTATTGCCCTGCAGGCGTTTATGAAATTGTGACGAGTGAAACAGACGGCTCCAAGCGTTTCCAGATCAACGCGCAGAACTGTGTGCACTGCAAAACGTGTGATATTAAAGACCCAACCCAGAACATTAACTGGGTGGCGCCGGAAGGCACTGGCGGTCCAAACTATCCAAACATGTAACGTTTCAGTGCAATTAAAAAAAGCCGCCAACGTTTAACACGTTGGCGGCTTTTTTGTTTCTGGCGCATTCGAAGTGATGCGCCATACTGACTCAATTAGCCGTCGTTTTTTTCAGGCTCTAACCTCAACAACTTATACAAGTCATGGCGACGATCACGTAAGTTCGTTACAGAACCTTCTTGGTGCAACAACTTCAGCTTTTCTAAATCCACATCGGCGAACACCAGCATTTCAGTGTTGGCCACCGCTTCGCTAAGAATCCCGTCATGCGGAAAGTAAAAGTCTGAGGGCGTAAACACGGCCGACTGAGCGTATTGAATATCAACGTTGTCTACACGGGGCAAATTACCGCAACTACCGGAGATCGCCACATAACATTCATTTTCAATGGCCCGCGCCTGCGCACAATGGCGCACACGCAGATAACCGTTCTTGGTATCCGTCCAAAACGGTACAATGAGAATTTCCATGCCCTGCTCTGCAAGCAGTCTAGACAACTCAGGGAATTCCACGTCGTAGCAAATCAAAATACCAATACGTCCGGCGTCCGTATCAAAAACCTGCAAGTTGTTGCCGCCTTCTATACCCCAGTCCCGACGTTCACCCGGCGTGATATGAATCTTATATTGCTTCTCTACGGTGCCATCGCGACGCAGAAGATACGCGACGTTATACATTTTGCCGTCTTCCACTAACGGCATGGAGCCGCCGACGATATTAATGTTATAACTCACCGCCATTTCTGACAGGGCATCGGCGATTTCGCGTGTAAAAGTGGCCAGCAAACGAATTGCTTCAACAGAGCCTAAGTCGGGCTCTAACCCCATAAGCGGGGCACTAAAGAACTCCGGCAATACAACAAAATCAGCACGATAATCCGATAACGCATCGACAAAAAACTCAACTTGATTCAACAGGTCCTCCATCGACCGTACCGCGCGCATACGACGCTGCACCACACCGATACGCACCACGGATTTCCGTGGATAGGCATCTTCTTCCTGCACTGGCTCGAATAAAATATTGTCCCACTCAAGCAGCGTTGCGTAACCTTTCGATTGCGTATCTTCCGGCAAATAGCGCGTAAGAAGTCGCTTCACATCAAAGCCATTGGAAAGCTGAAAAGATAGAATCGGATCATGGATTTTTTTGCGATCAACTTGATCGATATATTCCGTGACATCCATTGTCGCCGCATGATCGGCATACCCCGGCAAACGGCCGCCCGCTAAAATACTGCGCAGATTCTCATCACGGCATAAATCTTTGCGCGCCTGATACAAGCGGCGACCTAAGCGATAGCCGCGATAATCTGGATGCACAAACACGTCCAACCCGTACAACGCTTCGCCATTGGGATCATGAGATTGCACTTGATCGTTGGTAATTAAATCTTCATAGCGATGCGGATTGGAAAAACGCGCATAGTTCACTTTAATCGTTAACGCTGCGGCAACGAGCTGTCCGTGATCTTCAATACACAACTGCCCTTCTGGAAATAATTCGATTAACGCCAGTACAGTATCCTTCGGCCACGCACCGCCGAGGTCTGGGTAAACCAGCTCCATAACTTCGGCAAGATGGGGGTAATCTTCAGCAGTAAGGGTGCGTAATCGTAATTTTGTACTTTCTTCGTTCATTGACCACTCCATCAGGAAATACGTGGATAGCTTTTATTGCGCTTAATTTTTGCGTTATGAAGGTTTGGAGAAAGGAATCAACCAAAAGGAATTTTCATTGCGCAGAGCAGATTGACCATCCGCATACAGGGCAATGCCATCCGGTCGAATAAATAATACGGCGCCCGAACTCAACCCAACAAACCCTGCAAGCTGCTTGCTCACGAAGCCGATGTCATCGCTCCACGGCGCCTGCAATGCGTCAGGAATAAGCTCATAACCCAGCGCACCGTTGCCCAAAGGATCATTCAGCGCTGCATCGTCGCGATACAGCCCCACCGCCTTTGCGCCGATCATGAGCACCTGGCCTTGATGAAAGTGCATTAAGTTAACTGGTCCGCGACCTTCAAGGTTGCGTGTTTCGTGTCGAGCGACAATCATATCCGTCATGCGTAATAGTATACCTGAGTCATTGCATCGTATCGTCATCCTGACTGGCGCCGGCATTTCGGCGGAGTCAGGCATTCGCACTTTTCGCGGCGCGGACGGCCTGTGGGAAAACCATCGGCTGGAAGATGTTGCCACACCTGAAGCCTTTGCGCGCAATCCTGAACTCGTACAACGTTTTTACAATGCCCGCCGCGCGCAAATTCTCAGTGACGACATTCGTCCTAATCCGGCCCATTTTGCACTCGCGCGCCTAGAAAAAGAATTCTCAGGCGACGTATTGCTGGTCACGCAAAATATTGACGACCTTCACGAACGCGCTGGCTCCGAGCATCTTATTCACATGCACGGCGAGCTGCTCAAAGGCCGATGCCAATACTCTGGCGCGGTGACCGAAGTGCGTGCCGACCTGACAACCGACCTGCCGTGCCCGTGCTGCGGTCGACCAGGAGGATTGCGGCCGCATGTGGTGTGGTTTGGCGAAATGCCCCTCGAAATGGACAGAACTTACAGCGCCCTCGCCCAGTGCGACCTGTTCATCAGCATCGGCACATCGGGCAACGTCTACCCTGCGGCAGGCTTTGTGCAGGTCGCCAATGAGGCCGGCGCAACGACGCTAGAACTGAACCTTGAACCATCAGCCACCCGTAGCGCGTTCCAATACCACGTAGACGGCAACGCCTCGGCGCTTGTTCCACGTTATGTAGAAATGCTTCTTAGCGGCGCTGGTTAAGGATAGAGCACACCTATGAAATCCATATGGCACACAAAGTCCGCGCTGATATTTCTTCACATCGCCGATTGGGCTAGACTGCCTTTCCGTTTTACCCCTGATATCAGGCAGATACGTAGCAAATGACAGACATTCAGGTAGAAAACCTCAACATAGAATCTCAGCAAACGCTGATCACACCAAGCGAACTGAAGGCGAAATTGCCGCTCAGCGAAGCGGCGCGTAATACCGTTGCTGAAGGGCGCCAAGCGATTCGCGACATTCTGGATCGCAAAGATGATCGCTTATTTATTGTGATTGGCCCCTGCTCTATTCACGACTTAAAAGCCGCGAAAGAATACGCCGAGCGCTTAAAAGTATTAGCGGATAAGGTCAAAGACACTATCGTGCTGGTGCTCCGCGTTTACTTTGAAAAGCCGCGTACAACGGTTGGCTGGAAAGGATTAATTAACGATCCTTACATCAACGACACCTTCAAAATTGAAGATGGCTTGCACATTGCTCGTCAGTTGCTGCTGGACATGGCAGAACTTGGCTTGCCAACGGCGACCGAAGCGCTTGATCCAATTACGCCGCAGTATTTGCAAGATTTGATTGCTTGGTCGGCCATTGGCGCACGCACCACTGAATCACAAACACACCGTGAAATGTCTTCTGGTTTGTCTAGCCCTGTGGGCTTTAAGAATGGCACAGACGGTAGTTTGGAAGTGGCAGTGAATGCCATGTTGAGTGTGCAACACCCGCATCGTTTTCTCGGCATCGACAACGAAGGCCGTGTCGCGCTCACCACAACCCGAGGCAACCAAT
Source organism: Alcanivoracaceae bacterium (assembly GCA_029213045.1). GTDB lineage: Bacteria > Pseudomonadota > Gammaproteobacteria > Pseudomonadales > Alcanivoracaceae > JARGPN01. Next base: position 409,652 of record JARGPN010000006.1, read on the forward strand.
ATGGTCACGTGGTCCTGCGTGGCGGTGGCGGCAAGCCTAACTATGATTCCGTATCGGTTGCATTGGCGGAACAAGAACTGACTAAGTCTGGCGTGTCATCGAACATCATGATCGATGCCAGCCATGCGAATTCCAACAAAGATCCGTCGCTACAACCGTTAGTGATGGACAACGTTAGCAATCAGATTTTGGAAGGTAATAAATCGATTGTTGGCTTGATGGTGGAATCGCACCTGAAATACGGCAACCAAAAAATTCCTGCCGATTTAAGTCAATTGGAATATGGCGTGTCTATTACCGATGGCTGCATTAGCTGGGAAACGACCGAAGAAGCCGTACTGAAAATGGCAGAGAAATTGTGCGACGTGCTCCCTGCACGCAATAAAAGCTAAACGTTTTTACTTCTCCAAGAGCCTGTAGCTAGGCTTAGGCGCCAACCTGCAAGCGATGGGGCTTCTCCAACCGCCCCATCGCCTGCAGGCAGGCTCCCACAAAAACCAACAACAAGCCCCCATGTAGGAGCTTGCTCGCAAGCGATGCCCCCCTAAACACTCCACTTGCCAAATCGGAGCTTCGGTAATTAACGCCCAACACCCGCCTCTTCCAACACCTTTAAAAACATTTCAGGCTCAGGCCGCACCCGATAATTATCAGTCAAATGACTAAACAACACTTTTCCCTGAGCATCCAAAATATACACAGTGGGCATCACCGTATCCGCATCGTATCCCAGCGCCTCCAACCCGGCCGGTGTACCACCTTCATCGACAATACCCAAGGTTTTCGCCGCGGCATTATGTTTATCCACTAAAAATTCAAATTGCACATCAAAGTGCGCCGCCAGTTCACGGGTTTGTTGATGCGACTGCGGACTAATCAACGCAACGCGCACGCCGAGTTCTTGCAGCCTTTTATACTGACCAGAGATTTCTTTGACTTGCGCCATGCACAACGGGCACCAGTTGCCGCGATAAAACATCATAATCAACGGCTGGCCATGAAATTCATCTAGCCCTACTTCTTTACCATCAATATTGGTCAACGTAATCACCGGAAGCGATTCACCATCAGCTATGGCTTTTCGCTTTCCGTATACGCTGTACCAGTAAATATAAGCGTATAAGCCAAACACACCGACGACAGCTGCAAGCCCCGCTTGTAAAGGGTGCCAGCCCATTTCCACACTGGCTGCCGCAGTTGTTGCAGCGCCTAATAGGGTAAATCGCCGCACCCAGGGCAAATCAAAACTAGTGCGCGCAGGCTTGAGAAAAAATAAATACGACAGAAAAATCAAAATAGGCGCGAGCGTTACAGCAACACCCAACCAGCGCCAATCGGACGTGACAACGAACTGATACGCCGCCCAACCGAAGCCCAACGACGACGCGGTGATATAACCAGAAATATATAAAGATTTAGCGCTTTTCATGTAACCCTCAAATCCATTAACCCGAGACATTAACTCGAGACATAAACCGACACCGCTTGGGTGTCTGTAGCGAATGTAATCTGATGCACCAACACACACGCCGTTACAGCGCTAATCCTTTTTATTCTTTAGTCGCTGCCACCAGCCTAGCTCGCCGACGTGCAGTCTTTTCACCACCGGCCGCGGCAATGCCAGCTTCAACAAAGGCCCCAATTTCCGCCACTGCATGCTGGGCTTCTGGCACCCACGCGGCCATGACATGAAATACATGCATCATGTTTTCCCAAACTTGATAACAGCACTGCACGCCATCACGCTCAGCGTTATCGGCGATTCGCTGTGCGTCACTGAGCAACACTTCTGTGCTACCCACTTGAATAAGGAGCGGAGGCAACCCAGTGAGATCGGCATATACGGGAGAAATAAGCGGATGACGCACGTCTTCGCGTGCGCTGTACGACGCTGCCGCAAAACGGATGGCATTCACTGGAAGCAAAGGATCGGCGATGGCGTTCGACGCGACGGTGTCGCCAGTGCAGGTAAGATCGCCCCACGGACTAATGAGTACCGCGCACGACGGCAACGGCAAATGCATTTCCCGCAAGCGCAGCAATGTCACCAACGCTAAATTCCCACCGGCAGAGTCACCTGCAAACACAATATTTTCTGGGCGATAGCCCTGCTCCAGCAACGCTTTGTAGGCGGTCACAGCATCATCAAGCGGTGCAGGAAAATGCCAATCCGGCGGCTGTCGATAATTGAGCGCCAATACCTTGGCCCGGCAGGCACGGCTCAATCGCCAGGTTAATGCCCGATGCGAACGGGGCGACCCAAAAAAATAGGCCCCTCCATGAAAGTACAATACGACCCTGCCGGCAATGAGGTTGCGTCCTGTCATCAACCATTCACCAGGCACGCCACCAATATCCGCCGGCGCGATATGAACTTCTGAATGCACGGGCAGCGCCAAGGTCACGGCGTCAAAACCCAGCTGAGTAAACTTCATGACTCGGCGATTAATCGGCACTTTGGCAATCGCAGGCTTAACAAATGTGCGCAGTAATTTATCGACGGCCCGCCCTTGCCAACTGTGCGCGCGCTTGTCTTCCCGTTTTATCTGATGTTTTTTTGTCATTCGTTTTCGTACTCAGTATCAAAACCATTCAATCTACTTGCGCTACACAGAGGCCGACTGAAATGCCTAGGGTCATGCACATAAATCAAAGCACATTTTACGTTACTTCATGTAGGAGAATGACTGTCTGAACGTGCCCTAACGTGACGCTTCGAATAGGCAGCATGATAGTTTGCATCATGGAAATATAATCAATTTGCCGTGATCGCTGGCGTAGCAGCGTCACTCAAGACACAATGACCGCCAGAAGAGTGTTCGGTGGAGTGTATGTCAGAGCAAGAAAAAGAACAGTCGTTGCGTCTGCGTTGGCGCCATATTGTTTTCGGCACCGACACGCCGTCGGGCCGCCTGTTTGACCAAGCACTTATCGTGGCCATCATCGCCAGTGTCGCCGCCGTCATGTTCGACAGCGTGCAAAGCTACCACCAAAAATATGGCGAGACCCTCTACATATTAGAGTGGGTATTCACAGTGATATTTACTACTGAATACCTCGTGCGCCTTTGGATCAGCGATCGCCCTGGACGCTATGCCTTTAGCTTCTACGGTGTTGTCGATTTGTTATCCGTGCTTCCCACGTATTTAAGCCTACTCATCCCCGGGGCTAACTTTCTGCTCACCATCCGAATCCTGCGCGTCTTACGCATATTCAGGGTTATGAAGCTGCTCACCTTTATGAGTGAGGCGCAATTTCTTGCCTCCGCATTGATGCGCGCGCGTCGCAAAGTGGTCGTATTTCTGTTTACCGTGGTGATCGTGATGGTCAGCTTTGGTAGCTTGATGTACGTCATCGAGGGGCCGCAGAACGGCTTCACCAGCATTCCTAGCAGCATTTACTGGGCCATCGTCACGGTGACCACGGTTGGCTACGGCGATATCTCGCCGCACACCCCACTGGGCCAGTTTATCGCGTCGCTCGCAATGATTACCGGCTATGCCATTATCGCGGTACCCACCGGTATCGTTACCGCTGAGATTACCTCCGCCATGCACAGAGACCGCTATAGCCGAGAATGCGCCAACTGCCACCTGCACGAACATGATGCAGACGCGCGCTACTGCAAACGCTGCGGAGAAGGCCTTGGCAAGCTAGAAAGCGACACTTAACGATAAAAGGCGCCTTTCCCGGATGACGTCAACGTGCCGTTCACGCAGCCCTGTGATATAACGTCATTACATTTGATACATCTAAAATTAACGCACAGATGTTTGAGATAAACTGATATGTCACACCCTATCATCGAAGCACGCCGCCAGTTTTTACAACAAGCCATGGGCTCCGCCATCGCGGTCACTGCGGGCGGCGCATCTATGCTCCCCGCACTTGTTCATGCACTGGGCAAAATCCCAGAACAACTGATTCCTGGAAAGTCGATTTACGACATGCGCGGCACCGTCTTCGTTGACGGCAAGCTTGCCTCCTCAGATACCTACATCAGCGCCAACTCGTTGGTAGAAACCGGCAGCAGTAGCTATGTGGTATTCGTTATCGGCTTCGACGCTCACATTCTGCGCGAGAACAGCCGTGTAAAATTCGCAGGCAAAGATAATCTCGAAGAAAGTTTGCGCCTCGCCACAGGCAAATTGTTATCGGTGTTTGGTGCTCGCACTGGCGGCGCCACACATACCGTCCAAACCACCACGGCGACGATTGGTATTCGTGGAACGGGTCTTTATATTGAATCCGAAGAAGACGTGAGCTATGCCTGCACTTGCTACGGCAAGGTAGAGATCGCCTCCACCGACGATCCGCAAAGCAAAGAAACCATTGTATCTGTGCACCATGACGCCCCGCGTTACATCACCAAAGATGGCAAGGCCGGAGGCAAAATCACCTCTGCGCCAATGAAGAACCACACCGACGAAGAGCTTATGCTGATCGAACAAATTGTGGGCCGCACACCGGATTTCACCTCACTGAAGTCCTACTCAGCGCCACGTAAAGGCTACTGACGCACAGCTCCAAGGATCGGGAATGCCATCAGGAAAATTACTTCGTCGCGGAATGGTCGCACTCGTATGTGCGGCCTTTCTTGCACATAGCGTACATTTAATTCGCTTAGCATTTATCGACTCACTGGAAAATGCTGCCTACGATGTTCGGCTTCGACTTACCGCTCCCGGCGGTATTGATGATCGCGTCATCATTGCCGACATCGACGAAAAAAGCCTCGCCGAAATTGGTCACTGGCCGTGGAACCGAGGCGTGCTCGCGGACCTGATGAATTCGCTGTTTGACCACTACAACGTTAAAACAGTTGGCTTTGACGTTGTGTTTGCCGAACCAGATACCGATCAAGGCGTTTCCGCCATGCGCGAACTTGCCAGCGGCAGCCTGAAAAATAACAGCAGCTATCAGCGCGCGTGGAAAAAGATCGAAAAAGAACTCGACTACGATAAGCAATTCTCAGACAGTTTTGTCGGCCATAAAGTCGTGACTGGCTTCGTGTTTGATCAAGCTGACCCAGAAACGCTGAACGATCTACCTGAGCCCGTCGGCGAACTTCCGGAAAACTTGCACGGTGTTTTGCCTCTCGCACAACCACCTGGCTACACAGGCAACTTAAAAGTATTACAAGACACTGCGTGGAGCGGCGGTTTTTTCGACAACCCTACCCTCGACAGCGACGGTGTTTTCCGCCGCGTGCCGGTGATCCAAGAATTCAACGGCAAACTTTACAACTCGTTAGCCTTCGGTCTTTTGCGCGCCGCATTGGACGATCCGCCAATTGATTTGATCATGGATAACTCCGGCTCATATCCTTTTATTGATGCAATTAAAGTGGGCGACGATGAAATTCCACTGGCACCGCTAGCGGCCGTGCTTGTGCCCTATCGAGGCAAAAGCTACAGCTTTCCATATTTTTCCGTCAGCGACATTATCGAAAAACGCATTGATAAATCCGAGCTAGAAGGTCGTATTGTTCTGCTCGGCACGTCTGCGCCCGGCTTAAAAGATCAACGAACCACGCCCTTTGAAAGTAGCTATCCGGGTGTTGAGGTACATGCCAACTTGGTTGCCGGCATGCTCGACGGCAACATCAAGCGACAGCCCGGCTGGGTCATTGCTGTCGAGTTTTTCATGCTGCTGCTTATTAGCATCACGCTTGGCATTCTCAATAACCGCCTCGAACCCATGCGCAGTCTTATTATCACTGTCGCCGTCGTGGCTGCACTGTTGATATTCAATATGTGGGCATGGAATAAAAATCTCGTCCTGCCAATTGTTTCTCCCCTGCTGCTCACCATTATTATTTTTATTATTCAAAGTCTCTGGGGATTTTTTGCCGAAGCGCGCAACAAGCGGCAACTGGCCACACTGTTCGGCCAATATATTCCGCCTGAACTTGTAGAAGAAATGGCAGAAACGCCGAACAAAATTGACATCAGCGGCGAGAGCCGTGAGCTGACCGTATTGTTTTCTGACGTTCGCGGTTTCACCACTATTTCAGAAGGGCTCGACCCTCACGAACTCACCACACTGATGAACGAAATGCTCACGCCAATGACCCATGTCATTCATGAGCACCGTGGCACCATCGACAAATATATGGGCGACGCCATTATGGCATTCTGGGGAGCGCCGCTTGCTGATCAGCAGCACGCGCGTCACGCCCTCGACGCGGCCATGGACATGATTAAAGCGCTGCCGAAAATTAACGAGCGCTTCAGCGAACGCGGTTGGCCGGAAATTAATATTGGCGTTGGCTTAAACACCGGCAACATGAGCGTTGGCAACATGGGCTCCGAATTCCGCATGGCCTATACCGTTATGGGCGATGCCGTAAACCTTGGCTCACGACTAGAAAGCCTGACCAAACAATACGGTGTGAATATCATTGTCAGCGAATTTACCCGCGCCGCCGTGCCCGAATACGCGTACCGCGAACTTGATCGCGTGCGGGTAAAAGGCAAGGAAGAGCCCGTGGCGATTTATCAGCCCATTGGCCCCGCCAATGAGTTAGAAGCTGGCACACTGACCCGCCTTGAGCGTTTCCATGAGGCGTTAGAGCTGTATCGCAACCAGAAATGGGATGAAGCGGAGCATGAAATCAACCAAATCAGCCGCGAAAGCGATCGCTATAAAATTTACAACATCTACCTAGAGCGTATCGCCACCTTCCGTGCCAATCCGCCTGGCGAGAATTGGGACGGCGTTTTCACCCATACCAGCAAGTAGTTTGCGGCACATTTAGAGGCCCTAATTCTGGCTACTGAGTGCCCTTCACGCGACGACACAGGTACACTAGCGGTACCTGTGAAATTCGACCTTTATCCATGAACAATACACATCGCCGACATCACTCGCCTCAGGAACGCTTCCATGCTCGCATTGTGCTTGCGAGCGTGCTCTCGTTCATCACGCTGGTAGCCGTGTTCCCAGCAGAAAGTCACGCAGGGGCCGTCTATCGCTGCGGCAACACCTTCAGCGAGTCCCCATGCGGGGAAGATGCGGTGAAGCACGAGATATTCGGCGAAGACTCTGAGTCGCTGAAAGGCTTGGATGACAAAGCCGCCGACACTTGCCTCACGGGCATCATGCGCGCCGGCCTGCTGGGTAACCCTGAAAACCCACGCGTCGTGCCAACCTCACGGCGCAAATCTGAAATTGTCGACTTTAAAGGCAGCAAGCTGATGGGCACACGCATTCAGGTGGCCATCAGCGAGATGAACCCCAACACTGGTGTGTACATTGCAGGGAAACAATATCAGTGTGTTCTAACACCTGATCTTGAACGTGTATTAAAAACCGAAGCCGCACATACCAGCAACACAGCCGCTGAAGCTTCAGCAGAAAAACCTTAAGTGCGCGCAGCGCATTCCGGCAACGACGAATACTCAACGGAAAACAATCTGTGATCAGTGACATTACGTTTTATCCAGGTCTTCAAAAAGCAATTGATGATTTAGGCCTAGAAAAACCAACACCTGTACAAGCTGCGGCAATTCCCCCCGCACTTGAAGGAAAGGATTTACTCGTCTGCGCACAAACCGGCAGCGGCAAAACATTTGCCTTTCTGATTCCCATCGTACAAAGGTTATCTACCACTGAAATCGAAAATGACTCTGGTACGTTGGCGTTAATTTTAACGCCAACAAGAGAATTAGCCCGGCAAGTTTTTAAACAAACAGAAGCACTCATTGGCAGCACGCCATTGCATGCGGTGCTTCTGACCGGCGGCGATGATTTTAAATACCAGCGTTCTTTGCTGAGGAAAAATCCTGAGTTCGTCATTGCCACGCCCGGCCGTCTGGTCGAGCTTCTCGACAAAGGCCTAGTAGACTTAAAGAAACTAAAAGCCTTAGTGCTAGACGAAGCCGACCGCATGCTGGACATGGGCTTTAGCGAAGATATGTTGCGTATCTCAAGCGAATGCGGCACCGACAGACAAACGCTAATGTTTTCCGCGACCCTCGGTCACGCCGGTCTAGATCACCTCGGTAGCTCATTGCTCAAAGAGCCTCAGACTATCGACCTCACCCCGTTACAAGCTGACAGTCAGGACATCGAGCATAGAATTTTATTGGCGGATGACCGTAGCCATAAAGAAAAGTTGCTCGCCTGGGTGCTTAACAATGTGCCCTTTTTCCGCGCCATGGTATTTACCAACACCCGTGACAATGCAGACAGGCTCGGCGGTTTAATTCGTTATCACAAACACAATGCCGGCGTTCTGCATGGCGAAAAAGAGCATAGCATTCGCAAAAATCTGATGGAGCAATTTAGCCACGGAAAAATGCGCGTGCTAGTTGCCAGCGATGTCGCGGCACGCGGCCTCGACATTAAAGACGTCGACCTAGTCATCAATTTCGACATGCCACGTCGTGGCGACGATTACACCCACCGCGTTGGCCGCACCGGTAGAGCGGGCAACAAAGGCATCGCGATTTCCTTAATCAGTCCACAAGAGTGGGACTTGATGATCAGCATCCAGCGCTATTTGAAACTGGCTATGGACCGCATGCATGTTAAAGAATTAGCCGGTACGTTTAACGGCCCCAAAAAAGTGAAGTCTTCTGGTAAAAGCGTTGGCAGCAAAAAGAAAAAGCAGACGAAAAAGGCCGCTGCCAAACCCGCAGCCAAGAAGAAACCGGCAAAGCGTAAAAGCCCAGCGAGCAGCAATGCCCCTTTACTCACCGGTAACGAGACACTTAAACGCAAGAAAGACGGCCTCAAGCCTGACTAGGCCGGCCCTCATCAATCCAGCCGGATAAGCCATCAGTGCTCTGATCGCTTATCCGGCCCCCCTGATACCCAGCGCAAGATATCAATACCCCAGACCAGCAAATTATCGACGCCTGAGCTTTTAGCGACGCAAAGAACGCGGTACCTTTGACGGGTAGGCTGGAAACACTGAATTTGCATCTTTAATAAACGCCGCACGCTAGGCGGTAGCAGGGATTAAACGCCATGGAACAGCACAGCAGTAATGAAGTCGATGCTCTTCGCGCTGAGCTAGAAAAAATGCGCGAAGAGATGTCTAAACTCACCGCCTCTGACGCCCAATCAACGCGAGATTTCGCCAAAGAAATTCAGGCCGAACTGCGTAACACTCTGAATAGCGCGCGCGACAAAGGTCAGGATTTTCTCGATCAAGCCAAAGAAGGCGGCGACAAAGCCATTGGCAAGCTAGAAAAACAAATTGAAGAGCGCCCGTTACTCACTTTATTGATCGTATTTATCGCCGGGTTGCTGCTAGCAAAGCTGTTTGAGCGCCGCTGATATGTCAGAAATGAAAACTATACTTGCCCGAGTCATTGTGCAGTTCGCACTGATAGTCTTGGCGCTAGTATTGGCGGGAACACTGACAGCTATCGGACTGGTTTGGCTAATGCACGGTCTTACCGCGTTTCTTGCTCAACACCTTAGCGAGCACTGGAGCGCAATACTCGTCGGCCTGCTGTGCCTTTCCCCGTTTCTTATTTTGCTCGTGATCCTTTATCGCCTACGACGCCATACCCGCGACCTAGACACCGGCGAGCAACGCGGCGGCTTACGGCAACTTGTCCGTGAGAACCCTTGGGAAACGGTGTCAGCCGCCTTTATATTCGGACTCACTTACAAAAATGATCCGCAAATGAGCCGAATGCTGCTGAATGAAAGCCTAGCAGCGCTAAGCAACACGAAGAAGTCGGACAACAACGAAAGCGCCTAACCACTATGCCGCTTCAGAACGTTCCCGTTACAGCGCGTCAAACCGTAATAGCTCAACAGCCCACTCGGGAATATCTTCCGCCTTGTCGATAATAGTTCCCGCGCGCAAAACTGCCACTTTGCGAAACGGGCATAACGCACTGGAGTTATCCAACACACGCACCTGATCACATAAAGGAATAATTGTTCGGATGTGGTTCAAGGTGCGTGGAATACGGCTTTCCACTTTATCTTCCGGTACCGCATGACCACCCTGCTCCACTCGCTGAGCAACACGCGCGTTGTTTAGCGCCGGGCTATCTAAATGAATAAATACCAAGATAATTTCGTAGCCCAACGCCTTGGCCTGAGCCACGAAATCAATTTTTGAGGGATGAGAAAAGACGGTTTCAAAACAAAAACTTTTTCCGTCAAGCAACAAACGTCGCCTTAGCTCTTCTGCTAAGCGAGCCGCATGATAGCTATGCACTTCTGGTGCGTCGGGAAACAGTTCCTTCGCGATTAAATCAGCATTAACAAATGGCACGCCCTGCGGCTGTAAAAAAAGCCGATGAAACGTGCTTTTACCTGCCCCGTTTCCACCGGCCAATAGCCACAGCTGTTTACTCATCGCCATTACTTATCTAGAGGCGTAAACACACCGTTCTTAAATTGACCTGTAACAACGTCACCATTGGCGGCCACGCGCTCCAACATACCAGCATGGATGGCGGATGCTTGATAACGCACCTTGCTCTCCGTTACTTGCGAGGCCAGCGCACCGCTTTCACGGCTCACCTCCAATGCAGCAAACACAGCATCCGGATCAATTGGTTGTGCCACTACTTGCTCAACTTTAATCGTCGCCAGCCCGGCAGTGATTTCAAGTATGGCTTCGGGGGAGATCTTGCCGGCAATGCGCCGCCCAAGGTCCGCCCAGTGCTCTATCTGTTCGGCGGCGCTACGGTGCAACAAGCCACCTGCGGTCGACGCAGCAGCCATAAGATCAGCCTGTAAACGCACGGGGGATGCCGCCTTAGCCATACCTGCCTCCAGATAAATCGTATAAGAAATAGACATCTAAGAATGTAGCATTTTGCTACAAGCATGGCAATATGCGCTGAACGGCACTATTTATGGGCTCCTCCCTTATTACGCGTCCGTTCCGCTAAACGTCCTAAATCCAAGCCATTATCACTGCGCGGCCAAATTCACTATCATCTGCGCGCGACACTCCATAAGGAACCATCCATGCGCGCATTCGTTCTACGAGCCAGAGCCGCCCCAACAGAAAGCCAATCGCTACTCGCTGGCGTTGGGCAAGAGGCACACACGGAAATTCTCGCTCACACGCTTATGAACAGTATGTTCATCGCGCAATCGCATCGCGAAAACGTGGTCGTTTATCTGGTACTGGAAAGCACCAAAGATTTCTCACGCACAATTTGCTTCACCTCAGAAGAAATGCGAGATATTGGTGGGTTCCACGAACAAGCGCTGCTGCGCAAGATAGCCAAAGCACTGGATGCATCGCAGGGAATGAAAAAGGAAGAACTGCGTCAGGTGGAAGCAGGAATCACTGTGCGAACCATAAGTTTTGAAAGGCTCGTTCAGGAGCTGGCGAATGAATACCAGCTATACGTGATGGATAAAAAAGGCATTTCAATACGGGAGCAGACATTTGAAAAGAGTCCGTGCTTTCTGCTCACCGATCATATCCCCATGCCGAAAAAGAGTTTTAACAGTTTAAAACGGCTCGGGGCTGAGAAGATCAGCCTTGGCCCGAAAATGCTCTTCGCATCTCAGTGCGTCGTACTCATTCATAATGAATTGGATTACAGAGACTAGGTTAAACGCTAATCACGAACGAAGCGGTTTCAACAACGCATCCGTACCGTCTATTTTTAACATCAGTGCTAGGGACATTAGGCGCCCTAGCTCTCCTTTCGGAAATCCCTTATTAGAAAACCAAAGCAAATATGGCTCGGGCAAATCGATCAGCACCCTACCCTTATACTTTCCAAAGGGCATCACCATTTCCACAAGGGTTTTTAAATCTTCTTGGGTAAATTCCGACATTTCATTCAACAGCCTGATAGATATGATGGGATGTTTCACAATGCGGGGAGCAAACGAAGCGCGGGAGCTAGGCAGCTATTCCGCAGTAATACTACACGTTTGCCTAATCGCAGACACGGTCACTGTGGAGAGCCCTAAAACAATAACGTCAGAAACTAAGGATTGGTGATAGCAAAAATGACGCTTATCCAACCTGGCGTCTAAAGGACGCCGTCATTGCATCATCAAAAGCTATTTGGTGGGTAGATTAGCACCTGGGGAGCCATAACTAGGTGAGCAGCGGAAGCGCTACGAAGAATAAGAGAGCGAAGGGGCCAAGGTATTACTTTAAGAGCCTAGCTCGGGCAACGGCCAAAGCTAGGCCCTTAACACTGTAAACGCTTTTATACTTCCAATGATTCCTCGGCATTCTGCACGTTTCGGCGAGCCAACGCCAAATTCGCCTTAGCTTTATCAAGCACAACGTACAAGAACAAACCTTTTTGACTAATCATTGGGCGGATAATGTGATACTGCCCTTCAAGCGTAATTAAGATGTCTTCAATGTTGCCTGTAATACCTAGGCTTTTCATCGTTTTCATCTTTGCCTTTACTACTTCAGAGTTTCCGGCCGCGGCGAGTTCCATATCTACACCACCACCAGCGCTGCCGAGCACCATTCCGGAGTTGCTGTCCACAAGAGATACCCCAACGGCCCCATCAATTTCCATCAATTTGTTCAAATTTTCTGTGATATTCGCCACTGTATTCTCCTTGTTTACATTATTTGTGCGTTATGCACCGCTTTATTTGCCGATAAAATCAGCAATTTTTTGTGAAAAATATCGTGCTTTGGCAACATTCTCTGTAGCGCCTGTTGCAATGCAAAGCACACATTCTCTTTCTTGGTAAGTAGTGCTAAAGAAAAAAATGAACCCGTCTCCGGTTTCCAGAGTGGTGGTCATTAATTTGCTTCCTGCAAGCTGGTTCGCAGCAGCATTGCTTAGAGAGTGTAAGGAACTTGAGATGGCTGCAATTTTTTCATTTTTTTCTGGATCTGAACTTCCCTTACTACAGTAAATAGGAAAACCATCTATCGTCGATAGCGCTACAATTTTTAGGTCGTCAAAATTCTCAGATACCTGACTCAGCATTTGATCCAGTTCGTTTTCCATCAAATTTCACCCAGTGCTATCAATGACTGCATTATTATTGTTGCCGATTGCTCAGACCGAGCATCTACGGTGTATACAGGAAAGTTAAAATTGAGGGCCATGATTGCGCTCATCACCTTGTGACGAAACACGTCGTCCGATGCCTTATCTGCATGGCTAATACCAATCACGCATGGTGTCGACGATGTTATTTTAAAATAATTCATTAAATACGAGAGCTCTTCGAGAGATTCATTGTCATCATGCTTGACCAAAATCACGACACCCCACAGGCCATCCATGACATGATCCCATATAAACGAAAATCTGCGTTGCCCGGGCACGCCATATAGCCCTAGAGAAAGATCCTCATCAAGGGCTATATGCCCATAATCGATACCAACTGTTGTCAGATCTTTACCGATATCCACAGACGACTTCACGTCAGTATTAACCGTATCAATGGTGCTCAGCTGATTGATAATTGTGGTTTTTCCGCAACCCACTGACCCAATAAAAGCAATTTTTTTATGCATATCTATCAACCAAAAAAGCGGCTCTTAAGTCGGCTTAAAAAATTATCCGATTTCGATTTCATTATTATATGAGAGCTTGCTGTTCCGTCAGACACCACGCGAATATGCCCAGAAAGACATCCTGCGTTGATAAAGGATTCGACATCTTCGGCAAGAAATCCGTGCTGATCAATCAAGCATTTATAGGAAGCTGCCTGTGCATGCACGATGGAAGTCATCATGATGTGTTTTGAGTTAAAAGGAAGCGTTCCAAAATCCGGCCACGCCTCCAGCTTGAATGAATACGACTCACCGCTGAAATGTTTGGCGAGCGTGAATTCCTTATCGATCAATCCCATCCGCCACAGTATTGACTGAAGGCTGTCTTTCCATGCTAACGGTTCGCTCAAGTTTTGATGACTCAAACACTCTTCAAGAGATCCGAACTGTAAAAACTCGGCCTTACTTGCACTAAATTTTGCGAGCATTACGTCGCTAATTTTTTTGTCTGAATGGATAGTTGATGTAGCCATATCCAGAACAACCAGTGCTTCACTGCATTCAATGCACATTGCACCTTCATTCGCTGCACCGATAAAGTTATACAGAGACTGTATAAACTCAGACGGACCGTTTGAAGTCGCGGGTTCGCTTTGACTAGAAAATATTGACGAAAAAAAGCTACGTAAAACCTTAGGATTAATTTCTGTTCCTATGATTTTTTTCGCCGCTTTCCCTTTGATCTTCGCGTAGTAACAGCTTGTAGATTCGTTCGTGGATTCATCTGTATAGATGTGGATTCGGGAATCTGCATTATCAGTGTATTGAAGCGCTACACGTTTCTTTTCACCGTGCTCTTCAGTACAAAGAATATTGATCATGGATTTGAGTAGAGCCAGATCGCGGCCGGCGAGAGAACTGGATATGCTAATTGTTTGTTCCACGATGGCCATCCTTAGTGAGTGAGGAAATCGTTAAAATTTCCGCCTAGAGAACGAAGTAAGCATCTAATCAAATACTCTTACTCTCTATATGTGCGTGCTTCCTGCTTTGCACATTTATTCATATGAAGTTAGTACCAAACCACCTATAGGTCAAACGGCGTATCGGAACCTTTTCATGTAAATGTGATGCTCATCACGTTTATATGAGTTAAGTACACCTTAAATCGATGAACCCTTCATGGCGTCTTCACACAATTTCTGATACCAGATTGCCGGCATTCCCCTAGATTCAAGCCCCTTGCTCCTAACTATTAACGATGCTCCCCTCTGGAAAACTAGAACGTACATCGCTCGACCAACAACATTTGTGCCATTCGAGAATCTAGCGCACTGTTGGTAGCGGCTCTTTTTTTAGCCTCCGCAGATCTCAGGCGCTCGCAGCACCTGTAAATCCCACGTGTTGAGGTCGGAATGGAATTTAAAGACTACTACGCGCTACTCGATGTTGAGCCAGACGCGGACAACACCACCATCAAGACGGCCTATCGTCGCCTTGCTCGCAAATATCACCCAGATATAAGCCAAGAAGACGATGCCGAAGCGAAATTCAAAGAAGTCGCGGAGGCTTGGCAAGTGCTAAAGGATGCCGACAAGCGCGCCGACTACGATCAGCTGCGCGCCATGCGCCATCAGCGCGGAGGCCGCGAGCCGTTTGAGCCACCGCCAGGATGGCAGCCCTCAGGCCGAGGCGGTTTTGACCCAAGCGATGCGGGCTTCTCTGATTTTTTTGAATCATTATTTGCAGGTGCGCGGCAATCCAGAGGCGCAGGCGCACCCCCTGCGCAGCGCGGTCAGGATGTTGAAATTGAACTGCCCATTTTTCTCGAAGACACAGTCAGCAGCGAATCAAAACCGGTGTCCTATAAGCTGCCCAAATATAACGAATACGGGCAAGTTATTGGCGAGCAAAGCAAAAGCCTGAACGTCAAGATTCCCGCTGGCGTCACTGGTGGTGAGAGGATTCGTTTAAAGGGACAAGGAATTGCTGGCGTCGGCAGCGCACCCGCCGGCGATGTGTATTTGCACGTTCGTTTAGTGCCGCACCCATTGTTCGATGTTGAAGGCCACAACTTAATCATCACTGTGCCCCTAGCACCTTGGGAAGCCGCGCTAGGCGCGAAAATTGAAGTGCCAACACTGACCGGCACAATTCAAATGAGCATTCCCGCGCACAGTCAAAATGGTAAAAAGCTTCGCATCACGGGCAAAGGGCTCCCTAGCAAATCTGGTCAGGGAGACCTCATTGCTGTACTCAAAGTCGTGATGCCCGATATCACCGGAAAAGATGTTGAACAGCTGTGGCAACAGCTGGCTGATAAAGCGAACTTTGACCCACGCGCACAATGGAGTCAGTAATCATGGCCTCTCACATAAAAATCACCGTATGCAGTAGCGAGATTGTTCAACGGGTAAAGATCACACAACAAGATCTCATTGATATTGTTAGTCACGGCATTATCCGGCCGCATGATATGCGCGCTATTGAATGGCAGTTCGACGATGAAGTCGTCACAGACATTGCACGTGCCGCACGCCTGCGCCGCGACTTACAGATCAACTGGGCGGGCGTCGCGCTAGCACTAGAACTGCTTGACGAAGTAAAACTGTTACGCCGAGAAAATAGCGCATTGTTAAGACGGCTAAAACGTTTCGAAGAATAGTCTTGCGTCTTGAACCTTCCAGACGAGAGCGCCTTCTTACTCCATGATGGAGTAAGAAGGCGCATAAGAAATATCTACCACCTCGCCCACCTGACTTGTCCTGCCAAACCGTTTTCCTGCCACATTTTCCTGCATCTATGTAACGTTCGATACCGCACAGACAGCCTCTCCGAGATTGCCGATAGTGTTTGAAAAGTGTTTAACGGCGACAAGCTAATATCGAGTTGCGTTCCCGTTTCTGCATTACGCTTTCAACAACACACAAGGACGATCAAACATGAAAAGGTTATTGTTGGCTGGCGCGTTAGCCGCTGTCTTTATTCCCACCGCCTACGCAGAAGAAGGTATTTCCTTCGGCTTAAAGGCAGGTTTGTTAAGTATTGAGAATGACAACGATGCAGCCATCAACGTTGGCGGCGTTCTGTCCGTGGGATTTTCCGGAAGCCCTATAGGCGTTGAAGGCGAACTTAATACCTCTGTTTCCGATGGTTCCTTTAACCGGGTTGTAGACTATAGCGTCACGCAAGTTGGTGCCTTTGCTACAGTTAGCCTGCCTGCGGAGCAAAGCGTAAACGTTAAACTAAGACTCGGCGCCATGAACACATCGGTAGATCCCAGTGTCGGCAGCAGCGATGACGATACCGATCTAGCGTATGGCGTTGGTGGCAACGTCGGTGCGTTAGAGTTGAGCTGGACCCGCTCTCAATTCTACGAATCAGATGTGGATTTTCTCGCCATCGGATACAACTTTTGATGGAAAGGAAAAAGAAATACGGGACACGCATCACTTTGTCGCCGAGACAAGATATGTAGTGGCACACTGAATTTGGCCACCTAAAATGAGGTGCTATTATGCACCTTCGGCTATCAGGTGACACAATGAGCAAGAGCAGAAAGCAGCATGTTTCTCCAGAGTTTCGTCTTGAGGCAGCGCAGCTAGTTGTCGATCAGGGCTACTCCGTTCGCGAAGCGGCGAGCGCGATGGGCGTCGGGCACTCCACGATGGATAGATGGGCTCGACAGCTTCGTGATGACCGTAATGGCGGCGTTGGCAAAGGTGCGCCGATCTCAGATGAGCAGCGCAAGATCCGTGAACTTGAGAAGCGTGTTAAGTTGCTCGAGCTAGAGAAAGACATTTTAAAAAAGGCCTCCGCTCTCTTAATGTCAGACAGCCTGAACGGTTTGCGCTGATTAAAGCGCTCCGACGTCTCACGGACATTCGGCACCTGTGTGATCTGTTCGGCGTGCACCGCAGTAGCTATCGCTACTGGGCCGCTCGGACGCCGTATATCGATGTTGAGAGAGCGAAGACCATCGCCCTCGTTAAGCAGACGCATCGTGCCAGTGGTGGCTCTGCTGGGGCAAGAACGGTTGCGTCGATGGTCACGACAATGGGGGTCCCCTTGTCGCGTTACCGCGCCAGGAAGATGATGAAATCGTTATCCTTGGTGAGTTGCCAGTTACCGACGCACCGCTACAAAAAATCGGGTGGCGAACATGCAGTTGCGCCAAATCACTTGGATCGCCGCTTCGCTGTTGATCGACCGAATCAGGTCTGGTGTGGCGATGTGACGTATATTTGGACGGGAAAACGCTGGGCTTATCTGGCGGTTGTTTTAGATTTATTTGCGCGCAAGCCGGTTGGATGGGCGATGTCGTTTTCGCCGAATAGCGACTTAACCTGCCGAGCACTGAGCATGGCATTTGAGCAACGCGGCAAGCCTAAAGGGCTACTCTTTCACTCGGATAAAGGCAGTCATTATACAAGTCTTCAGTTCCGACAATCGCTCTGGCATAAACAAATTAAGCAGAGCATGAGTCGACGCGGAAACTGTTGGGATAACGCGCCAATGGAGCGCTTCTTTCGCAGCCTCAAAACAGAATGGGTGCCAACGTTAGGTTACGTCTCCTTGAGCGACGCACCGGCGCATATCTCTCGATACATTACCGGCTATTATTCGCAGCTTCGGCCGCATACGTTTAATCAGGGGATCGTCCCGAATGAGAAAGAGGCTCAGTATGATCAAGCCTCTTAAATCGTGGCCAAATTTAGTTGACCACTACAATAAGGGTGCGTGTCCCTACTTTTAACGATGGGAAATGGGAGACCTGACCCCATAACCCCGCTACACTCCCCCCATGCGACGCGCTCGACTGCTGATATACCTGCTGCTACTCACCGTGCCCCTTCAGGGGCTCGCGGCGGTGATGCAGTTCAAGCAGCCCTGCCCAATGGAGCAAACCATGGCGCAGATGAATGCAGATGCGCCCCATGCTCAAGCCATGTCATCCACTGCTAAACCCGATTGCTGTCAGGATGATCATTCCGCGGCCGGCAACAACTCACCGTGCAAGCCCGGTCAGCAATGTCACGCGGGACAACATTCGATTGCACACGTCAGCGCGTTGCCCGCCGTGGCGGCAACACAATCCGTGTCTATTTTACTGAAACATCACCGTTACTCCCCTCTTGCTCTACACACCATCTGGCGACCGCCCCTTCTCGCTTCACACTAATCTGTTATGACGCGACGCTAATGCGTCGGGTTTTGACGGCGCGTGATGCGCCAGGATTCGTGTTGGAGTAATACATGTTCCGAATATTTCTTTCAGTTCGCTGTGCGCGTTTTTATTGCGCCGTAGCAACCCTGTTGTGGGCATCGAGCGCAAGTGCTGACGGCCTGACGTTTGATCAGGCATTGCAACTCGCGGTGCGCCAGTCGCCGGACATTCAGGCGCAGGTGGCTCGTGTCGAAGCAGCGCGTCAGGCACAGGGCCCCGCCGATGCCTTGCCAGATCCGACCTTAATTCTCGGTCTCGACAATGTGCCCGTCGAAGGCCCCGATCGTTACAGCCTGTCCAGCGATTTCATGACCATGCAGCGCGTTGGCATTTCGCAGCGTTTTCCGAATCGCAGCAAGCTGAAAGCGCGCGCGCTGGAATCTCAGCAGCGTACGGGTCTGGCGCAATCGATGGCGGACGCGACCCGTCTACATGTCATCCGTGAAACAGCGCAAGCCTGGATCGAAGCCGATGCCCTGCACCGTCAATTAGCGCTAGTGGACGCACTGCTGGAAGAAAACCGCCTATTTGAGCAGGCGGTCCGCGCGCGACTGTCATCGGGTCAGGGTAACGCCACGGAAAGTATCGAGCCGCGACAAGAAGCTGCCGCGTTGCAAGACCAACGCGACCGTCTGCTGGCGCGACAGCGTCAGGCGCAGGCCGAATTGATTCGCTGGCTCGGCGCTGACGGAAACCAACCAGTGGTGGGTGCTGCGCCGATATTTGAAGTGGATCCCGAGCATCTGCTGCATAGCCTGCATCAGCATCCAGAACTGGACGTAGCGCGCCGCCAAATCGAGGTCGCCAGCGCCATCGCAGATCAGGCAAGGGCAGAAAAAAAACCAGACTGGACGCTGACACTCGCCTATATGGACCGAGAGGACTTTAGTGACATGGCGATGTTGCAGATCAATGTGGACCTGCCTCTATTCAGCGGTTCGCGTCAGGGCCCGCGTATTGCTTCGGCCGAGGCCGACCGTCTGGCGCTCGCCGCCCGTGCACAAGGCGTACAACGCGAACACGAAGCGATGCTGCAATCGGAGCTCGCCGAGTTCGAGCGCGTGCAACGCTCCCTCGCGCGGCAGCAGCAAACCCTGATCCCACTCGCGGACGAGAAAGTGAAACTTGCCAGCGCCGCTTGGCGCAGTGGCGAAAGCAGTTTGACTGAACTGGTGCGCGCACGGCGCCAACGACTGGAAGCCGGACTGACAGAAATTGAGCTTGTAGCGCAGCGCGACCAGATCGCCGCCGCACTGCATTTCAGCTATGACCACGATAGCGCGCTGATCGGGAAACACGATGATGAATATTAAACACAAAACACTCACTGTTTTCGCCGGGCTGCTGTTACTGCTGGCCGGTATTTATCTTGGCCGCCACAGCATGCCTGCCCATGACGCCGAGATGATCTCCGCGAGCACTGACGACCAAGGCGCAGCGCAGGAACAAAAGGTTCTCTACTGGTACGACCCGATGTATCCGCAGCAGCAATTCGACCAGCCGGGGCCGTCGCCGTTCATGGATATGGATCTGGTGCCGCGTTACGCCGACGGCGGCGCCGCTACCGATGGTGCGGGCATACGCATCAGCTCTGAGATGATCCAGAACTTAGGCATTCGTAGCGCAGCGGTGGTCACCACCGTGCAGCAATCACAACTGAACGTTCCCGGATTAATCGCCTTCAACGACCGTGCCCTGACACGTTTGCAAACGCCGACCACGGCGCTGGTGGACAAGGTCTGGCCGCTGGCGAGCGGCGACAGCGTCAAGGCCAACCAACCGCTATTGCGTTTGCGCGTGCCGGCCTGGACCGGCGCCCAACACGAGTGGCTGGCGGTGCTGGATAGCGGCGACGGCGCACTGATCGCGGCCGGCCGGGAACGGCTGCTGTCGTTGGGCATGCCAACAACGTTAATCGAGCGTCTCGAACGGGAGCGCACCGCGCAAGATGTTTGGACGGTGACGTCACCACGTGACGGCGTTATTCGCAGCCTAGCTGCGCGCGCCGGCATGACGCTGACGCAAGGCACCACGATCGCAGAAATTCAGTCGCTAAATCCAGTTTGGGTGGAAGCCGCGGTGGCCGAACACCAACTAGACCAAGTGCATCGCGGCGACGTTGTTGAGGTGCTGATTCAAGGCGTCAATCCGTCACAGCGTGCAGGACAGGTGGCCGACGTTTTGCCGCTGGTGGATCCGAACAGTCGCACGGTGCAGGTACGCATAACGCTGCCCAATGATGATGGCGATTTGCGCCCCGGCATGAGCGCTCAAGTGCGTATTCGCAGTGCGGGCGAACAGCGCATGCTCGCCGTGCCCACCGAAGCGTTGTTACGTACCGGTTTGCGCACGCTGGTGATGATCGATCTGGGCGACGGTCGATATCAGCCGCGCGAAGTGCTACCCGGCGCCGAACTCGGCGCACAAACGCAAATTGTTGCGGGCCTAGAGCAAGGCCAGCACGTCGTGGTCAGCGGCCAGTTCCTGCTGGATTCGGAAGCCAGCCTGCAGGGCATTGAGATGCAAACCCTATCGCCCACGCAGGAAAAATCGGAAACCGATTCGCACGCAAGCCCGCTGCATTATGCCGAAGGCACAGTCGAGCAACTCGGCGATGGTAAGGTGCGGCTCAAACACGGCCCGTTCAAAACGCTGTCCATGCCGGGCATGACCATGCGTTTTCGTTTGGCCAATGACAGCACCGCCGCCGGCATCGCCGAGGGCGACCGTGTGCGCATTGGCGTCAGCGATGGCGATGATGGACTGATCGTTGAACAGCTTGAAAAGCTGGAGGACATGAAATGATCGCCGCGCTAATTCGCTGGTCGTTGGCAAACCGCTTTCTGGTATTGCTGGCCACGGTGTTCATCACCGGATGGGGCGTTTGGTCAATCAAACACACGCCCGTCGATGCGCTGCCAGATCTGTCCGATGTGCAGGTCATTATTCGCACCAGTTATCCGGGGCAAGCGCCACAACTGGTCGAACAGCAGGTCACCTACCCGCTCGCGACCACCATGTTGGCGGTGCCGGGCGCGAGCACGGTGCGCGGCTATTCGTTCTTCGGCGACAGTTACGTGTACGTGCTGTTTGAAGATGGCACTGACCTCTACTGGGCACGTTCGCGCGTGCTCGAATATCTCAGTCAGGTGCAGTCAGAGTTACCCCAAACGGCGCGCGCGGCACTGGGCCCAGATGCCACTGGCGTTGGCTGGATCTACCAGTACGCGCTGATAGATCGCACGGGGCAGCACGATATTTCACAACTCACGTCATTGCAGGACTGGTTTCTGAAGTACGAATTGCAAACCATTCCCGATGTGGCCGAAGTGGCAACCGTGGGCGGCATGGTGCGCGAATATCAGGTACTTCCGGACCCAATCAAATTGGCCAGTCTCGGCATCAGTCACCAGCAACTGCGTCAGGCGATTGCGCAATCCAATCAGGAAACCGGCGGCGCGGTGCTGACCTTGGGCGAAGCAGAATTCATGGTGCGCGCCAGTGGTTACCTTCAATCACTGGACGACTTCCGACAAATTCCGTTGAAACTGGTTAACGGTGTGCCTGTGTTGCTCGGTGACGTAGCGCAGGTACGGGTGGGGCCAGAAATGCGCCGCGGTATTGCCGAGCTTGACGGCGAAGGCGAAGTGGTCGGCGGTGTGGTGATCTTGCGTTCCGGAAAAAATGCGCGCGCCGTGCTGTCAGCGGTGCATCAAAAGCTGGATGAATTACGCGCCAGCCTGCCCGACGGTGTCGAGATCGTCACCACCTATGATCGCAGTGAACTGATTGACCGTGCGGTTAAACACCTTGGCATAAAACTGGTGGAAGAATTTGTTGTTGTGGCGCTGGTGTGCGTGCTGTTCCTGGGCCACCTGCGCTCATCGCTGGTGGCGATTATTTCGCTGCCGCTGGGCATTCTCAGCGCCTTTATTGTGATGCGTTATCAAGGCATCAACGCCAACATTATGTCGCTCGGCGGCATCGCCATCGCCATCGGTGCCATGGTCGATGCGGCGGTGGTGATGATCGAAAATGCGCATAAAAAAATCGAAGCGTGGCACCGCTCACATCCGGGAAAATCCCTGTCGGGTGAGACGCATTGGCAAGTGATTGGTCAGGCTGCCACAGAGGTGGGGCCTGCATTGTTTTTCTCGCTGCTGATTATCACGCTGTCGTTTATTCCGGTGTTTACGCTCGAAGCACAGGAGGGACGACTGTTTGGCCCACTGGCCTTTACTAAAACCTGGGCGATGGCAGCAGCCGCCGGTCTGTCAGTCACGCTGGTGCCGGTGTTGATGGGCTATTGGATTCGCGGTCGTATCCCCTCCGAAGACAGCAATCTGATTAGTCGGTTTCTGATCCGTTGTTATCAACCGCTGTTGGAGCGCGTGCTCGCATTTCCGAAAACTACTTTGCTGGTGGCGGTGCTGGTTTTTCTCACCACGCTCTGGCCACTGAGTCGACTGGGTGGCGAATTCCTGCCGCCACTTGATGAAGGCGATTTACTGTATATGCCAAGCGCGCTGCCGGGGCTGTCGGCGCAAAAAGCCGGCGAGCTGCTGCAGCAAACAGATCGTCTGATCAAAACCGTGCCGGAAGTCGTAGGCGTGTTTGGCAAAGCCGGCCGTGCCCGCACGGCCACCGACCCGGCGCCGCTGACCATGTTTGAAACCACCATCCGTTTCAAGCCGCGAGATCAGTGGCGCGATGGCATGACGCCGGAGAAGTTAATTGAAGAACTTGATCGCACCGTGCGCGTGCCGGGTCTGGCCAATATCTGGATTCCACCGATTCGCAATCGCATCGACATGTTGGCCACCGGCATTAAAAGCCCGATCGGCATCAAGGTCGCCGGCGATAACCTCAGTCAGATTGACGAGATCACGCGGCAGATCGAACAGGTGGCAAAACAGGTGCCGGGCGTGTCCTCGGCATTAGCCGAACGCTTGACCGGCGGACGTTACGTCGACATCGATATCCGTCGCGACATTGCCGCCCAATACGGACTGAGCATTGCCGAGATTCAATCGGTGGTCAGCGGCCTGGTTGGTGGAGAAACCATCGGTGAAACGGTTGAAGGTCTGGCGCGTTATCCGATTAGCCTGCGTTATCCACGGGAGTGGCGCGACACCGTGCAGCGCTTGCGTGATTTGCCGATGACCACACCGGGCGGCGCACAAATCACACTGGGCACCGTGGCGCAGATCAAAATCACTGACGGCCCGCCGATGCTAAAAAGCGAAAATGGTCGGCTGTCCGGCTGGGTGTATATCGATGTGCGTGGTCGCGATCTGAGTTCGGTCGTCAATGGGTTGCGCACCCGCGTCGCAGAACAGGTGAAATTGCCCGTCGGCGTTAGCCTGTCGTTTGCTGGCCAGTTCGAATTTCTCGAACGCGCCAACGCGCGACTAAAAGTGGTGGTACCGGCCACCTTGATGATTATCTTTGTGTTGCTGTTTCTGACGTTTCGGCGTGCCGATGAAGCGTTGTTAATCATGGCGACATTGCCATTTGCAGTCACCGGCGGCGTCTGGTTTTTATACCTGCTTGACTACAACCTGTCCGTGGCCACGGGCGTGGGCTTTATTGCGCTGGCCGGTGTCGCCGCCGAATTTGGCGTCATCATGTTGTTGTATCTAAAACACGCTTGGCAGGCACATCAGCAACAGGGTCAGGACAATGATGCCGGCTTGCTCAGCGCCATTCACGAAGGCGCGGTACAACGCGTGCGCCCCAA
This sequence comes from Alcanivoracaceae bacterium, assembly GCA_029213045.1. Lineage (GTDB taxonomy): Bacteria > Pseudomonadota > Gammaproteobacteria > Pseudomonadales > Alcanivoracaceae > JARGPN01. Next base: position 434,045 of record JARGPN010000006.1, read on the forward strand.
GGCGATGACGGTGGCGGTCATTATCGCTGGCCTGCTGCCGATTTTTTGGGGCAACGGCACTGGCGGAGAAATCATGAGCCGCATTGCCGCACCGATGGTGGGCGGCATGATTACCGCACCACTGTTGTCGCTGCTTGTTTTGCCGGCGGCGTATCTGCTGATTCAACGGCAGCAGTGGAACCGTAAAGATAAAGAGGGTTAAGAAAGGGCAAATTGGGGTCAGGTCTCCCGTTTCCCAAAAGCGAGCATTGGGAGACCTGACAGCAACCTCCGCTTCGTTGTTATGCTGAGCCAGCGTGGCCAGCACGCCTTGTAATTTATCGGGGTTACGCTGGATATATATAACGCACAGACACGGCCAGGGCAGGATGTCTATTCGGCCCGATCACCGAGTGCGTTGCCATCTCCTGCATTCGGTCACCGGCCATCAGGAGCGGGTGGCGGACGAAGTCTGCTTTGGGCATTAGCCCAGCATATCCTCGAACTCGGACCTACTGTTGTAATCAATGGCTTGCGCGAACCCGGGAATACGAATGCTGGTGGTGGAAATATCCAGATCTGCATCGTCCAACAGGTCTTCGCCAAAGCGATATTGCACGCTGAAGCGGCCACGCAATGCGCCCTGATTGTAGGCCTCGCTGCGCGCTTGCACGGTTTGTTTGTGTTGTTGGTAGGCCGCCATCGTTTGTGCACCATAACGTTTCGTCAACATGCGTTCCACAATGGTGGGTGACAGCACCACAGCAGTGGCGTTATTGCCGCCAAACCCTTTGCTGTTGATGAAGGCGACATCCAAACCAGTGCTGCGTTTGTCAATGTCAGTGACAGAAATCTGCAAATGCTGCTGATGCACATCGTCCGCCACCGCATCGATGGTTTTGATGCCGGGAACAATGCCGTAGTGGAAGGATCCCAGCGCCGCCACAAGCTGGTCGCCACTGGCGGGACCCAGGGAGTGACCCAAGTAGGCTTTCACCGCTGCCACCGGCCAGCGCTCAATGCCGAATGCGGCGGCCACGCGATCAAACATTTCTGATTCGGTGGTGCGATTGGCCGGCGTGCTGGAACCATGGGCGTGGACGAAACTGCGTTGTTGCACACCTTCTTGACCGACGATGGCTTTTGCCGCCGCCACCGCTTTGGCCAGGGTCAGGTAATTACCGGGGCCCGGTGCGGAAATGGATTTCTTGAAACCATCGGCGTTGACGAACACGTCGGTCGCAGCGCCATGAATCTGTGCGCCCAATTCCACGGCCAGGGCATCATCCATCAGAATTACAAATTGTGCGGATTCCGCGATGGTGAAGCCACAATTCTGGCCAAAGGGACGACTTGAGCGGCGATAGTCCGGTTCCGCGTTGCCGTCGATATTGCTCAGGCCATCCCTAGTGCACAGTGCACTCATGGCGCCGAACCCATCCATCACTTCCGGCGTAATGGGCGCTTCGGCGTTGCCGACGATGGCGACACGGGCGCGACCGGCTTTGATTTCCTCGATGCCCATGCGCAGGTTGTAGAGGAACGTTGCGCAGGCGCCGGTGGCCGCGCCAGTGGTGCCCATGTGGCCTAGCACGTAGGCGTTGATGAAATCCGCTGGCATGGTGTTCATGCCCAGAGGCAATTGCTTGGCGGTGACGCGGCCACCTTTCTGCCGCGCCTGAATCATGCCGCCATACCCATATTCATCCATCTGTCCGAGCATGCTACCGGCAAACACAGCAATCTGGTCGGGCTTCACGCTGTCGCGCACTGTGTGCCAGGGAATGCCCAGTGAATGCAACGCGTCGCTCATGCCCACCACGGTGAGTTGCAGGCCACGGGGATGGAAACGGGCGTCATACAATTGCGCGGGTTCGAAGCCGGTGGGCAACTGTCCGGCGGACTTCACCGGAAAATCCCGCAGCGACGGAATTTTTACTGCCAGATTGTCCACTAGGGTCACCCGCACATGGGTGCTGGAGTACTCCGCCACCTGCCAGGTAGCCGGTACCGGCTGCGGCAATTGCTTTTTGCTCACCAGGAAGTGGGACTGGTCACCGACAGCGGACACCGTCAGGTTCTGTTGCCAGTGGGTCTTGTCCACATCGAAATAGGATTTCTCGACTTTGCGGATCAGGGTGGCCTCCAGCACGGCGGCGCCATAGCGGGTTTCGATCTCCGCCAGGGAGATGGTTTGGCCGCTGAGGGAAACAAAATCATCGCCTTGCGCTTTGATCATGCCGGTCATCACCGCCAGTCCCGCCAAGGTCTGTTGGCGGGCGTCCCCGTCTAGGGACTCCAGGATCATGCGCCGAAAACCCTGGTGGCTGGAGCTGCGTCCTGCCGCGTTGTACCCGCCAAATCCGACAATCACCGGAAGCTGTGCCATGTGTCCCAACCCTTTCATAAAGCAGACATAAATCGAAGAGGAGCTAGTGTAGGCAGGGGCTGGCTCTGAGACATGGGCTGTTTGGCCATTAAATGTGGTATATTGGCCACGGTGTGTGGCTGGCAAGTATCCAGATGGCAGAGACAACAGATAAGACCGCTAAAGAGAGTAGCAAGCGAACGTCCGGGCAGCGCCGGCTGGGGGCGAGCTTTATTCTGGTGGAACACATGCTGGCCACCAGTATTACCCTGCCCATCGAAATGATGAGGGCAGCGGAATCGGCCGCCCTGGTGCGCGATCGCAATGCGATTCGTCTCAATATCGCCACGGCGGGGGTGGCTAGGGACCCGGTGCCTACCCGTTCCGGATTTCTGTTGCAGCCGGACCTGACACTGGATGAAATCGCCCACACCGACATGGTGATTCTGCCGGCCCTGTGGCGTAACCCACGCCCGATCGTGCGGCGCAATCCACAACTGGTGGAATGGCTGCAGACACTGCACAGCAAAGGCTGCATTCTGATTGCGGTGGGCACCGGGGCCTGCTTTTTAGCCGAAGCTGGATTGCTGGATGGCAAGCCCGCCACCACCCACTGGCATTACTTCGATCAATTCGAGCGGGACTATCCTAATGTCTTGCTCAAGCGCCGGTACTTCATCACCCAGGCCAACAACAAGTATTGCGCGGCGAGCGTGAATGCCGTGGCGGACCTGACTGTGCATTTTATTCATCGCACTTATGGCGCTGTCATTGCCAATCATGTCGAGCGAAATTTTTCCCATGAAATTCGCCGCAACTACGAAGCCACCAGTTTCTTCGATGACAAGCATCGCTACCACCCGGACGAAGACATCGTGCAGGCCCAGATCTGGCTGCAACAACATGTGCAGAAACCTGTCGTGCTGGCCGACGTGGCGAAAAAGTTCGGCATGAGCGTGCGCACCTTCAACCGCCGCTTCAAGGATGCCACCGACAAAACCCCATTGCAGTTTCTTCAGGAGCTGCGCATCGATATGGCAAAGGATCTATTGCAGACCAGCAATCTGTCGATTGCGGAAATTGCCTGGCAGGTGGGGTATCAGGATATGAGTTATTTCGCCCAACTGTTTCGCAAAATCCTAGCGACCACGCCGGGGCAATATCGTGCCACCGTGCGAGCGAAATTGTTCAGTGCGGGGTAAATAAAATAAAATGGGGACACGCACCGTACCGACATCGCTAATGAAAAGCGGTAATCCGTGATATTACATAGGCTCACTGCAATTAGGCCAAGTCGAAAAAATATCCCTCCCGTTAGTCAAAAGGTGCTAACACAATAACTGCGTGAATTCGAAGCAGACAACATTGTGAAGTGGAAAGATCTTTCAGGCGTATCACTAAAGATTGAATGAAATAAGGGACACGCATCACTTTGTCGCCGAGACAAGATAAGAGTGCGTGTCCCTACTTATTCTACTTATTCATTAACCGTCAGAAAGTCTGTGTAGCGCAAATTCATGCTCATGCGTCGAGCCAGCCCCTTGAGAATTTCAACGCCGATCGCGGGCTCATCGTGCACCACTTGGTCAAACGCTTCTCGCGTCAGCACCAGTGCATGCACTTCGGAACGCGCAGCTACCGTCGCTGAGCGTGGTAGCTCATCAATGATCGCCATCTCGCCGAGTGACTCGCCTGGGCCCATGCTGGCCAGCGTTCTAGCTTGGCTGGTGCCAGCTGCTTTCACTACCTCCAAAAATCCGGCAATGATGTAATACAGCCGATCACCGTGGTCGCCTTCCTCAAACAGCGCGGAGCCTGCGGGGAATATGACCTCTTCCATGTGCCCCAGCAGAACTTCTATCTGGGACTTTGACAGCTGTGCAAAGACGGGCATCTTGCGCAACAGCTGCAGGTATTCTTCATTTACCTGCATAGCAACCTCCACCTATTTTTTCCCACGATACAGCAAGATATGCGGGCAGGACATACACTAATATCAGGTCGCGCCGACACAACCGCTCAGCAAACGAGTATGTTTTAAGCTGTATTACTCGGCGCGGGCATCAGCTATGCAATGCCGACGCTGCCCGTTTATCTAACAGTCGTTGCCGGCCCGTTTGAACAATAAAGTTAGCGATACTCGCCGCCGAACCCATCGCAGAAAGCAATCGATTCCTTCGTGGCTGCATATGCCTCAGCCACGTTTCGGGATCAATGCTCAGGCGTTGCAATATGGAAGCGGCACCTGCATCAATCTGGCCTCGCTTATTTTCTCGGATTGCCCTGCCCGTTTGATCGACGAGTTCTAAGTAATCCATAAGCCGTACTTCACACAATGACTCTTTCCAAGGCGCGTCAATGTTTTCAGCGGAGACGAAGGCCAATAGTTTTGGTTTGGGACTTTCTGAAACATCGCTCGGCGCGCTTTGCTTTAATGCTTCCGCACGCTGCTGGATAGAAGTAAATTCGGAGTCTTCAGGAGCCTTCGCCATTTTGGCGCGCACCGGGTTGAGATCAACGTAAGCCATGCACGCAAGCAATGCGGTTTCGTCGAGCAACGCTTGGCTCTTATAACGGCTTTCCCAAAACCGACCCTTGCAGCTATCTTCCTCATTGGCACGACGGGCAAGATGCTCATTCAGGCACTTCATAAACCAACCGAGATCCGTTAAGCGTGCTCGCCACTGCTGAATAATTTCTAGCGCCGCCTCACTTTGTGCTTTATCGGCAGAACCTTTTAGCCAACGCTGCACTAACATTGGCCCGCTGAATAACATCAACCATCGTCTAGCAACCTCTGCATCTGACCATGACTGCGCCCTCTCCTGATCAATGCGCAGCACAACATGGTAATGATTCGACATAACCGCGTACGCGCATAGATCAATACTGAAAACCTCTACCAGCACAGCAAGGCGCTCCACCACCCATTGACGGCGGTGCTCGTAATCGGTTCCGGAATAGTTGTCTCTTCCACAGAGAAAGGCACGACGCACACAGCGACAAATACAGTGATAGTACGGCGTGGCATCTAAAGAAACTTGCTGGCTTCGTGGGCGGGTCATGGACATTCCTGTGATGGACGGTCACAGGAATGTAATCGATTAAAAAAATGATGATGTACGACGAAAGAGCAAAACACCGTCCGACATGCTAGTAGTGGTGCGTGTCCTTATTTATTTTGACCCTTAATTCCTTCTCATTTCCTAACGAAGGAGGCTTTCCCAGTGATTCCATAGTGAAAAAGAACCGCCCCGACCAGTGCACCAGAAGAAAAACCAATAATTTCAAGAACGCTTGCCCTATCAGAGAAAAAAACCAGATAAAATCCTGATGAAAACATAAAAGAACCGACCAAGAACCCAGCCAATCTATACAAAAAAATACGCATTTTTAACTACACCTTAATTCACAGACAGCATTGGCTGTCAACTGATACGCAGCCGCTCCGACACCAACCACCAAGGCCACAACGTTCAACCGCGCTACCGTAGGAAGAAAAAGGAGAAGGGACACGCACCACTTTAACCACAACAAAAAGGAGAAGGGACACGCACCACTTTAACGCCAACAATAATCCATACGACTAACAACACTGTCAGCGAAATCTTACAACACGAGAGTTAGGGTGCGTGTCCCTTGTTCTTGTTCGTCGCCGAGCCGCCGTCAGTCGGCTGAATCTCAACCGTGGCATTTGCGGGAACGCCATCATTCTTGGCCCCACCTCCAGGTCGAACGACCACTGTATTTCCATCCTTATCCGAGCCAACCTTTACACCTTTGCCTTTATCTTCAAGCGGCGTAACAGACTTTTCTTCAGCATCCTTAGAACAAAAGAAGGAAAAGAAGGGACACGCACCACATTAACGCAAACAAAAACCCATACAACCAACAACACCGTCAGAAAATTCTTACACAACCAATTAAGCCACCTTCTGTCACGCCCCTTTTCCCCCGCCCATAAAAAAAGCCCCGCATTGCGGGGCTTTTTAAATTTGGCGGTGAGGGAGGGATTCGAACCCTCGATACGTTTCCGTATACACACTTTCCAGGCGTGCTCCTTCGGCCACTCGGACACCTCACCAAATTTCCGCACGGCCATTTTAGCGGCTCAGTGCATGCTTTCACGAAAACCCTTCCCTGCCCTTCGCGAAAGGCGCGTAGGTTACCCGAGCGATGGGGTGCAGGCAATGCGCAGGTGGCGCGTTTGCTGCTTTTTTGAGTGCTTTACTGTGGCTGACCCGCGCCTGGGTGCAAAGTGGCAAGGTAGTTGCCGTGATATTCGCTGACCCACTCGCCGCCATGCTGGCGTGCTTGCACGTGAACAGCGATGGGCGCTTTGCCTTTTCTAGCAAGGCGCTGATGAAACCGCTCGCGTGTTTCCGCCGTGGCGGTGGCAAGAATTTCGATGTCACCGCGTATTGGTGCTTTAAACGCCATGGTGCTGGTGCCGGCCACCACGTCAACGCTGCAAGGGCGTGCCAACAAGGTGGCATAGGCCCAACCAGCGAGTGTTAACAGTGCGGTTTGCGAGCCTGCAAACAAGGTGCCTTTGTCGTTGATGTTCACAGCAAGGCCCGCGCTGAGGGTCAGTTGTTCTCCGTCCCAACCTAGAATTTGAAAATCCAGATGGCGCGTGAGCGGCATGTTTTCTCGGATGTGATCCGCAAATTGTTGTAAATCAATCATGTGGCAGTGTTCGCATATATTCGCTGGGGGAATCATCTGGCAGCAATTTACGGGTGCCGGTGGGTGTGCCTAAGTAAAGGTAGGCGACGATTTCATCTTTCTCTGCAAAGCCAAGCTGTAGCTTCACCATTTTATGCTCGGCCATTAACCCTGAGCGCCACATGGCGCCGATTCCCAGCGCATGAGCGGCCACCATTATATTTTGCGTTGCGGCAGCCACGGCCATGACTTGCTCAATCACAGGGATACGATTGTTCAGGTCAGTTTCCGCCACCACGACGAGAATGGTTGGCGCACGCAGCGGATTGCTCCGCAGTTTGTCGATGACGGCGCTATCGGTGTCTGGATCGTCGGCGAGCTGAGCTTGCGCAAAGATATCACCGAGGCGCTCTCGGCCTTCCCCTTCCAACAGAATAAATCGCCAAGGGCGCAGTATGCCGTGGTCTGGCGCGCGTATCGCGGCGCGTAATAATTGGTCTATTTGTTCAGGTGTGGGGCCTGGCTCCATAAGCCTTGGAATTGATAAGCGCGTGTGTAAAGCAGTAATAGCATCCATGTGAACTCCTGACTGGCGGGCCATTGTAACCAACCCAACGACATTTGCCTCAGTTTGCCGCAATCTATCATGGCGAAGTGCGTCGCAGCGCCCGCTATACGGGACATTAGAGGGAGTGAATGGCGCTAAAATTGAAGCCCTAGTGCTTTTTTCTTAAGCCGGTTCGCTGTAATCTGCGTCTTACAGTAAAGGTGAACCAGATCTCATGAACGCACCCGCGACAAACGGCCAAAAGAAGCCCAACCGCGAGGATCCACAGGCCAAAGCGAGACGGATGAGTAATTACATTCGTTTACTAGAGTTTCTAGTGGCCGTGGTGATTCTGACTGCCGGGATTCAAAACAAACTCTTCCCCTTCGATTACTACCTCGTGGTAGCCATTCTGCTTGCCTACCCGTTAGCGGCGCAGGTGATTGCGGCCATCATGGAGCGTCGCGGTCGTCGGCAACAACAAACCGCCAGTGTGCTGATTCAAATTGATGCAGTGTTTATTGGCTTGGCCATGTCCACGCTGCACTTCTCGGTCATTCCGTGTATTGCCCTGTTAATCATTGTGAACGCCAATGCCGTGACCGGCGGTGGCTTAATGCTGTGGCTAATGAGTTTTATCTGGCTTGTGATTGGCGCCTTTGCGGGCACGCTGACGATGGGCTTTCATATGATCCCCATTGAGGAAACGCCTAGCTCCCTAACGCTAGTGTCGTTACTGGGTTTAGGCGTGTATGTGGCTGCCTCGTCGTTTAATTCACACCAACAAACCAAATTCGTGCTCGAAGTACAAGAACGTATGGGCGCGCAGCAAAAGCAGGCTGTTGAACTTTCTCGCAAGCTCGCCAAATATTTATCGCCGCAAATTTGGGGCTCGCTATTCTCTGGCCGCCGCGACGCCAAAGTGGAAACACGCCGGAAAAAACTTACTGTGTTTTTCTCTGACATTAAAGGCTTCAGCGCCATGTCAGAAGAGCTGCCGCTGGAGCAACTGACCAGCATGCTCAACACCTATTTGTCCGAAATGACTCGCATAGCGGAACGTCATGGCGGCACGGTGGATAAATTTATTGGCGATGCCGTGATGGTGTTTTTTGGTGACCCCACCACGAAAGGCTCCAAGGAAGACGCCACCGCCTGTGTAGCAATGGCCATTGAAATGCAAAAGCACATGAAGCTGCTGCGCCAAAAATGGAAACGCGAAGGCATTGATCACCGATTAGAAATTCGCATCGGCATTAATACGGGTTATGTCACCGTCGGCAACTTCGGCACCGACACGCGCTTGGACTACACCATTCTTGGCACAGACGTGAACTTAGCCAGTCGACTAGAATCTGCCGCGCGCCCAGGTCATATTCTGATTTCACAAGGCACACACGAATTAATTAAAGATCGGATTCTTTGTCGCAGCATTGGCGACATTCAGGCGAAAGGATTTAATCGCCCTATTCCCGTACACGAAGTAGTCGATTTCCGCAGCAAAGCGGGCAAAAGCCAAGACTTTATTTCCTTGGAGGCCGATGGATTCGGCATCCATATGCATGTTGAGCGCATTCGAAACTTTGACAAGAAGAGAATTTTGCATACGCTGGCTAAGTCGGCTGCAGAATTAAAGCAGTCACGGGACGTCAGAGTGAATTTTGAAGCACAAGGTTTCGCTATTCACTTAGACAGCGATTTGATCGGCCCTAAAGACCGCAGCCGCATTCTGCAAGTGATGGGCGAAGCTGCGCGCACTGTTCAGGAGCGGCTGATCGTTTAACCCTCGCTAGGGGATTTACGTGAACGCATCAGCGCTACCGGCTTGGCTCGCAACGATTGAACGCATTGGTAATCGACTGCCGCACCCTACCCTTCTGTTCGTTTGGCTCGCACTAAGTTTATTGCCGATCACCGCGCTGCTTGCCGCATTAGATATTAGCGCGGTGCATCCTACCTCTGGGGAAGGCGTGGTTATTCAGTCGCTTGTTTCCGGCGACGGTCTGCGCTACATCCTGCCCAACCTTGTTAAAAACTTTATCAGCTTCGCCCCGCTAGGTGTGGTGATCGTTGCCATGCTCGGCATAGGAATCGCGGAGCAAAGCGGCTTGCTATCAATGCTGTTGTCACGCCTTGTGGCGCGCACACCGGCTTCTTTTTTAACGCCCATGGTGGCGTTTACGGGTGTTCTTTCTAGCATTGCGGTGGATTCCGGCTATGTGGTGTTAATTCCACTGGCGGGATTATTGTTTGCCCGCGCAGGACGCTCGCCATTACTCGGCATTGCGGTTGCGTTTGCTGCGGTATCAGGTGGCTTTAGTGCAAACTTGTTTGTCGGGCCCGTTGATGCATTGCTCGCGGGCATTAGCACTGAAGCAGCGCATATTGTTGCGCCGGAGCGAAGTGTTTCAGCGGCAGGAAATTATTGGTTTATTCTTGCCTCAACGTTACTGGTGACGCTTGTCGTAACGTGGGTAACGCGTTTGCTGGAGAAGCGCATTTCTCATGTTGCCGATTCAAGCGCCGAGCACAACTCAGGGATAGATCCCGGCGAGCACAGCAAAGCACTCCGCAACACGCTGATTTGCGCGGCCGTTTTTATCGGCGGCGTTATTGCACTGAGCGCGCCTAGTGACGCGGCTTTGCGCGACGCAACGAGCGGCAGTCTATTGCAAGGCCCATTTATGCACAGCTTAGTTGTGCTAATTTCGCTGGGCTTCGCCTTGTGCGGCATCACCTTCGGTTTTTCTAGCGAAAAGTTCAACACCGGCGGAGACATTGTGCAGGCCATGGAAGACACCATGCGTACGATGGCGGGCTATCTAGTATTAATGTTTTTTGCCGCGCAATTTGTCGCCTGGTTTAACTGGTCTGGCACGGGTTTGGTGTTAGCAATACGAGGCGCTGAATTACTTGGCGCGCTACAGCTTTCTCAAGCATCAACGTTAATTTTATTTGTGCTGTTTACCGCGCTGATAAATTTAATGATGGGCAGCGCTTCGGCGAAATGGGCCATGCTCGCGCCAATTTTCATTCCCATGCTGATGTTGCTCGGCATTGATCCGCAAGCGACGCAAGCAGCTTTTCGTGTGGGGGATTCGAGCACAAACATCATAACGCCGTTGATGCCGTATTTTGCTTTAGTGTTGGGCTTTGCAAGGCGCTATCAAGCAGACACGGGCATCGGCAGCTTGCTGGCCTACATGCTGCCCTATAGCGTGACGCTGCTCGTAGGCTGGTCGGTCATGTTATTTATTTGGATTTGGATGGGCTGGCCACTTGGGCCAACCCTTTAGCTTGTTTAGAAATGTCGCCGCTACATAGCAGGCGATTTTACTGACGCACTACTCGCTTACTGATTGGCAAGGTTTCGTAATTCGAACGAAATGGATTGATGTCTAGCCCACCACGACGGGTAAAGCGCCCATACACGGTTAATTGGCGCGGCGCGCACTGCGCTTCAATATCCATAAACACGCGTTCCACGATTTGCTCATGAAAGCCTTCGTGGTTGCGCAATGAAACAATATAGCGCAATAGACTTGCAGCACTGATTGGCGCGCCTGTGTACCGAACAATCAGCGTTGCCCAATCCGGCTGCCCGGTAACAGGACAACGGCTGCGCAGTAAATGGCTATACAGCTGCTCGTTTTGTTCGGCGCCCTGCTCAACCATTAATAAACCGGGGTCGTAGTCATACTGAGTAATATCGAGGTCCAGCAGATCGATACAGGTGCCCGAATTTTCAAGCCATGGTGTTTTCGCCGCTTCGTCGAGCGTGTGCACCAGCACATCAACCGTACCGTCCGCACATGCCGAAAGATCTTTTTCGATAACGGTAATGACTGCTGCGCGCGATTCAAACCGGCTGTTTGCGAATGAGTTCAAGTACAGCTTGAGCGATTTAGACTCGACAATATTTTTGCTGTTGCACGGCACCCGAAACTCCGCCACCGCGACCACCGGCTTACCGCGCATATCCAACCATGACACTTCATAAGCGTGCCACACGTCAACGCCATGAAATGGCAGTGAATCCATTTCCAGTTCTAATCCTTCGCGCGCGTCCCAACGAGGAACGGGGCATAACAAACTTGGCGTATAGGTATCGACATAATCTGATTGCCGACCTAATGGTGTGTCTTGAAGAATGCCGCTCATGACCAATTCCTAGTTGTTATCTCTGACTATCGACGTTGCCAAAATCAAGGTTAACTGCGTATGCCTATGCCGCGATTTAGCAGCCACATAGAGAATGCAAACCCTGCAATCGTAAAGCCGGCAATCATCGACAACGCAAACATAACGTTGACATCACTGACGCCGAGCACACCATAACGAAACGCATTCACCATATACAGAATCGGGTTCGCCATGGATAAGCCGCGCCAAAAGTCTGGCAGCAAATCGATTGAGTAAAATACACCACCTAGGTATGTCAGCGGCGTCAGAATAAATGTCGGCACAATGGTGACGTCATCAAATTTATTGGCGAAGATCGCGTTAATAAACCCAGCCAATGAAAACATCATGGAGGTCAGCACCACCACTAGCATGGTCACACCCGCATGCTGCAAACTCAGCTCGGTGAAAAATAACGACAAGCACGTAACAATAATGCCGGTAAGAATCCCCCGCACCATACCGCCTGCTACAAACCCTAGCAGAATCACCAAATTAGACATGGGTGACACCAGCATTTCTTCAATAGAATGCTGGAACTTGGTTGAAAAAAATGAGCTCACCACATTGCCGTAACTGTTTTGAATAACGCTCATCATGATCAAGCCGGGCACAATATATTGCATATAATCGAAGCCGCCCATATTGCCGACACGGGAGCCGATAAGGTTACCGAAGATGACAAAATACAGCGTCATGGTAATCGCCGGTGGCAATAAGGTCTGCGGCCAAATCCGTAAGAAACGACGAATTTCTTTTGTGAGAATAGTTAGAAACGCTACCCACTGTTCATTGCCACTCATGCTGTTTTCTCCTGTGGCAAGTTTTTCTCGACCAGTTTAATAAACAATTCTTCCAAGCGATTTGTTTTGTTACGCATACTCACTACTGAAACCTTTTGATCTGACAACTTCACAAATACGTCGCTCAATAGCGCAGTTTTCGGCACATCGACTTCAAGCGTTCGCTCATCGCGCAGGCGAATATCGATACCCTCAATAAACGGCGCGGCCGTTATTGGCGAGGCCAAGTCCAACACGAAGGTTTCTACGGAGAGCTTTTCCAGCAACGACTTCATGTCGGTATTTTCGACAATGCTGCCGTGGTCAATGATCGCAATACGGCGACACAACGACTCAGCCTCTTCCAGGTAGTGGGTTGTTAAAATAATCGTCTTGCCCGATTTGTTAATTTCGGTAAGAAATTCCCACATGGAACGGCGCAACTCGATGTCTACGCCCGCAGTGGGCTCATCGAGAATTAACAACTCAGGCTCATGCACCAACGCACGAGCAATCATTAGGCGACGTTTCATGCCGCCGGACAATGTGCGGCTTTGGCTATCGCGCTTTTCCCAAAGGCCGAGGCGGCGTAGGTAATACTCAGAACGCTCCAGCGCCTGCTTTTTTGGAATGCCGTAGTAACCTGCCTGGGCGACAAGTATATCGAGCACTTTTTCAAACTGATTAAAATTAAATTCCTGCGGCACTACGCCAACCTGACGCTTGGCGATACTTCTATCACCATCGAGGTCGTGGCCAAGAATACTGACCTTGCCTCCGGTTTTATTTACCAGCGAACTGATAATACCGATGGTGGTAGATTTACCCGCGCCGTTTGGTCCCAGCAGCGCAAAGAAGTCACCGCGCTCAACGCTAAAGCTCACGCCTTTAAGCGCTTCAACGCCGCTTCCATAGGTTTTGGTTAAATTTTCGATAACAAGTGCAGACAAGGGGTCGCCTCTTTTGTCACAGCATGATGTTGTCTATTTGCAGGCAGACTCTACCGCAGCAAAGCGGACTGCAAAATATGAAGAAGAGTCGCCACCGATTCGCGTAGCGCGGGCGGCGACAAAGATGTCAATAATAGCCTAAAGCGAGGCGTCCTTGCTCGCCACGCCAAATCCAATTGATATGCGACGCGTCTAGCCATAACCACAGACCTTCCATCATCCACGGCCAATCGCTCTCGGTGACTTGCTTGAGGCCAAGTAGCGACGCCACAAACGCCATCAGGATAGTGTCGTGAGTCACGTGTATGGCAAGCTCGCCTTGCGCAGGATCTCGCGCTTGTAGGTAACGAATAAGCTTTTGCTGACCAGCCAGCGGGGTTAGCAAGCCCATCATTTCTTCACTGAGATGATGATTGATAAACCCCACGGCACCCATTTTAAAAAATGCGGGGCCGACGGTGTTGATGTCTTCGACATAGCACCCAGGCTCAACCAACTCTGAACATTTTTCGATGGGCAATTCATGGGCAATAATGCCTGCGTGTAAGCCACCCTTTCGTAATGCGATGGCAGTGTCGATGCATCGCCCGACGGGACTGCTGTAAAACGCTGTCACAGGTCGGCCTAATTCCTGCCCCCACGCCTCGGCCATTCGCACGCCCTCTTCCGTTAACGGCAAGCGGTAATCGGCAAAGCCATTGCTCGCCAATTCTCGCACGGAGTGACGGGTAAGAAGATGTAGCGGCTGGTCAGCCGGTAAGACGTTGAGCGCGTCTTTTAATTTGGGATGCAATCTAGCCATGTTTGTAATGTCGGACACCAAGTTAAGATCGCGTGTGGGAGTACACGGCGACGGGCAACGCGACAGAAACGCGCTCACCACAACTTTTCTCCAGTATGCCACGGCATTACTAAGGAGGCATTACCAAGCGGGAATGTCTGATTCGCGGTGATTAAATAGCGAGAAGCAGCTAACACCACCTACTTGCTAGGCCAGCAAGCAGGTGATGAGCAGAAGAGATTAAACGATGGGGTTATAGCAGTCTTCGAGAGCGAGAATGTAATACTCCAAACCACGGCGCGCCGCACCCAGCGCGCTTTTCTGCGCTTCTGGCGTCAACGCAATACGCTTAACAAGCTCCATGGCTTCGTGCGGATGCTCGTCGTCGTAGCTAGCGTGAGCGCGCAACCATGTCATGGTATGGCGATTGATTTCAGCGACGCCAGATTCTGCATACGCCTGCATGCCTTTCACAACTTGCTGGCTCCACTCTCCGGTGGCCCATTCGATGGCCAAGTTGGTGGCGGCTATGCCTTCTTCCAATGACCCAAAGCTGCCAACCTGCCACAGGTAATTATTCACGGCGTCCATGCCTGCGCTGGGCTGTACGGAATCCAGCTCCGACAATTCAATGCCAAAACCCGCCGCCCAATCTTGATACCAATACGCGTGGCGCTGCTCAACCTTGATGTTGTCTATCAGCCATAGCTTCGCTTCTTCGTGACCGGGAACGCCACGACGAACTTTCGCTAAGTTCAATGCCATATATTTCGGAAAATTTTCTACGAGCGGATAAAAATTTAACAAGGCTCTGCGCCAACGCTCCGAGGAAAGTTGCCCTGACGCCATTTCCGAAAAAACAGGATGAGCGACAACTTTATCTTTGAATGGCACCAAGGAATCCCAAAAGTCTTGTGCCCAATCAGTGTGTTCGGAAAGCTCTAATTTTTTCTTATATTGTGCTGCGCGCATAATATGCCACCCTGGCGTGTGTGCTGTTGTCCATTAGGCTAAGCCGAAACATACCCATTTGTATGCCAGCCGAAATACCTACACGTAATCCATTATTAATATGCCCACATATACAGGCAAGTTCGAGGACTATTTCCACAAATCCGGCTAAATTAACCGCAGCATCTCTTTTCTAAACTTACGTAATTTCAATCGGTTACGCCTATCTTCACTGGAAAGCGCGACGCCGGACGTCGTTTTGTCCTGATATGCAGTTCGGTAGGCCGCGTCGTTATAGAGCCGCAACCACGCCTTGGCGGCCGGTTGTGACGTCGCGGAATGCGCCGTGGCGAGTCGTGCCAGCGCTAGAGGCCCTAGATCATCCGACACCGGAATACCCTTCTTCTGCAAACCTTTATAGAGCGCCCAATATTCCTTTTCCCACCAATTCAGAGGTACTGATCGGCTCTGCCAAAACAACAGCAAGCCCATTGCGGCGGCAACAACCCCTAGCCCTGCGCCAATCAACAGCGCAATGCGCATTGGCGAAACGTCACCGAGCAATTTTTGCAAAACACCTTTTTGTGCATCGGTGTCGTAATCAACAACCAACTTCAACCATTGAAACTCAGCGTAATCCAACGCACTCATAAAATCTTTTAGCAACGGCAAACCGGAAATACCTACGAGGTCATTGAAGGTGGCAAACGATTCATCGTTTTGCGCCTCCAAGGCGGCGGCCAATCCGAGTCGAACGCGCTCCGGTGCAACCATCGCCGTGGGATCAAACTCTTGCCACCCTTTGCCCGGTAGCCATGCTTCTACCCACGCGTGGGCATCGTACTGACGCACTAATAAATGAGTGCCTAGTGGATTTAGTTCTCCGCCTTGATAACCCGCGACGATACGCGCGGGAATACCTACTGACCGCAGCATAAATGCGAAGCTCGATGCATAGTGCTCACAAAATCCCGTGCGGGTGCGGAAAAGGAAATCATCAATTTGTTGCCCGGTAAGCAATGGCGGCTCGAGCGAGTAGTAAAACTCCTCCTCACGAAACCAACTTAACGCTTTTCGGATAAACGCTTCGTCGCTACCTGCTTCAGTGCGCCAGCGCTGGGCAAGGCTGCGTGTGCGCCCATTCCCTTCTTCAGGAAGCCGTAAGTTAAACGCCTTTTCCCAATCAGGAATGTTTTCACCGCGCGGCATCTCAGTAAAGCTTTCAACGCGATACGCAAGGACATCACGAACAGGGTCGGCGTTGATCAAACGGCTATCGCGCGCAAAGGCAATGCCGCGCTGTTCGGTAAATGGTGTGACTAACGCAAACAACCAACGGCGACGCGTAGGCTCAAGAATAATTTGGTAATTATATTTTTTGCCGACTTGCTGGCGTTGCACTTCGCGATACCAATCACGATTTCGTTCGCCGGGATAGGCCATGTATTCTGCTTGTGGCAAATCATTAGGCACCGCTTGCGACCAACGTGTGCCGTCAAACCAACTGTACGTTAGGCCGCGCCAATACCGCTCTTCAGGCGGCGGCGGCTCGCCTTTGAAGTCAACCCGAAACGCGAGAGCTGCGGAACGTGAGAGGCTACTCACTTCGCCCGGCGCCATGGAATCGCTCATCCCGGTTTTTGCGCCTTTTTTCTGAATGGGAAGATCCCATAACGGCGGCACACGCGGCACAACAAAAAACAGGAAAATCATTAACGGCATTGCTTGCAGCACTAGCACTAATGAATATTTCAATTGCTGCCTAGCGCGAATATTCGCTTCAGGTTGGTTTATGCCAATCAGCGCCGCAGTAATCACTCCGAGTACCGCGAACACATAGAGGCTGATCAATAGGTCCTGTCGCGATAACAATGCAGTGGCGATCACGAAATAGCACAACACAATGGCCACATAGGCATCGCGCAGTTTAAACATTTCTAAGAGTTTTAAATTAAAGGTACAGACCAGCAGCACAATGCCGGCCTCCGGCCCAAGCAGCGTGCCATAGGTATACAAGGTCCCCGCTACGGCCCCGACGAGCACCACGGCGCGCGTGATTTTTGCAGGCATGCGCAATCGGCCGCGCTGCACAAGAATGCGCCAAACCTGAGTGGTAATAACAAACAACGGCAACCACGCAGGTCCGGTAAGAAAATGCGGCAAGCTGGCCATTACGGCGCCGGTCATTAACCAGATAAAGGCGTGCTGAGGCACTTGATAGACGCGCGCCATTACGACTCTCCGTATAGCGCAAGCACGCGTAACATTTGTTGCTTATGCTCGGGCCCAATCGCAGGCGGAATTTCGGTGTCGGGCAAACGCAAGCCATAAGGGTTATTGCTGCGATCTAGCTCTAATAGCCACCAACACAAACGGCTTAACTTATTCTCAGGGTCCAAGCCCTGCAGCCGATCCCAGTCCAACCAGCGACGGCCTTCGCTGGGATCAGAAAATAATTTTGTATTCAGCCCTTGCTCGCGCGCAAGGCTTTTCCAGTGAATAGAACGCAGAGAGTCCCCCGGTACATACGGGCGAATACCGTCAAAATCTTCGTTGCCTTCTGATCGACTATGTTCGCCTTCATCGTCATCGCCGCCTCCAGCAGGGCACTCGACGCTTTCAATTGGGCGCGGCCATGCTAAACACCAGTGATCTAAATCCACCGAACTCCATGCACGCAGCAAACCAAGTGGAAAGCGCGTTTCTACTCGCAAACGTTCAGCAAACACTTTCCCTCGTTTCGGTAAGTCGACATCGAGCCAGACTGCCTGCTGCTCTTTTGCTTTAACTGAAACTTCGCGCTCGACACTGCCCGGCCACTGCAACCACAAGCCGGTATGACCATGGCGCACATGCGATACCAAGCGCACTTCCAATGCGCCTGCACTTCCCGCAAACCCTTCGCGCATACCGCCTGCCTGCAGCGTTACACCGGAAAGGTTTCTGAAGGTATGCCAAATAGCGACATTGAATAAGCTTGCTAGAAAAAAAGAAAATGTCAGCAGCAAATTATTTTCGTAGTTGATGCCCCCTATAAACAGTGCAGCGGCAACGGCGAGAAATAGCAGCCCGTACCCCGTAGGAAGGATAAAAATGCGACGCTGATTGAGCGTAACGGATTGGGATGGCGGTATCCGTCGGCGAAGCCAACGTTTATACCAAGCGCGAGGAGTATCGAGGATGGGCATTATTGCCGCCGAACAACGGGTACCGCTTCGAGTAATTTTTGAGTGGCCGTTGCAACGGCGCCACCGCTTAATGCTTGCAAGCGATGTTCGACAACGGGGCCCAATACAACTTGCACATCTTCAGGAATTACATAGTCGCGGCCACCGGTTAACGCCCATGCGCGGGCGGCGCGTAATAAGCCGAGACCGGCACGCGGTGAAAGACCGGCCACAAAAATGCCGGCACTTCGGCTATGTGCCAACAGCCGCTGAATATAATCAATTAAATCTCGCGAGGCGCGAATATCATCAACCGCTTGTTGCGCCGCCATTAATTGCTCGCGTGACACCACCGGCGCCAAGTTAACAGCTTGCGAGCGACGATCACTGCCACTCAATAATTTTAGTTCCATCTCCGCAGACGGATAGCCCAGTGACAATCGCATTAGAAAACGATCGAGTTGCGATTCTGGCAACGGAAACGTTCCCGCCTGTGTTACTGGGTTTTGCGTCGCCAGCACAAAGAACGGTTCAGGCAGCGCGCGTGTTACGCCATCTAGTGTTACTTGACGTTCTTCCATCGCTTCTAGCAATGCGCCCTGGGTTTTTGGCGTGGCCCGATTAATTTCGTCCGCCAACAATAGCTGCGTAAAAACGGGGCCATCTTTTGGTTCGAATTCACGGGTTTGCGGATTAAAAATCGACACACCGAGAATATCGGCGGGCAACATGTCAGAGGTAAATTGCACGCGGCGATAATCCAGTGAAAACACGCGCGCCAAAGCGTGTGCGAGGGTCGTTTTCCCCATGCCGGGCAAGTCTTCAATCAACAAATGTCCGCGCGCCAGCAGGCAACTTACTGCCAAGCGAATTTGTTCTTCTTTTCCGAGCACAACAGTTGAAACCGCTGTAACGGCTTGGCGAATCACATCTTGCATAGTTAAACCTCGTAGCCTAATGCCTTGATACCGCGAGCTAAGTCTGCGCGCAAATCTTCAAGCCCCTCTAGGCCTACGGCAACACGAATTAAATTTTCAGTCACACCCGCCTTGGCTTTTTCTTCCGCCGCAACACGGCCATGTGTTGTAGTGGCCGGATGGGTAATCGTGGTTTTGGTATCACCCAGATTTGCCGTGATGGACATAATTTGTGTTGCGTCAATAAAGCGCCATGCCGCCTGACGATCGGCATTACCGTCACTGTCTTTTACGCTGAATGACATTACCGCACCAAACGCGGACTGTTGGCGTTTAGCAGTGTCGTACTGTGGGTGGCTGGACAAGCCGCAATAGTGAACGCGTTCGATGCCTGGTTGTTTCTCTAGCCATTGCGCCAAGTCTAATGCTTGCTCGCTATGCGCTTTCATACGCAGCGACAGCGTTTCTAGACCTTTCAAAAATACCCATGCATTAAAAGGGCTCATGGTGGCACCGGCGGTGCGCAAGAACCCGTACACTTCGGAAATTTCGGGATCACTGCCGACAACAGCGCCACCTAAGCAGCGGCCTTGGCCATCGAGATATTTTGTGGCGCTATGGATAACAAGATCAGCGCCCAACGCTATGGGCTTTTGCAGCGCAGGCGTGCAAAAACAGTTATCGACGATTAACAGCGCGCCCCGTTCCTTGGCAATCTCTGATAACGCCGCAATGTCGCCCACTTCCGCCAAGGGGTTCGACGGCGTCTCCAAAAAGAGCGCACGGGTTTGCGGTGTGATGGCCGCGCGCCACGCATCAAGATCACCGATATCGACTAACGTCGTGGTGATGCCAAATTTCTTTAAATATTTCTCGTAAAGAACATTGGTGGTACCAAACACACTGCGCGAGCTGACGATATGATCGCCCGGCGCTAACAACGCAAGAAAGGTACAAGTAATGGCCGCCATGCCGGAGGCAAAAGCAACGCAGCGCTCTCCACCTTCTAACGCGGCAAGACGCTGTTCAAATGAACGAACGGTTGGATTGGTGAAACGCGAATAGATATTACCCGGCTCTTCACCCCCAAACCGTGCTGCCGCTTGCGCCGCACTGTCATAGGTAAAACTGGAGGTAAGAAAAATCGGCTCGGAATGAGACTGCTCGTCGGTGGGTAACTGCCCTGTCCGCACGGACAAGGTTTCGACGCTGAGATCTTCCGGCAACCGCCGTTTGGTCATTGAAATCTCCTCAACGGCGGCTCCGGAATGGGAGTCGCCTAACTGGCGTTATGCAGGTCCATGACTTCGTTATCGGCGAGAGCCTGAGACCTTTCTTTATTACTTGTGTGCTTGGCCGCGTCACTGCGCGAACTTTGCAAGCGATCTAAATATGCTTCGTCGATATTACCGGCCACGTATTTTCCGTCAAATACGGAGCAGTCGAAATCAGACACGTTTGGATTGCCTTCACTGCACGCATCTACTAAGTCTTTTAAGTCTTGGTAGATCAGCTTATCCGCACCAATCAACTGACAAATTTCTTCAACCGTGCGGCCATGAGCAATCAGCTCTTCCGCCGCCGGCATATCAATGCCGTAGACGTTCGGAAATTTCACTGGCGGCGCTGCGGACGCAAAATATACTTTGTTGGCACCTGCTTCGCGGGCCATCTGGATAATCTCATTGCAAGTTGTACCACGAACAATGGAGTCATCCACTAATAATACGTTTTTACCTTGGAATTCTAGCTCAATGGCGTTCAGCTTTTGACGCACTGATTTTTTACGCTGTTGTTGGCCGGGCATAATAAAGGTACGGCCAATGTAGCGGTTTTTAATAAAACCTTCGCGGTATTTTACTTCCAGTCTATTCGCCATCTGCAACGCGGCGGTACGGCTAGTATCAGGAATTGGAATTACCACGTCGATGTCATTGTCCGGCCACTCACGTAAAATCTTATCCGCGAGTTTTTCTCCCATACGCAAACGCGCTTTGTATACGGAGATGCCATCAATAATTGAATCTGGGCGAGCGAGATAAACGTGTTCGAAAATGCAGGGCTGTAGTGCCGGCGCTTCAACACACTGGCGCGTATGCACTTCACCGTCAGCGGAAATATAAATTGCTTCGCCAGGCGCAAGATCGCGCTCTAACTGAAAGCCTAGCCCCGACAGCGCCACACTTTCTGACGAGACCATATATTCTGGGCCGTTCGGTGTATCACGACGGCCGTAACACACTGGGCGAATACCGTGTGGATCGCGGAATGCGAGAATGCCGTAGCCAGTAATCATGGCGATAACGGCATACGCCCCTTCCACACGCTTATGCACCCGTGAAACCGCGGCAAAAATATCGTCCGGCTGCGGCGTCAGCTTGCCCATCATTTGCAGCTCATGGGCGAACACGTTCAACAACACTTCCGAATCGGAGGTGGTGTTGATGTGGCGCAAATCCGCTTTAAAAATATCTTCCGCGAGTTGCTCGGTGTTGGTCAAATTACCGTTGTGCGCCAAGGTAATACCGTATGGCGAGTTCACGTAAAATGGCTGCGCCTCGGCGGAGCTTGAGGAGCCCGCAGTGGGATAACGCACATGGCCAATGCCAATGTTGCCGACCAATCGACGCATGTGACGATTGCGAAAGACATCGCGCACCATGCCGTTGTCTTTACGCAAAAATAAACGGTCACCGTCACACGTAACGATACCGGCAGCGTCCTGGCCGCGGTGTTGCAAAACCGTCAATGCATCATAGATTGCTTGATTGACGTAAGAACGGCCGACGATGCCGACAATACCGCACATAGCGGAGCCCTCTGTTAGGAACCAAAGCCAAGGATGAAGTTTACAAGGTCTGACGCCGTTCGGCGCGACCAGTCTTCCAGTACCGCGAACTGAGGCACGAGCATCGACTCTTGCCACCAGCTGTCAGCGGCAAATAAATGCCGCCCTAACGCAATTAGAGCCACCACCAGCAATACACCGCGAATCGCCCCGAATACCATACCAAATAGACGATCGGTACTACTTAACCCCGTGACGCGCACGATCTCACCTAAGAGGTGATTGATCAACGCGCCGACGATCAAGGTGGCGGCAAATAACAGACCAAACGCCACAGCGGCACGCGCACTGGGGGTTTCGATGGAATTTTCTAGCATTAATTCGAGCCCAGGGCCGAACAGACGGGCAATGATAAAGGCAGCGACCCAAGAAAACAGAGAGAAGGCTTCTCGAGTGAACCCACGGCGCAGGCTCAATAATGCTGAGACACTGATGACTACGAGAATCACACCGTCGGCTAAATTCATGCGTTGGCGCTCTGCTCGATAACGAGGCTAGTGCGTTGTGCACTGCTACGTTGAGCAATGCACAACGCTACTGAATACAATAGATCGCCAAAAAACATAGACAGAGCCGAATCCGATACTGGTCGCTTACGCTGGGCGCCATGGTAACAAAAGCTTACCCCTGAACCCAAGTTCAAAGTGTAAAGGGAACGACTATTCCTTCGAGTTTGAAACGAATATCGCCGGCGAGCCGGTTTCTATCCATCTCAACGCGGTCGCGTTCTAACTCTGGGCCAACATAGACACGATAGATACGATCAGCGCCGCTGCCCGACGCTCGCGTGTAGGCCGAGTACTTGGCATCGCGCAAACGCTTTTCAAGTGCTGCGGCACCTTCTTTGCTGGAAAGCGCCGCGAGCTGCACAGACCAACCTGACGGCACGGCCTGTTGTGCTGCTGTTTCAGTGGGCTTGCTCACCTTTTCAGGCGGCTTACTACTCGCTTTCGCTTGTGACGCGATTTTAGCAGCCTGCTTTTGCTGCTCAACGAACTGTTCTTCGCGCTGTGACGCCGCCTCGGCAATATCTTCACGCGCTTGGTCTATCGCTTCATCTGCTTGTTCAATTTCATCATCGGTCACTACCGGCGACAGAGAAATAGGCTCAACCTCAGGTGGCGGCGGCAAATCCATATCTAGGGCCACCCTCACCTGGTCGGGAGATCTAAAAATAACAGGAGTCACCAGTGCCGCTAAAACGCACAGCAACACCACGCCAATAATTCGATGCCGAGTTTGCGGGTCCACCTACTACTCCAAAGATATCGACAATGCCGTAGCGGCTTCTGCCACGGTGTGAAAAGAACCAAATACCAATACACGGTCTTGCTGGTCAAGGCGTTCACGCAGCGCGCTGACGGCGCTGGCAACGTCTGCAAACTCATCAACCCGCGCCGACGGCCCATCCGGAAGTGCCTTGCGAAGTTGAGCGGCGCTCTGCCCGCGCGTGCCAGATAAGGCGGCAAGATACCAGTGGCTGACCAAGGAAACAAAGGGCGCGAGCGCTCTCTGTGCAGGTTTATCAGCCAGCATCCCAACCAGTGCTACCGTTTTGCCAGAGATTTTAGGCAATCGCTCGACAAACCGCGACAACGCTTCAGCATTGTGCCCGACATCGAACACCCACGTAATGCCATCAATCTGAAGATGTTGGCTACGCCCTGGCACCCGTGCATTCGCGGCAACAGTGCTAATAACGTCTTCATTTAAGAGCCCTAACAATGCCAAAGCTTGCACAGCACTGGCTAAGTTATCTTCACCTAACCAAACGGGCGCTTCACACTCCACCTGCGCGCGTGCCGATGCGTCTCCGTGCTGCCAAAACAGATGGCCGCTATGCCAACCGAATTGTTCGCCGGCACGCATCAATGGGACTTTATCTTGCAAACAGAGTTCAGCGATTACTGCCGGCATTTCATCACCGGCAAAGAGCAAAGGTTTGTTTGCCCTACGCACACCCGCTTTTTCGACAGCAATGGCTTCCAGCGTGTCGCCAAGCCAGTCCGTATGATCGAGCCCTATTGAGGTAATGATGCTGACATCCGCATCAACGATGTTAACCGCGTCCAAACGCCCGCCTAAGCCCACTTCGAGAATGGTTAAATCAGGTTGGTGCTGTTGAAAAATAATCAGTGCGGCGAGTGTCGTGTATTCAAAATAGGTAAGCGCGATATCTTCCCGCGCCTGGTCTATCGCGGCGAACGCCTGACACAAAGATTCGTCATCGGCGAGCTTGCCGTTAACGCGAACGCGCTCATTAAAGCGAAGTAAATGTGGTGAGGTATATACAGCGGTGCTAAACCCCGCCGCGCGTGCCAGTTGATCTAGCAGCGCGACGGTTGAGCCTTTGCCGTTGGTGCCAGCGACAACGATAACGTTTCCAGCGAGGGGCAAAAGCTGTAAACGATCTGCCACGAGATTAATTCGCGCTAGTCCTAATTCAATCTCGGCAGGATGTAACTTTTCAATACGCGCCAGCCACGCATCTAATTTCATCGTTGAGTGTCGTTCGAGTTCAAGATGCTAGTGGTGCGTGAGTTAGACCTGCTAACAAGCGATAAATAGTTTCGCGCATATCGTGACGCGACACGATCATGTCGATGGCGCCATGATCCAACAAAAATTCGCTACGCTGAAAACCTTCAGGCAATTTCTGGCGAACCGTTTGCTCGATAACGCGTGGGCCTGCAAAACCGATTAGAGCACCGGGCTCTGCAATATTAATATCGCCTAGCATGGCTAACGATGCTGACACACCGCCATAAACGGGGTCGGTAAGCACGGAAAAAAACGGCAAACCTGCATCACGCATTTTCTGCAGCGCTGCACTAGTACGCGCCATCTGCATTAACGAGAACAGCGCTTCTTGCATGCGCGCTCCACCGCTGGCAGCAAAGCATACGAACGGCAACTTGTTTTCCAAGCAAACATCAACGGCCTGAATAAAACGCTCACCTACTACGGAGCCCATGGAGCCGCCCATGAAATTAAATTCGAACGCGGCAGCAACCAAAGGCAAACCATTAACTTTTCCGCGCAAGACTATAAGCGCGTCGGTTTCGCCGGTGCTCTTTTGAGCAGCGGTAATACGATCTTTATATTTTTTGGTGTCTTTAAATTTCAGTCTATCAACCGGCCCAATGTCAGCACCGATTTCAGTTTGAGGGGTTTCATCAAGAAACAATGCGAGACGACGACGAGCAGGAATGCGCAAATGATGTTCGCACTTAGGGCACACCTCTAAGTTGCGCTCTAACTCAGGACGATACAACACGCCTTCGCAACGCGGGCACTTGCGCCACAGGCCTTCAGGAATATTGGTGCGACGACTATCGTTGTCTGACTTGCGGATCGCCGGCAAGATTTTCTCTAACCAGTTATTGTTGTTGCTCATACGTCTGAAGCCCTATGTATGTATTTCAGTGCACCCTACTGACACGCGCAAAATACGCGATGGCGCTACTGCACACCATCCATTGCGTTACGCATTGCTGACAACACCGCTTTTAGTTGCTCGGCCACTTTTTCTGGCGCATCGGCATTGTCGGCGATACGTTGGACTAGCGCACTGCCAACCACAACGCCATCGGCAATAGCCGATACCGAACGGGCGGAATCAGCGTCCTTGATACCAAAGCCAACACCAATGGGCAATTGAGTATGTTTTCTAATTGTGTCCAATTTCGCCGCCACAGACGCCGCATCTAACGTTGCCGCACCAGTCACGCCCTTCAGGGACACATAGTAGAGGTAGCCACTGCCCGCTGCTGCAATTTTCGCAATACGTGCTTCTGTCGTGGTAGGCGCGATAAGAAAGACCAAATCCAGGCTACGCTCGCGGAACAGCGGCGCCACTAATTGGGATTCCTCTGGTGGTAAATCCACGAGCAATACACCATCGACACCCACTTCAACGCATCGATCGGCAAACACTTCATAGCCCATCGCCTCGACAGGGTTTAAATACCCCATTAAGACAACAGGCGTATCATTATTTTGCTGACGAAACTCCGCCACCATCGCCAACACCTTGTTCAGGCTTGTACCAGCGGCCAATGAACGCTCACACGCCAACTGAATAACTGGGCCGTCCGCCATTGGGTCTGAAAATGGCACGCCCAATTCAATAATGTCTGCGCCGGCTTCCACTAACGCATGCATGTAGCCAACGGTATGTTCTGGCGCAGGGTCGCCGGCGGTAATAAACGGGATTAATGCTTTACGCCCCGCTGACGCTAATTGTTGAAAACGTACTGCAATACGACTCATTGCCGTTCCTTAAATCTGAATATTATCGAGTGCCGCGACGGTATGAATATCTTTGTCACCGCGCCCAGAAAGATTAATCACGATCATTTTGTCCGATGACATTTTCTTGGCAAGTTTTTCTGCGTAGGCCAACGCATGGCTAGACTCAAGCGCAGGCATAATGCCTTCGACTAAAGTAAGTTCGCGAAATGCTTTCAATGCTTCGTCATCAGTGACAGAGACATAATTAACGCGACCGATGTCTTTTAACCACGCGTGCTCAGGACCAACCCCAGGATAATCCAAACCAGCGGAAACAGAATGTGTTTCGATAATTTGGCCATCGTCACTTTCCATTAAATAAGTACGGTTACCGTGCAACACGCCAGGACGGCCCACGGCGAGTGGCGCAGCATGACGACCAGTTTCAACGCCATCTCCGCCGGCTTCAACGCCGTACATCGACACGCTTTCATCTTCGAGGAACGGATGGAACAAACCGATTGCATTCGAACCACCGCCTACGCACGCCACTAAGGCATCGGGCAACTTATTCGCCTGCTTTAAACTTTGTTCACGCGCCTCGCGGCCGATAATGCATTGGAAATCGCGCACCAACATTGGGTACGGGTGTGGGCCGGCAACGGTACCGATGATATAGAACGTATCGTCAACGTTGGTCACCCAGTCGCGCATTGCTTCGTTCATGGCGTCTTTTAATGTGCGCGAACCCGATGTCACCGGCACAACTTCTGCGCCGAGCAATTTCATCCGATACACATTCAATTTTTGTCGCTGAACATCGTCGGCGCCCATATATACGACGCACTTCAAGCCAAGACGTGCAGCAACGGTTGCCGTTGCAACACCATGCTGACCCGCGCCTGTTTCAGCGATCACACGAGTTTTACCTGTGTGCTTCGCCAACAAGGCCTGCCCAATGGTGTTATTTACTTTGTGTGCACCCGTATGATTAAGGTCTTCACGTTTTAACCAAATTTGCGCGCCGCCGACTTTCTTTGTCCAGCGCTCAGCAAAATAAAGCGGCGATGGACGGCCCACATAATGGGCCATGTCGTAATCAAAATCGGCTTGAAATTTTGGATCATCTTTTAGTTGCGCATAAATTGCTTCAAGCTCTTCTAAGGCTGCCATAAGGGTTTCAGATACGAAACGGCCGCCATAAGGACCAAAGTGACCACCTTGATCGGGTACCGCGCTAAAATCAGGACGCTCTGACACTTTCTACTCCTTGGATAAAATTCTTAATTGCCGCAGCGGATTTAATCCCGCCTCGCGCTTTGCCGTCGGCATTTTTCTCTTCAACACCGCCGCTTACATCTACCGCCCAGGGTCGCGTTTGAGAAATCGCTGTGGCGATATTTTCTGGATCTAATCCACCCGCCAAAATGATAGGCAGTGGCAAATCTTTTGGAATACGTCGCCAATCAAACTGCGTACCTGTGCCGCCAGGCACACCACTGACATACGCATCAACTAACAGGCCGCGCGAAGCACTCCAGCGCGTCGCTTCGTTTTGCAGATCGACGTCGTCGCGCATACGAATAGCTTTAATAAACGGACGCTTAAACGCAGCGCAAAACTCTGGCGTTTCATCGCCATGAAACTGCAGCATGTCTAACGACACTGTATTTAAAACCTGCTCCACTTCATCCGCGGAGGGGTTTACGAATAGCCCCACGGTGGTGACAAAGGCCGGCGTAGCCGAGACGATTTCTGCCGCTTGCGACGCACTGACTGCGCGTGGGCTGGGCGGGTAAAACACGAAGCCAATGGCATCCGCACCCGACTCTACCGCGACACGCATATCGTCAGTTCGAGTAATACCGCAAATTTTGATACGAGTTCGATGCAAGACAACCTCCAAGGGGGGAGATATTAGCAAATTTTGGGGTCGCAGGCGTCATTGCCAGATAGAAAGATCATGCGGCAACCATTGCGGCCCGTAGGTGGTATCAGGCAACAAAAAGCCTTCCGGATACCCCACCCCGACCAGATACAAGCCATAAGGGGGAGCCGTAACACCGCCAACCTTGCGATCTTTAGACACCAACACCTCAGCAGCCCAATCAGGCTTTTGAAAGCCGGCCCCCACTGCCATTAACACTCCGGCTATATTGCGAACCATGTGCATAAGAAATGCATTTGCTTCCACTTCTAAAACGATCATCGGCCCTTGCTGATACAGTTGAAGCGAATGCACAGTTTTTATCGGCGACTTTGCTTGGCACTGCACGCCCCGGTATGCGCTGAAATCATGCGTGCCGATTAAATGTTCGGCCGCTTGACGCATAAGCGAAAGATCTAATGGACGATAATTCCAACTCACATGCTTCGCGAAAAGCGCGGGCCGAACCGGATGGTTATAAATAACGTAACGGTAGCGACGTGAAATTGCCGTAAATCGTGCATGAAAATCGTCGGCCACCGGTGACGCCCAGCGAATGCCAATATCTCGGGGTAAGTTGGTATTGCCGCCAAACACCCACGCTTTAACATCGCGCTCTGCGTCGGAATCGAAATGCACTACCTGCCCTGTTCCATGGACTCCTGCGTCAGTACGCCCGGCACACACCACAGCAACTCGGTGATTCGCCACCTGGCTCAATGCTTTCTCTAAAGCTTCTTGAACCGTCGGCACGCCATCTTTCAGCTGACTTTGCCAGCCGTGGTAGGCACTGCCGTCGTATTCAATACCGAGCGCAATTCGAGCCATCGTATGTGAGAAATCCTTTGTGGGTTGTGGAGATGATATTGCTGCCCCTACCGCTCACGGCAGGCTTGCTGCATTGAATCCGCTAATTAGAAAACCCAAGTAAAGCGACAGCAATGGTCAGCGTTGGGTGCGCTATTATGCAACACAAACAACAAGGGCGGCACCGTTGCCGGGGCCGCCCTCTGTTTTACTAGTGCTGAAGATCAGCCAACTTGCGCGAGCAGATCCTTCGCTTCAGCTTGTTGTACGTCGTTACCCTCAGCCAATACTTCGTTGAGAATATCTCGTGCACCTTCTGCGTCACCCATATCAATATAGGCTTTCGCCAGATCAAGCTTAGTAGCGTTCTCATCCGTATCGCCGAGGAATTCGAAGTCATCCTCGTCACCCAAAGAAAGGTTGTCATCAGACGCACTTACTGCGCTATGAACATCCGTAGGTGCATCAAGGTTCAGATCATCCAGAGATTCACGCTGCACTGTCGCAGCTGGGGAATCGTCTAGCGCTGGCATGCCAACCGCAGTAGGCGCATCTTCTGTGAAACTCTCATCCAATGCAGCTTCTGCTTCATCTAGAGACAATGACAACTCGTCATCACCTGCGTCGAGGCTTAGTTCATCGTCTAGACTTAAGTCGCCGTCATCATCAAGTTCTAATTCAAGATCGTTCGATGACGTAGCGGGCTGATCATCTAAGCCAATATCCAGCTCTAGATCATCCAATGACAAATCAATTTCTTCGCTAGACGGTGTTTCTGCAGCTTCAGTAAATTCATCACTGGCGTCTGCCACATCCAAATCACCGAAATCAATCAGCTCATCATCCGGACCAGCTGGCTCGCTTAAGTTCAATGACGGCGCAACGTTGAGCGCGTCGTCCAACTCTTTCTGCCTAGCAGGATCAACAGAGGGCTCGTCATCCAACTCCAAGCTCAACTCATCATCCAGCGCGTCCAGAGATAACGTGTCGGAGCTGTCGTCATCTAAGCTGAACTCTTCTTCAGCCGACGCAGACGTACCCGTATTATCGCTTTCAAGGTCTAATTCAAACCCTTCGTCATCGCCGCCCAAGATCAGCGTGTCGTCGCCGTCATCGTCGGCATCCAGTGTAGGAGCTTCATACTCGATCGGATCATCATGAGACGGACGTTTCTTTTCGAAATCTGCTGCTAAATCCAGCTCTAAATCATCAAGCGAAGGTTCGCCTTCTTCTTCACCCAAACCAAGTTGAGCGCGCATATCTGGCAAACGTGCCGCTACCTCTGCATTACCGGCAAAGGCAGCAGACTCACGCTCAAACGTCGCGGTATCACGCATTTCCACAAGCACTTCTAACAAACGTACTTTTAAGTCAGAGCGCTCTGGTGCTTTCTTAATTTCGTTTTTCAGGAAGGTAACTGCTTCGGCGTGACGGCCATAAGCGGTATAAACGTCAACTTCTTCTAACGCGTCCTGCCCAACATCAGCCGGAGCCTCAATATCTTGGTCTTCGTCAGCGAAAGCATCGGCAACCGAATCATCAGAACCACCAGCTAAGAAATCATCGTCATCGCCGTATTCTTCATAATCAACGTCAGCATCAAACGATTCTTCCGCTTGGCGACGACGACGTGATGCGATAAACAAACCACCAAACAGTGCTGCAATAACCACCACAGCCAAACCGATGATCATCATCAAGTTCTGTTCGATAAAGGAAGGCTCTGGCGCAGGAGGAACAACTGGCGCGGGCGCAACTACCGGCGCCGGCTTAACAGCTGGTTCTACGTCTGCCGCTTCGCCTGCAACAACCTCGCCTTCAGCCGCATCACTCATTCCTTCTTCGCCCGCAGACAGCTCGATGGTGTCGTCAGCGCTTGCAAGAGGATCAGACTCAGTCATTTCGTCGGTAGCGGTCTCTTCTGACGCTAATTCAGGATCCGCCACTTCAGAGGCTGTTGGCTCAATGCCGCTCGCCGGGGCAACAGGCTCAACAACAACTGGATCTGTAGGCGTAACGCCTTTTTCTTCCTGAAGCTGACGCAATTGTTTTTGCAGCTGGGCAATCTGATCGTTGCGCAATTGCAGAAGCTGTTCGCTAGTGTTGACCTGCTGAGAGAGGTCATTCATGCGTGAACTGAGCTCGTCATTCTGACGCTGTAACTGGTCAACGCGCTCGTCACTAATCGCCAATTCATTTTGCAAGGCGCGGCTATCCGCACCGGATCCATTTCCTTGCGAACCAGAAGCAGAACCTTTTCCTTCACCAGCTTCTGGCGCCACAAGCGTTACCTGACCTTCGTCCGGTACAACCTGGCTATCATTACGCGATGGGGTACGACGTGTTGCATCAACCTGCGGACGACTTGGCGCCGGAACTTTAATACCGCGCGCTTCCAACTTAGCGCGCCACTCGCGATTTTGATCCGCGATTTCGGTTAACGCTTCGCGGGTGCTGATACGACGCACTTCTTCTTCTGTTGGTAAACGCAAAACGGTGCCTTCACGCACCAAGTTTACGTTGCCATCAATAAAGGCATCGTCATTAAGTGTTTGGATCGCCACCAGCATTTGCTGCACCGAAATGCTTTGCGCTGGACGATTATTCAGTGCGATACGCCACATAGTGTCTTGCGATTGAACGACATACTCTTGGCGGTCAAGCACTTCGATTGGCTGGCTACTGCCTTGAGCAACTGCACGAGGCTCGCTGCTAACTGGTGCTTGCGCAGGCGCGATTGGCGCGGGCGATGTTGCAGGTGAACTAGAAACAGCTGCCGGCGCTTGTTGCGCCGGTGCTTGAGGTTGTTCAGTTTCGGCCCCTTCATAACTCGGTGGATCGAGCAGCACGGTGTACTCGCGCAGCAAGCGTCCCGTAGGCCATAGGAATTCGATAAGGAAGTTCAAATACGGCTCTCGCACTGGCTGCACAGAAGTAATGTGCAATACGCCATTGCCGTCAGCGTTAACTTCAACTTCGAAATTTAAATCTGTCAGGAAATAAACACGCTCAATACCCGCAGCATCAAATTCTTGCTGTGGCGCGAGAGTGACTAACACTTCTTCAGCGCTGAGATCCCCGATGTCGGTTAACTCAACATCCATTTTAAATGGCTGGTTGAGATAGGACTTAAGTTCGTAGTCCCCTACTCCGAGGGCCGACGCAATACCCGGAGCCAACATGGCCAGCGCTACGAATCCGATACCCAGTTTTCGGAACATGGTTGAGCCCTTTACTTATTATTGATGCCGCCCCGATCCCACCTGCTCTCCGGACGACCTTCCTCCGCGAATAACGCCGAATCCCAATTCTGCTGCCTAATTGCCGCTGAAACCTAGAAACTGCGTCACATAATGGCAGTAAGTATCCATTACAGATAGTCTTTTAGCAACAATTGAAGAATTTGTACACCTTTGTGGGCAGCGCCGTAACGGACGTTATCGAAGCCAATCCAGCAGCTCAACTGATCACCGGAATGGCCAGCGACGCTCAAAGCGCCGATTCTAGGGCGACTCTCCGGCAGCTTATTACCCAGCGATGTCACTTTTCGCGCTGCTTCCGCCCCTTCCGTGGGCAACCCAGCCGACTCTAAAAGCTGCGCCGCCAACTCTAGCGAAATCGCTTCATCGCACTGCAAGGTCAGCGACATAGAGCAGCCAAAAAAAGTTGGCTGCCACGCAGACTGGGACGCCACTGACACAGAGGCAAGCGCTGGAACGCGCTGCATTGCCACGGCGAACGTTTGGTCTGGTGCTAACGCACTGCTTCCCAGCCCTGCGACGCCTGTCGTTAAAACCATAAACGCGCTTTGTTCGGGAAATACCTGCGGCTCAGGATCTTGGCTATTTAAAAGCCGTGCAGCTTGCCTCGCTAAATCTTCTAACGCGGCACGCCCACCTGCGGAGGCAGGCAACAACGTCGTGCACGCAGCAGAACGGGGAGCAAAATCCGACAACGCCGTCATCACTTCTGCGGCCACAGCTGGCGCGCCGGTCAACACGGAAAGCAAACGCGATTCGCGCAGCAGATCATCGTCGAGGTACGGCGACGCCGTGCTCCACATTGGCACCGAGGGATCAGCCAACCAGACGCCGGACAAATCCAACACCAAGCAACCCTGCTCGGACACGGCTCGCGCATGTTGCGCACTCACCGCCGGCGGCACTGCAAAAAGCGCCACTTCGACATCAGAAAAATCAAAGCCTTCTAAGTTTTGAACTTTTAATAAACGATCACCGAACTCAATACGCTTGCCGGCAGACTGCTCTGAGGCCACCGCGTGAATAGATGAAAACTCGATGTCTGAACCGGCCAACATCTCCAGCAAAGCCTCACCGACCTGCCCAGTAGCGCCAACTACTGCCAGCGAAATAGCTCGCGTCATTAGGACTCCAGCAAAATGCGCAACATACGGCGCAGTGGTTCAGCGGCTCCCCACAGGAGCTGATCGCCGACAGTAAAGGCATTCAAGAATTGAGGGCCCATATTCATTTTGCGCAGGCGACCAACTGGAACGGAAAGAGTCCCCGTGACAGCGGTAGGCGTTAAATCGCGCAACGATGCATCGCGATCATTGGGAACAACTTTCACCCAATCATTCGCGCTGGCAATTAATTCGTTCACTTCATCCATGGGCACATCTTTCGTCAATTTGACGGTCAGTGCCTGGCTGTGACAACGCATTGCGCCGATGCGAACGCACGTGCCGTCTAAGGCAATGGGATCGCCGCTACGACCGAGGATTTTGTTTGTCTCCGCCTGCGCCTTCCATTCTTCTTTGCTTTGTCCGTTTTCTAACTGCTTATCAATATAGGGCAACAACGAGCCCGCCAATGAGTGACCAAAATTCGCCGTTGGCATCTCGTCGGAGCGCATGGTCGCAGCCACTTGACGATCAATATCCAAAATTGCGCTCGCCGGATCTTTTAATTGATGGGCAACGTCAGCGTTAATTTTTCCCATTTGCGCAATAAGCTCGCGCATGTTCTGCGCGCCGGCACCGGAAGCAGCCTGATAGGTCATGGCGCTTGCCCACTCAACAAGGCCCGCATTAAACAAACCGCCCAGCGCCATCAGCATGAGGCTGACCGTGCAGTTGCCGCCAACGAAATCTTTCGTTCCCTTACTAAGCGCTTGATCAATGACATTACGATTGACCGGGTCGAGAACAATAATCGCATCATCTTTCATGCGCAGCGCAGACGCCGCGTCGATCCAATAGCCGTTCCACCCAGCACTACGCAGCGCAGGGTAAATATCATTGGTGTAGTCGCCACCCTGACACGTTACGATCACATCTAGCTTTTTCAGCTCTTCAATATCGTTGGCGTCTTTCAGCAACGGGATATCTTTACCAACGTTCGGGCCAGCCTGCCCTACTTGCGAAGTTGAAAAGAAAACGGGGTCAATATCGCGAAAATCATTTTCCGCCTGCATGCGCTCCATCAACACTGAGCCAACCATGCCACGCCAACCAATAAATCCAACTTGTTTCATAAAATTCATTCTCCTACTTATGCATGAGCGGCTGAAGTAATTGCTGCGACCACGGCATCACCCATAGCTGCAGTACCGACTTTTTCACAGCCTTCGGTATAAATATCTGCGGTGCGCAAACCCTGCTCAAGAACCTGCTCAACAGCTTTTTCGATGGCACCTGCCACATCACCACGATCCAAGCTATAACGCATCAACATGGCCAACGACATAATCGTCGCCAAAGGATTTGCGATACCTTGACCTGCAATATCTGGCGCAGAACCGTGACACGGCTCGTACAAACCTTTGCGATGTTCATCAAGGGACGCAGAGGGCAACATGCCAATGGAGCCGGTCAACATAGCGGCCTCATCTGACAAAATATCGCCGAACAAATTGCCGGTCACCAGCACATCAAACTGCTTAGGCGCACGCACCAATTGCATTGCCGCGTTATCGACATACATATGTGACACTTCCACGTCACTGTAGTCTTTGGCCATATCACTAATGACTTCTTTCCACAGCTCTGTCACTTCCAATACGTTTGCTTTGTCGATTGAACACAAACGCTTACCGCGCACGCGGGCCAATTCAAAGGCCACTTTACCAATGCGTCGAATTTCACTTTCCGAATACACATCAGTATTGAAGCCAACGCGCTCGCCATTTTCTTCACGAATGCCGCGCGGCTGACCAAAATAAATACCGCCGGTAAGCTCACGAACAATAAGAATATCCAAACCGCTAACGACTTCAGGCTTTAGCGAAGAAGCATCCGCCAACTGCGGGAACAAAATAGCCGGGCGCAAATTAGCAAACAGATTCAACGACGAGCGCAGGCGCAATAAGCCACGCTCTGGTCGTTTATCGCGCGCAATCGCATCCCACTTCGGCCCGCCAATTGAACCAAACAGGATGGCATCCGCTGCCCTCGCCTTTTCTAGCGTGGACTCCGGAAGCGGATCACCCTCGGCGTCATAAGCAGCACCACCGACTAACGCACTGTCGGTGGTGATATCCAAAGAATATTTCTGCTGGACCGCGCTGAGCACCTTTACTGCTTCATCAACGATTTCAGGACCAATGCCGTCGCCCGGCAGAATTAGGATATGCTTGCTCACTAAAAAGTTACCTCTTTGATAATCGTGTTAGGGGCGCTTGCCTCAATCACTTCCGCAATAAATTTCGACTCTTCTTCTGCATTCTTTTTAACGCGAATCATATATTCGCTACCGGCAGAAAATTTCATGCTGATTTTCTTAAAGCGCAGCGCACCGCCGCCGTCAGCAAAAATTTGTACGTTACGCTTACCCGCCTTAACCGATACTTTCTGATCTCCGCCGGTTTCATCTAAGCGATCACCATCAACAGCAAAGAGACCAACTTTTGTTTTCATTGCAGAACCCGGGGCAACCCAGCCTGTCGGAGCGGAAGCATCGGCCCCACCCTGATCAATCAGGTTTTCAATTTTAATTACCGCGGCGGATTCAGCGTCCGGCGATTGGTATAAGCCATTGCTGGCACACGCGGTGATCATCATTAGGCTGCACAGTGCGAATAAAATACGCATGTTATTTCTCCTTACTTTTTATCGTTTGAATTAGTGTGCGTCGAATACCCACGGCTCCTGCGAACTACGCTTTGCTTCATAGCCACGAATATCATCTGCATGCTGAAGGGTCAGACCGATATCGTCCAGACCGTTGAGCAGACAGTGCTTTCGGAATTCGTCCACTTCAAACGATACCGTCTCACCGTTTGGACGAATTACCAATTGCTTGGCGAGATCAATCGTCAACTGATAGCCCTCTACGCTTTTAACGTCGCGAAATAGCTCATCAATCACGGCTTCATCTAACACAATCGGCAACATGCCGTTCTTAAAACAGTTGTTAAAAAAGATATCGGCGAAGCTCGGCGCGATAATGGTTCGAAAACCGTAATCCTCTAGCGCCCAAGGCGCGTGCTCGCGACTTGAGCCGCAACCAAAGTTACGACGGGTCAGCAAGATGTTTGCCCCCTGGTAACGCGCATCGTTGAGCACGAAATCCTGATTCAATGGACGCCTGCTATTATCTTGCCCAGGCTCGCCTTCATCTAAATAACGCCACTCATCAAACAGGTTCGGGCCAAAGCCCGTGCGCTTGATAGATTTCAAAAACTGCTTTGGAATAATTTGGTCAGTGTCGACATTGGCACGATCCAATGGCGCAACAACACCCTGCTCAATTACATACTTTTCCATGTCGCTCTCCTCAGGCCTGCCACGTACGCACGTCAACAAAATGACCTGCCACCGCAGCAGCCGCAGCCATTGCTGGGCTCACCAAATGCGTGCGGCCACCATTGCCTTGGCGCCCTTCAAAATTACGGTTCGATGTTGACGCGCAATGCTCGCCCGCCTGCAACTTATCGGGGTTCATCGCCAAACACATGGAGCAGCCAGGCTCACGCCATTCAAATCCTGCCTCGATGAAAATTTTATCCAAGCCTTCTTTTTCAGCCTGCAGCTTCACCAAGCCTGAGCCAGGCACAACGAGCACCTGTTTAACGCTGTCCGCTTTCTTTTTACCTTTTGCGACATCCGCGGCGGCACGTAAATCTTCAATGCGCGAATTGGTGCAAGAACCGATAAACACGCGATCAACATGAATATCCGAGACCTTCATGCCAGGCTTCAGCGCCATATATTCATACGCGCGCTGCATGCCCGATTTTCTAACCGGATCTGTTTCTGCATCGGGATCAGGCAACGTCGCATCGATCGCAACAACCATCTCAGGGCTTGTACCCCAGGAAACTTGCGGCTGAATCTCTGCAGCACTAATTTCCACCACCTGATCAAACACAGCATCGGCGTCAGAGGTCAGCGTTTTCCAATACGCAGCCGCCTTCTCCCAATCATCACCCTTCGGTGCGAAAGGACGGCCCTTTACGTACTCAATGGTTTTTTCATCTGCGGCCACCATGCCGGCGCGTGCGCCAGCCTCGATGGACATATTGCAGACAGTCATTCGCCCTTCCATCGACAAACTACGAATAGCCGAACCACCAAACTCCATGGCATAACCTGTGCCACCGGCGGTGCCGATCACACCGATAATGTGGAGCACAACGTCTTTTGCGGTGACGCCAGCGCCTAACTCACCTTCCACATGAACCAGCATGTTCTTCATCTTTTTGGCGACCAAACACTGGGTTGCTAAGACATGCTCAACTTCGCTGGTGCCAATGCCGTGGGCCAAACACGCCAAAGCGCCGTTTGTGGACGTATGCGAATCACCGCACACCACCGTCATTCCGGGCACGACCGCACCCTGCTCCGGCGCCATAACATGGACAATGCCTTGGCGCGCATCGCCAATGCCAAACTCGGTGATGCCGAATTCGCGGGTATTATCTTGTAAGGTTTGCACCTGAATACGCGAGGTCGCATCTTCAATGTCCGCAGCGGACTTAAACGGCGTTGTCGGCACGTTGTGATCAATTGTCGCCACGTTCGCGTTCGTTCGCCACGGCTGACGACCCGCAATACGCAGCCCTTCAAACGCCTGTGGCGACGTTACTTCGTGAATAATCTGGCGATCGATATAGATCAACGCCGAGCCGTCCTCGCGCTGTTTGACGAGGTGGCTGTCCCACAATTTGTCGTAAAGGGTTTTACCGGCCATCGAAGTTCTCCCGTTCTGAAGGACTCACAGTAGCGTTGCGCCTCTTATAAATCCAATTCATAATTTTCATCCAAAGCATTCCATATTATTATGAGTGGCATTTATCGCGCCGCTGACGCCAAAGGATATCCATATGGACACGAGCAGCCTGCACGCGTTTCTCGCCGTTGCCGACACCGGCAGCTTTACCGGCGCGGCGGAAAAGCTCTTCCTGACACAACCCGCCATTTCGAAGCGCATCGCACAACTTGAAGAACAGCTTGGTGCCCGCTTATTCGACCGCATTGGCCGGCAAATCCATCTCACCGAAGCGGGCCTCGCACTGTTGCCCCGCGCAAGAAACGTAGTGCGCGAGTTAGAAGACATGAGTCGCAGCATTAGCGGCCTATCTGGCGAAGTGAGCGGTACGCTGCGCATCGGTACAAGCCACCACATTGGTCTGCACCGATTGCCCCCCGTACTGCGCCAATTTTCTCGTGAATATCCGCAGGTACAGCTCGACATCCACTTTATTGATTCGGAAGAAGCATGGGAGGGCGTACTGCATGGCGACTTGGAACTAGGTGTTGTTACCTTGCCCCCGGTTGCCGATGAGCGTGTCTACAGCGAACCGATTTGGGATGACCCGCTAGTGTTTATGGCGGCACCAGAACACCCGCTCGCCAGCAAAAACAATGTCACGTTAAAAATGCTGACCGATTTCCCGGCACTTCTTCCATCGCCGGTGACGTTTACACGGCGCATCGTAGAGACACTTTTCCGCGACAAGGAATTAACACTTAACATTTCAATGTCGACCAATTACTTAGAAACCATTCATATGATGGTCGCCATTGGTTTAGGCTGGAGCGTACTGCCAGCGACAATGATTGACGATCAAGTGATTGAGCTACCGGTCAACGAAATTCTCATGCAACGCCAACTTGGCTTTGTTATGCATCCTGCACGCAGCCTGTCTAATGCAGCGCAACGCTTTCTCGATATTCTGAGAGAACACGGACACTTAAACCCATGAGCAACGACGACATCTATTTATCTTGGCCATGGAAAGAAAATTGCGAATGCACGCTACTGTATGACGGCGGCGTTTTCCTGCCGCACCTTTTAGACGCGATAAAGAAGGCCGAGCACAGCATACAAATTGAACTGTACATCTGTGAGTCCGGAAAGTTATTTGATGAATGGTTTGACGTGCTTGAGAAAAAATCGCAATCAATGCCCGTACGATTGCTTATCGACAGTTTCGGCAGCGAAGATCTCAATCATCACGACCGTCAACGTATCGCGCTCTCGCAAATCGAAGTGCGTTTTTTTAATCCGCCAACAATTCCAGGCGGTTTAAAAAACCTCATTCGCGATCACCGAAAGTTAATCATCATCGACGAGCGTCAGGCGTATGTCGGCGGGATGGGCATTCTAGATAGCTGCGATCCACGCATCGTGGGCGACAAGGCATGGCTGGATGCTATGGTTATGATGCACGGCGATGTCGTACAAGATTGGCGGCAACTATTTGAGCAAAGCTGGGCACTCGCAGAGGCAACGTTAGGCAGCTCGCTAATTTGGCGACTACGTAGCAAGCGGATACGTCATCCCATTGCGGAGGAATCGGCGTCGATGGCCCGCGTCAACGCAAGCCGTGGCGGGCGGCGTAACCCATTGCTGTTTCATCTCACCCACCGCATTACGCGCGCCAAATCGTATATATGGCTCAACACACCGTATTTTTTTCCACCCCGCCGCTTAGTCCGCGCGTTAAAAAAGGCTGCGCAGCGCGGTGTGCGAGTGGAAATTTGCACGGCGGGCTCTATTACCGATCATCCTTCATTTCGATTTGCAGGCCAGCATTACTACAAAAGTTTGCTCAAGGCCGGCGTGTATATATACGAATTTCAACCGCGCTTTGCCCACGTTAAAACGGCCATCATTGACGACTGGTGTACGCTTGGCTCATGTAATTATGATCGCTGGAATAATCACTGGAATTTAGATGCAAATGTCGAAGTCGTTGATGATCTATTTCGCGAGCAACTACTGCGCCTGCGACAAACCATCGTGTCGCAAAGCACCACGATCGATTCACAGCAGTGGAAGCAACAACCATGGCAATCCAAACTACGACAAAATTTTTGGTTTTGGCTGGGCACCCGATTAATGGGTTTGCTGAGAATGCTCCGCAGGCAATGACGTTGGCGCCATTCCCCACCAGCTAATAAGAAATGCAATGAACGCAATGGCAGCCGCCACAAGGAACGTGGCACCACCCCACGCCTCCCATGCAATACCCGAGAGCACAGCACCTAACGCCCAGCCAGCACCAAAACCGATGCTGGAATAAAGCGCTTGCCCCTGCCCTGCATGTGCCCGACCAAAGTGTGCGTGCACCCATGCGATAGCGGCAGCGTGAAAGCTACCGAAACTCGCCGCATGCAAACATTGAGCAAGAATTAATATCGGCCAATTGGTGACCATGGTGCCGATCATTAGCCAGCGCAACGCCGCCAGCAACAAGCTCACTTGAATTAACCGGGCCAAACTAAAGCGATGCAACAATCGATGCATAACCCCAAACAACAACACTTCAGCGAAAACGCCTAGCGCCCACAACCCGCCAGTAGCGAGGCGTGAAAAACCTTGCTCGTCCAAATAGATAGAAAAAAATGTGTAGTAAGGGCCATGCGAGAGCAGCATCAAGAATGAGCAAAGAAAAAAACAAATCGAGGCAGGCTGTTTTAACAAACTCCACAAGCCCTGCTTTGATTCATGTTTAATTTTTACAGGCTGATCTGGCAGCACCAATGTGCACAGCCAGATTAACCACAGAGAAAGGAGCATTGCCCACGGCACGATTGTGATGGGATACACATCTAACGCTAAGCCAACCACGCACACGGTAACGATGAAACCAACGGACCCCCATAAACGAACTTGCCCGTAACGACTACTACTCTCGCCGAGATTGTCCAAGGTAAAGGCTTCAAATTGCGCGAGCACGGCGTTCCAGAAAAAACTAAAACCTGTCAGCAGCAATGCCATTCGCCAAAAGCCATCCGCGTAAAACACGCCGCAGAATATCAACGCGGCGATAAAATTTCCGAAGCGAATAATAGATAGGCGCCGGCCGGTTTTATCCGCCAGCCAGCCCCAAAGAATGGGCGCGACTAATTTGGTAAGTTGCGGCAATGCCATCAACAAACCAATTTCAGCCGCGCGAAAACCTCGTTGTTGCAGATACAGCGCCCAATACGGCACCAAGGTGCCGAGGAGCGCAAAGTAGAAAAAATAAAAACTCGAAAGCCGCCAATAATACGGAATATCACGCACGAAACAGCGGCCCTATTCTCCGGCTTGCGCCGGAATTACCGGCGTTGAAACGGTGACATCACCGCACTGACCGCGATGACGCAAACTATGATCCATTAAAACCAACGCCAGCATCGCCTCGGCGATCGGCGTGGCGCGCACGCCTACGCAAGGATCATGACGACCTTTTGTTACAACCTCTGATGGCTGGCCATCAATATCAATGGAGCGACCTGGAATTAAAATACTCGACGTTGCCTTCAACGCCATGCTGACGCGAACAGTTTGCCCCGATGAAATGCCGCCGAGTACACCGCCAGCATGATTACTTAAATAGCCTTCTGGAGTCATTTCGTCACGATGTTCCTCGCCACGCTGCTCCACAACGGCAAAGCCATCGCCCACTTCAACACCTTTCACCGCGTTGATACTCATCATGGCTTTGGCAAGATCTGCATCGAGACGATCAAACACCGGCTCACCCCAGCCTGGCGGCACGCCTTCAGCGAACACATTCACGCGCGCACCGATTGACGAGCCGTCTTTGCGCAACGCTGTGATTAAGTCTTCTAAGGCATTCACTTTCGTCGCATCAGGAAAAAAGAACGGATTCTCGTTCACACTAGACCAATCAAATTGCTCGGCCCTAATCGCACCGATTTGCACAACACCGCCGTAAATGCGAATGCCGTGTTGCTGCTCTAAATATTTGCGGGCAATGGCGCCAGCGGCAACGCGCATGGCCGTTTCACGCGCGGATGAACGCCCACCGCCACGGTAATCGCGGAAGCCATACTTTTGAATATAGGTGTAGTCCGCATGCCCCGGACGGAAGCTGCGTGAAATCTCAGAATAGTCTTTAGAACGTTGATCAGTATTTTCAATCAACAAACCAATAGGCGTGCCGGTTGTTTTACCTTCAAACACGCCGGACAGGATTTTTACTTGATCTGGTTCACGGCGCTGCGTGGTATAGCGGCTCGTGCCCGGCTTGCGGCGATCTAATTCGATCTGTAAATCCGCTTCGGAAATTTCTAAGCCAGGGGGACAACCATCGACAACTGCACCCAAGGCCGGACCATGGGATTCACCGAAGGTGGTGATACGAAACAATTCGCCGAAGCTGCTACCAGACATAAATTAACCCTAACTGTCGATACATTCTCATTCTACCAACGGCGCTGACCTTAAAACGTCACGCGTGGCATCGCATTATAGCGTTTGCTGAAAAATTTCGCGGTATTCCATTAACTGTTCGCGGGTGATCACAAATACACCATGACCACCATGCTCAAACTCTAACCACATAAACGGAACCGCGGGCCAAACCTGCTCCACGGCTTCCATGCTATTGCCAACTTCCAGCACCAGCACACCCTGCTCGCTCAGATAATCAGCGGCCTGCGCCAACACTTTGCGGGTAAAATCCAAGCCATCCAAGCCTGAGGCTAACGCCAGTTCAGGTTCGTGCCTAAATTCATCCGGCAGCGACGCCATATCCTGCGCATCAACATAGGGTGGATTGCTCACGATCAGATCGTATTGGCCCTGTGCCGCCGCCAACCCATCACCTAATAGCGCGCGCACTCGATCTTGCAGATCATACTGCGCAATATTCTGACGACACACATCAAGCGCGCCTTCATCGATATCCGTCGCATCAATCTGCGCGTCCGGAAACGCATGCGCACACGCGATAGCGATACAGCCACCGCCAGTGCAAAGATCTAGCACACGGCTCACGTTGTCGGCTTCCACCCAAGGGTAAAACCGATATTCAATCAATTCAGCAATGGGCGAGCGAGGAATCAGCACGCGCTCATCGACACTAAATTCTAACCCGCAGAACCATGCCTTGCCGGTAAGGTATGGCACCGGCACGCGCTCATTGATGCGCCGCAACAACACGCCACCGAAGCGCTCGCGTTGCACATCGGTAAGCGCCGCCTCAACGATACTAGGATCGACATCCCACGGCTGCTCGAGGGCATACAGTAATAACGCCACGGCCTCGTCGTGATAGCTGTCCGTGCCATGCCCGAGAAACACCTCTGCCTCGGCCAATTTCTGCTCGCCCCAATGCAAGGCGTCGCCAACGCTGTTCAGCGCACCCAGCTCTGAGTGCCACTGTGGTTCGGAAAGATTGTTCATAAAGGGTTCATTCGAAACGGCAGGATCAACGGGGGCGCAAGATTAGCATATTTTGCTTAATGGGTTTGAATCGTCATGCTTTCACCGCGATAAATCGCACAGCTTAAAGAGCAATACTTAGAAGCCAGCCGCC
Source organism: Alcanivoracaceae bacterium (assembly GCA_029213045.1). GTDB lineage: Bacteria > Pseudomonadota > Gammaproteobacteria > Pseudomonadales > Alcanivoracaceae > JARGPN01. Next base: position 477,891 of record JARGPN010000006.1, read on the forward strand.
CACGGCGCAGCCCGCAACAACCAACCAAGGGGGCTGCTTCAAAAGCGTTAACGCTATCAGCGCGACTGAGGCTAACACGGCGTCTTTCCACGCATAAATCGCGCTCGACCATACGGGGTTATACAGCGCGGCCAATAGCAAGCCGACCACGGCTGCATTAATAGCTAGCAGAGCGGCCTGCACCCGCGCGTTACGGCGAAGCCCCTCCCAAAAAGGTAACGCGCCCATCACCAACAAGAACGATGGGACAAAAATCGCGATCAAACACACAGCACCTCCCAGCCAACCGGTCGGCGCAACGTTCATTGATCCACCGAGAAAGGCCGCGAAGGTAAACAAGGGGCCCGGTACCGCTTGCGCCGCGCCGTAACCGGCAAGAAACGCGTCGTTTCCCACCCAGCCCGTCGGTACGACTTCAGCTTGAAGTAAAGGCAGCACGACATGACCGCCACCAAATACAAGCGCACCAGACCGATAAAAAGCATCAAACACGGCGAGCATCTGGCTGGGAAGCAGTGCCGACAAGAGCGGCAATCCCATTAGCAAAACAAAAAACAAAAATAGCCAAAAGCCCCCTGCCCGCTGGGAAATGCCGATCGGCAAAGGATCGTGACCGTCACTCTGCACTGGACTGAACAACAACAGCCCGATGAAGCCCGCCAACACTATGACCGCTATTTGCGCCCACGCGGCAGGCACCCAAAGAACGAAACTCGCCGCTGCCAACGCGATGAGCGTCCTAGGCACATCCGGACAAAGCTTGCGTGCCATGCCCCAGACCGCTTGTGCAACCACCGCGACGGCGGCAATTTTGAAACCGTGCAGCACACCCGGCGCAATCACCTCACCATAGCTAGCAAGCCCCAACGCCAATAGAATCAGCGCGATGGCGGATGGCAGCGTGAAACCCGCCCAAGCAGCAAGCGCCCCGCCATATCCTGAGCGCGTCAATCCAATGGCGATGCCGACCTGGCTACTAGCGGGCCCTGGCAAAAACTGACAAAGAGCCACTAGGTCAGCGTAGCTACGATCCGTCAGCCACTTGCGCCTAGTCACAAACTCATCGCGAAAAAAGCCAATATGGGCAACAGGCCCACCAAAGGAGGTCAAACCAAGCCGAAGGAAAATGAACAATACTCGCCATGCAGAGCGCTCCTCGGCGGGTTTCTTAGCATATTGATCCACCGCAGCTCTCCAAATAAAATAAAGGAAGTTAATGTTTCTGCGGCGAAACACTAACGATCAAAGAATCACCCTATCTGCCCCCCCCGAGCTTCCTATATTCGAATTTCATTCACGTTATACTGGCTCCATCAATGCATAAATTTGCAGGACCTATGTATGCTCACAGTGACTCAGCAAGGTGACGTTATCTTCGTCGAATTCTCAGCCGGGAGCTCAGTCGACGTGGCGATGGAGCAAAAGCTATACCGCATGCGCAAGCGCCTCTTTGATCAACAAGGACAAACCAAGCAAAAAGTTTTGTACTTCGGCGAGATCGACGACCTTAATATGAGCGCAGCCAAATTTTCATGCAGTGAGCTCTATGCGGAAATCACCGAAGCGAAAGTGCTGGTTGTCGCCTCGAACATCAATTTCACGCGGGCCAAGTTGACGGTCGGCCTACATAAACCGAACTTCCCCGTGTACATCACTGACTCTATCTCAGAAGGTCTAACCTGGTTAGGTGAAGAATCCTGGATGCAAGATACAATACTGGAAAACGAGACAACGCAGCATGGGCCAGAATAAAACTACCGTAACAAAGGCCAAACAACACTGGCTTTTCAAGTCAGAGCCAGACGAATATGGCATTGATGATCTTGCCCGTGAAAAGAAATGCGCATGGGAAGGCATTCGTAACTATCAGGCGCGAAACCGTTTACGCGATGAAGTAAAACTCGGTGATCACGTTTTCATTTACCACTCAAGCTGCGCGCAACCCGCCGTCGTTGGCCTCGCAAAAGTGACCCGCGAGGCCTACCCCGATCCGATTCAATTCGACGGCAACTCGCCCTACTTCGATGCCAAAAGTGACAAAGCGTCGCCGCGCTGGCTGTGTGTCGACATTGCCTATGAGGCACATTTACCTACGCCAATTACGTTAAAACAGATTAAACAGCTTGCTTCATTTGAAAGCATGGAGCTAGCTACCCGTTCACGCTTGTCCATCCAGCAGGTCACTGCAAAAGAGGCTAAAGAGCTGCTACGCATGAGCGGCCATAAAAATAGTGGCACTTAAAAGACACGTATAAAACATACCTCCGCTCCCGCACACAAAAAGTGCGCCACCTCCACCCTTGTCCAAATTGGTGCATTCCGATTTCATCGAAATACATGTTCATCACTAAATACATGTTTTTCGCGCAATAAATAGGCACATCTTCTGGCATGGCGGTTGCAATCATAGCTGCAGGACATGAACCCGCATGATGCACCACACTTCCCCCGATGCAGGAAATCATTATGAAGAGGCCCACTCTTTTGGCATTTGGCTTAATGCTGATGCCAAGCTTAGCGTTTGCAACCGAAGGGAATGAAGCCAACGACATGGTATGGCTGGCCACGGCAAGTGCGCTGGTTTTTTTAATGCAAGCAGGCTTCGCGTTACTTGAATCAGGCATGGCCCGCTCAAAAAACGCACTTAACGTTGTAATGAAAAACTATATGGACGTGTGCTTCGGTACGCTCATCTTTTGGGCGCTTGGATATGGCCTCATGTTTGGCTTAAACACCAGCGGTTGGATTGGCACCGGCAATTTTTTCCTCAATAGCGCAGACGGATCAACATGGGGCTTTATGTTGTTCCAAATGATGTTTGCCGCCACCGCAGCCACCATCGCCAGTGGCGCCATGGCGGAGCGCACTCGCTATAATTCATATCTCATCGGCGCGCTCGTTATCACCGGCTTTATCTATCCGGTCTTTGGTAGCTGGGTGTGGAACGCCGACGGCTGGCTAGCGAAAATGGGATTTATCGATTTCGCGGGGTCCACCGTTGTCCATTCTGTCGGCGCTTGGTGTGCACTGGCCGGCGTGCTCGTGGTTGGCCCGCGCTTAGGACGTTTTGATAAATCAGGAAAACCTCGCGAAATTCGTGGCCACAACCTCACGCTTGTTGCATTAGGTGGGTTTATTCTTTGGTTTGGCTGGTTCGGCTTTAACGGCGGCTCCACAGTGCAAGCGGATGAACAAATCGGCTTAATCAATTTGAACACTCAACTGGCAGCAAGCGCAGGTGCCGTTGGCACCATGCTTGTGGCTTTACTAAGCCGCCGAAAAATCTTACTAACAGAAACCGTTAACGGTTCTCTCGCAGGCTTGGTGGGTATCACCGCGGGGTGCGCCACGATGCTTCCTGGCCACGCCATCATTACCGGTTTAATTGCCGGCGTTATTGCATCGCTCGGTGCCAAACTCTTGCTTCGCATGCGCATCGATGACGTCGTGGGTGCCATCCCAGTGCACGGCTTCGCAGGCGTTTGGGGAACACTCGCGGCTGGCATTTTCTATATGGATGATCCATTTAACGGCGCACGTATCACCGTGCAAGTGCTCGGCGTGCTGAGCGCGTTTATGTGGACCTTTGTTACCGCACTCATCACCTATCTGGTTATCGCCGTAACCATGGGGATGCGTGCCAGCCCTATTCACGAACAACGCGGCTTGGATTTATCTGAACACGCTGAGATTGGCTACCCTGAATTTCCCGTCGATACCGCCTATACAGCGGACCGCGCAGACGGCATGGAGGGGCAACGATGAGCTCAATGATGAGACACGACATTACTGTTCGACGCCGAGCAATTTATACCGGCCTAAAACCCTTTATGTCGGAAGAGGAGTTACTCAACGCTTTGGCGCATTGGGAGGCTCACTACGCCACCGCGCCGCGCTTCACACTGCAACGCTTTGTGTCTGAATTATGCAGAGAAGGTGAGTTGCGGCAGCGACGCGCTGATATATTGCTTAGCTTAGTTCAAGCGATGAACATGCCGGTGAAATCTCTACTGGCTGACCCATTACCTGATCGCGAATCACTGCCGAGCACCTCAGTTAGCGAAACAGCGGCATTTGAAACGCTGATGAACGCATTAATAGATGGCGGCAATAAAACTCAACGTTTTAGCCTGCGACTAGATCTACTGGCGAGCCTCGACACGCGCAAAATGCCCGTGCAGTTTTGCCACGCCATGCAGCGCTGGCTAGGAGACAAAGCGCCACTCAACGTTACCGGTGTGAGCACCGAACTCCTTAGGGCCATGGTTAACCGAGCCTACGTAATTATGTGTGAACGCCAAGGCCCTGTTCTCGCCGACAAAACGCTCGCCGCCGCTGTGAGCCAAGTTGTGGCCGAGCGCCCAGAGTTGGAACGGGTCATAAAAAAGCTTCTTTAACGAATATTGTGTTGCACAGCACAAACATTTACGCCGACGTCATCGTCGGCGTTTTTTTATCTGAGCGAAAACTAGGTACACTCGGAGCTTATTGATGCATTCAATGATATCGACGACGCGTAGATAAAGGAGACGTCAGTGCGCCTGCACACTCAAATATTCATCGCTATGGCATTGGCTGTGATTTGTGGTGCCTTTACTTCAGTGGATAGCTCGTTTCTAGGCGTGTCGGTTTTAGGCACCTACGATTTAATCGGAACATTATTCATTAACGCCCTCAAAATGGTCGTCGTTCCGTTGATCATGAGTGCGATTATCAGCAGCCTGATCAGCATTAGCGGCGGCGAACAACTTGGTCGATTAGGCTTAAAAACGCTCGCCTATTACATGATGACCAGCTTCGTTGCGATTTTAGTTGGATTGCTGTTGGTCAACCTAATGACGCCAGGCCTAATCGACGGCGCCCCGGCCGGCCCCAGCCTCGGGTTATCCGCAGACACAGCCACGACACTGGCAAAAATTGAAGGACGCGGCGCTGGCGACTTCGCCGGTATTTTCTTAGCGCTGTTGCCACCGAATATTGTTCAGGCGGCGGCGAATAGCGAGTTACTTGGATTAATCGTCTTTTCACTGCTATTCGGATTAATGCTACGCAAACAAACCGGCACGCCTGCAGAACGTTTGCGCGAGACCGTAGAAGGTTTTTATCAAACGATGATGATGATCACCATGTTCGTCATTCGTTTCGCACCGCTGGGCGTCTGGGCATTGATCGCAAAAACAGTCACCTTGACCGGCAGCGATGCCATAGGCCCGCTTGCGTGGTTCTTTGCCACCACCCTATTAGCGCTAGCACTACATGCCTTCGTCGTTTTGCCGATTATTATCCGCGTGCTTGGACAACGCTCTCCGTGGCGCCACTTCAAGGCCATGTCACCGGCCATGCTCACTGCTTTTTCCAGCGCTAGCTCTGCGGCAACCCTGCCATTAACCATGGAATGTGTTGAAAAGCGTTCTGGTGTCTCCAGTGGCACATCAAGCTTTGTGTTGCCACTAGGCGCTACCGTAAATATGGATGGCACTGCATTATACGAGTGCGTTGCAGCAATGTTTATTGCGCAAGCGTATGGAATGGATTTGAGTCTCACCACTCAATTTTTAATTGTGATTACCGCCCTTCTAACCTCGGTCGGCGTTGCCAGTATTCCGTCGGCAAGCCTCGTTGCTATTACGGTGATACTTGGTGCAATTGGCCTCCCTGCAGAAGGCATCGGCCTTATTTTAGCCACCGATCGGATTCTCGATATGTGCCGCACGGCGGTGAATATTTGGAGCGACAGTGTCGGTGCCGTAGTGATTGGGCGAAGCGAGGGGGAAGAGAATATTTTACTTTATGACCCTGACAGACTCGAAGCAGAAGCCGAGCGTTCGTAAAATAATGCGATGGAAGAAATGACGACGCGTCATTGGATGTAATGCGCTCATTAGAAATGAGCCGCAAACTTAAGCGATTAAAACAACGACATTAATCCGTTTTAATGGCCCAAGAAGCTGACCAAAATACGGTAGCCTCTTCGACGCAAGCATGAGAGCTCAATGATAAACGCCTGCTAGACCCAAAAGCGTCGATATCGCGAAACGACATCGACGCTTATTTGATCATACTGAAAACTGATTGTTGTCGTTTTTAGCTTGGCCATCCGCGACTACATCGCGGTATAAACGTACCGCCGCACCTGCAGTAGCAGGTACTGCATACGCAAACGCCAGAGCGATAATCAGCGGAGTGCCGGTTGCATTCAGCAAGGCAGACGCCAACATTGCTAATACCGCTGCAAAAAAGAAAAATGCGATGAAGTCTTTAGCCAGCTTGTTCATTTTTACTGCGTTCATAAGAACCTCCAAAGGGCATTTAAGTGAACATGTGTGCACGTTACCCTTGGGCGATGTAATAGTCAACACTTGTTCACTAAATAATTTTAGCTTTGCCGTGAGCCCTCTCCATGCGGCACACTTGCCTCACTTTTACCCATAGGAACAACAACTTGAGTGACGCCAGAACCATGTTGATTACCGGTGGCGCCAGCGGCCTGGGCCTTGCCCTCGCGCAGCAGGCGGCGGCACTCGGCTGGCGGGTGGCCATTGCAGACATCAATGAGACTCGCGGAGATGCCGCGGCTAAAGAGATCGCAGGTAGCGGCGGCGACGCCATGTTTGTCCGTTGTGATGTCCGTGACGAGGCCTCAATACGTATCGCTATGCAGCGCATAGCCCGGCGCTGGGGGCAACTAGACGCGTTGATCAATAACGCTGGCATTGCCACAACAGGACTTTTTGAAACGCTGACAGACGAAGATTGGCAGCAGCAGCTTAATACCGACCTACTCGGCACCGTCCGCAGCTGTCGCGCTGCCGTATCAGAAATGCAGCGACACGATCACGGACGCATCATTAATATCGCCGGCTTGCACGGCGCGGCACCTTTACCAGGCTTAAGCAGTTTTAGTGCGACGCAGGCGGCGATCATTGCATTAAGTGAATCACTGCGTGCAGAACTCGCCCCGCTCGGAATTCAAGTGAGCGTTGCCCTGCCAAGTTTTTTCAGAAGCAATTTAAACGAAACACTGCGCAGTGCAGACCCTGTGAGTCGCGCGCGCTTCCTGAGCAACATGGGTCGTCAAACGTCATCCAGCGAATACCTCGCCAAATTAATTATGGCGGCGATGGATAAAAATGATTTTCTGATTATGCCGCCTGAAGAGCGTTGGCTACTCAGACAGAAACGCTGGCAGCCGAAAAGATATTTCGCGAAATTGTTAGCGCTTGCCGAAAAATTTCGTCGCTAAACCCTCCGCTTGGCGTGACGCAAATTTCTTACGACTAGGTGTTCTCATAGGCAGAAATCTCTTGCAGGCAAGCTTCCACATAAAACAATCGTAATCGTCAACGCTCAATTTCTTGTCACCTTTGCGTGAGCTTGCCTGAAAGCGATTCAACCTTGCTAACTTGCTCGATCGTCCAGCAGGACCCCCACATAAAAACCAATCACCGAGATCAATCCAACCCCACTGTGGGAGCTTGCCTGCAAGCGATTAAGCGCAAAAAAGAACCACCACCATGCAAGCAAGCCCTCACATCAAAGATCAATTACTCACGCCTTACGGCATAAACAATTGTTCTTCGTCTAACGCCATTAAACTTTCTGGGCTCGCCAACATGCTTTCTTTGAGCGACAAGGTCCGTGGTGCAATGCGCTCCATATAGAATTTCGCAGTGTCGATTTTTGCCTGCAGAAATGCCACATCCGTCGCACCTTCTGCAATTTTATCCGATGCTTTCACCGCCATGCGCGCCCAGCACCATGCCAAACAGGCATAGCCCGCATATTCCATATATTCAAATGCTGCAGACATCGGCAAGTTCAAATCGTCTTTACCTTGCGTCATCAGCGTATCCGTTAATGATGACCATTCCTTCGCTAGCGCATCAGCCCGAGCAACCAACGCGCTTTGCGCGTGATCCTTGTTCGCATCAAAAAAGGTCTGCATGGTGTCCAGCATGCCATTCAATAATTTTCTATCTGAACCGATTATTTTACGGCGCATTAAATCAATCGCTTGAATGCCATTCGTGCCTTCGTAAATACGCGTGATGCGCACATCGCGAGAAAGTTGTTCCATACCATGCTCACGAATGTATCCGTGGCCACCTAAGCATTGCACACCAAGGTCAGTGATCTCAGAGCCTCGCTCGGTGAAGAACCCTTTGCAAATGGGAATAAGTAGCGCAACTAATTCATCCGCCTTGCGCGCCGCTTCGCCTTCACCATCAAGTGCTATATCAAGCTGCATGGCGGTGAAATACCCAAGCGCACGACAACCTTCCACCAACGCCTTTTGCGTCATCAGCATGCGTCGAACATCGGGGTGTACCACAATAGGATCAGCGGGTTTTTCTGGAAACTGCGTGCCCGTTGGCGCGCGTAGCTGCAAGCGTTCACGTGCATATTCCACAGCACCTTGATGTGACAACTGCCCTAGACCAACACCTTCAAATGCCACATCTAAACGCGCGCTGTTCATCATGGTGAACATTGCTGCTAATCCGTTATGCGGCTTACCGACCAACCATCCCTTTGCTGCATCGAAATTGAGTACACAAGTTGGTGAGGATTTCAGCCCCATTTTTTCTTCCAGCTTTGCCACGGTCACGGCATTGCGTGTTGTAGGCGTGCCCTGCTCATCAATTAAAAACTTCGGCACCAAGAATAATGAAATTCCTTTCGGCCCTTTCGGAGCGTCCGGTAGTCGCGCCAACACCAAGTGCACCACGTTATCGGCAAGATCATGATCCGCCCAAGTAATAAATATCTTTTCACCGGTAATAGCATAACTACCGTCAGTATTTTCTTCAGCACGGGCACGCAACAAGCCCAAATCCGATCCCGCGTGAGACTCAGTGAGGCACATGCTGCCGGTCCATTCACCGGACACCATTTTCGGCAACCAGGTTGCTTTAAGCTCATCTGATGCATGCGCTTCAATGGCGCGCATCGACCCCTGGGCTAACGTAAAAATAGCGCATAGAGGTTGGTTTGCCGACTCAGCAAGATCATGGAACACCATCCCCAGCGAATGCGGCAAACCCTGACCGCCGTATTCAGGGTTCGAGCAAATGCCGATCCACTGGCCTTCGCGAATCGCGTTCGCAGCCGCTTTATAGGACGGCGGCGTGATCACGTGCCCATCGACTAATTTGCTGCCAATTTCATCACCTTCAACACGCGTCGGGTCTAATACGTTTTCACAAAACCGCGCCGCTTCTTCAAGCACAGGATCAATCAAGTCAGCGCCAATTTCATCGTGCCCATTGGCAGCGTAATGCCCTGCAAAGTCATACAGGTCATGAACCAAAAATCGTATGTCGCGCAGCGGCGCTTTAAACTGAGGCATGTTATTCACCTTGCAAGTTATCTGGGAGAAGAAGGACGTTCCTTGCCGACACTCGTCTAGCAGGTATCGATAAGAAAAATGATTAAGTTGAAAGGAATACTACTATCTTTGTTGGCGACTGTGGCCAATTAGGTGTGACTGATCATTCACAAATGGAGACACTGAAAATGGCGCATTCAGAGCCTTTTATTGGTAGGCCCCTGAATGCTTAATATATTAAGAAGTAATCAGATGTGCGGACGAATAAACGTTCTTACGCACCAGCCTGACTTTCGATATAGCGAAGCGTACCTCGGTAATCGGAGTCCAATCCGCTTTCCACTTTTTCGGCGACCAGCGCTGCAATTTTTTTACCGACAAGAGGCACTGTGCTGCTGATATTCACGCGAATGGCTTGTTGCGCTTTACCGTCAACCTCTGTCACCTCGATAGAGCCATTCACCTCAACGGGCGCGTTACCTACCGAAAAGCGATAACGTGCATGGAACGGCATTTTTTCCGTTTCCGTCCAAATAAATTCCTGCACCATGGTATACGAAGAGCCAATAAACTTTCGCGCGAAGGTTGGCACGTTGCCCGGCCGAAGAGAGACCTCGCGGAGCATACGAATCACTAAATCATTACCCTGTTTTTCGAATGCTTCGAAATGGCAGTTCTCGATATTGGACATTTTAAAACGCGCGAGAAAAAACTCTTTGTCGGTGAGGATATCAACTAATGCTCGCGCGGAAATCGGATAACTCTGGGTTCTTTCAACCTTCATCTAGCACTTACCTTCACTTATTTTGTTGCGCAGACATTAATTTTATCAGTGGGGCTATCTTGCGACGCAGTCCCGCTAAATGCGGCACGACAACATCGGGCTTGCCTTCCGCCAGAAATGTGAGCGCCTGATCAATTGTCATGCTGCCTTCTGGTGTTTGTCCGGCTGGAGGCGTAGACGCCGACGGCAACCCACTACCTTTTTTGCGCAGCTCGTCTTCTGTTACCACCTGATTGCCGCCGTTAGATTGTGCGGCTTTCAATACAAGATTGGTTTCTTCAATTACGCTGCGTGCCGTCGCCCCAGGATGCGGATCTGGGCACATCACACCCACAGAAATCGTAGATGAAACCTTATGCCCTTTGACATCCACCAGTGCTTCACGAACCTGTCGACACAAACGATTTGCAAAAATTGCAGCGCCTGCAGCATCAGCCGTCGGCAGCAACATGGCAAACTGGGAGAGTCCAATACGCGCAGCAGAGTCTTCTTTACGAATGAGCCCTGAAATCACTTCGCCGATTTTAGAAAGCACCGCATCAGCGCCCTCTTTACCAAGCTTAATAAACAACTGATTAAACTCATCAACGTCCGCACGCACCAACGAAATGTTATGGCCATGTCTTTCAGCAAACGCGAGCTCTTGTTTGAGGCGACCGGTGAAATAGAGCTGATTACCCAGCCCTGTGAGCGAATCTATGGTGGTTTGCTCCGCCATAACTTTACGCTCACGCTGATAATTAGCGTGAGCTGTAGCACGTGCCAGCAAATCGGTAGAGTTAAACGGCTTGGTGATAAAATCGGTTGCACCCATGTTCAGTGCTTTTTCGCGCGCGGCTTCATCATTCTCGGCGCCAGTAACAATAATCACTGGCAAGCCGGCAATGCCTTCATCATCGCAGGTGCGAATTTTCTCTAGTAACCCATAGCCATCCAGCTCGGGCATAGAGAGGTCACTAAACACCACCTGGATTTGCTGGTCACTGCGGATTTGCTTCCAACCCTCAACGCCATCTTCCGCCACCACGACATCGAATTTTTTGCCGAGCATCTTGGTGGCAGCGGTACGCATGACCTTAGAATCATCCACCATTATTAAACGTGGTTTGCCCGCAACGGCCGCTTTAGTCATGAATCCCAACCCCAAATCTAACTGTCATAGTGTCAATGACCCACGTCCGTCGACAAGAAATCCTGTGTGCCTGGCTCCCGACCACGCACATAGCGATACAAACGGGATGTTCGATTACAGTAGTCACCCCGAGCAATACCCGCAAGATAATGATGATTGAACAGATGACCGGCCTTTTCTGGGATACAGAATACCGTCCCAGAAGTGGTGTCTAGATGAGAAAGTACCCCAATTTGCGCAAAATAGTCTCGTCCGTTGGCAAAGTGCTCAACGTAAGGCACCGGATGGCCCGCCTCACGGGACAACTCAGCATCAACCTCGAGACTATCGGAAACTCCGCCAATACAGTAAAGCTCTAGCTTCTTCACCAAGGGTCTCGTGCTGGCGTGACGCAATAACTTGCGCACAATGTAACTCGCTACGATGGTGCCTTGAGAATGACAGACCAACACCACGCGATCATAGCGCTGGAGTGCATCCTGCAGCACATAGATTGCTGGGCGGGAGAGCTTACCGTCTTTACGCAAAGTCCTTGCCGTAATTGACTCGACGATATCCCGTACCAGTCCCCAAGTAGGTGTGTGAATCAACGATATAGGACGCTGCACCACACGCGCTAGTTCAGAGGCATTGAGCATGGCCACCGGCGGCGCGGCCCCCAGCCCATTGATATAAAACCAACGTGAGCTATGCTCTTCGTTGGTTACACGCGGCGGGCGACAAACGACGGTACCCTGACTCGCAGATTCACGGGCGGCTGGAATAATCAGTTGGCTCACGGAGTTAATCACATCGCCCATATTGTTGTAGCTGGATCGCTTCAACTCAGAGCGCACAGACGGCTCGTCGCCGCTCGACAGAAATGTCGAAGGCAACGCATCTAAATGCGATAATCCCAGCACAATATCTCGGCGGATTGCACCACGACTGTCGACCAGTCGGCTTATCCATTTTTTTGTTTTGCGTAGCATTTATAACCTGCTTGGATAACGACTACACTGGGCCACGAATTTAAGGAAGGGTAACAGCATGAGCGAACCACGCAAATACAGCCTCACTCTTTTTGGCGCCACCGGCTTCACCGGCGGACTCTGCGCCGATTACCTTGGCCAAAATATGCCCAACGACACAACGTGGGCAATTGCCGGACGTAATCCGCAAAAACTCCAGAGCGTCATTGAGCGACTAAAATCTAACGGATGCACCAACCTTCCGGTAGCCATTGCGGCAGATATTAACGATAGCGATAGCTTGCACGCCATGGCGGAAAATACACGCGTGGTGGTCACAACTGTCGGCCCTTACATTTATTACGGCGAAGAGCTCGCTCGATCATGTGCTCAGTCCGGCACACACTATTGCGACCTTACTGGCGAACCAGAATTCGTCAACAATCTGATTAGTCGCTACCACGACCTTGCCAAGAAAAACGGTGCGGCACTTGTCAGCTGTTGCGGCTTTGATTCTATTCCGCACGACGCCGGCGCTTTCTTTGCTGTGCGCGAGCTTGAGAAAGAACTGGGACACCCGCTTAACGCTGAAACGCGCGTTGAAGGCGTCGTCACCGCCGACGGTACTTTTTCGGGGGGCACATGGCAGTCCGCAATAACCGCCTTTGGCCGCCCGCGTGAAAATCAGCAAGCGATGAAGCTCGCGCGCACGGCACTCAATAATCTGTACCCCAAAAAAGCGCGCGCCCTTCCCATGCGCCCTTTTCATGACAAAGAATTCGGCAGCTGGCTTTGCCCGATGCCAACCATTGATCCCTTTATCGTCATACGCTCTGCGCGCGCCATGGATGAGTACGGCCCCGACTTCTATTACGGTCATTATGCTGGCATCAGAAGCCTCCCCAAAATGCTCGGCGGCATAGCGGGCATTGGCGGGCTCCTCTTCGCTGCGCAAATAAAATTCCTACGAAATAAATTATTGGAGTTTCGTCAGTCCGGCGATGGGCCTGCACCAGAAAAACGTGCACGCAGTTGGTTTAAAGTCACCTTCCGTGCGCAAAGCGAAGGCAAAAAGGTCATGACGCAAGTATCCGGTGGCGACCCCGGCTACGATGAAACCGCTAAAATGCTGGCGGAAACCGGCATGGCGTTAGCGCTAGACAAAGGCTACCCAAAGCGCACCGGCGTGGTGACAACCATGATGGCACTAGAAGGCAGACTGATTGAGCGCTTACAAAAGGCGGGAATGGAATTTAAACGGCTGTCATAACGGCAAAATGATTTGCCAACGGGATTGTGCAAATCATTTCCACGCCTTTCACCTAAAGCGAGTATTTGATGCAGCAAGTGTTTCGTGCTGATTCCGCACTCGAAGCGAGCATGATTGCCGACCTACTTTCACAGGCCGGCATTCATGCACATATTTTCGGCGCAGAACTGCAAGGTGGCATTGGAGAATTACCCGCTGGTGGAAATGTACGGGTCATGGTAAATCGGGACGATGCGGAACAAGCTTCGGCGCTAATTAAAACATGGGATACGGCGCAAATACCTTCGGCAGCGACCCATACGGAACGCGACGCCCACTCACTACACTTTTCCAATCACAGAGCCAATACGACCGGCGTTTTTATAGCAGGCATCGTAGTGGGGTTCATTCTCTGTCTAATCACGCTGTCTTAGCGGCTGCTTATCATCGTTCAAACCGCTTAATAAAAAAAGCAGCTTGGCTGATTAGCCCAAGCTGCTTTTTGTACTGCCTGAAGAACGGCTATTTTAAGATTTTGCTGTCTTCGGCTTACGTGTCGGAGCTGGCGCACCATCTTCAGTCATATTCAACTGCTGGCCAGATACCCACACTTTTTTCAAATGCTGAACGGCTTTGCCCGGCATGCCTTCCGGCAGATCAACCGTGCTGTATTCTGGGTAAATTTCGATACGACCAATGTTGCGGCTCTGAATATTGGCTTCGTTTGCGATGGCACCAACAATGTTTGATGGTTTAACGCCATGCTTGCGTCCAACTTGAATACGGTAGCGCGTCATGCCCTGTTCTGGCGAACTCGTTGGGCGACGACGCTCTCCACCACCTTCCGTGCCACGACGCTTACGCGTTTCAACGCGTACATCGTTGCCACGCTCGCGCGGCTCACGTTTTGGGCGTTCCGAACGCGGGGTATCTTTAACGTGGAACGGCTTGCCTTTGTAGAGCATAACCGCCAATGCCGCCGCCATTTCTAGCGGGTTTGCATCACGTTCAGCTTGATAGCGCTGCAACAGCTCAGCGAACGGCTCTAACTTGCCGCGCTCAAGCTGCGCGTCCAAACGTTCCATAAAACGTTTTTCACGCACTTCATTAATCTTGTCCGCATTAGGCAGCGGCATTTCTTCAACTTTCTGACGGGTAACGCGTTCGATTGTTTGCAGCAAACGCTTGTCTTTTGCCGTCACAAACAAAATGGCATCGCCTTCACGACCAGCACGGCCGGTGCGGCCAATGCGGTGAACGTAGGTTTCCGCGTCAAACGAAATATCGTAGTTGATGACGTGACTGATGCGTGGCACGTCAAGACCGCGAGCAACGACATCCGTCGCCACCAGAATATCGATACGGCCACTCTTGAGTTGGTCAACGGTCTGCTCGCGTTGTGCTTGCGCAATATCGCCGTTCAACGCAGCAGCTTTGTAACCCGCTTGCTGCAGGGAATCAGCAATCTCAACGGTGCTGTCTTTCGTACGAGCGAACACAATAACGCCGTCGTAATTTTCCGTTTCCAATACGCGAACCAAGGCGTCTGGCTTATCACGGTACGGGACGAACAAATAACGCTGACGAATCGCCGAAACCGTTTCCGTTTTAGACTTAATGGTAATTTCTTCAGGCGATTTTAAATATTTTTGAGCCAGACGACGAATTGGCGTCGGCATCGTTGCCGAGAACAAGGCAACCTGACAGGTGTCAGGTGTCGCTTCCATCACGGCTTCAACGTCTTCAATAAAGCCCATGCGCAACATTTCGTCGGCTTCATCAAGGACAACGCATTTTAAATTATCGAGCTTCAACGCGCCTTTGGTTAAATGGTCGATCACACGACCAGGCGTGCCGATAACAAACTGAACGCCGTCGCGAAGTGAGCGAAGCTGCGGACGGTAATCCATACCACCACACAAGCTCACGGTTTTCATCGAGGGGTATTTTTCGCCGTAACGGCCGAATGCTTCTGCCACCTGAAGAGCCAATTCGCGCGTCGGCGCCAACACCAACACCTGCACCGCGCCGGCTTTTTCTTGGGCAAAACGAGAAATTAGGGGAAGCGCAAACGCAGCGGTTTTACCCGTACCGGTTTGGGCCTGACCGATCACATCACGGCCATCGAGCATATAGGGAATCATCTGCGCCTGAATCGGCGAAGGTGTTTCGTAATTAAGGGAGTTCAAAGCTTCGAGCACAGGCAAAGCAAGGCCCAGGCTTTTAAAGCCCGGCTGGTTCACATCAGACATGTCGCACCTATCAATTACGTGGCGCTGGCAGCCTATCTGCGTGAGCCACGGGAAATGGGGGCGCACTATAGCATCAGAACCTCCATTCGGCCATGAGAAACATTCATAAAACTTGTTAAACAGCAATATAAAAGGTTATTAGCGGCGAATATGGGGGTTAATTGGCGCGGGGATGGACCTTAACTAAGGCCCTATCGCTTGCAGGCAAGCTCCCACAAAAGGCAATCGCATTGTTTTATGTGGGAGTCTGCTTGCAGACGATGGGGCCTTGCCAAACGTTGTTTCGCTTGCGGGCAAGCTCCCACATAAAGAGCCGCTTTATTTACGCTGTACCATTTTCTCATTACACGAAATAGAGAATTAACCATTCCGCAATCACGGCCGGTTTTGTTTCATCTTCAATATCGACAACAAACTCGAACTTCATTAACCACTGACCAGGCCGTCTTTCATCGGCTTCAAGTAACTTAGCCCGCGCTCGAATACGTTTGCCAACTTTCACCGGCGCCATAAATCGCAGCTTATCAAAGCCATAATTCATGCCCATTTTTAATCCGTTGGGAATGAGGAAATTATCGATAGTGGTTTGTAAATGCGGCAACAGCGCAACGGTGAGATAACCATGCGCAATAGTGCCACCAAACGGCGTTGCCTTGGCCGCCTCCTCATCAACATGAATAAACTGATGATCAAGCGTGGCATCTGCAAAAGCGTTAATGCGAGACTGATCTATTTGAAACCATTCAGACGCGCCAAGTTGCTCACCAATAAAACCTTTAATTTCCGATGGGTCTACAAATTTCATGTTCTCTCCCTGAGTGTGCTCAGTGGTCACAATATCCAAACTTATGCCGTCGTAAGGAACGCACTAATCGCCTGAAAAACAGATTCAGCATTTTCCATATGTAAGTGATGCCGCCCTTCAAGACGCTCAACACGCAATGTCTCAACCCAATTCACGCGATCATCAAACATCCCTGTGCCGCCCATACCTTGCTCTCCCAACACCAACAACGCTGGAGCTTTAATCGCACGTAAAAAACCTTCTATTTGTGCTTCCGTCAAACGCATGGACGACGTTAACCGCAAACGCGAATCTGCGCGCCATGTCCATCCGCCATCGACGGCCTGTAATCCTCGTTCGCACAAGCACTCCGAACTCGCCTCATCCAAGCCACCAAAGCCAGACATACGCGCAGTGATCGCAGCGCTTTTCTCGCGATAGACAGGCTTTTTCTTTTCTCGTAGTTGCTGCATATCACCAATAGCTTTACGCAACGTTTCCGGCGCTTTTTCCGGGTTAGTGGACGGCGGCCCGAGCCCTTCGATTAACACCAATCGCTGCACGCGCTCGGGAAAGGTTGCTGCAAACATGCACGCCAACCCCGCCCCCATTGAATGGCCAAGCAGAATAAATTGATCCCAGCCTTGCGCATCGACAGTGGCAAACACATCCCGCACATGATCAATATAATGCGTCGCCACATCGGCAGGCCGATGCTCAGACAAACCATGCCCTGCAACATCAATGGCGAGAAATGGATTGGAAAAATGCTGCGCTAACGGCTCAAAGCTATTCGCATTATCAAGCCAGCCGTGCACAGCCACGATGGGCGTACCTTCACCCGGCCAATAGCGCGCCGCCAGTGACAACCCCCACGCGTTAAAACGTTTCTCTTCCGAGTTACGCAACCTGTTGCTCCTGAATTTGCAGCCAGCTTTTAATCACGCCCGCCGTTTGATCTGGGTTTTCCAAAGGAAACATGTGGCTACCGGGCGCCAATGCATGCGTCATGCGATGGCGTTTTACATGCCGGCGCGCGGCGCTTTTAAACCCTTCCAGCGTGATGTCGCCGTTCACCAATAAACTGGGAATAGCCAGCCGTGCGAAACGATTAATATTGCGCGGTGTTTGTCGGAACATCTCCACTTCTAACGACGGCGCAATACGCAGCCACCATGCACCATCGCGCTCTTCAACTGCGGCATGCATATAGTCCTGCAACGATTGCGGATCAAAATACTTAAACATCCCGCGACCAGTGAAGTATTTTTCAACTTCCTGCCACCTCGGCCAATTGTCGCGACGACCACGGGATTTGCCTGCTGGGGTCACACGATCCATTTGTCCAAACGTGTACGCCAATTGAACAAGCGGACGCACCCAGCCATTGATCAACGGCGGATCAAGCATCACCAACTCACTGAACCAATCAGGATGTCGGCTTGCGACCATAAACATCACCACCGCGCCCATTGAATGCCCCATCCCGACTATGGGCTTTGGTAGCGGCGACAAACGCGCTTCAAGCTCGTCCACCAAACCGGCCCAGTTGTCACCCACGGGCCAGTGGTCGCAACCGAGTCTGTCGATCACGCAAAGATCGTATTGCTCCTCAAAACCCCGGAGAAACCTTTTGTAGCTGCCGCCAGGCACACCATTCGCGTGTGCAAAAGCAAGAACGGGCTTATTCATATAAAGAAAACCTGTTTTGGAAGACTCATTGAGCGGTTGCTACCTCCAACGTCGCACCGAGTATAAGAAGGCGAAATGGTACTCGCCATGACCATAATTTCCGAGAGTGACCGTTTTCTCCACCCTTACCTTTCGCTGGCGGATGGCAAGCAACGCCATGCGCCAACGGAATTGGGTTGGAGGCCATGGAAAGTTCTTGTGTACAATGCGGCCTGACCTTGCAATGTGATGGACCGGAGCTGTTCCAATGAAACTGATTTCTTTTAATATCAACGGTATTCGCGCGCGCCTGCCGCAGCTCGAAGCCATGATAGAAAGCCACCAGCCCGATCTTATCGGCCTTCAAGAAATCAAAGTACAAGATCCCGACTTCCCCGAAGACGCGATCCGCGAAATGGGTTATCACCCGTATTACTTCGGCCAGAAAGCGCACTACGGCGTTGCCATGATCAGCAAAGAGCCGCTATTAAATGTCCAGCGTGGCTGGCCCAATGACCCAGAAGATGCACAGAAGCGGATGATCATTGCGGACCTGCTCGGCCCAGACGGCCAGCCTGTCACGGTGCTCAACGGTTACTTCCCACAGGGCGAAAGCCGCGACCACCCGACAAAATTTCCAGCAAAAGAGAAGTTCTATCAGGACTTACAGGACTATTTGGAGAATCATCATCCAGCAGACAAACCTGTAGTGGTCATGGGTGACTTTAATATTTCGCCACAAGACATCGATATCGGCATCGGCGAACCCAACCGGAAACGCTGGTTGCGCGACGGAAAAACCAGCTTTCTGCCTGAAGAGCGCGAATGGTACGACCGCCTTCTCGGTTTTGGCTTAACCGATACGTGGCGCCTAAAACATCCAGAGGTCGATGACATTTATAGCTGGTTCGATTACCGCTCAAAAGGGTTCAACGACGAACCTAAACGCGGACTGCGCATCGATCACATTCTTGCCTCACAACAACTCGTTGAACGCGTCACCGACGTTGGCATTGATTACGACATTCGAGGAATGGAACGCCCTTCCGATCACTGCCCTATTTGGACGACGTTTAGCTAATGAGTGTTCAACTGCACCGAGAGAAAATTCGCCTCAACCTTGATACGTTAGGTTTCGCCATCGATATAGCTATGATCTTGCTGATTGTGGCGAACCTCTCGCTCATTATATTTGACTGGTTTTTCTCGGTGCAGTGGCTGCAATCTTTGCTGAGCACTTATACCCCTGCGTTTTTTACGTTTTATCGCGACGTCATTCACAACGATTTTATTTTCTGGGACACATTGTTTGTTGCGGTGTACCTCACCGAATTCTCCATCCGCTGGATCGCAGCAATTGGCCGTAAGACTTACCAACGCTGGTTCTACTACCCCTTCGCCCATTGGTACGACCTACTCGGCTGCATTCCTGTCGGCAGCTTCCGCTGGCTAAGAATTTTGCGTTTGATCAGCTTGCTGTTCCGCCTACAACGCCAAGGGATTATCGATTTGAGCGATACTTGGCTAGGTAAAACGTTGCTGAATTACTACGACATTCTTGTAGAAGAAATATCCGACCGCGTGGTCGTCAACGTACTCGAAGGCGCACAAGGTGAATTAAAATCTGAATCACCGCTAATTCGTCGCATAGAAAATGAAGTCCTGGCGCCCCGCAAAGACGAACTGGTGGATTTCGCCGTCACCACCATTATTCACGCCGCCGAACGCAGCCATCAACGCTGGCGACACACGCTTGGGGGCTACATTGCGCACCTTACCCGCGAATCGCTGACGCACACGCCTCTCGGCTCACGCCTGCGTGCCATCCCAGGAGCTGGGCCCAAACTGTTCGACACCTTCTCAAATCAGGCAGAGGAAATTGGCCTCGCCTTCGCAGATCAACTGATTGCAGACCTGCAAAATCCAGAGCATCGCGAGACCTTGGATGCGGTACTGGAAAGTATCTTAATCCGCGCTGGCGGGGATCGTCAGGTGCTGGATAAACTGATTCAAGACACCCTGCTTGATCTGCTGGAACAAATTAAGCAGCAAATTGCGGTCAAACAATGGAAGCTTCAACTGGATTAGCATGCAAGCAAATGAGTTTGATACGTATTTAACACAGACGGAAAAGATGCCTCCTCCCCTGCCGGGCCGAATTATTCGGCAATTTGTGTAAATTTTCTCACTTTTTTACCGTTCATCCGCCAGAGCAGACCGAAAACTGAATTGGCACTATTTCTTCCACATTCGAATGCTGGCAATCTAATACCTATGCAAATGCTGACACGTCAGCGAAATCCTTAGACGTAACGGAATTGAAAGAAAGAAATGAATTCAATGCTGCCGAATCAGGAAGATGACCAAGACACGCTAACAAAGCCTAGCGTGCTAATCGTTGATGACACCCCAGAAAACCTCGTCGCACTGGAAGTTGTCCTCGATGACATCGATTGTGACGTCGTCACCGCGTCATCCGGCAATCAAGCGTTGTCGAAATTACTCAAGCAAGAATTTGCGTTGGTGCTGCTCGACGTACAAATGCCGGTTATGGATGGTTTTGAAGTAGCCGAACTGATGCGCTCAAATAAACGCACCAGCACAGTGCCGATTATTTTTGTCACCGCGAACAGTCGCGACGACAAAAATATGAAACGCGGCTACATGAGCGGCGCGGTGGATTATCTGTTTAAGCCCATCGATCCATTGATGCTCTGCTCCAAAGTAGAGTTTTTCCTACAGCTTGATCGTCAAAAGCGTCGCTTAGAGGCCAAGCTCGCCCGCGCGCGCGCCTCAGAAAAAGCCATGAACGAGGCCTACGGCGACCAATAACCGGCCCGTATATACGACGACCGGCTGCATTCACCTCGCCAAAAAGATTGAGCTACCCAGCCAAAGCTGCCTATAGTGCATAAATAAAAATGCGTTAGTGCACAAGCACATAGGGCGGCTTTGCAAGCGCACACCTTTTCCCTGCTCAACACAGATAGAAGATCGGTAAATGGAAATTCCCGGCTATAACATCCAGTCAGAACTCGGCTCAGGCGGCATGGCAAATGTTTTCCTCGCCGTGCAGCACAAATTTGATCGTCCAGTGGCACTGAAAATCATGCTGCCCGCGCTCGCCGCAGACGAGTCGTTTGCCAAGCGTTTTCAGCGGGAAGCGCGCATTTGTGCGCAACTAAACCATCCGCATATCGTTCCTGTGTTTGATATTGGCGAACACAACAATATCCACTACCTAGCCATGGAATACGTTTCCGGCGGCAACCTTAAAGAACGCTTGAAAGATGGCATCACCGCCAAAGACGCAGAGCGCGTGCTACGCGAAATGGCTGCCGCATTGGATTACGCAGGGCAAATGGATTACGTCCATCGCGACGTTAAGCCCGACAACATTATGTTCCGCCAAGATGGCTCGTCCGTGTTAATGGACTTCGGCATTGCTCGCCCCACTATCAGCGACGACCAAATGACCATGATGGGCACCATCGTTGGCACACCGAAATACATGAGCCCCGAACAACATCGCGGCAAAGAAATTGATCCGCGCGCAGACCTCTATTCCCTCGGCGTCGTCTTCTTTCAAATGCTCACCGGCAAACCACCGTTCACCGCCGACGACCCTATGTCCATGGGCATCAAACATATCAGCGAACCGATACCGCTTATGCCGACTGAGCTAAAGCGGTATCAACCCATGATTCGCAAAATGCTCGCCAAAGATCCAGATAAACGCTACCAACGTGGCAACGAGATTATTCAGGCGCTCGAAGAGCTAGACCGCACACCGGCGCCTGCGCCAATCACCATGGCAACTGACAGTGATGCAGCGAATTTCACGCCAGCACCAACCGGTGCGCGGCACGCCGAATCCGACAACAGCGGCATAAAACTCGAATCAAGAATGCGCACCAAAGAAATAAAAGAAAAAGCGGGTTTACTGTCCAGCCACTACGTCTTTGATGTGTACATCATGGCCGACGATTTCAAGCAGTTCCAAGGGCACTTCGAAAAACTCACCGAAGAGCTTTTTCAATGGGGCAAACAACGCGCCAAAAAATGTGGTCGGGTACAATTTAAAACCACCGTGCACCCCTGGATCGCCGGACGCGTAAAAGACTACATCCGCAGCCTACGCAAAGCCGACACCCATGAATTCATGCAGCGCATCCCCATCGCCGTCAACATTATCGGCGCCGACGGCAAACCCATTGAGATGTTTAAAATGGAACCTGAAGGTGCTGAGGTAGAGGCCAAGGGGTAATTATATTCAATGCTATGCGGAGGTTCGCCCTCCGCTTTTACCTTCATTGCCTCACCGAAAATCCACCCTATTCTTTACCATAAATCTGAATATTGCCTGCAACAGTAGAGCCACGCCGCATCTGCCGATACACTTGCGCACCATGACTAACTCCTCAGCCTCAATTAATCGCCGTCTTTCCGTTGCCCCTATGATGGAATGGACTACGCGCGACTACCGTTATCTGGCGCGCCTTATTTCGCGGCATACGTTGCTCTATACGGAAATGGTCACCGCCCATGCGGTGCTGCATGGGCCGCGTGATGCGTTGCTGGGGTTTGATGCGGTTGAGCATCCCGTTGCCGTGCAGCTTGGCGGCAGTGATGCGGCGTTGCTGACAGAGGCCGCCAAGATTTGCGAACAGTTTGGCTATGATGAAATCAACTTAAACGTCGGCTGCCCATCTGATCGGGTTCAATCCGGACGGTTCGGTGCCTGCTTAATGGCAGACCCTGAGTTGGTGGCCGAGTGTGTCGCCTCTATGCAAAACGCTGTTGCCGTGCCAGTGACGGTGAAGAGCCGCATCGGCATTGACGACAACGATGAATATGAATTTCTGCATCGTTTTGTTGAGGTGGTGCGCGCTGCAGGGTGCACCAGCTTTACCATTCATGCGCGCAAGGCGATTCTTTCTGGGCTTAGCCCAAAAGAAAATCGTGAAATTCCGCCGCTAGTGTATGAACGCGCCTACGCGATTAAAAAAGACTTCCCCGATATTGAAGTCATTATTAACGGTGGCATTAAAGATTTTGATGCTGTGCGTGATCACTTAGGTGAAGTTGACGGTGTGATGATTGGCCGTGAGGCGTATCAAAACCCGTACTTCTTAGCAGATGCGGACTCGGTGTTGTTTGACGACCATCACCCTATTCCGAGCCGCGTCGAAATACTCGAACAGTTTTACCCTTACTTAGAACAGCGCTACGCGAAAGGACATCATCCAAAACATGCCCTTCGCCATGTGTTGGGCATGTTCCAAGGTGTGCCAGGGGCGCGCGCGTTTCGTCGACATCTTAGCGAAAATGCGCATAAGCCAGACTCGACGCCGGAAGTATTGCGCGAGGCCTTGCGGCATTTGCGCGCTTGAATCAAGCTGTCATCTGGCGGATATAGTCTTGCCGCCAGAATGCGCTAAAGGAAATAACGCCAATGACCGACCAGAACAGTAAAAGGCACCAATTAGAGCAGTGGACGCAAGTGGTTGCGGACACCGGTGACCTTGCTGCCATCGAACTATGTCGTCCCGTTGATGCGACAACCAATCCCTCTTTAATGCTGGCGGCGGCACAAGCCGACGGCGGTGAAAAACGTTTAAGCGAAGCACGTCATCTGGCCGCGCAGCTTGGCCATAAAAATGACGTCGCCCTACTTTGCGACGCATTCGCCACGCTGACCGGCAAACATATTCTTTCGTTGGTGCCGGGGCTGGTGTCTACGGAAGTCGATGCGCGATTATCGTTTAACACGCGTGCAACGTTGGAACGGGCGCGGCGCATTATTTCTTTGTACCGCGAGCTTGGCATCGAGCGCGACCGAATTCTAATTAAGATTGCAGCAACGTGGGAAGGCATTCGCGCCGCCGAAGTGTTGGAAGAAGAAGGAATCGCCTGCAATTTAACCCTGCTCTTCTCTCATGAACAGGCAATGGCCGCAGCCGAAGCTGGAGCGACTTTAATTTCGCCATTTGTTGGCCGTATTTATGATTGGCATAAGAAGCAAGGCATGGTGATTGATACCCCAGAGCAAGATCCTGGCGTGATCTCCGTGCGCAATATTTTTAAGACATATCGAGCACAAGGCTTTAACACCATTGTGATGGGCGCGAGCTTTCGTTATCCCGAGCAAATAGAGGCGCTTGCTGGATGCGATAAACTAACGATTTCGCCCGCCCTACTCGCGCAGCTCGACGAAGATAAATCGCCGCTTGCACGGGCACTTGATGCCGCTGACGTTGTCACAGAAGACAACACACCGGCGATTACTGAGCATGCTTTTCGCTGGGCGCTGAACGACAATCCTATGGCAAACGATTTATTATCGGACGGCATTAGACGATTTGCGCGGGATCAAGAAGCGCTAGAAAAACTTCTAGCGTAACGCCTGCTCGCCAATACATTTTCTGCAACACGAAAAACGGAAGGCTGCGTATGATTTCTTGGATCAAATCACTTTTTTCAGATGATGAAAAAGTACCTGATATTTCTGAGGAGCAACAAGCACGTATCGCATCCGTCGCCCTGATGTATGAAGTGATGCGCGTTGATGGTGACAAAAAGACCGCCGAGCAAGACGCGCTACAGAAAAAACTTGCCCTGCGATGGCAGCTAGAAGGCGCCGAGGCTCAGTCGCTCATTCAACGGGCAAGAAAACAGGCCGAAGAAGCGGTCGATTATTTTCAGCTAGTTCATGTATTACGAGAGAAATATAACGCTGATGAGCGAAGGCAGCTCATCACCGATATGTGGACGATTGCACAGGCAGATGGGCGCATTGACCCGGAAGAAGAGCATATCATCCGCAAGATTGCAGACTTGATGTATGTGTCGCACAGTGATTTTATTCGCGGGAAATTACAGCAGTAAATACCGACACAAAATTAAATTTTTTTACCAGCCGTCATCAGCAGATGTCGGCTCGTCGTCCCAATCGCTTTCCGAGGCTCCATCAGAAGCGCCACTTCCAAAATCATCCGGCGGCGGCTCCTCACCGGCCTGCATGCGGCGATTTTGAATATAGAAATCACGAATAAAGCTATAACGGTCACCCACAATAGCGCTTTCAAAATTCAGCAAATCTGCACGTACATCCAGCACATACACTGCGGTAACGCTATAACGCGTTAAAGTATGATCGATATAATGATAGGGCCGTAAAAAATCTTCCGGCCAAATCACTGCTGCATCGCGCACGTTAGACGGCCCAAAGAAAGGCAGCATTAAGAATGGCCCTTCTCCTACACCCCATACGGCTAATGTTGATCCTAAATCGTCTGGATATTTACGCAGCTGCACACTCGTTGCGACATCGAACATGCCGCCGACGCCCATGGTGGAGTTCACCATAAAACGTCCAAAGTTATTGCCCGCGCGCGACCACTCCCATTGCAAAACGTTATTGACGCTACTGCGCAAATCTCGCATGTTTTCGAAAATGCGGGTAATGCTATCGTCGAGCCAACTCGGCGTGACCTTTTTGTAGCCTTTCGCGGCGGGCTTTAATGCATATTTATCGGCAAATTCGTTGAATGCGAAAATCTTTCTATTCATGCCTTCCCAAGGATCTGGGTTTTTCGGCGCTGATGCGGAAGGCGCCGTCGGCTCGGCCGACGTGCCTTGAGCTGCCGGAGCAGATTCCGCAGCCCATAAACCAACAGGCACAAGCATCACGATCAGACTGACAGTAAGTGTCAGGCCAACAAAACGTGAAAACTGTGGGCGATAACGAGAAAGCATCATTTTCTTATTTTCTGGGCGGAGCCCAATACAAAGACCGCCGCAGTATAGCGGCGGTCGAGAAATAGTCACAACCTCTAGGCGGGCTCTTGTACATCTCGAAAACGGCGATGTATCCAATAATCGAGACTCAGGAAACGACCAGGGCCATAGAAAAACAACATCAACAGCATAATGAAATAGGTTGCACCAAATTCAATGCCATTGTTCAGCACCACAAAGCTACCCTTTTCCGTTAGCCACTGATAGTGGCCATGCTCGCGCAACAGGCCTCTCGCGCGATCTAAGCGCTCCGCGACTTCCTCGGTGTTCTGCAACGCCTGCTGCGCACTTTCAACGCCCAGGGCTGCTAACGGGCGTGCTATGTGGTCTTCGCTTGAGGTCGGCGCTATGGCATACCAACCGTGGCTCGCGTGCACGGTAAAAATCGCCACTAGCATGGTGATCATCAGCGGCACTGAAACATAGCGTGTCGCCAGCCCGAGCAACAACAAGATGCCACCCACCAACTCTGTGGCGGTCGCAAGGAATGCCATAAGCCAAGGGAACGGCAGGCCTAGGCCAGTATCGAACCACCCCACGACTGAATCAAAGGTTGCCACTTTGACGCAGCCCACCGTGATAAAAACCGGCGCAAGATATAACCGCAATGCCAAAGGCCCCAGAAAATCAAATACGCGAAATTTATTCAGTAGATCTTGAAAACGGTTAGCACAATCTATGATTGCGGTCATTCAGCCTCCAGCTTTTCGACATTTTGAATACGTGTGCCAACAATGATGCCTCGCTCGCGCATTTGTGACAGCAGAGATGCACCGAACTGAATGATTTTTTCTTTCTCCATGCCCATCTGCTGCCCAAGCTGAGTTAAAACCTGCTCGCCAGACAGCAAAGGAGATGCCTCTAATGACTGCAACAATGCTGCAGTGGCCGCATTGATTTCGAGAAATCGCACTTCGTCATCGGCGTTGCGATGCACTACTAACCAGACAGGTTGTTCAAGCGGCGCATCGGGCACATAGGTTTCACCTAAGCGGTGAACTGGCCATTGGTAACTCAACACGCACATCAACGGGGTTAATACGGGCGCTGCGGCGAGCAAATCACCGTCCGCATTAAACCCTGTTGTGGGGATAGTCTGGGTGGAAATATCCAGCACTAGCTCCATCCATTCGTAATGGGCAAGCTCTAGGGTCCAAGGAGGTAACGTGACAAGCAAATCTTCCCGCTCACTTAAAAACTCAACAAATTGCTGAGCAATTTCCACAAAATAAGGCTTATGGCAGGTGTGATCCGCCAAGAATGCGCGAGCCACGCTATGCCACGTCTGATCATCAAGGAGGGAGCGCAATACAGGGAAGCCATTGCAGAGAAAGGTTTCTATATTGTTGTAGAAAAGTTCGCGATAAATATTGAGGCGTCGATCTTCGATGCCTTCTGGCGCAGGGTTTCGCTCTGGGTGACGAAGGTGCGCGGCAAATTCACGCTGGGTTTTCTGAAAAGAATATTCATTCATACGAGGTTAGCGTGCCGATGTTTTGCATCGCCATCCGCAACATGACGTTGCATATGACGAATCTTATCTGTCTCAGTAAACAGCTCAGGTAACGCCGGTATATTAAAATCGCGTTCTAGTAACGTGGGTAGCACACCAAACTTTTCGTAGGCGAACTCCAATAGCTTCCACACTGGGTCGATTACATCAGCACCGTGGGTATCGACTTTTAAATCTTCCGCTTCGTCGTAATGCCCTGCCACGTGCACATACATGATGCGCTCGCCCGGCAACGCAGCAATAAATTCTTCAGGGTCGTAACCGTGATTAATGCCGTTCACGTAGGCGTTATTGACATCTAACAACAGCCCGCAATCAGCTTCAGCCATCACCGCGTTAATAAATTCGATCTCGGACATTTCTTGTTGCGGCGCCGCATAATAGCTGACGTGCTCAATGCCAATACGTTGTTCGAGAACGTCTTGTACCTTGCGAATACGCGCTGCGACGTAATGCACCGCCTCCTCCGTAAAAGGAATCGGCATAAGGTCATAAAGATGGCCGTGGTCGCTGCAATAACTTAAGTGCTCGGTGTAGCAACGTATTTTATGCTCATCCAAGAAATGCTTAATGTCCTTTAGCAACTTCATATCTAAAGGAGAGGGACTTCCTAGGGATAACGATAATCCGTGGGTAACAAAATCAAAGCGCTCGCTGAAGTGACGGAATTCTTTGGCTAATCGTCCGCCCATAGGAATCCAGTTTTCTGGAGCCACTTCAAAAAAATCAATCGGCGCAGACGCGCCGGCACGCTCGGAGTCGGAAAGCGGGCCCATTAAGGCCCGCCGCAAACCCAACCCTACACCCTGCACAGGAAAGGTGCTGGGTGTAGCTTTATTGCTTGCTACTGACGTTTTCACATCAGACTCCGATACTTTGAAAAGACTCGGTCAACGACTTAGCCTTTTTTCTCAGCGCCGCACTTAGCTTCGCCGCACTTACCTTCACCTTTTTTATCTTCGCCGCATTTGCCTTCGCCTTTTTTATCGGCGCCGCATTTGCCTTCACCTTTTTTCTCAGCGCCGCACTTAGCTTCGCCACATTTGCCTTCCATATCACCAGCTACTTGATAGCCTTGGCCTAGGTCAGCAGATGCAAACGGATTTTCCGCAGCGTTAACAGGCGCAGACAATGCAGACGCAATGAAAGCAGCACCAACAGTAGCAGCGAGAGGATTGAGTTTAGTGAACTTTGCCATTTCCTGAATCTCCTGATCAGTTTTTAGATACTATCCTGTACCGGGAACCCGGTTTTGTATCGCACAAGGCAACGAATGCCTCACACGACAATATCTAGATGCAGCAGATTCGACAATGTTACAACGCACTTATTTGGGCTTGAGTTACGAAAAGACTAACGAGAGCACGTTTCAAATGAAAAACGCCGGGGACAAAGTGCCACCGGCGTGAGTAAGGCGTGAATACTGAGGCGAAAACAGCGTCGTTAAACAACCCGCTCAACGATAACACTGCCGATTGAATAACCCGCTCCGAAAGAGCAAATAACCCCCTGCGCACCCTTGGGTAGGTCTGCATTGTGCTTATGAAACGCAATGATCGAGCCTGCTGAACTGGTATTAGCGTACTCATCAAGAATCACTGGCGCTTCAATGCGATCCGCAGGACGACCCAGCACACGTTTAGCGATCAACTCATTCATGCTGAGGTTTGCTTGGTGCAACCACATGCGATTCAAATCGCCTGGCGCAATATTTAAATCGCCGATGTGCGACAAAATCTGTTCGGCCACCATTGGGCACACTTCCTTGAACACTTTTCGACCTTCTTGACGGAAAAGTTTATCGCGCGCGCCAACACCTGCTTCGTCGCAACGGTTTAGAAAACCGAAGTTATTGCGGATATTGCTGGAAAATTTCGTTTGTAGACGTGTGCCTAGCACGCGCCATTGGTTTGCTGATGTCGCGTCGTCCTCGCGCTCAAGCACCACAGCTGTGGATACGTCACCGAAAATAAAATGGCAATCACGGTCAGTCCAGCATAGGTGGCCGGAAGTAATTTCTGGATTCACTACGACAACACATTTCGCGCTGCCGGTGCGGATGGCATCAACCGCCGCCTGCAAACCAAACGTCGCAGCAGAACAGGCAACGTTCATGTCGTAGCCCCAGCCGCGTTCCATACCAAGGTAGTGCTGCACTTCTACGGCAACAGCGGGATAAGCGCGCTGCATATTTGAGCAAGCGACGAGTACGGCATCGAGATCATCAACGGTGCGACCGGCGTTTTCTAGGGCCTGCTTCACCGCCTTAATCGCGATTTCCGCCTGGATAGACATCTCCTCGTCGCTACGCTCGGGCAGATACGGGTACATGCGGTCAGGATCTAGCACGCCCTCTTTGTTCAGCACGTAGCGCTGCTTAATACCTGAAGCCTTTTCGATGAAGGCCGCGTCGGAAACACCCAGTGCCTCGACCTCACCGCGCTCAATTTCGGCGGCATAACGCTCGTTGTGGCGACGAACGTATTCATTGAAGGAAATAGCCAACTCTTCGTTGGTGATAGATTCGCTGGGCGTCCACAGCCCTGTACCACTGATAACCACTGATTGCTGGGTCACTTAAAGGGTCCTCTTAAGGCGGGAAGCTCCCGCAAAAAAACAAGTCGGGGGGAATTATCCGGTTTCCAGCGCCGAGTCGCAAAGGCTGAATGTTCCATGTAGCACAAAGAGGTCAATTTAGGGGGGCACTCTTACTATGTGGGAGCCTGCCTGCAGGCGATTGTGGCACTCGGCGAGGTCGTATCGCTTGCAGGCAAGCTCCCACAGGGGGATTCGATTGAGCGTTGGGTGTCTATTTCTTATGTGGGAGCTGCCTGCAGGCGATTGCTGCGCTCGGCTAGGTCGTATCGCTTGCGGGCAAGCTCCCACAGGGGGATTCGATTGAGCGTTGGGTGTCTATTTCTTATGTGGGAGCTGCCTGCAGGCGATTGCT
>JARGPN010000008.1 GCA_029213045.1 Alcanivoracaceae bacterium
GAGATGGTAATGCCGGGTGACAACATTAAGATGGAAGTCACTTTGATTGCACCTATCGCGATGGATGAAGGTTTGCGTTTCGCGATTCGCGAAGGCGGCCGTACCGTCGGGGCTGGTGTTGTGGCTAAAATCTTCGAGTAAGATTGCAGTCAGAAAGCAGTATAAAAAAAGCCGCTCAGTTGAGCGGCTTTTTTTCGCCTAACACTTTTGATTAGGTGTTAGGCATAAAAAAGCCCAGCGACAAAAGTCGCTGGGCTTTTCTGAGCAAGTATCAGGTTAAACTGTTACTTAGCTTCTTTTCTTGCTTTGGCTTCTGCAATCACTACCTCGGCAACATTCTGCGGGCATCCCATGTAGTGTGAAAATTCCATGGAGAACTGGCCGCGACCTGAAGTGATCGTGCGTAAGTGGCCAATATAGCCAAACATTTCAGATAGCGGAACGTCAGCCTTGATACGTACACCGGTAACGCCTGCTTCCTGATCCTTGATCATGCCGCGACGGCGGTTTAGGTCGCCGATTACGTCACCAACGTTGCTCTCAGGCGAGTATACGTCGACTTTCATGATGGGCTCGAGCAGTTGCGGGCCGGCTTTTGGCATTGACTGGCGGTATGCGCCTTTGGCTGCGATTTCGAAAGCAACAGCCGAGGAGTCAACCGCGTGGTAGCCACCGTCGTAAAGCTCAACTTCCACATCCAACAGAGGGAAGCCTGCGAGTGGGCCCTCTTGCATCATCACGGCAAAGCCCTTTTGAATGGCTGGGAAGAATTCTTTAGGTACGTTACCGCCAACAACCGTTGCTTCGAACTTGAAGCCTGAATTGGTTTCGCCAGGACGAATGCGATAATCAATTTTACCAAATTGACCAGAGCCACCAGATTGCTTTTTGTGTGTGTAGCTATCTTCAATCGCTTTAGTAATCGTTTCGCGGTAGGCAACCTGAGGTTTGCCTACGTTGAGCTCAACACCGTACGTACGCTTGAGAATGTCGACTTTAATATCCAAGTGCAGTTCGCCCATACCCTTAAGGATGGTTTCACCAGAATCTTCATCGGTTTCTACGCGGAATGAAGGATCTTCTGCGACCAGCTTGCCGATCGCTATACCCATTTTTTCTACGCCGGCTTTATCTTTAGGGGATACGGCAATAGAAATAACTGGTTCAGGGAAGACCATGGCTTCGAGTGTGCAAGGATGATCTGGATCGCATAGCGTGTGGCCGGTCTGAACGTTCTTCATGCCGACTACAGCGATGATGTCGCCCGCCTGTGCTTCGCTCAACTCGGTCCGCTCGTTCGCGTGCATCTCTACCATGCGGCCGATGCGCTCAGTCTTGCCCGTGAAGGAGTTAAGAACGGTGTCGCCCTTTTTAAGCTTGCCGGAGTAAATGCGGACGAATGTCAGCGCGCCGTAGCGGTCGTCCATGATTTTGAATGCCAGCGCGCGGAACGGTTCGTCAATAGAAACAGTCGCTACTTCACCTGTTGGCTCGCCAGCTTCATCAGTAAGATCCTGCGGATCTACTTCCGTAGGGCTCGGCAGGTAATCTACAACAGCGTCAAGCACCAGCTGAATGCCTTTGTTTTTAAACGCAGAGCCACAGTAGGTGGGGAAGAAGTCGAGCTTGCGGGTGCCTTCGCGGATGCAGCGCTTCAGGTCGTCAATGGAGGGCTCTTCGCCGTCCATATAGGCCATCATTAACTCATCATCCTGTTCAACAGCGGTTTCTACTAACTGCTCGCGGAATTTTGCGGCCTTTTCTTTCATGTCATCCGGAATATCGGTGACGGTGAAGTTTTCGGGTAGGCCGGAGTTATCCCAGATATAGGCTTTCTGACTAAGCAGGTCGACTGCGCCAACAAAGTTTTCTTCTGTGCCGATTGGCAGCGTCATGACCAGTGGATTGGCGCCTAGTACCTTTCGGACCTGCTCAACAACGCGATAGAAATCCGCGCCAATACGGTCGAGCTTGTTTACGAAGATAATGCGCGCAACTTCAGATTCGTTCGCGTAGCGCCAGTTTGTTTCTGACTGAGGCTCCACGCCGCCGGAACCGCAAAACACGCCGACGCCGCCATCTAGCACCTTCAAGGAGCGATATACTTCAACAGTGAAGTCAACGTGGCCAGGGGTGTCGATAATATTTAGACGGTGATCATTCCAGAAACAGGTTGTCGCAGCCGACTGAATAGTAATGCCGCGCTCAGCTTCCTGCTCCATAAAGTCAGTGGTTGACTGGCCATCATGTACTTCACCGGTCTTATGAATCTTGCCTGTGAGTTTCAGAATGCGTTCTGTGGTCGTTGTTTTACCAGCGTCAACGTGAGCGAAGATGCCGATATTGCGGTATTGGGCTATGTCAGTCATGGCTATTTAACTTCTGGTCCGTGGGTGGAAAAACGCGCGATTATACCGATCAGGCGGCGCGTAAGATACACTCGCGACCGACCAATTTGACAAACTTATCTAGGACTGAGCAATTTGGGCAGGGCTGTTGCCAAGTTAAATTGTGGAGTTGCTATATATAGAAGGCTTTTCGAGAAGGGGCGGAAAAGGTAAGATGCCGCCCGCAAGGCGTCCTTGGGCTGTCTTTGCAAGTCATAGTGAAAATATTCAATCAAAGTGTTGCTCTCCCTAAATTTGTTCCCTATACTTCGCGCCCTCTCATCGACACGTTCGATGGGGATAGCACAACCGGGGCATCGTTCCCGGGCTTGATCGCAGACCCGCCGCCTACATTTATTGCAGGCAGGTAGGGTTTTTTGCCATCTAAAGTATGGTCGCAACAAGTTCGGAGTTTGTTAGCTATGGCTAACCAGAGAATTCGCATACGTCTCAAAGCATTCGATCATCGTTTGATTGATCAGTCTGCTCAGGAGATTGTGGACACCGCCAAGCGGACAGGTGCCCAAGTGCAGGGGCCAATTCCCCTGCCAACCCGCAAAGAGCGGTTTACTGTGCTGGTGTCTCCGCACGTCAATAAAGACGCGCGTGATCAGTACGAAATCCGTACCCACAAGCGCATGGTCGATATCGTCGAGCCAACAGATAAAACTGTTGATGCTTTGATGAAGTTGGACCTTGCTGCTGGTGTGGATGTGCAGATCAGTCTGGGATAACAACGAGCGGGTTCGCCCGTGAAAAGTTGTGTAGAGGTAGACAATGGCGATTGGTTTAATCGGTCGTAAATGCGGGATGACCCGAGTGTTCACTGAAAGCGGTGCCAGTATTCCGGTAACTGTTGTTGAGGTGACTCCGAACCGCGTGACCCAGATCAAAACGAATGAAGTGGATGGCTACGAAGCAGTGCAGGTTACTGTCGGTGAGCGTCGCGCTTCTCGTGTGACTAAACCTCAGGCGGGGCATTTTGCGAAAGCGGGTGTTCAGGCTGGTCGAGCGGTGCGCGAATTTCGTGCCGCACCGGGCGAGCTGGTTGCTGGCGGCGAAGTAACAGTTGGAATATTTGAGGCGGGCCAGAAGGTTGATGTTACTGGCACGTCAAAGGGTAAGGGGTTCCAGGGTGTTATCAAGCGCTGGAATTTTGCTACTCAGGATGCGACGCACGGTAACTCGTTGTCGCATCGCGCGCCGGGCTCTATTGGTCAAAACCAAAGTCCTGGTCGTGTATTTAAAGGTAAGAAGATGGCCGGGCATATGGGTGCTGAACGTGTAACTGTTCAGAATCTTGAGGTTGTTCGTGTCGATGCCGATAAAAATCTTTTGCTGATTAAGGGTGCGATCCCTGGAGCTCCTGGCTCTAATTTGATCGTAAGTCCTGCAGTGAAAGCGAAGGCCTGAAAGAGGAATTAGAGGATGAATCTCAATACTGCCTCTGGAGGAACCATCACCGTTTCTGAAGTCGCTTTCGGCAAAGATTTTAATGAGCCATTAGTGCATCAGGTGGTGACAGCCTATTTGGCTGGTGCTCGTCAGGGTTCTAAAGCACAGAAAACGCGCTCACAAGTGAGCGGTGGTGGCAAGAAGCCTTGGCGTCAGAAAGGTACTGGTCGTGCTCGTGCGGGAACTATTCGTAGTCCGCTATGGCGCGGCGGCGGCAAGACATTCGCTGCGGTACCGCGTGATCACTCGCAGAAAGTAAACCGCAAAATGTATCGCGGCGCGCTGCAGTGCATTATGTCTGAGCTTGTTCGTCAAGAGCGTTTGGTTGTCGTTGATGATTTTGTGGTCGCTGAGCCGAAAACAAAGGCTTTGGCGGCTCAGTTAAAAGAATTGTCATTGGCTAATGTGTTGATCGTTACTGAATCGGTTGATGAAAACCTTTTCTTGTCAGCACGTAACTTGCCGCACGTTGAAGTGTGCGATACGCAGGCGGTTGATCCAGTAAGCCTTATTGCCTTCGAGAAGGTTTTGGTTACTGTTTCTGCGCTTAAGAAGCTGGAGGAGGCGCTAGCATGAATAAGGAGCGTATTTTTCAGGTTCTTTTATCGCCGCATATTTCTGAGAAGGCGACGGTTGTTGCAGAGCGAAACCAGTTTGTATTTCGCGTTGCTGGCGATGCGTCGAAGCTAGAGATTCGCAAGGCCGTTGAGACTTTGTTTAGTGTTAAGGTCAAAGGCGTTCGCACGCTAAATGTCAAAGGTAAGACTAGAAACTTTGGTCGTACTATTGGCAAGCGTAGTGATTGGAAGAAGGCTTATGTCGCGCTAGAAGCGGGACATGATATCGACTTCTTAGCGGCTGAATAAGGAAGAGGGAGAAAATCATGGCGATTGTTAAGTGCAAGCCGACCTCTCCAGGCCGTCGCTTCGTAGTAAAGATCGTATCGGAAGATCTGCATAAGGGCGCGCCCTATGCTGCATTGACTGAGCACAAGTCTAAGAATGGCGGCCGTAATAACAATGGTCGTATTACTACTCGCCATAAAGGCGGTGGTCACAAGCAAAAATACCGCGTCATCGATTTTCGTCGCAATAAGGACGGCGTCGCGGGTGAAGTTGAGCGTCTTGAGTATGATCCAAATCGCTCTGCGCACATTGCGCTTGTGAAATATATGGATGGCGAGCGTCGTTATATTCTCGCGTCCAAAGGTTTGAAAGCGGGTGATAAGGTGCAGTCTGGTTCTGACGCGCCGATTAAGTCAGGTAACTGCCTGCCGCTTCGCAATATTCCTTTGGGTTCGACTGTTCATAATGTTGAGCTTAAGCCAGGCAAGGGCGGGCAGATTGCGCGCTCGGCCGGCGCATCGATTCAGGTGTTGGCGAAAGAAGGCCAATACGTGACGCTGCGTTTGCGCTCAGGTGAGATGCGCAAAGTTCATTCGGAGTGTCGAGCGACTATTGGTGAGGTTTCCAATAGTGAGCATAGCTTGCGCTCTTTGGGTAAGGCTGGTGCAAAACGCTGGCGTGGTGTTCGTCCAACGGTTCGTGGTGTTGCCATGAACCCAGTTGATCACCCGCATGGTGGTGGTGAAGGTCGTACGTCTGGTGGTCGTAACCCTGTTACTCCTTGGGGTGTTCCGACTAAAGGCTACAAGACCCGTACTAATAAGCGTACCACCAAGATGATCATTCGTGATCGTCGTAAGTAATAGAGAGAGGTTGACGCTGTGCCACGTTCACTGAAAAAAGGTCCTTTTATTGACCACCACCTGTTGAAAAAGGTGGAAGAGGCGGCGGAAGCAAATTCGCGCAAGCCGATCAAAACTTGGTCTCGCCGTTCCATGATTATTCCTGAAATGGTAGGCCTGACGATTGCCGTACATAACGGTCGTCAACATGTTCCGGTTCTAGTAACTGAGCACATGGTCGGCCATAAATTGGGCGAGTTCTCCATGACGCGTACGTATCGCGGTCATGTGGTGGACAAAAAGGCCAAAAGGTAAGGTAGCGAGCCATGGCGACTGAAATTGCAGCCCGCCTGCGCGGGGCAAGGATCTCAGCTCAGAAGGCCCGTCTGGTTGTTGACCAGATTCGAGGCAAGAAAGTTGAGGAAGCACTGAACATTTTAGCGTTCTCGCCAAAGAAAGCGGCGACGATTGTTAAAAAGGTGCTGGAATCCGCTATTGCGAACGCAGAGAACAACGACGGTGCGGATGTGGACGAGCTTAAAGTGTCTTCCGTGTTCGTTGATGAGGGTATGTCACTGAAGCGTATTAAGCCGCGTGCCAAAGGCCGCGCAGATCGCATCACTAAGCGTACTTGCCACATTACCGTCAAGGTAGCAGAAGGGGAGTAGCCCGATGGGTCAGAAAGTTCATCCAATCGGTATTCGTCTGGGTATCGTCAAGGAGCACAACTCCTTGTGGTATGCCAGCCCGAAGCACTATGCCGAGTACTTGGTCACTGACCTTAAGGTGCGCGACTATCTGTTTAAGCGTTTGAAAAGCGCTTCGGTTAGCCGTATCAAGATCGAGCGCCCAAGTGAAAATGTTCGTATCACTATCAGCACAGCACGTCCTGGTATTGTGATTGGCAAAAAAGGCGAAGACGTAGAGCGTCTGCGTAAAGAAGTTGCTGAGAAGATGGGTGTGCCTGTTCACATCAACATCGAAGAAGTGCGAAAGCCTGATATCGATGCTCGTCTAGTCGGCGACAACATTGCTGGTCAGCTAGAGCGCCGTGTTATGTTCCGTCGTGCCATGAAGCGCGCGGTGCAAAACGCTCTTAAAGCTGGCGCTGAAGGTATTAAGGTGCAGTTGTCTGGTCGTCTTGGTGGCGCCGAGATTGCTCGTACTGAGTGGTATCGTGAAGGACGTGTGCCCTTGCACACCCTGCGCGCAGATATCGATTATGCAAGTGTTCGTGCGGAAACCACGTACGGAACAATCGGTATTAAAGTTTGGATCTTCCGCGGTGAGGTGCTCGGTGGTATGGAGCAGGTTCAACAGGAAGAAAAGGCTGGCAAAAGCGCGCCGAAAAAGCGCGGCAGCCGTAGCTAAGGGGTCGCGAAAAAATGTTGCAACCTAAGCGCACTAAGTTTCGTAAGCAGTTTAAAGGCCGTAACCGTGGTCTGGCGCAGCGTGGTAGTAAGGTTTCATTTGGAACGATCGGTCTTCAGTCTACTAGTCGTGGACGTTTGACCGCTCGCCAGATCGAGGCTGCTCGTCGTGCTATGACTCGTCACGTAAAACGTGGTGGTAAAATTTGGATTCGCGTGTTTCCGGACAAGCCGATTTCGAAGAAGCCCCTCGAAGTACGTATGGGTAAGGGTAAAGGTAGCGTCGAGTACTGGGTTGCTGAAATTAGACCTGGAAAGATGTTGTATGAGATGGAAGGTGTGGCAGAAGACGTGGCGCGCGAAGCATTTCGCCTCGCTGCGGCAAAACTGCCGCTGGACACCCGCGTAGTTATTCGGACGGTGATGTAAGCCATGAAAGCTAGCGAGCTGAAAGACAAAAGCGTAGATGAGCTGAAGCAGGATCGACTTGGTCTGCTTGAGCAGCAATTCAAGCTACGCATGAAGAGAGCTTCCGGGCAGCTTTCCCGTACTCATGAACTCGGACAGGTGCGCCGTGATATCGCGCGCGTAAACACCATTCTGAGAGAGAAGCAGGGTAACTGATATGTCAGAAGCTAAGAAACTGCGTCGGACTGTAACCGGTAAGGTTGTGTCCAATAAAGCTGATAAAACCATCACCGTGATGGTAGAGCGTCGCGTTAAGCACCCGGTATACGGCAAATTTCTACGCCGTTCTACCAAGCTAACCGCGCATGATGAAACAAACCAATGCCGCGAGGGTGACGTAGTCACAATCGAGGAGTGTCGTCCTCTGTCCAAGCGCAAAACCTGGATGTTGGTTAGCGTTGTGGAACAGGCCCCTCAGGCCTGAGGCAGAGTTGGAGAGATAAGCGATGATACAGACCGAATCGATGCTCGAAGTTGCCGATAACAGCGGCGCCCGTCGAGTACAGTGCATCAAGGTACTGGGTGGTTCCAAGCGCCGCTATGCGGGGATTGGCGACATCATCAAGGTCACTGTTAAAGAAGCAATTCCGCGCGCCAAGGTTAAGAAGGGCGATGTTATGAACGCTGTGGTTGTACGTACACGCCACGGAGTTCGTCGTCCAGATGGTTCGCTGATTCGTTTTGACGAAAATGCCGCGGTTTTGTTGAACAACAACAAAGCGCCGATCGGTACCCGGATCTTCGGCCCAGTGACGCGCGAGCTGCGTACTGAGCAGTTTATGAAGATCATTTCCCTCGCACCTGAAGTTCTATAAAGGCGGGTAAGGGCATGTTAAAGATTAAACGTGATGACGAAGTCATCGTAACGGCAGGAAAAGACAAAGGTAAGCGTGGCAAGGTTGAGAAAGTTCTCACCAATGGTCGCCTGATCGTGTCTGGAATTAACATCGTCAAGAAACACGTTCGCGCTAACCCGCAACGTGGTGTTCAAGGCGGTATCGTTGAGCAGGAAGCCGGACTTCACCACTCAAATGTGGCGATCTGGAATTCCAAAACCCAAAAGGCGGACCGAGTTGGTTTCCGCGTTGAAGGTGAAAAGAAAGTCCGCTTCTTCAAATCAAACGGCGAAGCGCTGGACGCCTGAGGTTAGTGAACCATGAGTAATCTTAAGCAGGTTTACGATAAAGAAATCGTGCCAAAGCTGCAGAAAGAGCTAGGCCTAGTAAACGTGATGGAAGTGCCGCGTATCACCAAAATCACCCTGAACATGGGTGTGGGTGAGGCATCTCAGGATCGTAAGGCAATCGACGGTGCTGTCGCTGATATGACGCTTATCTCTGGCCAAAAGCCGGTGGTAACTTTGGCGAAAAAATCTGTTGCGGGTTTTAAAATCCGTGAAGGTTGGCCTATCGGTGTAAAGGTGACATTGCGCTCGCAGCGTATGTATGAGTTTTTCGAACGCTTGATATCTGTGGCTGTGCCGCGTATCCGAGATTTTCGTGGGTTGAGCTCTAAGTCATTCGATGGCCGTGGAAATTACTCAATGGGTCTGCGCGAGCAGATTGTATTCCCAGAAATTGATTTCGATAAAGTCGACAAGCTGCGCGGTATGGATATCACCATTACCACTAGCGCAAAGAGCGACGATCACGCACGGGCGCTCTTGCGCGCCTTCAACTTCCCGATGAAGGGCTGAGAATCATGGCAAAGGTCTCAATGAAAGAGCGGGAAAAGAAACGCGCCAAATTGGTTAAACGTTTCGGTGAAAAGCGTGATGCGCTTCGAGCCGTAATGAAAGACCCTAACGCTGAAGCGGAAGCTAAGTGGGAAGCGCAGCTGGCGTTGCAGAAAATGCCGCGCGATTCAGCTCGCATCCGTCAGCGCAATCGCTGTCAGATTACAGGTCGTCCGCACGGTGTTTATCGCAAGTTCGGCTTGGGCCGTAACAAGTTGCGTGAAGCAGCAATGCGCGGTGATGTTCCCGGACTGGTTAAGGCCAGCTGGTAAGCAAGGTTTAGCGGAGCGATAGCAGCATGAGCATGCAAGATACCCTAGCGGATATGTTTACTCGTATTCGCAACGCTCAAATGGCGAAAAAGGCTAAGGTAGAAATGCCAGCTTCCAAGTCCAAGGCAGCGATTGCCAAGGTGCTTCAGGAAGAAGGTTATATTGGCCCATTCGAAGTGAGCGAAGACGTTAAGCCGGTGTTGACCATCGAGCTTAAATATTATGAAGGCAAGCCAGTTATTGAGCACATCAAGCGTGTATCGTCGCCTGGTTTGCGCATTTATAAAGCCGCTGGTGAGATCCCGAAGGTTAAGGGTGGTTTGGGCGTAATGGTCATTTCCACTAACCAGGGCATTATGACTGATCGCGCAGCACGCCAAGCCAATGTTGGCGGCGAGCTGATCTGCGAAGTCTCCTGATAAAGGCGGGGCGCAGAAATGTCGAGAGTAGCGAAAAGTCCAGTAAAATTGCCTAGCGGCGTAGAGGTTTCTGTAAAAGAGCAGGAGCTTACCGTTAAGGGAAGCAAAGGTAGCTTGCAGCTCGCGCTGCACAATTTGGTAGAGCTTTCTCAGGAAGACGGTGCGGTAAGCGTTCGTCCAACTGAAGAGTCACAGATTGCTTGGGCGCTGGCCGGTACAACTCGCTCACTTGTTAACAACATGGTGACGGGTGTGTCTGCAGGGTTTGAGCAGAAGCTTGAGTTGGTTGGCGTTGGTTATAAGGCGCAGGCACAAGGCAAGGTACTTAATTTGTCACTCGGTTTCTCCCATCCGGTTGCATACGAGTTGCCAGAAGGAATTACCGCTGAAACCCCGACCCAGACAGAGATTCTGATTAAGGGTGTTGATAAACAGTTAGTTGGCCAAGTAGCGGCGAACGTTCGCGCTTATCGTCCGCCTGAACCTTATAAGGGCAAGGGTGTTCGATATGCTGGTGAGCAAGTGCGCCGTAAAGAAGCCAAGAAGAAATAACCGTTGAGATTGATGCGATGAAAGATAAAAAGGTTCAGCGTACACGCAGAGCGACTCGCACACGGGCTAAAATCCGAGAGTTGGGTGAAAGCCGCCTTTGTGTGAATCGTACACCTCGTCATATCTATGCTCAGATCATTGCGCCAAATGGTGCACAGGTCTTAGCTGCTGCCTCGACGGTAGAGAAAGATTTGCGTGGTGGTACGACAGGTAATGTTGATGCTGCTGCCACAGTAGGCAAATTGATTGCTGAGCGCGCGAAAGCGGCAGGCGTCGAAAAAGTAGCATTTGATCGTTCCGGCTTCCGTTATCACGGCCGGATCAAGGCGCTGGCTGATGCTGCGCGCGAAAACGGGCTTGAATTCTAAAGGTACGGGTTATGGCGAAAGTTGATCCCAACGAAGGTCTGGTCGAAAAGCTGGTTCAGGTGAACCGCGTTGCCAAAGTTGTTAAAGGCGGCCGAATCTTCGCATTTACTGCGCTGACCGTAGTTGGCGATGGCAAGGGTAAGGTAGGTTTTGGTCGAGGCAAAGCACGAGAAGTGCCTGCAGCGATTCAGAAAGCCTTGGAAGCTGCGCGTCGCAATATGATTCACGTTGAGCTCAAGGGCACAACGATTCAGCATCCAATTCGTGCTCGTCACGGCGCTTCAAAGGTTTATATGCAGCCTGCGTCTGACGGTACTGGCGTAATTGCCGGTGGTGCGATGCGAGCGGTGCTGGAAGTGGCAGGCGTACAAAACGTGTTGGCTAAGTGCTATGGCTCAACCAACCCGGTAAACGTTGTTCGTGCGACCTACGAAGGTTTGCGCAGCATGACGTCTCCAGAGTCGATTGCCGCTAAGCGCGGTAAATCAGTCGAAGAAATTACGGGTTGATCCCGCTAACCGACCGGAAGAAGAAAGATGGCGGCGAACAAGATCAAAGTAACCCTGACCAAGAGCTTAAACGGTCGCTTGCAGACTCAGAAAGCATGTGTACGAGGCTTAGGCCTTCGTCGCATTGGTCATACTGTTGAAGTTGAAGATACTGCTTCTGTGCGCGGCATGATTAATAAGGTGTCGTTCATGTTGCAAGTAGTAGAGGGAGCATAAAAGATGCGTCTCAATGAATTGCAGCCTGGCGTTGGTTCACGTACTGCGGCAAAGCGTCGCGGTCGTGGTATCGGAAGCGGACTAGGCAAAACAGGTGGTCGTGGTGTTAAGGGTCAGACTTCTCGCTCGGGCGGTTCAATCAAGCCAGGGTTCGAGGGTGGTCAGATGCCTATTCAGCGTCGTTTACCTAAGTTCGGTTTTACTTCCAAGTTAGCCATGGGCACAGCCGAGGTTCGCTTGGCAGAGTTGTCGAAAGTTGGCGGTGAAGTTATTGATTTGGCGAGCTTAAAAGCCGCTAACGTTGTTCGTGCTGACATGAAGCGCGCCAAGATCGTGCTGAGCGGTGAAATCGACCGTGCGGTAACTGTTCGTGGCGTAATGATCACGAAGGGCGCTCGTGCAGCAGTTGAGCAGGCCGGCGGAAAGATTGAGGAGTAAGGCTTAGTCATGGCAAAAAACCGAGCACAAAGCACAAAACCGAACATGAACGTAGATAGTTCCGCGTTGGGTGAGTTGTGGCGTCGAATCGGCTTTTTGCTAGGTGCCTTACTGGTCTTTCGTGTCGGGTCGCATATTCCGGTCCCAGGAATTGACCCCGACCGTTTAGCGCAGATGTTTAGCGGGTCAAAGGACACGATCCTTGGTCTGTTTAACATGTTTTCGGGCGGCAATCTTGAGCGCATGAGTATTTTTGCGCTTGGCATCATGCCCTATATTTCTGCGAGTATTGTGATTCAGTTGATGACCGCAGTGGTTCCGAGTCTGGAGCAACTGCGTAAAGAGGGCGAGCAGGGACGACGTAAAATCACGCAGTACACGCGTTATCTTACCGTCGCTCTGGCGCTTATTCAGTCTTTTGGTATGGCTGCGGGTTTACTTGGGCAAGGCGTAACACTTGTTCCTGATGGCGCAGCGATGATGCAGATCGCATCTTATTACTTCGTCGCTATTACAACGTTAGTCACGGGCACGATGTTCTTAATGTGGCTGGGCGAGCAAATTACAGAGCGCGGAATTGGTAACGGAATATCGATGCTTATTTTTGCAGGCATCGTTGCTGGTTTGCCAAGTGCGGTAGCGCAGTTGTTTGAATCTGCCCGTCAGGGTGAGATCAGTTTGTTGATTATGCTTTTGGTATTGGCTATCGCGGTAGCTGTGATATTTGGGGTGGTCTGGGTAGAGCGTGGCCAGCGCCGTATCACTGTTAATTACGCGAGACGTCAGGAAGGAAAAAGAGTGTACGCGGCTCAGCAAAGCCATTTGCCGCTAAAGGTGAATATGGCTGGTGTGATTCCCGCGATTTTTGCTAGCTCGATATTGTTGTTCCCTGCGTCAATTAGTCAGTGGTTTAGCTCAGCCGATGACGGCTCTGCATTTAGCTCTACCATGCAGAAAGTCACTGAAGCGCTGATGCCTGGTACGCCGCTCTACGTTTTGCTGTTTACGCTGGGCATCGTTTTTTTCTGCTATTTCTATACGGCGTTGGTGTTCAACCCTAAAGATGTAGCGGACAACCTGAAGAAATCTGGTGCGTATGTGCCCGGAATTCGCCCAGGTGAACAAACTGCACGTTATGTCGACACGGTGATGGGGCGTTTAACTCTAATCGGTGCGGTGTATATGGCGTTGGTTTGTCTGCTTCCAGTTGGATTGCAGGCAGCTTGGAATGTGCCTTTTTATCTTGGCGGTACTTCACTGCTTATCGTAGTAGTGGTGGTCATGGACTTTTGGTCGCAGGTTAACGCGCACCTAATGTCTACGCAGTACGAGAAGATGATGAAAAAGGCCAATCTCAAGGGTTACGGCGCTACCGGTTTGGTACGCTAATTAAGTTTAATAGAGGCGAGTGCTATGAAAGTCCAGGCTTCCGTCAAAAAGGTATGCCGTAATTGCAAGATTATCCGCCGCAAAGGCAGCGTGATGGTGATTTGCAAAGCTGAGCCGCGGCATAAGCAGCGTCAGGGTTGATTGGCAATTTAATTGCGAATCATAAGTTTAGTTGAAATTCGCTAGGTCTGACGCTAGTATCGCCGCCCTCGGCTGAGACAGACCAGCTAGTATTGTTTTTATCGGAGAATTTCGGATGGCCCGTATTGCAGGCGTAAACATTCCGGACAATAAGCACGCAGTGATTTCACTGACGTATATCTTTGGCATCGGACGTACTACCGCGCAGAAGCTGTTGGCTTCAACCGGTATTGCTCCTGAAGTTAAAGTTCGCGAGTTGTCTGAAGAACAACTCGACGCTTTGCGTAATGAGATCGCAAAGACGCCGGTTGAAGGTGACCTGCGCCGGGAAATCAACATGAACATCAAACGGCTGATGGATTTGGGTAGCTTTCGCGGTATCCGCCATCGTCGTGGTTTGCCGGTACGCGGTCAGCGTACTAAGACTAATGCCCGGACCCGTAAGGGACCGCGGAAACCGATTCGCAAATAAGTCCTGATTTCAGGTAGGCACGTATCATGGCGAAGAAAGACAGCGGCGCTCGTCGGAAAAAAGTAACACGGACAGTGGCGGACGGTATTGCACACGTTCACGCTTCCTTTAACAACACCATCATCACCATCTCTGATCGTCAGGGCAACGTATTGTCTTGGGCGACCTCAGGTGGCGCTGGTTTCCGTGGGTCGCGTAAAAGCACCCCGTTTGCAGCTCAGGTAGCGGCTGAAAACGCAGGTAATGCAGCGAAAGATTA
This sequence comes from Alcanivoracaceae bacterium, assembly GCA_029213045.1. Lineage (GTDB taxonomy): Bacteria > Pseudomonadota > Gammaproteobacteria > Pseudomonadales > Alcanivoracaceae > JARGPN01. The sequence continues at coordinate 14,138 of JARGPN010000008.1, forward strand.
TGGTTTGAAGAACTTAGAAGTGCGGGTGAAAGGCCCAGGTCCAGGACGCGAATCATCTGTTCGTGCCCTGAACACATGTGGCTACAAAATCACCAGCATCCAGGACGTGACGCCTATTCCGCACAACGGATGTCGTCCGCCTAAAAAGCGTCGCGTGTAACGGGAGTTTTATAGCATGGCAAGATATCTTGGTCCCAAGTGCAGGCTGTCCCGTCGTGAAGGCACCGACCTGTTTCTAAAAAGCGGTATTCGCCCGCTGGACTCTAAATGTAAAGCTGAACAGGCACCAGGCGCAGCGGCAGCATCTCGCCGCGGCGGTCGTTTGTCTGATTACGGCGTTCAGCTGCGCGAAAAGCAAAAGGTTCGTCGTATGTACGGCGTTCTCGAAAAGCAATTCCGCGGCTATTACAAAAAAGCCTCACGTTCGCGTGGCGCTACTGGCGAAGTTCTTCTGCAATTGCTGGAAGGTCGTTTGGATAACGTGGTTTATCGTATGGGCTTCGGCGCTACGCGCTCAGAAGCACGTCAACTCGTTAGCCATCGAGCAATTCTAGTAAATGGCCGTTCAGTTAACGTAGCGTCTTATCAGGTTACTCCTGGTGATATTGTCTCTGTTCGTGAGAAGTCTCGTGAGCAAGGACGTGTTAAGAACGCTATGGAATTGGCACAACAACGCGGTTTCGCGTCGTGGGTAGAAGTCGACGAGAAGAAACTGGAAGGTACTTTTAAGGCTCGTCCGGAGCGTATTGACCTACCGGCTGAGATTAATGAGAACCTGATCGTCGAACTTTACTCCAAGTAAGGATTGCCTGAGGGATATCTATGACCGCTGTGAACGATTTTCTGACTCCGCGTGCTATCGCGGTCAATGCTATCAGTCCGACCCAGGCGAAAGTGGTTCTGGAGCCGCTGGAGCGTGGCTTCGGTCATACCTTGGGTTCTGCGTTGCGCCGTATTTTGCTTTCAAGCATGCCCGGCTGCGCTATCACTGAAGTAGAAATTGATGGTGTTCAACACGAGTACTCGTCAATTGAAGGCGTACAAGAAGATGTGATCAATATTCTTCTTAATCTGAAAGGTGTTGCGCTTCGTATGGAAGAGCGCACTGAAGCCACGCTTGAATTGGTTAAGAAAGGCGGTGTAGTAACCGCCGGCGACATTCAGCGCGATCATAGCGTTGAGATCGTTAACCCTGATCACGTGATTTGTACGATTACAGGTGATACTGAATTACGCATGAAGGTAAAAGTCAGCAAGGGACGTGGCTACGTTGCTGCTGACTCTGGCTTGTCCGATGAAGACGAAACGCGCGGAATCGGCAAGTTACAGCTGGATGCGAGTTACAGCCCTGTACGTCGTGTAGCCTATGTTGTAGAAGCAGCGCGTGTTGAGCAGCGGACCGACTTGGATAAGTTGGTTATCGATCTCGAGACAGACGGCACTATCGACCCTGAAGATGCTATTCGTCGCGCGGCGACTATTTTGCAGCAGCAAATCGCAGTTTTCGTTGATCTTGAGCAAGAACGTAAGCCTGAGAAGAAAGAGCAGCGTGAAGAAGTTGATCCTATTCTGCTTCGTCCAGTAGACGATTTGGAATTGACTGTTCGCTCAGCGAATTGCTTGAAAGCGGAAAATATTTACTACATCGGTGATCTTGTACAGCGCACCGAAGTAGAGCTTTTGAAAACGCCGAATCTTGGCAAGAAGTCGTTGACGGAAATCAAAGACGTATTGGCATCCAAAGGTTTATCTTTGGGCATGCGTTTAGAGAGCTGGCCGCCGGCTAGTTTGCGCGATGATGATCGCCTGAACACCCGTCTGCGTTAATTGATTGTTTAGCGGACGCCGTGAGGCGTCCTCAAGCGAAGGAACAGAACCATGCGTCATCGCAAAAGCGGCCGTAAATTCAACCGCAATAGTGCCCACCGTCAAGCTATGTTGCGTAATATGGCTGTATCGTTATTGGAGCATGAAGCGATCAAAACGACACTGCCGAAAGCAAAAGAGCTTCGCCGTGTTGTTGAGCCTCTCATTACATTGGCTAAGACTGATTCGGTAGCGAATCGTCGTTTGGCATTTTCTCGTACTCGCTCTGACGCGATTGTGGGCAAGCTATTCAACGATTTAGGCCCACGCTCAAAGGACCGTCCAGGTGGTTATGTTCGGATCCTTAAAATGGGACATCGTACCGGTGATAACGCGCCTATGGCGTATGTAGAGCTGGTTGATCGGGCTCAAGGCGCGCAAGCTGCTGACGCTGAATAAGCGAATACCCAATCCAAAAAAGCCGAGCTATGCTCGGCTTTTTTGTTTTCAGAGCATTCCTTTCAGGAAGTGGCCGGTATAGGAGGCGCTTTGTTCGGCGACGGATTCCGGTGTTCCTTGAGCGATAATCTCTCCTCCGCCATCCCCACCTTCTGGCCCTAGATCAATAATCCAGTCTGCCGTTTTAATCACATCCAAATTGTGCTCAATTACTGCAATTGTGTTCCCGTGATCGCGTAATCGATAGAGCACCGTAAGCAGCTGTTGAATGTCATGGAAATGGAGTCCTGTGGTGGGCTCATCTAAAATATAAAGTGTTCTTCCTGTATCGCGCTTGGATAATTCTTTGGCCAATTTAACCCTTTGTGCTTCACCGCCTGAAAGTGTTGTTGCGGCTTGTCCTAGGGTGATGTAGCTGAGGCCCACGTCGATCAATGTCTGTAGCTTTCGAGCCAGCGCGGGGACAGCATCGAAAAATTCACGAGCATCTTCTACGGTCATCTGTAGAACCTCGTAAATATTTTTTCCTTTGTATAATATTTCCAGCGTCTCGCGGTTGTAACGCTTGCCGCTACAGACCTCGCATGGCACGTAAATATCGGGAAGGAAGTGCATTTCGACTTTAATCACGCCGTCGCCTTGGCATGCTTCGCAGCGTCCACCTTTAACATTGAAGCTGAATCTTCCCGTTTTGTACCCTCTCGATCGAGCTTCCTGCGTCGCAGCGAATAAATCCCTTATCGGTGTAAATAAGCCTGTGTAGGTTGCTGGGTTAGATCGCGGTGTGCGACCGATCGGGCTTTGGTCGATGTCTATGACTTTGTCAAAGAGATCCATCCCTTGGATGTTCTCGTAGGCCGCCGCCTTCAATAGCGTCGCGCCATTTAGCTGCGTGGCGGCTATCGGATATAGTGTTCCGTTTATGAGAGTCGATTTTCCCGAGCCTGACACGCCTGTAATACAGGTCAGCAGTCCTACGGGAAGCTTTAACTCGACGTTCTTTAAATTATTTCCAGTGGCGCCGGAAAGGGTTAGCCAGTCTTTTCCTGGTTGAGTTCTTTTCTTGGGAATGGCGATGCACTTTCGGCCAGATAAATAATCCCCTGTTATAGAGTTTTTGTTGGCAATGATTTGCTTCGCCGTTCCTTGCGCAACGACCTCGCCTCCGTGGACGCCGGCTCCGGGTCCAATATCGATAACGTAGTCTGCTTGTCGAATGGCGTCTTCGTCGTGCTCTACAACTATCACTGTATTACCGAGGTCACGCAGTCTGGTAAGTGTGGCTAGTAGGCGCTCATTGTCGCGCTGGTGAAGGCCGATTGAGGGTTCGTCTAGAACGTACATAACGCCGACAAGCCCTGCGCCAATTTGTGAAGCGAGCCTAATGCGTTGGGCTTCGCCGCCTGATAGGGTATCGGCATTACGCTCAAGGGACAGATAGTCTAGGCCGACATTCACTAAGAATTGCAGACGCTCCAAAATTTCCTTGAGGATTTTCTCCGCGATCTCGCCGCGATGTCCTGAAAGCTTTAGGTCCGAGTAATATCCGCATGCTTTGCCGACGGGCATTCTTACTATTTCAGGGAGTGTTTTTTCATCGATAAACACATGGCGGGCGGATTCGCGTAATCGCGAGCCATTGCAGCTCGGGCACGATGACGTGCTCAGATACCCGGAGAGGTCTTCGCGAACCGCATCGGATTCAGTTTCGCGATAGCGCCGCTCCATATTCGGGATGATCCCCTCAAATGGATGATTGCGTTTCACAATATCGCCGCGATCGTTTAGGTATTTGAACTCGATGACATCTTTTCCTGTTCCGTACAATATTTTTTGCCGCACGGCTTTTGGCAGCTTGGAGTACGGTTTGTCCATGTCAAAGTCGAGTTGATCGGAAAGGGACGCGAGCATTTGGAAATAATACACATTGCGACGATCCCACCCTCTGATAGCTCCTTCGGCTAGTGAGAGTTCTGATGAAACAATGACTTTTTCTTCGTCGAAAAACTGCTTTACGCCGAGGCCGTCGCACTGCGAGCAAGCGCCCGCTGGATTATTGAATGAAAAGAGACGGGGCTCTAACTCTGGAATGGAATAACCACAGTGGGGGCAGGCAAAACGTGCTGAAAATACGGTCTCTTCGCCTTTGCCTTCCATTGGCGCAATGATGGCTATGTCGTCGGCGAGGCCAAGCGCTGTTTCGAAAGATTCAGCCAGGCGATTTTGTAAATCGTCGCGCACTTTAAATCGGTCAACGACGACTTCAATAGTATGTTTTTTCTTTTTGTCGAGTTCAGGTGCCTCGTCGAGTTCATGAACGCGACCATTAATGCGTGCGCGAATAAAGCCGCGCGCGCGAAGCTCATCAAACAGCGCTAGGTGCTCTCCCTTTTTCTCGCGAATTACTGGGGCTAGAAGCATAAGTTTTTCGCCTTCTGGGAAAGCGAGAACTTGATCGACCATTTGGCTGACGGTTTGCGCAGCCAGTGGCGCTTGATGAGTAGGGCAGCGCGGCTCGCCTGCTCGCGCATATAGAAGTCGCAAGTAATCGTAGATTTCGGTAATGGTGCCGACAGTAGAGCGAGGGTTGTGGCTCGTGGATTTTTGTTCGATAGAAATTGCAGGGCTTAAGCCTTCGATGTGATCAACATCGGGCTTTTCCATCATAGATAAAAATTGCCGCGCATAAGTGGACAATGATTCGACGTAGCGTCGTTGGCCTTCAGCGTAAAGCGTGTCAAAGGCGAGCGACGACTTTCCCGATCCGGATAAGCCCGTAATAACAACTAGCTTATCGCGTGGAATATCAAGGTCGATATTTTTTAGGTTGTGGGTCCGAGCGCCCCGTACCAGAATTTTATCCATAGCCATGTGTACTACTGTCTAAATGAACAGGCGAGTATAGGATAAACAAGCAGGCGGGACTATGCGCGAACCAAATAAATCTGTGGCTCTTTAGTAATGCTTGCATAGCGCAAAGTAAAAGGGCCAACAGTGTGTCGGCCCTTTTACTAAATCTTTATTTGGATTAAAGGTTCTCTTGCGCCCAATTTACAGCCTGTAGGCGGTTCGAAGCGTTAATCTTTTTAAAGATATTGTAGATGTGCGTTTTAATCGTATGCGGGCTCAGACTTAGCGTTTTTGCTATTTCTGAGTTTTTCGCCCCGGTGGCGAGTACTTTCAGCACTTCTATCTCGCGATCCGTCAACGTAACTTCACTGCGTGCGAAGGTTTTGTTGAAGCCTCTAGATTTCATTAAGTACTGCTGAAGCACTTTGCGCGGCAACCACAATTCGCTTTCGAACATGGCTCGTACGCCTTTCAAAAGTTGCTCCTGCGGGCAGTCGTGCAAGAACCCACCATTGACCATCGGCAGGCCGGCTAGCCTTGACAGAGAATCTTCGAGGTCGACGTTAAATACGCCGATGAGAAGATCTCCGTCTACTTGCTGATCAACGTCCATCAAATGAGTGATGATGGCGTTAATATCTACGGTATTGAAATCAATCAGGAACAGGCTTTGCTCGCAATCGGCTAGCGCGGAAAGATTAATATCTTCCGGGCGTTTCACAGCGGTAGCCGGAACTCCTTGCTTGCCAAGAAACTCGGCGAGTAGTGAGTTCTGTAGGTGCTGTCCCCCTACGACAAAAACTTGTTGTTCTTTTGCAAATACAGTCATCGGGTCTTCCATCCAGGAGCTGGCGCAAATATGGTGCGCGGTCCCAATCTAAGCCAAGCGCTAAGAAAAAACACTGAACATCTGGGAATTTATCACCAGTTACGTTTTCGTTCAATTTGGCGATAGCAGAGCATACAGCATTACGGGCGGGCGTTGTCGAGGGATTCTGCTACACTGGCGCGCTTTCCCAAATACTGGTCGTAAAATGAGTAGTACGTCACCCCGCGACGCTCTGCGAAAGGCTGAGATTCGCATTACTTCGACGATGGCGATGATATTTGGCCTCCGCATGTTTGGCCTTTTTTTGTTGTTGCCGGTGTTCAGTCTATTAGGCGGAGAGCTATCGGGTGCCACGCCGCTCCTTATTGGCACGGCAATAGGTGCTTATGGTCTTTTGCAGGCATTCTTGCAGATACCGTTTGGCATGCTATCAGATCGGTTTGGCCGGCGACCTCTCATTCTCGCTGGATTGGTGTTGTTCACGGTCGGCGGTGTTGTTGCCGCGCTCTCAGACCATATCTATGGCGTGATCCTTGGTCGCGCGCTGCAAGGCGCCGGCGCTATCGCTAGCGTTATTATGGCCCTCGTCAGCGATTCGGTGTCAGATGACCGGAGGACCCGGGCGATGGCATTAATAGGTATGTCGGTTGGTGGTGCTTTTGTGCTCGCATTAATTGTTGGCCCATTGGCGGCGCGTTCGCTGGGGCTCTCCGGTTTGTTTTGGGCCATATCAGTGATGGGCGCGATAGCGTTGTTGGTCGCTTGGTTCCGCGTGCCGCGCTCGAAAAATCTCCATGCTCACGCAGCAATGAGATCCCCGCTCTCGTTGCTGCAACTATTCCGTCACAGTGATTTGTGGCGATTGAATTTAAGCATTTTTAGCCTTCATTTGGTGATGACGGCTACCTTCGTGGTATTGCCCCTAGTGCTTCGACAGCAGGTCGGGCTCACGCTCGAAGCCCACAGCCTGCTTTATTTGCTCGTCATGTTAGGTGGCGTTGTTGGTATGGTTCCGTTAATTATCTACGCAGATAAGCGTCGTGTGCGGCCAGTCATGTTGGCGGGCATTGCTATGCTTATCGCCGCAGAGGCGCTGTTGGCAGTGTCTGGCAGCGCGCTCTGGCAGCACATTGTTGCGCTGTTGATATTTTTTACCGCGTTTAATTTGCTGGAAGCGTTGTTGCCTTCCTTAGTGGGCCGCGCGGTGCCTGCGGGCACACGCGGAGCGGCGATGGGGATTTATTCAAGCAGCCAATTCTTTGGTGTGTTTGTTGGTGGTCAGTTGGGTGGATGGTTGCTCGGCAGCAACGGTTCGGCTGGCGCGTTTTGGTTATGTGTTGGCATGTTGGCGGTGTGGTTGCTATGCGCGTTATCTTTTCGGGAGTTGCCACGCTTAGAAAGCCGCATTATTCAAATGGACGAGGGCGTTCAGTCAGGCGCGCGCCTGCAAGAGCTGCTGTCGCTGGAAGGCGTAGTCGAGGGGCTGCTGGTGCCTGAAGATGGTATCGCGGTCTTAAAAGTTGATCCTGCAATATTGGATGAAGACCTACTAAAACAATGGCTAGCTGGCAGTGCGCAGGCAGTTTAAACCTGCCACAATAGCTGCCCGATTTAATTAATTAACGGAGTAATGGCATGGCACGTGGCGTGAACAAGGTGATCCTGATCGGTAATCTTGGAGCGGAGCCTGAAACCCGCTTTATGCCCAGCGGTGGGGCAGTGACGAATATTCGTCTAGCCACGAGCGAAAGCTGGAAGGACAAGCAGAGCGGTCAGATGCAGGAGCGCACCGAATGGCACCGTGTTGTTTTCTTCAATAAGCTTGCCGAAATTGCCGGTGAGTATTTGAAAAAAGGCAGCAAGGTATACGTTGAGGGAAGTCTTCGCACGCGCAAGTGGCAAGGGCAGGATGGCCAAGACCGTTATTCTACGGAAATTGTCGCGGACCAAATGCAAATGCTCGACGGTCGCGGTGACAGCGGCGGCGGAAATTCTAGTGGCTATGATAGTGGAAGCGACCAAGGGTACAGCGCGCCGGCTCAGTCAAAGCAAGGTGGCGGTTACTCCGCGCCTGCGGCGCCTGCCGAGGACTTTGACGACGATATCCCGTTCTAAGGGTTTTAGATGCCTGCAAAAAAATGGCTGATTGGGGCTTTCTTCATCAGCCTAGTCGTTTTCGTGGTGGTGACGCTGCCGGCGTCATTCGTCCTCGGTCGTTTGAACGGGCTTCAGCTCGGCTCGGGCAGGCTGTCTATCGAATCTGTCGGGGGTTCCATTTGGCACGGCCAAACGCATTGGCGTTGGAGTTCGTTGTCAGGTGATTTGCTCTGGCAGCTCAAATGGCAGGGCCTCTCGCCTGGTGTAGAGGTCGCTGTGTCTGGGCCGCTGACGCTGAGTGGTTGGGTGGGTGGCTGGTCAAATGCGCTATCGTTACGCGACGCTAATCTTCATTTAAGCGGCACATTTGTATCGAGCTTGCAGCCTCAGCTTAAGTTTGCCGGCGATATATATGCGAAGAATGTGTCACTTAAGTTCAGAGACAAAGCGCTTACAGACGCCGCCGGTCAGTTTACCTACACTGGCGGGCTAGGTAGTTGGGCTGGTCAGAAGCAAGTAATGGTTCCAGCGCTTAACGGTGAACTTATTCAGAAAGACGATGGTCCTAGCCTTCTTGTGAAAAGCGAATCCGGTACTGCACTAGGATTGCTTGGCGTGTCGGAGAACATAGGTAGTATTGCTGTTTACCGCGCATGGGCTGGAGAACTCGGTTTGTCGCGCGGCGGTGATGACGCAGACGTAATATTTGAAACCAGTCTGCCGCTTTGGCAAAAGCCATAAAATGAAACAATAATAAGACTAACGAGTTGGGCGGGATTTCAAGTTTTGGTTACGATGGCGCAGATCAAAGGCAATGAAAAGTGGCAGCGCATACTTCGTGCTGCCTGCTCTTTGGCATTAGTGATTTGGCTGGCGTGGCTCACAGCAGAAACATTCTGGTTGTTTTTCTCAGGTCCATCCAAAACAGTGAGCTTAGACCGCTCCATGATCCGGCTTGAATCAAGCAGCAGTGTGTCCAATTCCTCCGGTGCCAGTGTTGAACAAGTTCAAAGCTGGGAGCTGTTCGGGCCGCTACAGGCAGAACAACAGCAAGTTAGTGAAGCGCCTGAAACGAGATTGCGTCTAGAGCTATTGGGTGTTTTTGAAAACACCGATCCGAAAATGGCGTCTGCCATTATTTCGGAGCAAGGAAAGGATTCAGATGTTTACCAAGCCGGCGATAAAGTGCCAGGCAACGCCACGCTCGAAGAGGTTTATGCCGATCGCGTGATTTTGTTGCGCATGGGGCAGCGTGAAGCATTGAAGTTAAAAGACATGAACTTAGGCAGCGGCGTTGTTGAAACCTCCGGACAATCGTTTCAAGACGATCCGCAGCAAGAGCAAGTGACTTCGGGTGACGCGGCTGAGCTTTCCCAGCAACGAGACATGATCATAACGCGTTTAAGTTTGCAGCCGTCCAGCTCGGGCGGTTACGTAATTGGCCCAGGCGCACCGGATCAGGTGTTGCAAGTAGTGGGCCTCCAAGCAGGCGATGTACTAATAACAGTCAACGGATTTGATCTGGGTAGCGAAGAGGCGGACTTGGCCGCGTTGCAACAGTTTCGTGACACCGGTGCAGCGTCGATCGTCGTGCAGAGAGGCGCGCAACGGTTTACCGTAAATTATCCGCCGTAGGAATGGGCGAAATGTGTATTAAGCAATTAAAACAATTAATCGTGCTGTTGGTGGCGTTGTCACTAACGCAATTTTCTTTGGCTGCGGATAAAGAAATGCAGCCTTCTGCCGACGGGAAAACATGGACGGTGAATATTCGCAATGCGGATATTCAGGCGTTTATTGCTCAGGTGGCAGAAATGACAGGAAAAAACTTTGTCATTGATCCTCGTGTGCGTAGTAGAGACGTGACTGTTATTTCAAAGCAATCGCTGAACTCTGAAGAAGTCTATCAGTTGTTTTTATCTGTGTTGCAGGTGCATGGCTACGCAGCGGTGCCAGCGGGCGATGTGATTAAGATCGTCAATAACACGGTGGCAAAGCAGAGCAACTTGCCGCTTGTACAGTCGCGAAATATTAACGGTGAAGAATTAATTACGCGTGTCATTCCAATCAAAAATTCACCCGTTGATGAGTTGGTGCCTGTTTTGCGCCCCCTTGTGCCGCAGTACGGGCATTTGGCCGCGGTAAGCTCTGCGAATGCATTAATTATTAGTGATCATGCCGATAATATTCGTCGCATTGAAGCTATTATTTCGCACTTAGATAACGCTGAAAACCAAGAAGTACACATCATTCAGTTGGAAAATGCATGGGTTGGCGATCTAGTCAAATTGCTTGAAAACCTCACGCCAGAAAAAGGCGGTCGTCGTAAGGAGCAGCCATCCAGTGTGACCTTGGTAGCGGACGAGCGTACAAACCGATTAATAATTCGTGGTGACCAGAATGCCGTTGGCCGATTGCGTTCGCTCGTCGTCGAGCTGGATATCCCCCAGAATCAAACTGGCGGAGTGCAGGTCGTTCGACTGGCTCATGCGGATTCGAAGTCCATGGCTGAGCTGCTGAAAACCTTCACTGACTCTGCATCAGAGGGCAAGCCTGGTGAGAAGAGTACGCCGACAAATTCCAAGGTGTCGATTCAAGCAGATGAATCATTAAATGCGTTGGTGATTCGTGCTGAGCCTGCTCAAATGACCGAAATTAAATCGGTGATTAATCAGCTCGATATTCGTCGCGCTCAAATTCTTATCGAAGCGGCAATTGTCGAAGTGACAGGTGATAAAGGTAAGGCCTTGGGCTTCCAGTACGCTGCAGGCAATGAAAACGATGGCGTGGTTGGCGTTAATTTTAGCAACGTCGGCGTGAGTGTTAACCAAATTCTTGGGTCTATTATCGGTGGTTCTGCAGCCGGCGCGCAGCTGGGCGATGGCATTACGGTCGGCGGCGGCGAAGTAGACTCGAACGGCGATTTGAAATGGGGCGTTATTATGCAAGCGCTCGCCTCAACAACGAACGCCAATTTACTTTCTACGCCAAGCATTTTGACGCTAGATAACCAAGAAGCATCAATTATCGTTGGTGAAAACGTGCCGTTCGTAACAGGCCAGAGCACGAGCACCGGCGCAGGGGTGTCGAATCCGTTTACCACCATTCAGCGAGAAGACGTTGGTCTAACATTGAAAGTCACGCCCCACCTTGCGGGTTCTGATTCAATTCGGTTGGAGTTGGAACAAGAAACTTCCAGTGTGAAAGATTCGACGTCGTCGAGTACTACTCAGCCCGTCGACATCGTGACGACCAAGCGCAAAATCCAGACCACAGTATTGGCGGATGATGGTGAGACCATTGTTCTGGGTGGTTTGATTCGTGATGACATTCGAGAGGTGCAGCGTAAGGTTCCACTGCTCGGTGATATCCCATTGCTAGGCGTATTTTTCCGTTCTACGACGAAAGCGCGTTCAAAGCAAAACCTCATGGTGTTCTTGCGTCCGACAATTTTGGCCGATAACGAGCGCCTAGTGAAGATGACTCGTAAAAACTACCTCGGCATTACCGCACTTCAATTTGAAGTGACTAAGAACGGTGATTTAGAGCGTGTTGTTAAGAAGCCATTGCCCGCTAAGGTCGAGAACCTTTTCCGTGGCCGCGATCCTATACCCGAAGACCTGCAGCGCTACCATGATGAGCATTATGAAGAGCAAGCTCAGCAGCGCGCGCAGAGCGAGCCGCCGATGGCTCCTCCGGCTGGAGTTTCAGGGGAAGAATAAAGAAAGATAAAGCAATTCTTCCATGATGGTTCACATCGCCTAAATAGTCTCTTATATTGAGCCTTTCTGGGATTGTGGGTGTTGGCCACCATTATTGAACGGTGTCCTGCAGGGAGTAACAGGCGTCATGCTGAAGTTGCAATTTAAGGATAAAAGGAAAGCGGCTATTTGGCTGGTGGATTCTCGCTATGCTATTGGTCGTGATAAATCTAATGACATCGTATTTGATGAAGAGGGCGTCAGCGGATTCCACGCTGAGCTTCGTGTCGAAGATGATGATCGCGTGTTCGTGACGGATGCCGGCAGTATCAACGGCACCTTCGTTAACGGTAAGCAAATCAAGGCTCGTACCCAATTACGTCCGAATGATGTTATTCGAGTGCATCGCGCCGAACTCACCCTCGTTGATCCCAAGGAACAGTTGAAAGTACAGCCGCCGGAAGATGCAGCGACTGCTATGACTCCTGCTCTTCAAGGTTTGAATGTCGGCTCAGGGGTGGGCGGTGTGCCTACTGGTTGGCTGTTGCGCGCCAAGACGGGATCTGTGTCTGGGCAGGTATTTAAGATTCCTGCGTCAGGTCGAGCAATTCTTGGGCGTTCGCAATCATGCGATATTGTGATTACCGGCACGCACGTATCGCGGCAGCACGCTGAGCTTTACTTCCAAAGTGGCAAGTTACACGTCAAAGATCTCGGCTCCTCCAATGGAACCTACGTTAACCGTAAAAAAGTCGATGACGCTGTGGTTAATGCCGGTGACGAAATCCGATTTGACACCCTAGTGTTTCAGGTTGAAGCGCCTGCAAATGCTGCGCCGGTAACGCCTGCGGCACCAAGTGAAGGGGCTGACAGCACGATGTTTCGTCCAGCTGCTGCGGCGCCGGCACCTAAGCCAGCTGCTTCTCAGCCAGCTCGTCGAGTGGCACCAAGTCAGCCTCCTGTTGCGCAACCAAAGTCGTCTTCCTCAGCAACTATTGTATTAGTTGTGGTGGTCGTTGCGGCATTGGGTGGGGCGGCTGCGTGGTTTTTAATGTGACTACTGGCGATCCGTTTGACGCATAAAAAAACCGGCTTAGTGCCGGTTTTTTTATGCGTCAAATTGGGCGGATCTCAGGTGTTACTAAGAACCGGACAGTGCTTTCAAGTTGCTCAGCACTTTACGCGCTCTATCCATTTTCTTTTCTAGCTCGTTGTCGCCAGGGTAGATTTGGGCAACGTTTTCCCAGGTTGTAAAGGCATCTTGGTAGCGGCCCTGTGCATAGAGCGCATCGCCATCAGATAGGCCCTGCTGGAAGCGTTTCTGACAAATAGCCTCGAGACGCGAAGCATATTGGTCTAGTTGTCCGGTTCCATTATTGCTGACGATATAATCTCTTGCGCTAAGGAGATCTGCTAAAGAGCGGCTGTTCTCGTAGGTATCGAGCAACGTCAGTGCTTTGCTTTGAATTTGTTGTTCGCGCGCGCGTCTGTTGCGATGCGCTTCGCGGGATAATTGTTGTTGCGCCTGGGCCAGTGCTGGCGGAGTGTCTTTGCTGCCTGATAATAGGCGCGCGGCAGTGAGAAGGTCGCGAGTTCTGACCCAGTCTTCTTGCTCTGCAAAGCTATTGCCCAGTTCAGTAAGGGTGTCGATCAGTTGCTGGCGCCGCTGGGTCAGCGTCTCACTAATCTCCGCTGCGTCGCCGCGCTCTAGTGTGGCGAGCTGTTGAACGGTTGCTTGTTTGTTGGCGAGCCAGCGCGCCTCATCAACCAATAAATCTGTGCGCAAACGATTGAATAATAATGTCTCGCGTTGGCGCAAATTGTTGTCTGCGTCTTCGAGCGTTTTGCTTTGACGCCACTGTTTGCGAGCATCATCCAATACCTTGAACGCTTCAGTCCAGCGACCCGAGCTGGCAAGTGATTGGGCTTCGTTTGCCCTTTCTTTTTCAAACGTTTCCGTATCTGCGGCGAGCTTTTCGCGTAGCGCATCAACCTGTTCGTACTGCGGGTTGGACTCACGTATGTTGTCTAGGTAATACCACGCCTTATTATAGTCGCCGTTAGCCGTGGCTTGCGCAATTTCGGCCGCGACATTCTTGGATGTCATCAGCGTAAGCCGTGCACAGCCCTGTAACGAAACTAGCAGTATCAGGGAAAGTAATGTGGCTGATTTTCTCGAAAGCAGGCGGGTGAAGACTTCAAAAAACTGTAATTTCGGCGCGATGAATATTGTCATTGTTATACGAGTTCTCTAAGCATTTCTGATGCGCAGGGGTTCTTCCATTAGCTCATTGAGGAACTGAGCAATGCGTTGCTCCATCAGCGTTTCTGATTGTGCGTGCACACCATCAACAATGTACGTCATTATCGGTTCTGATTTGCCGCGCACGCGCATTGCGCCAGACTGACGGGCGCGAATGCGAGAGCTAATATTCGGCTGAACGGCTAGCGCCTGAGGCACGATCACTTCACCAGAGCCTGACATATTCGAAAGCCGTGAGGCCAGATTAACAGCGTCGCCAACTACCGTATATTGCATCCTGTCGCGCGATCCCAGGTTCCCCGCCAACATCGAGCCTGAGTTAATGCCGATTCTGAATTCTACGGTGGTAAGTCCGCGGCTTGCGCGATATAAATTCAGACGCTGAATCATGCGTTGAATCATTACGCCACAGCACATGCTGTGATATTCGTGCTCATCATCGTCCTCAGGCACACCGAAAACGATCATGGCGCAATCGCCCATGTATTTGTCGATGGTGCCGCGATAAAACGTTGCTGCCATGCTAATTGCATCAAAATAGCCATTGAGCATTTCGGCGACGGCGTCTGGGGCCATGTTTTCTGATAAGCGCGTAAAGCCGACGATATCGGCAAAGATGACGCTGCCTTCAACTTCGCGGCCGCCGAGAGAAATTTGGTCTAAATCCGCCATCATTTTACGTGCGACCGTGGGGCTGACGAAGCGCGATAAGACCTTTTCGACTTGGCCCTTTTCCAGCAAGCCGTGAGCCATGCTGTTGTAAGCATTGATGAGCAAGCCAATCTCGTCGTTGCGGCGATCATCAATACGGTAATTTAAATCGCCTGCGCTAATCGCGCTGGCGGCGGTAAGTAGCTGGTGAATGGGCGCAGAAAGCTTTCGACTGACCACGAAGGCGACCACGATGGCAATTAAGCTCATCAGAATAGTGGCAGTGACAATCGTGTCTTGGGCATTTTGCCGCGCTTCAATAATGCGCTTGCCAGACAGCGTGACAGCGGCATAGCCCGCCGTCATGTCGTTAATGGCGATGGGCACAAAATACGTGCTGAGTGGGCCGTCCGCTCCGTCCCAGCGCATTAATCTGCTGTCGGTGGTGATCAGTACGCGTTCCGGCGATTCACCGACAATTTGACTCAGGTTGCCGTCCCGATCGAACAGGGCCGCACCACGTAAGGTGTCGCTGCGGACAAGGTTATTCAAAAGGACTTTGAGGTTGAAGCCGTCGTCAGCGAGTAACGGTTCACGAGCGGTGTCAGCCAGCTGTAAAGCAATAGTGGCGCCGAACCTATCGGCCTGCGTTTGCATGCGTTCAAGCTGGCTGTTCAAAACAATGCTGCCGAGCACCGCCATGCCGACGATGATTAAGCCAGATATGGAGAGGCCAAGCTTCCACGCGACAGGGAAATAATCGGGCAAATAGGGGCTAAGGCCGTCACCGAAGTTCCGACTTACGTTGCGTAGTTTTTCTTTGAAACCAGCTGCCACGTCTGCCTTCCTGTGCTTGATCAGCCTTAGGGTATCCCTCAAAGCCTTGTCTGTAGCCAACAATCGCCAAAAGGACGCTTTGACCCAGACGGTTCAAATAGTTTCCTAACTCGGAGGTATGGATCGCCTAAAGATAGCACTCCCTTTATATAAGGTATGCAGATGTGAAGCCTATCACAAAGCAGTGTCCGACAAGCTTATGTCATTAGCGGACGACCGTGATCTTCTCGGTCGGTCAGAATCTCAAATGCGGCGCCATGGCGGCTAGTCAGCGTCAGAGGGCTATGCCCCTCTCGCCTAAGAGTAAGTCGACAGGTGGCTATCTTGCTGTTCAGGCAGGTTTTATTGCCTTTAGAGGGGTTGTAGTAGGTCAGTGCAGCAAAGTGTCTGGGTGGAGCCTCAAAGCTCACGTCGAGTTCTGCATCGCCGTTTTCGGTATGCAGCCGCCAATCAAAAAATTGGTAGGCAGCCTTTGCACGAAACGCATTGCTCAGCGAGTTGAACAAATAATCTTTGCCCTCCAAACGCACGCACGCGAGTGTCATCCAAGGCGAAGGCAATGGACCGATCTTTACCCGAGCAGTAATGCATTCAAGAAATGCTTCCGGCATATTATCGAACGCGGCGACCTGGCCCCACGCGTATTGATCCGTATGGCGAGATCCCCAGTTATGATTTTCGCTGCCAAGCCAATTATCTAACGCAATAGTTTCGCCGTTCACGATTAACTCACCACTCAATGCTATTTGTGGTCGGCTGATAACGGATTTCGCGCGCGGCAACTTTCCGGCATATAAGTTTTCGGGTAAAAATAAAAGACTATTGTCATCACCCTGATAGTTGAGCGACCAGCGAATGCTATTGCCATTTAGCTTCGCTTCACCGCGCAATTGATGATCGCTTAAAACGCTTTTCCCGATCTGCGCATGGAGATGGCTATTGGAGAATTCACAAAGGTCTAATGGGAACTCTTCTTTCACGACGACGACGTTATCCTGATCGCCATCAAACCAAATAGCCCAAATCTCGCCGAGCGCATCACGTGACGTATCGCGCGGAATAAACCGCGTATAGCGAATCCAGAACGCCTGCGGTTGATGAGGATGATTACCGCGCACGAACCAAGATTCGTAATGGCCATCAGGTCGGGCCGGCTGCGCACTGTGATAAGGAATCACTGGTGCAACTCCTGCATTGTGTAGGCGTTGTGTTCATCTACAAATCGAATACATTTAAAGGGAAAGGCCACGATGGAATCCAAGTAGGCTACTTCGGCCATCCCGATCACTTGATCATCACGGGTGACGGTCATGGCGCAAGTGACCAGAGATCGAAGAAAACCATTTTTCCCGTAGGCTTTTTTTCCTGCGATACGCAGAGCGCCGAGCTCTGAATGCTCAAGTTCCAGCCAATAGCTCGGGCCATCTAAGTGAAGCGTGAGTACGCCGTGACATGGCATTTCTTGATCATTAATTAAGGCAATGCCGCGAAAAGCGCGCGGCGCTGAAAAACGTGAAATTTCACTTGTAAAGGCGCGAATAGAAAAAGAGAAATCCCGCGCGGAGCCCTCGCCGCTAAGGCGCAGCCAGCCGCTCATGCTTTCCTTTATTAACATACCCATTGCCATAAGATGCGCCTCAATACTCTAGTTTTCTATCTAAAATAAAGAAAATATTACTGCTGAATTCGATCGGCTAAGCGCGACGCTGCACGGGCAGCCATCGCCATAATGGTGACCTGAGGATTTGCACCTAGGCTAGAAGGCACGCTGCTCCCGTCCATGACGTACAGCCCTTGCCAGCCAAATACCTGATGCTCTGTATCACATACACCCTCTTCTTCATCTGGTGCAATACGTGCACTGCCCAGCGGGTGATATGCGCTGATAAGAAAGTCCTTTGGTGTTCGATTGCCTTGCAGCCACGCGGTAAGCTCCGATTCGCTTTTAATACGTGTGTGCTGGCGTACGCCGGGCACGATCACTTCCTTTGCGCCGGCGAGCAGGAAAATTTTCGCGAGGGTTTCAATGCCGACCTTAAATTGCGCGAAGTCTTCTTCATTAAGGTGATAGCGAAGCAATGGCAGGTCACGGTGGGGGCCTTTTTTAACACTACCTTCGCTGGTGTCTTTAATCATAAATCCGAAGTAGGCGGTGTGCTGATAGTCGTTGCAGAACTGCACAAACTCATCGCCGTAAAATGGATTGGAAAGACCGTGCCCGACAAAGGGAAGGGTGCCGCCTTCAAATATCAGCCCTTTTTCGGCAAAGTCTGCGATGCCAAAACCTTGCGGGATAGTGCTGCCGTTGGCGAAATCTTTGTCCGGAAAAATAGCGTTGACGACGCCACATGGATGGAGCGTGAGATGTCTGCCTAGGTGCGAATTTTTAACACCGTTTCTGGCCAGCAGTCCTGGTGTGAGGAGGGCGCCGGCGGCGACAATCACATTGCTAGTTTTAATATGGATGCGAACTTTTTTTCCTGACTCTTTAACCGAGTGAAGAACTACGCCCTTGGTGGTTTGATTGGTGTGTAGAACTCTCTCTGCTCTAAAGCCGGTAAATAGAAAAGCGCCACGCTCAAGAGCGCGCGGAATATAGCTAACGTTGGTCGAGCGCTTGGCATCAGTTGGACATCCAAATTGACAGAGACCCTGACCATCGCACCCCGGTGCATTTCTGCGTAGCGCGTGCATTGCTGTTAAGCCAAGTTGTTTGCCGCCGTCGCGAATGACGTTGCCAATTTCTCCAACATAGCGTTCTTGCGCTTGTGTAACACCGAGCATTTCTTCAACGCCATCGAGCCACGGCGCCATTTCATTTTTTGTGAAGGCGGAGAGACCTTTTCGGCGCCACGCATCTAGCACTGCATCAGGCGTGCGCATGCAGGTGCCGGAGTTAATGGTAGTTGTACCGCCAACGTTGCGACCTATTGGAACAGGGATAACTGCATTGCCAAACGTCGCTGTGGCACCCATGGCGCGATAAAGTTTTGGGACGACGTCTTGCAGACGTCCGCTAAAATCTTTGCGGGTGTAGTAGTTCCCTTCTTCGACGATCAATACCGCCAGCCCGCGGCTGGCGAGCTCGTATGCCGCAGCTGCCCCACCTGCGCCACTGCCAATGACCACAACGTCTGCTTCGAGCTGTTGGTCTTCCTCTAACTCTTCGGCGCGAGTAATTTGATGCTGCCATGGGAAGACTTCCACTTGGCTGGGTGCCGACACCGGCGCTCGGCCGACAACTTGTTTCTGCAACTCCTCATCGAAAAGCCATGCGGCTTTATACGGTGCTGCAAGGGCGCGCAGGACATGCCCGCTGAGGGGCTTTCCGGCGAGCGCATTGAGTAAGCGTTTTCTTTTCTCGAGGGGCAAGGCGCTAAATCGATTCCCGCTTAGCAGTGCTCGCGCTTCTAGCCAAAATAATGCGCTGTTAAGTGAAGCCTTAATAATGGGATGAGGGGCAAGCCATGTGTCTACTTGCGCGCAAACGGCGTGAATGTCTATATCGGCAGCGGGAATCATCGCCTCAACAAACGCAAAGGCGGTGCCTCGCGCCTTTTGGGTTGAGTGGCGAGGAGGCATCGAGCTGGCGTTGTCAGGTTTATTAGATTTTGACATGGATTAAGTGTAGCAACTTAATATTGTATTGCTTGTCTTGTGGTGCACGCGCACTTGCGTGTTTGGATAAGTGCGCGCGCGGGCTGCTCTAATGCCTTTGGAGCGGTGTTATCGAGGCGCGCTTTCTCGCTTGACGCTCTTCGTCCAGTACGGTGACTTTGCTAAATGATTCCGGTGCAACCTGATATCCGATATTCATCAGGAATTCTGTCGTTCGAGGAACTAGGTAATTCATTCCCACAAATACCAATCCCGATGTCGGCACAATACGTTTCTGCCGGCGTACGATGGCGTTGCACAGCCACTGCGCCGCTTGCGCTTCAGTGAGAGCAGGAAAGCGATCATAGGCTTTTGTTGGTGCGATCATTGGAGTGCGTACAAGAGGGTAGTTGATTAGGGTGAAGTCGATGCCTTTATGCGCAAGTTCGTTTTGCGCGGCACTTGTCCAGCCTTCTAATGCGCATTTAGAGCCGAGATACGCTGAGAATCTCGGCACACCAGTTTGCACCCCAAGCGTAGAGATGTTGATGATGTGGCCATCACCGCGCTCGATCATGCTCGGAATTAAATTCAAGGCTATCCGAATAGCGCCGAAATAATTTAATTGCATGGTGCGTTGAAAGTCGTGGAAGCGATCTACGGAAAACACAACGGAGCGTCGGATCGAGCGGCCTGCATTATTAATCAAAATGTCGACGCGTCCGTGTTCGTCAATGACGCGGCGGCAAAGACGGTCGCAATCATCTAAATCGGAAATATCGCAGCGAATAGCAGAAGCCTTGCCTCCGTGATCACGAATGCTTTGTACCAGCTTGGTGAGTTTATCTTCGGTTCTCGCCGTCATCACAACGATGGCGCCCGCTGCGGCTAGCCGCTGAGCGGTAAATGCACCTATGCCGCTGCTAGCCCCAGTCACCAAAACAACCTTGCCTTTAACTCGCTGCTCTAGCGAAAGGCTTGGCGTCAGGGTGGACAGAAGCGTCCAGCGAAGCGATGCGCCGAGGCGCTTGAGGTGAGGTCTGATGTGCGGGCGTCGTAAGAGTGAAGGGGTTGCCATTTTACTGTTCTCCCAAGCTGTGGCGTTCAGCGTAGTCGCCATGTATTCGGTCAGTCTAACCCGAATCAGGTTGAGAGAAAGGAGGCGGTTGGGACAGAAAGAGGGACGGCGGGGTCAGGGCGACCCCGCCAGAACGGTTACCAGTGAATGCCTTTGAACAGGCGGGAGAATGCGGCTTGTTCGCGGCTGATACGCTTCGGCGTGCCTTCTTTCGAGCCAAGCGACGCAGCTGAATCTGAGAACAGCTTGTAACCGGTGTTCATAATCGTTTCGGTGACTTTTGGCGTCAGGAAGTGCATGACTTGGCCAAAAATGCCGAGGCCTGTTGCGACGCGTTTGGGGCGCCGCACAATCGCATCACAGATCATTTCCGCCGCTTGGTTTGGGCTGATGGTCGGCACGTGATTGTACAATTTTGTCGGTGCAATCATTGGCGTACGCACTAGCGGCATGTTGATTGTGGTGAAGCGAACGCCTTCATGCGCAAGCTCGGATGCGGCGCAACGTGTAAAGGCATCCAGCGCCGCTTTTGAAGCAACATAGGCTGAAAAGCGCGGTGCGTTGGTGAGCACGCCAATGGAAGAAATGTTGATAACGTGACCGTCACTACGTTCTGTCATGCTTGGCAGCAGGCCCATGATTAAACGCAGCGCTCCAAAATAGTTAAGTTGCATTGTGCGTTCAAAATCGTGGAATCGTTCATAAGTATGAACCACTGAGCGGCGAATAGAACGGCCGGCATTGTTGACCAGCACATCAACTTGTCCGTGATCAGCGATAACTTGCTTAATTAAATTATCGACATCATCAAGGTGCGAAACGTCGCAGCTATAGGAGTAGGCGGTGCCGCCTAGTTGATCAATTTCATGCAGTGTTTGTTCAAGCTTTTCTTTATTGCGCGCAACGACTAATACTTTGGCGCCGGCGCGGGCGAGTTTGATCGCGACAGATTTGCCGATGCCAGATGTCGCCCCGGTAATCAAAATAACTTTGCCAGTAACGTGTTGTTCAAGTGAATGAGACGGCTCACTTTCGTCTTCGCGTTCGTCTCGATCTGGGTCTAGGTGGTTCTCCCAATAATCCCAAAGGATCTGTGCGTAAGACTCTAACTCTGGCGCTTCAATGTTTGATCCTTCCAATGCCGCTTTGGCGTGTGAGTTATCGAACGTTGTCGGGTAAGTCAGAAAACGTAACGCGCCTTCCGGAATATCGAGGCCGTCTAATGCTTGATGCAGTAAAAACTTCGCGGGAGGCAAATTCGACATGCCTTTGCGTAGCACGCTAGGCACATTATCGAACAGGTTTGCATCGAACCGCACGGGCATTTTCGGTGCGTCAGCGACAGAGGCGAATGCGTTCATTACCTCGCCAACGCTGTAATGTTTATCAGCCGTCAGGTGGAAGCATTGACCATCTAAGTTCGGCTGATGGGCGATGTGATCGATGGCGTCTGCAACAAAGTCCACTGGGACAATATTGAACTTGCCGCCGTCTATGCCAATCAGTGGAACCCACGGAGGTAGCATGTCGCCCAGTTTCTGAATCAATTTGAAAAAATAGTAGGGCCCGTCAATTTTATCCATTTCGCCATTTTCGGAATCGCCAACCACCATTGATGGACGGTAGATTCGGAAAGGGATGGGGCTCTCTTGTCGCACCAACGCTTCGGATTCGTGTTTGGTTTGCAGATAAGCGTTGGCCAACTCACCCGCTTCGTCAAACATATCTTCGTAGAACATGCCGTCAAATAATCCGGCGGCGGCAATGGAGCTGGTGTGGTGGAAGCAGGTTGCGCTTAGCTCTCCGGCGAGCTTCAGTGCGTTACGGGTGCCTTCGATATTGGTGTAGCGCTGCTGGTTTTCATCCGCTTCTAGATCGTAAATGGCGGCAAGATGAAAGAAATGTCCGATTTGATCGCGCAGGTCGTCCCGATCGCGTTTGCTGACACCGAGCAGCTTCTTCGTGAGGTCACCGTTAATGGCGATTAACCGGTCTTCGTTTACGCCAAGACGTTTGCGCATGCCATCAAGTTTGTATTCTGAGCCTGGGCGGATTAGCGCGAACACGCGCGAATCCTCTCGCTCTAATAAACGCGCAACTAAAAAACGACCGATAAAACCAGTGGCACCTGTGACGAAGTAGTTCATGGACGACCCCTTATTTGTAGCTTCCTGTTCATGATATGCGCCAGCCGGAGCTAGCATTCCAATTTATATAGGCGTCTTTCTAATTAGGGCTAACGACTTACTTTAACGCAACGTTCATCGAATACTTCCTAAGAGACGCGAGTAACGCAACACTTGTTGGCAATGCAGCGATCAATTGTTAGGGCGGCGGCGTTCTTGCAGTAAACCGCTCCTGTAATTATGACTAACAAGTGTGAGTTGAATTCTCTGCTTAAGCGTTTCCTCTGTCAACACGGAATAACGTATTAGGCAAAAAATTAGATTAATTGGCTTATTTTTACAGTATTCAGTGGCAGCATCATCCTGGTGTGCTTATAGTTCTGCAACTTACACGTGTATGTTGGAGTGATGTTATGTCGTCGGTGAGGGCTCAGCGAAAAGCTGAAACGCGGCAGCGGATTCTTGATGCGGCGCTGGCGTTGCTAGCGTCAGGGCGAGGTATGGATAGCTTAGGACTCCGTGAGGTGGCGCGCGAAGTGGGTTTGGCCCCGCCATCGCTGTATAACCACTTCCCAACAATGGACGACTTGGGGCTCGCGCTGATTGATCTGGCTTGTTATCGCCTGCGCTCAGTGATGCGCCAAGGTAGAAAACAGATGGTTGTTCGAGATCCGTCTGCTGGAGTGCAGGACCTAGTTCACCGTTTTCTCGCTTATCTAGCTGAGTATGAGGGAGAGTTTCGGTTGTTGGTGCAGCAGCGCTTGGGGAATACCGAGCGCTTTCGGCGGCGGATTCAACGTGAGCTGCAGCTTTTTCGTGAAGAGCTAGAGGAGGACGCGCGCGCGGTGGCTGAGTCGAGGGGGATGACCGACATGCATTACAGAGCTGCGTCAGAGGCGGCAGTGGCAGTGATATTCGGGTTCGGCATTATTGCCTTGGAGATGAGTCCTGCGGTTCGTCAGGCAGCAATTCCTAGGGCGGTCATGGAGTTGAAAATGGTTTTTTTGGGTGGCCGCGCGCTCGCCGCAGGCGCTGAGTTAGGCGATGAATTAGTGCCTAAGACGATTAAATTGAAGTAGTTTATTATGAGGTGAGTCTAACTTCATGAATAAACTGGATAATTCTGCAAAGTAAGTGCTTGCGAAAGAGTCGGGTTTACTTTAAGTATGTGTTGTAACTTATTGAAACTATGACAAGGAGGCCGTTATGGCTTTCAATCCGCGGGACTTATACGACGCCGCAGCATTGTATGACATGTGGCTAAACTGCCAGAGCTGTCCCAAGACGTTTGATTTTGAGCCGAACCGTCCGATCGGCTTGGACTACTACCATGACATAGGCCAGCAGGCGAAGCGTGATGGCTGGGTTGTGGCTGAGCAGGTGGATACTGAAAACCCTAGCGAGCAATCCTATATGGTGTTGTGCCCGCACTGTGCGGCACATTACGGCCTGTCAGCACGGGATGTTCAGCAGTGCCCGGTGTCGCCGGCCATTGAGGAAATTTGCCAAGCCATGGCGCAGGCTGAACGCGAGCAGTTTGCCGCGTAAGCGCCACAGTCGGTTGTGAAAGTGGGCGCCTAAATGTTGGCGCTCACTTTCTTTTTAAAGCCTATTCTTGCTGGCTTTCCTTCATTGCCTGCCCGGTTTTTTCAAGTGCCTCGCCGGACTGTCTGATCACATCCTTCCCTGCTTCTTTTAGCTTGTTTGGTACCTGTGTTTGCGTCAGTGGATTGGCGTACAGTGGCTGCCCCTTACCGATATTGATACCACCCCAGACGCCTAGTACTAGCCCAATGATCAAACCAAACACCCACATCTTTATTTTTGCCATCGCCATCTCCTTATTTTCAGTCATCATAGGCGACAGATGTTTGCGTTGCTGTTGTGCAGCGCACGAACTCAAAAAGGAGTCAGTATGACGGCAGCAACTATGACGCTTGAGCAGGCGTTAAACGAACGACGTTCAGTACGCGGGTACACCGAGCAGCCGGTAACGCAAGATGTGATGAACGAGGTGTTCTCACTGGCTAACCTGGCCCCAAGTAATTGCAATATTCAGCCGTGGAAGGTGTTTGTCGCTTCCGGCGCCGTACGTGATGAGTTGCGTCGGCGAATGATGGAAAAGGTGATGGCGGGCGTTATGGTGAATCCAGACTTTGAGCATTTGCCTAGCTTTTCCGGTGTCTACCGGCAGCGCCAGGTGGATTGCGCGGTTGAACTGTACGGCAATATGGGAATTGGTCGCGACGATCGCGCCGGGCGGATGCGCGCAAACTTGCGCAACTTTGAGTTATTCGATGCCCCTCACGTGGCGTTTATTGGTATGGAAAAGACCTTTGGTGTGACCGTCGGCATGGATGTCGGTATGTACATTCAGTCGTTGTTGCTGACCATGACTGCGTACGGTATAGGCTCATGCGCTCAGGGCAGCATGCGTTATTACCCCGACGATGTGCGCGAGATCTTCGGCGAGCCAGATACCACGGGCATTCTGTGTGGCATTAGCTTTGGCTACGAAGACAAAAGCGTGGCCGCTAACCGCACACGCGTAGGGCGTGCTCCGTTAGCCGAAAATGTGCAATTTCTCGACGCGCTCGAGTAATGACAGCGTCAGCGCCCATCTGAATCAGCCCACGCAAGGCCGGTTTGTGCTAGAATGCGCGGCCTTGCGCACCCGTTGGGAGTCCCATGATCATTGTTAAAGGTTCCATTCCGGTAAAAGCCACTCATAAAGATGAGGCTTTAGACCTTATCCAAGCCCTTGCTGGCCAGTCTCGCCGCGAGCAGGGTTGCGTTGCGTACGAAGTGTATGTCGATGCGCAGTCGCCGGAGACCTTTATTATTTGGCAGCAATGGACGGGGCTTACTGCGCTGGAAGAACATTTTGCTTCGCCGCACGTTGATGCATTTTTGGATGCGATTCCAGATTTGATTGAAGGCGAAGTGACGTCGGCGAGATTTGAAGTGCTGGCGGAAGAAGGTCAGGAAGCGATTCTCGATGAAGCGTTAGATTTTCCTTCCGTACAGTTGGCGGACAACATCACTCTGCACTGATATTTCTCGCAAGATTAATAGCTTCCTTTTTTAAGATGTTTATAGGGATGCGGTATTGCTGCCGCGTCCCGGCGATGAATTTTCGTCCTTTCCTTCTGTGTGTTGTGTGCCATGCTTTAGCACGGACCGAATCTCACGATCTAATTTTTTACTGTTAATCGGTTTGGCAATATGGCTCACCATGCCAGCCTCGTGACACAAGCGAATTTTATCGGGCACTGCGTGCGCAGTAAGTGCCACAATGGGGATTGCGTCGATCTTCCCTTCATTTTGAAGGCGAATAATTTCACGGGATGTTTCGAATCCGTCCATCTCCGGCATTTCGCAGTCCATTAACACTAAATCAAATGGACGGCTGTCATTGAGTAACACGGCAATTGCTTCAGGGCCCGTTTCAGCAACTTCTACATCGTGCCCGAGTTTCTTCGCTAGGCCTTGCGCGACCAATAGATTGACGTGGTTGTCGTCGACGATAAGCAAGCGAATCTTAGGCGCATCGCCCCACTCAATTTCTTCGTTTTGCCGAGCGCGACGTTGGTCGTGTGACACCTCGGGAAGGGGCAAGCGAAACCAAAAGTGAGAGCCTTTGCTTGGCTCGCTTTCTACGCCAATCTCGCCGCCCATTAACTCAACCAACTGCCTGCAAATGGCTAAGCCTAAGCCCGCGCCTCCGTAGCGTCGGCGTGTGGAGCTGTCTGCCTGTTGAAATAATTCAAACAAATGTGAGAGCTGGCGTCGCTCTATGCCAATGCCGCTGTCACGAATTTCGAACAACGCGTAGGTCGCGTTGTTCGGGTCTCTCTTGGCCGAAACGATTACTTCACCGCGTTCAGTAAATTTTACTGCGTTACTCGTCAGGTTAACGATTATTTGTCGCAATCGAATTGGGTCGCCGCGGCACAGCAAGCCGATGTTTTCATCAAGATCAATGCGCAGTTGGTTTCCGTTTATGCGGGCGCGATGTTCGAAAAGTGCAACTGATTCGCGAATGAGCCCTGGGAGATTGAACTGCTCTTCATCAATAGGAAGTTTGCCGGCTTCAATGCGAGCGTAGTCAAGAATGTCATTGATAAGTTCTACCAGCGTGTTACCTGATTGCTCGATGACGTGCATCTGCCGGCGTTGCTCATCGTCTAGCCGCGAGTCCTTGAGCATGTCCACGGTGCCGAGGATGCCGTTCAGAGGCGTGCGAATTTCGTGACTCATGACCGCTAAAAATTCGCTTCGCGCATTGAGTGCTTGATTTAATTCTTCCGTGCGTTCTTGAACGCGATGCTCAAGGTCAATGGTTGCTTCGCGCTGAATGCGATCATTTTCCGACTTGAGCATGGTCAGGCGATACGCCAGCGCAAATGAGAGAAGCCATGCTTCCACTGAGCTGCCGATCTCGAACGCATGATCGATAAGCCAATTGCTTTGGATAATGGCGAATGTTTTTAATACAAAAAGGGGAACAAGCAATGCTATTGGTAAAAATGACAATAGAAAATATCGCGCTGGCTTGAAGCCATCTCGAAGTCGTAGTGACGCCGCGACAAGTAGTAATGGAATAACAAGGGCTACTGCAGATGTGGCGACGCGTAATGTATGTGCGGGTGAAAAAAACAATGAAGCCACAGCGGCGACAATAAACGCGCAGCCGGCAAAGCGCATTAACAAACTATAGTTTGGTCTTGCGGAGGAAAGGCGTAAGAATGCTGAGGCAAATAAGATTGCAAACCCTTCACCAATTAAAGCGGAAAACGCCCGAACGATATCATTAAGCCAGGGCTGATCCGGCCAAAAAAGCTGAAATGCTAAACTGGAACGCGCTAATAAAAATACCGACAGCGACATAAGGTAAGCGACATATAGCAGATAGCTGCTGTCGCGAATGGCAATGAAAAGTAAAAGATTAAATAGGCTCATGGCCAGGATTGCGCCAAAAAATAAACCAGTAAAAATCTGCAGCGAGAATTTATGCTTTGAAAGCTGTTGTTGGTCTAAAAGCGAGAGAGGCAGTTCTAGCGAGCCTGTAGTTGTCATTTTAAATACGAGGTAGCTCGTATCACCGGCAGGAACGGTAAGCGGAAAGATTAATTCGTTGTCGCTGTAGGGGCGATCACTCCAGGCAATGCGGTCGCCATGGTGAATGACCTCACGCAGTTCGCGGTCGCTGTTGAAAACGTAGAGATCAACGTAGTCGCTATGTGGGCGGCCGGCAATTAAATAGCGTTGCGCCGTGTCGTCTGTATTGGTGATACGCGAAAAAAACCAGAATGAATTTTCTTGGAATCCGAGAGACGGAAGCGTCGCAGAAAATATCTCGGCAGACTTATTTTCTAGAAATAATGCCAGCGCTTGATCCGCTTGCAGATCCGCCCCCGTGTCCTCCAGCCCGAGTACAGTAGGCTGCAATTGGACGGTATTTTCCAATTGCGCTTGTTCAGCATTACAGGATGCTAAAAAAAGCGGCGCGAGCAGGAATAGCGCCAGCAGTAAACATCCCCCAACTCGACTATTCGTAGGCAACGGGTGCTTCCCTTCTTTTCATTCTTGTTGGTCTCAGTGTACGGTTCTTGCGGCGTCCGACAACCACTTAGTGACGAAGCGGTATCCTTGACGCGCGCTTGTGATGGTATGCGCTTGTTTCTAATGGTGCCTGCACGGCACACTGCTTACTACACCCACTACCCGCTGAGAGTTCTGTCATGCCGAATAGCCTGCATTACCGTACGTGTAACCTGTGTGAGGCGATGTGTGGCCTCGAAATAGAGCACGCGGGGGATGAAATCATTGCTATTCGTGGGGATCAGCACGACGCCTTTAGCCGTGGCCATATCTGCCCGAAGGCTGTGGCGTTACAGGATTTACATGAAGATCCGGACCGGCTCCGTATGCCGGTGCGACGTACCGCCGATGGCTGGGTTGAAATTAGTTGGGATGAGGCGCTCACGGAGACGGCGACACGGCTGGCAGGCGTTCAGCGAGAATATGGTCGCAACGCTGTGGCGATTTATGCGGGTAATCCTACCGTACACAATCACGGTGCTATGTTTACGTTGTTGCCTTTTTTGCAGGCATTAGGAACGCGAAATCGTTATAGCGCCACTTCGGTAGATCAGCTTCCGCAGATGCTGGCCTGTTTTAAGCTGTTCGGCCATCAGCTGTTGTTTCCCGTGCCTGATATCGATCGGACGGACTACTTTTTAGTTATCGGCGCTAATCCGATGGCGTCAAACGGCAGCCTAATGACGGCACCTGATATGCGCGGACGTTTAAAAGATCTGCGTCGGCGCGGCGGCCGCCTAGTGGTCATTGATCCACGCAAAACTGAAACGGCGGACGTGGCCGATGAGCATGTGTTTGTTCGTCCAGGCACAGACGCGGTGCTGCTGCTTGGCATGCTCAATGTGTTGTTTGAAAACGACAAAATAGACCTCGGCCACTTGGCGGCAATCGTGGATAACGTCGATGCCATTGCTGCGTTGGCCAAAGAGTGGCCGGCTGAGCGCGCGTCTTCAATCTGCGGCATTGCTGCTAAAGACATTCAGCGCATTGCGCTAGAGTTCGCCGCCGCGCCTTCAGCAAGCGCCTACTGCCGCGTAGGAACCAGCACGGCGCAACACAGTAGTGTGGCGGCGTGGTTGGTATACGTTCTGAATATCGTTACGGGAAATCTGGATCGTGAGGGTGGGTTAATGTTCCCGCTGCCCGCGGCAGATATGGTGGCGTTCACGGCCCAGGGCGGACACAAAGGCGGCTTTGACCGATATCGTTCACGTGTGCGTAATTTGCCAGAGTTTGGCGGCGAATTCCCGGTGACCACCTTGGCTGACGAAATGCTCACCCCGGGGGAAGGCCAAGTGAGAGCGATGGTGACCCACGCGGGTAATCCGGTGCTGTCCAGTCCGGGTGGTGCGCGACTAGAAGGGGCGCTAGAACAGCTCGACTTTATGGTGAGTATTGATCTCTACATCAACGAAACAACTCGTCATGCCAATATAATTTTGCCGCCGACAGGGCATTTAGAGCACGCTCAGTTTGACCCTGTTTTTCACGGTGTCGCCGTGCGCAATTCCATTAAGTTCTCGCCCGCGTTGTTCGAGCCATCGCAAGGTGCTCGGCATGACTGGGACATAATGATTGAACTAATTCGACGCCTTAGCGAAGAAAAAGGCGTGCCCGCGTGGCGTGCGCGACTGACTGAAAAAGTGATGCGAGGCTTCGGCGATAGAGGCATCACCGATGTCTTGTTGCGTTTTGGTCCGTATGGGCAGGTCAGTGGTTTGATGCGCACAGCGTTGAAGAAATTGTCATGGGTGCCGGGTTTGACGAGGCGCGTTGAAAATCTCGTTGCTCCGTCGTCGGTAAAACAACACGGCAATCATAATTTATCGTTAAAAAAAGTATTGAGAGCGCCGCATGGTATTGATTTAGGTCCGCTGCAGCCTGCGCTGCCGGATCGGCTATTTACACAAGGTCAGCGCATTAATCTCATGCCAGATGTCTACCTTGAGCCGATAAAGAAAATAGCGCAGTCCACTGCTTTGGGCGCGGATGAATTTTTATTGATCGGCCGTCGCCATCTTCGCAGCAACAATTCATGGATGCATAACAGTTATCGACTGGTGAAAGGCAAGAATCGCTGTGACGTAATGTTGCACCCCGACGATGCAAGTCGGCTAAACGTTGAGAATGGCGATATGCTTTCGGTCTCTGGGGAAGGTGGCGAGATACAGCTTCCTGCATCAATTAGCGACAAGATGATGGCGGGCGTGGTGAGTATTCCGCACGGTTGGGGGCATGATCGGAAAGGCGTAAAATTAAGCGTGGCTAGACGTTACGCGGGACAAAGTATTAATGATGTCATTGGCGCTGCAACCGTTGAAAGCCTTACCGGCATGGCGGTACTAAATGGAGTTCCCGTTAAAATACGAAAAGCATGAACTGAGGAGGTTTTTTTCTCAATTCTGCGCCGTTCATCGCAATTGTGTTTGTCGAGTTGAACGAATGCGTCGCTCGCTCGCTCCAAGTACTCGTGAATAAGTAAAACGGTTTATTCACGCTTATTTTTTTAGCGAGACAGGAGTGAGTTACTATGGATGGCACGCAAAAAGTTCAATCAACGTCTACTCATAACTTCGGCCCGAAAGTGGTTTTCCGTGCTGCGTTGTGTTTGCTTTTGGTATCGCCGACAGCTGCGTTCGCGGAGGGGTTGTATTTCGGCGGTAATTACTCGCGCTTTGAGTTTTCTGATAAAAACATCGACAAGGACGAAACGGTGAACCCAGACGGCATAACGTTGCGCATCGGTGTTGAGCCGGTTAAGTGGTTTGGCGTGGAAGCACGTGGTGCGGTTGGCATTAAAGAAGATAAGCGTCAATTTACGGGTGGTTCGTTGGCGTTTGACTTGGACGAGTTGTACGGGGCGTACGCGAAAGTGGGTGTTCCGGTTGGAGACGTCGTGATGCCGTATGCAATCGCCGGTTATTCTCGTGTAAAGGGCTCTGCAAATCTTACCGTTTTGGGCATTAGTACCAGCGAAACAGAAACGTGGGAGGATCAGTCCATTGGTGCAGGCGTTGACTTGAACCTCTCAGAAAGTTTAGCGCTAAATGTTGAATTTATGCGCTATTTGGATAAGGACGATCAGGAGTTATCGGCTGTTAATTTAGGGCTTCGTTCAGCCTTTTAGAGCCAGTTGCTCTCCACCATAAAAAAGAGCGCCTTTGTTGCGCTCTTTTTTATGGTGGAGCGTTTTTTTAGGGGTGATTCATTATTCCTGTAGCGCCATTTCTATTTGATCTCGGAAAGAAGTGTTTACGCCAAGCTTCACCATTGTCCAATAGTGCCCGCCAAAGATGCGATTGATCTGCAGTGTTCGTGCTGAAGGTTGGAATGATTCGAGATATCGCCACGGCGTATTGCGTGTTTCTTTCACTAATTCGATGTGCAGGCGCGAGTGGCTAAAATCAAATGGAGTGTCTGAAAAAGGGGGGATTAAAAGATTGACCCATTTTCGGTAAAACGCCTCGTCGACTGCAGGACTGTCCGGCTTGCGCACTTCGAGTTCAATCAATGCTTGGTCAACCGCTTCGAAATCATCGGCGTAGGCTGCCCGCATTAAATGTCTCATGCCAATTAAATCAGTTTCGTCTAATCGTTTAGTTGCGCCGAAGTCGTACATAATGAGACCGCCGTCGGGCCTGAATGCGAAGTTGCCTGGATGTGGATCACAATGCACTTCACGCAAGAAAAAGATTTGCTTGCCGATGGCTTCAAAAAGGCGGACGCCGAGCAAATTACGCATGTCTTGCGTGTAGCGCTCATCGCTTTCCAAGGCTTGCAGGTCGTCGCCTGGTTCGTACACCAGCGTCAATATTTTTCCGGTGCTGAGCTCGCTGATGACGTTGGGAATAATTAGCCAGTCATCGTCTTGGTGAAATTCTCTGAAGCGTTGAATATTGCTGGCTTCCTTTTCGTAATCCAGCTCCTCAGCAAGTTGCGTGCGAATTTCTTTGAAGATCGCATCAAGGGTCGCTTCGTTAACTTTGAACAAGGCGCCGAGTCGAAGAATGCGGCGTAGCTGACGCATATCTGAGTCGATAGATTCTTTGACCGCCGGATACTGCACTTTCACGACAACATCGGTGCCGTCTTTTAAAGTGGCGCGATGTACTTGCCCGATTGAGGCGGCAGCGAAAGGAATGTCTTCAAACGTCGCGAACAGGTTTAGCGGGTCATCGCCCAGCTCCTGTCGTAGCTGACGGCGGATAATGGAGAATGGCATAGGCGCCGAGGCTTTTTGCAATACTTCTAGCGCTTGGGCGATTTCCTCTGGCAGCAAATCTTGCATTTGTGATGCAATTTGGCCGACCTTCATGACCGCGCCTTTCATTTCACCCAAGGTTTCCGCGACTTGTTTGCCAACATTGCGCATTAATTTTTCGCGATCGCGCGCAGATGCCTCTTCGCTTTGAAAAAGCTTCTTAACCTGATGCCCTGCCACGCGTGACGCAATGCTCGTTGTCATTCCCGTAAGGCGTAACAGTCGTCCTGTGGGCGTGCTGCTACGGGGCTTTTTCTTCTTAGGGTCGTCTTTCATGGGCGTTGTATTCTGGCTTGGCCATTATTGTCGATTTTTATCAGTTAAGACGTTTTCGTGTAACGTCCTGCCGCTCTTAGGCCAATCTGCTACTGATTGATGAAGGGGTCAATGCTTAGTTGAGTCAAAGTGGTTGGCGAGGCTGGCGCATTCGTGCTGGAAGTACGTGGAAAGGCAGATGAGAAGTGAAAAAAGAGGGGCTAAAAAGCCCCTCGAAAAAATAGTGCGGCAAATAATTCTAAATTAAGCGCGTTTTTCGCCTGTCGCGATAAGGTCGTTTAAGAACTTCTCGCCTTCACTGCGGGCAGTCAATACTGCGCCTAAGCCGGCTAATACGAATTCGTTGGTGCCATCTGCTTTCTCGCCACGCTGCTTGCTGCCAGCGGCGATGAAGGTTTCATACAATTCTTTGCGCTTTTCAGGCGCTGCGTCGATCAACTCTTTAGCAGCTTCTAACGCGCCACGGCTAACTAACACAGCCTTTGGCTTGCCTTCCGCTTTTTCGCCAAGTGCTTTGCTGCCTGTGGCGCTGTATTTTTCCAGCATTTCAGTAGAGCTGGCTTCAGCTTTGGTCACAGCGCCAAGGCCTGCAAGATAAAGCTTATTGCCTAACTCTTTAGCGCGGCCAAGAAGTTGCTCTTGCTGAGTGCGTAGATCTTTCAATTCGCCCATGGAGATATCCTCAATAATTTCAAATGAATCAATCGTTGGAATTGCTCCAACGTATGAGGCGAAGCATAACGGTGTCGTTCGCTCGGTGATGGACTGCTGTTTGACAATTGAACAGAGGCTGAGGGATTGATCGAAGATTCCAGTCTGTGACCTGCGTCAGGGTTTGTTCGCCAAGTGGAACACGGCAAGACGCAGGGCATATGTCGTAGCCTTACCCCTAAGAAATACGAATGAGGTGGGTCTGATGGTTCAGAAGCTAGTTGCCGAGGTTCCTTCCCGCATTTGGGGAGAGGCTAGGCCACCGCGAATGCGCGTGTGGGAAAACGAATTCAATGTGGCATCGTGGATTCGCGTGTCAGGCGGCAATGGCGAGCTTGCGCTCACCGCGTTTCATATTGATGAAGCGGGCGAGCATACGACTTTGATTGATCGCACATTGATTGACGGCGACGGCAGCGCGCTGATGTCGGGTTTGGTGCGGCTACGCTTTACCGGTGAGGTGGAGCTGGTGCAGGTGCACCTTAAGCTCGGCGACGCAGCGATGCGCTTTCATGTAGATGAGCTGTTTTTCCAACGACGTGGCAGCAATTTGCGTCGTGAAGACAAGCTTATCTCAAACTTTTAATGTTGGACTGTTACTTGTTTGTTTAGATTTTACTCGTCGTGACGCGCCCCCGGCTGGGCAGTGCGTTCGCGAATGCGCTCACGCCGACCTTGTGTCGGCTTTTTTTTGCCTGCAGTCTCTGCTCAGCTTATGACACTCTTTGCTCGGGCAGCGGGTAGTCGCCATCTTCAAACTCTTCTAGCTCATCAAGAATAGATTCAGGCCATTGGTCGAACTCTAAACCGGTCAAGCGATTCAGGCGCTCCAAGGCGGACTCTGGTACGGCGTCTTTAATCTTGATTATCTGTCCCATTACGCACTCCAAGTGTGATTTGGTTAACGTCTTGTAGAGAAGAGCCAGAACCATGCCAGTTTTTAATATTAGTATAACTGTATGTTTTATATGAGGTTATTTAGGTTTATGGGTTTTGGTGTTTGATCATAAAATGCCCTTTCTGCCTGATACTGACAATTTACGTCCATTCACCTAACCCATCCTTAGGCGCCTAGTGACTGATGCGCCAAGTGATGGGGTTGAGGCGGGCTTGCAGCGGTGATGATGACGGGGTATGGTTGGGCAACTCGGTCATTTTGGGCCATGCGTTGAGCGAGAGAGTGACATGACCATTCTAAAAATGAACCCAGATGAATATTCGGTTTCGGCGGAGTACGGACCGCTGTTAATCAATCTGGTAGAAAAATACGGAATCTCTGAAAAAACCTTTCTTGGGGGGCTGCAACACGTTGACACCGTAGATTGGCGTAATCCTAGCGCGCGCTTGCCATTGCACGTGTTTGAGCAGGC
Organism: Alcanivoracaceae bacterium; assembly: GCA_029213045.1. Classification (GTDB taxonomy): domain Bacteria; phylum Pseudomonadota; class Gammaproteobacteria; order Pseudomonadales; family Alcanivoracaceae; genus JARGPN01. The sequence goes on from JARGPN010000008.1 coordinate 48,654, forward strand.
CGTGCATCGTGCATTAGAACTCACCAAAGCGCCTTGGCTCGGCTGGGAATTTGGCGCCTCGTTGAACTTGTCGTCGCATGGCTTCCTAGGGTATGCCGCCATGAGCAGTGAAACCTTACGAGACTCTCTGGAATTAGCGGTTAAGTTTTTGCAAACACGCGGGACAGTCCTGGAATTGCAACTGTTCGTCGAAGGTGAAACCGCCGTCATTCAAGTTGATGAATTGGTTGCACTAAATGATGTTGCACCTTTTATGATTGAAAGTTTTTTTAGCAGTTTGCATTTTATGGGTTCGCATTTGATGGGCGAAACCTATTTAGATGGCGAATTGCGCTTTGCCTACCCAGAGCCAAAGTATTTTGAAAAAATGCGTCCGATTATTCCTGTGAACGTATTGTTTGATTGCGCTTACCATCAAATGCGCTTTCCTGCGCATCGGTTGGACCAAAAATTATTGTTTGCCGATCCGCGTTTAACGCGCATGGCGGCAGACCAATGTGAGCAGGAATTGGCATCGATTAAGTCGCCACCAAAATTACTTGGGCAGGTGCGCCGAATTATTCTTGGCGAAGCGGGGCGGTTCCCCAGCGTTGAGGAGACTGCGTCAGAGCTACATATGTCGTCGCGCACGCTCAAACGTAAGTTGCAGCAACTGGGCACTAGCTATCAACGTATTATGGATGATCTACGAAAAGGCTTGGCGGTGGAGTACCTAACCCAAACTCAGCGTACGGTGGATGAAATTGCCATTCAATTAGGTTACTCAGACGCGTCTAATTTCGCACGAGCATTCCGCCGATGGACCAAGAAGAGTCCTTCGGATTATCGCCGATAACGGCAGCCTCCCGGGAGAGAAGTCATGAAGAGTGAATGGTTGCCAGCAAACCTGCTGGCCAACGATGTTGTATTTATTACTGGCGCAGGCAGCGGCATCAATCAGGGCATCGCGCAAATGCTAGCGGGGCACGGCGCGAAAGTTGTGATGGTTGGGCGTCGCCAAGAAAAGCTCGATGAAACGTGCAAGTTAATTCAAGACGCAGGTGGCGAAGCACTAGGGATTTCTGCAGATGTCCGAAGTCTGGAGGCAATGACCGAGGCCGCTGAGAAAGGTAAGGCCGCGTTTGGGGAATACACGATTATTGTTGCTGGTGCGGCAGGAAACTTCATGGCGCCGGTAGCCAACATAAGCAGCAATGGTTTTTCCTCGGTGGTTGATATCGATTTAAAAGGCACGTTCCACACCTTTAAGGCCTGTTCTGGATTTATGGCGAAATCCAACGTGCGCGGTTTGGCGATTACTGCGCCGCAATCGCAAATGGCGATGCCTATGCAGGCGCATGTGTGCGCAGCGAAGGCGGGCGTCGATATGTTGGTGAAAACTTTGTCGTTGGAATGGGCCTCGTTAGGGTTTCGCGTCAATGCCTTGTCGCCTGGGTTTGTTGAGGGCACTGTCGGCGGCGATGTCGTGTCTGCCGGGCAGGGCGAGCACATTAAAAAGCTGTTGCCGTTAAAGCGTTTTGCGACAGTGCAGGAAATGGCGCAAATGGCGTTGCTAATGGTGAGCCCATTAACGGCGTATTTAACCGGGCAAATTATTGGCTTGGACGGTGGCATTTCGCTGCTCGGGCCGGCCGGTATGATGGGCGGTGCCCATGGCTGAGTTGTATGAGCGTTTAGCGGCGGACACTCATGCTTTAGGTGAAACACCTGATTGCTGGATTCGTTGGATGAACGATCAGCGCTTTGCCTGGCTGGTAATTGTGCCGAAACGTGACGGCGTGCGTGAATGGTATGAGTTGGACTCTGCGCTGCAACATGATTTATTGGATTTGGTAAATCGTAGCGCGATGCATTTGCAGGCGTTGGTGGGCGCTGAAAAAATTAATATCGGGGCGCTGGGGAATTTGGTGCCGCAGCTACATATACATATTATCGCCCGCCGTTCAGACGATCCCTGCTGGCCTGGTCCAGTCTGGGGTCAGGGCGCGCCCGTTCCCTTTGTTAATGGCGAAGAGCCGGACTGGCTTGCCGCCCTGCGTCAAAGATTGAGTTATCGTTGTGCTTGAATCAGTGACAGTGAGTTGCCCTTACTGTGGCGAGCGGTTTGAGGCGCTGATCGATTGCTCCGTACCGGAGCAAAGTTATTACGAAGATTGCTTCGTGTGTTGTCGGCCTATTCTATTTTCCGTTGACGTTGATATGTCTGGGATGCCTACCGTTGACGTCCGCCGAGACGATGATTAGTGAGCGTACGTTTGGCTGAAACATTTTGCTCGGCTAAACCGCGAATGAAGATTTTGGGAGAGAACAATGTCTAAGAGTGAATTCGTTCAAGTGAGCGAAAACGGGGGCGTACTGGACGTGCGCATCAATCGCCCTGATAGAAAAAATGCGCTAACCCATGAAATGTACAGTGCTCTCACAGCGGCGTTAGAGCTTGCAGCCAGTACAGCGTCAGTGCGCGTCGTATTGATTGCAGGTACTGATGATTGCTTTACCGCAGGCAATGATATGGTGGATTTTTTGAATAATCCGCCAGAAGGTGACGAAGCACCGGTAATGCGCTTCTTGGGTAAACTAGTTGCAATGGAAAAGCCGATTATTGCCGCGGTAAATGGCCCCGCCGTGGGCGTTGGCACGACGATGCTGTTGCATTGCGATTTAGTGTATGTGGCGCAATCTGCAAAGTTACAAATGCCATTCGTGAACTTGGGGCTGTGCCCTGAAGCAGCGTCCAGTATGTTGCTGCCAACCCTTATGGGGCATCAGCGTGCTGCGGAGCTGCTGCTGCTCGGAGAAACCATTGGTGGTGAGCAAGCGGTTGCGTTGGGCATCGCGAACGCTGTATTCGATGATCAATCGTATCTTGCCGAAGCGCGGGCGAAAGCAGAAAAGCTTGCTAAGCAACCTGCAGCGTCTGTGCGCTTAACTAAACAACTATTGAAGGCTCCATATATCGATGCGCTAAAAGCGCACATGAAAGTCGAGGGTGATTTATTTTTTCAGCGGTTAAGCTCGCCGGAAGCACGTGAAGCAATGTCTTCATTTGTAGAGAAGCGCAAGCCCGACTTTAGTAAATTCGATTAACTTATGTTTGTGAAAAATGCGCGCAATGGGCGCGCATTTTCATGACGTTTTTCTTCTGACTCCGACTTATTTCAGAGCGCTTTTTTTCGAGCCGGAGTGCCTCAATTTTTTTCCTCAATTAAGCTAAGAAGCTGTCCATTGAATAAGTGCGTGAGTACTTTCGCCATTTGCTTAGGCGTTTGCTGCATGCCGCTATTCATCCATTCCTTTAGGCTGTAAAAGCACGCCCCTGCTAACAACGCGGTAACCAGATCAAGATCGCTTTGGTTGAGCTTTTTGACTGGGCCTTGGCGCAGCAGTGTGCCGATAAGTCTGGCGAAGTATTTGCGCATTTGGCTAATAAAAATGTCGTCAGCCCCGCTCTTCAGGAGGACTTGAATTAATTCCTTCTGCTGGAAGGCAACGCTTGATGCTAGATAGTTTACCGCGAGCGCTAGGTTGTCTTCGAAGTTCTCTAGGTACGGCTCGGCTTGATCATAAAATTTCTCAAACAGGCCATCTACGATTGAGCGAAAGAGCTGTTCTTTGCTGGCGTAATACCGGTAAAGCGTTGGCCGGGATGTGCTGGCGGCCGCTGCGATCTGCGCCATACGCACGTCCGAGAATGATTGGCGCTCTAGCAGGGACAGCAGTGCGGCTTGGCAGCGCTGTGAAATGTCGGGGTTTTCAGGCATGGCAGAACCTTCTGCTACTCAGGGGGCTGATACAAAACATAAAATATGTCTCAAAGCATTTTCCTGCAAGCCAATGAATTCAAGGCAAAATCTCTTTTTGGCTAGCAAGCCCGTGAAATAAGGGGTTAACGGGTTACATAATGGGATTTATGTCTCGTGCGCGATGCACCGCTTTAAGGGAAGAATGGGGCGTTGTTTGATGGGAGAGAGAAATGACACAAGCTGCAAGTGAATTGCCTGATGCATTTCGCAAACTTCGTGCTCGGCCCCTTTATGCATGGCCGACCATCGTGTTGATGGTGCTGTGCTTGGCGGTAGTGTTTGCTAGCTGGACGCTGGTGTTGATGGCGTTGATGCCAGTCGCACTCGGCTGCGTGCTGAATTGCGTGGCCATGTACTACTTGTTCAGCCCTATCCACGACGCTATTCATCGTTCCATGGCGCACAGCAATAAACTGAATGACTTTTTTATGTGGCTGATCCTCCTGCCTATTGTGCCGTTTTCCAACGGGCGTTTATTGCGAGTGATGCACATGCAGCATCACCGTTTCGCGAATGATCCTGAGCGCGACCCGGATCACTGGACGATGACGGCACCGTTTAAGATGTTTTGGATTTGGTTTGCGTGGGATTTTTACTACCTTTATTTTTACCTTCGTCACAAAGATCAATTTAAAGATATTGATGTAGGCAAGCCGGTACGAGACACCATTTGGGTGTGGATGCTCGCTTTCTCTATTGGATATTTTCATCCCGAAGCCGTTATTTTTCTTTGGTTCGTGCCGTCGCGTTTAATGGCGTGGTTAATCGCTGCGGTGTTTATGTACTTGCCGCATTGGCCGCATGATATTGAGCATGAAAAAGCACCGTATCAAGCGACGCATAATCGTCTTGGGTTGGAGTGGCTGCTCACGCCGGTGTTGTCGTATCAAAATTATCATTTAGTACACCATCTTTATCCGACGGTGCCTTTTTATCGCTATCGAAAAATTTGGCAGGCGCGCGAAGCGTGGCATAACAGCCATTCACCTTCTTTTGTGGCGCCGTTTAGTCGAACGCCGAATCGCTTAAAGGCTGGCGCTGATTCATCGCTAGAATCGCCAGAAAGAGACGGGATTTAAAAAGAAAGATAGAGACAGGTTAGGCTTTGCGGTCGTGGTGTCCCAAGTCGCGTTCGGGGCAAATTCTGTCTCTGACGCGGCGTTTGAGTTCGCCAATATCAGGAAAGCCGCCATCGCGCTTACGTTCCCAGATGAGTTCGCCGGCGGCATAAATTTCGAACACGCCGCCGGTGCCAGGTATTAATTTCAGTGACGAGATTTCTTCGCAGAAAGAGCTGAGAAGTTCTTGTGACATCCATGTGGCACGCAGCATCCAATTACACTGCGTGCAGTAGTGAATGATGACGTCTTTGTCGTTTTCATTGTGCACTGCCGTCAGTCTTACTGATTGATCGGCGGGATAACGACGGTGGCATTGATGTCTTCGTCATCGCCCACGTTTGAAGTGCTATTTCCTGCGCCGTTTCCTGTCAGGAACCTAGTTAGGTTTGGGTCTGCAAACATTTTGGTGAGGCCGCGAGAAAGGACTTCGTTGATCATCTCTTCATTGCGTTTAGCGGACGGTGTTACCGGCTGCTCGTAGGTGTTGCCGGTGCTATAGGTGCCGACGTATTTATCACCCGCTGCGTTGATCGCAGCCGCTTCAATAACGGCTTTCACTTCAACGCGATTCACGATTGAGCCGGATTCGGGAACATAGCTAAGTTCTTTTAACCGAATATCGAGGCCGCTGGCATTGTCTGTGGGGTTGTAGGCGTTAAATCCTTGTGCTTGCAGGCCTTTTTTTACCGCGCTGATTAATACTTGCGGGATGTCATCGGCGGGACGAATTAAGCTGGTGTCGCCATAAATGCCACCGCGTGTGCCAAACGCAGAATCGCTACGTTGATCGGTGGCAGACACGGCAACAGGCGTGTTATTGCCAATGTTTTGAGAGTCTACTTTCGGTGTCGGTTTTACTTCGATCACTTGTGGGCTCAGTGCGCAGGCGGTTAAACCCAAGGCGATGATAGGGGCTGTCAAAACGGCTCTCAAATTGCGCATAGTGCGACTCCTGCTTGGGTTTTTAATGCCAACTTTCGCGGTGGCGAGCGTTGTTAAAAGTGACGGTCTGCGGCTTCTTGTGCTAACTGTATCAGCGCATCTTTATACGCAGAATCTGGAATAATGCCGAGCGCGTTAATGGCTAATGCTGTTTGCTCTCGCGCTTTTTCCATTGTGTATTGCAGACCGCCAGATTGCTGAACAGTTTCAACAATCGGCTGTAATTGATCGATGCCACCATTGCGTACCGCTTGCTTAATCATTTCAGCTTGCTCGGGGCTGCCTTCGCGAATGGTGTAAATCAACGGCAGTGTTGGTTTGCCTTCGGCTAAATCGTCACCGACGTTTTTGCCCAGCTCTGCAGCGTCGCCGACGTAATCCAGCACGTCGTCAACAAGTTGGAACGCAATGCCAAGGTGGCGGCCGTAAGCCGCCAAGGCGTCACGCACAGCTCGGTCCGTGCCGCCGTCACCCAGTACTGCGCCTGTTTCAGCCGCAGATTCAAACATCTTTGCGGTCTTATGGTGAATTACGCGCATATAGCGTTCTTCCGTGGTGTTCGGATCGCGGCAGTTAATCAGCTGCAATACTTCGCCTTCGGAAATAATGTTGGTGCTGTGCGCGAGAATATCGAGCAAGTGCTGATTGCCGATGGCAATGACGAGCTGGAACGCACGAGAAATAAGAAAATCGCCGACTAGAACGCTGGCGGAATTTCCCCAAACGGCGTTCACCGTGGGACGGCCTCGTCGCATGCTGGACTCATCGACAACATCGTCGTGCAGCAGTGTGGCGGTGTGGAGAAACTCGATAATGGCCGCAACATCGACGTGCTTGTCGCCCTGATAGCCGCCGGCGCGTGCGCACAGCACAGACACCAAGGGCCGCAAACGCTTGCCGCCTGAGCTTACGATGTAATCGCCGACTTCCTTGATTAGCGGCACGCCGGAGTCCAGATGCTTGGCAATGAAGCGGTTTACCGCGTCAAAATCGTCTGCGACGACGGAATAGATGGCTTTGAAATCCATGGGAAGTCCTGGGGCCGTAATTGGCGGCAATGCTAACAGTCGGCGGCACTGAGTCAAGGAAAGGAGCGGATCTGGGCACGCGCGTGGGCTGGGTTTCAGCGGTGCGTAAAATCAATATCAAACCCTAGCGCAAAGAGTTGTTCTGCGTCGCTGAATCCCTTAGAATTCGCGCCCCTGACCCGTCGCCGTGGCCAGCAAGTGACGCCTACGCCAAGAAATGCAGTAATTGGAGCGTAAGGAAGTCCGCCACTGGGGGCTATTTTGAGGTAATACCGATGTACGCAGTAATTAAAACCGGTGGCAAGCAGTATCGCGTTGAAGAAGGCGATACGCTGAAAATCGAAAAGCTAGAAGTAGGCACCGGCGAAAGCGTTGATTTCGACGAAGTCCTGCTGGTAGCAGACGGTGACAACATCACCGTTGGTCAGCCGCTGGTAAGTGGCGCCAAAGTGACCGCCGAAGTTGTAGAGCAAGGCCGTCATGACAAAATTCGCATTATCAAATTCCGTCGCCGCAAGCACTATCGTAAGCAGCAAGGCCACCGTCAGTGGTTTACTGCGGTGAAGATTACGGGCATCAAAGCCTGATCGGCGGATCCCTTGTTGGGGAATTACTAGAGGATTTGAACAATGGCACATAAAAAAGCCGCGGGCAGTACCCGCAACGGTCGCGATTCAGAAAGTAAACGCCTTGGTGTAAAACGCTATGGCGGCCAACTGGTAAGCGCAGGCGAAATTATCATTCGTCAGCGTGGCACCCAGTTTCATTCTGGTCCGAATACAGGCATTGGCCGTGACCACACTATCTTCGCCACCAGCACCGGTCGCGTGAAGTTTGAAGTGAAAGGTCCGCACAGCCGCAAGTTCGTGACAATCGAACCGGTTGCCTAAGTTCTTAGGAACTTAAAGAAAGCCCCGCCGGTTCGCCTGCGGGGCTTTTTTGTTTTGGTCGGTGGGTGCTTTGCTTGGGGCTCGGTGACCGAATATTTGTTATAGGAAGTATTTGTGCGGATGTCCTGTAAAAGGGCCACCGACGCCTTCCGAAAACGTTACTATTAGCGAAATCTTTGAGATTGGCAGTCAGTCATGAAATTTGTCGATGAAGCAGTCATTGAAATTCACGCCGGAAAAGGCGGTGACGGCTGTCTAAGTTTCCGTCGTGAAAAGTATATCGAATACGGCGGTCCGGACGGTGGTGACGGAGGCGGTGGCGGCTCCGTGTACTTTGTCGCCGACGAAGATATTAATACGCTGATTGATTACCGTTATGAGCGTAGCTTTCGGGCGCGCACCGGTGAGGCAGGAAAGGGCCGTCAGTGTTCAGGTAAATCTGCTGAGGATGTCGTATTGCGTGTGCCAGTTGGCACGACCGTGATCGATATTGAAACCGACGAAGTGTTGGCGGATTTAACCAAGCCACAAGAAAAAGTCATGCTAGCGCAGGGCGGCCGCGGCGGTCTTGGCAATGTGCATTTTAAAAGCAGCACTAACCGCGCGCCGCGTCGCACTACAAAAGGTACACCAGGAGAATCACGCAAGCTGCGTTTGGAACTTAAGGTGTTGGCCGATGTTGGTCTGCTTGGGTTACCCAATGCGGGCAAGAGTACATTAATTCGATCTATATCCGCCGCGAAGCCAAAAGTTGCTGATTATCCTTTTACCACGCTGGTGCCAAACCTTGGTGTGGTAAAGGCGGATAAATACCGCAGCTTTGTGGTGGCAGACATTCCCGGTTTGATCGAGGGCGCAGCAGAAGGTGCAGGTTTAGGTATTCGCTTTTTGAAGCACCTCGCTCGTACGCGTTTGCTGCTGCACATTGTGGATGTCGCGCCGATCGATCAATCGGACCCAGTTGAAAATGTGCAGGCCATCGCTCGTGAGCTGGAAAAGTTTTCCGCTGCGCTGGCGGAGCAAGAGCGTTGGTTGGTGCTAAACAAACAAGACTTGGTGCTGGATGAAGAGCGCGAAGAGATTTGCCAGGATATTGTTGAGCGTCTCGAATGGGATGGTCCAGTTTTCCAAATTTCAGCGGCAACAGGTGAAGGCTGTCAGGATCTTGTGTTTGCATTGATGAACGCTATTGAAGAGCGTCGAGTTCTTGAGCGTGAAGATCCGAATTACGCAGAGCAGCAGCGTCGTTTGCGTGAGCGTTTAGAATTAGAAGCCCGTGAGAAAGTCCAAGAGCTGAAAGCGCAGTCTCGTTTGGCACGTGCTGCTGACGAATTTGAAGATGACGAAGATGAAGATGATGATGACGACGATCACGACATGGATATTATTTACGAACGTTGATCGAAGTAGGACGTAGAGGCGAATATGGCGCGTCAGGGACGCTGGGTTATTAAAATCGGCAGTGCGTTGTTGACCAATAATGGTCAGGGACTTGACTGTGCGTTGATGCAAAGCTGGGTTGATCGAATGGTCGACCTGAAGCGCCAAGGCATTGAAGTGGTTGTGGTGTCGTCCGGTGCGGTGGCCGAGGGTATGACTCGACTTGGCTGGCAAAAAAGGCCCGCGTCTGTGCATGAGTTACAGGCTGCAGCAGCGGTTGGTCAGATGGGATTAATCCAAGCGTGGGAGTCGCGCTTTCAAACGCACGGCTTGCACACTGCGCAAATTCTTTTAACCCATGATGATTTGTCTGATCGTAAGCGGTATCTCAATGCGCGCTCTACATTAGAAGCGTTAATCGGATTGAATGTGGTTCCTGTCGTCAACGAAAACGACACGGTAGTAACGGACGAAATTCGATTTGGCGATAACGATACATTGGCTGCCTTGGTGGCCAATTTAGTTGTCGCTGATCGTTTGATTATTCTCACGGATCAAAATGGTTTGTATGAGTCCGATCCGCGAAATAATCCTTCGGCAGAAATGATTAAAGAAGCACAAGCGTCTGATCCCCATTTATATGAAGTCGCCGGTGATTCTGGGAGTGGATTGGGTCGTGGCGGGATGATTACTAAAGTGCGCGCAGCAGAGCTGGCAGCGCGTGGCGGCGCGAAAACAAATATTTGTTCCGGTCGCAGCCCCGATGTACTTGTGCAAATAGCGAAGGGCGAAAATCCTGGCACGTTGCTGCATCCTGACACGTCTCCTATGAATGCCCGCAAGCAATGGTTAGCAGGTCATCTGCAAATGCGCGGAAAACTCATTCTTGATGATGGTGCGGCGAAGCGTTTGCGTGAAACGGGCGCGAGTTTGTTACCAGTGGGTGTGATGCATGTTGAGGGTGAGTTTTCTCGCGGCGAAATGGTGCTGTGCGAAGATCAGCATGGCGAGCGTATCGCTGGCGGTTTGGTAAATTACGATGCCTGGGAAGCGACGAAAATTGCCCGCAAGAAAAGCGGCGAAATCCAGCAAGCGTTGGGGTATATCAACGAAGAAGAATTAATTCATCGTGATAACTTAGTTATTTTTTAATTGGTTTTGCCTGCTATGAAGATGGCGGGGTAAAGAACCAGGCAATAAAAAAGCCGACATAAAGTCGGCTTTTTTATTTCACCAAAGAAGCTATTAGGCAGCTGCGCCCATTGCTTTGATTTTGGCGTTTAAGCGGCTCTTATGACGAGCTGCTTTATTGTCGTGGAACTTACCCTTACGGGTAGCTTTGTCCAGGACCGATACAGCGGTTTGGTAAGCTTGGGAAGCCGCCGCCTGGTCACCGGACGCAATAGCCGCGTTTACCTTCTTCAGGTAAGTCCGCACCATGGAGCGCATTGCTGCATTGTGCTGGCGACGCTTCTCCGACTGACGAGCACGTTTGCGTGCTTGCGGTGAGTTAGCCAAGGTCCTGCTCCTACTGTCTGGTTAATCTGTAAATGCTGTTTTGGGTTCGCGGCAAGGCTTAAAAGTAGGCCCTGCCCGAAAGGCCCGCAACTATGCCGATGCGTCTAGCTCTTGTCAAGGAACAGACTGCTCTAAGAGCGGTCCTTTTTATGGCGGTCAGGGCGCGGTTTCGCTACCCTTGCGCGGTTGTTGGAGGGGTGGATGGAGCAGGACACAGAAAAGCAGCCAGCGAAGCGCCGTAACGGGCTACTCGCGTCAACCGCGGTCGTCAGCCTAATGACCCTGTTGTCGCGGGTGCTGGGACTGGTGCGAGATGTCGTGCTGGCCCGTCTGCTGGGCGCGTCCGCCGGCACTGACGCCTTTTTCGTGGCGTTTCGCATCCCCAATTTTCTACGGCGGTTATTTGCCGAAGGCGCCTTTAATCAGGCCTTCGTGCCGGTGTTATCGGAATACAAGACCAATGGTTCGTCGGCGGCTGTAAAGCTGTTGATAGACAGAGTCGCAGGCACGTTGGGATTGTCCCTCGCGCTGGTGACCGCCGTGGGCGTGGCGGGAGCGCCAGTCCTTATTACTGTCTTCGCGCCAGGTTTTGGCGACGAACCGCATAAAAGGGCGTTGGCAGTAGAAATGCTGCGACTCACCTTCCCGTATCTCTTCTTTATTGCGTTAACGGCCTTTGCGGGCGCGATTCTGAATACGTGGAATCGCTTTGCCGTGCCAGCGTTTACGCCTGTGCTGCTGAATATCAGTCTGATTGGGTTTGCCCTGTTCGTGGCGCCGACATTTGCAGAGGGGCGCATGGCGGTGGCGCTGGCGTGGGGAGTGTTGGCTGCTGGGATCGTGCAGTTAGCGTTCCAAATGCCGTTTCTGGCACAGCTCGGGTTAATGCCCAAGCCGCAGTTGGCATGGAAGGACCCGGGTGTTCGAAGAATTCTTAAACTGATGGCGCCGGCGATTTTTGGGGTGTCGGTGAGTCAGATCAATTTGCTGTTGGACACCGTTCTGGCGTCGCTGCTGGAAACAGGCAGTGTCACTTGGCTGTACTACTCTGATCGACTTACAGAGCTGCCTCTCGGGGTATTTGCTATCGCGATCGGCACCGTTATCTTGCCGAGTTTATCGAAAAAGCATGCAGCGGATTCTACTGAAGCGTTTTCGAAAACGCTGGATTGGGCGCTTCGGCTGGTAATCTTTATCGGACTGCCCGCTGCGGTTGCACTCGCGGTGATCGCCAAGCCTCTCCTTTCTACCCTGTTTCAATACGGCGAGTTTGGCGCGAATGATGTGCTGCGCGCATCCCAATCGCTCATGGCCTATAGCGCTGGCGTACTGGCGTTTATGCTGATTAAAGTCTTGGCACCGGGATTTTTCGCGCGGCAAGATACCAAAACCCCAGTGAAAATTGGCGTGATCGCCATGACGGCGAATATGGTGTTCAACTTGGCGTTAGTCTGGCATTTGCATCATGCTGGTTTGGCTCTGGCGACGTCGCTGTCAGCGTGGCTGAATGCGTACCTGCTTTGGAGCAGTCTGAAGCGCGCAGGGGTGTATAAGCCGACACCCGGCTGGCCAATGATACTCACGCGCTTCGCGCTGTCGGGCACTGTAATGGCAGTAGTGCTCTGGTCTTTGGCTAATCATTTGGGTGATCTGTCGACGGGCGTCGCGCTAGAAAGAGTGGTGAATCTATCGCTGCTAGTGCTTGCCGGCGCCGCCAGTTACTTCGTCAGTCTGGCTATACTGGGGCTTAGACCTCGTCACCTTCGTCGTTGACCCTTATAATTCGGCGCTTGGCCCACGCGGGCTGCGTCGCGCACTAGGCATTTAGGTATAAATGGAATTGATCCGAGGTTTACACAATTTACGTCCGCGGCATCAGGGCTGCGTGGCAACCATCGGCAATTTTGACGGTGTGCATCTTGGCCATCAGCAGATTCTTGCCCAGTTGTTGGCACAGGCGCGCGAACGCGGCGTGAAATCCACGGTGATGTTGTTTGAGCCACAGCCGCAGGAATTTTTTGCGCCGGAATCAGCGCCACCGCGATTAATGACATTGCGCGATAAAGTTCGTGCTCTGGCCGACGCGGGTGTCGATCAGCTGTTGTGTTGTCGGTTTAACGATGCGTTCCGTAGCCAAACAGCTGATGAATTTGTACAAAATATTTTAGTGAACGGATTAGGCGTTGAATATTTAGTTGTTGGTGATGATTTTCGTTTTGGTGCTGGCCGCGAAGGGGACTTTTCCTATTTGCAGAAAGCTGGCCGTGAAAACGGATTTGAAATTACCGATACGCCCACTTGCCTAGTGGACGGTGAGCGCGTTTCAAGCACACGTATTCGTTCGGCATTGCAAGATGGGAAGTTGGATATCGCTGCGCAATTGTTGGGGCGTCCGTATCGTATTAGTGGTCGAGTTAGGCATGGCGATAAGCTCGGACGACAGTTGAATACGCCAACAGCAAATTTAGCCATGCGCCGCGTTCAGTCGCCGGTGGCAGGTGTGTATAGCGTGCGTGTTAGCGGCGCTGGATTGAAGCAAGCGCCGGCGGTGGCAAACGTGGGGACGCGTCCCACAGTGAACGGCACCGATAATCGTTTGGAAGCACATTTACTAAATTTTGACGGCGATTTATATGGCCGCTATTTGGAAGTGGAATTTTTGCACTACCAGCGATCGGAATTGAAATTTGACGGGTTGGACGCATTGAAAGCTGCGATTCAACGAGACATCGATAACGCCAATTTGTTTTTTGGCATCACTCAGAACTGAAGCTGTTTATGAGCACTGACTACAAGGCAACCTTGAATCTTCCGCAAACAGGCTTTCCGATGAAAGCCGGATTGGCGCAGCAAGAACCCGCGCGTTTGGCGCAGTGGGATGACAATAAGCTGTACCAAAAAATTCGGGAAAAATTTGCCGGCCGCGAGAAATTTATTTTGCACGACGGCCCTCCGTATGCGAACGGCAATATTCATATTGGTCATGCGGTAAATAAAATTCTGAAAGACATGATTATTAAGTCACGCACATTGAGCGGTTTCGATGCGCCGTACGTGCCTGGCTGGGATTGTCATGGCCTGCCGATTGAGCACAAGGTTGAGCAAAAAGTTGGCAAAGTTGGCCAAAAGGTTGATGCAAAAACCTTTCGTGATGAATGCCGTAAATATGCGGCCACGCAAGTTGAAGGCCAAAAAGCAGAATTTATTCGTTTGGGCGTGTTTGGCGATTGGAGCAATCCGTACTTAACGATGAATTTTGAGTTTGAGGCAAACATTATTCGTGCCTTGGGCAAAATTATTCATAATGGTCATGTCACGAAAGGCTTTAAGCCCGTGCATTGGTGTTTGGATTGTGCGTCTGCACTGGCCGAGGCAGAAGTCGAATACCAAGATAAAAAATCGCCATCCATTGATGTCGCGTTTGCCGTGGTGCATCCCTCGGATTTCACGGTGCGTACCGGCGTTGAAGCGAATGCGCCACAAGTGGTGATTTGGACAACAACGCCTTGGACGTTGCCGGCTAACCAAGCGGTGGCCCTGAATCCGGAGCTTGATTACGTCGTGCTCACAGGCCAACAAGACGGTGTGACTGTCGAGTACATTGTTGCTGATGCGTTGGCGCAAGCGGTGGCCGCACGTGCAGGCTTGGAAAACATTTCTGTTTCCCAAGCGTTCAAGGGCGCGGTGCTGGATAACATGCCCGTAGCACATCCTTTTCTTGAACGCGAAGTGCCTGTCATTCTCGGTGACCATGTGACGATTGATGCGGGTACTGGTTGCGTACATACCGCTCCGGGGCATGGCCAAGATGACTTTATCGTCGGCAAAAAATACGGCCTTGACGTAGACAGCCCGCTGCAAGATAACGGACTGTTTCGTGAAAGCCTGCCTTACGTTGGCGGCATGCATGTGAGCAAGGCCAACGAGCCGGTTATTGAAACGTTAAAAGAATTAAATCGATTGGTTGCGTTGAGTCGTATAGAGCACAGCTACCCGCACTGCTGGCGGCACAAAACGCCGCTGATTTTCCGCGCGACGGCACAATGGTTTATTAGCATGGATGCGGCGGGCTTGCATAAACGTGCCATGGAAACCATTGAAGAGGTTCAGTGGTTTCCTGAGTGGGGCAAGGCCCGCATCGATGGGATGGTAAAAGATCGCCCGGATTGGTGTATCTCGCGTCAGCGTACTTGGGGCGTGCCTATTGCGTTGTTCGTTCATCGCGAAACCTCAGAGCTGCACCCAAACACGCCTGCATTAATTGAGCAGGTAGCACAGCGTGTTGAGAAAGAAGGTATTAATGCGTGGTTTGAACTGGACGCAAAAGAGTTGCTCGGTGATGACTCTGATCTGTATTCCAAAGTGCCAGACACACTAGATGTGTGGTTTGATTCTGGTGTAACGCATTTCTGTGTGCTGGACCAGAACGACGCGCTGGCGGTGCCGGCTGATTTGTATTTAGAAGGCTCGGATCAACATCGCGGTTGGTTTCAATCTTCGCTTCTGACGAGCCTGGGTGTGCGCAACAGCGCGCCATACAAAACGGTGTTAACGCATGGCTTTACCGTTGATGAGCAGGGCAGAAAAATGTCCAAATCATTGGGTAACGTGATCGCACCGCAAGAAGTGACTAATGATCTTGGCGCGGATATTTTGCGGCTGTGGGTTGCAGCGACGGATTATCGCAGTGAAATGAGTGTGTCGAAAAACATTCTCAAACAAATGGCAGATTCGTATCGTCGTATTCGTAATACCGCGCGTTTCTTGCTCTCTAATTTGAATGAGTTTGATCCTGCGAAAAATGCGGTAGCACCGGATGACATGTTGGCGTTAGATCGTTGGGTTGTAGACCGCGCAGCACAGCTACAAGATGAAATTATCGAGTTATTTCACAGCTATCACTTTCATCAGGTTTATCAGCGTATCCATCATTTTTGCGTGATGGAGCTGGGTAGTTTTTATCTGGACATTATTAAGGATCGTCAATACACCACACAGGCAGACTCGTTAGCGCGCCGCTCGTGTCAAACGGCCATGTGGCACATTGCTGAGGCGATGGCGCGTTGGATGGCACCTATTATGTCGTTCACGGCGGAAGAAGTGTGGCAGCATTTGCCTGGCGAACGTGGCGAGTCAATTTTCTTGGAAGAGTGGTACGCGGATCTTTTCCGTTTGCCTGCAGGCGCGGAGCTTGGTGCTGATTTTTGGCAGCAAGTGTTGGCGGTGAAGCAAGCCGTAAACAAATCCATTGAAGA
The DNA here is from genome assembly GCA_029213045.1 of Alcanivoracaceae bacterium. Lineage (GTDB taxonomy): Bacteria > Pseudomonadota > Gammaproteobacteria > Pseudomonadales > Alcanivoracaceae > JARGPN01. The sequence continues at coordinate 64,591 of JARGPN010000008.1, forward strand.
TGCACGAAATGAAAAAGTGGTTAAGGCAAACTTAGCCGCTGATGCCGTGCTGTATGTTTCCGACGAACTTGATGGGCTGCTCAAGCATTTAGGCGAGGAGTTGCGTTTCGTTACCATCACCTCAACGGCATTGTTAAAGCCCTTGTCGGCGGCGCCAGAGGCATTGTCGAGCACTGCGCTGGCCGGTCTAAAAGTACACATTTCCGCTTCGGCGCATGAAAAATGCGCACGCTGCTGGCATCACCGCGATGACGTTGGCTCTCACGCAGCACATCCTGAACTTTGCGGACGCTGTATTGAAAATGTCGACGGTGAAGGGGAAGTGCGTCGCTATGCGTAATGCTTTATGGCTCGTGCTAAGTGCAGTCGTGATTGCGTTGGACTTGTGGACTAAATCAATTGCCCAAGCGTCAATTCAGTACGGTGAGTTCATCCCTGTTACATCGTTCTTTAATTTTACGCTGGCCTATAACACGGGCGCGGCGTTTAGCTTCCTAGCGAATGCGGGAGGCTGGCAGCGCTACTTCTTCACCTTAGTGGCCGTCATAGCAGTATTGATCATGCTGGCATGGTTGCTTCGCTTGAAAGGCGAACGCATGGTGGCTTGCGCATTGGCATTGGTCATCGGTGGCGCGTTGGGAAATTTATACGATCGCATTGTGCTTGGGCACGTTGTCGATTTTTTAGATTTTTATTGGGGCGCGAGTCATTTTCCCGCATTTAATTTAGCGGACAGTGCTATCACCCTTGGCGCAATCCTGTTAATTGCCGATATGCTTTTTTCTGGTAATAAAAAACATGACTGAGAACGCTCCGTTGCGCGTCGGCGCCGATATGCGGGTAACGCTCCATTTCGCCGTGCGACTCATGGACGGTACGGAATTGGATTCGACCTTTGGCAAAACACCGGCCTCATTTGTATGGGGCGATGAAAGCTTGTTGCCTGGCTTCGAGAAAGCTTTACGCGGACTCAAGGCGGGAGATCGTCGCAGCGTGTTTATCGAAGCGAACAAAGGGTTCGGTGAGCATAATCCGGACAACATGCAGCATTTTCGTCGTAAAGAGTTTCCGGCGGATATGGATTTATCGGTGGGCGTTGTGGTCAGTTTTAACGATGCCGCTGGGGCTGAGTTGCCGGGTGTTGTCGCGGAGTGCGACGACGAATGGATTAAGGTTGATTTTAACCACCCGTTATCGGGGCGCGATTTGACCTTCGAAGTGGAAATTTTGAATGTCGAGCCATACGTGCCTGAACAGCCGGTGCAAATTCGATAAGTCCGAGTGCAAGCGATCGGTCTCACCCGTACAATGCAGTCAGCTCTTCTTTTGCGCGTATGCGCAATCAGCTCGTTCATCCGTTAGGCGTCTGATTTAGCCGACAGTGCTCAAACCAGACACCAGCAAATACTCAATATGAGGCGCTTCATGGAAATTCGATTAGCCAACCCTCGCGGCTTTTGCGCCGGTGTCGATCGTGCTATCGAAATCGTCAATCGTGCATTGGAGGTGTTTGGCCCTCCAGTGTATGTGCGTCATGAAGTAGTACATAACCGATTTGTGGTCGACGACCTTAAGGCGCGCGGTGCGCTCTTTGTCGAAGAGCTGGACGAAGTGCCGGACGATGCCATTGTCGTGTTCTCCGCGCACGGTGTTGCCCGTGTGGTGCAAGATGAAGCGCAGCGCCGCGAGCTGAAAGTGTTCGATGCCACCTGTCCGCTGGTGACCAAAGTGCATATGGAAGTGATGCGTTACAGCCGTGAGGGTCGTGAGGCGATTCTGATTGGCCACGAGGGGCATCCTGAAGTTGAAGGCACCATGGGGCAATATGATCGTGCGAAGGGCGGCGATATTTATCTGGTCGAAGATGAAGACGATGTTGCGGCATTGGTGGTGCGTAATCCTGAGAAGCTAGCCTTCGTGACTCAAACCACGCTTTCCGTCGATGATACTGCGAAAATCATCGATGCCTTGCGCAACAAATTTCCTGCCATTCACGGCCCTCGCCGCGAAGATATCTGTTACGCCACCACGAATAGGCAAGATGCGGTGCGCCAGCTCGCGCTGGAAACGCAGTTGGTGCTGGTGGTTGGCAGCCCTAATAGCTCCAATTCCAATCGCCTTAAAGAGTTGGCGGAGCGCTGTGGAACAGAAAGCTACCTGATCGACTGCCCAGAAGAAATTGATGCGAAGTGGTTGCACGGCAAACAATCCGTTGGCGTTACCGCCGGTGCTAGTGCGCCAGAAGAGCTTGTTCGCCAAGTGATCGATCGACTGCGCGAATTGGGCGGTAAAACCCCCGAAGAAATCCCCGGTCGAGAGGAGAATATTCGCTTCTCCATGCCCCGCGACCTACGCTAAAATCCCTGTCGCCTAATAACAAAGTATGACCTGTGTCACACCACAGGTAGGTAATTTTCCTCGTTAATTCAGCACCTTGCACCGCTCGTTGCCAAGGACATCCCGCCTGTCTCCTTTCGATTGCTGGTGCAAATGTGCTTGTTAGTCTATGTCTAATCCATTTTTACATTGCTTAAGAAAAAGGGAATTGAAATGCGTTTTGGGTACGGCAGTAGCCGCTTTCAAAAAGGCTTTACGCTCCTCGAATTGATGGTCGGCATCGGCATCGCGGGCGTTTTACTTGCGGCGGCTGCGCCTAGCTTTAGAACGGCGACCGCTAATTCTGCCTTGCGCGGCGCAACGATTGATTTGATCACTTCATTGAACACGGCGAGAGGCGAGGCTGTGGCGAGACGCCAAGATATTACTGTTTCAGCGATTGGTGGAGATTGGAGCCAAGGTTGGATTATTGATTACGCAGACGCCAATTTGGAAGACTTGGAGTTTCGCCCCGAGGTGGGTGTTCAAGTTATCGGTACCGATACGGACATTACCTACAAGCCTAATGGCACAACAGATAGAGCGTCGTTAAAGATAACGGTTTGCGATGGTCGAAGTGGCGAGACTGGTCGAGAAGTTAATGTGAATCGTATGGGACGCTTAACCAACAAGGAGTTGGCATGTTGAGGAGTCAGCTGCAGCGTTTACCTTTAATGAAGGGCCAGCGAGGAGTTGGCTTGATTGAAGTGCTTATCGCAACGTTGGTGCTCAGTATCGGGGTGCTTGGCTATGCTGGGCTTCAATTGCGAGCGCTAAATAGCACTGAGGAATCCTATAACCGCACTCAGGCGACAGCTATTGCAAGGGATGTGGCTGAGCGGATGGCGGCCAACGCCACAATTGATTCTGTGCAAATTTATACGCAGGCCGGAAGTTGGGCGGGCGCGGATAATTTCACACGGGATATGCCGGGCAACTGGAATCAGTGCCTAAACACGACCGCATGCAGCAATAGCGACGTGGCAAGAAATGACGTTCTTCAGGCACGTTGGCAAGCGTGGAATTTGCTTCCGTCGGGTCGCGTGCAAGCTGCTGACTGCGCAGGATCAGGGCTTTCCCCAGCAACCGTATGCGTGGTGGTCTCTTGGGGTGATTCGGACCCGGGAACATGTAATCAGCAATCGGGCCCTGAATGTGTTGTGTTGGAAATGTACTTAGAGCGAATTGAGCCGAGAACGTAGTGAAAAAAGGATTAGTTCAAATGGCAAAACAGCAACGTGGTTTTAGTTTGGTTGAGTTGATGATTGCAATGGCGCTTGGCCTTGTAATTGTAGCTGCGGCGATACAGCTCTTTACAACCAATCAGAGAACGTTTCGGTTGCAAATGGATGTAACGGAAGTTCAGGAGCAAGGCCGATTTGCGATGGACTACCTTTCCCGAAATATTTTGAATTTCGGCCGCCGCGAGCGTGATGCGGTTGGCTTGGCAATTGGAGATCCGGCGATTCTAGATGAAACGCTGTCAAAGGAAGGTGGTGCGTCTGCGACTGCGAGTGATGTTTTGGCGTATACATTTTTCGGAACCGAAGATTGTGAAGGCGATGTTAATGCGCTTGGTGAAATGATCACCAACGAAATTTGGGTTGATAACGAAGAGTTAATTTGCCGCGGCAGTGTTTCCGCCGGAACGAACGGCGTCGCGGTAGCTGGTGGAATTGAAAGTTTTCAGGTTCTGTATGGCGTAGATGTTACAGCAGGACAGGAAGATTTTAGCGGTGAAGGATCAGCAACTGCCTACTATAACGCGGACAGCTTGGCGCTTGGGACAAGTGAAGTAATTACAGCCATACGAATTGGTTTATTGGTTCGCGTTGAAAATGCACTTCAGCCCGACACTGGACAGGTTCCTCCAAGCTTCATCGTGCTGGACAAAGAATTGCAAGGTGGTGCAGCTCCATTAGATACACCCGGGATTCGGCGTCTTTTTGTAAGCACCATTAAGATTAGAAACTTCAACGGTACTTCAATATGAAAAGTTTACCGAGTACGTCACATGCTAAGAGTCAGCGCGGCGCAGCGTTGATTGTAGCCCTTATGATTTTGGTGATCGTTTCGTTGTTGGGAATATCGGCAATGAGGGCGAGCATGTTTAATGCAAAAATTTCCACCAGCGTTCAGGCTGCAAGCTTGGCGTTTCAAGGGGCCGAGTCTGCGGTGTCTGCCGCCATTGAAGAAGCGTCGAGTGATCCTGCTGGGTCAAACCCTGATAGTTTGATCAATGATGGAATTGAGAACTTTTACGTTGCTGGTTACACCATGTATCGGTGTGTGACGGCGTCAGCCATTACAGCGGTAGATTGTTCATCGTCTGATCGTATCGATACGCGAGGCGTTGTTCAGTCGCGGTCAAAAACAGTTATGAGTGGAACTCCTCGACCAATTCCTGGCCGCAGCGCGGGCGTTCAAGGAAGTCCTGGAACGGGAACGCAACAATCATTTTTAACTTTTTACACACTCGGAATTGGAACTGTGCCGGATGTTTCGGCGGGGGCGTATCACATACAACAATTTAGCACTATTGGTCCTAGTCTTTAACGGCTGATGGCGTTCGTAGAAGGCTTTTGGGAGAAGATAATGAACACAATTTCTAATTGGCTAAAAAGCGCTGCGTTAATCGCGGGGATTATTTTAAGTGCCTCGCCGGTACATGCAGATGACACCGAGATTTATTTTTCGAATCCGAATCAGTCTAGCAATATTAATATCATGGTTATGCTGGATACATCGGGCAGTATGGCTTGGTGTGGTAACACGACGAATTCGTGTAGCGATCCTAATTTGATTCGAATGGAGCAACTTAAGAAAGCATTTAAGGGGTTGCTTGCCGGCCTTGGCGGAAACGTCAACATGGGCCTAGGACGTCTGCAAGGTGGTGATGGGGGCTATGTGCTCTATCCTGTTCGCGGGCTCAATGAAGCGCTGGTTGATCTAGCAGCAGATTTACCTGTATCCGGTCCTCAGGACGATGCAGTTCAGACAACTGTTGCGGACTCAAGCGGCTTGGCGGTCACCGGCAACACAGTGCTGATCCCTAACGGTGGTGTTGCAGGCGGGCAAAGCGGATTTATTTTCCGCAATTTAACTATCCCTCGGCACGCTATTATTAGGTCTGCAGTATTAGAAGTGCAGTCATCGGCTAGCGATAGCGATAATTTGGATATCCTCGGCTCTTATCAAGTTGGTGCTGGATTACCAAGCTTTGCTTCACAGCCATTTAACGTTAGAACGTGGTTGGACAGCATTGCATTGCAGGTGCCTAACAGTGACAGCTGGGGCATTAATACAACTGAGAAAGTTGATGTTACAGACTTAATTAAACGCGCCGTTATCGATGCCAATTGGTGTGGTGGTGGTGACATTGCATTGAGATTTCAAAGCAAAGATCCTTTGGACACCATGTCTCGAGCGATTAATGCTTATGATCGTATCGCTGATAACGTTTCAGCCTATAAGCCTGTTCGCTTAAAAGTGGACTGGGATATCAATGGCTCACTTGCCGTAGGCACGCCAGGCACTGCAGGTTATGAAAGTACGTTGTCGTGTAAAGGAGGCATCGTTCAGGCGATTGAAGATAGTGAAAACGATGCAGACCAGCAGGGCACAACCGTTAGAACCAATAACAGCCGTCTAGAAGTTGATAGCAATGGCTATGCGGCCTATCGGTTCCCATTCGTTAACTATGATATTCGTAGCAGCGTTGCTGAGCCTGACTTGTTGAACAGCGCGACACTTTATTTTTCAGGTGCGCAGGCGACGAAAGTGGCGAGCGTTTGCACAAGTTATAAAAAGGACGGGGTTACTTGTAAGAAATACGAAGATCAAGAAGTGGAGCTCGATTCAGGTACGGTAACGCTGGAAATTCGAGGGGTTTCTGGCGACGCGGCAGCCATTACTACGAATAGCAGCAATATTTCGTCCCGTCCCAAGGTGGCAACGAGCCGTACGATGACAGTTTCAGCTTCGTCTACCGATTTTCGCCGTCAGTATGCGGTTGATGTAACCGCGATGGTTAAAGACATGATGAATCAGGGAAGCTGGGCTCAAAACGGCGCCTTGATGTTCATTATTCGGACTACCGATGCGGGTAGCCGCACATTTGCTTTAGGTTCTCAAGATGGTGGCGCCGCATCAACGGCGTCGCTTGAGCTTTCAATCTCTTCTCCAGACCAAAAACGCGGCATTCCGCTGGTGCGTGACAAGTTGCTTGATATCGTTAACGGTTTATCACCAGGAGGTGGCACACCGTTGGCCGAAGCGCACTCAGAAATGGCCAGCTACATGATGGGCATGTCTACTTATTTCGGTACCAACAGTAGTGCCCCTGAGTCCAAGAGCGGAGGCTCCTACATTTCGCCTATTGCGGCGGCGAACCAAGAGTGTGCCTCCAACCACATCGTAATGATGACAGACGGTGTGCCGAACAGTGATGGAACAGCGGATAACCGCGTGGTTGCTATGACGGGGCGCAGTATTTACGGCACTGGCAACTACTGCGACTATGTCGATGATGGCTACGAAGAGGCAAGTTTTGCATGTATGCGAGAGTTTGCTTCGTGGAGTCTTGATGCGAATGAAAACCCGTTAAAGCGTCGTGTATCTACTCATATGGTTGGCTTCTATTTAAGCAACACGACGCTGAATTATATGCGTCAGGTCACAAATGCAGGCGAGGGTAAAACCGTTGGCGCAGATAGCACCGAAGAGCTGCAAAATGCGTTTGCTAGCATCGTGAATGATATTACGCAAAGCAATGCGGCAATGGCGGCGCCCAGTGTGACGGTAAACCAGTTAAATCGATTTGAAACCTCAAAAGACATTTATTACGGCTTGTTCCGCCCCAGCACGTCGACACGCTGGGAGGGTAACGTAAAACGCTTTGCCATCGATTTCGAAAATGCTGCAATTGTTGATGAGCAAGGCAAGAAAGCGGTGAACCCTTCTACCGGCTTCTTCTATGACAATTCGGATAGTTTTTGGGCCGGCGGTGTAGACGGCGGCGATATCTTTAAAGGTGGCGCTCGCGTTCAGCTCGGTTTTAACACTAGGAATCTATTGGTGGCGACGACCTCACCGGATACCGGCTCGCCAACTGGGCTGACGACATCTCCAGGTGTAGGTTTGGTGGTGGTCGATGGGCCTGAGGACGTTACACCCGCACAGCTCGGAATGGGTAATGGTTATACAACCGCTGATCGTGCTAAGCGCGTAGAGTTTTTACGTAATGCTTGGGGTGATCCGCTTCATCCATCTCCTATCGTAGTGAACTATGGTCTGCTAGATGCTAACGGGACTACTTCAAGTGATGACGTGCTATTTACTGTAACGAACGACGGTATGTTGGTCGCCGTCGATCCTGAAGACGGCGCTGAATATTTCTCCTTTATGCCTGCGGAGGAAGTGCTGAAGACAGAGCAGCGCTATGTTAATGCGGGTCTAACTCCTCCTGATTTGCGACGCACGACGTACGGTCTGGATAATGATATGACCTATTGGGTGTTGAGGAATGCATCCGGTAAGGTCACAAAGGTCATGCTTTTCCTTTCGCAACGTAGAGGGGGGCAAAACTACTACGCCCTTGATGTGACGGATAGAGAGGATCCGCAATTGGTGTGGAGTATCATCGGTGGCTCTGCAGAATTTCCTGAGCTTGGACAGAGTTGGTCGCAACCAACGTTAGCCGCTTTGGATAGAGGAAGCAGCGGGGATGATCTGCCGGTATTAATTTTCGGCGGTGGTTATAGCGCCGATGATCATGACACTGCGGGGAGTACCAGTACGGGCGACAAATTGGGTAACGCTTTGTATATCGTGAATGCCTACACCGGTGGCTTGATTTCAAAGCTGGATAGCAGCACAAACTCAGATATGAAGTGGTCGATCACTGGGTCGCCAACAGTGGTTCCGGGACCAAAGAGCCTTGATAAAGCCACATTAGGATTGCCTACGATAAAAGCGATTTATGCTGCGGATCTAGGTGGCCAGATATTCCGAGTTGACGTGCTAAAAGATGCGGATGGAGAGCCGAAAGGCTTTAGGTCGAATACTATTGCGAAGCTTGGCATTAGCGTGAGCTCTGGAATTACGAATCACCGCAGATTCTATGCGGCGCCGGACATTGCTTTAGCGGCGGACGATTCAGGTAAAGATTTGCGCTATCAAGTAGTTATCGGATCTGGATATCGTGCGCATCCAACAGATAAAAAGACTCAGGATATGCTGTTCGTTATTAACGATAGGGATTTGTTGAAAGGTAATCCTACTACCTCTCCTGTGGTGCTGGGCGACTTGTACGATGCGACTTCAACCGGTACTACTGATACATCTGGGCCTGGCTGGTACCGCCGACTTGGCGCAGGGGAAAAAGTTTTGGCGCAAGCCGCAGTCTTTCAGTATGGCGCGCTGGTGACCTCTTATTTGCCAGAGGCGGTAGCCGTGGATAGTTGCTCTAGCGTAATCGGTGCGACTCGCTTGTATGGACTGGATACTCGCACCGGAGCACCGTCTGAATATTTAGTTAAGTATGGCGTTGTAGATGCGGACGGCACGAGGGATGTAGCACTTACAGGTTTGCCGCCAAAAGCCTTGCTGTTAACGAAAGGTAAAGACTTGGATGGCGACGGCACTGTTGACGCGCAGGGAACCTGTGTTCTGGTTGGTACACAGTTGGTCTGTGGCCCTGAAGATCCAATTTTTGCTCAACGCGGCGATTGGGAACAAGTGCAAAGCGAAGAAATAGGCGATGCGGTTTTACTTGAGAAAAGCGGACGAACCGCGCCGTAATTTATAGCAATACAAGGACGGGGGCTGGCCCCCCGTCATTAATTTGGAGTTTTCGATGTTAAGACAAAAGCAGAAGGGCGTTACGCTTATCGAGCTTATGATTGTGGTCGTAATCGTTGCTATTTTGGCCGGGGTTGCTTGGCCCGGATATACTCGGCATTTACAAAAATCGCACCGTACGGAAATGCAGGCCAGCCTCACGAGTTTTGCGATTACGATGGAAACATGGAAGTCGCAAAACTTTTCATATAGAAATGCGACGGTAGCCGCATTAGACCCTACGCTAGCGGCGAATAAGCATTATAACGTCAACCTGACGCTGACCAATAATGATCAAGCGTACAATATTACGGTGACCCCAAAAACTGGCCAGATGAGCGGAACGGGTGCGCTCGCGTTGGATAGTCAGGGTCGCAGTTGCTACAACAAGAGTAACGATACAGCATGTGATTTAACGGATGACGCACTTCGTTGGTCGCGGGAATAGCGTCGCATCACGGCGGACATTTTTTGTCCGCCGTTTCCATTTTTTCAATCCTTGTTTTGCCTATTTTGTTTAAGATTACTTTCTGCTGCTTTTCTTTGTAGCACAGCTGCAAGTTCCCATTCTGAAACCATAAGTGCCCGCTGTGTGTGAAGTGAATCCACGGCTTAGCTCTAAAGCTGTTCCAGCTTAGTGTCATTCCTTTCGGCAACTCCATCTCATAAAGAACTTCCTCGCCAGCATCGAACCGCCGGTTGAAATTTTTATCGTGTATCAGTTTGACGTTATGCGCTTGTTTAAATTCTTCGCATAGCAGGGTGCCGCCGCAAAGCAAAACACTTCCTTTGGATGCGCCCGCCGCTTTCCCTCGGTATAAGAGTCCTGTTAGGGCGTTTGCGCTTGCGGATAACGAGGATTTCACAACCATCGATTGAAAGCTTGGTATCGCGTAGGAAAGGCTGATGACCGTGATCGTTATGCAAACAAGTAGCTCAATAAGCGTAAAGGCACGTTGCCGTTGACGTGTGTTGGACATCGCTTTTTCCTATGTAAAGTGAAGTCCAAGAACGATAGTTACGTGCGTGGGCCGAGAATATCGCTAGAATCGGCTTTTGCAGTAAGAGGTTGGAGCAAAGAACAGTGGTAGAAGTACTCATTATCGGAGGCGGTATAGCGGGCATGATGTCTGCGCTTGAGCTTACTGCGCGTGGACGTAGCGTGACGATATTGGATGCGCCGAGTTCCCGAGCGCCCGCTTCGTGGGCTGGCGGAGGAATACTTTCTCCACTATTTCCATGGCGCTACCCACAAAGCATGCTCCCGCTAACGCATGACGCATTGCCGCGTTACCAGCGACTCGAAGAAATATTTTTTGATGAAATGGGCCTTGGGATCGAGATTCGTCGTCATGGAATGCTGCTGGTTGCCGACGATATTGAGGCTGCAGCACGTTGGAGCGAGTTAGCAAATGTGCCCTTGGTTGCCAGCGTCGACAGCGACGCTGAGCGCCAATGCTTTATGCCGGACGTGGCGAGTATTCGTAATCCATGGGTGTTAAAGCGACTGCGGGCATTGTTGAATAGCCGCGGTGTAAGTTTTCAGTTTGATCAGGCCGTGTCGCTCACTGAGCACCGCAACAGCGTACGGATCGTGTGCAGTAGCGGGGTGCAATGGGAGGCAGAGTCGGCGCTTGTCGCAGCAGGTGCGTGGAGCCAAGATTTGTTGGCGTCATTCGCAGTGAAAAATATGTTCTTCCCTGTGAAGGGACAAATGCTTCTTTTTCGTGGTGAGCTTGAAAAAGATATGCCCATCATTTTGCGGGACGAGGGCTATTTGATTCCGCGTAAAGATGGAAAGTTTTTAGTGGGTTCAACGCTTGAGCCAAATGCCGATTCTGTATTGCCTACCGAGTCCGGTCTGAATAGTTTAATGCCAATGCTCGAAAAGCTAATTCCGAAAAATAGTCGGTGCGAATTGCTGGCGCAGTGGGCAGGCATTCGCCCTGGGTGCACACGGCAAGTACCGGTAATTGATCAGCTTGGTGAGAGAGTGTGGCTAAATACCGGGCATTACCGAAATGGCTTGGTGTGCGCCCCCGCATCGGCGCAGTTAGCGGCGCAGCTGATGTGCGCGGAGCCGACATTTTGTGATGTCTCTCCTTACTCGTTTTCGTCGCCTGGATCTAACGATAATTTCTGCAGCCGATAACGTAGCGACCTAAAGGTCATTCCCAGTTTTTTTGCAGCGGCGGTACGATTCCAGTGGGTCGTATCCAGTGCTTTAAGTATTTCTTCTCGCTCGATATCTTGTAAGAACTCTTCCAGCGGCATGTCGTCCGGTCGCCCAGGGGCGCCGCCATGCGTTGGGTTTGAGGGCGCGGAATGAGACGGCAGTTGAAGGTGAGAGACGTCGATAATTTCACCTTCCGATAATGTTAATGCGCGCTCTAAAATATTTTCCAGCTCACGCACGTTGCCAGGAAATGAATATGTGGAAAGTGCTTGGTGTGAGGCAGCGGAAATTTTGGGGGGAGTTTGCTCCCACTGATTACAAAGTTTGTTAACCAAGTACTCCACTAATTCAGGAATGTCTTCAGGGCGGTCGCGTAGCGCGGGCACTGAAGCTTCAATAACATTGATACGATAAAACAAATCTTGTCTGAAGTGGCCGGACGCGACTTCGTCCGACAGGCTTTTATGTGTTGCACAAAGTATGCGTATGTTGACCGGGTATTCTTTTGAGTCGCCAATCGGACGTACCGACTTTTCTTGTATGGCGCGAAGTAACTTCACCTGCATGTGTAGGGGCAGGTCTGCGACCTCATCTAAAAACAAGGTGCCGCCGTCTGCTTCGCGGAACAAGCCTTTTCTGTCTTCGAACGCGCCGGTAAAGCTGCCTTTTCGGTGGCCAAAAAATTCGCTCTCCATTAACTCGGACGGTATGGCGCCACAGTTCACGGCTACGAAAGGTTTGTCTCTGCGCGAGCTTAAATTATGGATGAGGCGCGCCACCCGCTCTTTGCCGCTACCGGATTCGCCGCTGATATAAACGGGCGCGTGGCTTCGAGCGAGCTTTTCAATTTGCGCGCGTAGCAAGGTCATTGATTTGGATGAGCCAATGAATTGGCTGAGGGCAGTGCTCGGTGCCGGTTTTGAATTAATGCCGAGCCCGTCATCAATAAGCTGTCTTAGTCGATCCAGGGATACAGGTTTTGCGAGAAAATCGAATGCACCATCTTTCATCGCGCTGGTCGCCACTTCGGTGCTGCCGAATGCAGTAATTACAGCAACTGGAACGTTGGGATGATTCTTGTTAATAAAGCGCACAATTTCTAAGCCGTCGCCATCAGGTAAATTCATGTCAGTGAGGCAGAGATGGAACTCTGACTGCGATAACATTTCGCAGCCTTCCTTAACGGTTCCAACAGCGGTAGCGTCGAGTTTCATTCGACCTAAAGTAATTACCAGCAATTCTCGAAGATCGGCTTCGTCATCAATAACTAGGACGCGGCGTTTCTGATTTTCTTCCATTATTGGAACACTCTATCTGGGTGAGAGAACGTGATGATAAAGCCTGCACCGTCTTCATGCGGTTCATATTCTAGGCGCGCTTGATTACCTTCGCAAAGTTCGCGGCAGACAAACAATCCGAGCCCCGTGCCTTGCTTTGACGTTGTATAGAACGGTTCAAAAAGATTCTTTTGCTCTTCGGGATCGACGCCCACGCCGTTATCGCGAATGCGTAACCAAGGTAGATCAGTATGCGAATCGATGCCAGCACTCAGCGTGACTTCGATCTCATTGCCACCATGACGAAAAGCATTGCTCGCCAAGTTGAAAAGTACTTGGTCAAGCTGATCTGGGTCGAATCGGATTTCAATATCTTTTTTTGCAAGCTCGGCGATAGGCTTTATATCAGGGAAGCCGTTGGATGTAAGAGATGACTGCAAACGGCTGATCGCATCTTTTAAGGGAAATCGTAGGCTTGCATTTGAAGGGCGGCGGGAAAGTCCTAGCACATCATCGACAATCTGGTTTACGCGTTTTACGTGTGAATGGATGATTTCTAGCAGGCGTACATCTTCTGGTTCAGTTTGTCCGTCTGCTAATAGATCTGCGGCATGGTTAATGGCGCTTAGTGGGTTGCGGATTTCATGGGCAATCGTTGCTGACATGCGGCCGAGGGAATTCAGTTTCATTTGCTGCGCTTCGTGGGCGAGCTGTCGATGGTCTTCTAGAAAGACTAACGTTAAGTTGCTTTGCTCCGCATGGAGGGATGCAAATCGCACCAATACTGTTGGGCCCGTCGGGGAAAACTGAATGGACGGGCGCTGCATTGTTGGGTTCATACGCCAGCCATAATAAAGCTGGCGGAGGGATTCCGGCAGTTTGTATTTTACTAAGTTCGCGGTATCAGGAAACAGTGCTTGCGCTGATGGATTCGCAAGTAAAATGATAAATGCGTCATCAATGACCATGATGCCGGTGCGCATGCGTTGTACGATTTGCTTGTTGAGTGCTTCGAGCTGAATTAATGCTTGCTGTCGTTGTTCTGATAATGCTTCGCTGCGGTCCAAGCGCTGCACAATTTGTCTGGTGATTACCGCGATGGCAAAAAACGAGACGCCAAGCAATGCGGGTTCAGTTAAATGAAATGGATTTTGAACTGTTTGTTGTAGCCCGAACCAAAATTGTTCAAATAACACAGAGATCGTGGCGAGTGCCGCTACGAAAATGCCGACGCGTCCGGGCAATAAAATATTGGCCGCCGCCACGGACACCATCATTAGCACGCCTAGGTTGTTACCCAGGCCGCCGCTTGCATGAATGAAGGTGGTTAGAAAAAGAATATCGACAATGACAGGGATCAGCGGCGACCAGCGCGGCATTAGTCGCATTAGCGCAGGGCTGAAAATAGCGGATAAGATGCTTATTGCTAGATAAGTAAACGCTGCATACTCAAAAAGTTCAGGGTAAGTACGGCCCATGTCGGAGCCGGTATTGACCTTGTAAATCAGCAAGAGCGCCGCAGCAAGAAAGATACGGTACGACATATAGACGCGTTCGGGCGTCCATTGCCATTTTTTATTCTCCGCGCCCAGTATGTTTGATTTAAACATTATGGTCTTCTAGCCACCGCCCCTGATGTTCCGCTGAGCAAAAGTGATGCCCTTTAGCGGTAAATACTTCGGTGTCTGGAACATGCACACCGCATTGCTCGCAACGCAGCATTTTGGAATCGCTCGTTTGGGCGCCGCCATGTGTTGTGTTCGATGCGTCGTTTTGTTTTGTCGACGTTGGCGGTGCAAAAACCTTGCTGACTAGTCGCCAAACCACCCAGATGGCAGCGATCACCAATAAAATACGAATAATGCCCATTCCAGTCTCCGATTCATCTACGCTAAAGAGTACAATCCCCGCTCTACTATTGAAAAGGCGATGGAGCGAATTTCGTGCGTATTGTTCTCGCTCAGGGGAATTTCCATGTTGGCGATATAGATGCCAATGCCCAAAAGATTGTTGCGCTGACTAAAGAGGCGAGTTCTCGGTTAGGTGCCGGACTGGTTGTATTCCCCGAGCTGGCCCTGACGGGTTATCCGCCGGAAGATCTTCTTTTGCGCCCCAGTCTCAATACTCGCATTCAGGATGCCTTGGTGTCTCTGGCGAGCGATATCCCTGTGCCCATCGTGCTTGGGTATCCGGCGATTCGCAACGGCCGTCGTTATAATGTTGCCGGATTTTTGCAGCCGCAACGATTTGGTGAGCTGCAGGAATACTTCAAACACTGTTTGCCGAACTATCGCGTATTCGATGAAAAGCGCTATTTCCACACGGGCGATGCACCGCTAGTTGTGGAATGTGAGGGCGTGCGTATAGGTATTACTATTTGCGAAGACATTTGGCATGTGCAGCCAGCGGCGCAGGCGGCGCAAGCGGGTGCGCAGCTGTTGGTGAATTTGAATGCTTCGCCGTTCCGCAGGGATAAACATGAAGAGCGTTTAGAGCAAATCATTGCGCGCGCGACGGAAAATAATTTACCTGTGCTGTATTGCAACATAGTGGGTGGCCAGGACGAATTGGTGTTCGACGGTGCGTCTGCGGCGGTGTCTTCTGACGGTGAAGTGGTGGTGCAAGGGAGTAGTTTTAAAGAGGCGCTGGTGCCCGTTGATGTTGACGTTGAGGGTGACTTGGTCACTGTGCGAGGCGAGCGTTTGCCGGTGCCACAAGATGAGGAATCTGTGTACGAAGCGTTGGTGCTCGCGGTGCGAGATTACGTTCACAAGAATGGCTTTCGCGGCGCCTTGCTGGGTTTATCTGGTGGCATTGATTCTGCTTTAACGCTCGCTGTGGCGGTGGATGCGCTCGGAGCTGAAAATGTCGAAGCGGTGATGATGCCGTTTAGGTATACCGCGGCGATCAGCATTGAAGATGCCGAGCTAGAGGCGCGAAATCTTCAGGTGACCTATCGGGTGTTGCCCATTGAGCCAGCGTTTGATGGCTTTATGAATATTTTGTCCGACGCGTTTGCGGGTACCGAGGCGGACGTGACAGAGCAAAATTTGCAGGCCCGTTGTCGCGGCACGTTGCTGATGGCGCTATCCAATAAGAAAGGCTATCTCGTATTAACCACTGGTAATAAAAGTGAAGTCGCTGTGGGCTATTCAACGCTTTATGGCGATATGGCTGGTGGGTTCGACGTATTGAAAGACGTGTCGAAAACGTGGGTGTATCGCTTGTGCGAATATCGAAATCATGCCGCAGGCTATGAGTTGATTCCACGACGCGTGATTGAGCGACCACCGTCTGCTGAATTGGCGCCGGATCAGGTGGACCAAGATTCATTGCCCGATTACGACGAGCTAGACAGTATTCTTGAACTGTATGTTGAACAAGATTACAGCGCAGAGGCGGTGATTAGAGCGGGGTTTGATCGTGACACGGTCTATCGCGTGGTGAAATTGGTTGACCGCAATGAGTATAAGCGCCGCCAAGCCGCTATCGGTCCTCGTGTGAGCCGACGCGCGTTTGGCAAAGATAGGCGTTATCCGATGACGAACGGTTGGCGCCCTGGGGATTAGGGCGCCAACGGTTTACTGAATCGTTAGAAAGTTTTATCCAGTTGTTACAGCAGGTCGAAGGTTATTAGGCTTAACCATTGGCGATCTTTCGATGGCCACCATTCCAATTCCACTTCACCCTCCTCATTTAAATAGCTGGAGCCGGGCCAGTTACCTTTCAGCATTGTGAGGCTTTTTTGTGCAAGCTCAGGTTGTTCCAGCTCTTCATAGCTTTTGCTTAATATCGCTAAGGCTTCGGGTACAGCGGGAGCTTCTTGGAAGTGGCGAATGACAAACTGCGCGCGATTGGCTGCCGCAATAAAGGCGTGACGTCGCGCGTAATAATGCGCTGCGCGCAATTCCTGCTCTGCTAAGAGATTGCGAATGTGGACCATGCGTTGTCGCGCGTCCGGTGAAAAAGGGCTTTCCGGAAAGCGTTTTACGAGCTCATCGAAATCTTGGAACGCTTCCCTCACTGAAGAAAGATCGCGCGCGGCCTTGTCTGTTTTGGACAGTCGGTCGAACAGGCCAAGCTCTAAATAGAAATTTGATAAGCCTTTTAAGTAAAGCGCGTAATCAAGGTGCTCATGCGCTGGATAGTTACGAATAAAGCGGTCGGCCTGCGCTACCGCTTCAGGGTAATCCAGTGCTTTAAAGCGAGCGTAAATAAGGTCTAGCTGCGCCTGCTCGGTGTAATCACCATAGGGAAAGCGTGCCTCGAGCTCTTCGAGTTCATCGATCGCTGTGATGTAGCTTTTTTTCTCAAGAAGCTTGTGGGCCTCCTGATAGTGCTTGGCTTCTGTCAATTCACGGTGGTCGTCGCCGCGGTGAGCACAGCCGATTAATAGGACAAATATGATAAAAACGCTGAAATTTCGCATGCTTTTCTTCGTTGGGCGCTACAATATGCGCGACAATGGGCGAGCTATTAAAACATAAGGCTGTACAGGGTATCCATGGGACAAGTTTTAAGTGAAAAAATTCAGCTAACCGCCGAGGTGGGCCCTGAGTTCGCCGGACAGCGTGTAGATCAGGTTGCTGCGGAGCTGTTTTCGACCTATTCGCGTTCGCGCCTGCAGAGCTGGATTAAAAGCGGGGCGCTGACCGTTGACGGCAAGCAGGCTAAGCCTAAAGACAAGCTAACGGGCCATGAGACCCTCAATCTTGATGCTGAGCTGGAGCAAGAGGTTGAAGATGAGCCCGAGGCTATTGATCTTGATGTCGTTTATGAAGACGACGATCTGCTGGTCATCAACAAACCCACGGGGCTTGTTGTACATCCTGCAGCGGGCCATGCGGCGGGAACGCTGCTCAACGGTTTACTCCATCACGCGCCAAGTCTTGCCAATATGCCGCGAGCGGGGATTGTGCACCGCCTAGATCGGGATACTACTGGTTTGATGGTGGTCGCAAAAACACTCGAGGCGCACGCGTCTTTAGTGAATCAGCTGCAAGATAAGTCGCTATACCGTGAATACGAAGCGATTGCCGTCGGCGTCATGACGGGCGGAGCACGTGTCGATGCGCCGATTGGTCGGCATCCGTCGGACCGTAAGCGGCAGGCGGTGACAGAATCCGGCAAGCCAGCGGTGACAAATTATCGCCTGATTGAACGCTACCGCGGCCATACTCGCATCAAAGTGCTGCTGGAAACGGGGCGCACCCACCAAATCCGTGTGCACATGGCGCACGTTCGCTATCCGCTGGTGGGCGACCCCACTTACGGCGGTCGCCCTAAGTTTCCTGCCGGTGCTACGCCAGAGCTACGCGACGCGATTCAAGCGTTTCCGCGGCAAGCCTTGCATGCGCGCAAACTCGGACTAGTGCACCCTCGCACCGGTGATTATTTGGAAGTGGAGTGCGACCTGCCTGACGACTTTATGGGGCTGGTGTTAGCGATGCGTAAAGATTTAGAGAGCGAATAAGCATTTGTTGAGCGTCGCCAATGACGGATAAACCCTTCCACGAAAACTGGATTACTCCTGACTGGGCGCCTCATGCCAACGTCAGGGTGCGGGTCACTACTCGTCACGGTGATCATTCTCCGCCGCCGTGGCGCGGTTTTAATTTAGGCGCAAATTGCGATGACGATCCGCGTCGGGTCGAGCAAGCCCGCCATCACGTGCATGAAATTCTTGGCACCGCGCGCGCGCCGGCTTGGCTGCGTCAAGTGCACGGTACGCGCATTATTGAGGCCGGTGACCAGGACACTGACGCGGATGGCATATTTACGCATGCGCCACAAACGCCCTGTGCGGTGCTCACCGCCGACTGCTTGCCTGTATTGATGGCGCGCACCGACGGCAGTGCCGTAGGGGCTTTTCACGCCGGGTGGCGTGGTTTGCTTGATGGCATATTAGAGGCTGGTGTCGCGACGCTTGCCCCCAGCGGTGAAAACGTCAGTGCATGGCTAGGCCCGGCTATTTGCCGGAAGTGTTATCAAGTGGATGCTGCGGTGCGCGATCCATTTTTGCTGCGTGATCCACGCGCCGCTGCTGGGTTCACAGAAGACGGCGATGGTCGTTGGCGGATGGATTTGTTTTTTCTCGCGCAGCAACGTTTGGCGGCCGCCGGTGTTCAAGCCGTGGAGGGTGGGGCACTTTGCACTCACTGCCATCAGGATGCTTTCTATTCGTATCGTCATGAAGGCCAAACAGGACGTTTTGCTTCGTTGATCTGGCTAACCAACTGAACTGACTTAATCCCTCTTGCTCTTCCGTTAGTCTGTTATTGCAGCCTTGAAAATTTCCCAAACGCCCTCACTTCTATAAGCAACGGAACAGTGCCAGGAGTGGCTCTATGCGATTAGATAAATTAACGGCACGATTACAAGAAGCTTTGTCCGAAGCGCAGTCTATTGCGGTGGGAAAAAGTAACCCCTCAATCGAACCCGTTCATCTTTTTCTTGCGTTAATGCAACAGCGCGGCGGCAGTGCGCGGCCCATTTTGCAGAGCGCGGGCGCGAACGTTGCTGACGTGGAAACTGCGCTGCAATTGGCATTGGAGCGCCAGCCAACCGTCAATCAATTCACCGGCGATGTGCAGCTTTCTCAAAACATGAGCCGGCTTTTCAACCTTGCTGATCGCGAAGCACAGCAGCGAGGTGATCAATATATTTCTAGCGAGGTCGTACTGCTGGCGGCGTGTGACGATGCTGGCGATGTTGGAAAAATATTTAAAACGGCAGGCATTGTGCGCAACGTACTTGAGCGCGTGATCGAAGATGTGCGTGGAGGTGAAGCGGTGAATGATCCCAACTCAGAAGAAAAGCGCGAAGCGCTAGATAAATATACCGTCGATCTTACTGCTCGCGCGGAAAGCGGCAAGCTGGATCCTGTAATCGGGCGTGACGATGAAATTCGTCGCACCATTCAAGTTCTGCAGCGCCGCACGAAAAACAATCCGGTGCTGATTGGTGAGCCGGGTGTGGGCAAAACGGCGATCGTCGAAGGGTTGGCGCAACGTATCGTCAATGGCGAAGTGCCGGAAGGATTGAAAGATAAAAAGGTTCTCTCTTTGGATATGGCGGCGCTGATTGCCGGTGCCAAATATCGCGGTGAATTCGAGGAGCGTTTGAAAGCTGTTTTGAATGAACTGGCAAAACAAGAAGGCCGAATCATTTTATTTATTGATGAGCTGCATACCATGGTCGGCGCGGGCAAAGCAGACGGCGCCATGGATGCGGGCAATATGTTGAAGCCTGCGCTGGCGCGCGGTGAGTTGCACTGCGTTGGCGCGACGACCTTAAACGAGTATCGGCAGTTTATCGAAAAAGATGCGGCGCTTGAGCGTCGTTTCCAAAAGGTGTTAGTTGATGAACCTACCGTTGAAGACACGGTAGCCATTTTGCGTGGACTGAAAGAACGTTACGAAGTGCATCACGGCATCGAAATTACCGATGGCGCCATTGTGGCGGCGGCGAAGTTATCGCAACGTTATATCACCGATCGGCAATTGCCAGATAAAGCCATTGACCTGATTGATGAAGCCGGAAGTCGAATTCGCATGGAAATAGACTCCATGCCTGAAGAAATGGATCGCTTGGATCGTCGTCTTATCCAGCTGAAAATGGAGCGCGAGGCGGTACGTAAAGAAAAAGATGATGCCAGTAAGAAGCGGCTGGAAAAGTTACAAGAAGATATTTCGTCCCTAGAGAAGGAATACGCTGATCTGCGTGAAGTATGGGATGCTGAAAAGGCGAGTGTTCAGGGTGCACAAGATATTAAAGCGGAGCTAGAAAAAGCCCGCGTTGAAATGGATCAAGCGCGTCGAGCCGGTGATCTTAATCGTATGTCCGAGTTGCAATATGGTTTGATTCCTGACTTGGAAACCAAGTTAAAAGCAGCGTCTTCGCAAGAAACAGAAACGGTGCTGCTGCGCAACAAAGTCACCGAAGAGGAAATTGCCGAAGTCGTATCGAAGTGGACAGGCATCCCCATTTCGAAAATGTTGGAAGGTGAGCGCGACAAACTACTACGCATGGAAGAGGCGTTGCATCGCCGCGTGGTTGGCCAAGATGAAGCAGTGTTGTCCGTCGCCAATGCGGTGCGTCGGTCTCGCGCGGGATTATCAGACCCGAACCGTCCGAACGGTTCCTTTCTCTTTTTAGGGCCAACCGGTGTCGGTAAAACAGAGCTGTGTAAATCACTGGCAGAATTTTTGTTTGATACAGACGACGCCATGGTCCGCATTGATATGTCTGAGTTTATGGAAAAGCATTCCGTTGCTCGACTAATCGGTGCACCGCCAGGCTATGTTGGGTATGAAGAGGGCGGATACCTGACGGAGGCTGTTCGTCGTCGCCCTTATGCTGTGCTGCTACTTGATGAAGTCGAGAAGGCGCACCCTGATGTGTTTAATATTTTACTGCAGGTTTTGGACGACGGTCGCTTGACAGATGGACAGGGGCGCACGGTGGATTTCCGCAATACGGTTATCGTTATGACGTCTAACTTAGGGTCTGATTTAATTCAGCGTTTAAGTGCGGAAGGGGTCGACGAATCCGATAGTGCGCAATATGAAACGATGAAAAGTGCGGTGTTAGATGTGGTGGGAAATCATTTTCGGCCGGAGTTTATTAATCGTATCGACGAGGTCGTTGTGTTCCATCCCCTGCAGCAGGAGCAAATTCGCAATATCGCTGCAATACAGCTAGAGCATTTGCGTGCGCGCTTGCGGGAACGCGATTTAACGTTGGAGCTCGATGATGCAGCGTTGGATCTACTGGTCGAAGCGGGGTATGACCCTGTTTACGGCGCGAGACCGTTAAAGAGAGCTATTCAGCAAAAGATAGAGAACTCATTAGCGCAAGCAATTTTGCGCGGCGACTTTTTGCCAGGCCAGTGCATTAACGTGCGAGCAGGTAATAACAGTGAGCTGGAGTTTACAGCCTCTTAATCTCTTCGTGACGGTATAACACGCACAAAAAAGGGGCTAATGAATTAGCCCCTTTTTCTACGTTGCTGATGTTATTTCTTTTCGCAATTCGCTAACGCTTTTTCAGTATCGGCAATCATCTTCGCGCGCGCTTCATCATCTAGCGCAATCAATTCACCTGTTTCTGGATCCTTGGAGCGAACACGAGGGCCGGTTTTGAGAGTATTTAAATTGTTGCGATGTTTCTGGCAACGCTCTTCGCGCACAGCATTAGGCTCTGCCTGCTCTTTCTCTTTTTCAGCGAGTTCGCTTTTGGTGCGTGCCCTTTCAGCGGCGTCATTCTCGCGTCGCTGCTCTAAGTTCTGTTTGGCTTTTTCCTGATCCTTAGAGGCGGAATTGTAGGTCCGCACTTCTTCACTGTTTTTGCCTTCTGGAGGAGGCGTCGTGGTGTAGTGGGTGACGCCATTCTCGTCGACCCATTTGAAATACTTGCTGGCGGCATAGAGTGGGCTGCCAATCATTAACAATCCTGCCGTCAGGACCGCGATGTAGTGCTTTGTTTTCATGGTTCGTGCTACTCCCTCGCAAACTGCCCAATAGCATGCCCGTTTATTGTTGTTTAAGGCAACACCGGAAGTGTGCTAACTATTTGACAACACGCCCAGATGTGCCAGAATTCACGTTCTCCGGAGATCGGGATCTGCATGCGCAACACCCTAGCGCATGTGAGGCCAGGTTCCGGGGCGTCATTACCGTGACGTCCGGAATTATAGTGATACAGTCATTCGACGCATCACCCCGCCCCTTCCTCCGACCTGCGTCTTTGCTGACCACCGTCGCGAGGACCCCGAAAGACCTAACTACGGTTTCTTTCTGCAGGACACAAGCTTGATGTTTGCCAGCCAGTTCCCGGGCATGGGTTCGGTATGCGCTGTGTTGGCCAAATTGAGGTATTTATTGTGGAAAAGCTCTCCGGTGCGGAGATGGTTGTCCGTGCTCTGCAGGACGAGGGAGTTGAATTTTTATTCGGCTACCCTGGCGGCGCGGTACTGCACATTTACGACGCGATTTTTCAGCAAGACACGGTGAACCACATCCTCGTGCGCCACGAACAAGCGGCCACGCACGCTGCGGATGGCTATGCGCGCTCTACCGGTAAGCCTGGTGTTGTGCTGGTAACGTCCGGTCCTGGCGCCACGAATGCGGTCACCGGTATCGCCACGGCGTATATGGATTCCATCCCAATGGTGGTGCTCTCAGGGCAGGTGCGTTCCGACTGGATTGGCGATGACGCCTTCCAAGAAACGGACATGATCGGTATTTGCCGTCCTATCGTTAAGCATAGCTTTTCTATTCGTGATACTGCGGATATTCCGGAGGTCATGAAGAAAGCATTCTATATCGCCACGACTGGCCGTCCGGGCCCAGTACTGATTGATATCCCTAAGGATCTCACCAGTCCCATGGCGAAATTCCCGTACGAATACCCCAGCAAAGTGAAGATGCGCTCTTACAACCCCGTTGTGCGTGGCCATTCAGGTCAGATTCGCAAAGCGGTGGAAGAAATGCTGAAAGCTAAGCGCCCTGTTATTTATGCTGGCGGTGGTGTTGTGCAAGGCGATGCGAGCGAGTTCTTAATTAATTTGGCCCGTGAGCTTAACTACCCTGTTACGAACACTTTGATGGGATTGGGTTCGTATCCGGCAACGGATCGCCAGCACCTTGGCATGCTTGGCATGCACGGTACCTACGAAGCCAACATGGCGATGCATAATGCGGACTTTATTTTGGCGGCGGGCGCACGGTTTGACGATCGCGTGACCAACGACACTAAAAAGTTCGCCCCCGGCGCAACGATCGTGCATATCGATGTGGATCCGGCTGCGATTTCTAAAAACGTACGCGCGGACATTCCCATTGTTGGTCCCGTTGAACATGTGCTCGAAGAAATGCTGAGCATTGTGAAAGAAATCGCCACCAAGCCAGATGCAAAATCCTTGGCGCGCTGGTGGGAAGAGATTGACGGTTGGCGTGACCATCATGGCCTGCGCTATGAAAAAAATGACAATGGCCTGCTGAAACCGCAGCAAGTGGTTGAAAGCTTGTACCGCGCCACGAACGGTAATGCTTACGTCACGTCAGACGTTGGCCAGCACCAAATGTTCGCCGCGCAGTTTTATAAGTTCGATAAGCCACGCCAATGGATCAACTCAGGTGGTCTTGGCACCATGGGCTTTGGCTTGCCGTCGGCGATGGGTGTGCAGTTTGCGTTCCCTGATTCGATGGTGGCTTGTGTCACCGGCGAAGCGTCGATCCAGATGAACATTCAGGAGCTATCGACCTGTTTGCAATATCATCTGCCGATCAAAATCATCAACATCAACAACCAATCATTGGGCATGGTGCGCCAATGGCAGGATATGCAGTATGGCGGCCGTCATAGTCAGTCATACATGGAGTCCCTGCCGGACTTCGTCAAGCTGGCGGAGTCGTATGGTCATGTCGGTATCAAGGTCGAAAAGGCGGATCAGCTCGATGAAGCTATGGATCGCGCGTTTAGTTTGAAAGATCGATTGGTATTCCTAGACGTGTATGTCGATCCGACTGAGCACGTCTATCCGATGCATATTGCTGACAGTTCAATGCGCGATATGTGGCTAAGCAAAACGGAGAGAACCTAATCATGCGACGCATTATCTCGATCCTGATGGAAAACGAGCCGGGTGCTTTGTCTCGTGTGGTGGGCCTGTTCGCGCAGCGCGGCTACAACATCGAAACATTGACGGTGGCGCCTACTGAAGACAAAACCTTGTCTCGATTGACGCTCACCACCTACGGTGATGATAAAAAAATTGAGCAAATTACTAAGCAGCTCAACAAGTTAATTGAAGTGGTAAAGCTGGTTGATTTGACCGAAGGGCCGCATGTTGAGCGTGAAATCATGCTCATCAAGATCAAGGCCACGGGTGCTCAGCGTGCGGAGGTGAAGCGTACGGTGGACATCTTTCGGGGACAGATTGTCGACGTCACCAACAGCTTGTACACCGTACAACTGGCCGGTACGACCGATAAATTGGATGCTTTTATAGGTGCCGTTGAGGCGCAGGTGATGGAAGTCGTGCGCTCTGGCGTATCTGGCATTGCCCGCGGTGAAAAGGTTCTAAGCATTTAGCTCCGCGTTTAGCGGGGCAGCTTTAATCGTTATTTAGTTGATAGAGCCGGTCTACAACTGGCTCCGGAACAGGTATTATGCGCTCCCTTAGCGGCGCCGAACTCCAGACGAGGAAGATCATGAAAGTTTATTACGACAAAGATTGCGACCTTTCCATTATTCAAAGCAAGAAAGTAGCGATCATTGGTTATGGTTCTCAGGGCCATGCACATGCCAACAACCTTAAAGATTCAGGCGTAGACGTTGTCGTTGCATTGCGTCCAGGTTCTGGTTCTGCTGCCAAGGCAGAAGCGGCAGGTTTGACGGTTAAAGCCGTACCTGAAGCGGTGCAGTGGGCGGACGTCATCATGATTTTGACGCCAGACGAATTCCAGTCACAGCTGTATGCAAATGAAATTGAGCCAAACCTGAAAAAGGGCGCGACGCTGGCGTTCGCTCATGGTTTTGCGATTCACTATAACCAAGTTGTGCCGCGCGCTGATTTGGACGTTATCATGGTTGCCCCGAAAGCACCTGGTCACACCGTGCGTTCTGAATTCGTTAAAGGCGGTGGCATTCCTGATTTGATCGCGATCTACCAAGACGCAACCGGTAACGCAAAGAACGTTGCGCTGTCTTACGCTAGCGGCGTTGGCGGCGGTCGTACCGGTATTATTGAAACCACCTTCAAAGACGAAACCGAAACCGACCTGTTTGGCGAGCAAGCTGTATTGTGTGGCGGTGCAGTTGAGCTGGTGAAAGCTGGTTTTGAAACGCTGACCGAAGCGGGCTATGCCCCTGAGATGGCGTACTTCGAATGTCTGCATGAATTGAAGTTGATCGTTGACCTTATGTACGAAGGCGGCATCGCCAACATGAACTACTCCATTTCCAACAATGCGGAATATGGCGAGTACGTGACCGGCCCAGAAGTCATTAACGATGAGTCACGTGCAGCAATGCGCAATGCGCTTAAGCGCATTCAAGATGGTGAATACGCGAAAATGTTCATCGCTGAAGGCGCGCATAACTATCCCTCAATGACTGCGTACCGTCGTAACAATGCGGCGCATCCAATCGAGCAAGTTGGCGCGAAATTGCGTGAAATGATGCCTTGGATCAACGCTAACAAAATCATCGACAAGTCTAAGAACTAATTTGTTGATTGGTTTTGTGAAAAACGCGGCTTAGGCCGCGTTTTTTTTATGTCTTTTAAAATGTTGTTGGAGTTAGGCGTCGAGGCCTAAATCGCGAAGTCGCGCGATAGCTTGCCCTCGATGGCTCACGGACAGTTTTTCATAAATGATCGAGACGTAGTTTTTTACCGTACCGTTACTGAGCGCCAAATGATCGGCTATTTCGGTGTTACTCCGACCCGCCGCTAACGCTCGCACAATCTGAAGTTCGCGAGCAGTGAACATTTCCAGCGCCGTGTGAGAGCGCTGCGGCCGCCAATACCGTCCGTTGCCAACCGCGATGATCGCGTTCTTTAGTTCGTCCGCCGAGCAATGCTTGCTCAGCCAGCCCCGCGCGCCAAGGCCCATTCCTTGCTCAAGTAATATTGGATCTTCCACTGACGTTAAAAATAAAACGGGCAGCGTTGGGTGAGTTTCTTTAAGTCTCACCATTACGGCGATGCCATCCATGCCGCGCATACGGACATCCAGTAGTACTACATCAAGCTGCATGCCGTCGTTAAGAGAGTGAATCAGCTTATTGCCATCGTCACTGTTGAACGCAACATTCATGTCGCCGAAATTTTTTATGATGAGGGCGAGTCCCTCTCGCACGATTTTTTGGTCATCAATAATTGCAATGCGTGTCATTTAATCTCTGCCGGAAAATAGAGCTCTGCCACAAATAGGTAAGGGCTGGGGCGAAAACGCACAAATTGCCCGCCAATGGCGAGCATGCGCTGATGCATGGAATCTAGCCCCATGCCTGATTCTCCTGTGCGTGTGCGGCTGGCCGCATTGGTTATGCGCAAGCAAACGAGTTTGTCGTGCTGCTCGAATTGCAGAGAGATTTTTTCAGAGGCGCTGTGCTTTAAACAATTGGTAAGTGCTTCGCCCAGACAAATCATCACGGTTTGTTGAGTGCGATCTGACACGGCGATGCTGTGGGGCGCGTTCTCTATGGCGATGCGCAATGATGGAATTTGCTGCACGAGTTGATGAATATCGTTGAGCAAGGGCTGGCTGATTGCCGGTGGGCGATGCGTGAGGATATCTCTAAAGCATTGATCCAGTCGTTGCAGTGCCAGCTTTGCTTCGTGTAAATGCGCGCTAGTTTTGGCGCTTTTGTCTTGTTGCTCTAGGTGTATGAGCTGTGTGTTTAGCGAGGTGATTTCATGGCCTAGGCGGTCATGGAATTCTCGAGAGAGTCTGAGGCGCTCGGCGAGACGAGAGGCTTCATAGAGCTCTTGCTGGGCTTGTTCAAGTCGCTTATGCAAAGTGCGAAAGTGTTTAGAGGCTGCGCGTTGGTCTAAGAAGCTGCGACCCACTAACCAAACAACGCTTTGCTGAATGGCGCACACGCCTGCCAAAATCCACGGGGCTTCTAGTGCGGAACTCCAGCCAATTAATGTTGACGATGACAGCATGGCGAGCATCGCAGGCATTTGTGATAGGCGGTTGAGGTAAGGAGCGTAAAGAACGGAAAACATACTCAGCGCAAAGGCGTCCGCGCCACTGGCTTGCGTTTGTCGCATGATAATCACGGCGCAACCGTGGCCAAGAATCAATGCACACCAGTTGAGCCCGTCATGGTTGTCGGTAATGCCGGGTGTTGGGTGCCGTAGTAGGGCGCCAGAAAGGCGTAACGCGTTACCGACGTAAACCCCGCTGCTGAGTAACGCGAGGCCGACCAGTTCTCTATTTGCTTCGGGGTGCAGAATGAGCGTGATCGTGGCAAAGAGCCATGCGACCCAGCCTATAAAAAATGCCCAAAACAGCCATCCGCCATCGAGCTTAAAAATGGCAGTAATGAGACGTGCGAGATCGGACGCCGGCTTAGGTAAATGTGCCAGCAGTAATTTCTCAGAAGCTTTGATCAGCGTTGGGACGTTTTTCATGGTCTTGTGAGTCTGGCGCTCCCCGTTTCTTATAGTACGTCTGCGATCGTGGCGTAAGGCTAGATAGTACAACACTTGGTGGGCCTGACCGTGTGGGCAATTTTGTCGTCTTTTCGTTGTCGCAAGGCGGTTTTCTCGTGGTATGACGCGCAGCGTTTAACGGGGCAGGGGTTATTGCGCGGATAAGCGCGCGCCACCATTTTTTGTTGTTAGCAAAACCGCTACACTGGCGCACATTCGCGGAGGATGTAATGAGCGACGACAAGCCAACAACTGAAAAATTAGAAGATCCTTCTTTTGAAGTGATTGAGACGGACCATCAGCGCCAAGTTCGGCACAAAGGCGTTTACCTGTTGCCCAACCTGTTTACGACCGGCGCCTTGTTCGCCGGCTTTTACGCCATTGTGGCGGCCATGAATGCACAGTTTGATAACGCGGCGATCGGTATCGTGGTTGCGGGTGTATTAGATGGGCTGGATGGTGGTGTTGCTCGTCTGACCAATACGCAAAGTAAATTTGGCGCCGAATACGACTCCTTGTCGGATTGCGTCGCCTTTGGCGTTGCCCCGGGATTGGTTGCCTATGCGTGGGCGTTAACGGATTTGGGTAAGCTTGGCTGGGTGGCGGCCTTTATTTATGTCGCCTGCGCGGCCCTGCGCTTGGCTCGCTTTAATGTACAGGCGGAAACATCCGATAAGCGCTTTTTCATTGGCTTGCCTAGCCCAAGTGGCGCGGGTTTAGTGGCGACGTTGGTGTGGCTGGGCGCTAGTCGAGGTTTGGATGGCAACGATATTTCTTGGTTGGTGGCGTTTATTACCGCTGCCACGGGACTGCTGATGGTGTCGTCGGTGCGTTACCAAAGCTTTAAAGAGTTTCACATCGGTCGTGTGCCAGTGCGTGCGCTGCTTGGTGTGATCGTCGCCTTTGCAATTGTCGTGCTAGACCCTCCGTTGGTGTTGGCTGCGGTGGCGGTGATATACATAGGTAGCGGTGTGGTGCTTGATGTTGTTCGCCGGTTCCGCGAGCGTAAAAAGAAAGTCACTGACTGAAACATTGACGCGCTCGTTGCATCCAATAGGCTAGATTCCTATGAAATGGATGCAACGAGGCTGTGCCAATGCTGATCAAAACGCGTAAAGCGAGCGATATACCCTCCTCTGAGATTACCCCTGAGTCTGTTTATCTAAACCGCCGCCATTTTATGGCCGCGCTTGCCGGCGGTGCCGTGGCGAGCGGTATGTCAGGCAATGCGTTGGCGCTGGTGGGCAACCCGGCTGCGGAAGATGCAGGGCGCCCAAAGTGGTGGCGAAACGCCGTGGAGCAGCGTGTAGACGGAATGCCCAACGCGAAGGATTCTTTGACGCCTTATTCGGATGCCACCCGTTATAACAACTTTTATGAGTTTGGCACCGGCAAGACCGATCCGTCTGAATATGCGGGCAAATTCAAAACAGATCCTTGGCAAGTGACGATTGATGGCGAGGTCGGCAAGCCTGGCACCTTCACACTAGAAGACATTCTCAAGCCCCATCCTCTTGAAGAGCGTATTTACCGTTTCCGCTGTGTGGAAGCTTGGTCCATGGTGGTGCCTTGGGTTGGGTTTTCCTTGGCAGATTTAATCAAACGCTTCGAGCCAACTTCAAAAGCAAAGTATGTCGCCTTCGAGACGCTGTATGACCCTGAACAGATGCCGGGGCAATCTTCGCGTTTCTCCGGCATTAAGTGGCCGTATGTAGAAGGATTGCGTCTAGATGAAGCAATGAACCCGCTCACCATGATGGTGGTGGGGTTGTACGGCCGGACGCTACCGAATCAGAACGGTGCGCCGTTGCGCTTGATGGTGCCCTGGAAATACGGCTTTAAATCGATTAAGTCGATCGTGAAAATTACCCTAACTGAAAAGCAGCCGCCGACTACGTGGAATCTTCTTGCGCCTGGGGAGTATGGGTTTTACTCAAATGTGAACCCCTTGGTCGACCATCCTCGATGGAGTCAGTCGCGCGAACGGCGGCTGCCCAACTCGTTGTTTGATCCAAACTGGCACGACACCCAAATGTTCAATGGTTACGAGGAAGAGGTCGCCTCGTTGTATAAGGGCATGGATCTGAAGAAATTCTATTAATGAAACGGTTGTCGAAATTGCTGTGGGTGATGTGGCCGCTTGGCTGCGTGCCTTTTGTGGTGTTGCTGTGGCAAGGGCTTAGTGGGGCGCTTGGTCCAGATCCGGCCAAAACGTTTGTCGCGCAGTTGGGCTGGTGGGCGTTTATCGGATTATTGCTGACATTATCAGCGCGTCCGTTGGCGTTGTGGTTGAAGCAGCCGTGGCTGGTTGCCTTGCGCCGAACCTTCGGGTTGCTGTCATTCGCCTATGCGTCTTTGCACCTGATCGCTTGGGCGTGGTTATTGCTGGGGTGGGATGTTCGGTATATCGGCGATGAACTCAGCAAGCGTCCCTATATCATTGTTGGTGTTAGTGCATGGTTGTGCTTGTTGCCATTGGCGGTGACTAGCACAAGAAATAGTCGGCGCAAGCTCGGAAAAAAATGGGTGCGCTTGCATAAGCTCATTTTTCCAGCGGTGCTTTTAGTGCTGGTTCATGATTTCTGGATTCAGAAAAGTGGCTACACGGAGCAAGTTGTTTTTGCCTTGGTCCTTTTTGTGCTGTTGGGATGGCGTTTAATGGAATATTACAAACGCCGTAAAAACGCACAGTTAGCTGCTTTTTCAGCCCGTTAGCGCGGGATATTTGTACGCAACGCTTAAATGATGAACGTTTGAAAAAAAGTTTATGAAAAGTTGTTGACTCTCAACCCCGTCTCCCTAGAATACGCGCCCACAGCGACGGCATGTCGCAACGCTCTTTAACAATCAGGCAGACAAACGTGTGGGAACCTGTTTGGAGTGGTATCTGCAAAGATATCGGTTCTAAACAAGTTTTCTACTCGTCAATGTATGAGTAGTAATTTGCGATGAACTGAGCATGTATTAAGTGCCTGATCTTAGGAGAGGGACACTTTAAAAGCTTTTTGAACTGAAGAGTTTGATCATGGCTCAGATTGAACGCTGGCGGCAGGCCTAACACATGCAAGTCGAGCGGCAGCACGGGAGCTTGCTCCTGGTGGCGAGCGGCGGACGGGTGAGTAACGCGTGGGAATCTACCCTTTTGTGGG
>JARGPN010000004.1 GCA_029213045.1 Alcanivoracaceae bacterium
CACATAAACCAGCGCGTCATCCCCTCTAAGAGCTTGCCCCCACCAAGAACCCAGCACCTCTCTCACAAGCCCACCGCACCAACTAGCCCTCGCGCCCCCTGTGGGAGCTTGCCTGCAAGCGATACGGCGCTCGTCAAGAACCCCACACCCTCAAACACGCCTCCACACAACAAGCTATCGTTTTCTAAGCACTGCCAATTTTTCCTTGGCTACGATATTTAGCGGGAGACACGCCCACCACTTTCTTAAACAGCCGAGAAAAATAATACGGATCGTCAAAGCCAAACTCGCGGGCGATATCGGTGACATTCGCATCACTGATTTCCAATAAATAACACGCTCGGCTCACCTTCAAATGTAGAAAAGCCTGCATCGGAGTTTGCCCCGTGAGCGCTTTGTATTGCCGAATAAACTGATACTTAGAGGAGATCTCCGCCGCCGCTGCCAGCTGTGCCAGTGTTAATCGCTCACCGAGTTTTTGCTGCATAAATAGATGCAACGCGCCGAGATTAATGTCGTGGTGGCTTTCCTTGCGCCGCTCCGTCAGCAGCAACGCATAGCTTAAAATGCCACGACTTAAAATTGCCGCATGCAAGCCGGACGCAAAGTTATAGCCTGATGCAGTAAGGCGAAGTAGCGCTTGAAATTCAGCGGCCAATCGATCGTGTAGCCCAAGTGAGCAGATAGCGCCATGCATCGCGCCAAAGCGGTCGAACCACGTATCGACCTCACCGCCATTGAGGTGCATCCAAAAGATGCTCCATGGCATTTCCTCGTTGGCGCTGTACTCGTGTGCAACCCCGCGAGGCAGCAGCAGTAAGTCACCCGATGTGATCTGTTGTTGTGATTCGCCGATGCGGACTCGCGCGCCACCTCCGATGCAATAAATAACCAAATGATCATCTGGACTGTGGCGTGTCATGTGATGCCCATGGGCGGCGGGATAGAACCCAAAGGCGGACGGGTAGCAGTCTGATGAAAGCGTATCTTCACGCAAAAGCTGTACCAAGTGCTGGGGCAATAGCACGCGGACGCCGCCTTCGGCGAGCGGCCAATCGGAAATCTGAGTTGTCAGCTCGGCCATGCAATATTATCCATCAAAGGCAATTGCCACTATCTTAGCGGTGGTATCTCTGTGGTACAAAGGAGACACTGATTTAGGCCTTTAAGGAGAGCCGCAAAATGACTGCTACACCACATAAGAAAGTCCCCATGCTGATTGCAGGCGAGTGGAGCGAAGGCGCGGGTAACGACTGGGTGGATGTCACCGATCCCGCGACGGGCGATGTGTTGTGGCAAGCGCCTTGCGCGACGCCGGATGAAGTGGCCAAAGCACTCGCGGCGGCGCAATCGGCGTTTAAACAATGGCGAGAAATTCCAACGCCAGAACGGGCGCGGGTGATGTTGCGTTATCAACATTTATTGAAACTGCATCACGATGAATTAGGCGAGCTGGTGGCAAAAGAAACCGGCAAAACCATGCCCGATGCAAAGGGTGATGTGTGGCGCGGTATCGAAGTGGTAGAGCAAGCCGCCAATGTCGCCGCGTTGATGATGGGTGAGACGGTTGAGAACGTTGCACGCAGTGTTGATACCCATTCTTGGGTGCAGCCATTAGGTGTGTGCGTGGGCATTACGCCGTTTAATTTCCCGGCGATGATTCCGCTTTGGATGTTCCCAATGGCGATCGCGTGCGGTAACAGCTTTATCTTAAAGCCGTCAGAACAAGACCCAATGACCGCAGTGCGATTGGTGGAGCTGTTCCTTGAAGCGGGTGCGCCGAAGGATTTATTGCAGTTGGTGCATGGGCGTAAAGAACAAGTGGACCAATTAATTACAGCACAAGATGTACGCGCTGTGTCGTTCGTTGGTTCTGTGCCAGTGGGGCAGCATATTTACCGCACTGCGACAGACAATTTGAAACGCGCCCAATGTTTTGCTGGCGCAAAAAATCACATGGTGATTATGCCTGACGCAAATCCTCAGCAAGTAGTGAGTCAGCTTGTGGGGGCGTCAGTGGGCGCGGCTGGACAGCGTTGTATGGCAATCAGCGTTGCCGTGTTTGTCGGCAGCGCGAAGCAAATGATTTCGTCGTTGCGAGATGAGCTCGCAAAAGTGACGCCTGGTGTATACACGGATGAAAATGCGGCTTACGGGCCGTTAATTAGCCCTCAGGCAAAACAGCGCGTGTTGGCGTATATCGAAAAAGGCAAACAGGAAGGCGCGAACTGCGACTTGGATGGTTCTCAGTGTGAAGTGGCGGGATACCCCAACGGAAACTGGGTAGGGCCGACGCTGTTTACCGGCGTTACCACTGACATGACGATTTATCAGGAAGAAATTTTTGGGCCGGTGCTGTGCTGTATGGAAGTGGACAGTCTGGATGAAGCGATAGCGCTAGTGAATGCCAATCCCTACGGTAACGGCACGTCAATTTTTACGGCCAGTGGCGCAGCAGCGAGAAAGTATCAGCACGAAGTAGAAGTGGGCCAAGTTGGTATTAATTTGCCAATTCCGGTGCCGCTACCGTTCTTTTCATTCACCGGCTGGAAGGGTTCGTTCTACGGCGATCTTCACGCTTATGGAAAGCAGGGTGTAAGGTTCTATACCGAAACCAAAACGGTGACGTCGCGTTGGCCGGAAGATGACGTTGTGCAGGAATCTAATATGACCATCACCCTTAAATGATGCGTCGTAACCTGCAAGTACTGCATGTGAATAATGTGCACTGATATTAATTTAACGAGACAGCAATGGATTTTTCATTAACCGATGAACAGCACGCCTTCCGTGACAGCGCCTCGCAATTTATGGAAAAGGCACTGCGTCCATTTGCCGCTGAGTGGGACGCGGAGAGTACCTTCCCCGTGGCCACGATTCGGCAGGCCGGCGAGGTCGGTTTTTGTGGTATTTACACGCCCGAATCGGCTGGCGGTTTAGGCCTGTCTCGCTTAGACGCATCGTTAATCTTTGAAGTACTTGCGCAAGGGTGTACGTCAACGGCGGCGTTTATCACGATTCACAATATGGCGACATGGATGGTGGCCAGTTGGGCGCAACCTGACGTGCGTGACGAATGGTGTCCGTCGTTAACGACCGGTGAGAAGCTTGCCTCTTACTGTTTAACCGAGCCGAACGCGGGATCTGATGCCGCCTCACTAAAAACTTCCGCCCGCCGCGATGGTGACCACTATATTCTTAACGGCAGCAAAGCCTTTATTTCCGGAGCGGGAAGCACCGACGCGTTGGTGTTGATGGCGCGCACCGGTGGGGACGGCGCAAAGGGTATTTCGTGTTTCTTAATCCCTAGCGACTTGCCGGGGATTAGTTTTGGTCGCAATGAGGAAAAAATGGGTTGGAAGTCGCAGCCTACACGCCAAGTTAATTTAGAAGATGTGCGATTGCCTGCCCGTTATCGGTTAGGCGAAGAGGGCGAAGGCTTTTCAATTGCCATGCGCGGATTGGATGGCGGACGCATTAATATCGCGAGCTGCTCGTTAGGTGCCGCGCAAGCTGCATTAGATCAAGCGCTTTCTTATGTGCAAGAAAGAAAGCAATTTGGTCAGCAAATTGCGGCGTTTCAGAATACGCAATTTAAATTAGCCGATATGGCCACGCATCTGCTTGCAGCGCGGCAGATGGTACGTTTTGCCGCGTGGAAACTCGACAAGAAAGACAGTGATCGCGCCGCGTTTTGCGCCATGGCGAAACGTATGGCAACAGACTTGTGTTTCGATATTTGTAACGAGGCGCTGCAACTGCACGGTGGCTACGGGTACATCCGTGAATATCCGTTGGAGCGCTACGTGAGAGATGCTCGAGTGCATCAAATTCTTGAAGGCACTAACGAGATTATGCGCGTTATTATTGCGCGCCGTTTATTGAGCGAAAATCCCCTGAATCTAGA
The DNA here is from genome assembly GCA_029213045.1 of Alcanivoracaceae bacterium. Taxonomy (GTDB): domain Bacteria; phylum Pseudomonadota; class Gammaproteobacteria; order Pseudomonadales; family Alcanivoracaceae; genus JARGPN01. The sequence goes on from JARGPN010000004.1 coordinate 3,908, forward strand.
ATGAAAACGTCAGGAGTCTTGAGTAAGGCTCCACGTTTCGGTGGTGAAATTCTTTTGTGGGAGCTTGCCTGCAAGCGATAAAGCATTCGCCAATGTCGCAGCGCAAGCAGGCATCCACCGACATAAAAATATAGGAGTGCACTATGACCGAACCGGTATTGTTCCGGACGGAAAGCACAGCGAGTGGCTATAGCATTGGTGTGGCAACACTGAATTCACCGAAGAGCTTAAACTCGTTGTCGTTGGACATGATTGATCTGCTTTTGCCGCAATTATTGCGCTGGCAGGATGACGACAGCGTCGTCGCGGTGTGGTTAGAAGGTGAAGGCGAAAAAGCCTTCTGCGCAGGCGGTGATATCGTGCGTATGTACCAAAGCATGGTCGACACGCCGGCCGGTGAGCGAAACCGCTACATCGAAAATTTCTTTTCCCAAGAGTATCAACTCGACTACCTGCTTCACACGTATGCGAAGCCCGTGATTTGTTGGGGGCACGGCATTGTGATGGGCGGTGGGCTCGGCTTGTTATCGGGCTGTTCGCATCGGGTGGTAACCGAACGTTGCCGTATCGCGATGCCTGAAATCACCATTGGTTTGCATCCTGATGTGGGCGGCAGCTGGTTCTTATCGCGCATGCCGGGCCGCAGTGGTTTGTTTCTTGGATTAACCGGCGCGCAAGTGAATGCGGCGGATGCCTTGTATGTTGGTTTGGCTGATCGAGTGATTGAAGGCCAGGCGAAGGGTGAGGTATTCGCTGAGTTACAAACACTGTCTTTATCAAAATCTCTCGATGACAACACCCAGCAGATTTCTGCGTTGCTACGCCGTCATGAATTGGCTTTGGATAAACTTCCTCAGAGCGCATTGCGTCAGCATTTCGATGAAATTAATTCGCTGTGCGATGCCGATACGCTTGCAGAGGTGGTGGCCAATATCGTCAATTATTCCGGCGACGATGAGTGGATGTCGAAAGCGGCGAAAACCTTATCGCGAGGATGTGCACAAACAGCGTGGTTGGTGTGGGAAGGGCAAAAGCGGGTTAAGCATCTGTCGTTAGCGCAAGCCTTTCGTATGGAGTGGAACATGTCAGTGACATGCGCGGCGCGAGGCGACTTTCAAGAAGGCGTGCGCGCGTTGCTGATCGATAAGGACGGTAAGCCGGCGTTTCGTTTTGCGCGCGTCGACGACGTGCCAAGCGATTACATCAACGAATTTTTTAAAGATGCGGTGCAGCCGCATCCGCTGGAGGATTTATGAAAATCGGATTTTTTGGTGTTGGCCATATGGGCGCACCGATGCTCAAGAACCTGATTAAGGCCGGTCACCAAGTGCGGGCATTCGATCTCGTCCCTGAATTATTGGCGTCCGCTGTGGCGGCAGGTGCCGAGTCTGGTGAATCACTGGCGCATACCGTACAGGGTGCAGATGTGGTGATCAGTATGCTGCCCTCAGCAAATGCTGTGCGCAGTTTGTACCTTGATGAGCGTGGAATTCTGAATGCCATTTTGCCGGATGCGCTGATTATTGATTGCTCCACCATTGATGCGGCGACAGCGAAAGATGTGGCCGAGATAGTGGCGAAAAGTGGGCGCAGTATGATTGATGCACCGGTGTCCGGTGGCGTCGGTGGTGCGACCGCGGGAACGCTCACCTTTATCTGCGGCGGAGAAGATCAGGCGATTGAGCGCGCGCGTCCTATTTTAGAATGCATGGGCAAAAATATTTTCCACGCCGGTTCAAATGGAGCGGGGCAGACGGCAAAGATTTGCAACAACATGCTGTTGGCTATTCATATGCTGGGAACGTGCGAAGCGTTGCAGTTAGGCGTTGATAATGGATTGGACCCGAAGGTGCTGTCAGACATTATGCAGGCTAGCTCCGGTCGGAATTGGTCGCTTGAGCTTTATAATCCGTGGCCTGGTGTGATGGAAAATGTGCCAGCGTCTAAGGACTATGAAGGTGGCTTCGCGGTGAATTTAATGAATAAAGATTTAACCTTGGCAATGGATGCGGCGCTGCGCAGTGCTTCGCGCACGCCGATGGGATCACTGGCGAAGAGCTTGTATGGCGTGCATGGCAGCCAAGGAAATGGCTCGTTGGACTTTTCGAGTATTCAAACGTTATTCGGCAAGATTGAAGAGTAATAACAGCTGTTGGAGCTAGGCTAAACACTAGCTCGGTGATTTGCTGTCATGTGGGAGCTTGCTTGCAAGCGATGGGGTTCTGATTAAGGGCCTATCGCTTGCAGGCAAGCTCCCACATTGGTTTGGGTGGATTGGATTTTTTTAAGGGTTACTGTGTTTGGTTGAGGCTGTATCGCTTGCAAGCAAGCTCCCACATTGAGCGGGTGGTGTGTTTATGTGGGAGCTTGCCTGCAAGCGATAGGGTGTTGATTAAGACTCGGCGCAGAAAAATCAAAGTGCCCTATGCTGGAAGGCGATAGGGCAAGCTAACTATTTTATGCTGAAGCGCTTTGTCGTTAAAAAACAGCGGCCCCTGATGGTCTAAGCGAAGCACTACGAGTGCTTCGGTAAAGTCACTCACGCTGACAGCAGCAACAACTTCGCCAACCGCTTTCCCGTCTTCATTTCGCAACGTATCGCCGACAGCGACATCTTCCCTTGGCCAATTGAGACGATGCATGCGCTGTTTTAGCTGACCCTTAAAATGCATCCTCGCTACAATTTCTTGTCCTAAGTAGCAGCCCTTTTTAAAATTCACGCCGTCCAGCACGTCATAATTCAGAATCTGCGGCAACCACAGATCTTGTCCGCCGTTTTCTAAATGTCCTTCTCCAGCGGCAATATTATTCAGTTGCCATTGCTGCGCTGCACCTAACTCTGCCACCGGAATTTGCTGCAACATTTTTTGCGCGTGTGCATGGTCGATGAGCAGTAAATAGCGCTGGCCATTTTCTAAGCGGGCGATGCTGGTGTGCTCAGCGAATAGCGCGGCTTTGGGTTGTTGTGGTACGGGGATGTCATAGCCGTGAAGCAAGTCGTAACCGGCGTCGCCCAGAAACAGCAACGGTACCCGTTGCGCATCCGGTTCGAGAGTTACTTTGCTGAACATGGCGTATTTTTTTAACGCCTTCAGTGCGTCATCTAAGTGGCTGCGTGGTGTTACTAAATCCATGCCGCCTGGTGCGGGGAGCACGCGAAAGCTGCTCATACCCCTCCCTTTCAGGCTTAAATGCATGGCTAGCCGAGTTTCACCGGCAAGAATGTGTTTGAAATCGCAGGTTAATTGCCCCTGCAGAAACTTTTCGGTGTCTTCGCCACGTACCTGAATAATGCTCAAATGGTCGCCCACAAGGACGCTGGCGTTGTTGCCACCATGGAAGTGCTCGACGACGTCGCCCTTGCGAACGGCGCCAAGTTGATCAAGAAATGTCTGCCATGGAGTCTGCATGGTTCACCTAGTTGGCCCAATCTTGCGTTAGATGATAGATAATGCACGCTATGACTGTCAGCTAACGAGAGTAAAATGTCGGACTCAGATTTAAAAAAACAGTATCGGTGGCAATGTCGTCGTGGTCTGAAAGAAGTGGAAGTGGTGTTGAACGCCTATTTGGACGAATTTTTCGACGCCGATCCAGAGCCAATGCGTGTGTTATTTGAGCGATTACTAAAAGAGCAGGATGCGGACATGTTTGAGTGGTTCACTCGACGTTCTGCACCGCAGGATGCGGAATTAGCCGAATATGTCCAACAAATGCTTGATCGATTACGTCGGACCCATTGAATTAGGTGTCAGCCGATGGCCGCGAAGGTTGTACGTCGCGGCGAGCGTATTGGTCGTCAGCGCGGTACTGGCGTCGGGGTTGCCGTGGTGGGGGAAGTGTTTAGCGGGGTTGATTTTCCTGGCCATCGGTTGGCGCGAGTGGCGTGGCTCGTCACTACTGAAAACCGTTCGATTTAGTCCGGTGTTGATAGAGGGTGTCTACACGGACGGCGGGAAGTTTTCACTGGAACCTCCCTATCAATGTTTAGTGCAGCCGCGTTTTATCTCTTTGAAAGTGAATCGCCAATGGCTGTCCGTTTTTGCCGATCAAATGGACGCCGATAGTTTTCGCCGGCTTAGACGCGTGCTGTGGTTGCACCGGCATTAGCGCATCGCGTTCTATTTTTCAGGCAATGGATCTGCCGGTGACAGCACGGTGTCGTGAGTTTCTGCTAATAAATCAGGAAAGTTCAAGATGTGGTGCAGGCCGCGCGATTCTTTTCGCGCTTGGGCCGAGCGAATAATTAATTCGGCGATCACCACAAGATTGCGCAGCTCCAATAAATCCTTGCTAATTTTGTAGTTGGAGTAATATTCCGCAATTTCTTTTTTCAACATATCGGCGCGGTGCCATGCCCGTTCCAATCGTTTGGTTGTGCGGACGATACCAACGTAATCCCACATAAACCGTCGTAGTTCATCCCAGTTGTGCGCGATGACGACATCTTCTTCCGCTTCCGTGACCAGCGACTCATCCCATTCTGGTGCCGAAGTGGGCATTGGGATGGCGCTCATTTGCTCGGCCATATGTTGGCTCGCAGCCTCACCAAAAACGAAACACTCTAACAGTGAGTTGCTCGCCATTCGGTTCGCGCCGTGCAGTCCTGTGCTGGCGGTTTCTCCAATAGCATAGAGCCCAGAAATGTCGGTTTGTCCGTTTAAATCCGTAATAACGCCGCCACAGGTGTAGTGCGCCGCGGGTACAATCGGCATGGGTTCTTTGGTGATGTCGATGCCCAGCTGTAAGCACTTCGCATAAACAGTAGGGAAGTGGTTAATAATAAAATCCGCAGGGCGATGGCTAATATCTAAATACAAACAATCAGCGCCGAGCCGTTTCATTTCGTAGTCGATGGCGCGCGCCACTACGTCGCGCGGAGCCAGTTCGGCACGTTCATCGAAGCGATGCATAAAGCGTTGTCCGTCGGGAAGCAGTAAACGCCCACCTTCACCACGAATAGCTTCGGTGACTAACGATGCTTTTGCTTTTGGGTGATACAAACAGGTTGGATGGAATTGCATAAATTCCATGTTGGCAACACGGCAACCTGCGCGCCAGGCCATGGCAATGCCGTCGCCCGTGGCGATGTCAGGGTTGGTTGTGTACAGATAAACCTTGCTTGCGCCGCCCGCAGCGAGCACAACAAATTTCGCCAGAAATAAATCGGTGGTGTCGGTTTCGCTGTTGTAAACATAGGCGCCGATGCAGCGTGATTCACCGTTACTGTTGTCGATAATTAAATCGACGGCGATACGGTCTTCGTAGAGGGTGACATTTTTGCGGTGCTCAATGTTTTCGATGAGCGCGCGGGATATGGCAATGCCGGTGGCATCGGCGGCGTGAATAATGCGGCGATGACTGTGACCGCCTTCGCGTGTGAGGTGATAACCAAATTCGCCGCCGTCACCTTCGTCGAGTTTGGTGAAATCGACGCCCAGATCAATCAACCAGCGAATGGCATCGGGGCCATTTTCAACGGTTTTACGCACCGCATCGTCGTGGCATAAGCCGGCGCCGGCGATATGGGTGTCTTTCACGTGAGATTCGAGCGAATCGGTTTTATCCAACACCGCTGCCACGCCACCTTGGGCATACCAGGTACTGGCGTTGTTCAGTTTGCCTTTCGACAGCACGGCTACGTCGCTGGTATCAGGAAGCTTCAGTGCGACGGTTAATCCTGCAGCGCCGCTACCGATAATCAGCACATCATGGCTAAAAGTGGCCATAGTAAAGATTGCTCCTGATCAAAAAACGCGCTTTCTAAAGCGACAATGACGAAGTGATAGACCCTGAAAGCGTGAAGTGTAGCAGTCGCGGCGTAAGGAGGAATCTTTTAGATTGACTGGATGTGACAGGTTTGCGGCGACACTGGCCGTGAGTTTGCTACAATCCGTCGCTACTCGGGTATATCTCGGGAACTTAGGCAAATATTTTGCGTCACACACGGCTGTACGAATGAGTACTGGGGGATAGGTGACAGACGAAGAACTGGTCAAGAAGGCCGGTAAGGGAGATCAGCGGGCCTTTAATATGCTCGTGATCAAGTACCAGCATCGAATTTTTGCTCTGATCAGCCGCTATGTGCGCGATCAGGACGAAGTGCAGGATGTTGCCCAGGAAGCTTTTATTAAGGCGTGGCGAGCCCTGCCTCGCTTCCGTGGTGACAGTGCCTTTTATACGTGGCTTTACCGGATCGCTGTGAATACGGCGAAAAATTATCTGGTATCGCAAGGACGCCGTCCGCCTGGCTCGGACATTGATGCCGAAGAGGCAGAACAGTTTATTGATTCAGTTGGTTTGCGGGATATCGGAACCCCGGAATCAAACTTGATGTCAGAGGAACTGGAAGCAGTGATTCATAAGGCGATTGATGCCTTGCCTCAAGAGCTAAAAACAGCGGTGACATTGCGCGAGTTTGAAGGTCTGAGCTATGAGGATATTGCTGCAGTGATGGAATGTCCGGTGGGAACGGTGCGATCTCGCATCTTTCGAGCCCGGGAGGCAATCGAGCAGGCCATGCGGCCGTTGCTTGATGATGTGTGAAAACACAAATGTTTATTAATCAATGGGTGACACCATGAGTGCTGAAAATACTAATGCTGATGCAACGCAGAACGCGATGACTGCTGAAGAGCGTAATCGTGAAACTTTGTCGGCGTTATTGGATGGCGAGACCTCTGAGTTAGAGACGCGCCGTCTACTGCGCGATCTCTCTGATGGGGACGCGGCCCAGCTTGCTCGTTGGCAGTTAGCCAGTGATTTAATGCAGGGGCATAAAGCAGCGCCTGTGTCTGAAAGTTTCAACGCTGGGCTGATGGCGGCGATACAGCAAGAGCGACATGCACGCCCAGCGTGGATGCATCCTGTTGCCAGTTTGGCCGTGGCAGCATCGGTTGCAGTGGCAACGGTGGTTGGCTGGCAGTACTGGGAATATTCCTCGGCGGTTGATAAGCCCGCTTTAGTGAGCAACGACAATCGCTTGCCGCGCTTGTTAGGGGCAGACGCCGAAGCGGTGTCTCTGTCTATCCGTAGTCAGGCGCAGTCCGCTGCACTACAGGAAGAACAAGAACGTATGGACGCCATGATGGTGCGCCATAGCGAGTTTGTGTCACGTCACAGCGGACAAGGTGTTATGGCCTCAGCTCGTTTTGTGAGTCAGGAAGCGAAGAAGGACGAAAAATAATGCTTTACCGGGTTCTTGCCGTGGTTGTGATGTGTTTAAGCGCTTTCGCCTTTGCTGAGACGCCGACGCAGAAACAAGCCGCTCCTTCCCCTCAGCAGTTACTTCAAGAAATGGCGAAAGCCGTCCACGACCGCGATTTTAGCGGTCGTCTTGTTTATGTCCGTGGTAACGACATGAGCACCCTTGAAGTGTTGCATGCCCGTATTGATGGCCGTGAATACGAACGTCTTACCCATTTGGATGGCAAGCTGGCGGAATTGATTCGTCACGGCGAACAGCTTGTGTGTGTTCATCCAGATAAAACCATCACACGCTTAGGTGGTCGCGCCGGGGTTGGTCCGCTGGCAATGCAAGACCAGCTGGCGCGTAGTTTGCCGGAGCAATATGAAATTAAAATTGATGGCCAAGGACGAGTTGCTGGGCGCAATGCGTGGATGATGCATGTGCTGCCTGGGGATGGGTTTCGTTACGGCTACCGATTATGGATCGATACCGAAAGTTATTTGATGCTGCGCTCCGAGCTCGTTAATGAGAAGGGTCAGGCTCTTGAGAGGTTAGAGTTCATTAGCCTAGATTTATCGCCGAATTTAAAGGTAGAGCAATTTGCGGTGCCAGCAGCGATTGCCGAGCAAGCACTTGAGCCGGTAGACGCCAGTGTGCACCCGCAGGGTCGATTGAAATTAGAAACGAGCTGGTTGCCAGACGGCTTTGTTGCTGCAGCCGGTGATTTGCGCTTAACCAGTGGCGAGCAGTCTCCGGTGAGTTCGCGCGCATTCAGTGATGGCTTGGCGGCCTTTACCGTTTTCGTTGAACGTTTGCCTGAGCAAAATGTTCAAGACGGCATGTCACAAATGGGACCAACCGTTGCGCTGACGAAGCGTTTCACTGAAGAAGATGGTGAATGGTTGGTGACATTGGTCGGCGAAGTACCGCCGGATACGGCGTTGAAGGTCGTGGCGGGCTTGTCATTAAGTAACACGTTGCGTGATGGCGAATGATTGAAGAAACCGGACAGGTCGTCGCCGTTGAAGACGGCGCTGTTTGGGTTGAGACGGTCCGTGTCAGCGGCTGTCAAAGTTGTTCCGCAAATAAGGGCTGCGGACATGCGGTGATGGACCGTAAGCAAGCCGGTAGCCGCGCGCGGATTCGAGCATTAAATTCTTTTACTGTCAGTGAAGGCCAAGCCGTTGTGCTGGGCCTGCCAGAAGGCGCGCTTTTGAAAGGCGCCGTCGTCGTTTATCTTCTTCCGTTGTTGCTGTTATTTATTGGCGCTTTGATCGGCGAGGGGCTCGCCGGTGCTGGGCACGGCGCCGTGGTCGGTGGGTTGTTGGGCTTGGCGCTGGGTTTTGTCGGCAATCGCTGGTATAGCCAAGCACATGAGCACGACGTCGATTTGCAGCCACAGGTGTTAAGGTTGCTTTAACTCTAGCCTGACAGGGCTATGGGTTTTATCTTCTGCTGCACAGGTTTTCGATTGTGCTGAAAATTCAAACGGAAGAAAGCCGTAACAACATTACCTAGAAAACAAAGCGGGGTGACCCGATGGGGATTTCTATGCGTTATGCACTACTTTTATTGATCGGTTTGCTCGCTGCTTGCCAGCCTGCCGCGAGCAATAATGGCTTGCCGGATTTCACTGGTCTCGTCGAAGAAAATTCTCCTGCGGTAGTGAATATCGCAACCAGCATTGACCCCAGTAAAGCAGAGACATCGGTGCGCGAGCAGGTGCCGGATTTTTTGCGCAAGTTTTTTGAGGGCATGCAAGAGCAAGAGATACCTGATCAGCCTCATCAAGCGGAAGCCACAGGCTCCGGATTTATTATTGAAGAAGACGGTTATATTTTAACGAACCGTCACGTTGTGGATGGCGCGGATCACATTATCGTTCGTTTATCGGATCGTCGTGAACTAGAGGCGGAATTGGTCGGGCAAGATGAACGCAGTGATTTGGCGCTGTTAAAAGTCGATGCGGATGATCTACCGACGGTAAAGATTGGCTCCTCGGCAAAGCTAAAAGTTGGTGAATGGGTATTAGCCATTGGTGCGCCGTTTGGCTTCGATAGTTCCGTGACGGCGGGCATTGTCAGCGCAAAAGGTCGCAGTCTGCCGAGCGAAAACTATGTGCCTTTTATTCAAACAGACGTGGCAATTAATCCCGGCAATAGCGGCGGGCCATTGTTTAATCTTGACGGCGACGTGGTCGGCATTAACAGCCAGATTATTAGCCGAAACGGTGGTTATATGGGGCTATCGTTCGCCATTCCCATCGATATTGCCATGGATGTTGTTGCGCAACTTAAAGACAAAGGCCGTGTCAGTCGTGGTTGGCTAGGCGTATTAATCCAGCCTGTTGATCGTGATTTAGCGCCGTCCTTTGGTTTGGACAAACCCACTGGCGCGCTGGTTAGCCAAGTGTTGGCGGATTCTCCTGCGGCGGCGGCGGGCATTCAAGCTGGCGACGTGATTCTAAAATTTAATGGCGAAGAGATTGAAGATTCGTCGGAGCTACCCCAAGTGGTCGGTTTGCTGGTGCCAGGTGTTGAGGCGCCGATGGAAGTGATGCGTGATGGGAAGTTAACAACGCTCTCGGTTGCTGTAGGAGAGCTTCCCGACGACGCAGAGCAGCGCTTTACCCCGGGTATGAACAACACTGCCGAGCCCGCCAATGTTTTGGGGCTGACGGTGGCGCCATTAAGCAAGAGCGATAGCGAAGAGTTTGATCTTAAGCATGGCGTCCAAGTGTTAACCGTGACCGACGGTCCTGCCGCAACAGCGGGGATTCAGCCCGGTGACATTATCCTTTCGGTAAACAATAAACCCGTTGAAAACCCCAATGAGTTCAATGCGTTAGTAAAAGATCTGCCCGAATCGAGCACCGTGCCGATATTGGTTTTCCGAGACGGCGGTTCACGCTTTATCGCGCTCAAGCTTCCTTAAACAGGGCAAACACCGCTGACACCTCGGTGTCAGCGGTTTCGGCAAGGATTCTCTCGTCGGACAGCGTGCTATACAGCCCCTTTCACGCTAGAATCGGCGCCCACCTAATTCCAAGCAGTGAGTTGTAGTGACTGACATCAGCAATATTCGCAATTTCTCCATTATCGCCCATATCGATCACGGCAAATCGACCCTCGCGGATCGTTTTATTCAGCTCTGTGGTGGCCTGACCGAGCGAGAGATGGGCGCGCAAGTGCTTGATTCAATGGATATCGAGCGCGAGCGCGGTATCACCATCAAAGCGCAAAGCGTGACCTTGTATTACAAGGCGCGAAACGGCGAAACCTACCAGCTCAACTTTATTGACACCCCCGGCCACGTCGACTTTTCCTACGAGGTGTCTCGGTCCTTGTCTGCGTGTGAAGGCGCGTTGCTGGTTGTGGATGCCGCGCAAGGCGTAGAAGCCCAGTCTGTGGCCAACTGTTATACGGCGATTGAGCAGGACCTCGAAGTACTGCCGGTGCTCAATAAAATTGATTTGCCGCAAGCAGAACCCGAACGTGTGATGCACGAGATCGAAGAAATTATCGGCCTCGATGCGCATGACGCTTGCCACGTGAGCGCAAAAACCGGCGTCGGCATTGAAGATTTACTTGAGCAATTGGTAGAGCGCATTCCTGCGCCGAAAGGCGACCGCGAAGGAAAACCACAAGCGCTGATTATTGACTCTTGGTTTGATAACTACTTAGGCATTGTATCGCTGGTGCGCGTTACCGAAGGTCGCTTGAAGAAAGGCGATAAAATTTTGGTGAAGTCTACCGGTCAGCAACACATTGTTGATGCGGTGGGAATATTTACGCCAAAACGCACAGAGCGACCCGCCTTAGAAGCCGGTGAAGTGGGTTGGGTCAACGCGAGTATCAAAGACATTATGGGCGCGCCCGTGGGCGACACTCTTACGCTCGCAAAAACACCAGATGTTCCCGCATTGCCAGGTTTTAAAAAAATTAAGCCGCAGGTTTACGCGGGTATGTTCCCAGTCAGTGCGGATAACTATGAAGATTTCCGCGATGCGCTTGGCAAGCTCACGCTGAACGATGCATCGTTATTTTATGAGCCGGAAACATCAGATGCGTTGGGCTTTGGATTTCGTGTGGGCTTCCTCGGCATGCTGCACATGGAAATTATCCAAGAGCGCTTAGAGCGAGAATACGATTTAGATTTGATTACTACTGCGCCGACGGTGGTGTATGAGCTGAAAATGAACGATGGCTCTGTTGTGTATGTCGACAATCCGTCGAAATTACCGGACGGCAGTAAGTTAGATGAGTTTCGTGAGCCAATTGCCCGCGTCAATATGTTGGTGCCGCAAGAGCATGTGGGTTCGGTCATCACGTTGTGTATCGAACGGCGTGGCGTCCAGAAGAATATGCAGTACTTGGGCAAGCAGGTATCGATTACCTATGACATTCCCATGGCGGAAGTCGTGCTCGATTTCTTTGATCGTCTGAAATCGGTGAGCCGTGGTTACGCGTCATTGGATTACGCATTCGACCGCTTTGAGGCGTCGAGTTTGGTGCGTGTGGATGTAATGATCAACGGTGATAAGGTCGATGCGCTGGCGATCATTTGTCATTCTGATCACGCGCTCAGGCGTGGCCGTATATTAACCGAAAAAATGAAAGAGCTAGTGCCGAGACAAATGTTCGACGTGGCTATTCAGGCTGCTATTGGTAGTAAAATTATCGCCCGTCAAACGGTCAAGGCGCTGCGTAAAAACGTGATTGCCAAGTGTTACGGCGGCGACGTTTCGCGGAAGAAAAAGCTGCTAGAAAAGCAAAAGCAAGGGAAGAAGCGGATGAAGCAGGTGGGCAATGTGGAGATTCCACAGGCTGCCTTCCTTGCCGTATTAAAAGTCGACAGCGATTAGTGGAATAACACGCATGGACATAGATATTGGATTCTGGCTCACCATTTTAGTGGCGATTACTGGTGCGATTTGGCTACTCGATAAAGCGCTTCGTAAAGCGAATAAAACGGTGCCCGCCAAAATGGAAGAAGGCATCGAATTTTCTAATTCATTGTTGCCAGTATTTTTCGTGGTGTTGGTGGTGCGCTCTTTTTTATTCGAGCCGTTCACGATTCCTTCTGGTTCGATGATCCCCACTCTACAGATCCATGATTTCGTATTGGTAAACAAGTTTAGCTACGGCGTTCGCTTGCCTGTGACGAATACGGTCATTCTCGAAACCGGCGAGCCAAAGCGCGGTGATGTGATGGTCTTTCGCTATCCGGAAGACCCTTCCAAGAACTATATTAAGCGTGTTGTTGGCGTGCCTGGCGATCAGATAGAGATTCGCGGGTTGCAGTTATTCCTTAATGGCAAGCTGATTGAACAAGACCTTATCAGTGAAGATGTGTTTGAAACCCAATGTCAGTATCGTCGAGGCTTTGGCATCGCCACTGGGCAAGTTGAGAAGGTCTGGAGCTATATCGAAGACTTAGATGGTCATCGTCACTATATGCAGCGTCAGGCCTGTGCGTCGTCGCCGGAGCAGGCGCGAATGGCCATTGATGAGCGAACTTGGACTGTGCCGGAGAACAGCTATTTCGTCATGGGCGATAATCGTGATAATAGTCAGGACAGCCGCTTTTGGGGATATGTGCCGAAAGCGAATATAGTGGGGCGTGCGTCAGTGATTTGGATGCATTGGGAATCACTGCTCTCATTGCCTAGCTTTTCCCGGAACGGTGCGATAGATACTGCGGAGATAGAATAATGAAAACGTTTGCTTCCCGTAACAAAATGAAGGGCTTGTCTTTGGCAGGCTGGATGTTTGTGCTTATTGTTGTAGTGATCTTTGGTGTGATGGCAACAAAGATGACGCCAGCTTATTTGGATTTTAATACGATTTCTGGTGTGGCAGAAAAGGTTGTTTCTGACAGTAAAATCGGATTGAAGTCGGAGTCTGAAGTACTGGCTGATATCATGCAGCGTTTGCAAATTAATAATATTCGCTCGTTACCTGAAGATAGCCTTTCTGTTGAGAAAGAAGGCGGAAATTTCACGCTGACAATTGATTATGAAGTAAGAGAAAAGCTTTTTTATAATGTTGACGTTGTAATGACGTTCCAGCGTGAATTCACTAAAGATATCCGCTAGTGCAGCCAGACTTATCTAGATTATGTAAAACTATCGGCTATAACTTTTCAGATATGGGCCTGCTTGAGCAGGCCCTGACGCATCGTAGTGCCAACCGCAAAGAAAATAATGAGCGCTTAGAATTCCTCGGCGATGCACAGCTTAGCCAAATTATTTCCATTCGACTTTATTCCATGTTCGCAGAGGCCAGCGAAGGTCAGTTAACGCGTATGCGCGCGTCGTTGGTTAAAGGGCAAACGCTTGCGGTCATCGCCAAGGAAATGTCGATCGGCGATTATTTATCGCTGGGCGGCGGCGAGTTAAAAAGTGGCGGTTTTCGTCGTGAGTCTATTTTAGCGGATGCCTTAGAGGCGATTATTGGCGCTGTGTTGTTAGATGGCAGCGAAGTGGCCTGCCAAAAAATGGTGCTGAGCTGGTACGCCCAACGTTTGGACACTATCTCTCCCACCTCCGTATTGAAAGATCCTAAAACACAGCTGCAAGAGTGGTTGCAGGGGCGTCAACGGCCGCTGCCGCTTTATGAGGTGGTGGAAATTACTGGCCAAGCTCCGAAACAAGAATTTAAAGTGAGTTGTGCGTTAACCGACGCCGATAAGAGCTTTACCGCGCAAGGTAGCAGTCGCCGCCGAGCCGAACAACGGGCCGCCGCCGCCGCACTGGCCGAGCTTGAGGAGAAGAAATAATGAACGCCTCCACGCAACATTGCGGTGTGATTGCCATTGTCGGCCGACCTAACGTTGGCAAATCGACGCTGATGAATCATCTGCTCGGACAGAAAATTAGTATCACCTCTCGCAAGCCGCAAACCACCCGACATCGTATTCACGGCATTCTGACGGAAGGTGATTATCAATTAGTGTTTGCGGATACACCGGGCATCCATCGCGGCGAAGGGCGCGCACTAAATCGTTATATGAACCAAGCGGCAGTCTCGGCGCTGACCGGCGTTGATGTTGTCTGTTTTATGGTGGATGCGCTGAAGTGGACAGAGGCAGACGACTACGTTTTGTCACTGCTCGCGAAAACGGAGTTGCCGGTTTTATTGTTGATCAACAAGGTTGATACCGTCGACGATAAGGCGCAGCTGTTGCCACAAATTGAGCAGCTTTCTAAGCAGTATCCGTTCGCCGGAGTTGTGCCTCTGTCGGCGTTGCGTGATGGCGAGTTTGCTAGCCTGCTGCAAGAACTTAAAACGCATTTACCCGTTGGTGATTTCTGGTTTGATGAAGATCAAGTCACCGATCGTAGCTTGCGTTTTATGGTGGCTGAAATTATCAGGGAAAAAGTAGTGCGCCAACTTGGTCAGGAAATTCCGCACCAGGTCGCCGTTGAAATTGAGCTATGGAATGACACTCCCAAGCTGACGGAGATTGCCGCCAGTATTTTGGTTGAGCGCGATGGACAGAAGCGAATTTTGATCGGCACCCAAGGTGAGCGAATTAAAAAAATTGGCATTCAGTCTCGTGAAGACATTGAAAAAATGATTGATCGTCAAGTCATGCTCAACCTGTGGGTGAAAGTGAAATCAGGCTGGTCCGATAACGATCGGGCATTGCGTTCACTCGGTTATGGCGACCTCTGAGCTCAGTTGTGCGGCCTGGGTTTTACATCGGCGTCCATACCGTAACAGTAGTTTGTTGGTCGATGTTTTAACGGAGTCACTAGGTCGTCTGTGCTTGGTCGCTCGTGGCGGAAGGCGTGATCCGCTGCTACAACCGTTTCGTCCTTTGCACATTCACATCAAAGGCAACGGCGATCTCAAAACGCTGGTTCGCAGTGAAGCCGCCGCGCCGGCCTTACCATTGGCGGGCGAAGCACTTTATTGCGGCTTGTATATAAATGAAGTGCTGATGCGCCTGCTGCATCGCGATGACCCGCAAGATTCCTTGTTACCCCTCTACGTGGATACCCTGACAAACTTAACGCCGGCTGAAGCGGCGAAAGATGTGCTGCTGCGCAACTTTGAGTTCCGTCTGCTTGATATACTCGGTTACGGTTTTTCGCTAGAACACGATCGACATGGCGCGCCGATTAACCCCAGCATGCAGTATCGTTTGCTCTCGGAGCAGGGCTTGGAGGTGCATCCGAAGGGCGAATTCAACGGCGCGCTATTGTTATCGTTAGCGCAAAGCGATTGGCAGCCAGATGTACGGCGGTTAGCCAGAGATTTAATGCGGCGCGCGTTGGCGCCATATTTAGGGGCTAAACCTCTAGCAAGTCGTGAGTTGTTTCGCGGCGTGCGGCGAGAGTAACTGGCAGTATCGGCGTACGCGATAGAATGAAATAAACGAGTGTAAGAGAGAACGCAATGAGTCGAGTGTTATTGGGTGTCAATATTGATCATATCGCCACGCTACGTCAGGCGCGCGGTACTCGTTATCCTGAGCCAGTGCAGGCCGCACTGATGGCGGAGCAAGCCGGTGCGGATGGCATCACGGTGCATTTGCGCGAGGATCGTCGGCACATTAATGATCGCGATGTAGAGCTGTTGATGGCTACGGCTCAGACACGCATCAATCTCGAAATGGCTGCCACAGACGAAATGGTTGCTATCGCTTGCCGATTAAAGCCTGCGCATTGCTGTCTGGTTCCGGAGCGTCGTGAAGAGCTGACGACAGAAGGCGGTTTGGATGTGTTGGGCAATGAAGCGTTGATTGCGCAGGCCTGTGCAAAATTGAATGCTGCGGGTATTCAAGTGTCGCTGTTTATCGATGCTGATGCGCGACAGATTGATGCTTCGAGAAAAGTAGGCGCAGCGGCGATTGAAATTCATACCGGCCATTATGCAGATGCAACCACCGATAGCGTGATGCAAAAAGAATTGGCGAAGGTGCAGCGCGCTGTTGAGCATGGTCGCGCCGCTGGCTTAATCGTTAACGCGGGTCATGGATTGCATTACCACAACACCCAAGCCATCGCGGCCATCGCCGGTATTCACGAGCTCAATATTGGTCACGCTATTATTGCCCGTGCAGTGCTAACAGGGTTGGATGAATCAGTGCGTAGCATGCGGCATTTAATTGATGTGGCGAGTCGCGGATGATTCTGGGCATCGGCACGGACATTATCGAAGTAGAGCGCTTTGACGAATTGTTGGCGCGACGCGGTGTGGCCTTGGCTGAGCGCCTATTGAGTGACTCTGAGATGGTCGGTTTTGCTGCGCATCAAACGCCAGCGCGTTATTTAGCCAAGCGATTTGCGGCGAAAGAGGCGGCGTTGAAGGCGCTCGGAACAGGGTTACGTAACGGCATGCGTTGGAAAGATATCAGTGTCGAACACGATGAACTAGGCAAGCCGCTATTGGCATTTTTTGGCGCTGCAAAAGCACATGTTGATGCCTTGGGCGTTAACGCCAGTCATATTACTATTTCTGACGAACGCCACTATGTTGTGGCGTTCGTAATTATTGAAAGATCATAATCTTTTAGCGACTTCATCTCGATGACCAACTGGTTTGCTCCGAGTCGAACGTCGCGTGGCACTGCCCCTTTTTTGAGTATAAGTTCCAGCTCGCGCGCTGCCTGCTCGACACGTGGTGTGCCGCAATAACGGGTAGCGCCATGCAAGCGATGAACGCGCTCCAACAATCGCTGGAAGCGCGAATCGGCGACTTGCTCAATGATATAGCCAATATCGTCGTCCAACTGTTCTAGCAGCATACGGTGCATATCGCGCACCAGATCCGCTTTTTGCGCGCATCGTCGCAGCGCTAGCTGATGATCAAATATGGGTAATTCTTTCTCTTCTTCAGGCGCTCGCTCAGGGGTCACTTCTTGTGGAGGAGGGATGCTGTTTTCGTGTCCGAGCGCCCATTTCTCAATGACATGGCGTAGGTGATTTTCGTCCACCGGTTTGGTCAGGTAGTCATCCATGCCCGCGCTTAACAAATGTTGTTTCTCGCTCGACAGCGCGTGAGCTGTTAACGCAATAATCGGCGTGCGTCGCGCTTCCCCTTCCATTTCGCGCAATCGCTTCGTGGTTTCTAGCCCGTCCATGCCGGGCATTTGTATGTCCATAAAAATCACGTCGAAGCGCTGCCGTGAAAACGCCTCAACGGCGAGCTCACCGGATGCACAGGTGGTTACTTTGGCGCCGAGTTCTTCTAGGAAGACTTGCGCTAAGCGGAGATTGCCCTCGTGATCGTCGACCACCATGACACGCATTGGCGCTTCGCGAAAAATTTTGTTTTCTGGTTGCGCCTTAGGTGATTCAACGTTGCCACTTAGCTCTAACAGTGCGTCGTACAAACGAAGCCGTGTGGCGGGTTTTCCAAGCACGCGACAGCGCTGATGTAGGCTCTGTAATTTCTGCGCTAGGCGTTCAGGGTTATTGGTCAGTAAGACCAATTTTTGTGCTGTGTTGTCGCATAGCTCTTTAATGTGTTCGATGAACTTATCATCCTGCGCACCATCTGCTGGAAGGCCGATAACGAGTAATTGTCCTTCGCCTTCTTCGTGCGTGCCGTGAACGTCCAGCGAACTCAGCTGCTGACACTCGGTGACCTTCATGTCCCAGCTGCGCAGCATGTGATAGAGGCCCAAACGCGCGTGCTCGTCCGATTCGACTAACGTGATGGTGCTGCCGCGGAACGCTCTGTAGGTGTCGCTTATAGAGCTGTGATCATCCACTTCTGCTTTGAGGGTAAACCAAAACGTCGAGCCTTCATTCCACTCGCTTTCTACACCAATTTCGCCGCCCATTTCTTCAACAAGCCGTTTAGAAATCGCGAGCCCTAGTCCGGTGCCGCCAACTCGTCGTGTTGCGCTCTGATCCACTTGGGTGAAGGCGTTGAACAAGTCCTTTTGCATATCGTCTGTAAGCCCGCTGCCGGTATCCGTTACAGCCACTTTAATGACGGCGATATCTTCCTTTTTCTCTTCGAGCATCACGCGCACGACCACCGAGCCTTTGTCGGTAAATTTCAGCGCGTTATTGACGAGGTTGGTGAGGACTTGGCGCACGCGTAACGGGTCGCCAATCATTTGTTGCGGTACATCGGTGTAAATAATCGCGGCTTGCTCAAGATGCTTTTCGTGAGCGAGTGGCGCCAGCATAGTTTGTACGTCCTCAATAATATCGTTGAGGCTCATTGGCACCTGATCCAGGCTCAGCTTGCCTGCTTCAATTTTTGAGAAATCCAAGATGTCGTTGATGATCGCCAGCAATGACTCGGACGACTTGCGAATGGTGCTGAGATAATCCCGTTGGCGCGCGGTTAAGTCAGAGCGCAATAGCAAACGGGTAAAGCCAATAATGCCGTTAAGAGGGGTGCGAATTTCGTGACTCATATTGGCCAAGAATTCGGATTTTACTTGGCTGGCTTTAAGTGCTTCTTTGCGAGCCATGTCCAATTCGATGTTTTGAATTTCAATGGTCTCTAGTGTTTCACGTAAATCTTCGGTGGCTTGATCGACGTTTTGTTGTAGCTCGGCTTGCGCATCTTGTAAGGCAGTAGCCATCTCGTTGATCGCGTCGCGCAGCGCGGCAAGTTCTCCGGGGGCGTCGACGGTAATGCGGGTATCGAGTCGCCCCTCCCTAATGCGAGCGATGCCCGCCATCAAGGTATCCAGTGGCGCCGTGACGCTTTGACTGAAACGCATGGCCAGCAACATGGCAGCAATCAGAATAAACAGGATGCCGACGAACAGCAGCAGCGCTGTTTTCATGATTTGCAATTGCTGTGCGCTTGTAGAGAACTCAACTTCAAGTTGCGCTTGATCATTGACCTTTTGCGTCCACCGCCAACTGCTTCCTGTGAATTCGGCGGGAACATCTGTTCGGGTTAGGTCTTCTAGCACCGGCCGCATACGTGGGCCGACGTGGCTGGACCAGCCATTTGTGGTGTTGTGCAGCGTGGCGGCGCGTACGTCGGCTTCCTCTAGCAGTGCTCGGAGGATGTGTTGCGCTGCGTCGCTGGTTTCGCTGTCATCTTCTGGGAGCGCGGCGGCGATACGACTGGTGTAGGAGTCCAGCGCCAATTGGTGCAGGTTGTGCGCATATTGGTGAATGTCGCCGATACGGCTGACCAACATATAGGCACCGAGTATCGCCACGGCCACCATTGCTGGTACCGCCGCCATCACCATCATCCTTGCTCGCAAGCTTTGCCGCATGCGCTCTCCCGCGGGTTGTCATGTAAAGTAGCTACTTTTAGCCACGCTCAATCACTGTGGGTGTAATTATGCCGCAGTAACGTGTTCTGGTCAGTCTGCCAAGCCGCTTGGCTCGCAGGGGGCTTATTCAATCGTTGCCTTGGAGTACAATGCCCGCCCATGAGCTATCAAACTATTGAAAATACTGTTGGTAATACGCCGCTGGTGCAACTTAAACACTTGCCCGGCGACACTTCTAATACCTTATTGGTCAAGCTTGAGGGCAATAACCCCGCTGGATCGGTCAAGGATCGCCCCGCGCTGAACATGATCGTTAAGGCTGAGCGCCGAGGTGATATTAAGCCTGGCGATGTGCTTGTCGAAGCCACGAGTGGCAATACAGGCATCGCCTTAGCGATGGCCGCCGCGATGCGTGGTTATCGCATCAAGCTCATTATGCCTGCGAATCAAAGCCAAGAGCGCAAAGATGCAATGCGCGCTTACGGCGCGGAGCTGATTGAAGTGAGCAAGGAGCAGGGCATGGAGGGCGCTCGCGATTTGGCCATGGCAATGCAAGCACGTGGTGAGGGGCGAGTGCTTGATCAGTTCGCTAATCCGGATAATCCGCTCGCGCATTACGAGTCTACTGGTCCTGAAATTTGGCGCGATACCGACGGGCGCATTACCCATT
Source organism: Alcanivoracaceae bacterium (assembly GCA_029213045.1). Taxonomy (GTDB): domain Bacteria; phylum Pseudomonadota; class Gammaproteobacteria; order Pseudomonadales; family Alcanivoracaceae; genus JARGPN01. The sequence goes on from JARGPN010000004.1 coordinate 23,977, forward strand.
TTGTCAGCTCCATGGGAACCACAGGCACCATTATGGGGGTGTCGAAGTTTTTGAAAGAGAAGAATCCAGCGGTACAAATTGTTGGCCTTCAGCCGACAGAAGGTTCGCAGATTCCCGGTATTCGTCGTTGGCCGGAAGCTTACTTGCCGAAAATTTTTGACGCCTCGCGGGTTGATCAAGTGATCGACATGGATCAAAAAACCGCGGAAGAAACCATGCGCCGTTTAGCGCGTGAAGAAGGCATTAGCTGTGGCGTTTCATCCGGCGGTGCAGTGGCTGGTGCGCTGCGTTTATCTGCGCAACTCGAGAATGCGGTTATCGTTGCGATTATTTGTGATCGTGGTGATCGCTATCTGTCCACGGGAGTGTTTAACGCATGAACAATGTGCTGGTGTTTGATATTGAAACCATTCCTGATTTGGAGGGTGGTCGTCGTATTTACGAGCTTGACGGGCTGGATGATAAGGATACGGCGAGCGCGTTGTTTAACATTCGTCGTCAGGAAACCGGTTCTGAGTTTTTGCGGTTGCACTTGCAGCGCATTGTGGCGATTTCAGTTGTATTGCGTTCACCGCAAGGTATCAAGGTGTGGACGCTTGGCGAAGAGAGCAGCACAGAGAAAGAATTAATCGAGCGCTTCTTCGACGGAATAGACCGTTTTACTCCGCAGATCGTCAGCTGGAACGGATCGGGATTTGACCTTCCCGTTTTGCACTACCGTTCGCTTCTGCACGGCGTAAGCGCTGCCCGGTATTGGGAAACGGGCGACCATGATACGAGCTTCCGGTATAACAATTACCTAAGCCGTTATCACATGCGTCATTTGGATTTGATGGATCTTATTGCCCTCTATAACAACCGTGCGTTCGCGCCGCTTGATCAAGTGGCGACGTTGCTCGGTTTTCCCGGGAAAATGGGCATGAGCGGCGGCAAAGTATTCGATGAGTTCCAAGCCGGAAATTTAAAAGGCATCCGCGATTATTGTGAAACTGATGTGTTGAATACTTGGTTGGTGTATCTGCGTTTCCAATTAATGCGCGGTCAACTCGACGCAACCGGTTACGACGCGGAAATCAAACTAGTACGCGATTACCTTGCGGCAGAAGTACAAACTGCAGCGGACAATAAGCCACATTTCAGCGCGTTTCTTGAGGCGTGGCAGTAGGGTTGTAATAACGCATGGGTAAGCGATCTAGGAAGAACCGGAAACCGCCAGAAGGCGTGTTTGACGCCGTCATTGAAAGTTTGAGCCATGATGGGCGAGGCATTGCTCGTCTTAATGGCAAAACCACCTTTATTGAAAACGCTTTGCCAGGTGAGCAGGTGCGTTTTCGCTATGCGTTTCAGCGTCGCAGATTCGATGAAGGTCGGGCTGAAGAAATTCTGAATCCCGCTGAATTTCGTGTGCCGGCGCCGTGCAAGCATGCCGATGTGTGCGGCGGGTGCAGTCTGCAGCATCTGCATCCGGATGAGCAAATTCGCCGCAAGCAGCAAACATTGGCGGAACAATTAAAGCATTTTGGCGGTCTGGTTCCTGAACGCTGGCTCGATCCGCTTACCGCGTCGGTAACTGGTTACAGAGGTAAAGCACGCGTCGGCGTTAAGTATGTGATTAAACACGGCCGTTCATTTGTTGGTTTCCGTGAAAAACGCAACAACTTGCTCGTCGACATTGACCGTTGTGAGGTGTTGTTGCCGGCTTTTGGTGAATCGCTCAGTGACCTGAGTGCGTTGATCGATTCGCTGTCCGCTCAGCGGTGTATCCCGCAGGTAGAGATGATCGCTGGGGATGAAGAAAAAGCGGCGGTGTTTCGTCATTTAGAGCCGTTAGCAGAGCAGGATTTGGCCGCGATATTATCGTTTTGCCAAGCGCGTGATTGGCATCTCTATTTGCAACCCGGCAACGACGAGACTGTGCACCGAGTGTGGCCGCAAGGTGGTGAAGAGAGGCTTCATTATAGTCACCGCGACGATAATGTGCGTCTTGCGTTCCATCCTAGCGATTTCATTCAGGTGAACAGTGAAATCAACCATCGTATGGTGCCGCTGGCACTGAACTTGCTCGATGTTTCCACTGAACACCGAGTGTTAGATTTATTCTGCGGGCTGGGCAATTTTACGTTGCCGCTAGCGCGCCGCGCAGGGCATGTCGTCGGCGTTGAGGGCAGTACTAAGATGGTCGATCGTGGCTATGAAAATGCTCGCTTAAACGGCATTGAAAATGTTGAATTTCATGCGTGGGATTTAACGCAGTCGACCCAAGGTCAAAGCTGGGCGAAGCAAAAATTTGATCGCGTATTGATTGATCCGCCGCGTACCGGTGCGATTGAAGTGATTGAGCACGTGGCGAAACTTGCTGCGCAAAAAATTGTTTATGTTTCGTGTAATCCGGCGACGCTCGCTAGAGATGCGGGCGCATTGGCGCAACACGGATATCGATTATCTGCGGCGGGAGTGATGGATATGTTTCCTCATACCACGCATGTTGAATCTATAGCGTTGTTTGAACGCAAAAAATAGAAAAAGGATTTATTGGTCATGGTAACCGTTCGACGCCAAATCGCCCCGGAACAAGAAAGCGCAGAGGAACTGCGCAGCTGGGTGCTGCGAGTCTCCGAGACATGTCATTTAGACAATGCAGATTTACTCCAAGCGGCCTGCGAGCGCGCGCTGGGATGTCAGCAGGCGGGAGAACAAGCCGGTCGGGTTTGGCCATATGGGATTGGGTGCTATCGCATTGGCCGTGAAATGGCCGAGATTCTTATTGATTTACGCGCCGACGGTGATGCCTTGCCTGCGGCTGTGCTATATCGCTCCGTCCGTGAAGGACATTTGTCCCTTGTCGAAGTAGAAAAAGAATTTGGCGCAGAAACCGCTCAATTAATTGAGGGCGTGTTGCGCATGGCGGCCATCGGCGGCGTGCTCAACCCGACCCGTAAAGCGGTGCTTGGCCAGCAAGAAGGGCAGCTCGATAACGTCCGTAAAATGCTAGTGGCGATGATCGATGATGTCAGCGTTGCGTTGGTTAAGCTGGCGGAACGGACGGTCATTATCCGTGCCCTTAAAGACGACGATGAAGAGCGTCGCTCGAAAGTTGCACGTGAAGTGTTTGATATTTATGCGCCGCTTGCTCACCGTCTCGGTGTTGGTCAATTAAAGTGGGAGCTGGAAGATTTATCGTTCCGCTATTTGCAGCCTGGCGCGTATAAGAAAATAGCCAAGCTACTTGATGAAAAGCGCTTGGATCGCGAGCACTATATCGAAGATGTAATTAGCGAAGTCAAAAACCAGTTGATCAAATACGGGATCAACGGAGCAGAAGTCACAGGTCGCGCTAAACATATCTACAGTATTTGGCGGAAGATGCAGAAAAAGCATCTCGATTTTTACGAAGTTTACGACGTGCGCGCCGTGCGTGTGTTAGTGCCGGATGTGCGTGACTGTTATGCCGCACTCGGCGTTGTGCATTCCCTTTGGCAGCACGTGCCGAAGGAGTTTGACGACTATATTGCGACGCCTAAAGAGAATGGTTACCGCAGTTTGCACACAGCGGTAGTTGGGCCTGAGCGCAAAATGTTAGAGATACAAATCCGCACCTTCGATATGCATGAAGAGGCTGAGCTGGGTGTGTGTGCGCACTGGCGCTACAAAGAAGGCGCTAAGCGTTCCAAGAAAGAAAAGGGTGCAGAGTACGAACAGAAAATTGCGTGGTTGCGTCAGGTGCTAGAATGGCACGACGAACTGGGCGATGCGGGCATCACCAATATGGTGGATGAGTTGCGCAAAGACACGCGCGGCGAACGAATTTATGTTTATACGCCCGAGGGCCATGTCGTCGAGATGGAAGCTGGCAGCACGCCAGTGGATTTTGCCTATCAAGTTCATACTGAAGTTGGTCATCGCTGTCGCGGCGCCAAAGTTAATGGCCATATCGTGCCGCTGCATTACACCCTGCACACCGGCGAGCAGGTGGAGATTCTGACTGCGAAAGAAGGCGGTCCTAGTCGTGATTGGCTGACGCCGTCACTCGGCTATTTGAAATCGTCATCCGCCCGCGCGCGCATTCAGCAATGGTTTAAGCGGCAGGATCGGGATCAACACATTATTCAGGGTAAGCAAATTCTGGATAAGGAACTGTCTAGGTTGGCGGTGGATAAAGTCGATCTAGATAAATTAGCGCCGCAGTTAAATTTAAAAACAGGTGAAGACGTTCTTGTGGCGTTGGGCGCGGGAGATTTACGCACTGCGCAAGTGGTGAATGAAGCGCAAGAACTTTTTGGTATTGAAGAGCCGCAGCAGCAACTGGACTTTGTGCCGCGCAAGCCTAGCAAAACGGACGGCGCGGACATCACCATTCAAGGCGTCGGCAACTTGATGACGCATATCGCGGCCTGCTGTCAGCCGATTCCGGGTGACACCATTATGGGTTACATCACCCATGGGCGCGGCGTCACGGTGCATCGTGCAAATTGCCCGAACCTCCTTTCGATGCAAGCGGAAGATGCAGAGCGCGTGATCGAGGTGAGTTGGGGGCAGTCGGATAAAATTTTCTATCCTGTTGATGTCTTTCTCCGTGCGTGGGATAGGCAGGGGTTATTGAGAGATATTCTCTCCGTGCTAGCCAATGAGCGGGTCAACGTCACCGCCGCGCATACAGAGAGCTTTCCGGACGACAATACGGCGACCATGTTGCTCACCATGGAAATTTCAACCTTAGGAAATCTCGGCAAAGTGCTCGCCAAAATAGATCAGCTGCCGGGTGTCTTGGAAGTCAGACGTTATAAAAAGTAATGTCGTTCCTTCAAACATTTTTCCATCGTGGTGATAGCGACGACGAGTTATGACGGAGAAGGTATGAGTGTTGAGAGGCTAGTCACGCAATTGATCGACATTATGGCGAAACTCAGAGACCCAAAAAGCGGGTGCGCGTGGGATCTTGAGCAAACCTTTGAAACTATTATTCCGTACACCATAGAAGAAGCGTTTGAGGTGGCGGATTCTGTCGCCGCAAAAGATTGGCCTGAGTTCAAAGAAGAGCTGGGCGACTTACTTTTGCAAGTAGTGTTTCATGCGCGTATTGCCGAAGAACAACACCTTTTTTCTTTTGATGACATCGTTAGCACGCTCAACGAAAAGTTGGTGCGCCGTCACCCCCATGTGTTCGGAAATCAGCAGGGCGCTGATATCGAACAGATAAAACAAACGTGGGAAATCATTAAGGCCGACGAACGAGAAAACAAAGGCCGACGGCACGTAAGCGCCCTCGACGGTGTGCCATCAGGATTGCCTGCCTTGCAGAAGGCCACAAAGCTGCAAAAGAAAGCGGCTAAAGTAGGTTTTGACTGGTCGAGTCTAGCGCCTGTGTTGCAGCAAGTTCATGCGGAGGTTGCGGAGTTAGAGCGGGCGCTGGAGGAAAATGATCCTGATGCCATTGAAGATGAATTGGGTGATGTCTTCTTTACGTTGGTCAATGTCTCGCGTCATTTAAAAATAGACTCAGATGGTGCGCTGCGACGGGCAAGCGTGAAGTTCGAAGCTCGCTTTCGTGATATGGAGGAGCAGGCAAGGCAGCACGGGCAGTCTTTGCAGGATCTAGATGAAGATTCTCTGGAGCGACTCTGGCGATCCGCCAAAACACGGCTGTTGAGAAGTTAACCCTCGCCGCCAAGGCCGTAGTGCCGTTTTCGCGGCAACTTTATGACACTCCTTGAAATACAAGAATCCAGCAAAATAGGCCCTTCCAGCCCCAGTGCTCAGCGTATCTGGTTACGTTTTAATAAAAAGTTCACATAGTCGCAACTTTAGCGTCATCCCTTATTTCCATACTCCCGCCAACAGTTAAGGGACGCGGAATGGTCCGCGCCGTTAGTGCTGTTTAACGCTAACAAACTTGCTTGAATTGAGGAGTGTTCGAATGAACAAGAAGCTGCTGGCAATCGCCGTGGGGGCCGCCATTACTTTACCTTCCGTTGCACTGGCCGCTGGCCCAACTGTATACGGCAAAGTTAACCTGACGCTGGAGAAGCAAGATCTTGAGTCTAAAGACGTCGATCAGATCTCTCTGGACAGCAACGATTCACGTTTGGGCGTGAAAGGTGATTTTGATTTAGATGTAGGCGGTTTGAAAGCGATCTACCAAGCAGAGTTCGGTATGTTCGTTGATGACGGCGACAACTCATCCACCAATACATTTACCGATAACGGCGGCGACACGGTAGACGTTAAAGATAATACCGGCGTATTTAGTCAGCGTAATATCTTCGGCGGATTAACCGGCGGTTTCGGTACTGTGAAAGCGGGTATGTTTGACTCCCCAACTAAAATGGCACAGGGCAAAATTGATCAATTCAATGACCTCGACGGCGATATCAAGAAAATCCTTGCCGGCGAAAACCGTGTCAAAAACATAGTTCAATACTCCACGCCACAATTTGCCGATTCAATCACTGTAAATGTTGCCATCATTCCTGGCGAAGGCGCGACGGTTGACGGCGAAGTGAAAGATGGCTTTGCGGATTCAACCTCGATTTCCGCTGTGTTTGAGAGCGGCGATTTTTACGCGGCACTGGCACACGACTCTGAAATCGTTGACGGCTTGGAAGTTGATGATCAGGGCGCTAGCGCAACAGCGGATATCACTCGCTTAGTTGGCGCATTCAAAGCAGAAGCATTTGAAGTTGGCTTGCTGTATCAGATCGCTGAAGAATCTGAAGGTGACGGCAAAGATTCTTCTATCGTTGCCAGCGGTGCCTTCAACATTGATCGCATCAAACTGAAAGCACAGTACGGTATGACTGACGGTGATGTGTCTGATGATACATGGACCACCACTTCAGTTGGTGCTGACTACAAACTGGCAAAAGCCAGCAAAGTGTTCGCGTACTACACAATCTTAGACAAAGATGCAGCAGATACTTCTGACTCGTACTTTGCAGTAGGTATGGAACACAAGTTCTAAGTAGCACCAGAAAAATGGGTCATAGGATGTGACCCATTTCTCGTTTCCTCGAAGTAAGTGACAGATTGATTTAGCCCGCTGTAAGCGGGCTTTTTTGTTATGACGCGCCTGCTTTCATCTGAAACTTTCCTGTCATATAGTCAGCTCGGCGATATAACCATTAGGTCTGCGTTCACGTAGGTTGAACAGCGGAAAGTTCACGCGAGGAAAGGGGATACCCATGAAGAAATACACTTTGGCATTATTGGTCAGTGCAGTGACGCTGCCATTGGCGGCTCAAGCGGCGCCAGAATTTTACGGAAAGTTTCACGTTAGTGTTGATAAAGCCAGCGATTACTTAGGTGGGGATTTTTTGGATGGCGCCTTGAGTGCCCCGAACGCAGGATTAAGTGACGGCTGGGCGGCGGAGAGTAACAATTCCAGAATCGGTGTTCGAGGCAGCGAGCCGTTATTCAATAATGATCTCAAGGCTATCTATCAGTTTGAAGCGGGTGCCGACTTAGATGGTGATAACGCCACAGTCTCAACTCGAAATAGCTTTCTTGGCTTGGGCACGAAGGTCGGCGACTTTTTTATTGGCCGCTACGACAGCGTGGTAAAACAGGCTGAAGGGAATATCGATCAGTTCAATGATACCGACGCGGACATGAAGAATGTTTTCTTTAGCCAAAACAGGACTAACAGCTCTCTAAATTGGGTAAGCCCTACTTACGGCGCTTTGGTGTTTAAGGTGCAAATGGCACCAGGCGAAAATACCGTTGTGGACGGTGAAACCAAAGATGGGCTTGCGGACGTGTTCGGCGCTTCGGCAACCTTCAAGCAAGATAATTTTTTTGCAGCGTTGGCGTTTGAAAAAGGCTTTGCAACGGTGACGGTAGTTAACCCCGCGGCGCCACCGCCAACGATTGACCTCGGCGTAGAAACACAATTTATTCGCGCATCCGCCGGTGTGTCGTTGGACGGTGGAATCGAACTTGGCGGAATCATCGAAACGGTTAATTTTGATGCCGGCGGTGATGTGGACGGCGTGTCCATGCTGCTGAGCGGTAAGCTTCAGGCGAATGAGCGTTTGGCGCTGAAGGCGCAGATTGGACGGTTCGATAGTAGTGATCTTGATGTGGACGCGACGGTGATCACCGGTGGTGCTGACTATGCGATGGGCAAGCAGACTAAAGTGTATGGATTGCTTTCTATATCAGACCTTAATGCGGGAGCGTTCGACGAAGGCGGGAATTTGATTTCAGCCGGTATGATTCATAGCTTCTAAATGAGCACATTGATCGATAAAAGGCCGACGTAATGTCGGCTTTTTATCGTCTACGATCTATTTAGGGGTGATTTTGGCGCGCCATCTGGCACCAAATGCGTGCGTTATTTTTGGTTGTGCACCAAATTGGGCTTTTATTCTTGAATTTCCCGTCATATATTTGAAACAACTGATGTTTCGGGCATCAGTACGGAAGAACAACCCATCATATGAAAGGGATCAAGAAATGAAAAAGACCTATTTAGCGGCGGCCATTGCTGCCACATTTGCGATTCAGGGCACTGCGTTCGCGCAAGACTATCAAATGGAAGCCGGACTGTCGTATATCGACTTGGATGCAGACACGGCTATTGGTTTGGATTTTACTTACTTCCTGGAAACTGTGAGCACCGCTGAGCGTCCTTTGTCAGAAGCGTATTTCTTGGGCCGTAATAACAATCTAAGCGCTTCATACGTTACTTTCGACGAAGCTGATGTAGATGGTTTTGGTCTGGGTGGTGAATTCTGGTTCGACGATATCTATGCCGCAGCATCTTTGTCTGACCTCGACGGCGACCAAGACTTTTCTGCTCGCGTTGGTTATATGTTTAGCGATAACTTCCTGCTTAACGGTGGTTTAGCTGACGGCGATAGCTACGCAGATCCAAGCGTTTTAGTGGGCGCTAAGTACGTAGCCAAATTAGGCGAAAACTTCGTTAACTTAGAAGCAGACTTAGACCTTAACGATGACAATACTTTAATGTTGGTAGGCGATTATTTCTTCACCAACGAATTTAGCGCAGGCGTACGTGTGACCGAAAGCGATGCCGACGGTGCAGACACTGTATTCGGTGTTGGCGCGCGTTACTTCTTTACCCCTGTTGTCAGCGGTGAAATTGAGTACGCAACGGCTGATAGCATCGATACCTATGGTTTACGCGTTGCCGCACGTTTCTAATGTGTGTGAAACGCAATTAAAAAAATGCCCGCGTTAAGCGGGCATTTTTTTATGCGGAGAACCTTCTGATTAGCCTTCAAGCCGTCGAAATACTAACGACGCATTTGTGCCGCCAAAACCAAAGCTGTTCGACATGACCTGATTTAACTTTGCATCACAGCTTTTGGTGACCAAAGGCAAATCGCCGACGGCTTCGTCGGGTGTGGTGACGTTGGCCGAGCCTGCAATAAATCCATCTTGCATCATCAGCAAACAATAAATGGCTTCATGCACACCCGCAGCACCCAATGAGTGCCCAGACAAAGATTTGGTCGAACTAAACGATGGGACTTGATCGCCGAAAACATTGCGCATGGCTTTAATTTCCGCCACATCGCCTACCGGCGTGCTGGTGCCGTGTGTGTTGAGATAATCGATAGGGCCTTCAACCGTTGCAAGGGCCTGCTGCATGCAGCGTGTCGCGCCTTCGCCGTTGGGGGCGACCATGTCGTAACCGTCAGAAGTCGCGCCGTAACCAACCACTTCTGCATAAATCTTGGCACCGCGTGCAAGCGCAACGTCTAACGCTTCAAGCACGACCATGCCTCCACCGCCGGCAATAACAAAGCCATCACGGTTTGCATCGTAGGCGCGGGAGGCGGTTTCCGGAGTGTCATTATATTTGCTAGATAGCGCGCCCATGGCGTCGAATAAAATACTCAACGTCCAATGTTCTTCTTCGCCGCCGCCGGCAAATACCCGGTCTTGTTTGCCGAGTTGAATTTGTTCTACGGCATTGCCAATACAATGCGCGCTGGTGGCGCAGGCTGAAGAGATAGAATAATTGACGCCTTTGATTTTAAACGGTGTTGCTAGGCAGGCTGACACCGTGCTCGCCATCACTTGCGTAACACGATAAGGGCCAACGCGCTTTACGCCTTTTTCGCGGGCGATATCCGCGGCTTCGACTTGGCTCATCGAGGAGTGGCCACCGCTGCCAGCAATTAAACCGGTGCGCACATTGCTCACTTCATCTTCCGTGAGGCCTGCGTCGGTAATTGCTTTTTGCATTGCCACATACGCAAATGCTGCCGAGTCGGCCATAAACCTGCGTGGTTTACGATCGATAAATTCTTCCAGATTAATATCCGGAATACCGGCAATCTGACTACGCATGCCGCGCTCTTTATATTCTTCACTGAAGCGAATGCCCGACTTGGCTTCGCGTAATGAATCGCTAACTTGCTTCGCGTCGTTGCCAAGGCAAGACACAATCCCCATCCCCGTAATAACTACTCTGCGCATGGTATTAACCCATTAAAAATTATCGGTGCTGCTAAAAAGCCCAACCCGAAGGTCGGCAGCTTTATAAATGTCACGACCGTCGACGCTCATGGTGCCATTGGCAATCCCGAGGATTAGTCCACGGGCGACAACGCGTCGAATGTCGAGCTGATAAGAAACAGTTTTCGCGGTTGGCAATACTTGACCGGTGAACTTCACTTCGCCGACGCCTAGTGCTCGTCCGCGCCCAGGGTGGCCTAGCCAGCCAAGATGAAATCCGACCAGTTGCCACATGGCGTCTAATCCTAGACAGCCAGGCATGACTGGATCCGACTCAAAGTGACAGCCGAAAAACCACAAATCTGGATCGATATCCAGCTCAGCGCGAACTTCCCCTTTGTTGTAAGCCCCGCCGGTTTCACTGATATGCACGATACGGTCCATCATCAGCATGTTTGGAAGCGGAAGGCGCGCATTGTTCGGGCCGAAAAGCTCGCCACGCGCGCAGGCGATTAAGTCATCCTTGCTGTAGGACGTTTTTTTGTCTGGTAATCCCACGAATTGTCGCTCGCTAAAATGAATAAATTAGGTCTTTAAAACGCAGCCCGAAGGGTAGCACAGCTATTTGGCCGTCGCCGAATTCAAATGAAACAGTTATTAACACGGCACAGGCCCGCCTACTCGCGCTATTAGGCCATAGGGAGGGTTGCAAACACGTGACAACCTGCGATGCTATGCGCCCCAACCCCCCTTTGGAGACCCGTAGTGATTGCTGAAATAGGGCATCTGTCTCTATGGCTAGCGTTGGTGTTTGCCCTTGTTCAGGGCGTAGCGCCAATGTTAGGTGTTCGTTCAACCAACCAAGGCTGGCTATTGCTGGCTCGTCCCACCGCATGGATGCAATGGTTTTGCTTGTCGATTGGCTTGCTGGCGCTGGGTTATGCGTTCGTCGAGAACGACTTCACCATTCGTTATGTGTCCGAGCACTCCAATTCCTTATTGCCCATTGGCTACCGCATTTCAGCAATTTGGGGCGGCCACGAAGGCTCCTTATTACTGTGGGTATGGATGTTGTCACTGTGGGGCCTGTTGGTGTCTGTTTTACGGGGCAATGTACCGTTGCAGATGAATTCCTTGGTGCTGTCTGTGATGGGGCTGGTAGGCGTTGGTTTCCTGCTCTTTATGCTGCTGACATCGAACCCGTTCGATCGATTGCTGCCATGGTTTCCATTAGATGGCGCTGATTTGAATCCGCTGTTGCAGGATCCCGGGCTGATTATTCATCCGCCTATGCTCTATATGGGGTACGTCGGATTCTCCGTGGCCTTCGCGTTTGCCATCGCTGGACTCATCAGCGGCAACCTTGACCCGACATGGGCTCGCTGGGCCCGACCTTGGACAACTGTTGCGTGGTGCTTTCTTACGGTGGGTATCGCGTTGGGGTCTTGGTGGGCGTATTACGAGTTAGGTTGGGGTGGCTGGTGGTTCTGGGACCCCGTTGAGAACGCGTCTTTTATGCCTTGGCTATGTGGCACGGCATTAATTCATTCTTTGGCAGTGGCAGAAAAGCGTGGGCTGTTTAGATCGTGGACGGTGTTTCTTGCCATCCTCGCATTTTCATTAAGCTTGCTCGGAACCTTCTTGGTACGTTCCGGCGTACTCACCTCCGTGCATGCCTTCGCCAATGATCCGGAGCGTGGGCGTTTTATTCTGGGATTCTTAGCGGTGGTTGTCGGCGGGTCTTTTTCTTTGTTTGCCGTCAGGGCGCCAACGCTGCGTGCGCAGACCGGTTTTGCTTGGCTGTCGCGAGAAAGTTTCTTACTGATGAACAACCTTATTCTTTTGGTTGCCGCATTCGTTGTGTTGTTGGGAACCTTATTCCCGTTAATCGGTGAATGGTTAGATATAAAAGTGTCGGTGAGAAGCCCGTACTTTAATGCTTTCTTTGTGCCACTAACCTTGTTGCTAATGGCCGTGCTTGTGCCCGGCATGCTGAGCAACTGGAAGCGCCAACAGGGCGATGTATTAGTGCGCAAACTGATGTGGCTTGTTCCTGTTTCTATCGTTATCGGTTCAGGTTTGGTTTGGCTGGCGGGCGAGTTGCCATTCGCGGGCTGGCTAGCAATTTGTTTGTGTGTGTATGTGTGGCTGATGCACGCGGCGGATATCGTCATGAAAGCGCGGGCATTTCGTCAGGGCACATTGCGCGGACTGCGTCGCTTAACTGCGGGCTATTTCGGTATGGTCGTCGCGCATTGCGGCATGGCGTTGTTGGTTGCCGGGGTGACGTTGGTAAGCTTTCAGCACAAAGAACACGATGTGCGCATGTCACCGGGTGAAGTCACTGAAGTGGGCGGTTACGAATTTGCGTTCACTGAATTAGTTGATCATGACGGCCCAAATTATAAAGCGAAGCGCGCGGTGTTTAATGTTAGTCGGCACGGCGAGCCAGTCGCTGTGATGTTGCCGGAAAAACGTAATTACTTATCCGGCGGACAGATCATGACGGAAGCTGCTATTGATCCTGGCTTGATGCGCGATTTGTATGTGGCGCTTGGCGAGCCGCTCGATGACACGGCGTGGGCAGTGCGCATTTATTATAAACCTGGCGTACGTTGGTTGTGGCTCGGTGCGTTGATCATGGCAATAGGTGGTGCATTAGCCATTTCTGACAAACGTTATCGCGCAAAAAAGAAAATAGCGCAGGAGGATGCAGAGCATGCTACCGCGTAAAGGCTTATGGGTGTTTTTCCCTCTTGCAGGGTTTATTGCGTTAGCCATTCTGTTGGCCTCTGGTCTCGGTAAGAATACGGAAGACTTGCCCACCGCGCTGGCAGGTAAGCCGCTACCAGAAATGACATTGCCGTCGTTATTACGGCAGGGCACTGACGTCACGAATGAATTTTTTCAAGGTCGGTGGACATTGTTGAACGTGTGGGCAACGTGGTGCCCAACATGTCATATCGAACATCCTTATTTGCTGGAGTTGGCGCAGCGCGGTGTCGTTATTGTTGGCCTGGACTATAAAGATACCGATCAAGACGCACGTGATTATTTGGCGAACCTCGGCAATCCCTATACCGAAGTGCCGGTCGATGCATCCGGTGCCTACGGATTAAATCTTGGTGTGTACGGTGCGCCAGAAACCTATTTGATTTCGCCGGAAGGTAAAGTCATGTTGCGGCACGTTGGCGAAATGCGTGAAAAGGTTTGGCAAGAAAAGTTTTTACCGTTGATCACCGCAGACCAAAACGTGAATGCAGGAAATACACAGTGAAGAAATTAATTTGGCTGCTGGTGCTTCTGCCGGCAATGGCAAGCGCTGTTATTGATGTGTACCAATTTGAACAGCCTGAACAAGAACGTCGTTTTCGCGGGTTGATTGAGCAGCTGCGTTGTCCGAAATGTCAGAACCAGAGCATTTCCGATTCCGACGCAGACATTGCACAAGATATGCGTGCTCAAGTCTCCACAATGATTCGCGACGGTCGAAGTGATGAAGAAATTGTTCAGTACTTTACCGATCGCTATGGTGACTTCGTTAACTACAAACCGCCGGTGAATGCTCAAACCATGATTTTGTGGGCGGGTCCTGGCGTGGTGTTTTTTATTGGCTTGGTTCTGGTGATTGTACAAATTCGTCGTGCACGCGGTTTGGTTCAAGAGAAGGATAGCGAGGCATGATGGGATTGTTAGTGCTTTGGCTGGCGCTTATTGCGGCGCTATTTATTGTGTTGTGGTTGTGGTCGGCGAGAGAGGCATCGTTACGTCCGCCGTTGCCGATGTTATTTATCGCACCCGCAGTGGTTGGTGCGGCTGCTGTGGCGTACTGGGCAATAGGATTAAATCCTGGCACGGGGCAGTGGTTAGAAGAATATTCAGCGAATCGAGAACTTGTGCACGACATGGTGCGCGGCGAACCTGACCCCGCGTTAGAACAGGTGCCGGTGGCGACACTTACCCGCGTTTTGCAACGTGAGCTGGCCAAAGCACCCAGTGCAGAAGGGTGGTACGGACTGTCGTTGTTGTATACCGAAATGCAGGCGCCCGCCGTTGCCATTACCGCCGCGCGAAAAGCAGTACAACTCGCGCCAGAAGAATCAGCCCCCAAGTTATTGCTAGCGCGCAGTGTAATCGCACACGCTGACGGGCAACTTGAGCCTGAAGCAAAGGGTTTAATAGACGACGTGTTAGCAAAGCAGCCTGCCCACGACGGCGCTTGGATGATGCTGGGTATGGCGGCGATGACATCCGCCGATTACGACACTGCCATCAATGCGTTTGATGAATTGCTCAGCCGTCATCCCGAGGGTGAGGCTGGCGATGCATTGAAAAAAGCGCGTGGCGATGCGTTGGCCCGGCAGAAAAATCAGTCTTGGCTGGATAATATGAAAATCCAAGTATCAGCCGCGCCAGGCATTGAGCCCGGCGGCACCTTGTTTGTATTTTTACGCAAGCCAGGTGATCGAGGTCAACCTATGGCCGCCGTTCGCCTGTTGGCGGATCGATTTCCGTTAGAAGTCCGTGTTCAGCCCAGCAACTGGTTGCAGCAACCGCCTGCGCCTGGCACCGCTTTGGTGGCGGGAGCACGCTATGCGCAAGCGCCGGGACAGGGCGTGGATCAAGCGGCAATCACTGCCGAAAATCAACCGCTTAGCGGTGACGCGGGCGGCTTGAGTGCATCCTTGGAACTGAAATAGCCGATCTGGCTTGCTAGGCGCGCTTGTCCGGCCGCCAGCGGCAAGGTAGAGTTGCCCCTTTTTCGGGGGTGGTCGGTGATTTTTTCACCGACCTTTCCTGCTTATATATAGATGGAGTCACCCATGCGAGTCATTCTGCTAGGCGCACCGGGCGCCGGTAAGGGCACCCAAGCACAGTTAATTATGGAGAAGTACGGCGTTCCGCAGATCTCCACAGGCGATATGTTGCGTGCTGCCGTAAAAGCCGGAACACCGCTCGGCTTAGAAGCCAAAAAAGTAATGGATGCCGGTGGCCTTGTATCCGATGAAATCATCATTGGATTGGTAAAAGAACGCATTGCTGAAGATGACTGCGCGAAGGGCTTCTTGTTTGATGGCTTCCCGCGGACTATTCCGCAAGCACAAGCAATGGTTGAAGCTGGTGTCGATATCGATTTCGTTGTTGAGTTAGATGTGGCTGACGAAGAAATCATTGAGCGTTTGTCCGGTCGCCGCGTGCACCCAGGTTCTGGTCGCGTGTATCACATTAAGTACAACCCGCCGAAGCAAGACGGTAAAGACGACGTCACTGGTGAAGATTTAGTGCAGCGTGATGACGACCTCGAAGAAACTGTTCGTAAGCGTTTAGATGTATATCAAGCGCAAACCCGCCCTTTGGTTGATTTCTATCAAGATATGGCCAACAAAGGTGGCGACAAGGCGCCGGTGTATATCTGCGTGCCGGGCGTTGGCTCCATGGAAGACATTAAGCAGCGTATTTTTGATCGTTTAGACGGTTAAATAGGCAGCGCATATGGACAGATCTTGCTGCTTGCGCCTGCGGATCACATCCGCTGCAGAGACGACGAGATTATCCATGCAGTGTTTTAAGAAAAAGGGGAAGCGAAAGCTTCCCCTTTTTCTTTGTTGAGTAGTGGCGGTTGAACGGCGGCCCGTGTTGAAAGCATTTTAAGCACTGTGATCACATAGAACCGACACGCGATGTCATAATATAGCGCGCAGCAGGAAAGCCTGAACCGTAAGGTGGAGACATATCGAATGAGCAAAGAAAAAGCGGCCGTCATAATTGTGAACCTCGGTACACCTGATGCGCCTACCCCGAAAGCCGTCAGCCGTTACCTTAAAGAGTTTCTGGCAGACCCTCGTGTTGTCGAAGTCCCGAAGCTTATTTGGTTCTTTATTTTGCGTTTTCTGGTTATCCCTTTACGTTCACGTCGTGTTGCTGGGTTGTACGCATCCATTTGGCAGAATGATTCACCGATTCGCCGCATCACTTACGAGCAGGCGGCTGGCATGGAGAAGAGGTTGGGCGTGCCAGTACGTGCTGCAATGACATACGGTCAGCCGGCACTGTCTGATGTGCTTAGCGAACTCCAAGGCCAAGGTTACACACAGCTCGTTATTCTTCCTCTGTACCCGCAATACTCGGGCAGCACCAACGGCGCGGTTGCGGATGTTCTTTCGAAATGGATGACCAAGCAGCGTGAAGTGCCTGCGATTCATCTGCTGAAAGACTATTGGCAGGATGATGCTTGGCAAAATGCGGTGGCTGAATCCATTCATCGATATCGTGCGGAGAACGGCACCGCGCAGAAATTATTGTTTTCATTCCACGGCATACCGCTGTCCTATCAACAGCAAGGTGATGAATACGGCCCGCGTTGTTTGCAATCGGCGGCTGATATTGCGCAGCGAATGGGTCTGGAAGATGGGCAGTGGCAGGCATCTTTTCAGTCCAGATTTGGTGCGCAAGAGTGGTTAAAACCTTATACCGACGAAGTATTAAAGGAATGGGCGGCGTCAGACGTTGCCTCCGTACAAGTTGTTTGTCCCGGATTTTCCGCCGACTGTCTGGAAACCTTAGAAGAGATAGCTGTCGAAAATCGTCACTATTTTCTGGAAGCGGGCGGCAAAGAGTACGCATACATCCCCGCGTTAAATTCAGATCCAGAACACCTCGATGCGCTCGCGCAACTCTGCCAAAAAGTGTTACCGAGGTAACATTTTTTCCAATATGGAACGTTAAAGGCCGATACAGCGGGGTTGTATCGGCCTTTTTATTTCCCTTTCGTGGCGTATTTTTTGTTATTCAAAGGAATAAAAAAGCCTTTCAAAAGTCATTTTCGGAACCGGCATGACCCTTTGATAAAGGTTTTCTAATGCAATAAACATTCGTGTTTTTGCAGAATTAACCGAATAAATCCGCTTGGAACGTTTTCCATTTATAAAAAATGTCAGCTTTGCACAAATGAAATTAGAAAATTGATGATTAAAAACATGGATATTTTGTGTACCAACTGTTTTTTTTTTGTGCTATTTTTCACTCGGTCGCAGTAAAAACCATGCTATAGCTTAGGAGATCGATCATGGCTCGAGCCAAAAAGAAAGTAGTTCGTAAGGCAACTCGCAAAACGACAGCAGCTAAATCTGCTGTACCGAAGGCAGTTGTGAACGGACAAAAGAAAATTGCAGCGCTTGAAAAGGCAGTTGCAGCAGCCGAGAAAAAAGCCGTTACCGCACAGGCTAAACTCGACAAGCACCTGAAGAAGGTTGCTGCTGAAGGCGCTAAAACCAAAACCCCTAAAGGCAAGAAAGTCACCGCCGCTGGCAAAGCTCGTCTAGCCAAGCTGCGTGCAGCACTGAAAGCATTGCGTGCACAGACCAAAGGTCTGCGTGCTGATGTTAAGTCTGCTAAGGCTTCTGTTACTAAGGAAAGCAAAAAGCTGAAAACAGCTACTTCTGCATTGGCTAAGAAAATGAAAGCCGCTGAGAAGAAAGCTGCTGCCGCCGCCGCTAAGAAAGCTAAGGCTGCTGAGAAGAAAGCTAAAGCTGCTGCCGCGAAAGCTGCTAAGAAAGCTGCCGCGAAAGCTAAGAAAGCTGCTGCAAAAGCGAAAGCTGCTGCTAAAAAGGCCGCTAAAAAGGCTGCTAAGAAAGCCAAAGCACCTAAAAAAGCAGCCAAGAAAGCCGCTAAGAAAAAAGTAGCCAAGAAAAAGGTGGCTAAGAAGGCACCTAAGAAAGCTGCAAAGAAAAAAGTAGCGAAGAAAAAGGTAGCTAAAAAGGCTCCTAAGAAGAAAGCAGCTCGTCGCGGTCGTCCGCCTAAGAAAGCTTAATTCTTAGAAACTGAAGTAAGCTCCACGAAAAACCCCGCCTCGGCGGGGTTTTTTTATGCCTTGTGGGCACCATGGCGGGTTCCATTCGCGCTTAGTCAGCTTGTTTGGGGTTGGCGCGCGCGAAAGCTATACAGATGTCTAGTTATCTTGCTCTGGCTGATTAATGCTCCGGAACTGTTCCGCTGCATTGGGAAAAGAGACGCGTGTGACAGGTTGCCCTTGTAGCCATCCGTAAACGCTGCGTTGATCACTGTGCAGAGATGTTTTGAGTGACGGCAATGGTGCTGCGTCTAGAAAGGCGAGACAAAGGTGCTGTTGACGCTCACCGTCGTGAGCAACGCATAGCGGTGTTGCTGCGCTTAGTTGTTCGAGCATTCTTTCTGGCAGGTCGTTTGGCAAATTTGGCGCATCGCAGGTGATCACGAGCAAGGGCCATAGCGTGCAATGTGTTAATAACATTTCTAGGCCAGCCAAAGGGCCAAGGAAACCTGACTGCGCGTCGGCTACGATTTTTGCCGGCAGCTGCTGATAACGTTCCTGTTCGCGGTTGGCACTGATAATGATGTCGCTCGCTGACGCTGCGAATCGATCTAACGGATACTGGATTAGCGGTTGTCCGCGCCAAGGCAGCCAGCCTTTATCGACGCCGCCGGCGCGTCGTCCTTGCCCGCCGGCCAATATTCCCAGTGTATATTTTTGCATGTCGCGACTTTATTCATCGGCGCTGTCTGCGGTCAATAGGTTTGGGCATGTACATTAGATTTGGTGAATGCGTAACACACACTGATAATGGCGATCCTTGCGATCAAGTGTTGGGGTCACGCCTGCCATTCGCTATGCTCTGCGCAGCAAAAGGAGACACGATTGAGTCAGGTAGCTAGCGTACTGGCCGAAGACGGCAGCTTCGCAAATTTAATTCCCGGTTTTCGCGCCCGCGCGCCCCAATTGGAAATGGCGCAAGCGATTGAGCGCACCTTAGAGGTGGGCGGCAGCTTAGTTGTTGAAGCGGAAACAGGCACCGGTAAAACCTTGGCGTATCTCGTCCCCGCATTGCTGGCGGATGGGCCGACGTTGGTGTCGACCGGCACCAAAAGTTTGCAAGAGCAATTATTTTTCCGCGATTTGCCCATGGTGGTGAAAGCGTTAGGGCTGCGCCGTCGTGTTGCGTTGCTGAAAGGGCGGGCGAATTATCTTTGCCCGTACCGTTTAGAACTTCATATGGAAGAAGCCCGTTTTCTCACCCGGGAAACTGCCGAGCAAATGCAAATTGTTCAGCGCTGGGCTGCGCGCACACAATCCGGCGACATTGCCGAATTGCGCGAAATTGCCGAAGACGCACCTGTGTGGCCGTGGGTGACCAGCACTGCCGACAATTGTTTAGGTCAAGAATGTCCGCGTGCTGCAGATTGTCCGGTGATGCGAGCGCGACAGGAAGCACAAGAAGCCGATCTAGTTGTGGTCAACCATCATCTCTTTTTCGCTGACGCGGCACTGAAAGAAGAGGGTGTCAGCGATTTATTGCCGTCTGCCAATACGGTGATCTTTGACGAAGCACATCAGCTGCCCGATATTGCGGCGGCGTTTTTCGGTGTATCGGTCAGTGCTCGCCAAATTCAGGAATTGTGTCGCGATACGCTGCAAGAAGCTGGGCAATCGTCGATGGACCTACAAGCGACCAATCAGCGTGTCGCTGCCTTAGAGCGCGCTGTAGCCGACTTTCGCATTGAGTTGGGCCACGAGGGGCGCAAAGAGGCATGGACGCAGGTGCGCGATCAGGAGGCGGTTCAGACGGCAATGCAGGCGCTATCCGAGCGTATTAATGAGCTTGCCGCGCTGTTACAGCCAATGGCGCGCTCGTCGCGAGGGTTGGACTCCGTTTGGAAACGCGCCGAAAGCCAGCAGCTTGCGCTACAACGCTTTATTCAGTCGAACGATCCACAGCAAGTATTTTGGTTTGAAACGTTTAAGCGTTCGTTTGTTCTGCACGCAACGCCTTTATCTGTGGCCGAGCCGTTTGGTGCGCACCGAAAGCGCAATCCGTGCAGCTGGGTGTTTACCTCGGCAACGCTATCCGTGGCGGGCAATTTTTCTCATTTCTTGAGCCGACTCGGACTCGCCGACGCGGAAACCTTGCGCTTGGAAAGCCCATTCGATTTTCGTCGGCAAGCCGTATTGTATGTGCCGGAAGAATTGCCGGTGCCAGAAACACCGGATTACACCGAAAAGCTTGCAGAACAAATGCTGCCGGTTATTGAAGCGGCGGGAGGGCGGACGTTTTTCCTCTTCACCAGTCATCGCGCGTTACGTGCGGCAGCAGAATATTTGCGGCCACGATTAAACTTCCCGTTATTGGTACAGGGTGAATCGGGGCGTCGGCAGTTGTTGGAAGAGTTTCGCGAGAAAGGCAACGCTGTATTACTTGGCACGGCCAGTTTTTGGGAGGGCATCGATGTCCGCGGCGAAGCCCTCAGTTGTGTCATAATTGATAAACTGCCGTTCGGTTCTCCAGGTGACCCTGTTGCTGCTGCGCGCATCGATCGTATTCGCGCCGACGGTGGCAATCCGTTTCGCGATTATCAACTACCGCAAGCGGTATTGACGTTGCGACAAGGTGCCGGCCGATTAATTCGTGATACCGAGGATTACGGCGTATTGGTGCTGGCAGATCCACGGTTAATTCAAAAAAGTTACGGCAAAACATTTTTAAATAGCCTGCCGGGCATGACGCGCACACGTAAACTTGAAGTGATACAACGTTTTTTCACCATGATCGCCACGAAAGGAATTACGCCTGTTGAAACTGCTGGCCATTGAAACCGCCACTGACACCTGCTCGATTGCTCTGCAATTAGACGGGCGGCGTTCTGCGTTGACGGAGCATTTACCGCGCCGACAAACCGAACGGGTGTTGCCCATGGTGGACGAAATTCTTAATCAGGCGGGCATTGCGCTGTCATCTTTGGATGCCATCGCGTTTAGCCAAGGACCTGGTGCGTTTACTGGCGTGCGCGTAGCAGTGTCCATTGCGCAAGGGCTGGCGTTTGCTGTGGATGTCCCGTTGATTGGTATTTCGACGCTTGCGTGTACCGCGCAGGCCGCCGCGATGACGCATGGGCCTGGCGCATGGTTTGTCGCGCAAGACGCGCGCATGGCTGAGGTCTACATTGCTGGATACAACTTTAGCGAAACTGAAAGCGAACCGGAGTGTCTGCTCAATGATATGCTATGCGCCCCGGATGCGTTGCCGGCGGAGTTTGCGGCATCATTGAGTGGTGCGCCCGCTGGTCTTAATTGGCGTGGCGTGGGATCTGGCGAAATGTACCTCGAACAAATTCGCCAACAATGTTCGGCGCTAGGCGAATGGATTGGCGACATTGGACCAAGCGCCGAAGCGATGCTGCCGTTGGCAGTCTCCGCATGGAGTCGTGGAGAGGTCGTCGCGGCGGAACTCGCACAACCCGTATATTTACGCAATCAAGTGGTACAGGGAGCTATTCGATGAACTGGGATTTACCAGAACCCTTTATCTTGCCAATGACCGTGCCCGCCTCGGCGATTGATGTGATGGGCCACGCCAATAACTGTGAATATTTACGTTGGCTAGAAGCGATCGCCTGGGAACACACTCGTGATCTTGGTTTAGGCTGGGATAAATATCAGCAGTTAAATCGAGGCATGGTGGCGCGTCATACTGAATTGGATTATCTCGCCCCCGCATTTGAAAAGGATGAATTGCAAATCGGCACCTGGATTGTCGAGAACGATAAGCGCATCAGTATGGTTAGGCGCTATCAAATTTTACGACCTTCCGATGGCGTTACATTGCTGCGCGGTCACACCCGCTGGGTTTGCGTGGCGATAGATTCCGGCAAGCCGCGGCGTATGCCGCCGGAGTTCATTGAAGGCTACGCCATCACTGCAACGGAAAAACCATGACGCTTTTGCAGGCCATTGTCCTTGCGTTGCTGCAAGGCTTCACTGAATTTCTCCCCATCTCCAGTTCAGCTCATTTGATTCTTCCATCGCAATTACTGGGATGGCCCGATCAAGGCTTGGTTTTTGATGTTGCGGTTCACTTAGGCACACTAACGGCGGTCGTGTTTTATTATCGCCGTGACGTGTTGGCGATGATAACGGGCGCGTTACAGGGTGTGCGCACCCGTAAAATGAATTCGGATTTACATCTGGGCTTGCTGGTCGTGTTAGCCACCTTGCCGGCGATCATAGCGGGCGTGATGTTTGAATCCGTCATCGAAAATCAATTGCGCGCGTTAATGGTGATTGTGGTCACCACATTATTATTCGGCGCCTTGCTATGGCTCGCGGATGTTATTGGTAAACGAGAAAAAGCGTTGTCGCTCATCGGATGGCGCGATGCGTTACTAATTGGTCTGGCGCAAGCGTTGGCGTTAATTCCTGGCACCTCACGCAGTGGTATTACTATTACCGCGGCGTTGTTACTCGGGTATCGTCGAGAGGATGCCGCGCGCTTTTCTTTTTTACTTTCCATTCCCGTTATCCTCGGCGCCGCGACACTGAAGCTGAAAGACTTATTGGAAAGCAGTATTGCGGTGGATTGGCTATTTCTGTCAGTGGGTTTTGTTGTTTCCGCCATTACCGCGTACCTGACCATCGTATTCTTCCTGCGCTTACTTGATCGCCTTGGTATGTTGCCGTGGGTGATTTATCGCTTCGTTCTTGGCGGTATTTTGTTGTGGGTGCTGATCTGATTGGCTTGCTGCCAGGCGTGCCGGAACATTTGCCCGGCACGCCGGTGAATACGCTTGAGGAAGCGCGTGCGCTATCACTGCCCCTAGTGCTCGGCTTTTTTGACGGTTATCTGGCCTTAAAAGCGAGCGAGGGCAAAGAAAACCCCGTCTCTGTCGATTTCTCCGGCGGCAAACAAGGTTATCGGCTCGCCGCCGATCGCGTCCGCCACGAGCGGCTTATTAAGGCCCTAGGCGGCATGCCTACAGAGCCCCTTTCCGTCATCGACGGCACGGGAGGTCTCGGCAGGGACGCCCTTGTGATGGCGCAGGCGGGCTTCCATGTTGACGTCATCGAACGCTCTCCCATTATTCATGCACTTCTTGCCGACGGCGTGCGCCGCCTAGAAGGGGAAGATCGCGCGCTGGCGGCCCGTTTAACGTTGCACTGCGCGGACAGCGCGGAGTGGATTCAGCGTAGCAATAAAGCACACTTTGCCGTTTACCTTGATCCGATGTTTCCACAACGGCAAAAAAGTGCCGCCATTAAAAAAGACCTGCTGTGGCTGCAACAATTAGAAAAAGCACCGGAAGAAAATGAAGCACATGAGTTGCTCAATGCGGCCCGAGACCACGCTGCTAAACGTGTGGTCGTCAAACGTCCGGTTCGGGCTGTCGCGTTAGATGAGCAAAAGCCGTCCTATAGTCTAGAAGGGAAGGCGGTGCGGTTTGATGTGTATATAAAAAGTTAGTGAATGGGTTTGTTCGCGTCGGTTTGATAGCGCTCCAAGATGCACGACATCATCTTGGAGCGCTACGAAGGCTAGCGGTATTGCTGTGCTGAATTTTGCACTGCGTGACTAATGCTTTGATTCGTTCGATGTTAAGGCGTCATCGTCGCTAGGGGCGGGTAAGCGGGTGATACGCTCAATCGCTTGGCTGATCTCGACCGTCAGAATTCTGCGTGCTTCTTGATCTAGGGTTTCTAGGGCGTCGCTGAATTCGATGGCGTCTGCGCCGTTCACGCTAATTAATTGATTGTGCTGTAGTTGGCTGATGAAGTTACGCAGCACGTTGCGATCAAAGAACTCCGGTGAATTAAACTCATACAGCAAAGACAACCGCTGTGCGGTTTGATGCGCCAGCTCTTCAAGCTGGGCAAGGCTAATCATGCCAGAGCCGTGTTGCACCAATAAGCGGATGGTCAGCGAGAAGCGTTCGAGCGCCTGCAGCACTGTTTGACCGAGGTGATCAAGTAAGTCCGCTTCTGCTGTGTGCAAGGACGCGCCCATCAAGCAGTCGCCATCGCGTTGCACCAAACCAGCCTCGCACATCACGTTAATAATGTTGTCGACGGCTTCATCGAGCTGCGCATCAGTCTGCCAACGTAAAAAGTACTCAGTACGGAAGAACGGATACATCAAATAGATCAAACGGTGAAGCTGAGAGAGGCTAATACGTCGAGCGTTTCTGAACAGGGCGCTAATCAAGCCTGGCAAGATAAACAAATGCAGGCTGTTGTTGCGCACGTAGGTCATTTGCAGCGCAGATATTGGATCGGTGCTGATCAAATCGCCGAGTGAATGTTTTACACGGTGCAGAAAATCATTGTCGATGCCGTATTGAATAATCGCCGCCGGATCACTTTCCGCGAGGGCGGTATCGTTACCGTAAGGGGCATCCTGTAAGAGCTTTAAGTACAACGCGAGTTGTTGTCGAAGCTGTACTTCATCCATGGTGTGCTTGGGCGAGTTCAACAGGGCTAAGCTCACAAGATTAATTGGGTTCGCCACGGCTGCATTATTAATGCGTGTCACCACTTCGTCGCCAAGGTGTGAGACGGTGCTGCGGAACCAGCTCGGCATCTCGTCGCCATTACCACGATCTTCTCGCCACCCGGGTGCTTTCTCATCGAGGTATTGGTTCATGTCGATGGGGTCGCCAAAGTTGACGTGCACTTGACCAAAGCGGCTGCGCAAAAATGAAATGGAGGACGAAATTAAACCAAACAACGATTCTTTTTGCTTCTGCTTGCCGTGCATCTCGCCTATATAACTCCGCGATTCAAGCACTTTTTCATAACCAATATAGACCGGTACAAACGCAATCGGCCGTGTCGAATCCCGCAAATAACTTTTCAGTGTCATGGCGAGCATGCCGGTCTTAGGTTTCAGCATCCGGCCTGAACGGCTGCGGCCACCTTCGACAAAGTACTCTACCGAGAAGCCTCGGGTCAGCATGCTGTGCATGTATTCGTCGAATACCGCTGCGTACACGCGGTTGCCTTTGAAGCTGCGACGCATAAAGAACGCGCCAGCACGACGCAAAATAATGCCGACCACGGGCATGTTTAAGTTAATTCCTGCGGCAATATGCGGCGGCACTAAGTTGTTGCGATAGACAACAAACGACAGCAATAAATAATCGATGTGGCTACGATGGCAGGGCACATAAACAACTTCATAGTCCTGCGCGACGGTGCGGAGTTTCTCCATGTTGTATAGCCGCACCCCGGAATACAAACGGTTCCACACCCAATTGAGAACAACCTCTAAGAAGCGAATAACCGTGTGAGAATAATCGGCGGCGATTTCTAGTGCATAGAGGCGCGCTTTTGCTTCTAGTTTTTCAACGGAAATACTGTCCTCGGATGCCTGTAGTTTGATGGCGTCACGGACTTGGTGGCTGTCGACAATACTGTTCGCCAGTGTGCGACGGTGCGATAAGTCTGGGCCAATGGCCGCTTCCTGCTGGCGACGAAAGTGCACCCGCAAAATCCGCAGAGCTTTGCGTGAAACCCTTTCTTCGTCGGCGCCCTCATCAATTAATTGGCGCAGTGACATGGGTTGGCTAAATTGGATATACAGCTGACGGCCTTGTAGCACCACCATGAAAAATTTCTTTATGAAGCCCGGCGGAGACCAGTTGTCAGAAAAAATAATTCGCCAGATGGAGTTTTCTTTATCTGGCCGACGGCCCCAGAGCACTGAGACGGGTAAAAGCTGGACGTCGGAGTGACTGTCGCTTGTAAGCAAATTCAGCACTTGTTCCAGACGCGCAGAATCAGCGGCGCTACGTTCGCGACCTATGCTCCGCATACGCTTATATAAGTTGAAGTAGCTGCGACGAATGGATTGCTTGCCCACATGCAAAGAGGTCAGTGGTGACGGCATGCCTAAGCGCAGGGCTTCGCGCTCAACGACCAGCAAATCAGCCAATGAGGACTCCCGCAGCACGAACATGACCGGCTTTGTTGGGTCGAGTCCGAGCTCTTCAAGTTGCTCAGGCACAGTGGCTGCGCGGGTGGTCCAGCGCAGGAAAAGACGTAATAGGGAGAAGAACAGCTTATCCAGTCCCAGCCAAAAATTCATAAAACGGCTCTGTAGTCAGTAAAATTGGCGAGAAGTCTAATCAATGCCGCCCCTGAGGAACAGAAACCTCCCATTACAGGATGTAAATGGAAAGGGGAGGTGCGCCCGCAGAGGGTTGCACTGTTCTGGGTGGTGATGCACTTTAATGGCGCTGAAAAGTCCAACATCACTGCAAAGGGCTGGCTCCAAGCTTGTGATACGGGCATTTCGATGCTGGCATAGGTCTTGCTCTGTTAGTAATGCACAGAAGAGTCAATGGCTCATCGCAGCGAAGATTCTGTGAAAAAATGGGTGACTAGGGTTCCGGCCTGAAAAGGTGTCTGGTCCGAGAGTTACCGACCTCTCCACCGCACTGCTATGCAGATGCCGAGAGGTTACACGGAGGGATAAAAGCCCGGGAGGCCGAGTTGGTGAACGCGTCGCGATGACGCTGCGTCAACCCATTGGTTCTCCTGTGCATCCGAAAGTCCGTGTAAATGGTGGAGGAAAGGTCATGGCATTACGTAAATATTTTAATATTGTTGTTTGTCTGTGTTTGTTTTTATTGAGTGCCGTATTGGTGAGCACTCCGAGTTCAGCACTGGCTGGCTCAAATGGGGCAGTAAAAGATAAGTTCAAGGTCGCTTGGACAATCTATGTGGGCTGGATGCCATGGGATTACGGCGCCAGTTCTGGCATCGTCAAAAAATGGGCAGACAAGTACGACATCGAAATTGAAGTTGTGCAGGTCAACGATTATATCGAATCCATCAATCAATACACCGCCGGTGCATTTGACGGCTGTGTGATGACCAACATGGATGCCCTCACCATTCCTGCCGCCGGCGGCGTCGATTCCACCGCGTTGATTGTTGGTGATTTCTCCAACGGCAACGACGGTGTGGTGCTCAAAGGCAAATCCAAGCTGGCTGACATCAAAGGCCAGAACGTTAATCTTGTTGAACTTTCCGTTTCGCATTATTTGCTAGCACGCGGTTTAGAAACTGTCGGTATGAGCGAAAAAGACGTGACGGTGGTGAATACTTCCGATGCCGATATGGTTGCGGCATATCAAACTAAAGACGTGACGTCCGTTGTAACGTGGAATCCACTGCTGTCTGAAATCACCATGGAAAAAGGCGCGAATAAAGTATTCGATTCCAGCCAAATTCCAGGTGAAATCATGGATTTGATGGTGGTCAACACCGATACCTTAAAAGCCAATCCAAAACTCGGTAAAGCGTTGGCCGGTGCTTGGTATGAAATCATGTCAGTGATGTCAGCCAAGGATAAAGCGGGTATTGCGGCGCGTGAGTCCATGGCAAAAGCATCAGGTACGGATCTAGCCGGCTATGACGCTCAATTAGCCTCCACCAAGATGTTTTATAAAGCCGCCGATGCGGTGGCCTTTACCACCAGCGACGACGTGATGAAGACGATGAAAAGTGTTGCCAAGTTTTCATTCGACCATGGTTTGCTCGGTGACGGCGCTGCTGACGAAGGCTTTATCGGTATTGAATACCCAGGTGGAAAAATCTCCGGTGATAAAGGCAACATCAAGCTTCGCTACGACGCCAGCTTTATGAAAATGGCGGCCGACGGAAAACTGTAAACGGAGCATCCTATGCGTTGGATTAATCGCCAGCCAGGGCGAGCCGCAAGTCTCGCGCTGACACTCATGCCCTTTGTGTTACTGGCAATCATTTACGTGGTTGCGTCAGATGCAAGGTTGGCCGAAAACGCCAATGACAAGTTATTACCGTCGCTGTCGACATTCGGCGAGACGATGTCTCGTATGATGTTTGAACCGGACAAGCGCAACGGTGAATTACTGTTTTGGGGAGATACGCTGTCCAGTCTTGTCCGCTTGTTTCTGGGGCTGATTGTGGCGGGTGTCCTTGGGTTGGCGGTGGGTGTCATCAACGGTATGTTGCCGTACGCACGATCAAGCTTCGGTACTTTCGTGCGCGTGCTGTCGATGATCCCACCGATGGCGATTCTTCCAATTCTGTTTATTGTTTTTGGTTTAGGCGAGCTGTCGAAAGTGGTGCTGATCGTCATTGGCGTGGCACCGTTTTTGATGCGCGATATGCAGCAGCGCGTACAAGAAATCCCCAGCGAATTGATCACCAAAGCGCAAACCCTTAGCGCCAACAGTTGGCAAATATTGCTGCGTGTAGTGTTGCCGCAAGTATTACCACGACTGCTAGCCGGTTTGCGTTTGTCATTGGGGCCGGCGTGGCTGTTTCTGATTGCCGCAGAAGCTATCGCATCGACGGACGGGTTGGGCTATCGCATTTTCCTCGTGCGACGCTACCTATCAATGGATGTGATTCTGCCGTACGTGGCATGGATTACCTTCCTCGCTTATGTGATGGATGTGGGTTTGCGTCAACTTTCGCGGTTGTGCTTTCCGTGGTTCCACACTAACCCGGAGGCCGACGCATGAGCTTGATCAACGTTAACCAGTTGTGGAAATCCTACGGCGACCAAGTCGTGCTGGAAAAGCTCAACTTACATGTTGAAGAAGGGGAGTTTTGCACAATGGTCGGCGCATCCGGCTGCGGTAAAACGACGTTTCTACGCATGTTATTAGGAGAGGAAGCGCCCACCCGTGGTGAGCTGTTGCTGGACGGAAAACCCATGCCAGGCGAACCGGGCCCAGAGCGCGGCATCGTCTTTCAACGCTATTCTGTATTTTCGCACTTGTCCGTATTACGCAATGTCATGCTGGGCCCGGAACTTCAAGAAAGTCGGGTTTTAGGTCGGGTATGGGGCGCTAAGCGTAAAGAGATTCAACAAAAAGCGAGCGAGTTGCTCGAGCAAGTTGGTTTGTCAGCAGCAATGCATCGCTATCCTTCAGAATTATCCGGCGGCATGCAGCAGCGCTTAGCAATCGCCCAAGCGCTCATTATGCGACCCCGAGTGTTGTTGTTGGATGAGCCCTTTGGCGCGTTAGATCCTGGCATTCGCGCAGACATGCACGAGTTAGTGAATGACCTGTGGCAACGCAATAACCT
Source organism: Alcanivoracaceae bacterium (assembly GCA_029213045.1). GTDB lineage: Bacteria > Pseudomonadota > Gammaproteobacteria > Pseudomonadales > Alcanivoracaceae > JARGPN01. The sequence goes on from JARGPN010000004.1 coordinate 53,288, forward strand.
CACCGTCTTTATGGTGACTCACGATTTAAAAGAAGGCTTTGCGTTGGGCACACGCATGTTGGTGTTCGACAAGGTGCGGCGTGACGCGCAAGCCCCCAATGCCTATGGTGCAACCATTACATACGACTTGCCGTTAACCAAAGATCGTCCTTCTTTAGCAACCATAGAAGATGAGCTAAAGCAGACTCGTGAGTTAATGGATGCGCAAACTGGTTCAGGAATCTGAAAAATGAGTTCGATACTTTACGAAGATACTCTCGATGCGGGGTGTCATTGGTCCATGACTGTGCGACGAGGCCACTCACTGCGGCTGATCGATAACGAAGGCGGAGCGAATGTGGGGATGTTGATGTACAACCCCATGAGCCCGTTAGAGCGGATCAATGTCCCCGACACACTGAAATGTCAGCACACCTTTAAACTCACAAAAGGCAACTGCATTTATTCCGACATGGGTCGTGTTTTTTGTTCCATTACGGAAGACAGCGCAGGTTGGCATGACGCTGCGTGTGGCACCTGCAATAAAGCCTTAGTCGAAAAGCGTTGGGGTCGTAAAACCTACCAACAAGCCCGCAACGACATGCACCGCAATGGCTTCGATAGCTTTTTAATAGAGCTGGCCAAGTATGGTCTTGGAAAAAAAGATCTGGCAGCAAACCTTAATTTATTTTCCCGCGTTGAAACCGATAATGATGGAAATCTGCGGTTTATCGAAAACGCTAGCAAGGCGGGTGATGTCGTCGAACTGCGATTCGAAATGGATACTTTGGTGGTGATGCATTCGTGCCCACATCCATTAAATACATCGGCGCAGTGGCCAGTGAAACCCGTGACATGGCAATTGCGAGAAGCTGAGGCGGTGGCATCTGATGACTATTGTCAGAACTCTTGCGATGAAAATAAGCGCGGATTTATGAATAATTATTTGTACCACCTTGGGGTTTCTGGAGGTGCGCGATGATTCTGGAAAGCAAACTCCTTGCAGATAACGCAAGCTTGCGCGAAGTGGTTGACGCCGGTGACTACTGGATGAAAGTCGTCCGCAAGGGTCAGACAATGCGTATTCTCGATTTAGAAGGTAATCAAGCAGCCGATACTTTGTTTTATAGTGCTGCGGATCCAACCGAGCGCTATAGCGCGATGGATACCGTTCGCGAACAGGGTAATGTGTTTCTCACTGCCGGTACTAAGTTAATGTCGACGGAAGGCAATGTGTTGCTGGAAATTGTTGCGGATACTTGTGGTCGACACGATACGCTTGGCGGCGCCTGCGCAACGGAAAGTAATACCGTGCGCTACGCATTGGAAAAGAAATGCATGCACGCATGTCGAGATAGTTGGCTGCTAGCAGTCGCCGAAAACGAACATCTTGGTTTAAGTAAGCGTGACATTACCCACAATATTAATTTTTTTATGAATGTGCCTGTTACCGCAGAAGGGGGCCTTACCTTCGCTGACGGTATTTCAGCGCCGGGTAAATATGTTGAGTTGCGCGCCGAGATGGACGTTATCGTGCTGATCTCGAACTGCCCACAGTTAAATAATCCGTGTAACGCGTATAACCCTACGCCGGTAGAAGTATTGGTGTGGGACGCAAAGCAACACTGAACGGTGATTTTTCACCTCCGCAGGACGACCTGTGGAATTAGAGTGAATAGCGGGACGGCTCGCTTACAGGACATAACTCATGTTCAGCAAAGTATTAATCGCCAATCGCGGCGCCATTAGTTGCCGCATTCAACGCACGCTCAAAAAAATGGGTATCGCTTCCGTTGCCATTTATACCGAAGCCGATGCCGACTCCCTACATGTGCGTGAAGCCGATGAAAGTGTGTGTATCGGCAAGGCACTAGCCTCGGAAACCTACCTCTGCATCGATAAAGTGATTGCCGCGGCCAAGCAAACGGGGGCGCAGGCTATTCATCCCGGATATGGTTTTTTGAGTGAAAACTTAGATTTCGCTGCAGCCTGCGAGAAAGAGGGCATCGTGTTTATCGGCCCTGCGGCGCAACAAATACGCGAGTTCGGGTTGAAGCACACGGCGCGCGAGTTGGCGGAAAAAAGCGGCGTGCCGCTACTCAAAGGTTCAAATTTGTTGGCGGATGTGGACGACGCGCTGCGCCACGCCGAAAAAATCGGTTACCCCGTGATGTTGAAAAGTACCGCGGGTGGCGGCGGTATTGGCATGCAACGCTGCTTTTCCGAAACGGAGTTATCCGATGCGTTCGCGTCAGTTCAGCGACTCAGTAAGAATAACTTCAGCAACGACGGCTTGTTCCTAGAAAAATTTGTCGAGCGCGCACGTCATATTGAAGTGCAAATTTTTGGCGACGGTGAAGGCCTTGTAGTGGCACTTGGTGAACGCGACTGTTCGCTGCAGCGCCGAAACCAGAAAGTTGTAGAGGAAACCCCTGCTCCAAACCTACGTGAGCCTGTTCGTCAGGCCATGATGGCCACCGCGTGCAAGCTTGGCGCTCTAGTAAATTATCGCAATGCCGGCACGGTAGAATTTATTTATGACGATCAAGAAGAAAAGTTTTATTTCTTAGAGGTCAATACTCGTCTGCAAGTCGAGCATGGTGTGACCGAAGAAGTGACCGGCGTTGATTTAGTTGAATGGATGGTCAAACTCGCGGCAGGAGACAGTGAATTTGTTGCCGCCTATCAGCATGATCCGCAAGGCCATGCGATTCAGGTTCGTGTTTACGCAGAAGATCCAGGCAAACAATTCCAACCAGCCGCGGGTTTGCTGACAGATGTAAGCTTTCCATCGGGCGGTCGCTGCGATAGTTGGATCGACGCGGGCGTAGAAGTTTCCGCGTATTACGACCCTATGTTGGCGAAAATTATTGTGCATGAGCCGACTCGCGAAGACGCAACGACGATGTTGCAGCGAGCGCTCAAAGAAACTCGCATTACCGGTATTGAGACAAATTTAAAATATCTCGCACAGATTATTGCCTGCGATACCTTTGCTGCGGGCACGCAAACAACCGCGTATTTAAATACCTTTCCCTACCAGAGCCGCGCGATTGAAGTGCAAGAAGGCGGCACTCTCACCACCATTCAAGATTCACTGGGGCGTGTTGGATATTGGGATATCGGTGTGCCTCCTTCTGGTCCGTTCGATAATCTGTCCTTAAAGCTGGCAAATCGTCTGCTCGGCAATGACCCTGATTGCGCTGGCTTAGAAATGACGTTAACTGGGGCTACATTGAGATTTCGTGCGGCAACACGGTGTGTGTTGGTTGGCGCTTCGATGCAGTCAACATTAAATGGCGAGCCGATTAGCAACGCGGACATTATTCATGTTCCCGCAGGTGGCATTTTGCGTTGCGGTCAGGCCGAAGGCCCTGGTGCGCGTTGCTACTTGGCAGTGGAAGGCGGATTGGACGTCCCTAAATATCTCGGCAGTGCCAGTACCTTTACGTTAGGAAAATTCGGCGGCCACGGCGGGCGAGCACTACGCGCTGGCGATGTACTGCATTGCTGTACGCAACCAACGTCCAATAGTGCTAACTCCGTTACGCCTGAGACGCTGCCATCAGCATTGCAGCCGGCGCTGACATCGACGTGGCAATTCCGGGTTATTTACGGGCCTCATGGTGCGCCAGATTTTTTCACCCAAGAAGACATTGATACGTTTTTCGCCACTCAGTGGGAAGTGCATTACAACTCCAGTCGTACCGGTGTGCGTTTAATTGGGCCGAAACCCAATTGGGCGCGCAAAGACGGCGGCGAGGCAGGCTTGCACCCGTCAAATATTCACGACAATGCCTACGCGGTTGGCGCGGTAGATTTCACCGGGGATATGCCTGTGATTCTCGGGCCTGATGGACCTAGTCTCGGTGGGTTTGTTTGCCCTGTGACCATTATTAAAGCCGACTTGTGGATGCTCGGTCAGTTGCGCGCGGGGGACAAAATTGAGTTTATTGCGGTGACACAGCAACAGGCAGAAGCGTGTGAAATAGCGCAGCAAAAAGCTATCGAAACGTTGCAGCCACAAGAGTGTGTGGTCGACCTGCCTGCCGAATTGCCGTCACCCATATTGTGGTCGCAAAGCGCGCCAGCGCATCCAGTGGGCGTCGTGTACCGCGCCTCCGGTGACGACAATATATTGATTGAATACGGACCGCAGGAGCTGGATTTAAACCTTCGCTTCCGTGTGCAAGCGCTGATGCAGTGGCTTCAATCGCAAAGACATCCGGCGGTATTACAACTCACGCCGGGCATTCGATCTTTGCAGGTCAACTACGACAATTTGCACTTATCGCGCGATCAACTTATAGCATTGCTGAAAAGTGGCGAAGACGAACTCGCCGACATTGAAGACATGGTGGTGCCAACGCGAATTGTTCATCTGCCTATTTCGTGGGACGACGAGCAGTGCCGCCTCGCTATTGAAAAGTATATGCAATCGGTGCGTAAAGACGCGCCTTGGTGCCCGAGTAATTTAGAGTTTATTCGTCGGATCAATGGGCTGGATAGTCTCGACGAAGTTAAGAAAATCTTCTTTGAGGCTAGTTATTTGGTGATGGGCCTTGGTGATGTTTATTTAGGTGCGCCGGTTGCCACACCGTTAGATCCACGACACCGTTTGGTGACAACAAAATATAATCCTGCCCGTACCTGGACGCCGGAAAATGCGGTTGGCATTGGTGGCGCGTATCTCTGTGTGTATGGCATGGAGGGGCCGGGTGGTTATCAATTTGTGGGCCGCACGTTGCAAATGTGGAACACATGGCGCGCGACAAATGATTTTACCCCGGGAAAACCTTGGTTACTGCGCTTCTTCGATCAGTTGCGTTTTTATGAAGTCAGCCACGAAGAGCTAATGCAGATACGTGAGGATTTTCCACGCGGAAAGTTCGAGCTGAAAGTGGAAGAAAGTGAGTTCAGCTTGCGCGAATACAACACCTTCTTGCAGCGTGAAGCGGACAGCATTGAGGCCTTTAGGCACAAGCAACGAAGCGCCTTCGCCGAAGAGCGCCAGCGTTGGGAAGCCGCGGGGCAGCCTCTGCTGGTGAATGAACCGGATTCAGCTCCAGCAACTGACGAAGATGTTCTGGCCGCGGGTGAAACAGCCATAAGCGTAGGCGTGCCTGGGTCCGTATGGCAGTTGAATGTGCAGCCGGGGGATACCGTTGAGGAAGGTCAGGTAGTGGCGGTGGTGGAATCCATGAAAATGGAAATACCGGTGCTTTCGCCCAGCACTGGGACAGTGGCGCGCGTGTTGTGTCAGGCAGGCGCTGCGGTGACACCTGGGCAAAAACTGTTGGTTTTAAGTTAAATCCACGCCCAGCGGTGGTTCTGCTGGGCGTCGGTTGGTAAGGTAGGCGCGACACGCAAGCAGGAGCACCATGTGCCTAATTTTCAGCCCGCCATTTTTGATAAAACGAACTCACAGCACGCCTTTTTAGAGTTGAGGCTAGCTCACGGCGATAATATTGACGCTGTAAAAAAAGCGTTACGGCAATTAGTTGCGATGCAACATGATAGTAACGTGTTGGTGATGCTCGCGTTTGGCAACCGTCTTTGGTCATTGTTAGATGCCAGCTTTGAGGTGCCGGAATTTTCCATGGAGGGCAAGGTCCCCGCCACTCAAGGCGATCTGCTGATATGGCTGCAAGGAAAAGACCGGTCTTCTCTTTTTGATGCGTCGATGGCCGCGTACAAGTTGCTGCGTGAGAATTTTGCTTTGCAACTGGAAGTGCAGGCGTTTGTTTATCACGATTCCCGCGACCTTTCTGGATTTGTTGATGGCATTGGGAATCCGGCCGGCGATAAAGCGTTGGCCGCCGCCATTGTTGCGGATGGGCACCCCGGTGCCGGTGGTTCATTTCTGATAACGCAAAAATGGGTGCACGATCTCGATACGTTTAATCGTCTTTCCGTCACCGAGCAAGAAAATACGTTCGGTCGCACCAAGGTTGATGCGGTCGAATTTGATGACGACAAAATGCCGAAAGACTCACACGTTGGATTAACAGACGTTGATCGCGATGGCGTGCCTCAGAAAATCTGGCGGCGATCGGTGCCCTACGGCACGGTCACTGAACACGGCATATATTTTGTTGGCTTTAGCTGTGAATTGGACAGACTCGACTACCTGCTGCGCAACATATATGGCATGAACGGTAACGAAGACGTGCGTGATAGGTTGTTGGATTTTACTCAGCCAGTGACTAGCTCTTGGTGGTATGTGCCAACAGTGGAATGGCTGGACGCTATCTAGGCGGCGAGCGAAAGTAAAAAAGTTTGCTGAAAAATAAAAAGCCACCTTCATTCGAAGGTGGCTTTTTTTATTGTTGGGAGAGCGCCAACATCGGCGGGCCGTATAGCGGCGCCTTTTCTTCTGGGCGCAGTAGGCCTAGCAGATTTTTATCATCCGCGTGACGTGACAGAATTACGCGGTAGGCCAGCACTGCTTGAACATATTCGCGGGTTTCGTAAAAGGGAATGCTTTCGATAAACACATCGAAAGGTACTTTTTTGTCGTCGAGCCAACGATCAACACGGTGTGGTCCAGCGTTGTACGCGGCTAGCGCTAGAACTCGGTTGCCATCGTAGCGTTTTAACAAACCGGCTAAATAATTTCCCCCTAAGCGTAAATTAATCTCTGGGCGGAAAAGATCATCTTTGCTTGGCTGCGACTCGCCTATTTGCTTGGCCACTGCGCTGGCGGTGGCGGGCATCAATTGCATGAGTCCAGATGCACCGACGTGGGAGCGGGCGTGCGGGTTAAAGGCACTTTCTCGCCGCGATAGAGCCATCAGCAACCATGGGTCGAGATCGACCTTATCCCCGAGCGCTTCGAATTGGCTTCGCATCGCGGCGGGGAATCGCCAATCGAGCACGTTACGCTTGCCTGAAAATAATGCCGTTTCTACGGAGAAGTGATACCAGCTACGAGAGAGCGCCGCGTTCGCCAACGGAATGAGTTGATCGCTCTCACTTTTGCGCATCAAAAAGAGCCATTCATCACGAGCAAGTTCGTTCTCGGAAATCGCGCTCAGTGTTTCGATGCGAGCGATGCCTTGGTGTTGTAAATAGCCAAGCTCCACCGTTGTTTGCGGAGGCGCTTGCTCGTTTAATGCGTAAGGCAGGCCTAACGTTTGCGCCGCCAGAAAACCCCAGAAGCTACGCTCGTTTGCAGCCAGTTGCATGATTGGTTGAGTATCACCTTGGTTGGTTTCGTCCAAGGCGCGGGCCCGCCAATAGCGCCAGTGTGCGCTATTGCGCTCGCCACTTGGCAGCTTGTTTATCCAGGTTAAAACAGACGGCCAATTTTCATCCATGACCGCGCGACGGGTGCGTTGCTCGAGCAACCGCAGGTTGTCGCTGGTGGCGAGATAGGTATCCACCCATGCGCGATTTTCGGGAATGTCTCTGATGATCGAGAACCAAGCAATACGCCCATTGATCGTCTCGCTCTCTGCATCGTTGAGCTGGTAGCGCGTCATCATTACCGGCATGAGCTTGCGAGCATAAACAGGGTCTTTGTCGGCTAGACGAAAAAGGCCCGCCATGGCCACCGCCTTGCTTTGCTTTTTCGGCATCAACACGCGTGTGTCGTTGGGCTGTCTGTAAAGCTGTAAAAGCACCTCAGCTCGACTTGCTGTTTTGCTGTCCTGTAATTGTCCGCGCAGATAACGCATCAGGCCTTCGTTGTTGTTGTGGAAGGCGAGCAGCATGCGCTGCCAAATCAGGTCGTCGTTTAATGCGCCGCGTTTTTGTACGGTAGAAAAGAGTCGGTCACAGGTATCAGGGCGGGATTGGCCGCTGAGCCATAGCTCACGAGCACCCTCGATGGCGTGTTCGGGATCATCATTGAGTAGTGATTCAAAGTAATAACAACGCAGCGCTGTTTCACCCGGCACGCCTTGGCTCACCGCGCGTAAGGCACTCCAGTTACTGCGCTTGCCGTAGTAGTGCATTGCGCGGCTGCGTAGCGCATCGTTTAGCGGCGAGGTGTCGTTGCGGCGTAACCATGCGAGCACCGATTCAACGGGGGTGGAATCGAAGTTTGCGCGTAGGCGGTAATACTCAAGGTAATCGTTGAGGACATAATCTTTCGGTAGTTGCTTTTCGAGCTTGTCCAGTTCCTTCCAGTTGCCATCGCGCGCGCTATTTAATGCCCGCTTAAAAACATGGGCGTATGGGTCAGGGGAGTTTGCGGTAGCCTGTACGGAGGTCAGTGCAGTGGTCAGTACACACATCAGCACCAATATTCGCCCAGCGATTGGTGACGCGTTAAGCAAAATGTTGCGGATGTACAAAGGCAATGACGTGAACAACTGTGGCTCCTTTTGTGTGCAACCTTGAATGTGAATAAATGTGAGCCTGAGAGTGCAGCGGAACAAGGCTACAATAAACAAAATTCGTAAAAGAATTCGTTACAAGAAAAGACCAGTCTAGCGGCAAGTCGACGTAGAAGCTGTGAACGCATCGTAACGATTTTTGTCCATACGGTTTTTTACCGTCGAGGCGAGAGCTAGATCACAGTCTTATTGAAAAATAATGTCCATTAACTGCGCGTCGTCAAAGTGCCGCTTGCCGATGAAGGCTATAGCGTGGGTGCCTGGTTGTCGCATGGTCCCGGCGGAGGGTACGCCGAGTGGCCAAAGTATCCGACGTTCGGCGCGTTGTGAGATGGGAATAAGGCCCGCACTATCGTACAAGCTGACAATGTTCTGTTGGTTATCCGGTATAGCCCGAAGCCTGTTGGCGTCTTGCAACGTGTACCGTTCGATCTGTTGACCACGGATAAATTTTTCGACGCGCACGATGTAATGCGTATCGGGCTCGATCACAAGGCTAATCCGTTCGGTGCGTGCATTGGGCGTAGCGCCAGGATAAAAAACGGGAGCGGTAGGGCCATCGTCACGTGCGGTTAAGCCACGGGCGACGGGATAGACTTTGTGATAACAGCCGCAGCCGTGAATCGAATCATAGAAAAGCACATTGCCATCGGGCTTTAACGTGACGCGCCAGATGATGCTATCCAGCGGGCCGCCGTAAAGATCGAAGCTGCCGTCTTTGGGGCGTTCACTAAACCAATATTGGTAATTCAGTTGCAGCAAATTGTGGCCTTTGTAGCGCGTCCAGCTTAGCCACGTGTAGGCGCTTGGTGCGTGATAATCAACCGTGGGGGTGCCGTCGTTGATTTGAATGCTGCCGGGTTGGTTATACGCAAGCGTATTGGCAACACTGAGCACTGGCGCGTAGGCATTTAGTAGCGCACGTTGCGCGCCAGCGCTTGGGATAGGCATTTCTAGTGCGTTGGGCACGAGTTCAGCGGGCGCGGGCGGGCTGCCAGCAAAATCTTCCACAAGGTAGTGCCGAATAGGCAATCGCGTCGGACGACGAAAGCGTTGTGCCATGTCTTCGCGATAGCCGTTCATCGACGGCCGCGCAAAGATGTTGGTGATGGTGTAAAGACCGAGTATGCGATTGCGGCGGGAATAATTATCCGCGATGGGCGTTTTCGGCACGCCAAAAAAGCCAGTGATGCTAAGCAGCTCATCAACGCATTGTTGCAACGCGGTTTGCCAATTGGTGGAATCGCGTAGCAGTGGGTGCGAGCGCGGGAGGCGGGATAATTCAGAACGCCAACCTTGCATGGCTTGCTCGCTAGCGAGTGTCAGCCACAAACGCTGCTGTTCTTCGGACTCTACTTCTTGCTGCAAAAAGGCGAGCCAGCGCGTGGTGCGTAAATGCGGATAGCCTTCCACCCGTTGCGCGCCAGCGTCGTGAATGCCCGCTTCGCTGACCGCATTGTCGAGGGCGATTAGCCAGTCTCGGCATTGGCCGCTAGCGAACAGTGCACTACTACTGAATAGCAGGACAGTCAGAAGAAGAGAGCGTTGCCACATACTTCGTTAAAGATTCCATCGCGTTACGTACAAAGCGCACGCTGTATTGATCCGCCAGCCACTGCGGGACATTGCCACCGGCGGCTACCTCTTGTTGATAGGTAAGCAGTGTAGAGGCTTCGCGCTCGGAGAGCGACCAGCGCGCACGCGCAAACGGAATTCGGACTGTGTCGGGTTGCTCAGCCAGGGCGTCCGGTTGTGCCCGCATGGTGATAACAATAGGGGTTTTAGAGGATTCTGCGTGCGTGTTAACCGCGTCGTCTGTTTTAGTAAAAAGTGAAATGGAATCCCTAGGCTGGCTAAAAAGAGTGCCGCGAGACCGCATATAAACGCGCTGAGTGCCATCGGGGGCATCATCTAGAATGCGAATGTCAGTTAAATCAGGCATCCAGTTCAGCACGTGGCAAGGGGTCTCCAGCACGGACACAAGCAAGGCGGTAGAAGCGGGAATGGTGAATTCCGCTTCGATTAAGTCGGGCCCCGATTGGCGTTGGCGCGTGACTGTCAGCGTTTCGTCGCTTTGCGCGCTAGCGCGGAGCGGAATCAGCACGATCAGCGCTACCAAGCTTAAGGCAGTGCTGAAAGCGTTGTTGTAACGACTCAACATCTAAAGACTCCGAGGCTGCAATAGCCGGTAGAACGGTAATGGCGACCGTGCCAGGGCGCATGATTAATTGATGCGCGGGCAAAATCGCGTGACTGTTATGCAAAACGATCGGTATCAATGGCACCTTCGCGTGTTGCGCTAACCACAAGGCGCCGGGCTTAAAGGGATTGAGTTGTCCGTCGTGACTGCGTTTTCCTTCTGCAGCGATGGCCACGGCGTAGCCATCGTTCAGCGCGGGAATGATAGGCGCTAAGCTTTCCGGCCCTGCATGTCGCTGGCGGTCGACGAAAAGCGTGCCGGCCAGTTTCAGCAGTGGGCCAAGCAACAGATGACGCTGTAACTCAATCTTTGCGATGCCGACGACATCGCGTTTGAGCAGGGCGGCGACGAGCAGTGGATCGACTCCACTTTGGTGGTTAATCACAAACACGGCCGGGCGCCGCTGCAACGCGGCGACATCGCCGTCGACGCGCAGAGTGATGCCAGCGAGCCGCAAGCCCAGAGTGGTGACAACCGGTAAGGTGATGGCGAGCGCCCGTCGTCGACCGAACGGTGCGCAGACAACGAGTAGAATAATGCCGCACAGCGACGGCAGTACAAATGCGCTAATACTTCTTAAAATGCCGATCATTGCCTAACGTTCATCCCTATCTCAGTAGACACCTAAAGGCGCAATGCGTGGTCAAATTGCTATACTGCGCGCCCAACTCGATACACTTTTCGCAGGTCGCTCGTGGAAAATTCGCTCCGCATACTTGAACGTCATGAAGATTCTCTCGCCACACGACATGTTTTGGTGGTGGGAGCGGATGACAGCGCGTTCCAATCATTACCGTGTGCGTCCTTGTGTGTCCACAGCGACGACGGAAGTTTATTCCCAAGCAGTGCATCTGTGACGTCATCCATGCTGCCCCACGTGCCGGCGCAAACGGATCTAATTATTGTGGTGTTACCGAAGTCACGCCCGCAATTTGCGTTTTGGTTGTCGTCGGTGTGTGGGCAAATAACGCGTCCGACGGAAGTGTGGTTGGTGGGCGCCGCCAGCGGCGGTATTCGTGGCGGTGTGACCACGCTCAAAGAGTTTTCGGCGTCGGCAACGCAATTCGATAGCGCGCGTCATTGCAAATTGTTTGCCGGCGAATTGCAGGCCGCGCCCTTCGAGCTGGAGAAATTTGAAACACGTTGGCGTCATGCTGAATTGGAGATGGTCAGTTATCCCGGTGTGTTTAGTCATGGTCGATTAGATGCGGGCACCTTGTTGATGTTGGAATTGTTAGCAGGTCATTCGCCGCACTTTGGCAGCGCGCTCGATATAGGTTGCGGTGCTGGGGTGATCAGCGCAGTGCTCGCGAAGCGAGGCACCAAGGTAACCTCAATAGATGTTAGTGCTACGGCAGTTGCCGCGACGCAGCGAACGTTTGCGGAAAATAATTTAGCGGGAAATTGTCTGCAAAGTGATGTATTTTCAAACGTGTCGGATCGCTTCGACGCTATTGTGACGAACCCTCCGTTTCATGATGGCACGCGTCGCACCACCGAAGTGACGCAGCGTCTTATTCGTGAAGCACCTCAGTATTTGAACAAGGGTGGCGCCTTGTGGTTAGTGGCTAATCAAGGGTTGCCCTACGCTGACGCACTTCACGCGGCGTTTAAGCATGTTGAAGTAGTCGGCGAGAACCGACACTTTAAGGTGTGGAAGGCACAATAAACGCGCCGCTAACCGGCAATTTTTCTGGTTTCTAAACGGTCGGTTTGGCGCATCCAGTGTATGCATGACTCGAGCATTTCGGCTAATTGAATTTGATCATTAAAGCCTAATTCACACACGGCTTTGTTGCCATCGGCGCGAACACGATTAGTCATCATGGCGACTTTTTCTGGCGTAATAGATGGTTCCTCTCCAGAGAAAGACGCGAGCAAGGGATACACTTTTCCTGCCAATTGAATGGCGGCTTTAGGCATGGTTCGTCGTGGTGCGGGCTTACCCAGTAAATGGCTGATGGTGCGAGCGAGTTCTAAAAAGCTCGCCTCGACGCCTGCCAAAATATAATTTTCCCCACAGCGACCACGTTCAAGTGCGCTAATGTGCGCGCGCGCAACTTCGCGAACATCACAAAAATTGCCGCCGCCTGGTGGTACCCCCGGTAACTTTCCTTGATCAATCAGCGCAATCATTTGCGACCAATTGTGGGTGTCACCCGCGCCAATAATGCCGCATGGATTTAAGATGACGGCATTCAGGCCGTGTTCAATCCCTTTGCGTACTTCCATTTCCGCCAGAAATTTACTGCGACCGTAATTGATGCTGCCGTCACCGGCGTTGGCCCGTGTTTGTTCATTGATGACGCCGCGGTGCATGCCGTAAGCGGAAATGGAAGAGGTATGAATAAATCGCTTGGCGTGCTTTTGTAACGCCGCACCGATCATGCAGTGTGTGCCGCCGACATTGTCGCGATTTTGCTCGGCGTTTTTTTTACGCCACATGCTGGTGTTGCCAGCAATATGAAAAATGGCATCACAGTCCATGGGGACAGCCTCGACCATACTTTCGAGTTGGTGAAGTACGCCGGGAACAGGAATTGCGCCGAGGGTAATTAATCGCGAAGGATCACTGTTAGGACGATGTAAGGCTGATACTTGCCAGCCATCTTTGACAAGCATTTCGATCAGGTGGCCGCCGACAAACCCGGTGCCGCCGGTGACAAACGCAACGCGTGACATCCATATTCTCCCGTACGTTGTTGTCGCTGGGTGTTGCTGCGTGACCCGTAGTGCTTTCTATAGTGCCATTTTAGAACGCAAAACGTGTCGACAAATGTTTGAGGCAGTCAACGCCTTTGCACGCCATTAAGCAATAGCACAAATCTGAAATTCATACCTGTTGAATATGCGCCGAATACGGTCAGGTCGGGAGAGGCATGCGCTAGGTGTGTACGCTGGTGCGCAATCTTAAAATCCCCCGCGCCAACTTGGGGCAGGGGGGATTAAGATGAGACATAGAGTGATTGGTACTTTTTAGTGGTGGTGTCCACCTGGCCCGTGCGCGTGGCCGTGAGAGACTTCGTCTTCCGTGGCATCGCGCACGTCGACGATATCGATGGCGAATTGTAGCGTTTGTCCGGCAAGGGGATGATTGCCGTCGACATCCACGGTTTTCAGGCCGACTTTGATGACGGTAACGGTTCGCGGACCATCATCGGTATTCACATTGACGGTCATGCCTGGGCGCAGTTTTCCCGCGTGCTTTAAATATTTTGCTGAGACACGCTGCTGCATGCCTTCGCGACGCTCGCCGTAACCGTCTTCTGGCGACACTGTCGCGTCAACGTGGTCACCGGCACCGTGTCCTTCTAAGGCTTTTTCTAAGCCAGGAATAATGCCGCCGTGGCCGTGTAAGTAGGCCATCGGTTCGCCTTTGCGCGAATCTTCGATTTGCACGCCGTCGGCGGTGCTCAAGGTATAGTGAAACTGTACGACTTTGTCTTTTGTGATCATGGCTGCCTTCTCCTTATGGCGCGCATTATCTGGCTTGCAGGGGAGAGGAGCAAGAGGCACGGCCCCTCCCGCACAAATGCGTAGGAAGGGCCGTGGTGGAGAGAGTTACTTGTTCGGTTGCTTGGTGACGCGTAGATACGGTTTTTTCTCGTCCCATCCGTTAGGGAAGATTTTTTTTGCGTCATCATTCGATAACGAGGGCACGATGATCACGTCATCGCCATCTTTCCAATTTACCGGCGTTGCTACTTTGTAGCCGTCGGTTAGTTGTAGGCTATCAATAACGCGAAGAATTTCATCGAAGTTACGCCCTGTGCTGGCAGGGTAAGTGATGATTAAGCGAATCTTCTTGTTTGGATCGATAATGAACACGGAACGCACGGTGAGGGTGTCATTGGCATTGGGATGAATCATGTCGTACAAGTTGGAGACTTTACGGTCGCTGTCAGCCAAGAGCGGAAAATTTAGGCCAACCCCTTGTGTTTCTTCAATATCGCCCACCCAACGGTGATGATCTTCAATGGGGTCAACTGAAAGTCCCATCGCTTTCACGTTACGTTTGTCGAACTCAGGCTTCAGACGAGATACTTCGCCAAGTTCTGTGGTGCACACAGGAGTGAAGTCTTTTGGGTGTGAAAATAATACCACCCAACTGTCACTCGCCCAATCATGAAAATGAATGGTGCCTGCGGTGGAGTCTTGCTGGAAATCAGGTGCGATATCACCGAGTCGTAATGTCATTGTTTTTCTCCTTAGAAGCTGTCTTAAAAAGGGTGTGCTGAGATTGCGCGTAAGCCCGACCATAAATCGGACTATGAATCGGAAATAGCGTTCAACTTTTCGTCTTCGTTTTCGTCTTGGCTAATACGGTTGAACGCAGTGCTAATGACTGCAAAGAGAGTAGGGCCGGAAGAAAAGAATTTAAAGGGGGGTGTGGCAGAACAATTTGCTCTAATGAAATAGCGATCAGTGCTAATCCATCCAGAGTTTATTGCGGGAGAGAAGCGCTGTGGCTGTTTGCCGCAGCGCAGTTAACGTTTGTCTCGATTATCGAATGACGAGACCACTTGCAGGTGCTTCTCCAGCCCAAGGTCTGCCAATAGTTTCTGTACTGCATCTTTGCGCACAGGCTTGCTAAGAAACTGATCCATGCCGGCTTCTAGCATACGTTGCCGTTGCTCTTGGAGTACATGCGCGGTGAGTGCAACGATGGGCGTACGATTAAGGCTAGACTTGCTTTCAATTTCACGAATACGCTGCGTGGCGGTAATGCCATCCATAACCGGCATTTCACAATCCATCAAAACCAGATCGAAGGCACCACCTGCGGCGCGATAGGCCGCTGTGGCTTCTTCTCCATTTTTGCACAACACAGGCTGAATACGGAGCGCGCCTAGAATGGCTCGAATAACGTCTCGGTTAACGTCATTGTCTTCCGCCACCAACACGCTTAAATGGTCAAAGCGCGCGTGCTGAGACACAGTGCTGCGGGGCACCGTCTCGGGGGCTTGCTTATACAGCAACGACACAATGGCGGAGCGCGTAACTGGGCGCAGGAGAGCAGGCCAGTCTCCGGTGTTCTGATCAATGTTTGCGATGACGGCGATTTTGTCTTTCCAGCGCTGTGTTTGCTGGCGGAGTTTGTCGTCTGCGTTACCTAACATTTGATTATCGATCAGAATCCGGTCGTATTTACTCGCCATTTCTAAATGAGAAATGTCACTCGCTGAGGTGACCGACGCGGACATGTGCGTGAGCATATGTTCGAGCGCTTTGCTTTCAAAGCTAGACGGCGTGAGGAGTAAGATATTTTCGGACACCGGAGTGCGCCGCGTTTGTTGTTCGACGTGATAGCGAGGCAACGGCAATTCGATCCAGAAGCAGGAGCCTTTCCCAATCTCTGAGGATGCTCCTAGCTGACCACCCATGAGTTCTACTAAACGTTTGCACACTGCTAAACCGAGGCCTGTGCCGCCGAACTCACGTGCAGTTGACTGGTCCGCTTGGGTGAATACGTCGAAGATGCGATTCATTTGTTCTGTTGAAATACCAACGCCCGTATCTTCCACTTCAAAGCGCAAGCAATCTCGCCCGCCTTTAACGGTTTTCTCGTAGACACGCACTAACACGTGGCCTTCTCGGGTGAATTTTATGGCGTTGTTGATGAGATTGAGCAACGTCTGTCTTAAACGAACAGGATCGCCATACACCCACCGCATGTTATCAAGAGTGATATCCATGGTGAGTTCGAGCGATTGCTGACGCGCGACACCTGCGAACGCGCTTACGGCATCTTCGATGAGGACTTGTACATCAACGGTGGCGGTTTCAAGTTGCAATTGGCCGGCTTCGATTTTCGAGAAGTCGAGAATGTCATTGAGTATCGCCAGCAGGTTCTCACTGGAGTGCTGCATGAGATGCAAATAATGTTGCTGTCGATCATTGAGTGGGCTGTTTGCGAGTAAATCTAACACGCCGATAATGCCGTTCATTGGCGTGCGAATTTCGTGGCTCATTGTGGCAAGAAATTCTGTTTTGGCTAAGCTCGCACTTTCCGCCCTGATGCGTTTTTCTTCGCTGAGCAGATTTTGCTCGCGTTCGCTAATCAAGGCTGTCTCAGCGATTTCACGTTGGCGAATATCTTCGCGCAGGGTTTCGCGCATTTGGTTAATGGCATCGGCAATGTCTTGCAGTTCGTCGCGCTGCTGCTCTTGCTGTCTGTGTAGCCGAAGCGGTTGATGCAGGCGAGTTATGGACATTTCGCGAGCGTAATCGGCAACCATACGTAAATGGCGGCCTAATAAATGACGCAGCAGAAAAATAATAATGGCGGCGATGATCAGCGTTTTAATTGTTTGAAATAACACAATAAATAATGCGTGTTCGCCGACGCGCTGATACAGGGCATCGCGACTCACCAGAATACGCAGCACGCCGAGCTCTTCTGCGCTGCCGTCACGGCGGCGATAAATGATGGGGTAGCTGTGTACGCGATTGGTGTTGCTGTCGAGAATTTCTTCTCCGACCATTAAATTGCGCGTTTGACTATTCCAGTCTTGCCATTGTACTTGGGTGCCCGATACTTCGGGTAAACGCAGCAGCGCTTCCAGTTGAACGTGCAGTTGTTCTTCGTCGAAATTCCAAAGGCTGCGTTCTATACCGGGGAGCGCAGTGAGCTCGATCTGTTCAAGATCTTGTTCGATATCGGAGAGGCCCGTGTCGTATTCTCGTGCGAGCAAAAGAAGAATGGCGACCAAGGTAATGACGGAGCTGACTAGCAAAATGGAACCCATTAGGCGGAATGCTAGCGGGTTTTCACTATGGTAGCTGCGTAGTTTCGAGAACATGCCTCAGGACCCTCCTTGAACCCGTCGTTGCAACACTCTTATTTCGCAGCTTCCATCTTTGTTGCCGGGATAAACCCCGACAGCGATAATTGCGATAGCTCTGCTTTGCCTAACGTTCTCTTTATTAATTTTGCGTTGTTCAATATAAGTAGAGAGTGTTGATGAAACCTCGCGTCCATGCGCGGTTGTTCCTATGTTCTGCGGCGCAGAGTCTACCATTGCCGACACAGGCGCACAGTGCCTCATTGTGAACAAGTGATGCTGTTCACGTTTTGTTTGGCTGTAGCCATTGTGACGTCCTGCCAATGCGTCCTGCAATCGTTTTTCCTCGGCTAGTTACCCTGTCTGTTTTTGTCTTGGTCGATACAAATTGTTCTTACGCGCCAAGCGGAAGCATCAAACAAGGTGCGCTGCTATCTAGGCGCTTTTATCTTCCCCCACAAGGCGCAAATGCCTTAGCTGTTCGGTTTCGATCCGGTCGAGACGTTGCATGCAACTCCGGAATGTTCTGCTAATGCAGGTCGTGTTGCGAATCATCTCAACCTTCGGCCAGGTCGCCCGTTCGCCAGTGCTAATAAAGTTACGCACATCTTCGACGGTCGGGTTGCGCAATGCTTGTAAGAAACTTAGCGGTTTGCGCGGCGGAATAAGGTTGATGTCGCCGATGTATTTTTGTTTCAGTACGGATTCAACTTTATCCAAAACTAAGCCAAGATCATTAGACTTTACTCTCCTCTGAGCAATATTCAGTAGGTAGCGTGAATTCATCGTGAAGTTGCGCAGTGCAAGATTGGCCAATGTGGGCATCAGTCTGCCGCCGCCTTTGCGTGCGATAAAGGGCACGACATGCGGGTTGGTTTGGCTGACGATGGCATGGTTGATCCCGTACAGGCGTGCCAACCGATGCACTGGCAGGTCGTCTTTAATCGAGCCGTCCACCCATTTTCGACTGGGTATATAAGGCACTTTCTCATCGTCAATGTTTTTCGCCCACAGCGTTACCGGTGGATAAATGCCTGGAATTGCGCAGGAAGCGAGTGATGCTTTTCGTATTAACACGTTTGGAGATGTGCGCCAGTTCAGCAGGCGACTGTGCTGATGACGGTCATAAGGGCTGACGGTAATATTAATTTCACGGCCTGTTTTTTCGTAGGCTTCTGCGAAGGTTAAGTCGAGGATGTTTTCTTCAAGACACGCCTCTAAATAATTACCGTCGAGCACCGGCCGGCCGCGAATTAGTCCGGTCCAACCGATGGCCTTAAAGGCTTCTAAATAAATATTTTCCGGCTGCAGTTTTACTTTTAATTCACTGTCATCGTGTGTGCCTAACACCGACGCAATAATTGATCCTGCGCTTGAGCCAGAAATGACTGAAGGCAACAGGCCTTCTTCCCATAGGGTTTTTGCCGCGCCGATGTGAAATAAGCCTAGCGCCGCGCCGCCGGAGAGCATTAAACATGTGTGCCCAAAGGCGTGGCCCGTTGTTTGGAAAAAATCAATTTTCTCTTTTAGCGGAAATTCATCGAATTCGTTGTCGCAAAGATAATTTAATGCATCGCACACTTCTTTTAGGTAGCGACCAATTAAATTTTTCGTGCCAACGCGTGCGTGGCTATATAACGCCGGATTTGAAATGTTGCCGAGGTTGCCGTGCAGGCCTTCGTGCAAATGGAATACCAGTTTATTGACGTCGTGACGCTCGCGCGCCTGGCGGATCTGGGCGAGGCGATTGCGGATCAGTTCGTAATCGTAATGCGGTGCACGATCGATTTCTTTCCATTCTTGTGCGCCGGATAAACGGTCGTGTTCAAGACTGGCTTCTTTCCATTCCTGATAGTTGCCGGCGTGGGCAATGGCGGCGTCTAACTGTTTCAGGGCTCGCTTCATAGACAGGCTCTTTATTCTGAGTTTTTGTGCGATAGATCACCCGAGTATAGCGATCTGATGGCGCTCGTCTAAGACCTTTGTCGGACAAGAGACTCCCTCGATCGGCTGTTTTACATTGCTAATTTGTGCTGTTGCCGCCAATTTCCGGGGGTGTGGCCGCAGCGCCGCTTAAAGGCTCGCTGGAAAGAGCGCGTGTCCGAATAGCCCAGTTTCTCTGCGATTTCTGCCTGAGCTTGATCTGTGTCACGCAGTAGGGCGCAGGCGAGATCGTCACGGACTTGATCCAACAGGGTTTGCCATGCGGTGCCTTCGTCTTGCAGACGACGATGAAGGGTTCGCTCGGTCATGCCTAGGTCGATAGCGACTTGTTCTTTGCGAGGCATGCCGTCGTCGATCAAGGCGCGTATGCGTAGCTGTACCTTTTGTGCCAATGAGTTGCCGGTTAAGCCTAGCTCGTGGAGCTTCTGTGCGGCGTGGGCTTCAAGAGTGGAAAACAACATGGGGTCCGGTTGGCGCAGCCGGTATGCCAGCATTTCTTGGTTGGTGATGATGGCGGAGTAGGGTTGATCAAATAATACCTCACAGCCAAACACGGACCGATATTCCTGATGCAGGCGTCGATCTTTCGGTGCGCTGTGTTCTAACAATATTTTATCGGGGCTCAGAGCGTCATTGTTCACGAGCCAGCGGCTATAGCGCACCCATGACCCTAAAATGTTTTCTATAAGGTGGCGGCGTACAGGTTGTCGCTGATGTCGGCATATCCAGCGTATTTCTATTTGCTGCGCATTGAATGGCCGCGTTTCGGTCAGTCCCATATCGCCGACGAGCTTTTCATAAACGGACACTCGTGACAGCGCTTCCAGCAGCGTGGACGCGCTCATCGCGATATAGCCGATCACGCTGTAGGAGCCAGGTTGGACAAATTGTGAGGTATGCAGCCCGAAAGCCGGATCGTTTGATTGCTCGATAAACCATTCAAGCAAGGTTTCAAATTGTTGACTATCGATGCGAGTCATCGGGTCTTTTAACAGTTCTTTGCCAATCTGCGCGTGCAACAGCCCCGCTTGGGTATCAAGCCCAGCCGCCTCGGCACTCACTAGATATTGCTCAAGCGCGGCACAGGAAATGGTGCCGAGGTTGCCAGCGTTTTCGGGGGAGGCTGTTTTCATTGGCGCGGTATCGTTGCTGAAAATATCATCTGCAATGGTCTGCTGTTGTTCTTATAAAAAAACAGTAACTGATTTAGCGTGAGATAGCGCCAATGACAAGTGCAGATTGAGGTTTAGCGATAAGAGAGCGTTAGGCTGAGATGGTTGGAGTGAGCGAGTGATTTTAGCCTGCTCTCAGGAGGAGCAGGCTAAAACGTTTGCGTAGCTGAGACTAATCGAGCTCGAAGCGCACTTGGACTTGACGAGTGATCGTGCTGGTGCCCGCGCTGTAGTAGGCGTCTGCCTTGGCGCTCACGGCTTCCATGCGCATTACCATTGGCTGCGGCGATGATCCGCCGGTTTCGACAATAATGAGTGCATCGCCAACATCGCGGCCGGCGCTTTCGGCCAGAATTTCTGCCTTACGCTGTGCGTCGAGAATTGCCAACGCGAGGGCTTGGTCAGCCAGCTCTTCTTCATTGCTGACGCTGCTTCCGCCGGGGGTCACTTCGCTGATACCGCTATCCGTTAAGATTTGCAGTGCCTCGCCGTAGGTCTCTAACCCGTTTACGGACAGCGTGATTTGACGGCGGACTTGGTAGCCAACCATGCGACGCTTGGGTTGCCATTCCCATTGCGGTTGCACTTGCACTGATAGCGCCTGAATGTCTTTATCATCGATGCCCAACGCTTTGATGAGACGTACTGCTTCGTTGATTTGTGCGTCAACGGTGGTTTTGAGTGCGCTAACATCTTTGCCATCAGCGGTCGCGGTGGCTTGAATTTGGAAGCGATCGGCGACCGCGTCTATGTGGCCTTCGCCTCGTACTTCGATATAGCTGTCTTGAGCAAGGGGGGCGCTATCGCTACAGCCTGCGACCATGCCAAGGGCAAACAGCGGTATGAGGGCGGCTTTAATTTTCATCGTGAATCCTTTTTTAGGCAGTTTTGCAGACATTTATGGGTCATTTATTTGTATGAGGTCGGTCAGCGCTTGGTGCTGGTGTGATCAAGTTCTATCATGGCCGACCTTAAAGTAGGAGTTGTAATGATTGATCAACACGTCAGACAGGCGCTTGCCGAGGTAATTCCCGAAGATCTTGGGTTTGATCTCATTTCCGCAGGGGCTGGAGTGGAGATTACCGCTAACGACGAGGTCTTGGCTGTCGATATTTGCCTTGGTTTTCCTTTCGCCAGCGTTGCAAATGAGTATCGGCGCCAGATTGAAACGGCGCTGGAGCCGCTACTGGCGGGCCGTCGCTTAGCGCTACACCTCCATCACAAAGTTGTCTCCCATCGTGCCCAAGCGGGCTTGGCGCCAGCATCGGGCGTGCGCAATGTGATTGTGGTTGCGTCCGGGAAGGGCGGCGTTGGTAAGTCCACCACCGCAGTAAATCTAGCGTTAGCGATGCAAGCGGAAGGTGCCCGCGTTGGCCTGTTGGATGCTGATGTATTTGGCCCAAGCGTACCGATGTTGTTGGGCATTCCTGAGCGTACTAGGCCGGGTGTGCGCGACAATCGATTTTTTATTCCCGTGCCAGCGCAGGGTTTGCAAACCATGTCCATGGGTTATGTGGTCGACGACGATACGCCTGTTGTATGGCGTGGTCCGAAAGCGTCAGGGGCGTTAACGCAGCTGTTCTCGCAAACGATTTGGGATGATTTGGATTACCTTATTATCGATATGCCCCCGGGGACTGGAGACATTCAACTAACGCTCGCACAAAAAGTGCCGGTGGCCGGTGCTGTGATTGTGACAACGCCACAGGACTTGGCGCTCGCAGATGCCATCAAAGGCGTCGAGATGTTTCGTAAAGTGGATATCGGTGTGTTGGGCGTTGTAGAAAATATGGCGGTGCATGTATGCAGTGAATGCGGTCATGCGGAGCATATTTTTGGCCAAGGTGGGGCACAGCGTTTGGTCGAAAAGTACGATACGGTTCTGCTCGGCTCGTTACCGCTGTCGATGTCGATCCGCGAGCAAGCAGATGGCGGTGCGCCAACTGTGGTGGGGCAGCCAGAAAGCGTTGAAGCGGGGCTATATCGGCAGGTTGCACGTAGAGTTACGGCGCGATTGTCCATGCAAGCCAAAGAACGCACCGCGTTTCCGCGGGTATTTATGCATCACTAGCGTTGGCTAGGCATTTTTTAATCAAATTGGTTTTAACTGAATGGACGCTTCGCTAACATGCGTCGATTCGCACAGAGGGGAAGTCGATGAGCATTAAAGCAGATCGCTGGATCACGCGTATGGCGAAAGAGCACGGCATGATAGAGCCGTATGAGCCGACGCAGGTGCGTCAGAATGACGCGGGCGAAAAAGTGATTTCTTATGGCGTCTCTAGCTATGGCTATGACGTGCGTTGTTCAAATGAATTTAAGGTCTTCACCAATATTCATTCGGCCACGGTAGATCCGAAAAACTTCGACGAAAAAAGCTTTGTCGATGTACGCGGTGAGTGCTGCATTATTCCACCCAACTCTTTCGCCTTGGCGCGCACTGTTGAGTATTTCCGAATTCCACGGAATGTGTTGACGGTGTGCTTGGGTAAAAGCACCTATGCGCGTTGCGGAATTATCGTCAATGTCACGCCGCTAGAGCCGGAGTGGGAAGGGCATGTGACGTTAGAATTTTCTAACACGACGACACTGCCAGCAAAAATCTATGCCAATGAAGGCGTGGCACAAATGCTATTCTTTGAATCGGATGAAATTTGCGAAACGTCGTATTCAGATCGTGGCGGAAAGTATCAAGGTCAGCGCGGCGTAACATTGCCACGAGCTTAAAGTGGTCTTTTAGTAGGCCTTGCGCAATTGTCGCGCAAGGCCTACATGTTATTTCTCTGTCGGCTCCGGCTCGTCTGTCACTGCTGCAACGGTTTTAGACGCCTCTTCATTTTTATCAATATCTTCGTCGCTCGATGAGTTCAGTGTCGACGTTGGTGGTGGTCCTTCATAGTCACGCATCATAAGCTCGCCGAACAAGGCGCGATTTTCGATGTGCTTAGCTTTTATCAATAAATAATCGAGTGCTGGTGCAACCCAAAACAACGTTTTTCTGTCGCTGTCTTTGCCGCGTTTTTTCTCGACGATAAGGCATTCCAGTTTGCCGATCGGTGTGTCTAATACTTCGCGACCAATGACTTGCATGTGTTGCGTGCGTAGTTTTTTTCCATAAGCACTGGTGGCATGAAATTCTTTATCACCCGTCGCTAATACACACCTTGCTTTAAGCAATAACGTGAGGTCATCCAGCGTATCTTCTTTGATATCGAGTACGTGAGTTTCTTTGGATTCTTTACTGACGACTTGCGGGGGTGACCAGCTAAAGGTCATTTCATGGCTGCGCCGTTTCCCGAAGCCACGAAATTTATGTTGGTATGTGCTGGTGCGAGGCTGGCAGTCATTCCAAGTAAATGTGCTGGATTCATAGTTGCTCACCAGAAACGATTTAACCGCCAGATCCATTTGGTATTGATCATCTTTGTCGGTTTTTTTCAGCCAAAGGTCAGCTTTAATGGTGGTCGGAATTTTACTGACATACAGCCGGTACTGGACGTGAAAAGGATGAAGTTCATTGGCGCTCGCGTTGAACGCGAGCAGCGGTAGCAGCAGGCAGAGTAAGAGTCGATATCGCATCAGTGAGATAGGCTTCTGATTACCAGTGTGTGTTGTTTCCCGTCTTCTTCCTGAATCATTTGCACCAGCGAGTAATCGTGATCGCGAGCAAACCAAAGCAGGGTGCGACGGTCGCTATCAGTGTCTCGAACGCGTTCTAATTTCACCGCGCGTATTTTTCCTGCTGGTGTTTTTAACCACTCTTCGCCTTCACGACGGTATTGAATTCGGTCAAGACCGCGTTCGTCAGCGATGTCCAGCTCGAGTGCCATATCACCACGGGATAGCATGCACTGCAAGGCAAGAGTTTGTGACAATTTGTCAGTGGTTGCTGTGGTGATCGGGTAAACATTTTCTTTTTTTGCTTTCACAACACGTGCTTCACCCGTGCCCCGATTTAAATGCACTTCGGCGCGACGTTCTTTGCCTAGGCCAACACGCTTGTAACCGTAATAGCTGCTCTGTGGAATGCATTCATCCCAAGAGAAAATAGTGTCTTCGGTAATCTCGCCAAGCCAATTGTCCGCAGATACTTTCATGTGCCAATTGCCATCGGCGTCTACGCGCAGGCGGCGCTCGGCTTTAATGGAAAAGGGTACGCCTGAGCTGGTTAACTTAAAGGATTGGGAAAAAGCCTTAATGGGCGGAGCGGTTTTGTTTTGCCCGAGAGATGTTTTTTCGACTGCAACCGTTGCTTCGGCGGCAGCTAGCGGCGACATCGCGAAGGTAAGTGTTAACGAAAGAGATAGCGCGTGCAGCGCAGCGCTAATCTTGCCATTCCAGTTGATGTCCTTGTATTCCGAGCGTCTCACCATGCAGTTTTACCCCGTCTTGGTGCAGTTCCACATGTCCCGCTGCGCGCCAGTTTAGAACTAGCGGATACAGTGCATGTTCTCTCAATTGTACACGCTTGGACAAAGTCTCCGCCGTATCGTTCGATCGGATTGGAACAACCGCTTGTGCAATGACGGGGCCGCCATCTAGCTCTTCGGTAACAAAATGGATGCTACAGCCGTGCTGTGTATCACCGGCGTCGATAGCCCTTTGATGAGTGTGCAGGCCCGGATAGCGCGGTAGCAGAGAGGGATGGATGTTGATCAGCTTGCCCCGATAGTGATGTACAAAGACGTCACTGAGAATGCGCATAAACCCCGCTAATACGACCGTTTCTGGATCGTAAGGATCTATGGCTTCGATCATCGCGCGATCAAATTGCTCGCGATCTGGAAAGCGTTTGTGTTCAATCACCGCGGTGGGGATGCCAGCGGCGTGCGCACGATCTAACCCCGCTACGCCGGCTTTATTGCTTAACACCAGCGCAACGCTGGCGTTAAGTTGACCGTCCTGTATGGCGTCTAGAATGGCCTGCAAATTGGTGCCGCTGCCGCTAATGAGCACCACTAAGCGGTGACTCACTAGCGCGCTCCGCTGAGTTCAACCTGCGGTTCTTCGCTGTCGCTGGCGGTGATTTCACCAAGCAGCCATGCGGTTTCGCCTGCGTCTTTTAGGAAAGCGAGTGCCGCGTCTTTTTGTTCCGCAGGCACGACTACCACCATGCCGACGCCACAGTTAAAGGTGCGGTACATTTCGAAGGCATCGACTTGTCCTTCTTTTTGCAGCCATTGGAACACAGCGGGCATTTCCCAGCTTTGTGTGTCGATGTTTGCGCAGGTGTTGGCAGGCATCACCCGTGGAAGGTTTTCAGGTAATCCGCCGCCAGTGATATGACACAGGGCATGCACGTCTACCTTCTCGATCAGCGCGAGAATATTTTTCACGTAAATACGTGTGGGTTCGAGCAGCGCAGCAATCAATGGTTTGCCATCAATGTCGACATTGGTGTCGTCCGCTTGCTCAAGAATACGGCGAATCAGCGAGTATCCGTTGGAATGTGGGCCCGAGGAGGCAAGACCGAGAATCACGTCGCCCGCTTTAACCTTGCTGCCATCCAATACGCCGTCTTCTTCGACGATGCCAACACAGAAACCGGCTAGGTCGTAGTCTTCACCTTCATACATGCCTGGCATTTCAGCGGTTTCACCGCCTACTAATGAACAGCCGGAGAGCTCACAGCCCTTGCCAATGCCTTCAACTACGCTAGCGGCAATATCAACATCGAGCTTGCCGGTGGCGTAATAATCCAAGAAGAACAGAGGCTCAGCGCCGCCAACAATAAGGTCGTTCACACACATGGCAACCAAATCAATGCCTACTGTGTGGTGATGGTTGTGGGTCATCGCAAGGCGCAGCTTAGTGCCAACGCCGTCGGTGCCCGCCACCAATACGGGGTTTTTATACTTGCTGGGGATGCGGCACAGCGAGCCAAAGCCGCCGAGGCCACCCATGACTTCTGGCCGTGCAGTGCGCTTAGCGATCGGGCTGATACGTTTCACCAGCGCGTTGCCGGCGTCGATATCAACCCCTGCATCTCGATAGCTTAAAGGGCGTTTTTCGTCAGTCATGGAAGACTCCTATGTGCGAGGCGGCGTATTTTAGGGTGTCGGTGGCTTTATTTCATCATCACTCTGATAATTCTTCGTAGTTTTCTCGGAACAAAAAAATATTAATGATCTCTTAAATCCAGCGCGTGCTTATGGATAATGGCGGCTTCGCAATAAAAGGTGTGTGTAATGAGAGTCTGGCTGACGTTTTTGTTCGGCGTAATGTCTGTGAATCTGCTCTGTGCAGTGGCATCTGAGGATGCATCTGCGGCCGATTTAAAGCTCGGCGCAGTGCAGGTGCCGGTGGCTGACCGGTCCTCAGAAGCGCGCGCTGAGGCGTTGTCGATGGGCATTGATCAAGTATTGGTGCGTCTGACCGGCAGTCGCGAACTGGGTGCCATCGACGGATTGGGTCCGATTCGTAGCCAGCCATCTCGCTGGGCGCAGCAATTTAGCTACACACAGCTGGCCGACGATCAGCTCGGGTTGAATGTGAATTTTGATTTGAATGCGGTGCTGGGGGCGCTAGAGCGCAGTGGCGCGCCGGTGTGGGGGGTGACCCGCCCACAGATTTTGGTTTGGTTGGCGTTACAGCGCCCAGGCTATGGCGAAATTGTTGGGCGCGACATGAGCGATCCTGTAGCGCTGGCTTTATCCAGTGCCGCACAAGAACGCGGTTTGCCGCTGGTAATGCCGCTGATGGACGATAAAGACCGTGGCACCATCAATGTGGCAGATATTCGTGGGCACTTCGATAACGTCATTCAGCAGGCATCGGCGCGTTATCAAGCGCCCGTGCGTGTGTCTGCGGTGATCTATACCGGTGCCCGTCCACAGATTCGTTGGCGCTTGTTCCGAGGCACTGAAATCTTGGATCAGGGCGAATTCACTGCTGACGACGAGCCGCTGGCGGTACGTCGGCTGGTCGATGAGATTGCGGATCGCTTGGCGTCCGTTTATGTCATCAAATCCGGATCCGGAGAAGCTCAGGTGCTGACAGTGAGTGGTGTCCGTAAGCTAGGTGATTGGTCCGCTTTACAGCAGTACTTGCAAAAATTGACCGGCGTTAGTGGCGTCAACATGCTGCAAGTAAAGGGCGAGCAAGTGCGTTTTAGCCTGATGTTCTCAGGTAGTTTAGACCAACTGACGCGTATGTTGGCGTTGTACCCAGGGTTGGCGCCGTGCCCGGTTGGCGCCGCTGATCTCAACAGCGAGGTGTCCGCGCCAGTGGCATTGCCTGCTTACTGCTGGCAGGGCGGATGACAGCGCTCACTCACCCGCAAATCCCGCTATCGCTGCCGCTGCGCGAGAGCAGCACCCTCAGTACGTTTGTGCCGGGCGACAACAAGGGGCTGCTGGCGTCTTTGAGGCAACAAGTGAAAAGCGGCGGTCAGCTCTATTTGTGGGGTGAGACTGGAGCGGGACGCTCACACTTGCTTGAAGGCGCCGTCCGAGAAGTGCTGCAAGCGGGTGGAAGTGCCTGTTTACTCAGTGCCAGCGAGATGTTGGCGACCCATGTGGCATTGCTGGAAAGCCTAGAGCAGATGCAGCTGATCGCCATAGATGACATTAACTTGTTGGCGGGCCGCAAAGATTGGGAAGAAGCGTTGTTCCACCTTTATAATCGGGTGACGGCGCAATCTGGGGCTCTGCTGTTTTCAAGCAACGCACCGCCGAGTACCGCGGGCTTTAACCTACCTGATTTGTCGTCCCGGCTGGCCGCGGGGCCCGTGTTCCAGATACAGCCGCTGGATGATGCTGCGCGCGCCCAGCTGCTGGTGCAGCGCGCTGCAGGCAGAGGCTTGGAGCTCGGAGAAGAGGTGGCACGCTACATCGTTATGCGCGCCCCACGCTCCAATGCAGCGCTAATGACGTGCCTAGATCAGCTGGATCAAGGCGCCTTGATCCACAAACGGCGGCCAACGCTACCGTTTATCAAGGAATTGCTTGGCTGGTAGGGGGGGTTACAAAAGTATAACAGCCACCCATGATGCCACCCCGATAGAATCTTCACAGGTGACTCTAACTTATTGTCATCAAAAGATTTCGCGTTTCGGTACATGAGAATAACAACATAAAAGGCCGTTTCAGGCCGGGGTAGAAGTATGTTCTTGCGCCATCCCTTTTTGGTTCGTGCGATGTTTCCAGCCGCTTTTATGCTGACGTTGCTATCTGGCAACGCACTTGCCACGACCTATGTCATCGAATCAACCAATGACATCGTTGCAGACGATGATGTTTGTACATTACGCGAAGCCGTTACCGCGAGCATAACGTTGGAAGCCTCTGAGGATTGCGAAGCGGGCACCGGCACGGACAAAATTCAACTTAAGGAAGGCCTTACTTACACGCTCACGCAGGGTGAGTTGGTGGTAGGTGGGGAGATTATTTCTGAGTTAGATATTAATGGCGACGGAGATACAACTGACGCGTTTCTCGATGACAGCGCTCGCGGCGGTGCTGGCACTCAACCACTTCCCCTCCCGTTAATTCCTTATACAAGCGGCGACCCTACTAAAGAGAAAGCACCTGTCGCGGCTGTTCCTGGTGTGGACGCCAACACTGATGGTGACTTCAATGATCCTGGAGATACACCGCCGGTTTTGGCGGAGCCAGGCGTTGATATCGACGGTGATGGTGCATATGACAAAACCTTTATCATCGTACGTGAGTATCCTGAACGTCCGATTAATGTCTCGATTTCATTCGAGGTGAAACCGAAAGATGCGTTCGACAAAACCATTAAAGAAAACCCAACTATTGTTGCCACTAATGATGCGCGCATTTTTAACGTGGTTACCGGCTCCCGTATTTCGATTAGCAATATCACCCTAGATGGCGGCGTTGGTACCGCAGGGCCAGCTGGTAACGGCGGGCTTATTTTATCGGAAGGCTCAGTTGTTCTTGTTAAACGTACGCAGTTAATTAATGGCGTTGCTACAAATGGCGGCGCCATTTTCATTGATGCGGAGAGTGCTTCGCTCTCGTTTGATGATGTGGCTTTTACTAATAATACTGCGACGGCAAATGGCGGCGCATTTGCTACTTCTGCTACCTATGATGGTTTAGTGGTTGGTCTGAATTCATATTTCGAAGGCAATCAAGCGGCACAGGGCGGCGCAATATTTCTAGACGGTGTTGATCCATTATTTGGATTGGAAAATAGCACGCTTTACGCAAATGGCGCTTCTGGCGTTGATGGCGGCGGTGCTATTAATTTCTTCGCTGGATCGCGCGGCACGACGTTAAACAACGTCACTATCGCAGGACAGGCAGCGGGAGGAGGAGTTTCCTATGGCGCTGAAGTCGGCACGGTTAGCGATATAATTTCGAATTCGGTCATTGTGGGTAATGTTGGCGGTAGTTGTGTTGGTGACAGTGCTGCGATTGCAGGTGCCTATGGCGCGTACGTCGTACACCAAGGCGGTTCTTGTCCGATTGACGTCGATGGATTTGTTTACGTTGGTCCAAACCCTGGTGATGTAATTTCTAATAATTCCGGCACCGCAGATTTTTCTGTGCTGGCTTATCGCGATGCCACCACAAACTTATTTGTAAGCTGCTCGCAAGCGGACGGGCCCACGGCGTGCATACCTATTGAGTTTGCTGACGCTGGATGGAAAGGGTTCGTGCCGAGCTTAGTGGATTCTATTGGCGCGGCAGATGGCGTGCCTACTGCGTTCAACAGTGCGAGTCCTCGTGAAGCAACGGTTGATGTATGCGCGAGCAAGGATCAGCGCCAATCAGATCGCGAAGATGATTGTGATGCGGGAGCAATTGAGTTGCGTGCGGCAAAAGGCGCTCTCGATGAGTTCACAGTGGTTGATGGAGTGTCCACGTTGGTTGATGTGTTGGAAAATGACTTGGGTGATACCGAAGTCAACTGCAGTCTCGTGCCGGCGGCGGATCCATGTATGGTTATTGACGTGCAGCCAATTCGCGGTGGCGCAATGGTTGAAATTGATGTGAATAATCGTCCCCAGATTCGATACCAGTCGAGAGTGAATTTTCATGGCGTCGATACGTTCCATTATGTGTTAGATAAACGCGCGGTTTCTTCATTAACATATGCCGGTGCGAATGTTGGCGCACAGGTCAACATGGTGGTTGAGCCTGCGTCTGGACTAACCAAATCAGAAAGTATCGGCAACGGCAGCGGCACGGGCACTGGCAGTTTTAGTCTTTTCTCCGGATTATTGTTGTTACTGGCCGGCTTATTGAGGGCGCGTGGTCAGCGATATTTGCGCGTGTTTGTCGCAATTGTTCTCTCGGCCGCCGCCTCTAACTCTTTATTTGCTGAAGTGATCACGGTGAATAGTTTGTCGGATCAAGCCACCTATGGCGACGGCCAGTGCACGCTTCGCGAAGCAATAAACAACGCCACGGATTCGGCGCCACTTTTTTCGCCTGATTGTGCGTCTGGCGCGACAGGGCGTGACACCATTGAATTGCCAGACGGTGTGCTTACTTTAACTTCTGAGCTCGTTGTTCCGACGAATACGTCACTCGACATTGTTGGTACGGGGGCGGATGTGGATGCGAATGATGCTACGGGCACAACAATTGATGGAGACAATGTTACCCGTCTATTCCTCGCGAGCTCGTCGTTGTTGTTAAAAAACATGACGCTGCGTAATGGTAACGCTGCGGGTGATGACGGCGGTGTGATTCTCACCAGCGCTAACTTGACCTTGGAGGGCGTGCTGGTCAGTGCGAACACTGCAGCCAATGGCGGCGCAATTTACTTGAATTACAACACGGGACTTTCTAGAACGTTGAACATCAAGCGCAGTCAGTTTACCGGTAATAGTGCAGCGCTAGATGGTGGTGTGCTATCAATGTCGGGGCAGCGTCAAAAACATACTTTGTTGATCGACTCGTCTTCTTTTATTGGTAACTCAGCGACAGGAAAGGGCGGTGCGCTCGACGTTAACCTTCCTCCGCTTGGTGGATCGCTTAATGTGCTCAACAGCACGTTTGCAAGTAATACTGCGGCCACCGGCGATGCCATTGACCTTACCGATGTCGCTGCGCCTGTAGCAATAATGAACTCGACTTTTTTAGATCAAGATGTGGCTATTGATGTAGGCAATATCGATTCGGCGGTTGTTAGAGTGCAAATGCATAATTCCATTTATGCTGGTGCGTTGGCGTCCAACGCGTGCAGCACGGGCACAGGCACTTTTACTTCCAGTGACTACAACCTGTACGGCACGACAGACACTACGTGTATAAAAGGCCCTAATGACAATAGTCAGGCATACGCCGACATTCGCAGTGTTCTTTCTGCAGGTGTAGCAACCCCAGCAGCAGGAGAGGGCGATGAGTTTGTGCCGTCTCACTATGCGGTGAATGACGCTGATCCCAATTCTATTTGGGTGTTAGATGTGGGCGATGGCACAACAAACGACTTAGCGGATGGTGCAACCTCGCCAACAAAATGCCGGACTGTTGATACTCGAGGAGCTGCTCGAACCTCAGGAGGCCGTTGTGACATCGGAGCATTTGAATTTCAGGTTGCTACGGCTGTAGCGGACACAGGCTCAAATGCGGGTCGCGGTGGAAGCTTCGCTATTATAGATGTTCTTGAAAATGATCTTGTTGGTGAAAGCGGCTTTCTTGTTACTTACGCAATTGATTTGGACACCACCAACAACGGCGCTCAAAGCCCTAGCGAAGTTGACACAGGTAATGCTCCTGGGCCGTCAATCGTTACGCCGGATAAAGGTGCGGCAATCCGTTTAGTAGCAAAAGAAGATGTTCGTGATCCTCAGCAAGATTGTGGCGCCAACGTCGGTGCCAATGGTCCTGATGCACCAGCGGAGTGTGTGCTGCGTTATGAAGCTCCGGTGTTTTCAAATTGCACAGATTTGAATGACTACTCTGATACTTTTGAGTACACGGTGGTTATTAATGATCAAGAAAATTTTACAGGTATTAATAATGTCAAAGCGCTGAGCGGCGAAGTCACCGTGACCCTCATTAATGCGCCACCTGATGCTGATGACGTCACGAGAAAGTCGGAGCCGGGCAGAATAGAAATTCTGCCGTTTGATCCGGTTGACCCAGAAGGATTTTCCTCGATTACCGATTATGAGGTGACGCAAGCGCCGATTAACGCTAAGTACGAGATTGTGGACCAAAAGAAAATATTTCTTGGTGTCGGCATCATAGTGAACGAGGCTGCGGGTACTGTGACTTATATCCCTGGCAGCAACCTTAGCCCGTTCGATGATCGATTCCAGTTAAGCTATAAAGACGAATGTGGCGCAACAGGAAATACCACGTTTATCATCGATTATCCTCGTGAAGATGCGTCCGGTGATGTGCTAGGTGGTTCTATCTCCTTCGCATTTTCAACGTTTGGACTGCTGTTGGTTCTACGCCGCAAGCAGGTCAAAAAATAGCATCAATGCGGAAAACACTGATGTATTTAAAGAACGGGCTTAAATGCCCGTTTTTTTATGCGCCATAGAAGCCGGTGAAGGCTTTTAGTCTGGTCCCTTGCGTCGCATACTTTCCGATATTGTTAAAATATCTTTTGAAGGTGTGTGCATGGAAATTTCCGGAGGGTGGGATTTAGTCATTCTAGGCAGCGGCCCAGGCGGGGAAGCCGCTGCGATGCGAGCGATTAAAGGTGGTTTGAAAGTCGCAATGATTGATCGCGAGGCGGGTATCGGCGGCAGCTGTACACACCTAGGCACAATTCCATCAAAGGCGTTGCGCCACCAAGTTAGGCAGTTGGTCCGTCATTATAAAAACCCGCTGCTGCACGGCATCATTGAAGCGCCTCGGGTGCAGTGGCAGCAATTGATTGCCCGTTGCCAAGATGTTGTGACGTCGCAGGTCGGGGTTCGTATCGGTCATTACCAACGTAATCGAGTGCGGGTTTTCCCAGGTCACGGACGTTTAGATGGACTTGGGCGAGTCATGGTTGACGGTGAGGATGGCCGCCAACATTTGTTAGAAACAAAAAATGTGCTGATCGCCACCGGCTCAAGCCCTTATCACCCTCACGATGTGGATTTCTCCCATCCGCGTATTTACGACAGTGATTCTCTGCTGTCCATGCAGCATACACCTCGTCACTTAGTCATTTATGGCGCCGGCGTTATCGGTTGCGAGTACGCATCAATATTTGCGGGCCTCGGCTTGCGCGTTGATCTCGTGAATACACGCGAGCATTTGCTGGATTTCCTCGATACTGAAATTACTGACGCTCTTAGTTACCACTTGCGTGAGCAGGGCGCGACGATTCGTCATAGTGAATCCTACAAAGAAGTCGTGGCGGACGATGATGGCGTTAACCTTGTGCTGGCTTCTGGCAAAACCATTCGCGCAGATGCGCTGCTCTGGTCGAATGGCCGCTCCGGCAACACAAAAAATATTGGACTCGACACCGTCGGTTTAGAGCCCGATGGCCGTGGTTTGCTCGCCGTAGATGAAACCTATCAAACTTCGGTGCCAGGTGTTTATGCGGTTGGCGATGTCATCGGCTGGCCGGCCTTGGCCAGTGCCGCCTATGACCAAGGGCGTTTTTGCGCGGGCGGACTTTGTGGTGAAAAGCGTAAGCAAGTTACCGATGTGCCGACGGGAATTTATACCATTCCGGGCATCAGTTCCGTCGGCGCATCTGAACATGAGCTGACGGAACAAAAAGTACCTTATGAAGTTGGTCAGGCGTTTTTCCGAAACCTCGCCCGCGCGCAGATCACCGGCGAGCAAGTTGGCATGCTCAAGATTTTATTTCATCGCGATACCCGCGCGATTCTCGGTATTCATTGTTTTGGTTATCAGGCCACAGAAATTGTGCACGTTGGCCAAGCTATTTTGCGCCAGCCGCCGCCGAATAATACGATCGATTATTTTGTCGAAACCACATTTAACTATCCGACCATGGCTGAGGCGTATCGGATGGCCGCAATTAATGGCATGAACAGGATAAGTCGATGAGCGTGCGCACACAGGTTCAGGATTATTATGCGGAAGTATTGAGCAGCAACGCGGATTTACAAACTAGCGCGTGTTGCACTGACGCCAGCATGCCCGAGTGGTTGAAGCCAGTTCTCGCTAAAATCCATCCCGAAGTGAGTGAAAAATATTACGGCTGCGGGTTGATCGCGCCTCAGGCGCTAACGGGTGCGAGCATTCTTGATCTAGGTAGCGGCAGCGGCCACGACGTTTATGCGTTATCCGCATTGGTGGGTGAGCAGGGCTCTGTCGTAGGCGTTGATATGACGGATGCGCAGCTCGACGTGGCGCAACGACACCGTGAGTTTCACGCCCAGCAGTACGGCTATCGCGAATCCAACGTATCGTTTTTGAACGGTTATCTCGAAGAGCTGGAAACACTTCCATTGCAAGATAGCAGTTTTGATGTAGTGGTCAGCAATTGCGTGATTAACCTTTGCCAAGACAAAGGCAAGGTGTTGAAAGACGTTTGGCGTTTACTGCGCGAGGGCGGTGAGTTTTATTTTTCTGACGTCTATGCCGACAGACGTTTGCCACAAGCAGTACAAGATGACCCCGTGTTATACGGCGAATGTTTAGGCGGCGCCTTGTACTGGAAAGACTTTCTGCGGCTTGCTCAGGCGGCGGGTTTTATCGATGCGCGTCTAGTGACTAGTCGTCCTTTAGAGGTGAATAACCCACAGCTGCAAACTCGACTAGGTGACGCCAAATTTTGGTCAGCGACGTGGCGACTATTTAAATTGCCCGCCTTAGAGGATGCCTGCGAAGATTATGGTCAAGCCGTCATTTATCGCGGCACGATCGAGCATTACCCCAATGCATTTTCGTTAGACGGCCATCACTATATGGAAACGGGTAAGGTGTTTCCTGTGTGCGGCAATACGTGGCGAATGCTGCAAGACACTCGTTTCGCAGAGCACTTTGAATTTATCGGCGATTTCGCTCGGCATTTCGGCATTTTTGTCGGATGCGGCGTTGACGTGCCGTTTGTAGAAAGTGCTGATGCTTCTTCGGCAGGCGCGTGCTGTTAAGCACGCGCAGGTGTGCAGCCATGCAGCCATGTAGATAGAAGTCTTAGGAGCCCCGAGAAAAATTCTCACGGTTTTGCTGGCGTGCCTCACCTGATTTACGCACCAAAACGTATGTCGCGCCTGTGCCCCCGTGGCGCGCTTGCGCGCTGTGCCATGCCAGCACTAAGTCGCTTTCTTTCAGCCAATGCATAACATAACTTTTCATCAGGCCTGGGGTGTCACTGTGAATGCCTTTGCCGTGGGTAATCAGTACAGTGCGTTGATTTCCGCTTACCGCAATTTTTAAAAACTTCTGCACAAGGTCGCGGGCATCGCGCAATTTTATTCTGTGCAAATCCAACTTCGCCGCAGCTTCATATTTGCCTAGTCGGAGTTTTCGATACACGCCTTCCTGCACACCATTTTTCCGATGGCCAACGATATCGAGCGGCCCGACCTGTTCGACTGCATCAGGAAAAGACAGCGGGTTGGTGTCGCCGTTTAAGCCCATGGCGGCGACACGGCGTCGCTCAATACCGGGCATGCTTTCCTGCTTCTTAGTCAGCACGGGGGCGTCGTTGCTGGCAGGAAGCGGAACTACGTCACGCATTTCCTCGAGAAACAGGTCTTTATCTTTATGCGTCACCGGCTTTCTCCAACCTTTGTCTTATTGCATGGTAACCCACGCGGCGGGACACTGTTGAGAGGCGCTTGGGCTTTTTAAGCGTCTAGGGTGGTTGTGGCATCTCATGTGGCACCTTAATCGGAGAACCCCATGCTCCAGCGTTTGCACCGAGATCGATTGAACCTAAATGTTCCTGTCTGCCTGCCGTTCGGCGGTAACATCCTTGGACGTGTGTCTGATATTTCTCTTGGCGGATTCTGTTTGTCCGGCTCCGGGTTGCAGCCCCCAACTGATGTAGATCAGGTGTTGCTGCTGCTTCCGTGGGAAATGAACGGGATCCGGCGTATTGAGCTCGCCGTAGAACAGCGATGGGTGGCACCATCTCGCGGCGGGCGTTGGCATGTGGGCTATCGGATTATTGGTTGCCCAAGTGTCGACCTTGTGGCGCTGAATCATCTTTCCAGCAGTTTTTCGTCGCGCTATCGTCAGCACGCCTGAAGGCTATTTTCTCTGCGTCTTGCTGGCTCTGTCTGAAATTTTAACGGCCGCGTGACCTGCCTGAGCAGCGTGTTATCCTCTGTTCGCGAAGGATGATAACAACAAGGATGCAGGCATGAGCTGGCAGCAGCTGTGGAGCGCCGCTTTAGAGCAATTCGTATATTACTGGCCCGCTATCGTAGCGTTTACCAGCGTCATGTTGGCGTCGCTTGCTACTCTCCATTTGGTTTTCAATAAACGCGATCCTCGCGCGGCGGCGGCGTGGACAGGCTTGGTGTGGCTTGTTCCTTTCATAGGCGTGGCCCTGTATTTGTTGCTTGGCATCAATCGTATCCGCCGTCGAGCCCGGCAGCTCACTGGCGGCGACCATGAAAGCATTACCGGATGGCGCGCAGCCGCCGAACCCACTCCCGCGTCCGCTAACCTTCATTCGTTATCGCTTCTCGTTGGCGAAGTCACTGGGTTGCCTCTAACAGGCGGCAACGCTATCAAGCCTTTCGACAGCACCACTGCGCTTAGCGAAATGGTGAACGCCATAAATGGCGCACGCGAGAGTATTTATTTATCCACTTATCTTTTTGGCAACGATCTCGTAGGCAAGATGTTTGTTGAAGCATTGCGCGCAGCGCGAGAGCGCGGCGTGCGCGTGCGCGTGCTAATCGATGGCGTTGGCTCCCTATATTCGTTCCCAACCGTATTGGGGCAATTACGCCGCGCGCAGGTACCGGTTGCACGGTTTTTGTATTCTCTAGCGCCATGGCGCATGCCCTATTTAAACCTGCGCAATCACCGCAAGCTGCTGATCATTGATCAGCGCGACGGCTTTACCGGCGGCATGAATATTATCGGCAGCTATCTGGGCGGCTCACCGGCCGCGCACGATATTCATTTTCGATTCGCAGGGCCGGTCGTTAGCCATCTATTGCGCGGCTTTGTGTCTGATTGGCAGTTCGCTACTGGCGAAGTGCTCGATCATAGCTACCGTGGTGTCGCCGTGGTCGGGGAAGTAATGTCGCGAGGTGTTAGCACAGGCCCGGATGCCGATTTCGAAAAACGTCGGTTGATTTTGCTTGCGGCGATTGGTCGCGCAGAGCGTGAGATTCGAATCGTGACACCGTATTTTGTGCCAGATCAGTCGATTATGACCGCACTAAATATTGCACGTTTGCGAGGCGTGCACGTGCAAATCGTGCTGCCAGAACGCAATAATTTGCGCTTCGTTCAGTGGGCCTCTATGCACTTAATGCGCTGGGCGCTAACGGACGGCTTTGATATCCGGCTTACGGTGCCACCGTTTGATCACAGCAAGATCATGACCATCGATAACGCTTGGTCAATGCTGGGCTCAGGGAACTGGGATGCACGCAGTCTACGCTTGAACTTTGAGTTCGATGTGGAGTGCTACTGCGAAAAATTTGCGACGCAGCTCAATGCACAAATAGATAGGCGGTTGCAGTTGTCTCAGCGCTTTGATCATGCCTTTATCAGTGCATTCCCATGGTGGAAGCGCGTACGCAACGCGTTAGCGTATTTGTTAGAGCCGTATCTTTAATATCCAACGCTTAATTCTATATAAAAAGCGCTAAAAAAATAAAACATAACAGTAATTAGGTGCGCAAAATCACGTTATGAAAAAGGGTTCAGCCATGAGTATTTGGAGTATTCCAAATCGCTTTAGTGTCGGTTTGTTTGCAGTTTTTGCCGCACTGTCGGCGGGGGTTATAGCGCAGCCGGCCAATGAAAATAGTGCGTCGATAGGCTCGCTGCCGCAGTCTAGCGCGGTAAGCAAAGAGAGGAGCTGGAAGCTGATTACCGATCGTGATGGTATTCAGGTTTATCGCGCGCACACCGACGACTCACCCATTAAAACCTTTCGCGGTGAGGCGGATATTTCGCTAGAGGATTTCCGAAGTCTTGGCACCATCATGGACGACTATGATTTCGTCGCTGAGTGGATGCATATGATCTCGGAGATTAAGGGCGTGTCGCGTCCTTCTCCTTTTGATCGAACAGTCTGGCTGAGTACGCGATTGCCGTGGCCGGTAAAAGATCGTGACTCGATACTGCACGTCAGTCTTGAGCAGGATCCAAATACCTTCGCATTACGTATGCCTTTTGAAAATGTTTCGGCCAAAGGCACCGAAAAAGAGGGCTATGTGCGCATTCCGAGAATGGAAGGCTATCTTGAGTTCGTACCAATTGAGCCAGGTCGGATTCACCTCACCATTGAAGTTATTTTAGATCCCGGTGGATATTTGCCTGCATGGTTGGCGAATCTAATTTTGCGTGATATTCCGTATTTTTCACTCAAACGGTTTCGTGCGGTAGCTAACACAGAGCGCTATCAGGGCATTGATCTAGGCTATTACCAGATTCCGCCAAATTGGCCAGGCGCGCAGCCTGTCGCCATAAGTACATCGGCTAGCAACGCCCCGTCAGCACCAAACAGGTAATCTGAAGCGCCACATTCGGCGATGGTCTTGTGGCGCGGTGAGGGTGATGTAAAGAGACTGGCGTCCCCGGCAGGAGTCGAACCTGCGACCTTCCCCTTAGGAGGGGGACGCTCTATCCAGCTGAGCTACGGAGACGTGTGGGCGCATTATACCCACGTAGAAACATTTGTCAGTTGCTGGGGCCGAACGTCCGCATTCCTTTTCACCTGATCTTGCCCTCGGCTCTGTAACATTGAGGGCCACTAGACATCGGACTACCATAAGTGAAAGCGCAGCTTCATCAGCTAGACAAATGGCGTACCACTGAGCGCTATGCGCGCGTTTTCATCAGTTTGTAAATCACGTCATTGAGAAAAAGGGATTCACTGCATGCGCGACTCAAGAGCGCTACTGATTAAATCATCCACCGACTTTCCGCCGGTGAATCGTGCGAAGAGCGAGATTTTGCAGGTTAACTTAGGTTATTTGTGCAATCTGTCGTGCGTTCACTGTCATGTAAATGCCGGGCCAACGCGCACCGAAATGATGGACGACGAAACCCTGTCGATTTTGCTGGAAATTATTGAAACAGGCGCATTTCGTACACTTGATCTCACCGGTGGCGCACCAGAAATGCACCCCGCGTTTTCAAAACTCGTTCTAGCCGCCCGCGCAAAGAACATGGAAGTTATTGATCGCTGCAATCTCACCATTTTGCTTGAACCTGGCTACGAGGACATGGCTGCTTTCCTTGCCGCCAATAAAGTGCGGGTTGTTGCCTCGTTGCCGTGCTACCTAGAAGAAAACGTCGATAAGCAGCGTGGCAAAGGTGTGTACCATTCCAGCATTGACGCCATTAGAAAACTTAATGCGCTAGGTTACGGATACGAAAACTCAGCGTCCGCTGGTCTTATTTTAGACCTCGTCTATAACCCAGTGGGTGCACATCTTCCTCCGCCGCAGCAGTCATTGCAGCAAGATTACAAACGTGAATTAGCTGAGCGATTCGATATCCACTTTAATCAGCTGCTAACTATCACCAATATGCCGATTAGCCGATTTGGTGCGGTGCTGCTTTCCCAGGGTGACTTTGAACCCTATATGGCGCTGTTGCGTGAGAACTTTAATGCGCAAACATTGCCGTCTTTAATGTGCCGAAATACCATCAGCGTCGATTACCGTGGCCGTTTATACGACTGCGACTTTAATCAGATGCTTGCTTTTCCGATGAAAAAGACAGGGCGAGAACTACATCTTCGCGATCTGCTAGAAACGAATATTGAAGGCATTCCCGTCGCTATCGCCGACCATTGTTTTGGTTGTACCGCAGGTGCGGGGAGTAGCTGCGGCGGCGCATTGAATTGAGCTGTGTTCTTTCAATCATTATTCCGGTGCTGAATGATGCGGTTGCGTTAGAGCGTTTGTGCACGGCGCTGACGCCAGTGAAAAATGCGCAGTGGGAAATTATTGTTGTCGACGGTGGCAGCATAGATGACTCGGTGAGCGTCGCAGCCAGTTTCGCGCATCAGGTTATTTCCGCTACGCC
Organism: Alcanivoracaceae bacterium; assembly: GCA_029213045.1. Lineage (GTDB taxonomy): Bacteria > Pseudomonadota > Gammaproteobacteria > Pseudomonadales > Alcanivoracaceae > JARGPN01. The sequence goes on from JARGPN010000004.1 coordinate 93,791, forward strand.
CGGACGTGCGCGGCAAATGCAAGCTGGCGCTGACGTGGCCAGTGGAGACGTTCTTTGGTTTGTCCATGCTGACTCAGGTATCCCATTGAACTTGCTGAGCGAAATTCTGCTACATGCTCGGCAGCACAGCTGGGGCCGCTGCGACGTTACATTAGATGGCGCACACCCAATGTTTCGCATTATCGAATGGTTTATGAATCATCGCGCTAGATTTACCGGCATTTGCACTGGCGATCAGGGCATCTTTGTACGACGTGACGTACTGTTAAATATCGGCGGCTTCGCCGACATTCCACTGATGGAAGACATAGACCTTTCTGAGCGCCTAAAGAAAATCGCGGCGCCGTTTGTACCGCAGTCTAGGATTATAGCCAGCAGCCGTCGATGGAATGAGCACGGCATAGCACGCACCATTTTTTTAATGTGGTATATCAGACTTCGTTTCTTTTTAGGCGCAACGCCTGAGTCTTTGCACTCAGTGTATTACCGGAAATCACATTGAATACCTGTATTGGCATATTCGCCCGAGCGCCAAAATTAGGCGAAGTGAAAACGCGCATCGCTAAAGATAGCGGCGATGAGCGCGCCCTCGATATTTATTCCCAATTATTACGGCATACGTTAAGCGTCGCTCGCGCGACAGGACATCCGTTGTATCTGTTTGCAACTGAGGTGTCGTCGTGTGCGTTGACACGCTTGGCCGAAGAATTTGACGCACAAATTTTCGCCCAGTCAGACGGTGATCTTGGCGAACGCATGGCGAACGCATTAGATGTGATGCATCTTAAATATTCGCATGCACTGTTGATCGGATCAGACTGCGCGGTACTGACGCCTCAACATCTCATTGACGCATCAGAAGCCTTAGAAAATGCAGATTGTGTGCTAACAGCAGCGGAAGACGGCGGTTACGTTTTAATCGGCACAGGAAATCAATTGGTTAAAAAAAGCGCTTTAAAATCAGTGGCATTGCAAAGCGTGCGGTGGAGCACAGAGTTTGCAATGCAAGATACACTTCGCGGCTTGCAACAAATTGCTGCTCGGGTCACCATTCTGGACGAGCTATGGGATGTCGATACGATCGCTGACGTGCAACGAGCTTGCGCACAGGGGTTGGTGAAATAATTCGGTAGCACTATCGCCGTGCTTTCGACGCATTAGCGCTTAATTTCAGGGAATAGGGTGAATGGCGAATTTTAGCGTTCCGGATATGGATCAAGAATTACTGGCCGAGTTGCAAGATATCATGGGCGGCGACTTCGCTACCTTAGTGGAATCATGGCAACGTGATACGGCCATGCGCGTTGAGGGCATTGAAAAAGCGATCAATGAGAATAACCCTACGCAGTTGCGTCAAGTGGCGCACAGCCTGAAAGGAAGTAGCAGTAACCTTGGTGCACGGTGTGTGGTGGACGTGTGCATCGAGCTCGAAACGCTCGCTAACTTAAACGAGTTGAACAACGCCCTAGACGTCTTGCCGAAATTGCACTCAGCAATAGCCTGCGCAGAGCAGGAGCTTGTTCGCTTAGCCAGCTAATTCTTAGCATTATTTCAGGCAAAAAAAACCCTCTTCAAAAGCGGGCTGAAGAGGGGGGTTGTGTGCGCTATTTGCATAGCGCCTTGGGGGGATTCTGTGAGCGCAACCTTTGCATTAAACGTGTACATTGTGCATCGCGATTCGCGTCCTGCGTTTCGCTTCGAGTTGAGATAATGGTACCCGTAAAGACCTAACTGTTGTGTAAAATGGCAGTGGCTTTTGTAAAAGATTAAACGGCGTTATCGCTTAGGCGGGTTTGCGTTTAACCCTGCGGGCGCTCCGCTAAACTTCTGTTTTGTTTCCCATTCGGTTAAACCAATCTAAAGAAAACCCTAAGCATGGGTGCCGTGTAAGCCATGGCTTACAAACGCGTAAGCGACGAGAGCCAAATTCCGTGGTTTGTGGCTCATAGAGTAGGTGGGTTTTTTTTGTAACTCATTGATATATATTGATAATTTCTATTTGTGCCGGCGTGAGCCCGCGTAAGACTATTTCCATCCACGTTTTTATATCGCTGGTTTTGATAACATTCTTTTCGTGCACAGGGATTGCTGCACAAGGATTGCAAAGGATGGCTACAGGGACGTGCGGTGAGCGCAACCGAGTAAGGATTACTCAAAAGGAAAGGCGGCAGGATGCCGCCTTTTTTTGTCTAAAATAAAGTGCTGCCTAAACAGTCTGTCTAAAAAACGTTAAACCCCGCCCTCTAAACATCGCTTTCTATTTCAGATAATTTTCTATTGGTGAATCGAGCTTAGCAGCCGACTCAATCGGTCAATCCCTCTGGGATTAACCGCGAATCAGCTTCTCTCTCTTATTAGGCACGCCGTCCCACTCTTCAGCGTCAGCTGGCGCGTCCTTCATTTCGGTAATGTTCGGCCATTTTTCTGCGAGATCAGCGTTGATCTCCAAGAAGTCTTTCTGGTCGTCTGGCAGCTCATCTTCGGAGAAGATCGCATTCACCGGACATTCAGGCTCACACAGGGCGCAATCAATGCACTCGTCTGGGTGAATGACCAGAAAGTTAGGGCCTTCGTAGAAGCAGTCCACAGGACACACTTCCACACAATCTGTGTGTTTGCAGTTAATGCAGTTTTCGCCGACTACAAAGGTCATCAGCCAGTACCTCGCCGAGATCAAAAAACAGGGAGCCGCCGGGCGGTCTCCCGAAGCGCGGCTAGTCTACTGGCAGCCGCGATAGCAGGCAAATAATAGGGTGCCCTAACGTTACGCTTTTTATGGTTATAGAAGCTTCTTTAATTGATATAGCGCTTCCATGGCGTCTTTTGGGGTCATGTTATCGGGGTCGAGGGCGCTCAAGTTTTGCTCAACCTTCGACGGCGCGGAAAATAGCTCCGCCTGAGAGGGCGCCACGGTAGGAGCGATGCCGCTCCCGATCATTGGCTTTGAGCCTGCCTCTAACTCAGCCAGCTTGTCTCGTGCTTTGCGAATCACATCCGCCGGTACGCCGGCCAATTGAGCTACCTGTAATCCGTAACTGCGGCTTGCTGGGCCTTCTTGCACGCGGTGTAAAAAGACGATGTTATCGCCATGCTCGCTGGCCGCTAAATGCGCGTTGTGCACACCAGGCAGCAACTCGGCAAGTTGGGTGAGTTCAAAGTAATGCGTGGCAAATAGCGTGAAGGCTTGTTGTTCTGTGGCCAAGCGCGATGCAGCGGCCCACGCCAATGCTAAGCCATCAAAGGTGCTGGTGCCGCGACCAATTTCATCCATCAACACCAAACTGTCACGGGTGGCGTTATTTAAAATATTGGCGGTTTCCGTCATCTCAACCATAAAGGTCGAACGGCCACCGGCTAAATCATCGGACGAACCGATGCGCGTAAAGATACGATCTATTGGGCCGAGCGTTGCGCTGGCAGCGGGAATGCAGCAGCCCACATGCGCCAACAAAACAATCAGAGCAGTTTGGCGCATATAGGTCGATTTACCGCCCATGTTTGGGCCAGTAATAATCACCATGCGGCGCGCGGGATCTAAGTGCAGGCTGTTCGGCACAAACGCCTCTTCAAGCACCTGTTCCACCACAGGGTGACGGCCGTCTACGATTTCTAACTGCGGGCTGTCTTGTAATTGCGCGGGCACTAGGTTGAGCGCCTCGGCGCGTTCTGCAAAGCAGGCCAACACGTCTAGCGCGGCAATATGTTCAGCGCATTGTTGTAACGCACTTAATTGCTGCGCAACATTTTCGAGCAATTCCTCATACAGTGATTTTTCTAGCGTTAACGCTTTGCTCGACGCTGACAGCGCTTTGTCTTCAAATTCTTTTAACTCGGGCGTAATAAAACGCTCCGTGTTTTTCATGGTTTGTCGGCGAATATAATCAGCTGGAGCCTTTTCAGATTCACGCCGCGACAGTTCAATAAAATAGCCGTGCACGCGATTATAATTCACTCTTAATGTGGAAAGGCCTGTGCGCTCGCGCTCGCGTTTTTCTATATCAATTAAAACGTCGCCAGCGTTACTGCTTATGGTGCGCAGCTCATCCAGTTCGCTATTGTAGCCTTCGGCAATCACGCCGCCGTCGCGAATTAGCATGGGCGGATTTTCGATAATAGCGCGTTGTAATAGGGCCACCTCTTCAGGAAAGAGGCCAAGGCGTTCGCACAACGGGGCCAGGGCAGGGTCGGCTTCAAGCAAGGTGTGTAGCGCCGGCAGTGCAGCGAGGCTTCGACCTAACCGCGTCAAATCCCGGGGCCGCGCAGAGCGCAACGCGATGCGGCCAAGAATGCGTTCCATGTCGCCGACGTTATCTAATTCCGTGCGAATATTTTCAAAACGCCAGCCTTCGCGTAGCGCGGCTACGCGGTTAGCGCGCTCGCGAATAGCGGAATGATGACGCAGCGGTTGCACCAACCAGCGACGCAATAAACGCGCCCCCATGGCGGTCACAGTGCTGTCTAGCACCCACGCTAAATTATGTGTGTCGCGGCCATCAAGGGTTTGCACTAACTCTAAATTGCGCAGCGTGGCGGCATCCATTTGAATGCAGTCGTTTTCACTTTCTACGCCGAGGCTAGTGAGGTGCGGCAAGTTGGTGCGCTGCGTTTCTTTGGCATAGCCAAGCAAGCATCCCGCGGCTGCAACTTCTAGTGGCGAGGGCTCACCGAATCCGGATAAATCGTGGGTGCCAAACTGTTGGCACAATTGCCGTAGTGCCGTATCCGCATCGAATTCCCACACAGGGCGCGCGCGGCTGCCCGCACGTTTTTTTAAACTTGTCGGCAGCGGTGCGTCTTCGCTAAATAGCACTTCGGTAGGGCGCCAGCGTTCGATCAGTGCCAGCAATGCATCCTGACCTTGAACGCGGGTAACACGCATGCGGCCCGCGGCTAAATCTAAATTTGCAGCACCATACTGATCGCCATCGAAACTGATCGCACACAACAAATTATCTCGGTGCGCATCTAGCAGCGCCTCATCGCTGACGGTGCCTGGGGTAACGATGCGTACCACCTTGCGTTCCACCGGCCCCTTACTGGTTGCCGGATCACCGAACTGCTCGCAAATCACCACCGACTCGCCCAAGCGCACCAGCTTAGCGAGATAACCCTCGGCGGCGTGATAGGGCAGGCCCGCCATGGCAATCGGCTTGCCTGCGCTCTGCCCGCGCGACGTCAGCGTAATGTCGAGCAATCGTGAGGCCTTCTCCGCATCGCCGAAAAACAACTCATAGAAGTCACCCATGCGGTAAAACACGAGTTCATTCGGATGCTCGGATTTAATCCGCAGATATTGCTGCATCATCGGCGTGTGCTGACTTAAATCCGCGGACACAAGGCGTCTCCTTATTGCGAGGGTGATCATTACGAGGCATCCGTTACGGGCGTACTTCGCAAAGCAGCCGGCATGATAATGGCTCAGCGTAAGAGCTGCCAGCGGCTGACCGATGCTTAGCGAAAGCGTTGCTGCTGATAGCGCGGTACTATTTCCGTGTTGGCGAGCACAGGCGGCTCTCTGCGGGGCTGTTCTGAAGGCACTGCGGAGCAAACCGCCAATGCTTGGGCATGGCAGGAGGATCGAATGCGAGGAGAAAACAATGACAGGTGAAGTGATCGCACTGTGGAGCTGCGGCGTATTTTTCCTTATTGGCCTGCTCACAGGCGTTTGGAAATACCTTCAAATCAAACAAAGCGACGAGGCACGGGCGCACTACTACGTAGATATTGCCCACCGCGCCAGCCTGATGTACGCCTTCGCGTGCTTAGTGCTCGAACGCTTCGCCGCACTCAGCATATGGCCAGACTGGGCCGATGCTATCGCAGTGATCCTCTCCGTAATGTTCTTCGCCCTCGCCGTGGGAAGCTACATCCTGCACGGCTACCTCAAAGACACGCGCAATCAATTGAAGCAACCGCATCGTTTAGGCGCATCGGTATCGCCCCCATGGTTGATCTCAAGTGTTATGTGGGCGTTGGCGGTCGGCGAAATCGGTGGTTTTCTATTTTTGTTTTCTGGGTTTGTGATGGCGTGACGGGGGTGTTGGTTTCGCCTGATGATGACTCCATTTTATGGCGTTTCCAGAATAATAAATGCTCATTCGCTGAGCCTAACGCTGTGATATTAAATTGATGTTATATCTCGGGATTTTGTAAAAATATAGAAAGAGTAGTCAATTTCCTACAACAAATATCAGTATGCCCCATTAGTATGAGGACTTGCTTGCATGCTCTGATTTAAGAGCTACGACCTTGGGGAAGGAAATGTTAGTTCGTGTTTGCGTCAGCCTAGCTGTCGCTTTGATTGCGCCTGTTACTTTGTTCGCTGATACCCAACCCAATCTGCCACCTGACTGTAGCGCTGCCTTTGCATCGATTGATCAGCTTTGGCCCCCAAATCATAAAATGACGTCCGTTAGCATTGACGGTGTGACAGATCCTGAAAGCGATCCAGTGACTGTCTCGGTAGTGTGTATTAATCAGGATGAACCGCTTAATGAAAATGGCGACGGCTCCACTGAAATTGATGCGCAGGGAGTAGGGCAGTCTGCAGCGCTATTGCGTGCCGAGCGTCAAGGAGGGGGGGACGGTCGTGTTTACCATATTGGCTTTAGCGCTACTGACATAAGTGGCGCTCAGTGTCGCGGTGAGGTTCGCGTCGACGTGCGTCACAACCGCAAAACGCCGGCCATCGATGGTGGCAGTCTTTTTTCTTCTACTGGGGCGGCAACAACAGATTGTGGCACTAGTCAGAACCTTCCTCCGATTTTTTCATCAGAGCCTGTGTTGCAAGGAAAAGAGGGTGAGAACTATCAATATCAGCTATCAGTAAGTGATGCGGACGGTGACGTCATTACCTTGCAGCTGTTACAAGCACCTGTGGGTATGACATTAAACAGCGGCTTAGTGAATTGGTTGCCAACGTTTGAGCAGTCTGGTGAGCATACTGTTGTCTTGGAAGCATCAGACGCAAATCACAGAGTAGAACAGACATTTACAATCGCTGTTGATGATACCAATCGTGCTCCGGAAATAATGTCTCATCCTTTAACGACAGCGCAGGAAGGCAGCTCGTACAATTATCAAATTCTCGCAAAAGATGCTGATGATGATGATCTCGATTATGCGTTGCTCACTGGCCCACAAGGGATTGGCATAAGTAACGAAGGATTATTGTCGTGGGATTTAGATTTTAATTCTTCTGGCATTTATCAAATTGGCGTTTCGGTCACTGACGGTAACGAAATAGTTACGCAAGAATTTTCTTTGGTTATTGCAAATACCAATCGCGCTCCAGTGTTTGAGTCCAGCCCGTTGCTCGCCGTTAACGAAGGGGAGCTCTATAGCTACCGTCTACAAGCTTCGGATGCCGACTCTGATCTTTTAGCTATTACGTTGATCAGTGGTCCCTCGGGAATGTTCCTTGATCAAGATCTGTTGAGCTGGTCACCAGGATACGATCAGGCCGGAACCCATCAGGTCGTGCTTGCCGTTACGGACGGTGACGCCACCACCGAGCAAAACTTTCTGGTTGCCGTCACAGACATAAATCGCGTCCCATATTTTTCTTCGCAACCTATTTCCTCGGCTATTGAAGGCGAGGCCTATCTATATAGATTAGCGGTAGAAGATGATGACGGTGATGCTTTACAGCTCTCGCTTACCAGTGCACCGCTTGGGCTGGTGTTGGATCCAACATCAGACTCCCTCGAGTGGACGCAACCTGTTGCCGGTGATTTCGCTGTTGTTGTGAGCGCCGATGATGGTCGGGGAGCGATAGTAGAACAGTCTTTCACGCTAAATGTAGTTCAGCTGCCGCCTAGCGTTTCTGCGGAAGGCACTGAGTTCTGGTTAATGTTTAATACGATTTTTGCTCCGCTTGCGAGCAAAACATTACAAGTAACCGGCGTGCCCGGCACCGAATTTTCTGTAGAAATACCTCTTGCCGACGTGAACATAAATGACATTATCCCGAGTGGCGGCGTGCGGAACGTTCAGCTTTTTGATTTTCGCAGCGTCATTCAGTCTGAGGAGTTTGGGGTTAATGAGAACGGCATTCGGGTTCGAAGCGAAGAAAAAATCCAAGTCCGTCTTCTTCATAGGGTTGAGCAGGCTACAGATAGCGCCTTGCTGTTTCCCGTCGAATCCCTTGGAAGTAGTTATGTTGCAGTTAGCTACAACAAGAAGGAATTGTTGAGCAACACTGAATTTTCCTACGGTAACTTTATAGGTGTGGTGGCAACAGAGGATTTCACAACGGTTACTATCACACCGACTGCCACGCTTAGTGAAAAGCCAACCTCAGAGCAAAGAGTAAGAGGGGTGCCATACCAAGTTATTCTGAATGCTGGCGAAACGTACCAAGCCTTTCGCGTAGATGCCGATGCGGATGTATCAGGCACCCAAATTCAGTCGGATAAACCCGTTGCGGCGTTTTCAGGAGATCGATGCGCAGCAGTAGGTGCTTATTTTTGTGACCATTTAGTTGAGCAACTGATACCCGTTCGTAGTCAAGGTAATCACTTCCTTACAATGCCTCTCGCAACGCGAAAAAATGGAGATATTTTTCGTGTTGTTGCGACAGAAAATAATACGCATGTATGGATAGGGGGAGATCTAGGGGCCTTTTTAAATGCCGGTGATTTTCATCAGTTGGAGCTAGATTCTCCGACCGAAATATCCTCAGACAAGCCCATTACCCTGATGCAATTTGCGCAGGGACATAATCATGACGCTAACCAAACAGGTTTGCCTTATGGCTATTCAGATCCCTTAATGATGACAGTGCCGTCGATTGAACAATTTAACCGCCAAGTTCATTTTGTTACGCCGGAGACATATCCAGATTTTAATTACCTGAACATCATCGCGCCCACTTATGGGCTAGAAGGGGTGACCTTAGACGGCGTAGTAGTTGCCCCGTCCTACTGGCAACCAATTCCAGATTCAGATTTTTCAGGCGCGCAAATACCCATCGCAGCAGGGAAACACGATGTCGTCAGTGATGTGCTTATTGGTTCAACTCTCTATGGTTGGGAATATTTTGAATCTTATGGCGCTTTAGGCGCGCTGACACTGAATGACGGTCGGGCCGCGTCGCAGTTAGTGATCAATGGCGCTTCCGAGATACCTATAGGAGAGCAGGCCTGTTGGCAGATTCGAGCGTTGGACGAAGAATCAGTGCCCGTGAATCAGGCTCAACTTTTTGTTACTCGTATTGCAAGTGATGTGCAGCGAACTTTTATGCGTATGACCGATGAAAAAGGTAGCGCGCAGTTTTGTTATACAGGGCTTAGAGCTGGAGAAGAAACGTTGGTGTTCCGTATGGGTGACTCTTACGCCCAAACAGAGCAGCAACGCGACGTGCGCTGGCTTCAGGCGGGGAGCGAACAAAATCGCGCTCCTCAAATAGTAAACTTACCTCCTATGTATGCCACTCCGGGGCTTTCCTATACGCACCAAACAATTGCTCATGATGCTGATCTTGATCGGATCAACTTTTTACTGACCGAACACCCGCCTGGTATGACGATCGACGAAAACACTGGGTTTATCGAATGGGACACGCCAAGAGATTTTGACAGTACGTGGATCACAATCATTGCAGACGACGGACGTGGAGGTTTAGACAAACAGCGTTATTGGCTTCGCTTTGCACGTGGCAGCAATCGTTACCCCGCATTTACTTCAGAGCCGGTCACTCGCGCAGTGGCGGGCCGTTTATATCGTTATCAAATGTCCGGCTTTGATCGAGATCGTGATTCTTTTGTCTTTCAGCTGATTGATGGTCCTGAAGGCATGCAAGTCAATGGTCAGAATTTAGAATGGACGCCTACCTTAGCTAATCTTGGGCACCATCTTGTTGAAGTGCGTATTCAGGATGTAAACGGTGATGGAGAAAATCGACTCTTTACTCTCAATGTCGAAGCGAATTTAGATCCGGCATTTATTAGTGCGCCGCCGGTTACTGGCGTGGTCGGGCACGAGTATCTTTACTTTTTCGATGCCGTTGACGGAAACGCCGATGCGCTGACGTATTCATTGCCGCAAGCTCCAACTGGCATGCAACTGGTTGCAGTTGGAACCACGCGTTATTTGCGATGGACACCGCAGACGGGTCAGGGTGGTGAAGTACCGTTGGTGTTGCGTGCCGATGACAATTTTGGTGGCGTGACAGATCAAGTTTTTATTATTTCTGTTGAAGAAAATGCCGCGCCGGAATTTACGTCAACACCTCCTCCAAGTGCGGTTAGCGGGCACACGTATTTTTACACCCCGCAAACTTTTGACAGCAACGGTGACACAGTAGTGCTGGCGTTAACGTCGGCGCCCACCGGGGCGTCTATCGCTGGCGGCGTGATGCGCTGGACGCCGACACTGGAACAAGTCGGCACGCATTCCATTACAGTGCGCGCGGAAGATAATCGTGGTGGGTGGGCAACGCAGACCTTCACTCTTACGGTCGCCATTAATTCTCCGCCGGTTGTTACGTCGGTGCCGCCAGTGAGCGCCACGGTTGGCCATCGTCTCGTATACCTTCCGAAAGCGACGGATGCAGAAGGCGATTTTTCAACCTTCTCACTGCTTAGTGGTCCGCTTGGCATGAGCATGTTTGCTAATCAGCTGTCGTGGGTGCCGGAGTCCGGTCAGGTCGGACCGCAAACAGTCACAGTGGCTGCGAGCGATGGCAAAGGCGGTACGAGTACTCAAGTATTCACTCTTCAGGTAGCTGAAAATGCTTCGCCGCTCTTTACGACAGCGCCTTTCAGTGGGGCAAAAGTTGGCACGCGTTACGGCTATACCATGCGCGCCGTCGACGCAGACGGTGACGGTGTGTTGTATCGTTTGGTGGAGGGTCCGGTAGGAGCGTCGGTCTCTTTGACAGGTCAGCTGTGGTGGATACCGCAAGCAACACAATCCGGCGACCATCCTTTTATTGTAGAAGCCTATGACAATTATTCAGGCGTAACGCAGCAAGCGTTTACGCTACGCGTGATCAGTGACGCTTTACAGATTGTTGGCGTCCCTGACGGTGCGTTGCTCTACAACGACGAAGCGTTTGTGGCGCAGGTTCAAGCGCTACATCCGAACAATCTCTCTGTAACTTATTCGCTAGACCAGTCTCCCGCTGGTGTCACACTCGATGCGATAAGCGGGCAGCTTGTATGGACTCCGACTGAAGATCAGATCGGCATGCACCAGATCAGCGTCAGTGCCGACAGCGCAGACGGACAGCACGACTCGGCGACCTTCGCTTTAGAAGTCGCGCGGAACACTAACCAAGCACCTGTATTTACCAGCACGGCAATTACATCCGCGCGTGCCGGAGACGACTATCTCTATCAGGTGATGGCGCAAGATCCGCAAGGGCATGCGATTAACTATTCGCTGACTCAGTCGCCCGTGCTGATGACTATTGATGCGCATTCAGGTTTATTGAGTTGGTCGCCGCTTGAAATCAATGTCGGCACTTATGACATTACAGTCCGCGCGACGGATGAACGCGGAAAGTTTTCAGAGCAAACATTTACGCTGAATGTAAGTTTTGCCAATCGTAAACCGCAAGTGAGCGGAGCCTCCGCGAACCAAGCAGTCGTGGACTATCTTTATCAGTCATTGCTGCCGGTGACTGATCCGGACGGCGACGCGTTGACCTTCAGCGCCTATTCAGTACCCGTTGGTGTGAGTGTCGATGCGCTAACAGGTTTAGTCAGCTGGACGCCGACGGCGGATCAGATCGGTCAACAGGTCTTGGAAGTGCTTGTTAGCGATGGTGAGCACAGCATTGTGGTGGGTTGGCACGTCACCGTATTGGCTGAGCCGTTGCCACTGGAAATCACCGCTCAGGTAACACCTCAGTTTGTTCAGCCCGATGAAAGTGCTGCGTTGCAGTTACAAATAACCGGTGCTGTCACGACGCCTGAGGTTGTTGTCACGCTAGACGGAGAGGCTGTTGCACTGGATGACGCTTTTTCTGCTTCGTTAAGCAGTCCTATGCCGGGGCGTCATGAAATTGCCGTCAGTGTGAATGACGGTGTGCGTGTTGCCACAACTAATACGTATTTTTCTGTCGCTGACGTAGACGACCAAGCCGCCCCCGAAGTGGTTATCCACACGCCTTTGGGGGGCAGTCGGATCACTGCACCAACAGACATTCGTGTGACCGTGCGTGACGCCAATATTGCCGACGTTATTCTCGCACTGCGTCGGCCCGGTGCTGCTGAACATTCCTATAAGGAGCTTTATCGCGGCACTACAACTTTCGACGACGAGGTTATAGCGACCTTTGATCCGACCATGCTGCGAAACGGAATGTACAACCTAATTTTGCAAGCAACAGACATCAATGGTCAGCAATCAAGCAGCGCCATCCCAGTAATCGTTGAAGGTGGATTAAAAGTCGGGCTGTTCAGTATGACCATTGAAGACCTGAGTCTTCCCATGGCAGGCATTCCGGTACGCGTTACAAGAACGTACGACAGCCGAGAACGACAAGAATTCGGTGACTTTGGATTTGGCTGGCGTGTCGATTATCAGAATGCGCGAGTAGATGAGTCTTCCGAGCCAACCGAAAGTTGGTATCAAGAAACCCGCAACTTGCAGTTTAAATTCGAGGACACGCAAGTTATCGCACCGGGTACATGCACCTATGCTCGCGCCAGCAAGCTAGTGACCGTAACCCTGCCTAACGATGACGTGGAAAAGTTCCAGGTGCACGCGCAGCCAGTCAACGGATCGCCCGCCAGTGTCTCCGACCCAGACTGCCATTTCCTTGCTGATCGTTACTTTGATCTGCAGTTTGAGCCCATTGGTGATACCGATTCCACGCTTGAGGCAGAGAGCAGTGAGTCACTCTTCCTGACGGATACAACGGACGGCAACCTAAGCTATATCGGTGAAACCGCACCCGTGCAAATCGTTAGATATCGTCTGACCACTAGGCAGGGTTATGTCTACCACTTGAATCAGGCTTTCGGCATTGAAAAAATTGTCGACCCGAATGGCACCACGCTGACCTACAGTGAAAATGGCATTGAGCATTCAGACGGGCTAAGTGTTGTGTTTACCCGAGGCGAGAATGGTCGAATTGAAACCATTCAGGATCCGGCTGGTAACATTTATCAGTACCTGTATAGCGATGACGGCGACTTGCTGACGATGGAAGACCCGCTGATGCATCGTAGTGAATACCGCTACAACACAAATCATGGTCTAGTGGATATTGTTGACGGCCTTGGCCGGCGCCTTCTGCGCAATCTGTATGACCAAGATGGCCGCCTCACAGCACAAGAAGATAGTGACGGTAATCGCCTCGAATTTAATCACGACCTTGCGGGCCGTCAGTCTGTTGTAACAAACCGGCGTGGTTACAGCACAGTGTTTAATTATGATGACCGCGGCAACGTCTTGTCCCGCGTTAATGCCCACGGCAAAGCATCGCACTTTACCTACGACGAGAACGACAACCAGCTGTCCGAAACGGATGCGCTTGGGCATCAACGCAAGGCCACCTTTAATGAGCGCAGTGATCAGCTAAGTGCTACTGACGCGCTCGGCCATA
>JARGPN010000016.1 GCA_029213045.1 Alcanivoracaceae bacterium
CGAATATTTCGTAGTTTCGCTCAGCTATAATTCCAACTTTAACGACTTCAAACCATATATCTTCATCTGATTTGTCAATTGTGTTTATTTCAATATAGCCGTTTACATCAGTTCCCATCTCTATACTCGATTACATTTAACAGTGATTATATAGCCGTCTTCTATAACGACATTTATATAGCCAGCCGTCTAATTCCACGACGTTTTTTCACGCTAGTTTTATTCTCAAGCATTTCAGCCAGTTGCCGATGCACTTTCGTTCTACGTCTATATAACACGCAGACATAGAGTGAAGGCAAGCTAGCGCTTGCTTATGTCCTGAAATATCAAAACGCCATTATTCTTGTGTGCTGCACGGTTTTTCTGGGTTTGTGCTTTCATATTCCGATTTTGATTACGCATAAAAAAAGCGCCGATATACGGCGCTTTTTTTATTTCGACATGTCGATGTTGCTTAGAACGCGTCGGCGTCTAGCGCCATGATGTTGTCGCTGCCGGCGCGTAGTTGCTCTGCGAGGGCGTTGGCGCGTGGCAATAGACGTTCAAAATAGAAGCGTCCGGTGATGAGCTTGGCTTTTTGCAGTGGCTGGTCGGCATTGCGGGCGGCCACTTCCATCATGCGCGCCCACATCCAGGCGTAGATGACGTAGCCGAAGATATCCAGGTATTCCATGGCCAGTGCGTTGGTGGCGTTGGCGTTTTTGCCGGACTGTTCGAGTAGCTCTGTGGTGATGTTGTCGAGCAGGTCGAAGGCTTGTCCGAGTTTATCGGCGAAGGGTGCCACGCCGTCTTTGCTGGCGTTGTCGCTGAGCCATGCGCGGGCATCTTGCAAGAAGGCTTGCACGGATTTGCCGCCGTTGCGCACGACTTTACGGCCAGCTAAGTCGAGCGCTTGGATGCCGTTGGTGCCTTCGTAGATTTGCGCGATGCGCACGTCACGAACGTATTGCTCCATGCCCCATTCGCGAATATAGCCGTGGCCACCGAAGACTTGCTGGCCGAGTACGCATGCTTCTAGGCCGCGATCGGTGAAGAAGGATTTTGCGACGGGCGTTAGCAGGGCTACGCGATCGCCTGCTTTTTTCTTGGCGTCTGCGTCGGCGCTGAATTTGGATACGTCGAGTTGCAGGCCGAGGTAGCCCGCTAGCGCGCGGCCACCTTCGTTGAGTGCGCGCATGGTTAATAGCATGCGGCGCACGTCGCCGTGATGAATAATGGGGTCGGCGTTGGCGTCTGGGTTTTTCACGCCGTCAGAGGATCGACCTTGTAGGCGATCTTTTGCGTAGGCGGCGGCGCTTTGGTAGCTCGCATCACCTGTGCCGGTGCCTTGCAGGCCGATGGACACGCGCTCGTAGTTCATCATGGTGAACATGCACGCCAAACCTTCGTTGGCGTTACCGACTAACCAGCCTTTGGCGTCGTCGAAGTTCAACACGCAAGTGGCGGAGCCTTTAATACCCATTTTGTGTTCGATGGAACCACAGGTTACGCCGTTGGCGCCGCCGAGTGAGTTGTCTTCGTTGACGTGGAATTTCGGCACAAGGAAAAGCGAGATGCCTTTTGAACCAGCCGGTGCGTCTGGCAGTTTTGCTAACACCAAATGAATGATGTTGTCGGTGAGGTCGTGATCACCGCCGGTGATGAAAATTTTGGTGCCGGAAATTTGGTATGAGCCGTCGTCATTGGGCACGGCTTTACTGCGCATAATGCCTAGGTCGGTGCCGCAGTGTGGTTCGGTTAGACACATGGTGCCCGCCCACTCGCCAGCATAGATTTTTGGCAAAAACTTTTGTTTGAGCTCTTCCGATGCGTGCGCATCAATGGCAAGGCTTGCGCCATTCGACAGCAGGGAATACAACGCAAACGAACTGTTGGCGGCGTGCATCATTTCTTCGAACAACACGGCCAACCCTTTGGGCATGCCTTGGCCGCCATATTCTGGGTTACCAGACAATGATGTCCAGCCGTTTTCTGCGAAGGTTTTAAAGGCTTCTTTAAAGCCTGTTGGCGTGGTGACAACGCCGTCGTTCCACTGGCAGCCTTCTTCGTCGCCGCTACGGTTTAGCGGGAACATTAGGCCTTCTACCATTTTGCCTGCTTCTTCGAGAATGGCGTCGGCAAGGTCCACGGTGACTTCTTCAGTGGCTGGCATGGCCGCCCACACTTTTTCTGCTTCAAATACTTCGTGCAGAACGAAACGCATATCGTCTAAAGGGGCTTTATAAGTGGCCATGTCTTTCTCCCGAAAATCTGTCAGATATCGCCCACCGTCGCGGCGGCGAATTACTAAGAAGTTACTGATTCAAACAAGCGTTTATAACGCAGCATTCTGAAACAACAATGCCCACCAAAGGGCGGGCATTGTCTAGCAGTACAACATTGATGAAGATTTAGAACGCGAAGTGTTCTGCGTCTAACTCCATCAAACACTCAAGACCGCCTTCCAAGCACGCTTTGTGGCTGATGGTGCGTGGCAACAAGCGTTTGAAGTAGAAGTTTGCAGTGGTGATTTTCGCTTTGTAGAACGCGTCGTCGCCAGTGCCTTCTGCGATTTTGTCTTGTGCCGTTTTTGCCATCAACGCCCACAGGTAACCCATGGTGACGTAGCCGGAGTACATCAAGTAATCCACTGCGGCAGCGCCTGCGTTTTCTGGGTTCTGCATGGCTTTCATGCCAATCGCCATGGTCATCTCGCCCCACTCTTTATTGAGTTTCACGAGCGGCTCAACGAAATCTTTCATTGTTTCGTTGTCGGCATTGTCTTCGCAGAACTTGTGCATGATTTTCGTGAACTTACGCAGAGCAGCGCCTTGCGTTTGCAACACTTTACGGCCCAATAAGTCGAGCGCCTGAATGCCAGTGGTGCCTTCGTACAAAGTAGAAATACGTGCGTCACGTACGTTCTGCTCCATGCCCCACTCACGAATAAAGCCGTGACCACCGTAAATTTGAACGCCGTGGTTAGCCGCTTCCAAACCGACTTCGGTCAAAAATGCTTTCGCGATAGGCGTGATAAACGCCATCAGTTCGTCAGCTTCTTTACGCTCTTCTTCGGTTTTGCCGAGTTTCACGGTGTCGCCCAACATGGAGGCGAAATACACCATTGCACGACCGCCTTCTGCAAACGCTTTTGACGTGAGCAACATGCGACGTACATCTGGGTGCACAATAATGGGATCCGCTGGGCCGTCTGGATTTTTTGGACCAGACAAGGCGCGCATAGCAAGACGATCTTTGGCGTATGCCAAGCCACCTTGGAAACCCATTTCAGCGTGTGATACACCCTGAATCGCGGTGCCGATACGTGCAAAGTTCATAAAGGTGAACATGCAGTTCAGGCCGCGGTTTTCTGGGCCGATCAAATAACCGGTCGCACCGTCGAAGTTCATGACGCAAGTTGCAGACGCTTTGATACCCATTTTGTGTTCGATAGAACCACAGGTCACGCCATTGCGCTCGCCCAGTGAACCGTCTTCGTTAACGATAAACTTAGGCACGATGAACAACGAAATACCTTTGGTGCCCGCAGGCGCGCCAGGCAAACGTGCTAGCACGATGTGAATAATGTTTTCTGCCATGTCGTGTTCGCCGGCAGAAATAAAGATTTTAGTACCGGAGATGCTGTACGAACCGTCAGCTTGTGGCTCTGCTTTGGTTTTCAACAAACCTAAGTCGGAACCGCAGTGCGATTCGGTCAAGCACATGGTGCCTGTCCATACGCCGCTGATCAGTTTTGGCAGGTAGGTGTTTTGCTGCTGCTCTGTACCGTGCTCTTCAACGGTGGCAATCGCGCCGTGTGAAAGGCCAGGATACATAGACCATGACCAGTTTGCGGTGCCGGTCATTTCAGAAATAGCGATGCCCGCAGAACCCGGCAAGCCTTGGCCGCCAAATTCTTCGTGGCCGCCCATGGAGGGCCAGCCTGCTTCTACATATTTCGTGTAGGCTTCTTTAAACCCTTTAGGCGTAGTAACGACGCCATTGTCGAAGCCGCAGCCTTCTTCGTCGCCAGAGCGATTCAGTGGCGCCAATTCGTTTTCAGAAAACTTCGCGCCTTCTTCCAAGAAAGCATTGACCAGTTCGCTGTTCACTTCTTCCAAGCCAAGCTTTTGATAATGCTCGTCTAGGTTGAAAACTTCGTTTAGCACAAAGCGCATATCGCGCACAGGGGCCTTGTACTCAGCCATGGTGACTACCTCCCAGGATGTTTAATCGAGACCGGCCGGTCATTTTTTGAGCGGTCGGATTTCGGGGAAACCATACTACCGCCGACCCCACTAAACTCCCAGCAGCTTGTGTGACCACAGGGTCAAACGACCGTTTGAATTCGGACACTCTCGCGCCTCCATGGCATACTTACCGGTAATTCATTAAGGAAGTTTGACTATGCTAGACCGCGAACTGCTGGATATCCTTGTCTGCCCTGTCAGCAAGACGCCATTGATTTACCGCGAAGACACTAACGAGCTGATTAGCAAGGCGAGCGGTATCGCATTCCCTGTTCGTGACGGCATTCCAGTGCTATTGGAAGAAGAAGCGCGACACCTCTCGGACGACGAAATTAAGCAACTGTGAGACCTGCCGCGCTAGCGCCTTTCGCTTTCGCCGCGCTGCTCGGCGCGCTCAGCATTTCTGCGTTGGCGGAAGACGCTGTGTCGAACGCAGAAAAGCTGGCTTCGCCTGACAATAGCCAAGACACCACACAAGATGACGCGCTTGCGAGCGACGATAAACAGAAGACTGATGAAGTCCCGGCATCCGGTTCTGATGACAAAGCGTTGCAGGCGCGGGACATTTGCCTAGCCAATTCTGTGAGGGAAGCGCCTCCGGGCACTAGCGTGGAAAAACTGAAAAGCTGGTGTGAAGACAGCAACATGAGCGGCACGGAAAGAAATCGCGAAGCATTGCGCGCCCGCTATGCATTAGAAGAATTTACGCAATACAACCCGTTTGTCATGACGCCGCACCGTCGCAATTATATTTTGCCGTACAGCTATTGGGACAATCCAAAGTGGAATGATCCTGAAAGAGATGACGCGGCGCCGGTGGACTATAACGAGGCGAAGTTTCAAATTTCGATTAAAGTACCGATTGCTGACGATATTCTTGGCGGGAGCACGCTTTACGGTGCCTTTACCATGGTTTCCTTTTGGCAGCTTTATAACGCCGATGCGTCAAAACCGTTCCGTGAAACCAATTACGAGCCGGAAATATTTCTTTCTCAGCCTGTGAATTGGCAGTTCGGGCCTATCGATAGCGAGCTTCTCGCCCTAGGGATTGTGCATCAATCAAACGGGCAAGATGTGCCGGTGTCACGAAGCTGGAACAGGCTCTTTCTAACGTATATTTTTCGTTCGGGCTCGTATTACTACTCACTTAAGCCGTGGTGGCGAATTCCGGAAAAAGAAAAAAAGTCGCCGCTGGAAAGAAACGGGGATGACAACCCTGATATCGAAGATTACCTAGGCCATTTTGAACTGAGCATTGCGCGTCCTTTCTCAAACCACGTGGCTGAAATCTTACTGCGTAATAACTTTAAAGGTGACAACAAAGGGGCTGTGCAACTCGACTACACCTTCCCCTTGAGCAATCGTTTTAAAGGGATTTTTCAGGCATTTACCGGTTATGGCGACTCGCTGATTAATTACAATGATTATGAGAATCGCTTTTCGATTGGTATTTTGCTGACTGACACGTTGTAGCGAATTTTCGAGTAGCTCGAGGTTAATACCACGCGGTAAAGACCAGCTGAGTCACCGTTGCTTTAAAAGCATATAAGGGTTCGGTGCCGGGGACAGGCACTGATACGCGAAGGTCGCGGAAGTTGTCGTAATTAAAACTGTAGCGATCGACGGCAACGCGAAACCCAAGGCGATCGAGATATTTGGCTCTATCTTTGAAGAACTCCCAATTAGCCGCTAGGCCGTAGGAGCTGGAATTAAACTTGCTCATTTCTTTGTCGCGGGCGAGAAAGTTTTGTGCATTTTGGAACGGAAACAAGTCAGCGTAAAAATCCGCCTCTGTCTGAGAATATTGACGATAATTGACTTCTAACTCGACGCCATTTTTTAGTGGATGGATATAATCCAGCCCCCAATCCGACGCCTCAATTCCCCAGCTATCCGCAAAACGCCGATATTCCACGTGCACCGCAGACTCCCATGGCAAGTAATACCCCGCGCGCAGCGCGGTTGCCTCACTGGTGCGGGTGTTGGGATAAATTTCTGATTGATACCCATATCCTTTAGCTTGTGCGTTGTCGACATAGCGCACGGAGCGATAGGGGTTATTGAGAAATCCTTCGTCGGAAATAAACTCGTGGCTTAACGACATGAGCATATTTTTGGTAATGACCTGCGTGATGCCGAAGCGGAAATGCTGGCGCATTGCAGCTTCTTCAAACAAGGCGTCACCAGTACGCCGGACGGTGTCGTCGCCGCGCGCATAGCCAAAGCTGAGTGTTGTTAAGTCTCCGAAAAAATCTTGGCTCGCGCCAAAATTAAATGCTTTAGCGTCGTAATCATTTTCAACGCTAGTGGTGTAGCCGATGGAATAAATGGCTTTGCCGGCGAGATAATCCATGCCGACGGATTTTTCTTTGCGTTCTTCTTTGTAGGGGCTTGCGGTGGTGACGACATCGACGGAGGCGGACGAAACTTTATCGACGTAATAATTTGCACTAAGAGACACTCGCCCTGCTACGCCTTTACGCACCAATACCGATGGACCTTGAATTTCCATACCGCCGCCTTCATAGCGATGGTACAGCACATCGGCTCGATCTTCGGGCAGCACCGCCGCGTGCAGTGATGCCTGAAGTGACGCCACTACAACGGTGAGTAAAAAAGCGAAGCGCATTAGTTGCATCCGCAACCGCCCCCTGCTCCGCCTTCCGCACCGCGTGCACCTTCACGGGCTTGGTGAACGTGGTGAATATAAGCGGTTGATGCCGGGCTGCGATTTAAATTCATCACCGGTTCAGCAAGACGGGCGCGCTCGTAGGGTTTGACCCACGGTTTAATAGTGCAGCCGCACGCGAGAACACAAATTGTCATGATGAATGCGATTTTCATTTTTAGCCCTGCTTTGACCAATGAGATGTTAGCGTTTTTATTCTAAAACTAACGCCTTCACTTGCTCGTCGTAATGTTTCTCGTAGCCGGGTTTGTAGCCACGGTGTAGATAACGCATGTTACCGTCGCGGTCGACCAAGATAGTGCTTGGCATGGCATCGACGTCGTACAGTTCTGTCACACTGCTGGTTGGGTCATACAGCACGGGGAATGTGACGGGAATTTGGGTGAGCAGTTTGTCGGCGGCTTCCTTTTTTTCGTCGACGTTTACGCCGAGAAGAGTGAAGCCGTAATCTTTGTATTCTTTGTAGATGGCATCGAGTAGAGGCAGCTCTTGACGGCAAGGACCGCACCACGAGGCCCAGAAGTTGATCATAACCACTTCGCCGCGCAGCTCGGATAATTTTACATTGCTGCCGTCGGTTGATTTTAGGGTGAAGTCTTTTGCTGGGCCGCTTACTTCGGCAGCGGATAACCAGCCACTCAGAAATAATGATGCGATAAACAGCCAAGATAGTTTTTTATTTTTCATTACTTTCTCCCGATGTAATTTTTTCATTCTTTGTATCTGTGTTCTTGTCTCTTACGGGAGCTTGCTTGCAAGCGATTCGGCACTGAGCCAGGCAGTATCGCTCGCAGGCAAGCTCCTACATTTTTAAAAGAATCCGCTGACGCCTAGGGTCCAAGCTAGATTCTGTGTAATTTGGTTTTCGCCGAATGTGTCTATTTCATAAATATAGTCGCGCATTTCTAATCGCATGCTTAGCCAGTCGGTGAGCAGTATGCGATAGCCTGTGGCAACGTTGACGGTGAAATGGTTGTCTCCGCCGAAATCGGTGCTGCCGGCACCGCCTGCTAAGTACAGGCCTGTGTTATAGGCGCGACCACTGCCCAAAAACGCTTCGCCGGGCAAAATTTGGTAAGCAATGTCGAAATGCCAGGTAGTCAATTTTCGGTCGTCGTCTTGCAACAAACTCACACCTGCATTGAGCTTTTCGAAATTGGTTTGTCCGCCTTCGGCAAAAGCGATTGTTGCCTCAAAGGAGATATCTTCCGACACATGATACGACGCGCGCGCGCCTACCAAGGTATCGACACCAAAATCTTCAATGCTGATCAATCCTGCGAACGCACCAATTTCAAAATTTTCTGCATCAATTTGCGCTTCTTTTACACGGCGACGCTCGATACGCGGATCAATGACCGCTTCTTCACCCGCAGAAATATCCGCAGGCGCTTTTGCCAGCAGCGGCTCGCCTGCGAACAACACAGGAACAATTAAAACAGTACGCCAAATCCAGCTCGCCATTCTTCAAACTCGTCGTTGTCGTTGCTGTTAGTCAGTACCACATAATTGCGGTACTCCGTACGAAACACAAAACTGCGGGTTAAATACAGGCGTAAACCCAACCCGGCGTGAACAGATCGATCGCTGCGATTATCTGGACGCACTAGCACCGTACGCGGCGAGATATCGACCTTGCCTGTTCCCATTAATATGTACGGCGATAAACGCCAGCGCGGGAACATGTGGTGCTGAATGCCGATGCTGGCCAAGCGGGTTGTCGCCAAACTGCTTTGCGCTTCAGTCCATGACAAATCGGCTTGTAAGTTTTCGGTGAAGGCGAACCCTGCGTTCACCGTTAATGCTGTGACGCCGTCGATTTCGCCCACCATCACAGCGAGTTCGCCATGACGTCGAAAATAGTCTTCCTGTGAAAGATCTTGAAGGGCGACGTAGCTACCTGTTTCGTCCAAGGTGCGCGCCAATTGATCTCGATACACCCAGCCGCTGCGCCCACGTGGCGTGCGAATTTTAATCCACTGGGTTTTGCGTTTAACCACATCAACCCAAGCGCCCTGCTCAACCACGTGAAAAACGGGATAGCCGCGACCAGGCCCGGTACGCACGTCGATGTAGGGATCAGCGATTTGCACTCGCTGCGGTTCTTTAGCGAAGGCGCTTACCGGCGCGAGAAGGAACAACAGCGCAGCAAGCACGCCGCCCACACTTGCGCAAAAGAAACCCTGCTGGAATGTCGCCCGCAAATAACGAGGAGCCCACACGTTCATTAACACCCCGAATTACTGCGGCACGGCAAATGGATTGTTGTAATTCTGCGCGCCGATATCTGTCCATTCCGACAGCAAACGTAACTCAGCGGGCGTGAGCCACTGCGGATGCGCGCCCGTGTCAGAAAATACGTTAAAGAAGCGACTGACTCGCGCATTACCGGCGCTGAGACTAGGATTGATAGTCGTCGTTTCTAAAACGGGAATAGGCATGTCTAACGCATCCAACACCAAGTCACCATTTTCATCCACTTCGTAAACGGGATTGCCATTACCGTCTAATACTGGGGTTAGCTCATCCACGAGTGCGCCATCTACTAATGCCACAACATTATCTTGGAATAATAATTCACGATAACTCACCAAGTTATCGGCAACTGCGCCATCGGCATCACCGGTTAACTCTAACTGTGCATCAGGCACGCGCAACGCATTCATATCGTCGCGGCGATTGTGGCAACTTGAACAGGTGCCATCAATCATTGCCCCACCATCATCTACCGTACGCGGCGCGTCCCAAATCGGCTGGATATGCTCAACGTAGTTAATCACTGCGCGACACAACGGATTCCAGCCCCCTGCACACTGCGGCGCTTCCGGCGTAGGGGTGTCTAAATCTGCGTACGCCAGTGTGAATGGGTCATCAATGGTGCGCACAGCAGGATCGGTCCAGATATCTTCGTAAATAACATCCAGCGACGGGATTTCTACTTCAGGCTCAACCCTTGCTAATACTTGCGCCATGGTTTCGCCGGCATCGGCAAATAATGCAGGGCGCGTATTCGGAAACGCAGCACCGGTGCTGACGGCACCGACATTCACATTATCTAACTCGGCGTCGCGGCGACCGTGCGGCAATGCTGAGTTAGCCTGATGACAGCCACCGCAAACAAGCGTTTCGCCAGAGCGCACGGTAATCCAGGCGCCATGGCGGGTTAAAATATTGCGGCCATTTTTATCGACTAGTTGAATGTCCAATGGGACGTTTGCAGGAACACGCGCACGGACTGATCCGTCTGGGGCGATAGGCACATAACCGACAATTTCGCGCATGCCAAATTGCGGGCGACCAAAATCCGCAGCATCTAATTCAACCACATCGTCGTCGGGAATTAACACGCCTTTCACTATACGAAGAAAACGGGCGCGTCGTTCGTCGGCAAGCACCAGTGCAGGATCTTTAAATTGATCCAATGTTGTAACGCCTACGGGCAACGTGCTCTGACTTAAAGAATTAAATACACCAGAAAAATCGTACACGCTGCGAATATCAATCACGCCTGCGTCTTGATCAAACAAAAACTGATTTAAATCAACACCCGGCTCGCCATCAGCCAATGCCATTGGTGCGTTGCGGCGCGCCATGACAGCGACGGACGTAATCATTACATCATTTTTCGGGGCAATTACCGGTAACTGCGTGCCCGCATCACCATCGAATATCCACAAGCCGTAGGCAGGCTCTGCTTCGACTAATCCGTCATTATTTAAATTTCCATCAGTGCATGCCAATAATTCGCCGCCGGTTGAACGCAATCGACAGGGCGACCACGCCACTAAAAATCGATTGCTACCGTCATTGAGCGGCGTGATCGCCGCAAAACGTCCACCCGGTGATTTTTGATCGTCCGCACGCACGGGCAATGGCAGCACCGGAAGTTGCGCGCTGCCGCCGGTAATGGCGACGGGTTGATTTACATTAATAAATTCTTTCACGCGTAAGATAGTAGGGATGCCCGACCAAGTGGCGCTTTCTTGTGGACGGCGCAGTACCAATACGGAGCCGTCTGATAGCAAGTTCGGCTGCGCCCAAATTGGCGCCGGATCATTTTGCGTGTGACTGTCAGCGCCGTACATGATTTCAGTGTCGGCGCCATCCGGACGCGTGCTGTAAAAATTAAATTCGTTGGCATTATCTTTGTGATCCCAACGCAGCATTAAAACGCGGCCATCGCTCATCACTAAGGGGGCAAGGTCGTGGCTCATGTTGAAACTGATTTGGCGAATATTGGAGCCGTCCGCATTCATGACATGCAAACCGACGGAGAAATTTTGGCGGTCTTCTTCTAACGGGGAGAATTGCGGCTTACCTTCGTCAAGCAAACGCGCCAGCGCCTGTCTTTGTCGCGTGGACACAAACACAATGCGGCCATCGGGCAAATAACGCGGCGCCATGTCTTGACCTTCTTCCGCGATTAAATCGATGGGGATAATGCGGCGCACGCTGGCAGTGTCGAAATCGTATTCCCAGATATTCCACGTGGGCTGTTCGTCGTCATCAGCATCTTCTATTTCCGGCGCGCGCATCGCAAACAACATACGCCGTCCGTCGTAGCTCGGACTTAAGTCTTTGATATCAATTTGGCCCGTGAATAAACCAGCGCTTATATTTCGCTCTGGCGCATTCGGAGATGCCACATCGCGTACATAAAGTGACGCTCCTGGGAAGAATGCAGCGGGTTCTGCAAAATCATTTTCCAGCAAGGTGTTGTCATCTTCATCGCGTGGCGTGACGCGCTTCACATACGCGATAGGATTTTCGCCTAGTCGAACGTCCACGCTGTCTTGCTCGCTACTCCCAACACAACCTTGCAATCCCAGCAAAATCGGCAGATAAAGTGCGGCGCATCGAATAACTACTGTTACCCAATTCACATTAACGGCATGTTGTTGTCGGATATTCACCAAAATGAACCTATATCAGGGCGAAGACGCTTAGTCCTGCAATTATTGTGCAAACTGAAAAAGGAATCTGCGTCGCAACGCACAGTCATCATAAAGAAAAAAATGCACACTTATTGCATAACAACTAATAATGCTTCGGCACATATGCTACCGAAGCAAAATAACAAAGTGTGTTTTGTCTCGGCAAACGTCATTTGTTAAGCGTCCAAGAGCTAAACATCGTTGCACAAAAATGTATGGGGATAGCCCATGAACCGGAATAAGCAGGACTGCGCTCAGCAGTACGACAACAATTTGGATCGTTATAAAGTGAAAAGGAACCTCACCGTTATCGTTGGCTGCGTGCTGCTTAGTGCACTAGCGTCCCACTCTTTTGCGAACGAACGCGACGAAGCCAAACGCATCTATGATCGACTTGTGGGCTCTCCACCTTCGGTAGACATGCTGAATACACTCGAGAGTCTTGTTAATGGCGGCCAGTATCGCGATGCGGCAATACTCGCCACGCAAGAAGACGGCTTTTACAACGTCACCATAAAAAATATGGTGACGCCGTGGACCAACGAAGATGGCGATGCGTTTGCGCCGCTTAACGACTACACCGCGACCGTCATTGGCATGGTGCGCGATGAAGTCGATTTTCGTCAGGTGCTATCGGGCGACATTCTGTATGTGGGCGACACCAATGCCGTGCCGTCGCCTAGCCCAAGCAACAACAATCACTATGCCGAACTCGAAGCGCAGAACATTTCGCTGCGCGACACCCTGATTCAAACCGCCCAGTCCACCACGTATGGAATTCCGTCAGATGCCACCGCCGGCATTATGACAAGCCGCGCCGCGGCGAAAGCGTTTTTTGTTGCTGGCACCAATCGCGCCATGTTTCGTTTTACTTTAATGAACCATTTATGTCGCGATCTTGAACAAGTGAAGGACATTACTCGTCCGTCTGACAGGATTCGCCAAGACGTTAGTCGCAGTCCAGGTGGCGACAGCCGTATTTTTCTGAATAGCTGTATCGGTTGCCACAGCGGCATGGACCCAATGGCGCAAGCCTTTGCTTACTATGATTGGAGCGGCGCTGAAGGCGCTGACGATGGCGCACTGATTTATGACGCCTCCGCTGTTCAAGAAAAGTATTTAATTAACAGCAATAATTTTCCGCACGGTTTTATTACACCCGATGACAGCTGGGATAATTATTGGCGCAGCGGCCCAAATGCCAATCTTGGCTGGGGAGCTGGCAGCGGTAGCGGTAATGGCGCTAAAACAATGGGACAGGAATTAGCTAACAGCGACGTGTTCGCCACCTGCCAAGCGCAAAAAGTTTTCAAAGCGGTGTGCTTACGCGCACCGCACTCCGGTGCGGATATCTCTCAGATTTCTGCGATGACCAATACCTTTAAAGGCAACGGCTATCACATGCGCGATTTATTTGTCGACGCCGCCGTGTATTGCCGAGCAGAGTGAGGGAGCGCCGAATGAAAACGACACCATTCAAAACACCTATCTCAAAAGCACTCATGCTTGCCCTTCTGCCACTTGCGTTATTGCAAGGCTGCGGCGGCAGCTCTAGCGGTGCGGACGTCACACAAAATGCGCCAGCACAAAATGGCGGCCAAAGTTCTAATTATTCTGGCCCTGCGGCGCAAACTGCGGACATCAACGCATTCAAGGTCAACGTGTGGGACAACTTAGCGCGCGCCGATCGCTGCGGAAATTGTCACGTGCAGAGCCAGCAAGCACCCTCGTTTGCTCGCAACGATGACATTAACCTTGCCTACACCGCTGCAAACTCCGTAATTACGTTGAGCAATCCCGGATCATCGGAAATGGTCAGCAAAGTACGCGGCGGCCACCAATGCTGGCTAGAAACTGCCGATGCATGCGCCGCGCAATTAACCACATGGATTACCAATTGGGCCAACGCCAGCATTGGCGGCGACGCTGGCGAAGTGGATTTCCAACCGCCACCACTGCGTGATCCAGGCGCCAGCCGTTACTACCCAGATTCGTCTGCGCTGTTTGCCGCTAACGTACATCCACTGTTTAGAAATTTTTGTGTGGAATGCCACGAACCGAATGCGGTGACGCCGATCACTCCTTATTTTGCTCACGCCAATGCGGACACCGCGTATTTGGCAGCGCAAGGCGTGATGAACTTAAACGTGCCGGCGAATTCGCGCGTGGTGCAGAGGCTCGCCGAAGACAATCACAATTGCTGGACCGATGATTGCGATAGCGATGCAGCGGCGATGGCTCAAAAAATTGCCGATATGGCGGCCGGCATCACCCCCGCAACACCACCCGATGACTTAGTTATCAGCAAAGCGCTGGTCACTGCAGATGGCATTATCGCTGCCTCAGGCGGACGCTTCGATAGCAACGTGATTGGCCGCTATGAATTTAGAAGCGGTAGCGGCAACGTGGCCTTCGACACTAGCCCCGTAACGCCCGCGGCGGATTTAAATCTCGTTGGTGATGTTGAGTGGGTCGCTGGTTGGGGTATCCGCGTCAACGATGGTAAAGCGCAAGCGACTACTACCAACAGCCGCAAGTATTATCAGCTAATTCAATCCAGTGGCGAGTTTTCCGTTGAAGCGTGGATCATTCCTTCAACGCCTGCGCAAAACATGGCGCATATTGTGAGTTACTCTGCCGGCACTACCGCGCGCAACTTTACCCTCGCGCAATCGGATAGCCGCTATTCCTTTGCATTACGCCATAGCAACACCAGCCTAAATGGCGAGCCTGCCATTGATAGCCCAGACGAAACGTTGCAGGCATCGTTACAACACGTTGTGCTTACCTATGACGTAGAAAATGGCCGGCGTATTTTTATCAACGGCGAAGACTCCGGCACTATCGATCCGAACACACCGGATCTACTCAATAGCTGGAACGACACCTACGCGCTGGTGCTTGGCAACGAAGCGTCGAGCGACCGTTTGTGGCAAGGCGTGATTCGTTTTGTCGCCATCCACAATCGCGCCCTCTCGCCCTCGCAGGTTTTGCAAAACTTTTCAGCGGGTGTTGGCGAACGACGTTACTTACTTTTCGGCATCTCACATTTAATTCCTGAAGACGATGCCTTTATTGGCTTCCAAGTATCGCGCTTTGATGATTTTTCATATTTGTTTGCAGAGCCATTCTTTATCGACTTAACCGAAGGCCAAGAAACCGCGCCGGCGGAAATCCCTATCGCGGGCATGCGCTTAGGCATCAACGGAGGCGAGGCTGCTGTCGCACAAGTGTGGGCAAATCTGGATACCACCATTGGCGGCGATAGCTACGTGAGCACTGGCCAACAATTTTCACGGCTCGGTACGTTATTAGCGGTAGACCAAGACGAGCAGCAGGACGAATTCTTCCTCACCTTTGCTCGCCTCGGCAATAATCAGCATACCTATACTGACGCGGCATCAACGCCATTAGTGTTAACTGCAGGGCCAACACAAGAAACCACGGGCATTCGCACCTTCGACGAAATTAACGCGAGCATGAGCGCGATGACGGGCGTGCCCGCAACGTACGGTGACGTGCCTGACACATTCCAAACTATCCGCAAACAATTGCCAACATCGGCTGAACTCGGCGGCTTCCTCACGGCGCATCAAATCGCCATTGCCCAGTTGTCGATTGAATATTGCAACGCAATGATAGAAGCCGATATCGCTAACGATAGTGATGTGCCGGTGTTCTTTAGCGGATTAAATTACAACACCAATGCCAACACGCTCACCGACACCGAATGGCGCGACTTGGTTATTACACCGTTGGTCGATAATTTCGTTGGCACCGGTTTGGATTTACAACCTAGTCCGAACGCGGTGACGTGCGAACTGGAAACGTTGCTGTTCGACAGCACTGCCGGCAGCGCCGCATGCAGCGCTGCACCAAGCACACGCCCCACTACTGCTAGCCTCGCCCGTTGCGGCGGAAGCTGTTCTTCTGACCGCACGGCCATTGCCGCCAAAGCAGCCTGTGCTGTGGCGCTGGGCAGTGCCACCATGCTGCTACAATAAGGAGTGATCATGAAACGGAAAGTCGCTCTACCCGTTAATGCGCCGCTGCTAGATTTAGATCACGGCAAACCGATGACACGGCGCGAATTTGTTGCGCGCGGCATGATGCGCGGTGCTGGCGTTGTCAGTTCATTAGGCGTGCTCAGTTTATTTGCCAATCCACGTTCAGCGTATGCCGCACTGTCCAGCGATTTGGACAGCTTAAAAGCAGGCTGCGGTATTAATGTTTCCGGCGCCGGCAAGATTCCTTTTATTTGTTTTGATTTAGCTGGTGGCGCAAACATCGCTGGCTCAAACGTTTTAGTCGGCCAACAAGGCGGACAAGAAGACTTTTTATCCACGGCCGGTTATTCGAAACTCGGCCTCCCCGGAAACATGGTGCCGGGCACAGGCGCAGGCGCTGCCTTTATTGACCGTCAGTTTGGCTTGGCTTTTCACACCGATTCCGGTTTTCTGCGCGGCATGCTGACAACGGCAACCAGCGCCACCACAAAAAGCTTCACCAATGGTTTTGTGATTCCAGCGCGCTCTGAAAATGACACAGGCAACAATCCACACAATCCGTTGTACGGTATTTTCCGTGCTGGCGCGGACGGCGAATTGCTCACCTTGATCGGATCACAAACTTCGGTGTCTGGCGGCAATTCCATGGCGCCAGCCATGCTTATTGATCCATCAAAACGGCCAACAAAAGTTGACCGGCCGAGCGACGTCAATGGCTTGGTCAATACCGGCAAGTTAGTCGGGCTTTTGGATGAATCCGATGCCGTTGCGGTGATGGAATCGATTGCCCGCATTAGCCAGAAAAAATTAACCGCCATTACTGCGTCAGACGTTGTCAAAGACTTGCTTGAATGTGGCTATATCGAAGCTGCGGACATTGCTGAGCGTTACGCAGACCCATCGGCGTTAAGCGTCGAAGACGATACAGATATTGTTGCCGCGAACGGCGCAATTTTTACCCCTGATCAATTTAACGGCGACAGTGAATTACGCAAAGCTGCATCGGTGATGAAGCTAGTGGTAAACGGCTACGCTGGTGCTGGATGCATCACCATGGGTGGGTTTGATTATCACACCGGTGAGCGCGGCACAGGTGAGCGTCGCGATTTCCGTGCGGGCCAGTGTATCGGCGCGTGTTTGGAATACGCACAGCGTAAAGGCAAGCCGCTGATGATCTACGTGTACAGCGATGGGTCATTAAGCAGCAACGGCCGTATTGATAACTCTGCCGATGGTCGCGGCAAAGGCGAATGGACTGGCGACAACTCCTCAACAGCAGCATCGTTTGCACTGGTGTACAACCCAGGCAAGCAACCGGTGCTGCTCGGCGGCACGCCTGAGCAACAAGCGCAGCACCAGCAAATCGGCTGGATGCGCTCGGAAGCCACCGTTGAAACTGCCGGCACGCCTGCGGCCAACAACGTTAACTTGCTGGTCGAATCCGTGTTGCTAAATTATATGTCGCTGCACAGTCAGCAGGGGCAGTTTGCCGACGCGAACTTCTTCCCGAATCATAGCCTCGGCAATGCAACGAGCATGAACCGCCTCACAGCGTTCGAGCCGCTGTACAATGGCACGGTTAACTTTCCTGTTTAGCCGTAATAATGTGAGTGATGCGGCGCCTGCCTAAGACTAGGCAGGCGTTTTACTGCAAGCTATAAACGCTGAGGCAATACGTGCTGATCTTTCGTCGTCGAAACACCCCGCCCTTACTTCGTCACATTCCACTTCTGGTTGTTTTTTTAGTTGCATCAAGTTGCGTGAATGCGCAGTGGGTGTCTGCACAGTGGAGTGTCATGGGCACGAGCGCTACGCTGGAATACTGGCTCGACGATAACTTCGACAGTCAAAAAAATAATCTGCCTCCTAACAGCACTCTGGATGACCCCATCGTCGTCGAAGTACGCGACGAATTCGAACGTCTTAACCTGCTACTCTCCCCGTGGATTCCGGAAAGCGAACTCGCACAAGTGAACGCTCGCGCCGCGCAAGAAGCCGTCACCATTTCGCCCGAATTTATGGCCTTACTTAAAAAAAGTGAGGAATATTTTTTGCTGACCCACGGCGCGTTCGATATTAGCTTCGCCAGTGCGGGTTTT
Source organism: Alcanivoracaceae bacterium (assembly GCA_029213045.1). Lineage (GTDB taxonomy): Bacteria > Pseudomonadota > Gammaproteobacteria > Pseudomonadales > Alcanivoracaceae > JARGPN01. Next base: position 17,959 of record JARGPN010000016.1, read on the forward strand.
CTTTACGATTATCGCGCCCGAAAAAGCCCAAACGCGGAGCAGCTTAAACAAGCACAGCAATTAATCGGCTTTGAACACATTCAACTGACAAACAATGAAGTGCGCTTTACCGCCGACGGTGTACGCATTGATCTTGGCGGCATTGCCAAAGGGTATGCGATTGATCAAGCGGTGGCTGTGCTTCGCCAACATAATATCGCCCATGCCTATGTCGCGCTCGGTGGAGACAGTTATGTGTTAGGTGATCGCCGTGGTCGCGATTGGCAAGTTGGCATTCAACATCCGCGCAATGATCAGGCCGTTGCGATGACGCTGCCCGTATCGGACATTGCGGTATCGACGTCTGGCGACTATGAGCGCTTTTTTATTCGCGACGGAGAACGCATTCACCATATTTTGAACCCGGGTACAGGCACGCCGAGTAAGGATTTAGTGAGTGTCACCATCATGACGGAACGCAGTATCGACGCCGATGCGCTGTCGACCAGTGTGTTTGTTATGGGCCCCGAAAAAGGACTAGAAATGATTAACCAATTAGAAGGTGTCTCAGCGGTGCTCATTAACCCGCAAGGACAAGTGACTTATTCTGATGATTTGGCGGAGCCTTCGACCGAATAGATTGCGGGCAGTCTATTGATCGCTGCTTCCAGACTGAACGTCTTCATTCGTGTCCTCTTCCTCTGAATTAGACGGTTCATTCCACGACGAAGATTTTAACGGCGGACGAATACTTGCACGATACGCACGATGTTGAATATCACCCAACGCCCCCCAACATTCCGCGGTAAACGCGAGCAGCCTTTTGCGCGTATACGCTACCTGCTCCAATGCTAATTCTTCAATACCATTCTGTTGTCGTGCGAGTAGCTCGTAACCGCGGCCTTGCAACGCAGATAGCGCGTTATGCATACCGGCAAGCTGATGACCCAAGGTGGTAATGCGATTTAAATCGCCACGCGCAGCCCAATCAACACGCTGGTAATATTCCTGCATGGCATTCAACTGTTTTTCAAGCTGGTGCAACTCACTTTGGCGCTGCCACCGAAGCGGTACGATGTCCTTTTCAATTTCCCAGCGTAAAACACGATTATAGAATTCTAATTTTTCTCGTTTCTCAGGAGATAACTTATCGCGCAAGCGCGCAGCGCTATCACGCGCGTCGGAAAGTTGTTGAAGCATTACCAATTGCTCTTCCGTCGCGAACTCCTGGTAATTGTTGCCCTGCACCGCTTTATCGAACGAGCTCTGCATTGCATGAAACTGTGCGGGCAACTTGGCGCTCTCAACGCGCCTGAGCAACGCCAACGCTTGGGGGGTTTGCGCACGGTGCTTACGAATATGCGCGGCGAGCAACTCGTCCATGGCGGGTAGGCGTTGCTGCCATTGATCTAGTAGCCGGATCTGACGCCACTGCTCATGAAAATCCAGCCAGCGCGTATTAAATTTATGCGTCGCAAACAAATGCTGGAACGTGGCAAAACTTTCTACTCGCTTCGGCTCAAACGGCGGCAAAGGATCCATCGCCGTGGACCACGTAGGCTCTTTCGCCAGCTCTTGAAACCATAAACCAGAACGTATTTTTTCTTCCAAGGCGGCCAGATACTTATAGTGCTCGGTATAGGCGGCGATAGCGTCACGATAACCTTGCTGCGCTCGGCCGAAGTCGCCAAGCTGCTCATAAAGAAACGGCAATGAAATCGCTGCTTCCTGCGCTTCTTCAAATTGCATACTGCGACGACTTAGCGCCTGCAAAGAACCCATTGCCTTGCGCGGCTCCTGCGTGGCGAGCCATGCTCTCGCATGCAGAAGCAACCCTGTTTCACTGGACGGGCCTTCTAGTCTCGCCGCCCCCAGCACACTCTGTGCGCGGCGCGGATTACCGCTCCGTAAAAAGTGCACGCCTAGCGCTAGAATAGATTTATCTTTTAACGAATTAATTTCTTCGTCGCCAGGCACGAGATTGACGAGATCCCAGAGTAACGCTTCTCCTGCATCACCTTGACCAACGTTGATGCGGCTAACGGCCAAGTTATATTTTAAATACCCGCTAAGCGTGACAGCATTTTCCAAACCATCGAGTGCAATTGAAGTGTCATCGTAGCGTCCCAGCTTCATTAAAATGCGCGTACGCAGTGCATAGTAATTCTGACGCAAATCCTTCGGCACTTCTGTCACGTGCTTATCTAGGGTGTCTAGGGCTTTCTGATAGCGTTGCTGCTGGTAATAGAGATTCGAAAGGTGAATCCAAATACGCGTCGCCAAGACTGGGTCAACCGACTTTGACAGCAACTTGTCGAACAGTGCTTCCGCCTCGCGCGGCATGCCATAGCTTGCATACAGGGCACCCAACAAGACTTCTGCGCGTTCACCCTGTGTAGGCAAGCCGCCCGTTTCTTGCGCGATAAGAATGCGCGTCATTGCAGAGAAATAACGCTTTTGATAATAGTCGTAGAGAATTTCGCCATAGACCGGATCGACCACTGGGTGAGCACGATCTATCCGATATTGATCTTTTGCGGCGGGAGTTTGTTTTTCGCTCTGCTCATTGGCAGCGAAAACATCAGCAGCGAGAGAAACACCGCAGCCGCACAACAATGCAATGAGAAGATGCTTCATTATTTCCAGCTACGGAAAGAAAACACCGGTTGCTGAGCAGCCACGTCATCTTCCATTTTCAATTGCACAAATTGGCGGCCGTGCCCTTTTTCAAAGTCTAGGGTTACCGCGCGACGATAATCACGACCATTTGGCCCCGCGCCCGTAACAAAAGCGGTGAGCTCATGGCTGCCATTCTTAACGTTCGCGGTATAAATTTTTTGTATTGCGCCATTCATTAGAGCGCCTACTTCTTTTTCGGTATAAAGATGGCTTTGCACTGTTTCGCCGTCGAGCTTTAATGTGACAGAGTCAGGCACAAAAAACTTACCCACGTCTAACGACACAAAGATGGCCACTTGAGTGTCGGCAGGAAACAACAGCTCTTCTTCCATCAACAGTAAGCTCTTGTTGATTTCCAGAACGTCTTTACGAAATTGCGCCATATCTTGATCAAGCTCACCCGCAAAGGCGACGCCACAAAAAACAAGACAGAAGACGGCGAAAAGGCGAACCATAAAATACTCCCAAAAAGATAGCATCAAGCCTAGCAGGCTGACCAAAACCCCGCCCTGACGTGCTTCACACGAATTTGAAGAAACGGTTTGGATTATTCCGCCTTAGGATGGTGATGAATGCGATTACGTCCGGTTCGCTTCGCTAGGTAAAGCGCTTCGTCGGCAAGCTTTACGATATCTCGAGGATTCATTTCAGCCGTAGGAACAACCGTCGCTAGCCCGGCACTGACCGTCACCTGAATAATTTCTTCTGAAGACACCTTAATATCTTCTGATTCCATTGCTATGCGGAATCGCTCGGCTTGCGCGAGCGCGTTGCTCTCAGTATTCGGCATGACTACGGCGAACTCTTCGCCGCCAAATCGCACGATACGATCCGCAGGGCGTTTAAAATGCACGCGAAGTCGATTTGCGAGTTCGCGCAAACAGGCGTCACCAGCGGGATGTCCGTATCGATCGTTAATCTTTTTAAAGTGATCGACATCCACCAACAGGATCGAGATAGGTGTTTTCTCTCTTAACCCACGCTGCCACTCTTGTTCTAAATAATCGTCAAAGGCCCTTCGGTTAGACAAACCTGTGAGCGGGTCGGTTACGCTGAGTGTTTCTAGCCTGAAGTTCGCCTCACGCAAAGCTTGGGTTCGCTCTAATACCTGCTCGCTAATCACTTCACCTCGCCGTTGCAGAAAATATAGATATCCGCACACCAACAGCACCATCAGGCCGCCGGCTACTGCCACAACAATCGGGAGAAAAATTGTTTCAAGACGGCGCGATTGCGCGTTAGGTGCCATGGTGATCTGCAACGTGCGGCCGCCGAGGTCGGCCAGCGCCACCGACTGAATAAAAGCGTCTTTGGCTTCACCGTGCTCATATAAGGTCACCGGAGACTTTGCATCGGTGATATCTTCGATATGCATATAATGCGTATCGTCGGCCCTGGGATCGATCACAGTATTAGCCAGCACACTCATGTCGATTGCCGCGATAACAAACCCGTTAAGTGCCAGCTTGCGTTCCCTGATGTTTGCCGGGCGACCGAAATACACTGGCAGCACCATAAGCATGCCGCGCTGCGCTTCAGACATTTGGATCAGTCGTAAAGGGGGAGAAACCGTCAACTCGCCGGTGTTCCAAGCGCGCTCTAGTAACGGCGCTCGTTCTAGGTTGGAGTAAAAATCAACACCGAGGACCTCAGTGTTATTTTTATACGGTGCAACATAGGCCACGGGAAAATAAACACCCCTCGCCGACGCGGACTTTTTTTCGCCCTTCGCATCAAGATCTAGAATTTTATAGCCTTTAAGGTATCCCTGTTTCGAACCTTCAAAGCTGTCTCTTTCCGTACCACGTACACGCGGCAGCCACTCTAAGGCGAGCAACCCGGGGTTTCGACTTAGGGTTGCCCCGGCGACATCTTCATAAACGACTGCAGGCAAAGAATCGATAAAGCGAATCACTTCGCCCAGCGTATAAACAGCTTCAACGCCCGCATCTAACTCTCGGCCTAAGAAGCGCGCCCGCTCTTCTACGTTTTCATAGAAGCGTTGATCCAGAGACCGCGACTCCAGTCGATACAACCAGCCAGCAACCAACGCTGTAATCAGGATGCCAAACACCGCCAGCAACACCAATACATTACGCGAGTACATCAGCCGATTAATTTGACCGGCGAAGTCTTGTCGTTCCCGTTGAGACAATCCCTACTCCCTAACTCGGTTTTCTCGTCGCTCTTTCACTATTGCGTACATGCAGCTAGCTTTTTTCCGGACGAGTGCGGTCTAAACCAATATCAACCTGGCGGCCAACTAAAGGGACGGCCTCCCAACACATGAACATGCAGATGAAACACGGTCTGGCTCGCGCCAGCACCGTTATTCACGTTTAACCGAAAGTCAGACAACCCTTCCTGCGCGGCCACCTTATTTGCCACTAGCAATAGATGGCCAAGCAGCGCTTGATCTTCTTCGTTGGCATCACTGAGTTTTTCAATTGGCTTTTTAGGAATCACCAAAAAATGAGTGGGCGCCTGAGGGTTTACATCGCGAAACGCTAGCGACAAATCGTCCTCATAGATGATGTCAGCGGGGATTGCCCGCTCTATGATTTTTGAAAAAATTGTTTCCGCCACGAAAAACCACCCCGTATCTTATGAAAAACCAATTATTACTTCATCGCTAACACGCTGATCTCGCGGCGGTGTTCCCTGTTACGTGCGAGAAAACGCCAAGCGCTGACCAAAAACTGGCTCCGCGGGCTTTTCCCCATCCCATACGATCTGACCGTTGACCAACGTCATATCGATACTTGCGCCAAAGGTCACACCTTCAAACGGGGACCAGCCACATTTATACAAAAGGTTGTCATGGGTAACCTTTGTGCTTTTATTCATATCGACCAAAATCAAATCGGCGAAATAGCCCTCGCGGATGTAACCGCGTTCAACCATTTGATAACGATCAGCGACTGCATGGCTGGTTTTACGCACCACCATAGACAGCTCAAAAATACCGCGCTTTACTTGATCTAACAACGACAACATGGCGTGCTGAACTAACGGCAAACCTGCCGGCGATGAGAAGTACTTACCTGCCTTCTCTTCACTGGTATGCGGCGCGTGGTCTGTCGCAATAATATCGATGCGATCATCGCGCACGGCCTGCAAAATTGCCGCTTGGTCTGCCGGTGTTTTGATGGCTGGATTACATTTAATTTGCGCACCCAAGCGATCATAGTCATCGCTGTTAAACCAAAGGTGGTGCACACAGGCTTCTGCCGTGATTTGTTTAGAATTGATGTCGCCGCAGGTAAAGAGTTCCATTTCACGAGCGGTGGTCAAGTGTAAAACGTGCAACTTAGCGCCGGTTTGCTTTGCCAGCGATACCGCCAGCGAAGAACTTGCATAGCAAGTATCGGCATTGCGAATATTTGCATGCTCCCACATCGGAACATCCTCACCGTATTTTTCACGTGCGGCTTTTTCGTTGGCGTGAATCATCGGGGTGTCTTCGCAATGCGTGGCGATCAAAATCGGAGAGTGCTGAAAGATGCCTTCCAGAGCGTCCATACGATCCACCAACATATTGCCGGTTGAGGCGCCCATAAAGACTTTCACGCCGCAGGCCTGATTCGGGTCGAGTCGCTTAATCTCTTCGAGGTTATTGTTCGATGCACCGAGATAGAAGGCGAAGTTCGCAGCGCTACGCCCTGTAGCACGCTGATACTTTTCTTCTAGCGCTTCGAGGGTCAGCGTGGCCGGCTTGACGTTAGGCATCTCCATAAAGGAAGTGATGCCGCCCGCCACCGCCGCGCGAGACTCTGTGGCAATGTCGCCTTTGTGGGTCAACCCTGGCTCGCGAAAGTGAACCTGATCGTCAATCATGCCCGGCAGAAGGTGGCGGCCGGCCGCATCAATCACTTTTTTCGCTGGGCGAGCACTTAAATCTGGCCCTATTTCCACGATGCGTCCGTCGTGAATGAGCACATCGGCTTCGCGCTCTGTGTTCTCGTTCACAACACGGGCGTTAATAATCAGCAAATCAGATGACATGATAGTGTCGCTCCCTGTGCGGGGTGTCATAATGTAGGATGCCTAGTATAGAAACCTTTAGCAGCAATTTCGCGGTACCGGCTCAATTATGGCAACCCTGTTTGTAGATAATCTTACTGTACTCGACTTCTCCTACCTACACGCTAAGCGTGGTTTAGTGGGAGATTCTTGGATTGTTGACCTTGAACTCAGCGGAGATCTTGATGATCAAAGCATGGTGTTCGATTTTGGTCGCATCAAAAAGTCGATCAAGCATGCACTCGACGATATTGCCGACCACAAATTGTTGGCGCCCGCCGACAGCGAGCACTTGAATGTTGAGCGCATAGACGACCGGCTGCAACTCCGCTGGCAATATCCGAACGGCGAAATCCTTATGCGCGCGCCGGAAAGCAGCTCTTTACTCGTGCCCGGCATGGAAGTTAGCAAAGGCGCGGTAACGCTTTATCTTACTGAGCTAGTGCGAGCCAGCCTGCCCAGCAATATCACTGAAGTGTTGATCCGCCTGCGCGAAGAAAACACAGGCACCTCACCGTACTACCACTATTCCCATGGGCTCAAAAAACACGACGGTAACTGCCAGCGCATTGCCCACGGGCACCGCTCACGCATTGAGATTTTTGAAAATGGTCGGCGCAGCCGCTACTGGGAAAAGCTGTGGGCGGATCGCTGGGAAGACATCTATATCGGCACCGAAGAAGATTTAGAAGGCACCTACTATTTAGATGAAATCCCACACCATCGGTTTCGCTATACCAGCGAGCAAGGCTTGTTTGAGCTGATGTTGCCCGAAGACAATTGCTACCTCGTGGCATCAGATAGCACAGTGGAGCTGCTTGCGGAGCACATTGCGAAGCAGCTAGCCGATGAAGCGCCGGGCAAGCATTTTGTTGTGCGCGCCTATGAAGGCGTCAGCAAGGGCGCCTTGGCAGAAGCGGGGCAAATGCGTATTTAAATCCTGACTAGCGAACCCGCCAGGGTTCGCTCTTGTCGCCATGCGGCACTGGATGACGCCGCACTAGACCTCCATAGCCCCCACACGCTCCGACTCTTCTTGTATCAGCTTACGCAACCAGCGATGCGCCACGTTGTGATGCAATAACGGCGACCACGCCATCTTGAGCTCAAATTCGGGAATGTCGAACGGCGGCTCTTGGATCAATAAGCTGGTGTTTTGCGCCTGCATACGCGCCACCCTACTCGGCAACGTCGCCACCAAATCATTGTTCATCGCCAACAAGGCTGGCATTTGATAATGCCGCGTAAATATAGAAATTTTTCTGCTACGACCAAGCCGCATCAACGCCTGATCGATCCAACCGAGCCCACCCAGCTTTTCTGGGTTCATGCCGAAGCCCACACCAAACCCCGTTTTAGACACCCAAATATGCTGCGCCGAAAGATAATTTTCTAAATCAAATCCTTCGGCGATAGGGTTATCGCGATTCAGCAAGCAAGAAAACGAGTCCTTCCAGAGTGTTACCTGATGAAATGACTGAGGGATTTCGTTGAAGCGGTTGATTGCCATGTCGACACGACCCTGCTCCATGTCCGTATAGCTCACATCGGAGGGCGTTAAGAAATCGAGCACAAGATTAGGCGCCTCGGCACGCAACCGCCTAACGATGTGCGGCACCAAGGTGGCCTCCGCATAATCACTGGTCATAATGCGGAACACACGACGGCTCGCAGATGGCTGAAAGGTTTCGTCCGGCGTGAGCATCGCTTCGGTTTGTGCCAGCACTTGGCGCACCAATGGCTGCAACTCCACTGCCCGCTCAGTCGCGGTCATTCCCTCCGAGGTACGAATAAGCAACGGATCACCAAACAGTTCGCGCAGACGCTTTAGGCCGTTACTCATGGCAGGCTGAGTAATACCAAGCTGCTCCGCTGCGCGGGTCACATTTTGCTCTCGCAGCAACACGTCGAGGTATTTGAGCAGGTTAAGATCTATGCGGCCTACATTCATAATAGAAATACCACTTAAGAAACCATAAATTGGGTAAATTATGCCACGCTACGGGCCTTTACCCCACCCCCACGCGCCGAACCTATCCACTCGGGGCCTTCATTGACCTTTCGGCATCATCGCGCCAGAAGGCTGATATCATTGTGATATCTGATTGATTTTTTTACTATTTTTAATAAGTTACACAAGCAATCTTCGGTTGACCGGGCGTCGCTCTGGGTATTTACTGATCAAGCTGTGCACATCTGCACATCGCCATGACCTAGGCACTTGAAACGAAGCCGTTAACGGCCAGTGGAGTGCGACGGAATTCAATAATTACCGTCGCGACCGCTACGCAATCCAAATATTTGGAGGGGATCGCCATGAACACCGAAAGAGCCACCACTCACGCTCGCCAAGAAGTTGAAAAATTTGTCGTTCGCCTACCGAAAGGTATGCGTAGTAAAATCGCGGAAGTCTCACGTCTGAGTCACCGCAGCATGAACTCTGAAATCATTGCGCGCCTAGAAGAAAGCCTTGGGCACGCCAGTGAAGACAACAGCAACACACCAAGCGCACCACTATTGCGCTCGGTTGACAATAATGCCGGCGATCAAGAGCACACGTTGCTCGCGCATTTTCGTGCCATGAGCACCGAAAAACGCGCAGCTCTGCTAGAACTGATCGGCTAACAATAGAAATAATTGGGTAAACACTAACTCGCCTACAGGTCATGGCGTTTTTGCTCCCCCAATTTGCTGTATTGTTGTCAGCGACTGAACTTCTTACTTTGAACCGCTTGGGTTGATCTTGTCTCATGGCTAAGTTGTCACAGTGGGCTCGGCAGCTGGCGTCTCGGCTTCGCACGTCTACCGTCGAAAGCGCGCACTATTCAAAATACAACGCTCCTATGATTGGCCTGCTCGGGCTGATTGGCTTTCCGTTGTATTACTACGTGTGGGAATACATGTTCCCTCAGCCTTATGAAAGCCTCTCCCTGCGCATGACCGGGGCTGCCGTCTGCACCCCGCTAATTTTTTATAGGCATTGGCCGGAACGATGGCACCGTGCGTTTGCCGCCTATTGGCTTCTCTCGCTGACGTATACGTTACCGTTCCTATTTACCTATATGTTGCTACGCAACGAACTGTCGTTGGTCTGGAGTATGTCGACCATGGCGGCGCTTTTCTTATTGGTCCTCGCCGTGTACGACTGGCTTCTGGTTGTGATGATATCGGTCATCGGTACCGCACTGGCCTGGGCAGCCTTCGCAATAACGTCAGACACTAGCGTCATTCTCAGCGCCTACTTAGAACAGCTTCCCATCTATTGCTTCGTTATTTTTGCTGGAAGCATTTTCAACTACACCTCTCACATGGTGAAGGAAGAAAAACTAGACGCTTACTCCGCGGTGGGGCGCAACATCGCTCATGAATTGCGCACGCCATTATTGGGTATTCGCGCTGCCATGGCGGCGATATCACATTACCTGCCAGATCTTATCGATTCGCACGAAAAAGCACTCCACGCACAATTGCCCGTACGAAAAATCCGCTCATCGCGTTTTGAAAAATTACGTAACGCAACCGACCGAATTGACGAAGAAATCACGTACTCCAACACTATTATTGATATGCTTTTACTTAGTGCTGGGCAAGCCACGTTACGTTCCGGCGAATTCGCCATATATTCCGGCAAAGACACGGTAAGCCAAGCACTTCAGCGCTATCCTTTTAACTCTGCACGCGAGCGGAATTTAGTGACCTGGGAACAGTGCGACGATTTTGAATTTTTTGGCTCAGACTTATTAGTCAGCCACATACTGTTTAACTTGATAAAAAATGCATTGTATAGCGTACTCAAGGCGGGAAAGGGAGATGTTGTTATCTCCACTCGCAGGACCAGAGAGGGCTCTTTGATAGCGGTTCGCGACACGGGCACCGGCATCGCCAGCAACGAAATCCCCCATGTGTTCGAACATTTCTACACATCAAAAAGTATCGGCCAAGGCACAGGAATCGGTCTTTCATTCTGCAAGCTAGCCATGGAAAGCTTTAGCGGCGATATTACTTGTCGCTCCAAGCTAGGCGAATACACGGAGTTCACGCTTATGTTTCCCGGATTATCGAAATGATCAGATCTTCTATTCTACCGTATTACTACCCGACAACGGTCGTACTGATTGATGACAACGAGCGGTTTTTAGATAACTTCACGTTGCACCTTGACGAAAACTTAGCGCATATATGCTTCTCTTCGGCGCATGCAGGCCTCGACCACATTAATCATCAAGCGTCTAAGGTTCATCTCGATCAACGATGCTTTTCCTATTATCGCGATGCGCGATCTTCAAGCGAAGACGTGCTGCGTCTTGATTTAACTCTAATTGAACGTGAAATCAGCGATCCTTCGCGGTTCAAGGATATTTCCGTGGTGATCGTCGATTACGACATGCCGGAAATGACCGGATTAAAGTTATGCGAAAGCATTCGAGATCCTCGCATTAAAAAAATATTACTGACCGGCGTGGCCGACGAGAAAATTGCGGTGCAAGCGTTTAACGATGGCGTCATTGATCGCTTTTTAATGAAGAGCGATCCCGCCATCACGGAAAAGATCAACCAAACCATCATGGACTGTCAGCGAAAATACTTTTCAGAAGTATCCGCGCTAATCCAAAATACGCTCGCGTTAAAATCGCCGGAATTTATTTATAACGACAGCTTTATAGAATATTTTTTTGATCTTAAAAGTAAAAATTCTCTGGTGGAATATTATTACGTCGAAGACCCCACGGGGTTTATCTTAGTCAGCGATAGCGGTGACCTTCAGCGACTCTTGGTTTACAGCGAAGCTGAAATCCAGCAGTTTATGTTCGCTGCGAAAAAACACAGCCCTCCCGCTGCATTTTTGAAGCAAATCTCTAACGGCAAAACAGTGCCATGGCTATGGGAATCACCGGAAGATGTTGGGCCGGATGAAGCGTTTAACTGGAGTGATTACGCTCACCCAGCCACGAAAGTTGGCGGCAAACAGTTTTGGTACTGCGCATTAGTGGATAGCCCGCCTGCGGATATCGAATATGACAGCAGCTTGTCGAGCTACGGCGCTTATCTAGACCTTCTTGATCAAACGCGATAAGCAATACGTTGTTTATAAAAATAAGCGGTGCATAGAGATCTGCGCACCGCTTTTTGTAAGCCCGAAATAATCAGCAAAAAAGCAAAACCGTTTCGCAATACGGCCTCACCAATTAGCCAACACCGCGCGCGCTGGAGCTTGAGCACCGCCCTTTACGGTTGAAGGCCAGCGCCACATTCCCACGTCATCACGAATAACGCCCATGACTCTTACGATCTCAAGCATTTGCGGCACAGTCAGTGCAGCATTTACAGATAGCCTCACCAAGGAGCGCTTCTTCGGGGTTGCCGGAGCGCAAAACACAGCACCGAACACACCCTGTTCTTCCATCTTTTCGCGCAGCACTAATGTGTCCTGCTCAACACCCGCTTCAATAGGAATAATCTGAGACTGACTACAACGCACGTTGTATCCCAAATCAGAAAGCTGCTGTCTCAGGAAGCGCGCATTGTGAAAAAGCTTATCCCGACGCCAATCATCTGCCTGAATGATATCCAGAGTTTTATCTAACGCCGCCACTTCGTGATTCAATAAACTTGAACTGAAGATTGCCGGGCGTGCCGTGCAGCGAAAATATTCTTTAAATCTTTCGGAACACAACACAATGCCGGCGCGGGCAGCAAATGCTTTCGCCAAACTAGCCGTGACGAAATGCACTCGCTCATGCAAGCCAAGTTGACGTACAAGCCCTTCACCATGGACGCCGTGGGTGCCCAACGAATGCGACTCGTCCACAATAATTAGACTGTCATATTTTTCCGCAACGTCCACCAGATCTTCAAGCGGTGCAATGCTCCCCAACGTGCTGTAAACAGAATCCACACACAACACACCTTGACCATACTGACGCATCTGTCTGTCTAAATGCTCGGGATCGTTGTGACGAAACGCATGTGGCGTCGCTCCAGCACTCATGACACCTTCCCATAACGACGCGTGGGCGTGCATATCGATATACACAGGCACATTTTTTTCCGCTAGCGCCTGAATTAACCCAACGTTTGCGGCATAACCTGATTGCGAAAGAATACCCGCCTGATAGCCACAAAATGTTGCCATTCTCTGTTCGAACGCACTCACAGGATTTTCGCCGTGCATAAACACGCCTGACATCACCACTTCGTTTGATGCATTCTGCAACGCAGCAATTTGGGCCTGTAAAATCTGCGGGTGATTCACCAATGACAGGTAGTCATTGCTCATTAATTGAATCGCAGAATTGCTCGGCTGAACGCCGTGCATGATGTGTTTACCCCCCCATAGCCCTTGCATGCGATCCACATAGAACTCATCCATGCGTCGCTGCAAAAAATCCGGCATCCTCGCTGACGGGGGAAGTGACGGATTGTTTCTAAATTCAAAAAGGTTGGCCAGCATGTCGGTCTCCTGTGATGCCGTATTGCGTAAGTGTGTTTTCGCAAAGCACGCCGGAGGCATCAGGAGCGACGTTATAATTGTTGGAATGCGCGAGCGGCTGATGCCGATTTGGCCGTAGAAAATGCGAAGTGCACTCTTGTTATATCGGGAAAACCATCACATTCGAATACTGTCATTTCGACATCTAGCAGGCAGAAAGAAGAGATCAATCTCAACACAATATCAGAGTGGCATCATGCAAATATCTTCCTTGGACAGGCGTTCAGCATCCTGTATCGTGCCGAATCACGTTTTGCAGACCGTGCATCCACTGATGCATCACGTACACCTAGGTTGTTGATGACATTCTCGCGATGATGGTGCTAGGCTGCTAAGGATAAAGCATTAGGGATAAATGCCGTGGCCTTGAGATCTACTCAACCCTCGCAACCCCTGCCCAGCGGCACGGACTTGCCAATACCTTGGAATTTGCGCCTTCCGAAGCCCCTCGAAGGTGATTTCATCAGCTATTTGCTGCGGTTCTCACGGCGCATTATTTTGGGCTCCATCGTCGTCGTTATTTTCATCTACGCTGGCGGGTTACTCACTGAGCAGCTGATCAGCGACCACCTTCTCCAACAAATCTGGCGGCTCCGCCTTTTCACTCTTATCCCCGTCGGCGCCGTTTGGTGGTTAGCCAAGGAGGACAAGCACCCGCGCGCGCTGCAACCCGCTATCGCCGCCTGCTGCATTATTATTGCCGGCATACACGATTACGTCGCGCTCTATGTCGACCACCCGTTGGCGTATACCTATTATTTGGTCAATCTTTTCGCGATTCTGCTAATGGCGACCCTGTTCCGCATTAGCTTGTATTGGGCAGCAACTGTCTCAGCGATCATTCTTGCCATGCTGGCGATCAGCTTGTTGCTTGACGAAAGACTTTCAACCTCTCTCGCATACACCTTGTTTTATTTTATTTCTGCCACCGCGATTCTAAGCTTGTTGGGCCAGTATTTTTTTGAACGCTTGCAGCGACAGTTTTTTCTCGCCGAGCGCGTACTCGCCATGCATCGTAGTGAGTTGCATTCCGCTAATCAGGTGCTGGAAAGCCAGGCCAGCGAGGATGCGCTGACAGGAACCGTCAACCGCCGCGGAATGGAAATTCGGCTTGGCTCTCTAATTCATCATGCACGCCACAACCAGCAGCTCGACAAGCTATTTATACTGCTGTTCGACATCGACTTCTTTAAACAATTCAATGATACCTACGGACATTTGGAAGGTGACCTGTGCTTAAAGCAAATCGCCAATGTGCCAAAGGCAATGATTCAAAATGATTCAGACTTTGTTGCCCGATACGGCGGCGAGGAATTTCTTATCGCGTTGAGCGGCATTCAGCTAAACGATGCGCTGATTTTTGCAGAGCGTTTGCGCAGCCGTATTGAACAGCTGGGTGTTGAGCATTCTGGTTCTCGGGTTAACAATGTGGTGACGATCAGCGTCGGCATTTCTGGATTGATACCTGGGATTACCCGCGCGGACGAAATGATAAAGCGCGCGGATGAAGCGCTTTATGAAGCCAAAGGCATTGGCCGAAACACGGTGGTGCTCATCGACGCGCAGGAAAAATTAATTCCTCAATAAATAGTCGCCGAAAGCACAGAAAAGTCGGAACTCTTATTTTTTATTTTTGGCTCTCGTTCAGCTTATCTGAGGAGGCTGCGCGCTCACCCGCTTTGACGCTTGCGACACCGACTCCAGACATAAACCACTGCGGGTCCAATCGCTCGCCATACCAATTCACCCGCCAATCCAAATGTGGCCCCGTGGCGCGACCGCTAGCGCCAACCTCCGCGATCAAGTCGCCCTGCTTCACTTCTTGACCGGCCTTCACTAACACCTTACTTAGATGAATGAAGGTAGAGGAAATGCCAAAACCATGATCGATCAACAGCGTGCCGCCGGAATAAAACATATCTGGGTGCGCTAATGTGACAACGCCGCCCGCAGGTGCGATGACAGGCGATCCTGTGGGCGCCGCAATATCGACGCCATAATGCGGATTTTTGGGTTCGCCATTATAAAAACGTTGGCTGCCGTAGACGCCCGTAATTGGCCCGCTTGCTGGCCACACAAACGGCGCTAGAAAGTCGTGGCGATTTGAATTCGTTTTCCTAGCATTACTCACCAACGCACCTTCTTTTCGAATTCGCGCAAGACGCTCAGGCGGAGGCGTGACGGTTTCTTGCGGCACACCTTCAACTCGCTGAATATTCCATTCTCTCGGCTGCAGCACCACCTCATGCATTTCTTTTTTATCGCCATCCTGGAGCTGTAATGCGTAAGCACCATTATCATCACGACCAAAACCAAAAACGAAAAATCCCTCGCCGGTGGTCCGCAGTGATTTGCCATTCAGGGAAACACTGACTCCGGGCAACACCTGACCAATCATCAATGCGCCCGGCGCCGGCTCACCACGTAGAGATAACAGCAGAGAATCACTTGCAAACGCCGACAGCGAACAAATCGAAAGCAATAGAATTAAAGTAGGGGACAGAAAACTCAGCAACCGCACACAGATCTCCTAAAAGATGCGCCAACGTTATTCAGCAAACGCATAAGTATGTTTTTGGCTAGGGATAAAGCCACGCCCGCCGCCCATAATCACTTCGATACTAAAGATACGGCGAAGGGTCATTTACATCGAGCTGGTCAGGGTCCAGCACTTGCACAGCATATTGCTCCCAGACACGCTGCCGCAAAAAGAGTTCAAACAGATCTGGATCGATATGATCGCCTTCACTCATTTTTTTCAGAATAGATAATGCCTGGGAAATTTTCATTGGGTCTTTGTACGGCCTATCTTTTGCCGTTAACGCTTCAAAGATATCCGCAATGGCCATCATGCGCGCAGGCCATGACATCTTATCGCGCGTTAGACCGCGAGGAAATCCAGAGCCATCCATCTTTTCATGGTGTCCGCCCGCGTACTCTGGCACACGGCGTAATTTCCGAGGAAACGGCAACGACTCGAGCATATCGATCGTCACCTGCATATGATTATTAATAACATCACGCTCCTCTGAGGTTAAAGTGCCGCGTTCAATACACAAATTATAGACTTCGTCTTCGCTCAATAGTGGCTGTAGATTTCCATTACTATCCGGCCAACTAAGTTTTGCCAAGCTTCGCACTCGCTCCTTGTTTTCATCCGCCATAAACTCGCCGCCTTTGTTGGCGACTTGCAGGAAATGAAGGTCATCGGAAAGTTGCTTTAGCTCTTCTTCCAATCGCTTCTCAAGCACTGGCTTTTTGTCTGGGGCATTCAACATAGCTCGTAGCACTTCATTTTCTTTTTGCTGACGCAACACGGCAAAACGTGTTTCAACAGATTGAATGCGATCACTAAGCGTATGCAGCTTTGTCGACTTATCTAGCACTGAATCCGGTGTTGCCAGCTTACCGCAATCATGCAACCAAGCCGCTACGTGCAACTCATACCATTCATCTTCATCAAAGCGAAAGTCGCGAAAATAGCCCTCATCGTTGCAAGCAGCCTTGGCTATCAACTCCGTTAGCAACGGCACACGCTGACAGTGGCCGGATGTGTGCGGACTTTTCGCATCAATCGCTTTCGCAATCACTTTAATAAATGCATCTAACAAGTTCTTAAGTTCTTGCACCAAGATTAAATTATTCAGTGCAATCGCTGCGTAGCTTGCCAGCGCCCGCGCCAACGGCTCGACGTACTCGGAAAAAGGAATCGTTTCACGTGTCTGCGGATGGCGTGCATTGACCAGCTGCAACACACCGATAACTTCGTTTAAATGGTTCATTAACGGAATAGTCAAAAAGGATGCCGAGCGATACCCGTGCGCGTGATCAAAGGCTTTAGTACCAGAGAAATCAAATTGTTCAGAGCTATACGCGTCGGGAATATTAATGACCTGTCCCGTTAACGCGGAATGTGCAGCAACGTGATGATGATTTTCACTGCCGTCTTCAAGGTGTAATAAGATGGGCGGCAAACTAATTTCATCGCCCGAACCACCTTGATTAATATTCAGTGAATCGTTTCGCACTAACGCGAACTCTAATTTTTGCTCGCCTCCTGCATCGTCGCGCAATAAATACAATGAGCCACCATCGGCGTACGTCATCGCCTGTGCTTCAGACAAAATGCGCTCAAGTAATCGACCTGTATTGGGCTCTCCAGACAGCGCAACGAGCAATTCTTTTTGATCATGCATGGCGCGTTGCTGCTGGACGGCCACCGCGGCAAAACCCGCCAGCACTTGTATGACGGGCTCCATCTCAGCCGAAAATGGCACTGTCTCGCCGGATGCTTCATCGGTCGCGTTAAGCAACTGCAGCACCGCCACTAACTCTCCGTAGTCGGTCATTAACGGTACGGTGAGCACGGAGCGGGTGCGGTATCCGAATTGCTCATCAAATTTTCGTGTGCCGGAAAAGTCGAATTCTTCGACGTCGTACACATCGGGGATATTCACCACGCGACCCGTGAGGCCAGTGTGACTCGCCACACTGTGATGATTCGGCTCGCCTTCTATATAGAGAGGAACCGCTGAGTAGCTAATGCTGCGGCCGCTGGAGCCGCCCAAACTCAAACTAAGGGTACGATTGCGCACGATCGCGAACTCTAAGCGAGACGCCGTGTCGTGGCCCTCAACCATATAAAGAGTGCCACCGTCGGCGCCGGTCAACGCCCGCGCCTCTTCGAGAATGGTTTCGCACAGGCGCGCAATGTCGTGTTGCGCGGTGAGCTTTTGGGCCACACCGACCAAGCGCTTGTAATGCGGCAATGAAATTTTATCTAGATAATCCATCTACTTAACTCAACTGCCCCGTCATCACCTAACTACTATCCGTATTCGTCCGTAGCCCCAAGTTCTCCTATAGCATAGGACGGCTGCATCACTGCTGGCAAAGCGCCAGCCTAGGTTTACTGTGTATTTTTGCTCGATACACACAAATTATGGCCAAACGCCAAGACGCGACAGCCACTATGAACACCTCATGCTAGGGCGAATCCGGTCAGGACGCGCCCCGCGCGCCCGGCAATAGTGATTTGATGCCTTATTCACGCTAGACTTCATCGGTTCCGGAACCCCCTGATAATGAAGACATTCCATGAGCGTTTCCTACCGTATGCCCGATGGGGCAACGATGGCCTTCGACGCGCCGGTCAGCGGCCTCGATATTGCCGAAAAAATAAGTAAAAAGCTGGCTAAACAGTCGCTTGCCATCAAGGTGGACGGCGAGCTGAAAGACATCTACCTAACTGTGCCCGACGGCGCAGCGGTGGAGCTGATCACTCGCGAGCATGACGATGCCCTAGAGCTAATTCGTCATGATGCCGCCCACGTGATGGCCGAAGCGGTCCAAGAGCTGTTCAGCGAAACACAGGTCACCATTGGCCCGAATATCGAAAATGGCTTTTATTACGACTTCCATCGGGAAACGCCGTTTACCCCAGATGACCTTGTGTCGATTGAAAAGCGCATGCTCGAAATTGTCCGTCGCAACGAAGAAATTCGTCGTGAAGTATGGGATCGCGATGAAGCCGTGCAGTTTTTCCTCGATAAAGGCGAAACCTTTAAAGCGGAAATTATTCGCGACTTGCCTGCCGATCAAGATGTCAGCCTGTATCGCCAGGGCGACTTTATTGATCTTTGCCGCGGCCCGCACATGCCCGCCACCAGCAAACTGAGTGACGGCTTTGCGCTCACCAAAGTGGCTGGCGCTTATTGGCGCGGCGACAGCAACAACCCGCAGTTGCAGCGCATTTACGGTACGGCATGGCGCGACAAAAAAGAATTAAAAGCCTACCAAACCCAACTCGAAGAAGCCGCCAAACGCGATCATCGAAAGCTCGGCAAAGAGATGGGCCTGTTTCATCAGCAAGAAGAAGCTGTTGGCTCCATGTTCTGGCATCCGAAAGGCTGGCGCTTGCGTCGCGCGTTAGAAAATTATATTCGCGGCAAAATGGAGCGTAACGGCTATCAGGAGGTGTCCACACCGCAGATGATGGATCGCACCCTGTGGGAGCAATCCGGTCACTGGGAAAAATATGGCGACGATATGTTCACCATATGCACTCACGATCATCGCGACATGGCGATTAAGCCGATGAACTGCCCAGGGCATGTGCAGATTTTCAAACAGGGTTTGAAAAGTTATCGCGACTTGCCTATTCGTCTCGGAGAATTTACCACGCTGTTCCGCAACGAAGCACACGGGGCGTTGCATGGATTAATGCGTGCGCGGACGTTCGGCCAAGATGATGCGCATATCTTCTGTACAGAAGAGCAAATCAACGGCGAAACCGCAGACTTTATTACCATGTTGCGCGAAGTGTATTCAGACTTTGGCTTCACCGATATTAAAGTCATGTTTTCTGATCGGCCAGAAAATCGTGCTGGCACAGATGAAACATGGGATCGCGCAGAAGCAGCATTGAAGTCAGCGGTTGAAAGCGTTGGCTTGGAATATATTTTAAATCCAGGCGAAGGCGCGTTCTACGGACCCAAACTGGAATTCCAATTGCGCGACGCGATTGGTCGTGATTGGCAGTGCGGCACCTTGCAGGTGGATTTCGTTTTGCCCGAGCGTCTCGATGCGGAATACGTCGGTGAAGATTCAGCGCGACATCGCCCGGTAATGTTGCACCGCGCCGTGCTCGGCTCGCTGGAACGCTTCTTGGGTATTGTCATTGAATCCACTGCGGGCTATTTGCCGCTTTGGTTATCACCGCACCCAGTAACGGTTGCGACCATTACTAACGCCGTAGACGGTTACGCGAAAGAAGTTGTCGCGCTGCTGAACGATGCAGGCATTTATGCAGAGCTAGATGACCGCAATGAAAAAATTGGCTACAAGGTGCGCGAGCACTCGAAAGCCAAAGTGCCGGTTATTTTTGTCATTGGTGAGCAAGAAGCCAGCGAGCGCAAAGTGGCGATCCGTCGCTTAGGCAGTCAGGCGACTGACGTTATAGCATTGGATGACGCCCTCGCGACCTTGAAAGAGCAAACCAAAATACCGGTTTAGGGTTGTTGCTCCGGTCTTAAGTTGGGGCTTGCTCGCGGCGATAGAATGCTAACCGGCGCTTAATCGCTTGCAGGCAAGTTCCCACAAAAGTACAAAGGCTCGCTACCGAAATACCGCCCCTGTGGGAGCTTGCCTGCAAGCGATGCTGCACCAGCTAATGCCCCATCGCTTTCAACAAACTATTCGCATTGAACGCACACCGGAGCCGAGAATGTTCAAAGAAAATGAGGACAAAGAAAGCGGATTCAACGTCGCGCTTTCCGCTGCCTTAGAGGACATTCACTTCAACGATGCAGGGCTAATACCTGCCATCGCCCAACAACACGACAGCAATGAAGTGTTAATGATGGCGTGGATGAGCCGCGAATCTTTGGAAGAAACACTCGCCACCGGGCGCGTGTGCTATTTTTCTCGCTCACGCGGCACTCTGTGGCGCAAAGGCGAAAGCTCTGGCCAAACACAAACATTGGTCGAGCTGCGCATCGACTGCGACGCCGACACACTTCTGCTTAAAGTTGATCAAAAAGGCCCTGCGTGCCACACCGGCCGCCGCGATTGTTTTTTCTGGAAAGTCGATGGTGACAAACTGGTGCTCGATAAAGACT
The DNA here is from genome assembly GCA_029213045.1 of Alcanivoracaceae bacterium. Classification (GTDB taxonomy): domain Bacteria; phylum Pseudomonadota; class Gammaproteobacteria; order Pseudomonadales; family Alcanivoracaceae; genus JARGPN01. Next base: position 38,749 of record JARGPN010000016.1, read on the forward strand.
CTTTGATCGATCCTGATGAACTCTACAATAAGCTTCCCTAATGTCTGATATGCAAACCGTTTTAACACTGCACAACACGCTGAGCGGAAAGAAAGAAGTTTTCACTCCGATCGACCCTAATCGCATCACGCTATATGTGTGCGGCCCGACTGTGTACAACTACGTACATATCGGTAACGCCCGCCCTGTCGTGGCATTTGATGTGCTATACCGTTTGCTTAAGCGCCTATACCCCAATGTTATTTACGCGCGCAACATCACCGACATTGACGACAAAATTATTAATACCGCCCGCGACAACGGCGAAGACATTAGCGCGCTGACCAAACGCTTTAGCGATGCCTTCAGCGACGACATGGCCGCATTGCATACATTACCGCCCACCATCGTGCCGTATGCCACCGACCACATCGATGAGATGATCGGCATGATTGAAACGCTGGTAGAAAAAGGGCACGCGTATGCCGCAGAAGGTCACGCGCTGTTTGCCGTTGAGTCGATGAACGACTACGGAAAATTATCCAAGCGATCGTTGGATGACATGCTGGCTGGCGCCCGCGTGGAAGTGGCGCCCTATAAAAAATACCCTGGCGATTTTGTTTTGTGGAAACCCAGCAGCGATGACCAGCCCGGCTGGGAATCACCTTGGGGCCGCGGCCGCCCCGGCTGGCACATCGAATGCTCGGCCATGATTCATAAACATTTAGGCGACGTCATTGATATTCACGGCGGCGGCCAAGATTTAATTTTTCCGCACCATGAAAATGAAATCGCACAAGGCTGCTGCGCACATGGCACTGACTATGTGCGCTACTGGATGCACAACGGCTACGTGAATATTGATGGCGAAAAAATGTCGAAATCACTCGGCAATTTTCGTCTAGTCCGCGAGTTACTAAAACAATATCGAGGTGAGGTTTTGCGCTTTGCCTTGCTGTCTGCGCACTATCGCTCGCCATTAAACTTCAGCGAAGACGTGCTGAATCAGGCCAGCTCTACACTGGATACTCTCTACTACGCCTTGCTGGGTCGTGGCGAGCAGGTCACGCCGGCTGAAAATTACGAACTTGCTGACGATCACCCGGTCTTGGTCGCACTCAAAGATGATCTCAACACAGCCGAAGCCATCAGTGCCATGCATGCCATCGCCGCAAAGCTCAACAAAGCAGAGCTCAACGATAAACCTGCGTTAAAGGCAGAACTAATAGCCTGTGGCGAATTGCTAGGATTGCTTAATCAAGACCCCACCGACTGGTTCCAAAACAAAGGCACCAACGACGGCTTGAGCAATGAGGAAATTGACGCGCTGGTAGAAGAACGCAACGCCTCAAAAAAGGCGAAAAACTTCGCCCGCGCTGATGAGATTCGCGATCAGTTAAAAGAAGCTGGCATTCAGTTAGAAGATACTCGCGAAGGCACACGCTGGACGCGCTAAGATAATCAACTACCGAAAAATAGAAAGGCCGCGCATGCGGCCTTTCTATTTTTCACCTCAGCAGACCAGCCACGCTCAGGGAGTCGCCACAAAGTTCTGCTCGGTATTGTTATCAGCTGTCACATTAATTATCGCACTCTGCGAAAAATCAATATCATCATCCGTGTCCGGCATATCAAGCAAAGAGTCACAGGTAAATGCAACCACATAGCTCCCTTCCTGAACAAATCCAAAACTGTATTCGTATAGGCCGCTCGTCAAATTCTGTTTGACGTTCGCTACCGCCAATGGATTATCTGTGCCGACATCCTGCCCCATTTCATCGAGATATACGTCGCCAGTTACTGCATCGCTGCCACGGTATAAATACACAGCGTTGCCTTCATCACTGATGAGGTCATTGCTGCATTGACCATCCATCACCAACGCGTCGGCCACGGTGCCACTGATCGAACCTGTGCTGCTGTTATTGGTAATGCGCATTGCTGGGCGCAGCAAATAATAATCTTTACCGGTTGGCTTGGTTAATGCCTTGCGCAAATCCACGTCAATGGTGAAATCAACATTTCCACCGGCGGGAATGACAAAACCGCTCACCAGCTGAACATGGCGAGCCTGACCATTTCCCGACTGCTGACCGGGCACGAATAAATCAACTTTTCCTCCCTCATCAGTCATAACATAGGAGTCATCGCCACCGCCGACAATAAACAATCTCACCCAATTATATTTTCCTGCTGGGAGTTCAGTGTCGGGTAAAACGGCGGCAAAATTTGCGCCTTGCAAAGACAAAAGATTATCGATGACGACGGGCTCATCGAATTCAATCATTTCTTGCTTACCGCCTGCGGGTTTTAACGCAATAGCGGAGATCGTCAGCTTGACGACGTTCACATCGTCCGCCGGGGCATCGGTCACATCAAAAGAAGCGATGCCGGTTTTCTCGGCCCCACCACTATCGCCGCCACATGCCGCGAGCAGCCCCACCAATACGAATACACTTATTGAAAATACTCGAACGAGTAATACCTGTGCGCTATTCATTAAATACTCCTTAAATAATGGTACTTCTCTACACATCACGTGCAAGACGAAAAAAGTAGAAGCACAAAGGGTATGACGCGCGCCATGCACTTTAATTCCTTAATCATGCCCGCCGCAGGCCAGATCCAAGAACTAAGTCACGAATAATTTATGTTGCGCGTTTAAATGGCGGCTTAGCATGCGCCATTAAGCTTAAAGAAATAACGCTTCTAAGGGGAATGGCTCAAGCGAAATGCGCGAAATTGGCTTCCACCTATTTGGCACGGACTTAAAGAGACGATAGGCGACTAATCGGGTCGACCTGAGGATGGCACAAGATGCCATGCCACTTCATCGCAATGCGTCAATCCACGCTCACGAAAACGCGGCGTTTTATCCAAAATGTCGGCGCGATGCATTTCTCTGAGTTCAAAAAATTCTGCGTACAGCTGCGCAACCTCCGCAGTCAAAACGGAAAAAGGAGGGCCGTCCATCTGCACCTGTGAGTACTCGAAACTGATCAGTAACTGCTGCGCTGCGTAGCTGATGTGCAACAAGTGTTCTGCATAACGCCGACGTAATTCAGCGGGCAACGCCACCAACGCCGCACGATCATAAACGGCATGAATTGCTCCGATATCGGCGGCCTCTAGCTGAAAGAAATTGCCCTGGAAAATCGTAATGCGGTCAGCACGAAAGACATTGCCGCCTCTCCAAGAGGAAATAACAGGCTGGATATTTAAGGACGAGAACAGTTCGTGAACGGCTTTTTCACTCAGCTCCACGCCGATCACCGAATACTCTGCTGACAAAAGATATTCGATATCTAATGTTTTTCCGCATAGCGGCAGAAATATCGGCGCGCCGATCTCCAGCTCAAGCGAAGGAAGATATTTTTTTAGCAGAGGATGCGCCACCGGCAAATGGAAACCAATCTCGTCACTACGCCAACGCTCTTGCCAAAATTCGGGTTCCATACGACTTCCTCGCCTAATTTTCGTCAATCAACTTATGCGGTGAAAATGCCATGCCATTATGTCAGAACGGCATTCAAGCCCTGCTCAAACTCTCTCTTGCCTCCGAACGAAGGGTGCCGTACGGATATAACCTTGGCATTCGGAAACATCGCTGCTGCGCAATGTGCTCCCTTTCGTCCCACACCAATAATCGTGTCTGGCAGAAACATATTGTGCAATGCGCGCAAATATACACCGCCCTGGTTAACTTCAGCCGAAGTCGGGGCTCGATTAGTGAGAGGCCGCCCTGCTATGTGAGGATGAAATGGGTATGCGTTCCAACACAAGGGCAATGCATCCACTGTTTCAAGATAGCGCCACACCATAGACGCGGTATTCTCGGATTCAATTTCTTTCATGGTAAGCGACGGTGCGAGCTGCATTAGAAAAGGATGCGCGATTTCTTGGAAAACCTTACCGCTCGAAAACGGGATACCCGTGAGCATACCTCCTTTAAAACCTAGCGCTTCCCCCACCAACAATACTTTGCGGTGCTGCGATGAGGCCCAATACTGCTGCACAAGCTGTAAATACGCGCGCAAATTCTCAGCGCAATGTTTACGGCGGTATGGGTTAGCACTCAGAGCAGTGTTTTTCTGCTTGCGCAGTTGTGCGACGAACTCGTCGATGAAAGAGAGGTTGGTCATGTGGCGGGTACTTTAGCCCAAAAAAGATAGCGCGCCGAGGACCTGTGCGGCGTTAGTCGTAATCGGTTTTGACTGGGACGCAGTCTCGCTGTGTGAGCCGGACGTTTTCTATTATTTACTGGTACCACGCAAGCGCCCATGGAGAGAACGCCATTTCTGCTGAGATAAGCATCAGAAAGGAAATTTACGAACACGGCGGGCTATTAGAGCAAGCCATACAGCGCAGACAAACCACTAACTTTATTAATATCAATTAGTTAATGGTGGAACCCGCATCCCGAACCACATCATTCGACCACTATTCACAGAGAAAATACCCACTATACAAAATATTAATTTCTTTTATGGCAGCCACCTCACTATGATGCGCCCCACGGTAGCTTCTAGATGGTTATCCCCTTTCCTATCTAGGCGCTGCAGGTTTTCTGTCCCCCATCAACGAGGAACGACCATGTCATACACAAAGGACATCGACGCTCTTGCCTCTGTAGTCGGCGCTAACGCCACTTGGAGTGCAATCAACCCTGAGTCCGCCGTACGGATGCGCGTCCAGAACCGCTTCAATACGCACTTGGATATTGCTAAGTACAACGCAAAAATCATGCGTGAAGACATGGCGGCTTATGACGCTGATACCGCTCAGTACACCCAATCTTTGGGCTGCTGGCACGGCTTCATTGGTCAGCAAAAGCTGATCTCTATTAAGAAGCACTTCGGTAGCACCAAGCGTCGTTACTTGTACCTGTCTGGCTGGATGGTCGCTGCTCTGCGTTCTGAGTTCGGTCCTCTTCCTGACCAGTCTATGCACGAGAAGACAACTGTTGCTGACCTGATCCGCGAGTTGTACACCTTCTTGAAGCAAGCTGATGCGTGGGAACTGAACCACTTGTTCCGCGATCTCGACGCTGCACGCGCTAAAGGCGACGCTGCTGCTGAGAAAGAATTGATCAACAAGATCGACAACTTTGAAACTCACGTTGTACCGATCATTGCTGATATCGACGCTGGTTTCGGTAACGCTGAAGCGACTTACCTGATGGCCAAGCAGATGATCGAAGCGGGTGCTTGCTGTATCCAAATCGAAAACCAAGTATCTGACGAGAAACAGTGTGGACACCAAGACGGTAAAGTAACCGTTCCTCACGCTGACTTCCTCGCCAAGATCAACGCTGTACGTTATGCGTTCTTGGAGCTGGGCATCGACGACGGCGTTATCGTTGCACGTACTGACTCGTTGGGCGCAGGCCTAACTAAGCAGATCGCTGTAACCAATGAGCCAGGCGACCTGGGCGACCAGTACAACGCGTTCTTGGACGGCGAGTACATCGACAGCGCGGACCAGATCAACAACGGCGACGTTGTGATCAAGTCTCAGGGCAAACTGCTCAAGCCTAAGCGTTTGGCATCCGGCCTGTTCTGCTTCAAAGAAGGCAGCGGTATCGACCGTGTTGTTCTTGACTGTATCACTAGCCTGCAAAACGGCGCTGACCTGTTGTGGATCGAAACTGAGAAGCCACACGTTGGTCAGATCGCAGAAATGGTTAACCGTATCCGCGAAGTGGTTCCGAATGCCAAGCTGGTTTACAACAACAGCCCATCATTCAACTGGACTCTGAACTTCCGCCAGCAGGTATTTGATGCATGGGCAGCAGAAGGTAAAGACGTGTCTGCATACGATCGCGCCAAGTTGATGAGCGCTGATTACGACAACACCGAGCTGGGCGCAGAAGCAGACAAGAAGACTGCTACCTTCCAGCGCGATGCGTCACGTGAAGCAGGCATCTTCCACCACCTGATCACATTGCCTACGTACCACACTGCGGCACTGTCTACTGACAACTTGGCGAAAGGCTACTTCGGTGACGAAGGCATGCTCGCTTATGTTGCTGGTGTTCAGCGTAAAGAAATCCGTCAGGGCATCGCTACTGTGAAGCACCAGGACATGGCCGGTTCTAACATCGGTGATGACCACAAAGAGTACTTCGCTGGCGAAGCTGCACTGAAAGCAGGCGGCAAAGACAACACTATGGGTCAGTTCGAGAACGTTTAATCTCGATTGATTTACAGTGCTTGAAGAAGGGGCGGATTTATCCGCCCCTTTTTTTATGCCTCAACGTTTGTGTGGCGTGACTTATTTCGTCGCCATCGCCCACTCGTCGGCTTCCGTGTTAACCGCAGCACAGTCATAGTGACACCATGTCATCACGGCCATAGTATGAGTTCAGGATCTAATACCTCTCTGGAGCTCTGCATGAAAAGAATACACATCCTTACCGCTTGCCTGTTTCTTATTGCCCCCGCCGTGCACGCCGGGTCAGCCCTGAAAGGTAAGCCGGTGATTAATGAAGCCGTCTACGACGCACAACTTGCTGAGGGGATTACACAAGCGCGCAGTCTATTTACGCGAACCGGCACCGTTCAAGTGTTGGAGGACGAATTAGAAATAGCACCACTGGTCATTAAAGTCGATTTTCAGCGATACATGAAAGCAGCCCAAGGGGTCACCATACTGGCCGAGTACAAACCTTGGTTCAGCGAAGGGAGTTTTCAAGATATTGCCACGAACGCCGACAACCTCATTTCCGAGAAGCTGGCTGAAATGTTGAACGAAGTCTACGCGCTTGGCGATGCTCCGCAAGAAGTGGCAGAAAACCCGAAAAAACCCTACAAAGTGAGCTTCCCTGCGCTCCAATCGAATTTAAATTCGAAAGTCCCTTCCGATGCCTTTACTGTCGTTGCCTATGAGAAAGGCGGCTTTAAAAACAAAAACGCGCTAAAAGCGACCCAGCTATCAGCGGGCGATGCTCAAGCCGTTGTGTTTTTTCCTTATGTAAACCTCGTGTTCCACAAACAAGATGCGGGGCTTTCACAGATGAATGGTGAGCTAGTGCTGAACTACACCGTCGATATGAACGGTTATTTCGACATCTGCATACCTGACGTTTGTTATGCGTCGCAGCTGCCGTACAAAAAACACATCCGAATGACCGTGCCTTTGGTCACCGTCAAAGCTGAAACGTCTGATGAAACTCATCAAGAAGTGTATGCCTACGGCGAACAGTTCATTACTCAAATGGTCACAGATTTCACGCTGGAAGGGTTCAAAAAAGCGGCGGGGCGAGATTAATGTTTGGCGTTAGAGGCGTTTAAGAAAGAAGGTGCGCGCCAATCTAAATAATCATGGCAACGTAGCACCGCATTTAGATTCGGGCAGCGGCAATACCGCTGCCCGATTTTTTACTCTGCGCTAATCACAGTACCCACGTCACTACCGTTCAGCGCAGCAAGGATATTTCCTCGCTTGGTGCCATTCACGATCTGGATTTTCTTAATATTCTCGGCACGCTGCATGTACTCAATAACAACGCGCTCAACAATCATATCGTCCTGACCGTTTTCGATAAGCTCTTTGGCTGTAATTTTTGGAATGAATTTCGCATCTGGATTCTTCTTTGGGTCATCGGTGTATAGCCCATCTTCATCTTTAATGTACAACACACCTTTTGCGCCCAAAAATTCGCCCAACAGATATACCCCCGCATCCGTTCTATTCGCTGGAATAATTCCCTGTGACGATGACTTCTCCCAAAACTCATTTGGCGGCATGCCTGTGGTAATAGGAATACAGCCCGCATTCAAGAAGAACGGAAGTTTCTCAAACTCTTCGGGGTAAGCCATGATGCCGCCGTGTTTCGCCAGCAATAGCTGCAGCATACGTGCATTTTGCACGGGAATGCTCGCACCTAGTCTCGCCAACATGCCTGTAGGCAAATCCAAATCCAAGCCAAGCGAATAAACATGTCTGGCTCGGGTTCCGCCGCCCGTACATAGAATAAAATTAATGCCAGCTTTTTTGGCCTCAACCAATTCTTCAAGAATAGGTTCTACCGCTGCAGCACCGCGATCCATAATGCTCTGCCCGCCCATTTTAATTACCCAGATATCAGGCAAAACGGAAATAGACTTGCGATTCGCTAGCGACTCTCTTAATTCGCGGCTTGAAAGAGTCTGCCCATGGAGCTCACTCTCGATGCCGGCAATCCAGATCTTTCCATCTTTCTTTTGCATTTTTTTATTCGCCCTTTTCGTAACGGCTTGAATAAATAACAGAACCCACATTCTCACCGGCCAATGCCGCGGTCAGATTTTCAGTGTTCAACCCGTTAATCACTCTTACTGAACGCAAGTTTCTAGCGTTTTCCAACGTGCGAAGCATTTCTCGCTCAACAGGCAAATCGTCATAATCGCGCTCAAGCAGTTCTTTCGCCGAAATCTCAGCAATAAAACGCGCGTCTTTATGTTTCTTAGGATCTTTATCGTAAATGCCATCCACATCTTTAACGTAAATGACCGATTCCGCGCCGATAACTTCAGCCATCAAGAACAAGCCTACGTCAGGACCATTATCAGGCAGGCGTCCATCCTCTACCGAAGGCGGCTCCCAGAAATGATAAGGCGGCTGGCCAATACAAATAGGGATCAGCCCGTTATTCAAAAACAACTGCAAGTCCTGGAAGTGATCTTTTACGAACGTAATGCCGCCATGTGGCGCTAAAAGGAACTGCAGAATATCTCGATTATTCTCTTCCACACCGCCGACAATACGAGCCAACCCACCTACAGGCAGGCCTAGGTCCAGACCAATGGAAAAGGTGTGTCGCGCGCGCGCTCCGCCGCCAACACCAACCACCATTTTGTACTTCTCTTTCAACGTAGCAAGGACATCAACAACCGGCAAAATTGCTTCTTTGCCGCGATCCATGATGCTTTGGCCACCAATGGCAATCATATGGACGTCTGGCACCATACGGCGCACAGTTCTTTTGTCGGTCTCCGCGAGTAGCTTCTTACTTACGAGGCTCTCCCTCATAAGCCCGCTTTCTACATGCGTGCGACCGTCCCCGGTAAGCAGTTCAGACATCTATTTTTCCTCAGACTGAGATAACGACGGGGAATCGAGATCAACCGATTCCGCAAACAACCCCCCGCGGGTTATTTTTTGCACCACGAACAACCCGATTGGCGCACTTAAAGCACCAAAAAGAGTTTGAGACACTAACATAGGCATAAACACAACCCAAGCCAGAAGGGGTGCTCCGGCGAGCATGATAATCAAAAAATTAGCGGCAAAACGGGTCACCCCGATAACAGCCCCAAACAAGGCGAAACGCAGCCAAAGCGTTCTGCCGGCACGCCCCACAAGAGATGGCGCAATCAGATCCGCGACCAATCCTGGCAATGCGAAATGTGCGACTTCGAGCAAGCCAAATTTCCCATAGCCGAGCATAAAAGAAGCAACACCAATAGCCAGCCCAGCTTGAAAACCTCCCCAGCGACCGCGGGTCGTCAATACGGCTATCGCTAGCAGCGGGACTACCACGAGGTTTTTATGCCCAGGGGCAATAGGCAAACCCGGCAGCAGCTGCAACAACTTTAGCGACATTGCCGCCACAACGATGGTCACAATCACCGCGGTGTCGTGAATAATTTCAGGCTTTAAATTGGGGTAATTTTGCGTCAGAAAATTCTTCGCTTGAATATGCGCTCGGTGCAACAGGGACTCCATAAATCCCATCCGACCTTGCCTAATTTCGCGATACGAAATATTCGCCCCTTCACCGCCCGCTGTCTCTGCTTGCTGCTTGCGGTGGCGCCCGCCACCGCCACCACTGCCTGACCCGCCGCGTGAGCCTTTCTTGTGCTTCTTTCTGCTGCTTAAGTGCAACCCCGCATCAATCGCCACCGCAACACTCTCCGGCAACCGAAGCCACCTTAACGCAGCAATAAACCCTTCCGCCGAGGATGTTTCCCTCGCCCAGATACTGACGGTAATGAGCGCGACGATACGCAAGATCATCACAATTGCGATTGGCAAGCCCTCAAAGTAAACCTTTAACTCTACTGGGCCGACGTTAAAAGGAGTCCCCTCAAAATTTTCTCCTAACGGCACCAAAAGATAGGAAACAAGCACAATTACGCACAACAGTATTAGGCGCTTACACGCCCTCAACAGGGTAGAAAACGGCGCTTTAGACACCACAAAGAGAAGTACCTGCATCGCGGTAACTGCCGCAACAATTTCCGGTGAGTGCAAGAAAAAAAGTAACGAAGACAATACAATTAGGTAAATAAGGCGTGCTCTGGCGTAGTATTCTGTCTTCATCTATATTCCCTGTAGCACCCACATTCGAGAGCTTGTCTTAATGTCGAATATCCGAACAATAATATGTCGAATCTTAATCATGCTAACTACTTTAACGGCCTGCGTGAACATTCACGCTGAACCCATCAAGGCCGCCGTAGCGAGTAATTTTGCAGAAGCAGCCCGCAACCTCGCTCGCATATTCGAAGAAGAAACAGGCAGTAAAGTTCTGATTAGCTCCGCCAGCACAGGCAAACTTTACGCGCAGATTGTTAACGGCGCACCTTTTGATATTTTTCTTTCAGCTGACGCAGCACGCCCAGAAAAGCTGGTGAACGATGGCGTAGCCAACGCATCGACTCTTAGAACCTATGCGAATGGTCAACTTATGATGGTCAGCAACATTCCCACGTTAGACGCTGACTGCAAAAGCACGCTTAATTCTGCCGCCGTCACCAGAATCGCCATAGCGGAGCCAAAGATAGCACCGTACGGCAAAGCCGCACAGGAAGCGCTTGAAAAAATGGAACTTTGGCAGCCTCTGAAGCAAAAATTAGTACGCGGTGAGAATGTTTCTCAGACCTTACATTTCTATGTCACCGGGAATGCGCAAATTGCCTTCGTCGCGCACTCGCAAGCTCATCTGCTCACATCAACTGACCAGTGTAGCTGGGTGATATCTCAGTCTATGCACAGCCCAATTGAGCAAAAAATGGTGCTACTTAACAATGCATCCGCGCAAGCAAGTGCGTTCGCGGAATTTCTAACCAGTCCGCGCATTCGCCAACTAATAAGTAGCTACGGCTACCAATTGGACTAGTCCGTGGAAGGCGAAATCGCTGGGCTAGGCCCGCTGTTATTAACATTAAGACTTGCGCTAGTTACCACGGCACTGCTTATTGTTATCGGCACGCCAATTGCGTGGTGGCTTGCCGTGACGCGAAGCCGAGCAAAACCAATATTTGAAGCACTGGTCGCGCTGCCGCTTGTATTGCCCCCGACTGTACTAGGCTTTTACTTACTTATTCTACTCGGGCCTAATGGCGCGCTAGGAAGTCTCTGGGTAACCATCACGGATGAAGCTCTAACGTTCACGTTTTCGGGCCTAGTTATTGCTTCGATGGTCTACAGCTTTCCGTTTGTTGTACAGCCTTTACAGTCCGCATTCGAATCGGTTGGGCGCGACCTAATGGAAGCGGCGGCCACTCTTGGCGCGTCACCTAAAGATGCGTTCTTTTCAGTTGTGGTGCCTTTGTCACGCCGAGGCTTTCTTACCGCCGGCATCATGGGAATCGCACACACCCTGGGCGAATTTGGCGTTGTACTGATGGTTGGGGGAAATATCCCCGGCGAGACAAGGGTCATTTCTATTGCTATCTATGATCACGTTGAAATGCTCGATTACGCAGCCGCCCACCGAATGTCCATCTTGCTCATTGGCATGGCATTTACGGCGATGCTCGCTCTTTATTTTGTGAACAGTAGAAAGCCGCTGTATGAATAATAGCGATAGCAAAAACAGCTCAGGATCGTGCCACCTGCGCTTAACCCGATCTGATTTTTCGCTGGACGTCTCATTTGATTTGCCCGCGCACGGTGTTCTCGGGATTTTTGGAGATTCTGGCTCAGGAAAAACATCCGTACTACGTTGCCTCGCGGGGCTGGAGCGTAATGTACGAGGAAGCATTGTTGTAGGCGACAGCGTTTGGCTGGACGAAGAAGGACAGGCATTACCAACACATCAACGACGGGTCGCCTATGTTTTCCAAGACAGCCGCCTATTCCCACACTTAAACGTTCAGAGCAATCTGAGCTATGGCCAAAAAAGGCGCGCCACGGCTGAAAGCTCAGTATCGCGGGATGAAGTGTTAAGCATGCTAGGCATTAGTCACCTTCTTGATCGAAAACCAGCCCAGCTTTCTGGCGGAGAAAAACAAAGAGTTGCCATTGCGCGGGCGTTATTGAGTGATCCTGCAGTGCTTTTGCTCGATGAACCCCTTGCCTCTCTCGATGACGCACGCAAGCAAGAGGTGCTGCCTTTTTTAGATCGCCTTCATCGAATGGTGCGCATTCCTATGATCTATGTCAGCCATAGCGTGCAAGAAGTACAGCGTTTGTGCGACCGACTCGTGGTGATGGAAAAAGGGCGAAAAACGTTTGATGGAGATGTGCTAAGCGCTCTCACGCAACCCAATGCCAGCCTAAGCTCGGACGCCGACGCCGGTGCACTACTAAAAGGAAAAGTCGTTGAATATGACGCAGTGGGCGGGGTGTCAGTCATCGCTCTAACTGAAGAACAAAAAATTTACACGCCCGCCAAGCTCGAAATCGACGCTCATATCGCCATCCGTATTCAAGCGTCAGATGTGAGTCTCAGCTTAGACAGGCCCTCGCGCACCACTGTATTGAACATACTTGAAGGGCAAATCGTGAAATGCATTAATCAAACAGACCATCACGTGGTTGCAACAATCGACGTTTCCAATCAAAAGCTGCTAGCACGTATTTCTAAAAAGTCTTGGGAACAATTATCTTTGGCATCAGGACAAAATGTATTTGTTCAGATCAAGGCAGTCTCGATCAATGACGCCGTGTTTATTTACTAATGCCTCAGCTAACGAGACGACCGAGAAAGCAGCGCACCAAATCAAAGGCTATGGGCCTTCGCTAACAACCTGCACTCTCGTCACACGCATAAGCACGGAGGTGCCTTTTTCCTCTCGCCCCTGAGTCCTAACCAATTTCAAAACTCTTTTTTTCGACAGCACCAAAAACAGTTGTTTGGCATCAACGGCTGCCTGACCTAGCTCCGCCAGCGAAAAAGTAACGCTTTTTTCACCGCAGTTGTACACAGTTATTGATCCAACCTTAACACCCTTCTCAAAAAGTTCGGAAAGAAGGACTCCTTGCTTACTTCCCTGCCTTGCTTTTACCGGCATCAACTCCAAAGGAAACTCATCGTAGACGTCTTCAGCCTTACCGCTAAATATGATTTTCCCATTTCGTTCAATTACTGGGTTAGCATCATCCCCATTACAGGCCCAAGCGGGCAGCGCAAAGAACACCAAGCAACATGCGAATACTCGACACCACATTAAATACCACTCCGATTTCAAAGCCGCTAACGGTTTAATTTAGCGAAGACTTAATATCTATTTCACAAATTCCTTTCAGCCGGCCCTGCGCTTTTTTATCAGCACCATATGCCTGCACTAGCTTAATATCTTCATGCTTATTCCTAACAAGATAATACTCTTTAAAACTCTGGCCGCTTCCAGCTTTAGAGTCTTTAAAAAGCACAACATTCTGACCGCGACAATCATCCACTACCACGCTTTGGGCCTTGCTGTAGTCGCTTAAAAAAAGCTCGATTGATACTCCCTGCTGAACTTTTCCACTGCTTGGCACGGGCACAATTTTATATTTCTTCTCTAAGTCTGCTGCATGCACACTGGCCACAACATCACCGTCGTAGAGCACTTCCGCGACTTGACCATCAATCGCATAAACAAACGGCGCAGCGCAAACTAACCAAACCATCATAAATGCAACGTGCAAGCGCTTATACTTTAATGATCTCGCCACTTTCCCTTTTCCTTTTTAAGGCGCATAAATTCTGAACGCTGCTCCGGCGTCATGTCGCGCTTACGCGCTGGCGCCTTTTTAGCAATCGCGGCCTCTACGTGATCATCCATATCCTCAATAATCACGTAGTCTTTTGATTTGCGGGCCGCACCACTTTGAACTCTCACTTCTGGAGTCGGTGCATGCTCGTACCGCTCAAGCTGCGAAGATGTGGACATCTCACCGTCTTTCATTAACACGACTTCAGCTATCACCTTTCCGTTTGGACAGCTCTCGTCCTTACGGTAGCTCAACATGGAATTATGACCACGAAGCAGCTGCCTAAATAAATCTTCAGACGCATACTCACCAGAGAAATCGACGTTATCCGAAATCTGAGGATTGCTTATCAATACAAAACCCATTTCATCCGCAAGCTTTTTCAATAACTCACGCAATGGCTCACCGTCGGCACGCACGCGGATCGGTGAGCGACAATCGGAATAATCAACTTGGACCGGTTCAGCTCGCGCATCATCAGCGTATAAGAACAGTCCGGCAAAAAGCAAAGCACATACATACTTACTTGAATTCATCATATCGCCACACAGAAAAAAGGCCCGTCAAATGACGGGCCTTTAAGTTTACTTCACTTCCACCTAACGAACACGGCGGCGACGCGCACCAAGCAGGCCAAGGCCGGCTAACAGCCAAAGGCCTAACGCACCTCCTCCACCACCGCTTTTCTTCTTCGGAGTGCTAGTAGTAGTAGCTGGCACCTTGCTTGAGTCGAATAGCATGATGTTCTTAGGGTCTGTGTCGCTAGCGAACGCAAATACAGTACCGGTGCGGTCGATAAACGCATAGTTACCGTAAGAAGTGTAATTGTCATCACCTGCCGCCTGGATAACGGAGGGGCCTCCCACAATCGCGCCAGAAGAATTGATTAACACCAACTCTAGCGGAGACAAGCTATTGCCACCACCGGTGCTATAGGTGATCGCGATCTTGCCGTCCGAACGGCGCTGAGAATGCATGTACCAAGGATCCGTCGCAGAAATAGGCACCGTTACAGGCGCAAAGTTCACCGTTGCCAACGTCGCGGCATCACCATTTTGATCATCTAAGGCAGGGTTCAACTTGCCGTATCTGAGCAGTCTAGGAGTTTGATATTCGCCCCAAACAATGTGTACCACACCGTTAGGCGCAACCGAAACACTAGGGTGCATCGTGTTGTCTGTGGCATCCGGATCGAGCTCGGTAGCATCAATCAGCGTCGTACCCGTCATACCATCGACCATGCCGTAGTACAGCTCTTCACTGGTGTTCGCCCAAACGATGTGAGCATTGTCGTCGCCGTCAAGCGCCATACGCAGCTGGCCTGCCGCATAATCATTGTCAATGTCTTCGCTAAACGGAGAGAACGCAGCCTGGGCAATAGCACCCGTAGAGTCGAAAACGATATAACCCACTTCATTGTCATCGCCAGTGTAGGCGACGTGAATACGCCCCTGGCTATCGACTTGCGAAGACGTTCTCTTCATGTTGGTAATGCTGTCGATAATGCCGTCAGCGTCAGCCGCCGCATCGGTAAAGGCTTTAACGCTAGAAAGCGTTGCAGGAGAACCGTCCAGAGCGTGACTTGCCGGATTGAGGGCGAAGGCATGGCCATCGTCCGTATCATTGGAATCGAACCAGAACAGGTAGGCGATGTTATTTGCATCCACAGCAATGCTTGGGTGCCCTTGGTCACTGCCGCTAGCTGATGTGATGTCAGTGTTATCAATAAGAGTTTGACCGTCGGCTGACATCAATTTGTATTTGATCTCACCGTCGCCAGCGCTGTACTCAACCCAAACGAAGTGACGGCGACCAAGAGAATCAATCGCCACCTGTGGCTGATGGTTTTCAATGCCAGTATCTGTTTCTGATGTTATAGCGGTAACAGGGCCATCACTTGGATCGAGCGGATTCAACCCAGCCTTAACTTCCACGCCATCTGACAATGAATCACCGTCAGTATCAGCTTGAAGAGGTGATGTGGAGTACTTATTAACTTCCGCACCATCCGACAACCCATCACCGTCGGTGTCTGCGACATTTATTTTCGTGCCATGGGTTTTAAACTCGACAAGATTGCTTAGACCATCACCATCTAAATCACGCACAGCGTCTGCAGCATTGTTCTTGTTCAGACCAACCGCATCTTCGACGATATCCGGAATTCCATCATTATCGGTATCAACAAATGCCCAGTTAATAATTGAGCCCAACTGGTTCGACCCAATATCTTGCAGCGCCACACCCAGCAATGCAGAAACATTAGTTTCAATGCCTTGCGCTGTCGCCAGATCGTCAGCACCAACAATGAAGTGCATTAATCGGCGCGTTTGTCCTGCCGGAATAACAACGCTTGACCACTGCACAGTATAAGTACTCGAACCGTCTGCGCCTGTTACCGCATCGACGCTTTCACTTGCACCAGTGTTGCCATAGACCTGCACAACATGCATCCCGCCCGTGTTGTAGTCCACAATGTGTGACCTGTCTGCCACATCTAGCAGGGCATCACCACTGGATGTTTCCACCAAGTCTGTCGAAGTGGAGCTGTAATTGAGATTTAGAGCGACGTCGACGGTGATATCGCCTGCCGTCGGATTCTTAATTTCTGTGACATAGCGGCTCAAATTCTCTGTTGAAGAGATAAACATGTCCTGAGTCACATTGAGACCGGATATGGTAGACGGTCCAATCAAGCGGCCTTCGCCGTTGGGTCGCTCAAGAGAATTCCCTTGAACCGTTGTCCCATCAATTCTGACGGTCATCCCGTCAACCGGATCCGAGAGCCCAGTTTTTGTAATAGATTCAAGAGTACCGCTACCAGGGCGAACTGTATAGGTGAAGCCATCAGCACTGGGAATCTCAGAATGCCCGGCGAATACAGGGCTCGTAAAAGTGGCTAACGCTACCGCAGCCCCCAATAGGCAAGCAGATTTTTTTTGGAACATCATTTGTGTTTTCTCCACGTCCTTTCAGATTGCTCAAGCCCCAGTATCGCTAGCAACAACGACCCACAGCCACAGCATCAATTGTTATCCGTTTCGGAAGTACCCCGACATACCTTCTCAGTGTGCCACCCGATCAAACATACGACAAGCACCACGCCGAAGTTGAATTGAACGAAGGGCTGAGCTGTATAGGTATTGCCGCGCAAAAGTCAGCCCAGGAAGGGCTCTAAGTGAAGCGCTTCGGGCCACAAGGGCAGACAACACAAATATCGAATCACTGAATACAACACGAAAATAACGACTAAGGGAGCACAATGACTGACGTGCGGTCGATCACGGGCTACTTGACGGCGACGCCATCGGTCAGTTTAGCGTCCCAATCACCGAGTATCTGCGCATACGATCCCGAGCCCTTTAAAACTTGCATGCCCTCATCAAACAGCCGCATAGCACTTTCACTATCTGGGTGACGCCGAGAAAAAGACACAAAGATGTCTATATCCCCAATAAGGGTGACGGGCTTGATTTGAATGCCCAACTCGCCGCTGTACCGACCTACCAAATAACGCGCAACTCGCTCATACAAAACAATGTAATCAAGACGGCCCGCTGCTAGCTTTTTTAAGTTCTGCAAATCACTGCCTGAATACTCACGCAAAATTTGCGGATCACTCATAAAAGCGTCCCCATAACGATAGCCGTTGACAATACCCACGACGTTACCGGCGTGCTCACCCAAGTCGAGCCTATCGCGCGGGTAATCTGCTCGAACATATATGTATGCTGGATTGGTATCGAGCGCGTGCTCGGGCAGAACCTGTTGCAGCCGGATATCAGCATCGGCAGGCGTATTGAAACACCCGACTTCATCGCCCAGATCTAGTAGCTCCATGCAGCGCGCATAGGACATCACCTTAAAGGCCACATCCACTCCAACCGCAGCATAGGCGGCGCGTACGATATCGACTGATATGCCTCTTGCCTCGCCCTGGCGCTCTGCCGAGTAAGGGTACCAGTCGTCCTCCGCCACCAAGGTAAGGGATGACGCACCCAACAGCCCGGGCAGCAGAGCTGCGCTGCAAAGGCCCGCTCTCAACAATCGAGTTAACGCAAACATCACACCCATGCCTAAGTAGTATTTTTCAGAGCTGTTTTACATTCGTTTTACATTGTTTTTACGCTTGTATGCACTGATGCACAAGGGGTTCGGGGAAATTGCAGAGGCTGGCACAATACCTTCCTATCAAGGGGATTGCGTAGAAAATCCGACGGATTCAGCCTATGCTCACACTCTGGACATCTATGTGTAACCCCGAGCTGGGACCATGAAAACCCTATTGCTTGCCATCATTCGCGCTTATCAGTTCTTGCTCAGCCCTTGGGTTGGCAATCAGTGTCGGTTTTATCCGACCTGCTCTGAGTACGCGAAACAGGCGATAGAGCTGCACGGCGGCATTAAAGGTGGCTGGATGGCGGGTAAACGTATTTGCCGTTGCCACCCTTGGCACCCAGGCGGCTTTGACCCAGTCCCGGGGTCGGACGATGAGAACTCAAAACAATGTCATTGATGCGTTCACAGACATATGCCAACAAACTGCCCGTGCTACTGGCGCTGGCATGGCTGTGCGCCCAAACACTGCTGGCGTGGCACGCACCTAGTCACATCTCTGACCTCAGCCGCTCCGATTTTGAAAAATCCACCAGCCATTACTCAAGCAATCAATCCGCGAGCCAAGATTGCGGGTTCGGCGTTAATGGTCACGGTGTTGCCACAGTAGGCCAGCTGCCTGCCCCCGTATTTGTTTCGTCATCCTCTTGCCACACGGCGATTCCTGCCGCGCTTCACACCTCCTCTGATATTCGCGTCGCACAAGCACGCGGCCCTCCTGCACTGATCTGATTCTTCATTCCTCTTTTTTAAATATTTCTCTGAAATCAGATTGGAGTGCGTTATGCGTACGCAATACTTTGTATTGGGCGCGGCCGTTGCCGTGTCCGCGTTTAGCTATTCGGAAAAAACCTCAGCAATGGAAAGCGTGGCGGATTTTAATCCCGCCATGTCCGTGATCTTTGATGGCCTGTATTACCACGATAACGTCGACGGCGAAGGGCCGGACATTATTGAAGAACACAACAGCGCACTGCATAGCCATGGCGGCCATGATCATGAGCACGGCGAACTAGAGCGCGGTTTTAATTTACGTGAAACCGAGCTGGTGCTCTCCGGCTCCGTCGATCCGTATTTTGATGCGTGGCTCACGGCGTCGCTGTCCAGCGAGGGCATTGAATTAGAAGAAGCATGGTTCCGTTCAAACAGCTTGCCTGCGGGGCTGCAATTAAAGGGAGGAAAATTCCTTAGCGGATTTGGGTATCACAATGAAAAGCACACCCATAGCTGGGATTTTATTGATCAAAACCTCGCTTACTCAAGCTTGCTCGGCGACCACGGACTTTCCGGAACAGGCTTACAAATGACCTGGCTTGCGCCGACGGAACACTTTTGGCAAGCAGGCCTTGAAGTACTTCAAGGCAGTGAGCTAGAACGCTTCGGCACCCAGCTGGATGCCGCTGACATTGCCGACGAAATTGCAGCAGAGTTCGATCCAAACGGAACCGGGGAGTTTAGTGAAGAAGAATTAAATTTGGGCATACCAAGCGGCCCCAAGCTTGGCGTCGCCTTTCTTCGCTTCGGCCCGGACATTGGCACCGAACACGCATTACAGCTCGGGCTTTCAGCAGCACATCACAATGCGATGCAAAGCTTTCACGAAGAAGGAACAGACGCGTTTGTTAGCGAAGGTGCGGCACACATCTATAGCGCACAGGCGGTCTTCAAAGGCTTCGCAAAAAGTGCGTTCGGAAAAGGAAGCTACAGTGTGCAAGGTGAATACATGCATTTCACTTCCGATCAAACTGCAACGTTTCACACAAACCCCGCAGAAACAGGACTGCCCTTAGCATTAAAACAAGATGCCGCGTACGCGCAGGCCACTTACGGCTTCGCGCCGCGTTGGCAAGTTGGCGTGCGAAGCTCAGCCGCAGGTTTTAATGGCTCGCTACGGGAAGGCAACGATTCGGAAGATATTCAGACGTCACGGCAACACAGCCTAGCGCTTACGTGGGATGCCACCGAATTTTCCCGTTTGCGGTTGCAGTTTAATCACAACGACATCGCGATTGAGGACGACAACGGCAATGCCGGCCGCGAGAAATTCAATCAAGTCATGCTGCAATACAACTTAAGCTTAGGCGCCCATGGCGCGCATACATTTTGAGGTGCGCAATGAAATCTATTCGATATGCTCTACGTATTTTTTCACTGGCCTGTTTTGTCGCAATAAGCCAGCAAGCGCTCGCCATCAATATTTTCACCTGCGAGCCTGAATGGCATGCACTTGCAACGGAAATTGCTGGCAGCGAGGCGAACGTTTACGTGGCCACGTCGGCAAACCAAGATCCGCACCACGTGCAAGCTCGCCCCAGCTTAATCAGCGCGGTACGCCGTGCTGATTTGGTTTTTTGCACCGGTGGCGGACTCGAGAGCGGCTGGCTACCCGTGCTACTGAGCAAAGGTAGCAACCCGAAAGTTCAGCGCGCGCCGGGGTTATTGCTGGCGGCGGAACAAGTCGCGTTACTGGAAAAGCCTGTCTTATTAGATCGCGCCGAGGGAGATATTCACGCATCGGGCAATCCTCATGTGCACCTAGACCCGCGACGGATTTTAATCATTGCAGAAAAGCTCAAAGATCGACTGATTGAAATCGATGCAAAAGACGCTAACGGCTATCAGAAACGCTTCGATGCGTTTCATCAACGCTGGCAAAAAAATATTCAACACTGGGAGCAACAAGCGGCACCATTGCGTAACACACCCGTGATCGTTCACCACAGAAGCTGGAGTTACTTGCTCGACTGGCTAGGGATACGGCAAGTCGGCGAGCTGGAACCGAAGCCTGGCATCCCTCCCACGCCGGCACACCTCGCGTCGCTCATCAGCACTACGCAAACAGAACATGCACAGTTAATTCTGTTCACGCGTTATAACGGCGACAAGGCTGCCAAGTGGTTGACGCAAAGATCCGACGCATGTGCCGTGGAGCTACCTTTTACCGTCGGCGGCGACGACGACTCAGCGTCATTAGATGAGCTCTTTTCTCGGCTCATCGACGCGCTTGTTACGACGCAGACAAACTGCAAAAAGAGTGGCGCGCATGACTGAGTTACTTTCCTCTAGCACTCTCAATATTATTGCTCCCGCCTTTTTGGCGGGGCTGTTGGTGTTAACCACACACGTTTTGCTGGGTCGCGAGGTACTGCAAAAAGGCATTATTTTTATTGATTTGGCTGTCGCGCAAGCGGCAGCCACCGGCGCATTGGTTACCTCTGTTTTGCTAGAGACCGATGCGAGCTGGCAGCAACAACTCTATGCGACGGCGGCGGCATTATTGATGGTGACCGGCCTACATCAACTGGAAAAGCGCTGGCCCACCATTCAAGAACCCCTAATCGGCGCGAGCTTTGTGTTGCTCGCATGCGTCGCTATGTTAGTCACGGCCAGCGACCCACATGGCGGCGAACACATGAACGACTTAATGGCGGGGCAAATTCTATGGAGCAGCAACGACCAACTTATTTGGCTCGGCATCGCTTGCCTGGTGAGCCTGGTCTGCATGCTTCTATTTGCCCGCCCACTTTTTCGGTTCTACATTCCGTTCGCGATTGCTATCACAGCGGCGGTGCAGGTGGTTGGCGTCTATTTGGTCTTTGCCAGTTTGATCTTTCCTGCCTTGGTGTGCCGAAACTTGCCCCGGACACCTGCATTCTTTACAGCGTTCGCAACAGGTGCATCGGGATACGCAAGCGGGTTAATCGCAAGCGTTTTGCTTGATCTGCCTAGCGGGCCCACAGTGGTAGTTGCATTGGCGTGCTCGTCGATGATCGCGGGCGGCATTCGATATTTAGCGGTTCCGTCCCGCTTCCGCTACAATCGCCAGCACCCCTGAATTGCAAAGGACCTATTCAGCGGCTTCTTATAGATATCAAGCTGGAGAGAAGAATGAAAAAATATATCGTGGCGCTGCTGCTGTCCTTGCCTTTATTGCCGCTAACCTCGCTCAGCCATGCTGCGGGTTTTGCTGGCGCTGACTTAGTGTTCAGCAGCATCGAACCCGATAATGCCAACGCTGATGCTGACCTTACGGCAATACAATTTAAGTTCGGCTCATGGTTAAACAGCGAAGGGACGTTGGGATTTGAGTTTCGCGCAGCGCTTGGCATGGACGATGATGATGTCGCCGGTCGCAACGTTGAAATCGATCGGTACTACGGGGCATATATGCGCGGCCAGTTCCCAAATAGTTTTCCGGTTCGCCCGTATGGCATCTTAGGATTATCTCGAATGGAGACTACCGAACAACCGGGTGGTGGCGAAAACTACACCGATATTTCATTAGGCATTGGCGCCGAAATGACTCTGTCTCGTAGTTTATTCGTGAGCTTGGAATACTTGCGCTTGGTCGATCGTAGCGGCGATCAAATCAGCAACCTTGGCCTGGGTATTGGCGGCAGATTTTAATTCTTCCGGTTCTTTCATTGTTTTCTGATTAGCGGCAATGAACATGCACCGACGATCGTCATTTCCAGACATAGCTTTATTAATCCGCCAATCCTTTTAGGGTTGGCGGATTTTTTTCAGGGGTATGGTTCTTGCGGATGCCCTATCGCTTGCAGGCAATCTCCCACAGGAGGCATCGTATGTATCTTTATGTGGGAGCTTGCCTGCAAGCGATAGGGTCTCATTCGAAACAGCAACCACAAGCTAAACCAAACTTGCTCAGCCGTTACCTGGGTAAAAATTGGTGATCGAAATCTCTAGCCTATTTCACAAGGCATATTTCATTTTATCCACGCAAATGAAAAAGCCTAGCAAACATTGTTTGCTAGGCTTAGCGTCGAACAAAGACAGTTTTATGGCATAGCAGAGCCGTCGATGCGGGCTTTATTTATGCTGAAAAATATTACGGAATTGGCAAATAGCCGTCTTCGATATTTTTCGTCACGATTGCGACGGCGTTGTGCGCGTGCAAGCTTTCCAAGTGATTTACACGCAGCCAGAAATCTTTAAACAATGGCTCCACATCGATCACTTCTTGCAATCGTCGCGCTGCGTCTTCACAGAACATCAGGTTTTGCCCGTTCAACAGTGCAAATTCCTGTTCGTCTTCACGTTTCACCGCAGTTTGCACCGGTGTTTTTAACGCACCTTCGATTAAATCAATCAGTGCCGTGATGGGAAACGCATCGCCCTCTGCGTGGTCGAGCAATACTTTCACTTGGGCGATGGATCGTTGGCTGTGAGGCGTGGCAACAATGCCTTGCTCTGTGCCGAGCCACTCAAGCACTT
Source organism: Alcanivoracaceae bacterium (assembly GCA_029213045.1). Taxonomy (GTDB): domain Bacteria; phylum Pseudomonadota; class Gammaproteobacteria; order Pseudomonadales; family Alcanivoracaceae; genus JARGPN01. The sequence goes on from JARGPN010000016.1 coordinate 61,987, forward strand.
TTTTCGCATCAACGTTACCGCTGTCGCCGAAGTCTGTGTTGAATTGATCCTGAATAAGCTGACGCGCAAGCGCCGCTGAGCATGGGCACGTTGAGGAATAAGGCACTTCCACCGTCAACTCAATGCGCATCCCTTTTTCGCACATGTTGGCCGCAATCGTTACCGGGTAGCTTTTCCAGCCTGCGTAACTGCTTTTCAGCGACGGACGACGCATGGAATATTCGAAATCCAATTGCACAAATGCGCGCGTACTCAGTCCTTCATGCGTTTGCATAAAGTTTTGCAGCAGCTGCTCAATGGAGGTGGCGCTGACAGAAAGATCGCCAAAGGTTTCTTCCAGCATCAAATACAAACGCGACATGTGAATGCCTTTGGCATCCGGATTGTCTAAATTCACGTAGGCTTGAATTGATGTGGACACAGGGCGCTCGCCGGCCAAGGTATCGCTCACCTTTGCAGGCAAATGGATCTCGCTCATGCCGACCCAATCGAGCTTGCTGTGTATGTGACGCTTCATCGAGCTGGCGACATCTGGCATCTCGTGGGCGCCGGGGGCATTAACTTTATCGTTCATCCGGTACTCCGTTGCTAACGGGCAATGCACCCGTCAGGGGCGAACAGGCACTGCCGGTTCGCGGGGGGTGGCAAGTCTAGCAAATTATCGCAGGTAATTAGACCGATGGATTATGCGGATATTCGCTACGCGATATAGATTGTTCCTATCGCGATCGCTTTCAAGAGAAAATGGGCCTATTGGCCCATTATGCCGGAGCCATCACCAATTGCTGGAACGCAGACAGGCTGCGCAGGTTTGCGAAATGTCGCTCTTCTTGCGCCGCTTCGCGTAGCCCTTCGTTAATGCCGAGCGCAGCCTCTAGGTCAGCCATCGCACGCTCACTCTCTTCCAACTCGGACCAAGCACAAGCGCGCTGATATAAGGCGTGTGCATCTTCTGGGTCAATTTCTAAGACACGATCACACAGACTCAACGCCCAACGTTGCTCGCCAATTTCCAGCACCGCGTCGGCTTTCCACGCCAGCGCCTCAAGATCATCCGGGCGCAGCTCAAGAATTCGATCGTAAATAGCCACCTTCGCTTGCGGCACTGCTTCTTTGCTCGCTTTCAGCCACAAGCTGTGAATTTCGTTGGTCCGCTCAATTTCTTCTTGGTTGGCGGCGATATTCTGCGACTTCTGCCTTAACTCACGTTCAAGTTGCGCAAGACGGCTTTCGTATTCGCTGGTTAAGCGCGTCATTTCTGTTTCAGCGTAGCCGCGAATTTTATCTTTTAAGTCACGAATGGTTGTCCAACCCACCAACGCCAACAACGAAGCAGCACCTGCAATCAAATAGAAGAAATACGTCACCGTGGACGTGGCATAGCTCATCGCCTTATCAGCCACTTCCAGCTCTCGATCCGTAACAATGCGGTTCATGTCGTTGCGGTATTGCATCATGTCTGAGCGCAAGCTGCGCAGCTCGCCCAAGATCCAATTCTCACGAAATGGCGACATCTGGTCTGCGGAATTTTCACCTGCCGGCAGTGATGCAGGCGTTTCTTCCGAACTTTTAGCCCACACAGGGGACGACAAAATTGGCGCCGCGACTATCGCGCAAGTAACCAATAGCCGCGCCAATTTTTTGCTCTGTTTCATTCTCCGGTCCTCTCTTGCGTCGCAGCAACTGTCCCAGCAAATCGCTGAAATAACCAGGCCACAACAAACACGAGCCAGCCAGCCAACATAGCCGGCATCACCTCGTAAACAGACGCAGACAATCCCAGCCCGCGCCATAAATAAACAGTTGCCACACCAACAATCACCATTAACACGGCAACTCGCTGCGACGGCCTTCCTCCTAAGGAGTACACCAACAATAGCGGCCCGAACGAGGACGCCATGAGCGCCCACGCCACAATCACTAACTGGAACACACTGCTACTGCCGAACAAGGCGATGATTAATGCCAACGAACACACGGCCAGCGTACTGTAGCGTGTCAGTGTAAAACTCTGCCAACGCTTAGGCGGCAAGTCGCGACTGAGCGCAGCACTGCACACCAAAATAAGTGAATCCGCAGTAGAGATGGTTGCCGCGAACAATCCCGCCAGCACCAACCCAGCCAAAACCGGCGGCAGTAAATCATGGGCGAGTGTCGGCAGCGCGAGCTCCGCATCAAAGCCACTTTCAGGAATGAGTAACCGCGCCACTAAGCCGACGGCGTTGGCGAGAAAATAAAACGCGATAAACCAACCATAATAGTACACCCGCGCGCGCGTTAAATTATCGACGGAGTTCAACGCCATAAAACGCACCATGATATGAGGCTGACCAATCACACCAAACCCGGCGAACATCCAGCCGAGCACGAACATGATCGGACCGGCAACCCCAGAAAACGCCAGCCCAGGTGGAAACCAATCCATATGCGTTGGCGAAACCGCGCTCAGCTGCTGCCATGCGGACGACACACCGCCGACTTTATCCAGTGCCACATACAACATCACTGACATGGCCACGATCATCACGATAGATTGCGCCACATCCGTCCAAATGGATGCACGTAAGCCGCCGGAAAAACAATAGAACAGCACCATAACGGCGCCAATCACGGCACCCGTGCTGTAATCCCAGCCGAACAAAACATGCATTGCCTTACTGCCAGCATTGAACTGTGCTGCCGCGTAGGTGCCGAGAAAGATCACCGAGATCAGCGCCACCAACTTCAACAGCACCGTGTAACGCTGCCCACCCCAATTCGCTAGGATTTCCGGAAACGTTAAGGAATCATTTTTACCGGCCACTTCTCTTAACCGGCGATGCACAAGCCCAGACGCCATCCAATCGCCCAGAATCCACCCCACCATCAACCAACCAGCCGATAGCCCCGTGCTGTAGGTGAAGCCAATAACACCAATAAACATATAACCGCTGTTATTGGTGGCGACCGCTGACAACCCTGCCAACGCGGGGGGAATAGAGCGCCCCGCCACCAAGAAATCACCTGAATCGGGCTTACGGACGAGAGAGGCCGCAAATCCGATCACTAAAAACAGCAGCAGAAAGCCGACAAAGCTAGCGAGAAGCATAGGAAAACCATCTTGTTGAGCTTGTTGTTATTGCACTGTCGCGGAGCACAACGAATATCGCCGCAATGCCGCGAAAACAGCGGGAATAAGTGCCAATAAGCTGCCCCCGAGATCGCACTCGGGCCAAATTACTTTGACATCTAAATATTAGTCATCTAAAATACTTTACCAGATTTAGCGCTGTATTTCTTTTATTTCAGTGACTTAATAACGCTTTAATCACTTTTACATCAAAGCGAAACACACCGACAACGGCCATTATTATTCTTTATCGAGAGCATATTCAGAGATGGCAAGGCACGACGAAGTGTTAATTGCGCTACGCAAAATCATTCGCGCGACGGATTTGTATTCACGTCGCCTAAGTAAAGAGGCTGGCCTGACAGCGCCACAGCTGCTGATCATGCACGCCATTGCCGAACACGAAGAGATGACCATGGGCGAGATCGCCAATGAGGTGTCTCTGAGTCAGGCCACCGTCACGACCATTTTGGATCGATTGGAAAAGCGCGACTTACTACGCCGCCAGCGCGGCGACCGAGATAAGCGCCGCGTTTACGCCAGCTTGACGGAGGAAGGCCGAATTCTGTTGTCGCGAGCACCAACGCCACTTCAGGAAGAATTTATGGAGCAGTTCAAAGAGCTGCGTGAGTGGGAGCAATCCCTCATTTTGAGTTCCCTGCAACGGGTAGCCTCAATGATGAACGCCGAGCATATCGACGCATCCCCAGTTTTGGATGTTGGCGCCATCGATCGCTACCAAACGCCTTTGGAGCTCACCCAGAAAAAGGAAGGCCAGGACAGTGGAAAGCGAGCTAATTATTCCCAAAGCAACACGACAGAGAGAGATGGAAGCCACTAAACAGAACATCAGCAAAGCGCAAGACGGCATCGAATTGCGCAAACCGGAAAGCCAAGATGGTGCGCGTGTGCACAAGCTTATCAGCGAGTGCAAGCCGCTGGATGAGAATTCCACCTACTGCAACCTATTGCAGTGCACACATTTCGCCGACACCTGTGTCGCAGCAGAAATGGACGGCGATTTAGTTGGTTTTATTTCCGGCTATATTCCGCCTAAGCAGCAAAACACCTTGTTTGTTTGGCAGGTTGCCGTGCATGAAAAGGCACGCGGAAAAGGCTTGGCCAAACGCATGCTAGCGGAAATATTGGATCGCGAAGATTGTGACAATGTGCAGTACATTGAAACCACCATTACGCCTGACAACGATGCCTCGTGGGGCATGTTTGGCAGCTTCGCATATCAGCGCAAGTGGCGCACCGAGCAGTTTATTTTCTTCGATAGCCGCGTGCATTTTGCCGGCGAGCACAACGATGAATATTTACTGCGCATCGGCCCCTTTAATCGTGACAAAGTTGAAGACGTACTCGGCGATTAATGTTCGAACTATTTTCTAAATAGGCTCGTGAGAGCCTTCAGGCGCACGCCTTGGCTAATTGCCGACCATGAAACATTAATTATTGGTAGTTAGCTTAGCGCCGCGTCTTTTGTTTAAACCTTTTGGCCTTTGGCCACCGCAAGACACATCAAGGGAGGTGTGAAATGGATACCGGAGTTTTTGACCGCATTGAATCAGAAGTACAAAGTTATGCTCGTAATTTTCCTGTGCTATTCAGCAAGGCAAAGGGCAGCTATTTATACGACGAAGCTGGCGAAGCGTATCTCGACTTTCTCGCTGGCGCAGGAACGCTTAACTACGGGCACAACAATCCCGTATTAAAGGAAAAGTTAGTCGCCTATTTATCGGAAGACTATATTGTTCACGGCCTCGACATGCATACCGTTGCTAAGCGCAACTTCTTGGCCATGTTCGAAGAAGTGATTCTGAAGCCGCGCAAACTCGAATATATCATGCAGTTTACCGGCCCTACGGGTACCAATGCTGTTGAAGCATCACTGAAGATCGCGCGCAATATTAAAGGCCGCGAGAATATTATTTCGTTCACTAATGGTTTCCACGGTGTATCACTAGGCTCGCTTGCAGTGACCGGCAACAGCCACCATCGCGGCGTGGCGGGCGTGTCCATGCCAGGCGCTACAGTGATGCCGTATGACGGCTATCTTGGCAATGGCTTCGACACCACAGAGTTGATCGACAAAATGCTGTCGGATTCTTCTAGCGGCATTGATCACCCTGCGGCGGTAATTGTCGAAACCGTACAAGGCGAAGGCGGTATCAACGCAGCTAGCTTTGACTGGTTGCGTAACTTAGAAAAAGTATGCCGCAAGCATGACATGCTATTAATTGTCGATGATATCCAAGCGGGCTGCGGCCGTACCGGCAGCTTCTTTAGCTTCGATGAAGTTGGTATCACACCAGACATCGTCACCTTGTCGAAATCATTAAGCGGCTACGGCTTGCCGTTCGCAGTTGTATTAATGAAGCCTGAGTTGGATCAATGGAAACCAGGCGAGCACAACGGTACATTCCGCGGACACAATCCTGCGTTTGTTACTGCGACCGCCGCGCTAGATCATTTCTGGCGCGACAATACATTCGCCACAGAAATTAAAAAGAAAGCGGATATTATTACTGATCGTTTCCGCGAAATGGCGAATAAGTATGATGATCATTGGTTCCACTTAAATGGTCGCGGCATGATGCAAGGACTGGTGTGCACCGATGGCGAGTTAGCGCATCAAATTACGCAAGAAGCCTTTAAGCGCAACATGGTCATTGAAACTTCTGGCGCAGACGATCAGGTTATTAAAACATTGTGTCCGCTCACCATTAGCGAAGAAGAGCTGCAACGCGGCATGGACATTCTCGCTGAAAGCGTCGACACCGTCATGAAAGATCGTGTGAAGCAACAAAATCGACACGGCAAAGTGAGCGTAGTCGCCTAAAGATCGCTCATCGAAGCGCAGTATTGCGCCTGCGCCATACGCATCGGTATCACTCGATGCACGGCGCAGACTCTTCCTGGCCCAAGCACCTCCCGGGCCGGGATTTTTTTATCTATATTCCTTTTTAAAAATGCATTGTCTATACATGCAAACAACACAACATCATTCATCAATTAGTCGTAGGGAGCTTGTCAACCCATGATTGTTAGAACTCTCGAGGAAGCCAAGAAAACTAATCGCCGCGTCATTGCTGAGAACGGCAACTGGGAATCCGTTCGCCTTTCACTCAAAGACGACGGCATGGGATTTTCATTTCATATCACCACTATTTTCGCTGGCACTGAAACGCATATTTGGTATCAAAACCATTTAGAAACCGTGTACTGCATTTCCGGCGAAGGAGAAGTTGAGACGTTGGCGGATGGTAAAATTTATCCGATCAAACCCGGCACTGTGTATATCCTAGACAAAAATGACGAGCACCTGCTGCGCGGCAAAACAGACATGCAGCTTGCTTGTTCTTTTAATCCGCCTTTACATGGCAAAGAAGTCCACGACGAAAATGGTGTTTACGCGCTGGACGCCGAGGCAGTCACTGACTAATTCTTTGAACTGATCTTTCGCTCAAGGCGGCTTTCTCGCCTTGAGCGCCCCTCCTCTAACGACCCTCTCTGCCTTTTACAGCACTTTTCCTCTCTGTACGCTTTCACTGACAACGAATTCACTCTACTTTCGGCATAGTATCGATTCCGCTATTACGTGAACGACGAAACACTTACAGCAAATCGAATAAAATACATCTCAAATCTCGTTGCGAGCCGTTTATACTCGCAGTAAGAAGCTGGAGTTTCGTCATAAAAATAAGGACATTGATTGAATGCGCATCACTCGCTGGCTAATTGGTAGCCTGATTACATTACTTATTATTGTCTGCGTCCTCACGATTGCCTTTCAAGTGCGTCCCACTACAGAAGGTTGGCCGGCGTACACGGCGCAACCGGCCGATCAGACAAACCACCCATCGTTATCCATCACTTGGCTCGGCACTTCAACGCTGCTCATATCCGACGGCACGACAACGTTACTTACTGACGGCTATTTTTCTCGTGTTTCCAAGCTGGATGTTGTCACCCGCAGTCTGTCGCCTAACGTCGCCCGCATTAATAAGAACTTACGCGCTGCCAACATTGAAAAGCTGGATGCCGTAATGGTCGTTCACTCGCATTTTGACCACGTCATGGATGCGCCTTGGGTTGCTATGAAAACTGGCGCTCATCTGCTTGGCTCAGAGAGCACAGCAAATGTAGGACGCGGTGCAGGCATGGATGAAAAAGATATTCGGGTTGTCACACCCGGCAAGGGAGTCCAATACGGTGACTTTGAAGTGATTTTCTTATCGTCGGAGCATGTACCGCAGGCAGAATGGATTGATCGCTTAACCGGCATGGGTGAAGACATTTCCGAACCGCTTTCTCCGCCCGCGCCGGTGGATGCGTGGAAAGAAGGCGAATCCTATGTGCTGGTTATTCGACATCCGGCTGGCAACATCGTCATTCAGGGCAGCGCTGGATTTGCTGACGGTCAACTCGACGGTTACCAAGCAGATATCGCCTTTGTATCGAGCGTCGGCTTGTCGCGACAAGCGTCCGGCTACACACAGGACTATGTGCGCAACACTGTCCGCGCCACCGGCGCTAAAGCGGTGATACCCATTCATTGGGACGATTTTTTTGTTCCCTTGCAAGCCGGCACACCGGCACTTCCGTATTTAATGGAAAACTTGCCCGCTTCATTTACGCTGCTGGCAGAGGAAGTCAAAAAGGCAGGGGCAAAATTTGAAGTGATGCAGCCAAAGCAGACTATGACGTTTTCGAAGCAATCTGCCGCGAAGGACTTATCGGCAAGCCACGCAACATCCGAATAACGTTACGTTGAAAAATGCTAGGCGGCGATGTCAGTAGAGCTCTCAATATGCATCGCGATATCGGCGCTGCTTTTGCACCGCTTAATCACGTCGTACAAGGTTTGTGCTTGCGGCCAATCACGACGCAAATAATTCATCCACTGCTTTAACCGACCGGCCAACTGTAGATCGGTCGATGTTGGCAAACAATCTTCGATAAACTTGAGCAAGCTGGCTCGCACATCAGCCCAATCCGCTGTCGAGCCCTGCTGAATGCGCTGCGCTAAAAACGGATCTGATACAGCACCTCGACCAAGCATTAACATGTCGCACTGAGATTCTTGCGCGCAGCGATGGGCGTCATCCGCCGTCCAAATTTCACCGTTCGCAATCACCGGAATGGCAATGGCGTGACGCAGCAGCGCAATCTGATCCCAATAAGCGGGTGGCTTGTAGCCCTGAACCTTAGTGCGACCATGTACGGTTAGCCAACTTGCCCCCGCAGCTTCAATGGCGCGTGCGTTTTCTACTGCAAAATCACCGTGGCAATTTCCTAAACGCATTTTTGCCGATACCGGCAAATGTTTCGGCACCGCATTACGCACCGCCGCAACCACCTGATGCACAACCTCGGGTTCATCCAACAGCACGGCGCCGCCGCGATGACGATTTACTGTTTTTGCCGGACAACCAAAATTCAAATCTATCGCCGGCGCACCTAACTCCGCTGCTCGCGCAGCATTTTCTGCCATGCACTGCGGATCAGAACCCAACAGCTGCACATGCACAGACGTGCCGGCACGGGTGCGCGCGCCGGTGCGCAATTCAGGGCACCAACGATAAAAGGTTTTCGGGGGCAACAAGGTGCCGCTGACACGGACAAATTCCGTTACGCACCAATCGAAGCCGCCGATATCCGTGAGCGCCTGGCGAACGTAGAAGTCCGCCAGCCCCTCCATAGGAGCAAGGATCAATTTCATAGGAGGCGCATTCTAGCGATACCGCGACTGAATCGCAGCCCATCAATACCAGATAACTGAGATAAGAAATAATGCTTATATTTCAATAAGTTGAAATATAGCAGGAAAGAGAGTCCCCGCCGGTCGGGTGGTCGCAGACCAAAGCAATAGCTTAGGAGATCGCAGGAAGACAGCCTGCACGACCGACGAGGGAAGTTCACTATAGTCTCGCCCCCGGAGCAGTGGAATAGAGATTCTTATGCATTTTTGGAATGATTCTAGCCACTTTTGAGCGGTGTTTTTTTTTACCATTGGGAACAGTCAGTTAGCCATCCGGCCGACAAAGACCGCTAATCAACTCGTCATCAATCCACAAAAAAGCGCGTCATTTTTGTCTGACACCTGAACATCTGGGTATGACTGATGGTGAGCGCTTTAAGGGGGAAGGAATCGCTTGTGGGCAAGCACCCACAAGCGTGCAGGACGGAAAGTGTGGGCACTTACAAACCTAATGAGCCATAAAAAATAACACTTGCCAGAAAAAGACCCTTGCAGAGGAGAGTCTCTCTGGCCACCTGCAAGAGTCTTTTGAACGTCATAACGTTTACGCCAACTTACTGATTAAAGTGCTGCTCCACGCGAAATACGGCGGTGCTGCCACTGACTTCATTACCAACGATCAGCAGCGCTTCTCCGTTCGGGGCATCGGCGGCGGAGATAAAGTGCAGGCCTTCTGGGCCTAGGTCGCCAACCGTGGCCAGAATCGTCGAAGGATCTTCGGTATCCCACTCTTCTCTGCTATTGAGGTAATCCTGAAACTGAGGCGCTGCGGGATTGGTAATGTCATACACCAACACGCCGCCCATGCGCTCAAGCCCAACGAAGGCAAAGGTTTTACTACCGATCGTGCCGACGGCTAAGCCTTCAGGTTCTGGCCCCTTGTTGTCGCTGCGGTTATCGAGGGTATCGCCCTCTTCGTGGTTGGCATTGAAATAGTCAGCACAGTTAATGTTGCGCATTGAACCGAGTTTGCATTCCTCGCTGGCGAGAAAGGATTCAATTGCATCGCCGGAATCCCACACTAAGGCACCATCCTCATCCCAAATGGAAAACGAACGACCACCGTAAGAATAAAGCGCGTCATACATAATCCGATCACCGGATGAGTCTTCAACACCCGCCGCGGTGTACATCACTGGCGCACCCATTTCGTCCACTTGGTAACCCATGGTCCAAGTAATATTTAAGCGGCCAAAATGTTCATCGTCACGGCAACCCATTGGATCACCGGCCACCGCGCCGCAGTAGCCAAACACGCTTGGATTCAGCAGCGCGCCCGCCGAAATTTCTCTCAGTTGCGCAGGCAAATCGTCGCCACAACGGCGATCAAATCCGCTTTTATGAACTAAATGCTTAATGCGAAATTCTTCAACAAATCCTTTGCTGGTGTCGCCGTCGCAAGGCGTCGCATTTTCAGTCCCCCAATAAGCGGGAGTATCTTCACCCCACGCGCGGGCATCGCCCTCATTGGCGGTGACTAAATACGTCGCACCGTTCACATCATAGGAAACAATACTGTCCGGCAAATACAAACCGCGCAGCCCCGCGAACGTTGCAATGCCCGGCGCGCCGTCTTCGTCATTGGCATCCAATCCGTTCCCCGCGACACCGTGATCTTTGTAACCCAATGGAAAAATATCGGTGATTTGCGCGGTGCCAATATCGACTTTGGCAATCGCGTTATTTTCTTGCAGTGTCACCCACGCGGTCGTGCTGTCTGCGGAGACCGCGATATATTCAGGTTCCATGTCTTGGGCAACGGTGGCGTTCGGACCATAAACACGAACACCGGACGCACGTAACGCATTAATTTGTGCGTTGTACGAAGTGAAAGTCGCTGTTGTAACCACCAGATCCAGAGGATTGGTAACATCGACCACGCTGACCGAGCCTTCAGGGTCAACAGAATAGTCATCGCTAGGCTCACCCTCGTTGGCAAGCAAAATGTAATGACCGTCAGGCGTAAAGGTCACCATATCCGGCTGCGCGCCAATTTGCGCATAGTCCAATATTTCCAAATCTTCCGCGCTGTAAACCGCCACGTATCCTGGATCCGTTTTATTCGTTGCCTGCACTGCCAGCGCGACTAAACCGTCTTTCACCGCAACACTATTTACGTCCAAATTTGCTGCGATATCGTCTGCGGAAAGCGTATCAATTAGCGACGGATTTGCGGGGTCAGACAAGTCCAACACATCAACCAATCCCGCCTGCGCGTTGACCACAAACGCTCGCTGCGTTACGGCATCATACGCGGTAATTTCTGCTGCGCTGGCGCCGAAAGTGTTAGACGAATAACGACCCAACCACGTTAGCGTGATGGAATCGGGCGTGGCGATCCCTCCACTTGATGAATCGTCGCTATCGCTCTTGCCGCCGCATCCCGTTATGGCGACTGCCACCATCAAGGCGCAGGCGTATTTTTGTAGATCATGCATTGGAACCCCCAAACTTATCGTTGAAATAAGCGAGCGGTTATACCGAGAGAACGTTGCTGAATTGTGGAAGAAACACTTCATTTGCATGTCATGCAAAGTTTGCTTAAGACAATTCTTTCTCTCCCCCAACACGGAAAGGCGCCATCGAAAGCAGAAAATCAGCGCAATAGTGTTTATCCTTGTCATGATTCACGTCGTCGCAGGTTCAGACACACGGCCAATTGACGTCATCGCAGTCGAACATTAGTGTTCGCCCACCGCACAGGGAGCTCCCATGGCCAAAAAAGCAGTAGCCGTTCCGAACCTCGAAAAAACGCTCGAAACACTAGAGACCCTCGTGGAAAAAATGGAATCCGGTGATTTGTCTCTGGAAGAATCTTTGCAAGCTTTTGAACAAGGCGTGCGCCTAACGCGGGAAGCTCAACAAGCCCTGCAAGCCGCCGAGCAAAAAGTGCGTATCCTTCTTAAAGACGAAGCAGAACCAGAAGCCTTTCAGCCTGACGACGCCGACTAAGTTGTCTAGGCAATGCTCACCAACGAGACACCATGACAACGAGCCAAGATTCAATCGACCAGACGCCGCAACTCAGCGCCTTGATGGCCAACAGCCGCGAGCGTGTTGAAGCTGCTTTGCAATCGTTGCTACCCAGCAGCACCAGCGCCTCTAAGCGGCTCGCCGATGCAATGCGCTACGCCGCCACTGGCGGTGGCAAGCGCGTGCGGCCTATTTTGGTGTACGCCGCCTGCAAACTCGCTGGAGGCAAAGACGAACAGGCCGACGTGCCGGCCGCCGCGATTGAGTTAGTGCATGCGTATTCGTTGGTGCACGATGACCTGCCCGCCATGGATGACGATGATTTACGTCGCGGGCAACCGACCTGTCACCGCGCCTTTGACGAAGCCACCGCGATATTGGCGGGCGACACTCTGCATACTCTTGCCTTTGAATTACTTGCTCTACGCGGCAGCTTTAGTGCCGAACAGCGCGTCGACATGATTGCCACGCTTTGCCAAGCAGCGGGCGCAGACGGCATGGCGGCCGGCCAAATGCAGGACATGCTGGGCCACGGACAACAAATGACACTGGCCGCGCTGGAAGAAATGCATTACCTAAAGACCGGCAGGCTGATTACCGCTGCCCTGCTTATTGGACGCACCGCGGCGGGTAACAAGGACGCATCGCTAGGCCACGCACTGCGGGAATACGGCGACGCCATCGGCCTCGCCTTCCAAATTCAGGACGACATCCTCGATGTCACCGCAGGCACGGAACAGCTCGGCAAACCGAGCGGCTCCGACGAAAAGCACGGAAAAAGCACCTTCCCAGGCCTCATCGGCCTTGAAGCCAGCCGTCAGCGCGCGAACGATTTATGCGAACGCGCCTGTGCAGCCCTGTCTGACTATGGCCCCGCGGCAGAGGCGCTAATCACGTTGGCCCGCTACGTTGTGCAACGTCAGCACTAACATGTTTCCCTTTTCACACTGAAACCCGCTCCCTAACACCGTATACTAGGCGCCCTGCTCGGGAATCACGTGGACCATGCAAAAAAGTTTTAAGGATATACCTCTGACCCGTCCGGCGACTCCGCTGCTGGACACCCTCGACACGCCGGATAAATTGCGTGCGCTGGGCCGTGACCGACTGGAACAAGTTGTCGACGAATTGCGCGCCTATTTACTGTGGTCAGTTGGTCGAAGTGGCGGGCATTTTGGTGCAGGACTGGGTGTGGTCGAGCTAACTGTCGCCCTGCACTATTTATATGACACACCAGACGATCGCCTAGTGTGGGATGTCGGCCATCAATGTTATCCACACAAAATTCTCACCGGTCGGCGCGAACAAATGCCAACCATTCGCCAACAGCACAGTCTTTCCGGTTTCCCGAACCGCGCCGAATCTGAATTCGATACCTTCGGTGTGGGCCATTCATCAACATCCATTAGTGCAGCCCTTGGTATGGCACTTGGCGCGGAAATGGCGGGGTCATCACGACGCGCGGTGGCGATTATCGGCGACGGCGCAATGACCGCCGGCCAAGCGTTCGAAGCGTTAAACCACGCGGCTCATACACGCTCAAACTTATTGGTGATTTTGAACGACAACAATATGTCGATCAGCCATAACGTTGGCGGCTTAGCGAATTATTTTGCGCGCATTTGGGCTAGCAAAAGTTATATCGCGTTACGAGAAGGCGGCAAGAAAGTACTGTCCGCCATGCCCACCGCATGGGACTTTTTACGCCGCACCGAAGAAAGCATGAAGAACATGGTGAGCCCAGATGCCCTGTTCGAATCCATTGGCTTTAATTACATCGGCCCGCTTGATGGCCACGATGTAAATGAACTGGTCAGCACCATTGGCAATATTCGCGACCTTAACGGCCCGCAGCTTTTGCATATTTACACGACTAAAGGCAAAGGCTTTGCGCCCGCAGAAGCTGATCCGATTGGCTACCATGCGATTAATAAAATCGAACCGAAATCAAAAGTTGAAGTGGCGGCACCCAAGAAACCGAGTGGACCTAAGTACCAAGATATTTTTGGTCAGTGGCTCTGCGACATGGCGGAGAAAGACAATCGCCTAGTGGCCATTACACCTGCCATGTGTGAAGGCTCGGGCATGTTGAAGTTTTCTCAACAATTCCCAACGCGCTTTCATGATGTTGCCATTTGCGAACAGCATGCAGTCACGCTTGCAGCGGGCATCGCCTGCGAAAAGCAAAAACCCGTTGTAGCGATTTATTCGACTTTTTTACAACGTGCTTACGATCAATTAATTCACGATGTCGCACTGCAAAATCTAGACGTTACGTTTGGCTTGGACCGCGCCGGCATTGTTGGCGAAGATGGTGCCACCCATGGCGGCGTTTTTGACATCGGCTACCTGCGTTGCGTCCCAAATTTGATTCTCGCCGCGCCGTCCGATGAAAACGAATGTCGTCAGCTTTTGTATACCTGTTATGAACACGTCGGCCCGTCGGCGGTGCGCTATCCACGCGGCACTGGCCCCGGCGTGGTCATTGACGAAGCCATGACTGCACTACCCATTGGCAAAAGCATAGAAAAACGTCGCGGCGCTCAAGTTGCGATTTTATCTTTTGGGGTTTTGTTGCCTGCAGCGATGCAAGCGGCGGAAGCACTGAATGCGACCGTCATTGATATGCGCTGGGTCAAACCCATAGATGAAGCAGCCCTTATCGAACTTGCACGTACACACGATCTATTCGTAACGCTCGAAGATCACCAGCGCATGACCGGCGCAGGCTCTGCGGTAAATGAGTTTGTACACAGCCAAGAACTGCCTGTACATGTGCTGAATCTAGGGTTGCCAGACCAGTTCGTTGATCACGGCAAACGGGAAGCCTTGTTGCAACAACTCGGGCTAGACGCCGCTGGCATTGAAGCAAGCATTCGCGCGCGGACCCGGCAGTTAGATTTACCAGTGAGAAATACCGCACTTTAATATGTTTGCTCGCGAGACGTCGAAATCCGCATGAGTTGCGAGCAAACTTCCACAAAAAACATGATCAATAATTAAAACAGCTCACCGCTAATATTGCGCAAGCCTCGCAAAACTATAGCAGCGTTTCGGAACTTACCCAGCGATCACGGCCCTGCTCTTTTGCTCGATAGAGTGCTCTGTCCGCCGCGCTTAGCAATGCATCCATGCCTAAATCCGGTGACGGCATCACCGTCGCAATTCCCGCACTTACCGTGACATAGTCAGCGCAATCAGACACTGCGTGCGCCATTTCCATGGCACGTACTTTCTCAAGAATTCGCGACGTTAGATGGCGTGCGGCCAAGTTATCTGTGTGCGGAAATAGCAGCACAAACTCTTCGCCTCCGTAGCGGGCGGCTAAATCCTGTGGACGTGCGGTGACAAATGAAATAGCGCGGGCAATCTCTTGCAAACATTGATCACCATTTTGATGTCCATAGTGATCGTTATAGCGTTTAAAAAAATCGACATCGAGCATCACCAGTGACAACGGGTGCATTTCTCGAATACCCGTTCGCCAAGCCTTCTCAAACATGCGATCGAAGTAGCGGCGATTGGCCAAGCCCGTTAAGCCATCCAAAAATGAAAGCCGCTCTAATTCATCGGCGAGCTGCTGAATGCGTTCGTTATCCAGCTCCAATAAACGCGACTGTAGAAATAATTTGCGGGTTCTCCGCTCGTCGCGGTAACGAAGTAAGGCGCCCAGCCCACTGCCACCAAGGAAGGTTGCAATACTCATATCCCAATTCATGGGCAAGTCGAATAACCACATCACGGGATAGGCGAGCATTCCAGATACCGTGCCAGCGAGAAGCGCAAATTTAAATCGTAAATTAATGCCGAGATACACCAACAGCACGACAAAGACTGTGCCTTGGTGAATCAAGGTGCGCAGCGGCCCCTCTGTCAACAAGGAGGGATGCAGCACCGCATAGAACACACAAAGCCCTGCCAGCGCGGTGATGTATTTTTGGTACTGCGCGCGAACTTGCTCGCTAAATGACAGCAACCAACCACCGAGAATAAAAATAAGAAAGACAGAATAAGTGGCCGGCCAAATACCAAGTTGGTCGGTATTCACGGTGAACAGCACCGATGCACCGACCATCAAAAAGAGCCCCAGCGCCCAAATGATGGTACTACTGTAAGCGGCGGATGCCATTGCATCGTGAGACGTACAGAATTGGGTTTCCAGCGGTTCAGGCAGGGCCAACCACAAACCGCGACGTCGCAGTTGGGATTCAATCAATCGATACTCTCTCGCCTGACTGCCAGATTCTAGCGTGCGCGGGACCGATTCTTCACGTAGGGACGGCTTCATAACTCCATTCAAGCCTTAACGAAAAGGCTTATTCAAGCTGTCGAGCAGGATATTGGCAAAACGATATCACGGCAGACAGATCACTTCCTTATGATGCGTACAGGCGGGGGATTCTCGCACGTGAACGGCAACCGCTGCACGACTTGCCCCGCACATTGTGCAAATTATTGCGTTAATTAATCGAGCAGCTCAGCACGGATTTGAGCGCGCTTGTTAGCGAAACAGCCAGGGAACAAGTATTACGCGAAACACCACAGCACCGCTTGCACGCATACCCATGCATACACCGCAGCAAGGAGATCGTCGACCATAATACCCGTACCGCCTTCAACCTGCCGGTCCAGCCAACTGATTGGCCACGGCTTAGCAATGTCAAAGAGCCGGAAAAACAAAAAGCCCGCTATCATCGCCGTCCAACTGACCGGCACAAACAGCATCGTCAATAGAAAGCCGGCAATTTCATCCCATACAATGCCAGAGTGATCATGCACACCTAGGTCATCAGCCGTGCGCCCGCAAAGAAAAGGCCCCACCGCAATGACCACCACCAAGACAGTAAAATACACCCACAACGGTAACTGCGCAGCCAAATACCAAATAGGGATAGCCGCCAAGGTGCCGAAGGTGCCCGGCGCTTTCGGCGATAAGCCACTGCCAAAACCAAATGCTAAAAAATGCACTGGGTTCTTCATGCTGGGTTTTTTATGAGGTTCTTGCTGCATAGTTTTCTCACTACTCACGTATCGACCCAAACGGATTAATTAGAAATGCGTCCA
This sequence comes from Alcanivoracaceae bacterium, assembly GCA_029213045.1. GTDB lineage: Bacteria > Pseudomonadota > Gammaproteobacteria > Pseudomonadales > Alcanivoracaceae > JARGPN01. The sequence continues at coordinate 78,900 of JARGPN010000016.1, forward strand.
GCCTTTAACGTTAACGTCTATGGGCGCGCCGTTTTCATCTAAAACACGCAAACCCGATTCCGTTGTCACGCGACCAATTTCATAACAACCTTGTGGCACATTAAACATCGACGGCAAGGTAAACAATAACAGGTAGTCATCACCGCCAGACAATTGCGCCTTTTGGCGGATATCCATGTCCGGCTCGCTTTCAATCGCAGTGGAGTTCGGCAAACTCGACAATTTAATGATGGCGCCTGGTGCTTGCGCGACACCTCTCCCACTCTCATCAAGGATGTGCTGCAAATCAGCCAGTAATCCATCGGAAATATCAATGCAGGCGCTCGCCATGCCTCGTAACTTTTTCCCTAACTTCATTTGCGGCCGCGGACGTGTGAAGCTCGCCACTGCATCACCGTCACGGACACCCGCTTGCCACTGTCGCAATCCCAACGCCGCCTCACCGGGTACGCCACCAATGCATATACGATCCCCCGTGCGCGCACCGCTGCGCAATAACGCGCGGCCCGCCCGTACCTCGCCAGTGGCTTGCACGGTAATCTGCAAAGCGCCGCGCACCATATCGCCGCCTACTAATGTGATGCCTTCTTCTTGTGCTAACGCATAAAAGCCTTCACAAAATTCCTTGAGCCAGTGCTCATCGGCCTCGGGCAAAGAAAGACTCAATAAACACCAGCGCGGCACCGCACCCATTGCGGCGAGATCGGAAAGATTCACCGCCAGACTGCGCCAACCAATATCAAACGCGGAAAAATCTTCGGGGAAATGTCGGCCACTCACCAGCGTGTCCATGGTCATCACCAACTGGCAGCCTTCAGACGGCTGCAACACTGCCGCATCGTCTCCCGGACCGATTAATACGCCAGGACCTTTGCCCTGTGGCCGAAAAAAATGTTCGATTAACTGAAACTCATCCATAGCTGCTCTAAGAAAACGTCCAATTTACGAAGACATTTCGTCAACTGCACTGCAGCGACGCATCGAAGATCAAGGATACCGTTGAGAATACGATTACGGGCGATGGGGAATCACAGTTTGCTAACGCGAAATAGTTTTGTTGTTAGCAAATGTTCTGCTGAATCCCTTATACGAAAACCTCCGCAGGAAATGCGGAGGCCAATATTTCATTTTAACGTGGCGCTTGCTCTAAACGCCTAAACTTGCGCGCAAGTTTATCTAACACACCATTCACATATTTGAACGAATCATCGGCACCAAATAATTTGGCCAGCTCGATGCCTTCGTTCAGCACAACTCGATACGGCACGTCTAAACGATGGATTAATTCGTAAGCACCAATGCGCAGAATAACTTTCTCCACCTGCGACAATTCGGCCACTTTTCGGTCCAGCGCGGGTTGCAACGCTTCATCAATAGTGTCGAGGTTCGCGGGCACACCATGTAGCAGCTCGTGAAAATATTCACGGTCCACTTTTTTCATGTCGTTATCGGTGCGGAACTGAACTTCAATATCAGACAAGTCTGTTTTCGCGAGTTGCCACTGATAAAGTGCCTGCAATGCAAAACGGCGCGCCTTGCGGCGCGCCGATGGCGTACTGTGATTAATGGGTTCATTCATCTGATTAAAGCTGCTTAAACAAGCTGACCATTTCCATCGCTGTCTGGGCTGCTTCAGCGCCCTTATTGCCAGCTTTGGTGCCAGAGCGTTCGATCGCTTGCTCAATTGTATCAACGGTGAGAACACCGAAAGTGATAGGAATGCCTGTGGCATTTTGTACGGACGCAATGCCCTTCGCTGCTTCGCCAGCAACATATTCAAAATGCGCAGTGCCGCCACGGATAACCGCACCTAGGGTAATGATGGCATCGAACCCACCTTTGTCGGCAAGGCGCTTCGCTGCAACCGGAAGCTCCCATGCACCAGGCACGCGGAACACTTCGATATCTTTCGCTTTCACACCATGACGCACCAACGAATCAACCGCGCCTTCCAGCAAGGCTTCAACAACGAAGCTGTTAAAGCGCGCAACGACAATGGCGTAACGGCCGGCGGCATCGGTAAACAAGCCTTCAGTGACTTTGATGTCTTTCATAGCAAACCCTTTATAGACGAGCGCATTCGGTCGGCCCTAGGCCGAAGAGCGGCATATTCTAGCGGTTTGGGACGCCAGTTTCCTGCCTAATTTGCCGCAAATGGCTATTTGACGGTGATAGTGATCACTTCTGACGTCACTGGCGGCTGATGCGGGCGGTGCAACTGATCGCCCAGCAACAGCTGCAACGTGTGGGTGCCCGGCGTCAACTCTATGCTGGCCTCGGTTTGACCGCCGCCGAAGTGGCGATAATGCTCATTCGATGGCACCGGCTGATCTAGCGCAGGCAGCTTAGCATCGACAATCAAATGGTGGTGGCCCGTGTTCGCCTTTTCGACACCCGCGGGTGCGACGCCCATGCCAGAGAGTCCAAACTGTATGGTTACCGGGCTCGTCACTGTGTCACCGCTTTGCGGTGTAATGAAATAAACCTTTGCGCTCTCCGGTGCGACAGACGGTGCGGGCATCTCGGCGACAGCGACGCTGGCAAAACATGAACACAACAGAACCAATAAAGTACGCATACGTTTCTCCTGTCCTTCCGGCGAGTCAGTGAATAGTAACGACGCTCAGTGTGAAGCAATTACCACTGGCGGAAAAGCCGCCCGCTCACCGATATATGGAGAGTGGGCGGCGATGTCATATCGAGCTTATTCGTAGCTAAGATGCGTCGCCTTGCCACGGAAAATGCGGTAGATAAAAATGGTATAACCCAAGATCGCTGGCAACGCGACAATGGCGCCCCAGAAGGTAAACAGCAACGATTCTGTTGCGGAAGCCGCAGTCCAAATATCCATGCGACCGATCACGATATCGGGGAATAAACTGTAGCCCAATCCGATGCTCGCCATGACGCAAATTACCGCTAACGCGACAAATGCCAGCCACGCATAACCATTAAATAAAATCTTCTTGCTGTTAAAAATCCACAGCAATCCAGCGTAGGCAATGCCGGTACTTAACGGAATCGGTAACAAGCCAAGCGCATTCGGCAGCGAAAACCATTTCTCGGCAATGGCGGAGCTGACGATAGGCGTTGCGACAGACACAAGAAGTAAACCAATCCCCATTGGCAGCACGGCCATACGCCCCCAACGCACCGCTTTTTTAAATAATTCACCTTCAGTTTTAATTAATAACCATGCAGCACCCAACATGATGTAAAGCGCAGGCAATGTGAGCGAAATCAACGTAGCAAAAAGCGTGCTCATGGTATCTCCGGTGAGACCGGTAACATAAGCGCCGACCATCCAGCCTTGGCATACCGAGGCGATCAATGACCCCAATGCAAACAATCGATTCCACATCGCCTTGCGATCATCACCCGCTTTAACGCGAAAATCGAATGACACACCGCGCAGAATTAACCCCATCAGCATAATCGTTACGGGCAAATACAACGACGTCAAAACAATGCTGTGCGCTTGCGGAAAAGCAATCAATAGAATACCCACGCCCAACACAATCCATGTTTCATTGGCATCCCAAAACGGCCCAATGGACGCGATCATGACATCCTTTTCATCGTCTTCGGCGAACGGCAACAACATGCCGATACCTAAATCATAGCCGTCTAACATGACGTAAATTAACAGGGAAAAACCCATCGCACCGGCAAAAAACAAAGGCAACCAATAGCTGAGATCCATTAGCGTTCTCCCTTTTCGGCAGGGTCAGCATTGTTCGCATCCGCACTGATGCCATCAACTGGGTCCACGCCCACTTCGTTAACGTAATGCGGCAATAAAGATAAAGACCGCGCCGGTTTCGTAGATAAATAACGTAATGCGCCGATGTATGACACCAACAAAAATGCATACAAACTTAAATAGCCAAGCAGCGTGCCTAACACCATGCCGCTGGGATGATCTGCAACCACTTCTGACGTGCGCATCACGCCATAAACGATCCACGGCTGCCGGCCTATCTCAGTGACGTACCATCCCGCTAACACCGCTATCCAGCCTGAAAATGTCATCAGCGATAATGCGCGCAACAACCACACACGGGTCTCGCGAAAATCCTGCTCTCGCCCTCTAAACAAACCCCATACTGCCCACCAGCCGATGAACAGCATCAACATGCCAACACCCACCATGATGCGAAACGCCCAAAACACTGGCGCAACCGGTGGCGACTCATTCTCGAATTCGTTCAGTCCTTTTAACTCGCCATCCCACTCATGGGTTAAAATCAGGCTAGCGAACTTAGGCACTTTAATGGCGAAGTGCGTCGTTTTTTCTGCTTCATCCGGAAAACCGAACAGCGTTAATGGCGCCCCTTTTTCTGTTTCCCAGACACCTTCCATCGCGGCAATTTTCGCCGGCTGATGCTCAAGCGTATTTAAACCGTGTAAATCACCAATCCAAATTTGCAGCGGCGCCAACACAGCTGCCATTAGCGCGCCGGTACGCATCACTTGCCACGTTGCCGGGCCATCCACTTGTCGAATGGCACGCCACGCACTCACGCCCATAATAAGAAACGCTGCGGTTAATAACGACGCGTTAAACATATGAGCGAGGCGATACGGAAATGACGGATTAAAAATAACATCCCACCAGCTATCGACGAAAAATACACCGTCTTCAAGACGATAGCCTGTCGGGGTTTGCATCCAAGAATTTAAACTCAAAATCCAAAATGCAGAGAAAGACGTGCCCAGCGCCACAAGCCCGCACGCAATTAAATGTACGCGATTGGAAACACGGTCTTTGCCGAACAACATAATGCCGAGAAACGACGCTTCCAGAAAAAACGCAGTGAGCACTTCGTAACCCAACAATGGGCCAGCAATATTCCCCGCCCGCTCCATAAAACCAGGCCAATTAGTACCGAACTGAAAGCTCATGGTGATGCCAGAGACAACACCGAGTGCAAAACTTAGCGCAAATATTTTCACCCAGAAGAAATAGGCGTATTCCCACGCTTTATTACCCGACAGGGTGAAACGCACACGAAAATAGAGTAACACCCAACACAAACCGATCGTGATGGTAGGAAAGAGAATGTGGAAGCTGATATTGGCGGCAAACTGCATCCGCGCCAGCATGAAAGGATCTAGTTCCATCGCAGGAAGCTCCTAGCGTACAACGGCCTTCGGGGGCGCGCAGTTTACCACAGCAATACTGACTTCTATTTGCCGAAATGCCCGACAAAGAAAATAAAAAAAGCCGCCCAAATGGGCGGCCAAACTACGGAGAGGTACTTATTTAATAGCGACCTTGATGGATGCAGCATTACAGGAGATGCGCAAGCAACAAACCAATTTCCGCACCAAGCCATACGCGTGTCACCGAAAAATTCAAAGCACGGTAGTCGAGCAACAACACTGTGATTAAAGCTATATGCAGGCCGATCAGGTCTGCGACAGTGAAAGCGCCGCTCGACAACAAATAGCCCGCAGGCAACAACAAGGCCAGCTGCATCGCAGCAACACCCAGCCACCACGTTCGATTAACGTCCAACGCAACAGCGAACGTCACCGCCGCAAAACCGGCCAACAGCATTGGCACTACATTAGGCTCGTCACCGCCCAGTGATGCGACCAGATGATCGGCCAGCACGGCCATCAACACGCCAGACAGAAACTGCAGCGGCTTGCGAAAGGTTTCTAATGACGGTAGCTGGCCAAACAACATGCTGGGCGAAAGTGAAAACGTCACGTCCGTTTCGCGGACATCCGTATGACGAACGTCGATATTATGAGAATGAAAGACACTGATGCTCATGTTGCCCTCCTTGCTTCCCGACGCGGGAAGATGCAATCACGGCTTACAGAATAGGCCTTGACTGGCTTAACAAAGAGTGGCGTTATTGACGTTATTATTGCCATTAACGCCATATTTAAGGTGCGAAAAATGCCAAATGTGACTGTATTCGCCATGGATAACATTCTTGCCACAGGCGTGACCGGCCCGATTGAGGTGCTGAATATTGCCAATATCCAAGCAGACATCGCAGGAATTCCGGCAGATCAGCGCTTTAGCTGGCAAATCATTTCTGTCGACGGCAAACCGGTACGCAGCTCGGCGGGTTTTCTGATCCCGGTCGACGGCGATGTTAAACGCGCCCGCGAAAGCGACATTATTATTATCCCCGGCTTTAACCACACCAGCGCCCGCGAGGTGACCAACTTTGTGGCCAATATGCCCGACGGCTATATCAGCTGGCTGAAGGCACGGCATCACGAAGGCAAAGTAATGTGCGGCATCTGCAGCGGCACATTTGTGTTGGCGGAGGCAGGTCTGCTAGATGGAAAAACCTCAACCACCAGTTGGTGGTTAACGAAAGCATTTCGTCGTCGTTACCCAGCGGTGCTCCTGCATCCCAAAGAAATTGTCACCGAAGACGGCAATATACTTTCCGGCGCGGGCGCGTCGTCATGGATGCAATTATCACTGGCATTGGTGGAACGCTTCTTACCGCCGCAAGTTGCCACCGCGTGTGCCCGCATAATGTTGCTTGATCGCGGCGCCAGCCAAGCGCCCTACTTAAAAGCGGAGCATCTCACCTCTGGTCGAGACGCCAGCATCGAGCGCGTTATTGAGCATATGCACGATCATCTAAAGCACGAGATGACACTGGCCCATCTCGCACAAATGGCCGCTATGAGCGAACGCACATTTGTGCGGCGTTTTCGCTCGTTTGCAGGCATGCCTCCGGGCCAATATCTACAAAAAATGCGACTCGACATTGCGAAACGCTTATTGGAGGAAACCGACCTATCACTTGAAAACATTATTGCTGAGGTTGGCTATACAGACATTAGTTCGTTCCGGCGGCTTTTTAAGAAAGAAGTTGAAGTGTCGCCTAAGGTCTTCCGGGATAGATTTCGCTAGTTTATTTTAACTTTTACACCACTTTAAACGCATCAAAGCTGAATGATTCGAGCCATTATCTTGTTCTTTTTTAAAAACATTCGCACCAAATCAGTGCCCGATTTTTAGGCGACGAGTAGCGCTTGCATCCCTTCATTTTTTATTAGAATCTTAAAGCAGGACTAATGTCGTAGTGGCATAAATTAGAATAAAAACCCAATGGTAAAGGATGGCCAACATGCAAAAACCAGTGAATGCAGTACTTACTCGCGATCAATTCATTAAACTTCGCAATGCCAAATCCATGATCAAGACGGAATTCGGCAAAGACGTTAGCTTGCAAGACGAAGATATTTTAAATCAGATCTACGCCTTCGCACTGGAATCAAACGGCGAAAAACTTTTTGATTTGTTCACGGAAATCTCAAACGATAGCGGTACTGCGCCCTCACCCTCCAACAATGGCAAGCCCGCCGCTCACGCGAATAATAACATTTCACATGCTGGGCGCGTGATGGTGGGGGACGTCATTGAAGGGCGAGTAGTAACAGGGATGTATCGCGGAAAACCGCTATTTAAAGATTAATTTTTTTACGCTTGGCGCATTGAATCAATGCGCAGAAAAAATAACGTTTTGAGAAAAATTAATCTTCGGATGCAAAAACACACGCCAAAGATAAGGCATATTGGGCGACGCATACGCCGCCCGTGCGTTGCGCGCTAGTCTGCTTCTACGTATTCAACGATTTCCAAATCGAAACCTGACAAAGCGTTGAATCGCATCGGCGATGACAATAAGCGCATTCTGCGAACACCAAGCTCGCGCAATATTTGCGAACCCGTACCAATATTTCGGTACGCGGGACCGGTCATGCCTGCACTGCGGCGCTTGCCAGAAAAATATTCACCGATCATGTCCTGCATGTCGTTAGACACATAATCTTGGCCTAGGATAATCGCAACGCCAGCGTCACTCTTAGACAGCTCTTCAAGAACCCTATGTAAATTCCAACCAGTGCGGCCATTGATTTGCGCGCTCATTAAATCACGCAGCGGATCAACTTGATGCACGCGGACGGTTGTCACTTCTTCTGGTGTTGGCTCGCCTTTGACTAACGCAACGTGCGTTAAGTTATCGACACGATCTTTGAAGGCAATCAGCTTAAAGTCGCCATAAAAAGTAGGTAGCGTATTTTCGCTAACACGTTCAACGGTTTTTTCATTGAGCATGCGGTATTCAATTAAATCAGCGATGGTGCCAATTTTTAATTGATGCGCTTCGGCAAACTTTTCCAAATCCGGACGGCGCGCCATGGTGCCGTCATCATTCATAATTTCAACAATGGCGGCGGCGGGTTCACAGCCAGCCATGCGTGCCAAGTCGCAACCCGCTTCGGTATGACCTGCACGATGTAACACGCCACCCGACTGCGCCATCAACGGGAATATATGCCCCGGCATCACAATGTCTTTGGGCTTCGCATCCCGCGCCACAGCGACTTGAATCGTTTTTGCTCGGTCCGCTGCGGAAATGCCCGTTGTCACTCCTTCCGCGGCTTCAATGGACAAGGTGAAGTTGGTGCCAAGCTGCGTGCCGTTACGGCCGACCATTAATGGCAGCTCAAGTTGTTCGCAGCGTTGCTGGGTCAGCGTTAGACAAATTAATCCGCGCGCGTGCTTGGCCATAAAGTTAATCGCTTCGGGCGTGGCAAATTCTGCCGCCATCACCAGATCGCCTTCATTTTCGCGATCTTCATCATCCATTAGGATGATCATTTTGCCGGCGCGTAAATCGTCAATTAATTCGCGGACGCTGTTGAGTTTCATTTTTTCTCCAAACAGTCATTCTGTTTTTGCGTTCGGCGGTTGCTTGTGGACAGAGCCAACAAAAATACGTGCACCGTCGGCGTATTTGCTATCGCCTGCGCGCAAGCCACTGCACTAGTCGCCATAAAGGTTCGTTAACGTTTTAAAAATCCGTTCTCAGCAAGAAAGCTCATGCTAATGCCGTCGCCACTTTTTGCGTCGGCGGCTTTGTCGCCAAGCAGTAGGCGCTCCAGATAGCGGGCAATGATATCAACTTCCAAGTTAACCTGCGTGCCCGGCTGCCAATCACCAATGGTGGTCATATGCTGCGTGTGCGGCACAATGTTCAAACTGAACACCGCACCCTGCACGCTATTCACCGTTAGGCTGATGCCATCCACGGTGACAGAGCCTTTGTGGGCGATGTATTTTGCGAGTGCCGCGGGCGCTTCTATGTCGATGCGAGTGGAGCGCGCATCGGGGGTGAGGCTGACCACTTTGCCGAGGCCATCGACATGACCGGAGACCAAATGCCCGCCGAGCCGCGTTGTCGGGGTAAGCGCTTTTTCTAAATTAACTGGGGCCCCTGCGGTTAATCTCCCTAACGTCGTTAATGATAACGTCTCGCCTGAGACGTCTGCGGTAAAGCCGCTTCCAGTCAGGCTCACCACGGTTAAACAGACGCCATTGGTGGCGATGGAATCGCCCAATTGCACGTCGGTGAGATCTAGATCGCCGGTGCGAATGGACAGCGTCATGTCACCACTTTTCGGCGTCATGCTGGCAATACTGCCTTTCGCTTCGATAATTCCTGTAAACATAAAGACATCCAATTTTTAGGCTTGCGGCGACTTGAAACGGCCCGCGACTATCGCGTTAAGGTGACGCGCACATCATCGCCAACAAGCGCAACATCCGAATATTTCAGTTCAATTTTATCTTTCATGGCAACCAGCTGCGGCAACACCATTAACGGGCGCGCGCTGGAACCCAGCAGCGACGGCGCCATATACACCACGAGCTCATCAACCCAATCGCCACTCACAAATGCCGCCGCCACTGTGGGGCCGGCCTCAACAAGAATTTCGTTGCACTCGCGTCGACCCAGCTCGCCGAGTAACTCACGCAGATCAATGCCGCTGTCAGTGGATGGCAAATGTATCACCTCTGCGCCTTCCGCGCTGAGTGCGGCGGCGAGAGCTGGACTTGGATCAACGGCGGAAACAAGCAGCGTATTGCCTGCTTCGCCAAGTAACTTGGCGCTTGCCGGCGTGCGTAAATTTCTGTCCAGCACAACTCGCAACGGCTGTCGCACTGATGCATCAGGGTAAGTAAGGATGTGCCAGTCCGCGGGGCGCACGGTCAACGCTGGGTCATCCGCCAGCACCGTACCGACCCCCGTGACGATGGCCGACGAGCGCGCCCGCAAGCGCTGCACATCTTCCCGTGCGGCCGTGCCAGTAATCCATTTGGATTCGCCATTTGCCATGGCGGTGCGGCCATCAAGACTCATGGCGAGCTTGAGTCGCACAAAGGGGCGACCGGTTTCCATGCGCTGAATAAAACCAGGATTGAGCGCGCGCGCCTGCGTCTCGAGCAACCCAACCTGCACTTCAATTCCGGCCGCGCGCAACTTTTCGAATCCTTTCCCGGCGACTCGCTGATGCGGATCTTGCATGGCCGCAACCACTTTGCTCACACCTGCCTCAATGATGGCGTCCGCGCACGGCCCAGTTCGGCCAGTATGCGAGCACGGCTCGAGCGTGACGTAACAGGTTGCACCACGCGCGTTAGCGCCCGCCGCCAGCAGCGCATGACGTTCAGCGTGAGGCTCTCCGGCTTTTTGATGAAACCCTTCGCCGACGATGCTGCCATTCAAAACCAGCACGCAGCCGACACGAGGATTCGGGTCTGTGGTAAACAAACCATGCTCGGCGAGCTCAACGGCTCTTTGCATGTAGCGATGATCGTCGGCGGTAAAAGTCATGAAGCGAGTTTACCTGCTGCAGCAACGAGGGAGGAGGGATTTGCCGCGGAGCGTGTTACCCGCAGCAATAACGACAGCTGGACTGTCGTTACTTTTTACTCTTTTTACCGTTCTTTCCAGCCTTTTCGAGACGTTCAACTTCATCTCTAAAATCGGAGATATCCTGAAAACTTCGGTAAACAGATGCGAAACGGACATACGCGACGGTGTCCAGCTGACGCAGCTCTTCCATCACCATTTCACCCACTTCTAGGGACGGGTACTCACGCTCGCCTGTTGCGCGCAGTCGATGGGTAATACGCGTCACAGCGGCTTCCAGATCTTCCATGCTGACTGGGCGCTTTTCTAAAGCTCGCATCAGTCCGGCGCGCAACTTGGCATCATCAAAGGGTTCGCGCTTTCCGTCCGATTTCACCACTCGCGGCATGACCAGCTCAGCAGTTTCAAAGGTGGTAAAGCGCTCACCGCAAGCATTGCATTCGCGGCGACGACGCACCTGCGCCCCGTCAGTGACGAGGCGCGAGTCGATTACCTTGGTGTCATCGGCACTACAAAATGGACAATGCATGGTCGTCTACTACTTCTCGTATACAGGCAAACGTGCACAAACTTCGGTGACTTTACCTCTCACCGCTTCGATCACCGCGGCATCACCTAGGTTATCAAGGATGTCACACATCCAACCGGCAAGGTCCGCACATTCCGCTTCGCCGAAGCCACGCGTGGTCACCGCAGGCGTGCCAACACGGAAACCGGACGTCACAAACGGGCTGCGCGGATCATTCGGTACCGCATTTTTATTCACAGTAATATGCGCGTCGCCGAAGGCGGCATCCGCATCTTTGCCGGTAATGTCTTGTTTGATCAGGCTCACCAAGAACAAATGGTTTTCGGTGCCGCCAGATACCACATCAAAACCGCGATCAACGAACACCTTCGCCATTACCTGAGCATTTTTCACGACCTGCTTTTGGTAGGTTTTGAAATCGTCAGCCATCGCTTCTTTAAAGCAAATCGCTTTAGCCGCAATCACGTGCATCAGCGGGCCGCCTTGGCCGCCAGGAAATACGGCGGAGTTGAATTTTTTCTCTAGCTCTTCATTGGCTTTCGCCAAGATCAAACCGCCGCGTGGTCCGCGCAAGGTTTTGTGGGTTGTGGTGGTCACAACGTCGGCGTAAGGCACGGGGTTAGGATAAATACCTGCCGCAACCAAGCCTGCAACGTGCGCCATATCAACCATCAGATACGCGCCAACTTTATCGGCAATCTCGCGAAAACGAGGAAAATCGAGCTTCTGAGAGTACGCAGAAAAACCCGCAATAATCATTTTCGGCTTGTGCTCAATGGCGAGCTTTTCAACTTCGTCGTAATCGATTACGCCGGTTTCGGGATTCAGCCCGTACTGCACTGCGTTGTACAGCTTGCCGGAGAAGTTAGGCTTCGCGCCGTGTGTCAGGTGGCCGCCGTGCGCCAAGCTCATGCCTAGAACGGTGTCGCCCGCTTGCAGTAACGCCAAGAATACGGCGCTATTGGCTTGCGAACCGGAGTGTGGCTGCACGTTGGCATAATCAGCACCGAACAGCTCACAGGCGCGGGAAATCGCTAGCGATTCGACCACATCGACGTTTTCACAGCCGCCGTAGTAACGCTTGCCCGGATAGCCTTCCGCATATTTGTTTGTCAGCAAGGTGCCCTGCGCTTCCATTACCCGAGGCGAGGCGTAATTTTCAGACGCAATCAGCTCAATATGCGCTTCTTGGCGCGTCTCTTCCGCCACAATGGCGGCTTGGATTTCTGGGTCAAACTCTGCAATAGACTGGGATTTGCCGAACATGGGATGCCTTCTCGGTGCCAGGGATTTCAAGGAGGCGCCATTCTACCCAAAGCGACGCCAGAACGCACTTGAGAAGGGCGCATAAAACCAATGAATTGTTGCGCCGAACAGGCCATGCGAAAGCAGATATCCCCTTTTCCTCAGCGCGCCTTTGCCGTACCTTAGGCGCTCTCCGTTTTCTGATGGTTCCGCGCTGAAATCCTATGTCTCAATATATCTTCACCCTTGATCGGGTTGGCAAAATCGTACCGCCGAAAAAGCAGATTCTTAAAAACATCTCGCTGTCTTTTTTCCCCGGCGCAAAAATTGGCGTTCTCGGCCTCAACGGCTCGGGCAAATCCACGCTGCTGAAAATCATGGCCGGCGTCGATAAAGACTTTATCGGCGAAGCACGTCCCATGGCGGGTATCAATATCGGCTACCTGCCGCAGGAACCCGAGCTGGACCCAAGCAAAAACGTGCGCGAAATTGTTGAAGAAGCTCTGAGCGAGATTCTCAATGCGCAAAAACGTTTAGAAGAGGTGTATGCCGCCTACGCAGAAGAAGATGCAGACTTTGATAAGCTCGCCACCGAACAAGCGAAGCTCGAGGCCATCATCGAAGCCTCTGATGCCCACAACCTAGAACGCAAACTCGAAATCGCTGCAGACGCGTTACGCTTGCCGCCGTGGGATGCGTCAGTAAAAAATCTTTCCGGCGGTGAACGCCGCCGCGTGGCGCTGTGCCGCTTGGTGTTATCCGCACCCGATATGCTGCTGCTCGACGAACCGACCAACCACTTAGACGCAGAATCCGTCGCATGGCTAGAACGCTTCCTGCATGAATTCCAAGGCACCGTGGTCGCGGTCACCCACGACCGTTACTTCCTAGATAATTCATGCGAATGGATTCTCGAGCTTGATCGCGGCGAAGGCATTCCTTGGCAGGGCAACTACAGCTCTTGGCTGGAACAAAAAGAACAGCGTCTTGAGCAAGAAGCCAAGTCTGAAAGTGCACACCGAAAAACCGTAGAAAAAGAATTGGAGTGGGTACGTCAAAACCCAAAAGGACGCCGTGCGAAAAACAAAGCCCGGGTTAGCGCGTTCGAAGAATTGGCCAGCGCCGAATTCCAAAAGCGTAACGAAACCCAAGAGCTCTATATTCCACCCGGCCCGCGCTTGGGCGAGCAGGTGTTTGAGCTAAATAACATCAGCAAGCATTTTGGCGATAAGGTGCTGTACGAAGATCTGTCGATCAGCATTCCGCGTGGCGCCATCGTCGGCATCATCGGCCCGAACGGTGCAGGTAAAACCACACTGTTTAGAATGCTGGCCGGAGAAGAAACGCCGGACAATGGCGACATCACTCAAGGCTCGACCGTTGAAATTGCCTATGTTGATCAGAGTCGCGACGAACTGGAAGGTGATAAAACCGTCTGGGAGCAAGTGTCCGGCGGTAACGATATTCTTAAAATCGGCAACTTCGAAGTGCCGTCGCGCGCGTATCTGGGGCGCTTTAACTTCAAAGGCGGCGACCAGCAGAAGCGCGTCAAAGACCTTTCCGGCGGTGAGCGCAATCGCCTGCACCTCGCTAAATTGCTGAAACAAGGCGCGAACGTCCTGCTTCTCGATGAACCGACCAACGACCTCGACGTGGAAACACTTCGTGCGCTTGAGGAAGCTTTGCTGGCCTTCCCTGGCTGTGCAGTGGTAATTTCTCATGATCGGTGGTTTTTGGATCGTATCGCGACGCACATCCTGGCATTCGAAGGCAATGCGGAAGTGGAATGGTTCGAAGGCAGCTACACAGAATTTGAAGAGTACCGCCGCAAGAAGCTGGGTGATGAAGCCCTGCAACCGAAGCGAATGAAGTATAAACGTATCGCAGTCTGAGCTAGGGGAAGTCAGGTGGAAGAAAAACGTCGTTTTGCCCGCGCGCCTTTTGACGGCAGCGCGTCTCTTGCGATCAGCGATGACGATAACAGCGCATCGCTAGACGTGATTCTGGCAGATCTTTCGTTACGTGGCGCGCTACTGGAGCTCTCTCCCGACACGCAGCTGGTTGCTGAGCAAACCGGCGTGCTGACGCTGCAACTGGAAGATTCCGATATCGCCATCTCGCTGAAATGCAAAGTCAGCCACAGCGCGGGCGGACGCGCCGGCGTGGAGTTTATGCTGATCGACGTCGAGGCCATGCAGCATCTTCGTCGCTTAGTGGAATTAAACTTGGGCGAGAGCGAAGAACACGAGCTAGGCTTTCTTGCCTCACCTCAACGCAACACCTAGCAACGCCTAAAGAGGCCGGGCCAGCCAAACGGCTCGCTCGGCCTTATCCCGCACCACACCAAAGACCCTGCAACGGAGCTTCCCTGCAGCATGACTGAATCCCCTCTCGATACCCTGCTTCCGCGCTTGCAACAGGGCGACCGAACGGCATTCACACAGGTTGTACAGGTACTGCACAACAACATGCTAGCGATTGCTCGCTCTATGATCGGCAATGGCGAAGCAGAAGAAGCGGTGCAGGACGCATGGATATCCGTTTTTCAAAATGTGAATAAATTCGAAGGTCGCAGCACACTCAAAACCTGGGTAACACGCATCGTGATTAACGAATGCAAAATGCGTCTACGTCGCAGCGGCCGAGAGATTAACTTAGATATCAACAGCGAAGAACAGGACGCCCTGACCCAGCGCTTTCGCGAAAACGGTCACTGGCACCAACCCCCGGTTGCGTGGGATTTTCATACCCCCGAACAATTGCTCGAAGAGCAAGATCTTCGCGAGTGCATGGAAAAAAATATGGCGCGGATGACGCCTCAACAACGCCTACTGATCGAGCTGCGTGACTTACAGGGGCTGCCGTTCGACGACATCTGTAACATGCTCGATATCAGCGCATCCAACGCAAGGGTGCTATTACATCGCGCCAGAGCAACACTATTTACCGTAGTTGAGCATTACCAGGAGACAGGCGAATGTTGAAATGCAGAGACATTCCCAGCGAAGCAGAAAAACTGTTGGCCGGTGAACTACCGTTTGGTGAGCGCGTCTCTGTGCGAATGCATTTATTTATTTGCCACAACTGTCGCCGCTACGTGCGCCAGCTAAAAGTACTTCTAGGTGCGTTGAATCAATTCGACAATTCAGAAAATCATCGTAAAGTGAGCCAAAGCGAAGCGGAGGCAATTGTTCAGCGAGCCACCGATAATGTCGGCCCACCGCAGCAACCTTTAAACTAAAAACCTTAAAAAGTGCGCTCAAGTGCTTGCGCCAGCGTCGGCACAGCAATCACTTCCATACCGGCAATAGGCTGTCGCGGCGCGTTGCTTTGCGCAACGATCGCTTTTCGGAAACCGTGCTTGGCCGCTTCTTGCAAGCGATCCTGGCCTTGTTGCACAGGTCGAATTTCGCCGGACAGACCGACTTCCCCAAACACCACCAAATCTTTTGGTAATGCCTTGTCGCGGAAACTTGAAATAATAGCCAGCAACAATGCTAGGTCGGCCCCCGTCTCCATCACCTTAACGCCACCGACCACGTTAGCGAAAACATCCTGATCGCCAACCTGTATCCCGCCGTGGCGATGCAATACCGCCAACAACATGGCCAATCTATTTTGTTCGAGGCCCACGCAAACGCGGCGCGGATTGCCTAGGTGACTTTGATCGACCAACGCCTGTATCTCAACTAACAAAGGCCGCGTGCCTTCCCACACTACGGTAACCAAAGAACCGCTGGAGATTTCTTCCGCGCGATTCAAAAAAATCGCAGACGGATTTTTAACTTCTTTTAATCCTTGCTCAGTCATGCCGAACACGCCGAGCTCGTTGACGGCACCGAACCGATTCTTTAAGCCGCGCAGAGTGCGATAACGCGCATCAGACGAACCTTCCAGCATCAACGAACAATCGATCATGTGCTCCAACACTTTCGGTCCGGCCAATGCGCCGTCTTTCGTGACATGGCCGACAATAAAAAGCACTGTTCCTGTTTGCTTAGCGAAGCGCGTTAGCACGGCAGCGCTCTCACGTACTTGTGCCACACTGCCGGGCGACGACTGCAAGCCCGCCAAATACATCACCTGGATTGAATCCACGACTAAAACTTGGGGCTGTTCTTTTCTCGCTAGTTCGACAATGGACTCAACGTCTGTTTCTGCTGCCATTTGCAAACCGCTTTTGGGCAGCTTCAATCGATCCGCTCGCATAGCGACTTGGCCGAGCGACTCCTCACCCGTTACGTACAAGCATTTTAATTTTTCGGCGAGCCGACACATCACTTGCAGAAGCAGGGTTGATTTTCCCGCACCGGGGTGACCACCAATTAAAATCGCCGAGCCTTGCACCAAACCGCCGCCTAACACTCGGTCTAACTCACTAATGCCGGTCACAATTCTCGGCGTATCGGCTAATTCGATTTCATCCAACCGCTTCACGCTGGCCGCCTCACCGGCGTAACCAGAACGCTCGGCGCTGCGAGTTTTTGTTGCCGGGTCGGTAACGAATTCGCTTAACGTGTTCCACTCGCCACACGACTGACATTGCCCTTGCCACTTGGGAAAATCCGCACCACATTCAGTACAGACATAGGCAACTTTACGCTTGGCCATCGGCAATCACTCGGTGTGGTCGTGTGGTAATTTGGCAAAACAATTCATAACTAATCGTGCCGCAAAATTGCGCTACTTCATCGACTGTCACGTTGTCGCCCCACAACTCAACAACATCGCCAACCTGCGCATTTCGTATGTTCGTTAGATCTATAGTGATCATGTCCATGGAGACTCGGCCCACCGTGTTCGCGCGCTGGCCGTTGATGGCAACCGGTGCGCCATTCGCGGCATGACGCGGATAGCCATCGCCGTAACCGATAGCCACCACGCCAATTTTGCTGTCACGCTGCGCTGTCCATGTCGCACCATAGCCAACACTTTCACCCGCGGGCACATCGTTGATGGCAATCACCGCCGCAGTTAAACGTTGAGTAACGTGGAGCATTAACTGCTCCGCTGATTTTCCTGCCACGGGCGATGATCCATAAAGCATGATGCCGGGACGTACGCGCGCACCACTGCTTTCTGGATATTGAAACAGCGCCGCAGAGTTAGCGGCAGAGTACGGCAATGAAAATTTCTCTGCGAGGGTACGGATTTTTTTTAGTTGCGATTCGCTAGTGTTATCGTCAGCCATATCAGCGCAAGCAAAATGGGTCATCAACCCAGCAACGTGAACACATTGATTTTCTTGCAGTGAACGCACCACATTTTCGACGTCAGCCTCGGGCACACCAATACGATGCATGCCTGTATCCACTTTCAGCCACACAGAAAGTGGGCCCGAAATATTGGCCGCGTCTAGCGTGCTCAATTGCAATGCACTGTGCACAACCACATCTAATTGCAACTGCTCAGCGAGACGCCATTCGCCGGCATCGAAGCATCCTTCGAGCAACATAATCGGCGCGTCGATGCCTAGCTCACGCAAAGCGACCGCCTCTTCGATGACGGCAACACCGTAGCCATCAACATGCTCTCGCAAGACATCGGCAACCAAGTGCAAACCATGGCCGTAGGCGTTCGCTTTTACCATGGCAAAAACAGATGCCGCGCCAGCCAAATGGCACGCGCGCTGGACGTTATGAATAAGCGCGTGCGGACGAATTTCTAATTGAGTACCACGGGTCATGAGAGACGTTACTCGTCGGCGTAGTTTTGATAATACTCAGGCGCCAAATCATCGAAGCGAGTGAACTCACCGCGAAAGGCGAGGCGGCACGTACCGATAGGACCGTTACGCTGTTTGCCAATAATGATTTCAGCAATGCCTTTTTCAGGTGTGTCTTTGTTATAAACCTCGTCGCGATACAAGAACACGATCAAGTCGGCGTCTTGCTCAATCGCTCCCGATTCTCGCAAATCTGACATCACCGGACGTTTGTTGGGTCGTTGTTCCAGCGATCGGTTCAACTGCGATAACGCAATCACTGGGCAATTTAATTCCTTTGCCAAACCTTTTAGCGATCGAGAGATTTCGGAAATTTCGTTTACGCGGTTTTCTACGCCGGGCACCTGCATCAACTGAAGGTAATCGATCATGATTGCGCCGATTTGCCCACCGCATTCACGCGCCACACGACGCGCACGGGCGCGCACTTCGAGCGGCGACAATGCCGGCGTATCGTCAATATAAAATTTTTGCGGGGTTAGCATCTGCATCGCAGAGGCAATGCGGTTCCAGTCTTCTTGTTGCAACTGACCAGAGAGGATATTGCGCAAATTAATGCGTCCTAGTGATGCCAACATACGCATCACCAAGCTTTCCGCCGGCATTTCCATAGAGAAAACCAACACCGGCATATTATTTTTTATCGCCACGCTTTCACATAGGTTCATGGCGAACGTGGTTTTACCCATAGAAGGACGGGCTGCCACAACGATCATGTCCGACGCTTGCAGGCCAGCGGTCATTTTATCGAACTCATCAAAACCAGAGTACAAACCGGTAACGGTTTTTTTGTTTTTGTACATCTCTTCGATGCGTTCAACTGTCTTTACCAGAACACTTTTAATTGCTTGCGGGCCAGCGCCTTTTGTCATCTGCTCCGCAATTTTAAAAATGGATGACTCGGCCTCATCAAGAATTTCGGTGCTGTGCGCACCCTCTGGATTAAACGCGCGGTCACTTACTTTATTTGAAACGCTGATCAACTGACGCATCACCGAGCGCTCACGGACGATCTCTGCGTAGGCAGAAATATTCGCCGCACTCGGCGTGTTGCGCGATAAATCACTGAGATAACCAACGCCACCGGCCGCCTCGAGCTGCCCAAGCTTTTGCAGTGCTTCCGATACAGTAATCAAATCTCGCGGCTGGTCCGCTTCAGCGAGCTGTAACATCACCAGAAAAATCAAACGGTGCTCTTTACGATAAAAGTCCTTCTCACCCACACGTTCCGACACGTTGTCCCACGCATCATTGCTTAACATTAATCCACCGAGCACGGCTTGCTCCGCCTCTAAAGACTGCGGCGGCAAACGCAAGGACTCAGGTAAATGTTTATCCAGTGTGGAGATATCGTTCATGCAGCTCTAACTCAACTTTTACCGTGGCACAAAGTCGCCGAAGACTCGACAGCAAAGCACTATTCTTAAAAGGATTAAAAACGTATCTAAAGAGTGATGCGCGCCCCAAAAACAAAACGGGCCCTGATCATGGATCAGAGCCCGCATTGTTTCACCTGCTCCGCATGGGAGCAACGGCTAACCCAGAGACTTAGGCTTCTGGTACAACCGCCAACTTAATAGTGACAGTGACTTCGGCGTGCAACTGCACATCGATTTCGTACTCGCCGGTGTTGCGCAATGCACCATTCGGGAGCTTCACTTCTGCTTTTTCCACTTCTACGCCAGTTTGCGCAGTAATGACTTCAGCAATATCACGTGTGCCGATTGAACCGAACAACTTGCCTTCGTCACCAGCTTTAGATGCCAGTGTCACAGACACTTCAGCCAGCTTCTCAGCGCGAGCATTTGCAGCCGCCAACTGTTCAGCAGATTGCTTTTCCAGCTCAGCGCGACGTGCTTCAACAGTCGCTAGGTTGTCCTTAGTCGCAGGCAATGCTTTGCCCTTAGGAATAAGGAAGTTACGGCCGTAACCGGCACGTACGTCAACCACGGAGCCTAGATCGCCTAGGTTGGTGATTTTCTCTAATAGAATAATTTGCATTTCAATCTCTCCGTCCTAGCGATTAATTGTCGTGGCTGTCGGAAAACGGCAGCAACGCCAGGAAACGAGCCTGTTTAATGGCGGTCGCCAGCTGACGCTGGTAACGAGCACTAGTGCCAGTAATACGGCTAGGGACAATCTTGCCTGTTTCGGTGACGTAACCTTTCAGGGTTTCAAGATCTTTGTAATCAATGCGAACAACGCCTTCAGCGCTGAAACGGCAAAACTTGCGACGACGATAAAAACGAGCCATTTGTCTTCTCCAGTATTCTCTCAGTCAAGACGAGTCAGTGATTGCGCATGCAGTTGTAGTCTGTCCCGTGCATCCCCTTTCAATCCGGCGCGGCTTATGAAGCCTTCTACCTGAATCTGAGCCCCCACTGTTAACGCCTTAGCGCTTTCAGCGAGTTTGCCGGTGAAGACAATCGCCAATCTGGCGTGTACTTCACGGGGCTGCCCAGCTTCTTCTTGCCGGGACCGGTGCTCTAGCCACATTCTCTGGCGCGGCACACCGGCTGGGGTGTAGCGGACCGGCTCGATCTCTGCGATCTGCCCGGTCAGGACACAGCTATTGCACTGCGTGCTCAGCTGACTGCCTCCTCCCTCTCGCCAGTTTTAACCAGCGCGGATGCTTCGGTGACAGCTTCGTCACGGCGAATTACCAAGTGGCGGATAATGGCGTCGTTGAAGCGGAATGTGTTTTCCAGCTCAGCCAATGTTGCGCCATCGCACTCAACGTTGAGCATGATGTAATGGGCTTTGTGGATTTTGTTGATGGAGTAAGCCAACTGACGGCGCCCCCAGTCTTCAGTGCGGTGAACAGCACCTTTAGCTTCAGTAATCAGCGCGGTGTAGCGCTCTACCATAGCCGGTACCTGCTCGCTCTGGTCCGGATGAACCAGGAAAACGATTTCATAATGGCGCATTTTTTGCTCCCTATGGATTAGAAAGCCCCCCGATATACCGGTGGAGCAAGGAGTCCCTAGGTGATTTGCCGACTCTTTAGCGATGCCTTAATACAACGACCGCCAAGAACAACAGGCCCAACCAACCTAAGGGCGCGCGATTCTACTGTATCCACAGCCCCCTCTCAACCGATGATTGCCTTGAATGCGAAGAATCCGTATCCTTTTCACCTAGGAACATGCGTCAGAAAAATACAAATAGACCCAAAACAAGAATTATGGGGACGCCACAATGATAATGCGCTACGCACAATGGAGCCTACTGGGCGCCATTTTTAGCTTGCCAATCAGTCAGTTAGCTCACGCAGTGGACTGCGAGACAGCTGTTACATTAGGCGACAAGCCGTCTATGGATGGCTATGCCGATTACAGCGATTTTCTCGTTGCCATCATGGACTACAAAGCCCGTGACAGAGACCTACAGGCGCAACAAAGCGCTTGCCCTGAGCTGTTTGCCAAGCAATTAAGCCCTGCAAGCATGGACCCCACCGTCACCCGCGGCCCCGAAACATTAGAATCCGCGGTAGAGCGCACCCCCAAAATTAAAAAAACGGCGCAGAGTGGCCTGCACCCCAGTGATGGGCGCAGCACATCACGGACATTTAAATTGCCTGTGCTTGCCACGACCAAACTCGAATCAGAAACCATTCCAACGCCGCTACGCACCCTTGTTGACGGCAATCGCTCAGCGCGAAATCAACAACTCGCACTGAATTTGCTTGGCCCGCTGCCTGCTGATGACGGCGAATGGGCGGTGAATATTATGGAGCGGCAATACGTCGACGCACTGAGTCAGCAAGATCAAAGTGTGGAGGTCGCCATTGGCAACACTAAGATCAATAACGTCATTACCATTGAGTCGGACGACGGCGACAGAATCACTCTTTACCTGAAAGACAATTCTCTCGTGCATGTCGATATGGTTTCCCAAAGCTGCCTTGGAAGCTGCTAGTTAAAAACGAGGTGGAGCATGCGCAAAATTTCGCAAGCATTCGTCGCTATCATGTTAGCGGGAGCCGTCACGCTCCCCACTTTTGCTAGCAGCGCCTCTATTTCACGACGCCCTCAAATTAGCGATTACGACGATCAAAGCAAATTTGTTGCAGATGTGCTCGCCTGGGAGCAACAGCAGCGCTTGGCGGCTGCCAGCCCTGCAGAAAAAAACGCGGCGAATAAATCAAAAAACAATCCGCATGACTGGCACCACGTTACCGGCCCAGAAAATTTAGACACCGCCGTGCACAACGCTGAAGGTTACGTGCAGCCGAATTACCAAGAACAACGTCGCTTTAACCGCACCACGCATATCAGCTTCCCCTTGCAAAAACTGGAAGTTGAAGAGATGGCCAAGGAAACAGCACCGGCACCACCGGCCGCACCGGAAGTCAGTCGCTTAAGTGAAATGGAGAAACTGCCGGAGCATGTACTGGAACAGCTGGACCAGCTGCAGTTATTTACCGCGCAAGAGGCGGCGGCGCCAACTTTCTTGCAGTCCTCGGCAATGACCACCAATTAACTACTAAGCTAAAAGCGTCTGCCGCGCGCCAAGTGAAACAGCACCACTGCGGTCGCCACCGACACATTCAAACTCTGCACTTCACCCGCCATGGGAATCTCTAAAAGATAGTCACACGTTTCACGGGTGCTTTGCCTCATACCATCCCCTTCCGCGCCCATCACAACCGCCAACGGCACGTCCGACTCGAAACCAAACAACGGCTGACTATTTTCTGATAAGGCAGTTCCGACCACCCACAGCCCTTTATCTTTCAGCGCTTTTAACGTTCGCACTAAATTACCGATTTCAAAATACGGCACCGACTCTGCCGCACCGACCGCCGTTCGACACACCACCGGTGTTAATCCGCACGCATTGCGGTGTGGCACCACAACCGCATCGACACCCGCTGCGTCAGCGCTGCGCAAGCACGCACCTAAGTTATGTGGATCGGTGACGCCATCGAGCACCAAGACCAACGCCTTACGCGGCAACGTTTCCACCAACGACAACAGCGCATTCTCGTCACCCACTGCGCGCGGGCGCGCCTTGACCACCACGCCTTGATGCTGAGCACCGGCATGCTTCTCTAGCGTTTCACGGCCAGCACGTTGCGACTTAATCCCTAACCTCGCGGCCTCGGAACATAATTTTTCCAGTCGTTCTTCGCCGCGCTCTGCACGCGAATCCTGCACAAACAATTCAAGAATATCTTGAGGGCGATGACGTAAAATCGCCTCCACCGCATGATAGCCGGAATACATTTGTGCTTTGTTGCTGCTCAATGCTGCGTCTCCAAACAAACGCGCTGGCGTTCAAGGCCAGCGCGAAAATATTATTTATCATTTACTTAACGGCGTCGGCGCGACGCTTTTTTACCGCGCGGAGGCCCTTTTCCGTCTTTTTTCGCTGCCCCCGCCTTAGCCTTGGGCCCCGCCGGGGGCTGCTTTCCGCCCGCACCTTTATTTTCTTTGCCGGGGAATTTTCCTGCCGCGAGCGCTTGACGAACTGAGCCCTTACCCGATGAAGCCGGCGCAGAACTCTTGGCACTATCGCTCATCACCAAATCAATTTTTCTGTCTTCGGTGTGCACGGCGGCGACTTGCACTTGCACCGTATCACCCAAACGATAAACGCGCCCACTGGATTCCCCCACCAATGCATGCTTAATGTCGTCGTGATGATAGTAGTCATTAGCAAGAGAACTGATATGCACAAGTCCTTCAATAAACAAATCAGAAATTTGCACAAACAAACCGAACGATGTGACAGCGCTCACCACAGCAGAAAACGAATCGCCGAGATGCTGCTCCATATATTGGCACTTCAGCCACTGCACGACATCCCGCGTGGCCTCATCAGCACGACGCTCAGTCACCGAGCAATGCTCACCCAGTGCGACCATATCGCTCATTTGATACGGAATAATCTTTGCCTTCGTCATCTTCGGCAACTTACCTGGATTATCAATATGCTCCCCGCCCTCGCCGCTACGAATTAAATAGCGAATAGCGCGATGCACCAATAAATCTGGGTAACGACGAATAGGCGAAGTAAAATGCGTATACGCTTTGTACGCCAAACCAAAATGGCCTTTATTTTCGGCTTCATATTTCGCTTGCGTCAGCGAGCGCAACATAATCGTTTGAATAACTTCGCGATCTGCACGGCCGGAAATTTCTTCGGTTAATTTTTTAAATACTGCAGGAGAAGGCTCTGCATTTTTATTTTTTCCCCATTCGATTTGCAAACCGAGGGGCGACAGAAATTGCTGCAGCGCATCCAGCTTCTCACCTTTCGGCGGCTCGTGATTTCTAAACAGCGCTGGCACTTCTGCTTTCTCCAATAAGCGCGCTGCGCAAATATTGGCCGCCAGCATCGCTTCCTCAATCATCTTGTGCGCGACATTTCGCTGCACCGGGACAATTGCCTGAATCTTTTTATGGTCGTCGTAAAGTATGCGCGTTTCCGTTGTTTCAAAATCAATGGCACCGCGCTCATCGCGCTGCGTGCGCATGGTTTTGTACAGCGCATAGTATTGCCACAACATATCCAGCGTCTCATCGTCGAGATCCTGCTGCAGCTGCTGCGCAATCGGTCCGTCCGGCTCCTCAATTAACGCACCGACCTTGGTGTAGGTCAGTCGATAACGCGAACGCATTACCCCTTCAGAAAAAGAAAACTTGGTGATTTTTCCGCTGGCAGCAATCTGCATTTCGCAGAACTGGCACAGCCGATCGACATGCGGATTTAACGAACACAAGCCGTTCGAAAGTTTTTCCGGCAACATCGGAATAACGCGATTAGGAAAATATACAGACGTGCCGCGACGATTCGCTTCTTGATCAAGCGGTGCACCGGGACGAACGTAATGTGATACATCGGCGATAGCGACAATTAAACGCCAGCCACCGCGAGGACGGGCCGCGATATACACCGCATCATCGAAGTCGCGCGCATCTTCGCCGTCAATCGTCACCAGTGGTAAGTCGCGTAAATCAACGCGGCCTTTTTTATCTTTTTCAGTCACCGTATCGGCTAGCGCGTCGGCTTCCTGCTCGGCATCTTCAGGCCACTTAAACGGAATATCAAAATTGCGCAGCGCAACATCAACTTCCATTCCAGGTTCATCCGGCGCGGCAATAAGCTCGACCAACTTCACCAGTACATGTCGATCATTGCCGGGATACTGCGTCACTTCCGCGCGCACGTGGTCGCCGGATTTGGGCTTGAACCCGCCCATGTCGGCGATCAGCACTTCTTTATTAATACGCTTATTTTGCGGCAATAAAAAATGCACGCCGGCATCGCGCCGATAAATGCCCACCAACTCTGTAACTGCGCGCTCGACCACTTCAACAATACGCGCTTCACGTTTACCGAAGCGGTTGCGTCCTTCCGAGCTGACCAGCACTCGGTCGCCATCCATAACGGCCTGCATTTGCCGTGGCGAGACAAATAGATCGTCGGCGCCCGCTTCGTCCGGAATCACAAACCCGAAGCCGTCTCGGTGCCCCTGAATGCGACCGCTAATTAAATCCATGCGACTCGCGATGCCATATTGGCCATTGCGGTTACGCACTAATTGAGCGGCACGAATCATCGCGGCGAGACGTCGCTCGAAGGCCACCTCAGCCTCTTCACCTTTGACGCCCAAGGCGCCGCGCAGCTCTTTTACGGCCAAGGGCTTACCCTGATCATTGAGCAGCTGCAGGATCAGTTCTCGACTGGGAATAGGATTTTCGTAGCGCGATGCTTCGCGAGCGGCATGGGGGTCTTGGTAGTTTTTTTTCTTTGCCATAAGGCGGCTGGCATTCCTCTGAACAGCGTGAGATAGGTTACAATTCTCCCAGCTTACCCGAAGGTCGCCGACACACCCAAGCACAGTCTTGCGTTGCGACGTAAAACTTCACGGGGCACTCCGGTTTGCGCTATGCTGACGGCCGCTGACATTGACATAACAGCAGCTTTCTCTAGAATACGCGCGCTCTGATACTTTCAGATCGTCACAACCTGCCGAGGTGGTGAAATTGGTAGACACGCTAGCTTCAGGTGCTAGTGCTCGCAAGGGCGTGGAGGTTCAAGTCCTCTCCTCGGCACCATTTCCTGTAGATGCACTCCCCGTAAAAAAGACTGCGCCAAACACTTGGCATTTGCGCCTTTTACTTTCAGCCATGCTTTGCAGCCCGACACTGAGCTGGGCCGCGCAAGAAGGCGTGCAAGCCAACCCGAAGCGCTGGCTCCTAATTTTTCCTGTGTCGGTGATTATCTTAATTGTCGTGCTGATCAAAGTAACGGGGCAGAAAAAGTAGTCCCGCTGCTATTGATAGAGAGCATCAGACATAAAAAAGCGGGCTAATTAGCCCGCTTTTTTGCTTTCGCCTGCCAACCCAACGAATTACTCGTCGAACGGGTGACGCAATACGATGGTTTCATTGCGATCGGGGCCGGTTGAAATAATATCAATCGGCGCGCCAGTCACTTCCTCAATACGCTTAATATAGTTGCGCGCATTTTCTGGCAAATCTTCCAATGTTTTTGCGCCCAATGTGGACTCGGTCCAACCCGGCATTTCTTCATAAACCGGCGTCATCAACGAATATGAATCCGCATCCCATGCGGACTCCACCACTTCGCCGGTGGCTGATTGGTAGCCGATACAGATAAGCACCAAATCGAAGCCATCTAATACGTCGAGTTTGGTCAAGCACAATCCGGAAATAGAGTTGATCTGAATGGCGCGACGCAACGCAACGGCGTCAAACCAACCACAACGACGAGCGCGGCCCGTAGTGGAACCAAACTCATGGCCGCGTTCCGCCAAACGACGCCCCACATCATCAAACAATTCTGTTGGGAAAGGGCCCGAACCAACACGGGTGGTGTACGCCTTGGTAATACCCAACACGTAATCCAAATACAAAGGACCAAAACCAGAACCGGTGGCCGTGCCGCCAGCGGTGGTGTTGGAGCTGGTCACGTACGGATAGGTACCGTGATCGATATCCAGCAAGGTGCCTTGGGCGCCCTCAAACATAATCGGCTCACCGCGCATGCGTAAGTCGTGCAGCACGGATGTCACGTCGGCCATTAGCGGACGCAACTCTTCGGCATAGGCCATCATTTCATCAAGGGTTTCTTGGAAATCGACAGGCTCAGCGTTGTAGTAATGACGCAGCACAAAGTTATGGTAGTCGAGCAATTCACCCAGCTTCGCGGCAAAGCGCTCGCGGTGATACAGATCACCGATACGCACACCACGACGAGACACTTTGTCTTCGTAGGCGGGGCCAATGCCACGGCCGGTTGTGCCGATCTTGGCTTCGCCGCGGGCTTTCTCACGGGCTTGGTCGAGCGCCACGTGAACCGGCAAGATGAGCGGGCAAGCAGGGCTGATACGCAAACGCTCACGTACCGGCACACCCTTTTCTTCAAGGCCGCGCATTTCTTCAAGTAATGCATCCGGTGCAATCACCACACCGTTACCGATGAGGCACTGCACGCCTTCGCGCAAAATGCCCGACGGGATCAAATGCAGTACGGTTTTTTTGCCGTCGATCACCAAGGTATGACCCGCGTTATGTCCGCCTTGAAAGCGCACTACACTTGCCACTTTATCGGTCAGCAAATCAACGATTTTGCCTTTGCCTTCATCACCCCATTGGGTGCCTAGAATTACTACGTTCTTGCCCATGATCAGCTGTCGTTTCGTCGTGAGTTAAAGGGAAACCAGTTGCCAGTTATCGCCCTGTTGGACGAGCTGACGGTCACATTGCAATTCTTGTGCATCGTTCTTTGCGCCAGGCAGCGATAACAATACGCGCTCTCCTTGATCACGCAATTGTTTCACGGCGGCGGCAAAGGCCGCATCACATACATCACCGATCGCCAACACGCCTTGCTTAGAGGACACCGGCTGATGCGTCGCCAACAATTTTAAATCCGCGCTAAAGCCGGTTGCTGGCCGCGCGCGACCAAACACTTCGCCAATATGATCGTATCGACCACCTTTCGCGATCGGCTCGCTGCTGCCTGCGGTGTACGCCGCAAAAAGACAGCCCGTGTGATAGTGATAGCCGCGCAGCTCACCCAAATCCACATGCAAACGCACTTGTGGATAACGCGCCTGAACAAATTTGGCCAAGCCTTCCAGTTCATCCAACGCCGCATTCACTTCGTCGCCAAAGCCAGCAAGCAAGGTGCGCGCTTGAGCGATAACACTGACATCTCCCGCCAAAAATGGCAGCGCAGCCAGTGCATCACGCAATTCGGTTCGCAGGGATAGCTCCGCTAACATGTGATCGAGCTCGTGACTGGCTTTGCGCACATAAATATCAGACAACGCTGTTTCATCAGCCTCAGCCAATCCACCTGCCTTCACTAATGCGCGGTAAATACCAACATGGCCGAGATCCAACGTCACCTCTGGCACATCGGCCAAGGCCAATGTTTCGAGCAATAACGACAACACCTCTGCGTCACTTTCCATGCCGGCGTGACCGAATAACTCAACACCCACCTGATAAGGAATGCGCGAGCCACCCGGCTGTGGCGCACGTGTGCGTAACGCGGTACTGCAATAACATAAACGGGTCGGCGCTTCGCGGCGCAAGGTATGGGCATCTAGGCGCGCAACTTGCGGTGTAATATCCGCGCGTACGCCCATTAAACGACCACTGAGTTGATCGGTGAGCTTGAACGTCTCACGCTCAAGATCACGACCACCACCGTTTAGTAAAGAATCTAGAAATTCAATCAGCGGCGGAAAGACGAGTTCGTAGCCCCAGCTAGAAAATTGATCCAGCAGGCGACGACGCAAGGTTTCAATTCGGGCAGCACCAGCAGGCAGAATCTCTTCCACTCCGTCCGGCAACAACCACTGTTCTTCGCGACTCATGATGTTTACGCCAACGTTTTAGCTAACAACTCTGCTGAGCACAGCAAATTATGCTAGTAACAGCAAAAAGGCGGCGCCGATCAGCATACTGATCAGGCCGAGGGTGCGCAGTGCGCGATCATCCAGTTGCAGGGCCATGACGGCGACTTTGCGCATACGCTGCGGCGCCACTGCCAATACCAACCCTTCGATGACGGCGACGAGGCATAATGCCTTGCCGAGCAACATCCAATCCAACTGCATCAAAACACCCTGCTCACAAAAAAGCCGGAGAGTCCCCCGGCTGCGCCATTCTAGCACTGGAATCCGACTAGGGGGACAGTGAATGTCCCCCTATTATCGGATCAATCAATTATTTTCCGCCGCTTTTCTTCAGATAGCGGAAGAAGTCGCTATCCGGCTCCAGCACCATTAGGTCATTACCGTTGGTCAGCGCTTCACGGTACGCCTGCAAACTACGGTAGAAGCGGAAGAATTCAGGATCGCGATTGTAGGCTGCTGCGTAGGTGGCCGCTGCCGTTGCATCACCTTCACCGCGGATGCGCTGACTGTCCCGGTAGGCTTCTGCCAACAGAACAGTGCGAGTACGGTCCGCTTCGGCGCGGATTTTTTCCGCTTCCTCGCTACCACGTGCACGGTGTTCAGACGCATCACGAGCACGCTCGGCGCGCATACGCGCGAACACGCTGTCACGCACATCCTGCTGCCAATCCAACTGCTTAATACGGATATCAATAATTTCCACACCGAACTCTAGCAGCGTTTTCTCGTTAACGTGTTTGGCCACTTCGTCCATGACCATGACGCGTTCACCAGAAATCGCCTCTTGAACCGTGCGCAAACTAAATTCATCACGCAATGCGTTAGCCACCAAGCTCGAAAAACGACCTTCCGCATCGTCACGCACCAAGCTCGGATTCTGGCTACCGCCACCGAAAGTGGTGAGATAACGCTGAATGTCAGCAATGCGCCAAATGATAAAGTAATTCACATTCATGAATTTCTTTTCAGACGTTTGAATGCGTTGCGACGGTACCGAATACACCAACACACGGCCATCGGCGCGCGAAACGTTTTGCACAAAGGGTAATTTCATGTGCAAGCCCGGCGCGATATCGGTTCGTACAATTCTACCGAACTGTTTAAGTACCGCTTTTTCCGTTTCTTTAATAATAAAAAACGAATCCAAACCCACTAATAGCGCGACGATAAACAACGCAACGACAGCAAGACCTCTATTAGACATTAGCGTAACTCCTTGCTGCGTGTGCCGTAGCTGCCGCCTGTGCTTGGCGCAGAGCTAGACATACCCGAACCGTTCGATGTGCTCGAATTTTTCGGCTGAACCTTTCGCTCTTTCATTAACTGATCAAGCGGCATGTAAAACATGTTGTTGCCTTCTTTCACATCGACGACAACCTTACTGGTGTTGCTCAGCACGGTTTCCATCGTTTCCAAATAAAGGCGATCGCGCGTTACTTGAGGTGCTTTTTTGTATTCTTTCAGCAAGTCGTTAAAACGCTCCGCATCACCTTGTGCGCTAGCAATCAATTGCTCTTTATACGCTTGCGCTTCTTCTAGGCGACGCTGCGACTGACCGCGCGCAACAGGAATAATCTCGTTCGCGTAAGCTTGCGCTTCGTTCTTCAGGCGCTCTTCGTCTTCTTTTGCATTCACCACGTCAGTGAAGGCGCCGCGAACAGCTTCAGGCGGACGAGTTTCGTCCAGCACGAAGTTATCAATTTGAATGCCGGTGGAATATTTATCCTGATACTGCTGCAATAAAATTTTTGCTTCTTCAGCAATAGACTCACGACGTAACACCAATACATCGTCCATGGTTGAAGAACCAACCACTTGACGCAACGCGCTTTCCGTAGAGTTCACCAAGACATCTTCTGGCTCACCAGATTTTAATAAAAATGCCAGCGGATCGATAACCTTGTATTGAATTTCCAAGTCAACACCAACGATATTGGTGTCGCGCGTAAGCATCTCTTCGTTCAAGCGCACTTTGCGTTGCGCGATATTCACTTTTGCGTAGGACTCAAACGGCGGCACGTGCCAGTTCAAACCGGGGCCAAGTGTGCGGCTGAATTTCCCAGCCGTCAGCACCACCGCGCGCTCTTGGTTATCCACGGTGAATGATGCCCAGAAAAGATAAAACACCGCCAGCACAACCAGCACCATAACGATGGGCACGCCGCTTCCTGTGCCGCCGCCGGCACCACCACCTTTGCCGCCGAATAATGCCGACAGGCGATCTCTCAGCTGGCGAATCATTTCATCCATATCCGGTGGACCTTGATCGTTACCACCACCCCAAGGGTCGCGGGGTTTCTTGCCGCCAGGCTCATTCCAGGACATTCTTTTCTCCGTTGTCGATTGCTTCAGCTCGCCGAAGACGAGTCTGGGCGATTGTAGGAAGCGTTGATTTGCGCTGCAACCGCAGCGCTTTCTATAAATACTTCATCTTTGGTCAGTCCCGCCTCGCGCAGCAATCGCTCAAAATGAATGCGATTAACACGAATACGCAGCAATAAGCTGCCGTCTAGGGCGGACCCTTCTTCTGTGACTTCACCTGCCTCATGCAGACGAGCGCGCAATTTTCCAGCATTTGCCGGAAGCCTTACCCAGCGGTCAATCCAGCTGTCCGCCAAACGTTCCGCCAAGGCTTCGTATAAAAGCTCGAAACCCAGTTGCTGGGTGGCGGAAATCCATACACAGGTCGCCACGCCATTTTCATCCCTGTCGATATGGGGGGCGAAGTCGGTTAAATCAACCTTATTGAACACATGCAACGTCGGCACTTCGTCCGCATCAATTTCCGAGAGCACCGCGTTCACCGCTTCGATATTTTCGTCGCGCTCTTCGGCCGAGCAGTCTGTCACATGTAGCAGCAAGGTTGCACTGACGGTTTCTTCGAGCGTCGCCCGGAACGCATCGACCAGCCTGTGCGGCAAGTGGCGAATAAATCCCACCGTATCAGCGAGAATAGTGGGCCCGATGCCAGGAATGCGGACTTTGCGCAGTGTTGGGTCGAGCGTTGCAAACAACTGATCTGCAACATAAACATCGGACGAGGTCAGCGTATTGAACAGGGTCGACTTGCCGGCGTTGGTATAGCCAACCAGAGAAATCAAAGGCGTTTCAGAACGTTCGCGTGAACGGCGGCCTTGCGCGCGCTGCTTGCGCACTTTCTCTAGCCGACCCTCAATGGCTCGCACGCGCTCTCGCACCAATCGACGGTCCGTTTCTAGCTGCGTTTCGCCGGGACCGCGCAAGCCAATGCCGCCTTTCTGACGCTCAAGGTGGGTCCAGCCACGGACTAAGCGAGTCTGCATATGCCGCAGCTGCGCCAGCTCAACCTGCAAGCGACCTTCATGGGTACGCGCGCGTTGCGCAAAGATATCGAGAATCAGGCCGGTACGATCCAGCACCCGGCATTTGACTATTTTTTCTAGGTTGCGCTCTTGGCCTGGGGTCAGCGCATGATTAAACAACGCAACATCAGCCTCATGCTCAGCGACCAGTGCGGCCAATTCTTCCGCCTTACCTGAGCCGATATATAGCGCCGCATCGGGCCGGTCGCGCTTTCCCAGCAATTCCACAACAGGGACAACGCCGCTGGACGTGACCAGATGGTGAAATTCGTCCAGATCTTCGCGGCCAAGACGGTCGGGCAAATCGATATGAACCAGTATGGCTTTTTCGCCCGCGCCGGTGAGCGTGGCTTCTGCCTTATCAAATAAATCCAATGTGACTCCTTGGTGAGGCACCTATTGTGCCGCTTCACCACCGAGTACGACAGGGGTGAAGGCCACTTATCACACTAGATCGCAGGAATCTTTTCAATACGGGCAAACGAACATGTAAAAGTATCCCCAGAAACAAAAAAACCACGCTATGCGTGGCTCTTTTTGCTCTGAGTGGACAAGGGGTTAGGCGTTGCCAACACCCACTCCATCGCCGTTCGCGCCAGTGCTTCCAGTAGGGCTAGCCGCCCGTGGATTACGCGCAGGCACAACGGTAGAAATCGCATGCTTGTAGACCATTTGGCTCACTGCATTTTTTAGCAGCACCACATACTGGTCAAACGACTCGATCTGACCCTGTAATTTAATGCCATTTACGAGGAAAATTGAAACTGGGATACGTTCCTTTCTCAGCGCATTGAGAAAAGGGTCTTGTAACGAGTGCCCCTTTGACATGATGTTCTCCTTGAAAAACTTTAATAAAAAGTTGTGCCCAAATATTCGAGCAAGTATGCGTAACCCCGACCCCGGTGAAGGCTGATACAGCGCGAACTACTTATCGCCATCAACGCATCCAACAGAATTCAACGGCTACTAAACACCGATTCCACGAAAGGCGCAATACAGGCCAGCGCCTGAGCATGCACGTCGTTCGATTCGCCGTCTAACCACTGGAGCTCAGGCCAGCTGCGCATCCACGTAAACTGCCGTTTTGCCAACTGGCGAGTCGCAATAGTGCCGCGCTCGACCATCGTCTCGTAGTCATACTGACCATCGAGATACTCCCAAACCTGCCGATAACCGACCGATTTCATGGCAGGGAGTTCCAAACTTAAATCACCACGAGCGCGTAACGCTTCAACTTCTGCGATAAAGCCCGCGTCTAGCATCTGCCTAAAGCGCAAAGCGATTCTGTCATGCAGAACGGCCCTGTTCTGTGGCGCGATGGCTAAACTCAAATGAGTATAAGGAAAGGCGGAATTGTGACGCGGATCACTGTTAGACAATGATACAGCCTTCTGTCGAGCATGATGAGAAGAGAGCGGCTCGCCGCTAATTTCATACACTTCCAGCGCCCTCTGAATTCTTTGGCTGTCCATCGGCTTTAATCGTAACGCCGTCTCTGGATCAACCTGCGCCAATTTTTCATGCATCGCTGGCCAGCCAATCTGCGCCGCCTGTGCTTCTAGCTTGGCGCGCACACGTTGATCCGCAGCCGGCAGCTTCGCCAATCCCTCGCGTAACGCCTTGAAGTAGAGCATGGTGCCCCCCACCAACAAAGGAATACGCCCCTGCTGATGAATCGCTTCGATCTCCCTTAACGCATCGTCGCGAAATTGCGCCGCAGAATAGGGCTCTGTCGGGTCACGAAAACTGAGCAACCGATGTGGTGCCTTGGCGAGCACGTCTGGCTCAGGCTTGGCAGCGCCGATATCCAACCCTCGATACACCAACGCAGAATCCACGTTAATAATATCTAGCGGTAAATCTTGCACCAACTGAACCGCCAACGCGGTTTTACCTGAACAAGTTGGCCCAGTGAGAAAAATAACCGGCTTCGACGACGCGTCGATCGCAGACATTAGCGACCCCGCATAAATAAACGATCCAATTCTTTCAACGACATCTGCGTCCAGGTGGGACGACCGTGATTACATTGGCCACTTCTTTCTGTGGCTTCCATGTCACGCAATAACGCATTCATTTCTGGAAGCGTTAATCGGCGATTGGCGCGCACACTGCCGTGACACGCCATGGTCGACAACAGCTCATGAAGTACGCCCTCGATACGATCACTGCTGCCGTGCGTCACAAGATCCGACAACACATCACGGACCAAGGATTCCGCGTCAGCGTCACGCAATAACGCAGGCACGTCGCGCACGATCAAAGACTCTGGGCCAGCGCGATCCAAACGAAATCCTAATTTCCCAAACACGTCCGGGTTTTGTTCAGCAAAATCCGCTTCACGTGTCGACACCGCCATTGAATGTGGCACCAACAACGGCTGACCACGAACCTTGTCGTCGTCCCATGAAACTTTTAATCGCTCATAAGTAATACGTTCGTGCGCAGCATGCATATCAACGACCACTAAACCTTGGTCGTTTTGCGCGAGAATAAAAATGCCGTGCAGCTGAGCAATGGCGAACCCTAGCGGCGGCACATCACCATGCCGTGCTGCACTAAAATCAATCGCGCCGCCAGCAATGTTTTCTCCAACATTGCCTTCACGCACAGCGCCAGAAAACGCATCGGCGTATGCGCCGGACCATGATGGCGCTGGCGATGTGCCTTCTAGCGACGGCGTCGACAGCTGTAAGCCATCTTGCGTTTGCGGCATGACAGGCCGCTGTCCATGCGGCGACTCGCCGCGAGAAAAATATGCCTGCTGCGGGGAAGTCTGCGCGCCAGCTATAAAGGTCTCTTCACTGGTCGCGCCCGCCAGCGACTGACCGGGCCGCAATTCCGCAATGGCCCGATGCAAGGTACGAAAAAGAAAATCATGCACCATGCGCTGCTCACGAAAGCGCACTTCATGTTTCGTAGGGTGCACGTTCACATCCACTTGTGCAGGATCGAGTTCGAAAAATAAAACGTAGGCAGGATGACGGCCGTGATAAAGCACATCGGAATACGCTTGACGGACAGCGTGACTGACCACTTTGTCTCGAATAACACGGCCATTCACAAAGAAATATTGTAAGTCTGACTGTGAACGGGAAAACGTCGGCAAGCCGAGCCAACCGTGCAAACGTAAACCACCGTGTTCAATATCCACCTGAATGGATTGCTCGATAAAGGCGCTGCCACACAATCGACTCACACGCTGCGCCCGCTGGGCATCCGTGGTCGCGGCGGGCAATTGGTGCACGACTTTTTGATTGTGCATCAAACGAAATGCAGTATCGAACTCGCTGAGCGCAATACGACGAAATACTTCTTCGAGATGAGAAAATTCGGTTTTTTCTTTGCGCAGGAAGCGACGGCGGGCAGGCGTATTAAAAAATAAATCGCGCATCTCAACCGTAGTGCCGCGCGGGTGCGCCGCAGGCTGTAATTGTGGCGCCATATCGCGCCCTTCAACTAATACTTGCCACGCCTCGGCACTATCATCCGTCGCAGACGTCATGGTTAAACGCGATACCGAGCTGATCGCCGCTAGCGCTTCACCACGAAACCCGAGCGAGCCAATGGCTTCTAAATCATCAAGCGTACGAATTTTGCTGGTGGCATGGCGAGACATTGCCAGCGGCAAATCGCTTTTATCAATGCCGCCGCCGTCATCACGTAGGCGAATTAACTTCACACCGCCTTGCTCTACATCTAACTGTAACGAACGCGCGCCAGCATCAAGCGCATTCTCCATCAATTCTTTTACAACAGACGCAGGTCGCTCTACCACTTCACCAGCGGCAATTTGGTTAGCCAAACGAGAATCGAGAAGCTGGATACGAGACATGAAAAATCCGATTAAGTGCTACGACGCGTTAACTACGCGGGATCGTTAATACCTGACCCACTTTAATGACGTCAGAGGAAAGATTGTTTTGATTGCGTAACGCCGACTCACTGACAGAATAACGACGAGCAATTGACGAGAGCGTATCGCCCGGCGCGATACGATGACTCGCGACATCACTACCGCCGCCACGCTGAGCGGCATACCAAGAACCCGGCGCAGGGTGCGTTTCGAAATACTGATTAACGCCATTCAAAATAGCGCGGGCTAGTTTTTCTTGGTGTCGCGAAGAGTTTAGATTTTTTTCTTCCGTACGATTCGAAATAAAGCCCGTTTCCACCAAGATCGACACCATGCTTGGCTCCTTCAACACAGCGAACGCCGCTTGTTCCACTTTTTTCCGGTCACCGTGCAATTTGGTCACGTCACCCATTTCTTCAAGCACTTGTCGGCCGAGATACAGGCTATGCGCCATGGAGCCGCTCATGGTCATGTCGGCCAACACGCTCAACAAACCATTGTTGTCTTTTTCTTCTTCATAGACGCCGGCAACGCGGTCAGATTCGTTAGCAATTTTCGCCAGATAACCCGCGCGGGCAGACGTGGCGCCGCGATTCGACAATGCAAACACCGACGCACCATGAGCTTTATGGTCGGTAAAGGCGTCTGCGTGAATAGAAATAAATACATCCGCCTGATAACGATCACTGGCAATTTTTCGGCGCTCCGCCAACGGCACGTAGTAATCCCCGTCGCGTACCAGAACCGGCTTAATCCCCGGCTCTTTTTTCATTAAGTTGTAGAGCCTTTTCGACATCGCCAACACAACATTTTTTTCATACACGCCGGAGGGCCCGCGCGCACCCGGATCTTCACCACCATGCCCAGCATCGATGGCGACAATCATGGAACGCGAGCCACCACTTTCTTGTAATGGCTTAGGCGCAGCTTTTACCGGCGCCGGATCGTCATCGTAGAGATCAATCACCAAACGCCAACCGAACGGATCAACGGGCTTGAGCAGATTAGTTCTAGGACGCACGGAATCTTTTAGATCGAACACAACACGCGTGCGATTACCATCGTGCTTACCCACACGAATATTGGTAATCGGGCTATCGCTATATTCAAGCCGAGCAACGTCGAAATTGAGATCGACATCAATTAAGTCCAACACGATGCGGTCAGGATTGGCGAGCTTGTCGAGTTTATGTTCGAGCGGGGCGTTTAAATCGAAAACGATACGTGTGTGATCAGGGCCGCGGTGCAATCGCACTGAATCGATACCCTGCGCAGACAGCGCAAAGGTCGACCACAGCATCAACCATGACAGGCAAATGAGGCGAAGAAAAAGCATGTTCTTTCCCAACATCCGCGTTCAAGCTCTCACTAGAAAAAAGTTACTCACACCAAACTGCACTTCAAGATTGCCAGTTCAAATGCGCCTGCCGCGCTTCGCCAACAACCCGCAATTCAATGTCTAACGTCGGCACCGGCAATAGCCCAGCGCCTTTATTAGGCCACTCTACCAGACACAGGCTATTGTGCGCGAAATAATCCCGCCCGCCGATCATCTCAAGCTCTTCGGGATCACTTAATCGATACAAATCGAAGTGATATACATCGACGTCATTGAGCCGATATGGTTCCACTAACGTGTATGTCGGACTCTTCACCGCGCCGGCGTGCCCCAAAGCATGCAACCAGCCGCGCACCAACGTCGTTTTTCCTGCGCCCAACGTTCCCTGCAAAAATACCGTGCCGCCGATTACCTGCCCCGCCAAACGCGCGCCCAATGCTTGTGTCGCCGCATCATCGGGCAGATCAATTATTTCTGTTTGCACAACATCGCCCGCTTTTATTCCGTTCATTTTTACTCACAGCCATTCAATAAATGACGCAGCGGCATCAATAAATCACTGGCAAGCAAGCCACGCTCGCCATCTTGCGCCGCGGCCTGATCCGCCGCCAATCCATGCAGTAATGCACCGAAGCGCGCCGCATTATGCG
Organism: Alcanivoracaceae bacterium; assembly: GCA_029213045.1. Lineage (GTDB taxonomy): Bacteria > Pseudomonadota > Gammaproteobacteria > Pseudomonadales > Alcanivoracaceae > JARGPN01. The sequence continues at coordinate 117,194 of JARGPN010000016.1, forward strand.
CACTCAACCCCTGGGCTAACAGCGCACCAATGACACCGCTGAGCACATCCCCCATACCGCCTGCGGCCATACCGGGGTTGCCAGATGTATTGAGCGCCAACATCTCTGCGTCACTGCTGATTAAAGTGCCCGCACCCTTTAACAATACGGTGCCACCCGCCAATGCCTGCAACCTACCAGCCGCCGCAAAACGATCTTGCTGCACCGCCCCAGTCGCCGCGCCAAGCAAGCGACTGGCCTCTCCCGGGTGCGGCGTAATCACTTGTTCTGCCGGCGCCTTAGGGAAAGATTTCTGCTCAATGTCTGCTGCAATCAGATTCAACGCGTCGGCATCTAGTACACGCGGCAAGTCGCTGGCGAGCACCTTGTTCAGCAATGCTTGCCCCCACGGCCCCTGACCAAGCCCGGGGCCAATCACGACTACCGTTGCCTTTTCCAACAGCGGCAGTAAGTCATCGGCCTTCTCAATGCCCCGCGTCATCACTTCCGGCTGTCGCGTAATCATCAAGGCGCAGTGCTCTTTGCGTGTTGCCAACGTCACCAGACCTGCCCCGCAACGCGCGGCAGATTGGGCTGACAAGACGGCAGCGCCGGCGTAGCCGTAATCGCCCCCTATCACCAGAACATGACCAAACTGGCCCTTGTGCGCCGTCGCAAGACGCGGCGTCATAAACTGGCGAAACTCCGCTAGGCTGGGGCGCCAGCATTGCGGCGCCACATTGGCGTAAACCGCTTCCGGCACGCGCAGATCGTCGAAATGCAGAACACCCGTTAGCATTGGCCCTTCACCGGTGACCAGCCCGCGCTTCACGCCGATAAACGTAATGGTATGTGCTGCCTGAACGGCTTCACCCGGCGCTGCCCCGCTGTCTGCGCTTAAGCCCGAAGGAATATCAAGCGCCAGCACAGGCTTGCCCGACTGGTTAATCGAAGCGATTACCGGCACCAGCGCGGGTCTCACCGGGCCGCGCAAACCGGTACCAAGCAAGCCATCGACAATCACATCGACCGCAGAAAAATCGGCCCCGCTCGCACCAGCAATCTCGATAATTGGCACGCCTTCGGCCTGCACTCGTTCCGCCATCGTCAACGCATCGCCCTGCAAGGCAGACACCGGCGTGCTAGCAAATACAGTCGGATGCAAACCCGCATTTGCTGCCAGCAGCGCCACCACATAGCCGTCGCCGCCGTTGTTGCCGCTGCCGCATACCACTGCGATGTCTCGCGCATGAGGCCATTGCTCACGCAACAACAAAAACGCCGCCTCACCCGCACGCGTCATCAGAATGTCGCCGGGGATACCCTCTTGCTCAATCGCGAGACGATCTAGCTCACGCGTTTCAGCGGCGGTGTACAATGCGCAGGGTAATGAGTGATAAGTCATGCAAGGGCCTTGGATTTGTCCGTTGGCGAATAAAGTTCGTTGGTAATTTTAGGGGCTATCTGCTGTATTTACACGAACTCAGATATCGTCAGCGAAATGCGCATAGCGCGCACGTGAGTATGTTTAGCTTATGCAAGACCTGAACGACTTAGCCGATCAAATCCGCCAATGGGGCCGCGAACTTGGCTTCCAGCAAATTGGCATTGCCGATACCGACCTGGCGCTCGCCGACGGACGACTCAAGGCATGGCTTAAAAAAGGCTTTCACGCCGACATGGACTGGATGCATGCCCACGGCGATAAACGCTCTCACCCCGACCAGTTAGAGCCCGGCACCTTGCGCGTTATTTCTGCGCGAATGGATTACCTAGCGCCTGACACCCTGCCACTGAAAATCCTAAAGCAACCGGAAAAAGCGTATGTGTCACGTTACGCGCTCGGCCGTGATTATCACAAATTAATTCGTAAACGCTTAGCGCAACTTGCCGAGAAAATTCGCGGCAGCGTATCAGGCAGTGAGCTAGCACGCGCCTTTGTTGATTCAGCGCCGGTAATGGAAAAACCTCTCGCCGAGAAAGCAGGGATTGGCTGGCAAGGCAAACACACCCTAATTTTAAATCGCGAAGCAGGCAGTTGGTTTTTTCTTGGCGAGATTTATACCGATCTGCCACTGCCCATTGATCGGCCTGCAGAAAATCATTGTGGGCGTTGCAGCGCGTGCATAACCGTGTGCCCAACAGACGCCATTGTTGCCCCGTATGAACTTGATGCGCGGCGATGTATTTCTTGGTTAACCATCGAGAATAAAGGTTCAATCGACCCCGAATTGCGTCCATTAATTGGCAATAGAATTTTCGGCTGCGATGACTGCCAATTAATGTGCCCATGGAACCGCTTCGCCCACCACACCGGCGAGGCGGATTTTTCTCCTCGGCACGCACTTGATCACGCCGATCTAGTGACACTATTTAACTGGAACGAAGAAGAATTCCTCAGTCACACCGAAGGCTCCGCGATTCGCCGTACCGGATATCAGGGCTGGCTTCGCAACATTGCCATAGCTCTCGGCAACGGACCTGCAACCGATGAAGCGATAAATGCACTAAGAGAAAAAACAGCGAGCAGCACAGCATTGGTTGCCGAGCATTGCAACTGGGCTTTAGAACAACTTGAGCGAAAAAAACAGGAAAGGGAAAAATTTATTATTACGCAGAAATCGTAGGGGCTCGCTCGCGGAAACTCCCCAAAGCGCCAGAGCGAACGAACCCCCACACTGCCGGAGTTAAGACTCCGCCGCCACGCGCCGAACGCTGAACGTTGGCTTCCCCCCTGGGAACGCGTAACGAATGATTCGCCAGATCACCTGGCTATACTGTTTCAACATTGAGCCAGTGTTGTAGTGCTGATCATAGCGCTGACAAATTTCTTTTACTTCTACCGCCATCTCCGCATAACGACGCGCAGGAATATCCGGGAAAAGATGGTGTTCAATTTGGTGGCTCAAATTTCCGGTCAGGATATGGAAAACCTTACTGCCTTTGAGATTGGATGAGCCGCGCAATTGCCTCACGTACCAGTGTCCGCGAGTTTCATTTTTCAATACTGATTTAGGAAACACTTCTACATCTGCAGTAAAGTGGCCACAGAAAATAACGCTAAATGTCCATAGATTGCGCAAGCCGTTGGCAATCAGATTGCCAAGCATTACCGGCAAAAAGAAAGGCCCCGCCAACAAAGGAAAGATCACGTAATCCTTAATAAGCTGACGCTTCATTTTCGCGCCGAGTGGCGCAAACTCTTTTTTCATTTTTTCTTTTGATACGCGCCCACTAAACCACAAGCCTAAACGCAGCTCTTGGATCGCCACGCCCCACTGGAAAAGAAACGCAAAAATAATTGAATAGATGGGCTGCCATAAATAGCCGGGGCGCCACCGCTGCTCAGGAAATAAGCGCAAGATGCCATAGCCAATATCTTCATCCATACCCTTGATGTTCGTATAGGTATGGTGGCGGTAATTATGTGTCTTTCTCCAATTGTCACCCGTCGCGACAATATCCCATTCGAAACTTTTACCGTTAAATTTTGGATCGCGCATCCAGTCATACTGGCCGTGCATCACGTTATGGCCAAGTTCCATGTTGTCGAGGATCTTTGAGATCGCCAAGAACAAGGTGCCCAGAATAAATGCCGGTGGGAAAATACCTAAAAACAGCAATCCACGTCCCGCCACTTCAAAGTAACGCACCGCGCTGTAAACGCGACGAATATATTTTGCGTCCTGCTCACCGATATCAGCCACGGTGCGCGCACGCAGCGCTTCTAACTCGGCAGCAAACCCTTCTAACTCTTTGGGCGACAGCTCTCGACTTTTACTTGGCATAATTATTTGTCCTATTCCAACTAAGCTTATAGGTCCAGCGTGAGATCTGAACGTGCGGCACTGACGCAGATACGCAGTGCGGAATTCACGTCGGTATCCATCTCGCCGGTTAATAAGTCTTCAGATACACCGGCGGTTTTCTCACACGCGCAGGTATTACAAATTCCCATTCGGCAACCCGACGCAGGCGTTACGCCAACGTCTTCTAAAGCCGCCAACAAAGGCTTATCGGTCGCGACCTCAACTTGTTGCTGCGAGCGCTGCAACGTGACCGTCACTTTGCCCAAATCCACTACATTGGTGGTGACAGGGGTGAACGCTTCGCTGGCAAAAAAACCGACGCGTTCGGCAATCAGCTCGCGCACATTATCGACAAACCCTGCTGGACCACACGCATACGCGCGCTGTTCTGTCATGTCCGACACCAACTGCTCGAACAACGCCAAACTTGGCCGGCCCTGCAAATCGTTCGGCAGCATTTCATGTTCCCTTGTGAGCACAAAGTGCAGATGGAAACGCGGCTCGCGCGCGCTGAGTTCGCGCAATTCTTGGAAGAAGCACAAATCAGCCCGCGTGCGTGCCCAATAAAGAAGGGTGACATTTTGCTTTAGGGTGCTGAGCGAAAGAGAGCGAATTAAACTGATGATCGGCGTGATGCCGCTGCCTGCCGCCAAGAACAACCAATTGCCTTGATAATCGGCTGGCGCGGTCAACTCGCCAAACGCTTGGCCCAGCTCCAAGACGTCGCCAACGCGCGCGTGCTGGCATAACTCTGTGCTGACTTTGCCGCCACCAACACGCTTCACCGTGATCGACAGCAAACCATCTTTACGTGGCACATCTGTCAGGCTGTAGCTGCGTGTATGCCGAATACCTTCCACAGCAATCGTGACGTTCACGTGCTGACCAGGAATAAAGCCGTCAAAGTGGCCATTGGGACGCAGCAACAACGTAACGGAATCACGCGCTTCGACGTGGCGTTCCACCACCGTCGCGAGCGGGGTTTCCCACGCTGCGTTGCTCACCAATTTGCGTACCCAAAAGTCGTACACGGCGGGCGAGACCAAGGGCTTTATCATTCTTTTCAAAGGGTTGCTTGATTTCACGGCCATCTCGGTTGTGAATTTCATCGCAATTATACATATGTATAGACAATAGTCTATACACTTGTCCTTTTTCGTTTATCCGGTAGAATAGGCTACTAATATGACAGTCATATGTGACCAGCCGCGCCAAACGGATGGGCGGAAAGCCACCATTGACAGGGCGTCTTGCATCAATGGATTAGCAGGGTTCAGAATTCTGACACCGCCACATCTTGCGGACGGTGTCGCTCTCTTTAAATATGCTCTTTAAAAAAGACCAGCCCTACACAGCGAATAACAATATGGCCGACCCAGCAGAACAGGATTTATCTCGCGCCCGCGCACCACAGGGTCGCCGTGCGGTGATTTCCCAAGAAGATTTAATTTCCGCCGCACTGGCCCTTGTCGGCCCACATCGCAGTGTTTCGACGCTTAGCCTCCGCGAAGTCGCCAGAGAGGCGGGCATCGCGCCGAACAGCTTTTACCGCCATTTTCGCGACGTAGACGAGCTCGCCGTCACCTTGATTGAAGAAGCGGGTTCCGCATTACGTAAAATTATCGGCGGCGCGCGCACTCGCGCCATTTCCGGTAAGAGCGTCGTGCGCGGCTCCATCGAATCCTTTATGGAACAGCTCACCGCTGACCAACGCTTCCTGCACTTACTCATGCGCGAAGGCACCGTCGGCTCTGAAGCCTTTAAACAGGCGGTAGAGCGCCAGCTGGTGTTTTTTGAGGAAGAACTGTGTACCGACTTAGTTCGCCTTTCGAAAGTGAACAACCGACCGCTGTATCAACCCGCGCTCGTAGCCAAAGCAATTACCCGCCTAATCTTCGCGCAAGGCGCCAGCATCATGGATCTCCCGAAAGACGAGCTACCAAAAGCCGCCGAGCAGATGGTGGTCATGGTGCGCATGATTTTGCTCGGCGCACAGTCGATGTCAGACCAAGCCACAACAGAGAACGAATCCAACTAAATCTCCGCGCTGTCCGACCAGCGCGGTTCCTCCTTTCGCCCCCTTGCACTATCATGCCCGCCCGCAATTCCTAACACTCGGATGTCTCTCTGTGATCAGTACCGCCAATATCACCATGCAGTTTGGCTCACGCCCGCTGTTCGAAAACGTTTCCGTTAAATTTTCGCCAGGCGCTCGCTACGGCCTTATCGGCGCAAACGGCTGCGGCAAATCGACCTTCATGAAAATTCTTGGTGGCGATTTAGCACAAACAAACGGAGTCGTATCCGTCGAGCCCAACGCTCGCGTCGGCAAACTGCGCCAGGATCAATTCGCGTTCGAAAAATTTTCCGTGATCGACACCGTGATCATGGGGCACCACGAGCTGTGGGAAGTAAAAGCGGAGCGCGACCGTATTTATAGTCTCGCTGAAATGAGCGACGAAGATGGCATGAAAGTCGCCGAGCTTGAAATTGCCTTTGCGGAAATGGACGGCTACACAGCAGAATCCCGTGCCGGCGAACTGCTCATGGGTGTTGGCATTCCCGTTGACCAACACGAAGGCCTGATGAGTAACATTGCGCCCGGCTGGAAATTACGTGTATTGCTTGCCCAAGCATTGTTCTCCGACCCGGACGTATTGCTGCTCGACGAACCGACCAACAACTTGGACATCAACACCATTCGTTGGCTTGAAGATGTGCTCAACGCACGCAACAGCACCATGATTATTATTTCCCACGATCGCCACTTCCTGAACAGCGTCTGCACGCATATGGCCGATGTGGACTTCGGCGAGATTCGTCTTTATCCCGGCAACTATGATCAGTACATGGCTGCTTCAACGTTAGCCCGCGCGCAGTTGCTATCAGACAACGCAAAGAAGCAATCGCAAATCGATGACCTTCAACAATTTGTTGCGCGCTTCTCGGCAAATGCGTCAAAAGCGAAACAGGCCACATCGCGCGCCAAACAGATGGAAAAAATTCAACTCTCGGAGGTCAAAGCATCCAGCCGAGTAAATCCATTTATTCGCTTTAACCAAGATAAGCAGCTCTATCGCCAAGCGCTTGAATTGCATGGCATCACCAAGGCCTATGACGACCTAGTGTTGTTCAAAAACTTTAATCTACAAGTTGAAGTAGGCGAACGCGTCGCCATTTTAGGCCCGAACGGCGCCGGCAAAACGACACTGTTGCGCTGCCTGATGAACGAGATCAACGTTGATGCGGGAATCATCAAGTGGTCGGAGAACGTCAACATTGGTTACTACGCGCAGGACCACGCTGCCGACTTTGAACAAGACATGAATCTCATCGACTGGATGACACAATGGCGTCAGCCCAAAGACGATGAACAATGGGTACGCGGCGTGCTCGGCCAACTACTTTTTTCTGGCGACGAAATTAAAAAGTCAGTAAAGAAAATTTCCGGTGGCGAACAGGGACGCATGCTGTTCGGAAAAATGATGATGCAACGCCCGAATATTTTAGTGATGGACGAACCGACCAACCACTTGGATATGGAATCTATCGAGTCGCTAAACCTTGCCTTGGAGAAATTCCCCGGCACCTTGTTCTTTGTATCCCACGACCGCGAGTTTGTATCGTCGTTGGCGACGCGCATCATCGAAATTACACCTGAAGGCATTACCGATTTTAGCGGCAACTATGAAGACTTCCTCCGCAGCAAAGAGTAAGTCTTTTGGTCTCTGATTTTCGGCCAAAAAAAGGGAGCATAAAGCTCCCTTTTTTTTACACTAGAAAACGCCGCGATCGCAGTTATTCGCTCGCACTGCTTAACGCGTCTTTCAATTCCTCAGAAGACATAACCACGCCATCAGGATCTTCACCTGGGCATATGGCCAATAAAATTCCGTCTGCGTCCATACCGTCAGCCCAACGCTCAAACCAAGCAGACAGAGGGATAGCTTTAGGTGTGCTGCCTTGATGCTCGTCACCCGCCCAGGCTGCTGCCATATCAGGATGCGGCCACACCGGCAGGAATTCTTCACCGCCGCTGCTCAGCACCATCCACTCATCGCCGTCAGCAAGGCTCCACATTTCTTCGTTCGCCAGTGTCTGTTCAATAAAGTATTCGCAACGATCATCCGCAGAAAGGTTTAGCGCTTTCTGCAAATCTTCGGGTGTCATTTCATAAGTCATAATAGTAACCACTTAACGTAAATTTTAGAGCGTGCCGCCTACCTCCGCAGCCAACATCGCCCCAACGGCTTTGAATAAAGCTACGACAAATAAATGCCGTCCTTCTCAATTCGAATTTTTCGGGCTTTGTACAGCTTGCCGATGGTTTGCTTAAACGCGGCCTTGCTAACCCGAAAGCTGGAAAAAATTTCTTCCGGCGAACTTTTATCGTTCAACGGAAGAAATCCGTCGTTCTTCTCAAGTTGCGCGAGCACTTTCTCACTAAACTCGTCACTCTTTGCTGCGCCTGGGGCATTCAGAGAAATACTGAGCCGATCGTCTGGCCGCAATCTCTGAATATAACCAGTCAAACGCTGACCGCGTTTTAATGGCGCGCGAATCTCATTTAAGTTAATCAAGCCCCAATAACGAAAATCGACAACCACTTTGTAGCCAATATCCGTATCGTGTGCGACCACCAAGACAACTTCGTCGCCTTGCTGATAACAGGTTGCCGTATCTTCAAGGTGCCGATCCAACTGTGCACTGGCAACCAAACGCCCATCGTGGTTTTGAATAATTTTAACCAACTGTGAGCGCCCTTCTTCAGGCTGCCCACGCTGCTCGCCAAACGGCAGCAACAAATCTTTCGCTAAGCCCCACTCCAAAAATGCACCAACGCGGCTCACCGAAACAACATTGAGAAAAGCAACTTCACCCAGCTGGGCTCTTGGCTTCGTGGCTGTCGCCACCAAACGCCCCTCACCGTCGTGATAGACGAAAACATTCACGCTGTCGCCGCTTTCTAAGCCTTCCGGCGCCTCGCGGTTCGGCAATAAAATTTCACCGAGTTCAGCGCCATCTAAATAGGCGCCCTGACGTGCGCGATGCAACACGGTAAGCGGCTGTGTAATACCTATGCGGGCCATAAAAATTCCGGCAGGAAAAAATCGACAATCTCTTCACTAGACCAACGCATTGGTCCAGCAAAAAGAATATTCAGATACTAAATACTTTTTCGCGGTAGAACTGCAATTCTGCAATGGAGTCTTTGATGTCGTCCATGGCCAAGTGCTTAGCATCTTTTTTCAAATGCTCCAGCACTTCGGGCTTCCAACGACGCACCAGTTCTTTTACAGACGATACATCCAAGTTGCGATAATGGAAGAAATCTTCAAGCCGCGGCATGGCGCGATGTAAAAAGCGACGATCTTGGCAAATAGAGTTGCCACACATGGGCGACATTCCACGCTCAACGTATTGCCCTAGAAATGAAAGAGTTTCTGCTTCTGCGGCGGCGGCTGTCCACTCGCTCTGACGTATACGCTCGACCAATCCCGAGCCGGTATGCGTTGTGGTATTCCATTCATCCATTTTTGCCAGCACAGCATCTGGCTGATGAATAGCCATTACCGGGCCTTCTGCCAACACATTTAATTCTTTATCAGTCACTAACGTAGCAATTTCGATAATCACGTCGTTGTCGGTATCCAGCCCGGTCATTTCTAAATCGATCCAGATTAGATTGTCTCGTTTGTTGCTCATGCGGATTCCTTTACGTCGTGTTCTCGCGCTATCGGTCTGCGTACGCGCAGAATAACACTTGCGGCTACAGACCTGTCATTTTTTCCGATAACGCCCACAGTTTTTCTGCCGCGCCATCATCACGCGCTTCTGCGGAGGGCTCACGCTCTTTGCACCGGATGAAATATTTTCCTGTTGCGCGGCCACCGGTTTCGCCCGACGCCAGCCAAATCGTGGTCCGCGCGCCCTCTTCAGCACTGATCAGAAACTTTTTCAGCAGGGTGCTAAACGCTCTCTGGGCAAAATTTCCATTCGGCCAAATATTGGTGGCCACACCGCCAGGGTGCAAACAATTCGCATGAATGCCTAAGCCCGCGCAGCGACGAGACAGTGCCCGTGTAAATAGAATATTGGCCATCTTTGATTGAGCATAGGCCTTCATCACGAAATAGCCTTTTTCGAGTTGCAGGTCACCCCAGTGCATTTTGCCCGCTTTGTGCGCACTAGAGGCCACGCTAATAACGCGACCTTTCGCCAGCTTTAGGTTGGGCAGCAATAAATTGGTCAATAGGAAGGGGCCTAGATGATTGACGGCAAACGTCATTTCAAAGCCGTCTTCGCTTGTTTCACGACGGACTTTTGCCAATCCCGCATTATTTACCAGCACATCCACGCGCGCATGCCGCTGGGTAATGTTAGCGGCGCAACGACGCACCGATGCGAGGGAGGCAAGGTCAACATGCACAAACTCCAAGGACGCAGAAGGGTGCTCGCGCCGTATCGCTTGCATCGCTTTTTCGGCGGCGTCTTGCCGGCGGCACGCCAACACTATGTGTGCGCCCATGCCCGCCAATGACTCCGCTGCGACAAGGCCAATGCCGCTGTTCGCCCCAGTGATAACGATTGTCTTGCCTTTCAATGCATCCGCACCCATGGTGCTCGCTCCCGTCTCGTTGCCGGTGCTATATACTACCGCCCTAGCCACACCCTTGGACTGCAGCACACGCTTTCTAAGACTTAGCCGATAAATTGCTACGCAATATAATAGCGTGGAATGTACCGCGAAAACGCGATGTAGCCCAAGGCTCACGCCACAATAAAGCAGCACCACACAGGTAATTGCATGAGCAAACGCAAACTGACCCGACGGCAGCAATGGCGGATCGATAAGATTCAGCAGGAACGCCTTGCCCGTGCCGAACGCAAGGACGGTGACGGGCCAGCGAAGGTCAGCGGGCAGCTCGGCAACGAACAGCACGGACGCGTTGTCACGCACTATGGCCGCCAGGTGATCGTCGAAAATACCAACGGCGAAACCGTGCGTTGCCATTTTCGCGCAACACTGGAGCAGCTCGTGGTCGGCGACCGCGTTGTTTACCAACCGCCCACCGACGAAGGACTTGGCGTAGTGTCTGCGATTGAGCCTCGCAGCACGGTGTTAAAGCGGCCAGACCCTTATGGAAATTTAAAACCGGTGGCTGCGAATGTGGAGCAAATGCTGATTGTGTTCGCGCCTCTGCCCACGCCTTCATCGCAGCTTTTAGATCGCTATTTGGTCGCGGCGGAGTTATCCGGCATCGCGCCGATTTTAGTGCTGAACAAGGCCGACCTGATCGACGCACAAAGCCGCCCTCTCATCGACGACATGCTCGGCCCCTATCGGCACCTCGGCTATACCGTGCTAGAGGCCTCGGCCACGGCTGCCCACGGCCTCAACGCATTGCGCGAACACCTTCGCAGCAAAACATCGGTGTTTGTTGGGCAATCTGGCGTAGGCAAGTCCTCGCTGATTAACGCTCTCATGCCTGACGTTGATCTGGCCATTGGCGGCCTTTCGGAAACATCCGGGTTAGGCCAACACACCACCGTCACCGCCCAATTGTTACGTTTCGCCGACGGCGGCGACCTCATCGACTCCCCCGGTGTACGTGAATTCGGGCTCTGGCATATCAGTGAAGACGAATTGTTGCGCGGTTATACGGAGCTCGCCCCGCTCGCCGGCGCGTGCAAATTTCGTAACTGCTCGCATCGCCATGAGCCAGGCTGCGCACTGCTGGCCGCCGCCGAAGACGGTTCGATTAGCTCAGATCGCCTGGAAAACTTCTTTCGCATCGCCGAAACATTGGATGACGACGCTCGCAGCCGTTATTAACGGACGTATCTAAATAAAAGCGCGCTCGGCGTAGATCAGAAGCGCGCGCACGCCTGTCACCGTCGGCAGCTCTGCTTTACAATGCCGATATCCTTGGCAGTGCTGATCTCACATGACCTCCGAATTTCCCTTATTGCTGGCCCCACAAGATTTAGCCGCGCGCTTAGGCGGCAAGAATGTATTGATCGTGGACCTCGGAAAATCACAAGTGTACGAGCAGGCCCATGTGCCCGGCGCTGTGCATTTGGATTTTCGCCGATTACTGCGCGGCTCGCAGCCCGCACCTGGCCTTTTGCCCGATCTTGATGATTTGAACCAGCTGTTTTCGGAACTTGGCTTAACCCCGGATACCGTTGTGGTCGCCTACGACGACGAAGGCGGCGGCTGGGCCGGTCGATTACTGTGGACGCTAGACGCCATAGGCCATCGCCACTACGCCTACCTCGACGGCGGCATTCATGCATGGCTTGCTGAAGGCTTGCCGACGGAAGTGGACCGCAACGAACCCACCCCGAGCGATTTTGAAGCTGCCGCGTTTAGCGAGACCACCAACGTCACGTTCGACGAAATGCTCGCGCGCTACCAAGATCCCAACGTCGCCATCTGGGATGCACGCTCCGAAGAAGAATTTTTAGGGCTGCGCGCCTACGCGCAAAAAAGCGGGCATATCCCCGGCGCGATTCATTACGAATGGACAGAGCCGATGGATCGCGGTCGTCACTTACGCGTACGTAATCTAGATGAAGTCCGCAAAGAGTTAGATAAACTGGGTTTAAATGGCGATAAAGAAATCATTACCCATTGCCAAACCCACCATCGCTCCAGCTTTTCTTGGCTTGTTGGCAAGATGCTCGGATTAAATATTCGCGCTTATGCAGGTTCGTGGTCGGAATGGGGCAACCACCCCGATACGCCCGTAGAAAAAAATATTTCCTGATGGCGCAGCACACCATTGCTCGTCTTTTCGAGCAAGATTTCAACACGAGGCCTTTCCGTGAACGAACTGTTTGAAAAATTATTCGCGTTGCTACAGCTCATTTTGCCGCACCACGTCCTATCGCGTTTAGTCGGCTACTTGGCGCGTAGCGAAGTCGGCCTGATAAAAAATACCTTTATCAAAACGTTCTTGAAAAACTTCGACATCAATATGTCAGAGGCAAAAGAAGAAGACGCGTTGGCATACGCCAACTTTAATGCATTTTTTACTCGCGAACTCAAAGATGGCGCGCGCATTATTGATGATGAAAAAAACGCCATCGTCTCACCAGCGGACGGAGCCATCAGCCAACTAGGGTCAATCCTAGGGTCCGACGTACTGCAAGCCAAAGACCGTCACTTTTCCTTATACGAATTACTGGGCGGCAACAGCGAACTTGCTAGCGAATTTATTAATGGCAGCTTTGCCACCGTATATCTTTCACCGAAAGATTATCACCGTGTGCACATGCCTTTTACCGGCACGCTGCGCGAAATGATTTATGTGCCTGGACGATTATTTTCGGTCAACCAAGCCACCACCCGACAAATTTCCGATTTGTTTGCACGCAACGAACGCGCGGTATGCGTGTTCGATACTGAGCACGGCCCGATGGTCGTCATTCTGGTGGGAGCGATGATCGTTGCCGGTATTGAAACTGTATTTTCTGGGCCCATCACCCCACTTGCGCGCACCGTGCAGCGCGTCGAATACGGCGCAGAACAACGCGGTCCAATCGTGCTGAATAAAGGCGATGAATTAGGTCGTTTTTATTTGGGGTCAACTGCCATTCTGCTTTTCCCAGAGGGCAAGGTGGAATTCTCGGCAGGAATGGACGCTGAAAGCCCCGTGCAAATGGGCCAGAAAATGGGCGAGTTTGTTTAATATTTCTACGGCGCTGCACCGAACGTGTCTGCAGCGCCAATCCGCTTATTGTTCGCTTTCCTAACTTTCCAGCAGAGCCGCAGCTTGCGCGGCAATTAATTTTTGGTAGCGCTGTGCCAGTTGCTCAACCGGCTGTAATCGTATGGTAGTTTCGCCATTACTGATCTCAATGCACCGCTCCGCCTGATACAGCAAACGTGCATCCAGTTCTAATTTCAGCAGCTCCGCCTCAGGCACATGCACGCGTCCGGGCAGCCCTGCCACACACATTGACCAACTTGCATTGGTGTCCGCCTCGCAGCTAACTAACAACTTAAACTCCAATGCAGAACGCCCCTGCTTTTTGCGTTGCTCAGACACTTCCCGTGCTACCCGGCGAAACAGCATGCCTGCGCATAACGCCTGAAACGCGACATCCGCGCGCGACTCTGCTTTAAACTCTAACGCGCATTGCTTACCTAGCTCGGCGTTTACTTGGGCGCCATATACGCCCGCGATGCCTTCCAATATTTTTCGGTACGGCGCCACCATTTCTTCGATGAGTGACGTGGTCAGCCGATCACGCATACGATCGAAATTCACGATGCTGATACGTAATCGGGCTTTCGGTATTTCATTCGCTTGTGTCATGGACAACACGGGGACCATGTCCGCTTCAATGTCGTCATCGCTATTGCGCTCACTCTGCAGCCGACGCCAAACCACCTCAGCCAGCACCCGCAATGCCAACAAGCAAAACACCACTAAGACAAAATTGGATTCCAGATATTTTTCTTGTTCTACGCTGGTGTTAGCGGGCCAAAGCTCGACCGTTCCTGCAACGCCATCCTCGTCCACTCGCACCGCCCGACTCACCGGCAAGCCGTCGCCTCGTGGTTCACCGGCGCTCGAAAGAACAATCCCTGCAACACTGCGGAACTCGATACGCGACACTGTGGGCAAGCTCGCTGCGTGACCGGCAATAACGTTCAGGCTAACCAGGTTCCCTGTCACGACAAACTCAGCAGAGCTGGTCGACAGTTGCTGCGCCAACGCTTCCGCCGCCTCACGGCGATTGTGCTCAAGCGTGGAGTGAACATGTTCGAGAAAATAGATGCCGATCACCAGCGCGGCGACCAGCATTAATGACAACTCTCGCAACATGGTGCGCTCTCGCTGCAACCATTGGCGTACGCGATATTCGTCCCAGACCATACTCAAACACTCGCAATTTGATTCGGCGGCAAGTATAGCCTAGCCGCACAGTGAAAATCGCCGTCAACACAACGCCTCTTTGTTGGCGCAATTTTCTGGTAATCTAGCGCCACTTAATATGGCTTCAACCTAGCCAGCTGGCTCGATCTTCCGTCCAGCATTGGAGAGCAGTTAGTGCGCGAAATCATTCTAATCCAGGTGTCAGGTGGCGATCGCCCCGGCCTTACCGCCGCGTTTACCCGCATTTTGGCGCAATACCGCCTTAATATATTAGATGTCGGGCAAGCCGTGATTCATGACACCTTGTCGCTCGGCATGGTGGTCGAAGTCCCGCCCGATAGCGAAGCGCCGGCGGTATTGAAAGATTTGTTGTTCGAGGCGCACAAGCTAAATGTGTCGGTGCGCTTTCGCCCTATTGATCATGATAAATATGAAGACTGGGTGTCTGGCCAAGGCAAAGACCGCTACATCATTACCTTGTTAGCGAGAAAAATCACCGCGTTACAGCTTGCCGATGTTACCGCTGTTGTTGCAGAAAATGATTTAAACATTGATTCAATTAATCGCCTTTCGGGGCGTGTGCACCTCGAAGGCGAGGCCGAAGATGATGATGCGCGCGCCTGCGTCGAGGTGTCCGTTCGCGGCCAACCGAAAAGCGCTGAAGCTATGCGTGTAGCGTTCTTGCGTATCGCCAATGAAAGCAACGTTGATATTGCCTTCCAAAAAGACAGCGCCTTCCGTCGCAACCGTCGACTGGTGGCCTTCGATATGGACTCCACCCTGATTGAATCGGAAGTGATCGACGAGCTCGCCCGTGAGGCAGGCGTTTACGATCAGGTCGCGGCGATCACAGAGCAAGCAATGCGCGGCGAATTAGATTTTAACGAAAGCTTTAAAAAGCGCGTGGCATTATTAAAAGGGTTAGATGAATCCGCCCTAGAAAACGTTCGCGATCGCCTGCAGCTTACCGAAGGCGCCGAGCGGTTAATCAGCACATTGAAAGCACTTGGCTATCGCACAGCGATTTTATCTGGCGGCTTTACGTGGTTCGGTCGTCATCTACAGCAACGACTGGGCATTGATCACGTGCACGCCAACGAGCTAGAAATCGAAAATGGCAAAGTCACTGGCCGAGTGATCGGCCAAATCGTTAACGGCGAACGCAAAGCAGAATTATTGCGGGAACTGGTCGGCAAGGAAGGGATTAGCCTGGAGCAAGCGATTGCAGTGGGCGACGGCGCGAACGATTTGCCTATGCTGGGAATTGCCGGGCTAGGCATCGCGTTTCGAGCAAAACCATTGGTAAAGGAAACCGCCGAGCAAGCGATTTCCACGCTTGGACTCGACGGCATTTTGTACCTTATGGGCGTTCGCGACCGCGACCAGGCTGAGTTGCTGGCCGCAGGTTATTCGCCTTCCGACACCTGAAGGACGCTGGAAGGTGGCTGCAAATAGAAGCCCTGCAAATAATTTACACCGTTGATGGTCCACAGTGTTTGCATTTGATTAGCGCTTTCCACAAAGCCAACGAGCACTTGCTTACCTTCACCGTCCGCGCGTTCGATCATTCGCGCAAACTTCTCTTTGCTTTCTTTGTTGCCTAAATCTTGCGTATAAGTGCCGTCAAATTTAACGAGATCAATATTAATATGGCCGAATAGTTTGAACGGATCCAACGAGCCGCCAAAACGATTCACCGCCATTTTGCTGCCAATTTGATGCAGTTTCTCGCTGAACGCTGCTGCGAGCGAAAGGTAATTGGTAAGATCGGATTCAGGAAATTGGAACGTTACCTGAGAAGGGGAAATCTTTGCCGCCTTTAACGCCTTAACAATCCACTCCGCCAGCCCAGCATCTTCCAACGAATAACCGTTCAGGTTGATCAGCAGGCGCACGGTCTCATCCAATCCGGATGCCGCTTTAATTGAGTTGAGAATAACCCAGCGATCAATTTTACCCGCCAAACCAAGCCCACCGGCAACAGGAATAAATTGTGATGGCGACAGCACAGAGCCATCTTCTTGGGGCAAGTTCACAAACACTTCAAAGAAATGTTCGCCGTCTTCCGACATGCTCATGATCGGCTGGTACTGCAACTGCAAACCGCCTTTCTCTAACGCTTGGCGTAACACCAACGCTATCGCTTCAGCGGAACCCGCCTCGACATCATCAAGAGGATTATAGATTTGAATCGCGTTGCCTTTGCCATCGTTCGCGGCATGCGCTTTGTTACAACACTCAAGCGCTTTTGCCACAATCGTCTGACTAGAACGACTTTCTTCCTGCGCAAACGATACACCCACGCTGGCAGTAATATGCAGGCTGCGAGAATTTACCGTTGGTAGCATTTTTTCCAAGCCAGCACGCAGCGCCTCCGCCACTTCAGTCGCCTCATCAATATCATGGGCAGACGTTAAAATGCCGAAATCTTCGCCGCTAATACGCGCTAGCAGGCTGCCCTCTCCGGCGTTCTCCGTCAAGAAGCCACCGATCATCTTCAACAACACATCGGCGCCTTCGATACCGATGGCCGTTTGATGCTGTTCAAAATCATCCACGCGCACAATAAACACTGCGCTCATTTGACCGCTGCGTACCGCTTCCGATAAAGCGTCGTCGATCTTTGTCATAAACCAGCCGCGGTTAAACAACCCTGTCACTTGGTCTATCTGACTCATTTCGTGCAGCTTTTCCTGCAACACGTTTTCATCTACCGCAGCGACACGAATGACAATCTGCGTGCACGCTTCTCCGTCGTAGGTTGACGCGGAAAATACAAACGTTGCATCGAATTCTTTGCCGTCTAAATTGACACCTTTACATTGAAGCTCATGCGTCTGAGTTTCATCTTGTGCTCGACTGCGTAGCAATTTTTTAAGCTTCTCGTGGTCTGCGGCCGAGACCATATCCATGATCGGGACACCGGCCAAATCATCGGAGCTTTCATAGCCGAACAGCTCTAGGTAAACGTCATTCGCGTGGATGTGCATGCCATCAACAACGTAAGCAATCGCGTCGCGACTTTGATCCATTAATGTGGCGAGGCGCTTCTCTGCCTGATGCAGAGCCAACTGCGTATGCTGCAACTCTTTACGCAGGCGCAAGTGCTCAACCTGACGGTCTACTAACAACATCATCAGCTCACGATCCGACACAGGCACCACTGCTCGCGCGCCGGCCTCTAGCATTTCACGCAAGACTTTTAGGTCAAGCTGATCATCGATCACCATCAGCGGAACGTTTTTACCAAGGCGGTGAATATGACTTAGCGCAACCTTATAATCGCAACCACCAAACGTTGGCCGACATAACACTAGCTCCCACGTGCCAGACTTGAGGGCCTTAACGAAATCATCTTCGGATAATGCCAACTCCGCACGGGTGGCTTTGCCCGCATTACGCAGCGAATTCATCAACTGCTCTGCGTCATCTTGCGAGTCGTGCGCAATCAACAATCTGATGGTATCGAGGGTATAACTCATGTAGCTATCGCTTACCTAGTTACGTCATTCATTTTCTGGGCGAAGCGCTCACCAAATCGGAGCTGCTAACTATGTGGCATCGGCGGCGCTGTCGTGTTTTTAGCGACACCGCAACATCTAAAGCCAAAAATACCCAGCTCTATGATTCATAGAGCAATGAAACGAACGATAATTATTGATTCCATCCCCAAAAACTACCAAGCGATGCGTCACTGCACGGCTTTGCATTTAAATCATCTAAACAACGAACCAAGCATCAGCCAACCACCCATTACGTGGTTATAGGCTGCTCCAAATTGAGTCAAAATCTTCGCCGCTTTCTTTATTTTCTACGTCCGGCGTTTCATCCAAGCTCGCAGCACCGGTCATGGCGTTTTTGTATTCGTATTGCCCGAAACTAGCCGTACCATTGACCTTGCGATTCAAAATCACCTTACTGTTGTCGCCACTGGCCACAAGCTCAATTTTAGCACCGCCATGAAACCCAACTGATGGTACCAGCAGCGTCGCAGGCTGCCCAATAGCATTTAGCGCTGGCAGCAACAGTGCGCGCATAAAGCTGCCCGCATCGCCCGTTTTACGCAGCACACGAACGCCGCACGGCAACGCTCTCGGCGCCAATAACTCAACGCCAAATTGTGCGCCCTGAGTGGCTAATTGCTTCACCCAGCGTACAACACCAATAGCCCATTCATTTTGCCCAAGCTCCCGCACCCCTAGCATTTCGCCGGTGCGCAAAGAGGCAGGCGCTGCCCCAACCCACTCGAGACAATAGCCGCCGGGGCTAGCGTTAATTTTTTGGCAGGTGAAATGCTCGCTGCTAATTGTTTTAGCGCCCGCTTCTTGCTGCTTTGCCAGCGCACTGGTAATGCCGGCAAACTCGATATCGTCGATATTCGCGTCGTCACCCATGTTATGACCGCCACCATCGTAGGCGCGCGACCACGGGTCGTCTTCTCCGCTCATTCGCGGGCTTCCCGAAGCAAAAGATGCCGGCTTATTCGACAAGAATGGATTGCCTTCTTCACCCTGCGCCAGTACCTGTAAATTTCGACCACGCACCATGCGCTCGAAATCCATACCGTTCGACAAAGTGCCATGCAGCGCGGTCAATCCCAAACTTATATCAATGGGTCCGGTCTGCCCGAGACGCTTGAATGAACGCTCCGTCAGAGCACCCCAAGCTTGCTGCAAATGTGCGAGTAAATTCTCCGCCATGCCATCGGGCACTTCAAAATCGGGCAGAGGGTTATGTGCAATGATCGACGCAAGCTTGCCAACTAATAAACGCGAATCGATATAACGACACTGGTCTCCAGCGACGGACACGTGCGTGCGATAGGTTGGCGGACGATCCACCTGCAAATCGAATACAAATAAATCGGGGTCTTCGCCGGCTTCTTTAATATCAATTAAATCACTCCACACTTCTGTGGCGCGATACACCAACGCAATTTCTTGCTGACGTAACTGGTTAGGTTTCGATGTCGACAATAAAAGTACGCGAGCATACGCGTCAGCAATCGAAGACGATTCAATTAACGCGAAATCTGCGTCGGCCACTTCTTGATTAGCAATGTTGTGCATTTCTGCGAGCAAATAAAGCTGATGTAGCTCCAACCACAAATGACGCGCAACCGGAAAATAAAGCTGGTAACTACGCACCAAACTATCTGTTAACGCAGCAATCGCGCGATGTACAGACGCCGCCACAGTACGGCGACCCTCTCTATCGTTGATGCGACTCACGCCTTGCACTGCGACGAGTTTATATCCACTCGCCAAATGACTTTGCAACGCCTGCGCCAAACTCGCCACACGCCGCGCCTTATCCGGCAACACCAAGGATTGATTTAAATAATGTTTTCCCAGCGCACGGCAAACGTGGAGAATCACTGGGCGCACAATTTCCAACAACGTAAAGCGCTGCAGAAAAGGCAACTGCAAGCGGTTAAGTTCTTGGATAAATTGATAAAGCTGGCGCGACGTTTCGCCCATGTTCATTAACGGCAGCTCGTCTACCCACACCTTCAGACGCTTGGCCTGGTCGCTGCCAATAGTCAGGTACTGGAGATCCTGCTCCGGTAGCTTCAACCTAATTTTTTGTGGTTGCTGATCCATGCCAAGGCGTTCCAGTGTTGTTAGGTTGTCCCAGTAACCCCTCTCGATTGATTCAGCGTCCCAGACGCCTGAAAACATTCAATCCATGAGACCGCGCATTATTTCATACGAGGTCGAGATACGAGGGACAACCTTTTGATTTGTCTTAATTTGTGACCGATTTCACGACTTTAAGCGAATCGCGCCGACCTGTAAATCAGCCACTTGGGCCTATAGATCGCCCAGACAGCCAAGTTTTACTTTTCTCCGCCGGCATCTCCCGCACCAGCCTCGGCACCAAGTAGCCTGGCAGTCGCTCCTGCATGGCGCCGTGAAGCGCCAATGCCTGCGCATCATCCACCATAAAATGGGCAGCGCCGGCGACAGGGTCAAGCTGGTGTAGGTAGTACGGCAGCACCGCCGCTTCGTACAACCGCTCAGACAGATCGCACAGCGCACCGACGTCGGCATTCACGCCTTTTAGCAACACGGTTTGATTGAGCAGTGTTACACCGCATGCCCGTAACAGCGAAAAAGCGGCCATGACGTCGTCGCTGAGCTCGTTCGCGTGATTGGCGTGAAGCACCATCGCCACCGACAGAGGAAAGTCCGTCAACACCTGCAGCAAGCCTTCACTAACCCGCTCAGGCATCACCAGCGGCAGTCGAGTATGAATGCGAAGCCGCCGCAGCTGTGGCAACGCGGCGAGTCGCGCCAGCAAATCTCGTAGTCGGCGATCAGAAAGGCTCAGTGGGTCGCCGCCGCTCAGAATCACCTCAGTAATGTCGTCGCGCTGCTCAAGCCACGCTATGGCGCCCCCGAGTCGCTCCGTTGTGGAAACATGCTCTTGGTAAGGAAAATGACGCCGAAAGCAGTAGCGGCAGTGGATCGCGCAAGCACCGGTGGCCATCAGCAGTACGCGACCGTGATATTTGTGCAAAATGCCCGGCACCGGCGCAAAAGACTGCTCGTCCAATGGATCTGCTGCAAAGCCTGCGACGGGCTGGAGCTCAATGCCTTGCCCCAGTATCTGCAGCAGCAATGGGTCCTGTGGATTGCCTCGCTCTATCCGCTCGACATAGCTGCGCGGCACCTTCAACGGAAAGTCGGCGCTCGCCGCCAGCGCGGCGGGCAAATCCGCTGGATCAAGACCAAGCAGGTCAAACAATTCCTCACTTTCGGTAATCAATGCTTTGCCTGACGGTTGCCAGTCGCTAGCCGCATCGCTGTGCGCTATGATTGCGGCCTTTTTACGGACCCCATGACGCACCGCCTCTGCGGGAGGAGCATTGGGTATCAACGTGTTAAGCGGCTCATTGGGCATGCAAACAACCTACGGGTGAAAAATGGCAACCTATTCTACCAACGAATTTAAATCCGGTTTGAAAGTAATGCTCGATGGCGACCCATGCGCCATTGTGGAAAACGAATTTGTGAAGCCAGGCAAAGGCCAAGCGTTTAACCGCGTCCGCTTACGCAACCTCAAAACCGGCAAGATGTGGGAACGTACGTTTAAGTCTGGCGAATCCTTAGAAGGCGCGGACGTGATCGATGTAGAGATGCAGTATCTCTATAGCGACGGCGAATTCTTCCACTTTATGGATCCAAACAGCTTCGAACAGCAAGCGGCCGATGCGGCAGCGGTAGGCGATGCGAAATTGTGGCTCGCCGAAGAAGACTCCTGCACGGTGACACTTTGGAATGGCGTCCCGCTAGCGGTGACTCCTCCGAACTTTGTGGAACTGGAAATTGTTGAAACCGATCCAGGCGTAAAAGGTGACACGGCAGGCACGGGCGGCAAGCCAGCGAAGCTAACCTCTGGCGCAGTGGTACGTGTACCGCTATTTGTTCAGCAAGGCGAAGTCATTAAAGTAGATACGCGTAGCGGCGAATACGTTAGCCGCGTCAAAGAATAAAGTCGCTGCCGTGACAAACTGGCGCCCCTCCGCAAGCCTTCACGCCTTGCAGGCCCGCGCCAGTTTGTATGCGGCGATTCGGCAGTTTTTTTCTGAGCGACATGTTTTAGAAGTCGAAACACCCTCACTCGCGCAACACGGCGTCACCGACTTGCACATCGATTGCATCGCTGTTCCGCGCTACGGATACTTACAATCTTCACCTGAATTCCATATGAAGCGCTTGCTCGCGTCAGGCAGCGGCCCAATTTATCAAATCGGCAAAGCATTCCGAGACGGCGAAAGCGGCTCAAAACATAACCCCGAGTTCACCATGCTGGAGTGGTATCGCCCAGGCTTTTCGTTGCAGGATTTAATCGAGGAATGCATTGTGTTGTTGCGGTCATGTCTGAACATAACGCAGACAGCACAACACCGTTTCCGCGACATTTTTTTTGATGTTGTCGGGGTTGATCCAATCCGCAGCGATATCGCTACGCTACGTCACACTGCGCAATCTTATGACGCGCACCTTCCTGAACTAGACAAACCTGCGCTAATCGATTGGTTAATGTCGTGTGTCGTTGAGCCTGCCCTGCCACAACACTGCATCAATATTGTCACAGATTTTCCAGAATGGGCGGCCGCGCTAGCACAAAAAAAAGCTGATGCGAACGGTGACATTGTCGCGCAACGCTTCGAGATATATGCCAACGGCATCGAACTAGCCAACGGCTACTTAGAACTCATTGATGCGCAAGAGCAAGCGTTGCGATTTACCCACGATAACGCGTTACGTCAGCAACAAAATAAAGACTTTATGAGGCCTGATCAGGCGTTACTCAGCGCACTAGAGCATGGACTGCCGCAATGCAGCGGCGTAGCGATAGGATTGGATAGAGTATTGTTAGTGCAACAGCAAGCGCAATCGCAATCGCTGGCGGATATTATTGCCTTTCCAAACGATCGCGCTTAATTAACGCGGCTATGCCACTGCCTGACCTTGGGGCTGCATCGCACCGCGCTTTACCGTTTCCAAAATTGAATCTTTAATTTCGTCCATCACCGCAGCGGGAAAGTCATGGCCCATGCCCTTGATTAAATGGAGCCGCGAGTCGCGAATATATTTCGCCGACATTTTTCCGCCAACAGGACGAATCAGCGGGTCGCTGGCGCCGTGAATAATTGTCGTCGGCGCCTTAATACGATGCAGGTCACGACGAAAACTGCCGGTGGCCATAATCGCCATAAACTGCTGACGAATTCCGCGCGGGTGCAAACCACGCGTCCAACTTTGGCGGAACATGGCATCCATATCTTCATCAGCCTGCGGTAATACCCCACCAAGCTTTGCCATCATCTGCTTTCCGAATGACACATACTGCTCAACATTTTCGATTTTAACGCGCGGACCCACCAACGTTTTTAAGGCTGCCATTTTCGGCGGCGGCACCATACGACTGTTCGGGCTCGACATGATAGATGTTAGGCTTAACACCCTGTCCGGATGATGAATCGCCAATAGTTGGCTAATCATTCCGCCCATCGACGCACCAACTAAATGCACCTTGGGAATATTGAGCGCATCTAACAACCCAACAGTATCGCTCACCATATCGTGCAAGGTGTACTGCACGCGTATTGGCATGCCAACAAAATAGCGAAACATTGCGCCCGCAGGGTTATGCGTAATCGGAGAGCGGAAACGTGTACTCATTCCGACATCGCGGTTATCAAACCGAATCACTCGATATCCTTGCTCCGCCAGCGCGTTTAATATTTTTTCTGGCCAAAACACCATCTGCGCAGACAGGCCCATGACAAATAGGATCGGCTCGCCGTCTTGTGGGCCGCGCTCTTCATAAAACAATTCAACGCCGTTGCTTGGGATCTTGCCACTGGTAATCTGCATGCTAAATCTCTATTTTTATGTGCGGCCCAGCCACCGTCTAGGAACGATGGGCTCTAATAATAGCGACGAAAATAGCGACGAAACGGATACTGGCGCAACCTGATGACTGATATTGGCCTGAAAAGATACCGACTTATATTCTACGGCAACCTCATGTTAGAGGCCGATCCTGACGCCGCCCGAGCGGCCTTCGCCAAGCGCTATAAATTAAATGATCAGAAGCTCACTGCCAGCTTTTCTGGCCGTAAGGTTGCGCTGCATTCGGAACTGAACGAACAAGATGCCTACCGAATCCAAAGCGAATTGGAAGATATCGGCCTCATTACCCATCTTGAACTACTCGAAACAAGCAAATCACCGCAAGCCGCACCAACAAAGAAAAAGACTGCGATACCTCCGCTAGAAAAGCGAGCAGACCCCACGCGGGCAAACACAGCCCAAGAACCTGCCCAAACAAGTGCGCCCAAGGCAGACTCTCGCCATCTCACGCCGTGCCCGTCATGCCGCCAGCCCATCGAACCGAAGGCCTTAAATTGCCGCTATTGCGGTGAACGCGTTGGTAAACGCAGCTTAACGTGGCTGTGGCTATCCGCCGCCGGCTTGCTGTTGGCGGTCGGCATTGGCGGCTTGCTGTCTTTCATCGCCCCTCTTTACCAACAGCAAGTAAGCAAATCATCGACCACTCGCGCCATCAGCAATGGCATCGAGGAAGCGAAAGCTATCCAACAACCTGTACGCGAATTTATCGGCAGAACTGGATTCTGGCCGAACACTAATTTAGATGCGGGGCTCGACGAACCGCAAACGTTCCGCACCGAATCAACCGACAGCCTGACCGTGGGCAATAAAGCGTTAATCATTCTTACATTTAACACAGACCTCCCAGACATTGGCGGAGAAACTCTGCTGTTCGTTCCTCAAAAAGAACCGGACGGGTCTGTTAGCTGGCGCTGCGATGGCGGCTCACTCGCTATGGAGCTGCGCCCTACGGAATGCATTCCCCCCGACGTAAGCGCTTATAAAAAGCCAGAAAAGGCCAAGCCATTAGACGTCACATCACTGCCCTCGCTACCCAGACAGAACACTCAAGGGCCATCAGTGTCGCGCGTACATCAAGTCATTCGAGACGAAATCGCCAACACTGCTCATGTTCGGCAGGCGTTAATGGCCGGCCTCATGGAGGGAGATTGGCCCTTTAACAACGGCAATGCTGGCTTGCCGGAGGGCCGCAAAATTGCATCCGCCAACTTCCGACGTGTTGAAGTACAGATGGGTGGAAAGATCATGTATGAATTCTCCGACGCCATTTATGGATTCGAGGGGCACAAGCTTTACCTCGTACCTACCAGTATCGGCGAGTGGCGCTGCGAAGCTACCTTCCCAGAAAAATACGTTCCACCAGACTGCGGCGGCGGCGTGCGTTAGCCCTCAGAGATGGAGGCTTAATCCGCCTCCATCTCCATCTAACCCATTGAAATACAATAATCTTTAAAACCTTCACTCCGTTTCTCACGACCTCTCTAAGCACCTAAACGACGACCATTCGTCGGCTTTTCCCTATGCAAAGATTGACCTAATCTAGATTTGGGAATATTTTCCCAAACATGAAGGACGCAAATTCAATCATTCTGTTGGCACTGGCACGATTACTTAGACCGATCGTCCGTATTCTGCTGCGCAACAAGGTGTCCTATAAGACATTTGAGGAGGTAGCACGGCAGGTTTTCGTAGAAGTGGCGGATGAGCATTTTGGTGTCACTGGGCGAAAGCAGACCAACAGCCGAATAAGCGTGGTCACCGGGCTATCGAGAAAAGAAGTATTACGTATTAAGCGGTTATCGCCCCTGGAGGACAGGGACTTGGCGGACCAGTTTCATCGGGCCGCGCGCGTGGTCTCCGCATGGACATCGGAAACGGATTTTATGGACGCTCAAGGCAACCCAAAAACGCTACCTTTCGACGGCCCGACGAACTCCTTTAGTGCGTTGGTCGAGCGGTATAGCGGGGATGTGCCAGCACGCGCCATGCTTGATGAACTCGCCGCCGCAGGCGTGGTGGAAGCGGACTTTAACCGTCAGATAACGCTTAAACGCCGCAGCTATGTGCCCTCAGGTGACGACACCCAGATGCTGCGTCTGCTCGGCACCGATGTCGGCGATTTAGCCAACACCATCGTGCACAACTTTTCAGTGCCAGCCGATCAATCTCGCTTCCAACTAAAAGTTGCTTACGACAATTTGCCAGAAGATGGCCTCGCGCACTTTCACAACATGGTGTCAGAGCGT
This sequence comes from Alcanivoracaceae bacterium, assembly GCA_029213045.1. Taxonomy (GTDB): domain Bacteria; phylum Pseudomonadota; class Gammaproteobacteria; order Pseudomonadales; family Alcanivoracaceae; genus JARGPN01. The sequence continues at coordinate 143,548 of JARGPN010000016.1, forward strand.
GGTTACGAAGTCTTAGTCGACTTCGATAAATATTTGCGTCAACAAGACAGGGACACCAACCCGTCAGTAAAAGGTCGCGGAAAAGTGCGCGCGGGGGTTGGTATTTACTACTTCCAAGAACAACAGGAAGACGCGCTATGAAAACGAAAAACTGGATTCATGTTTCTGCGCTAAGCGCGCTCTTTTTGGCCGTCGCATCTTGCGGTGGCGATACATCGCAATCATCAAATCGCCCAGGTAGTGGCGACGAATTTGCCAATGGTGGCATCGGCGGTTCCGGCTCCGGTACCGTGTCCGACTATGGTTCAATAATCTTCAACGGTATTGGCGAAAACGGTCGAGAATTCCAAGTCGAAGCGCACACGCTGTTAACTCTCGACGGAGTTCAAATTCCGTTCGTGGATGGTCACAGTGAATTGCCACTAGGGGCGACTGCGGAATTCTTGATTGGCGAAGACGTTGAAGAAAATATGACCGGCGGCACGGCTACCGCGATCCGGGCATTCCACCAAGTGATTGGTCCAATCACCAACGTGTCTCCGCTGGAAGTCTTTGGTCAGCCAGTGGTAATTGAAGACGGCACCGTATTAGGAGATCGTCCGGACTGCTTAATTGACCCAGAAAACGTTTCACTCAATCAGGTCATTGCGGTAGCGGGTGCCATAGATCAAAACGGTAAAATTAAAGCGACTCGTTTTGTCGATGCAGAATGTGACGCGGTGACTACCGAGTGGAAAATTCGCGGGCGAGTAGCCAATAGCGCCGCAAATGAGTTCACCCTCGGCGGCCAGTCAATCACCACGCTCGGCACTATTTATACGAATTGCCCAGTCTCACTTCCGCTACCAGACGGGCAAAAAGTACTAGTGACCACACCGCGCGGCATTCCGGCAGACAGCCTAAACGCCAACGAAGTCGAGTGCTTAAGCGAAGGCCTAACCATTTTGAACGGCTACCCTGAAGTGCCTGATAACTTACCGGTAAGTTACTCCGGTGTGATTACCGATGGCCCTGCATTACCACTCGTAGAGTTTGTAGCGAACGGTAGCGTTATCTTAGAAATCGACGGGCAGAAAGTGCGGATCAGCGCACTCAACCTTGAAGTAGTCACCGGCACTCTTGGCGTCGATGCCCTGCTGCAAGCGCTAATCCCTGGCGCTCGCATCGACGTCGACGGCACGCTGGGTAGTGACGGCATTATTGACGCAAAACATGTGAACTTGCTGGACGACCTCACGGGCGTTATCACCGACATACTCGGCGGCTTGCTGGGTGGCTTGGTGCAAACATCAGGTGAGAACGCGCAGTACATCAGTTCGCCACTGGTCGATGCCCCATTTGAAAGTTTTTCCGCTGATTCATCGATGGAAGTGTCTTTACTAAAACTCTCAGCGAACAATGAATCGCAAATAGAAATCGTCGCGGTTGGCCCAAGCCAACCCGGCTCTCAGATCCTTGCCGCACTGCAAATTGGCAATGAGGTGGCTTTCCCCACCGCAGGAGAAGTTGCTTTCGAGCGCCGTATGGTTGCGCTCCGGAACTAATCCCCCCTGGGCACGAAAGTGCCCAACCCCTTGGCCGCGTTCGCCAGAACGCGGCTTTTTTTTGCCTGTCGTTTATGAAATTTTTCTGCGGATGGCACTGTCGAGCTGAAGTATTTCAAAGGGTAATCCCACCTGCCAGCGCCCAATCGCTTGCTGGCAAGCTCCCACAGGGGCGGCGTGGCTTCGTATTTTATTCGGGGAAAATAGGATGAAGATGTGTTTTTAGATACAGCGATGCATGCCAATAATCGCCATGCGCGTCTGTGTTCAATCTTTATGTGGCAGCTTGCCTGCAAGCGATACGACCTTGATCAGCACCCTATCCGACCCAAGAAAATTCGAACACAAATTAGAATCCCAAACAAAAAACCGCCGAACCTTTCGGCACGACGGCTTTTTAACGACCGCTACTACATCAAGACTTTCTTTCTACCACTGTATATTCAACATTCTGGAAACCGCGCGGCAGCTTCGCACCGCGCCGCCCTCGCTCACCCAAATAATGCTGTAAATCCGAAGGCTTTAAGCTCAAATGACGCTTGCCGGAATACACCAGCAAGGTATCGTTTGGTCCGAGCACCTGCATATCCATCATAAACTCCGTACGATCTAATACCCGTGCGGAGGGAATGGACATCATCTTGTTGCCTTTGCCGCGCGCCATATCCGGCAACTCGGACACCGGGAAGACCAACAGCCTGCCTTCATTAGATAGCACAGCAATGACATCTTCTTTCGCGTTTTGAATTAACCGCGGCGGCAAAACGCGCCCACCTTTCGGTACATTCAACACCGCTTTACCGGCTTTCTTATTGGCAAACATATCGGCTAGTTGCGTCACAAAACCATAGCCCGCATCGCTGCCCAACAACCACTTATCTTTATCAGCGCCCATCATGGTGCCAATAAATGTCGCGCCGCTCGGCGGACTTAACAATGCGGAAAGCGGCTCACCGTGACTTCGCGCACTCGGCAACGTGTGCGCCATCAACGAATACGTTCGGCCGGTGGAGTCGATAAAGCAGGCTTGCTGATTCGAGCGCCCGTGCGCAGAAGATAAAAATCCGTCACCGGATTTATAATTCAACGTCGCGGGGTCAAGATCATGCCCCTTACCTGAGCGCACCCAACCTTTCTCGGAAACCACAACAGTAACGGGCTCTGCGGACACCAGCTCTGTTTCGTCGAGCGCTTTTGCTTCACCGCGAATCACTAGCGGCGAACGACGATCATCACCATATTTCTCGGCATCTTCTTTGATTTCTTTTGCCACCAATTTCTTCATCAGCGGCATGGAACCCAAGGTCTTCTCTAAATAGTCACGCTCAATTTGCAGCTCTTCTTGTTCGCCGCGAATTTTCATTTCTTCGAGCTTGGCAAGATGGCGCAATTTCAATTCGAGAATGGCTTCAGCTTGCTTATCTGACAAGCTAAAGCGCTCCATCAATGTTGTCTTCGGTTCTTCTTCATAACGAATAATCCGAATCACTTCATCAATATTGAGGAATGCCACCAGCAAGCCATCGAGGATATGCAGGCGATCTAACACTTTATCCAAGCGATATTGTAAGCGGCGACGCACTGTCACCATACGGAACTGTAGCCATTCGTTGAGAATCACATCGAGTGATTTCACCTGCGGCTTGCCGTCGATACCGATCATGTTGAGATTGATACGGTAGTTCTTTTCTAGATCCGTCGTCGCGAACAAATGGCTCATCAGCTGTTCAAGATCGATACGATTTGAGCGCGGTGTAATCACTAATCGGGTGGGATTCTCGTGATCCGATTCATCGCGCAAATCACTGACCATTGGCAGCTTTTTCTTGTTCATTTGATCGGCGATCTGCTCCAACACTTTCGCACCAGACACCTGATGCGGCAGCGCTGTGATCACAATATCATTTTCTTCTTTTTCCCAAATCGCACGCATTTTTAACGCGCCACGACCTTCCGCGTACATGCGAATAATGTCATTTCGCGGGGTAATAATTTCCGCTTCGGTGGGATAATCCGGCCCTTGAATAATCTCCATTAAATCGTCTAACGACGCACCGGGGTCTTTTAGAAGATGAATACACGCGGCAGCCACTTCACGTAAATTATGTGGCGGAATATCCGTGCTCATGCCGACAGCAATACCGGTCGTGCCATTCAGCAATACGTTAGGCAAACGCGCAGGCAGCAGCTTCGGCTCATCCATGGTGCCGTCAAAGTTCGGCACCCATTCTGCTGTGCCCTGACCAAGCTCAGACAACAAGACTTCTGCGTAAGGCGCTAATTTAGATTCGGTGTAACGCATGGCGGCAAAGGATTTAGGATCATCTTGCGAGCCCCAGTTTCCCTGACCGTCCACTAACGGATATCGATAGCTAAATGGCTGCGCCATCAACACCATCGCTTCGTAACACGCCGAGTCGCCATGCGGATGATACTTACCCAACACATCACCGACAGTACGTGCCGATTTTTTATATTTTGCAGTGTTCTTTAATCCAAGCTCCGACATCGCATACACAATACGACGCTGAACTGGCTTTAATCCGTCGCCGATATACGGCAATGCGCGATCCAAAATAACGTACATCGAATAATCGAGGTATGCTTTTTCCGCGTACTCACGTAACGGCAGTTTTTCAAAATCATCAGCCATGATGTGATTCACTCACTTACGAAAAAAAACGCCGAAGCTCGGCGCTCATCAATATTTGCTGATGCGCAACTGCGCACCAGCGCATTCATTTACACGTCCGCCAAGTTGCCTTTATCTTCCAGCCAGCTTTTGCGATCACCAGCGCGTTTCTTGGATAACAACATGTCCAGTAGCTGGTGCGTATCATCGTCTGCGGAAATTTCCAGCTGCACCAAACGACGGGTATCCGGCGCCATGGTGGTTTCGCGCAATTGCAGCGGATTCATTTCACCCAACCCTTTAAAACGCGTCACCTGAACTTTACCGCGCTTACCCTCCGCGCGAATGCGGTCCATCACGCCCTGCTTTTCATCGTTGTCTAACGCGTAATACACTTCTTTGCCCACGTCTAAACGGTACAGCGGCGGCATCGCGACAAACACATGCCCTTCTCGCACCAAGGCAGGAAAGTGGCGCACAAATAGCGCGCAAATCAGTGTTGCGATGTGCAAACCATCGGAATCCGCATCGGCCAAAATGCAGACCTTCCCGTAACGCAGCTGCGATAAATCGTCGACACCAGGCTCAACGCCCAACGCCACCGCGATATCGTGAATTTCCTGCGAGCCCAATACCTCACCAGAATCCACTTCCCACGTGTTCATGATTTTTCCGCGCAGCGGCATGATGGCTTGGAATTCCCGGCTGCGCGCCTGCTTTGCCGAACCGCCAGCCGAATCACCTTCCACCAAAAATATCTCGGTGCGAGCCGGATCATCGCTGGCGCAATCCGCCAGCTTGCCCGGCAACGCGGGGCCAGACGTTAATTTTTTGCGCACCACTTTTTTTGCAGCGCGCATACGTTTTTGCGCATTGCTAATACATAATTCAGCTAGCAACTCCGCATCGGCGGTATGCTGGTTTAGCCACAACGAAAAGGCGTCTTTTACAACACCAGACACAAACGCCGCCGTTTGTCGTGAGCTTAAACGTTCCTTGGTTTGCCCAGCGAACTGCGGGTCCTGCATTTTAATGCTGAGCACGTAACCCGCTCGGTCCCAAATATCTTCCGCCGACAACTTCACGCCACGCGGCAACAAATTTCGCAACTCGCAAAATTCGCGCATCGCCTCAAGTAGACCTGCACGCAAACCGTTCACGTGTGTGCCGCCTTGCGCCGTGGGGATCAAGTTCACGTAGGACTCTGTGACCAGCTCACCCGCGTCGGGCAGCCACAGAACTGCCCAATCTGCCGCCTCCGTCTCTGCTTTAAACACGCCGGTAAACGGCTCTTGCGGCACACGCTCCCAACCACGAGTGGCATCGAGCAAATATTCGGTTAAGCCATCAGCAAACTGCCAGGTTTCCGTTTCGTCATTTTTTACGTCGACTAGGGTTACTTCCAAGCCTGGGCATAGCACGGCCTTAGCACGTAGCAAGTGACGTAACTTCGAAACAGAAATATTGGGGCTATCAAAATATTTTTCGTTGGCCCAAAAACGAATAATGGTGCCGGTGTTACGCTTGCCGACTGTATCGATCACTTCAAGATCTTTGGTTTTCTCTCCGTCAGCGAACTCAATGCGGTATAAATTTCCGTCGCGCTTTACAAATACTTCCAGTTTTTTCGACAACGCGCAGACAACGGACACACCGACGCCATGCAGGCCGCCAGAAAACTGGTAATTGTTATTGGAGAACTTTCCGCCGGCATGCAGCGTCGACAATATCACTTCAACGCCTGGCTTATTTAACTTCGGATGCATATCCACAGGCATGCCCCGTCCGTCATCTTCTACTTCAACGGAGCCGTCTTTATGCAATGTGACTTTGATGCTTTTCGCGTGCCCTGCCAGCGCTTCATCGACGGAGTTGTCGATCACTTCTTGGGCTAAATGATTCGGGCGCTGGGTATCGGTATACATGCCAGGACGCTTACGAACCGGCTCCAGCCCCGAGAGGACTTCAATATTCTCGGAGGTATAATTATTACTCATGGTTACCTGTTAACACTTTGTTGATGCCGGCCTTCCTGCGCAGACGCAGTCGGGGCGAGAAGCATTCAAGATCAGAAGGTAATGCCGCAAAAACGCAACACTAACGGAATAAAGGCATCGAAGTCATCAAAGGAGTGGCTTCCGCCGAGGCCGCGATACACATGACTGTCCGCATAGTAGTCCCACGCGTCTTGCCAATCGAGGGTTTCGTCGCCGGTCTGCGTAAGCACCAGCAAATTTTCTGGGTGCGCAATATCGTCCACTTCGTAGTAGCGCAATTCGTCTAGCCAGCTTTTTTGAAACGTGTATTTTTCGCCGGTGTGATAGTTCGCCATGTCAGCTGGCACTTGATCAAGCAACAGCCAAGGCCGCACGGCGGGGTTCACTAACACCGCTTTCAGTTCGTGATGTTGTGCTAACCAGGTGGCGTAGAACCCGCCAAGAGAAGAACCGATCAAGGCAACCGGGCCGGCGCCAGCAATGGCGGTTTCCAGTTGCGCCATGGCCTGCCGCGGCGATGGCGGCAAGCTTGGAATAATAACGCGGGAGCCCTGCCCTCGGTCCGCAAAGTATTTACGCATTTGCTGCGCTTTGGCGGACAGTGGTGAGCTATTGAAGCCATGAATATAGAGCAATGAAACGGCGTCGGACGACATGTTAAGGCCTTATCAATCTTCGCGGCGAAGAAATTGTCGAAGGAAAGATCAGTAGCCTTTTACGGAAAAGTCCACTTCAAATTCAATTCCCTGCACACGCGATACTTGCGTCTCAATCCGTCCATCGGCAAACAAATCAAACCAACGATAGCCCGGTGGAATTTTCTCCACGGCGAAATCATCGCTTTTCGGTTTGAACTGCACACAGGTGGATGGCACTGCGTATAACTTTACGCCATTACGCTCGCCATTGTACTCCTGATGTACATGCCCCCAGACCACCGCCCGCACATTCGGATATCGATCAATCACTTCAAAAAATCTGTCGGCGCTGGCAACCACTTGAGTATCCAGCCATTTGCACCCCATCGGCACAGGATGGTGATGCAAGCACACCATCACATGCTCACCGTTGGCAGCTTTCAGGGATTTATCGAGAAAGACGATATCGTCGTCATAGAGCTCGCCGGGTACATCGCCAGGAATTGTTGAGTCGAGCATCACGAAGGTCCAGTTATCCATATCGATAACACAGGGACTCATCTTGTCGCGCTTAAGCTTAAGCACTTCGAGCATGGGAGAGGGTTTATCGTGATTACCTTCGAGCCAGTAGCAAGGGGCGTCAAAGGTCTCTAGCTCATCGTCTAGGCGCTTATAGGCTTCGTACGAGGCATCTTGCGACAGATCGCCTGTCGCCAAGATCAAATCAATAGACGGCTGCTCGCTCCGAATAAGCTCTAGCACCCGGTCCAAACTAAATTGTGTGTTTAGTCCCAACAACTTGCCTTCCGTGTCTGCAAACAGGTGGCTATCCGACAACTGCACCACCCGCAGGGGACTATCTCCTGCTTTACTCAAACCCGCGCTCCCTCAAGCGTTTGATTCCGTTATATCGAAAGGCAGCAACGAATGCCAGCATCAGCGTACGCTACAGGCCAATTGCTTCAGGTTTCGCTAACTCCGTCTCAGCTTATGGGGGTTAATGTCCTGCCGTGCTCACGCACGAAGCGCAGCCATTCACCCAGAAAACTGTTCCATTGATGCTTCTCGTCCGGCACATGCATGGCCGCATTAGGATACGGATTCTTCGCATCCACTTTGCGCCAAGGCCGTGCTTCGGTGACTTCCGCAATCCGCGCATCGTGATACAGCCGCACGGTCAACGCTGGGGCAGGCATCATCGGATGCAGGGACTCTTGCTCTAACTGCAATATAGTCGTGTAACGCGCCTGCTCTAAGATACGCACCCACAAGCGCCGCTCACGGCCGTCCGTGGATAAATCCAAGGTCGCTTGGTCGTTGTCGCCCAGCACGCGGAGTAACTGCACCATACGTGCATAGTTCTCCTCACACTGACTCATCAGTGCGGGGAAATTGAGCTGGTATCGTTTACGTTGAGAAGTAGACATGCCATCACTATACGCAAATCAGGGTGCTACACACCATCTTGCGTCGAGGTCACTTTTATGTAACTGCAGCCATTGCAGCGCAACAATTGACGCGGCGTTATCGAGCAACCCGCTGGCCAGTAATTCGGGGATGTTGGCAACGGCAACTTTCACGACGCGAATATCTTCGCCTTCATCCGGTTGACCATGAATGCCGCCCGCAACACTGAGGTCCGCTCGCGCAATAAAAACGGATAAGCGCTCGTCACTGCCGCCGGGGCTCGGCATGTAATGACAGATCTTTTCCACCTGTTCTAATTCAATGCCAGCTTCTTCTACCGCCTCACGGCGAACCAGGTCAGCGTGTGCCTCTCCAGGTTTATCTGCGATGCCGGCAATCAGCTCCAAACACCACGGCGACTCGCGCCAGCCCAAAGCACCGGAGCGGAACTGCTCGACCAGCAAAATTTCTTGGCGCTGCGGATCATAAGGCAACACCGCCGCCGCTTCGCCGCGCACAAAAATTTCGCGCACAACGGGAGCCGCCCAACCACCTTGGTAGGCACGATGGCGCAACGTCACTTTATCGACACGAAAGAAACCCCTGAACGGGGTTTCTGTTTTTATAACGTCCACATCCGCCGCACTAAACGGCGGTTTGCATTCGTCCGGCACACTCATGCTTTGTGGTAGATCTCACTGCCTTGTTCGCGGAACTCAGCCGATTTTTCTTCCATGCCTTTTTCCGCTTCCAGTTTCGCAGCGTAATCACGCACCTGCTGAGTGATTTCCATGGAGCAGAACTTTGGCCCGCACATGGAACAAAAGTGCGCCACTTTATGCGCTTCTTTCGGCATAGTTTCGTCGTGGAATGCACGCGCGCGATCCGGATCAAGACCTAAGTTAAATTGATCTTCCCAGCGGAATTCAAAACGTGCTTTGGATAACGCATTGTCTCGAATCTGAGCGCCGGGATGCCCCTTGGCTAAGTCGGAGGCGTGGGCCGCAATTTTATAGGTGATGATGCCTTCTTTTACGTCGTCACGGTTCGGCAAACCTAAATGCTCTTTAGGCGTCACGTAACACAGCATTGCTGTGCCGTACCAACCAATCATCGCCGCGCCTATAGCGCTGGAGATGTGGTCATAGCCGGGAGAAATATCGAGCGTCAATGGGCCTAGCGTATAAAACGGCGCTTCATGACACCATTTCAATTGCTCTTCCATATTTTCTTTAATCATATGCATGGGCACATGACCGGGCCCTTCGATCATCACCTGCACATCGTGTTTCCACGCAATTTCAGTTAATTCGCCTAAGGTACGCAACTCGCCAAATTGTGCTTCGTCATTCGCGTCGGCGATACAACCCGGACGCAATCCGTCGCCCAAGGAGAACGTCACGTCATAGGCTTTCATGATTTCGCAAATATCTTCGAAGTGGGTATAAAGAAAACTTTCTTTATGGTGTGCAAGGCACCACTTCGCCATGATCGAACCGCCGCGCGACACAATGCCAGTAATGCGCTTCGCCGTTAACGGCACGTAGCGCAACAAAACACCCGCATGGATCGTGAAATAATCAACGCCCTGCTCAGCCTGCTCGATCAACGTATCGCGAAAAATCTCCCACGTTAAATCTTCAGCCACGCCGTTTACTTTTTCGAGTGCCTGATAAATAGGCACCGTCCCAATGGGCACTGGCGAGTTACGTAAGATCCACTCGCGTGTTTCGTGAATATTTTGACCGGTGGATAAATCCATCACCGTATCGCCACCCCAGCGTGTGGCCCAGGTCATTTTTGCCACCTCTTCTTCAATCGAAGAAGACACTGCCGAGTTGCCGATATTGGCGTTAATCTTAGTTAGAAAGTTACGCCCAATAATCATCGGTTCGATTTCAGGATGATTAATATTGAGCGGAATCACCGCACGTCCGCGCGCCACTTCATCACGCACAAACTCAGGCGTAATTTCAGAAGGAATACTGGCGCCAAAGCTTTGACCGGGGTGCTGATCTGTCAGCAATCCGACTTCGCGGGCGTGCTGCAAACGCTGGTTTTCTCGGATGGCAATGTATTCCATCTCTGGCGTGATAATGCCCTTACGCGCGTAATGCATCTGCGACACGTTAGCCCCAGCTTTGGCGCGACGCGGCGTGCGGATATGTGGAAAACGCAATCCCGCCTTGGCCACGTCTTGCGCACGGCGACGTCCGTACTCGCTACTCAGACCTTCAAGCTGCTCGGTGTCTGCGCGCTCTTCAATCCAGCCTTCGCGCACCGGCGCCAAACCATGATAGATATCGATGTTCGCGTCAGGATCGGTATAAGGGCCGGAGGTATCGTAAACTGTGATCGGAGGGTTCTCTTCGAACTTATCCTCACCGATAGGGGTCGGACTCTGTCGAATCTCGCGCATGGGGACGCGAATGTCCGGACGGCTACCCGAAACGTAAATTTTTGTTGAACCAGAAAGCGGCTTACAGGCTTCCTGAATAGCATTAAATGACGTATTTGGCTGATCGTCCGGCACTGTTACCTCCGGCGGACTGGAATGTTTTTTAAGCCTCTGCTTTGCTGCGAGGCCGGAAACAAGCGAAACTGTAGCCTTCGCGGGGGATTCGAAGACAAACGGAACGCTTAGATGTTCCGGCCAGAGACTCTCTGAGAAGCGACACTATAAGGCAGTGCCAGCGCGACCGGAACCGGATTGCGCAGATAGTTTTAACTGGTACGTTAGAGTACCATTATTCACCATTTAGGTTGAGAGGCCGTTTTAAGATGCGCAAGTTATTCGTACCGCTGTCGCTGGCAGCAGCCATCATCAGCACGCCAGCGCTGGGCGCTACCCTACAAGACGTTGCGATGGCGGCATGGGGAAATGATCACGAATGGGAAGTGGCCCGTAAAACGTGGATGGCCGCTCAAGAAACAGAGAAACAAGGCCTAGGCGGTCTATTGCCTCAAATTACCGCCGATTACACCCACGTCAGAAACCATCAACATGTTGAAGGCTCACCGATCAGTGTCGGTGGCGGCGCCCTGAACAACCCCTACAGCTACAATTTCGAAACGCAAGCGGCCACGGTCAGCGTGGTACAGCCTTTATTTCGCGTAGACACCTGGTACGAATATCAGCGCAGCAAAGCGGTTACCTCAGCAGCGGAAGCCAGCTTCACGGCGGCCCGTCAGCAGTTTCTATTGCGTGTCACAGAACAATATATGAACGTGTTGCGCACACGGGAAAACCTCACTACGGCGTACGCCGAAGAACGCGCCCTAAAGCGCCAGCTCGAACAAACCAATGAACGCTATAAAGTTGGCTTGGTACCCATTACTGACGTCAATGAAGCACAAGCTGCCTACGATTTAAGTCGCGTTGGCTTAATTGTCGGCCAGTCAGACTTTCAAATTGCCCGAGATCAACTTGAAGCACTCACCGGCAAACGTTGGGACAGCATCGACGGCTTAAAAACCGAACTGCCCATGGCCGGTCCTGAGCCATCCGAACCCGAACCTTGGGTTGAACAAGCACAAGCCAATAACCCACAAGTTGTGAGCGCGCGCTTTAATGCAGAAACGGCGAAAGCAGTTTCCAAGCAGGGTCTGGGCGCGCAAATGCCGTCGGTGAATCTGATTGGCCAATACCAGCATAAGCACACGCTTGATTTAGACACCAACCAGCTCAGCGTAAATAGCATTGAGCTTGGCTCAGAAAGCAATTATTACGGTGTTCAGGTGAGCATGCCGATTTTCACTGGCGGCAGCGTCAACTCCAAGCGCAAACAGGCGGCGCTGAATTACCAAGCGACAGAAGAGCAGTACAAATTAGTGTGGCGCGACACCGGCCAGCAAACCCGTAGTTTGCACCGCGTCGTAGAAGCAGACGTCCTGCGCGTACAAGCACGACGCCAAGCGCTGGTCTCCGCGCAGTCTGCGTTAAAAGCAACCGAGTCCGGCTATTCGGTCGGCACCCGTAACGTCGTTGACGTGGTCATTGCACAACGCAACATGTATTCCGCACAACGCGATTATGCTGGCGCACGTTACGATTACATTTTAGATAGCCTGCGCTTAAAAGCGGCAGCAGGCATTCTTAATGAAGAAGATCTAGGAGAAGTAAACGGTTGGCTAGACAGTAACGGATCAATAGAGCTTTACGGCGACTTATCCCAACTCGAAGACACCACCGAAACCACGCGTTGAAGCGCCCCTTTATGAGCGGCCAGCACTCCGTGTGCTGCGCTGCCCATTTGCTCTCGACGCGACGTATCGGAAAACAATTCCACCAGCACCTCTCCCAAACCGTCGCCGGAATTCACTAACTTTAGCGCGCCTGCCTGCTCCAACAATTGCGCGATTAACGCAAAATTATGCAAGTGTGGGCCACTTAACAACGGCAGCTGCCACGCAGACGGCTCCAAGAAATTATGTCCGCCTACCGGCACAAAAGAGCCACCCACCCACGCCACATCCGCAAAACCATACAGCTGCATTAATTCGCCCATGGTATCGCACAGATAAACGGAAACGTCCGCACTAGGATGTTGCGTTTCACTACGCCGGGACAAGGCAAAATTCTGTAGGCGGATAAGACGCGCCACGTCATTAAAACGCTCGGGGTGGCGCGGCACTAACATCAATAAAGCATTCGGCTGTGCCCTCAACAAATGCCCGTGTGCCTGCAGGACTTTCTCATCTTCTCCGGCGTGCGTACTTGCCGCGATCCAAACGGGCCGGTCAATTGATTCACGCCACCGCCTTGCAAGCGCCGCCATCTCCGGCGCCACCTCAATATCAAATTTCACGCTGCCCGTTACGGTAACTTGTTCCTCGCGCGCGCCGAGCATTTTAAAGCGTCGCGCATCATCGTCAGTTTGCACCGCCAGCATTGTCATCGCATTGAGCATTGGCCTTACCAGCGCCGGCAAACGCGCATACCCGCGCTGACTTTTTTCAGACAAGCGACCATTTAACAACAATACCGGAACATTACGCTTCGCCGCCGCTGCGACAATGTTTGGCCACAGCTCCGTTTCCAAAAGCAGCACCATTTTCGGTTTAAACGCGCGAAACAAACGCTTAATCGCGCCAGGCAATTCCCACGGCGCGTAAACATGCAAAACCCGATCACCAAACAGTGCCTGCACACGTTCCGAACCGGTCGGCGTGGTAGTGGTCACCAAGACCGGACATTGTGGGTACTGCGCCAGCAGCGTTTCTATTAAAGGCACTGCCGCCAGAGTTTCCCCCACCGACACCGCATGCACCCATATACACTGCTCAGCGGCTTTACCCTGATAAAACCCAATGCGCTCCGCCCAGCGTTGACGATAGGCCGGTGCGCGGCGACCACGCCACCATAGCCGCGCAAACAACAACGGCGAAAACACTATCCAGATTAAGGTGTATAAATGACGGGCCATGATGTGCCTTCTCACGTTGCGCCTGCCTCAACTAATCCGCCCATTCTCAATATGAAATGACGTTGGCAGGCGCTTAAATAATTGCTCGCTATGCTACCATAGCCACTCAAATTGCCGGCAGACATACGGCCAAAAAGATAAAGATGGAATCCATGAACGACACCGTGCACACAGATATCGCCATCATCGGCGGCGGCATCGCCGGGCTCTGGCTAATCAACATTCTCCAGCAGCAAGGCTTTTCCTGCGTTGTCATTGAAAATAATGAATTGGGTGGCGAGCAAACTTTACTTAGCCAAGGCATTATTCATGGTGGCCTGAAGTATGCGCTCGGCGGCACCCTGTCATCCGAATCCGAATCAATTGCTGGCATGCCGGATCGCTGGCGCAAAAATCTTTCTGGCGAAGGCGAAATTGATTTACGCAGAGCGAAAATATTATCTGATACGCAACACCTGTGGTCGGCAGGTTCAATGGCGTCACGTTTTACCACCTTCTTTGCCAGCAAAATGCTGCGCGGCCGCATCAACAAACTGAAATTTGACAACTACCCCACCGCGTTGCGTAACAAACGCTTTAAAGGCAACGTCTACTGCATGGACGACTTGGTTGTCGATACAAGCTCTTTGCTGGCAGCGCTCGTTGAACAAGCGGGTGATCGCTTTCTAAAGTTTGACGACCGCTCTGACAAAATAATTTGGAACGATAGCGGCGTTGAATCTATCCAGCTAGCACACGTCAATATTCAGCCACGGATTACCATTCTCGCTGCAGGTGCGGGCACCGGTGCGTTATTGAATGATGCACATCAACACGACGTTGCGAAAAACATCAACGTGCAATTGCGCCCCCTGCAAATGCTACTGGTGCAACACAACCTCGGTCATCGCCTATACGCTCATTGTATCGGCGCCAGCAACAAACCGCGCCTAACGATTACCACCCATGACGCCACTAATGGCGATCTGGTCTGGTATCTTGGCGGCGACATTGCCGAGCGCGGCGTTGATATGATGGAAAGCGAACTTATTGCCGCAGGAAGATCAGAGCTTAATCAACTTTTTCCGTGGCTCGACTTTAGCGAAGCGGTATTTTCTGGCGTGCGCATTGATCGCGCCGAACCCAAGCAAGACAGCTTAATAAAGCCCGACAACGCTTACGCGATGCGCGATAAAAACCTCATCGTTACCTGGCCGACAAAACTCACTCTTGCACCTGATCTTGGTGATCGCGTCATGCAACTGCTTGAAGGATTTTTACCGTCAGAGAAGCGAGTCGCTATCAACGACAGCACTCCGCGTGCACGCATTGCCAACGCCAAATGGGAAACATCTTTTGTTGATCATGACGGGACGACTGGTCATGAGTAATTTCCTACGCCCGCTTGGCCGCACCAACATAAAGGTTAGCGCGCTAGGCTTGGGCACCGTAAAAATAGGCCGCGATGAAGGCGTCAAATACCCTCATAAGTTCACCATCCCAGACGATAGCGCCGTAAAGAATTTATTTTCTTTGGCTCGCGAATTAGGCATCAACTTGATCGACACTGCGCCAGCCTACGGCAACAGCGAAGAACGCCTCGGCCAATTACTATCGCATCGACACGAATGGGTTATCGTCACCAAAACCGGCGAAGAATTCATCAATGGCGAAAGCCAATTTGATTTTTCACCAGAACATACCAGACGTTCCGTAGAGCGCAGCCTAAGACGTTTAGGGACGGATTATCTTGATATGGTACTAGTCCATTCGGATGGTAATGATTTAGCGATCGTCAAACAGCACGGCACACTCGATGCCCTCGGCGACTTAAAGAAACAGGGAAAAATTCGCGCCTTCGGACTTTCTGGAAAAACGGTTGATGGTGGCATTGCTGCGCTGGAATATTCTGACGTCGCCATGGTCACCAGCAATTTAAGCTACGACGATGAACAAGCGGTAATTGATTACGGACACCAGCACGGCAAGGGAATTTTAATTAAGAAGGCATTCGCCAGTGGGCATGCTTGTGCAAATGACGAAGATGCAATTCAAAAAAGCTTAAACAGGATTCTCAATCTTGATGGCGTCAGCAGTGTTATTGCCGGCACCATTAATCCTGAGCATTTGCGCGATAACGTTACTAAAGCAAGACAAGCATTGAATTGCCTTACCGACTAACTGCGAGTGCTCGCTCGCGCTTATCCCAATAAGACACCGCCAGCGCAACGGACGCCGGAAGCAAAAAGGTAATCCACATTGGGCCCGGTTTCGTAACCAACGTATTCCCATCAACCATCAGAGCGATATAACCGAACGCCACTTGCATCAATGCGACCTGCGCGATTGCGTATCGTCGATTGCTCCACAGCAAATACACCGTCCGCCCAACGACGGACAACAGCAAAGAGGCCCCTGCAATACCGCCCCAATAGAGATGACTTAACCATATATTGTGCGCATGCCAAGGCACTAGCTTTTCATCGAACATCTTGCTGCACACGTAATTGTGTCCGTCACTACCATGACCAAGCCATAACGCCTCAGGAATACGGTTAAGCGCGCATTGCCAAATATAGGGACGCCACGACATCCCGCGAACACCTATTAGTTCTCGCCAATCTGGCGCCAGCAACAACACCACGGCGAAAGCACCAACGCACACCACGCCGACGGCAAACAACCAGCGATAACGAACCGCCAACCGCACAGCAATAACGACGAGCGCCGCGCCTAACGGACCCCGACTTCCGGTTAGCACAATAAGCATCAAAAAGAAGAGAACAATGAAGGAAGCGAAGAAACGAAACTGTTTTCCACAAAACAATAGGGTTACAGCACAGAAGAGAGGCAACGCATAATAGTGCACCCCCATTATCGGATGCCTAGCACTACCTAAAAAATTAAGACGCGGACCAATGTGATCAAACCCATACCAAGCGATCATCGACGCCACGGCTGATGCGACGCCCGCTACAATGAGAAAATAGAGTAAGCCGACTGTGTGCTTAGAGGGCGTCGTGGCGCCCTCTACACCAAACCGAGTTTCCGCGTAATGACTCGCCGCATACACCACAATCACTGCATAAATAAGATAGTAGCCACACATTCGAACATTGAGGCGCAAAAAATCAACCTGCGCACTCTCGGACCAAAAACCGGATGCGGCGACAAACACCAAATAACTGACCAACAGCCCCCCGAGCCACCGATCTGCCCGCAATGACTTCAACTTCCTAGCCAGGAGCAGGTAAATCGCTGGAAGCGCGAACAACACATCAAAGAGCACAATGAGCTTGCCCCCTCGAACAAGCCCCATGGCCACAAAAAACAGACACAACCAAACCAAAAACACACCGCCATTTCGGCGAGAGAGCAATTCACTAAATAATGTATTTCTAATAAACTGTTCTGCCATGCGTTAATTCTCAATACTTCTGTAGTTCGCGAACGAATGAAGGTCTGCCTCATCCCAAGGCGCGAATTTCGATAATATTTATTCAGTTCTGAAAATGGCGCAGTCAGGACAGATGGGGAAGCCGAGCATAATGCCATTCCGTGTGCACCCTGTCATGCTGCGGCTTGCACACTAAGGTCGGAAACCCGCCGACACATTCACGAATTGAGTTAACTTAATGAAATTAAAAGAAATTATCGGCTCGCTGTACCGCTCTTTCATCCTAAGCCGACATAGCCCCGAAGCGCTCTGCCATCCCGCCCGCAAGAAAGCACCGGTTGTCGTCTCATTAACGTCCATTCCAAGTAGACTCAACATTCTGCACCTGACAATACGCAGCCTGTTAAGGCAAAGCACCCCTCCAGAGAAAATTGCGCTGTGGCTGCACCATGACCTAAAAGAAAGTCTGCCTGAGTCACTTACACGGCTCTGCGGCGACATCTTTGAAATTCATTATGTCGACCTCACCTGCTCACACCGCAAATTGGTACATTCCATTCAGCGCTTCCCAGACAGCGTTATCGTTACCTGTGATGACGACCAAATGTACGGTTTTGACTGGCTTGAAAAGCTCTATGCGAGCCACTTGAAGTCACCTAACGAGATTATCGCCAACTCGTGTCGCCGCGTTTCACGCTTTGAAGATGGTGAAATTTTGCCGTACTGGGACTGGAAGCGAGATACGCGTCCTGGCGCATCAGAGCCATGCTTAATGGCCGTCGGGTATGCCGGTGTGCTGTACCCGCCTAACAGCCTCCTTCCTGAAGCGACTGACGATAAGCTCTTCCTCGCACTGACGCCAAAAGCGGATGACCTTTGGTTTAAAGCCATGAGCTATCTGAATGGCACCGCTGTCAGAATAAGTTACTATGTGTCTAGGAAGCCGGTTTCCATTCTTCGCTCGCAAGCCTCTTCTTTGAAGTGGTCGAACGTGAACAATGACGGGAACCGTGCGCAGTGGTTGCAGCTCAGCGCGCATTACGATTTGCAAGCACTAGCTGATACCGTCGAAAGGAAAAACACCTAGCGTATGCCCTCAACATCAGCACCAATGCTCACGGTTATTATTCCCACTCGGAACCGTATAGATTTCGTCGAGCAGGCAATTCAATCCATTCGCACCCAATGCGCGACAAATTGGCGGATCATCCTAGTCGACGACGGCAGCGACACACCAGTCTCCGAACAACTTAGCGCCGACATTCTCGCCAACATCCAGATTCTTAGAAACGACACCAGCTGCGGCGTTTCATGCGCCAGAAATCAAGGCGCGGAAGCTGCCGACTCAGAGTGGATCTTATTTCTTGATGACGACGACTGGCTAGACCATTCATTTATTCGGGCGGCCTCCGACGCCGTTACCATCTACGGGCCGTCGATGGATTTTATGTGGCCCCAGCGCAGCAACTACTACATGTCAAAAAGGGAAATCGTTCCCGCCACCGTCCGTGATGTTCAAATAAAAAAAGGACAAGGCACGGAAGAAGCATTTGCTCACGCGATTGATGTTAGCTGCACAGGCATGCTGTTTAAACGCGCATCATTTCTACAAGCAGGGGGCTTTGATCCCACACTCCGAGTCTCCGAAGATCGAGATCTTGTTTTTAGATTGCTGTCACAAGGGTATAGCTGCCGCTCATTAGCGGAGCCTCGATTAATCTTCCGCATCCACGACGGCGAGCGTCTCAGCACGCATCAATCACGAGAAACCCAAGCCAATTCAGACATGTTGGTTATCGCCCGTTTTGATCTTTTTTTTCGGCAGCACCCGATGCTCGCTAACCGCTTTATTGGTCGCGTTGGCAAGCGACTTTGGCGTGAAGGCTACGCCACCGACGCCATAAAATTAATGAAATTGCAGCTCGAAATTGAGCCATCGGATCTGAAATCGCGTAAACGACTTTGGATTTGGATGTTTCTTTCGTTATTTAAAACCAAGCTATATGAAGCCCGCAATATTGCTGAAGACACAAATATTTAGTCGCTCCGCTTCGAATAAAAAATGGGCCCGTGAGCCCATTTTTTATTCCGCGAACAACAGGGCTATTCGCCTCTAATTTTTTCAACAATTCGCGTTGTGCTGACGTTTTCAACAAAATCCAATACTCTGACTTCGCCGCCATAACTTTTTATCAGGTCTGCACCAACCACCTGATCAACGCTGTAGTCGCCGCCTTTCACCAGCACATCTGGCCGCACCTTTTCTAGCAGTGCCGTCGGCGTTTCGCCCGAGAATGACAACACCCAGTCTACCGCTTCTAACGCCGCTAGCACTGACATGCGGCGCTCAACGCTATTAATCGGTCGGCCCGGCCCCTTTAATTGCTTCACCGATTCATCGGTATTCACAGCGACAATAAGACGATCACCTTGCTTGCGGGCGGAATCCAAGTACCCCACATGTCCTGCATGAATAATGTCGAAGCAACCATTGGTGAAAACAATTTTTTCGCCTTGCGCACGCGCATCGGCAATGGCGATAAGCAACTGCTCCTCGGTCATCACGCCTCGGCCAATACCACCTTCCTGGTGGACGGCTCGACGTAATTCCGGCGCGCTCACCACTGCCGTGCCAAGCTTGCCCACCACAATGCTGGCCGCAATATTTGCCAGCGCAACCGCATCTTCGAGTGCGGAACCCGACGCAAGCGCGACCGCCAATGTTGAGATAACCGTGTCGCCCGCGCCGGTCACGTCATACACTTCCCGCGCACGGGCCGGCAGATGGAACTCAGGGGTATTCGGACGCAACAGTGTCATGCCGCGTTCGCCCCGGGTTACTAACAACGCCTGCAGATCTAAGTGCGCGATTAACTGCTGCCCTTTCTCTACCAAATCCTCTTCGCTGGTCACAGCACCCACTACCGCCTCAAACTCGTGCAAATTTGGCGTCAGCAACGTTGCCCCACGATAGCGTTCGTAGTCGGTTCCTTTGGGGTCCACCAGAACAGGAACGCCCGCTTCACGCGCTGCTGCAATTAACGATTGGCAGTCACGCAAAGCGCCTTTTTGATAATCAGACAAAATTAGTGCGGAGCAATCCTTTAACCCGTCTGCGACGTGTGACGTAAAGGGGATGGGATCCAAGTGTGCGAAAGACTGCTCAAAATCCATGCGAATTAATTGCTGCTGACGACTAATCACGCGCAGCTTGGTAATCGTTGGCAAGCCGTCCGCTTGCTGAAAGCGACAGCGCACACCCGCCACACCGAGTTTTTCGCGCAAAATATTTTCCGATTCATCGCCCCCGGTCACGCCCACCAAGTCGGAGCCTGCACCCAGTGCCGCAATATTTAATGCGACGTTCGCCGCACCGCCGGGACGGTCTTCAATGTCGGAGACCAGCACCACCGGCACCGGCGCTTCTGGCGAAATACGGCCCGTCGGCCCGCGCCAATAGCGGTCTAGCATAACGTCGCCGGCAACCAATACGCGTGCCGAGGAGAAATCGGGGATTTTTGAATGTTGCATGAGCACCTTCCGAAAATTCTTGCGCACAATGTTACCACAAGGGGCAAATACATCCGCGTTTTTACCTTGTACCGGATTTCTCCACGCCCAACGCTGGTACAGCCGCATAGCCATGGGTAAACTTCGCGCTAATGAAAAACGAATCCCTTTTTAAAGACCCCAAAGCACAGATTAAATACTGGCCACTTTGGCTCGGCATCGCCTTTCTATGGCTGGTTGGGCATATTCCGTGGCGCATGCTGCTTTGGCTAGGTCGTATCGTCGGCCACATCGCTTGGCAGCTCGTTGTATCGCGGCGCGAAGCGGCGCGCACGAATATTCGCCTGTGTTTTCCCGAGCTGCCTGCGGAACAACAAGAAGCCCTTGCCAAAGCAGCGGTGATCAGTACCGGCGAAGCATTGCTAGAGATGTCGGGCGCTTACTTTAATCGGCAAATCGATCTGAGCAAACGCCGCGAGTTTATTGGTCGAGAGCATGTTGAGCAGGCTGTCGCCGACGGGCGCGGCGTACTGTTGCTGGGTATGCACTTCAACACGCTCGACGTTGCCAGCCGGATGCTCGGCGAAGCGATGACGTTCAGCACCGTATATAGGCCGAACGACAACCCCGTACTTGATTGGATGATTCGTGAAGGGCGCGGCACGTATATCAATCACTCTATTGAGCGCTCGAACATTCGTAAAGTGGTGCGCTTATTAAAAAAATCGAATGAAGTGATTTGGTACGCGCCGGATCAAGACTACGGCACCTCGAACGCCGTCTATGCACCGTTCTTCGGTGTTCCTGCCGCCACGATTACCGCCACAGCACGCATCGCACGCATGAGTGGTGCGGCAGTCATTCCTGTTGCGCATTATCGGATGCCCAAAGGGCGTTACATTATTGAGTTTGGCGAGCCGCTGGAAGATTTTCCATCCGGCGATGATGTTGCCGATGCCACGCGCGTTAACAGTGTTATCGAAGGGTACGTACGCCGCATGCCGGAACAGTATTTGTGGGTACATCGGCGTTTTAAGCATCAGCCGAATGGCGAAAAGCTCTATCAGCAGAAATAATCTTTTCGCTTATTCCTTGGCGGTTGCTCAACTGCGCTGATTTTTTTCGCGCGCCACACCTTCAATAATATCCACCGCCACCTTCGGGCGCTGATACAGGTCAACGCGATCGGCATACTCCCAACCGTTCTTCGAAAGACGCTCACGCAACGCAGTATCTTCAGCGATGCGCTTTACTGCGGTATCAAATAACACCTGATCAAAGGGCACGTCATCGACCACAATGCCCGCATCCGCGCGTTCAACGTGATAACTAAACCCAGCGCTACGGCTAACAATAACCGGCAACCCAGACACTAAGCCTTCCAAAATGGCGTTGCCTGCCGCTTCAGTAACCGCAGAATGAATTAGCACATTGGCCGCACTCAGAATGTCTGGCACATCACTGCGCCCACCCAGAAAATGAACCTGACTTTCGATGCCAAGCGAAGCGGCCAGCTTTTTGAAGCGCGGCACCTTACCTTCACCCACCACCCACAGCTGCGCGTTCACTTTTATTGATTCCGGCAGGGCGGCAATGGCGCGAATTGCGCGATCAACACCTTTGCGTTGAAAATCCGAGCCAACCATGACGAAGACTAACTCAGACGCCTCAGTGCCAAGCTCAGCACGAATAGACGCGCCAACGTTTTTGTCGTGGGCGTCACGAATCCGTGTTTTATCAATACCAGGAGGTAAAGCGCTAAAGCGCTCATCAGGCGTTTGATATTCACGTTGGAAAATCTGACGTTCCTGTTCCGACACGTACATTACCTGCGTCGTAGAGCCGGGAGAAAAAATGGCAGCTTCGAATGAAGAAAGAACACGATAGCGAGACGTCAGCCGATACCAACCAGCATGTTTTTGTGCGACTTCGTTTTTAAAGCACACGTCACCGTTGTAGTACACATCAAGATCCGGCATGCGTTTAAATCCAACGAACACGTCATCCGGATGCTGCGCGCGTATCGCCATCACTTTCGCGTGGAACTCTTCTATGCGGCCATGATTGGATAAAGACCGCAAAGGCACTTCAACGATATTCGCGCCTGCTAGCTTTTCACCTTGCCACTTATAGCAATACAAGGTCAGCTCATGGCCTCTGCGCAGCGCTTCCTTGCAAATATTCAGAAAGCTCTTTTCCAACCCACCGAAGGGATAATATTTTAATGTCGCGAATGACAACCGCATTCATTACTCCTGTGCGCTAGGCAGCAACTCTCGGATATTACTGCCGAGCTTCTATAGCTGCCCAGATAATGCAAAATATTTCTCGACGACGCGGTACGCAATCAATGCTTCACGCTCCGCATCTTTAAACTGCTCAATATAATGATTAGCGTTGCGAATTATGCGCAGCGCATGATCTGTTTTTTCAGAATAGTATTTCACCTTCTCTTCTACGTCTGAAAAATCATCATTCACTTCGACGTAGTGCTCACCGGCCACCAATGTGCCTTCCATAAACCACGTCTCTCGGGTCGGCTTAGGCATAAAGCAAATAGAGCCAGACGACATAATCCACTTTAGGTTAGTGGCGACGTCATTGCCCTCAATCGACAAAATGAATTTGCACTTCAACTGATCGCGAATACTCATGAAGGGCTTCTTCCACAACCCGTCGCCTTGCGGATCATTAGTGCGACCCACGTCAAACTGAGGGTGGTGAAAATAATTTTCCAATAACAACATTCTATTACGATGCTTGGCTGCGCCGCGCCAGACTAGCTGGTCCTTCTTTTTCTCGAACGGTACTTTGTCGTGAAGGAAATTAAAGTGGCGAACCTTATTCAGCTTTAACAGCACTGAATTGGCGACATCACCCTGAATTGGCCGCGCCTTAACAAAGGTCGGCTCATCTGGCACAAACCATTCATCACCGAAACGCTTATTGAATCTACATTCCTTTGGAAAATAGCGAACGTACTCGTACGTATCAAAAAAATAATTGCTCTGGCCACCGAATATCGTGCGGGAGAAATCTCCGATGGACGTCCCACCCTCTCCGACCACAAATGTTTGCTCGCCGCGGCAGTAATAAGACACCCGCCGCTCCACATAGGCGCGCTCGTCCTGCGACATTGACGCCCAGCGACGCTCAAGCGGCGCTTTATCTTTCGGGCCGCCCATCAAGTACAAAAAAATACCGCGCATAAAATACAGAAAGCGCACGTTCTTTGATTGATGCTTAGGAAGAATCTTCATGTGTTGTTTCCAACCACCATTCGCACTAAATGCCTAGACATATTTATTGGGCGCGCTGTAAGACGCTATTGAATCGCCGCAAACACCGCTCGCCATACTGCATCGGGAGGCAATGCGCTAAAGCAAGGCGGAAAAATACCGGCTCCCTCTTTACCTTGGTAGGTACACTTTTCCTGCATGCACGGCGCGCAAGAAAAGGTCGCGGAAAGATTCTGGCTGTTTGCGCTAAGCACGCCGGTCAAACCGGGATTAGTAGGCCCATACAACACCACGCCAGGCAAATTCGCCGCCGCGGACAAATGCGCAAGACCCGTATCCACCGCAACGAAACCGTCCAGCGATAACATATACGACAACAACTCTGCCAACGTCATCTTCGGCAGTAGCTCCGCGTTCTCAACACCCTGAACAATAGCGTGCGCGCGCTCCTTCTCTTCGTCGTTGCTCCACGGTACAACAACGCGGCATCCCGCCGCAGACGATAACTTTGCGAGAGCATGCCAATATTCGGTGGGCCAGTGCTTCGTCGCCCACGTTGTGCCGTGAAAAAAGATAATGCTTTTTTTCTCTGAGGTATCTTTGCGCGCAGCGGACGGCAAACCAGAATCAATCTCCGTCGCGAGCACTTCATACCCTAACGCTTTGGCAAACAATTCTCGCAAGCGAACAATGGCATGCTGTCCTTTCGCCACAGCAATCGGACGTTGTAACACGCGCGCCGACAAAGGCTCCCTCGCGGAGTGTTTATCTAGGCCGACCTTTTCACCTTGCGCATGGCGCGTAATCAGCGCGCTTTTAATCAATCCTTGCGCATCGATGACCAAGTCATATTTTTCTGCTTTTAGGCGTTTTTTAAAATCATGCCATTCGCGATTTCGCCACGTTACAAACGGCGCTTTACGCCAACGACGAATGGCACAGGGCAACACATTGCGCACGGCGGGATGCATAGCGGCAATGTCAGCAAACGCTTCCTCAACTACCCAATCGAACTGAATGCCAGGGATCGCATTGCTTGCATCGGTCAATGCAGGAAAGGTGTGAACGATATCGCCTAACGACGAGGTCTTAATGAGAAGGACGCGCACGCTAGTCTCGCCAATCGACGGGTTGCGGGGCATCTTGGAGTAGGCGCTGTACCGCCGCGAACACAATATCCGGAGACAACTGCCGCAAACAATTTAAATGCTCAAGAGGGCACTCTCGTTTAAAGCAGGGGCTGCACTCTAACCCCAGTCGGACAACTTCCATTTGCTGCGCCAATGGAGGAGTAAAATCCGGCGACGTAGAGCCGTACACTGCCACCAATGGGCGACCCAGCGCCGCGGCAATATGCATCAACCCTGAATCATTACTAATAACCACATTGGCTTGCGCCATTAAATCAACGGCTTCTGCCAACGACGTTTGGCCAGCGAGAATTTTGACACGATTGCGGAATTTTTCTGGCACTTGCGCAACAATTAATTCAGCCACCTCTCGGTCTTTGGCTGAACCAAAAATCCAAACCTGCCAACCTTCCTGCAACTGCTTTGTTGCTAACGCCGCGTAATGCTCATCTGGCCAACGTTTCGCTGGACCAAATTCCGCCCCCGGACATAGCGCCATCACCGGCAAACTTTGGCTGAGCCCCAAGTTCATCCGAGCGGCATCCGCATCACTGGGATTCACATTAAAGTGAGGATAGGTAATGTCTGAGAGAGAGGGCACAGGTGCATCTTTTGCTAACGCCAACGCCACGAAGCGCTGCACCATTAAGGGATACTTTTCTTTATCCAACACGCGCACGTCATTTAACAAGCCGTAACGCATTTCGCCACGCCAACCGGTGCGCACAGGAATGTTTGCCCAGAACGGCAGCAACGCAGACTTTAAGGAATTGGGTAAAACGATGGCTTGGTCATATTCACCGACAAGCGCTTTGCCTTGTTGGCGACGCTCGCCTAAACGTAAATCGCCATGACCAAATGGCAACGATAACGCCGCACGCACTTCCGGCATACGCTCGATAATCGGACGCGACCAATCCGGCGCAAGAACGTCAATTTCACAATCGGGGTGTTGCGCTTTTAACGCGGAGAAAAGTGTTTGCGCCATCACCATGTCGCCGACCCACGATGGGCCGACGACAAGGATTCGACGAGGCAGGCTTGCTGGCATCAGGCGCGCTCTCTGTTCGTCGGCGGACTGATGTCCGGGAAGAAACTCTATTTCGCTACCGGCGTAAGCCAGTGGTTATAGTGTTCCAGTTTTCCCAGCACCAGATCGAAATACAACTTCTGTAATTTTTCAGTCACCGGGCCACGCTGGCCACTGCCAATTGCGCGTCCATCTAATTCACTGATCGGCGTAACCTCAGCAGCGGTACCCGTGAAAAAGGCTTCATCTGCGATATACACTTCGTCGCGAGTAATCCGCTTTTCAATGATTTTATAACCGCAGTCTTCGGCAAGCTGAATCAATGTTTTACGGGTAATACCGTCTAAGCAAGACGTAAGTTCTGGCGTAAAGATAACACCGTCTTTTACCAAGAAAATATTCTCGCCGCTGCCTTCCGCCACGTATCCTTCCGGATCAAGCAGAAGCGCTTCGTCAGCACCCGCACTCAATGCTTCATTCAAAGCGAGCATAGAGTTGATGTAATGTCCGTTCGCTTTCGCTTTGCACATGCTGATATTGACGTGATGACGTGTGTAGCTGCTGGTGCGTACTTTAATCCCTTTTTCCAACGCTTCTGCGCCCAAGTATGCACCCCATTCCCACGCAGCCACCATTACGTGTACTTTTAAATTCGCTGCACGCAAACCCATGCCTTCACTTCCGTAGAAGACCATCGGGCGAATATAGGCGGACGGTAACTTGTTTTCCGCAACAGCGGCTTTTTGCGCTGCATCAATCTGATCTTTGCTGAACGGCATTTTCATATTCATGATATGCGCAGAATTAAACAAACGATCAGTGTGTTCGCGCAAACGAAAAATCGCAGGTCCTTGTTGGGTGGCATACGCACGCACACCTTCAAAAACGCCCATGCCGTAATGCAGGGTATGCGTCAGCACATGTACCTTAGCGTCGCGCCACGGCACCATTTCACCATCTAACCAAATAACACCATCACGATCGGCCATGGACATGGCAGGCAACTCCGAAATTTCAATTAACGTTGGCGGCACCGCAATCAGCAACCGCTTGAATGTATAACTCAATAAAACGTTGCTGGGACTCTAGTCGTGATGAAAAGAAGGCGCACAAAACGCTATTCGACTAGAAACCAAGCATCCCAGATCGCCCTAACCCCTTCGCGCAATTCGCGCCAAGTCTCCGCTGGCACCACCACAGATTCTTTCCGTAATGCCACGCGGTGCGCTTCAGCACGAAATGCCAAATACGCCTTGGTCAGCAACGCAGCCTCATCGGCGGCCATTAGCGCCAATTCTGCCAACGTTTCCAGCAGGCGAACATTATCCGTATAGCGGGTCAATTCGCTGTGTTGGGGGGCCCATCTGAGAGCCGCATATTGCACCACAAATTCGATATCAACGATACCACCGGCATCATTCTTCACATCAAAAAGCGCCGGATCAGACTGCCCTTTGTGCCGAATCATCTTTTCGCGCATCTCACGCACTTCCGTTTTCAGCGTGGCGACGTCGCGCTCGGTGCACATCATGCGTTGGCGGATCGCCTCAAAACGGGTAGTGGTGCGGTCGCATCCCGCGACGACCCGGGCGCGCACCAGTGCTTGATGCTCCCACGTCCACGCGGTGTCCCGCTGATACTTTTCATAGGCATTCAAGGAACTGACCAACAAGCCTGAAGCGCCAGACGGACGCAAGCGAACATCGACTTCGTAGAGCAGGCCACTCATGGTGCGGGCGGTGAGGATATGAATAATGCGCTGGCCGAGACGTGCGAAGAATGTTTCGTTGGCAACGGAGCGTTCACCGTCAGTCATCCCGTCGGCAGAAGCATCATGTAAAAAGACGACATCTAAATCTGAGTTATAACTCAGTTCAATACCGCCAAGCTTGCCGTAGCCGAGAATCACGAAATCCGGATCGCAGGGCTGATCATCGTCGCGCACGGGGCGGCCGTGTTTGTCGACCAACTGCTTCCACGCTAGTCGCAATACCTCACCTAAAATGGATTCCGCCAACCACGTTAGATAGTCACTGATCTTCATCACCGACAACGAGCCCGTGACCTCAGAGGCCGCCACGCGCAACAGATGGGCCTGCTTAAACGTGCGCAGGGTTTCCATTTGCAGCTCAAGATCATCTTCCGGCACACGCAACATTTGTTGGCGTAATTCGTCGTCTAGCTCGGCTCGCTGTGGCGGTGCATAGAGACTGCCGACGTCCAATAACTCATCGAGCAGCACGGGGTGGCGGGTTAATTGATCAGCAATCCACGGACTGGCCGCCGACAATTTTATTAACTGTTCTAGCGCTAACGGATTTTCAACAAGCAGCGCGATATACGCAGAACGGCGCAATACTGCTTCTAAAAAACGCAGCACGCGCTCGCTGGTTTGCCCGCCCTGTTTTTGCGCAGCCAGTGCATCAATCAATAACGGCATCAGCCGATCAAGACGTTCACGGCCGATGGCTTGCATGTGCCCAACCAAACGCCCTTCTCGCAATTGATTGAGCTGCTCAACGACGGCGTCTGCATCTTCGATACCGCGCTCGCTCAAAACTGTCGCGGCGGCCTCTGCGTCGATGCGACCCAGCCACACTTCAAGCAACTCAACATCCACATCACGACTTTCGCCTGGCGCGCGTTCAGGGTCCGCAACCACTTGATCAAAATGGTGGCGCACGCGCTTGCGGTGCATCGCCAATGCTTCATCAAAAGCGTCTCGGGATAAAAAACCCATACTCCATGCCAAGCGCAACCAGCCCGATTCGTCTGCAGGCAGTCGCTGTGTTTGCCGATCGGCCACGGCTTGCAAGCGGTGCTCAACATCGCGCAAAAACACGTAGCTTTGCGCTAATTCATCAACAACATGCTCGTCCAATAAACCTAGCGTCGCCAAGCGCGGCAATACGGTTAATAAATGCGGTTCGCGCAGCTCCGTGTCTTGGCCGCCGCGAATTAACTGGAAAACCTGAACGATAAATTCGGCTTCGCGAATGCCGCCGCGGCCTAACTTCACGTTGTCCTGAATGCCTTTGCGGTTCACTTCACGATCAATCAGCAGCTTCATTTCGCGTAGCGATTCGAACACGCCGTAATCAATATAACGACGATAAACAAAAGGCGTCAGGCGCTGCCAAAGTCGCTCGCCTGCATCTAGGTCGCCGGCGACAGGGCGCATCTTAATTAATGCATAACGCTCCCACTCGCGACCTTGCTCTTCGTAATAACTCTCCATGGCATCGAAGCCAATGGCGAGGGCGCCACTTTTTCCCCAAGGGCGCAAGCGCATGTCCACACGAAATACAAAGCCGTCTGCCGTGACAGGATCAAGAGCCTTAATAAGCTGCTGACCTAAACGAAGGAAAAACTGGTGATTGGAAATTTCGCGGCCGCCGCGCGTTTCGCCCTCGGACTCGTAGGCAAAAATCAAATCGATATCGGAGGATAAATTAAGTTCGCGCGCGCCGAGCTTACCCATTGCCAGCACCACAAGCTTCACTGTGTTGCCATTCTCATCCGTGGGCGTGCCATCGCGTTCACAGGCAGCGTCAAATAGCCAATCGAGTGCTTCGCTGATTAACACATCCGCCAGCAAACTTAAGTCCGCCACCGTTGCAGAAAAGTCTGCACTGCCGGATAAATCACGCCAAATAATTCGACACTGATGCTGATGGCGAAACACGCGCAGCACGGATTGCAGCTCGGCTTCATCCGTACAAGCCGACACTTGCGCATGCAAAATATCGCGCAGCGCTTTTTCGGTAAGCGGACCTTCAAATGCGGCACTGGCCAACCATTGCGTTAATGCGGGACGTCGCGCCATTTGTTCGGCGACATAATCGGAACCGGCCCACACTCGCGGCATTTCTTTTTCAAGCGCAGACGGCAACGTTTGCTCGCTTTCAACGAAGGCCTGCCAGTGATGCTCTACCAAGGCGACAAGATCAGACGGCAATTCAGAAAAATCAGGGGAAATATGGGTCATAAAAAATCAGCTATCCGCTGCTTGAACAGTAAAAACCATATCCTGCATGGAAATAATTTTTACTCGCGTACCCACCGGCAAGTCTGGGCCGTTCACCCGCCAGCGTGTGTCGTCGATATTAATAAAGCCAACACCACCTTCGATGGCGGCTTTGAGTTGCACAGTGCGGCCGATATATTCACGGCCGCGGTGATTCAAGTCCGGCGCATCCGAAGCGGTGTCGTCGTTTACATATCGCCGCCACAATATAATCGCTGCGAACGAGCCGATGGCAAACAGCACCAGCTGCCACTGCCAGCTTGGATGGATGCCCACCCAAGGAAAAATCAGCACCAACACTCCGACCACGATGGAAGAAAAACCCATCCACATTAAAAATGCGCCGCCGACAAAAATTTCCAGCACCAACAACACTAGGCCCAGCAAAATCCAGTGGTAGTAATCCAGCGCGTACAGAAACTCCATTAGCTTTTCCCTTTCTGCTTGGCCATCGACTCCCTAACAATCTCCGTCACACCGCCAATCGCGCCCATGACGCCCGTCGCATCCACTGGCAACATAAAGACCTTACTGTTGTCAGACGAGCCGATCTTGCCGAGTGCTTCCACATACTTTTGTGCGACGAAATAGTTGATCGCTTGTACATCGCCTTTTGCGATGGCTTCCGACACCATCTGCGTGGCGCGTGCCTCTGCTTCTGCAGCGCGCTCGCGAGCCTCCGCATCGAGGAATGCCGCTTGACGTTCACCTTCAGCGCGCAAGATTTCGCCTTGCTTCATACCTTCCGCTTTGAGAATCGCCGCCTGACGCAAGCCTTCAGCCTCAAGAATTGCCGCACGCTTCACACGCTCTGCTTTCATTTGGCTGGCCATGGCCTGCACCAAATCAGCCGGAGGCGAAATGTCTTTAATTTCGATGCGGGTCACTTTAACGCCCCATGGATTGGTCGCGTTATCGACAATCTGCAACAGACGCTCGTTAATTTCATCTCGTTGGCTGAGCATCTGATCCAAATCCAATGCACCGAGCACGGTACGAATATTGGTCATGGTTAAGTTACGAATGGCTAATTCCAAGTTATTCACTTCATACGCCGCTTTCGCCGCACTGATCACTTGGTAAAAGCACACTGCATCAATGGTAACCATCGCATTGTCTTTGGAAATCACTTCCTGTGGCGGAATATCTAACACGGTTTCCATCATGTTAATTTCACGGCCAACAATATCGACAAACGGAACAATAATTCCCAATCCTGGCTTCAACGGATGTGTATACCGCCCAAAACGCTCCACCGTATATTCATATCCTTGTGGCACGCGCTTCACGCCCATCATGAACATAAAGAACACAAATACCGCGAAACCAATCGCAACAACCGACCATCCCATTTCCATAACGCTCCCTAAATACGCTTAATCGTTAGATTTAATATTAGATAAAAACTGTTAAAGCAAAATATCTTGCACCGGCGTTACGCGCATCACTTCTTCAATGGTGGTTAATCCCTTTGCCACTTTTTGCGCACCGCTGATACGCAACGGCTTCATACCGTTCTTTAACGCTTGACGGGTAATCGACTCTAAGTCACTTTCACGATTAATCACGCTTTTTAGCGTAGACACCATCGGCATGGTTTCATATACGCCCATGCGTCCTAGATATCCCGTGCCGCGACATTCTAGGCACCCCACCGGACGAGAAACTTTTTCTGGTGTTTTCATTTTAAAAGGTCGAATCAATTCCAACCATGCTGCCTCATCCACCGGCACATCTTCTTTGCAATGCGGGCACAAGGTACGCACCAATCGCTGCGCCATCACGCCGACTACGGTTGCCGTAATCAAGTAACTTGGCACACCCAAATCAATTAAACGTGTCACCGATGAAGGCGCGTCATTGGTGTGCAAGGTTGAGAGCACCAAGTGACCAGTAAGCGCCGCCTGCACAGCCATGTCCGCAGTTTTTAAATCACGGATCTCACCGATCATAATGATGTCGGGATCTTGTCGCAGTAGCGCTTTAACGCCCTCGGCGAAGCCCACATCAATATTCGCTTGCACCTGCATTTGGTTAAAAGAAGGCTCTAGCATTTCAATAGGGTCTTCAATCGTGCAAACGTTCACTTCCGGTGTAGAAAGTTGTTTCAGCGTTGAATACAAGGTTGTCGTCTTACCTGAACCCGTTGGGCCGGTAACAAAAATAATGCCGTGAGTATTGCTCGTCATGCGATGCCAAGTTTCGGAATCTTCTTTGGTGAAACCCATTTGATCAAAACTGCGCAGCAGCACGTCAGGGTCAAAAATACGCATCACCATTTTTTCGCCGAACGCCGTAGGCAGCGTGGCAATACGTAATTCGATTTCGTCACCGTCCGTGCTAATCGTTTTTAAGCGGCCATCTTGTGGCTTACGCTTTTCCGCAACATTCAAACGGCTAAGAATTTTTAAACGTGCCGTCACCGCGGCCATAATAGTGGCGGGCAGCTCATACACATCATGCAACACGCCATCGATACGAAAACGCATGCGACCTGTTTCGCGACGCGGCTCTAAATGAATATCTGACGCGCGTTGCGCAAAAGCGTACTGCAAAATCCAATCTACAATCGCAACAATGTGCTGATCATCGGCATCGACATTGCCTTTACCGCCGAGCTCTAACAACTGCTCGAAGTTCGTCACACCGGATAGCGTTTGCCCAGTGTTATCTTTCGCGCCAGCGATAGAACGGCTTAAATTATAAAATTCAATTCGATAACGGCGCATGGCCGCCGGATCAACAAAAACCGTTTTCAGTTCACGGTCGCGCAAAACCTGCTGCAGGTGACCTTTCCACTCTGTTTTAAAGGGTTGGTCACTGGCCACAACAACCTTGTCGCGGCTTACCTCAACGCACAACAAACCGTGGCGCTCAGCAAAGGCATAGGACATGACAGTGGTGATTTGGTCGACCTTCACCTTGAGGGGATCAAGGTGATACATCTCTAAGCCAGACTTGTCCGCCAGCCACTGACTTAAAAAATCCATGTCGATCAGCTTATCGCCGCGAACCGGATCCGCCAGTTGATACTTAGCCACGACCTCAGCGGCATGCCAGGTAAGCTCTTTCTTCTCGCGGGGCGTCGTCGAAATAACGTTGAAATCCTCACGCGACACGCGCTTCTCTTCGAGCAGCTCGCGCATAATCCAACGGACATCAACCTCAATGCCCTGCATGTTGGCGGCGGAACTCTTGCTAGGTGCAGCTTTCGCGGTCACGCGGATCTCCCTGTTTTTGCAGTTACTTTACCCTTAGCAGGCGGCGCTCGCTACGCCTCAACGGATTGAAAATTTGCCGCAACCTCTGCCTGACAGGGTGGAAATGACGGTCTATACTCGCAGCCCACATGAAACTTCTGTGACAAACTGGAGATCCCCATATGTCACTCGGCAGTTCGATAGTTGGCCTTTTCGGCCGCTCCCCCATCAAGCCTTTGCAAAAACACTACGAAACCGTTCACGAATGTGTCGCTCGGCTTTCCGATTTCTTCGCCGCAGTGTCCGAGCAAGACTGGGCATTGGTTGCTGAAATTCAGAAGGACATCACTCGGCTAGAGAACGAAGCAGACGCGCTCAAGAAAGAGTTTCGTCTGAACTTGCCAAACAGCCTGTTTTTGCCCATGCCGCGCACTGATCTGCTCGATATGGTGGGCGTGCAAGATCGCGTCGCCAACAAGGCCAAGGACATTGCCGGCCTAATGCTTGGTCGCCAAATGAGCATCCCAGCGCCCGTCGCACCGGCCATGGCAGAGTATGTAAGCCGCGCCATTGATGCGTCGGCCCAAGCGCTACGCGCCATTAACGAGCTAGACGAACTGCTTGAAACCGGCTTCGGTGGCCGCGAAGTGAAACTGATCGAGCGCCTGATCGAAGAACTCGACAACGTAGAGCGCGACACCGACCACCAGCAAGTGGCGATTCGCGGCGAGCTATACAAGCTCGAAGACGACATGCCGCCGGTCGACGTGATGTTCTTGTATAAAATCGTGGACTGGGTAGGCGACCTCGCCGACCGAGCTCAAAAAGTTGGCGGTTACCTGCATATGCTGGTCGCAAGATAAGGGGCTCGGCATGGAATGGTTACTCGCACACACTCATCTGATTCTTATTATTGCTGCCCTCTGCGGCTTCTTTATGGCCTGGGGCGTTGGCGCGAACGATGTTGCCAATGCAATGGGTACATCCGTTGGCGCAGGCGCGCTAACCGTTAAACAAGCGGTACTGATTGCCATTGTGTTCGAATTTGCCGGGGCCTATTTGGCGGGCGGCGAAGTCACCGACACCATCCGTAAAGGCATTATCGAACCGTCCACCTTCACTGATATTCCCCACTACCTCGTTTACACCATGCTCTCATCCTTGCTGGCTGCTGGCATTTGGCTGATGGTCGCGTCGGCGGCGGGCTGGCCGGTATCCACCACGCACTCCATTATCGGCGCCATCGTTGGCTGTGTTGCCGTCGGCATCGGCGTTGACGCAGTTAACTGGAGCAAGATGGGCGATATCGTGACGTCCTGGGTAACGTCACCGCTGCTCGCTGGCGTGATTTCCTTCGCGCTGATCAAAAGCGTACAGCGACTGATTTTGGATACCGAAGATCCGTTCGAACGCGCGAAGAAATATGTGCCCTTGTATATGTTCCTCACCGGTTTCGTGATCGCGCTGGTGACGGTTACCAAAGGGCTCAAACATGTTGGCTTCCACTTCAGCGTGTTAGAAAACATCGCCGTGTCGTTCGTCACAGGCTGCGTTGTTGCAGTGATCGGTGCATTGCTCCTTTCTCGCATTCAACCTGATCCAGAAGCGGACAAAAGCTTCCGCTTCTCGTCAGTGGAAAAAATCTTCGCCGTATTGATGATTTTCACCGCCTGCGCCATGGCATTCGCGCACGGCTCTAACGACGTCGCCAACGCCGTCGGCCCGTTAGCGGCAATTTATGGCGTCATGCAAAACGCCGGCGCGGTAGCAAGTAAATCAGCCATGCCGCATTGGATTTTATTGATCGGCGCTATCGGTATTGTTACCGGCTTGGCGTTTCTCGGCGCGCGCGTGATGGCCACTGTCGGCAAACGCATCACCGAACTGACACCCAGCCGTGGCTTTGCCGCAGAGCTTGGCGCAGCAACAACCGTCGTCATGGCGTCCGGCATTGGCATGCCGATTTCCACAACACACACGTTGGTCGGCGCGGTGTTAGGCGTGGGCATGGCCCGCGGCATTGGCTCGCTGAACTTGCGCGTCATTGGCACCATCTTCACTTCTTGGGTGGTGACCCTGCCTGCCGGCGCGTTACTCGCTATTTTGTTTTTCTACTTCTTTAAAGGCTTATTCGGCGCGTAAACGTCAACCGCGCTATTGACTGAAATATAAAAAGGCCCGTCTCGAAAAAGACGGGCTTTTTTTGCGTATTTTTGCGTATCGTTTTAAAAAATATTCCTTCGATCCGATTTTTGGTCTGCTTTGCCCAACAAAACCGGTTTTTTTTATTCAAGCACTTCCACTGAGCGCCTAGACAGGTCTAGACTGAGATCATGAACAGCGTGCTTGAAACAGAATCAGTGGCGACTGCCACAACGCCGCATCAGCACTTGGCAGCAATGCTAGACAGCCAAATGCCGACGTCGATGCTCGTTGTAAGCATGAATGCCATTCCGTTATTGGAAAGCTGGTGCAAAGAACACAACTGCCAGCTCACCACCATTTCCGAGCTAAATCCTTTTCCTTTGTTAGCCGATACACGTCGATTTGATCTTGTGGTGGTCGCAGACCAACTCGAATATATGAATCGGCACAGCGGCGAAGAATTGCTCGGCCTTGTTCGCAACCTGCATTCCAACGCCATGGTCGTGCTGTATCAAGCAGCACTGGCCCCACAAAAATTGCGTTGGAAACTGTCAGATTTTTTAGGCATGGGCATGCGACGACAAGGCAATTTCCGCGATGGCGACCGTGAAATGAGCCTGTTTAGCTACGAGCTAGACACCTACAACTTCACTCGCTCGTGGAATAACTCACGGTTCTGGGCGAACCCCGAGAACTGGGGCAAGTATTGGTGGTAAACTGCTGAAAAACTTACGCTCGGCAGCCTAACCATGATTTTTGATCGACTTCAGCACACCCTTCTGTTTTGGTGGCGCAATCTTTTTCCCCTGTTAATTGTCATAGTGCCATTCGCCGTACTCAGCAGCTTGGCAGAACTTGCCTTTGGCCCACTGCTTATCGTTGAGAACAATCAAATTTCCGACGTTGGCGGTTTGTCAGTGGTCGCGGTAATGCTTATTCAGGTTTGCGCCGAAGGCGCGCTGATTTGCCAACTGGCCTCACTGCAAAAAGACGGCCGCGCACGCAACTTATTGGATTGTGTTTTATTTGGCGGCTACCTATTACCCAAGCTCGCGCTCTGCATTTTTCTTACCACCATCCCGCTTGCCGGAGGCGCATTAATGGCCGTCGCGCTAAGCAGTGGCCCCGCGGGCATAATAGGTTTGGTATTTCTAGTTATCGGATTACTCGGTTTTATTCGCTTATCTTTGGCGCCGTTTTACGTTGCGCTAGACAGTCTCCCTATAAAAGTTGCGCTACAGCGCAGCATGGCGCGAACTCAACCAGAGCAATTCCCGCTGCTCACCAGCTGGCTGCTATTAATGTTTGTCATCTTGATGACCGCAGGCGTGTTTGAAGAAGGGATGCTCGCCATCGTCGGCGAAAACGGCGTTAGCGCGATGCTGACTACGATTGTACAGAAAGCGCTCGGCGTGGTTGCCACCGTGCTGCTTTTCCTAACCTATGCCGTGCCTGTGCGTCCAACACAGTCATGACAGGATTTTACAATCTCACTGCGCAGGCGAGTGAATGACAAGGTAGTATCAACGTAGGCATTATTGGGGTTGAAAAACACTCTCCGTGAAAGCGCTTTTTCTGCGCCACACCACAATTGGACAAGGCAACTATGTCGCAGCATCAAATTCATCTTCACTGGGATGCGTCCCGTGACGAAGAGAGCTACACCTGGACTCTAGACAACGGCGTTAAGATGCTGGCCATGGATCCCACTGGCGCTATGGAAAAGCCAGATTT
Source organism: Alcanivoracaceae bacterium (assembly GCA_029213045.1). Taxonomy (GTDB): domain Bacteria; phylum Pseudomonadota; class Gammaproteobacteria; order Pseudomonadales; family Alcanivoracaceae; genus JARGPN01. The sequence goes on from JARGPN010000016.1 coordinate 180,583, forward strand.
TATGGATCCAGAAGAAGCGTTTCTTGCGGCGATTTGCAGCTGTCACCTACTGTCTTTTGTGACAGAAGCGGCGCGCCAAGGCTTTGCCGTTCAGCGCTATGAAGATCACCCCCTTGGCGCACTCGCGAAAAATGCACAAGGCCGCTTATATGTAGCCAAAGCGCTGCTTAGCCCACGGGCATCATTCGGTGGCAGCAAACAACCCAGCAAATCTGAAATTGAATCGTTGCATGAAAAGGCACGCGCCAAATGCATCATCAGCAATTCAGTGCTTACCGAAATTACTTTAGCGCCTCAGGTAAAAGAATAGCCTGCTGTTCGCGCTGACTGATACGCATAAAAAAACCGCCAAACTTGGCGGTTTTTTTATGGCAACCAACAATGCAAACACTGCTGGCTCATTCATCTTATTTCACAGGTCAGGCGCGCTGATATTTCACAAAACTATAGTCGTATTGATTCGGCGGCTGAGCCGAAAAATCTTCGCGCTCTATTTCTTGCCAAGCGCCCATATCAACTTCCGGAAAGAACGCATCGCCGTCAACGTCGGCGTGCACTTCGGTCACGTACATGCGCCCTATCATAGGCATCGCTAAGGCGTAAATTTCTGCGCCGCCGATCACCACCACTTCGTCCACGCCATCAATTAAACCGATGCTTTCCGCCAGCTGCACTGCTGCCTCTAAGGTCGCTACAACTTTGGCGCCTTCCGCTTGGTAATTCGGCTGCCGCGTAATAACGATATTGGCGCGCCCCGGTAGCGGGCCCTTTAACGACTCCCACGTCTTTCTACCCATGATGATGGGCTTGCCGAGCGTCGTCGCTTTGAAATATTTCAAATCACCGGGCAAATACCACGGCAGTTTATTTTCACGTCCAATGCACCCGTTAGCAGCGCGCGCCACGATAAGCGACAACAACATAGTGAGACCTTTATTTTTCAATCAAGCCGTTGCTAAAAGCGCCTCAAAAGAGGCGCTCAGTGAAGTATTAAATCGCCACAGGCGCTTTGATATGTGGATGAGGGTCGTAGCCTTCCAATTCAAAATCTTCGAAACGAAAAGCGAACAAATCCTTCACCTCAGGATTGATTTTCATCGTCGGCAAGGCGCGGGTATCGCGCGTCAGAATCAAATCCGTTTGCTCAAGGTGATTGGAATAGAGATGCGCGTCGCCCAGCGTATGCACAAAATCACCAGGCTCTAAACCGCACACCTGCGCCATCATTAACGCGAGCAAGCTGTATGACGCGATATTAAACGGCACGCCTAAGAAAATATCGCCGCTGCGCTGATACAACTGGCAGGACAGTTTTCCGTCGGCCACATAAAACTGAAACAGGCAATGGCACGGCGGTAATGCTTGTCGACCTAACGAGGCATTCTCATCCGGCGACACCGTAGGGTCAGGCAGCACCGCGGGATTCCATGCGGAAATAACCAGCCTGCGTGAATCAGGATTGCGCTTCAGCTCTGCCAGCACGTCACTAATTTGATCAATAATACGGCCGTCGTGGGATTTCCAGCTGCGCCATTGCTCTCCGTATACCGGACCCAGTTCGCCGTCTTCGGTGGCCCACTCATCCCAAATCGATACGCCATTTTCTTTTAAATAACGAATATTTGTTTCGCCGGATAAAAACCACAGCAATTCGTGAATAATCGATTTTAAATGCAGTTTTTTGGTGGTTAAAACGGGGAAGCCATCTGCCAAATTAAAGCGCATCTGGTAGCCGAACACCGCATAGGTGCCGGTGCCAGTTCGGTCTGTTTTGTACACACCGTTTTCACGGACGTGACGCAATAAATCAAGATACTGCTTCATGCTTGCTCCCGGCGATATGCCCACACCATGATTGCCGCGCCCGCGATAATCATTGGAATACTTAACACCATGCCCATGGTTAACCAGTCTCCCGCGAGGTAACCGATATGCGCATCGGGCTCGCGGAAAAATTCAACAAAGGTGCGCGCCATGCCATAGCCCACACCAAACAAACCTGTCACCGCACCCGCCGGTCGCGGCTTACGGGAATAAATCCACAGTACGGAAAATAAAACGATGCCCTCTAACAATCCTTCATACAGCATCGACGGATGACGCGGCAGTTGCAGCGCATCGGTAGGGAAGATCATCGCCCACGGCATGTCCGATGGTCGGCCCCATAACTCCGCATTAATAAAGTTACCAAATCGACCTGTGGCCAAACCTACCGGCACCATGGGCACGATAAAGTCGGCAACTTGGAAATAGGTTTTATTGGTTTTGCGGGCGAACCACGCAAACGCCGTCAGCACCCCTAGCATGCCGCCGTGAAACGACATGCCACCTTGCTGCACTTTAAAAATCCACAGCCAATCTTTGGCCCATTGGTCGGCGCCGTAAAAAATACCGTAGCCTAAGCGACCGCCAATGATCACGCCTATGGCGCCATAAAAAATTAAATCGCCAACCTGGTCCTTGGTCCACAAGCTGCCTTCACGTTGCGCCCGCACCGTGCCGAGCCACCAAGCGCCAAGAAAGCCGACTAAGTAGGTTAAGCCGTACCAATGCACGGACAAAGGCCCGAGCGAAAATGCGATGGGATCTATCTGAGGGAAGGTCAACATCTAAAGATCGAACACCAATTTTAAGCCAATCAGGAAAAGCACTAACGAAAATAAGCGCTTCAGGTTTTTTGCTGGCAAACGATGGGCAAATCGCGCGCCCACCCATGCCATGGGAAAACTGGTCACCACTATACCGGCAACGGCTGGCAGGTAAATAAAGCCGACACTGCCCGGCGGCAAGGTTACATTCCAACCGCCGACAATAAAACCAGCGCAACCGGCCAACGCTATGGGCAACCCGCAAGCCGCCGACGTGGCCACTGCGTACTGGATACGCACCCGCCACGCCCCCATCAACGGCACGGTCATGGAACCCCCGCCAATACCGAACATGGCGGACACGCCGCCTATGAGGAGACCTGACAGGATCCGACCCGGCACAGCGGGGATTCGTTCCGGCAGATCCTCCGCTGGCACGCGTGCGCCGAAGAAGAACATTTGCGCCGCCACCAGCAACGACAACACCCCGAACCAACGCATTAGCGCCGCACCGTCGAGATGGCTAGCGAACAACGCACCGACAAAAGCACCGACCAAGACGCCCGACGCCAGTGGCACGACAAGCTCTTTGCGCAGGGCGCCGTGGCGATAGTGAGCACTCACAGCGCTCACAGAGGTGACAATCATACAGGCCAATGACGTGGCCACTGCCTGCTGCGCCAACGTGGCCGAATCAAAGTCCAGCACATGAAAGACATACAGCAGCGCCGGCACCACCACTACACCGCCGCCGAGGCCCAATGTGCCCGACAGCAGACCGGCGACTACGCCCACCAATGCGCTGATCACAAATAATTCTGTATGCACACATTCCCCTTGTATCAAGCGCGCTATGCTAGCATTCGCGTTTCATTCGGTCAGGCCGGATTCGTATTTGCACGGAGACACCCGAAGTATGTGCATCATCCTCTTTGCATGGCAGCAACACCCTGATTTTCCTTTAATGGTCGCGGCCAACCGCGATGAATTTCACCATCGCCCCGCCGAAGCAGCGCGCTGGCGCGGCGATTTACTCTGCGGGCTAGACCTCGCGGCAGGCGGCACCTGGTTAGGCCTTACCCGAGCAGGGCGTTTTGCTGCCGTCACCAACTACCGCGAACCCATCCAAGATCAAACCGCCGGCGCTCGCTCGCGCGGCATGTTGCCCATGGGCTTTTTAGAAAGTGACGACGCACCAGAGCAATGGCTAAAGAAGATCGCGGCCGAACAAGATCAATACGGCGGTTTTAATTTGCTGGTGAGTGACAGCAAAGAACTGTGGTACATCGGCAACCGCGGCGCAGAACCGCAGGCGCTGGCACCGGGTATTTACGCCCTCAGTAACGGCCTGCTCGAAACCCAATGGCCCAAGACCGAACGCGGAAAAATGTTGATGCGTCAGTGCATCAATAACAATGCGGATACGGATCAAATATTGGATGTACTCGCTGACGACCAAGTACCGGAAGACGATCAACTGCCCAACACCGGGGTAGGCGTCGAGCTAGAAAGACTAGTCGCTCCAATATTTATTCAATCCGCCGCCTACGGTACACGCGCCAGCACGGCGATACGTTTTCATTCGGAAGGCGGCTTCGACTTTGCTGAACAGCGCTGGCAACCCGGCGGTGTAAAAGCAGGAGAGGCATCGTTTTTTACGCAGACGTAGATTTAGAGCATCAATGCAGTGTGTTGAACGTCAACGCTTTACGCGGACACAGCAGCCCTTCGCTAGGCTGAATCGCTTGCAGGCAAGCACAAAAAACAAGCCGCACCGATTATGCTGTAGGAAAACACAGGCATCGCCAAGAACCCTGTGGGAGCTTGCCTGCAAGCGATACGACCTCTGCCCCCCCCTCACCTTGCAATGCCACCGCAACGCGTTTCAAGCACAGCATTGCGCTAAGTGAACTCTGCAAAAAATATTTTTTCAGTTTTTCTATTCACGGGAATGATGCGAGAAATTTAACTCTAGCGCTATTTCAAACGGGCGCAGGCCAGATTTTCCGTGACAGCATTCGGCTAGGCTGAATCGCTTGCAGGCAAGCGCCCACATAAACCAAGCCGCACCGATAACGCTGCAGAAAAACGCAGGCATCGCTAAGAACCCTGTGGGAGCTTGCCCGCAAGCGATACGGCCTCTGCAAAACCCGCCCATCGGGCGACCTGACGTCGAAACATACTAATCACAACCGCCAGCTATGAAATTTTTCTACCAACGCCAATAATTTCTGCGGCGCATTTTTTCTCTTCCATTCACCGGCAACAAACTTATTCGCTTCCATCAATGTCGGATAAGTATGAATGGTGCCGAGAATTTTATTCAGCCCCAATCCATGTTTCATTGCTAGCACATACTCTGCAATAAGTTCAGCCGCATGGTAACCAACAATTGTCACCCCAAGAATTTTATCTTTCCCAGGCACGGTCAGCACTTTAATAAAGCCATGTGCTTCATCATCGGCAATCGCACGATCCAAATCATCAATGCCATAACAGGTTATTTCATACTCGACATTCTTTGCCTTCGCTTCCGTTTCGTTTAACCCAACACGAGCCACTTCTGGCGAGGTAAACACGGCAAACGGAATCACCGAATAATCCACCGAAAACTTTTTTGCGAAGCCAAACAATGCATTCACTGCCGCATACCACGCTTGGTGCCCCGCCACATGGGTAAACTGATACGGCCCTGCCACATCGCCGCAAACAAAAATGTTCGGGAATTTTGTCTGCAAATATTCATTGCTTTCTATAGTGCCGTTATCACGCACGGGAATACCCAACACATCCAAACCAAGACCTTGTGTGTTTCCCTCGCGCCCGACCGCAACCAATAGCTGGTCGCCGGTTAACCGCATTGCCTCGCCATCGCCTTTTGCAGGCATGCACTCAACCGTTTTCTCAGCACCGCCATTCGCAACACTGACCACCCTCCATCCGGTTAAAACGCGAACACCGTCCGCCTCCAGCGAGGCATGCACTGCGTCACTCACATCTACATCGTCACGAAATAAAATACGGTCTAAAAATTCGACTATCGTCACGTCACTACCGAGCCGCCGGAACGCTTGCGCTAATTCGCAACCAATCGCACCGCCACCCATCACTACCAAATGCTTAGGCAGACCTTTCAACTGCCATAAATTCTCAGAGGTTAAATAACCACTGCCCTGAAGACCTGGAATCGTCGGTATTTTTGGACGCCCTCCAGTGGCAATCACAATACTTCGTGTTGTGATTTCTCGACCATCAACTTCAACGCTCCACGGCGAAGTAATTCGCGCACGACCGGTAATGCAATCCACGCCCAACTCTGAATATCGCTCAATGGAATCATGTGGTGCGATTTTCTTGATAACGCTTTGAATACGGTTCATTACTTTCGGAAAATCTGCGCCGTAGCTAACAAGCTTTAAGCCAAACTTATCGCTGTGGTTTGCATAATGGTTAATTCGTGCTGAGCGGATGAGTGCTTTCGATGGCACGCATCCTGTGTTTAAACAATCACCACCCATTTTTTCAGATTCAACCAGTGATACTTTGGCTTTCACCGCCGCGGCGATATAGCTTGTCACCAAACCCGCCGCGCCCGCGCCGATCACAACGAGGTTTCTGTCATATTTTTTGGGCTTATGCCAACCGCTGTACGCCTTGTTTGCCTGCACGCGTTCGATAAAGAATCTCGCAAACCAAGGGAATAAGGCTAAAAAAATAAACGCGATGGCGATGTCTACCGTGAACACATCGCGCAGGGATTCAATCTCGCCTAACGTTTGCCCTGCATACACAAACAACAATGTGCCCGGTAACATGCCTAGCTGACTAACCCAGAAATAACGCGTGACAGAAATGCGCGTCAGACCCATCACCAGGTTCACCGCAAAAAATGGCACATACGCGATTAAGCGCAAGGTAAATAAATAGAACGCACCGTCTCGATCCATGCCCACATTAATTTTTTCATACGAGGCGCTAAACTTTTTTGCGACCCAATCGTGCAGCAATACCCGCGACATCAACATTGCCAATGTGGCACCCGTAGTACTCGCGAAAGACACCACAAGGGTGCCGGCGTACAAACCAAATACGGCACCGCCGAGCAGCGTCAGCAGCGCGGCACCCGGTAGCGATAACGCCGCCATCACCACGTAAACAAGAAAGTACATCAGCGCGATAAATAGGGGCCGCTCAGAAAATGCCTGCTGAAGCTCGGCCTGTTGCGCTTTGATACCCGCTAACGTGAACACATCACCCAGCCCAAAAAACCACCACGCGCCAACCGCGGCGATGATCAGGGCCAGTATCACAAACTTTTTCATACTTGCTGCTCCGTTGGGCGATGCATCTGCATGCGCCTTATATTGCGCCTTTCCGTTCGAACAGTACGTTTTCCGGCGCCCACACTCTAGAAACTCTTCCTTAGAGTCCACCGATCATTTCGCGTTACACTAATACGCATATCAACATTTTAATGTATGGCGGAGTCGAGAGTGAGCAACCCCAACCTACCGCGCGGCCCATGGCCGGCCACCCGTATGCGCCGCATGCGTCGCGATGATTTTTCCCGTCGCCTGATGCGCGAAACCACATTGACGGTGGACGACCTGATTTATCCCATGTTCGTGCTCGAAGGCGAGAACCGCACTGAAAGCATCGCCTCCATGCCAGGCATCCAGCGCTACAGTATCGATTTACTTGTGAAGGAAGTGGAAACACTGGCCGCCTTGGGTATTCCGGCGATTGCATTGTTTCCCGTGACGCCGCAAGAAGCGAAAAGCTTAGACGCAAAAGAAGCGTGGAATCCAAACGGCTTAGTGCAGCGCACTGTTCGTGCGATTAAGCAGGTCGTGCCGGAAATGGGCGTCATTACCGATGTCGCTCTCGACCCTTTCACCACGCACGGGCAAGACGGGATTATCGACGAGCAGGGGTATGTGTTAAACGACCAGACCGTTGCTGCGCTGGTACAGCAAGCGCTGAGTCACGCCGAAGCGGGAGCCGATGTCGTCGCGCCCAGCGATATGATGGACGGCCGCATCGGCGCCATTCGCGAGATGCTCGAAGAAAATGGCTTTATTCACACCCGCATTCTTGCCTACTCGGCAAAATATGCCTCCGCCTACTACGGCCCGTTTAGAGACGCCGTGGGTTCCGCTGGCAATTTGGGTAAGGCTGATAAAAAAACCTATCAGATGGACCCCGCCAACCGCGATGAAGCCCTGCACGAAGTCGCCCTCGACTTAGAGGAAGGTGCAGATATGGTGATGGTGAAACCAGGCATGCCGTATTTGGATATCGTGCGTAGCGTGAAAGACACCTTCAAAGTGCCCACCTACGTGTACCAAGTCAGTGGCGAATACGCGATGCATAAAGCGGCATTTCAAAATGGCTGGCTCGATGAAGAGAAAGTCATTTTAGAATCCCTCACCAGCATCAAACGAGCCGGCGCAGATGGCATCCTCACCTATTTTGCCAAACAAGCCGCCGAGCTACTGAAGCGCTAATAATATGGGAGCCTACCTGAGAGCGATGACTGCTTCGCCGGATGCCCTATGCGGTCCTGCTATCCCCAGGAAAATCAAATGTGGTGGCGCTTGGCTGATTAAAAATGGTTTCAATTCTGCACTAAAAGACCTTCTTCGCGTAACTTTTTAACGAGCTCTCGACTTCCTAAACCACTCCGGTTGGAGCGGAAGAGCGCCTTAGCTCCGTGGTACACATACAGCCATCGTCGCCCTCGAAGGGCGCGCCTTCCATTCGTAGAAAGCCGATGTGCCAACTTTCACCAGTCGGCAAAGCATCCGCACGGGATACTGATAAGAAGCCTAAATGAATGTAATACTGTGCTGCATTTCTTTCGCAAAAAAGGCGCCGTTTTTTAAAATTCCTTTCTCAATGCGCAGCGCTTTATTTTCGATACGTAAACAAAGCAGCTCAGGATGCTCTCTTCTGGCAAACCTTTTTCATCGACCTTGTGCATGCAGGTTTTCCCAGCGATACAGCGTATTCGCCGCAACCCCAGTTATTTTACGGTCTTAGGCATCGAGTCACCTTGCTCAAGTACCAACGCTATCGCTTAGCCCGTAAATTCTTTGAGATATTGTTTGTAGCTGCGTTCCTTATTCATGCTTACACCTCAATGGTTGACGTTGATTGTCTTTCATTAAAGAGTCCGATGCATTCATCCGGAACAGTAATCCCATACATTTCATCTCCCGACAGTCTTGCAGCCCCCCCCCCCCCCGCATTGCCTCTATCTCCGGAAACATCTTATCAATGCCATATACCTCTGACCTGAAAAGTGGAGGGGCGCTTGCTCTGTACGAAGTTGCTCGGTAAGGTGCGCCTCACTTCCGCACGTTGCATTAGTGTTTTGACAAAATGCCAAGAAACAAGTGTGACGGCAGTCTACCGGCTAGGTGAGTGATGAATATTGCGAGGGATTTCAAGGGGCGTGAAAATAACTATAATAGCGAGCCCCGAGGTAAAGGATATTTTGCATCCACTGCTGGGTTAGATGGAGATACGACCAAGGGCACGTGTAATCAAAACGTTAAGTATGCGTTCGAGACCGACAAAAGGTTGTAAATGTAGCGCTTCGAGCTCTAAGAATAATTCTTTACGGGGCGTTTTTAAATGATCTTCCAGTTGGCTATTGAGGCAATTTAACTTGCGTCGAACCTCCTGATTTGTGATTTCTGAGTGGAAAAATACTATGCATAACGACGACCTAATCAATTTGCCCAAACTTTTGGGTAGGCTTCCTATGCTAATGGCGAACTTGCCTGGACTGCTCAAGGGTGCTCGTTACGGTAAACTCTCCGACAAGAGTCGCCCTCTTGGGCTAGGACTTGCGATCCAGCGTGTTGCAGAGCACAACCCCAATGGCATCGCCATCATCGATGAGAACAGGCAGCTGACCTATAGCCAGTTCAACGCTTGGGCTAATCGCATTGCCGATTATTTTCGCTCAATCGGTTTGACTAAAGGGGATTGCATCGCGCTAAACATGGAAAACCGTGCCGAATTGCTTGCTGCGCTTGTTGGTGCCGCAAAATTGGGACTGTGTTCGGCCATGATTAATACCTCCCAGCGCGGCAAGATATTGGTACACAGTATAAATCTAGTTGCGCCGAAAGCGATTGTGGTGGGTGCGGAACTTACCGATGCCATCGAGGAAGTGCGCGATCAGCTAAATATTGACGCTGGTTGCTTCTATTGCATCGCCAACCAGAATACCCTAGAGAACGCTGGTGAAGTGCCGCAGGGCTATGCCAACTTGGCCGACATGATTCTCGACTGTTCCTCCGAGAACCCCGAGCAGACCACGCGCATCTATCTCAATGACCCACTGCTCTATATCTATACTTCCGGCACCACCGGCTTGCCCAAGGCGGTGGTATTCAGTAACGGCCGCTGGGAAAAGGCCTACGGCGCATTCGGTTTCGCCGCCGTAAGGTTGGACAAGCACGACCGTCTGTACTGCACCCTTCCGCTGTACCATGCCACCGGCCTAGTAGTGTGCTGGTCCTCGGTGATTGCCGGCCAGGGCGCGTTCGTGATTGCGCGCAAATTTTCGGCCAGCGGTTTCTGGGACGATATCCGCAAGTATGGCTGCACTGCGTTCGGCTATGTCGGTGAGCTGTGCCGTTACCTCAACGAGCGTCCAGCAGCACCGAATGATCTCGACAACAAGGTGCACGTGATCGTTGGAAATGGCCTGCGCCCGAGCATCTGGAAGTCTTTCCAGCAGCGTTTTGGTATTGAGCGCATCGCTGAGTTCTATACCGCTTCCGAAAGCAACGTGGCGTTTACCAATGTTTTCAACTTCCAGAATACAGTCGGCTTCTCTCCCGTCAGCTACGCCATTGTCAAATACGACAAGGAAAAGGAAGCGCCCATACGTGGCCCGAACGGCCGCATGATCAAGGTCAGAAAAGGCGAGTCTGGCCTGCTCATCGGGGAGATCACTCAGAAGACACCGTTTGACGGCTACACCGATAAGGAAAAGACCGAGAAGTCGATCCTGCGTGACGCGTTCAAGAAAGGTGACGCCTACTTCAACACCGGTGACATGATGCGTGACATAGGCTTCAAGCACGCACAGTTTGTCGACCGACTTGGTGACACCTTCCGCTGGAAAGGCGAAAATGTTTCCACAACTGAAGTCGAGCAGATCCTAGATGGCGCACCTGGCATTATTGAAAGCGTGGTGTATGGGGTAGAAATTCCCAACACCAATGGTCGTGCAGGCATGGCGGAAGTGCGACTGGAAACCGCCCCTGAGTCGTTCGACTTCGATGCCGTCAATGATTACCTGCGCCGTGAGCTACCCGCCTATGCGGTGCCGGTTTTCCTCCGTGTTACCGGTACAGCAATGGATACCACTGGCACCTTCAAGCACCAGAAGAGCAAGCTCAAGGAAGATGGCTTTGACGTAAGCCGCATCAGCAGCCCGATCTATGTGCTTCTGCCGGGTGAGAAAACCTACCTGCGCCTAACCGCTGACAAGGCAGCGGCGATTGCGGGCGGCGAGTACCGCTTTTGACCCGCGCCGTGCGCATGTTGCAGCGTGCGCACGGTTCGCTGGCCACGCCAATGCACACCGACGGCAACTACATTTCCCTGTGGCAGCTTGATTGCCGCAGCGACGTGGCGATGCAGTGGCTTGCGCAGGCGGCAACTCTGCTGCCGGGGCACGAGCTGGACACCGCGCAAACTAGACACCGCGCGCAGGACCGCCGGCGTTTTCTCCTATCGAGAATCCTGCTGCGCAGGGCGCTTACCGCTCTGCAACCGCGGCTCACAGAGTCCTCTTGGCAATTCAGTCTTGGCAGCCATGGCAAACTGCAGCTCGTCGACGACTTTCCTTCAGCCGCGTTCAACCTTTCCCACAGTGGCAATCTGATCATGGTAGCGCTCGCGCAGCACGGCCATGTTGGCATTGATATCGAATTGCCTGAGACCCGCATCCAACACCGTCGCGTGGCCGAGCGCTATTTTCACAAGTCGGAGTGCGCCGCGCTAGCGCGCTGTGACGGTGACATGTGGACGCGTCAGTTCTATCGTCTGTGGATGCTCAAGGAGGCATCCATCAAGTCGCTAGGGTTACGTGTTGCCGACGGCCTCAAACACACCGAATTCGGCCTTGATGGTCGGCATATTACCCTGAAACACAATTTCGACGCCTCGCTGCAACCCAGCTTGATTGAAGTCGCCGGCTATGAGCTGGCGCTGTGCCTAGCGGATGCCCCAGCAAGCATGTCAGCGCGGCTCATCGCTAGGGGCTGGAATGACAACGGTCAGCCCTGCAGCCTGCCGTGCAGCGTGCTGCTAACGCCGCGCGCGCCTGCTTGAGGCGCTCTAACCGGCGCCGGCGATAAAGTAGGAGCCGGTCAGGCCAGCTGAAAATAGCAGGAACAGCAGCGACAGAAGGTAGAATACCGGCATCGGCACGCTGGTGCTGTAGAGGCGTTTGTGTGAGCCCTTTTTACGCATCCTCGGCACTGCCAGCAAGACACTCGCATAGATGAAGCAGATGATGATTGCGCAGCCAATCGAGAAGTGTACGTAGAGGTCAAAGTAGACCGCCACCACCGACGACAGGAGCGCCGCACTCCAGATCACAAACACCGCACCGCTGAGCACGCCGCTGTCGAGATTGACGCGCCTACAGACCACCGGCGCCTTGTTCTCGCGGGCCAGCAGGTATAGCAGTCGCACTCCAGCGATAAAGCCCGCATTGAAGGTGGTGAGGGTGGCAAACAGGGAAATCAGCAACGTGCCGGCTGCGCCATAGCGAGTCGACAGCAGCGTGGTCAGCAGGTGATGGGGGATATCGCTGCCAGCAATGTCGGCCGCGCTGAAATGTTTTTCCAGTCCTAGGCAAACCAGACTGTAAACCAGTGCATTGACCAGAATGCCGGCGGTCATGGCCCAGGGAATCTTGCGCCGAAATGCGCCCGGTCCAATGCCCACCAGCGGCGTCCACTCGAACCCAATAAATAGAAAGATCGCCGTCGGCACCAGCAATACCAGCTGCTCTATGCCGGCCAACAATGGTTCAGTGGCGGTGGCGGAGACTGCATCACTAGGCAGCAGGAACGCGGCCGCACCGATGGCTGCGAGTCCAGTGATCAGCGTCAGCGTCACCAACAATTGCACTGTGCGCGGTAACTCGAGGCCGAACAGCTGCACGAACAACAACATCAGGTACAGCAGCGAGATTGACAGCCAGTGATTACCACCAGGAAAGATACTGTCGAGGATGCGGCTGAACATGGCGGTTTCAGCGCCGGCGACCAAGATCAGCATGAACAGGTAAAGGTAGACGCACACAAGTGAAAAACGGTCGCCGAGCGCGAACTTGAGGTAGGTGCGAATGCCCGGCGAGGCAGGGAACATGCCAGACAGTTCGGAAATGCCCTGCGACACCAGTACCGATAGGCCCGCCGCCAGCCAAATCGCGGGAATAATCCAGCCCAGTACTGAAATCGCATGCAGTTCGGAAATGATCAGGAAACAGCTGGTCGACAGGGATAGCCCTGCGGCAATTGCAAAATAGAACAGAAATTCTCGGGCGCTGCGCAAGGTCACCCCCAGAGAATCATGGTCAGGACATCGAGCCGAATCTGGTCGCGGGCGTCGCCGTAAACCTGCAGAGTGCCATTAATCGACTCCTCGGCCGGGTTGCTCCGGCCGCTAAGGATGCTGGCAAACACGCTGTCATCGGCGTAAAGAGTGATCATGTGCGAGGCGGAGTGTTTGCCTTCGCGTACCGACAAGATGGTGGCATCGACCACCACAGTTGCCGACCAGTCTGAATCCTCGGAGGCCAGCACGATGTGCGGGTTCCAGTCGGTGATGACATTGCGAACGCGGTCGTTGTTGTTAGCCTCGTCGACAAAGCGGGTGATCAGCTCATTGAGCATGTCTTGTTTTCCTGTGCTTGAGCACGGGTGCCAAAATGACGTGCGTGCAGGGAGTTGTAATCGAGCTTACCGCTGGCGCTGACCGGCATGTGCGCTATGGAGACTACTGCGCCTGGCACCATGTAGCGCGGCAAGTGTTGGCTACATTCGTGCATGATGGCGTGTGGGTCGATATCTTTGCGATCGATGAATACCACCAGCGCCTGTTCGTCCACCACTGAAGGCTCGTACAGCGCGGCCACAGTGGCGCCGGGCAGGAAACGGCGGATGCAGTGTTCAATCTCGTCGAGCTCTACGCGGTAGCCGCGAATATGGACCTGCCGGTTGAGGCGCCCCCAGAACAGCAATCCGTGTGGCGCCGACCAAGACGCCAAATCACCTGTGCGGTACCAGGCGTTAGCGCTGCCGTCAGCGTCAATGAGCGTGATAAACTGCTGCGCGGTCTTGTCGGCATCGCCGAGATAACCGCTGGACAGCTGTGGCCCAGCCAGCAACAGCTCGCCTTTTTCGCCTTCTGCCAGCTCCGCGCCGCTATCGTCAGCAATGCGCACACGGCCGCCGGCGAGCGGCCGGCCGAGCGGCACCGTATCGAAGCTGTCCTCGTGCTGGAAGGTATAGCTTGTGACGGCAATGGTGGCTTCGGTGGGGCCGTACAGGTTGATGATACTACTGTGCGGTGCGGCCTCCTGCCAGCGTTGTGCCAGCGCTTGCGGCAGGGGCTCGCCGCAGAACAGCGACAGGCGCAGGCTAGGCGCCGTATCTGCCTTGAGCTGGCCAGCGCGGTCGAGCAGTGCTGCCTGGGTTGGCACCGAAAACCAAACACTGATCTGGTGCTTGTTGATTACGCGTAATGGAAACAGCATATCGGTCGCGCCAAACACATGCAGGCAGGCACCGGCCGCCCAGCAGCAAAACATGTCATGCACCGACAGGTCAAAAGTCAGCTCAAAGGTCTGCGTCACCCGGTCCTGTTCGGACAGGGCACAAAGCTCATCGATGCCGCGCAGATAACTAATGACATTAGCGTGGCTGATAACGACGCCTTTGGGCTGACCGGTGCTTCCTGAGGTAAACAGCACATAACAGGGCTGATCTGGATCGACGAGGGCCTGCGACGGCGCAGGCGCATCCCCAGCAGTGACCAACTGGCTGCGTGCGGGCAAGCCGTCAACGGCGGGCGGGATGGCGTGGGCGTCTACGATCACCAGCTTCAGCGGCGTGCGCAGAGCCGCCAGTAACGGCATAAGCTCTGGCAAGTCGGAGCTATCGCACAGCAGTAGGCGGATCGCGGCTTTTTCCAGAATGTAGAGATTGCGCGCCACCGGGTACTTGCTGTTAAGCGGGACATAAGTGTGAGCCGCGTACAGTACACCAAGCAGCGATGCGTAATCACTGTAACGACGTGTACACCAGATGCCGACATGAGGATGGTCCGCGACCGCATGGCGCTCTACAGTGGCGGCTAGGCGGCGCGCGTCGAGGTCGAGGTCGGCGTAGCAATAATCGCTGTCCGCCACATGCAGGGCCACGTGATCGGGCCAGCGTTGTGCCGCTGCGCGAAACAGGCTGGTCAGGTCTCGCGCATGCAACGCGGTGTCACGCTCAGGCATTACCGTCATGTCAGGCCTTTTCCGAGGTCAAGACATTGACGTTGCGGGCGATGCCAAGCAGCTCCATAGCACGAATAAACGCATAGCCCAAGTCCACTTCGAACCATCGGTGGGAGAACTTGGCGCTGGCCGGCATGCGGTGATGGTTGTTGTGCAATGATTCGCCCAGCGACACCAACGACAACGAGTATACGTTGCGGCTGTTGTCCGCCGAACTATAGTTACGGTAGCCGACTAGATGACACACCGAATTGATGCAGCTGGTGATGTGGTAGGAAAAGAAAATCCGGATCGGGCCGAAGTACATAAAGGTGCTGAAGGCGCTACGGCTGTCACGGGTAATGGCGTAGTCGATGACGGGCGGTATCACCAAGCCAAGAAATGCCCAGAGCTTGTAGGTGCTGCTGACAAAACGCAGGCGCGGGTTCTTGACCAGGTCCTTGCAGAACAGCATCGGGTTGGACACCTTGTGACTGAAGATCCAGACTAGGTGTGAATAGAAAAAGCCCTTTAGTCGGCCGAGCAAGTGACCTCCTTCAGTTACCACCGGGCTGTGCGGATCATTCTCCTTGTCGGCATAGCGATGATGACGACGGTGGTTGGCAACCCAATAGAACACTGGCCCCTGCATCGCCATGGAGCCTAGAATCCCCAGCATCACTTCGGCCCAACCAGTGACCTGGAACGCCTTGTGGGAAATCAGCCTGTGGTAACCCACGGTGATACCCCAGAACGTGAGCATGTAAAACACCACCAGCACCGCTAATGCCGCCGGATGGATCGGCAGGATCAGGTCGTAGGCCAAGGCCAGTGCGATGATAACCGGCATCCCGATCACGAGAATGACTGCGTGAATCACCTTCACGGCATTGAGCTGGGCGGAAAACACATACAGTTTGTCTTTCATAAATAGTCCCCGTGGCGCCGCGGCGGTGGTCAAACCCTAGTGAGCATGAGCCGTAACAGGCCGGCTGTTTTCTGGTGAAATCCAATCAGGCTCATGGCGATATAGGTATGGAAGCGGTCATACAGCTCGACACCGAACCTGTCGACGATCTCCGCCTTACGGCGGCGCATGTTTTTCTGCCACGCGCGGCAGGTGCGGTAATAGTCGTAGGCGGCGTTCTCTGCATCCTGCAACGAGAAAAGGCCTTCGATGGCGGAGAACACATCGGAGAGCTCTGGCAGCGCAGAGTCCGGGAAGATGTGCTTCTGCAGGAACTCCGGCGTGTCGGTGGAGCGCGCAGTCTCTAAGTAAATGGTCTGCAGGCCGAGCTTACCGCCGGGCGCAAGCACACGATGGCAGGTCTCAAAGAAGCCGCGGTAGGCGTCGATGCGTTGCTGCTTGGACAGGTCCGGTTTGGCAAACGCCTCGAACGCTTCGACCGAGATAATGTTGCTGTAGGTCTTGTCGGCGGGCAGGTCGCACCAGTCGAGCAAGGCGGCATTTAGGTTGCCTCCGGCGTCGGACTGGCAGTGTTGCAGCTGCTCCTTGCTCAGCGTAATGCCTTGGTGGTCGATGCCGGGCTGGCGTGCAATCGCTTCACGCAAGGCACCACCCCAGCCACAGCCAATATCCAGCAGCCCCGAGCCTGCGGCTAGGTCCATGCGATCGTAGTACCACGCCAGCTTGTTGAACTGCGCCCGGGACAGAGTTTCATCGCCATCGAGCCAGCGCGCGCAGCTGTAGAACATGCCATCGTCGAGCCACAGGCTGAAGAAATCATTGGAGGTATCGTAGTGGAACTGGATCGCTTCCGCGTTCGCACCCTGATTGGTCGCCATGATCAGGCTCCTGCTTCTTGTTGCATCGCATGAATGTGGTTGGCCAGTGCTTCAACGGTCGGGTTGTCATAGAGTTCGGCAGGATCAAGGTCCAGGTCGAAGGTGTCGGAGAGATTGCTGATGATGCCGATGCCCACCGCGCTGTCGATGCCGTACTTGTCGAATGACTTGGTGGTATCAATGTCACTTTCCTTTAGACCAAGCATATCGACCAATTCTTGCTTGACGGTACCAATGATCTGTTTCTTGTCCATATTGCAGTGCTCCTTTATCGGGTGCGTTAAGAGTGAAGTTAGCCTTAGATCTACTGTGTGGGCACATGGTGGTCCGCCGAATGGGCCGCCGGCCGCCACCTGAAGTTCATGAAGTGGCCATGGCGGACCACCTTGCGCGCTTCATCTGGCAGCATCTGCGCTCGCAGCGCCTTCATCTGTGTCCAGTGGGTGGACGGACTGAAGTGATGCTCTTGATGATAACCGTTGTTGAAGAACAGAAAGTTGTAGGCTCGGTCATAGCAGCTGACTGCGTCGGTCAGGCGGTTGCCGGGAATGGCGTTGTGGTGCTCGACATAGTTATGGAAGAACGACAGGTGTTGGGCGGCGACCCAAACCGGTAAATACCAGACTAAGAAGAAATGCAGGTCGATCCAAGCAAAGCACAGCATCATGCCAATGATCGCTAGGCTCTCGGTCACCACGTTGAGTATGTCTCCTTTCTTGCGTGCCTGACGGATGTAATAGCCCCAGTCGAGACGGAATGGGCCTAGCAGGGTGTAGATGAGCAGGTTCTCCGGCTTGTCCTCACGCGGGGAGAAACGGTAGCTCGATGACAGATCACGGGTGGCGCGAGGCTGGCTAGGCTTGTCGTTGTTGCCAGTGTGATGATTAAAGTGGTGATGCTTGAAAAGGGTGTAGGGCATGCCCAGTGCCATGCTGCACATCACGCCGAACAGGCTATTCAGAGGCTTGTAGACAAAGAAGGGGTTGTGGATGGCCTGGTGTGCTTGGCTCTGGTAGTTAGCACAGATTACTACCGATATCAGGATGCCGACCGGCACTAGGAACCACCAGGCGAGATGCCGGTTAAGCAGCACAATGGTAACCAGCGCCGCCACCTCGGCTGCCACGACAAGTACCACCCAAGCGTCCATTTTATTGTGAAAAAGCTTCATTATTTCTCACCTATCCTTACGTACAGTTGGCACGGTCAGCCCGGTTACTTATTGCCCGCCACGTACTCATCAATCTTCTCCGGCGAGTAGGGCATGTCCTTGATCATGCTCTTAAGCATGGTGCCCACCGACGGCATCTCTTCCGGGTCCTGATGAGTGGACGGGTCAAGCAAGCCCGAACGCTGGATCGCCTTGCCACAATGCAGGTAGATGCTCTCGAGCCTGAACAGGGTGCCAATGCGCGCGCGCTTACCGTCGAGCAGGTACCGGTCGAGGAGGCTGGCGTCGTTAGTGATGTACGCAGTAGCGGTGGCGCGCAGAGTAATGTCATAACCGTTAATCATGAACAAGAGGCCCACGCGCGGATCGCTCAGCAGGTTCTCGAAATTTTCAATCTTGTTGTTGCCTTTGCCGTCCGGCATGAACAGCCACTGGTCATCAAGGATGCGCACGAACCCCGGCTTGCCGCCACGCGGCGACACCTTAATGCCCCTCTCCCCCACCGAAGACAGAAACATCAACGATGATTTCTCGATGATCATGCGCGAGTACTTCTCCAGCTGGGTCATGACAGAATCCAGATAGATCTGCGCCGGCGGGAACGGAAACATGTTACGCAGCTCGTCGCGGCTCTTGATCAGCTTGATGTTGTCGGGGTCAAACATAGCCTAGTACCCGTTGCCGTATTTAATCATGCGGCGTTGTCTAGCTTGAACGCCGCAGCACGCCGTTGGTGACACTTTGAGCGGCGAATCTTTCCCGAGGTGGTGCGCGGCAGCGAGAACTCCGGGTAAAACAGCACGTCGGCAAAGCTGAAGCCGAAGTTCTTCTGCACTGTAAGACGAATCGCGTCCAGCAGTGTCGGCAGCTGCTCATCCTTTACCAGCTCCTGCGGCGTCTCGATATGCAGGCGAATACCGTCGTCGTCCTGATGCACGGCCATCACTTTCCCAGTCAGCGCCTGAACCTCCTCGCCTAGCACGCCTTCGATATCGACTGCATACAAGTTGGTGCCATTGATAATCAGGGAGTCCTTGAGACGGCCCACTACGTAAAGCTGGCCAGCATCAAAAAATCCGACGTCGCCGGTACGGAAATAGCGCAGTCCATCGATCTGGAAGAAGTAGCCATCGTTGTCTCGGTTGAGGTAACCGGGCGTAACCGAATCACCACAAACAAGGATCTCACCGACCTGACCATCGTTAAGCAGTGAGCCGGATTCATCCGCGATACGGACGAGGTTGTTACCCGCCTGGGGGCCGCAGCTGACGTACTGCTTTTGAGCGCCGGTGTCATTGTCGCCGGTATCAATGGTACGGGTGATAACGCCATAGTCCTGCGGCACGGAAGCGGTAGTGACCATCAGCGTGCATTCGGCGAGTCCATAGCAAGGGGTCAGGGCGGTGCGCTTGAAACCCTGTGCGGCAAACTGGTTGGCGAAGCCTTCTAGGTCGGTGGGATCAATCGGTTCAGCACCGCAATAGGCCACTCGCCAGCTCGACAAGTCGAGTTCACCGCCAGTGTAGTTCTGCGCCCTGCGTACGGCGGCGCGGTAGGCGAAGTTGGGACCGCCGGAGATGTTGATACGATAGCGCGAGATTGCCTCGAGCCACAAAATCGGGTTGCGAATGAACGTAAGCGTATCGAGCACATACAGCGGGCTGCCAATATACGCGGCTTGGATCACGTTTCCGATCAGACCCATATCATGGTAAACCGGCAGCCAGGTAAGCCCAACCACCGCATCGTAGCCGCCTTCCGGTGAGTTGAAGGTGTCGGCAATGATGCGCGAGTTAGCGAGGATGTTTCGGTGCGTTAGCACGACCCCCTTGGGTTCGGAGGTTGAACCGGAGGTGTACTGCACCATCACCGTGGAGTCGGCGTCCGCGTCGGCGTCCGCGTCGGCATACTGAAGCTCGCTCGGTGCCAGCACCGCGATATCCTCGAATGTGCAAGTGCTATCGAGATCCAATTCCTGGCCGGCAAACAGCGGCAGGCTGGCGGCATCGGTGATCAGATTGCGGACGCGACTATCGCTGACAATGCTGTGCAGTCGGCGGCTCTTGCGGCCAGGCACGGGTGGGTGTGAAGGGATCACGACGACATTGTTGAGCACACAGGCAAAGAACAGCTCAATAAAATGCTGGTTGTCCAGCGTTGACAGGCAGACGCTCCTGCGTGCGGACGGATTGGCCTGTAACCAGGTGCCAAGCCGAGCGGCGAAATCGAACAGGTCACGGTAGCGCAGCGCGCGCGTTACCTCGAGCCTGTGGTCAAGAAAGTGAAACACCGCCTTGTCTGGCTGGCGCTTGTAGTGATCTATCAATAATTTCCTGAGCGTTTCCATGTTCACCTCGTTGATTTTTTGTCAGGCACTCAGCAGTGACTGATAGATCTCGTCATGGTCTCGGCGAATCACGCCGGCGGTTTCGAACGAAGCTAGGCACTGGCGGCTGAGCAATGCGAGGCGATCACGCCAGGCGTCGCTGGCGGTGGCGGCCCGGTAAGCCTCGTAGGTGGCGCGGATGCCGGTGTCGCGGTAAGCGTATGGATTGCAGTACTCCTTCATCGTGGCGAGGAAGTACTCGTAGACATGCTCTTCGATGAACGCTAGGTCGCCGTCGGACAGGTCATCGCGACACTCAGCAAATAGGTCCGCTACGATCTTTCGGCCGAACGCTAGGTGGCGAACTTCATCCTCGTGGTGGTAGCGGTTGATGTCGCGCACCAGCGGATGCACTTTTTCATCGTTGGCCAAGGTGAGGTTGTAGTAATCGACGATTTCCTCGAACACCACCACCTTGGAGAAAAACAGGATGTCTTCGTAAGCGTTCTTGGCTTTGTCGCCGGTGTAGAACTTTTTGTCTGGGTAGACACGGTGATAGCGACTGCAGAAGTTGCCGAAAAGCGACATGTGCTTATTTTCTTCATCAATGAAGTGATGGATATAGCGCGAGATCTCTGCAGGATACTTGCGATACAGCCGGTCGGACATGCCGGCAAGCAGATACTTCTCACCGTGAATGTTGAGGCTGAAGAAGTTGATAAGCTCGTAGAAGCCAAGCTTGCGCCGAGCAGCATAGTCGAGCGCGTCATACTGCGCCGTACCATACAGACTAATCAGCTCCGGTGTGTAGAAGCGCTCATCACCATCAAGCTGCTCGGGCCACGAGAAATCAGAGAAAACGTTGCGAAAGCGTTTCTGCGACGCCCGTGACAGGGTGTCGGACAGGTCGGTCAAAGTTCTCACGGGCGGGCTCCTTGCCGGTCAGCCTGGCGAGCTAGGAATGAACTCACCGTCTCAGCGATCGCACCGCTGGTGTAGAGCGAGTAATGATTTAGTGTGGGCGCACGCTGGAACTCTGAGTCGGGCAGCAGCGCGCTTATATGCGCGGATTCATCCGGATTTGCTTCACGGTCCTGGTCGCCGGTAAGCACCAGCGTCGGGCAGCGGACCTTCGCTGCCAGAGAGCGCATATCGCGCTTGAAATACTCGTTGGTCACGCGGGCAAAGCGATAAGTCGACTCGACGGTTTCCATGGAACGCGACGACAACAGCAACACTTCTGGTGGCCGGTCCATCATAATCCGGTAGACATCACTTTTGGTCTGCTTGTCTCCGTCATTGCTTTGCTGGCTGCTGGCGCTGGCGCCAAACAGCAGGTTGTGAAAGATATGGCTGTAGCGACGGCTGCGCGCAATACCGGGCAGCAGGGAGCGAAGCTGGCTTTCGAATTCGGTTCGCGGCGCTAGCTCTTCATCGAGATTGAACATGCCGTTGAGCAGCGTCATTGACTCCACCGTGACATCGTCACGATTAGCCAGCATCAGTGCCAATTGTGCGCCACCGCACCAGCCGACCAAGTGACAGCGATCTACCTGCTCACGGGCGAGAACTTCGAGCAGGTCGCCAAGCTGGACGTCCAGAGAGATGTTATTCTCGTCAAAGGCTAGGTCGTAGTTAGGCACGCCGCGGGTTTCCCAAGTCAGCACGTCATGGTCTGGCGAGAGAGAATCAAACAACCGAGAGAAGAACTCCGCCGGCATACCCGGTGCATTAATCAGTACTACAGTCTGGCGTGACGACGGCGCCGGTGCGCGCACCCGGTGTACCTTTATCACCGAACCGTCGGCGGTGTCATGCAGATACTGCTCAACCTTCAGAGTGAGTGTCGGCGGCTCTTGGACGACATCAGTGGTCATAATGTTGCTCCATCAGGGGGCGGAAGCCGTAACCGACAGCGCACTCGAAGATGCGTTCGGCCTCGGCCATATCGAGGTTCCTCGACAGGCTGTGATTGTCGCGGGCACCAGCCATAGTGTGCACGATGGTCTCACCTAGGCAGGCGAGGCTAATACCCCGCGGCATACCCATCACATTATTTTCGCCAAACCAGAGCGAGTCATTGAGTCGGCAGAGACCAGCTTCGACATAATTAATCGGGCTATCACCTTGGTGTTGCCGCCAGCGCACATCGGCCGGGCGCGAGATATCGAACACGGCAGCACTGCGTTTGAAGCTGTCGACACTGATTCCCGGGTGCGTGCCGCTGGTGGCCGAGACCACCACATCAGATTGCTTCAGGGCCCGATCGAAGTCGGCCTGGCTGCGCGCAACGCACAACCAGTCCTGCCAGCTGGGTTGTTGCACCATGTTGACCGCTGCTGGGGCGCGCACGCGCGTGGCCAAGCCGTCGCGGGCATACAAAGCGTGGTGAAGCGCCTCGTCGGCGACCTGTTCGCAGGCGCCTTGGTTGGTCGGGTTGCGCAGGTTGCCGAGCAGGTGCACCTTGCGAAAGAACGGCGCCAGTCCGAGCAGGCACAACCGACCGATGGACCCACAAGGACCTAAAATAGACAGCTCTAGGCCGCGCATGGTGAGGTAGTCGTGGCGAAAATATTCCAGCACCGACTCGATAGTCATGCGTGCAGTCAAGCCGTTGCCGGTGGTGTAGGGAATCGGACTGTCGATATGACGCAGACCGGAGTCGGTGATGATTGAGGTGAAGGCGCCTAGACCACAGTAACTCGCGCCAACCTGTTCGGCAGTGCGCACGTAGTTGCGCATCAACCGCGCCTTGTTGTCGGCGTTGAGACTTAGCAAATCCTGCGGCAGCAGCGCGGCGGTAATTAGCACGCCTTCCACGTAATCACCGTTAGAATTGACGATCGGGGCCGAGCGGTGACACACCGACACATCCAGCGTGCCCTTCTTGTAGCGTTTCACCCAACGCAGGAAGTCCGGGTCCTGGGCCGAGAAGTACGGAAAGATATCGCCATAACCGCCGATCTCCAGCGGGTGCACGAAAAAGGCGAAGCGGCCGAGGAACTTGCCGCCGGGGGTGGCGGCAGCCACCTGTGTGCGCGCGGCCCGCGGCAGTCGCATGCATACCGGCTCAGCCGGAATCACAGCACCGGCGAGTTCACCAAAGCGCTTCTGTTCAAGCAGCTGGCAGAGGTCATCGAGCCCTGCGGCAAACTGGTCGATCTGCGCGCGCGACACGATCAGCGGCGGCTGGATGCGAATCACGTTACGATTGTTCAATGTAGGCAGCACCAGAACGCGGTGCCGGTTGAGCAGGTAGGCACAGGCAAACGATGCCGCCATGCCGCTTTCGCTGAGAACGTTAGTGAAGTAGTAGCCGTCGCACCAGTCGTGCAGGTGCAGCGCATACATTAGACCGTCGCCGTGCAAAGACTTAATCGCCCGGGGGTAGCGCGCGCGCAGCGGCGTCAGTCGCTCACGCAAGTAAACAGCACGGTCCAGCACAGTCTCTCCGAAGGCCGGCGCGTCGAGTTTCTCGATGGCCTGTAGCGCCACCGCGCAGGTAAAATTGTTGTTGGCAAAGGTGGAGCTGTGCAGGCGGCCAAATTCTTGTGTCCAAACATGGCGGGCCATCAGACAGGCGCCAATCGGTACGACGCCGGCACCGAGGGCCTTGGCCAGCAGAATAATGTCCGGTTCGATATCCTGATGCGCGAGCATGCGACCGGTGCGCATCAGGCCGGTCTGAATTTCGTCGACAATCAGCAGTGAGCCATAACGTAGGCACAATGCCTTAACCTGTACCAAGTAATCGGCGGCAGGCATGATCACGCCGCCCTCCCCTTGGATCGGCTCGATGATCACGGCTGCAACGTCTTCGCCGGCAAGCGTCTCCTCGAGCGCGGCTATATCGTTGTAGGGGAACTTGACGAAGCGTTCCTCATCGACAAAAAACCCCTCGTGGTAGGCAGGGTTGCCGGTGCAGGCCAAGGCCGCATTGGTCTTGCCGTGGAAGCTGTTGTCGGCCGAGGCAATCCTTGCCCGCCCGGTTTTCTGCCGTGCCAACTTGATAGCCACTTCCACGGTTTCCGCACCGCTGTTGGCGAACACGCAGTAGCCGTTGTGTGTGGCCTCGCTCAGGGCAAGCAGCCGCTCAGCGAGTTTTTCCGGGTAGGGCAGCTGGAACGGTTGGGCAAAGCTGAGTTGCTGATTACGGAAGAAGGATTCGATAAATCCGATAATATCGGCGTCGTTATACCCGAACGGCAAGCAGCCGTACTGGGAAGAAAAGTCAAGGTACGGACTCGCATCATCGTCTGTGTACAGGCAAGCGCCCTCGGCACGGACGAAGTCGCGGTCGAAGCCAACTAGGTCCATGTGCTTCCTAATTTCGGGATTGATCGAAGTGCTACGCATACTGCAATCCTTGCGCTGGCGTGCTGATTACTCCGCGCCGACGGCGGCGTCTGGCAGAGATGAGAGGAAATGCGCCTGGATGGCGGACACAGACTTGAGCTGAGCGATGTCGATCTCGCCCGGATCAATCTCAACACCGGAAAGCTCCTCGATCAGCATGATAAAGTGGAGAAAGCGCAGCGAGGTCACTACTCGGGCCTCAAACAGGTCGAGATCGGGCTCGACGTCGACGCCCTTGTTGAACTTCGCCAGAAAGGCATGCAGCGCCTCGGTGGCTTGCTGGTAGGTCTGCATTCGCTCTCCCCCAATAGTCGTGCCGATGATTTACGGATTAATGGCTGTACCAAGCGGCAATGTCGTCTGGTGCTTGGCGCCGGATCCAGGACGCCAGTGTCAGCATGTCCTGCCGCCCCATCACCGGATCATTTCGACGTGGCTGCGCGGTAAGTGCCAGCGCCGGCGGCGCAAGATTGGACTCTTCAATCATCGCGAGTATCTGTTGTGCGGCGGCGTCGGCATCGCACTCACCGGCGGCGGCCTGCTCCACGCACCGTGCACACGCATTGAACAGATGGTCAAAGGCTTCTACGCCCGGACAAAGGCTGCCGGCAAAACGGCGTTCGTCGAGGCGCTCAAACACGCCCTTGTCTCCGCTGCGCTCATGTGCTTGATAGACGCTTTGCAGTCGAAGTGAATCGAGAAACGAGCCGAGAATCCAGATGCGGCTCCAAGCGTCCCAGAGCGGGTAATGTTTCCAGCTCAGGAATGAGCAGTTGACCAGCCTGTCGTTGTAACTCACCAACGATTGCTGCAACTGCTCCACCGAGCGGAAGCGCTCGGTGGAGTAGTCCCCGTCGCGCTTGGCTGCAATCAGGCGCTCTGCCAGCAGGTTAATATTCATGGCAGTGTTGGCTAGGCCGCGCGAAAACAGCGCATCGATAAACCCGGCGGAGTGCGACATCAGGCACCAGCGCTCGCCAATGCTCTTGTGCGAGGAAAATTGCAGCCGTTCGGTGCGGGTCCACTCGCGCACCCGACGTGCATCGCGAAACTGTGATGCGATATCCGTGTGTTGCGCAAGAAACTGGTTGAACTCATCCTCAGGGTCAGTGCCAGTAGCGGGGAACGCGCGGGTATCAAAGGTCAGGCCGACACTGCACAACCTGTTCAGCGACTTGTCGTGGTTATCAAACGGGATAACCCACAGCCAGCCGCCATCGAAGATGTGGTGCAGTGTGCCCTGCGACCAAAGCCGAGGCATCTCGTCATGCCGCAGCCGTTCAGGCTCGATGCTTTCATAGGGCTTTACATCAATCATGTGGGTAAAAATTGTGCGGCTGTGTGTCTGCAGAGTGTCAGCAGGCACGCGGAGTTCATGCTTTTTTGCTAGCAGCGATTGGTAGCCGGTGCCGTCGACTAAGTAATCCGCACGGACCTGGCGGCCATCGACCAGCTCGAGCTCGACACCTTCGCTATGGGTATTAATTGCGCGGATCTCAGCGCGCTGCAGCACATCCGCTCCGCGACGGATCGCGGAGAACAACATGCTTGCATCAGTATCTTGACGGTACAGGTGGCTCTCTGGGCCGAAGTACGATTCAGGGATCAGCGCCTGCAATACCTCGTCGGGCTGCTGCAGCTGTCCGGCACGATGGTAGACAAAACCAAAGTTGCGTTTGATACCATTGGTTGTGCTTGCTTTTGCGTCAAAGAATGCGTGTTGGGCTAGCTCGGGAATGTCGTAACGGACCGACATCAGCTTCGCCATCATTGAGGTGCGAGGAATAGTGGATTCGCCAATGGCGAACTTTGGGTGCTCTTGCTTATCAAGCACCAAAACGTTGACATTGTTGCCGGCTAGAATGGTGGCGAGCATAGTACTGGAATGACCGGCGCCAAGAAGCACCACATCGTATTTGGTCTTCATCCAAACTCTTCCTTGAGCCGCAGACCGACGAATTCCAGTAAGCGGTATATCCTGTGAAAAATTCAAGTCAGCCTAAAAGAGGTAGACAAGCATGTCGGGTTGGCTGAAATGCGCGACAACTCTAATTGATGTGCTTGCCGGAATGTAGTGCTTAAATGACCCTTGAGTCTGTTTTTGGGGTCAACTCTCTTTGCTCCACACCGCCAATAAGGTCGAAGGCCCCAGTGCTTTGGAAGCTTCGTGGGAAGTGGCGCTGGAAGGGCGCTATTTCACCCAACAGCCCCCACCTAGAATCTCATTGTTCAGCTAATGCCTGCGGCTATCTAAAACCGGAGATCCTGCACGAATGGAATAACTGGGATAACCTGTTCACCGTTATTCCCGATGCCCCTATGTATGAGAGTGGCAGCGAGCGGATCCACTAGGAAATCCGCGAACTGTCCTAGCTTCATGTGAGCAACAGCTGTGAATCCGTAAGGTGCCCTAGGGCAGCGAAGGCCGGCCGCCACGCACGCCGCCTTAGCGCTCGGACGATGCCGCCCACGAGTCATCCTAGGAATGATAGCCGGTCGTACCTTGATATTCTGGCCATAAGCCCTAATATCTGTGCTACTTGGAACTGCATTCCCAATGGAGAATTTAATGCAACCGAACAGTCCTTACGCCGCGCCCAACTCAACTGTTGTCAGCAATGTCACCGGAGAGCGCGCCGCTAAAGTATTGCGCAACACCTATATGCTACTCGGCATGTCCTTGGCCTTTTCCGCCTCGATGGCGTGGTACGCCATGGCCGCAGGTATCAGCTTTATCAATCCTTGGCTCACCTTGGGTGTGTACTTCGGCGCACTGATCTTCACCAATGTCACCCGCAATAGCGGCTGGGGCATCTTGGGCGTGTTCGCCCTCACCGGCTGGCTGGGCTTCAGCACAGGCCCCATCATTGGCATGTTTATGCAAACAGCCGCTGGCTCACAAATCGTGACCATGGCGTTAGCCTCCACTGCGATCATCTTCGTCACCATGTCCGGTATCGCGCTGGTCACCAAAAAAGATTTCAGCTTCCTGACGAACTTTTTAATGATCGGCCTGATCGTCGCCTTTTTGTGCGGCATCGGTGGTGCGTTCTTTAATATGCCGGCGTTGTCACTGGCCGTATCTGGCGCCTTCGTCTTGTTGTCATCATTGCTGATCATGTGGCAAACCAGCGCGATTATTCACGGCGGCGAAACCAACTACATCATGGCCACCGTCACGCTTTTCGTGTCGATCTATAATCTATTTATGAGCCTGCTGCACATTATGTCTGCGCTCTCCGGCGACGATTGATTCTTCTAAAGGCATTGCAAAAAGGCGCTTCGGCGCCTTTTTTATTGACTGCTTTCTGCAAATAGATAATTATCCCCGCGGCGTTAAAGCCAACCAATAAAAAATAAACTGGGGACAAAACAATGAAACGGATATCACACTTAGCTTGCACCATAGCCCTCATCATGACAGCAGGCGCTGCACACGCCAGCGGCTATATTGGTCTTGAGGCGGGATCGAGCACTCCCGAAGAAGACTCATTCGGAAAAGGCTCAGAATTTCGATTAACCGGCGCAAAACAAGTAAACGAAAACTTTGCGTTTGAGGCGTCTTATACGTCGCTGGGAAAATTCGACGCAGACAAAGAAACACTGGCATTTATTAGCGCAGAAATTGGCGAAACGGTCTCGGGCGCGAGCGTAAAAATAAATGGTATTGAGTTAGGCGGCGTACTCATCGCCCCGCTAAATGAAAAGTTTGCCCTATATGGTCGACTAGGCCTTTATCTCTGGAACTCGGAAGTCAGCGTCACTGTTGATGGGTTCGGCACTGGAAGCGATAAAGACAGCGGGAACGATCCTTTCTTTGGTATCGGCGCGATGATTACGCCAACTGAAAAAGTGTCATTGAAATTTGGCTACAGCAAATACCAAGCATTCGACGCTGACACGGACGTCATCAGTGGCGGTCTAAACTTTAACTTTTAACTAGCGCCCAACACTCTAGCCTCACGCTCTGCCGTGAGGCTAAGCGCCCGTCGTTAAACTAAACCACTGGGCGACGATGGCCTAGCAAATCACCCAGCCCTGCTTTTTCTAACTGCAAGTCAACATACGCCGAGATCACTTCCGCGTTATCCATGGCCATAATTTCACTTAGCAGTTTTCGCGCTGAGGTAATTTTAAAACGCCTAATCGCTGATTTCACTTTGAGTAAATTCGACGCGTTCATGCTTAGTGCATCCACACCCATCGCCATAAGCATTAACGCAGCAGCCGGATCGCCCGCCATTTCACCGCACACGGACACTTCAACGCCTTCTTCGTGGGCCTGTTCTATCACGCTCATCACTGCATGCAACACAGCGGGATGGAACGAATTATATAAATCCGCCACCTGACGATTGTTTCGATCCACCGCCAGCAAGTACTGCGTTAAATCATTCGTACCGATAGATAAAAAATCAACGCGCTGTGCAAACGCACGGGTTTGATACACCACAGCGGGTACTTCCACCATCACGCCGACTGGCGGCGCAGCAACATTGATGCCTTCGTTCTGCACTTCTGCGTGCGCGCGGTGAATTAAATGCAGCGCTTCTTCTGCCTCCATCACCGATGTCACCATGGGCAACATAATGCGCAAATTATCTAACCCTTCGCTGGCTTTTAGCATGGCGCGAATTTGCACCAAGAAAATTTCAGGATGGTCCAACGTCATGCGAATGCCGCGCCAACCCAAAAACGGATTATCTTCTTCGATGGGAAAATACGGCAGCGGCTTGTCGCCACCCACATCGAGCGTGCGCATTGTCACTGGATTTGGCGCAAACGCCTGCAACTGTTCGCGATAAATAATGCGTTGCTCTTCTTCGGAGGGAAAACGATCGCGCACCATAAAAGGAATTTCAGTGCGGTACAGACCGACGCCTTCGGCACCGCGCTCGATTGAGCGCATAATGTCGGTCATTAAGCCGGTATTTACCATTAACGGAATACGTTTGCCGTCTTCCGTCGTGGCAGGTAAATCGCGTAATTTTTCCAAACCCGCAAGTAACGTGGCTTCTTCGCGAATAATTTGTTCGAACTGATGCTTTAATTCCGCACTGGCATTGGCGATCACACGCCCACGGAATCCATCAACGATAATTTCTCGGCCGTCCATTTGCTTGAGCGGCAATGTTTGCGCGCCCACCACCGTGGGAATGCCCATAGCGCGCGCCACAATCGCCATATGCGAATTGCGTGACCCGCGTGTTGTGGCGATGCCTTTAATGACTTCGCGCGGCACTTCCATCAGCATTGGCGTGGTAATTTCTTCGCCTAATAAAATGCACTCTTCTGGGAATTCTTGTTGCTTGCGGTCGTCACTTTGCAAATGCGCCAACACGCGGCGACCTAAATCACGCACGTCCGCAGCACGCTCGCGAAGATAGGCGTCATCCATCATTTCAAAATTGCGCACGTGCTCATCGACCACCATACGCAAGGCGCCTTGCACCCAATTTCCTTCGCGGATTTTTTCAACCACTTCGGCAGCCAGCGCATGTCGATCAAGCATGCGCAAATACACTTCAAATAATGCCTGCTCTTCTTTACCGAGACTTTTTCCTGCACGTTCCGCCAAGGCGCGCACTTCAGCACGAGCACGTATGAGCGCGCGATCGAGCAACGCAATTTCAGCATTGGCATCGTCCGCCAAACGATCCGGTACGGAGTTCAAATCAGCCGGAGGATAAAGTAAAACCGCCTGACCAATACCAGCGCCGCTTGAACCCGCGAGGCCATCAAAAAATGCAGGCAACGGTGCCGCGTGTGTATCAACTGCAGCCAAATCACCCGTCGCCCGAGCGTGCGCAACCACCGCAGAAAGCTGCGCGGAAATCGTCACCAAAAAGGCTTCTTCGCTTTGATCAAAACGGCGCATATCGCGCTGCTGCACAACCAGCACGCCCAACACTTTACCGTGATGAATAACCGGCGCGCCGAGGAACGCATGGAACGGATCCTCGCCGGTTTCTTCGAGATAAATAAATTTCGGATGCTGGAACGCATCTTCAAGGTTAAGCGGTTCTTCTCGCTGACCAACCTGACCAATCAAACCTTCGGTTAACCCGAGACTGACCTTACCAATAGCTTCGGTGTTCAAACCTTCCGTCGCCATTAACACATAGCGCTGGCCGCTTTCGTCGAGCAAATAAATGGAACACACCTCTGTGCCCATGGCATCGCGCACGCGCTTCGCCATGACATCCAAGGCCTTGCGCAAATCCGGCGCGCTGTTCACCTCCTGAACAATGCGCCGCAGCATATCAAGCATCAGAACTATCCTTTATCAGCGCCGCCAGCATCGGTATTTTCCTCATCAGCATCCTGCGTCGTCTCCGAATGGCCTTCTTGCCGTATGGTTTGCCTAAATTTTTTCATCACCGGTACAAACTCGCGCAGCGCTCGCACATACACACTGCGCTTAAAGTGCACCACTTTGCGCACCGGATACCAATAACTCACCCAACGCCAGTCATTAAATTCCGGTTCGCTCGACGCCGCCAAATCAATCGCCTGCTCCGCACTTTTTAATTTCAGCAGAAACCATTTTTGACGCTGACCAATACAGTGCGGCTGATCGGTTTGCCGTTTACGCATAAACCGACGCGGCAACCGGTAATTTAACCAGCCACGCGTAGACGCTAGGATTTCCACGTCTTCCTCGCGCAATCCCACTTCTTCTTCTAGCTCGCGATACAACGCCTGTTCGGGCGTTTCGCCCGGCATCATGCCGCCTTGGGGGAATTGCCACGCATCGCGGTTGCCGATGCGGCGCCCCCAAAATACCCGGCCTTCCGGGCCTAGCAGGATAATCCCAACATTTAGCCGGAATCCCTGTTCATCAATTATCCCTGTCATTGTCGTTCCCAAAACTGGTGCCACGGCTGAGCGCTGCTCGGTGTCTTTCATCGCGATCAATCGGCGAAAACGCCATCGCAAGAAGCAGCTGAGATTCCGGGCGTACTACCATGCATTAAACAGTGCACAATACGGACCAATCAATGCTAATAAGCAGGATATCGGCAAAGATCTAATGATTTTGCAGTTCATCCCTGCACCTGACCGGCGCCTAACCATCACTTAACCGCCACTTAGCCGCCACTTAAAGAGAAACCCTGCACAAAAATTCAGCACACAGCCTCTAAACCACCAAAGACGCCAAGCAAGCGCATCACTGCAGTGCTATCCTTGGATGACTTTCTTGGGTTCAACACGGCGCTAGCATTATGGCACTGGCAATCTTTGATCTGGATAACACCCTTATCGCTGGGGATTCAGACCACCTGTGGGGCGAGTTTTTAATAGCGCACGGCATCGTTGATGATGGCGATTTCAAACGCACGAACGATCAGTTCTATCACGACTACGTGCAGGGCCGACTCGACATCTATGCCTACCAGCGCTTCGTCTTAAAAGTATTAGCAGATCATCCCGTCGAACAGCTCGCCGTGTGGCGCCATCAGTTCATGCAAGAATCCATTGCACCCATTATGCTAACGAAAGCTAAAGCGCTGCTCACAGAGCACCGCTCGCGGGGTGATTTTTTGCTGATCATCACCGCCACCAATGACTTCGTGACATCCCCCATTGCCGAACAGCTCGGCGTTGACCACCTGATCGCCACCACGGCAGAAATAAAGCATGGCCGTTACACCGGCGACGTCAGCGGTACGCCGTGCTATCGCGAAGGCAAAGTATTGCGCCTACACGAATGGCTAAAAGAAAGCGGTCACAGCTTGCAAGGCAGCGCGTTCTATTCTGATTCCCACAACGACATTCCACTGTTGGAAGTCGTCGCCCATGCCACCGCCGTAGATCCAGACCCCGTGCTGGAAAGGGAAGCGTTAGAACGCGGCTGGCCGATTTTGAGCTTGCGAGGTTAGACTCCGAATGCGTCCTGTGCGTCACTCTCCGGCAACGCCGCGACACCCCTTGGCAAAAATTTGTGTAGCGCTTTGTTTGGCGCTCAGCATCAGTGCGTGCGACCAAGCGCCAGCGCCCGAACCTGCAAAGCCGGCAGCACCAGAGGTCGCACCGTGGCGTAAGTTTGAACCCACGCTCAATGCATCGCTGGAAGAACAAAGCGACAAACGATTGCGTCGCCTCACCGTGAGCGCCACCGGCTTTGCCGACGCCATCGACGGCTTGCTCGACGACACCACGCCAGAACGTCTCGCCACCGCGCAGCAGGCCTGGTCACATCTTTATCTGAGCTTTAATGAATCTTTCGTGATGCTGCTATGTCGCAGCACCGAAAACCCAGTGGATATCGCCCGCGTGCAACGCGCCGACAGCTTTCCTATTTTGCCTGGCTACATCGACGGCCTAAGCGAATGGCCAGAAAGCGGCATCGTTAACGACACAGCGCTGCCACTGACCCGCGAAGCGCTACTCGAACAGCAAGACGCCACGCTAGAAGGTGAATCCAGTATTGGCCTGCAAGTGATTCACTTTTTATTGCACGGTGAACCCGGTGTGCCGCGCACCGCCGACGCGCTAAAAGCCGTCACCGAACGCACCGATGACATGATCGGCGAAATTTCCGAGCAACCGAATAATCGTCGTCGCCTGTATCTACAACTGGCCACAGAATTATTGGTAGAAGATTTAACCCAACTCGCGCGCGACGACAAAGCACCTAAAACCATTACACGCGAATGCCCCGTCGGCGCCCTGCGCGAAACCGTCGCTCGGCTACTTCAACTAGATGGCCTGCGTGATCACAACCACGTTGGCCAAGATTTTATCGCCGACAACGTGCGCACCGCAGCCAGCACCGGCCTGCAAAATGCACTAACCCCATGGCTGAAAAAAGACAGCGCACTCTTTCCATGGTTAGACGCACACGAATCAGGTGCCAGCGCGAACCTCAAACCAGCACCCGACCTGAACGACAAAAATCGCGTGAAAAAATTACAAGCACTGCATGCCGCACTGGCCAGCACACAACAAATGCTGAAGCGCTATTGATTTAATGCTTAGCGCTAAGCGGTTTTTTAGCGCGGAGGAGCATTGTTTGGTTGGCGTATTTAACTAGGCAGCTATCGCTTGCAGGCAAGCTCCCACATAGACATCGCGCATTGCACTGCTCGAAGAAAAACCAGAAAGCCCCCAGCGGGCGATACACCGACAACAAACACAAACCAAACTCTAATCCGAAGCCCCTGTGGGAGCTTGCCT
>JARGPN010000014.1 GCA_029213045.1 Alcanivoracaceae bacterium
ACGAAGAAAGTATTGTCTGTCACTCATGGGTAAGTTGGGAAGAACTTAAGGTGTTTCTTCCTAATATTGAAATTCATCGCGAGCTTTCGGGTTGGCCATTTATATTTAGTAGCATGGAAAATCTTGCAGAAGAGTACGGCAACCAAAATGTAAGGCTTGTTGTAGCATTTGATAACTATGGGTAAAAAACATTTAACAAGGGTAGGCAGCATAGCCCTTCGGGCTGGACGCGCTAACGCGCGCCGCTGCTTTGGGCGTTAGCGGTACATTATGATTTCCGGCAAAGAAGCGTTAAATGAAATTTTGATCATCTTCCCTCAGTTATCTGAAGAAATTGAAGAGGATGACGGGTTGCTTCATTTACAGATTGGTACTTTTAGCCACTTGGCACAATCTTTTATAGATTCAGAGAATTCTAGTGAGTTTAGTAAAGTATGTAGCCTGTTTGTTAAGTTGTTTCCCGGCGCAGATTCAGATCTAGAAAATGCGCTTAATGTGTCTTTTTTAGAGCACTTGGGCTTCATTGACGGTAAGTGCAATAGAAGTTGGGCCTATGATGCAATGCCACGTGAAATGAGAAAGGCATGGGATGAAATGGAAGAATACAATGCAAAAATTCACGGCTCTCGCTAACAAGGCAATTAAAAATCGCCCACAAAAAACGTGGGCTGGACTCGCTAACGCTCGCCTTTTATTGCGGCGTTAGCGTGTCGCCTAATTAATAAATCTTTTGTGTCTACCTTTCGTGAAGGGCGCTGGAATGCTTTCTTCTTCTAAAAAAGGGATAAATTTCGATATGGAAAATCAAGTAGTAGAGAAATTTTAGATTTATATCAACGAAAAGACTTAGAGGGCGTTCTATCACTATTAAGCGTAGACGTTGTGGTTAGTGATCCGCATTTTCCTCGTTGTACTATGAGGGAAAGCATGAAGTAAAGCGCGGTCTGATTTGGTCATTTTCTGGTATTAGATCAACTATTTTTCGAGTCGTTCATCAATCCTCGAATGGCACGATTATTTTTGTCGAATTGGATACTGAGCATCAATTGAAGATTGGCCTTAAATATCGATACATGCAGGTCCTGAAAATTGAAGTTCTAGACGGAACAATACAATCACTCACTACGTATGTTACCTATCCTCCGGGAGGACTAAGAGGAGTTCTCAGGCGGGGTTTCTCAATAGCTTGGGGTATGAAATTAAATGATTAATGCCGAGTTATAGCCGCAGCTTTGGTGCTAACCAAGCGCAGTAACTTCTGAGAAAATGTGGGTGTCCTTGGCTTACTAGGCCAGATCTATTTTCATCGTCTCTAGCGCTGTCGAGGGAACTTCATTCTGTAAGACCATTGAACGGCAGCCTTCGGCGCTGGAAAACTGCGAAATCCGGATTGGCGTGTGTTGCTAAACAATACAGTGGCGGCTGATGTAAGGAGGTTAGTGTTTTTGCTCAGATGCCCAGGTCATTTACGTTGTGCTGACGGACTAAATATCATCCGCAAAAAGCTCCGGTAGAGCAGCAGCTGTTTTCCAAGATGTTTATTCTGATTGAAGACCCTTGCCAATAATATTCCACCCTCGACGACGGTGGTGAACATGTCAGCCAGCTCTTCTAGATCAACTTCGATAGAGGGCTCATAGATCGTCGCAATCACTTTTAACCGCTGTGCGATCAGTTCCCGCCAAGTGAGTACTCCCCGACGAACCATCTCCGCGACCTGCTCGTCAGTTTGGTAGCGTTCATAGGTGAAGGTGACGACTAGGCATCCGGGGTGAGTGAGCTCCATGTTTGTCATGGTTTCGGCAAATAGATTCAGGAATATCAGCAATTGCTGGAGCGGATCTTCGGAGAGCGAATCCGCTCGGCTAAACAGGTCGGCAAAAATCTGGTCGTCATTTTTGAGGTAACGCTTTACCAGAGCCTTGGCCATCTCGTTTTTATCAGCATAGTGATAAAAGAAGCCGCTTTTGGTTATGGCGGCAGCGTCCACAATTTCGTCGATCCCGGTGCTTGAGAACCCCCGCCCTAATATCAGGCTTTCGGCAGCAGCCAGAATTCTTTCCTGTGTGGCATTGGATCGGCTCGTCGACACGGTGACCTCACTTTCATCGCAGAAACTGCACCTCGAGTAAAGTTTTCCGCTCAATGATCATATGGAAGGAACGGAAAACTACTTAAGTGTCTGATTTGAAGCGTTTTAATTTTGATGTTTATTCCCACCTTAAGTGCTTACAGCTCTGAGCCGCGCTACCTAAGATAAATGCCTCATAGTGACACCAACTTCAGGAGCGAATATGAGCCTTTACCGACAAGCACTGCCACAATTGGGAAACCAGATTTTCATAACCGACGGCGGGCTCGAAACCAGCCTGATCTTTCATGATGGAATAGAGCTGCCCTACTTCGCGTCTTTTGTATTACTGAAAGATCAACAAGGTCGAGACGCCTTGAGAAAATATTATCGAAGCTATGCCCGGATAGCAAAGCAAGCGGGGGTTGCCTTTATTCTGGAAACACCAACCTGGCGTTCCAACCGTGATTGGGGTGATAAACTCGGTTTCACACCATCGCAGTTGCGCGATGTAAACCTTGCGGCAGTCGCATTGATGGAATCGATACGTAACGAGTTTGAAAGCCACGATCAGCCCTACGTCATCAGCGGATGCATTGGTCCGCGTGGCGATGGATATCGCTCCGATGCTCGGATGAGCGAAGTTGAAGCCCGAGACTATCACGCTGAACAAATCGGGAGCTTCGTGTTAAGCGCAGCTGACTGCGTTACGGCAGTCACGATGAATTACGTGGAGGAGGCCATCGGCGTTGCGATGGCCGCGCGTGATCACCACATTCCAGTGGTTATTTCATTTACCGTCGAAACCGATGGCCGTCTGCCCAGCGGTGAAACCCTTGATGAGGCCATCGGGTTGGTTGACGAGGCATGCGATGGTTGCCCTGCTTATTACATGGTCAACTGCGCTCACCCCAGTCACTTTGAATCGAGCTTGGCTGGGATGAAACATATCGGCCGCCTGCGCGGTATCCGTGCCAATGCTTCTCGGTGCAGTCATGCAGAGCTTGATGAAGCGGAAGAACTTGATGATGGTAATCCGGAGGAATTCGGTCTCGACTATCGCCGCCTGTGTCAGCGCTTTCCTCAAATAAACATTGTTGGCGGTTGTTGCGGCACGGACCACCGTCATATTGAGCAACTCAGTCTGCAATTAGTGGAGCGGGAAGTGGCGTAGAAATAGGGGCGCAGAATAAATTGGGACACCCATAACCTTTCATGTCTGCTGTGATTTTTGGGTTGCAGGCTGAATACTGTTTTCTGAAGTAAGTTATGGGTGTCCTAAGTTCTAGTCAAAAAAGACACTGTTTATTTGCACAGTATAAATGATTTGCGAGCAACGCTGTGCGTGTTATAAAGAATTGGTTCGATGGCGCACGGGCAACATATTGATCTGATTTGAATTTTTCAATGCATAAAAAACGCACTGCGTATTTAAAAGCCTTCTTCTTTTTTGCGTTATCGAAGACGGCTATCTAATCACTGTTAACTGAATGAGCATCGAACGATGATGGAACCCGTCCATAGAGTAAACGACAACGGAGCAAATCCAGTCGAAGGTCGTGTCGTATATGACCCACCAAAGTTACTATGGAATTTAGGCATGATTGTTTCGGCGGTTATTTTCGCTCCCCTCACTTTTAGTTTCAGTTCCTTTGCCCTGTTTTTGTTTCTAACCTACTTTTCTTTACTCATAGGCCATAGTGCAGGAATGCATCGTATGATGATTCATCGAGCCTATGATTGTCATCCGATTGTAGAAAAGCTATTAATCTACATAGGTGTTCTTGTCGGGATGTCAGGCCCTTACGGTATTATAAAAATTCATGACATAAGAGATTGGGCACAGAGGAAAGAAGAATGCCACGACTTTTTCTCGCATAAACAGGGATACTTTGTAGATATCTGGTGGCAGCTAACTTCAAAATTTATATTCAAACACCCTCCTACAATAATTATCGAATCTAGATTCAGCTCGGATAAGTTCTACCAATGGCTAGAGTCTACTTGGCGATTCCATCAACTTTTAGTTGTAGCAGTGCTCTACTTACTCGGTGGTTGGGCGTTCGTAGTCTGGGGTGTTTTTGTAAGAGTGGCTATTAGTGTTGTTGGCCATTGGTCCATCACTTACTTTTGCCATAATCCAGGCCCTGGAGTATGGCGGGTTAAAAACGCTTCAGTCCAGGCATCAAATATTCCTGGCTTGGGTTTGCTAACCTACGGGGAGTGCTGGCATAACAATCATCATGCGTATCCAGAGTCTGCTCGAATCGGTATTGAGCGTGGTCAATCTGATCCAGCATGGCGCTTCATTCAGTTGTTGTCCTTTCTGGGCTTAGCAAGAAATATAGGTAAACCAAGGGCTTTAGAGTTAAGGGATGACCTTGAAAAAATCAGTTAACAAGTCAATCAATGGCGCCCCTTCGGGGCTGGACCTCCGCACTGCGTGCTCCGCCCATTATTGAGGCGTTAACGTCTCAGTTCTATTTAAGTGCTAATCTGTATTTACAGTCAGCAATAGATAAATGCGTTGTTTACCTTTAAAACATCCGATCTTAATTTCAATATATTAAAAGACGAGCCAGGATTTAGGCCCGCGCCTTATATGGCGTCTAGAGGTATGAAATGGATTCAGCGATGGGGCACTTGGAAAAGGATTAATTGTTGCTGCAATCAGTCAAATATAATATTTCGAAGTTCTCAACGTTACTGTTTGTGCAGCCGGAACTTGAGGGCTTTATAGAGCAATATGACGCCATCTTGGTTTTTCGTCTGCCGGTAACATCAGTCATTCTATTACAAAGGCAGATCCGTTTTATAATCTCAGCTGAAAAATCAAAACTTATTGATTTGCTAAAAGGCCCGCACCGCACGCACGCTGACTGAGTAGCCCTTATAGTTGCTATCCTGAAAGCCATCGCCGAAGTGTTGATCCCATGCGCCGTTGACACCGTTCTCCGACGAACTCCAAAAATGATCACTGCCAAAACCACCCACAACGTGGGTATTCCACATGGTATATAGCGCATTTAATTCATTTTGAGAGGGCAAAAACCAATCATCAAAACCGTTTAATGTATAGGCATCTGCAAGCTTGGCAGCAATGCCAGAATCTGTGCAGTCTTGTAAAATTGCCAAGGTATTCAAATAACCTGTACCTACTTCCAATCCTTCTGCTCCGTTACCAGAAGCAATGAGTGTGCCGGGGCAGCCCCATGTCGTGCCACTGCCCCCTTGATTAACCGGTGCAGCTTCTAGGCCATGAAATGGTGACGTCGCAATAAACACCCAGCCACCCGCCGGGCCTCTATCACCGACACTGTATGGTCCGTCATTGATCGTGCCATCACAGTTGTTGTCTTTATCGTCATTGATCTCGGTCTGGCCGGGGTTAACGTCCATATCATCGTCATCACAATCCGTGTTGTCGGCCACATAACCCGACGGCTGATCAACGGCCGATTGTGTGACGGCGGGGTTACCATACGTATCTAAGTCAGTATCGGCATACCACGTTGTTGCAGGCGTTGGGGTTGGGTCTTTTTCGTCGGATCCACAAGCAACAATAAATACTGAGGCCAGTAGCATTATGGGGAGTTTTGTCATCTTTTTACTCTCTTGTATCTGCGCGCGGCCTACTGCTAGTAGCAGAATGCATGAATTGCCTATGTTTGACTTGATGTAGTTATAGCACAATAAACGAGAGATCCCCCAGGCTAGACGCTACCCTACAATTCTTTCAATTCTCGCGGATATTTATCTTCCCCGCGTGACATAAGCGGCACCCAAGTAATTTCATGTCAGATGTGAGTGATGAATTGCAGGCTGACCAATGTTTTCCAAAGTAAGTTATGGGTATCTTTGTTTTTTATTCCTGTTCTTGGTTTTCGTTTTCCCCCTCCTATGGATATTAACGACTGGTGTTGCCCTGACTCCACGTCGCATTAATCAGATATGCATTTGGCACAACACCGTCTAGCCCCGTAAATGCCCGTTTATTCCACCGTAAAATTGTGTTTCCTCGGCGGGTTTGTCATATTTCATGGTTAATAAAAATGGGGGTTTGGGTATGAAAAAGTTTATTCGGTTGTTCATGGTGGTGTCTGCATCCATGTTTTTTTCGGCCTGCGCTGCTCGCTATGACATATATCTCCCTAGCGGCGAACAGGTAACGCAAGACATGGTCGAGAAATGGCAATCTACTGAGCCGCAGACAGTGCTGCCTTACCGATTAGGAACAAGTGACTTTGATTCATACTTTGCACTGGGGAAAGGCAGCAAAAAGTATCGTGCCGGTATGGAAAAACGTATGGGCAAGATAGGCGCACAGCCAGAATTAGAGATTGCTCTTCCTGTTATTCAAGGCTGGATGGATGAGCAAGCAGATGAGTCGGTGGATATTGAAATTCGCAATCTGGGCTTGAAGGGCGGCATTAACAGGAGTGCGCACATCGGCATTTCAAGCGGCATTGCCTATCTTGTCACCTTGGGCTTTGTGCCAAATTACTTTAAGGAGCTACAAGTTTGGGAGCTGGCCATGTCTAAAGATGGTCAGCTAGTGTCCAAAGTGGAAATGCCAATTGCCACCGTGCAACGAAAGGGCTGGTTCCCCAAAGGAACTTTTCAAGCAAAAAAGGGCGTGAGCCCAAACGCGATAGATGTCAGGCGGCTGGCAGCATTGCAGAGCCAGCAAAACGCACTGAATTATCTGATTGACGGCGAGCGTAACTTATTTCCTGAAGCGGTCAGCGGGCAGAACATCGCTGCCCTCGCAGACGCGATTAATTCGCCTGAGCTACGCATCTTGCGTCTAGACGTCGAAACGCGCCTCCTCAAAGCCTTGGAAAACAATCCGCAGCGGTTACCGGTACTAGCCAGCGTGATGGATTATGCTGAATTTATTCAGCCGCAGCTTAGCCCCGATGAGCAGTTGCTGTTGAGTGGCCCAAGCGGCCACACCGTTTATGAGTTGCTCGCCCAACTTAAACAGCGCCCTGCAGAACAAATCGCGGCGGAAATTCAAACCCGTAAACTCCCGTACACCAACTACACCGACGCACAAAAAACCAAGTTACGTCAGCTGGGATTACCCGACGCTGTAATTGCCAGCATGGTGGGTGTCACCGAAGAAGGGCACCGCAACGTGGTAGTTGCATGCGCCAAGGGTTATGCCGCCGTAAAGATCTGCGAAAAGGCCCCGAGCGATCCATTCGGCTTAGTGCGTCGCGCATGCTTGTATGGGGTTAAAAAGCAGTTTGGTGATGTGCAGTGTCCGGTGCCTTTATTCTAGGAACATGACGCCGCACAATTTTGGCGCGCATAGGGGCGCAAAACAAATTGGGACACCCATAACCTTTCATGCCTGCTGAGAGTTATGGCTTGCGGGCTGAATGGTGTTTTCTAAAGTACGTTATGGGTGTTCAAATTCTTCCCAGCGCAGATACATTCGCAAGGCCGTGAGTTCGCGAAAATGGTCAAAGAAGTTAAGCTGATTAAGAAGAAAAAGGGCGATGTCTAATCTTCTATAGCCAGTAGCGCGCATAATATTAAGCAATAGGATATCGATTGTGGCAGATGATTTCGAAAGTTTTAAACAGTACCTGGAGTCGACCGAGTATATTGATTGGAAAACCCCCGAAGTGTTGGCGACAGCGACATCACTGGCTGATGGTCTCGACGAGCACGAAGAAATAGCGCGGAAATGTTTTGAGTTTGTGCGAGACGAAATCCAACACAGCTGGGACTACAAGCTAAATCCCGTAACGTGCAAGGCATCAGATGTTCTTCATTATGGTACGGGTTATTGCTATGCAAAAAGTCATTTGCTTGCGGCGCTCCTTCGAGCGAATGGAATTCCTGCAGGGTTATGCTACCAACGTTTAACGATTACCGATGTGCCGCCATTTTGTCTTCATGGATTGAATGCCGTTTACCTTCAGCCGTTGGGTTGGTATCGCGTAGATGCAAGGGGGAATAAGCAAGGGGTGTCAGCAGAATTCTGTCCTCCTGTAGAGAAGTTGGCATTCCCCATTATTACAACAGGCGAAGCGGATTTTATGGAAGTTTGGGCGGAGCCATTGCCCATCGTTATTCGCGCACTAAAAGAAGGTAAGACGTTCCAAGAGGTGGCCGACAATTTACCCGATGTCGAGTTGGTCGCGGCGGGGAAATAATGGTGTTGCGATTGCTGGCTCTCGCACCAATCCAGTCGTTCTCAGAACGCGGCGAGCCTATGCGCGCCGTGTTCTGAGTTAGACGTATAAGAGGACGTTTTATGAAGGCAGCGAAGGCGACGATACCCCGTCCAGCGCCGTTCTTTTTGCGCTCTGTCTTTCTGGCACACGATCAAACACCAATAGCAGCACGGGTAGCAGCAACATATCGAGTGCTAAGGCGATTGCCAATGTGACGGCTGTCATCAGGCCCATGTCGGAATTCAGTTTAAACGGCGATAACGCGAGCACCATAAAGCCTACCACGAGCGTAACGGTGGTGCCGATTAACGCGCGACCCACTTTGCGAAATGCTTCTTCAATTGCCGCAACTTTCGATAAACCTTTTTCCCGAGTGGCTACCATGTAGCGGCTGAGAAAATGCACCGTATCATCGACCACAATTCCCAGCGTCATAGTGCCGATAACCGAAAGGCTTAGGCCTACCTCTCCGACAAGCAATCCCCATCCGGCAAATGCGATGCCCACAGGCATGAGGTTAGGCGCGAGGCTAATAATGCCAATTCTTACGGAGCGGAACACAAACAACAGTAGTGCGGAAATAAGCACTAATGCGATGACAACGCCGACGAGCAGCGTGCGGTTATTTCGCTCGCCAATATGCGCAAACATCATATCGGGGCTAACGCCTGGCCCAGTGAGTGATTGCATGTCTTGCTGCTGTAGCCACAATTGCGCGCGATCTTCTAGCGCCATTAAATTCTGCGAACTCATTTTTTTCATGGTCACTACCATGCGCATTGCAGAGTGATCTGGCTTGACCTGATTGCTTAGCTGCAAACCGAATGGCA
This sequence comes from Alcanivoracaceae bacterium, assembly GCA_029213045.1. Classification (GTDB taxonomy): domain Bacteria; phylum Pseudomonadota; class Gammaproteobacteria; order Pseudomonadales; family Alcanivoracaceae; genus JARGPN01. The sequence continues at coordinate 9,093 of JARGPN010000014.1, forward strand.
TCGATAGCTCATATAACAAGGTGTACTGAGATGCCTCTTCGCGCGTGTCCGGTAATCGATAGCGCTGCGGGTCATCGCCATGAAGATTGCGGTTAATGCGCTTGAGCACATCAGTAAAAACGCTAACGTGGTACACGCCTTCCTGTTGCTCGTACCAGTTTGAGAATGCTTCGATTTTTTGCAGAAATTCCGGATCAGAGATGCCGTTCTTTTCGCCGCTATTTAATTCGTATTCAAGCGTGGCAATGCCGGTGAGATTTTCGAACAAGAAATCGTTGGCCTGACGTACGGGGAATGATTCGCCGAAGTAATCATAAAAGGTGTCGTCGAGGGTGTTCTTCGGCAAGCCAATAAACATAAGCGCAATCAAACCGATGAGCGCCACAAGCGAAACGCGACGATGCTTGTCGAGCATGAAGGCCAGCGCGACAGGCCAAAGCGGTGCGTGATTTTTTGCCGCGCGAGTTGCCTTCGTCTTGGATGGCATCATTAATGTCCAAACCGGTAGAAACGACACCGTCATTAACCACGCAACGAACACGCCTAGTGCGGAAATATTGCCGAGGTCACGGAACGGTGGTGAATCGGAAAAGTTGAGCGTCATAAAACCGGCCATAGTGGTTAGGCTGGTAAGGTAGATAGCGCGAAAATTTTCCGTTAACGCTGTTTTCATGGCGGCGTGTTTTTCGTCGCCACGGCGTAGCCCCGCGTAGTAGGTGGACAGCAAGTGCATGCAGTCGGCGACGACGATGGTGAGAATAATCGTCGGCGCAGAGGCGGACGGTGGCGAGAGACTAATGCCAAGCCATCCGGCTGAACCGAGTGCGCCGATGATCGCGCCGAGCGTGACCAATAATGTGCTGAAGGATGCCGCAATGGAACGAGTGAACACCATCATGCCGACGAGAATGAGCAACAGCGTAATCGGAAACAGTACCGTCATGTCGTGCTGCGATGCATCGACCAACGTAGCGTTCATCATTATCTGACCGGACATATAAAACGTTTGCTGAGGGAATCTCAGTTCCGCGCGCGACACTAGGTCACGTATAAAGACTGCAACTTCGGGCACTTCCATCTCGCGCATTTTGCCGGGCAGGCGAATGGTGATGTTCACCGCGCCTACTTCGCCGTCGGCTGCTAGCAGGCGATTCACAAGCTGCTTTTCAGAAAGCGCTTCGTTTTGAAGCTGCTGGATTCTGGCGTCGGTCATTTCGCTGACTGGCGGAACCATGTTTTCGACAACGATGTCATCGCCGGCAACACGGGTGTACTGGTAGTTGTTCAGAGAGTCGACACGTGAGGAATACGGAGTCCTCCAGCTCTCTTCAGTGATGTATTCCAGTGCGGCAAGGGTGTCGCGATTAAATACGCTGCCTTGCTTCGGTGCAATTGCGATCAGCACGTTATCGCTGCTGTCGAATTCGGATTGCAGCGCTTCGAACGCCGTGAGCTGCGGATTGTCTGGGCCGAAGAAAACGCGATAGTCCGAGGAAAATGATAGCCTCCCAGCGCCTAATACTGCACCGAAAAGGATTAGCAGCCAGGTGGCTAATACCGCCCAACGATGTCGGGTAATAAATGAAAAGTATTTATCCAGCATGGGAAATTTTCTCCACCGATTGGGTAAGGCGTTGTGGTTCTATGGGTTTTCCTTTGAACCAGGCGTGATCAGCAATCGCGAGCATGGGCAGGTCCGCGTTGCTGTCTCCGTATGCGTAAATTTCGTCAAAATTACTTAGGTTGTAACGTTCGCGAATGCGCTTAACTTTTTCATCTCCGTGACAGTTAAGTCCGGACAGATTTCCGGTAACTATGCCGTCGATACACTCGATTTCTGTGGCGAGAAGGTCGATGCCCAGTGATGCACACCAAGGCGCAAGCCATACGGAAAGCGATGCACTTACGACCACTACCGTGTGCCCGCACTCTTGATGAAGTTGTAATCTTTTCAGCATATTGTGATTAAGAATGTTTGGTATGCGCGTGCGACTGTAATCGGCCCCGCGATTAAGAATGTCTTGCTGTTTCATACCAGCGTAAAAACGCGTGACGTATGCTTCCTTAGCTTGCGTGGCGGAGCAGAGGCCCGCTTTAAAGGCATACAAAAACGGCAGAACGCTCAGCAATCTATGTGAGAATCCCACGCGACCATATAGGCGACGTGGGAAATCACGAATGGTGTCGCGCGTGGTAAGTGTTAGATCAAAGTCAAAGAACGCGATGGCGTTATCAGTATCGAAGCGCATACTTCACTCGCTTGACGACGGAATCCTCGCGGGTCAGTGAGTGATGCCTTGCGTCCGCTTCCAGTACTGCCAAATGTTCAGCAACGCGTTCCTTGGCAATATCAATGGCTTCGTCAACGGGCACGACGACATCAAATTTAAAAATATCCATGATTTGCTCAACACGTTCTGGAATTGAGCCGCGCACGATGTGATAGGGAATTTCGATGTCGTCGAGAACTTTTAGCAAGATCTCATCGGACAGTGCGCGAAATGGCTCAGACACAGGACGGTGGTTATCGGCCACCATGGCGAACTCAACAGGAAGGTGTACGTAGGCATCATAGAGTCGTTTGGCGCGATTCTTTACAACCTGTCCATAGGCATTCATATATGCCTTGTAGAATCTTTTGACCGGAAGGCCAACAATTTCGTTAAGAACGCGGTGCACAATATTGGCAGAAGGGTTAATGCCAACCTGCATGCGTGCTTCGCCGTATACCCATTCGTGCACCACAGAGCCGTCTGAAATAAATGAGCCTTGCTGCATGGCTTCGTTATGAATGCGTTCTTCGAGTCGGCGCAATCCGAGTTGAATTAGTTCGCCAGCGGATAAGTCTTGGACTTGTTTGCCGGGAATATCTTCCATCAATATTTCGCGAGATGTTTTCGCGTGCGTGCGAGGAATGCCGGTGGCAATGGAAAGCGCTTCAGTAGTGGTGGTTTTCCCAGATGAGTAGGTGCCAGATACGGCCAAGCGAACGATATTTTTCTGCATGGTTATTCCCCTGATGGTAATTGATGGGCGATCACCGCGCTCATCGTAAAGTTTTCAATTTGGCTACAAGACGATGTCATCTCTGCGGTGCGCCACGGCGCGCCTGCCATTGAGCAGATGCGTGTTTTAGTGACGCCGACGTCGAGATCGAGTGGCGCGAGGCGTGGTACGGGATGTGGCATGCTGATGGAGAATGCGCGCATCCAAAGATTGTGGCTGTTCTTGCGAGAAAGGTTATCGAGTCGGTACATCAGCGTTTGCGCTAATTGCGCGCCGGTGATCATCATGTCGACGGCGCTGGCATAGCCTGAAAAGCCGCTGCCAACACCGACAGTGGGGGCGTAGCCGGAGTCCTCAAGGATTTCCACGCGTGCGCAGAGCGCCTCGTCGCGAGGAAAATTAATATCGTAAATATTGTGCGTGAGAGATTTGTAGTGATGACCATACAAGCTGCGTCGACTGCGACCTAACAGCTCATCAAGGTGCTTGAGCACTACGCGCGGGCCGAACGGGAAGCGACTTTCTGAAAGCGGGTGGGCCACGGTAACGTCGACGCTAAACCCCGCGATGCGGACGTCAAAGGTAGAAAGATGACTTGCGCCATTGGACGCTGAGGGAGTGCAGCTGACATAACGCCCTTGCACTGGAATGTTATTGAGATCTTCATGCGCCGTTCGCGCCGATTTTATGCCGATATGATGCAGCCACAGTTGCCGCTCTTGCTCGACGTTAAACCCGAATCGACATAACAAGAACGCATCGCATAATTGGATCGCCGTTACCAAGATATCGACTGTACTTAAATGTGGTCTTAAGTCTCCCCGCGCTCCCTTTTTCGACCAGTCCTGCGGATATTCAATGCCAATCGTGGCGTCGAATTTTCCTGTCTCACAATCCATGTCGATATCACGAATGTCGTGTCGAATACGTCGGTAGCCACTACCAAAGTAGCGGCTGTCTGACGGCCCTAAAAATTCATCAATGTTCACGCCCTGAATAATTGCTGGACTGTTCATGAATCCCTTCCTCCACCTTTCCTCGGGTACTTTTCAGCGTTATATCGACTCTTGATGTCGCTGATTGAGGGGAGAAATTAGCAACTAAACGGTGTGTGGCTCCCCTAACCGATCGGTTAGGTACCTAGATGGATTTCCCTGCGGCATACTGCTTCGGTTTATATTCGGGTCGACAAGGCGGCACACGGACATCAGTGCAACATTGTTGAAATGGCAGAATTGAAGAAAAATGCGGCATTTGTGGAAGGCTGTAGTTGTTTCGTCGACCTTTGATATGTCGATTGTCGGTCAGGAAAGGAGGTTGTTTTTTTCCGCAAAGGCAACGATTTGTACACGGTTCTGAACATTTAGCTTTCGACACACTGCGCGTAGATGAAATTTCACCGTGTGTTCGGAAATATCGAGAATTCTCCCAATATCCCAATTTGACTTTCCTTTGCGCAGCCAGCGCAACACGTCTTGTTCGCGAGACGTGAGTTGAATATCCGCGTTTGATGTGTTGCAGCGTTGGTAGGCAGCGTTTAAATGGGGGGCAATCAATTCTAACGACTGCGTCAGTATTTTAGTGTCGAACCGGTATTCGCCGCGGGCGTCGCTAAAGTACGTATAGCTTCCCTCCTTCTTATCATGTTCATTCGCGCGAACGTAGAAAAGAAACCCTGGGTTAGCGCAGTCTCTCACAGGGGCCACGCCGACCGTCGAGTGTGCGCATGAGTGCTGAAATGGCAGCGCTCGCATTGCACGGTGCTGATCTTTACAGGCCTCGACTTGGTCGCGGGGGATTCTAAAGTTAAACAACGCGGAGGGCGACGCGTGACGGTGGTCAGATGCCTGTATCGCAAAACCAAAAGGAATTACATGTCGGAACTGGTCATAGATTCCGGCAAGTTCGTCCATGTTACGTACTTCTAGGCAGCGGTGACTAATTAGAAATAGTTCGCGCAGCTGTGTCGTGGTTAATGTCATGGGTGGGTTTCCGTCAGCGCTGCATGCAGAAAGAATGGAGCGAACGATACTGGTTGATTTATATAGGGATAATAGAGCGAGTGCCTATCTCAATGCAGCTCCAATGGGAAAATTAACACGCGTTTATTATGAGTATTTGTGGGCGCTTGCTAGTGTTGATATTGTTGTGACGTAAGCGCGAGATTTTTCTAAAATTAAATGGATGTTAAATCAAAGCGCATCGCTCTCTCTTGCTCGCCGTAAATGGGTTGAGGGTAAAGCCCGGCGTATTGGCGCAAGAGTGGTTGGGCATGTCGGTGATCTCTGCTTCAAGGCGGGAACTAATGTTGAGAATCCCTATCCATTAGCAATGGCTGCGGGGTTGAGCGATATTATTTTGAGGGCACTTTGTATTTTATGGCCCGCCGAATCATAGTAATGACATTCTTATCGGAGATAGGTCATGCAGAAGAGTGGTAATGCGAGTGCGTTAATTCTAGGCGCTTTTATCTTTATTGGGTTGGCATCGCTAGGGTTTTTGTTGGGTAATGCTGCCGTTGAAGTGAAGCAGTATGAGCGAAGTGTCACGGTGAAGGGGCTGTCGGAGCGTGAATACACGGCGGATATTGTTATCTGGCCGATTCAATTTGCCGCAGCGGAAAACGATTTGAGTGCATTGTATGGTTCGCTGGAGAAAAACACCGCCAAGATAAAGACATTCTTAATAGAGAACGGTGTGAGCGAGGACGAGGTGACTTTTTCTGCTCCCGCAATTACTGATAAGTCTGCGCAGCAGTATGGCAGCGGCGTGCGCCCTGAGTTTCGCTATACAGCACTGCAAACCGTGACCGTCTATTCGAAAAATATCGATGCGGTGCGCAAGGTAATGACATCGCTATCGTCGTTGGGTAAGCAAGGTATTGTGTTTACGGGCGGTGATTACCAGTCGCAGACAGAATATCTGTTTACTCGATTAAATGAAGTAAAGCCTGAGATGATTGAAGAGGCGACACGGAAGGCTCGGGAAGTAGCTGAAAAATTTGCGTCGGACTCGGATAGCCAGCTAGGTAAAATTAAACGTGCATCTCAGGGGCAATTTAGTATTAATGCGCGTGATAAGAATAATCCACACATTAAAAACGTAAGGGTTGTTTCGACCGTCGAGTATTATTTGTCTGATTGATTCTTAGCAGAAGTATATCGGCAGCGCTCAATTTTATGTGGGAGCTTGGTTGCGAGCGATAAGGTTTTAGTCGACGCCCTATCGCTTGCAGGCAAGCTCCCACATGGTTTGGTGCTTTGTTTTTGGATTGGTGTTGGCTTTTAAGGTTGTGGATTTGGTGTGGGTCCTATCGCTTGCGGGCAAGCTCCCACGTGGTTTGGTGCTTTGTTTTTTGGATTGGTGTTGGTTTTTTTAAGGTTGTGGGTTTTGGTGTGGGCCTATCGCTTGCGGGCGAACTCCCATATTTTTTTGTGAGTGTGTTTATGTGGGAGCTTGCCTGCAAGCGATACTGCCTTGTTTAAATCGAGCTGGCCCGCAAGTTAACTCCCTTAGTCTCAGAGCCCTTTATTTCTTTTCAAACAACAAATCCCAAACCCCGTGCCCCAGCCTCGCGCCGCGGCGTTCGAACTTCGTTTCAGGTCGCCATGCTGGTCGTGGTGAAAAATTATTTTCACCTGCTTGATTTTTCCAGCCTTTCTCTGCGCTCATTACTTCCATCATATGTTCAGCATAATTTTCCCAGTCGGTGGCCATATGAAACACGCCGCCTTGCTTTAACTTCTGTTGCACAAGCTGCGCAAACGCAGGCTGAACAATGCGGCGCTTATGATGCTTCTTTTTATGCCAAGGATCGGGGAAATAAAGTTGTAAACGCGATAGCGATTCGTCAGGAATACATTGCTGTAAAATATCGACGGCATCGTCACAGTAACTGCGCAAGTTGCTGAGTTGTTGTTCCTCAATGGCGAGCAGTAAGGCGCCAACGCCTGGGCGATGTACTTCGACACCAATAAAGCCGGTGTCCGGCGCCGCCTTCGCCATGTCAGCGAGCGAGTGGCCCATGCCATAGCCAATTTCAACGACGATCGGTAGGTCACCGCTAAACAAGGTCGCAGGTGAGATCATGCCGTCACGGCGTTCTAGGCCATACACAGGCCAAAGCTTCTCTAGCGCGTGTTCTTGCCCTTTAGTCAGCCTTCCTTCCCGCAATACGAAACTGCGTACACGCCGCATGATGCGCCCGCTTTCGGGGTCTTTGTCTTGATTGAGGAAGTCGAGCATGGGTCACCTAGGGTTTGCGAGGGCGCCATTCTACCGGTCGTAGCGTCTTTGCCCAAGGTGCGGGCGGGAAGGGGCTGAATAAGTGACTAGGTGGGGCCAATCTCCGCAGCTGTCTAGTTAAAAAGGTAGGGTTTCAGCGACAATGCCCAATGTTTGATCGGCTTTTCTTTGCAGCAGTGTCTGGGTTCCCATGATGAACTATGTCGATGTACGTCAATATTTAAACAGCAAGCCGGGCGCGCAAGAGGACTTTCCGTTTGGGCCCGATGCGCTGGTGATGAAGGTAAGCGGGAAAATGTTCGCGTTGTTGTTTGAGCGCGCCGGCGTGCCGCAGGTAAACCTGAAATGCGACCCGCATGAAGCTGCCATGTTGCGTGATATTTTCCCTGCGGTATTGCCGGGGTATCACATGAACAAAAAGCATTGGAATACTGTGTTGCTGGACGGCAGTGTGCCCGAGGGCGAGTTGCTGCGCATGATCGATGCGTCTTGGAGGTTGGTGGTGGCGGGGCTGCCAAAGCGAGCGCGGGATGCATTCGCACTCATAGATAGTTAGTCTTGCGGTCTGAGATAAACAGGGGAATCGCATGTTGGTCGTACATCATCTGAATAACTCGCGCTCGCAGCGCGTGCTTTGGTTGCTCGAAGAGCTGGGCGTGCCCTATGAGATTAAGCACTATCAGCGTGACGCGAAAACCATGCTGGCACCGCCTGAGTTGCGCGCGGTGCACCCGCTGGGCAAATCACCCGTGATTACCGATGGCGATTTGGTGGTAGCGGAGTCAGGCGCGATTGTTGAATATCTGTGCCGTGCCTACGGCAACGAAACCATTGTGCCTGCCGGCAACAAGACGTCGATGCTTAACTACAGCTACTTTTTGCATTACGCCGAAGGCTCGGCCATGCCGCTGTTTGTTATGAAACTGGTGTTCAGTTCTATTCCTAAACGGCCAATGCCGTTCTTTGTGCGGCCTGTTGCTAAGGCGATATGCGGACAAGTGTTAAAATCGTGGTTGCAGCCACAAATTGATACGCATCTCGCTTTTTTGGAAAAGCATTTGCAGGCGAACACATGGTTTGCCGGGGATACGTTTAGCGCGGCGGATATTCAAATGAGCTTTCCCATTGAGGCGGCGGCTGCACGTGACAAGGTGGCAGAAAAATATCCGGCGTTGCAGCGCTACTTGGACAAGATTCATGCACGGCCAGGTTATGTGCGTGCGTTAGAGCGTGGCGGCCCTTATACATTGATGAGCTAAATAAGTTCGCTGGACAAGGTGAATGGGCAGCGAGGGATCTCAGCTGTTGAAATAAATAATGAGTTAGAACATGCCAATTCGTGTAGGAGAGTATCGTTTCGAAGGCCCGTTTAAATTCGTGAAGATGGTGCGTAATGCACCGGGAATTTATGCGGTGCATTATTATCGTGACGGACAATACTTTTTGTTGGATATCGGCGAAGAAGTGGCGCTACATGATGCGCTGTCGGCACATCCGAATCAGTCAGAGTGGGAGCGCTTTGGGCGCGGTATGCTGACATTCTCGGTGCTGTATACCGGCACACACAGTGATGAAGAACGAAGGGCGGTGGTGCAGGAGTTAAGGGCAGCGTATGAGCCAGCTTGCGGGCCGCGTTAACGGATGGTCGTAAACCCCGAGCGAATATGAAGCCTCCGAAAGGGGGCTTTTTTGTGTCTTTTGAAACGTTGATGGGCTTTGGGAAGGCGGTTTGATTTTTTTAGGCTGCTGTCGCTTGCAGGCAAGCTCCCACAAAAGTCTTTTCCATTTGGTTGGGTAAATCGAAGAGCTAAATGCTTGGCGCTGACCATGTGGGAGCTTGCCTGCAAGCGATAGGGCATCGCAAACTGTAGCGCGGCCAGGCACGTGCGCCGCGCTATCAACGTTTATTAAAAACTATTTCACTAAACCTGACAGTGGCGACGATGCACTGGCATAGGCTTTCTTATCCATTCTGCCTGCTAAAAATGCCTCGCGTCCTGCCTCAATGGCTTTTTTCATGGCGCTAGCCATCAGGACCGGATTTCCAGCATGGGCAATCGCTGTATTCATCAGCACGCCTTCGCACCCCATTTCCATTGCTATGGCTGCATCAGATGCTGTGCCAACACCGGCATCAACGATGATCGGCACCTTGGCTTGTTCCAAAATAATTTTAATATTGTGCGGGTTTAAAATACCTAAACCTGAGCCAATCAATGAGCCTAGTGGCATCACTGCGACACAGCCCATCTGTTCTAATTCTTGCGCAACAATTGGGTCGTCATTGGTGTACACCATGACTTTGAAATTATCTTTGATGAGTTCTTCGCAGGCTTTTAATGTGTGCACAATATTTGGGTACAGCGTTTTCTGGTCACCGAGTACTTCGAGCTTAACCAAGTCGTGGCCATCTAGCAGTTCACGCGCCAGCTTACAGGTGCGCACGGCTTCGTCCGCTGTGTAGCAACCTGCGGTGTTAGGCAAGATGGTGTATTTATCCGGCGAGATAAAATCAAGCAGATTTGGCTCGCCCGCTTCTTGGCCAATGTTGGTGCGGCGTACGGCAACAGTGACAATTTCAGCGCCACTGGTTTCAATCGCAGATTTGGTTTCATTGAAATCTTTATACTTGCCAGTGCCTATCAATAGGCGTGACTGAAAGGTTTTTCCGGCCAGTGTAAATGTATCTGTGCTCATGGTATTTCCGAATTGTGGGCGGGAATTAATAATTTGGGGGACGTTCAGCCACCGCCAATGGCATGAACAATTTCAATCTTGTCATTGGCGCTTAGCACAAACGCTGCGTGCTCGCCTTTAGGAATGATATCCCGATTCACTTCCACCGCGAGGCGACGGCCTTGCAGTTGCAACTGCTCGAGTAAATCTAGAATCGTTTTTCCGGAGAACTCTACTGCGTCTCCATTTACGTGCAACTGCATGGGTTACTCCACAACGTCTTTTCGTTGTTAACCATTACGCGCTTTTATATAAAGCCCAGGCCAACATTGCCCAGCCGATAATTAATGCGGTGCCACCTAAGGGCGTAATCGCGCCGAGCCAACGTGTTCCGCTTAGCACTAGTGCGTATAAACTGCCGCTGAAAATAACCATGCCCGCAAACATGACCCAGCCCGCGCTAACAAACCCTGAATCGCCAAATTGTTTTGCCAAAATGCCAACGAGTATGAGCGCGAGCGCGTGATAAAAATGATACTCGCTAGCGGTGGACCATACATCCAGCATGGCCGTATCGACGCGGGATTTTAAGCCGTGTGCGCCGAACGCGCCCAATATTACCGCAAGCGCGCCGTTCAGCGCGCCAATGATTAATAAGCCTTTCACGCAGAGACCACAAAGAAGCTAGCAATTATCACGAGGCCGCTAGCCCAAACGAGGGTGCGCAATGTCGCCCAATTCATCATATAGCACGCGCCGTAGACAACGCGGCTAACGAGAAAGGCGATAGCGAGCTGGTCCAGCGTGGCTTGCGGTGCGGTACCGATAAATTGCGCAATAATCACCGCGGCGGCAAAGGCTGGATGAATCTCAAAGCTGTTTTGTTGTGCCCAGTTTGCGCGTTGCGCTGGGCCCTCCAGCTTGTCGAGCCATACGCGAGGGTTGGCATTTTTCTTCGCGCCAACGCGACCGGCAATTTTTGCATAGCTAGTAAAAGCATAGGGAAGAAGAATTGCGCCGAGCACACACCAAAAAGCGATAGTCATAATGCTGAATCTCCAAGTAAAAGTTGTTCAATAATGGCGAAGCGATCTTGGCCCCACACAGTTTGGTTATTGACGGTGAACGTAGGGACGCCCCAGCTGCCTCGCTCGGTCATCGCGACACGATTTTGTTCTGCGCGGTTGCGCCAGCTATCTTCGTCGAGCCAGCGACGTGCGCGATTCCAATCTAGCCCCGCTTCTTTGCATACTGTTTGTAAACCTTCGTCGGTTGACACATCAGTGCCTTGGCTCCAGATGCAACGTGCAGCCGCGAGAAAATATTCGCGCACGCGGCCCTCTTTTTCTGCGAATGGCCACAATGCCATGCAGCGTTCGACGCCGGAGCCTACCGGGTCACAGACCAATCCGAACGGAACATGTTGCAGTGCGGCTTCGCGCGCGGCGTCTTTTAGAATATAAAACTTTTTCGCCGACGGCACAGGGAGGCCACGCATGACCATGGGCAACACAGGACGCATAATCAGATTTAACTGGTAGTGATCAGCCAGTTGAAATGTTCTGGCAAGCGCAACATAGCTGTACGGGCTGCGAAACGAAAAAAATAGCTCCAACTCTTTTCCTGCAACATCGTTATGGTGTTTGTGCAGTGTTGGGCGTTTTGCGAGGCCATATTGTTTCGGCGCTACGCCACCGCCGAGTCCAAGGTGGGCTAGGCGTTCGGCTAAATGGTCAAGGCGATCAATGCTCCAGTACCATTCACCAGCGTAATAAATAGTGCCAGTAAGGTAGTGCCCGTCTTTAATAAAGTGATCGCGACGCGCTTGCAGTTTTAATTTCGCTTTGTCGCTAGATTCTGCGTCATAGCGACGCGCTAAGGCCTCAATACGTTCAGGCTTGCCTTGCCAAAGCACTTCCGCGAGTTCGCAGGCTAAATCTAAATAGCTAGGGTGCCCTTCGTGGCGCAACAAAATTTGTGATGCTTGCAGCGCCGCTTTTGTGTCGGGCTTATGCCAGTGCGCTGGGAATTTAAGTTGGTGTAGGGCTGCGAGCCGAGAGGCGTCTAGCGGTGCAAGGTTGTCGAGTTCGTCGATAGCGGGGTAAAGGCTTTCATCGATATACAGTAGCGTGCGCGGTTGAATTTCAACGCCGAAGTGTGCCGCGAACTCAGGAAGTACTTGGGCAAGCAGAAAGCTGTACGGGTCGTCGATGCGAAAATAAAATGTCAGGCGGTGTTTGGCCCCGGAAAGTTTACGCACCAATTCGCGTGAGCCGCGGCGCATGTCGCGTGTGCGCGGGCTAGTGATGGCCCGGGCAACATACGGCAGTAAACTGCTTTTAACGCTCAAACGATTCCCCTGTTGGGTGAATGAATATTGGTGGTGCCTTGTTTTGTTGGAGCTGGCTTGCGGGCGCGTTGGCAGTTGGAAAGGCCGTTATCGCTTGCAGGCAAGCTCCCACATGGTTCGGTGGTGCTTTTGTTTGTTGTGGGTTTGCTTGCAGGGCGTGTCGGCGTTTGGTGTGCCGTTATCGCTTGCAGGCAAGCTCCTACAATTGTTTGGGCTGAATTCTTTTGTGGGAGCTTGCCTGCAAGCGATAGGGCGCTGGAGAGAACTCTATCGCTCGCAAGTAAACCCCAGCACGATTAGTCGATGCCGAGTTGGCTGAGATCTCTCACGGCGCCTTTGTCGGCACTGGTGGTCAGCGCAGCATAGGCTTTCAACGCAGTGGACACACGACGGGTGCGCATTTCTTTCGGTTTCCACGCGAGCTTTCCGCGGGCTTCCATTTTTGTGCGTCGATGCGAAAGCTCTTCATCACTGACCGCTAAATTAATTGTCCGTTCCGGAATATTAATTTTGATGTGGTCGCCATCTTCCACTAACCCGATCGCACCACCTTCCGCCGCTTCAGGTGAAGCATGGCCGATGGACAAACCTGAAGTGCCGCCGGAAAAGCGGCCATCAGTAAACAAGGCGCACACCTTGCCAAGGCCTTTCGATTTTAAGTAACTGGTGGGATACAGCATTTCTTGCATGCCTGGGCCGCCTTTAGGGCCCTCGTAGCGAATCACCACAATGTCGCCCGCTTTAATGTCGTCACCCAGCACTGCTTTCACTGCAGAATCTTGCGATTCAAAAACGCGCGCTACGCCATCAAAAATTAAAATGGAATCGTCTACGCCTGCGGTTTTCACAATGCAGCCGCGCTCAGCGATGTTGCCGTACAGCACGGCCAGTCCGCCGTCTTGGCTATAGGCATGTTCTTTTGAGCGGATGCAACCATTCTCGCGATCCATGTCGAGGTCTGGCCAGCGTGTGCTTTGCGAGAAAGCGGTCTGCGTTGGAATGCCAGCAGGACCTGCCTTAAAGAAATTTAATACGTCTTCATCTTTCGTGCGCATGATGTCGTATTTTTCTAATGCGTCGGCCATTGTCGGCGAATGCACGGTGGGTAAATTGGTGTGCAGTAATCCAGCGCGATCTAATTCACCTAAGATACCCATGACACCGCCAGCGCGATGCACGTCTTCCATATGATATTTCTGCGTGGCCGGTGCCACCTTCGATAAGCACGGCACGCGACGTGACAGTTGATCGATGTTCGACATGGTGAAGCCAACTTCGCCTTCTAACGCCGCTGCGAGCAAATGCAATACAGTGTTCGTTGAGCCGCCCATGGAAATATCTAATGTCATGGCGTTTTCAAAAGCTTCAAACGATGCGATGTTACGCGGCAAGACACTTTCGTCTTCTTGCTCGTAGTAACGCCGCGCGTTTTCCACAATGAGTCGCCCTGCGCGTAAAAATAATTGTTCGCGATCAGAGTGCGTAGCCAGCGCCGATCCGTTACCCGGTAAGGATAAGCCGAGTGCTTCGGTTAAGCAGTTCATGGAGTTGGCGGTGAACATGCCAGAGCAAGAGCCGCACGTTGGACACGCACTACGCTCGTATTCGGCGACGGTTTCGTCATCCACAGAATCGTCTGCGGCAATCACCATGGCGTCGACTAGGTCGAGCTTGTTGTCGGAGAGTTTTGTTTTACCTGCTTCCATCGGGCCGCCGGAAACAAATACAACAGGAATATTTAATCGCATCGCGGCCATAAGCATGCCCGGTGTGATTTTGTCGCAGTTGGAAATACACACGATGGCGTCGGCGCAGTGTGCGTTCACCATGTATTCAACGCTGTCGGCAATAATGTCACGGCTTGGTAGCGAATAAAGCATGCCGTCGTGGCCCATGGCGATGCCATCGTCTACCGCAATGGTGTTGAATTCTTTGGCGATACCGCCGGCTCTTTCCACTTCGCGCGCGACTAATTGGCCCATGTCTTTAAGATGAACATGGCCTGGAACAAATTGAGTAAAAGAGTTGGCGATGGCAATAATTGGCTTGCCGAAGTCGCCATCTTTCATGCCGGTGGCGCGCCACAAGGCGCGTGCGCCTGCCATGTTGCGACCGTGAGTGGACGTACGAGAACGATAATGTGGCATGATAACCTCAAATTTTCTTGCTAAAGACTTTAGAGTTGCGCTGATAGTTGTACAGCGATTTACGTTCGCCGGGCAGAGCGTCCGGCGTGCTGGGGCTAAAGCCCAGCTCTTGAAACCAATGGGAGGTTTGTGTGGTTAGCACAAACAATTCATTGATGCCCTGCAAGCGCGCGCGCTTCTCAACATGTTCAAGAAGTTTGCGACCACGTTGGCTTTTTTGATAACTCGGGTGCACGGCCACACAGGCTAACTCGCCGACCTGACCTTCATCAAATGGATACAGCGCGGCGCAGCCGATGACCATGCCGTCCCGTTCAATAATGGTGAAGCGTTTAATTTCGCTTTCCAATAATTCCCGCGAACGCCGTACTAGCGCACCAGCGCTTTCCAGCGGTTCGATTAATTCAATAATGCCGCCGACATCTTCGATGTACGCGCCCCGTACGTTTTCATACAGATCGCGCGTGACCAACGTGCCGCAACCGTCGCGAGTAAACAATTCTTTTAGCAGCGCGCCTTCCTCACGGAAATCAATTAAATGTGCGCGACCCACGCCGTTGCTGGCGGCATGGCAGGCTGCTGTTAGTTGCCGTTCGGTATTTTCATTGTTGATCACGTCTTGCGCCAACAACTGCCCGGCTTCTTGTGGGGTCATTTCGCGAAGTTGTGTGCCATCTTGTGTGCTCACTACTTTTTCTTCGCCAAGAAAAATAATCTTATCGGCTTTTAATGCTATGGCGGCGGTGGAGGCCACTTCTTCGGAATTTAAATTAAACAATTCGCCGGTGGGCGAGCAGCCGATGGGCGACAGCATGACGATGTTGCCAGCACTCAGTTGTTTTTCAATGGCGTCTATTTGGATGCGCCGCACTTCGCCTGTGTGCTGGTAATCAAATCCATCGCGCACGCCGACCGGTTTGGCGATCACGAAGTTTCCGCACACTGCCTGAATGCTGGCGTTATACATGGGGCTATTGGCGAGCCCCATGGAAAACAAACCTTCCATGCGCAGACGGATAGAGCCAACGGCATCAAGCACGGCGTCAAGGGAGCTGGCATCGGTAATGCGCTTGTGGTTTTCAAAACGAGATTCGACGCCACGGACTTTCAAACGCGCGCTAATTTGCGGGCGCGCACCGTGCACTAACACCATGCGGATGCCGAGGCTGTTGAGCAGCGCTAGGTCATGGATGATGTGATGGAAGTTGGCTTCCTCAATCGCTTCGCCGGAAATCATCACCACGAACGTACGGCCGCGGTGCGCATTGATATAAGGCGAAGAATTGCGAAACCAGGTGACGTAATTTTGCGTCACGTCCTGTGCTGTGTCCTGCGTCGCGTCGTTCATGGTCTGCCTTTGGTCAATGAAGCGGGCAGTATAGCAAGCGTGGCCCCATCGGCGCAGGGGAAAAGCGCACAGATAGCCGATTGACAGGGGATGAATTATTAATGAGAATGATTATCATTAATAATTTGAGCTTGGGAGAGTGTCATGACGTCAGTAAGCGTGCCGAGTATCTCGGCGAGTCGTCGCGTAGAGATCCAAGGAGACAGCGTCAGCAGCCAAACATTGCTGTCTGGACAAGGGCATTTGCTGATACAGCATGCCGATAGTTGCTATCAGTTGCGTCGAACCGCTGCGGGGAAGCTGATTTTGACGCGCGAACCTGGTTTTGGCGGCCGTAAATAAATAGTCCTGCGTCACAGCGTAAGGCGCAGTTCCCTGACGGATAGCCAGCCCGCACGCAAGCCATTCCACTTTATGTCTCGACATCCGCGGATGGCCGCAAGCGTGCCGAGTGGACCTGGAAAAATAATCCAGAAGGAGCTAAGTGTGAATGCGCGATTAAATGTCTTATCAGCCTGTTTGCCGCAACCGCTGGCGCAATGCGCCGCGTCGTTGGGGGACAGCGTATTACGGCTGCAAGATGAGCCGGCGGCCATTCTAAAAGGGCTCCACCGATGTGGCCCCGTGCAACTGACCTCTGGCAATCGAAGTTGCCGTATTGTGGTCAACGCAGATTATCGAAATTTATGTCTAGGCGTCGGTGGCGTAGGTTATTTGACGAAGCCAAGTGGCATGTTGAACTTGCAGCTATCGCAATGGCAAACGGTGTTAGCGGCAGTGGCGCCGGTGGGTGATATTCCGGCGCGGAGTTTGATGTTTTTTGACCGTCAAGGCGAACTCTTGCATCAGGTCACTGTAAGCAGTCCAGGTTTCGCGTTTGAAGAGTTGGTGTGTGCGATGCTTCATCCCGAGCAGCATTCTCTGCCATTGCCTGAGCCGCTTGGGTGCAGCGATGCTGTTGATGTCGATGTGTGTGCGTTGGAGCGAGATTGGTCGAGCGCTTGCGATGACGAATGTTTTGAACGAATGCTGTTAGATCATGGCGTATCGCGATTTTTTGCTATGCGTTTTGTGCGTGACAGTTACGCCTTGGCGGTGCAGCCTGAGTCTGCGGTGTCATTGCTTGGCATGATCGCGGAGCAAGGCGCACCGGTATCGCTGTCTGTGTCGAATAAAGGGTGCGAGCAACGCGTTGTCGGTGTGCCACATCTCTTCGCTTGGCAGGGGAAGAATATTTCTATTCAGGTGAATGGGGCGACGCTGATATTACGTCCAGAGGATATTGCATGCTGTTGGCGAGTTCGACGCCGTGGTGCGAGTGGCATTCGTACCGGTGTTGAACTTTTCGATACTCGTGGTGCATTGGTGCTCACCATTACGAATGGCGATTATAAGTTGGGCCAAGATGATGATCCTTGGCGCAGCCTTATAGGGAATGCACTAATGCCTCTGCGTAAAACGCAGACAATCGAAATGCCGCCGACGAAATTGGATCCGCCGGAAATTCTTCACTGAGATAATTTATTACGTACGATAGCGCTCGCTACTATTGATAATCACTTGATTGATATTCGGCATGACGATGTTGTGTTGCTGCATAAAAGCAGTTGTTATGTCGGTATCGAACCGTGTGGTCTGAATAAAATCTAACGCTTCGATGGATGTGCGCATGAGCGTTTGCATTCCTGGTATACGCAGTAGAAAGCGTAGCAATGCCACTGGCAAATATTGTTGCGGTGCCCTCTTGCGAAGTGACTTTGCAACAACGGCTAACATTGGTTGTAAGTTCGGTGTGTGTTTATCGAGTGCGAGAATACGCACCGGCGGTGTGTCGGCTGAGCAGGCGGCAGCAATAATATCCGCTAATACATCTACCGGAATTAGCGGTAGCCAGTGTGCGGGTGAGCCCGGCACCATCGCTAGTCGCCCTGTTGCCACGTTATCGATTAATGAGTACAGCGGCTGAGCAATGTCTAAGTCTCCAGTTTGACTGTGCCCTGCAACGGTTGCCGGTTGAACTTCCACGAGCTCGATATTTTTTTCTAAACAATATTCGCGCACCCGAATGGCGGCTTCCAATTTGCTGGCCTCGTAGCCGCCGGTGCGGCGATACACTTTTTGCCATTGCGTGGCTCTG
The DNA here is from genome assembly GCA_029213045.1 of Alcanivoracaceae bacterium. Lineage (GTDB taxonomy): Bacteria > Pseudomonadota > Gammaproteobacteria > Pseudomonadales > Alcanivoracaceae > JARGPN01. Next base: position 27,002 of record JARGPN010000014.1, read on the forward strand.
GGTTGGTTAATATCAATCCCGATGCGCGCTAAGTGCGAAATGTTTTCCAGCATGAATCCGGTAATTAGAATGAATCGGCAATGATGCGCCGATGCAAGATCGGCAACAGACAATGCACCAACGACGTTGGTTTGATGCGCCGCTTGATGTGACATTCCCCAGGCAAATCTTGCCCCCAGGTGAATCACTGCGGAGAGCGCAGGTAATGACTCTGTGATGCCGAGCTTAGATAAATCCAAATCGCCGTGTACGGCGTTGAGTAAATGCGGATCGCCGCCAAATTGTTTGACGCTCGCACGCAATGAAGCGAGTTCTTCGGGGCGTCGCATCATGGCGATCACTTGTTGTCCTTGCGAGGTTAATGCCGCGCAGACGTAGCGGCCGATAAAGCCGGTGGCACCGGTAACGAGTATGCTCATGGTGGACTCCCTATTGATGTCCCGTTTAGACATTGCTGGAGTCCACTACGATAAAGTGTAGAGTACACTCTAAGGTCAAGATGTTCGGTGCGACGATGTATTGAGCAGCTAATACAAGGAGGATGTATGCGCATTGCTGAGCTTGAACAACGTACTGGCGTCAGTCGCCACACGCTGCGTTACTACGAGAAGGAGGGTCTGCTGCATCAGGTTCATCGGGGAGAAAACAATTACCGTGACTATCCTGAGCAGGCCATCAGGCAGGTGACGATGTTGTGTCAGATGAAAGAGCTGGGTTTTTCTTTGCGAGAAATTCGACAAATTTCTGACGCACTAAGAGATGATGCGCTGAATTGTCAGCAAGGCGCGGAGCTTATGGCAGAGAAACGCGCAATAATAGATGAACGCATTAAATCATTAAAAAAAATGAGCCGTATGTTGGCAAGAGAACAGCTTCGCTTAGAAGAAAGCTGGGCGAGGCAGTGCCGCGCTAAATAGCGGGACGTTTATCGACACACAAAATTATAATCTTACGGAAGAGCACCTATGCAATTATCTGAAGGGCTGAAAAACGCCAATAATATTCTCGCTTCAGCGAATGAAAAAGTTGAAAAGCTACGCAATATTGATCCGTTCTTCATTGATTTGTCCCTTCGAGAGAACCCCGTGGGCGCGCGTGTCGGCCAAACATTAGAAGAGAAGCTGTCTATTTTTCCGAAAGTGCGTGAATTCGGGTTTAAGAACGTACTGCTTGGTACGCTAGATTATTCCATGCCCGATGAGCTAGAAGTAGATGACGATTTTATGATGCATCTGCGGGATAACAACATTGATATGACGGGTTGTTTCGTCTTTACGGCGATTGGGATTGAAGATGAAGGCGGAAATTTTGTTCCTGATCCGTCGTTGGAGAAAATGAAAAAATACGGTGTGCCGAACACGTTGCTAGAAATCTATCTTAGCCAAGACGGCATGCATGGTCAGTATGATTTGCCAACGCTACAACGCAGCGTGATCGCTAGCATTAAGTGGATACACGAAAACATCAAAGGCGAGCAAGGCGGAGCGCCGAGGATTTTTATTAATATCGTTGACGGTTGTGATGCCTTTGCGGACAACCTGCAGGCGACCTGCGAAGTGCTGAGTGTGTTGGCAAGTCAGCCTATAGAAGGGCTGAGCATGGAGGATGATCGAGGCACTTTTATGCCCTTCCAGGTGGGCGCGTTCGTTGCCATTGCGCGCAGCTTTATGCCTTCACCTCTGAAAATTCTTGTGCATATGCATTCTGGCGGAGGGTTCGAAAATGCAGCCGTACTGGAGGCGTTGTTGAACGGTGCGGATGGTGCGTGGGGCGGCCTGCCTAAGCGTGCGGCAATTATTGGTCATGCGTCGTTGGGCGAGCTCATAGCGAATCTCGTGCGTGTCGGCAATGCCAATATGGCGAGAACGTATCAGTTGAAACAGTTGTTGCCGTTAGCGACAACGCTGCAGATCGAAGATGAAAATGAACAGGTGGAGGATGATTTGCCCATCCTTGGATACAACGCATACCGTTGTCCTTTGACCTTTTTTAAGCAAAAAGAAGGGCGCTTTATGGATTTGGTGCCCGAGGCAATTGGCGGCAGTTATGGCTACCGCATTTGCCCAGTGGTCAGCGATCCTGCGGTAATTGCGGGTCGGCTAGCAGAAGTTACCGGCAAGCCGGCGGATGGATTTGCAGCCACCGTTTTGGACGACATGGTGCGATTGATGCGCCGAGATTTACGGGCAGGCACGAGAATTGTTTATGACGAGCCCAGTAATTTGTTGGCGTTGTATCAGCGAGCCGGCGGCAAGTAGGTGAGCGGTTGTCATGGCAGAATACAGCGGATTGTAATACAGTTTTCGCATTGGAAATGTGAGCCTTCTTCCCACGCACGAAAGTATGCCGACACATGAGCACTCTAGAAAAAGCTGAAATGGTCGAAGACAGCACCGTGTATAAAACGTTGCTGGAATCCACCAAGGCTATTCCATGGCGTATCGATTGGAACACCATGGAATTTACCTATATTGGTCCGCAAATCGAGGAGCTGCTCGGCTGGACCCAGCAAAGCTGGCTGACAGTGGATGACTGGGCTGACCGAATGCACGATGACGATCGCGAGCGGGTGGTGAATTTCTGTGTGTCGCAATCGCAGTCTGGCGTAGATCACGAAGCGGATTACCGGGCGCTAACTAAAGATGGCGGCTATGTGTGGATTCGGGACGTGGTGCACGTTGTGCGCAAAGATGGCGAAGTCGATGCGCTGGTCGGTTTTATGTTCGACATCAGCGAGCGCAAGGAGACTGAGCAGGAATTGATACGTCTGCAGAAGGAATTGGAAGAGCTTTCGTTTAAAGATGGTTTGACTGGCGTGGCCAATCGTCGAATGTTTGATTCGAACTTGGACATGGAGTGGGCCAATTCGCGCCGTCATCAGCGTCCGGTGTCGTTGATTATGCTCGATATCGATTACTTCAAAGAATACAACGATCAGTACGGTCATCTTCAGGGCGATGATTGTTTGCGTCGTGTTGCTGCGTTGTTAGAAGGAGTTGCCGCGCGGCCGCGTGACCTTGTTGCGCGCTTCGGCGGTGAAGAATTTGTGTTGGTGTTGCCGGAAACCGATGCGAAGGCGGCGGCTAAGGTGGCGGAGCGGTGTCGTCGCGTGATCTTGGATGCGCAGATTCAGCATGACCAATCAGAGGTCAGCCCGTTTCTTACTGTAAGTCTTGGTGTGGGAACCATTATTCCTACCACACAAGATAAGCCATCTTTCTTTGTTGATGCGGTGGATAGGCTTTTGTATAAGGCCAAGCAAACAGGTCGGAACTGTGTGGAACTGAGTGAATAGATTGTCTGGAAAGCAGACGAAACGCTAAGGAGTAGCGGCATGGAATCTTTACGGCACGGTTTATCTATTGGCATTGAACGCGTTGATAACGAAATTTTTCTATCGATGAAGGCTCGTGGCACGTTGACGCACCAAGATTACCAGCTGATTACGCCGATGATCGAGTCAGCACTTCATGAAGTAAAAAATCCGAAAATTAATGTTTTTTTTGATTGTACTGAACTTGCCGGTTGGGATGCGCACGCCGCGTGGGACGATTTCAAAATTGGTTTAAAGCATGGCAATCAATTTGAACGTATTGCTTTGGTAGGCAATAAAAGTTGGCAAGAATATGCCGCTAAAATTGGTTCGTGGTTTATTTCCGGCGAAGCCAAATTCTTTGAGAACCCAGAAGAAGCCGTGACTTGGCTGAGGCAGCAATAAAATACCTTCCTCTACTTGCAAAGAAAACTTCCTAGACCTTCATGAAAACCCCCTGTGGGAGCTTGCCTGAAAGCGATAGTGCGGTGATCGAGGCAGCAATCGTCTGCAGGCAGACTCCCACAGGGATCAGTGCTTCGTGGGTTGGCTTTTATTCTTTTGAGACTCTTCCTAAATCTTGCGAGGTATTTTCAAGTCCCGCTGTGGGAGCTTGCCTGCAAGCGATAGTGCGGTGATCGAGGCAGAAATCGTCTGCAGGCAGACTCCCACAGAGATCAGTGCTTCGTGGATTGGCTTTTATTCTTTTGAGATTCATCCTAAATCTTGCGAGGTATTTTCAAGTCCCCCTGTGGGAGCTTGCCTGCAAGCGATAGTGCGGTGATCGAGGCAGCAATCGTCTGCAGGCAGACTCCTACATGGAGCAGTGCTCTCACGCTTCTTATTCTAAAATTGATTATCGAATTCTTTGAGTAGGGCAATCAGGGAGGTGATGTCTTGGTTGATATGCTGAATCCCTTCTTCGGCCATGGGAGCGATGTTGCATTGGTTGGGGAGTGGGTGCTCGCCTTCAAGGATGGCCCGGAAGCGGGCGAGGAAAACCCATTGCAGCCATTGAGCGAATGACATGGTGTCGGCAAAAAAGGGTAGGTTGCTTTGGAATGCATGTTGCTCAGGTGGTTGCGCATCCCAGAGCGAAAGCGTTTGCATTTCCCGTTCAATATTGTCGATAAGCATCAACAGTCTTTCTCGATTCGGGCTAGTCATGTAATTGCTCAATCGTCCTTGGAAGATCGCGCCATTGGCTGATGCTAAGCGTTGGCTCAGGAAAATGCGCTGGCCAACTCTCTCCTAAAAAATTTGCCCAAATAGCGTGAAATCCGTGTTGTATCGCGGCGCGCACATCTTCTTCGGGATGATCACCTAAGTGAACAGCCTCATGCGCTTTCACGCCAGATGATGCAAGCGCGGCCATAAACATATCGGGCTCCGGCTTTCGGCGGCCAATGCTTTCCGATGAATGATGAAACGAGAACAACTCAGCGATACCAATTTTTTTTAAGTCCGCATTTCCATTCGTCAATGCACCCAATTGATAGTCGTCGGCGAGCTGCTCTAATACAGCCATGACATCCGGAAACATTTCTACCTGATTGCGTGCTTCATGAAACACCTGAAACGCGATATCGGTTTGTTTGCTAGCCTCTACGTCGCTCATGCCGGCGTTGCGAAATGTATGCAGCAGCGCCGCCTTACGCAGCGCTGTCAGGTTATGTAAATAATCAGGGTTTTCTTGCACGAGTTTTTTGCGGAGAGCAATCAACGCCTGAACATCAAATTGTTGAGATATTTCCGGATGTGTTGCGGATAGCCAATCGAAACTCGCCTTCTCCGCGCGACGAATAACGTCGTGTACGGGCCATAGCGTGTTATCGAGGTCTAATGTTATCAATTTTATCGTCATGATGGTTGGTGTTGGCAATGAGGTGAATTATTCGCTGTGCGCTGCAAGGCATTCAAGAAACATCGTTAGCGCGACGTTTGAATATAAAATATTGATAAATGCGGCTTCGTTTGACAGTGTAAGTAATGTATCACGCCAGTCATAGACTTGCGTTAAGGAAGGCGCTTGCCGCCAGTGTCGATAGAAATAAATCTGCAGCAGAAACTGTGCAATCTGCGCGTCGGATTGCAGTGTGCTTTCGTCTGCCATCGGCGCACAAGGGAAGCGTTGTCGCAACGCATGGGCGAATGCGCCGGACGTTTTCCCGGTCTCGTCGCCGCGCGGATCAATAATGGGTGTTGTGCCAACGCCGCAGCTCGGCGAGCGGGCTTTCAGAATAAAGCCATCAAGATTATCCGGTGCGCCTTGTGCATACTGACGCAAGGCGTCGGTGACATCGCTGTGTGGGGCGTCGACGCCCACTACGCGTAATGCGTTATCAATTTGCATTACCTGAATGGGCGGGCGTGGCACGCTCATGCCGATGCCAACTTCAGGACAAAATTCTGTCAGCGTGAGTTGCTTGGCGAGCTGGTCCGTAACCAGTGGTTCGTGTTTGTGTTCACCGTCGTAGCGCACCGGACGACCTAGTAGGCACGCGCTTACCCCCACCACAGGTTTATCATGGGGGGTATTAAGTGATAGCTGATCGAGATATCCGTGCAACGCTTCGATGGTCATAGAAAAACAGCCAATCCGTGAAGACGCGAAAAGCACGCCTTTCTCAACGACACATTAATCAAAAAGAGAGATGAAACAAACCATGCGCGGCGTATTTTTAGACACGGCAACATTGGGCGAAGACATCGATCTTACCGCTCTAAAGAAAAGCCTAGAGGATTGGACATTCTTTTCGCTGACCGCCCCAGAAGAAGTGCAGGCGCGGTTGCAGGATGCGGACGTGGTGGTGACCAATAAAGTGGTGCTCGATGCGCAGTTGATTGCCTCGTTACCGAAACTACGCTGCATTTGCCTAACGGCCACTGGCACCAACAACGTAGATCTTGCCGCTGCCCAGCGCGCGGGCATTCCCGTGTTGAATGTGACGAACTATGCGGGCGCGAGTGTGGCGCAGCATGTCGTTGCCATGACGTTGGCGCTGGCCACCCAGTGGCACCTTTATGCGAAGGATGTGCGCAAGGGTGTGTGGAGCGCAGCGCCTGCCTTTTGCTTAATGCATCGTCCTGTTATGGAGCTGGCGGGAAAAACATTCGGCATCATTGGCTACGGTGCACTAGGTCAGGCGGTTGCCAATGCCGTGACGGCGTTAGGCATGAACGTGTTGATTGCGCAAAGCCATAGCGGCGCGCAGGACGTGAATCGGGTAACGCTGCCTGAGCTGCTATCGAGAAGTGACGTGGTCAGCTTGCATTGCCCGTTAACTGAGACCACTGAAAAAATGGTTAACGCAGATTTTCTGTCGGCGATGAAATCGTCTGCGTTTTTGATCAATAGTGCGCGCGGTGGGTTAGTGGACGAAACCGCATTGCGCAATGCGTTGCTTGCGGGAGATATAGGTGGCGCGGCGCTTGATGTGCTGACCGTGGAGCCGCCGCCGATGGATCATCCGCTGCTGACTATTCAGCTGGATAATTTAATTATTACGCCGCATAACGCGTGGATAAGTTTGGCCGCGCGTCAGCGACTGATGGATCAGGTGGCGGACAATATTGAAGCCTGGAAAGTAAGGCAATGCAAAAACTGTGTGAACGGTGTTGAGGCTTAATTTGATCAACGTTAGGTTCTTGGAGAAAACATGAGTTGGTTTCAGAAGACGATTGAACTGCGCGCGCGTCCACGGGGGTTTCATTTGGTCACGAGAGACGTGCTGGAACAATTGCCCGAGCTTTCAAAGATAGACGTTGGTTTGCTACATCTATTTATTCAGCATACCTCGGCATCATTAGCTATAAATGAAAATGCGGACCCTGATGTGCGCGGTGATTTAGAGCGACACTTCAATGCGATGGTGCCGGAAAATGCACCACACTACGTGCATACATTAGAGGGGTCGGACGATATGCCTGCGCACATTAAGACCGTGCTGATTGGCGAGTCGTTGTCTGTCCCCGTTTGCGACGGTTTTTTAATGTTAGGCACATGGCAGGGAATTTATTTGTGCGAGCACCGCAATGCGGGCGGATCAAGAAGCATTGTTGCGACGTTGCAAGGCGAACGTCGCGATCCGTTATAAATAAGATTCAATCAGTTGTCGCATTGCCGCGAGCGGTGCAGTACGCCCCAGTAGCTATCCCAGTAGCTACTGGGATAGCTACTGAGACATCCACAATAAGAATTCGCGCCGTTCTTCCGGCGACGCGCTTTCCCACGCCTCTTTCAACGTGTTTAGCGTAGCAGGGCTTGGCGTCGCGTCGGCCGATGGCGTGGTCGCGCCGGTTGCGGATGCATCCGGTGTGACACTGGTCGCTGAAGGCGTCGCCGCGACTGCTGCCCCACTGGTGATTCCGATAAATCCTTGATTCAGAATTAGGCCGCTAGGTTGGCTGGCGATTTTTTCCTGTGTGTTGATATTTTCACTCCAACCATCAAATTTTTTGCCGAGCGCACGCGCCTGTTCTAAATCGGTTGGTCTGTTAAATTGAAGTTCATACATATCGCCCGCCGCGCCGGACAGGGTAAACAGCGCAGGGTCTGATTTAATGACTTCATGCTCGTCGGCGTTAATCTGGTAAATGCTTTTGTAGAACGCCACGATGCGGTATTGGCCGGGTAGCAGCTGTAAGTCGCGATGACCGTAGGCGAACATAGTGCTGGCGCCTTCAATGCGGCGATCATTAATGCTGATAATTTCTAGCTCCATTGGCACGCGCACAGTTAAAAGCTGCGCCGCCGGTTTGTCATTGCCTTCATACAGTTTGACCACTGGGCTGGTGCTGCAGGCGCCAAGCGCGGAGCCGAGAAGAACGATGCAGAAAAGAGTTAAAGCGCGCATAAATATCCTTTGCGTATTCAGTGAAAGCAGATACACATCTGCTAAAGGTTAGTCAGTGCTTTGATAAACATCACAATCTTATGACGAAGTGATTAAAGCCACCACGTCATCACATCGTCGGGCGGCAATTGTTTGCCCATTGCGCTGAGCCCTTTGCCGCAGCGCACAATTATCCAAATAACGAGCAGCACGGACAGTAAGAATCCGATCAATACGGGAATGGTTGCCCCGCAAATAATCGTATACAGCAAGCCCATCCAAAATGTTCTGATTTGGAATTGGAAGTGGTCACGCATCGGCTCGTCCGCACCACTGTAATACACATAGGCGATCACTGCGCCGATCAGGGCGGTTAATCCGCCGGTCATGATCGAGACTAAATATAAAACGTAGACAACCTTAACCATGCTTTGCTGGTCTTGGGTGTTACTCATTGTTGTGCGTCCTTGTTGTCTGGGTGCGTGTCTGCCGGCGGTGCGTCGAGTGATTCAATATTGAACGTGGAGTCGAGTGTGCCGCATGTATTTTCACAGGAAGGCAGCGTTTCAAACGGCACTACGCCTTGGCAGCCTCCCCAGATAAACGCTCTGCACTCGCCGCGTCGATCATCGAAATAAAATCGGGTTATCGCCGCGCGACATTGGCCTGATTCTGGCTTCACGTAACAGGCGTCGTCCAGCGGTGTGCTTTGGCAGCCAGTGAGTGCGCCACCGACTAGCATCACCAGAGTAATGACGCCCTGGCGTGGTTTTAGTTTCAAGAAAATCGCGGCAGCTAGGCGAGAGCGTGACGGAAAGCGCGGAAATATTGGCATGGCAATTAGCCTCGGTGATCCGATACAAACGGATTGGTTTGTTTTTCTTGGCCAAAGGTCGACATCGGGCCGTGCCCCGGAATAAATGACACCTCATCGCCCAGCAAAAAGAGCTTATTGCGGATGGAGTGAATTAATTGCTCGTGGTCGCCCCGTGGAAAATCCGTTCGGCCAATTGAGCCTGAAAAAATGACGTCGCCAACCCACGCGAGTTTTTCATCCGGCTGGTAGAAAATAATATGACCGGGCGTGTGGCCCGGGCAATGCAGCACGTCGAAGTGAATGTTGCCGACGCTGACCGCGTCGCCGTCATCAAGCCAGCGCGTGGGCGTAAAGGCTTTGCTTTCGGGGAAGCCCATCATTTGCGCTTGCTGAGGCAACAGGTCGATCCAAAATTGATCTTCCCGGTGCGGCCCTTCAATCGGCAGAGACAATCGCTCAGCGAGTTCAGCGACAACGCCGACATGATCAATGTGCGCGTGGGTAACGAGAATTTTTTCTGGCGTCGCACCGAGCTGTTTTATGGCCTGCAAAATCTCGTCGATATTGCCGCCCGGATCGACAATGGCAAGGCGGTTGGTGTCTTCGCAGACAATAAACGAACAGTTCTGCTCGTAGGCGGTGACCGGCAATATGGCGTATTTCATGTGGTTATCCCGAATATTGTTGCGCGGGCAGTATAACAGCAGACGCGCGTCTCGCTCTGCTTTGTGGCGCGCTGGTGGTAGCATGCATGGCAAAAGGAGGCTTCTATGGCGCAGTCAGAATCTGCATTGGTGCCGCTGCGTATTGCGGTATTAACCGTGAGTGATACCCGCACGGCGGAGAATGATACGTCCGGTGATTTGTTGGTCAGCCGTCTTACGGAGGCGGGCCATCAATTGGCGGCGCGAGCGTTGGTGCGCGACGACGTGTATCAATTGCGCTCTGTGGTGTCGGCGTGGATTGCTGACGCATCGGTGCAGGTTGTACTGGTGACAGGTGGAACCGGCTTTTCGTCGCGCGATAGCACGCCTGAAGCATTGGCACCGTTATTCGATAAACAGGTTGAAGGCTTCGGTGAATTGTTTCGGCAAATTTCTTATGACGAAATAGGCACATCTACGATTCAATCTCGGGCGCTGGCAGGGATCGCCAATTTCACTTTAGTGTGCTGCGTGCCCGGTTCGACGAATGCCTGCGCCACGGCATGGGATAAATTAATTTCGCTGCAATTAGACGCACGCCATCGCCCTTGTAATTTTGTCGGTTTGGTACAGAAAAAAGGTGCGCAGTGATTTCCGTTGATGACGCTCGCGCGCAAATAATGGCGAAGGTGCCTGTGTGGTTGAAAGCGCGCGCGGCAAAAGCAGGCGTGACCACCACCGAAGTGCGCACATTGCTTGAGGCGCTCGGCTGTGTGTTGGCGGAGGATGTTGTCAGTGGCATTGATGTGCCGCCCGCCGATAACAGCGCGGTTGATGGCTACGCCGTGCGTGTGATGAATGCGACCATGAATGCGCTACCTATTTCACAGCGTATTCCCGCAGGCGTGCCGGCAACGCCGTTGACGCAGGCCAGTGCCGCGCGGATTTTTACCGGAGCAGAGGTGCCCTCTGGCGCGGACGCGGTGGTGATGCAAGAAGATTGCAGCGCGGATGAATCGTCGGTGCGTCTTCACCAAGGTGTGCGCGTTGCGCCGGGCGACAATATTCGTCCCCGTGGGCAAGACGTAAAGAAAGGCGAATTGGTGTTGGCGGCCGGTGAAAAATTATTGCCGTGGCATCTAGGGTTATTGGCGTCCATTGGCGTTGATCGGGTGACGGTGTTCACGCCGCTGCGTGTGGTGGTGTTGAGTACCGGTGACGAGCTGCAAGAGCCCGGCGAGCCCGCCGCGCCGGGAAAAATATTTAATTCCAATCGTTATCAGTTACTCGGTTTGCTCAAAGCGTGCGGCTTTGCAGGCATTGATGGCGGCGTGGTCGCCGATACAGCGGTGGCGAGTGAGGCGGCGTTGCAACGGCACGCCCACCATGCAGACGTTATCGTTACCACTGGCGGCGTGTCGGTGGGTGAAGAAGATCATGTGCGGGCAGCGGTAGAAAAGCTCGGTGAATTATCGTTGTGGAAAATGGCGATTAAACCGGGCAAGCCGTTTGCCTTTGGTCGTGTGGGCGAGGCCATATTTGCCGGTTTGCCGGGGAATCCGTCGGCGGTGCTGGTGACTTTTCTGGTTTTACTCAAGCCGTTTTTGGATGCGTGTCAGGGCCGACAAATGCAGCGCAACACAGCGCAACAGTTACCTGTCGACTTTGACGCAAAGCCGGGCAAGCGGCAGGAATATTTACGCGTGCGAGTGGTTGAGAAAGATGGCCGACGCGTGTTGGTGAAGCATCCAAATCAAAGCTCCGGCATGTTGAGTTCGGCCTGTTGGGCGGAGGGCTTGGGGGTGTTGCCGGCAGGGGTGTCAGTATCGCGTGGTGATGATATTGCGTATTGGGATTTCGCGGAGTTGCTGAGCTAACGCTTAAAAGGGAAATGCGAGAAAATAAAAAGGAGCCAATAGGCTCCTTTTTATTTTTACTGATGTACTGCTTAGCGGGCGTTGATCTTAATGATCGTGGCCGCCTTCGCCGTGCACATGGCCGTGTTCTAACTCTTCCGCAGAAGGATCGCGCACTTCCTTGATTTCCACAGCAAATTTCAATGTTTCACCAGCCAATGGATGGTTGCCGTCGATAGTGATTTCTTCGTCAGCAACATTGGTGATAGTGAACAAACGCACGCCAGCGCCAGTGTCGGCTTGGAACTGCATGCCAGGCTCAAGGTGGTCAACACCTTCAAACGCAGAGCGAGGTACTTGTTGAATTAGCTGGTCATGGCGTTCGCCGTAGCCGTCAGCCGGTGCCACTTCAACGTCTAATTTTTCGCCAGCTGCTTTGCCAAGTAGGGCATTTTCTAGGCCAGGAATAATGTTGCCGTGACCTTGAAGGTAAGCCAGTGGTTCGCCGCGCTCTACAGAAGAGTCCAGTGTCTCGCCTGCGGCATTGGTTAGGGTGTAGTGGATCGCCACTACCTTGTCGTTCTCAATCTGCATTGGAAATCTCGCAGTCTATGAATTCAGAAGGCTGGATAGTCTTCGCGGGAAGCGCTAATGCTACAGGTCTCGGCCGAGCATTCCTACCTTGCGGCGGGTCGAAGTGCGCCGAATGCGCGGCTTTGCGGGCAGGCGCGGGCGTGGAACGGCCGCTTTTCTGCTAGACTGGCGCCATGCTAACTGACCGTTTTGGCCGGCACGTGGATTACGTGCGGCTGTCTGTAACTGACCGATGTGACTTCCGCTGCGTGTATTGCATGGCGGAGGAGATGACCTTTGTGCCGCGTGCGCAGGTGCTCACCCTTGAGGAGCTGGCCCGCGTCGCCAAGGCATTTATTGACCTCGGCGTGAAAAAGATCCGCCTAACCGGCGGTGAGCCCACCGTGCGCGCGGGTCTCAGCAAGTTGGCCGGTTGGATTAGCGATGTGCCCGGTTTGGAGGAATTAAATCTCACCACCAACGGTGCGCGTTTGACTGAGCAAGCCATGGCGCTCCGCGAGGCCGGCGTTACGCGGGTCAATATCAGTCTCGACAGTTTGAATGCAGACCGTTTTCGTGCGCTGACTCGCACGGGTGAGCTGGCCGACGTACTGGCGGGGATTGATGCGGCACTGGCGGCAGGCTTTGAGCGGGTGAAACTCAATTGCGTGATTCTGCGTGGTCGTAACGATGACGAAGTGGAAGCGTTAACGGAATTTGCGTTGCAGCGCGGCTTAGATATCGCCTTTATCGAAGAAATGCCGTTGGGCGCAATTGATGAACATGATCGTGCCGATGCGTTTGTGTCGTCGCAAGAAATACGTGAGCAGCTTGAACAGCGCTGGACACTGTTGCCTGCCACAGAAAGCAGTGCAGGGCCGTCGCGATACTGGAAAGTGTCCGGGTTTTCGTCGCGGGTTGGGTTTATTTCGCCCCATTCACATAACTTCTGCCACCTGTGCAATCGCGTGCGCGTTACGGTGGAGGGGCGTTTGTTGTTGTGTTTGGGCAACGAGCACAGCGTTGATTTAAAGCCTATTTTGCGCGACAGCGACGATGACGCGCCGTTGCGTGCTGCCATTGTTGCCGCGATGGATTTAAAACCAGAGCGTCACCACTTTAGTCTCGATGACGGCGAGCAATTGGTTCGCTTTATGAATATGACTGGCGGCTAGCGTCGCGCTGTCTGCCTGCGTACTATCTTCCTTTGCCTTTATCTATCTTTTATTGAGTAGCCACCTGAACCGTGAGAAAGCGAAGCCAACCCATGCTTGAGCAATACGTTAAGAAAATCCTTGATGCCCGCGTCTATGACGTCGCTATTGAAACACCGGTGCAGCCCGCGCCGTTGATTTCGCGGCGTTTGGGCAATCAGGTGTTGCTCAAGCGCGAAGATTTGCAGCCGGTGTTTTCGTTCAAATTGCGCGGTGCCTACAACAAAGTCGCGCAATTAACCGAAGAGGAGCGCGCGCGCGGTGTTATTTGTGCGTCGGCAGGCAATCACGCTCAAGGGTTAGCGTTGGCGGCGGCGCACTTAGGTATTCGCGCTGTGATCGTCATGCCGCGTACGACACCTGACATTAAAGTGCGGGCGGTGCGCGAGCGCGGCGCGAAAGTGGTGCTGCATGGCGATAATTTTGACGAAGCATTAACCCATGCGCGCGAGCTGGAAAAGAATGACAAGCTGACCTTTGTGCACCCTTACGATGATCCGTACGTGATCGCTGGGCAAGGCACCGTGGCAATGGAAATTTTGCGACAAATCAACGGCCCGCTGGATGCGGTGTTCGTGCCCGTGGGCGGCGGTGGTTTGGCGGCGGGCGTCACCGCGTATATCAAATATGTACGCCCCGATATAAAAGTTATTGCAGTGGAACCTGCGGATGCCGCCTGCTTACAAGCAGCGATGGCGAAAAATAAGCGAGTGGTGTTGGCCGAAGTTGGTCTGTTTGCGGACGGCGCGGCGGTAAAACAAATCGGTAAAGAAACCTTCAAGGTGCTGCATAAATATGTGGATGATGTGATTACCGCCACCACCGATGAAATTTGTGCGGCGATGAAAGACAGTTTCGAGGATACCCGCGCAATTGCGGAACCTGCCGGTGCGTTGGCGTTAGCGGGCTTAAAAAAATATGTCGCGCAGCATCAATGGCAAGGTAAAACCGTGCTGGCAATTCAAAGTGGCGCGAATGTGAATTTCGATCGGCTGCGGCATATTTCAGAACGCGCGGAAATTGGTGAGCAGCGCGAAGCCTTGCTAGGTGTGACGATTCCTGAGCGCCCCGGTGCGTTTAAGCAGTTTTGCCAAGCGCTCGGTAAGCGTGCGATCACAGAGTTTAATTATCGTTATAGCTCGGCGAGTGACGCGACTATTTTTGTTGGCGTACAAACGCGACCCCGTGAAGACTTACAACCGTTGCTAAACGGATTGATTGATAAAGGCTATCCAGTTGTTGATATGTCTGGCGACGAAATGGCGAAGTTGCATATTCGTCATATGGTCGGCGGCCATACACCGTTGCAGGATATGGACGAGTTATTGTTTCGAGTTGAATTCCCGGAGCGTCCGGGCGCGCTCTTGAATTTTCTGTTGGCGTTAGGTGGACGCTGGAACATTAGTTTGTTCCATTACCGCAATCACGGTGCGGCCTATGGGCGTGTGTTGGTCGGCTTTCAGGTGAAGCCAAACGAGCATAAGAAATTGCGTGCGGATTTAAAGAAAGTGCCGTATCCGACAATCGAAGAAAGCGATAATCCCGCATACCGATTATTCTTGAATTAATGGTTACCAGCAACGGCAGTTTGACGCTGCCACTGCTGTCGAGAACGAGCGCCACGCGAGTGTCGCTCGTTTTTTTGTGTCTCAAGACAGGCGTTTCCGCTATCGGAAATATCGCTTATTCCGTTTGCTTAAATCTTGTATACAATGCGCCGCTTTGTTGCACACAAGTGACAGTTTTGTGGTTTGGGTTGGCGGGTTTGGCGGCGCCTTTCTCAGCATTTCGACTCATCTAGGTTAACGGTGTGTTCTGCTCTGAATTATCAGATCATGCTTCTAACCTATTGACTTTAGGTGGCGGGCCGGTCATTTTTTGAACTACTTCGCATTATGCGTCACCTGAATGCCTTAGAGTGGTCGGTCTGGAAACGCCAGACTAAAAATAAAGCATTCGTCATGTGACAACAATTTGGCGGGATGCCACTGAACTATTCGCTGCCTCGGCAGCTTTTGAAATTAGATACTTTTTGGGCTTTGGGATATGAACGGAAAAAAACCGGACGCTTTGTTGGTCCTGGCAATCATCTTCGGTATTGGCTTAGTGGTGAGCACGCTCACTCACGGGGATGGCGCGGATCAGCAGCAAACAGCGCAAGCATCAGGACAGTATTCGAGCACCTATTCAGTGGGCAACTATTAATTTGCAGTGCTGAATTGTCAGCCTAGAGGCTTCGTCTGTGCAAACAGCCAGGACAGACGGGGAGTCCGCGGGTCGTCAGTGTTAGCCTTTATCCGACACTATATAGTCCAATCGCTGATCCCACGGCTCCGTGGGCAGGCGCTCTACTTGTTGAAAGTGATACGCGACGCCGACTAGTTTGGGGCGTCGTGGTCGTGTTGCCAGATCTGCCAGTAGACGGTCGTAATAGCCTCCTCCCATGCCAAGTCTATTTCCCTGCGCATCGAACGCCACCAGCGGTATGAGCAATATATCCATCGCCCATATTGGCCGGCCTTGATGTCGTCGAGGGTCTGGTTCGCGAATGCCGAAATGGTTTGTAAGCAGTCGCTGACCCGGAATCCAGCCAATCATCTTCATATGGGTTGTCGGGTGCTCGGCAATCACGGGCAGGTATAGCCGTGTTTGTCGCTGCCAATTTTTCACCAGAGAGGGAAGGGTATCGATTTCGCCACCGTGGGCGAGGTAGCTGCCAATGTGGCGTGCCTGACGAAACCAAAGATGTTGGCTGAGATGTTGAGTAAGGCGTTGCGCCGCTAGCTGACGCTGTTGCGTGGATAAAGCTTGTCGGGCGCTGCGCATATGTTGGCGCAGCGCTTGTCGGGAGGTTGGTGCCGGATTGCTTGGGGGCGTCGCCGTATTGTTGAGATCGCCGTTTTTCCCGTTTTTCAACCGCTCACCGCTCCTGTGACCCCCCCGTTGTTTTTTCATCAGGTGAACAGGGGGTTCAATAATAAATGTGTTCCCCGATCGTGCCGCTGCTGGGTATGGCCCTTGAACCATGCGGCTCAAGGTGGAGACGTCAGGTCGGCCGTCAGGCTTTCCGCCGAAGCGGACATGCACACTGGACAACCATGTTCGCCCCCAGGGGGTAAAACATCGGCTCAGGGACGTAACCCTGCTGGCGCACACGCCAGGGAACACTGAGCTTAGTATAGCGCACGGATGGGGGTGAATGCCTGACGCTAAATCGTTCTGTCGGGCAATTTCGTCGGAATGAGGTTGTGGTGGAGCGCTGGCGCGGTCTGGGGAATTAAAAAAGTTGCTCGCGCTGCTTGGAAAAGGCGCGAATTTCCGCTTCGACTTTGTTGAGCAGCGTCGAAACGCGGCCACTGTCGGCGGACTGTGAAGAGAGTTGGCCGCTGGTTTGCAGCAATTCGTGGGCAAGGTTGAGAGCAGTCATCACTGCAATACGCTCAAGGCCGATCACATTGGCCTCTTTCACTTCACGCATTTTGTCATCGAGATAGCGGGCTGCGTCGAGCAGTGCATCGCGTTCATCGGCGGCACACGCAACACGGTATTCTTTGTCCAAGAGGTGGACAACGACGGAAGATGAGTCGCTCAAGGTTCCTGCTCCAGGGATTTTAATCGAGAAATAATGGCCTCGACCTTGTTCTTGGCCACGTCATTTTTTTTCAATAGGTCAGCGCGCTCCTCGATTAAACGCGTTTCGCGCGCAATCAGAGCGTCATTTTCGTGGCGCAATCTGGAACTGATGTTGATCAGTTCTTCGATACGCTGTTCTAGCTGCTGTAGTTGCTGGTCGGTATTCATGGCAAATTCGGAATGGTTCGCCTAAGGTAATCCCCCGACCAATACTATTGACCTGCTCTAGACGGGTCAATGAAGAAATCCTGTATTCATAGATACTTAGCGAGATAACCGGACAAGTGGTCTGAAGTCTCATGCTGAGCAAAGAATGGGTACAATAGCGTCAAAATCCCGCAACCTCGCCGTTTAGGCACTATTTAAGCACTGAGTACATCCATGACTGATACCCATTCTGACCCATTTATTCTTTTCGCATCGTTACTGGCCAATGAAGCGCCGCACTTGAATCCGTCCGAATTGCACGGCGTGATATGCGGGTTACTGGCCTCGGGCCTTAGCGCGGAAGATCCTGAAATGCAGGGTGTGCTGGCGTCGCACGCAGATGTGAAGCACGGTTGGTCGATGTCGGCGCAAAGTCTTTTCGGTAAGTTTCGGGATGAGGCGCATGCCGCATTTCACGGTGATTCTCTCGAGATGAGCATTCTGCTGCCGGACGAGGAGCAGCTATTATCTGATCGAGTTGCTGCGCTGGCGGTATGGTGCGACGGCTTTATGGTGGGCTTTGGTACCGGCACCGCTGGTATGAAAGACGCTGACCTGCCGACGCCGTTGCAAGAAGCGATCGCGGATTTGGTTGCCATTAGCCAAGTCGAATCGCCAGAAGATGAAGACGAAGAGGGCGAATCCCTGTTTGAACAGGTGGTCGAGCATTGTCGGGTTTCGGCATTGTTAATTTTTACCGAACTAGCCCTTATGCGCCGCCGTCAAAACGGCCAAAATACTAATGAGCCTACACGCCACTAATCTACGTCTGTACCGATAGTTGAGGTTTCATGTCGATATCCGCGCAAGAGTTTGCCCGTCGCCGCCGAGAGTTGATGGCGCACATGGAAGAAAACAGCATCGCAATTTTGCCCGCAGCGCCTGAGCGCACGCGTAACCGCGATGTCGAACATCATTACCGACAAGACAGCGATTTTTGGTATTTGTCGGGCTTTGGCGAGCCCGAAGCGGTGATGGCGTTAATTCCTGGTCGCGAGCACGGCGAGTTCGTGTTGTTTTGCCGCGAGCGTGATCGCACCATGGAAACATGGAATGGCTACCGCGCTGGCCCAGAAGGCGCGGTTGGAAAATTTGGCGCGGACGATGCTTTTCCTATTTCCGATATTGACGAAATTCTGCCCGGATTAATTGAGGGGCGTGAGCGCGTGTATTACGACTTAGGCCGTGAGCCCGAGTTCGATCGTCGCGTCATGAACTGGGTTAATTCTATCCGCGCGAAAGTCCGTACCGGCGCGCATCCCCCGGGCGAATTTTTAGCGTTGACGCACTTATTGCACGACCAGCGTTTATATAAGAGTGCTGCAGAGCTTAAGTTAATGCGCCGTGCCGGCGAAATTTCTGCCGCCGCACATTGTCGCGGAATGCAAACAGTGCACCCGGGTATGTTCGAGTATCAACTCGAAGCGGAATACTTGCATGAGTTTATTCATCAGGGCGCCCGTTTCACTGCGTACCCGTCAATTGTTGGTGGCGGAAAAAACGGCTGCATTTTGCATTACATCGACAATAACGAAAAATTAAAAGACGGCGATTTAGTATTGGTTGATGCCGGATGTGAGCTGGATATTTATGCGTCGGACATAACACGAACCTATCCGGTAAATGGTAAGTTCAGTTCCGCTCAGCAAGCGTTATATGAATTGGTGCTGGCATCACAATATGCGGCGATTGAAAAAGTACAGCCAGGCAATCATTGGAATGAGCCGCATGAAGCGGCCGTGCATGTATTGGCGCAAGGAATGAAAGATCTTGGCCTGTTGAACGGCGATCTCAACGAAATATTAGAAACCGAATCCTATCGACAGTTTTATATGCATCGTACCGGCCATTGGATCGGATTAGATGTGCATGATGTGGGTGACTATAAAGTGCATGACGCTTGGCGCGTGCTGGAGCCCGGTATGGTGATGACGGTAGAGCCAGGCATCTATATTGCGCCGGATGATGAAACGGTTGCGGCGAAATGGCGCGGCATTGGCATTCGTATTGAGGATGATGTGGCCGTGACAAAAAAAGGCTACGACATTTTCACTTCGGATGTACCCAAGGATGTCGCTGACATCGAAAAGATCATGAAGAAGAAACGCAGCGCGTGACAGTCGATACGTCATTGAAGAAAGAAAATGACGCCACCGATGTTGTGATCGTCGGCGGCGGATTGGCCGGTGCCGCCTTGGCGTTATTGTTGCGCCGCCGCACCAACAAAGCAGGTTTGCCGTTTCGCGTGACGATGATTGAAGCGGTAGAGTTGCCAGCAATCAATGAAACGCCTTTCACTCCAAGTTTTGACGCGCGCAGCACAGCGCTTTCCGCTGGCACATTAGACATCTTTTCCCAGCTTGGAATCGTTGATGACTTGTTGCCCTATGCGTCCGACATTTCTTTGGTGCACGTGTCCCGTCGTGGCCGTCCGGGCATCGCAAAAATTTCTGCAAGGGAAGAAAATATTCCGCGCCTCGGCGCCGTGGTGGAAAACCGTTGGCTTGGGCGTGTGCTATTAAACCGCGTGCGCGCCGACGAGGGCATTACGGTTATTGCGCCGGATAGCGCTGAGCGAGTTAAACGCTTAAGCGATGGATATCAGGTGACATTACGCAGCGGCCGAGAATTGCGTTGCGCATTGCTTGTGGCGGCTGACGGCGCGCAATCAAGAACACGAGAAATGTTAGGTATTGCAGCTGAGCACAATGACTCGGGCCACGATGCGATTATCGCTAACATTGGATTAACGCAGCCGCATGATGGTCATGCATTTGAACGGTTTGTTGACGATGGACCGCTCGCCATGTTGCCGATGACCAACGAACGCTGCGCGTTGGTATGGACGGGGCCGCGCGCTCGGCTGGATGCGTTGATGCAATTACCGGATGACAAATTTCTCGCCGAAGTGCAAACACAATTTGGCGATCGCCTTGGGCCGCTAGCATCGATTGGAAAGCGAGACCGTTATCCGCTTGTGCTAACCCGAAGTTTTGCGCAGGCCATCCCGTATGCGGTGGTGGTCGGCAATGCAGCGCATACTCTGCACCCTGTTGCGGGCCAAGGGTTTAATTTAACGCTACGCGATTTGTGTTTGCTGGCGGACAAAATTAACGGTGCCGAACACCCCGGCGATTTGAAACATTTACAAGCGTTTGCGCAGCAGCGCGAAGCGGACCAAGCATTGATTAGCAAGGTGTCAAAGTGGCTGCCTGATTTATTTCGTATTCAGTTTGGCGGTGTGTCACACGCTCGGCAGTTAGGGTTAATTGCCTTTGATGTTTTGCCGAGCGTGCGCAGTCGCTTTGCCAGTAAAGCAATGGGGTTTGCTAATGGACTCGAATGAGGGCTTCGCGCCTGTGACGAACGTTGACGTATTAATTGTCGGCGGCGGGATGGCAGGCGGCATGTTGGCGGCGGCATTGGCAAACACTGAGTTAACGATCGCGGTTGTTGATGCGGCGCAGGTGCCGGAATTTCCGCATGGTGATGCCGAGGTGCGCGTCTCCGCAATTACCGAAGCCAGTTTTAATATGCTCACCAACGTGGGTGCGTGGCAACACTTGCCGCAGGATAGGTTGTCACCATATTCGAGCATGGACGTGTGGGACGCCGACGGAACAGGACGCGTGACCTTTGATGCTGCGTCGGCGCGTGCGTCACAGCTCGGTTGGATCATTGAAAATTCCGCCGTTACTGCTGCGCTGTATTCCGTGTGCCAAACAAAAAACGTCGACTGGCGCGCGAGCTCAAAAATTACCAGCATTGTCGCTTCCTCCGAGGGGTGGTCTGCAACGCTCGAGTCCGGCGAAAAAATTATTACGACATTGTTAGTCGGTGCTGACGGTGCGCGTTCGCAGGTGCGTGAAAAAGCGGGCATCGCTGCGGCCCCAAAAGATAGCGGCCATCGTGCAATCGTGGCAACCATCGAAACAGAGCTTGCCCACGGCGGGTGTGCGCGCCAGCGATTTATGCAAACCGGCCCGTTGGCCATGTTGCCCTTGTTCGGCGACGGTCATCGTTTCTCGTTGGTGTGGTCAACTTCGCCGGAATTAGCACAAGCCTTAATGGCGATGACCGACGAAGAGTTTTCTTCCGCGCTGACGATAGAAAGCGAAGGTGTGTTGGGCGCGTGCCGCGAAATAACGAAGCGGGCGGCGTTCCCCATTCATACGTTGCATGCTAGCGAGTACGCGGGGCCGCGCCTCGCGTTAATCGGGGATGCTGCGCATGTAGTCCACCCGCTCGCAGGGCAGGGCATTAATTTGGGCTTTTTAGATGCGGCGGTGTTGTCGGAAGAAATTCATAAAGCGATGCAGCGTGGCATTCGTATTGCGGATGAGACTGTACTAAAGCGGTACCAGCGTCGCCGCCGTGCGCACAACGCGTTAATGCTAAAGTCTTTGAATGGCATTAAACATTTATTTGCTGTGCGTGATCCGGCGATTCGATTTATGCGCAACGTTGGCATGAGTCTGGTAAATAAGTTGCCGCCGGCGAAAGCATTTTTTGCCAGCGAAGCGCTTGGCCGAAATGGTGATTTGCCGCAGTTAGCGTTACGGGAATTAAAGCCTGAGTAGGGCGGAGCTTAGACGCTCGAGGTTTCTTCCGGTTCTTGTGGTGCGGGTGGTGTTTTGAGGTATGCCAGGCGAGGCATTCCCGGCAGCGCGGTGACAGCGCATATTACGGGCGAAATTTTTAGTTGCTACTTACATACCTGTGTAATCGTATTTACGTAAATGCAACACAGGGTTACCTAAGCGTAAAATTCGCCGTGAAAAAGAAGTGAATTCAGACCTCCTTTTTCAAAAAAATGGTCCATTTTTCCCAACGTACATATCGATAACTAAACTCCTAAGAAACTTACCTATTTTGCCCCGCTAGACACTCCTAACATAAATCCTGTGCACAATCGGGTGTGCGGCCACGGCGCTACGTGGTCTCTTGTTTGCTTTAAAATTTGGCGCTCTGCGCCTGGAGAACAATATGAGCTTAGTCACTATGCGGCTGGTTAGTCGCGTTGCGCTTGCTGCTACCTGTTTGTTTGCCACGGCGGCGAACGCAGGCATGGGAAATCTAGCACTGAACTACGGATTGCTGCCGACGGATGTTGCATCGGCGCAGGCTCTCTCTCTGTTTAACTCTCAAGTGTCGGCGGTTTACTACAACCCTGCTTACTTGGCGGAAGATCCGCGCGGAGAGTTAACCACCGGCATCATGCATGTTTCCCAAGATATGCGCGTTAAGAGTTTGGGTGGATCTAACCCACCAACGCGCACTGGCGAAACCATTGACGACACCCCGAGCCAGCAACTTCTGCTCGGCATGAAAACAGACCTCACCGATATCAGTCAGTACGAACGCCCTTTGTATTTCGCTGTCATGCTTGGCGTAGAAAAGTTCGGTAAGGAAATGCTCGCGTTCGAATCGAATACGTCAAATGAAGGGCAGTCTTTCCGCGGAGGACGTCAGCCGTTATTTCTTAATCTCGGCGGCATGATGGTGCTAACGCATGGCATCGATGTCGGTGTCTCAACCCTAATTTCATTGCGCTCTGAAGCAGCGCTTGTTGCACGCACTGATCTGGCGGGAAATACAGAGCAAGAAAAAATGACGGTCTCCGCGAAGCCCGTAATTCGACCCGTAGTCGGCATGACGCTGGACTGGACGAAACTATTTTGTGGCGCGGGAGATTGCTTCGCCAATGGCTGGCAGACCGCATTGTCATACCGCGAAAGCGCGGAAGCTGAAACCATTGTCTTGGCAAATACGATTATTCCCGGCACCATTCCTGATCCCGGTCTAACGCTAGCAATTGCAACGATTGATTCATTTCAGCCGCGCGTTGTTGCATTAGGCACTCAATATCGCACTGACCGCTTCCGTATTGGTATTACCGTTGAGGAGCAAAAGTGGTCAGAGCTAGAGCAACATCTGCGCGAAGACACGGTAAAAGATCAAGGTGGTTTGGAATTCGACAATATCATCGTTCCGCGCATCGGCGTTGAATACAAGTTGAATAAACACATCATGATCACTGCCGGCTACGCCAAAGAAGACTCTCCGCTAAAGGGGCGCACGTCGTTAGACGTTAATTATTTCGATAACGACAGGGACGTGATTGGTTTGGGTGCCGCTGTTGAATTCAGCAATCCGCCGTTGCTAGCTTATCCGTTGCGTTTCGATTTCGGTTATCAGTATCAAAAGCTCAAGCCGCGCGAGTTTGATTTGTCGGCAAGTAATGCCCCGTCAAACCCCTACGAAACCGTTGAAGTCGACGGCGATTCGCATGTGTTTTCCGGTTCTATGACCTTGAAGTTTTAAAGGAGGCTGATGATGAAGAATTTCAATAGCACGCCTCGCATCGCATTGATTCTTTTTGCCGCATGTCTAGTGGCAAGTTGTGGTGGTGACAAGCAAAAAGTTGTTTTCGATTGGGAGACTGCTGATCTAGTTTTTAGCTATCCCTACGACGGACAGCCACAAGTGCCGACGACGGCGCCGCTGGTACTGCGCTTTGCTCAGCCACTCACCTATGCCGATCAGGCTGCACTCGATCTGGATATTGCCAGTAAGGTGCGTTTGGAAAATGTTTCGAACGCAGGTGTGGCGTTGCCGTACAGCGCGAAGATGGTAGACGGAAAACGCTCGCTCGTTATCACGCCGTCTGAGAAATTAGGTTTCGCGCAGTCCTATGTGTTGATACTCGACGGACTTGAAACCAGCAAGGGTGTAGTGACGTTCCCCAATGCCCCGATTGAGTTTTCGACCCGCGCTGCGTCTGCTGGCGCGCGTGACATTCGTGTTGAGCAAGGCGCATTTCACATTACTCGCGCCATGCCAGACGACACTGATCTTCCGATAATGGATTTCTCCGATGTCCGTTTGCAGTTTAGTCAGCCGATCAACACAGAAACCGTAAGCTATGGTGATGGTGCAGCGGATTCCGTTTCATTATTGGACGCGAGCGGTGCTGTGGTCGATGCGCTGGTATTGGCGAAGGGCCCATTTTTAACGATTGATCCTTTGACGGATTTAATCGCTGGCGAAGATTACACCTTGTCTGTCGGTGCGAATTTGCAAAGCGAGTTCGGCGATGCGGTTGAGCCGTGGTCGTTAGCCTTTACGCCAAAAGATTCCATGCCGAGAGAAACATTGGTTCAGCGCGCGGCGGCATCATCGGATGTGGCGGCTGACCAATGCACCACGAAACCCGGCGTTTTGGTCTCACCTTTAACCGGCGATGCCATTAACTGTGTTCCGGTAAAAGCAACACTGCTCGGCGACGAGTCTGCCTCACAGCAAGTGGGCGATGTTCATGCTGAGTTAGCGTTTGTGCCGAATTATCCGGTGGTCACACCGCTGCGTATCGCCCGCGGTTCTTTGTTAACCGGATCGAATGTCGATTTGCTGATTGCCGGTAAAGTGCCGGCTGGCTTTGGTACCGATGCGATTAGCGTTAAATTTATTTCTGACGCCGTCGGATATTTGTTGCCGAATTCATACAGCAAAGGCGAAGCATCGCCACGTCATGTTCGGTTAATCATGGATGTTGCGATGACGGCGGAAGATCGGCGCGCCAATGGCGGGTTGAGTCAGGATTTAATGCACATTGAATTGGCCGGCATCGCTATCGTAATAGACGGCATATTAACTATTGACGCTGTGGGTGTGGTTGAGCCGAATGTGTTGGGCGTGGAAGAAGCGTACGGCGTATTAAGTTTTCATATGGAAGCCTATGCGGACCAAGACAACGCACCAGCTCCCGCCGTGGACACTATTGCCCCGACCTTGCAGTCGTGGGTGCCGGGTGACAACGTCGCGAAACAAAGCTCTGAAAACCCTATCATTCTTAACTTCAGTGAAGCATTAGATCCGAAGTCGGTAACTTTGCCTGGTGCAGTATCCGTATCAAAAGACGGCGTGATGTTGCTGCCCGAAGATTGGGATGCCTACTTTGATGGTGCGTCGTTGGTGATAAAACCGAAAGCACCTTTGGCGTATCGTTCAGAATATACCGTGCAGTTGTCGGCACTCATTACTGATATCGCAGGCAATGCATTAGTGACCGGCGGAGTGTTAGCAGCGGATTATACGGTGAGTTTTGAAATGCCGAATTATATTGGCGCTGCACTTCGGTCTCCGCTAGCGTTAACCACCTATCCCGGTTTTCCGTGTGTGACAGAAGACAGAGCTTTGGCGTTGGGCGACCATGGCGTTTGCGCCGGAAGTTTGGCGACAGACGATCATCTCCCCGTTTCAAAAATGCCTACTAATCGCGCCATCCGTGTGCAGTTTTCGCAGGACATGGACCCCACCAGTATTGCGCTTGAAGGAAGTTTTCGCGTTGAAAAATCTGTGTCCGCGATGTGGGAGCCTGTTCCCGGCGATATAGATGTTAAAGCACGCTCCATTACTTTCTGGCCTGAATCTCCGTGGGATGAAAGTGGCGCAACCATGTATCGCTATGTGTTGGGTTCTCAAGGTGCTACCGGCGGTTCGGCAGTGCTCTGTGATGGTTCGCGCACTTTATGTGATGTCTTCGGTTTGCCATTGCAGACACAAGTCATTGCACAAACCGCGGCGAATGTTCCGGCGGCCACCGATGGCGGCCCAGATATGGAAATTTATTTTGTCGGCGCGCCGGCGTCGACAACGGTGTATCAACCTGCGCGTAACCTGCCCGCCCTTGATGTGAACAGCAACCAAATTCACGAAGGGCGTACCGCCGCAGATTATGATGCGGGCACGCAAACCTACCCAGGTTGTATT
The DNA here is from genome assembly GCA_029213045.1 of Alcanivoracaceae bacterium. GTDB lineage: Bacteria > Pseudomonadota > Gammaproteobacteria > Pseudomonadales > Alcanivoracaceae > JARGPN01. The sequence goes on from JARGPN010000014.1 coordinate 52,866, forward strand.
AGTTCACCAGAAAGCTGCGAAGACTTACCGCTTTTTGATGCGACTGCGGGCGACTACATCACGCCACCCAACGCGACTAAGATTGTAGAAAATGGTGTGGGCGCGGGGAACTCATTAATTACTCGTGCGAATGTAGGCTGCGGGTTTACAGGTAACGCGCTTACCGGTTACACGCCGAGAAGTTGCCCTGAGCGAAAATTTGTTTATCTGACCGGCGCGCTCAACGTTGAAGTAATCGGCCCGACGACCTATCCGCCAACCGGCGAGGACGCGGTATTGGTGCACGTACTGCCAACGTTATTAATGACAAGCAGTTTAGATGTCTATGCGATCGCAACATTACTCGGTGAGCAGTTTAATCCAACGGGGCCGATGATTATGCGTGTGCGTTATACCTGCGACGACGTCTCGAATGCAACGTGCCAAGATGTGCAAGATACCACGGCGTTAAGAGATAGAAATCAACCCGTTATCGGCTACATTTTGGACACGCCGGAAGGCCCGGTTTTTGAAGTGCAATTCGATTTGTACCTCGACGCACCGTCTTTGAATCCTCTGAATCTCGGTGGCTCAACGCATAATCAGCACAGCTTTCCGCTGTCGCTAACATTAAAGGGCCCGATCAATTTCTTGGACGACGGGCGAATGGAGGTGGAGCAGGTCAACAACGTAGATGTGCCATTGGCTATTGAAGTACTGGGCAACACGATCAATGTTGTGATTCCTGCCGGCGGCGTCAATTTGAACTACACCACGGCGCCTGCAAAACAGTAGTCGTCTCGAAGTAGGACTCTCGCCATAGCGCTTTCATTCTGAGCGCTATGGCGAGTGGCATCTCGCTAAGCCTTACGGATTAGTAATAATTTTCCGTTGAGACTAACGACGTAGAATTTCCCCCGCATTATTACAATCTAAATACATATTTCATCCCTTCTACTTCTACGGCTCTATTGTGCGTGCGCGCAAAATGGAACACGGGTTCTAGTTCTTAGGCGTCAGTATTTTGTGGAAAATTGCGGCGCATATCACAGTGATATCAAGGCTGTGACATTGGGCCGAAATTCCCTCATGTGCGGCCAGAGTGACGAAAGTCACTAGCGTGCAAGAACCTAATTGATGCATACAGTGGCAATACAGGAAGTATCGAACATAAAAATTAAAAAAGGGGAGAGTTATGATTTCACGTCACGTTCGCGATTGGCGTTTCGCCTGCGCGTTAATGGTTTTATCGAGTTCCGCATCTGCCAACATGGGCAACCTTGCCACCACCTATGGCGTTCTACCAACGGACGTTGCGTCCGCGCAAGCGTTGTCGTTGTTTAATAGCCAGGTATCCGCAACCTATTACAATCCTTCGTATCTCACAAAAGATACACGCGGTGAGCTCACCACTGGTCTGCTTCACGGCGATCAATCCTTAAAAGCAAAATCCGTTTCATCCAATGGCTTCCAAGTGCGCAATGGCGACACTCTCAGTAATGAGCCGACGCAGCACGTACTGATTGGTATGAAAACAAATTTAACATCGCTGACAAAATACGAGCGTCCAATTTATCTTGGGTTTATGGCAGGCGTGGAAAAATATGGCAAGGAAATGATGGCATTTTCCTCTGGCACGTCAGCAACCGGTCAGTATTTAACGTATGGGCGCGAACCATTGTTTTTAAATCTCGGCGGCGCCATGGAAGTGATTGACGGCTTAAGTGTCGGTGCGTCTGCGCGCATTACCTTGCATGCAGAAGCTGATATGAAAACCTACAGCAATTTAGCGGGCGATACTCAGTATGAAGAACTAAATGTAAGCGCTAAGCCTTCCATTCGGCCGATCCTTGGTGTCACGGCAGATGTGGGTAAATTGTTGTGCCAAGAAGAGTGTTTTTTTAGCGGTTGGGAAGCTGCGCTGTCTTATAGAGGCTATTCGAATACGCAAACCAGTGTGAATGCGCAAGCGATTATCCCCGGCACGATAAGCCCGCCGGGTTTGCTTCTTAGTATTAACACCTTGGACTCCTATCAGCCTGATATTCTTGCGTTGGGTGTGCAATACAAAGCAAACCGCTGGCGTGCGGGCGTAACGCTGGAGCATCAGGGCTGGTCTGCGTTGGAAGATGAACTAAAAAAAGACACCATTAAAGATCAGGCAAACCTAAAGTTTGATGATATTTTAATTCCTAGACTCGGTGCGGAATTTGAACCAATCGATAATATCTTCATCACAACCGGGGTGGCATTTATAGAGTCACCATTAAAGAGCACGTCGTCTGAAGATGTGAGCTATCTCGATACCGATAAAACTGTATTCGGTTTAGGTGTGGCGATGGAACTTACGGACCCGCCGGTGCTGGCATTTCCTGTGCGGTTAGAGTTTGGTTATCAAATGCAGCAATTAAAGGATCGCGATTTCGACTTGGTGACGAGCTTTCCAGGTAATCCTTCGAATCCTTATGAAACTGTTACAGCGTCCGGTGAAGTGCATGTCTTCACTGGTTCCTTAACGCTTAAGTTTTAAGGAGAGCGGCAATGAAAAAAATACTATGGTTGCCACTGTCTGCAGTCCTGCTTTATGGCTGTGGAGGCGAAGAGGCGAGCTATGAATATCCGGATATCACGCCTAACGATTTAAGTTATAGCTATCCGTATGATGGCCAGCAACAGGTTGCACCGAGAGCGCCATTTATTGCGCGGTTCTCGGATCCCGTTCAGGCCTTTAATGCGGAGAATCTATCGCAAGGCGAGATAGACGCTAGGCTGGCAACGCTACGCTCAGAAATCGCCGGTTCAATTGTTTGGCAGCGCAGTAGCGACGGTGCGCCAGTATCTTTTAGTGTTGAGCTGGTCGACAACGATAAAAGCGAAAGCGGCTATTTGATCGACGCGTTTGTGTTGCAGCCGACAGCGCCGCTAACCGAAGCAGCACAGTATCGCGTGGATTTGTCTGGGCTGGAAACGGACAAGGGAACGGCGAATATTGCTAATGGCGATATTCATTATGTCGTACGCGGCGGAGAGGACGTGGCAAAGTCACGCTCGAATACGCTAACGGAATTTGTTGTTACCAACATGATTCCTGATGGTGCATCGCGGCCCTACGTTGATTTTTCGACGCTGCGTATGCAGTTTAGCCATCCGCTGGATGAAGCAACCGTTCGGTATGGTGAATCGGTTAGTTTGTTGGATGGCGCCGATCAATTAGTACCTGCCATTGTCTATGCGAAAGGTGCCAAGCTCACCATTGATCCGCGCGACGACCTACGTCCCAATGAAACCTATCGTTTGGTGATTGTGGCTAACAGCTTGCGTGACAAATATGGCGAAGCGTTGGCCGAAGCAAGTTGGGAGTTTTCTCCCGCGGATACTCGCCCGCGTGAAATGATGGCACAGCGTTCCGGTCCGTCCAGCAGTGTTGAGGCAGAGCAATGCGATAAAGCTGCGGTCAATCAAATCCTTTCGCCGATTTCCGGCGACTCAATAAACTGTGTTCCTGTGAAAGCGGTGCTATTGGGTGAAGACACTGCATCGCAAACGCGCGGTGATGTGTTCGCTGAATTGGCATACGTACCAAATTTCGCCAAGTCGACACCGTTGCGTATTAAGCGTGGGTCTTTGCTGCTTGGTTCGTCCGTTGATGTTCGAGTTGCGGGTGAAGTGCCTTTGATCGTGGACACTGATAATGATGGGGTGGTAGATACACCGCTTGAAACCGGAGATATCCGCGTCACATTTATTTCCGATGCGACGGGTTATTTGTTTGATAACCCGCACTCTACTAAAGCAGATGAACCTAAACATGTTCGCTTGCTGTTGGACTTAGCCATGACCGCTGAGCAGTCTCAAGCAAACGGTGCATTTAGTCAGGATCTATTGCATGTGGAAGTGGTCGGTACGGCCATCGTCGTTGACGGACGTTTAGTGATGGACGGTGTAGGCGTTGTTGAGCCACGGGTGTTGGGTTTAGAAAATTCTTACGGCGTCTTAAGTTTCCATCTTGAATCGTATCAGAATAATGCGGACGCTCCACCGCCGGTTGCGGATACGGAGTTGCCATTTTTACAGTCGTGGACACCGGGTGATCATGCGACCAAGCATTTGCCGGGCGATCCGGTTGTACTGAATTTTAATGAACCACTAGATGTGGATTCGCTTAAGCAGTCCGGTGCATTTTCATTTACCCGAAACGGTGTTGATGCCCCGCACAGTTGGTATTTCGATGGCAGCACGTTAGTTATTCGTCCGGACGAAGATTTAGATTTCTCTGACGATGCCGGCGACATTACTTATCGCGTGCAGGTGTCGTCGCTGGTGACTGATCTAGCCGGCAATCCACTTGAACAAGATTACGATGTGTCTTTTGCATTGCCGCATTTTATTGGTTCAGGAAATCGTGCCCCGATTGCGTTGACGGCCTACCCAGGGTATCCGTGTGCCATTGCAGACGGCTCTATGAATCTTGCCGCCAATGATCATGGGCGGTGCCGTGGGTCTGTCGCGGTGTCCGGCCGCCCAGCTGATGACAAATTACCAGTCACGACGCTTGCTGCGAACCGTTCCATTCGTATGCAGTTTTCGCAAAATATGACGCCAAGTTCGTTTGTGTTGGGCGCAAGTTGTGATGCCGGAACGTTCCGTGTGGAACGGGTTGATAATAGCGGTGTGTGCCAGTCTGTTGTTGCGGGCACATTGGATGTTTCTGCGCGCGAGTTGTCATTTACGCCGGACGAGCCTTGGCAGGACGGAGTTCTTTACCGCTATGTCACGTTGTCTGTGGGCAATGCGTTTGTCACCTCAGATTGCGGTGTGAATGCCGTGTGCTCCGAATTTAATTACCCGCTGCAAACGGTGTTGCTAGAGGGCCGGGCTGCAAATGTCGGCGGCCCGGATTTAAATATTTATTTTCGCGGCGCGGCGGAAAGAAAAGATGTGTTCCAAGTGCTGAGAAATCTCCCCGCCACCGACATCAATGCAAACTACACCCACGAAGTGGGCGAGCCTGTGCCGTCGGCTGATCCTGACAACGCGGGACAATTCTTGACGCCGAAAAATAGTACGGCGCTGGAAACTCGAGGTGTGCAGGGGTTGCTCGATGCGGCCAACTTAGGGTGTGGCTTTGTCGGGCGCTCGCCGGACGACGGCCTTTTCATCGGCGGCGTGCCTAGCAAGCAAGTTTGCAACGATAAGAAGTACGTGTATTTAACCGGTGCGCTGAACGCAGATGTGGTGGGTTGGAATGAAGCAGAGGGTGGCATTGAGACGTTGATCTATCCGAACGTTTTAATGACGACGTCTCTGGACACCTTTGCTGTGTTGAATTTGATTGTCGCTCGGGAGATTTTAAAAATCCCTACTGGCCCGCAAATCATGCGGATTCGCTATGCCAAAGATAGCTTCGGCAATCGTACCCAACCTGTTCGCGGGTATATCCGTCCCACAGCTGAAGGCGCGGTGCTCGATATCTCTCTAGATGTCTATCTCGATGCACCTGAGTTGAAGCCGACACTAGGCTCCATCGCCTTGACGCACGATCTGCATAGCTTCCCGTTACAGCTGAAGCTGTCTGGCCCTGTAACGTTGCTGCCGGATGGTCGCATGGAGATCGGACAGGTCAACGTTGAGGCATCCGCGAACATCGATGTGGATATTGCCTTGGCCGGTATCGGTGCGGCCGGGATGTCGTTGGGCATTCCGCTGGGCGGCATCAACCTGAACTATCTGGGTGCGCCGCTAAAGCAGTAATAGTGTGAAGTAGTCGTTACGTCTAGACGTAGAAGAAAGCCGGGCATGCCCCGGCTTTCTTTTATTTAGAGATCGGGTGTCCTAGTACCGAATATGACGATCGTCACTACCGCTGGGTGCGAGCGCCGGAGACACTGGCCGCTGGATTGACAGAATCCACAACACTGCCTGCTGTCGGCGCCTCGTCCGACAAGCCACAGGGTGGGGCACCCTTGTCGGCACTCATACGCAGGCAGTGTTGTCTTTTTATCTCCCCGTATTTTCTGGCTTTGCTGTCGTGCTGTGCCGGTGCGTTGAACAGCGAGACGCTTTTTTACCTTCATAGCGGGCGTCCAACCTATGCCCATGGCCTCCGCGCCAGTACAATGCCCCCTTTCTGGAAAGCGAGCACACCATGGGCCATCGAACTCCCCTGTATGACACCCACGTGGCGGCCAACGGCAAGATTGTCGATTTTGGCGGCTGGGACATGCCGATTCATTATGGTTCGCAGTTGGAAGAGCATCATCAAGTGCGCCGCGACGCCGGCATGTTCGATGTCTCCCATATGACCGTGGTGGACGTGAGCGGTGCGGGTGCAGAGGCTTATCTGCGCCATTTGCTGGCCAACGATGTGGCACGCATCCCTGTGGGGAAAGCGTTGTATTCCGGCATGCTCAACGAGAACGGCGGCGTGATCGACGATTTGATTGTGTATCGTCGCGACAATGATTTTCGCTTGGTGGTGAACTGCGCCACGCGTGAAAAAGATTTGGATTGGTTGGAAAAATGCGCCGGCGGCTACGCCGTGGATATTCACGAGCGTCCTGAAATGGCGATGATCGCTGTGCAGGGCCCTAACGCGCGGGAAAAATTTGCGGCGGCAGTGAGCGCTGCGCACGCCGAGGCCGCAGCGGATTTAAAAATCTTTGGTTTCGCCGAAGCGGGTGATTGGATGATCGCACGCACCGGTTATACCGGTGAAGACGGTGTGGAAGTGATGTTGCCAAACTCGCAAGCGGTGGCGTTATGGTCTGCCTTGGCGGACGCCGGCGTCGCCGTGTGTGGATTAGGCGCGCGCGATACGCTGCGTTTAGAAGCCGGGATGAACTTATATGGCAACGACATGGACGAATCTATTTCGCCGTTAGAAGCGAATATGGGTTGGACGCTGGTCTTTAATGAGCGTGAATTTATTGGTCGCGCGGCGCTAGAAAAACTGCAAGCCAACGGACATGCAGAATTAGTCGGTTTGGTGATGACCGATAAAGGTGTGCTGCGCGCCCATCAAAAAGTGATCACCGACAAAGGCGAAGGCGAAATCACCAGCGGTACGTTTTCGCCCACGCTGGGTTTTGCTGTCGCGCTTGCGCGTGTGCCTGCGGGCAGTAGCGGTGATGCAAAAGTTGAAATTCGTAATAAGCAGTGCCCAGTAAAATTAGTGCGTCCGCCGTTCGTGCGTAACGGTAAACAAGTTTTTAAAGAAATCTGAACGAGAAGGAATAAGTCATGAGCAACATTCCAGCTGAACTGCGTTATGCCTCTAGCCACGAGTGGATTCGTCTTGAAGATGATGGCACCGCGTACGTGGGCATCAGTGAACACGCACAAGAAGCCATGGGCGATTTAGTGTATGTCGAATTGCCAGAAGTTGGGGTTACGTTTGCGGCGGGCGATGAAGCCGGTGTCGTGGAGTCAGTAAAAGCTGCCTCCGATATTTATTCTCCAGTGACCGGAGAAGTGGTTGCCGTGAATGAAGCATTGGAAGATGAGCCGGAGTTAGTTAACCGCGATCCATACGGTGACGGTTGGCTGTTCCAGCTGAAAATTTCTGATGAAGCTGAGCTGGAAAATCTGCTTAGCGCAAACGACTACGCGGATACGCTCGAAGAAGACGCTTAATGCTCTCCGGCATGTGCTCGCTTACAGCGGGCACATGCCGAACAGTTTGATTTCCCCAACGTCACGCGCACGTATCGCTTTCCGATTTTTCATTGACTGACCGAGTTGTTAAGACAATGCCCTATATTCCTCACACTCCGGACGACGTCAAAGCAATGCTCGACACCATTGGTGCGAACAGCATTGAAGACTTGTTTGATGAAATTCCCGCTCACCTGAAAGCCGGTGAGTTAGAAAAGTTGCCAGAAGGTCTTTCCGAAATGGAAGCCACTGCATTAATGGCGGCGCGCGCAAAACAGGATGAAGGTGCGCTTTGCTTTATTGGTGCGGGTGCGTATGAGCATCATATTCCGGCGGCGGTGTGGGAAATTGCAACGCGCGGCGAATTTTATACGGCGTACACGCCGTATCAAGCCGAGGCGAGCCAGGGCACGCTGCAAGTTATTTACGAATACCAAACCATGATTGCGCGCTTAACCGGCATGGATGTAAGTAATGCATCGGTTTACGACGGAGCGTCTGGTTTAAGCGAAGCAGTGTTGATGTCGCTGCGCGCCAACCGTAAATCAAAGTCCCATCGCGTATTAATGCCGAAGGCAGTTAATCCACTGTACCGCTCCGCTAACAAGGCCATTGTCCGCAATCAAGGCGTTGAAGCCGTTGAAGTGGAATTCGACGCGGCCACCGGCACTACACCGTTGTCAGCATTAGCGCAGTACGAAGGTGAAGATTTTGCCGCACTAGTGATTGCGCAGCCGAATTTTTTCGGCAGCTTGGAAGATGTCGATGCGCTAACTGATTGGGCACATGCTAATGGCATGTTGGTGATTGCAGTTGTGAATCCAACGTCGCTGGCACTGTTAACGCCGCCGGGTGAATGGGGCGAGCAAGGTGCGGACATCGTCGTCGGTGAAGGTCAGCCGTTAGGCATTCCATTGTCTTCGGGCGGGCCTTATTTCGGGTTTATGTGTTGCAAGCAGGGCATCGTTCGGCAAATGCCCGGTCGTATTATTGGCCGCACCGTCGACCTAGAAGGTAAGCCAGGGTTTACCTTAACGCTGCAAGCCCGTGAGCAACATATTCGTCGTTCAAAAGCGACGTCAAATATTTGCACCAACCAAGGCTTGGCTATGACGGCGGCAACCATTTATATGTCGCTCGTTGGCCCGGAAGGCCTGTCCAGTATTGCCGGGCATTGCCACGCGAATACCATGGCGCTGGCGGAAAAACTGACAAGCATCGCCGGTGTTAAGCGATTATTTTCTGCGCCCAGTTTTCACGAAGTTGTGATCGAAACGCCGAAGGCAGCGGATGACGTATTAGCGGCATTGGCCAAGAAAGATATTCTTGGTGGCGTGTCGTTGAGCAAACATTATGGCTTCACCAACGCTATTTTATTGTGCGTGACTGAAACCAAAACCACGGAAGATTTAGATGCCTACGTGGCGGCGCTATCGGAGGTGTTGGCATGAGCAACAATCAATTGATTTTTGAACTGTCTCACGTTGGTCGCACTGCGCATGCGCAAGCACCGAAGCCAGTCGGCGAAGATAAGCTGTCGGCGATTCCGGCTAGCCTGCGTCGCAAAGAGAAACCCGCGCTGCCGCAGGTTTCAGAAATGCAAGTTGTGCGTCACTACACAAACTTGTCGTCAAAAAACTTTGCCATCGATAAACAATTTTATCCGTTGGGTTCTTGCACCATGAAGTACAACCCGCGTGGTGCGAATCGTGCGGCAATGTTGCCTGGCTTTTTAAAGCGTCATCCGTTAGCGCCGGCGTCACATAGCCAGGGTTACATGGCGTGTATGTTTGAGCTGCAAGATTTTTTAAAAGAAGTGACTGGCATGAAGGGTGTGTCGCTCACGCCCATGGCGGGCGCACAAGGTGAGTTCGCTGGCGTGGCAATGATTCGTGCCTATCACGAAGCGCGTAACGATGACGCACGTACGGAAATTCTTGTGCCGGAAGCGGCGCACGGCACCAACCCCGCCACGGCAGTAATGTGCGGGTATAAAGTGCGCGAAGTGCCGGTCAATAAAGACGGCGATGTTGATCTTGAAGCCTTGAAGGCGGCTTGTGGTCCACAAACAGCTGGCTTGATGATGACGAACCCTTCAACGTGTGGTGTGTTCGAACGTCAAATTGAATCCATTGCAAAAGCGGTGCACGAAGCGGGCGGGTTGCTGTACTACGATGGCGCTAACTTAAACGCCATTCTTGGCAAGGTGCGTCCGGGCGATATGGGCTTTGATGTGCTGCACATGAACCTGCACAAAACATTTGCCACGCCACATGGCGGCGGCGGCCCGGGTGCTGGTCCGGTGGGTGTGTCTGAGCGTTTGTTGCCGTATTTGCCAACGCCTATCGTGGGCAAAGATGATGAGGGTTATCGCTGGCTGGACCAAAAAGATATTCCCGGCACCATCGGCCACTTGTCGGCCTTTATGGGCAACGCGGGGGTGCTATTACGTGCGTATTTTTATGCGCGAGTGTTGGGCCGCGAAGGCATGTTGCGCGTGGGTGAATATTCATCGCTCGCCGCTAATTATTTGTTGAAGCGTTTGCAAGAAATTGGCTGTACTGCTGCTTACCCGAATCGTCGTGCTAGCCACGAGTTCATTTTGACCTTTGCGAAGGAATCAAAAGAGTTCGGTGTTTCGGCGATGGATATGGCCAAGCGTTTGCTTGATTACAATCAACATGCACCGACCACGTATTTCCCCTTGCTGGTGCCTGAGTGTTTTTTGATTGAGCCAACGGAAACGGAAACCAAGGAAGCGCTGGACGAATTTGTCGACGCCATGGAAAATATCATGCGCGAAGCAAAAGAAAATCCAGAGTTGCTTCATGGCGCGCCTTACACCCAACCCGTGCGTCGGTTGGATGATGTAAAAGCAGCGCGCGAATTGGACTTGGTATGGTCGCCCCAGTGAGGTGAGTCTTTATCTCACGAATAAAAAAAGCCCCTCGGGTTAACCCGAGGGGCTTTTTTTATGTTTCGTCGCTGCGAACTTGTTGCAACGGCGCTACCACCTGAAAAATGTATTACCCGCGAGGCGCGTAGTCGAACACGTCGGATTGGATTGAATCGCCAGGTACGCCTGCTTCCACTAATGCGTCAAATACCGCCCACGCCATTGGCGGTGAACCGCCGACAAAAAACACAGGCTCTTGTGCTGCAGGAAGGTTCTGCAAAACGGCCTCATGCACCAATCCAGAATGCATGCCGTGGTGTTCCTCATCGGAAAGCGCGGGTATAAACGTCAGGTTGGGCATGTCTAACGCGAACTGTTTGGCTTCTTCAAGCATGTACATATCAGCCAAAGTGCGCGCCCCCCAAAACAGATAGATCGGCAACGCAAAATTATTCGCACGCAAATGCTCGATCATCGCTTTGACGGGTGCGTAACCGGTAGAGCCGCAAATAAACCAAACAGGGGTTTCCGGCAGGGCATCGATATAGCGGAGCCCGCCGGGCAAGCGTGCCTTAACGGTAGCGTTGTTGTTCAGCGCATCAATGACATCAAGTGACGACGAGTTTTCATGGTGATAGCGCACATGGAGTTCAATGTCGCGCCCACCGGGCGCGTTGGCAATAGAAAATGCGCAGTCACCAAATGGGAAAATAAGCTCAAGGTATTGGCCTGCATGCCATTGAATCTTCTTTCCCGCCGGCAAGCGCAGCATCACGCGACTGATGTCATCGTTAAGCTGTGTAATGTCGGCTATCTGACAAGTTACTTCGTGGACCGGGAGTTCACCCGGTGCGCGGACGTCCGGCACATTAATCTCGCAATCTGTAATGGCATGAGCGACGCAGTATAGCACTTGATGGCTTTCTGCTTCGCCCGCGTCAATTGTGTGGTTTTTTCTGGCGATGCTGACGCGGCCACGGATCAGCTCTCCCGCGCAGCGTTCGCAAACGCCATTGCGGCACGCGGAGGGGAAAGAGAACCCCGCGCGTTGACCAGCTTCAAGGATAGTTTCGTCAGTGCGCGCCTCGAACTCGGCCGGTTGCGTTACGTCAGACGATTGCAGCGCAGAGTGACAGACGATACGAGGCATACTGGTGCGACTTACTGTTTAGAAACGATCGACGCCATTGGCGCCCCCAACGAGCACCACGTCGGCGGGTCGACAGGCGAACAACCCATTAGTGACAACACCCACGCAATTATTGATTTGCTCTTCGAGCTTAATCGGGCGGTCGATTTCTAAATTATGCACGTCGAGAATAATGTTGCCGTTATCGGTGACAAAGCCTTCACGAAATTCCGGCTGGCCACCGAGGCCCACTAATTTTCGCGCGACATAAGAACGCGCCATGGGAATAACTTCCACCGGCAATGGAAAAGCACCGAGACGTTTGACTACCTTGGTATCGTCGACGATACAGATAAATTTTCCGGCGACGGCGGCGACAATTTTTTCTCGGGTTAGCGCGCCACCACCACCTTTAATCATTTCGCGATGTTGATTGACCTCGTCGGCGCCATCCACATAAATCGGAATGTCATTCACGCTGTTCAGATCAAACACTTCTATGCCATGGCTGCGAAGTCTCTCGGCGCTTGCCTCGCTGCTCGCGACGGCGCCTTTAATTCGGTCCTTCATCGCGGCTAACGCATCAATGAAATAATTCGCGGTGCTGCCTGTGCCGATGCCCACGATGGAGCCTTCTTCAACAAAGGCGAGGGCGGCTTCGGCTGCTGCTTGTTTATAGGCGTTCTGACTCATAAGGCTGTCCCGCTGTGTGCATGGGTGATCGGCAAGGGCTAGACAAGTTTGGAGAGCCATAAGTATAGCGGATTGAGGGTGTCGGCGTCTGTTTCACTCAGTCAACACGTGGGTGCATGGATACTATTAAAAAATCGGTGGCAGGGCAGCGAAATGTGGCAGATGCAAAAAGTAATCCGAATCGCGTTGGCGTGTGTGTGGGTGTTGGTGGCCGGTGGCATAAATGCCGCTGTTGCACCGCAAGACACGCGTGTGCAGTGGCAAGACTGGTCGCAAGACGCGTTTGCACAAGCGAAGCGTGAAGGTAAATATGTGGTGCTCGACCTTGAGGCGGTGTGGTGCCATTGGTGCCATGTCATGGATCAGCGTACCTATGCGAATCCGGCGGTGACGGATTATCTCGCTGCGCATTTTGTTGCGATTAAAGTTGATCAAGATGCTCGCCCGGACATCGCCAATCGTTATCGTGATTACGGTTGGCCGGCAACGATCTTCTTCGCCGCGGATGGCAGCGAAATTGCCAAACGGTCGGGGTATATCGCACCGGATAATTTTCTAAATCTATTGCAGGCGATCGTGGCTGATCCAAGTCCGGAGACATCGTCTCAGGCATCGATCACCACATTTTCGGGGTCGCCGCTACTGAGTGACGCGTTAAGAGGAACGCTGCAAGACATGCACCGAAATAGCTACGACTGGCGCGAAGGTGGTTTAAAGCTGGCGCAGAAGTTTGTCGACAGAGACAGCGTAGAATATGCGCTCTGGTTGTCTAAAAACTCGCGTGATGAAAAGCAACAAGAAAAAGAATCCGAAAAGGTTCGGCAAACACTACACGCAGCCCTGGCGCTGATTGATCCAGAGTGGGGCGGTGTGTACCAGTACTCCACCGGCGGTGTTTGGTCTAACCCGCATTTTGAGAAAATCATGTCATCGCAAGCGGGATATTTACGCTTGTATGCTCAAGCGTGGGCAGACACCGGTGATGATGCGTACCTGTCGGCAGCAACGTCGATACAACAGTACATCAATGATTTTCTTACCAGCCCAGAGGGCGCCTTTTTTACCAGCCAAGATGCAGATGTTATTCAAGGCAAACACAGCAGTGACTATTTTTCATTGAGTGACGCTGAGCGCCGAAAAAAAGGTATCCCCAGAATAGATAAGCATCGGTACGCTCGCGAGAACGGTTGGATGATTGAGGCGTTGGCGTACCTATATGAAGTGAGCGGCGATAAGCGTTCGTTAAGCAGTGCGATCGTCGCAGCAAATTGGGTAATTGAGAATCGTCAACTGCCGGGCGGTGGCTTTAGTCATGACCGTGCTGATGTGGCGGGTCCGTACTTGGGCGATTCGTTGGCGATGGGCAATGCTTGTCTTGCATTGTATCGTGCGACCGCGGAAAGAAAGTGGTTGTCCTGCGCGGCCGACGCAGGAAAATTTATTGAGCGCGTTTTTGCTCGTCAGGATGCGGGATTTTACACCAGTGCAATGCGTCAGGCGGATCCCGTCGCGCCAGTTTCCTTGGTCGCAGAAAATATAGAGATCACGCGATTTATGAATTTGATGCAGCACTACACCGGCGATCCTGCATTTCGAACTATGGCAGAGCACGGTATGCGCTATTTGGCGACGCCGAAGATCGCAACACAACATTTGGAAGAAGCGGGTGTGTTGCTAGCGGATGAAGAACTCGCTAACGCTCCCTTGCATTTCACTGTGGTTGGCAGCAAAAACGATGAGATGGCGAAGGCGTTGTATCTTGTCGCGCTGCGTCACCCGCAGCGCTATAAACGAATTGAGTGGTTGGATAGAAACGAAGGCGAATTGCCCAATAAGGACGTTCAGTATCCGGACATTGATCGCAGCGCGGCGTATGTTTGTAGCGCAAGCCGTTGTTCGGTGCCGGCATTTAACCCCGAAAAATATACGTCGTTGATTGCTGTGTTAGCGCAGCCGTAATGCAAGGCCGCTAAAGAGGAGCTTCCATAAGGTTGCCGGGGTTACTCGGAGAGCATCGGTAGTGAAGCACTTTACCTTTGAACTTTTCGACGTGATCAAACTCGTCGCTAGGCTGCGGTGAGTTATTATTAAAACCGTGTTCCAACATTAGTCGGTCAAACCGTCCGCCGAGTTTTCGGCCGCCATCAACCATGATGACTTCGGCGGTTGGTTTACAGTGGGCGGAAATAAATTCAGCTAGCAATTTCGGGTGCGCGTCTTCATAGAGAAGGTCGCTTCCGATAATTAAATCGAACTTGCCGAATTCAGTTATAACTTGTGACCAGTCGCATAATGCAAAAGTTGTTGCGACCACGTCATTGATGCGCGAGTTATGCGCCATAAAAACTTGCGACATATGATGCTGGTCGGTGGCAATTACGCTGGCATTTCTTTCCGTTAAAATCATCGCGGCGATGCCGAGACCACAGCCAAGCTCAAGGATGCGCAACCCATCAATGTCGTGATGGCTCATGATTTCTGCAAGCACTAAACCTGAGGGCCAAACTTGTCCGAAAATGGGCCAATTTGATGATGAGATACCTGCGGTCGAGGCAACATCGTCTGGGTCGTGATATTGCTGACGATCTTTCAAGGATTGAATGTGATAGTCCTTGCCACCAATGCAATGGATTTCGGTTTTGGTTTGGTAGGGCGCTGAGTCAGGCACGATTTTCTCTTCGTCCGTTGACGTAAAGAGTATGAGCAAATCAGCGGCGGAATTACCGAAGGAGCGTAAAGCGAAGCTTTGCGACCGAGATGGACATATCAGTGAACTTGAATCGTACTTCGCGCTTGTTCGCAGCGCCACTGATTCCAGCTGAACGGCAAGCATTCTCTGGCGTCGGCGACGCCAGAGAATGCGCATAGATTAAAATTTCAAACCGAGCTTTTCATCCACGCTGAATTTTCCTGCGCCGTAGGCAACGACGTACAGTAAGCCGCCTGCCATGGCGATGTTTTTCATAAACAGGATGCCTTGCATGGCATCAGCGCTGTCGCTGTGAAATATGAACGCAGAGACGACACTGAATACAGCCAGACCCGCCGCGGCGGTGCGTGTCAGCAACCCAAAGATCAAGGCGAGGCCGCCGCCGAGTTCAGCGAAGATTACCAGCGGCAGCAAAAACCCAGGCAAGCCGAACGCTTGCATGTATTGCAAGGTG
Organism: Alcanivoracaceae bacterium; assembly: GCA_029213045.1. Lineage (GTDB taxonomy): Bacteria > Pseudomonadota > Gammaproteobacteria > Pseudomonadales > Alcanivoracaceae > JARGPN01. The sequence continues at coordinate 68,380 of JARGPN010000014.1, forward strand.
CCGTCGTAGCCACCGATCTTGCTGTATCCGGCGACGACAAAAATTAGGGCCAGCAGTATGCGGCCGACAAGTGCGATGTAAGGGGTGGCGCGTTCCATGGGGGGCTCCTCAATTGGAATCAGACATGTTCAATGATTGGATGCGAATAGCAGAAACGAGGTTATGCCTTAAGATATCTAATGTGAATCCGTATATATGAGGCATTTACATCTAAATAACTGATGTTTGTCATAACCGGACATTGGCGGGTACGGATATGACAATAATGGCGTCAGGGGCGCATATCTCTGCGTCATTAAAGGCTGAAGAGCCCACGTCTCTTGTGTTTGCCTTGCATAGATCGACGTGCGGAAATGCTGTGATCACTTTTTTTAAGATTCAGGACGCGGTCGAGTAACTGTCGAGGTGTGAAGATAAGTGACGAACTGTTGGTTTGGTTAAATAGTGAACAGATGTACTTGTGATGCTGCGACTTAGATTGTGATCGTGAGTCATGGAAATATGCTTTAGTTGTACTTGCTCCTGACCAGATAGGATTACTTTGGGGAATCTGCGTTCTCATTTCTCATTCTTTCTTCCTGCGACGACTTGCTGAAAATGCCTGTTTACCCCCCTTTGGCGGCAATTAACTATTGCTCCAGCTGAGGCGCAATGCCCATATTTAGGGTCCGACACGCCGTTTTGTCCCAAAGAGCGTGCCGCAGCAAATAAAAATAAATTCACGAAAACAATAAAAATAGGGGAAAGGGATGCTCGCATTATCCCGCGTACTCGCAGTGCTGTTGTCTGCCACTTTGCTGGCTGGCTGTCCTAGTAGCGAAGCTGAATTTAACGAAGGTAATGGGAGAACGAATGTTGCCCCAACTATTACCTCCGTTGCGCCGACTGCTGCCACCGAGGATGTTGCCTATAGCTACCAGCTAGAGGTTAACGACCCTGATGATGACAACGACGGCTCCTCTTTGAAGTACCGTTTGCTTACCGCGCCTTCTGGCATGACGGTTAGCAGTACAGGCCTTATTCAATGGACTCCCTCCGACGGCGTTTCTACTGCGAGCGTAAAAGTTGCCGTTGCGGATGGTGGTGAGCGTGGTGCAAGGCCCGCAGTCCAAACGTTTAATATTGTTGTTACCCCTGTTAATGATGCTCCAGTTATTACCTCCGCTGCGGCGACGTCTGCAATTACCGGCTACCCGTATAGCTATCAGGTGGCGGTGAGCGATCCTGATGATGCGAACAACGGTACGGATTTACGTTTTGATCTTATGACCGCGCCGGCGGGCATGACGATTTCGGCGACGGGTTTAATTTCTTGGACGCCCCCACTCGCTGGCGCAACGCAATCGGTGCGCGTGCGCGTACGCGATGGCGGTGAAAATGGCGCGGCAGCGGCCATTCAGAATTTTTCCATTAGCGTGTCTGCGGGCAATAGCGCGCCCGTTATTACGTCTACGCCAAGTATTACCGCCACTGAAAATATTCTTTATCAATACCAGCTCGCCGTCAGCGATGCGGAAGACTCAAACAACGGTGCGGATCTAACGTTCTCATTAGTTTCTGCGCCAGCGGGCATGACTATTTCGCCGACTGGCTTGATTGAATGGACGCCTACTGAAAATGGTGCCATGCCGTGGAGTGAAAGCGTTGAAGTGCAAGTCGCCGACGGCGGTGAAGATGGCGTTGGGCCGGACAGCCAAACGTTTAGCATCAACGTTATGCCCGTCAATAACGCGCCGACAATTTCTTCAACAGCGCCAGCGTCTGCCATTGAAGCAAGCCTTTACAGTTATCAAGTGGTCGTGGTCGATAGCGACGATGACAACAATGGTTCCGACCTAACCTATACATTAACCGACGCGCCTGCAGGCATGACGGTTTCAGCAACCGGTTTGATTACATGGACACCTGCTGGCGGATTAACCAGTGCTAATGTGGCACTGAGCGTTGCTGATGGTGGCGAAGACAGTGCTGCGCCTGCAACCCAAAACTGGACCATTTCTATCGACGGTGTGAATGACGCGCCGGTGATTTCGTCTACCGCGATTACCATCGCTGCGGAAGGCGTTGAGTATCAGTATCAAGTTGTCGTGACTGATCCTGATGATCTCAACAACGGCACGGATTTAACCTTCTCTTTATTGACCGCGCCTTCGGGCATGACGGTTTCGTCCACTGGCCTAATCACCTGGACGCCAGGCGAAAATGGCGCGGCAGATTGGACCGAAAATGCTGAAGTGCAAGTTGCTGACGGCGGTGAAAATGGGGTGTCACCGGCAACGCAAAACTGGACGATAGAAGTCACAGCGGTGAACAGCGCGCCTGTCTTTACTGAGGCTAGCCCGCAGCAAGTCAACATTTCCGAAGATGGGGCGCCAACTTCGTTCGCGCTTACTCTAAACGTTACCGATGCAGACAGCGCGTCGGATGAAATGGTGTGGAGCATTTCGTCTGCGGCAACAAATGGCGTTGCAACTGCAGCAGGCGATGGCTACAGCAAAGACATTAATTATGTGCCCAATGCAGACTTCTCAGGCACGGATAGTTTTGTTGTGTCAGTTAGTGATGGAGAGTTATCCGCTACGTTTACTGTCGATGTGTTGGTGACTGCTGCTAACGACGCACCGTCGATTACGTCTGTTGCGCCCACCACTGCAAGCGAAGGCGCCTTATACCAATACGCCGTGCAAGTTTCGGATAGCGATGACGTTAATAATGGCTCCGACCTGACCTTCAGTTTGTTGGCGGCTCCTGCCGGCATGACAATTTCTTCAACGGGTTTAATTCAGTGGACGCCAGACTTCGGCGCCATTAGTGGTGACGTAACAGTGCAAGTTGCCGATGGTGGTGAAGACGGCGCGGCCGCCGCCACGCAAAGCTGGAGCATAGTCGTTGCTGATGTAAATCAGCCGCCTGAAATTACCGAAGGCGAGTCGGTATCGGTTTCGATGTCGGAAGATTCTACGCCGGTTTCTTTTGCGCTTACGCTTAACGCGACAGATCCGGATGCGGGCGCCACCTTGGCGTGGAGTATTTCTTCTGCCGCCACCAATGGCGTCGCAGCAGTCTCTCCTTCCGGTGGCAGCGTCATGGTGAGCTATGCGCCGACGTTAAACTTCTCGGGTAATGATTCATTTGTTGTGACCGTCAACGATGGCGAGTTTAGCGACACCATTACGGTAAATGTTTCGGTGGTTGCTGAAAACGATGCGCCGACGATTACCTCCGTGCCGGTACTTACCGCAACCGAAGATCAGCTTTATCAATACAACATGACGGCGACAGACCTAGATGGTCCGTCGGCGCAATGGAGCTTAATTACAGCGCCGGTTGGTATGTCTATTGAAGCGACCAGTGGTGTTATTTCTTGGACGCCTAGTGAAGCAGGCGTCGCGCCGACGCTAGTGGATGTCACCGCGCAATATAGTGATGGTGTATTAAGCGACCAGCAAAGTTTTCAAATTTTAGTGACGCCGGTAAATGACGCGCCAGTAATTACGTCAGCGGCTGTGACGTCAGCATCGGAAGCGTCTTTGTATCAGTACACGGTTGTCGTTTCCGATCCTGACGATGCTAACAATGGTTCGGATTTAACATTCGCATTAACGCAAATGCCTGCAGGCATGACGGTGTCACCTACGGGCGTTATTTCTTGGACGCCGCCAAACGGCGTAAGCAGTGCCGACGTTACCGTGCAAGTTTCTGACGGTGGTGAGGATGGCGCTGCAAGTGCAACGCAAACGTGGACTATTTTGGTGGGCGACGTTAACGACGCACCAACCATTACCTCGGCTGCAATCACGACAGCCACGGAAAGCGCTGTGTACAGCTATCAGGTGACCGTTAATGATCCGGATGATGCCAACAACGGTAGCGATTTAACCTTTAGCTTGCTGGCATCGCCCGCCGGCATGGCCGTTTCGCCCACTGGTTTAATTACATGGACGCCCGCTGAAAATGGTGCAGCGCCATGGCAAGCCAGCGTGCAACTCCAAGTGGCCGACGGCGGTGAAAATGGCGCCGCGCCGGCAACACAAAATTGGACGATTGATGTCACGCCAGTGAACAACGCACCGATCATTACGCAAGGTGACTCGGTGTCAGTGTCCATGTCGGAAGATGCATCGCCAACGCCATTCGCGTTAGCCATTGATGCAACCGATGCCGACAGCGCAACGCTAACGTGGACATTGAATTCTGCCGCGTCGCAGGGCGTCGCAACGGTGAGCGGCACGGGCAGCTCGCCGACAATGACATATCTACCGAATGCGGATTATGTCGGCAGCGATAGTTTTGTAGTGCGCGTAAGCGACGGCGATTTATTCGACGACATTACCGTGAACGTAAATGTTGGTGCGCAAAACGACGCTCCAACAATTTCGTCTGCGGCGGTCACTGCAGCAACGGAAGGTCAACTTTATCAATATGCGGCGACGGTTTCCGATAGTGATGGCCCTTCAGCGACCTGGTCATTAACGCAAGCGCCCGCCGGCATGATGGTGGATGGTGCGAGTGGTTTGGTGTCATGGACGCCAGGCGAAGGTGGCGCAACGCTGTGGACTGCTGACGTAACACTCCAAGTCAGTGACGGCATTGAAATCGCAACGCAAACATTTGGCGTTGCAGTCACACCTTCGAACAATGCACCGACGATTACGTCTTCACCGGCAACGAATGCGGTAGAAGATGAATTGTATCAGTACCAAATTGTTGTAGATGATACGGACGATTCCAATAACGGCAGTGACATTGGCTTTGCATTAACGACTGCGCCTACGGGCATGACCGTTTCGTCAACGGGCTTAATTGAATGGACGCCAACCGTTGGTGGTGTGTCTGAAGATGTAGTGGTATCCGTCACCGACGGCGGAGAAGATGGCGCCGCTGCGGCAACACAAAGCTGGACT
>JARGPN010000011.1 GCA_029213045.1 Alcanivoracaceae bacterium
GAGATGGTAATGCCGGGTGACAACATTAAGATGGAAGTCACTTTGATTGCACCTATCGCGATGGATGAAGGTTTGCGTTTCGCGATTCGCGAAGGCGGCCGTACCGTCGGGGCTGGTGTTGTGGCTAAAATCTTCGAGTAATTAGCGTAGTAATGCGCTGCGAGGCCGGGGCGATTTTCGTCCCCGGCCTATTGCGTTCTGATTTAAAGGTTATAGGCCTGTAGTTCAATTGGTAGAGCACCGGTCTCCAAAACCGGGTGTTGGGGGTTCGAGTCCCTCCAGGCCTGCCAAATGTAGGAAGTGCCACTGTCTTGTGGCTTAAAGGTGTTGGTCGATGAGTGAGAAGGTAGAGCGTCAGTCCGCGTCCTCTGCGCTGGAAGCCATCAAGTGGCTGCTAGTAGTCGCGATGGTTGCTGTGGCAGTGTGGGGCAATAGTTACTACGCCGAGTATTCTCCACTGTATCGAGCGGTAGGTGTTGTTGCTTTGGCTTTGGTTGCTGCGGCGATTGCGTTGCAAACGGAGCAGGGCAAAGCCTTTAACCAGCTGCGCAAAGACTCTCTTGTAGAGATGCGTAAGGTGGTGTGGCCGACTCGACAGGAAGCATTGCAGACCACGTTAATCGTGTTGGTGTTTGTAGTTGTTGTTGCCTTGCTATTGTTCGTTCTCGATTGGATGTTGAACGGCTTGGCGTCCTGGGTCATTGGATAAGGGGTTGTAATGGCTAAGCGCTGGTACGTTGTGCATGCATATTCGGGCTTTGAGAAGCACGTAAAGCGTTCTCTGGAAGAGCGAATTAAATTGCATGCAATGGAAGATGATTTTGGTGAGATCCTCGTCCCAACTGAAGAGGTTGTGGAGATAAAGGGTGGCCAGAAAAGAAGGTCTGAGCGCAAATTTTTTCCGGGCTATGTATTGGTCGAAATGGAAATGCACGACGACTCTTGGCACATGGTAAAAGAAACGTCCAAGGTCATGGGCTTTATTGGTGAAGACCCGAAAAAACCGGGTCGTGTAGCGCCAATTACCCAAAAAGAAGCTGATGCAATTCTGCAGCGAATGGATGACAGCGTTGACAAGCCGAAGCCTAAAACATTGTTTGAAGCGGGTGAGGTTGTTCGTGTTACCGATGGTCCGTTCGCTGACTTCAACGGCGTTGTTGAAGAAGTGAACTACGAGAAAAGCCGTCTGCAAGTGGCTGTGCTTATTTTCGGGCGCTCAACTCCAGTTGAGTTAGAGTTTGGTCAGGTCGAAAAGACTTGATATTTGGCGCGTCGAAAAGTTTCGACGCAAAGGTAACCTGAGGGGAGCTCGCACTAAGTTAATGCGAGCGTTAGCACCCAAGGAGCTAATGTAATGGCGAAGAAAATTAATGCCTATATCAAGCTGCAAGTAAAAGCTGGTCAGGCAAATCCAAGTCCGCCGGTTGGTCCAGCGCTGGGTCAGCATGGTGTAAACATCATGGAATTCTGTAAGGCGTTTAACGCTCAGACTCAAGGCATCGAGCCTGGCGCTCCAGTGCCTGTGATCATCACTGTGTACAGTGATCGTTCCTTTACCTTTGTGATGAAAACTCCTCCAGCCTCTTTCTTGCTTAAAAAGGCTGCTGGCATCACTTCAGGTTCTGGTGAGCCGAACAAGAAGAAAGTTGGCAAAGTAACACGTGCTCAGCTTGAAGATATTGCAAAAGCGAAGGAGCCTGATTTAACGGCTGCTGATCTGGATGCGGCAGTGCGCACGATTGCGGGTAGCGCTCGTGCCATGGGCCTGGAAGTGGAGGGTTAAACCATGGCTAAGTTAAGCAAACGCTCACGCGCAATTCGCGAAAAAGTACAAGCAGGCAAAATCTACGCGGTAGATGAAGCGGTAAGTCTCTTAACTGAACTGTCTAAAGTGAAGTTTAAAGAGTCTATCGACGTTTCTGTAAATCTCGGCGTTGATCCTCGCAAATCTGATCAAAACGTTCGTGGCGCATCGGTATTGCCACACGGTACGGGAAAAACTGTCCGTGTTGCTGTGTTTGCGCAAGGCGCTAATGCTGAGGCTGCAACTGCGGCCGGGGCAGACATCGTTGGTTTCGATGACTTGGCTGAAAAGGTTCAGGCAGGTGAGTTGGATTTTGATGTTGTTATCGCGACACCTGACGCAATGCGCGTTGTTGGTAAGCTCGGTACAATTCTTGGTCCCCGCGGCCTGATGCCAAACCCGAAAGTTGGCACCGTAACGGCTGACGTGACTACGGCGGTTAAAAACGCTAAGGGCGGTCAGGTTCGTTACCGTACCGATAAAGGCGGCATCATCCATTGCACCGTTGGACAAGTTGGTTTTGACGTGACAGCGGTTAAGGAAAACGTAGAAGCTCTGCTCGCTGATTTGAAAAAGATCAAGCCGACTTCTGCGAAGGGCGTGTACGTGAAGAAAGTAACTCTTTCTACAACGATGGGCCCTGGTTTGGCGATCGATCAAGCGTCGCTATCCATGTAAAGAATATGGCGTGCCGATTTTTCGGTGCGCCGCCAAGGACTTTGATTTCAGCAGCTTGCTGCTGGAGCGTCAAAGACCACAGGCGCTTTGGTGGGTTCTCTCACGCGAAGCTTAAAACATCAGCCTGCGCAGACGCGGTGTGGTTCAGGAGTACTGTGACCCACCCGCGTGAATTCGGAAGCGAATTCACAAATGGGTGACCAGTTTAGTACTGGTTGTATTTATCTAGGAGGTTACACAGTGGCTCTGAGACTAGAAGACAAAAAAGAGATTGTCGAAGCGGTTAACAAAGCTGCTTCCGGTGCATTCTCCGCTGTGGTTGCTGACTACCGTGGCTTAACCGTTGCTCAATTAACTGAGTTGCGTGCTAAAGCTCGTGAGCAAAATGTTTATTTGCGCGTTATTCGTAACACCTTGGCACGTCGTGCTTTGGTGGGTACTAATTTCGAACAATTGAACGATTCGCTCGTTGGTCCAACCATCATTGGCATGTCGTTGTCTGAAGACGATATGGGTGCAGCTGCCCGTTTGTTTAAAGATTTCGCAAAGAACAATGACAAGCTGGAGCTTAAGACCGGTTCTTACGAAGGCAAGCTATTTTCTGGTGCAGAACTCGACGTATTGGCGAGTTTGCCAAACCGCGAGCAGGCTTTGACCTTGTTGGTATCCGTACTGCAGGCGCCTGTATCGAAGTTCGGTCGTTTGTTGACTGCACTGAAAGAAAAGAACGAAGAGCAGGCTGCTTAATTGCTGCCTGAACTACACATCATAAAGATTTGGAGAATTTGAAATGGCACTGTCTAAAGACGATATCCTGAATGCTGTTGCTGAACTTTCTGTTTTGGAATTAGTAGAGCTGATTTCTGCTTTCGAAGAGAAATTTGACGTATCTGCTGCTGCCATGGCTGTTGCTGCTGCGCCGGGCGCTGCTGGTGGCGAAGCTGCTGCAGAAAAAGACGAGTTTGACGTTGTTCTGACTGGCTTCGGTGAGAAGAAAGTTGGCGTAATTAAAGCCGTTCGTGAAGTAACTGGCTTAGGCTTGAAAGAAGCGAAAGACTTGGTTGAAGGCGTACCGTCTCCGATCAAAGAAGCCGTTGCTAAGGCTGAAGCTGAAGAAGTTAAGAAAAAGATCGAAGAAGCTGGCGGCAGCGTCGAGCTTAAGTAATACGAGCAGTACATGTCCTTCCGGTTCGCGTCGGAAGGACACCGGCTGGCAGTCAGTGACTGTCAGCCTTTTGTCGTTTCTGAGTGGAATGGGTTCCATTCAGATCATCACCCAGAGTGGTGGCTAATTCAGCCGAGGAACGCAGATGGCATACTCATTTACTGAGAAAAAGCGGATCCGCAAAGATTTCGGCAAGCTTCCGACTGTGATGGAGGTTCCGTACCTTCTCGCAATCCAGCTAGATTCGTACCGTAAGTTCTTACAGGCTGAGAAGTCTGCAGACGCGCGGTTAGAGGCTGGTTTGGAAGCTGCCTTCAAGTCCGTTTTTCCCATAGCAAGCTATTCCGGAAATGCGGCATTGGAGTATGCAGGTTACGAACTCGGCAAGCCGGTTTTTGACGTCAAGGAATGTATTATCCGTGGCGCCACCTATGCCGCGCCGCTGCGTGTACGTATTCGTCTTGTGATCTATGACCGTGAGTCATCCGGCGCGATCAAAGATATTCGTGAGCAGCAGGTCTACATGGGTGAAATCCCATTAATGACCGATAACGGCACATTCGTTATCAACGGCACTGAGCGCGTTATTGTTTCTCAGCTGCATCGTTCTCCGGGCGTGTTCTTCGATCACGACCGAGGCAAGACACACAGCTCGGGCAAGTTGCTCTACTCTGCGCGCATCATTCCTTATCGTGGTTCTTGGTTGGATTTTGAATTCGATCCTAAGGACCAAGTTTTCGTGCGAATCGATCGTCGCCGTAAACTCCCTGCGACCATCTTGCTTCGCGCTCTCGGCTACACCGCCGATGAAGTGCTTGAGATGTTCTTCGAAACAAACGAAATCACTCGCGACAGTGACGGCATCTACAAGATGCGCCTGTTCCCTGAGCGCTTGCGTGGTGAAACGGCAACGTTCGACATCTTGGTGCAAGGTAAGGTTGTTGTCGAAAAAGGACGTCGCGTGACTGCGCGTCATATTCGCGAAATTGAAAAGGCGAATATTGAGTTTCTCGAAATCCCACCTGAGTATTTGTTCGGCAAAGTATTGGCTAAGTCGCTTATCGACACCAATACAGGCGAAGTGCTCGTGGAATGCAATACGGAAATTTCTGCGGAAGTTATCGCTAAGATAGAAGCTGGCGAAGTTAATGCATTTGAAACGCTGTACACCAATGACTTGGATCATGGGCCATTTATTTCTGACACTCTGCGCACGGATCCAACGCGCAGCCAGTTAGAAGCTCTGGTGGAAATCTACCGGATGATGCGTCCTGGTGAGCCGCCAACCAAAGAAGCCGCGGAAAATCTGTTTAAAAACTTGTTCTTCACCGAAGAGCGTTACGATCTGTCGGCCGTAGGGCGAATGAAGTTCAATCGTCGCTTGGGTCGTGAAGAAGTTACTGGCGCCGGCGTATTGTTCGACGGTCGTTACTTCTCCTTGCGTACAGACGAAGAAGGCAAGCAATATTCGGCTGAATTCGGTAGTGCGTCAGATGTCATTGAAGTGTTGCGAACGCTTATTGATATCCGTAACGGAAACGGTGTTGTCGACGATATCGATCACCTCGGCAACCGTCGTGTACGGTCCGTTGGCGAAATGGCTGAAAACCAATTCCGAGTAGGCTTGGTTCGGGTTGAGCGCGCTGTAAAAGAGCGTTTGTCGTTAGCGGAATCTGAAGGCCTTATGCCGCAAGATTTAATTAACGCTAAGCCTGTCGCTGCAGCAGTGAAGGAGTTCTTCGGTTCTTCTCAGCTGTCTCAGTTTATGGACCAGAACAACCCTCTTTCTGAGATTACGCATAAGCGTCGTGTTTCTGCATTGGGCCCAGGTGGCTTAACGCGTGAGCGAGCTGGCTTTGAAGTCCGCGACGTGCACCCCACGCATTACGGTCGTGTGTGTCCAATTGAGACGCCTGAAGGTCCGAACATTGGTTTGATTAACTCGTTAGCAACCTATGCGAGAACCAATGAATACGGGTTTTTGGAGTCCCCTTACCGTAAAGTTATCGACGGTAAGATCACAGAAGACATTGAGTATCTGTCGGCCATTGAAGAAGCGGAGTGCGTGATTGCGCAGGCCGATTCGCCAGTGAACGAGAAAGGTTTGTTCACCGAAGAATTCGTTACTGTGCGTCATCGCAACGAATTCACAGTGATGCAGCCTGAGCACATTTCGCATATGGACGTGTCTCCACGCCAGGTTGTGTCGATTGCTGCGTCGTTGATTCCGTTCCTGGAGCACGATGATGCTAACCGTGCATTGATGGGTTCAAACATGCAGCGCCAGGCGGTGCCGACACTAGTGGCTGAAAAGCCGTTGGTTGGTACTGGTATTGAGCGCCATGTTGCTCGTGACTCCGGTGTTTGTGTTGTTGCAACGCGCGGTGGCGTTATTGATAAAGTCGATGCTTCTCGCATCATCGTTAAGGTAAAAGACGATGAGACAGTTCAGGGCGAAGCTGGCGTAGACATTTATAACCTTACCAAATACACGCGTTCGAACCAGAATACTTGTATCAACCAGAAGCCGCTCGTAAAGATCGGCGATAAGATTAGTCGTGGCGATATTCTAGCTGACGGCCCTTCTGTTGATATGGGTGAGCTGGCTCTCGGTCAAAACATGCGCGTCGCCTTCATGCCTTGGAATGGTTACAACTTCGAAGATTCGATTTTGATTTCCGAGCGCGTTGTGAAGGAAGACCGCTTTACTTCAATTCACATTCAAGAGCTGAGCTGTATTGCTCGTGATACGAAGTTAGGGCCTGAAGAGATAACTGCGGATATTCCTAACGTAGGTGAGGCGGCGCTTTCAAAGCTTGATGAATCGGGCATCGTATATATCGGTGCGGAAGTTCAGGCTGGTGACATTCTGGTAGGTAAAGTAACGCCCAAAGGCGAAACACAACTTACCCCAGAAGAGAAACTGCTGCGCGCAATCTTCGGTGAGAAAGCATCGGATGTTAAAGACACTTCCTTGCGCGTTTCTTCTGGCGTTAAAGGTACTGTTATTGATGTCCAAGTCTTTACTCGTGATGGTGTTGATAAAGATGAGCGTGCCAAGCAAATTGAGCAGGCGCAGCTGGATCAATTCCGTAAGGATTTGAAAGACGAATACCGCATTCTTGAGCTAGACGTACTTGAGCGTTTGCGCAAAGTGTTGCTTGGCAAAAAAGTTAATGGTGGCGCCGGCTTTAAGCGCGGCACCGAAATGACTGATGAGCTGTTGAATGAGCTTGACGCGGAGAAGTGGTTTGAATTGCGTCCTGCTGACGACAGCGTTGCTGAACAACTAGAGCGTTCACAGCAGTATCTCGAGGCGCATAAGAAAGAGCAGGAAGAGCGCTATAAAGATAAGCAGGCGAAAATCTCCGGTGGAGACGATCTTGCTCACGGCGTTTTGAAAGTTGTTAAGGTTTACTTGGCCATTAAGCGTCGTATTCAGCCTGGTGATAAAATGGCTGGTCGTCACGGTAACAAAGGTGTGATTTCCGTCATCATGCCTGAAGAAGATATGCCGTATGACGAGCACGGCGTGCCGGTGGATGTAGTACTCAATCCATTGGGTGTGCCTTCTCGTATGAACGTTGGTCAGATTTTGGAAACCCACCTTGGCTGGGCAGCTAAAGGTCTGGGGCAAAAAATCGGCGTAATGCTTGATGAGCAACGAAAAGTTGCAGAGGTGCGTGATTTCTTAGATGAAATCTATAACCGTACTGGAGCGGGTATTACCAACGAAGATATTGGTGGTTTTACTGATCAAGAAGTTCTTGAATTGGCCTCGAACCTTCGTGGCGGCGTACCGATGGCAACAGCTGTTTTTGACGGCGCTAAAGAAGACGAGATCAAAGCGCTTCTAAAACTAGGCGATCAAAATACTTCTGGTCAGCAAGTGTTATGGGATGGCCGTACAGGCGAGAAATTTGATCGCCCGGTAACGGTTGGCTATATGTACATGCTGAAATTGAACCACCTTGTCGACGACAAGATGCATGCTCGCTCCACAGGCTCTTACAGCCTTGTGACGCAGCAGCCTCTCGGTGGTAAGGCACAGTTCGGTGGCCAGCGCTTCGGTGAAATGGAAGTGTGGGCGCTGGAAGCATATGGCGCTGCTTATACCTTGCAAGAAATGCTCACGGTGAAATCTGATGACGTAAATGGCCGTACTCGCATTTACAAAAATATCGTCGATGGAGATCACCGCATGGATCCGGGAATGCCAGAATCTTTCAACGTACTACTGAAAGAAATTCGATCCCTCGGTATCAATATCGAGCTGGAAAGCGATTAAACCCGGATTTAACTGAATTTGTGAGCTAACGCTCCATACGGAGGACTGGCCTTGAAAGACTTGCTGAACATGCTGAAAAGTCAGGGACAAGCTGCGGAGTTCGATAAGATCCGCATTGGGCTTGCACCGCCTGACTTGATTCGCTCGTGGTCCTTTGGCGAGGTCAAAAAGCCAGAGACCATCAACTACCGGACGTTTAAGCCGGAGCGTGATGGTTTGTTCTGTGCGCGTATCTTTGGCCCGATCAAAGATTATGAGTGCTTGTGCGGTAAATATAAGCGCCTTAAGCACCGTGGTGTGATTTGTGAAAAGTGTGGTGTTGAAGTCACACTTTCTAAAGTGCGCCGTGAGCGCATGGGTCATATCGAATTGGCTAGCCCAACAGCGCATATCTGGTTCCTTAAATCACTGCCTTCGCGCATTGGTTTAATGCTGGATATGACGTTGCGTGATATCGAACGCGTGTTGTATTTCGAATCATTTGTAGTGGTTGATCCAGGCATGACAGCGCTGGAAAAAAATCAACTTCTCAATGACGAAGAATATTTCGAAGCCATGGAGCAGTACGGCGACGAATTTGATGCGCGCATGGGTGCTGAAGCGGTTCAGCAGCTACTTCAAGATTTGGATATGGAGCAAGAAATTGCTCAGCTACGCGAGGATATCGAAGCCACAGGCTCCGACACTAAGCTGAAAAAGCTGTCCAAACGTTTGAAGTTAATGGAAGCGTTCATGCATTCTGGCAATAAGCCAGAGTGGATGGTGATGACAGTTCTACCTGTCCTTCCGCCTGATTTGCGTCCATTGGTTCCTCTTGATGGTGGTCGCTTTGCAACGTCAGATTTGAATGATCTGTACCGTCGCGTGATTAACCGTAATAACCGTTTGAAGCGTCTGCTCGAGCTAAACGCACCTGACATTATCGTGCGTAACGAAAAGCGTATGTTGCAAGAGTCGGTTGATGCCTTACTCGATAACGGTCGTCGTGGTCGGGCGATTACTGGTTCGAACAAGCGTCCGCTGAAATCCTTGGCCGATATGATCAAGGGTAAGCAAGGTCGTTTCCGTCAGAACTTGCTCGGTAAGCGTGTGGATTACTCCGGTCGTTCTGTGATCGTGGTTGGTCCTACTCTTAAGCTACACGAGTGCGGTTTGCCGAAGAAAATGGCGCTGGAATTGTTTAAACCGTTTATTTTCGCAAAGCTAGAAGGTCGTGGTTTGGCCACTACCATCAAAGCTGCGAAGAAAATGGTTGAGCGTGAAACGGCAGATGTTTGGGATATTCTCGCTGAAGTAATTCGCGAGCATCCAGTCATGCTTAACCGCGCGCCAACGCTTCACCGTCTTGGTATTCAGGCGTTCGAGCCTGTATTGATTGAAGGTAAGGCGATTCAATTGCACCCTCTCGTTTGTGCGGCGTTTAACGCGGACTTCGACGGTGACCAAATGGCGGTACACGTACCGCTGACATTAGAGGCGCAGCTTGAAGCTCGTGCGCTGATGATGTCGACAAACAACATTCTTTCTCCTGCAAACGGTGAGCCTATCATCGTACCAACGCAGGACGTTGTACTGGGCTTGTACTATATCTCTCGCGAGCGCGTAAACGCGCAAGGCGAGGGAATGGTGTTTGCTAACACGGCTGAAGTTAGCCGAGCGTTGGGCAACAAGCAGGTTCATATTCATGCGCGTATTAAAGTGCGTGTGCACGAAGTGGTTTGTGATCAAGAGAACAATCGCTACGAGCGCACCTTTATCGCGGACACTACAGCCGGTCGCTGTAAGCTTTGGGAAATTGTTCCGAAGGGATTAGCCTTCGAAATGGTTAACCAAGCGATGACCAAGAAATCTATCTCTAAGTTGCTTAACCAGTGCTATCGCGTGCTGGGCACTAAGCAGACTTGTATTTTTGCCGACCAATTAATGTATCTCGGCTTCCGCGAAGCGACCTATTCAGGTTCCTCGGTGGGAATCGAAGACATGGTTATTCCGGGCGCGAAGGTAGAAATCATTGCTAAAGCCGAAGATGAAGTTCGCGAGATCGAGGAGCAGTTTGCTTCCGGTCTGGTAACTCGCGGCGAGCGTTACAACAAAGTTGTCGATATTTGGTCGCGCACTAACGACTTAATCGCGAAAGCGATGATGGAAAACCTGAAAACGGAAATCGTCAAAAACCGTAAAGGTGAAGACGAAGAGCAGAGCTCATTTAACTCGATCTGGATGATGGCTGATTCTGGTGCGCGGGGTTCCGCAGCGCAGATTCGTCAGTTAGCTGGTATGCGTGGTTTGATGGCTAAACCGGACGGTTCCATTATCGAAACACCAATTACTTCGAATTTCCGTGAAGGTTTGAACGTACTCCAGTACTTCATCTCGACTCACGGTGCTCGTAAAGGTTTGGCCGATACCGCACTGAAAACAGCGAACTCCGGTTACCTTACGCGTCGTTTGGTAGACGTTGCTCAAGATCTTGTGATCAACGAAGTGGATTGCGGTACCGAGCAAGGCTTGTTGATGACGCCACTCATTGAAGGTGGTGACATTGTTGAACCGCTACGCGAACGAGTGCTTGGCCGTGTTGTTGCACTTGATGTGCTCAAGCCTGGCACAGAAGAAGTCGTGGTAGAGGCAGGCACGTTGCTCGACGAAGTGTGGGTCGACAAGCTTGAAGTAACCGGTATCGATGAAGTGATGGTTCGCTCGCCGATCACCTGCGAAACCCGTTGGGGCGTTTGCGCCAAGTGTTACGGTCGTGATCTCGCACGCGGACATCAGGTGAACATTGGTGAGGCTGTTGGCGTTATCGCCGCTCAGTCCATCGGTGAGCCAGGTACTCAGTTGACCATGCGTACGTTCCACATTGGTGGTGCGGCATCGCGTGCCTCTGCAGTGTCCAGCATCCAAATTAAGCACGGCGGTAAAGTTCGTTTCCATAACATCAAGTACGTGACAAATAAAAACGGCTTGGTTGTTGTGTCGCGTTCAGCAGAGTTGGCAGTGGCCGATGAGTTAGGACGTGAGCGCGAGCGTTATAAAGTGCCGTACGGCGGTCTGATTACCGTTGCTGAAGGTGAAGAGACTAAGGGCGGGCAAATTGTCGCTACTTGGGATCCGCACACTCACCCGATTATTGTTGAAGTAGAAGGTAAGGTTCAGTTCGGTGAGATGGAAGAAGGCATCACCGTTACTTATCAGACTGATGAGTTAACGGGTCTTACTAACATCGAAGTAATTGATCCTAAGGATCGTCCACAGGCTGGCAAGGACATGCGTCCGGCTATTCGCGTGATGGATGCGAAGGGCAAGCCTGTTTGTCAGCCTGGCACCGATACTCCGGCTCAGTACTACTTGCCGGCTGGTTCGATTACCGGGTTGAAGGATGGCGCAGAGATCGGCACTGGTGACGTTATCGCACGTATTCCTCAGGAATCGTCGAAGACACGTGACATTACTGGTGGTCTGCCCCGCGTTGCGGATTTATTCGAAGCGCGTCAGCCGAAAGAAGCTGCGATCCTGGCGGAAAAAACCGGTTTGGTTTCCTTCGGTAAAGAAACAAAAGGCAAAGTACGCTTAGTGATCACGCCTGACGATGGCGCGGACGCACATGAGGAATTGATTCCTAAGTGGCGCCAGCTAAACGTATTTGAAGGCGAAAGTGTGGAGAAGGGTGAGGTTGTTTCTGACGGCCCGCTGAACCCGCACGACATCCTGCGCCTCTTGGGTGTGACAGAGCTTGCTCGTTACATCGTTAACGAAGTGCAAGAGGTTTACCGTCTACAAGGCGTGAAAATCAACGACAAGCACATTGAAACGATTATTCGCCAGATGTTGCGCAAAGTTGAAATTTCAGGCGTAGGCGAGTCTTCATTCATCAAAGGTGAGCAGGTCGAATATTCGCGTGTACGCGAAGCTATTGATCAGCTTAAGGGCAATGACAAGATGTTGCCTCACTTTGAGCGACTTCTGCTTGGTATCACCAAAGCATCGCTGGCTACTGAATCCTTTATTTCAGCAGCTTCCTTCCAGGAAACCACCCGCGTGCTTACTGAAGCGGCGGTTACCGGTAAGGAAGATGATCTGCGCGGATTGAAGGAAAACGTGGTCGTTGGTCGCTTGATTCCTGCTGGTACAGGGTATGCGTACCATCAGGATCGCCGTCGTCGCCGCGAAATGGAGCGTTCTCCTGAGCAGCCAACGATGGACGAAGTAGAGGCGCGTTTGGCTGAAGAGCTAAGCAGCTCGGATGAAGATTAATCAATAAAGTCTCAGGAATCGGACCGTCGCCGCTTGACTCGGAGGCGGTCCCCTCCTAAAATCGCCGACCCTTGATGTAGGTGGCGATTTTTTAACTGGTTACGTCACAAGAACTGTAAGCGTGGAGCATTGCTTTCATGGCAACTGTAAATCAGCTGGTGCGCAAGCCGCGCAAAAGCAAATCTGAAAAAAGTGACTCGGTAGCACTACAAGGCTGCCCTCAGCGTCGCGGCGTATGTACGCGTGTGTATACAACTACGCCGAAGAAGCCAAACTCCGCGCTACGTAAAGTATGTCGTGTGCGTTTGACCAACGGCTATGAAGTGTCTTCTTACATCGGTGGCGAAGGTCACAATTTGCAAGAGCACAGCGTTGTGTTGATCCGTGGCGGTCGTGTTAAAGACTTGCCAGGTGTTCGCTACCATACCGTTCGTGGCACGCTTGATGCTGCGGGTGTGAGCGGTCGCTTGCAGCGTCGCTCTAAGTACGGTGCTAAGCGCCCGAAAAAGTAATTAGTAATACTGCTTTAACAAGCGCCCGGTAGCCTGTTTGGCTTCCGGGCGTTTGACAATTCAGACTACCGCAAGATCTTCTTGCGGCGGGATGAGTAAGGCCGGGTGGGCATGAGTCTGTCCCGGGTAACCTGAAGACTTCCCCGGCCCCAACGGGGGACCTATGAGGAATACATCCGATGCCAAGACGTCGCGTCGCTGCGAAGCGAGAAATCCTTCCAGATCCAAAATTTAAAAGCCAAATTCTGGCTAAATTCATCAACCATGTGATGGAGTCCGGCAAAAAGTCCGTGGCTGAGCGTATCGTTTACGGTGCGTTAGAGGTTGTGCAGGAACGTAAAAAGGGCGCAGATGCTCTGGAAATGTTCGAAGGCGCTCTCGATGCTATCCGTCCAGTGGTCGAAGTTAAATCCCGCCGTGTTGGTGGTGCTACCTACCAAGTGCCTGTAGAAGTTCGTCCAAGCCGTCGTACGGCGTTGGCGATGCGCTGGTTAGTGGATGCCGCACGTAAGCGTGGAGAGAAGAGCATGGCTGGTCGCCTTGCCGGTGAGATCCTCGACGCATCTGAAGGCAAAGGTTCTGCCATTAAGAAGCGCGAAGATGTGCACCGTATGGCTGAAGCCAACAAAGCCTTCTCGCACTACCGTTTCTAAAGTCACACGCCAAGCGAACGAGGTAACTCACCGTGGCAAGAAAGACTCCGCTATCGCGCTACCGCAATATTGGTATCAGCGCGCACATCGATGCTGGCAAGACCACAACGACAGAGCGTGTGCTTTTCTACACTGGTGTATCTCACAAAATTGGCGAAGTGCATGACGGCGCTGCGACGATGGACTGGATGGCCCAGGAGCAGGAGCGTGGTATTACCATCACTTCTGCTGCTACCACCTGTTTCTGGTCTGGCATGGGCAAGCAGTTCGATGAGCACCGTATCAATATCATCGATACCCCAGGTCACGTCGATTTTACTATCGAAGTAGAGCGCTCCATGCGCGTGCTTGATGGTGCGGTGATGGTTTACTGCGCTGTGGGCGGTGTTCAGCCTCAGTCAGAAACCGTCTGGCGTCAGGCAAACAAGTATGCGGTGCCGCGTATCGCGTTCGTTAACAAAATGGATCGTACCGGCGCCAACTTCCTGCGTGTCGCGGAGCAAATGAAAACCAAGCTGCGTGCAGACTCAGTGGTTATGCAGTTGCCCATCGGGCAAGAAGAAGATTTTAAAGGCGTCGTTGATCTCGTTACCAACAAAGCCATTTGGTGGAACGAAGACGACAAAGGCGTTACTTACGATTTGAAAGAGCCGCCTGCCGAAATGGTAGAGGCATGTGCCGAGTGGCGCGAAAAGCTTGTTGAGGCTGCGGCCGAGGCAAATGAAGAGCTCATGGAAAAGTATTTAGGCGGCGAAGCCCTGTCTGAAGACGACATCCATTCAGCTATTCGTTCGCGTGTTCTGGCAAATGAAATTGTTCCCGTTTTCTGCGGCTCGGCATTTAAGAACAAAGGCGTTCAGGCAATGCTTGATGCCGTCGTTCATTATCTGCCAGCGCCGGACGACGTTGAAGCGATTAAGGGCGAGCTAGAAAATGGCGAGCCTGCGGTGCGTAAGTCTTCCGATAATGAGCCCTTCGCCGCACTTGCATTCAAAATCGCCACAGACCCGTTTGTAGGTTCGTTAACCTTCATTCGTGTCTACTCGGGCGTGTTGAATAGCGGTGACTCGGTGCTGAATGCGATTAGCGGTAAGAAAGAGCGTATCGGTCGATTGCTGCAGATGCATGCGAATAACCGCGAAGAAATTAAAGAGGTTCTCGCTGGAGACATCGCTGCTTGTGTCGGTCTGAAAAATATCACCACAGGCGAGACTCTGTGTGCTCTTGATAAGCCAATCATTTTAGAGCGTATGGAATTTCCCGAGCCGGTGATTTCGGTGGCGGTAGAGCCAAAATCGAAAGCAGATCAAGAAAAAATGGGGCTGGCCCTCGGTCGTTTAGCGCAAGAAGATCCGTCTTTTCGCGTTCATACGGACGAAGAGTCGGGGCAAACCATTATTTCTGGCATGGGTGAGTTGCATCTAGATATTCTTGTCGACCGTATGAAACGTGAGTTCAACGTTGAAGCAAACATCGGTGCGCCGCAGGTTGCTTACCGTGAAACAATTCGAAAGGCGGTCGACCAGGAAGGTAAGTTCGTACGTCAGTCTGGTGGTCGTGGTCAGTACGGCCACGTATGGCTGAAAATCGAACCTGTTGAACCTGGTAGCGGCTTTATTTTCGAGGAAAAAATCGTTGGCGGCTCTGTGCCGAAAGAATATTTCAGCGCGATCGAAAAAGGTATTAAAGAGCAGATGCAAAACGGCGTAATCGCTGGCTACCCTATCGAGGACTGCAAGGTCACGCTGTACGACGGTTCATACCACGAAGTCGATTCAAACGAAAATGCATTCCGTATGGCTGGTTCCATGGGCTTCAGGGAAGGTGCTCGCAAGGCTAGTCCGGTTTTGCTTGAGCCGATCATGAAAGTAGAAGTGGAAACACCTGAGGAGTACATGGGCGATATCATGGGCGACCTAAATCGTCGTCGCGGTATCGTGCAAGGCATGGAAGACATGCATGGCGGTGCTAAGGCATTAAATGCTGAGGTGCCACTGTCAGAAATGTTTGGTTATGCCACTCAGGTGCGCTCTCTGTCGCAGGGTCGCGCTACCTTCTCCATGGAGTTCATCAAGTACGCAGAAACCCCGGCAAATGTTGCCGAGGCTATTATTAAGAGACATGGATGATCCCGTTAACCCGAATTAAGGCAATGAGGTAATTAATCGTGGCAAAAGAAAAATTTGAACGTAAGAAACCGCACTTAAACGTTGGCACGATTGGTCACGTTGACCATGGTAAGACGACGTTAACGGCGGCGCTGACGAAAGTATGTCATGACGCGTGGGGCACAGGTGAAGCGCGTGCGTTTGACCAG
>JARGPN010000012.1 GCA_029213045.1 Alcanivoracaceae bacterium
CTGGTCAAACGCACGCGCTTCACCTGTGCCCCACGCGTCATGACATACTTTCGTCAGCGCCGCCGTTAACGTCGTCTTACCATGGTCAACGTGACCAATCGTGCCAACGTTTAAGTGCGGTTTCTTACGTTCAAATTTTTCCTTAGCCACGTTCTATACCTCTCAGCTTCCGTATATAGCGCTGAGCGCTCCGGAAAACACACACCAGCCCAACCCAGAAAGAGCCGAACCACCTCTTTACCGCCCGATACAGGAAAACCAGGCACGACACTGCCGAGCCTGGTGGATATGGAGCTCATAACCGGATTTGAACCGGTGACCTCTTCCTTACCAAGGAAGTGCTCTACCTACTGAGCTATATGAGCTTTGCTTCACTTACTGCATCGAACAGCAATGAACTTATCACTCACCGCAATGTGGAGCGGGTAGCGGGAATCGAACCCGCATCATCAGCTTGGAAGGCTGAGGTTCTACCACTGAACTATACCCGCGAACCCTTTCCTGCCTTCCGGCGATGCGCTTGGCCACTTAGGCCTTAACCTTTGACACGACACAATCTGCGCCGGCCCTTCGAGAACACAAGCAGCTCCATGCCTGCGTGTCCCGGTATCTGGTGGAGGGGGGTGGATTCGAACCACCGAAGCTTACGCGTCAGATTTACAGTCTGATCCCTTTGGCCACTCGGGAACCCCTCCAAAAAGGGCATACATTCTCTTTTTGGGTCAGATACTTGTCAACCAATTTCCAAGTACTTTCAGAACCCAAAAATCTTGAAAAATGGAGCTGGCGAGAGGAATCGAACCCCCGACCGGCTGATTACAAATCAGCTGCTCTACCTACTGAGCTACGCCAGCCCTGAAAGGTCGCGGATTCTAAAGAGAGATTGGCCTGTTGGCAATGCGAAATGCATTTTGTTTGCGGATTCTTATCCGAATGCTCATTCTTCGATCAATTCTGGCGCTTGAGAGGGCTGAACGACGCCCATCTCACAGGCAACGTTTTGACCAGAAAGGAAGTCATTACCGGCCAAAACAACTCGTATCGACTCGCCCTCATCAGGCACGCCGCTTTTATCAAAATAGATCCAATATTCGAGTTCTCTGCGCTCAGTTTCACGCGTCTGTGCGGGATAGCCTGCCGTTTTCATTTTAACCATTAGACCTCGCGCTGAATCAGCGCTGGAAAAATACCCTAGCGATATCGCGTTCGTATCGACACCGTCCGCGACTATAAAGCTGTCTACGCCCTGTGTTTGCAGCTGGCGCAGCACTCGCAGCGCCGCATCGCGACTCTCGTAAGCAGGCAAGTAAACCCAGTGGAGGCGATCTTTCGCGACATCCACGGCCCGAACACGCCCCTGATATCCCTTCTCAGATAAGGCGGCCAATTGCTTCTGCGCACCCAGACGCTCCGCCCATGGGCCAAGCGTGACACACAAAGGCGTCTTCACCGTGCCTTCATTCACCGAATAGCTCCCGTCAATGCCCGCTTCACTGAGCAACACCAGACGCTGATCTGTCGTTGATAACGGCGCCGCCACAGCCACAGAAGCGCTCGGCGCGGCTCTCATAACCAGACCGGACACCAGATAAACCACATTAAGGATAAGCAAACAGAAAAATACCCAGCGCATACGGAGACGCAACCCCTTTAATTATTGATTCTGTGCGCAGACGCGTTCTAGGCCGTCAAGCACCAGATCTGGTGACAAAATCACCGCAAAATCCAAAAATGGCAATAACGTATTTGCATCACCACCGGTAATAAATATCGAGCAAGTATCTTGGACACTATTCTGCAACGCAACCACTGCGTCTGTGATAAAGGACACGGACATCCGCAAAACCCCGTTTTGCACGCACGCGGCGGTGGACTTCCCCGCTCCCATCACTCGCTCACCAGCATGATCAAGGCTTATAGAGCCTGTGCCAGCCACCAAACTATTTTCGAGCATTCTCAAACCAGGGACTATATAGCCGCCTGCATGGACACCATCAGCGCCGACCAAATCAAGCGTCAGCGCGCTACCACAATCGATAATTATCGATGCGCCACTACGATGCCACGCCTCGACCATAGCCAGCCAACGATCCACCCCTAAGCGCTCGGGCTGCACATAGGCGTTACGAACCCCCGCATCGGCAGAAGGGGAATAATAAAATCGTGGGGCGCTGCCAAAAGCCTCTCGCAACGCTAAGCGCAAATACTCGTCTGCTTCACGACCAGCAACGGACGCAACCGTTACCACCGCCGGAACGCCCGGCAGAGCAGCCCCCAGTGCCACCAATTGCTTTGTCCAATCTCTATGGTGTGCACAACCGCCATGCAGCGAAATTTCGCCATGACGCCAGCGCCACTTAAGTGCGGTATTCCCGATATCCAAAAATAACTGCATGCTGCTCAACACTGATTTAACAACGGACTCACGAACACTCTAGATAGCTCGCAACGAAACCTCACCACCATGATACTCGGCTATCAAACCCTCTGTTTCGACCAAGAGGGCGCCGCGCTCTGTCACCCCGCGCGCTATGCCGTGCACTTCTCTTTCGCCCTGTATGACCCTTACAGAGCGTCCCAGCATCGAATCAAAGCGTTCCCAGCGGCGCTGGAAGTTACTAAATCCCTTCTCGGAGAATTGTTCGGACATAGCGATAAGAGCGCTAAGTAGCTGGCCAACCCATTGATTGCGGTCAGGGCGTAAACCTAGCTCCTGCTGCAGATCAGTCGCCGGCTGGTCTATTTCAACCGCCGCCGGCAAGGCGCCGTTAATCCCGACACCAATAATGGCCCTGCAGGACGCATCCAAGTCGCCGGTTAGCTCAATTAAAATACCGCCAATTTTTTTTCCACGTACCAGAATATCGTTAGGCCATTTAACCGAAACGTCGCTTATCGAATGTGCAGCGAGAAGTTCAGCTACAACGACGCCGACGGCCAAGCTAAGCCCTTCCAGTTTTGCGGCGCCGCCTGTTATTTCAACTGCGAGCGACAAATAAATACTGGATGCAAAGGGAGACTGCCAAACGCGCCCTCTGCGACCGCGCCCGGAAGACTGATATTCCGCAATGACTGCGTAAGGACGCACAAGCCGCTCTCTAGCCGCATAAAGTGCGTCAACGTTGGTCGAGCCCGTTTCAGTGCGCAGATCAAGATCCAAAGCGTCCGCACTAAGATCCGCGAAAGAGAGAACGGCTTCCTCACTAAGCAATGATAGCCCTCCGGAAATTCGATACCCCTTTCCGCGAACACTCTCAATTTCCAGACCATACAGCGCGAGGCCTTGCAGCCGCTTCCAAACTGCAGCCCTAGAAACGCCGAGCATTTTTCCGAGCACCTCACCAGAGTGGAAACGTCCGTCCGAGAGCACGGAGATTAGCGCGAGCTCACGCACGATACTCACCTGTTAACCCCAAATAACACCGCGTTGATTGGACCAACTAGCAACGCGTTCATGGTAGAGCTTTTCAAGTTCATTTCGCTTTAACTTCAGCGTGGGCGTTAATAGGTTTGCCTCAATTGTCCACGGCTCCTGCGCAACAATAAGACACTGAAGGCGCTCATGCGCGTCCAGCTCCGCATTAACTTTAACCAGCAGCTCCTCTAGCGCTTTATGAAACTCTGCTTTACCGCTACCGCGCAAATGAGCTTCTTGCTCCGCAGCTAAATTGAGCAGCGCGATGGGCTGCGACAAATCTGGCCCCATAACACAGGCCTGCTCGACGCCAGGCAATGAAACAAGTCTATTTTCGATGGGCGCCGGTGCGACATATTTACCTTTTTCAGTTTTAAATATTTCCTTTACGCGCCCTGTGATTTTTAGTCGCCCCTCGCTGTCGATTACACCGACATCACCGGTGCGAAGCCATCCATCAATAAATGCTTCTTCTGTGAGCTCTGGCTCGCGGTAATACCCCATCATATTACCGGGGCTTTTAACCTGCACTTCGCCTGCATCACCGATCCGACACATAACACCATCACTCGCAATGCCAACACTTCCGATACATTGGCCGCCTTTGGGTGTGGCGTGAGACCAACCCATATTTTCTGTCATCCCGTAAACTTCAAGCACTTCCAATCCCAACGATTTAAACCAGTCGATCAAATCTGGCGATAGCGCAGCCGCACCGGAAAGTGCAATCCGACAATCATCCAACCCCATCGCGGTAAGAATTTTCTTTTTAACGATTCGATTTAAAATGGGAATGCGAAGTAACTTATTTAACTTTTTAGGCGGCATTGCCTCTGACGCCTTCTGGTAAAACTTACTCCAAATCCGCGGAACACCAAAAAATAGATTTGGGCGCGTTCGCCGCAAATCATCACCAAACGTTTCAAGCGATTCGGCGAAACACACCTTTAAACCGACGTAAAACATCGACATTTCAATCGCTGCGCGCTCTGCAACATGAGATAAAGGCAAATAAGAAATAACCCGATCACCCTCTGAAATAGGGTATGTCTTATCCATACGTCCGCCGATATCGGCTAAATTGCCGAAGCTCTGCATCACGCCTTTTGGCATGCCAGTCGTACCAGAGGTATAGATGATCGTTGCAAGCTCATCTGGCGTGCGGACAGGAAGATCTTTTAATGGGGAATTTTCGGCGATGATTTGTGACCATTCTGGATTTTTTTGTTTGGCTGACTCGGGAGCCAAAGAGAATGCGATCATCTTAACGCCAGCAGGAACGCCTGACTCCATATGCTCCCAATCATCAAGCTTGCCGACAAATAAAACCGGGGCTCCGCAGTGCTCTAAAATCTGACGAACACTTACATCTGTTAAAGTCGGGTAGAGAGGAACGCTGACGTGCCCAGCCATTAATATAGCGAGATCTGCAATAATCCATTCAGCGCAGTTCTTTGAAATAAGGCCAATATTAGACTTATCAGGCAAATTCAGGCTTTTTAAATAGGACGCCATTCTTCTAGCTTCGTCCTCGAAGCTAGACCAGCTGTATTCTCGCAATACACCGCCACCAACGGGCTGCTCCATCGCAATATCTGAGCCGCGCCTAGCAGCCATATCCAAAAATGCATCCACCGGCATTCGAGTGGCAGTTGATCCTGACATTACCTTTCTCCATGACAAAACGGACTTTATAAGTCGCATATTTTTAGCTGATTCCCGAACTATGCATCTTCTATGCTCACCCTAAAACTAGCAAGCATCAGCCGCGCGATTACTGACCAACGAGCCCATTAACGAGTTCAACTTGCGCGCGTCAGTTGCAGCAACGACTGCGCGCTCAATAAATTCTAGGCAATAAAAAAGCCCACCCCCTGTTGGGGATGGGCCTTCTTAATTTAGAGCCTGACAATGACCTACTCTCACATGGCGAATGCCACACTACCATCGGCGATGCGTCGTTTCACTTCTGAGTTCGGTAT
>JARGPN010000009.1 GCA_029213045.1 Alcanivoracaceae bacterium
AAAGTCCACGTGATACCGTCGGGGCTAGTCATGGCGTTCACTGCCGCACAGGCAGCTTAGAAAACACGGCGAACATCAGGGCGGCCACAGCGGCTGTTCACTGCCGCACAGGCAGCTTAGAAAACCGAATTGTCAGTATTCGTGACCGTCTTTTCGTTCACTGCCGCACAGGCAGCTTAGAAAGTGCTTAGCGTGAGAGGTGCAAGTGATCCGGTGTTCACTGCCGCACAGGCAGCTTAGAAAACACAAAGTGCCGCACTTAGGTCGCGCAATCGGTTCACTGCCGCACAGGCAGCTTAGAAACACACCACCCCGCACAAAAAGAACACGCCGAAGTTCACTGCCGCACAGGCAGCTTAGAAACACCATCCCCGCGCCGCCCGCGCAAATCGACTGTTCACTGCCGCACAGGCAGCTTAGAAATGAAGTGGCGCGTGCAGGCACCGGAAGATTTCGTTCACTGCCGCACAGGCAGCTTAGAAAAAGTTAATCTAAAGCAGGCATTTGATGGTTTGGTTCACTGCCGCACAGGCAGCTTAGAAAATTTAGACGCACCTCGCTCAAGCAGCAGGCGCGTTCACTGCCGCACAGGCAGCTTAGAAAAACCAAGCCCTGCGGCCTGAGCAGATCGATCTGTTCACTGCCGCACAGGCAGCTTAGAAAAGCTTGGCGAGAAAGCTGCCGACTTCATCGACGTTCACTGCCGCACAGGCAGCTTAGAAACGAATGTCGCGGGCGTTGAGATACCAGCGTAAGTTCACTGCCGCACAGGCAGCTTAGAAAAGAATGAGCAGTCCATACGCTCTCACCTCGAGGTTCACTGCCGCACAGGCAGCTTAGAAAATTTACAGAGCGCCATAACGTGTGCTTCAGCTGTTCACTGCCGCACAGGCAGCTTAGAAAGGCTTCCTGCAATCGCTGAACGACGCACGCAAGTTCACTGCCGCACAGGCAGCTTAGAAATGAGAGCACTCAAGCGAGAACTTAAAGCCTTCGTTCACTGCCGCACAGGCAGCTTAGAAAAAAGCAATACAACCGCTAGTATCAAAATCCATGTTCACTGCCGCACAGGCAGCTTAGAAAGTCGCGATTCCTAACCAGAAGAGCGAAAGTCAGTTCACTGCCGCACAGGCAGCTTAGAAATTTTCGGGCTGGTGCTCATATTGCGGCGCTTGGTTCACTGCCGCACAGGCAGCTTAGAAATGCGCTATCTGCGCGATCAGGAGTCAAAAATTGTTCACTGCCGCACAGGCAGCTTAGAAAGACGGTCAGGAGTGGTTGTGTCGTCGCTGGGCGTTCACTGCCGCACAGGCAGCTTAGAAATCTCCAGAGGACTGGAAGCATGTTATGTCTGCGTTCACTGCCGCACAGGCAGCTTAGAAAGCTCTGTCATGACCGCCCGCTCCACCGCGTTCGTTCACTGCCGCACAGGCAGCTTAGAAAGATTCAAGACCGGCGGACTGTGCGATGGTCTGGTTCACTGCCGCACAGGCAGCTTAGAAAATGATGGCCCCGTAAAGCGGCGACGCCTTTGCGTTCACTGCCGCACAGGCAGCTTAGAAAGATAGCGGTTGGCATCGCCCGCGTCACCTTTAGTTCACTGCCGCACAGGCAGCTTAGAAACGCTACACGCAGCGCCTCTGGGTCGCCGTCCAGTTCACTGCCGCACAGGCAGCTTAGAAATAGAGGATAGCCTAGAAGATAGCCTAGAGGATGTTCACTGCCGCACAGGCAGCTTAGAAAGTTTCGATGAGATAACTATATCGCGTACACGAGTTCACTGCCGCACAGGCAGCTTAGAAAATCAAGCGCTGGCCACTTGGCTATATTTTGCAGTTCACTGCCGCACAGGCAGCTTAGAAAAGTATACGACCAGTCAGCCATCGACGCCCTGCGTTCACTGCCGCACAGGCAGCTTAGAAAACTTTCACCATGGCCCCGCGTAGGTCGATGTTGTTCACTGCCGCACAGGCAGCTTAGAAATAGAGGAATAACAACGGGGTCACCTTTTTGCGGTTCACTGCCGCACAGGCAGCTTAGAAAAATCGGAGGGACCACCGTAACGCCTTGTCCAAGTTCACTGCCGCACAGGCAGCTTAGAAACGTAGAAAGATCAGCAGCAGCGCGCACCCCAGAGTTCACTGCCGCACAGGCAGCTTAGAAATCATAGCATCCGGTGCTGATATCAATGCCCAAGTTCACTGCCGCACAGGCAGGTACAAACCGATTTTTTTCTTGACAAAAAAGCCCGCATTAGGCGCACTGCTGCCCCCAGCACTTCTTGATCAATCACACTAAAACCATTTTGTCTTATTGAAGCAATCAAAGACTGGTATTTTGATTCATGCATAGATCATATAAGAACCATATGATTAACAAATCGCCCAAAAGAGAGGAAACAAAGGCACTTTATGGCAAAGTATCCACACGAAAAAATCACTCTTTTCTGACAGCCGGATAATGTCGATCTAAACACAAGTTAAAGCGAGTACGACCCTGCTAGAGCTCTGCCGCGCACCGTATCAGCATCCGCTTGGCGCTTGAATGTTAGGTATGGGCCAAGCGTGCTATCGGCACCGCGCCTCGCTGACAACAATAATAGACAAAATCGTGCGCAATCCCAGCATTGCAACCCACCGCAACGGCATCAATCCCAGCTATACTCTGCACCATGAGCAATGCACAACATATTCTTGAGCACGTATTTGGATACGACCACTTTCGCGGCCCCCAGCAAGCGATTGTCGAAAATGTCATTCAAGGCAATGACGCGCTCGTCATCATGCCCACGGGCGGTGGTAAATCCCTGTGCTATCAAATCCCGGCCCTCGTACGCGAAGGCTGCGGTGTCATTATCTCGCCGTTAATCGCGCTAATGCAGGATCAGGTAGATACCCTGCGCGAACTCGGCGTTAACGCTGGCTTTTTAAATTCGTCGCTCGACGCACAACAAACCCGCGACACCGAGCAAGCGTTACTCAATGGCAAACTCGATATGCTCTATATCGCGCCAGAGCGCTTAGTTCAGCCTCGCTGCTTACAGCTTTTAAAACAGGCGAAGCTGTCGCTATTCGCCATTGATGAAGCGCATTGCGTATCGCAATGGGGACATGACTTCCGCGCGGACTATTTGCAGCTCAGCCTTCTGCACGAACATTTTCCAAATGTTCCGCGCATTGCACTGACCGCCACCGCCGATGATCGAACGCGCATCGAAATCAGCAAACGTCTAGAGCTGGATCAAGCGGAACACTTCATCAGCGGCTTTGATCGCCCCAACATTCAGTATCGCATTCAGCACAAAGACAAACCGAAGCAGCAACTACTTCAGTTTTTGCGCAGCGAAGCGCCGCACGATGCGGGCATTATTTACTGCATGTCGCGGAAAAAAGTCGAGCAAACCGCACTCTGGCTCGCCGAGCAAGGCTTCGATGCCCTGCCGTATCACGCGGGATTAAGCGCCGCACAAAGGCAGAAAAACCAGCAGCGTTTTTTGCGCGAAGAAAACGTTGTGATGGTCGCCACCATCGCCTTTGGTATGGGCATTGATAAACCCGATGTGCGCTTTGTCGTGCATCTGGATATGCCCAAAAGCATTGAAGCCTATTACCAAGAAACAGGCCGCGCGGGCCGCGACGGTGAACCTGCGGTGGCGCTGCTGTTTTATGGTTTGGAAGATGTCGTCAAGCTCGCACAAATGCTTTCCGGCTCGGAAGGCAATGAAGAGTTCAAACGCATGGAACGCCATCGACTCGATGCCATGCTCGGATTATGCGAAGTAACGTCCTGCCGTCGACAAGTCCTATTGCGCTATTTCGGCGAAAACAGCGAACCGTGCGGCAACTGCGACAGCTGCATCACGCCGGTAAACACCTGGAACGGCACTGATGCCGCGCGCAAATTACTGTCCTGCGTGTATCGCACTGGGCAGCGCTACGGCGGCCAACATGTTATTGAAGTGCTGCGCGGCAGCAATAACGAAAAAATTCGCCAAGCTGGCCACGACAAATTATCGACTTACGGTATAGGCGCTGATTTAAGCAATAACGAATGGCGCAGCGTCTTACGGCAACTAGTAGCGCGCGGTCTTGTCGACGTCAACGCGGAAGCATTTGGGGCGTTGCAATTAAATGACTCTTGCCGAGCATTACTGCGCGGCGATGAATCATTGCAGCTGCGCCGCGACCCAAGACCAGAACCAAGCGCCCGCGTTGCGCGCAGCACAAGTACAAGCGGCGTTGAAGCCCACGACCTACCTCTTTGGCACGCGCTTAAAGCATGCCGCAAGCGTTTGGCCGATGAACACAAGGTGCCGCCCTACGTGGTTTTCCACGACAGCACCTTGCTAGACATGGTGCAAAAGCGCCCCACTACCCGCGACGCGTTATTAACGGTAAGTGGTGTTGGTGATGCCAAGCTCGACCGATTTGGCGAAGCCTTCCTTGACGTTATTCTTGAACACGAATATCCCGCCACAGAAAGTTAACTAAAAAAGTGCCCTTGCCCTTATTCCCTAGGCGAGCGCTAAAAAACCTGTGGGAGCTTGCAGGCAAGCTCCCACAGGTAAAATGTCCCCTCATGGCAATTAGTCTTGTCGCAAAAGCGAACGTAGCACTCTGCGTGGCAATGCGCTGATATCAAGCAACGGGCGCACCTGCATCAGGGTTTTATGAATATCTTCAACGCGCCCAGTAAGATTATCCACATGATCAGTAATGCCCTCCACGCGTACGGAAAGGTCTTCCACCTGATCAGGCAGTGCGTCCATTCTTTCGATAATGCGCATAATTCGATGCGCCATAATTAAGTATTCCAACGCCGCGCGAATCACTGCCACCGCTACTAGCAACACCAACGGCGCAACGCCGAGTGCGATAAAACCTGCGAACATGGAAAAATAAAACGTGCCAGCAACGATTGCCCCGATGACCACTACAGCACCCAGCACGAGCAACAAATAAAATAATGGCAGCAGCCGCATGGTGAGATACTGCTCAAAGCGCCAATCGGTAAAGCTGCTAATCACACCTCGCTGGGGAATCGGCTCCGATACAGGACGTCGCTCGTACGCGGCCTTCTTCCTACCCACCTCAAACGCGTCTGGCTGTGACGACGATGGTGACTGATGATTATCGTGATCTGATCGCATACCGCGCTCTCTAACATTGCTGACCAACAGTGAAGACTAGTTTGACGCGTCTGGCCAGACATTGGCTAAAACTATCCCAAGCCTAGGAGATACAGTCAGTCGTCAATCTCTCCGCCGCTAAGATTACTGCTTAGGCGTCGCCGCGAATGGATTACCGCCGAGCGCATTGGAAATATCTGCAATCGCTTTTTGAGCACGCACACTGTTACCTGCCGTATCGAGCGGCGGAGAAATCACCGCTATGCCAAACTTGCCTGGCGAAACCGCGATGATACCGCCGCCAACGCCACTCTTCGCCGGTAGGCCAGTGCGATACAGCCATTTACCAGAATCATCGTATAGGCCGGCGGTCGCCATCACCGCCAGAATTTCCGGGATGTTTTCAGGGCTCACCAATGACTTGCCACTCACAGGCTGAGTACCGCCATTTGCTAATGTTGCCGCCATCAACGCTAGGTCCTTTGCATTCACGCCCACAGAACATTGACGCGTATAAATATCCGTCGCTTGTAACGGATCATCTTTAATATGGCCGTAGGCATACATCAGATGTGCGATTGCCTGGTTACGCTGATTGGTATCGGCCTCTGATTGATAAACGTCTTCCAACACTTTCAAATCACGACCCGCAAAATCACTGTAGTACGATAAAATGGCACCCCAGATATCTTTATAATTGTTTCCCTTCACCATGCTAGTAGTAGCAATCGCCCCCGCGTTTACCAGCGGGTTCATTTCCGCGCCTTTATATTGCTCAATGGCAACAATGGAATTAAACACTTGCCCAGTCGCATCCACGCCCATGTTGTTAAAGACAGAGTCAGGTCCAGATTCCTCTATGACTTTTGCCATCGTGAAAACTTTTGAAATCGACTGAATTGAAACTTCCGACGTTATGTCGCCGACCGAATAAACGTGGCCATCAACCGTTACCAGCACGATGCCATAAATATTAGAATCCACTTTCGCTAGCGCAGGAATATAATCGGCGTTCGCCCCTTCTTTAATATCCTTATATTTGTTGTACGCATCGTTCAACGCGGCATTCACGCTATCAGCAGATAGAGCGCTCCGCATCGCCGGCACATGCTCCGCAGAACGACCCACACTTGCGGATAGCGCCATTGCCATCGCAAACGCGCAGCTCAATGCATTAACGCTTAGTTTCATGGAAATTCTCCTTGTGCCCTTGAGCCACCCATGTATCTGCCGGTGAATTAAAGCGGCCATTCACGCTGACTCGAATGCAGCCACCAACACACGTCATGCCGTGGTGGCATCTCACCACTTCGCCACTTTTGTACGTCGGCCAACAATGTACGTTAGTACCCAATTATCAGAAGCCGAGCGACAGAGATTATAGGTTCCATCACCCAACCTACCTTAACAACCGTTCGTCGCCAAAACCTATTCACGCGAAATATCAGAATGATATATCTGGCTTGCGAGTAAACAGCAATAAGACTGAGTGTTTCTCGGCCTCCGCCGGTCCACTTAGCAGAAGAACAACAACCAAAGGAAGGACAACTATGTACCGTGATTGGCGACTTGCCGCCGCGATAGCCGTTGCCACGCTATCGGGGCATGCCATTGCAGAAGACAGCCTAGAAGAAAGACTTGCCTTAGCGGAAAGCCGATTAGCCTCACTGGAGAAGCAAGGAAACAATGAAGACCGCGTTCAGATAAACGGTTTTCTGACCTTCGCCATGGAGAAAACCAATCGCACTGAAGATGCCGCAGGAAACGGGCTTTACTATCAAGGTGTGGTTGGGAATGAGGACTGGAACCTAGACCGACTGACCCGCGCTGGCGTTCAGATCAACAGCAAAATTTCTGACGATGCTGAAGCGGTCGTGCAAATTCTGGGGCGCGCGAATGAAGATTTCAGCGCAGAAGTGCAATGGGCGTATGTCTCCTACGACATTAACTCATCACTCACCGCCCGCGCTGGCCGCCTGATGTTGCCTTTCTATTTACACTCTCAGTACACCCAAGTGGGTTATGCCTACCCTTGGATTGATTTGCCCGGTGAAATGTATTCAGTCATTCCGTTAGACACGATGGAAGGCATGGATTTAACGTGGAATTTTAATACCGGTAACGTTGCCCACAGCATCAATGCATTCTGGGGTGGTATGGATGTGCTGTCGCAGGGATCGCTATTCGAAGTCCGCAATCAACATGGCATTAATATCCGGTCAAACCTCGGGAATTGGACCGGCTGGTATAGCTATACGAACAGTGAAGTGTCGATAGATCTTTCGGATGCCCTCCTGGGCCTCACTGCATTTAATATGGATCACCACTATGCTTATTTCACCGGCCTTGGCTTGCAGTATGACAACGGCTCTCTGTTCGTCATGGGTGAGCGTGGACGGTTAGATTTATCCACCCCGGCAAATTGGTTCCCGACATTAGACTCCGCGTACATCACCGCAGGGTATCGCATCGGCAAATTCACGCCGCACCTAACGTGGGCGACCATTGAGCACAACAGCATTTCCGATGTAGACCTTTCTGTGGCGGGTGGCACTGGTGGTTTCTTGTTCCAACAGTTTGGCGATCACCAAAAAAGTTGGACCGCCGGACTGCGTTACGACTTAACCCCAGGGATTTCACTGAAAGCTGAAGTTGCTACGTATTACGACTTCGATGACAGTGACTACAAAAGCAACGGGCTGTTCAGCGATCCTGTGACTCCAACGAATCTGGCGGGGCCTGACACAGAAGATCCAACTGTCTATCGTTTCGCTGTCGAAAGCGTATTTTAAGGAGCATTGAGATGATAAAAAGAATCCTCATCACTGTGCTGCTCAGCTTACCTTTGTTCGCGACTGCACAAACCGCAACGGCCGAAGAACTCGCCGTAATTGTTAGTAAAAATTCACCGGTGACCTCACTCACTGACGCCGAAATTCAGCAACTGTTCTCAGGACAGTCCCGTAGCGTTGGCGGCAATAGCCTTCAGCCTCTGGATTTACCTGGAGGAGATGCGCAGCGCAACGCATTTTACCAACAGCTTCTCGGCCGAAGCCCAGACCAAATGCGTTCACATTGGGCACGTTTAATCTTTACCGGGAAGGCTCGCCCTCCTCGTGAAGTAAACAGCCCGCGCGAAATGAAAACGATGATCGAATCTTCTGAGTCATTTATCGGCTACATTCCAGCAGCGGACGTGAGTGACAAAGTAAAAGTGCTAAAACTTTTCAACTGACCGGTAAAATCGCGATATAAACTAAATATCGCAACGCAAAAAATAAAGGAGCCAATTGGCTCCTTTATTTTTACTAGGCATTCGAGAAATCAGACTTCTTCTTTCACCGGAATCTTGCCGATTTTTGCCTGCCAGATTTTAGGCCCCGTTTTATGGACAGAAACTCCTTCTGAATCCACTGCCACGGTGACCGGCATGTCTTCTACTTCAAATTCGTAAATCGCTTCCATGCCTAAATCTTCGAACGCTACGACTTTCGATTTTCGAATGGCCTTCGACACAAGGTACGCCGCACCGCCAACAGCCATTAAATAAACGGCTTTATTATCCTTAATGGCTTCAATGGCGGTATCACCGCGCTCAGCCTTACCGACCATACCGATCAAACCAGTTTGTTCAAGCATAGTGCGGGTGAATTTGTCCATGCGCGTTGCCGTTGTCGGGCCCGCTGGACCAACAACTTCGTTACCAACCGGATCAACAGGGCCAACGTAATAAATAAAACGATTGGTGAAATCAACCGGCAGTTTTTCACCTTTGTTGATCATATCGACCATGCGTTTATGCGCAGCATCACGACCTGTTAAAAGCTTGCCGTTAAGCAATAAGGTGTCACCGGATTTCCATGTTTGCACTTCTTCCGGCGTAATATTATCGATATTAACGCGTTTGCTTTGCCCTTCTCCGCCCCAGGAAACATCCGGCCAATCTTCAATTTTTGGCGCTTCGAGTTCAGCAGGACCAGAGCCATCCAACACAAAGTGCGCGTGACGTGTGGCGGCGCAGTTAGGGATAATCGCCACAGGCTTATTGGCCGCGTGCGTAGGCGCATCCATAATTTTAATGTCTAACACGGTGGTTAAGCCGCCCAGACCTTGCGCGCCAATACCTAGCGCATTCACTTTTTCGTAAAGCTCTAAGCGCAATTCTTCAGAGCGGTTTTGCGCACCGCGCGCTTGCAGCTCATGAATATCAATTGGGTCCATCAATGATTCTTTGGCGAGCAGCATTGCTTTCTCAGCGGTACCACCAATACCAATGCCGAGCATGCCTGGCGGACACCAACCGGCACCCATTTTCGGTACCATTTCCAATACCCAATCAACAATGGAATCTGACGGATTGAGCATGGCAAATTTTGATTTCGCTTCAGAACCACCGCCTTTCGCCGCCACCTGAATATCAACGGTGTCGCTAGGTACGATGTCGTAATGAATGACTGCGGGGGTGTTGTCTTTAGTGTTTTTGCGTTTGCCATCTGGGTCTTCGAGAACGGACGCACGCAATACGTTATCCGGATGGTTATACGCGCGGCGCACACCTTCGTTGATCATATCTGTCAGTGACATATCGCCTTCAAACGATACGTTCATGCCGACTTTACAAAATACCGTCACAATGCCGGTGTCCTGACAAATAGGACGATGCCCCATTGCTGACATGCGCGAGTTCACCAGAATTTGCGCCATGGCATCTTTCGCCGCAGGATTTTCTTCTTTCTGGTACGCCTCGAAAACGCCCTGAATGAAATCGGCCGGGTGGTAATATGAAATATATTGTAAGGCATCGGCGACACTCTGAATGAGGTCGTCCTGGCGAATCACCGTCATGCTCAACTCCTGGGTGATGGGCTGAAAAAGAGTCTAAAAATTAGGGAGCGCAGTATAGCGAATTGCGGGGGCGCGGTCAGCGAGCTTTGCCGCTAGTGGATTAGCACGCTTGCGCCGTAGCACTGCTAACGCGGGCTAAGTGCGCCAGCAACAGCTCGTTGATGCGTTCAGGTCGCTCTAAATGCAGAAAATGCCCCGCACCGGCTACTTCTTCGACCTGTAGTCCGGCAGGAAAATCACGCTCGAACACGGTGTGATCCAGTAACCGTGGGCTCATGCAGCCATCTTTCTTACCAATCAACACCAGCGTTGGCACGTCAATCACCCGCGTCATCCATGCCCGCGCCTGCCTATGTTGCGCCATCCAAAACTTAGGCAAATGGCGATACCAACTCAGTGCAGAGGTGAGCACATTCGGTTCGGCCAACGCCGCACGGGCATTGTCGAGGTACTCAGCACCATCCCAATCGGGAGACCATTGCCGCCACAGCCATTCAACGCCAGCCAGCTCATCACGCTTAAGCAACCACTCCGGCAGCAAAGGCAGTTGAAATAGGTCCATGTACGCACTCAACAGAAGCTGCTCCGGGACACGCAATAGTGCGCTGGGCAAACGGCGTATCGGCGGAATGGCGAGTGTGGTGATAGAACGAAATAATTCCGGCGCACGTGCCGCGGCAAGGTAAGTGACGACCGCTCCCCAATCATGCCCAACCAAATGCACTTGGCCGCCGAGCTGCTTGGCAAAATGACACACATCATCCACCGCAGCGGCCAGCGAATAGTCTTTATCTGCGGGCTGACAACTCGGCGCATAACCACGCATTGCTGGGGCAATGGCGCAGTAGCCAGCCTTAGCAAGCGCCTCAATTTGCGCTGACCAATTCACATAACAATCTGGAAAGCCGTGCAGCAACAGCACCGGATCGCCGTCGCCCGCAATTAAGGCTGGAAACTCTAAGTCATCACGTTTCAGCACGACCTGCTTACACGCATAATTATTCATCGACGCACCTGAAAAGGTTGCGGGCCAACTTCGGTGCTGGGCGCAACGCTAATGTCGTCCACCCGTGCTAGCTCAGGCCCTTCTTTCATCCAGCCAAGCATTGTCCGAACAATTTCTTCTTCGCCGCACAATAGCGCTTCAACACGCCCGTCCGGTAAGTTTTGCACCCAGCCTGACAGTTCTAGTTCGTGCGCATATTCCGCCGCAGCATAGCGGTAGCCGACGCCCTGCACTCGTCCGGTAATTAGTACATGAACGGCAATGTCAGACACGCTCACCGCCCTCTTGCTCCGCGGTGCCCGCATCCAATATTTGCTCGCTCGGCACGGCATCCATTTCAAATAACTCTTCCAAAGAAATACTCAAGGGGGTGTTCAAGCCGTTGCGTGCCAGCTCGCAGCGACTTGCCAGCTCTGTTTCCCACGCGTGGAGATAATCATCGCCGACCCGCAATGCGCGATTAATCGACCAAGGCAGCATGTCTAATAACTCAGCGACAGTAAGATGAGAAAGATCACGCACCAACACAAACCCATGGTCTTCTGTGCGACGCATCAATCCAAGATCCATCAGAACATTGCGAAAATCATCCCAACGCGTCGCGCCCGCCGCCAACAACACCGCGCGCACTTCGGAAGGTTTCAGCGTTTTCCCTTGTTGCTGGTTTCGCCACAAGGCGCTCAACAAGCGCAGCAAGGCTTGCAGACGCGGCGCTTGTTTACGGTGCTCTTCGAATACCACCATCGAGTGAACCAGCACTGCACCAGCCAAAAAAATAATCCACGAAATGTACAGCCACAATAAGAACAGCGGCACCGCCGCGAATGCGCCATACACCACCGAATACGATGGCGATGATTTGACGAACATAGCAAAGCCGGCTTTGGCGAATTCAAAGAACAGCGCGCCAACTGCACCACCAATAACGCCAAACTTCCAAGGCACGTGACAATTTGGCACCACTATGTAAACCATCGCCATAATCATAGTCATTGCGATGAATGGCAGCAGCGACAACCACATGGCAGCACCACCGAAATAATCTACCGCGCCGGTCAGAATCTGAATCGAGGTCAGATACGAACTTAAACCAAGCGCTGCGCCTAGCCCTAAGGGCCCCAACGTGAGCACAGCCCAATACATCAATAAACTGGTAGTGCCCTTACGCGCACTCCTCACTTTCCATATACGGTTTAGCGTTTGCTCAGTAGTGCGCAGCATCAACACCGAAGTGATCACCAAGAAAAGGATGCCCACCCCCGTGAGATTACCGGCTTGGCGCGAAAACTCGTGAATTTGCGT
Organism: Alcanivoracaceae bacterium; assembly: GCA_029213045.1. GTDB lineage: Bacteria > Pseudomonadota > Gammaproteobacteria > Pseudomonadales > Alcanivoracaceae > JARGPN01. Next base: position 12,282 of record JARGPN010000009.1, read on the forward strand.
GACAATGTCATCGCCAATCGAGGGCGCAAAATACTGGAACACCCAGCGCTGAATCTCTACACCCTTCTCTTTTAACGATGGCATTGCCGAAAGAATAGAAAACGCCACCGTCATCATCGGCACAATGGCAAATAGCGTGGTGTAGGTCAGTGCGGCGGCGCTCTCACGGCAACCATTTTCGCTAAACTGACGCCAAAATAAGGACAAAAAATCGACGATTAGGCGTGGTTTCTGCCAAAAACGTTGAAAGTCCAAATCTCTCATGAGCTATCCCTTTCCAGCTAACGGTTGCTAGTCAGTCGTGACTGCCTAGAATAGAGCCGTATTAAGAGGCTCCGTAACGTATCTATAAACAATGTTGAACGTCTGACCACGAGTTGTCGATCTATGTCTGATATAACGCTATACCACAATCCACGCTGCTCAAAGTCGCGTCAAACCTTACAGCTCCTCGAAGAACATGGCGTTTCTCCCAAAGTCGTTCTCTATTTAGACACCCCGCCGAGCGCCGCCGCACTGAAAAAACTGGTACGTCAGCTGGGTTTTAAAAGTGCTCATGAGCTAGTGAGAAATAAAGAAGGCGACTACAAATTAGCCAAGTTAAGCAAAGACAGTAAAGATGACGCCGTGATCGCCGCTATGGTCAAATACCCTAAGCTTATTGAGCGCCCCATCGCGGTAAAAGGAAGCACCGCCGTGTTAGGTAGACCGCCTGAAAACGTTTTAGCCCTGATCAAGGACTGATCCCTTGGCTTATATTCTTGTTCTGTATTACAGCCGAACCGATAGCGTAAAACATCTGGCGCTACAAATTGCCCGTGGCATTGAGCAAAGCGGCTTGGAAGCGCGCCTCAGAACCGTTGCGCCGGTAGCACCCAGCCACGACCCTAGTGCTCCCGCTATTCCAGAAAGTGGCGCGCCCTACTGCACACTCGACGATCTTGCCGGGTGCGACGGCCTGCTGCTCGGCTCACCAACACGCTTTGGCAACATGGCCGCGCCGCTCAAATACTTTATCGATCAAACCAGTGAAAACTGGATGCAAGGCAGCCTGATTGGCAAACCAGCCGGATTATTTACCTCATCGTCCAGTTTGCACGGCGGCCAAGAGAGCACCCTGCTTTCCATGATGGTGCCACTGCTGCATCACGGCATGTTGATCACTGGCATTCCCTATGCGGAAAAAGGGCTAATGCAAACAACTGGCGGCGGCACGCCTTACGGGGCAAGCCATGTGTCCGGCATAAAAAATAATACGGTTTTAACTGACGACGAAAAGCAGCTCGCGCAGGCGTTGGGGCGGCGCGTAGCAGATTTGGCATTACGCTTACGGGAAAAAAATTAATGCGTTATTTATCTTTCGCGTCGCTGGCAATGCTTATCATTGTCGGCGTAGCAGGTCTTTGGTGGCTAGCGCCACCGAACAGTCCGATTACTGCAAAAGTCATTATGAGCACGGTCATTTACGCACCTCTCGCGTTATTTCTTCTCGCGACATTAAAGCGCGATAAACGAATGCTGACGTGGCTCTGCTTTATTTTAATGTTTTATTTTTGCGGTTACGTTACGCAATTACTTGACCCAGCACCCGTCGCCACCTTGGCAATTGCGAAAGTATCGCTGACCAGCGTGCTATTCATTTTACTCATGCTCGACATCCGCCGACCGGAGTCCCCGCGTGATTGATGAGCGTCAAAATTTACTCACACCTGAAGGTGCCGAGCTAAATTTGACGTTGGCCGGGCCAGTGCCTAGGTCAGCAGCTTTTATCATCGATATGGCTATTCGTTGCGTTGTCTATGCCATCGTTGGCATTCTAATGATTTTCTTCAGCACCATTGGTCAAGGGGTCATGCTCATTCTGATGTTCGTATTGGAATGGTTTTATCCCGTGGTATACGAAGTCTTTCGCCAAGGGCAAACACCCGGCAAGCGCATGATGGGGCTAGCCGTTGCCCACGCCGATGGCACACCGATCACCCTTAACGGCAGCCTGCTGCGTAACTTATTACGCACTGCCGATTTTTTTCCGTTTATGTATTTGGCCGGCTTTATCAGCATGCTGAGCAACGCGCGCTTCCAGCGTTTGGGTGACCTGGTTGCCGACAGTGTTGTGGTGCACGTCGAAAAGCCAGATCTAGAAACAGTGAAAGCAACCGCCCCACCACGGGTCCCTGATTGGAGCGTCACGCTCGATGATCAGCGCACGCTGATTGCTTTTTTAGAGCGCGGAGTAAAACTGTCGCAACCTCGTCGCCAAGAACTGGCCTTGCTCGCTTACGAAGAGCTATCACCAGAAATGGCGGAAATGCATGCGCTAGGCAACGCGCGATATCTGCGCGGCGGTGACGACGCATGAAGCAGCAGCAATTTGAAATGCGCCATCAACAAGAATGGCTCGCGTTCGAAGAACAACTCGCGCTCTTAGAAGGCTCGAAAAAAGATGTCGATCGAAAAAAGTTGCTTGCCGACTTCCCGGAACAATATCGTCGTTTGTGCCACCAATTCGCGCTTGCCAAAGCGCGTGGCTATAGCTTGCCATTGATTGAAAAGCTCAATGAATTAATTCTGCATGGACACCGACAACTGTACCGCCATCGCCTCCCTATCGTAGCGCCGTTAGTACAGTTTATTGCTTATGGCTTTCCCCGCGCGGTACGCGAGCAAGCCTCATGGAATTTGCTTAGCGGTTTTTCTTTTGTGTTTGCGCTGTGCTTTATGTGGGTACTTGTTGCACTACACCCAGACATGATTTACAGCATGCTCGACGTCGAGCAGGTTGATCAGATCAGTAATATGTACGATCCCGCCGCAGGCTTTCGCGCCATGCGCGATGGCAGCGACGATATCGCCATGTTCGGTCATTACATTTGGAACAATATCGGCATAGCGTTCCGCACTTTCGCCAGCGGATTATTTTTTGGTGTCGGCGTATTCGTGACAGAGATATTTAATGGCGCATTTTTTGGCGCCATCGCCGCGCATCTCATTAATATTCATCACGACGAACCTTTCTTTACTTTCGTCGTCGCGCACGGCGCACCAGAACTCACCGCCATCGTGTTATCCGGTGGCTCTGGCATGCGCCTTGGATGGGCCCTACTCGCACCCGGCGCATTGCCACGCTTGCAGGCATTGCAACGCGCCGCACGCAAAGCCATGCCTGTCATGTACGGCACCTTTGCACTGCTTCTCATCGCTGCGTTTGTCGAAGCATTTTGGTCACCTCGCGACTTTGCTCCGGCAGTGAAATATTCCGTTGGCGCCGCATTTTGGCTGCTGCTGTATGCGTATTTACTGTTTGCCGGTCGGGGGCGCAGCCATGCAGCTTGATCGAATGACAGCACGTATAGCGCCACGTAACGCGTGGCAGTCGATGGACTTAGGTGTGCGCCTATATCAGCAATGGTTCAAATCGCTCACATTGATTTGGCTTGCCGCAACAGTTATCCCCTTCTCCATCATCATGTGGATTGCCGGTGCGGATAATTATGGCTGGGGACTTTTTGTTTGCTGGTGGTTAAAACCGTTATGGGAAAAGCCACTGCTGGAATATAGCGCCCGCGCCCTTTTTGATGATCGGCCAAAATTAATGACGCTACTGCGAGAGTGGCCGCGCTACGCATTAAAAGGTTACCTGCCTTGGCTATTCTTCCGTCGCTTTGATGTATCACGCAGCTTTCATTTGCCGATTACGCAATTGGAGGGACAAACCGGCGACGCGTACCGAGAACGAACACGCACGTTAGCCATGGGGCCGAAAAATCATAGCGGCATGCTCACCATTTTGATGGCACACATTGAGCAATTCTTTGGCTACGGCGTAGTAGCCTTAATCATGATGCTTAACCCTGATCAATATTACCTCAGCGACTTCGGCGAATTATTTTCAGGCAACAACGTCACCCTATGGATTTCGACGCTGAGCTGGTATCTCGCTGCCTGCGTTTGTGAACCTTTATACGTGTGCTGTGGCTTTGCGCTTTATCTCAACAAGCGTACATGGCTCGAAGGCTGGGACTTAGAGCTCGGGCTCAGGAAAATTGGCAAGAAACGCAAATCTGTGCGCGACCGGCTGGGCGCTGTATTAGCGGTATGCTGCGTCGTAACAGGGTTATCTCTACTTTCCCCCGATGTACTAGCCAGCACCTCATCTGAATCATCAAATAGCCATTCCGTCGCCACCGAATCCGATGCCACTGCCGCGCCCCATGAGCTCTCCATCGATATCGTCTCTGGGCCAGACTATATGCCGATGAAAATCAGCCAAGGCTGGCGATTAAAAGAGGCGTTCCGCTTTGACTCAGACGAAGACAATGAAGAAGACGATGCAGACGACACATCGATGTGGAAGAAATTTTTTGACTGGCTGCTGAAGGCTTCATTTGGCGCAGACAAAGAGAGTAAAGCGGAAACATCTGATGGTTTTGAGTTCCCAACACTCGCTGAATCACTGCGGTTTATTCTCTGGGTTCTCGCCGTGTCATTATTGCTTTGGATTATTCTGAACGGCAGTAAGTGGCTTGCCAAACTTCGACCAACAAGATCGACACTGCCACGTCACACCTCCGTAGCGGGCCTGGATATTCGACCTGAGTCACTGCCTGACGATATTACGCAAAGTGCCCTTTCCGCCCTTGCCGACCAAAATCCGCGTGAAGCACTGAGCTTACTTTATCGCGCCACGCTTTCGCGTTTATTTAGCGAACATCCTATTGCACTCACCGCTGGCGCCACCGAAACCGAATGTCTGCGCGCGTTACGCAACGCGACATCGAAGCAATCAAACGGAGAACACGCTGGCGTCGCCTATCTTGGCAATATCACACCGATGTGGATCAGTACAGCATGGGCGCATCGCCCACCGCCGGCCGACGACATTAGACAAGCCGCTATTGCCTGGCAAAACACCTTCAATCGCGAGGTGCCGGCCGCATGATGCGCAAATTACTTACGGGCTTGTTCTTCGTGGTTTTGGTCGCTGCTTTTTTTGTCACCGAACGCTACGACTATGTCGAACATTCTCATTCCAGTAAAAAAACATGGGCAGCGGCAACCGACCTTCTTGAGAAATACGGCATACAAAGCGAAAACCGATACGGCGCCGCGCGTCTATTTCCTCTGCCGTCCACAGATACAGTGCTGATTATTGACGAAGACCACACCGCGATTACTGATGAGCAAATTGAAGAAATACACGATTGGGTAGCCCAAGGCGGCCACCTTATTCTTGCTGCCCGCACCCTTTACTACAGCGAAGACGACGAAGAAGACTGCCCCGAACTGTCGGATGTTGAAAAAATAAAAGACCAAATGAACAAGACTGACGAATCAACAGATGATCACTGCAAGGCTCAAGCTTTAGACAAAGCCTTTGCGGATGACGCCAGCAAAAATTATGCGTTCGAAGATTATGATGCGGACGACATGAAAAATAACGACGCCCTACTCTACTCATTTGGCGCAACCGCATGGCATGTGCCGCGCTACGACGCGGAGCCAATGCCACCCGCCCAAGTGAACGTCAGCGACTTAGAGAGTGCATTCTTTGCTCCCCTTATGGAGGGATGCCTAAACAAGCCGACTCAAAAAGATAATGCCAAAGCGGAGAGAACTTACGAAGATTGCGCCGTTCAACTGTGTGGCGACCCCTCCCTGAATATTTTATTTAGCACGGTCTATATAGCGGGAAAGCTCCGTCAGTTTGCGTTCCATCCAGAAGACAAATTGATGCACATCGATCAGTATCCGGACGAAGAGGTTAAGCGCGCAACTGACGAGGGGGAATACGACGATGCAACACTCCCCTTAACGGACTCCAAAATACGCATCGAAGCGGGCAACGAATTCGGCACCCAGTTGATGCAATTAAGTTATTTCGACGGCACCGTGACTGCGCTGACAGACTTACGTATTTGGGATAACCAGCAACTCCCCTACCTTGATCATGCTTGGTTATTGCACGAATTAACGGATGGCGCGCCAACAGTATGGTGGGTCCGCCATATAGAAATGCCCCCCATTATGCTCTGGGTTTGGATCAAAGCCTGGCCGTTGATCATTTCACTTATCGCCATTCTTTGTTTTTTCTTATGGCTGAAGATGCCGCGCCGAGGCGTTCAACTGCAGCTCGCACAACATAAAGGCCGAGATTTTCTGCATCATTTATACGCGAGCGGATTTTTCCTATGGCGAACGAAGCAAGCTGGCGTGCTGCTCAAGCCGTTGCGCGATCAAGTAGAGCGATTATTACTCAGGCATACCGGCGCAAATAAAGGCGCGACACGTTTTAAAGACGCCGAAAAACTGACAGGCATTTCGGCAAAAGATATTGAATCGGCGCTGACAGCCAGACCGTCAAGCGACGCCGACCTAACATTCATCGTCAACACCTTGCAAACCCTTAGGAGCCGGTTATGACCGAAGCCCTCACCGTACAACAAGCTGCTGAAACTGCCCGCGCCATAGAGCAGACAGCAGCCAAAATTCTGGTCGGCCAACAACAGGTTGTACGCGATGTTCTTCTCGCCTTACTGAGTAATGGGCACGTGCTACTTGAAGGTGTCCCTGGATTGGGTAAAACATTGTTGGTGCGTACACTAGGTAAATGTTTGTCTGTGCAATTCGGTCGCATCCAGTTCACTCCGGACTTAATGCCCACAGACGTCACGGGCCACGCCATGTACGACCCCAAAACGGAACAATTCAGAATCCGTAAGGGCCCCGCGTTTACCAATCTTTTATTAGCCGATGAAATCAACCGCGCCTCGGCGAAAACGCAATCGGCGCTGCTCGAGCTTATGCAAGAGCGGCAAATTACGATTGAAGGAAAGTGTTTCACGCTAGAGCCGCCGTTTATGGTGCTAGCGACACAAAACCCGCTCGATCAAGAAGGCACCTATCCATTACCCGAAGCCCAGCTGGATCGGTTTCTTTTTAAAGTCGTCATTGAATATCCACCCGCTGCGGAAGAGGCGCGCATTATGCGCATGATCCTCGACGGCACCATCGACGATGATTTAAATGTGGAAGGACTTCAGGCCATTACCGATGGCGCCGGTATTATTGCGATGCAAAACGCAGTCGCCACGGTTAGCGTTGATGATGCCGTGCTCGACTACGCGCTTCGCATTGTTAGAGCGACCCGAGACATGCCCGGCTTAGCGCGCGGCGCTGGCCCACGGGCGAGCATTGCAATTGTGTGTGCAGCGCGCGCCAACGCGCTTCTTGAAGGTCGAGACTTTGTTATTCCCGATGACATAAAAGCGGTTGCCCGCCCAGTGCTGCGTCATCGAATTCAATTAAGCGCGGACGCTGAAATTGAAGGACAAACCACCGAAATGTTGCTCGATAAACTGCTCGCTCAGGTCGCAGCGCCGCGCCAATGATCAGAGCCTCTACGCGACTTATTCGGCTAGCAGCGCTTTGGGCGATTACCGCCCTACTGCCAGTGATAGCACGCCAACTCGATAGCGAATTGGCGTCTATGGCGCTCGCGCTTTGGGCAGCGGCTGGTGTGCTGTTACTTGTTGTGTTGCTGCTAGACATTGTTCTGGCGTGGAAACGTCCTATTCCAAATGCGGAGCGGCGCCTGCCTGCAGCATTATCACTTCAACAACTTCATCCGGTTAAAATCACGTTAAGTAGCGCCGAGCTGCCGAGAGAATTTGAGGTTGCAGACCAACACCCCAATGACGATTTTGATACCGGGTTACCCAAGGTCATCCACAAAAGCGAATTACCTGTAACCGAATTCACGTATCACTATCGTCCTAGCCAACGTGGCAAGGCAATGTTTTCGAATATCCTTTTGTGGCTCCCCTCGCCCCTCGGACTGATTTCAAAAAAATATGAGATTGAGGCGACACGCACTGTTCCGGTCTATCCAGATTTCTCGGTATTGCAGCGTGATGCGTTACATGCACATCAAGATAGCCGCCTTGATCCTGGCAGTCGTCGGCAACCGCGACGCGGTGAAGGCTTTGAATTTAATCAGCTGCGTGAATACAACAACGGCGATAGCTTGCGACAAATTGATTGGAAAGCCAGTGCGCGTCGTCGGAAATTAATTAGCCGCGAATATCAGGAAGAGCAGAACCAACAATTAATTGTTTTGCTCGACGGCGGCGAACGTTTAGCAATGGCGGTCAATGGCTTAACCGGGTTTGACCACGCCTTGAATGCGACCTTGTTGTTGGCATGGAGCACGCTGAAGCAGCAAGACAAACCTGGTGTGATGTTATTTTCTAGCGATACGCCTTGTTGGGTGCCCCCAGTACGCGGCCCTGCCGGTGCGAATACGATACTGAATTCACTCTACGCGATGCAGCCTGGCAGTGGTGCGAGCGACTATAGCAAGGCTGCTGAGCAGCTACTGCGTCGCTGGAAGAAACATTCATTGGTAGTGATGATCACTCGATTACAACCGGATGACGAACCGGAGATTTTGGCGGCGATTAAGTTATTAGCTAAACGGCATTTGTTATTGATCGCAGACATTCAGTTGCCCGAACAACTCGCACTACAGCATCGAGAAATCAACGATACGGATGACGCCTTGTTGGTCGCTGGAGATGCTGCTTATCAAGAATCTCGGCGTGCTTTGTATTCGCGCTTACGCCACGCCGGCGCCTTGGTCACCGACGCCGCCCCTGAGCAACTTCCCGCGCGCCTTAATCAAATGTATTTATCACTGAAGCGATCTGGTCGCATTTAGAAAAAGCCTGAGCCAATCTGCAACGTTAACTGAACTTGCAACGCTGTGCGCCGGCTACTGCCCTATCGCTTGCAGGCAAGCTCCCACAAAGGGGCCGCGCCATTCGCGGAGAGATGTTAAATCTTTATGTGGAAGCCTGCCTGCAGGCGATTGGGCTTCGACTAAAGACCTTTCGCTTGCAAGCAAAGCGCCCACAAAAGATTAATTTATGGGGCGGGGCAAATTGTAGGGTCTGTGCCACATGGCGCACCGGCCCGAATCCAGTTGAGTAGGGTGTTATAGGTTTGATAGTGCGTAGGCTCGGTTAAATCGAAGACCACTCCACCACCGTGTTGCTCACGGGTTGGTTTGCGTAACAGGATGCTGTTTTCCGGCTCATCAAGATCGACGCGCGCCAACACATCCAAATATAAGTTACGGTCAAACGGCGTAGACGGCGCTCCCGCTGGGTCGTCGTAATACACTGGAATACCTTTGTAGGTTAGGCTACCTGGCGCACTAGAGCTGTCATGACAATTAGCGCAGGCCTCTCTCTTGCCGAGTGTGGCAGTCGGAGGGCCTTGCAGAATCGGACGAATATCATCATAGAACGTCAAATCGTTTTGCGCCGGCAACATTGCCGAGTCGACGTGAATATCAATTTCTGCACTGTCCGCGCCGAGCACATTCGCAACGGTTAAACGCACGCGATACGTACCGTCCACAACAGCACCGTTTGTTGTCAGCAGCGTTACCGCATTATTCGGGTAAACGATCACCGGATTAGAACCAACAGGGCTATCCACCACTGTCCACTTGTAACTACCGGCTAACACACTGGCCGACGCATCTAAGACAACCGGCGACGTTACTGTTCTATCCGCTCCAATTTTTGCCACTGGGCGGCCTGGTTCGAGAACGCGGCCATTGCTGGTGTACAAATCAAAGCCGGGTAGAAAGCTCGCTAATATGGCAGGCGCTTCATCAGGGTCATCCCAGAAATCGAGGTAATTACGTAGCGACAATGGCATCACACCACGCCGGAAAACGTAATCTTTGATGATGTCGGCGTAACCAATAAAGTTTTCGTAGCTATTAAAGTTAATAGCGTTACCCGCCCGAAGACTGTTCGTAGCGCCAATGCGCTGTCCCGGCGAGTTTCCCCGCAGTGAGTGACAGGAAATGCAATGCGGCTCGACAACCCGCTTATACAACAAGTCCACACCTTCCGGGCGACTTGCGTTTGGCTGCCAACCCGTTGGTACGAAATCATCTTGATAGGTACCACTCATTGTGACCTGATTCTGATCGCCGCACGGAATGTTAGGGTTCACAGGGTCCGGCGTTGCGCCATAACGACCAAGCGCTAGTTCAACCGCGAAATCCGCACACCAATGGCCCTGTTCCGTATCATCGCGTCGCGCTGATTCAACATACGTGTCACGCACATAGGAGTTAAATTTACGAAACCGCTCTTCTTGATTGGCGCGACTCCACAACGAATACAAAGAAGAATAATCAAACGAATCTACTTCTAGCTGATTCATTTTCGCTGAGCGAATTGTTTGCCCAACTTCAGGAATATCCCAGGGATGCCCTACTCGCTTGCCACCCAAGTCCGTCCGATTCGCTTCAGCGATAACGGCATCGGTATCCCATGGTTGCAGCGTAGACCCGTGACATAACAAACAAGGTTGCGGCATCGGCCGTTCGCCTCGGCCGTCTAAGTCGGCGGAAAAGTTAATGTCGCCGTCTGGCGTGAAGGTGAAAAACTTAGCCACTTTTTCCGAATCCGCGTCGTCGGGATCTATCGGAGAAAATTCAATCGCATTGGTACCGACGTGGTGACTAAGATCGGCCTCAATAGCGGCCTCGACATTAATCGGCCCGTAGTTTGTTGGATCACCGTCAATCACTTTGACAATAAAGTTACGGACAAAAACGGCGAAGCGGCCTTCGGGAAAAGCGGTCGACCCGCTGTCGTAACGGCAGGCATACATATCTCGGCCGTAACCTAAATCTTTCGCATCGCGGAAAATAATATGGAATTGATCGTCACAGTTACCAAAACCATTCTTCGTTTTCCACGCCTCCAATGTGCGGCGTTCCTTATCGGGGTCGACGACGCTGTAATACGCTTGCGTCCACTCCGGACTGAGCACACGCCCGTCTTGGTCATTCAAAAATTGCAAAAAGTTGTCCGGCGTTTCAATTGATACGCTAGACGTGCCGGTTTCTGTATCTCCTCGCTCATTACAAGCGGATACCAATACGGTTGCCAGCAACATGATTAGTCGCAATACCCAGCTATTCATGTCAGAACCTCTTCAACAAGCTGAGACGAATCAGCTGCCGATCATAAGAAACGCTTGAATCTTCTTTTGCGGTGACATTCGCGCTAAGCACTGAAACATCTGCAGACATGCTATGCGAGAAAGCATAGTTAGCGCCTAACGTGAACGTATTCGACGTTGCATCAAGTCGGTATGCTACCCATTCACCACACAGTGCGTTGTTATAGGCGTTATCTTCCTCAACGGCGGTTTTCACATTTATCAACGGTAGAATGTCGGTCGCGCTGACGCCGTTGCAATATTCTCTCTGCGCGGACGACGAGGCATCACCTTCGATATAGCTATAGGTAAAATAAGCGGCAAGATGTTTGCCGACTACGTAATCCGCGTTCAAGAAAATACGCGCATCCTCCAAGTCCCACACGCTACCTGCTGAATCGCGCTGGCGGTACTGAAGACCTGCAGTGCCGGTGACGCGATCGGTGATGCGGCGTGTGACAAATAATTGGCTGATTAGCACGCCGCTATCTCTCGCGCTTTCTTTAATATTATCGTCCTGCCACGACATGTTGAATTCAACAATCGGTGCAGTAAATGCAGAACTGGGCTGCCAGCGATAGGCGCCCTTCAATCCAAACGTTGTGCGATTCAGTGTATCGATGAGATCAAACGCTTCGAGCTCAGAAAATACGCTCATGTTAAGCAAAGACTGCCGCGACAGGGGCATTCCATAACCAACACGCGCACCCACCAACAGCGACGTATCTTCTACTTGATCACGCTCAAATTGCGCTTGTGATTGATTGTTGTCCCACACTGCAGAGGCGTCCACGTCGACGTTAATGTTTTCTACATCGATGGCCCCCGCCGGTACCGCTATCACTGGCAATAACACAGCAAAAAGCGACCGAATACATCCCTTCATACGTTCTTTCCGTTAAAGATTTTTACGGCGACGGCCGCTTAGTAACATGAATGACGCGAACAATAGCCAACCGAAAGATCCGGCGCCATTGTTAGGGCCTGAACTCGGCACTGACGTTTCCTCAGGTACGTTGCGCTGAACAGCCACACCGCCCGGATCACGAATCACACCGTTGACTAAACCATCGGCATCATTCGGCCCACCATCGTTCATACGCAAACGCACACAGGTTGCACCGGCTCGCAAACCAGTTTGCCAAGTCGTTGACGATACGCTCGGACATGCGCCATCTATTCGCGCCGCTGAACTAATCGTATTGTTTGCATCTTCTATAAAGAACACCCACTGCGCACCATCAAATTTACGGTATCTCGCGGACGGTAAAATTGGATTTGAAAGCGGCAACACCAACGACGCCGAACGTTGTGCTTCGTTTAAGCCGTGCACCTCGAAATCGAACATTGCCCCGACAGCCCCGTATAAGGTGTCGCGAGGTAACGTTGTTGAGGCAACTTTTGCGCCACTCGCGCCACTGGAAACCCCAGCGCTGCCAAGCTTCAACGAAAAGCCTTCTTCTGTTTGGACTAAGTTCTTCAGGTCGACGCCGTTTTGATTCGCCGCAAGCGGCAACGAAAACGCTTCGTCGATGGCATCAAGATAGTCAGGCACGCCATCGCCATCGCTATCACTATAGCCCTCTGAGGCATCGTCAATTTGATCGCCATCCAAGTCGGTCACACCAAGCACCGCGGGCACACCCGAAATAACATTTACCGCAACACTCTGCTGCGTAACATCCGTGCCATCGCTGACGTCTACCATGATTTGATAAAGGCCAGACAACGCACTTGGATCAATTAGCTGATTCTCGTTGCTGCCGGAAAAGATCACATCCAGATCATCTGCCGACCAGCTATAACTGAGCGCATCGCCGTTCGGATCCGACGCTGTAGCAGTAATGCTAACCGAGCCGTCATTGGCAAAAATTGTTTGGCCAGAACGCCCGTTTTGTGTGACGGACAGCGCGACCTGCGGTGCAACCTGACGCTCAACAATCAGCAAGGCGTGTGTCGTCGCGGTGCCAAGCACTGCATTGGCACTCACACTGTCGATGACAATATTTAAAACTTCGTCGCCTTCGCCAACGCCGTCATTCAATACTTGGATTGGCAAGCTGAACTCTCTGCCAGAAGCAATCTCAGCGCTTCCCGATAATGCGGCAACATCGGCGCTATTGGCTGAGCCCGCGAGAGAATAATTCACTGTCACGGGATACGTTGGTGCGTCGCCATTTAACCGGAACACCACCGCACCGGTTTGACCTTCGGCCACGGTTTGCGAATTGCTCACAAATACGCGTGGCAACACATCAATGGTTTGCGTTCTTTGCGCAGTATTATTTTCCGAATCAGAAGATTCCCATACAAATGTATGGCGACCTGGGCGCAACAAAAATTCTGTGCCGGCCGCAATATTTACCGCGTCGCCATCTCGTTCAACCAGCGCAACCAACGTAGCGCCATCATTGCCGTCATCGGCAGATACGACTGGCGTCAACGCCGTTAAATAAGCGGTTGAAGGCACCGTCAACGGCGTCACCAACGAGATTGTTGGGGCGACAGAGTCAACGCTAATGCCCGTGCATTCTGGGTACGCAGCTGTACCGACGCAGTCATTAAATTCGTCTAGATTCGATAAGCCGTCACCATCCGCATCTAACAATGCATCGGCTGAGTCTTTGGGATCCAATCCATTCGCGATCTCCGCGACATCCTCAATACCATCACCGTCATCATCGGGGTCACAGACATCGCCGCCGTCTTGTCCATCGGTATCGATTTGATCTAGATTCTTATCCAGCGGGCAGTTGTCGTTATAGTCCGCAACAAGATCACCATCGCTATCTAATTTATTCACTCTTACTGTAATTAAAGACGTATCACTTGCGGTGCCATCTTCACCGCCGTCCGCGACCGTAACTGAGATGTCGTAATCCACGAAGGCAACACCAGTGGCGCCAGCCGATTCCTCTGGCGGCGTCCAGCTAATTACGCCGGTTGTGCTAATGGTCATTCCCGCCGGAGGCGCATTTAAACTCCACGTTAAACCAGCTCCATCGTTGAAATCGTCCGGATCGACGGCGACGACTTGCAACTGGAATGAGGACAATTCTTCGGCCGCGAATGTACCGCTTGTAGTAATAGCCGGGGCATCATTTACGGGAGTGACGGTGATGCTATAAGGCTGGCTCACGGCGGTAACGCCGTCTTCTAAACCGTCACGAATACGCGGCGTCACATTCACTGTGTACGGCGTGGTTTGTTTGGGCCCAACCTCGCTCGGTGTCCATTGAATTAATCCAGAGGATGAAACCGTCATGCTTGTATCGGGGCGCGCCACAAAATCGTAGCTAATAACGTCAGCAGGAATATCTGGATCGACTACCGTCAATTGATATTGGTACAAGGTATCTTCCGTTGCGGTAAGCACCGGCGAGGAAGTAATCGAAGGCTGGTCATTCACCTGCGTCACTGAAATAGAGAATGTGGTGCTATCCGGTGATGCCCCATCTGCACCACTGTCGGCGGCGTTAACAGTGACAGTACCCGAGCTGGTCACGCCTTCTAGCGGCGTCCAACTTATTTGCCCCGTACTGGTGTTAATGCTCATGCCCGTCGGGGCGTTCTGCAGAGAGAATGTCCACGACGCATCATCTGGGTCGCTCACCAATACGCTAAATTGATACAGCGTATCTTCTGTGGCGTTGGCACTCGGCACAGCCGTAATCGTCGGCGGATCATTCACCGCAGTGACAGCAACAGTGAAGTTTTCTGTTGCAGCAACGGTTCCGTTTTCCAATCCGTCTTGCACACTGACAGTGACCACGCCGGAGGTGGTAACGCCTTCTAAAGGCGTCCAGCTAATTAACCCTGTGCTACTGATACTCATGCCGCTTGGCGCATTGCTAAGCTGCCACGTTAAATCAACGCCGTTGTTCGCATCGTCGGGATCATTCACGCCGACTGCATAGCTATAAGGTGTGTCTTCTGTTGCCGTAGTAGGTGCGGTTGTTGTGATCGACGGCCCATCATTAACAGAGTCTACGGACACATTCCAAGAAAGAACGGTAGGCCCCGAACCATCTTCATCGCCGTCTTCGACTTGTATTTGAAACGCGGCGGGTGACGCCAATCCATTCTGCGGCGTCCAAGTCAGCAGGCCCGTACTGGTGTTAAACGACACGCCTGTAAGATCTACATTGTTATTATCTTTAGCGGACACCAGCGATAACGTGAGCTCGCTGCCGAAGCCAGAGTCATCCGGATCATTCACGGTCACTGTATAACTATATTGAACATCTTCTGTGGCTGATGTTGCTGGCGATGACGAAATTACCGGCGCGTCATTCACCGCTTGAACCGTTACGTTAACGGTAATCGTCGCTGATGCGCCGCCAGAATCGCTCACTCGCACAACAAAACTATCTGCGCCGAAATAATTGCCGGTTGGAGTATAGGAGATCGACTTGCTCGCCCCTGTTCCGCTAGCGGATGCCGTGCCGTTACTTGCGGCGCTTTGAATATTCCACGTTAGCTGGCTACCGGCACTTTCTACATCTGTCGCGTTCAATAAAAGAGAAAATGGTGTTGGCGAAGAGTCTTCCGACATCACCACAGAGGTGGTCGCACCTTGAGTAATAACAGGCACATCGTTTTGCGATGAAATGGTGACATTCACAGTAATTGTGTCGGAGCTGCCACTGGCGTCTTGCACGCGCACCTGGAAGGAATCACTGCCAAAATAATTGCTCGTCGGGGTATAACCAATCGTTTTGCTATTCCCCGTACCGCTCGCCGTTGCCACGCCATTTGATGCAGCCGAGCTAATGCTCCACGTCAGCGAGGAGCCAGTGTGATCAACGTCAGTCGCATTCAATGTCAGCGAAAACGGTGTGGGACTACCATCTTCCGACATCGACACGGAAGTCGATGTGCCCTGCGTAATAACAGGCGCGTCGTTACGAGAACTAATAGTAACGTTAACGGTGATGGTATCGGATGTCGTACCGTCAGATACGCGCACCACGAAACTATCCGAGCCGAAATAATTCGCATCTGGCGTGTAACCAATTGCCTTGCTGGTACCCGTGCCGCTCGCGGTGGCGGTGCCGTTGCTTGCAGCAGAGCTAATACTCCACGTCAGCTCACCAGCAGTGCCCCCGGTTGCATTGAGTGTTCGGGAAAACGACGTTGGTGAACTGTCTTCATCCATAGACACCGAAACAGAAGTGCCTTGGGTAATGGTTGGGCAGCTACTTGTTGCCAAAGAGCCCGTGCTGCCGTGTTGCGCGCTATAAGTGCCATTAGAGTAACTGTGCGCGCGATAGTAATAGGTGGTGCCGCATGAAAGCCCAGAAAGATCGACCCACACGCTTTTATTGCTATTTCCGCCGCCTGTTCCTGAGGGGTTGCCGCTGCCTGAGCTGACGGCAACGGTGGTGCCACCATTGCCATTGACCGTAGCTAAACTCGTGCTGTATTGAAAATAAAAGCTGGTGTTAATGCCGTTTTCTTGAACGGTCGCGTTTAATCGAGCTGTGTACTTGGTCACCGACGATTCATTGCCCGTCGTTACTGACGGCGCTGCATAACGAACGTATCCACTACTTGCCCAAGCAATCAATAACGACTGCTCAGAAGCATTTAGAGGGATTCCTGTGGGCGGCATAGTGTCGTCGTCCGCCGCTCTGGTCTTTGCCCTCAGCGAATTACGATAATTAGTGTCGCCACTATAATAGGAGGGAATCGAATTCACCCATGCCCACGTATTGAAATTCACCTCATCTGGCGCGCTGTTGCGATCTGTCGCGCCAACCAACGCCGAATTATGGCAGTCGGTACAGGCTTGTTGAGAATTGCTTGAGAAAACATTGCTATACACCCCTTCTGTGCCGTCATACGTCGTGGCGGCAAAAATCGAGGTTGAACTAGCAAGCATAACAACTGCGATGCATCGCAGGAGAATTTGGCACTGCCCCATAAGCAATCCGATCCATAACTTTTTTTAGTTAGTAGGCAGAAAGTATACAGAAAGGCAGCCGGAGTGCGACGGCCATCACACTAATATCACTCCCGTTTCCCGACGAGCGGCTACCTTTCTAGGTTACAACTGGGCATCTTCACGCTTGAACAGCGAGTAACCCGCGGATTTCCGGCAGGCAGGAACCACAGTTTGTGCCAGCCCTGCAAACACGCCCGATTTCTTCCGCAGTATCCGCGCCCTTTGCTATCGCTTCATTGATGGTTGCTTCACGCACTTGGAAGCAGCTGCAAATAACGGCACCCAAATCGGGCCCCGCCTCTGCTGGCGCTCCCGCGAGCAACGCGGCGGCCTGCAGACCGTTAACCGCTATATTGAATTGATTGGCGAGCCAATCGGTGTCGGCTCGGGCTCCCTCTTCTGACCATGCAGCCCAAAGCAAAGGCAGCCGGTTTTTATCCATGGCCAATAAACGAAAATGCCCTGCATCCTCATCGGACATTTCAACCCATTCATAAACAGGAAAATCAATCGATTCACGTAGCTGCTCGACTGTCAGGCTGCGCTGCCCCGCCAGACGCCATCCATCAACTTGATGTGACAGCGTCATACGAGACCAATACTCAACCGGCAACGTAACGGGGGCCGATGCAAGCACCCAGCCGTCCCAACGATGCGCCCAAGGACGGACGGTGACTGCTGTTTGCTTAAAGGCGGGCTGTCCGGAATGAGGATCCGTAATGGGCGCAACGAGAGCATCAACACGCGCGCAAGAGGAAAACTGATCATTCCAGTGAATTGGCATAAACACCGAGCCATGCTGCTGCGCTTGCGACGTGGTTAAGCGCACTAGCGCTTTGCCAAAGTCACTTTCCACCTCAACTAACTCGCCTGCTCGCGCCCCAATTTCTTGCGCATCATCCGGATGCATTTCCGCAAAAGGCTCAGCAATATGACGAAACAGTTTTGCTGCGCGCCCGGTGCGCGTCATAGTGTGCCACTGATCGCGTATACGACCGGTGTTCAAACAAAATGGACGCGTAATATCTTTTAGCGCAATCGGCGCGCTCGGCCTTACTGGGATAAAATTCGCGCGACCGTCGGCGGTGCTAAAGCCACCATTTTCAAAAATGCGCTTTTTGCCTTTTGGGTTTTTGCTATTTACTGGCCACTGAGTCGGCTCCAGCACGTCGTAATCATGATCCGACAAGGTCGCCATAGCAGAAATATCTAGCGCCTTTCCATGCTGCGCACCAGCACCGGTTAATGCAGCATGTTCGCGAAATACCTCTGCGGCACTCTCATAGGAAAACGCCTCAGCAAATCCCATCCGCTGTCCAACCTGGCTTACGATCCACCAATCAGGCTTGGCCTCGCCTGGCTCAGGCAAAAATGCGCGCTGTCTCGAAATGCAGCGCTCTGAATTCGTTACTGTGCCACTTTTTTCACCCCACGCGACGGCGGGCAATAATACATCCGCGCACAACGTAGTGTCTGTGCTAGCAACACAATCAGACACTACTACAAACTCACATTGCTCTAGCGCTTTTTTTACCTTGTCTGCGTTTGGCATCGATACCACGGGATTCGTTGCCATAATCCAGATGGCTTTAATTTTTCCATCGGCAACCGCATCAAACATTTCGACCGCTTTCAAGCCATTTTCTCTGCAGATCGTTGGGCTATGCCAAAAGTCTTGGACTTGTCCGCGATGCAACGGATTTTCAATATCTAAATGCGCCGCCAATTGATTGGCTAAGCCACCCACTTCCCTTCCGCCCATGGCGTTTGGCTGCCCCGTCATGGAAAACGGACTAGCTCCGGGCAGACCGATGCGGCCCGTTGCAAGGTGCACATTTATAATGGCATTGCCTTTATCCGTACCAGTATCAGATTGATTAATACCTTGAGAAAATAACGTGACGACTTTCGACGTGCGCGCAAACAAACGGAAAAACGTCTTTACGTCATTCACTGGCAAACCACAAAGCGTTGCCGTGGTTGCCATATCGGGACAGGACTGCCGCGCGTTCAACAACGCTTCATTGAATCCATTCGTGTGCGCACGAATATAGTCTTCATCGACGTAGGATTGCTCTGCCAACCACACCAATAAACCCGCAAATAAATAAGCGTCAGCACCGGGGGCCAACGGCAAGTGTAAGTCCGCCACATCACAGGTGGCCGTGCGACGCGGATCAATCACCACCACGCGCATATCGGGGCGGCGCTGTTTGGCAGCGACAATGCGTTGATAAATAACGGGGTGCGCCCATGCCGTATTAGAGCCCGTCAAAATAACAAGATCTGCAAGCTCTAAATCTTCATAACAGCCAGGCACGACGTCTTCGCCGAACGCGCGCTTGTGCGCGGCCACCGCTGACGACATACATAAACGTGAATTCGTATCAATGTTGGCGCTACCGATATAGCCCTTCATCAATTTATTGGCGACGTAATAGTCTTCCGTTAATAACTGGCCTGACACATAAAATGCCACGGCATCGGGGCCATGCTCGCGCACGATATCACTAAAACGTTTTGCCACAACGTCTAACGCTTGTGACCACGACTGTGCTTCACCATGAACAAACGGTTGCAGTAATCGCGCCTTCTCGCCAAGCGTTTCGTGTAGGGAAGATCCCTTCACACACAGACGCCCAAAATTTGCCGGATGCTGCTGATCGCCTTTCACCGCTTCCGTCGGCGATGCCTTTACACCGCAACCGACGCCGCAGTAAGGGCATGTGGTTTTAATCATGAGTTCGCCCATTAGGCCGCCCGCTCCAGCGGGTCGGCAGGTGCGGGCATCGCCCACGCCTCACCGAATATTAATGTTTGGCGAAATTTACTGACGTTCGTTTGCTCAACCAGTAAGCGTTCATAAAATGCTGCTTCACGGGTGTCCCCATAGAGTACAACACCCACTACTTTAGAGTCGCGCAACACCAGCCGACGGTATACACCGCCAGCTGGGTCGCGCAGTACGAGGACACTTCCCCCGAAGGTATCCTCGAACTCGCCTGCCGAATACACGCTGATTCCGGAAACTTTCAAGCGTGTCGGCGTATCCTGATAACGATAAATACGGTGCCCCGCTTCTGCTAAGTGCGCCGCACATACCCGCGCCTGCTCGTATAACGGCGCCACCAAACCAAATGTTCGCAACCGGTGCTCCACACACTCACCGATGGCATAAATAGCAGGATCGAAAGTTTGAAGCGTGTCGTCAACGCGAATGGCACGCGACACCGCCAAACCACACTGCTGCGCCAATGACACATTCGGCACAATCCCAATTGCTTGTACTACTACGTCCGTCTCGATGCGCTGCTGCCCTGAAAGACACACTGCATTTACGTCGCCGTTCGCATTTTTTTCAAAAAACGCTGTGTGCGCATTCATTTCGCATTTAAGGCCACGTGCTTCCAAGTCGCGACGCAAATACTCTCCAGCTTCTTTATCGAGCTGACGATTTAATAGATGTTCGGCACCGTGTATCAACGTCACATCCATACCACGCGTGCGTAATCCTTCCGCCGCTTCGATACCGAGAAACCCACCACCGATCACAACGGCTTTTCCGCCGGTTTCCGTGGTCTTAATCAACTTATTCGTATCTTGCAGATCTCGAAAAGTCAGCACGTTATTAGCATCAGCGCCGTCGACATCTAACCTTCGAGGGCTCGCCCCAGTGGCAAACACCAACCGATCATAATCGAACGCTTTGTCATTCTGCGTTGTCACGCGTTTCAAGCGGCGATCAACGTTGATAACGTTGGTATCCAACCACAAATCAATATTACGAGCGCGATACCAACTTTCCGGATGCGTAGTGATTGCATCCAAATCGCTATCACCACTGAGTAACGGAGAAAGCAAAACACGGTTATAACCGGCGTGCTTTTCAGCGCTCAGCACGGTGATCGAATACAGCTCTGGGGTCAGCGCAAGCAACTCTTCAAGTAGGCGGCAAGCGGCCATGCCGTTGCCAATCACTACTAGTTTTTTGCGTTGCGCCGACACAGCAAACCCCTTAATTCAACGTTACCCTGCACATCCAATTTCAATTGCACCATCACGTAACCGTACCGGCCATGATTTGATACCCTGCGTTTCGTCCTCGATGCAACTGCCGTCATCCAAACAAAAGTGCTGCTTGTATAACGGTGAAGCAACAACGCGTTTTTCACCGATTGAGCCCAAAATTCCGCGCGCCAACACATTGGCACCACTAAACGGATCATGGTTATCCAATGCAAATATCTGATCATCCTGAGTGCGAAAAATGGCCACTTGCTGCGCGTTGATTAATGCGCCCACGCCTGTTTCAGGCAACACATCATCGAGCAAACACACTTTACGCCAGTTCAATGATTCAGCGCTCATAGCACCTCCTCCGCTTTAGCAACAGGAATACGTTCGTGATCATAAGCAGGACGACGTTGACCGCGCTCGCGTTTGTACAGCAGGTTTGTATCAACCTCATCGCTGTTCACGAAGTGACGGAAACGTTTCATTTTTTCAGGGTCATTAATGGTCGTGGTCCACTCACACTGATAAGTGTTAATAACGTGTCCCATCTGCGTTTCTAATTCTTCGGCGATGCCCAACTTGTCTTCGATGATAACTTCACGAAGGTAATCAATGCCTCCCTCCAAATTATCCATCCATACTGAGGTGCGCTGCAGGCGATCCGCGGTTTGGATATAGAACATAAAGAAACGGTCGATATACTTAAGCAAGGTAATGTCATCGAGATCCGACGCAAACAAATCAGCGTGGCGTGGCTTCATTCCGCCGTTACCACACAAATATAGGTTCCAGCCTTTTTCTGTGGCAATCACCCCCACGTCTTTGCTTTGCGCTTCGGCGCATTCGCGAGTACAACCCGACACGGCCATTTTTAATTTATGCGGCGAACGCAAACCCTTGTAGCGCTCTTCGACCAAAATCGCCATACCCACTGAGTCTTGCACACCATAACGGCACCAGGTCGAGCCGACACAGGATTTCACTGTACGCAAAGATTTACCGTAGGCGTGTCCGGACTCAAGGCCCGCATCGACAAGCTCTTTCCAAATTACAGGCAACTGATCCGCTCGCGCACCGAATAAATCAATACGTTGCCCGCCTGTAATTTTGGTGTACAAATCGTACTTTTTCGCCACCTCACCAATGACAATGAGCTTGTCTGGTGTGATCTCTCCGCCAGGAATACGCGGAACGATTGAGTAGGTGCCATCACGCTGCATGTTTGCCAAAAAGTAGTCGTTGGTATCCTGCAGGCCCGCGTGTTCTTTCTTCAGGATATAGTCATTCCAGCACGAAGCTAAAATCGAGCCTGCGGTAGGCTTACACACTTCACAGCCATGACCCTTGCCATGCTTTGCCAACAACTCGTCAAACGTCTTAATCTCGCCCACGCGCACTAGGTGATAGAGCTCTTGGCGTGAATACGGGAAGTGTTCGCACACATGATTTAATACTTCGACGCCGCGCTTGCTCAGTTCGGAATCAAGCACTTGTTTCACCAGCGCGGTACAGCCGCCACAGGTTGTCGCCGCCTTGGTTTCATTTTTCAGATCAGCAACGGTGGTTGCGCCCGCTTCCACCGCGCAACATAACTGTCCTTTACTCACATTGTTACACGAACAAATCTGCGCTGAATCAGGCAACGCATCAACACCCAGCGCTGGCTTGCCTTCACTCGTCGGCACG
This sequence comes from Alcanivoracaceae bacterium, assembly GCA_029213045.1. Classification (GTDB taxonomy): domain Bacteria; phylum Pseudomonadota; class Gammaproteobacteria; order Pseudomonadales; family Alcanivoracaceae; genus JARGPN01. The sequence continues at coordinate 34,957 of JARGPN010000009.1, forward strand.
ATTAACCCTGCTGGGTCGCCAGGAATATCAATGGCGTTTAAGCAAAGCTGCAATAAGTTACCGTAATCCTCTGCATCACCGACCAACACCGCGCCGAGTACTTTCTTGCGATCTTCAGAGACGACGATTTTCTTGTACACGCCTTCCGATTCATTCAAAAACACATAGCTTTTACTGCCAGCGAGGTTGCCGTGTGCATCACCAATACTGGCAACATCGACGCCCAGCAACTTCAGCTTGGTGCTCATATCTGCGCCGGTAAACTGATCGCCTTGAACACCACAGAGATGTTCGGCAGCGACTTGCGCCATTTGGTAGCCCGGCGCGACCAATCCATAAATGCGGCCACTCCAAAGCGCGACCTCACCAATGGCGTAAACATTCGGGTCAGAGGTGACACAGTGGTTATTGATTACAACACCACCACGCTCACCGATCTCCAGCCCCGCAGCGCGCGCAAGTGCATCTTGCGGGCGAATACCCGCAGAGAAGAGAATCAGGTCAGTTTCTAGGTGCTCACCGTCGGCGAAATTCATGCGGTGCAAATGTTGCTCACCGTCCACCACTTCGGTGGTCGCTTTACTGGTGTGAACTTTTACGCCTAGCTCATCAATTTTTCCGCGCAGTAATTTGCCGCCTGCGTCGTCAATTTGCACCGCCATCAAACGCGGCGCAAATTCCACCACGTGCGTTTCCAAACCGAGGTTGCGCAATGCGTTGGCCGCTTCCAAGCCGAGCAAACCACCGCCGACCACGACACCCACCTTACTGGTTGATGCACCTGCAGTGATTGCATCCAAATCGTCCAATGTGCGATACACGAAACACTTGTCACGATCATGGCCGGGCATCGGAGGAACGAAAGGATACGAACCCGTTGCTAACACCAGTTTGTCGTAGCCCAGCACTTCGCCGGACTCCAACACCACCGAACGATCGGCTGTGTTCAATTCACTGACAACCGTCGACAAGCGCAGCTCAATACCCGTTTCTTCAAAGAAATTCTGCGGCACTAAAGAAAGCTCGTCCGCAGACTTACCTGCAAAGTAGCCGCTTAATCCAACGCGGTCATAGGCTGGTTTGGATTCACCGCACAATACGGTGATATCGAATTTATCTGTGCCGCCTTGAGCGACCAGACTTTCCAAATAACGCTGTCCGACCATACCGTGGCCGACCACTAACAGCTTCTCTCGCTTGCTCATCTTCCGCTCCTGGCAGTAATGCGGTAACGAAGTCTATTGAGCAAGTGCCGTGCCATTTTCAACAACACTTACGAATCAAACACTTAGAAAACATTGACTCATAGCGCACCACAGGCATGCACTATTCTTAGGCGCGTTTTTCGGTGCACGCACTCCCCGCGTGCGATTTTTAGTGCACCCATTTCGTGCAACGCCAGCACCCAAAAATGCGCGCTCTGCGTGCAGAACAAACCTCTCTCGCATAAAAAACGCGGAAATTCGGGCGTTTCACAGATGGCACGGGAATTGCGATAAGCATGAATAGAAATATTGATGAGCAATTTCAATTCTTGTCCACGGCAACAGAACAGGCTGGCAATCTAAATGTCTCAGACACTAAACATCCTCAACCTAAAAGCGGCGCGTATCCGTTTACTCCATCTAAACTGGATCGCATTCTTTATGACCTTTGTTGTGTGGTTTTCCCACGCACCGTTGCTCACACATATTCGAGAGGCGTTCGATTTAAGCAGTGAGCAAATTAAGGCCCTTCTTATTATTAACGTTGCACTGACTATTCCAGCACGGGTTGTCATTGGATCGTTAGTTGATCGCTACGGCCCGCGCATTGTGTACTCAGGCCTATTGATGCTGGCCGCAGTCCCCTGTTTCTGGTTCGCGTTGGCGACAACCTATGAACAACTGGCGATTACACGTTTATTGCTAGGCTGTGTCGGCGCGGGGTTTGTTGTCGGCATTCGACTGATCGGCGAATGGTTCCCTGCCCGCGAGGTGGGACTTGCCGAAGGTGTTTACGGTGGCTGGGGTAACTTTGGCTCCGCGTTTGCCGCAATGACACTGCCGACGCTTGCCATGTTTTATGGCGGCGAGAACGGCTGGCGCTATGCGATTGCTACCACAGGTGCCATTTCATTTTTGTATGGCATTATTTTTTATTGGAAAGTGCGCAACACCCCTAAAGGCTCTGAATACTTCAAACCGAAACGTACCGGTGCATTAGAAGTTAGCAATAAGCGCGACCTCGTGCTCTACGTACTAATGAGTTTGCCACTCTATGCCGCCCTGCTAATGATTGTATGGCGCCTGGGCCCCACCAATTTAAACCTGTTTAACGAAAGCGCGCAGTTCGTGATGATTGCCATTATTGTCATTATGGGCGCCATTCAAATGCGCCAAATCATTCACGTGAACGGCGAACACCTTGCCCAAGGCGTACCCGAGTACGATCAGTATAAATTCCGTCAAGTCGCAGTATTAAATATCTCCTATATGGTGACATTCGGTTCAGAGCTTGCCGTGGTCTCGATGCTGCCCATTTTCTTTGTGGACACTTTCGGGTTAGACCCCATTAAAGCCGGCCTGCTGGCCTCCGGGTTTGCTTTTATGAATTTGGCGGCACGCCCTGCTGGTGGATTCTTATCGGATCGACTTGGTCGTAAGAAAACATTGTTGGTGTTAATGGTTGGCCTGATGATCGGTTACTGCCTACTGGGCGCGATTAATAGCCAATGGCCGATCATCCTTGCAGTGCTAGCAACGATGCTTTGCTCTTTCTTCGTTCAAGCAGGAGAAGGCGCAACCTTTGCGACGGTTCCGCTGATCAAGCGCCGCTTAACCGGGCAAATCGCCGGAATGGTAGGTGCTTACGGCAACGTCGGCGCGGTACTCTTCCTTACAGTGCTCACCTTTGTTGATAACAGCACTTTCTTTTACGTGATTGCGGGCGCGGCACTGCTGTCGGTGGCGAGCCTCTACTGGCTCGAAGAACCTAAAGGCCATATCGCGGAAGTTGATGCAGACGGTCGCGTACAATTGATTGAAGTCGGTTAACCCTGCAGGCAAGCGAACACTAAAACATGACAGAAAAAACAGCATCCTTACTGGTCTTTGGTGCACAGATCAGTGAGGCAGGCATTAAAGAAAGTAACGACGATGCGGTCGCTATGCGAATGCCTACGGATTCTCAGCTGCGCACCAAAGGTGTCGTCGCCGCATTGGCTGACGGGGTAAGCGGTGCCAGCGCCGCGCGCGTCGCGGCTGAATCCTGCGTGCTGGGTTTTCTGTCTGATTACTACTCCACACCGCTGCTTTGGTCTGTGCCACGCTCTGCGCAGCGGGTGCTCGAATCCCTCAATATGTGGCTTAGCGGGAATACGCAATTAAATGGCGGCCATCTCTGCACCTTATCCATTTTAATTCTGCGTTCTCGCACCGCGCATATTTTTCAAGTGGGCGATTCGCGCGTTTGGCGATTGCGTCAAAACCGACTGGAATGCTTAACCACGGATCACGTTAGAAAAATCGGCGCAAAAAAATATCTCACTCGCGCCATGGGCATGGACGCACGGCTTGACGTAGATTATCTCAGTGAGTCGGTTGAAGTAGGAGATCGCTACCTCCTGACCTCGGACGGCATTCACGAAGTGCTATCTAGCGCGCGCATCCAAGGCATTCTCCGCGGTGGCGGCGAACTCGATAATATTTGCAAAGTATTGATCGATACCGCCCTACAAAGTGGTGCTGACGATAATGTTTCGTGTCAGTTGCTTGAAGTCATCACTGCCCCTGAGCCTGGCGCGGCAGACACCCTCACCGCCATGGGACACCTGCCCTTTCCTCCTCCGCTGCAAGAAGGCATGGAAATCGATGGCTTAGCCGTTTTGAAAGAATTGCATGCCAGCAATCGCTCTCACTTATATCTCGTCAAAGATACCAAAACAGCTGAGCTATTAGTGCTCAAGGCACCCTCGATCAATCTTGTTGATGATCGTGATGCAATTGAACGGTTATCACTGGAAAGCTGGATTGGCGCGCGCGTCCGGCACCCAAACTTAGTTCAGGTCCGCCACGCTGAACGCCCACGATCGTGCATTTATTATTTAATGGAATACGTTGATGGGGTAACGCTGCAGCAGTGGCGCATTGAACATCCTGATGCGTCGCTTCAAGAAATGCTTTTTCTATTTGACCAACTACTGAATGGATTACGTGCATTGCATCGCGCCGATGTCATTCACGCGGACATAAAGCCTGCAAACATAATGATTCAACGCGATGGCACGGTGAAAGTTATCGACTATGGAAGTTGTCATGCGCGCGGCTTACTTGATGCTAACTTGAAGAAAGATTCAGTGCCGTTAGGCGTGCGTCAGTATACGGCACCCGAAGTTTACGCTGGAGAAATGCCAACTGAACGCAGCGATCTGTTTTCCGTCGCCGCTGTCCTGTACGAATACGTTACCGGCATCACACCGTGGAATGGGCAGCACGACAAGATGCAAAGTGATCCACTGCCTTCCGTGCAGCAATACAATCGCTTCGTACCAAACTGGCTAAATGGCATTCTCGCGCGGGCATTGGCGTTTGATAAAAAAGAGCGCTTTTCGGACGCGCCGGAATTTAGAGCCGCACTAGCAGGAAAGGATCACCTGGATTGGACGCCTGCTCCGTCGAAATTGACGCAACATATTTGGCAATGGATCAGTGCAGGGCTACTTATTGCACTCGTCGTGTCGCACGTCGCACGAACGCTATTAATGAAATAAAAATTTAGAGTGTACCGAGCACAAACTCAACACCAGCACTAGATATGGTTAACTTTCCGTCTTTTTCCTGCGCCCAATCCACCAGCTGATAAAACGCTGAGCGTCCAATGAGCGCTTCTAAGTCATTTCTTACCATCACATAGGGGTGAGGCTCGCCAGTAGAAGCGTCGACAGAAACCCTTAACGGGTGCTCTGCCGAGGCGATAACGGTGCCGCCAACGTTGGTGGTAAACACTAATTTCTTAACACCCTCATCATCAATTCGTTCCACCACGCCTGCGTAAAAAGGCGCATCTTCCACAGAGAGTTGCCATTTTTCGACTGGGGTAACGAGAAAATACGCATCGCCCTCGCGGCGTAAGATAGTTGAAAAGAGTTTGACCAGCTTTGGCCGTTTGATTTCGCCGCCTTCATGAATCCAGCGACCATCGGCGAGGATCTGCATATCAATCTGGCCGCTTAGTGGCGGATGCCATTTTTCTAAGGGCGGCAAACTGCGCTCATCGCTCTCGGCCTTCGCCAAAAGCGCAGCGATTTCGTCCAGATTAATGGTCATAGTCGGCTCCTTTCAGAGAGCGAAATGATGACACACGTATTATTTACCGCGCTGACCTCGGTTACCCATGCGGATACCGATATCAATTAAGAAATCGACAAAATCATCTTTGTCTTCGATCAGTCGCTGGTAAAACGGCGACTCCATCAAGGCAGCCGCACCGTGGGCAAGCGCCCATGCCGTGCAGATATGATAAATAGGCGGCACATCTTCAAGGTTACCCTCTTCGATGCGCGCTTCAATAATACGCCGCAGATGCACGAAGTTAGCATCGCGAATACGGTGCAGCTTTTCAATCAGCTCGGGCACCGCATGTTCTTTGATAACCTTTTGCTCTAAACGGTCAAACAGCTGATAGCGCTTAGGGTCAGAAATACGGAACCGGAAGTACTCTCGCGCTAACGTTTCTTTGTCGTCTGACTCCTGAATTCGCTCGAAGATATCGGCAAGCTCTTCCTCGTAGCGAAGCATCAGCAACACATAAATTTCATTCTTGGTTTCAAAGTGCTTGTAGATAGTGCCTTTGCCGATGCCAACTTTATCGGCAATCATTTCTACTGTGACTCTATCTTCGCCTTGGTCCAAAAAAAGCGTCAACGCCACATCAAGAATTTCGCGCTCTCGCTGACGAAATTCATGCACTCTGCGGGTCGCCTTCTCCAGATCAGTCATACTTTGCTCCCAAGAATCCACACTCATTCTGCCAACCTGCATCGCACATCGGCATCCGGCGTCAGTCTAGCTGAATTCGCCTATTTAGCCCACCGTTCAACGCTTTGTCATCCACGCCAATCCATCGCACAATCAACGCTTCACTCTCCGCAGAGCGACCACCATGAACAACTCGCAAAACGAGTTTCCACAAGCGCCAAACCTTTGCTACTTAAATCACGCTGCCGTCGGCCCATGGCCGCAGCGCACGCTGAATGCGGTCAATCAGTTTGCGCAAGAAAACGTTACGCATGGCGCGCGCTACTATCCACGCTGGAACCTTCTTGATCAGCGCCTGCGCGAGCAGCTACAGGCGCTGATTAACGCACCGTCAGCAGATGACATCTCTCTCCTGAAAAACACCTCCGAGGGGCTGTCTATTATCGCTCAAGGGCTGACTTGGCAACCCAAAGACCGCGTCGTGATCAGTAATCAGGAGTTCCCATCCAATCGCATTCCGTGGGAGGCGCTCGCCCCATTAGGCGTCGAGGTTGACGCGGTAGACCTTAGCGGCGAAGACCCTGAAGCCACCCTAATTGACGCGCTCACCCCGGACGTAAAGCTGCTATCGATCAGTTCAGTCCAATATGGCACAGGGTTACGTGTTGATTTAGAACGCCTCGGCAACGCCTGCAAGGAGCGCGGAGTTTTATTTTGCGTGGACGCCATTCAAAGCCTTGGCGTTATCCCTATGGACGTGGCTCAGATTCATGCTGATTTCGTTGTGGCGGATGGCCATAAGTGGATGCTTGGCCCCGAGGGGTTAGCCCTGTTTTATTGTCGGGCGGCATTACGCGAGCAGTTAGTGTTACGACAACATGGCTGGCACATGATTGCGAACGCTGGCGACTACAGCCAAAAAGGCTGGGAGCCCGCCCATGACGGCAAACGATTCGAATGTGGCAGCCCCAATATGCTCTGCGCACACGCGTTAACGGCCAGCCTCTCCCTAATTCTTGAATATGGAGTTAGCAATATTCAAAACGATGTGGAGCACCGCATTGCCGCTCTTGAAACAGGCCTGCGCGAACGACAGCTCTCCATCATTACGCCGCGCGAGGCTCAGCGGCGCGCGGGGATTATCACGTTCCAGCCCATCATTGAGGCGCAAGCCTGCTATCAACAACTCATGGAGGCTGGGGTGATCTGCGCGCCACGTGGTGGCGGCATTCGTTTCTCACCGCACTTCTACACGCCGTTTGAAACCCTCGACAAGGCACTCGACATTCTTGATGGCATCAGCCGTTAACCGTTTATCAGGAATTTCGATGAAGAAGGACTCGCACTTCTCAACACTGAACATTCACGCTCACTTGGATTTTTACGCACTGAGCGGTACAAAATTCTTGCTGATCGGTTATAGCGCCACGTTGAAATTACAAACCGTTATATCCATGAGCGGTTTTAATTCTGCTCGCCGCGCAAGCCACTTCAGCCGTTCAGCGCCGTCTCATTGAAGCAAACCGCGAGACGCGCAAAATAAACTTGCTGGCGCATCCTCCCGCGATGATGCACCGGCGGTACAGTTAACGACGTGACAGTGTCGTCTCTGTAACCATAATAAACTCCTGACTCGCTAGCCCGAATCCCTTCCCCCAGGTATTCGGGCGCTTTTTTTTCGCCTGTTAATATGCAAGCCAAAAAAAAGCGCCGATATTTCGACGCCTTTGCATGCAAACTCACTTCATGGTTAAGCAATCAGTCTTCTGTTTCTTCCGACTCATCCGCTTCATTATCTTGGGGCGGCGGCAAGTTCTTGCGCGCTTTTGCACCCATATCTTGTAGCTGATGTGCTTGGCGTAATAAATTTCCACGACCACTCGACAAGCGCTCGCTGGTTTTCTCCCACGCTTTATGTGCCTGCCCTATACGTGAACCAACGTCTGCGAGCGACTCAGACACCATCGCGATTTGATCGCAAATTTTTCCGGCTCGGTCGGCGATCTCAAGAGCATTTCTGTTTTGGTATTCATTGCGCCAGATATTGTTAATGGTGCGCAATGTCACCAACAAAGTGGTAGGACTCACCAGCACAATATTTCTCGAATAGGCATCACTGTACAACTGACCGTCTGCTTCCAGTGCCGTTAAAAATGCCGCCTCAATGGGCACGAACAGCAAGACAAAATCGAGGCTGCGCAAGCCATCTAGGCTTTCGTATTTTTTCTCGCTTAACCCACGCACATGCGCTCGCAGCGACGACAAATGCTGATCCAACGCTTGGCGACGTTCACCTTCGTCTTCCGCCGTGCAATAGCGCTCCCACGCAACTAACGAGACCTTGCTGTCTACAACCACATCCTTGTCGTCGGGCAAGCGGACGATCACATCGGGCTGTTTACGTTGTCCTTCGTCGTCATTAATCGACACTTGCGTGTCGTACTCGCGACCTTTGGTTAATCCCGACGCCTCTAAGATGCGCTCCAAAATTAATTCGCCCCAATTACCGGCAGCTTTATTTTGCCCTTTTAACGCGTTCGTGAGATTGCGCGCATCCTCAACCATTTGATTATTGAGCGATTGAAGGTTCCTTATTTGCGCGAGAAGGTCTGCTTGTTGGCGCGTATCATCACTGTGAATTTGATCCACGCGACGACGAAAATCTGTCATTTGCTCGCGGAATGGCTTAAGCATATCTTCAATGCCAGTCCGGTTTTGCTCTTGCAGTTGCTTGGTACGGGTCTCAAATATTTTTGTCGAGAGCTGCTCAAAGTCCTGTTTAAGTTGTTCGCGACTTTGCTCTAGCCATTGCACTTTTTCTTGCTGATTTTTTTCTCTTTCTTCAAGTCGCGCTTTATCCGCTTGCAACTGCGATGTCGTGCTGCGCTGTTGCGCGAGTTCCGCCTCAGATCGCTCTAACTGTTGCTGTAAGCGCGCCCGTTCTTGCTTTTCTTGCTCCAGCGTGGACACCAGCAAACCATCATCTTTGCCCTGCCCGCGCTGAACGAACCAAATGATCACCGCACCCAACACCACGCCTAGCGCGGCGGCTAACAACGACAACACCCAAACATTAGTTGTCATAACAAAAAAACATCCTGTAGTAGATACATTCGATCAGCGGCTAGCCTTCGCTTGGCGCAGCCTTACTAAACAAAGAAAAGAAGTTCTCGCGAGTAATGTCCACCAACGTCTGAACATCCAACCCTTTTAAATCCGCCACCAGCTTTGCCACTTCGGCGACATAACGAGGCTCATTACTTTTTCCGCGAAACGGCACGGGCGCAAGCCACGGTGCATCCGTTTCGATCAATAATTTTTCCACCGGCAGCGCTCGCACCACATCGCGCAGCGGCTCTGCATTGGCAAACGTCGCAATACCGGAAATAGAGATATAAAAACCGATATCGATAGCTTGTTCGGCCATTGCCAGATCTTCGGTGAAACAATGCAAGACACCACGCACTTTGCCCTGCCCCACATCCTTAAGCATGGCGATAGTATCTTCACGCGCACCGCGTGTATGAATCACTAACGGTAAATCCGTCGCTTTGGCGGCCTCAATATGTGCGGCAAACCGATCTCGCTGCCATTGGGTTTCACCTTTGGCATAAAAATAATCAAGGCCGGTTTCGCCAATCGCCACCACGCGCGGGTGCGCGGCAATATCGATTAATTCCTTTGCCGTGGGCTCGCGAGAATCCGTATAGAGAGGATGCACACCCACCGTGCAATGCACGTTCGCGTATTCTTCGGCAAGATTTTTCACTGCCGGAAAGGTTTCCAAATCAACGCCGATACACAGCAGATGCGACACACCCGCTTCGCGGGTGGCCGTCATTAATGCATCGACATTTTGCTCGTAAGGAGAGAGATCGAGACGATCAAGGTGGCAATGGGAATCCACCAGTCCAACTAGGTTTCCCATGAAACGTTATCCAAGCATTACGTTGCACACATTACATTGTGTGAGTGGGTCGGTCAGACTCCAATGAACCTGCCAAATAATTTTCAATGGTACGCCGCGCGGTGTCGTCCTGATCAGAAAACTGTACACCAACGCCAGCGGTACGATTGCCCTGTGCACCCTTCGGTGTCACCCAAACCACTTTACCGGCCACCGGAATTTTATCTGACTCATCCATTAGATTAAGCAGCAGAAAGACTTCGTCACCGAGTTTGTAATCTTTGTTGGTGGGAATAAACAGCCCACCATTTCTCACAAACGGCATATACGCCGAATAAAGGATAGCTTTGTCCTTAATCGTCAGGGACAAAATACCGCCACCCGCACCCCCAGGCATTTTCATTGTTTTAACTCCGTTGGCTACGTAGGAAGTACGTCATTCTCTTAGCAGCAGATTAGAAGGCATACAGTTCAGCGTCAACGCCCACTAACACGAGCAATAATTGCTCAAACATCAGCTCACGGTTGGGATTGCTGCCCGACCCCAACCAACGACGGCAACGCGTGATCTGCGTGGCAAACGCCAGCAGACGGTCATTACCCGCCGCCTGCGCTAGTTTGATCAAGCTCGATGCAAGCTGCTTGTCTGCCGGCTCAACGCCCCGTGCAAGGTAATCCAGTGCGGCATGGGTCCAGCCATACAACGCCTCGAGCAAACTGCCTGCGTCGTGCCCGGCGAATGCTTGCGCAACGATACTCACCGGCTGGCGACCGGCCAATAGCGCCAAGCACTGATTCACAATCTTCTCTCGCCCAGCAAACCAATCGCTGCCATCCAACGCCAATGCCTGCAACGGCGCACCACCCGCCAACGCCAGCAAGGCCTCTGCGCGCTCGCTCTGGCCCACTTGCTCTGATAACCAGCTCACCGCCTGATCTCGCGGCGGAAGCGGCAGTACGCGCTGCTGACAGCGACTGCGGACGGTGGGCAGCAAGCGCCCAGGCTGATGGCTCAGCATTAACAATAAAGTGTTTTCACCCGGCTCTTCGAGTGTTTTCAGCAACGCGTTTTGCGCGTTGCGGTTCATGGCCTCAGCGGGTGCGATCAACGCTAAACGGTAGCCACCGAATTGCGGCGTACGGCTAGCGAACTCAACTAAACGGCGAATCTGGTCGATTTTGATCGCCTTGCCAGCCTCTTCCGGCTGAACAATGACGAGATCAGGGTGCGAGCCTGCGGCGCTCAGGTGACAAGCCTGACACTCTCCGCAGGCAAGTCCGCCCACGGGCTTTTGACACATCAACGCTTCCAGAAAGGCGCGGCCAAGTCGGTATTTACCTGTACCTAGCGCGCCAGACATCAGCAATGCGTGCGGCAAGCGCCCCTCGTGCTGCTGTGCCAGTAATGTTTGCAGCGTTTCCCGGTGCCAAGGACAAGCGAGCTGCATTGTCGCGCGATCAGACATTCCACTGCTCCCAGCGCTGCTCAAGGCATTCCACTAATTGCGTCTGCACTGCGTCCAGTGTTCGCGAGGCATCAAGCACCGCCATGCGCGCGGGTTCCGCAGCCGCACGGTCTAAGTAGCACTGACGGATTCTTTCAAAAAACGTCATGCTCTCTTGTTCAATTCGGTCTAAGGCGCCACGTTTGCCGGCGCGCTCCATCCCTAACGAAACGGGAATATCAAACAATAGGGTTAAATCTGGGCGTACCTTGCCTTGAACTAATTGCTCAAGTTGCGCAATTTTTTCAACTGACAAGCCGCGACCACCACCTTGGTAGGCATAGGTTGCATCAGTAAAGCGATCCGACAAAACCCAACACCCGCGTGCGAGTGCTGGAAGAATTTTCTCCGCCATGTGTTGCGCTCGCGCAGCAAACACCAACAACAGCTCTGTATCAGCAGATATCATTTCATCGCTCGGCTGCAATAACAGCTCACGAATACGCTCAGCATAATCGGTGCCGCCGGGCTCTCGCGTGGTAATGACCTCAACACCTTTGTCACGTAACCACTGGGCAACAACCGCTAGGTTGCTCGACTTACCAGCGCCCTCGCCGCCTTCAAATGTAATAAACCGCGCTTGCATTACCGCGTCTCCACTGCTGGCGCGGAACGATAATTTTGTTTGCGCTTAAGTTGATATTCTCGCACTGCTTGCTGATGCTCTTGCAGCGTCGTAGAAAACTTATGGGTGCCGTCGCCGCGGGCAACGAAATACAGGGATTGTGTTTCCGCCGGATGCATTGCCGCATAAATTGCGCGCTCGCCGGGCATCGCAATGGGCGTCGGCGGCATACCGCGAATCACATAGGTATTGTATGGCGTGGGTTCTTGCAAATCTTTACGGCGGATATTGCCTTGGTACGCATCGCCCATGCCGTAGATAACCGTCGGATCAGTTTGCAAGCGCATGCCGCGTAAAAGCCTTTGCACAAAAACACCGGCAATTTGCGGGCGCTCGTGCGCCGCGCCCGTTTCTTTTTCAACGATGGACGCCATGATCAGCGCATCGTACGGATCGCTATACGGTAGTCCGGTATCGCGATCGCGCCATAAAGTATCGAGAATAGATTCTTGACGAAGCATGGCGCGCTTTAAAATATCCACGTCGCTTTCGCCGGAGGTATAAAAGTAAGTGTCCGGTGCGAACCAACCTTCTGGATGACGACCGGGCTTACCCAGCTCAACCATCATTTGTTCGTCGGAGACGCCAGCGAGCCGAATAACCAAACCTTCCGTGCGCTGCAAGGCGCGACGCAATTCGCGAGTATTCCAGCCTTCAATCAGCGCAAAGCTGCGCTGCAACACATCTCCGCGCTCAAGCTTTTGCATCACATCAACTAACGTATCGCCGGGATGCAGCTTGTATTCACCGACATGTAAGCGATGAGAAACATTGGTGAAAATGTTGTAGCCGCGCACGCTCAGCCGGTGCAAAAAAATATCGCTCTCAGCGTCACCCAACATGCCGCGCTGGGCCATGTTATTAATCAGGCCGTTTAAGCTACCACCGGCAGGCACTTCGATAATTTCGTCCTGCGTAATCGCCAATGGACGATGCAGATAGCTGGCCACCCAAAAGCTGGTGGCGCAAACAACAACCATCGCAAGTAATGCGACTAAAGAAAGATTTTTTGCTTTTATCATCATCGGGCGAACACAGCGTCAAATGAATTTATATTTCGGCGAGCACAAGAACCCAGACCCTACTCGGCGAAAACAATTGCCTAGCGTCACCGCCATTACCATCACACGCATTCCGCCTAACGAGCTTCCACTAAAATACGCTACTCGAATAAGGCATCAAACGATTGCTGCAACTGGCGTGAGACCTCGCCCACTTGCCATTGCCATACCGCCAGTTTACGGACAGGAAGAATACCCGCAACACTATTGCAGGCGAAAACCTCGTCTGCTTCACGTAATCGCAGCAAACTCAGCTTACCTTCCTGAACAGACAAACCCCTTAGCCGCCCTTGCTGACAGACCCAGTCACGGGCAATGCCACTTACACCGGCACGGTGCAACGATGGCGTCAGAAGGTTATCGCCGAAGCGGGCAAAAATATTCATGCTGGTTAATTCGAGTACCGCACCAGTGGCGTCAAGCATCAAACCTTCATCCCAGCCGGCACGCATGACCTGTTGGCGAGCTAACACTTGATCCAGCCGGTTGAGATGTTTCATGCCTGCAAGGTGCGGAGCATCACTCGCTCTGGTATCGCATACGCCCAACTGAATGCCATCAGCACGCTGCTGTTCTTGCCAGAGCGACAGCGGAAACCGCTGAACAATCCAACTAGGGTGCGGATGCGCTGGAGGCGCATACCCTCTCCCGCCGCTTCCACGAGTGAGAATAATTTTTCCCACAGCAGGCTCACCGGGCTTTAGTAGCTCAGCCACTTCAGCATCAAAACGTGAAGCATCAAAGGGAATGTTTAAACGTTTGGCCGCGGCAGCCATTCGCTGACGATGCGCAGATTGAAACGGCGCTGTGGCGGCCGTCAGGCGAAGGGTTTCGAAAATCCCATCGCCGTAGGCCAGTCCGCGATCGTCCGCAGCTATCAACATTAGATTTTACGGAAAACTAATGAACCGTTAGTGCCACCGAACCCAAAGGAATTCGACAAGGCAATATCGATATTGCGCTGCTGCGCTTGATTGGGCACAAGGTTCAAATCGCAACCTTCATCGGGGTTATCCAAATTGATCGTTGGCGGCGCAACGCTATCTCGCATCGCAAGAATTGTGAAAATAGCCTCAACGGCACCTGCGGCACCGAGCAAATGCCCCACCATCGATTTAGTAGAACTCACTGCTACGGTTTTCGCTGAATCACCAAACACTTTTTTAACCGCATTAATTTCAGCAATGTCACCCATTTTGGTAGAGGTGCCATGGGCGTTAATGTAATCGATCTGATCAGGATTAATTCCCGCGCTTCGAATTGCATTTTCCATCGCTGACGCAGCACCGTGACCATCTTCAGGTGGTGCGGTCATATGGTATGCATCGCCACTCATCCCGTAGCCAATCACTTCAGCATACATTTTCGCTCCGCGTGCTTTGGCGTGTTCGTATTCTTCCAACACCAACATGCCTGCGCCGTCAGATAATACGAAACCGTCGCGATCACGATCCCAAGGGCGGCTTGCCGCTTGCGGATTATCATTGCGCGTACTTAATGCTCTCGCCGCAGAAAAACCCGCCATGCCTAACTCGCAGGATGCTTTTTCCGCACCACCAGCTACCATCGCATCTGCCGTGCCCAACATAATTTGTTGCGCGGCAAACCCAATGCTATGCGTGCCGGAAGTACACGCGGTTACCGTGGCAAAGTTTGGCCCACGAAAACCGAATTCGATCGATAAATTGCCGGCAATCATATTAATGATCGAACCGGGAACAAAAAATGGAGAAACTCTGCGCGGACCACCATCGAGCATTTTTTTGTGGTTTTCTTCAATGCCAGTCAGACCACCAATACCAGAACCCACTGCAACGCCTATACGCCCAGCATTTGATTCATTGGCAACTAACCCCGAATCACGGACAGCTTGAATGCCGGCGACCATGCCGTACTGCACAAACATATCCATCTTGCGCGCTTCTTTAACGACAAGATATTCCGACATATCAAACTCAGGCACTAAACCAGCAAATTTGGTAGAGAACTTTTCAGTATCGAAATGCTCAATATTGCGAATGCCGCTACGTCCAGCAACTATGCCGTCCCACGTTGTCTTTACGTCAGTGCCGAGCGGAGAAAGCACCCCCAAACCAGTCACGACTACTCGTCTTAACGCCACTTGCTAACTCCTCTCCCATTATCCTTTGGCCTGCAATACACAGCATCCGCTGCCACAGGCAAAGTTTGCCAACGCGCTATTGCATGGCAAAAGTGTTGCAATAAAGTTGCAGCGCCGATTTTACCGCGACGATGCGGCAACAACATCTTCTGAATTATGCAGAAACAAAAAAGCCGCAAGCTCAAAGAACCTGCGGCTTTTTGTTCCAGATCCTTAAGGGATCAGGCGTGCGCCTTGATGTAGTCAATGGCGGACTGAACCGTGCTGATTTTCTCGGCTTCTTCATCCGGAATCTCAGTTTCGAATTCTTCTTCCAGAGCCATCACCAATTCAACGGTGTCTAATGAGTCGGCGCCCAGATCTTCAACAAACGAAGCTTCAGATTTAACTTCTTCTGGCTTCACCCCTAGTTGTTCTACGATGATCTTGGCTACGCGCTCTTCGATGCTGCTCATGATGATATTACTCTCCAAGTTGTCGGTGTCATTTCACCTCAGGGCGGTATTCTAGGTGAACAATTCCAACGCATGCAAGCCGTGTTGGTCACCGCCCTAAAGGTCTACATTATTTATCGATTCAATATGATGCCGCACCATGAAAGTGCGTCATCACCCAGTAAACATGCCTCCGTTCACATTTATCGTCGTTCCCGTGACATATGCGGCCCCATCTCCGGCCAGCCAGCACACTGCGCTAGCGATCTCAGATGGCTGCCCGAGGCGTCCCAGAGGGATTTGACCGAGCAGGGTTTCTCGCTGGGCCTCAGGCAGATGATCAGTCATATCTGTCTGAATAAACCCTGGAGCAACGCTGTTAACCGTGATGTTACGTGAGCCAACCTCACGCGCCAATGCCCGTGTGAAGCCTTCTACCCCACCTTTGGCCGCCGCGTAATTGGCCTGACCGGCATTGCCCATCACGCCCACCACAGAACTGATATTGATAATTCGACCCCAGCGCGCTTTCGTCATGGGCTTAAGCACCATCTTGCTGAGGCGGAACATGGAGTTGAGATTGGTATCGATAACGTCGTCCCACTCATCTTGCTTCATGCGCAGCATAAGGTTATCGCGCGTGATACCGGCGTTATTGACGAGCACAGCAGGTGCGCCAATTTGCTCCTGCATTGCCGCCATCGCGCTGGAAACAGAGTCGCTGTCGGTGACATTCATCACAAACCCAGCACCAGCATTCCCTGCCGCCTTGATGTAGTCGCTGATCGCGTCGGCACCCGACTGGCTAGTAGCAGTCCCCATTACCGTAAAACCCTGCGCCATTAGCGCCTCAGCAATCGCCTTGCCGATACCGCGGCTTGCGCCGGTAACCAACGCAATTTTATTTTCACTCATTACTCTGCTTCCTTTCCGGTCAACGCTTGCTCAAAAGACGCCGCGTTATCTAGCGCTTGCACATTCAACCCGCGATCGATGCGTTTTACTAGCCCACCGAGCACTTTACCAGGGCCGCACTCGTACCCATGAGTTACCCCAGCGGACACAAGCGCCTGAACGGTCTCAACCCAACGTACCGGCGAATGCAGCTGGCGTACCAGCGCATCACGAATTTTGTCGATATCGGTTTCTTGCTCAACATCGACATTATTGATGACGGGTATTTCCGCTGCATGAAAGTTCATGCTCTGCATCACTTCTGCTAGCTTCTCTGCGGCAGGCATCATTAATGCGCAATGCGACGGCACACTGACTGACAACGCCATAGCACGCTTTGCCCCGGCCGCCTTGCACGCCTCAATGGCGCGCTCAATAGCCGCTGCGCTGCCCGCAATGACCACTTGCCCTGGCGCATTAAAGTTCACCGCCTCAACGACATCGCCCTGTGCAGCGTCAGCACATGCAGCACGGACCTGATCATCATCAAGCCCTAAAATCGCCGCCATCTTACCTTCGCCTGCGGGCACCGCAGACTGCATTAATTCGCCGCGAGTACGCACCAAGCGCACACCATCACCAAGATTCAATACGCCAGCGCAAACCAGAGCGGAATACTCACCCAAACTGTGACCCGCTAAATAGTCTGGTCGTGGTCCACCGCGCTGCTGCCATAAACGCCACAATGCCACGCCCGCCGTTAATAAAATCGGCTGCGTTTTATCGGTCTGATTTAATGCATCTTCGGGGCCGTCCTGACAAAGCTGCCAAACGTCGTAGCCCAACGCACCAGACGCTTCCTGAAATGTTTGCTTGATCATGGTTTCGCCACCGTGATCGGCTAGCATGCCGACCGCCTGAGAACCCTGACCAGGAAATAAAAATGCGGTCTTACTCATTTATTGCTCCGCTACACAACATTTAAATATTTTTAAATTTATTCCTACGCTTCCGGCTCGGAATCATTCGGAAGTGCGGCGCCAATTAATGCAGGCACGTTCCGCTTTGCCTCGCGCAATGCAACCTCCAATGCGCAAACAAAACCTTGCACGTCTGCGCCGCCGTGGCTTTTAACAACCACACCGTTCAAACCCACTAAACTTGCGCCGTTATAACGCTGCGGATTCAAACGTGTCTTCAAACCTTTCAGCATTGGCAAAGAAAATATCGCCGAAATTTTATTAATCCAATTTCGATTTATTTCTTCTTTGATCATGCCGCCAATCATTGTCGCTACACCTTCCATTGTTTTTAATGCAACGTTTCCAACAAAACCGTCACATACAACAACGTCGGCGTCTCCGTGAAAAACGCTATCGCCTTCCACGAATCCGACATAATTTAATCTTGGGTTAGCGGCCAACAACAATGCCGCTTCTTTGATTTGCTCGTTGCCTTTGATGTCTTCTTCGCCAATATTCAACAGCGCAACGCGTGGTTTTTCAACGCCATCTACTGCGCGTACCACCGCATCACCCATCAACGCGAATTGCAACAAATGCATAGGTTCGGAATCAACATTGGCGCCAAGGTCAAGCATATGACAATGGCCATCACGAGTAGGAATTGCTGTGCAAATCGCGGGACGATCAATGCCTTTGAGTGTTTTTAACACGAAACGAGACACCGCCATTAATGCACCGGTGTTTCCTGCACTCACCGCCGCTTGGGCGCGCCCGGCTTTAACTTGGTTAATCGCTACGCGCATGGACGAGTCTTTCTTATTACGCAGCGCAACGGAGACAGCGTCGTCCATGGTGACGACTTCACTGGCGGGAACGATTTCCACATGGGGCGATTGCGATAGGCCTGCACGCGCCACAGCTTGCGCCGTTTGCTCAGGATGCCCTACCAGCAACACATTAATGTCGGGATATTTTTTTAGCAGAAGCGCAACAGCGGGAACAGTAACGTCTAATCCGACATCCCCACCCATGGCATCAACAGCAAGTGTTAGAGCCATTATTTCTCCACCCGTTTTTCAGTGCGGCAGATGATGTCCTGAAAGCATCGCTCAGGCAAACAGGAAATGAGGCAAAATGTTTCTAAATGGAGCATATCGCTAGGCATAAAAAACGGGAGCCGTAGCTCCCGTTTTTAACAACCAGATTACTCTTGGTCGTCGTCTAGCTCTTCAGCCTTGTTGATCACCTGACGGCCACGGTAAACACCGTCTGGGCTGATGTGGTGACGGCGATGAACTTCACCTGTGCTGCTATCTTCGCTCAAAGTAGGACCTGACAGCGAATCGTGTGAACGACGCATGCCACGCTTAGAACGGGTTTTACGATCTTGTTGAACGGCCATGATGTTCTCCTGTCAATCTTGCTGACGTTTAAGCTTCGCCAGCACTGCAAATGGATTTTCCGGTTTCTCTATTCCGCCATCGTCTGAGTCTTGCTCATTCGGCAACGGATTAGGGCATTTCTCATGCAGGGCAACCAATGGCAGCGCAAGCAAAAGTTCTTCTTCGAGCAAATCGGCTAGCGGCATTTTTCCATCTATCACCATGATTGGATCTAGATGTTCCGGAAGCTCTTTCATTTGCTCTTCGGTCCAGACCATCATCAGATTCGTCTTCGCGGTGATCTGATAGGTAACCGGCTCGAGGCATCTTTGACAGGGCATCGTCAATTTGCTGCTGATGGTTCCAGCAATATTTTGACGACCTTCTTCATCACGCCCAAACTTCAACGCGACATCAACAACTTCATCCTGACTGTCACGATAATCCGCCAGTCGGGGCAAGTTGCCTACGCTGGTCTGACCCTGGAGTTCGATGCCTTGATCTGCATACTTTCGCGGATCAAAAAATGGCGGTAGTTGCCCTGAAAACATAAGCGCGCAATTCTAGGGCCGCGCAGCCCCTCTGTCAAAGCAAATAAATGACAGCAACCATTTGAAAATTAAGGCTTTTTGCTGAAAGCCCTCGAATCAACGGTTACACTTGCACAATATTTTCTTCGGAGCACCCTATGAACCCGCCAAAAAGGCGCCTAATTCTCGCCTCGTCGTCGCCCTACCGTCGCGAATTGCTCGCGCGTCTGCAGCTCGACTTTGAATGTGACAGCCCCGATATCGATGAATCCGCCCTGACTGACGAAAGCGCCGAGCAACTGGTTCAGCGCCTCGCGCTAGAAAAATCCCGCGCAGTGGCCACCAGGCAACCTAACAGCCTAATTATTGGCTCAGACCAAGCCGCCGTGCTGGCTGACGGCACCGTGCTGGGCAAACCGGGCACCGCAGACAAGGCAGTACAGCAATTGATGGCCGCCAGTGGTAACCGCGTGATTTTTCTCACCGGTTTGTGCTTACTCAATAGTGAAACGGGCAAATCCCAACTGTGCTGCGAACAGTATGCGGTGCAATTTAGGGCGTTAACCGAAGACATGGCGCGCCGTTATGTTGAGAAAGAACAACCGCTAAATTGTGCCGGAAGCTTCAAGTCGGAAGGCCTAGGCATTACCTTGTTTGAGAAATTCATCGGTGACGATCCAAACAGCTTAATTGGACTACCATTAATTCGCTTAACGCGCATGCTGGAAGAAGAAGGCATTCTGCTTCCCTAGCGGACTCTCGAAGACAATAAAAAAAGCCGGAGCAAGGCAACCCTGCTCCGGCTTTTTTGTAGCGTTTTAGCAATACAATTGCTATTGCAACTGCGGCCCAGTCTTAATACCAAGCGCATCCACCGCCCCAGCACCAATACTCACACCAAACTTTTTAAGGAACTCTTCCAATGGGCTTGCCCGCGCGGTGAAATCCTCAATTTCTTCGACTCCGATAACGTCGCGTGCAACTTGGCCAGGGCTTTTTAATCCATCAATTAAGCCAAGCGCCAACGCTTCTTCACCGGTCCAGAACAAACCGGAAAACACCTCAGGATGCTCATCCGATTTTAACCGGTCGCCGCGCCCTTCCTTCACGGCAGCAATAAACTGCGCATGAATAGTATCCAACATTTTTTGCACATGCTGTTTTTGGTTTTTAGCAATAGGCGAGAACGGATCAAGCATGGCTTTGTTTTCACCGGAGGTCATCACTCGACGTTCGACCCCAACCTTTTCAATCGCGTCTTCAAAACCGAAGCCCGCCATAATAACGCCTATTGATCCAACCAAGCTGGCAGGATCGGCGTAAATTTCATCCGCTGCGGAGGCAATATAATAAGCGCCTGATGCACCCATATCGGTAATCACCGCGTACACTTTTTTCTCTGGATACTTCTCGCGCAAACGACGAATCTCGTTATACACATAATTCGATTGCACCGGCGAACCACCGGGGCTATTGATTCGCAGCAGAATCGCTTTTGCACCATCTGCCTCGAACGCGTCACGCATACCTGCGGTGATGGCATCCGCGTTGGCGTCGGAACCCGCCGCAATGACGCCCGTCACATCAACAACCGCGGTATATTCACCGGAGAGAGACGGCTGCACACCGCCTCGGCTTGGCAAAAACATAAACAAAATTGAAAACAAATAAACAAATGTCAGCACGCGAAAAACAATTCCCCAACGCCGCTGCTTACGATTATCGTCTTGCACTGAAAGCAGCAACTTCTCAAGCAATCGCCACTCTCGTTCATTCTGGGGGCGCCCGTTTTGTTCTGGCTCCATTATCCCAACTCCTTCTCAGTTTGCTGAATATGCATCAGTACTTGGTCAAGCCGATCACACAGGGCCAGCGGCTGATGACGCGCTAATATATCGCGGCTGTGTGCGCCGTAGGTTACACCGATTCTATCAATCCCTGCACGCTGCGCCATTTCCAAATCGAAACTGGTATCGCCGATCATCACTGCGTCTTGCACAGGCACGGACAAGGCATCAACGATTTCCATTAACATTTTCGGGTCGGGCTTGGAGCCACTTTCATCCGCGCAGCGCGTGATATGAAAATAATCAGCTAATCCTGAGCTGGCCAAAACGCGATTTAAACCTTTGCGACTTTTACCCGTCGCCACCGCAATGCGGACATTTTTTTCTTGCAGGGTATTCAACAACGCCTGAGCCCCAGCGAACAACACCGACGGTGTGGACTCTGCCGCAATAAAGTGTGACGCGTACTGATCCCGCATTTGCATCACGCGCTCTGCGGATAGCGCCGGATATAAAGTAGAAATAGCTTCCGGGAGGCCGAGCCCGATAATTTGCTGCACAGCAAATGCTGAAAGCGGCGGCAGCTGCATATCCGCAGCGGCTTTTTGCATGCAGTCAACAATCCGTCCGGTGGAGTCCATTAGCGTGCCGTCCCAGTCAAAAATAACTAGCTGGTATTTCAACGCTTTGCTCCTTTATTACGAGTAGCGCCCGGCCTAGAGTTTCCTGAACGAGATTTTACAGCGCGCGGCTTTGTCGAACGCGGCTTTGTTGGCCCAGACTTTGTTGGCCGTGATTGTGTTGGCCGCGACGTTGCTGTTCGAGGCTTCGTTGCTCGATCATTGCTCGGTCGCGAGGAGTCGTCACCTAATGAGCGTTTTTCTGTGGCCTTTTGCGCCCGAGCAGCCGCCTTTTCAGTCGGCATGGCCTTTTTGGCAACCGGCTCTTTCTTACCCGCCGTCTTATTCGCTGTCCGTGTTCGAACGGGCTTTTGTGGCCGCTCTTCCCGAGGTGCAGCGTTAAATTCAGCGTCCGGTGCGCGGCTGTCGGCCGATGCAGGCTTTATCCCTTTCAGAGCTTTACCGCGCAACCGCGTGATTGCGCCATCAAACGCCTCATCTAAAGGTGCTTCCAAGCGCAGAAGCTCGCCCGTTTCAGGGTGCTTGAGCACTAAGGTCCGCGCATGCAAACACAGGCGGTTCACCCCAAGGGCAGCCACCTGTTCGTTAACCGAGACCACGCCATACTTACTGTCGCCTAATAAAGGAAAGCCTGAATACTGCGCATGCACGCGGATTTGGTGCGTACGGCCGGTACCCAGCGTTGCCTCAACCAACTGAAATCCATTGAGGCGCTCAAGCAACTTAAAATCCGTCAGCGACGACTTGCCGTCCCGTGATACGCGAACCACTCGCTCATTGCCTTGCTGTAGTTTCAACAACGGCGCTTCCACGCGACGATCTTGCCCTTTAAAGCCTTGGCAAAGCAGCCAGTACCTTTTTTCCACCTGTCCAAGCTGCATCATTTTCTGCAAACGACGCAAAAAAGGCCGATGGCGGGCCACCATAATGAGGCCGGACGTATCACGGTCTAACCGGTGCACCAGTTCCAGCGACTTTTCCTCAGGGCGTAACGCACGCAATGTCTCGATCAGTCCGAGACTAATGCCACTACCGCCATGAACCGCCAACCCAGCCGGCTTGTTGTATACCAGCAAGTATTTGTCTTCATATATAAGGCTGCGAGCCAAACGATCAGCCAGCCCCTGCCCCACAGACGGAGCAACAGACTCTTCACTCGTGCGCACAGGGGGAATGCGTACCTCGTCCCCTGCTTCCAAACGGGTGGTTTGTTTTGCACGCTTTTTATTCACGCGCACTTGGCCGTCGCGGATGATGCGATAAATTCGAGACTTGGGGACGCCTTTTAGGTGCACAATCAGGAAGTTATCGAGCCTTTGACCGGCACGGTCTTCGCCAATTTCGACGTAACTTACGCCTGGGGCACTGGAAGCGGATGGGGGTAGCTCTGACATGGCGGCGATTCTAGGGCCTGCGCACCTGCATTGCACCTATTCAGCATGTATTCCTAGATATAGAGGGGTCGACCATCGACAGGCCCGACGTAGAAAGCGAAGCACAATGTATTTCAGGTAATAAATGGAAGCGCTGAAACCCGCGCACACAGCGGGTTTTCATGGCTTCGGCCCGTAATGAATGAAGAATTCGTATCTCATTGAACGGCCTAGTCTTTTACTGCTATAGTCAGCCGTCAGGCAAAATCTGCCCGCCGGCGACGCGATGCGAACATTCGCCGGAATGCCACACATCAAGGCAGGGATAAGACTCGCCCGACACAAACAAAACCGAAAAAGTTATTTCGGTCAGGCAAACAGATACCGGCGCCGCCAGTGAATTTTCCGGGCGGCAAATTGAAAACCGGATGGCCTGCAGAACGCGCCCGCGAAAACGGGGCACAGACATGAAACGGTAACAAGCGCCGATTAAAGAAGCTTCTGACCTCCCAGACCATTTGCTCGCAACTTTTCGATGAAAACTGCTAGGCAAATGAAGAAACGGAAAATGCAGAGGCCTCCGAACAGCTAACGCCACAAGTGTTACCTGTTGTGAAAACGAATAGTTTTGTGATGCTGGCAAACACAAAAGGCCAGCAAGATCAGAACCGGCAAGAACGCCGCTTTTTGAGGACGTAGCTTAATCGTTCAGGTTTCAGAAGGATGTTATTCCCCTTCTGACTCGACGACACTAACCATGGTCAACACATAAAATCCATGCTTAGCCAGCCACCTGAATAACCGCTCCTCTGTCTGACGCCCGTAATGGGTTTTCTGCATGCCATCACTTTGAACAAGTGACAGGCAAACATGAAACGTATGCTAATTAACGCAACGCACGCTGAAGAAGTGCGCGTTGCTCTGGTCGATGGACAACGACTGTACGATCTTGATATCGAACATCGCACCCGCGAACAAAAGAAAGCAAATATCTATAAAGGCAAAATCACCCGTGTAGAACCCTCCCTCGAAGCGGCGTTTGTCGACTTTGGCGCTGAGCGTCACGGCTTTTTACCGCTGAAAGAAATCTCCCGTCAGTACTTCCAGAAAGACCTTAAAGATGTACAAGGTCGCATCAACATCAAAGAAGTGATCCGTGAAGGACAAGAAGTCATTGTCCAAGTTGATAAGGAAGAACGCGGCAATAAAGGCGCTGCACTCTCAACCTTTATTAGCCTTGCTGGTCGCTACTTGGTACTCATGCCGAACAACCCTCGTGCCGGGGGTATTTCCCGTCGCATTGAAGGCGAAGAGCGGCAAGAACTGAAAGACGCGATGAACGCTCTAACGATTCCTGCCGACATGGGTGTAATCGTGCGTACCGCAGGCCTTGGCCGTTCAGCTGAAGAGCTGCAATGGGACTTGGATTACCTGCTAAAGCTGTGGAGCTCCATTGATGACGCGTCCCAGCGCCCTGCACCTTTCCTGATTTACCAAGAATCAAACGTCATCATCCGCGCCATTCGCGATTACCTGCGTAAGGACATTGGTGAAGTACTGATCGACTCAGAAAGCACCTACAACGAAGCTCAAGGCTTTGTGACTCAGGTGATGAGCGATTTCCAGCACAAGATCAAACTGTATAAAGACGAAACGCCGCTGTTCTCGCGCTTCCAAATCGAGTCGCAGATCGAAACCGCGTTCCAGCGTGAAGTTAAACTGCCTTCTGGCGGCTCGATTGTTATTGATCCGACTGAAGCACTGGTGTCTATCGACATTAACTCTTCACGTGCCACGAAAGGCGCGGACATTGAAGAAACCGCTCTGCAAACTAACCTTGAAGCGGCCGACGAGATTGCTCGCCAATTGCGCTTACGTGACATTGGCGGCCTGATCGTTGTCGACTACATCGACATGGGCCCGCAGCGCAATCAACGCGAAGTTGAAAACCGCATGCGTGAAGCGCTCGAAGCAGACCGTGCGCGCGTTCAAGTTGGTCGCATCTCTCGTTTTGGTTTGCTTGAATTATCGCGCCAACGTTTACGCCCTTCTCTTGGTGAAACCTCATCCATTGTTTGTCCACGTTGCACAGGCCAAGGCCACATTCGTGACGTGAAATCCATTGCGCTGTCATTGCTGCGTTTAATGGAAGAAGAAGTGATGAAAGAACGCACTGGCGAAATTCAAGCGCAAGTACCTGTTCCAGTAGGCACTTATTTGCTAAACGAAAAACGCCAAGCGTTGCGGGATATGGAATCGCGCCACAACGTGCGTATTCTTATTATTCCAAACGCCAACATGGATACCCCGCACTATGAAGTGCAGCGTATTCGCGACGATCAAACCACTGAAGGCTTAGTGAGCCACGAAGTGGAATTGACCGAACAAGTTGATCCGTCATTAAGCTCTGCACAAGATGTAGAAATCAAAGTGCAAGAAGCGGCAGTAAAACTGGTTGCACATGATTCCGCAGCACCCGCGCCCAAAGTAGAGGCAGCACCGCAAAGCACTCCAGGTTTACTGGCAAGCTTCTTTGCTTGGCTGAAAGCGCTATTTGAATCTAGCGAGCCTGCTAAAAAAGCCCCTGCAAAAGCCCCGCAGCGTAATCGTGCTCGCCGTCCCGATGGCCGCCCACAAAATCGCACACGCGGTGGCAATCGTAACCGCAATGATCGCTCTGATAATCGCAGCGACAATACCAATCGCAATGAAAACCGTAGCGACAATCGTGGCGATAACCGCGATGAAAATCGCACGCGTCCGAGTCAACGTAACGCGGCACGTGATCGTAAAGAAGGACAGGACGACAACCGTCGCCCGAAAAGCGAAGCGCGTCAGGACAATCGCCCTGAAACACGCGGCGACAAGCCAGAGCGCAGTGAGCGCGGCGGACGTAATCGTCGTCCCCGCAATCAAAACGTAGATCGCCAGCAGGACGAAAGCAAAACCGGCGAACGTTCGGAAGAGCGCGCGAACAACGGCGAGCAGCAAGCGCAACGTCGTACCGAAGCTCGTGATGATCGCCCACGTCGTGAGCGTCATCGTCCTCGTCGCAAAGAACGCGAAGAATTGCGTCGCCATGACGAAGATGGCAACGAAATCTTCGACACCAGCGAACAACGCGTTATCGCTGCAGCAGAACAATCTGCACAAAATGCGAAGCAAGAGCAGGCAGCCAAGCCGCCAGTTCAAGCAGAGCAGACTGCGCCGCAAACCCCTGCTCAAGCAAAACCAGCCGCTCCCGCTCCGGTAGAAAAAGCAGTAGCACCGCAACAAACCGAAGAAACTAAAGAAGCACCTGCGGCACCCGCTCCAGTAGCTCGCGAGACCGCTGCAGCGCCCCAAGCGCCAGCGGTTGAAACGCAGACGACTGAAATGCCTAAAGCGGCTGCTCCACAAGCTACTGCGCCAGAAAATGCAGAAGCGCCAAAAGCAGCACCCGTAGCGGAGCAAGCTAAACCTGTTGCCGCGATTGAACCAACCAAACCAGTGGCGCAAGAGGCTCCAGCTGAAAACGCACCTACGAAACCCGCTACAACCCGTGCATCGAATGACCCACGTCAGGCGAACGCGAACAAGCATGTTTCGCAACAGGTTGTTGAAAACAAAGCACCTGTAGTGGCCGCTCCAGTGAACGAGTTTCTCGCGGTAGAGCACACGCCAAATGTGGCGCCAACTCTTGCCAGCAACGATCCTCGCGCAAAACGTCGTGCGGCGGAAGCAGCAGCCGCTGCCGCATCGACAGGCACTGAGCAATCAGAAGACGCATAAACGAAACGGGCTAATACTTTTCACATTAGCCCACTTTCTTAAGCAAGCCATAAAAAAAGCCCCGCATTGTTGCGGGGCTTTTTTTATGGCTTGCTAGATTGAAATTCAATCACCCAGCGCTCTCGGCAACAACACGGGCTCGCGCTCTAACGTAACGGAAAAAATTTCAGCGATTGAGTCTTGTACTCGTTTAGCAAAACTCATGACATCTGCACCCGTAGCACCACCATAATTCACTAGCACTAGTGCTTGCTGCGCATGCATGCCAACGCTTCCCTCTCTCTTGCCTTTCCATTGTGCTTGCTCAATCAGCCAGCCTGCCGCTAGCTTGTATGCACCATGAGGCTGAGGGTAACCAACAATTGAGGGGAACGAACGCTGGAGTGATTCAAACTTTTCTGATGACACCACCGGGTTTTTAAAAAAGCTGCCCGCGTTAGCCAACTCAGCAGGATCGGGCAATTTACTACGACGTAACGCACATATCAGCTCGCGAACACCATGGGCAGATTGATTTTCGGCCGCTAATGCAGAGAATCGCTCAGCCAAATCCGCATACGATAACGTTAACTTCTCTATTTTATTTAAACGTAAACGAACGCGAGTAATCACCCATTGACCTGGCTGAACACTTTTAAAAAAACTATCTCGATAAGAAAACCCACACTGCTGTTTTGAAAAATTTCGAACCTGCGCATCAGCCACTGACATCGCATCCAGCGATTCAAAAACATCGACCAGCTCAACGCCATAGGCACCAATATTTTGAAACGGAGCGGCGCCGACGCTGCCAGGAATCAATGAAAGGTTTTCCAGCCCCTGCCATCCCTGGGCCAAGGTGTAGTCAACCAGTTGATCCCAATTTTCTCCCGCCATGACCTCTATCAGAACATGCTCAGAAGATTCTTCTATCACTGAAATGCCACGCATGGCGGGCTTAATAACTAAGCCGTCGATATTTTCGTGGATTAATAAATTACTGCCATCACCAATCACCGTGCGCGGCAACGGCGTAAAGCGAGGATCATTGAGGATTTCCTGGAGCTGCTGCTCCGAACTAGGCTGCGCAAACCATTGCGCCGTCGCAGGCAAACGTAATGTGTTTTTATCGGACAGCTCTACATTTTCCTGAATCATTGTTGCGCCCCGCAGTCACTCAACGTATCAAGCAATCTATCGCTGGCAACTTCTATTAAATCGAGCACATGGGAAAAGCCATCCGCACCGCCATAATAGGGGTCGGGCACTTCTTTAGTTTCGGGATGAAAATCGAGAAAAAGCTGAACGGTGGCAGTACTGCCTTGTGGTCTCATTGCTTCGAGATCGCGTAAATTAGCGTTATCCATCGCGAGCAAAAAATCGAATCGAAAAAAGTCGTCAGCATTGACCTGTCGAGCACGTAATGACGACATATCATAACCGCGCCGCTGCGCCGCACTTAGCGCGCGAGCATCAGGCGCTTTGCCAATATGCCAATCGCCAGTGCCGCAACTATCAATATAAAGCTCGTCTGGCCGGCGCGGATTTGGATTATTATGAACGGAAAAATTTCGCATTTGCGCGCGCTGCCGAAATACCGCCTCGGCAGTCGGTGAACGGCAAATATTGCCTAAACAAACAAACAACACTCGCGGCATATGATTATCCGGCTAAGATTTCACGCACGCGCTGCAAATCAGCGTCGGTATCAACGCCACCCGGCACATCGGCGCAGGCAGGTGCAATATGAATTCGTACACCGTTCGCCATCGCGCGCAATTGCTCCAGCGCCTCTGTTGTTTCTAGCTCTGCCGCAGGCCACTGCACAAATTGATGCAAAAACTTAACGCGATAGGCGTAAATGCCGATATGCCGCCACCAATTTCCTTCAGGCAACGCATCGTTTGGCGCATCAAACTGTTTATCCTGCGACGCCCCTAACTGTGCAAATGCATCGCGGTGCCACGGAATCGGTGCGCGACTAAAGTACAGTGCGATTCCCGCGTTATCGAACACGGCCTTCACTATATTGGGGTTAAATAAATCACGGCGCGATCGAATTGGCTCACACAAAGTTGCCATCCCGCAATCAGGGTGCGCGGCGAGATTTGACGCAACCTGGGCGATGACATCTTGTGGAATCAGCGGTTCATCCCCTTGAACGTTCACAATGATGGCGTCATCAGGCAGATTCAATGTCGTTGCAACTTCCTGTAACCGATCTGTTCCGGAAACATGATCTGCACGCGTCATCACCACTTCGCCACCAGCGCGTGTAACAGCATCAGCAACGCGTTGATCATCCGTTGCCACCAACACACGTTCAGCGCTGCTGGTTGCACAGCGGCGCATGACATGCACCACCATCGGCTCGCCGGCAATATCTGCAAGCGGCTTACCCGGCAAGCGGCTGGAGCCAAACCTTGCAGGAATCACCACTACATAATTCATGCTTTGCTCCGCATTAACTTCTCATACACTGATTCAAAAAAAACAGTTGGTAACTTTGCGGACACCGGCACATACCAAACGTTGTCACCGGCAATCTTGGCGCATTTCACGGCATCTTTTTCCGTCATCAACACAGTCGCCGTGCCGAACCGATCTAGGTCTGCATGGCTAAAAGCGTGGTGATCAGTAAATGGATGTGGCTCCACCGCCAGTCCTTGGTCTCTCAAGGCAGAAAAGAATCTGTCAGGATGCCCAATGCCCGCGACACCATGAACAAAAGGATAACGTGCAATAAAGTCTTCAATGTGCAGACTCTTCCCAGTGCGAACATTGACCGGATCTGCAAACACCAATTTCATCGTCAGTGTATCCGATGAAATTTCTTTTTCAGGCTCGCCGTTCACAATCAACCAATCGACTTCAGTCAATCGCAATGCCGGCTCACGCAACGGACCCGCAGGCAAACAATGCCCGTTCCCTAATAGGCGACGGCCGTCTAGCACTAAAATCTCTGCAGAACGAGGCAGCTCATAATGTTGCAGTCCATCGTCACTAATCACGATATCTGGACTGTGTTCTTTTATTGCGAGGTCCAGCGCTTGCTTGCGCTTCGGCGAAATGATGACCGGGACACCAGTACGACGGGCAATTAACAAGGGTTCATCGCCGGCTTGCTCTGCATCTTGGTCGGCAGTTACCAGCCAAGGGGTATACGGCGGTTTAGCGCGATACCCTCGACTAATGACAACAACCCGTAGATCCCGCTTTACGAAGTATTCGCACAGACTTACCACCAGCGGCGTTTTGCCGGTACCGCCTACGGTGATGTTACCAATCACTAAAATAGGGACAGGCGGCGCTAGATTTTCTTTACGAAACTTTTTCAGGCGGCGCCGTGCAGTAAAAGCGACCAACCAAGATAGCGGTCGTAAAGGCAGCAACCAATTACTGCCTTGGTACCAAGCACGTTGAATGGCATCGCCAAACGAACTACTCACATTCACCACCTAGGATACGCTGCTTATGATTCGTCATTCTGCGAAGTTCATGCGATACAGCTGCGTGTAGTAGCCGTCTTTGGCAAGCAGCTCTGCGTGGGTGCCACTCTCCACAAGCTGCCCATCATCCATAACAAGAATGCGGTCCGCTTTTTCAATCGTCGAGAGTCGATGCGCAATAACAATCGTGGTGCGCCCTTTCATTAACTCTTCAAGAGCTTGTTGAATACGATATTCAGATTCGTTATCCAACGCTGACGTCGCTTCGTCCAAAATAAGAATTGGCGCGTTTTTCAATAACGCACGAGCGATGGCAATGCGCTGACGCTGACCGCCAGATAATTGCGCGCCATCTTGGCCGACCTCTGTATCCATACCTTTTTCTAGGCCACGGATAAATTCATAGGCGTGCGCGTCGACCGCCGCGCGATCGATATCACGGTCAGCGGCGTCGCTCATTTCACCGTACGCAATATTATTGCGAATGGTATCGTTAAACAGCACCACTTTCTGACTCACCAAGGAAATTTGCTTACGCAGCGAATCGATGGTGTAGTCTGTCAACGGCTGGCCATCGAGCAGGATCTCGCCCTGCCCTGTTTCGTAGAATCGTGGCACCATCGCGGCCACGGTGGTTTTCCCAGCGCCGGAGCGACCGACGAGCGCAATCGTTTCGCCTGCTTTAATTGAAAATGATAAATTCTTCAGCACTGGCTGATTTTCAGCGTAGCTAAAGCTCACATTGCGAAATTCTAACTCACCACGAGCACGATCAATTTCGTTAAGCCCTTTATCTCGCTCGGCTTCCACATCCAATAACTCAAACAGCGATGCAGCACCGATAATGCCGCGCTGGATTTTTTCATTCACTTGATTGAGCTGCTTCATTGGTTTTTGAATCATGGCAACCGCTGCAATGAAGGCTAGAAACTCACCGACTTCAATTTCACCGTCGTGGGTCGTCAGGAATAAGAAAACAATCAAGCCGACACCCGCGCCAACCACCAACTGAACCAGCGAGCTAGACGCGACTCTAGTCACCACAATTTTAATATTGTTTTGCTCGAATTTTTTGCTGACGTTTTCAAAGCGCTCCGCCTCTTGGTGCTGCGCCCGAAAAATCTTCACCACTTGAATGCCGTCGATAGCCTCGCTCAGATACTGAGTAATATCACCCATACTGGACTGAATTCGATGGCTCAACTTCCTAAACCGCTTGCTCGTCAGATTGACCACAAACGCCACCATCGGACCGATGGTGAGTAAAAACAGGGTGAGCTTCCAATTGAGATAAAAAAGATACCCGAACAATGCGATCGCGGTGAGGCCTTCACGCAAAATAACGTTCACACCCTCTGTTCCGGCGGATGTAATTTGCTGAGCATCGTAGATCACTTTCGACATAATGCGGCCGGAAGCGTTTTGCTGGAAAATTCTCTGGGGCAATTGCAGCAAATGACGAAACACTTCGTTTCGTATTTCAAAAACCGTGTGCTGCCCCACCCAGACAAGGCAGTAGTTACCAATAAGTTGCGTCAGCCCCTGCACAACAGCAAACGCCGCAGGTGCAGCGCAAACAATGGCAACTTGTAGACTGGTACGATCGGCGTCCTGAATAACACCCGTGAGATAATCAACATATTGGGCAGCCAGCGGGCTGGTAACCGCGTACAAGACATATCCCAACAAACTGCCCAGCAACATATACCAATAACGCAAGGTATAACCTAGCAGTCGTCGATACGTGGGCCCAACCTGATCAGCCGCTAGGCCATGATCATTGCTGCTCATTTAGCGCCTGCCTTTGGTTCTTGGGTTGTGATGCTCAAATTAACAAAGCCGAGCTGCCCCGCAACATCCATAACGCGAACCACCGATTGATGAGTGGCTTGCGCATCGGCAGTAATCACAAAAGGAACATCTGTAGATTTTTGCGAAAGTGGCAACAACACTGTGCGTAAAGTTGCCTCGTCGCTGCGCGATAATTTCTCGCCGTTGACCGCGTACTCGCCGTTCGCAGCAATAGAGATATCGATCATCTCTTTCGCTTGTAACGCGGCAACGCCTTGCGCTTCAGGCAGCTCCACCGACAAACGCGTTTCCCGCGTGAAGGTGGTCGACACCATAAAGAAAATCAACAGCAGAAAAACCACATCGATCAGCGGCGTCAAATTTACATCGACTTGATCTGTACGCTGACGTTTAAAATTCACTGCTTTTTACTCCGTGGTGCTTCAGCACGATCACCGTGAACAATGTCTACCAAATGCACAGCTTGCTGTTCCATGGAAACAGTAATCTCATCAACGCGACGCACAAAAAAGCGATGGAAGAAAATCGCCGGAATCGCCACCGTCAAACCCGCGGCAGTGGTAATCAATGCTTTAGAAATGCCGCCAGCCAATAACGCGGTATTGCCTGCACCGTGCTCCATGATGGCGGTGAACACATCAATCATACCGACGACCGTACCAAGCAAACCGAGCATCGGCGTGATCGCAGCAATCGTGCCCAGCGTGTTAAGAAATCGCTCTAATTCATGCACAACTTGCGTGGCTACTTCTTCAATGCTTTCTTTCATGATCTCGCGACCATTTTTCGCATTCACCAAACCTGTCGCAAGAATACGACCCAGTGGAGAACCTTCCGCGAGCGCCTGTAACCTGCTGTTTTCGAGTTTGCCTTTGCCGATCCAGCCACGCACTTGATCAAGCAACCCAACGGGCGCCAAACGCGCAGACCGCAATGTCCAAAAACGTTCAGCAACAATGGCCGCCGCAAGAATTGAACACAGAACAATCGGGAACATTAACCAGCCCCCAGACTTCAAAATTTCCAGCACTTGGATACTCCGCTCAGCGTCGATGAAATCTTGCTCAAAATTGATACAACCGCACCAACATTTGAACTGTTTAGCAGGTCGCTACTCTACCACAGGCGCCGCCACTCGCCACGGCCATGATGACTGCAAACGCCACTGTCGTACCGAAATTTGATTTTGTACATCAATACGATAGATCTGCATGCCGGTCTGCGCAGTATTCAGGAGCGGAACATTAAATTGTGCATAACGCTGCTGCGTCTGCGTTGCGGGATGATGAAATGCATTGCGGTAGCCACTAGCGACCGCAGCATAGCGCGGCCGCACGGCGCGTAGGAACGTGTAGGTCGAACTGGTACGGCTGCCATGATGGGCAACTTGCAAGATATCGCTACGCACTAAACCGTCCGACATCGACGCCTGATCCGCCAACCAGAATTCCACCGGCGCCTCGATATCTCCTGTCAGCAACACACTTCCGTGCTCGCCCTCAATCTTCACGACGCAACTGTGATTGTTGCTGTGCAGCATTGGTAACGATGGCAATGGCCAGAGCACGCGCACCGACACACCATCGAACTGCCAATGCTGACCGCGATAACAGGGCAAGCTGTTCGGCACACGCGGCGAGTAGCTACCTGCGTCACCTAAACCTCCAGCCTCGCCACTAAATACCGGCATCCTTGGCCATAACGTTAGGAGCTCCGCGAGCCCACCGTCATGGTCATCATCTCCGTGACTTACAAACGCCAGACTAGGCGTGATTCGATGCCTAGCTAGCCACGGCTGCAAAATACGTCCCACCGCACTGCCCTCTGGCCACGTCGGCCCTGTGTCATACAGCAAGAAGTGATTGCGCGTGCGAATTGCGCTCATCTGACCTTGGCCCACATCAAACATCAGCAACTCAAAATCGCCTTTATCCAAGGCATTGCTCGCAGGAAATACCCAAGGCACCAACAGGCCGAGCAACAGCCAGCGCGGCCCTGGCAACGCGGGCAAACAACTTCGCAATAAGCACAACAGCAACGCCACAAGAGAAAAGGCCGTGACCGGAGGCGGTAAACTCGGCAAACCGACCAGACCTTGTAACGCAGGCCAGATAAGATCCAATCCCCACGTGCAGGCGTCCAGCAGGTGAACACTTTCCGGCAAGAAACTCCCCAGCAAAGAAAGCGGAATTAAGACAAAGGTAAAGACAGGCACGAGTAATAAATTCACCGGAATAGCAACAAGACTCCAGCCCGAGAATAGCCATGCCGCCAGCGCCCCTGTGCCTAGCGACAGCACCACCTGCATACGCAGCGCGTTGTGTAGCCCCGCCTTCCATTCACCGGAACGCTGCCCGCCGGACTGCAACAACACGGCCAACAATCCGACCGCTAAAAACGACAACCAAAAGCCGCCGCTCAATGCACTGAGAGGATCAAGCGTCAACACTACACACAATGCCACCAATACATTCGTCGACACCGAAACACGCCAACGCAGCGCATGCGAGCCCATCACCACCAACAGCATGACCAGCGCGCGTTGAGTTGGCAGCGCGAACCCAGCAAGCGCGGCATAGCTCGAAGCAGCCATCACTGCGGGAGCCAACGCCCATTGGCTGGCCACCGCATTGCTCTGCCAGCGGGCCAACGGCAAACCAATAAGCAACGATGACAACCACCAAACACCCATCGCCACCAAACTAATATGCAAACCCGAAATAGCGACCAAGTGGGAAATGCCGGTCGCTTGAAACACCTGCCAATGAGACGCCGAGAGCGCACGCCGATCGCCAACAACCAACGCCGGAATTAATCCTGCGCTAGGACTCCCCGCAGAAATCTGATCAGCCAATCGCAGCTGAATGCGCGTGGCAATTTTTTCACGCCACCGATTTAACGTCAGCTGACCCGACGTAATTGATACCCATTGCTCTACGCGCGCATAACCAGCAATACCGTTCGCTAAGTTCATGCGCTCGCTATCTGGGCCAAATTGATTGACCAGTCCAAGCGGCGGCGCCAACCGCAACCAAACATCCAACACGTCGCCGCTATTCAACTGCAAAGGCGAATCGCTATACGCTCGCGTCCGCAACGTCACACTTTGTCCTGGTGATATTGAAGGACTAGAAAAAGGCTGATCCGCGTCGGTCGAAAATTCGAAGTCGTAAACGTAAGTGCTACTGCGATGCTGAGCGCCTAGCTGGCGCAGCGAGACCAAACTTGAGATATGGCCGCGCAAACGGACGGGTTCAGTGACACTCTCCGCAACACGCTGCGCTACCGCTTGATGCGTGCGCCAGCCCCCGTGCAGAACACCCACCCCCAAAACCACTAACAACATCGGCAACGCGCGCAGAAGAGAACGCGCCGCTCCCTGTGCATACAGGCTCCACAACGCGAGAACACATGCGCCTGCCAAGCCACCGAGCAGATACCACCAAGACAGCTCTGCAAACGAATTGGCGAAAAATACGCCAGCAACAACCGCCAAACTGAAAAAAAACATCCCTATTCGCAACACTTCTTGGGCACTCCGGCCTGAAACCTGTGTCAGATTGATATAATCTGGGCATAATACCCCGCCGACAGCAGTGGCCAGAGTCAGTCAATGCCCAAAAGGTTGTTCAGAAAATACCTACCCACGCCAGAGCGCATTCGCGAAAATAAATCTCTGTCGTTCCTAGGTGCCGTATTGGGCGACCCCAATTTATGGCATGTGAATCGTCATTCGCTTGCGGGTGCCGCATTCATTGGCGTGTTCACCGCATTCCTTCCTATTCCCGCGCAAATGATGGTCGCAGCGATATTGGCCGTGCGCTTTAAATGCAATATGCCGTTGTCGTTGCTGCTGGTATGGATCACCAACCCGCTCACGATCGCGCCGGTGTTTTATTTCACCTATAGAATTGGCGCATGGATCATGGGAATGCCCCCGCATGTTCCCGAGCACGTCTCGTTTGTGTGGCTGGTAGAACAACTCGGCCCACTGTGGCTGGGATCAGTACTAAGTGGCCTGTTACTGGGCGTTATTGCGTGGGGATCAGTAAAACTTGTGTGGCGCTTTTCAGTTGTGCGCAAATGGCAAAAACGCCGCGATGAGCGACGTTTAAGAGAAGCGTAGGAAAACCAAACAGATCAGGCCGACGCCAGCCGACCTTCATGAAGCACCAGCCGACGCCGACAGCGTGCAGCAAACTCACTGTCATGTGTGACCAACAAAAAGCTCGTTGAGAGCGATTCATTTAATTCAATCATCAAGTCCTGAACAGACTGCGCCGTACGCTCATCCAAATTGCCTGTGGGCTCATCCGCCAACACAACATCTGGCTCTGTGACCAGCGCGCGTGCGATCGCCACACGTTGACGCTCACCGCCACTCAACATGCCGGGTTTATGGGTTAAACGCGCGCCCAAGCCAACACGCTTCAGCAGCGCTTCGGCTTTCGGCATCGCAACGCGCGGTGACACACCACCAATCAACAGCGCCATTGCCACGTTTTCTAACGCGGTAAATTCTGGCAACAAATGGTGGAACTGATAAATAAATCCCATCGAGCGATTGCGCAGCTGGCACAGTTCTTTTTCAGATAACTCATGGATATTAGTACCGCACACCGCAACGCGCCCGCTTGATGGCTTATCCAAGCCGCCAAGCAAATTGAGCAACGTCGACTTTCCTGAACCGGATGTGCCAACCACTGCAACCATTTCGCCTTTGCGCAACTGCAAATTAATATCCGAAAGCACTTCCAGTTTGCCCACGCCTTCAGAATACACTTTGCCAATGTCAGTGCATTCCAACACTAGGGTGTTGTCATTGGAATCATCATTGGCTGTTTGCTGAGCCGTATTATTCATATCGCAACGCCTCCGCCGGATCGACGCGACTTGCTCGCCACGATGGATACAAGGTCGCCGCAAAACTGATGCCCACAGCAATGCACACGATTACAGTGACATCTGACCATTGCAGTTGCGACGGCAAATAATTTACAAAATACGCATCAAATAAGCTGGCCTGAAATGTCTCTTCCAGCCAACGACCGATAGCACTGATATTCTTTGCCAAAAGCACGCCAAGCAGCGCGCCCATACTGGTACCGCCCACGCCAATTAACGTGCCCTGTACCATAAAAATTCGCATGATCATGCCAGGTGTTGCACCCATGGTACGCATCACCGCTATGTTGGCGCGCTTTTCCGTTACCAACATTACTTGGCTAGAAATAATATTGAACGCCGCCACCGCCACGATAAAAGACAACAACAACGTCATCATTGTTTTTTCCATACGAATCGCATGAAAAAGATTACCGTGCGTGCGAGTCCAATCGGTGCTGTAAAAACCAGGGCCGGACTCTTGTTCGAGCTGCCATCCAATTTGCGGCGCTTTAAACAAATCGTCCAAGCGAATGTGAATTCCCTCAACGGTACCAGGCTCACGCGCTAACCGTGCCGCATCTTCAATGTTGATATAGGCCAGCAACGAATCCACTTCTGCACGGACGCGAAAAATACCGGTGACGGTAAAACGACGGAAACGCGGCATAACACCCGCCGGCGACAACGTGGCTTCGGGTAACACGAGTGTCACCTTGTCCCCCAGCTCAACACCAAGCTGACGCGCCAAGCCGTAACCCAGCACCACATTAAAATCACCGGACGTGAGCGACTCCAACGTCCCTTCTTCCAGAAAATCGCCCACGATGGAGACTTTTTTCTCAGCTTCCGGCTCGATACCCGTGACATAGGCACCGGAAACGCGGCCGCTGTAGCTCAACATCCCCTCCAACTGACGAAATGGCGCAACGGCCAGCACTTCATCGTGGGTGAAAGCCACTTTTTCTAGGCGCTTCCAGTCCGTCACAGCCTCGCGGCCATGAACCGAGACATGCGTCACCATGCCCAGAATGCGAGTTTGAAGCTCGCGATCAAAGCCGTTCATCACGGATAAAACCGTGATTAAGACTGTCACGCCAAGCATTAAGCCAAGGGCTGAAATCAGCGTAATCACTGAGATAAAGCTGTTTCTGGACCTGGCGCCGGTATAGCGTAAGCCGATATATAGAGAGAGAGGTTTAAACATGGCGCGCATTTAATCACTAAAGTTTTATCAGCGGCCAGAGACTTTGTGACCGGAGTCGCCGAGTGTATATCGCCAAAGTGGTTGAATAAACCTCTCTAACTTTCTAATATCATTTGAAAATGTGCCTCCTTCGGGGAATAGGAATGCGTATAAAAATAACTTCCATGCTGACTATCGGACTGCTTAGTCTGCCGCTTGCTGCTCTAGCGTCAGACGTAGCGCCCAAAACCGGCATGAGTAAATCCGCCGTCCGCAGCCAATTTGGCGCGCCGACGAAAGAGGTAGCACCGGTCGGCAATCCGCCGATAAGTCGCTGGGTTTACAAGGATTTCACCGTCTATTTCGAAGGCAACATTGCCCTGCACTCGGTGATGAACGCCAAGACACTGACAACGCAACCTGTTGCGGATACGGGCGAATTACCCCCTATTGAAGAACTAGACAGCGCCGCACCGGCGGCAGAATCAGCGCCAGCCGCTGCAGCAACGCCAGCTGCTGCACCCGCGGCAACTGAAGCACCCGCTGAAGCAACCTCACCTGAAAGCGGCTTCCGCTTCGACCCAGTTACCGGTCGAATCATTGAAGTCGGCGCTGATGGACAAGCCGTGCCTAGCCCTACAGCACAACCAGCTCCCGCCGCCGCGAAGCCTGCTGAAGCGGTGAAGGAAGCAGCGCCTAAAGCAGAAGAAGCGCCTGCCAAAGAAGAATCCAGCGACAAAGCTGGTGCAGCTGCTGCCGCGGCAGGTGCTGCGGCCGCTGCGACGGCGACGAGCAAGTCAGCTCCTGCACCTGCTGCAGCGCCGACCGCACCTGCTCCCTCTGCACCGGCCGCCTCCGCGACTGCCCCAGCTGCACCAGCCGCTGAAAGCCAACCACAATTTCGTTTCGATCCGGTCACCGGTCGTATCGTTGTAAATGAGCCAGCGGCAGAACAAACCGTCGAGCAACCAGCGGCACAAGAAGCCCCGGCGGAAAAAACTGAAGCGGCGCCAGCTGAGAAAAAAGAAGCACCTCAAACAGACAGCGCTGAAAAACCCGCAAGCAAGCCAGCGGCTAAGTCAGAACCTGCAAAGAAACCTGCAGAAAAATCAGCGCAAGAGAACAGTGGCTTTTCCGTTGATTGGGGTGACTACTAATAAATTTCATTTCAGCAACGTAATTGCTGCTAGCTGAACACTGACAAGGGTTTTAGAATTGCACCTCTGACCTCGTCAATAAGCACAACAGAAAACCGGGTACTTGTATCCGGTTTTTCTTTTTCTGGAGCGCGCCCAATGAACAAACTATTACCCGAATGGCATCCGCAGTGGGGCGTTATGATTGCGTGGCCTCACCACGACACCGATTGGGTAGAGATTCTTCATGACGCCGAAGCTACCTACCGCGCCCTCGCCTGTGCCATTTTGAGCTGCGAGAATTTATTAGTGTTGTGTCGCGACGACGACCACGAAAAACATATTCGCGAACAGCTCACCCAAACCGGCGCCAACCTTGCTAATTTGCACACCCAACAACGCGCTTATAACGACACATGGGCGCGAGATTTTGGGCCGATCACCATTCACCGTGATCAACAACCGGTACTTCTCGACTTCACCTTCAACGGCTGGGGTGGTAAGTTTCTCGCGGACAGCGACAACGCCGTCACCCAATCCCTGACGTGGAAAGCCCCGGTAGAAACCGTCAACATTATTCTCGAAGGCGGCTCCATTGAAATAAATGACAGCGGCCTGCTGCTCACCACCAGCGCTTGCTTGCTCAACACCAATCGCAACGCCGCCCTGTCGCAAACCGACATCGAAACCCTACTGCGCGAAAAATTTGGCGTCCGCGACTTCCTGTGGCTCCATCACGGCGATCTACAAGGCGACGATACCGATGCGCACATCGACACCTTGGCGCGCTTCTGCAACGAATCCACCATCGCCTATGTGCAATGCACCGACGAATCCGACAGCCACTTCGCCGATCTACGCGCCATGGAAGAAGAACTTCAGCAATTAGCCGCACAACATCAATTAACGCTGGTGCCGCTACCCATGGCAGATGCCGCCTACGACGAAGACGGCGAACGCCTGCCTGCAACCTACGCCAACTTTTTAATTATGAACGGCGCGGTGCTCATGCCCACCTATGGCACCGACAAAGATGCCCTAGCACTTAGCCAAGCGCAGCTCGCCTTTCCGGACAAACGCATCGTCGGCGTGCCCTGCTTGCCGTTAATTCATCAACACGGCAGCTTGCACTGTGTCACTATGCAGCTACCTGAAGGGGTGCTATAAAGCGCGCCCTTGATAACCCGTACGAACCTCTGCTCCTCGGGAGATACAGCATGCGCGTCGCCGTCATTCAACAAGCGAACACCGCCGATCTAGAAGCCAACCAACACAAGTCAGAACAACTTGTGCGTGATGCTGTGCGCCAAGGCGCTGAACTCGTCCTGTTGCAAGAGCTGCATCGCGGCTTATATTTTTGCCAAACAGAAGACACCCATGTTTTCGACCAAGCAGAAACCATTCCCGGCCCGTCCACTGATCGTTTTGGCAAACTCGCCAAAGAACTCGGCATAGTTTTAATTACCAGCTTATTTGAAAAGCGCGCCGCCGGTTTGTACCACAACACCTCAGTGGTACTGGAAAAAGACGGCAGCATCGCGGGCCAATATCGCAAAATGCATATTCCCGACGATCCCGGCTTCTACGAAAAATTCTATTTCACCCCCGGCGATGCGGAGCGCGTTGACGGGGAATCCGGTTTCACCCCTATCGACACCTCCGTTGGCCGACTTGGCGTACTCGTGTGTTGGGATCAGTGGTATCCAGAAGCCGCACGCCTTATGGCGCTTGCTGGCGCGGACATGCTGCTTTACCCCACGGCTATCGGCTGGGATCCCGCCGACGACGAAGACGAAAAACAACGGCAGCTCAACGCATGGCAAACCATTCAGCGCGCCCATGCGGTTGCCAATGGCTTGCCTGTGCTAGTCGCCAACCGTACTGGCTTTGAGTCGTCGCCCACTGGAGACAGTGGCATTCAATTTTGGGGAAATAGTTTTGTCGCGGGCCCTCAAGGCGAAGTGCTTGGCCAAACGGACGTTAACGACGATGAAATATTAGTGGTGGATATCGACACCGCGCGTACCGAATCCGTACGCCGTATTTGGCCGTATTTGCGCGACCGTCGCATCGATGGCTATGCAGACCTAACCAAACGCTACCGCCGTTAATCTATTCCAAACTATGCGCCACATGTTGCGTTAACGTAGCACGCTAAAAATGACCATGTGGCGCAAAATTTCATTCAGCCTCTAGACAAGCTCGTCATCAAATCGTCATAGTTTGCCTTAACAATTTGGCTGATGACTGCATATATGGCTCTTACCCCAACATGGCTTGTTGGCCACCGCGGTGCTCGCGGTGAAGCCCCTGAAAACACGATCGCCAGTTTTCAACTTGCCGTCGAAGCCGGCGTTCCTGAAATCGAATTGGATGTCCGCCTTTCCGCCGACGGACATTTAATTGTTCTGCACGACAAAAACATCAATCGCACCACCTGGCAAAAAGGCATGGCCCGGCGCTACACCCTTGCCGAACTCAACTTATTGGATGCACGCCGCAACACCCCTGGCTGGCACGCAGCGACCAGCATTCCCTCTCTTGCTGAAGTCATACAGCACTGCCCACCGAACATGCGCTTTCAATTGGAAGTGAAAACAGACAAGCGTGAAGTGCTTTATCAAAAAGCGATGCGCTTAAAACAAATAATCGATGAAATGAAACTGCACGATCGCGTCATTATCACTTCCAGCGATACGGATTTTTTGCGCATGGTTGGCACCATGTCCGAAACCATTGAGCGGGGTTACGTGTGCGAATACCGCTATTTGCAGCCAACTCGCCGCGCCTATGCCCTAGGCTGTAGCTGGCTGATTTCACATCATAGCCTGGTCAACAAATCGTTGATGAACAGCGTGCGCCGGCACAAATTGAAAATTTCCGTTTGGACCGTCAACGACTTAAGTGAAGCCGAGCGCTTAGTTGCGCTCGGCGTAGACAGCATCATTACCGACTTTCCCACCAGCTTTGCGCGGCATTTCGAAAGTCGAACAGCAAGAATGCTTAGGGTAATTCGAGAAACGTTTTAATTTCGTCTTCGCGCTGCATTGCATCACGATACCCCAAAGACATCAGTGAACGCGTAAAGCCCGGTTCAAAAAGCAAATAACTGACCGCTGCCGCACCAGGCGAACGCGTCGCACCTGAGCCACGTAAAAAGAAGCGCAACGTTCTAGGCAGCTCCTTAATATGCTGCGCCGCAATTTCATCAATAGGCTGCGACGGGTAAATTTTTAATACCTGCACCTCGCGCAACGGAATATCTTGCTGCTCACGCACTTTAGGTGGAATGGCCGAAATGGTTTTATTGATACGCTCCAAACGCTCCACATCGCCCTCAAGACTATCGACAAACACACTGTTAAGAATGTGCCCCAACACCTGAGCCAACGACGGATAACCCCGTACATCGCGTTTCTGATCGGTATTCACATTGCCCGACACACCAATAACAAAAAGCCTGTCCGCGCCTAAATGCAACGCCGGACTCACCGGCGCCAGTTGGCGCAGCGCGCCATCGCCATAATAGCGCCCTTCCACTTCCTGCGCGGGAAATAAAATTGGAATGGCCGACGACGCCATCAAATGATCGACCTTAATCGCCGAAGGACGCCCCACCCGACGCGCTCGTTTCCATTCAGGCACATGCTTAGCACTTTGAAAAAATGCGACGGATTCGCCACTGGAATAACTGGATGCCGTAATCGACAAAGCCTCTAGATCACCCTTTGCTAACGCTTCTTCAATGCGAGGAAAATTCACCACCAGCGACAATAATTTGCGTAGCGGTCGGCTATCCAACAAAGCGCTGTTCACCGGCGTCGAGCCGGACACGGTGCTGCGCACGACCCACCGGAACAGCGACTTCACAAACGAATACACATCCGTGCGATACACCTGCTCGGCGGTGATATTTGCCCAAATGCGCTCTAAGCCACGCACGCCCATACGATAATTGTGCGCGTGCGCCGCCAAGGCTGCCGCGTTAATCGCACCCGCAGAGGTCCCACAAATAATAGGGAAAGGATTGCGAGCACCCTTCGGCATCAACTCCGCAAGCGCCATCAATACGCCAACCTGATACGCCGCTCGCGCCCCACCACCGGAAAGAATCAAACCTGTTTTCTTGCTTTGCTCAGACACACAACACTCCGGAAAGAACAGCCACCTAATAACCCAATCGGCAACGTCGTACCTTTATAACAAACCCCACTCCCTAGCGCACTGACTGTTCACGATAAGCCGCCATTATGAAACCGCACGGCATCCACTACGCGACAACACCCAACCTACCAAAACGACTATTCTTATCGCCGCCACCACAAAAAACGGCGCACAAGTGCGCCGCTCTTTTACTTCTCATGAACACTTACTCAACAATATCGCGATTCATCGGCGCCAATTTTTTAAGCAGCCTGTTTTGCGCTGAAACGGACACATTTTGCGCCTCCATGGCCGCAACCAAGTCTTCCACTAACGCATTAAAATCGGTTCTTGTGATGCCCATACCAGCATGGGAGTCCTTCATCGAATCACCCGTATATTCGCAACCACCGCCGGACTCTGCACAAAACTGTTCAACCAGTTTTTCACGCAGGCGTTGCGGATCTGCATCCACAAAATGATTTGAAATCCGCGGATCACTGCCCAGACGCACCAAGAAATCATCCACAATATTTTCAATGCCTGTCATACCGCCAAGCGATTCGAATAAATCATCCTGCGGGCGTGTTTGGCAGCCGGACATCATCACAGCAAATAACGCTACTAAAACTATCTGTTTCATTAAAACGCTCCCGTTAGAGACATATAAACACCCGTTTGATCACGATCATCATTGGCGTAAGGTACTGCATCTGTGCTGATTTGACCTAGATCGACCCACGCGGCCGTGACACTCCAC
Organism: Alcanivoracaceae bacterium; assembly: GCA_029213045.1. Lineage (GTDB taxonomy): Bacteria > Pseudomonadota > Gammaproteobacteria > Pseudomonadales > Alcanivoracaceae > JARGPN01. The sequence goes on from JARGPN010000009.1 coordinate 79,260, forward strand.
TGCTTATTCGGGAACCACGCTACAAACACATCACGCCAATCATCTTGATGTAAAAAGGTAAGATTTTCAGGTTGCTGACGATACTCGCCGCCGATCAACCAATGTTTATTCAAAAACACGCCTACCGACGCCTCAGCGACCGTGCTTCTGCCCGATTCCAAATCACCACCAAAGCCAACAAGACCGCCTTGGTTGGCACGTGTAGATCGCACCACGCCGTTCACCAACCAATTACGACCCAACGGCCCACCGAGAAACACTTTGGTCGCAGCAAGGTAAAAATCAGCACCGTAATTACTCTTCGCACCTAATGCTTCAGGCACAGTCGCGCCGCTGAGTGCCGAAATATTTCGGTTAATCGATTCACGATACATCACGCCGACAGAAACCTGCGGCATTTTGGTATACAGAACATCGCCGAATAAACGGGCTTTAATGCCGTAGTTATTGGTGCGCAACTCTTCCACTTCTGGGATGTTAAAAATACCCGCGTCCAATGACTGACGTGCAACAGAGACTTCCACTCGATTGTGCCATGACCACGCCGCCGAAAACGAATTTAAGGCGAAGTCTTCAGTGTTTAATCGGCTGCCACTGACCACGCCGCCGTGCTGCTCTGCGGTGCCGTAGCCGGCTAAAATTGCCATTGGTACAATGCCGCCACCAGCAGTGCCATCAATCGTCGTTACCGCCCCAGTGGCTAGAATTCTTCCTTTTCCCGTAGCAAGCCCCTCTGCAAAGCATTGCGACGAAAACGCAGCAATCACTAACAGACTCAAAATACGAAAAATCATTACACACTTCTCCTCTTTCCTGACACCCACGATTCACGCCAGGATTCAAACTGCAATTGCGACATAGGCCGCGATAAACACTGTCCTTGAAGTCCGTCCACTTCCATAGCTTGCAAAACTTTCAGCATGTCCAGAGATTCAACACCGTCCGCAAACACGCGCACACCTAATCGATGTCCTAAAGCAATAATGGATTCAACAATTGCCTTATCCGCTTTACCGCGTAACAAACCCTCGACAAAACCACTGTCTATATCAATTTCATCCACTTCCAACTCACGTAACAAAGCGAGAGATGATTTACCTGCACCGAACTGACTGATGGCCACTTTCACTTGTTGCCTACGCAAACGTCCTATCACATCTTTCACGACGTCGAGCGAGTCACTAGCTAGAGATTCGGTAATCTGCAGACACAACAGCGATTTATGCACACCATGTCTGCGCGTTGTATCAATGAGCCGCGTCACAAATGAAGGGTCATCTAAGTCTTGCGAAAAAACACTAATGCTGATGGGCACTACAATACGATTGCTGAACCATCCACCCTGAACGTGACAACTTTGCTCTAGCACCCATTCATTAATTTCCGACATCAGACCGCTGTTTTCCGCTAACGAAATAAACTCCTGCGGCTCGATTTCGCCATGCGTTGGATGTTCCCACTGCACAAATACCTCAGCGAGCACGTCCATCGGCTTACTAAAATCAATTTTAGGCTGGAACATCAACGACAATTGCTTGTTAGAGATGGCATCGCGTAAATCGCGGGTTAACTCTAAACGTCTACGACGGCGCGCATCCGCACTGGCATCATAAATAGTAACTTCTCCATGCTGATCGCGAGACCGATACATAGCCTGCTCAGCACGTTGAATAAGAATATCCGCTTTCTCCCCATGTTGGGGCGCCAGCGCCACACCCATGTGCAGTCTAACGAGCGTTTTCAAATCGCCGGCCAAGGGCACCGACTCCAATGTCACCTTTTTCAACTTTCGCGTCACAGCCAGAGCATCAGTTTCGCTCGCACGGGGAAGAATCAGTAAAAAATCGTCCGATGCCAAACGGCATATCTTGGCGTCGCGCTGAACATTATTCTGCAAGGTCTTGGCAAGCCAACGCAGCACTTCATCACCCGCGTCTGAACCTAGAGAATCATTCACTTCACGTAACCGATAGATATCCACTGAAATTAACGCAAATGGGCGAGCGTTCTTTTGCGTTAATAACGAATCGATAAATTCCTCGGCTGCCAAACTATTCGGCAAGCCGGTTAGCACGTCGCGGCGCGCCTGCTCATGAATATGTTTTTCGCGCTCAGAAATGGCGCTCTGCATACTGTCAAACGCTTGGCCTAACTTCACAAACTCGGTAAACGACTGCTTCGGCAAATGGACTTTGTAATCGCCCTTACCGATACGTGTTGCCAGCCCGCCGAATTGACGCAGAGGACGTGTCATGCGACGAGACAACCATAAAGACAACAACAACACCAAGGCAAAACCACCGATCACTAAAAGGCCTAAGCGAATAGAAAGCGTTCGAAAAGGATCCGCTTCTGCAGCCATCGCCGCGTGTACAAAAACGCGTACGCCTTCACTACTGGACAGCGTAACCGGCATGGACATCAGCGCGATGTTGTGCAGATTAATGATTTCAGGGTGGCTCTCATCAATCGCTAAAAGGCTGGAGCGATAGCTATCCCTGTCCGCAGTAGAATCTGGCAACGCCGACGTGGTGACAATGACGTCATTTGCAGTGGACGACCGCACGAGCAGCGTCACATCCGCGCCGACGAGTGCTTTCATCTGCGCAATAAACTCTTCACCCATTTTGAACGACAACGTGATTCGTCCAACCGGATTCGGATTGCCTACCGGCATGCTAATCACCAGATAGGCATCCGCATCTATCGCTTGGATGATTATGTCGGTCTCTAGGTCATCCACTTGGTCAGGCGTCAATGCCGCAGGCGCTTGCCCGCCTGATGCGACCAAACGACCATCGGTTAAACGCACCACCGCATGATTGGCGCCAATACGTTGCATTTGATTCTGTAAAGCGGACACGATGGTGTCGTAGTCATTACTTGCGATGGCATCCTGAAACCCAAAGTCGTCCACCAACACGCCAACCGAGCTGGCTACTTCTCCGGCACGCACGCCAAGCTGCTGGCGAAAATATTCACCGGTTTGCACCACGCTACCGCGCGCATTTTCATACACGGTATCCCGAATAATTTCGCGCGCTAACATTGCACCGGCACTGAGTAAAACAAGCAACAGCCCACTAATAGAAAGAAACAGTGCTCGAGAAAATTTAACGCGCAAAGGGGTTACTCCTAATTAGAGGATTTGAAACAGGACGTTGGGGAATACGCGGATCAGCACCTATCTCGCCAAGATCAAAACGTAGATTGATATCCCGTGAAGTCGACAACAAACGGGTCGAACGCGTTTGTGACCCAGACTTCTTTTGCCAGGGGTGCAGTACTTCAATTTCATACTCACCGGCAGGCAACGCATCAAACGTTGCTTTACCTGTCGCATCAGTTAACGCGAACTGCGGCGCGTCGGTGACATAAATAAACGCCTGCATTCGGTCGTGGATATGGCAGCCAATCGGCACCAAGCCAACTTGATCGAACTCCACGGGGTCAGCTTCACGTCCGGCATACAGCCGCGTGACAAATCGTTTAACGCGAGAAAATGAATACACTTGATGGCGGGTGCTATCGAGATTCGGGAAGGCAACGCGACTATCGCGACGTACTACCAAGACATGCGGCTGAAACTGCGTGCGGATTTGCGCCATCTCTGGGTGCTCAGACCCAGCCACAGCTAGAGACGAAGGCCCTTTGAGCGTAACGATTGCATTGGCTAACGGCGTACCACGTTCATCTTTCGCAAAAACGTTGATCCCAGCTGCGATGGCAACGTTCGAGAACAACAACGCGGCAATAGAAGCGCCCACAATAAGGGGCATTTGGCGCACAGACACAGTTGGAGCTCCCGTTGCATGCCGCCTTCGAAGACTTATTGCGAAGCGTGCTATGCATATAATTGGTGAATTGTTTACACATATTCACTCAATCAACGTGAAGCCAATGTGATATCGGGCGTTCTCATTAGACATTTTACAAGTAATTAACATTAAACACTGGGCTCGCCACTCGACGCGTGCTGTTGGATCTCCCACAACCGGGCGTACAAACCATTACGCCGTAGTAAGTCACCATGGGTGCCCTGCTCTGCCACCTGCCCGCCGTCTAGCACAATAATCAGGTCCGCATCTTTAATAGTGGAGAGACGGTGCGCGATCACCAAGGTGGTTTGCTGGTGCGAGATTTCGCTAATAGCCTGCAAGATGACCTTTTCCGACTGACTGTCCAAGGACGAGGTGGCCTCATCAAAGACCATAATCTCTGGTTGCTTGAGCAAGGCCCGCGCTATAGAGACCCGCTGTTTCTCGCCACCGGAGAGCTTTAACCCGCGCTCACCCACTAACGTTTTCTCTTGCTCAGGCAGCTCGGCGATAAAATCCTTGAGGTGCGCCATGCCAATTGCCTTCCACACTTCATCGTCGGTGGCAGCAATACGTCCGTAACGCACGTTTTCAAAAATACTGGTGTTAAATAACACCGTGTCTTGCGGCACCACACCAATGTGCGAGCGCAATGACCCCTGCGTGACCTGCCGAATGTCCTGTCCATCAATAAGAATCTCGCCGCTGGTAACATCGTAAAAACGGAACAGCAACTTAAATAAGGTCGACTTTCCTGCGCCACTGCTGCCGACCACTGCCACTTTCTTATTGGCGGGCACGGTAAACGTCACTCCATTCACAATGCCGCGCTCCGGGGTGTAATGAAATCTCACATCACGAAATTCGATTTCGCCTTTGCTTACCTGTAACGCTTTAGCATCCGCTGTATCCGACACCGCAGGCTTCACCTTTAACAGCGCAAACATATTTTCGATGTTCGCCATGGAGCCTTTCATTTCTCGATAGACAAAACCAAGAAAGTTCAGCGGCATAAATACTTGCATCATAAACGCATTGATCAACACGAAGTCGCCCAGCGTCATGCTGCCCTGCGACACACGCAGCGCGGCAAGCACCATGGACGATGTCACCGCAGCGGCGATGATCAGTGATTGGCCGCCGTTTAACGCAAATAACGACAAACGGTTTTTACGACGGGCCTGCTCCCACTGTTCTAAATTTTCATCGTAACCTTGAGCTTCAAACGATTCGTTAGTGAAATATTTTACCGTTTCATAGTTAAGTAAGCTGTCTATAGCGCGGGTGCTACTCGACGATTCCGCCTGATTCGCTTCGCGGACAAACGCCAAACGCCATTCCGTAGCAAAAATAGAAAAACTCACATAAGCCACCACGGACACAGCAACAATCAATGCGAACCAAGGGTCGTACTTCCACAGCAATAAACCGATCACCATGCTAATTTCCAGCAAGGTCGGCAAAATATTGAACACCATAAAGCGCAACAAAAAGCTGATGCCATTGGTACCGCGCTCAATATCTCGCGATAAACCGCCGGTGCGACGATTAAGATGAAAATCTAAATCCAACGCATGCAGGTGACGAAATACCGCCAACCCCACACGCCGCATGGCACGCTCCGTTACGCGACCAAACAAGGTATCGCGTAACTCCCCAAACAACACATTAGAAAAGCGCACCACGCCATACGCCAATAACAACATCAGCGGCATCACAATCAACTGATTGGCGCCCTTGGCATCCAGCGCATCAACAATATGTTTAAGGATAAAAGGCGCACCGACACTGGCCAGCTTTGTTAGCACCAAACACACCACGGCGAGCGCAATGCGAGTACGGAATTCCAACAAATAAGGAAATAAGGTTTTCAGCACCGACCAGTTGATCGGAGAGGACGGCGCGCTGTTTGTCATACCACGCATCAATCGTATGCCTACAGAAGACTCAATGGCCGGCCAATTTAGCACACTCATCCGACTAGGCACGCCCCGCCGCTCAGCGATACTAAAATCCCTTCTGTTCACGCTACCTAACCAAGTAATTGCGTAATACAAAAATGAGCTAATCCACACACACCACCGTTAAGCAGAAAAAGCCTTGTCTTAACGATATTGTCGTCGGTACTCTGAAGCCAGCCTACTGCTGGCGCTACGGCAGAGAGCTATTTCCTCAATAACGATAAATTCACGGGGAACCACAATGCGCGAAAATCAACACCTAGAACCAGCGCGAAAGAAGTCCCCATGGTCCATTATGACTGCGGTAACGGACTATTTTGCTTGGCCACTGCGAACGTCCCACTATCTAGAGCTGGTGAACCCCCTCTGGACCACACATAAGCTGCAAGCGAGAGTGGTCGACGTCTGGGATGAAACCAAAGACGCCCGCACTATCACCCTTAGGCCCGGCCTGAACTGGCGCGGCCATCGCGCTGGCCAGCACATACGTGTGGGCATCCCCGTAGACGGAATGCATTACACCCGTACCTACACCATCTCCTCGCCGCCAGAACGCGACGACGACTGCATTACCATCACGGTCAAAGCCATTGCCCACGGCACTATTTCTCACCATATCGTGCGCAATATTAAAGTCGGTGATTATTTGCCGATTGGCTTACCACAAGGCGAATTCTATTTGCCGGACGCCCAGCCTGTGCTGCCGCTGTTTATCACCGCCGGTAGCGGCATCACCCCCGCCATCAGCATGTTACGCAGCCTGATTGCACAAGGACGGTTGCCCAACACTGAACACATCCACTATGCCCCGCATGAATTCGACGTGGTGCTCGGCAAAGATTTAAAGGCCATGGCGGAGCAACATAAACGCTACAACCTGCATTTGATTTACACCCGCGAGCAAAACGAACAACGCAATAATCGTTTTTCAGCGGAACAGCTCACGCAACTCTGCCCCGACTGGAAGCAACGCGATATCTACGCCTGCGGGCCACCGTCCCTGCTTGAAGCGTTAGAAAAATGCTTTGAAGAAGCCGGTTGCGGCAGGCAACTACATATCGAACGTTTCCGTGCCGCCTTTACCGAAATTCCCACCGACGCCGTTGGCGGGCGCGTGAAATTTGGGCGTAGCGATGTCGCCGTAGACGCAGACAGCACTACACCGCTGCTGCGCGTTGCTGAAGAAAACGGCATGAACCCACCGCACGGTTGCCGCATGGGCATTTGCCACACTTGCAACACCACCCTCGTGTCCGGCTGTGTACGCGACTTACGTACCGGCAAAGTATTGAACGAAGTGGGCAGTATTGTGCAAACCTGTATTTGCGCCGCCGCGGGCGATTGCGAGCTAGATCTCTAAGGAGCTACACATGAACAGTCACAGCTTGCCGGTTAACTTAACCGACGAACAAATAGAAGAATTTGGCAGCGAACTGGATGCCATTCGCGATGAAGTGTTCGACTCACGCGGAGAAAGAGACCGCGCCTATATTCTGAAAGTCATCAAAACCCAGCGCACCATGGCAGTGACCTCGCGCCTAGCGATTTATCTCAGCCTCTTCTTCCTGCCTGCGTGGGGCCACCCATTTGCCAGCTGGACAATAAGCTTAAGCATCATGGGTGCAGGGGCGTTCTTTCTTGGCATCGCAAAAATTCTAGAAAACATGGAAATTGCTCACAATGTCTTGCACGGACAGTGGGATTGGATGAAGGACCCGGAAATTCAATCCAACACGTGGGAATGGGACACCATGAGCCCCTCGGACAGATGGATGCATTCTCATAACGTTGTTCACCACACCTGGACAAACGTGGTGGGTCGCGATCTGGATGTGGGCTACGGCATTATGCGCGTCACCCCATTGCAAGAGTGGACACCTCGCTTTTTACTGCAACCTATCTATTTTATTTTGCTGATGCTTTTCTTTGAAGAAGGCGTCGCCCTGCATGAACAAACCATTGATGATCATTTAAAAGGCAAAAAGACTTTCGCCGACGTAAAACCGCTGCTGCGCCGCATTGGCTATAAAGTTTGGCGTCAGGTTGCTAAGGACTATATCGCGTGGCCTCTGGCCGCCGCATTGGTTGCTGTGCCGATTTCCTTTTTCTTTCCGTTTCCACCACTACTGGTGTTTGCCCTCGTCGCAGGCGCAAATGCCGTGGCCAACGTGATCCGCAATATCTGGGCATTTATGATTATTTTCTGCGGTCATTTCCCAGACGACGTGCACAACTTTACCGAGGCACAGGTAGAAGGTGAAACGCGCGCCCGTTGGTACCTTCGCCAAATGCTGGGCAGCGCCAACATCGAGGGTGGCAAGTTATTTCATGTGTTATCGGGCAACTTGTCGCATCAAATTGAACACCATCTGTTCCCCGACATGTGCAGCAACCGCTACCCAGAAGTGGCACCGCGGGTTCGCGCGCTGGCCGCACGCTACGGTGTCCCCTATAACAGTGCTTCACTCACTCGGCAGTTTGGTACCACGTGGCTGAATAACTTACGCATGGCCTTCCCCGGCGGGAAAGTACAAGGCGCCACAGCTTAACTTCTAACAAAACCGGCAACGTTAATATGCGTTGCCGGTTTTGTTATTAGCTGGGGTTATCGCACCGCGCTCATTGCCAGCCTTAACTCACCTCGTTGCTCCTCGAGTGAAACCGGAGCCATCGTACCAATAAACAAACGCTCTCTTTCCATATACCATCCATGTAATGTACTTTTAATATCAGAGATTAATACCAAAATAATAAAAGGTGCTTTCTAAAGCTCCCATAGCGATATCCATCGAGGAAAAAGAATGGCCCTGCGCGACGACGATGCTCTACCCAGCGATGACCGCTCTCCTGACAACGCGCCAATAGATAAGCCCATTTTTCTCTCGAACCCCATGGACTGGCGTCCAATAGATCGATTTATCCTACTCGGCAGTTTAGTTCTCCTCGCCCCAGGCATGTTTGCTCTCAGCCTGTTAGGCACTCTGATGATGGCGCCCGAATACGTAAACATCGGTATCGCCAAACCGCTGCTCGCTTTATACGGATTGCACGTCGCCGTATTGCTTGTGTGTATCGCTGTTGCCGTACGTCGCCGCCAACACACCAATGACTGGCCGTTTTTTGAAAACATTATCATCGGTGGATTCATCATCGACGTCATGTTGAGCAGCTACCTAACAGGTTCGCATTTCACTGAAGGATTATTGCTGCTGTTTCTCGGCGTCAACATTACTTCTGCCCTCGCCCGCGTAGAAAAAATACGCTTTTCATTTTTTTTCGTGATCGCCGCGCTCATTACCATGGCGTGGATAGATTTTTCCGGCGTATTCAAACATGCGCCCATGTTAGAACGTTCCTTGTTCCATCCGGACGGATCGCCTGTTCTGGGATGGCTCATTGTCCAAGTAAACATCGCTGCCATTCTTTCCTCGCTTATTTATTTATGCCTCCTTGCGGTAAAACGTTGGGTTGAGAGAGAAGATCTTTACCGAGAAATGTCCACCATCGACGGCCTCACCCGCCTCACCAATCGCAATTCATTTATTCAACGCGGCCAAGAAGAACTCGCCCGCGTGCAACGGCAAACCAGCGTGTCGCCCCACGCACTCGCCTGCATCATGCTCGACCTCGATCACTTCAAACGCATCAACGATACCTGGGGCCATCACGCCGGCGACAAAGTGCTCGTCACCGCCTCAAATATCATGATGGAAAACGCCCGCCGCTATGACGAAGTCGGTCGCTACGGCGGCGAAGAATTTGCCATCCTGCTACCCGGCGTGACCATGGATATCGCCGCGAAAATTGCTGAGCGCCTGCGCAAACGCATCAGCGACGCAGAAATAGAAGTAGACGGCCAAACCATTAAAGTCACCGCAAGCCTCGGCGTCGCCTGTTTCCCCTCCGCCGACGTACACGACATGAACGACCTGCTTAAAGCCGCCGACAGCGCACTTTATGAAGCAAAAGATGGCGGCCGAAATCGCGTCGTCCTCGCGAAAACCGTTGAAGCACAAAATGAAAAAACAGAAGAACCCATCGCGGCAAGCGCGATTGATTTGAGCGGAAGCGGCGCTTAGTAAATGGTACGGGTGCGAAGCGCTAGGTTCGCCCTCGCACCATCAAAAAAATCACGCTGCCACGCCGAAGAGTGCGCCGACGCCAGCCGTTAGCGCCATGGCCAACGCACCCCAAAATGTCACACGTGAGGCCGCAACGATTATTGGCGCACCACCCGCCTTAGCGGACAGCGAACCTAACAGCGCGAGGAACAACAGCGAACTCACTGAGACGGCCCACATAAGCGCCGACGTCGGTAAGAGAACCACGATCAGCAAAGGCAGGGCCGCACCCACTGAGAACGTCGTAGCAGACGCAAGAGCCGCTTGAATTGGACGCGCCATCAACGTATCGGAAATACCCAACTCATCGCGAGCATGCGCACCCAGCGCATCGTGGGCCATCAAACTTGTCGCCACGGTTGCCGCTAGCGCTTCATCCAAACCGCGCTTAACGTAAATCGCCGCAAGCTCCGCATGCTCCTGTTTGGGATTGGCGGCCAACTCTTTCCGCTCGCGACCAAGATCCGCCCGTTCAGTATCCGCCTGTGAGCACACCGACACATACTCGCCCGCCGCCATCGACATTGCCCCCGCAACCAACCCAGCAACACCTGCCGTGATGATGGTCGACGAATCCGCCCCCGCCGCGGCCACGCCCATAATCAAACTGGCAGTGGAAACAATCCCGTCATTAGCACCAAGCACCGCCGCGCGAAGCCAGCCTGCCCTATGCGTTCTATGTCCTTCCTTGTGCCTCATTGTGAATTCCCTTTAGTGAGGTGATGACTCAGAGATACCGCGCAGCTGAAAAACCGTTTTCATACTGCGAGCGAATCACACTTCAGGCTGATAGTTCGCCTCCGGCCATAACTCATTAATTTCGTCCGCCTGATGTTGTGCCGTGAAACGCTCCCAAACAATACCGTTCACATCCGTGTCCTGCGTAAACGCATCGGCGGCAGGATCTTCCCAGCCCAAGTGCCTTAGCGAACCGGGACCACACGCAGAATCCTGACGCACAGAAATATTTAAAGAATCCGTTCGCCACAACGCGTACTCGCCAGGAACAGACGAACATGGCGGCACGCCTAATCGAGCAGAATAATCCGCGATGGTTTCTGCGATTTTGTCGGTGGAGATCGCGATATGAAGCTTTTTCATAACGTTCCTTCAGAAGCATGGAGAAAAGGCAGCGCTCGTCATCAATATAAAAGAACAACGCGTTCAATATTCCGCAGAGAATTAGCGCATCGAAAACGCCAACGCGGATCAATGCACAAACCGCGCAACGTTAATCCTATTCTTTATAACACGTAGCGCGTAGAGAGAAGCTTAAATAGGCTACACGGAATAGCAGCCTGAAATTGGTGGACTAACCACATCGATCACACCGTTGAAACCAACAATAACGCTAAACCAATAACGCCGGGCAACGCCTGAACATAGAGAATTTTACGGCTCGCCGTTGCCGCACCGAATACGCCCGCAACTATCACGCACAGCAAAAAGAACACCTTAAAATCAAAACCCGCCGCGCCCTGCACAACACCCCAAAGTAACCCAGCCGTAATAAAGCCGTTATACAAACCTTGGTTCGCCGCCAACACCTTCGTCGCACTCGCCTGCTCTTTCGACTGCCCAAAAGCACGCCGCCCCGCAGGCTTTTCCCACAGGAACATTTCTAGCACTAGAAAATACCCGTGCAGCAAGGCAATCAGAATAATCACTATATTGGTAAGCATTGTCATACGCGTCGACACCCTGTCGTAGAGAATTCAAGCACTGACAAAGCATGACCCTATACGTAATCATAGACCAGTGAAAATATTGCGTTAGAAGGGTTTTAAAGGGTGGCCACAGGGAATACACAGGGGCGAACAGACTTTAAAATTTACACCATCCAAAGATTAATACGGATGTTCAATGTAAGGCCTGACTCCGCAAACACAAACATTCTAATTGCTTCTTCTCATCCGCCCGCCGCAGAGCAGTGCCACTTATAACAATGCTAGCGGTAATTGTATTTGTTAATGTTTGGCATAAAAAAAGGCCTGAACAATCAGGCCTTTTTTGCGTGCTTGGGTGGTATTTAAACTTTGAAATTCTTGTTCGCGTCGTAGCCGAGTGCTTTGGTGGCGGGCTTTTCGGCGTCTGCTTGCTCTTCGCATTTTTCGATGTTGCCGCCGCAGATTTCGCATTCGCCGGTGATGCCGACGTTGGCGAGGCCGCCGCAGGAACCTTTGATAGGTTTATTGGAGAAGATGACACCGACGGCCATGGCGGCGATGACGATGCCGATGAAGACGACGGCGGCGATAATGGTGGCTAGCATATCAATGCTCCTGCTGCGCTTGTGACAGCTGTTTGAATGCCGAGCTGGGAATTTCGGCAAATCCTGTCTCTGTTCTGACAATAAAGAGTACGGCAAGTTGCCGTGCTTCGGCAAAAGCGATGCCCACTTCTGGGCCGAGCACGGTGAGTGCGGTGGCTAAGGCGTCGGCTTCGGTGCAGGTGTCGGCAAGCACGGTCACGGATGCAGTGAGGTGATCCACCGGCTGGCCTGTGTGCGGGTTGATGATATGGGCGAAGAACTGGCCGTCTTGCTCGAAGAAGTTGCGGTAATCGCCGGAGGTGGCAACGGCGCCGTGGCTTAGGGTGAGTACGCGCTCGACTTCGCGGATGCCCGGCACGGGGCGTTCTACGGCCACACGCCAGCCGTTGCCCTCGGGCTTTTGGCCGTTGGCGCGGAGTTCTCCGCCTATTTCGACGAGGTAATTGGTTAAACCACGTGCGGCAAGGTAATCGGCGAGTTTATCCACGGCGTAGCCTTTGGCCACGGAGGATAAGTCCACGTAAATGCCACCGGGTTGCAGTGCAGCGCGTTTGTCGGCGTCGAGGGTGATGCGTTGCCAACCGATGCGTGCCCTCGCCTGCGCCAGTTGCTCTTCGCTTGGGGCGTTGATGCGGGTTTTATCCGGGCCGAAGCCCCACAGGTTTACCAGTGGCCCCACGGTGGGGTCGTACGCGCCGTCGGTTTCATCGGCGAGGCGTAACGCATAATCCAGTACCTGATAAAAATCGGCGGGCAGTGTATGCCAGGTGCCCGCATCCGCTTGGTTGAAGCGGCTGATGTCAGAATCTGGAATATAGGTACTCATTTGCTGGTTTATATTTTGCAAAATCAGCTGTAGCTCGTGTTGCAGCTGTGGCGGGGTCATATCAACGGGCAAGCCAACCACTTTCACCGACCAGGTTGTGCCCATGGTCGGCCCGGAAAGCGTATGCACCGCCGGTGCGCGATCGCAGCCGCTGAGTAAACAGAATGCCAACACCAGAAGCCACGTTGATCGCAACGCAAACAGGGCCCGAAGGCCCTGCTGCAATGGTGCTTTAGAAAAACGATTAACCACCGAAGTCATCCAACAGAATGTTTTCGTGCTCAACACCTAAGTCTTCGAGCATTTTAATCACTGCCGCGTTCATCATTGGCGGTCCACACATGTAGAACTCGCAATCTTCTGGCGCAGCATGCTCTTTCAAATATTGCTCATACAGCACTTGGTGAATAAAGCCTGTGAGTCCGGTCCAGTTATCTTCTGGTTGCGGATCGGACAGGGCTAAGTGCCAAGTGAAGTTTTCGTTTTCTTCTGCAAGCTTGTCGTACTCTTCCACGTAGAAGGCCTCACGCAATGAACGTGCGCCGTACCAGAAGGTAATCTTACGCTTGGAACTCAAACGTTTAAGCTGATCGAAGATATGCGAACGCATGGGCGCCATGCCCGCGCCACCACCGACGAATACCATTTCTGCTTCGGTTTTCTTGGCGAAGAACTCACCGAAAGGCCCGAATACAGTAATTTTATCGCCCGGCTTGAGGTTAAAGACAAACGACGACATTTTACCGCAAGGGATGTCTGTTTTGCCTGGAGGCGGCGTTGCAATACGAATATTGAACTTAAGAATGCCTTTCTCTTCTGGGTAGTTCGCCATGGAGTAGGCACGAATCACTTCTTCGTCATTTTTCGCTTCGAAATCGAAAAACTTGAAGCGTTCCCAGTCGCCGCGGTATTCCGCAGGAATATCGAAGTTGCTGTATTTGATGTCGTACTTAGGCGCTTCGAGCTGCACGTAACCGCCGGCGCGGAAATCAACGCTTTCCCCTTCTGGCAGCTTCAATACGAGTTCTTTAATAAAGGTGGCAACGTTGTCGTTAGAAACAACTTCACATTCCCACTTTTTCACGCCGAAGAATTCTTCAGGCACTTCAATTTTCAGGTCTTGTTTAACGTTTACCTGACACGACAAACGCCATCCGTCGCGAATTTCACGTTTGTTAAAGTGGCCTTCTTCGGTTGGCAAAATATCGCCGCCGCCTTCAAGCACTTTACACTTACACTGCGCGCAGGTGCCGCCACCGCCACACGCTGACGACAAGAAAATACCTTGGCCTGCGAGGGTCTGTAGCAACTTGCCACCTGCTGCAGCATCAATGCCTTTTGCAGGGTCGTTGTTAATATCGATGTGCACGTCGCCGGTACTGACCAAGCGTGAACGTGCAGCAAGAATTAATGCCACCAGCGCCAATACAATGGCGGTGAACATCAGAACGCTGAATACAATCTCAAAATTCATGGTCTGGTTATCCCCCGCTTACAGCTGCACGCCAGAAAATGACATGAAGCCCAACGACATTAAGCCCACGGTGATAAAGGTAATACCTAGCCCTTTTAATCCGTCTGGCACATCGCTGTACTTCAGTTTTTCGCGGATACCGGCCAGCAAAGTGATTGCTAATGCCCAACCCACACCGGCGCCTAAACCATATACAACGGATTCACCGAAATCGTAATCACGCTCAACCATGAACAAGGACGCACCCATGATGGCGCAGTTCACGGTAATCAACGGCAAGAAAATACCCAGCGCGTTGTATAGGGAAGGAACATATTTATCCAACACCATTTCCATGATTTGCACGATAGCGGCGATAACACCGATATAGCTAAGCAAACCGAGGAAGCGAAGGTCTAACTTCGCTAATGCATCAATGCCGGTCCACGCGAGCGCGCCTTCGTTGAGCAAATAATGAAGAATCAGGTTGTTCATCGGCACGGTCAGAACCTGCACCACAACAACAGCAATACCTAGACCAATCGCTGTCTCGATTTTTTTCGAGATCGCAATAAAGGTACACATGCCTAGGAAGAACGCGAGCGCCATGTTTTCAACAAACACCGCACGCACAAACAGACTTAGATAATGTTCAAACATCGTTGTGCGCTCCCTTAAAAGGCTTCACTGGCGCGCGTATGCGCGGCCGGCGTGAAAGAATCTTTTTCCACCTGCGTCTTTTTCACTGCGCGGATGCCCCAAATAATGAATCCGATTAGGAAAAAGGCTGAAGGTGGTAACAGCATCAAACCGTTTGGAATATACCAGCCGCCGTCGGTGACTTTGCTCAGCACTGGAATGCCAAACAAGCTGCCTGCGCCCAACAGTTCGCGGGTAAAACCAAGGATGATCAAAATGAAGCTGTAGCCTAAGCCGTTACCGATGCCATCAATGAACGACGGGATTGGCGGGCTCTTCATGGCGAACGCTTCAGCGCGACCCATAACGATACAGTTGGTGATGATCAATCCAACAAACACCGAAAGCTGTTTGGAAATGCTGTAGGCGTAAGCACGAAGGAACTGATCTACCACGATTACCAGCGACGCAATAATTGTCATCTGCACAATAATACGAATGCTCGATGGAATCTGGTTGCGAATACTGGAGACAAAGAAGTTAGAAAACGCCGTCACCAACGTTAACGCCAACGCCATGGTGACGGTGGTGTTGAGATTGCTGGTCACCGCCAATGCAGAACAGATACCAATGATCTGCAACGCAATGGGGTTGTTATCTAAAATCGGACCAAATAGGAGTTCTTTGGGTTTCATGTTATCAGCCATTGTTCACCTCCTCGCCTTCAGCGGGTGCGGACTCGGTTGTGTCGGCAGCAGGCGCTTCGACCTGTGCGCTCGCATGAATTTTATCGAGATACGGACCAAAACCATTTTCGCCAACCCAGTAACGCACTAGGTTATTGACACCGTTGGTTGTCAGGCTAGCGCCCGCAAGTCCATCAACTTTATACGCTGCATCAGCGGCACCGCTATCAACCGTGCCCTTGATGACTTGAATCGCAACGTCGCCTTCGTCGTTAAAGACTTCTTTACCAGGCCACAGAGCTTTCCATTTAGGGTTGTCGACTTCACCACCAAGACCAGGGGTTTCAGCGTGCTCATAAAAACCTAGGCCGGCGACGGTGTCGGCATCTGGCTCAAGTGCCAAGAAACCGTACAAGGTTGACCACAATCCGTAGCCATGAATCGGCAAAATAATTTTGCTCAGTTCGCCGTTTTCGTCGTTGGCTAAGTACACCTCAGCAACATTGGCCTGACGTTTAATGCTGGCAATATCTACTTTGCCGTCTAAACGTTCGCTTCGCTCTGGGTCTTTTGCGGCTTTGCGCTGATCGTAGCTGCTTGGCATGTCGACATATTCGCCGGACGCCAGATCAACAAACTTGCGATCAATGCTTTTAAAGGCGTTTTGAACATCCATGCCCGCCGTGTACAACCCTGCTGCTTGCAGAATGTTCACCTGTTTATCGAGCAGTTTGTTTTTCTCTTGCACCGGACGCAGCATCACGGCGGCGGTGGCAACAACAACGCCACACACCAAACACACCAGCAAGGCGACGATTAATGTTCTAGCGACGGAATCATGTTTGGCAGCCATTAGACAGCTCCTCCACTACGACGTAAGCGACGGCGAATGTTCGCGCGCATCACAAAATAGTCGATCAACGGGGCGCACAAGTTACCGAACAAAATCGCCAACATAATGCCTTCAGGGAATGCAGGGTTTACCACACGAATTAACACTGTCATCACACCGATGACGATACCAAACACCCATTTACCGGTGTTGGTCATCGAGGCTGAAACAGGGTCAGTGGCCATGTACACCAAACCGAATGCCAAACCACCGATGGTTAAGTGCCAATACCAAGGCATGGCAAACATCGGGTTTGATTCACTGCCAATTGCATTAAAGATGCTCGACATAAATACGGTGCCCAAAATCACGCTGAGCATAATCCGCCAGCTAGCAATTTTGGTGAACAGTAGGAAGATCGCGCCCAACGCAATGGCGATGGTAGAGGTTTCACCGATACAGCCTTGAATGCCACCCATTGCGGTGCTCATCCAGCTTAAATCTACTGAGCCGCTGGTGAAGGCAGCGCCGGTTAAGCCCGCTGAATAATCAATTGCGCCTGCTGCTGCCAGCGACAAAGGAGTTGCGCCACTAAAGGAATCAACGGCGGTCCACACTGCGTCGCCTGACATTTGCGCTGGGTACGCAAAATATAAAAATGCGCGACCCACTAATGCAGGGTTGAGGAAGTTTTTGCCGGTACCGCCAAATACTTCTTTACCGATAATGACACCGAAAGAAATACCCAAGAACACCTGCCACAATGGAATGGCCGGCGGCAAAATAAGCGTAAACAAAATACCAGTAACGAAGAAACCTTCGTTAATTTCGTGACCGCGTTTCCACGCAAACAATCCTTCCCAAATAAAACCGCCGAGGTATACCGTCACCATAATGGGGACGTAATACACAGCGCCGTGAAGGAAGTTCGCGAGCACATTACCCGAATCAAATCCGGTTAATAACGCAACAATATCTGCACGCCAGCCGGGAATGGCCTGATAACCGAATTCGGTGATTTGCATGTTGGCTTGATAGCCGGTGTTGTACAAACCGAACAAAATCGCAGGAAATGTGGCGAACCACACTGTCATCATTACGCGCTTAAGATCGATACCATCACGCACATGCGCCGCTGAACGAGTCACCGACGATGGGCTGTACAACATGGTGTCGAACATTTCGTAGAAAGTATAAAACTTCTCGAACTTGCCGCCTTCATGGAAATGTGGCGCGACCTTAGTGTCTAAAATCTGTCTCATGCCCATGCTCAGCCCTCCACTTCGATACGAGTCAGGTTGTCACGTAGAATCGGGCCATACTCGTATTTGCCGACGCAGACATAAGTGCACAATGCTAAATCTTCTTCGACCAACTCCAACGCTCCCAATGCTTGCGCAGCGTCGGTATCACCGACAACCAGTGCTCGCAGTAATTGCGTTGGCAAAATATCCAATGGCATCACTTCTTCATAACCGCCGATGGGCACCATGGCGCGTTCGCTACCGTTGGTGGTGGTGGTCATGCCGAGTTTTTTGCCGGGTAACAGCTTGGACAAATAAATATTCATCACAGAGTGACGATTAACACCTGGCGAGAGATAGCCAAACAATTCGCGTTCGCGGCCTTCACGCAACACAGACACTTGCGTGGTGGCGCTGGCTAAAAACGCAATCGGTCCGCGCGCTGCTGCGCCATTGAGTACCGATCCGTTGACAACGCGGTTATCGCCGTCGAGCAAACGCCCTTCTGTTAAGTCATTTAATGAGGCGCCAACGCGGGTGCGCAATAATTGCGGCTCACGGACTTGCGGGCCAGCTAAGGCGACAACGCGATCGGTAAATAATTTGCCGGTGGTAAATAATTTACCGATGGCGATGACATCTTGGTAATTCACTGTCCACACACTTTTTTGTGCGCCGACCGGATCAAGATGGTGAATATGTGTGCTGGCGTTGCCCGCAGGGTGCGGACCAGCAAATGCTTCTTCGCGAATTTGCCCTTGTGCGAATTTCGGCAGCTTTGATGTCGCCGATTTACACACCCATACAGGGCCTTCGGTAAGCTTGCTCAGAATCACTAGGCCATCGCGGAACGATTGCTCATGCTCAGCGATAATAACGTCGGCGTCGGCAGCAAGAGGATTAGTATCCATTGCGGCGACAAAAATCGAGTTCGGCATGGTGTCTGGCGCAGGAACTTTGCCAAACGGACGAGTGCGTAACGCCGTCCATTGCCCAGAATCGATAAGTTGCTCGCGTGCTTGTGCGCTTTTTAAGTTCGCCAATGCGCTGGAGTCGAATTGCTGGAAGGTGACTTCCTGCTCTTGATCCGCGATTTCAATTTCCACTGATAACAAAACGCGCTTGTTGCCACGGTGCACGGCTTTCACCACGCCTCCGGCTGGGGCGGTGTACTTCACGCCGGCACATTTTTTATCAGTAAAAAGTAGCTGACCTTTGCTGACGGTATCACCGTCTCGAACTTCCATGGTTGGCTTCATACCGTGGTAATCGGCGCCAAGGATTGCAACAGAACGGATCACGGGAGTATCTCCGATCACCTGGCGCGGCGCGCCTGCGATGGGAAGATCGAGTCCCCGCTTGATTTTGATCATAGCTGCTCGCCTATCGAACGATTCTGAGAACTGGGAACTGACGCGGTGGCCCCACTCATCTACGACGTCTTTGTCGTAAAGAACTCACCATATCGCGCAGCCGACCTCACTGCCGGCGGTAGGCATTATAAGGATGCACCCACAGTGTTACCAGCCAAATGCCTGAGTAGATCGAACTAATTCATGCTGTAGGCAATATTAAGTGCGGAACGAATGTTCGCTGAGGTGGGAGAGCAATTTATCAGTCACTTGCTGACCCTGTTTTGGGGAGGCACGCAGCATTTGTGCACGAGCAAACTGCAAACAATTGCGCTTCGATCACCGCCGTATCGCTTGCGGGCAAGCTCCCACAGGGGCTTCGGGATGGGTGTATGTGGGAGCTTGCCTGCAAGCGATACAGCCTCGGTCAGTGCCTCACACCTTATCAATAAAAAAACCAACCTAGGACAGAGCATTTGGTTTTAGGTTGGGGGTTAGTTTCAAGCAATTGCGCCTTGACCACTGCAGCATCGCTTGCGGGCAAGCTCCCACAGGGGCTTTCGCGACGGGTTTAGGTGGAGCTTGCCTGCAAGCGATTGGGACTTGATCAATG
Organism: Alcanivoracaceae bacterium; assembly: GCA_029213045.1. GTDB lineage: Bacteria > Pseudomonadota > Gammaproteobacteria > Pseudomonadales > Alcanivoracaceae > JARGPN01. Next base: position 99,077 of record JARGPN010000009.1, read on the forward strand.
TCACCACCCTTCAAACGCCCTGCCCCACATGCAAAAAAAATCCGCCGAGCTTTGGAGCTGGGCGGATTTTTTCCTATATTACTCCGGCATCGTTCAAAGAACGACTGCGGAACGCAGTGCCGCCGAGGCGGCACTGTGACTGCTTAGTCTTTCGGGTAGGACGGAAACTCTACGCCGGAGATTTGCTGCAGGATACGCATTACCTGACAGCTATAACCGAACTCGTTGTCGTACCACACGTAAAGCACACAGTGTTTGCCATTCACAATAGTCGCTTCGGCGTCGATCACTGAGGCGTGGCGTGAGCCAACGAAGTCAGTAGATACGGCGTCTGGTGAGCGAATAAAGTCAATTTGACGCTGTAACGGAGAATGCAGCGATACCCAACGCAGGTAGTCGTTGAACTCTTCAAGCGTGGTCTCTTTTTCCAGCGTCAGGTTCAAGATCGCCAAGGAAACGTTCGGTGTAGGCACACGGATCGAATTCCCGGTTAAGCGCCCTGCTAACTCTGGCAAGGCTTTCGCCGCTGCGGTTGCTGCGCCGGTTTCGGTGATTACCATGTTCAACGGTGCGGCACGACCACGACGCGGACCGCTGTGGAAGTTATCCAGCAGGTTTTGGTCGTTGGTGTAGGAGTGAACCGTTTCAACGTGGCCGTTAACAATGCCGAACTTGTCATTCAACGCTTTCAACGGTGGCACGATGGCGTTAGTGGTGCAGCTTGCCGCCGAGATGATCTTGTCATCGTCGTTGATCAAGTCGCTGTTCACGCCGTGTACGATATTTTTCAGGTTGCCTTTGCCTGGCGCGGTAAGAATCACACGCTCAATACCTGGGCGGCTTAGGTGCACACCAAGGCCATCGGCATCGCGCCATTTGCCGGTGTTGTCGATCAACACGGCGTTGTTGATACCGTACTGGGTGTAATCAACGGTCGACGGATCGCTAGAATAGATTACTTTCACGTAGTTGCCGTTGGCGATGATGGCGCTATCTTCTTCATCCACCGCAATGGTGCCTGAAAACGGACCATGCACAGAATCGCGACGCAGCAGGCTGGCGCGTTTCTGCAAATCACCCTTGCCAGACTCACGCACAACGATGGCTTTTAAACGCAAACCTTGGCCGGAGCCGGTTTTTTCGATCAGCAGGCGCGCCAAGATGCGACCAATACGACCGAAGCCGTAAAGCACCACGTCGGTTTGGTTCAGGCTGCCGCCGTTATTGCTCACCGCTTCTTCTAGCTCAGCGCGAACAAACTCTTCAATCGATAAACCGCGATTATCCTTTTTGTATTCGACCGCGATTTTGCCGATATCGATACGGCTTGGACCTAGATCCAGCCTGATCACTTCCTGCAATACAGGGAAGGTCTCAACCACCGACAATTCAGCGTCTTCGATCTGCTTAACAAAGCGATGCGCTTTCAGGATCTGGATTACCGACTTATTCACTAGCGCACGGCTATAGACGGTAACGGTGACGTTCTTTTCCCGGTAAAGCTTGCCGATCATGGGGATCATGGCTTCGGCAATTTCTTCCCGGTTTTTCCAGCGTCCGAAATGGTCTTCCAGCTTGTTCACGGATCAGGCCTCTCGCGGTGGGAGTGATATATGGGGCGCGCATTCTAACCGCTCTCAGCGGATCCATCCACCGCCAGAAAGTCCGAGTTTTACGTTTTTATGGCGAGGGGCCGGATTCACGGGAAATCCGCGCCCTGCTCGCCTTTTACGTAGCGCTACTAAGTCGCGCTACGACAACGGCGTGGGTGGGCGAATCCGCATTAAGCCTTCTTGCACCACGGACGCCACCAGCGTGCCGTCCTGCTTATAGATCAACCCACGGTTAATACCGCGCGCGCCTATGGCGGTGGGCGCATCAGTGGAATAGAGCAGCCATTCGTCGACACGGAACGGCCGGTGGAACCACATGGCGTGGTCAATGCTGGCCGCTTGGAGCTGCGGCTGGAAGAAATTAATCCCGTGCGGCAGCATCGCTGTGCCCATCAGCCCGAAATCCGAGCAAAACGTCAGTAGCGCTCGGTGCGTCGCCACATCGGCGTCGATCTTGTCTTTAATACGGAACCACACCAAACGCGTTGGATCTTGCGGCTCGGCGGCAAAGCCGTTGACCGGCTTAATCGGACGAAACTCGACCGGCCTGTCCTGCAAAAATGCGGCGCGAAACTTCTCAGGAATATTCGCGGCCACCTGGTGGCGGACATCTTCGTCATCGCTTAGCTCGTCAGGCATGGGCACTTCAGGCATATCGGTTTGGTGCTCAACGCCCGCCTCGTCCACCTGAAAAGACGCCGCCAAACTAAAAATCGGTCGGCCATGCTGGATGGCGTTGACGCGCCGCGTGGTGAAACTTTGACCATCACGAATACGATCAACGTCATAAATGATCGGCACACTGAAATCGCCAGGGCGCAAAAAATAGGCGTGCAGCGAATGCACAGGGCGATCCGCCGATACGGTGCGGCAGGCCGCCATCAGCGCTTGCCCTGCAACCAACCCGCCAAAAATACTTTTTTGGCCAGTGGCACGGGTTTGCCCCCGAAATAAATTATTTTCCAGCTGCTCAAGCTGGATGATATCGAGCAGGTCCTGGACTACGGATTTCATCAGTAACCTCTATATAGATTCATCAAGAAGATAGTTTCATTGGGGCTAATTCTAACGGTTTCACCTGCGCTGCGGGGGTCTTGCTGTGACGATTTTTCAATTTCATGGTGGGCATTCACGCATATCCCGCCTGCATAACTACTCCCGAGCAGCCATGGCAGCTACAATGCGCGCCCCGAAAACAATTGATGATGCCAATGAAGTTGCTGCCCGACGCCTCCCTGTTTCCCAAAGGCGCTGAGAATTTCCGCGATTGGTCCGGACTCGATCACGGCAGTCTTGCTGTGGTGCTCGCTGAAATAGCACGCAACGAACCCGGCGTGTTGTTGGTCATGACCGCCGACACCAGCAGCGCGCAGCAACTTGAAGACAGCCTGAATTTTTACCTGCACGGCAGCGACATTCCGTTATTGCATTTTCCCGACTGGGAAACCCTGCCTTACGATTTATTTTCGCCGCACCAAGATATCGTCAGCAGTCGTATTGAAGTCTTGCATCGCCTGCCCAACACCGAACGCGGCATTTTAATTACGCCCATCAACACATTGATGCAACGCCTTGCCCCGCCTTCACATTTGCGCGGCAATACTTTTTTGCTCAACGTCGGCGATCATTTCGACATGGAGCAAACCCGCTCCCAATTAGCCGCATGCGGCTATCGTCAGCGCGACAACGTGCTAGAGCACGGCGAGTTCGCCGTACGCGGTGCGATCATGGATATTTTCCCCATGGGCGCGGAACAACCTTTTCGTATTGAACTGTTTGATAACGACATTGAATCACTGCGTTTATTCGATGCCGAAAGCCAACGCTCCACAGGGCAAGTTGAAAACATCACCCTGCTTCCTGCCGCGGAATTTCCACTAAGTAGCGACGGCATCAGCCGCTTCAGAAATGCATTCCGTGATCGCTTTGACGTGGACCACCGTCGCTGCGCGTTATACCAAGATATCTCAGAGGGCATTGCCAGCCCCGGCATTGAATATTATCTGCCGTTATTTTTTGAGAAGCTGGCCAACCTGTTTGATTTTCTGCCGGAAAACACACGACTCATCCAACTGGCCGACACAGAAAAAGCCGCGCGTCACTATTGGGATGAAATCGAACAACGTTATGAAAGCCGACGCCACGACATTCGCCGTCCGATCGTTCCACCGGCAGATGTTTTTGTGCACCCTGACCGGCTACTGCAAAGTTTTAAAGAATGGCCGCGCGCACGCCTAACAGAATCTGGCGGCGTTACGTTTGATTTTGCCAAAGCACCTGAACTCAATAGCAGCACGCAAAATAACCCGTTTGAAAATTTGCCGGTTGAACTCACCAGCAACGCACCGCGAATTTTGGTCTGCGCTGAAACCGCTGGGCGACGTGAGGCGGTGCAAACATTAATGCAAAAAGCAGGCATTCAGCCGAAGCAAGTCGAAAGCTGGCAAGACTTTCTGCAACTCGACGATAGCTGGTGCGTAACAACCGGCGAACTGGATCGCGGCTTTTACGCCCCCGCGCAAAACGTTTTGGTTTTGGCGGAAGCACAGCTTTACGGCACGCGCATCATGCAACGCCGCCGTCGGCGCAGCGATGAAAGCAGCTCCCCCGAACAAGCGTTCCGATCACTGGGTGAATTAACACCCGGCACACCCGTGGTTCACATTGATCATGGTGTTGGCCGCTATCAAGGTTTGACCAGCATGCAGCTCGATGGTCAAACCCATGAGTTTCTATTATTGGAATACGCTGGCGGCGACAAACTTTATGTGCCCGTCACTAGCCTGCATTTAATTAGCCGCTATGGCGCCGGCGATGCTGACCACGCGCCTATTACTCGACTCGGCTCTGATCAATGGAGCAAGGCGCGCCAGAAAGCCGCCGAAAAAGTTAGCGATGTGGCGGCGGAGTTACTCAACACCTTTGCACGCCGCGAAGCCCGTGAAGGCCGATCGTTTGCTCTCACCGAAGAAGATTATATTCGTTTTTGCGCGGGCTTCCCGTTTGAAGAAACGCCAGACCAACAGGCCACCATTGAAGCCGTTATCGCCGACATGCGCGCGCCGCGCCCAATGGACCGCCTAGTTTGTGGTGATGTGGGCTTCGGCAAAACGGAAGTCGCCATGCGGGCTGCGTTCGTTGCCGCGCAAAACGAAACGCAAGTGGCTGTATTAGTACCCACCACCCTACTCGCACAGCAACATTACGAATCTTTCTCCGATCGCTTTGCCAATCTACCCGTCACTATTGAAGTAATGAGCCGTTTCCGCAGCCAAAAAGAAAGAACAGATGTGATGAAGCGGCTGGCTGAAGGCAAAGTCGATATCGTGGTTGGCACGCATCAAATTCTGCAAGAAAGCGTGCAGTTTAAAGATCTTGGCTTAATCATTGTCGATGAAGAGCATCGCTTTGGCGTCAAACATAAAGAACGCTTAAAACAAATGCGCGTGGATTGCGACATTCTGACGCTTACCGCAACGCCCATCCCGCGAACATTGAATATGTCCTTATCTGGCCTGCGTGACATTTCAATTATCGCCACACCGCCAGAAAAACGTTTGTCGGTGAAAACTTTCGTGCAGCAACGCGACCCAAGCATTATTAAAGAAGCGATTTTGCGAGAACTGCTGCGCGGCGGTCAGGTTTATTTTCTACACAATGATATCGACAGCATGGAAAACACCGCGCGGGAAATTAGCCGATTGGTGCCCGATGCTCGCGTCGTTACCGCACACGGCCAAATGCGTGAACGCGACCTTGAATCGGTAATGTCTGATTTTTATCACCGCCGTTTTAATGTGTTGGTGTGTACCACTATTATTGAAACCGGCATCGACATTCCTTCTGCCAACACCATCATCATTGAACGCGCCGATAAATTTGGCTTAGCTCAGCTGCACCAGTTACGCGGTCGCGTCGGGCGCTCTCATCACCAAGCGTATGCCTATCTGCTAACACCGCCGCCAAAGGTGATGACCAAGGATGCAGAGAAACGATTAGAAGCCATTGAAACCGCGAGCGATCTTGGCGCAGGCTTTATGCTCGCCAGTCACGATTTGGAAATTCGTGGCGCAGGTGAATTGCTCGGCGAAGAACAGCACGGCAACATTCAGTCCATTGGCTTCTCCTTGTATATGGAAATGCTCGAACAAGCCGTTGAAGCATTAAAGCGCGGCGAGCAGCCAGATGTTGAGAAGCCCCTGTCCGGCGGACCAGAAGTTAACCTGCATATCCCAGCACTTATTCCGGATGACTATCTGCCCGATGTGTTCACTCGCCTGACGCTTTACAAGCGTATCGCTGGGTGCAAAACGGGAAGTCAGCTAGACGAACTGCAAGTGGAAATGATCGACCGATTTGGCCTACTTCCGGTGCAAGTAAAGCAATTGTTTGCGGTCACCGCGCTGCGCCATAGGGCGCAAGAGCTTGGTATTCAAAAAATTGACGCCGGTAAAGAGTTCGGCAAACTGGAATTTTCTGACCGCACTGCGGTCGATCCATTACGTATCGTACAGTTGGTTCAGTCTGCGCCAGCACGCTTCAAGCTTCTCGGCGCGACAGGCATGCGATTTAGCCACGATGCTGAGACGCCGTCTGATCGAATCAATGCCGTAAACCAATTGCTCGACACACTATCCGGTAAGAAGCAGTGATATAGTCTGCTCGACCACAGAGGAAATATTTGCATGCGATTATTTGCCAGCCTTTGTCTGCTTTGCGTTGCCCCACTCGCGCTCGCGGAAAACCCCTACGCGTCGCTATCTGCACCGGAGTTACGCACCCGCATTGCCAACGTCGACGCGGTTCAAAATGAAAACTGGTACCAAGTGGAAGTGCTTGCATTTGCACGCCAAGGGTTGCCAACGCAGGAATATTGGCGCTTAGATCAGCATCCACAGTTCGAACCGAAAAATGCGATTCACCCCTCGTTGGAAACGCCATTGCTGCCGGAAAATGCAGATCGCATCGACGTTACCGCATCGAGCATGGGCTCGTGGAAAACGCTACCTAACGATCAACTTATATTGATTGATATGCTCAAACGCATGGAGAAAACCGGCGACTACCGTTTGCTTTATCACAACGCCTGGGTGCAGCCGATCCGTGAGCGTAGCCGTGCATTCCCTATTTATATTACTGGCGGCAAACAAGTGCCCTTAATCGCGGCGACGCAACCTCAAGATTTAGATTACGGCTTACCGCCAATCGAATCGGACGCTGCAAGCTCACCCAACCCAACAGCTGACCCAATTGTGCCAGCGCCGGTCGCCACACAGTCTGAGCTGCAAGGCACAATTCGCGTACACCTGTCACGTTACCTACACGTAGAACCAGACCTCTGGTACACCTCGACCAGCAGCGAAGGGGTGCCATTCTGGGTGCGCATTAATCAAAACCGTCGCATGCGAAGCGATGAGCTACATTACATCGATCACCCATTGTTCGGCTTACTGGTGCGCATCACGCCTTTCCAGACCGCCAAGCAAAAAGAAATCGAACTGATGAAAAGCGCCCTGAAAGCGAAGTAATTTTCGCCAAATTCGCAGCCACAAAAAAGCCGCTCATTTGAGCGGCTTTTTTGTGGCTAAACATACAAGACTTCAATTAGAGCGTCATACCAATATTCACGCCTAATGAATTGCCTCCAACACTTTCCGTTCCACCTTCAAAAGTATAATCGACGCCGAAAACGCCTCGTACGCCTATAGAAAATCCTTTGTTAGAATCTTCACGACGTGAACGATAAAGATATTCTACAACCATACCATTCGTGTTATCCGCGCTGGCAGAGAAATCACATATTCCACTGATATCGCATTTCAATTTACCGCCCGTTAAATAGGTAACCCCGCCGCCAATACCGTGCTCACCAAAAAACTTATACGCAGTCAGCTCAATCGGCACACGTGTAAATGAAAGATCGCCATTTTCGGCGGTAACATTGTTAACCTTATAACCAACGGTGCCACGCATCATCACGTCTTGACGAATATCAACATCAGTACCTACGGCAAAATGCGCACCGCCCCCAGCCGTTAGCTTCTCTGAGCCTCCATTGGTGTAATTCACCTCTAGCAGAGTATCACCGCCAAAGTCTAAACCAGCCCCAAAGTAAAAGTGAGCGTCGGCAGCCATCAAAGACGATGAAAAACACAGCCCAAGAATCGCAATAAGAAACTTCATACTTATCATCCCTAATAAATCCGAAAATAATGGTTTTATTTCGCATCGTCGTCACAAGGATCACGCTCAAAACGCGCCCTGTTCCAAAGAAATTCCGCACGCAATCATACACGAACTTTTATATTATCGAATCATTGCAAGGCGGGAGCATACGCCATCACGAATAATCTAGAGGGCCTCTATAACGCCCTAGCGATAAAACACTCAGCAAGGACAAAAAAAAGCGCTTCCTATCTTTTGTGGGAGCTTGCCTGCAAGCGATGGAGCGGTCGGCAAAGCTGAATCGCTTGCAGGCAAGCTCCCACATAGGGAATAGGGAGAGGAGCAGCCATTCGGCCGCTATTACACTGACTAAACGAATTGACCTGCGCACCACCCAGATGCCCACGCCCATTGAAAATTATGCCCGCCTAGCTCGCCCGTTACGTCGACGACCTCGCCGATAAAATATAAACCGTCGACGTCGTTAGCCCTCATCGTCTTTGACGAAAGTGAGACAGTGTCCACACCGCCCAAGGTCACTTCTGCGGTGCGATATCCTTCTGTTCCCGACGGTTTAATCGGCCACGACATTAACTTAGCGGCAATCTGCTCCAGCTGTTCGTTGCTGTAGTGCTGCAAAGGCTGCTCCCATTTCTGCCAATTGCAAATGGCATCGGCAAATCGGCGCGGCCAGTGCGCCGATAAAAACTGCGCGAGAACGGATGCAGGCTTGCTTTTTCGCAATGATATTAACGTGCCAATTAAATCCGCTTCCTGCGGCAACATATTAATGCTGAGCGTTTCACCGGGTTGCCAGAAGCTCGATATCTGCAAGATCGAAGGCCCACTGATGCCACGATGAGTAATCAACATAGGCTCACGGTAGTGTCGATGTTTCAACGATACGTCGACATCAATCGCCACACCGGATAGCGGCTCTAAAAACTGCTTATCGTGGGGCTGCAAAGTAAACGGCACCAACCCCGCTCTGGTGGGCAACACAGGCAAACCAAACTGTTCGGCGATGCGATAGCCGAATGGCGACGCACCCATGGTAGGAATAGACAAACCGCCGGAGGCAATCACTAATGATTCGCAGGATACTTTTCCTAGCGACGTATTCAGTAAAAAACGGGCATCCGATTTCGCCACTGACTCAACGGATGTGTTGAGCTTGATGTCAACGCCTGCCCACTCAGCCTCGGTCAACAAGACGCGCACAATTTCTTTGCTGGAATCGACGCAGAATAGTTGGCCTGCGGCCTTTTCACACCACTCGACGCCGTGCCGTTCGGCCAGCTCCAAGAAATGGTGAGGTGTATAACGCTTTAAAGCAGAAATACAAAATGAAGGGTTTTCGGAAAGAAAGTTCGCGGGGGTGGAATTGAGGTTAGTGAAATTACAGCGGCCGCCGCCGGACATAAGAATTTTCTTGCCCGGTTTGTTGGCGTGATCAATGACCAACACGTTGCGACCACGGTACCCAGCACTGGCCGCACACATTAAGCCTGCGGCACCTGCACCGATCACTACGACATCAACAGACAGCATCAGCCGACAAACGCGATCAAAGCATCCGCCACTTTCGCCATGCCGGAATGAATCACTGCCTCAATTTCTTCCATGGTGATTTCACGGTCGACTTTTCCTGCCGCTGGGTTCACCACCAGTGACAACATGGCGTACGGCAATCCAATTTCCCGCGCTAACACGGCTTCGGGCATACCCGTCATACCAACAATGGTGCCGCCGTCACGTTCAAGACGAACGATTTCCGCAGCTGTTTCCAAACGTGGCCCCTGCGTTGCCGCGTAACAGCCACCGCTTACGGCTGGCGCCTCAACACTGGCAAGCGCAGCGAGCAACCTCGCCCGCAACCCAGCATCAAACGGCCAAGAAAAATCCACATGCGTCACCGGTCCGTCCTTCTTATCGAAGAATGTGGTGTCTCGCCCATGGGTGTAATCAATAATTTGATCGGGCACAACAATCGCACCGCTGATGGCGTCGGCACTGATGCCACCGACGGCATTGACTGCAACGATTTCCGTTGCACCGGCCTGCTTTAGTGCGGCAATGTTTGCGCGATAATTCACTTGATGCGGCAGCAATACATGCGGATCGCCGTGACGTGCGAGAAATAATACTTTCTCGCCCTTTAGCTCACCCACAACAACGGGTGCCGATGGCGCGCCCCATTCGGTAGTGATCTCTAAGCGTTCAACAATGGTTAATGCATCAATGCGCGTAAGGCCTGTACCACCAATAAATGCCAACATCTATCAGCTTCCTTCCACGGCATAAATGCCCGGCGCGTTGCGCCAATAGCTTTTGTAATCCATGCCGCAGCCGAACAAGTACGCATCTTCCGCTTCGACGCCGGTGAAATCGGCCTTTAAACCCGGCGCTGCTTTACGGTCGTGCTTTTTATCCACCAATACACACGTCGCCACCGATGCCGCGCCTTGCGATTTGCACGCTTCAATAATGGCCACCAGTGTTGTGCCGACATCCAAAATATCGTCGACGATAATCACATCACGATTCAGTAACGGCATAGTGGGTGTGACAATCCACTCAATATCGCCGCCGGTGGTTTCGCCGCTATAACGGGTGGCATGCAAGTAATCCATTTCTAACGGGAAAGGCAACTGCGGAACAAGCTTCCCCGCCAACACGATGCCACCGTTCATTACCGTTAATAGAATCGGATTTTTCTTTGCATACACCTTATTCAGCTCATCGGCTAAACGGGTAATCGCTGTATCAATTTGCGCTAGGCTAAATAGCTCACGTGCGTTGTCTCGCACCGATTGCATATGCGCTAAGGTGTTATCACTCATGCTGACTGCTCCCGCGAGTGCTGCTCGTCTGAATGGCCACCGTTGTGCTCATGATTGTGCTCATCGTCATGATCGTGATCACAGTCGCTGGCAATATGTAAAGTCCGCGTCGGGAAGGCGAACTCTGCACCATGCCCTTCAACGATCTGCATAATCTTCAACAATACATCTTGCTTAATATGCTGAAATTCCACCCACGCGGTGGTTTTGGTGAAGCAATAAACAAGGAATTCCAAATGCGATGCGCCGTACGCATCGAACGTGACAAATAAGGTTTGTTTCGTATCAATTTCCGGATGGTTATGCAGCATTTTAGTGACGTCGCTACAAATCACTTCCAGTAGATGCCCATCACTGTAACGAATACCAAGTTGCTCACGAATACGACGATTCTGCATACGCGACGGATTTTCTACCACGATGGAGGCGAACATAGAGTTTGGAATATACAACGGGCGTTTATCAAACGTACGGATGCGCGTTAACCGCCAACCTATATCCTCAACGGTCCCTTCAATCTGACGATCTGGCGAACGCACCCAATCCCCCACTGCGAAAGGCTTGTCCATATAAATCATTAAGCCGCCGAAAAAATTCGCCAACAAATCTTTCGCAGCAAAGCCCACCGCAACACCGCCCACACCGCCGAACGCCAACACGCCGGAGATCGAATACCCAAGGCTTTGCACGATAATTAACAGAGCAGTAATCACCACGGACATGCGCAGCAATTTAGCAATCGCCTTCGCGGTGGTTTGATCCATCGGCTTATGCATCCGACCTGGGTCCACCACGTTGTGCTCCGCAAAGGAAATAAACCGAGTAAAAAACATCGCCACAATAATGATATAGGCGACCTTTCGGGCCGGATCTAGGTATTGAAATAACTCGACTTCTGTCACGCCCTGCAAAATATCAATGGCGAAAGCGATACCTATCGTCCACACAAACAGCCGCAATGGTATGCGCGCGGCTTCTAGCAATGCGTCATCCCATAAGCTTTCGGTGGTATCCACCAAGCGCTCAGCGATGTCGATACAACGCATCAAAATAAAATTGGTGCACACCGTTAAAAACACCACGGCAAAGACTTGCGTTAACCACACACTTGTTTCGGTGGACGGGTTAAAAAACTGGGTTACATCCTGCCAAGACATTAAACGGTCTCCATCATCGCCTGAGCGATGGCTGTGGCATCTGCCAACATTGATGAGTTGATCGAAGTATTTTTCGCAAGCATGGTGGTTGCGGAGACAACCTCACGTTTCGGCTGAGATTCCAAACATTGCAGCGTTTCTATTGCGCCCGCGCGGTCATTACAGACCAGCACCATGTCGCAACCCGCCGACAGTGCAGCCTCCGTGCGCTGGGCGTAGTTGCCAACGCTGGCGGCACCTTCCATTGCCAAATCATCAGAAAAAATTACACCGCTAAAACCAAGTTGCTGGCGTAAAATTTTCTGCAACCAAAACGGCGAAAAGCCCGCGGGCTCAGCGGCGACTTTTTCGTACACCACATGTGCGGGCATGATGCCCGCAAGTTTTGCCGCAAGTGCTTTGAACGGCACGATATCTTGGGACTCAATCTCGGAAAATTCGCGGGTATCAATCGGAAGCTCTAAATGAGAATCCGCCTGTACGAATCCATGGCCAGGAAAGTGCTTCCCTGTTGCCGCCATGCCGGCCGCCGCCATGCCATCAATAAATGCGCCGGCAAGCTGCGTTGCACGGAACGGGTCGGCATGAAAGCTACGGTCACCGATGACGCTACTTTGGCCGAAATCCAAATCCAACACTGGCGCGAAGCTGATGTCGATACCGCAGGACACCAGTTCAGCGGCCATTAAACTGCCCAGCAGCTGGGCATGCTGTAATCCAACTTGCTGATCTTGTTCGTAGGTTTCTCCCAACATACGCATTGGCGGAATGCGCACGAATCCGTCGCGAAAGCGCTGTACGCGCCCCCCCTCTTGATCGACGGCAATGAGAATTTCCGGACGCACGGCGCGAATGGATTTTGCCAGCGCGGTGATTTGTTCGCGGCTTGAATAGTTTCGGCTGAAAAAAATGAGTCCACCGGTACCGGGGTGCTGGAGCAACTCTTTATCTTCTGCGGTCAGTTCGAGGCCGTCGATATCCAGCATAAGCAGGGGCTGGGCGTTCATGGAATTCCTTATTCGTGGATCAGTACAGGACAACCGACCGGCACGCGATCGAACAGTTCAATAACATCGGTATTGCGCATACGAATACAGCCGTGAGAGCGCGGAACGCCCATTGGCTCGATGTCGGGAGTGCCGTGAATATAGATGAAGCGTCGCATGGAATCCACGCTGCCCATTCGGTTTACACCGGGTTCGCAGCCGCTCAACCATAGAATGCGTGAAAGAATCCAATCGCGCTGGGGATGCTGCGCCGACAACGCTGGCGTCCACACTTCGCCTGTTGGGCGACGTCCAACCAGTACGGAGCCCTGCTCTAATCCAGCGCCAATGCGCGCACGAATTTGATGGCGGCCTAACGGCGTACAGTGGCTTCCTTCACTCTGACCAACGCCCTTTAGCGCGGTCGACACGGTGAAGTAACGCGCCGGCATGTCGCCGTCGTACAGCACCAGCATCTGTTCGGAAATACTGACATCAATAAGCATGACGCCTAGGATGCCTCGCTGGGTGCACGAATTCCACCTGCAACAAACTCTAGCAACATGTCATTCACCTGCTCTGGCTTGATGGATTGCGGTAAATCGTTATTCGAAATCGCCAGCAGCGATTCCATGCCGGACAACGCGAACGTAGTGGCACCAAGGGCAAAATGGACGCGCCAAAATCGCTCAAGCGGCGTCAGTGTCGGTGTAGCGGCGGTAAGAAGGTGCAAAAAGCGCCCAAAAACGGCACCGTAGCGCTCACGCAAGAAGCGCCGCATATGCCCTTGTGCTTGCGTATAGGCCAGCCCGCTTAAACGAAAAAAGATTGCCACACGACGGGTATCACTGCGGTGCGTATCGAGCGCAGTGCGAGAGACCAGCCCTAATAGCTTCTCTAGCGTCAGTGATTGCTCAAGCGAATCATCCATACGCGTTTCCAACATGCCGCAAAACGGGTTTAGAAAGCGCTCAAACACAGCCTGAATGAGCGCCTCTTTGGAGCCAAAGTGATAGTTCACTGCAGCAAGATTCACGCCTGCTTTGCTGGTAATCGCGCGCAAGCTGGTTTCCGCAAAGCCTTTTTGCGCAAACAACACTTCCGCCGTATCCAGAATACGCTCAACAGTATTGGCCTGCGTCATGAGTGTCTCCCGCAAACAAACGTTTGAAACGTATGTTGGAGAGTGTTTTACGCTATGGCAAGTGGCGGGCGCTGGAATGCGAAGCGCTTAACGATTAAGCGCTACAAATGAGGATTCAGTGGCGAAAAGGTTTTGTTGTGTCGAAAAAGAAATAACGAGGAGAAGCGCTGCTCTCTTGCCTAGGCGGGGTAAAAAAACGGTGGGAGCTTGCAGGCAAGCTCCCACAGGTAAAGCGAGCTCGTAGCAGAACAGCTACCACAAGCTCCCGACTAGAAGTAATACACCAACTCTAACTGGATCATATCGTCGGCTGAGTACACCGACAAAGGCCTATCCGGCGCTTGCGACGTCAGCGCCGCACCAAACACTTGCTCCGTGGTTGGCGGCTTGCCCGTATCTGTATAAAAGCGCCCTTCTAACGACACTTTAATTTGATCACCGAAGCGGCGGCTTGTTTCTAAACTGACGGCTTTCTCTTCCGTTTCTGAATCCCAGATTAAACCGAGCAACAGATCCGTGGAGGCGACATCATTGAAGGTTAAGCGCGTGCCGAACAACCAATCGTGTTCAAACGGCGAGGCAAGTAATGCATCACGATCTTCCCACATATACTCAACGATATAGCCCAGGTCGATATCGCTACCGAACAACGCCACTTGCGTATATTCAAAACCGCCATCCAGCGCCGTATATCGATCACCCTGACCGCTACGACTAATCGCCTCCAGCTTTAACAACCAGCCATCCAAAAGATACTGGAGCTCCATGCCAGACTGATCGATAACGTTGTAATACGGCGTCAGTGTCGCGTCGAACCCAGCGGGTAATTGGCCAGTTTGCAACAACGCCAGCCGCTCCGGAGGTGTTAAGTCTTGCACGTTAGGCAATAACAGCGGATCACGCGACGTGCCGGAAAAATGCGATAGCGCAACTTGAGCGTTGCCGAAAAACATTTGCAATCGAATCGCCGCATCAACACGCGTGTCTTCCGCGCTGGATTCATACAGAGCGTTATCGACGTCTATATTTACCGGCAATCGCGGACGGCCATCTTCACCTGGAAAAGTGCGCTCACGAAAACCCGGCAGTAGATAAACATCTAAAATACCCCAATCCTGAACGGTTGAGACATTGATCATCGGCTGGCCAAGCTTTTCTTCGCCATCCACCTGATCGACTAAATCAGTTTGGTTAATAATATCAACAAGGTGCCGCCCCTCGGTCACACCCCAAAATACTTTACGAATACCAACGCGGGATTCCCATTGCGACGCGACGTGAATCCACGACAACTCGCGGATGTCGGCATGGGTGCGTTCACTGTCATTCTCATCTACACGCGCATAGGGAATAAACGTAAAAATATCATTACGGTCATTCCACTCGTGATACAGCTCACCTTTAGCGTAGGCAGAACCGTTATGCCAGTAGTCGGTATAACCTGGGCCGTCCGTAAAATAACGGCCCTCACCGGCAACCTCACCACGAAAATCCCATGCATTCGCAACGGCAGAACTTAATGCAACGGCCGTTACGATCGCTCGACTAATATTTTTCACAATGACTCTCTTATCGCGCACGCATCAAACTGTTTTGAGTGAAGTCAGACTCTTTCAAGCCCGCATCAAATTTATAGTTAGTCCAATACAGTTCAGTGGCCTTGCCAGTTTGATGATTGACCATGTGCATTTTGCCCGGACGCCAAAACTTATCTTTGTACAACTGATAGTCCGTCATAGTGAGGGTTTTCAGCAGACTTTCTTTGCGGTCGTAATATTCAACTTTCTGCACGCGATATTCTTTTGTATCTAACCACGTAATTTGGCGGGTATAGCCGGAATATTTGTCCGTTGGGTAGCGCTCTGACACAAAGCACGTTAACTCGCCACATGGCTCTTCTTTCAAAAACTTGTAGGTATACTTTTCAACTTCTTGCGAACGCATATCTTCAAACGCAAATTCGCTGCCCATGAAGGAGCCCGATTGGTTTTTTGATGCGATGGTTTTTACACGACGCAACGCAGGCAAGTACAACCACTGATCATCGTCTTTGCTTTTGTAGCTCCACGTCAGCAGAGCTGTCCCGCGGACATCCGCAGGCGTATCAAAAATCGTCAGGCCTTTATCACCTTCGTCACCCTTGCCTTCCAATGTTTTAACACGCAGTTCGCGCTCGGAGGTTTCTCCACGCTTGCTTATCAACACCATGCGCATGGACGCTTCCAGATCACCGAACCCTTCGCCACGGCTATCTGCTTCTCGAGCAATCTCTAAACCTTTATTTTCAACAGCTTCAGCTAAAACGACGCTGGGAAATGCAATCAATGCCACGGCGGCAAGATGACGGAACATAGTGTTCTCCGACTTATAGTTGGTGATCAAAATTCACGTGTAGCGCAGCTCACCTTAGCTAGACGATGTAGGTTGGTCAACGAAGGAGCGGGCCAATTTGCCTGAAATTTCATGGCACCAACATGAATGATACTCATGTGATGCCAATCATTATGATGAAAGGAGGTGGGAATTTAGAAAGGAAGACGCGTAATGAGCCGCCACTACACGTTTGGCGGCAAGTTATCTCGATGGCCGTCTTGTTGGGCGCTGTAATCAGAAAAAACGTGTTGAAATGCATCTTCAACGCTATCGGTAATGTAAAAGCGCTTTACGTCGTCCGCATCAATGCATCCCTCTGCTAGCATCGTTTGCGTCATCCAATCGATCAGGCCCTTCCAGTAATCGACACCGAAAAGAACGATTGGAAAGGGCTGGATCTTGCCGGTTTGCACCAACGTTAATGCTTCAAACAGTTCGTCCAACGTGCCAAAGCCGCCCGGGAAGACAACAAAACCCACCGCATGTTTTACAAACATCAGTTTGCGAACGAAGAAATAACGGAAATCCAAACACAAATCCTGATAACGATTTGCGCCCTGCTCGTGCGGCAACTCAATATTTAATCCAATGGAACAGGATTCAGTATCGAACGCCCCCTCGTTTGCGCCCTCCATGATGCCTGGACCACCGCCCGTTAAGACGTTTAATCCTGACTCACCAAAGCGCTTCGCCAACGCACGAGCATTTTGATAATGCACCGACTCCGGTCCCAATCGCGCGCTACCGTAAATAGTGACCGACGGACCGATGCCAGCGAGATGCTCAATGCCATCCACCAACTCAGCCTGAATACGCAGTACTCGCCACGCTTCACGAGCTCTTAAATCATCCATTTACCATTCCTCCATGTGCGCGGTCGCGTCCTCAAGGATCTGCTTCACGCGCAATACTGCTTGGTCAATGCGATCCAAATCTCCACTCGCCAACGGCGCATACGGATCTTCAGCTTGCATGCCCAGCGAACCCTCTTCTGGTGGCGGCGTAGGTCGACGCGCCATACCGCTCGCACCGCTAGCAGCCATCACTTGCTGCTCAAGCCAAAACAAAGGGTCTGTGCGATTCGTGCGGGCGGCATCGAGAATATTAATTTCAGGAGACGTCATGTTCTGCGCGGCAAACGCCTCAACGATGGCCGGCAAACTTAACAACTGCGCCGCAGACGTGACGCCAAGATTTTGCGCAGCATTACGAGCAAGCCCGATTAGCGCACTATAGAGATGAAAAATAACGGCGCCGCGCAGTGCTAATAGCTCACCGTGCGACGCTGCATTTTGTTGCCGTTGACGTAGCTGTTGTAACAGCAGTTGCGCGAACCATTGGCGCTCGCGCAAACCGCTTACTTGGCTGTCTCGGACCATACGCGACATAAGCGAACTCCGAGGTATTAGTCTTTTTTCGCCGGCGATTTTTTAGCAGCAGCTTTTTTCGCTGCGGCCTTCTTCTTCGCAGGCGCTTTCTTTTTCGCAGCAGCTTTTTTCTTGGCGGGTGCTTTTTTCTTCGGCGCAGCCTTTTCCACTATTTGCCAGCGACCGTCAGTATAAAACGCACTCCAGCCCGTGGGCTTACCGTCCACCTCAGTCTGCACGTATTGCTCTTTGGTTTTCCGGCTATAACGATACAACGCCTTATTGCCATCTGAATCTTCGGCTGGCGCGTCGGCAAGATAACGTAATTTCTCATCCAGCTGATCTTTGACGGAAACCACTTCTTCTACCAACGGCGCGCGCGTTTCGCGGTTTTTCGGGAACTGGCTCGCGGCAAGGAAAATACCCGACGCGCCATCACGAAGCAGATAATGGTCATCTACTTTTTCACATTTCAAGTGTGGCATCGCGATAGGGTCAGCACGTGGCGGCGCAGGTTCGCCGCTGCGCAATAACTTGCGCGTGTTGCCACAGGCTTCGTTCGTACATTTAAAGAATTTTCCAAAGCGACCTGTGCGTAACTGCATCTCGTTACTGCACTTTTCACATTCAAGCACCGGCCCTTCGTATCCTTTAATACGAAATTCGCCGCTTTCGACAACATAACCGCTGCAATCAGGGTTGTTACCACAAACGTGCAGTTTGCGTTTCTCATCGATTAAATAGCTGTCCATCGCCGTACGGCAAATTGGACACCGTTTTTTGCGGCGCTGCTCTAGCGCTTCGGCTTCTTCATCATCGACATCGGTTTTTACCGCTTCTTCACCAGGCGATAAATTCAACGTCGCGGTGCAGCGCTCCTTTGGCGGCAATGAATAACCGGAACAGCCGAGGAATACACCCGTGGAGCCGGTGCGAATTTGCATCGGACGACCACAGGTTGGGCACGCAATGTCCGTATCGGTAGGCAAGTTCGCGCGCATACCGCCGGTTGCTTGTTTGCCCTCGCCAATGCCTTTGGCATCTTCTAATTTCTTCAACAAATCAGCGTAAAATTCGTCAAGCACCGAACGCCAGCTCAACTCACCGGCAGCCACTTTATCCAGTGTTTCTTCCATGCGTGCGGTAAAGCTGTAATCCATTAAATTGGGAAACGACTCAACCAAACGGTCTGTAACGATATCGCCCATTTTTTCGGCATAGAAACGGCGGCTTTCTGTTTTCACATAGCCGCGATCTTGAATGGTAGAAATAATGGCGGCGTAGGTGGAAGGTCGTCCAATACCGCGCTTTTCCAACTCTTTTACTAGGCTCGCTTCGGTATACCGTGCAGGCGGCTTGGTAAAGTGTTGCTTAGTTTCGACTAACTCTAATTTTAGCGTGTCGCCTTTGTTCAGTGCAGGCAACTCTTCGTCTTCTGGGTTCTTGCGTGACATGGGCGGCAAGATGCGCGTCCAACCGTCAAACTTAAGAATGCGGCCTTTAACTTTTAGCTCGTAATCGCCAGCCTCCGCCGTAAGCGTGCTGCTGAGGTATTCAGCGTGCGGCAATTGACAGGCAATAAATTGGCGACGAATTAAATCGTACAAACGCTGTGCGTCGCGTTCCATATCTTTAAGCGAATCACCTTCGCGGCCGACTTCCGATGGACGAATCGCTTCATGCGCTTCCTGGGCGCCTTCGCGGCTCGAATAGGAAATTGGCTTTTCCAACAAATATTCTTTGCCGAGCTTTTTCTCGATCCACTCGCGACACGCTTGTACTGCATCGGCGCTGAGGTTTGTTGAGTCCGTACGCATATAGGTGATGTGACCACCTTCGTACAGCCGCTGCGCCAGCATCATGGTTTTCTTCACGCCAAAGTTAAGGCGCGTGCTCGCCGCTTGCTGAAGCGTAGATGTTATAAAAGGTGCGGACGGTTTTGAGCGCGTAGGACGATCTTCACGTTCAATAATTTTTAGCGCGCTTTGCGCCTTCAGCGCCGTTTCATGCTTGCGCGCATCGGCTTCATTATCGGGGCGGAATGCAACGCCAGAACAACGCGCCACTTGCATGCGCACATTGCCTTTGTCGTGTGCGCCGGTGCCATGCATTTCCCAATATTCATCTGGGATAAATGCACGAATTTCCTTCTCGCGCTCAACGATCAATTCCACCGCGACAGATTGCACGCGTCCCGCCGACAAGCCGCGGGCAATTTTTTCCCATAGCAATGGCGACAGCATGAAACCCACAACACGATCAAGGAAACGTCGCGCTTGCTGCGCTTCAACGCGCGGCATATCGAGCTTGCCGGGCTGATGAAACGCTTCTTGGATGGCTTTTTTGGTGATCTCGTTGAACACCACGCGGTCAAAGCGTGAATCGTCGCCGCCAATCACTTCCCGCAGGTGCCATGCAATGGCCTCCCCTTCGCGGTCCAAGTCGGTCGCGAGATAGATGCGATCTGCTTTTTCTGCCAGTCGTTTTAGCTCATCAATGACTTTTTCTTTACCGGGCAGGATCTCGTAATCTGCCTCCCAGCCGGCGTCAGGATTGATGCCCATGCGAGCCACGAGCTGGCTTCGCGCCTTACGACGCTTGTGCTCTGCACGCTCCTCTGGAGGCAGCGAGCGAGTGTATGCCGCTTCCTTCGCACGTTCCGCGGGGGTGCTCTTGCTCTTGCCCGAACCGCTCACAGGGAGATCGCGAACATGGCCGACGCTGGACTTGACGATAAAATCGTCGCCCAGATAGCGATTGATAGTGCGCGCCTTGGCTGGCGACTCCACGATAACCAGAGATTTAGCCATGTACGGGGTACTGCCTCAGTAGTCGGATGGTCGGAAACGGTCGCTATTTAGGGCGACTGAGCGGCCGCGGTCAAGCAATTCGGGCCACGGCTCTTTTTTTAGTACTAATATGGACGTGCCCCCTAGCGCAAGAGGCAATCTGAACTTCTCCGGTTTCCCACCACTCTGATATTCACTATTTTGCGTAGTTCATCACACTGTGATACACATCAGGCATAATTACTAAAAATGGAGAGCGCTGAATGAAACGTCATCTCAGCAAAGGCTTGCAAGTCGCTACAATCTTGGCTGCAAGTGCATTTACCACACACGTCATTGCCGCCACTAACTCCTTGCAAAACGTCAATTCGGTTCGTGTTTTGCTGGATAAAGTGAACACCGATTACCAAATGTTCAAAGGTGAAAACGCCAACCCGAAATATGGGGAATTCCTCGAGAGCGACATCGACGAATTGGCCGATGCTCGGGCCGACCTTCTCGATAGCGCCGCCGCAGATGGCCATTCCGCGGAGGTAGACAGCATCGAAGGCAATATTAATCGGTACCTCGAACTACTCACTGAAAGCTTCGAAGGCATTTCTGCAGGCGGCTATGAGATTGCTGCCATAGCCGAAGAAATGCAGAACAAAAAAATGACCGCCCAGAGAGAAAGTAGCGCTCTACATAAAGCGCTTGCCGCCACCTCTGACGTGGATCCTCGTGCCATTGAGTACCAAGACCTTAGTTTTTTAATGCAGCAAATGGCTGCGCGCTATTTAGAGAACGCGGCGGCCTCGTATGGTGTTGCTTTTCGGGACTTAAGCGATGAAAAAAGCATTGACCAAATGGCCCAAGAGTTTTCACAACGGCTGGACAAGCTCGACATCAACGCCAAGGATTTAGCGCCTGAAGTAAAAGCAGAGCTGAATGATGTAAAGCGTAAATGGGGATTTATTGAGCAATCAATGTTGAATTTTATGCAAGATCAGGTGTCTTTCTTGGTATACCGCTACAGTGGCGCAATCGTTGAGAACCTTCGAGGCGCAAGTCGCACCTTGATCGGCGGCGACGACACAACAATGCAACTCGAAGGTGGTCAAATTCCGCTGCCGCCAGGAATTCCAGCGGCGCAATAGCATGCATCGCACACGGAGGTTAAATATGGAAGGCTACACAAAAATTCTAGTCGCCATTGACTGCAGCGATGATACACCTGCTCTCCTCCGGCGTGCGGCATCCCTATCCACGCAGAAAAACAGCATCCATTTGATTCACGTGATCGAGCCACTGGCGCTGGCCTATGGCGCCGATGTGCCTATGGACGTTTCTGAGCTGCAACACAACCTTACCCAACGCGCGCAAGAAACCGCGATTAAATATGCAGACGAATTCGACATTCCTCACGACAATGTATTTGTTGAATTAGGTTCAATTGAAAAAGCGATTCAAGATAAAGCGGACAAGCTTGAGGCGGAATTGATAATAGTGGGCAGCCATACACGCACCGGCTGGGCAGTATTACTCGGCTCAACGGCTAAGGGGTTGGTTCCTGGCGCGCACTGCGACGTACTCGCCGTAAAAATTGAACAACATAAATCGTAATTTTCTTGCATAAAGCGCAACAAGATATTCATCCAAATAAAAAAGGCAGAAGCTCAACAACTCCTGCCTTTTTTATATTTTATTTATTAAAGGTCGTTCCTAAAGACTAAGTAACTTGCACATTATTATTGCGTTGCGGCTGCGAACTTTCGTTCCAAAGGCACAAAATATCGGCCAACTGATGCGCCTGCTCATGCAACGAGACAAGCTCTTCTTCGCCGCCTTTACTTCCCGTAAAGATCGGAACCTTCCGCATTACCGTAACCAATTCATGCTGCGGGTTCTGCATTTTGTTCACTTCTAGCGTCCAGCGAATGTTATGCACGAGCATCCGATAAAACGACAACTTGGTCGACATGAACAGCGTCGAAGTATCTTTAAGGTTTTTGAAGTAGTCATAATTTAGCCGCGCGACAATAGCTTCGCGTGTAGCGTCATCGACCTTGATCGTTGCTGTCCGCTCGGTACCGCGAATCATCGCCAACGCACCGAACACTTCGCCCGGTGAAATATAGTTCAACACTTGCCCTGAGCCGTTCGGTGCGGCACTCGGAGCAACGACCGCCAACTGTCCCTTAAGCAAAAAATATAAGTAAGTGTCGCTATCCCCTTCTTTAATTACCGTTTCACCCGGCTGCGCTTGCATAATTTCAGCAAGTTCTAACAACGTGTTGAGCTGGTCAGCGGATTCACGCGCAACTTCATTAAAAAACGGGATCCCCGAAATCAGCCGCTGAACACGGTCAAGCGGGTACTCTCCACGGTCAATTTGTTTCATCTGTTCTACTCCAGCCCCCTAATTGCGGTTATCCGCTGGGCTATGCTATTGGCTCTGGCGTTTTGCTTCAACGCAGGCGAAAAAAACATCAACAGACTGAACATCCAGCACTGTTCATCAAGACAGTAACCATGTTAGAGTCATCGCACAACAAAGTTATGGATGAGCCTCCCATGAGCGACATATTAACTGACCGTCAACGCGAAGTACTTGAATGTATCAGACAGCACCTTCAAGAAACCGGAATGGCCCCTACCCGAGCAGAAATAGCCGAGCTGATGGGCTTTCAGTCGAAAAATGCTGCCTCAGACCACTTACGAGCGCTTGAGCGAAAAGGCCACATCCGCATTCACAATGATCGCTCACGCGGCATTCAGTTGCTCGACAATGAAAACGTCAATGAAGACGAAGTGCCTCTGCTAGGCAAAGTGGCTGCGGGCCTACCGATTGAAGCCATTGAGAACATCGAACGCAGCATCGCTGTTCCCCAGGGCTTATTTCGTCAGCGTCCGACCTATATGCTGCGAGTCCAAGGCGATAGTATGAAGGACGTCGGCATTCTTGACGGCGACTTAATTGCGGTACGCAAAAGTAATATGGCACGCTCTGGACAGATTGTCGTGGCGCGCATCGATGACGAAGTAACCGTCAAAACGTTGCGTATGGAGAAATCCGGCATCCTGTTAATGCCTGCCAACGATGCCTACGAACCCATCCGGGTGTCACCAGACGAACTGGTGATCGAAGGAATCTTTATTGGATTAATACGCGATGCGGATCCTCGTTAGTCTTTTTTTACTCATCAGTGCATCTATAAGCCCTCTGGTAGCGCTCGCTGCGCAACCAGAGCTCGCGCCCTGCCCTGCTAGCCCAAACTGCGTCAGCAGCCTTGCAGACGACGAGGATCATTATGTTGCCCCTCTGTCGGGCGCGGGAGATGTGGCCACGACAATGCAGCGCCTCGGCGACACGCTAAACGAGATTTCACGCGTTAAATGGGAGCAGACCGCCCCCAATCACATCACCGCTACGTTCACATCGTTGATTTTTAGATTCGTCGACGACGTAGACTTTATCGTGCGAGAGGATGGCACCATTGATGTACGATCCGCATCGCGGGTGGGACACTCTGATTTAGGCGCGAATCGTCGACGCATTGAAGATTTGCGCGAACGTCTCTCCCAAGCGCCAAATACTCCCTAGGATTTTTGTGTACTTAGCAGATATTGGCGTCAATTTGGCGGATAAACGCTTTGACGCAGATTTTGATGCCGTTCTCGAACGCGCTCGCCAAGCTGGCGTGCGGTTGCAGGTCATTACCGGTACAAGCGTCGTGGGATCTGAGACAGCAATTAAACTTGCGGCAGAGCATGCCGAACTATTTTGCACTGCGGGGGTACACCCACATCATGCGAATGAATTTGACCGCGATGCGCTAGCACGAATAAGGGAAATTGCAGCAGAAGAAAAAGTCCGCGCCATTGGCGAGACCGGCCTAGATTTCAACCGCGACTTCTCGCCCCGCCCTGCTCAAGAAAACGCATTTGCTGAACAGTTGCAGCTAGCATCTGAAACGACACTGCCTGCTTTTTTACACCAGCGCGATGCCCATGACCGATTTCTGCCAATGCTCAAAGAACAACGGGACAAGCTACCGAATGCAGTGGTGCATTGTTTTACGGGCAGTAAAAAAGAACTGTTTGATTATTTAGACATCGACTGTCATATCGGCATCACGGGTTGGATTTGCGATGAAAGGCGCGGTCTCGAACTGCAGGCGCTGGTAAAAAACATTCCTCTGAATCGTTTAATGATTGAAACGGACAGCCCCTATTTAACGCCACGCAATATGGACGGAAAGCCACCCAGATCGGGGCGAAACGAGCCTTTCCTGCTTACATGGGTGCTAAAGAAAGTTGCGGAATGCTATGACTGCTCCGCTGAAGAGATTAGTCAGGCGACGTGGCAAAACAGCTTAGCCTTTTTTGGCGTTTCAGAAAGCAAACTAATCGAATCGTAGATTGATCGTGCGCAGTGCACTTTGCGATGCGACACAAAAAAGGCACTGTTAATCCGCTCTTGCGAGCAACCCCCGCACGTCTAACAAGCTAAATGGCCAATCCAGTTCATTCCCTGCATAACGCAACACCGGAATACGCGTGCCGTACTGTTCGATATCGTGATCGTCATCGCCAATATCAATTCGCACGATCGTCGCCTTCGGTAACGCGCGACGAACCACCGCTTCTGCGTCGTCGCACAAATGGCACCCGAGGGTCATCAACAACTCTATTTCCACAGCTGATGCCATACCGAACTAATCCAAATGCCGAATAGCGAATAAATGATGCGGTGTCGCCTGCTGATTGAAGTCTGGCGGCACACTACCGCGGGTTAAATCTTCCACCTTGAACCACTTGCTCACAAACTCATCGAGTTTGAACTTGCGAAAATTATTGGAAAAGTACAATACGCCGCCCGGCTCTAAACGCTTCATGATCCAACGAATTAATTCAGCGTGATCCCGCTGCACAACAAAATCATCCCGTGATTTATTGTTTGAAAACGTCGGAGGGTCGCAAAAAACCACGTCAAACTGCTCATTACACGCTTGCAACCAGGTCATGGTATCTGCCCGTTCAAGCCGATGATTACGCGTAGAAAACCCATTCAGCGCAAGGTTTTCACCTGCCCAGTCTAAATAAGTTTTGGACGAATCAACCGTCACCGAACTGCGCGCACCGCCAACGGCAGCATGTACCGTTGCCGCTCCTGTGTATCCGAATAAATTCAGGAATCTTTTGCCCGAACACTCGGTTTCAAAACGCATGCGCGTTGGCCTATGATCCAAAAATAAACCTGTATCTAAATAGGCAGAAAGATTCACATAGAAATAAGCTTGCCCTTCACGCACGACCGACATCTCTTTTCGTGCATCCAGTTTTTGATATTGCTGCTTACCTTTTTGTTGCGAGCGCGTGCGCAAGAAAACCTGCTCCCTGTGCGCGCCTAACACTGAACGTACGGCAGAAACGGCCCACATCCTGCGTTGTTCTGCGAGTTTTTCATCGATGGTTTTCGGTGGCGCAAATTCTTGTACGCAAACCTGCTCGGCGTACACATCAATGGAGAAATTAAATTCTGGCAAATCCCGATCATATAAACGGTAGGAGGTGATTTGTTCTTGCTGAATCCACTTGCGCAATTGGCGACCATTCTTACGTAGCCGATTTGCCAGTGCCTGGGCCTGCTCAGGCAATTCAAACACTGCTTCGCCTGTTTGCAGGGGTGTCGCCGGCGCACGCAAGACTGTGCTGACCTTGCGAATGTAGTTATTCATGGCACCGTTTCTCAGTTTCCACTGAGCAACATGCTCCGCCCCCAGTTTATCCAACACCTCGACTTCACTGCCCAGCACCACCATGGGCCAACCACGCGCTAACGCGGCCATTTTTCGCCCTAGCGCTTGATGCAATCCGACTACGCGAGGCCGGTCTTCGAGTCGTTCACCCCACGGCGGGTTGGTCACTATCACGCCGTTGTCGGCAAAGTCTCTAGACGCCAACAATCCCATTTCGCGACGTTCGAAGTGAATCATGGATTCAACGCCCGCTCGATCTGCATTGGCTTTTGCTAACCGTAGCGCTTGATCATCACCGTCAAAGCCTTTAATCATGCAACGCACATTGGGATTCACTTGCGCACGGGCCTCTTCACGCATTTTTGTCCACAACGCCGAGCGACAACCGCGCCACTGCAACACGGAGAAATTCTCACGCATCAATCCCGGCGCCACATTCTTGGCAATTAACGCCGCTTCAATTGGTACCGTGCCGCTGCCACAGAACGGATCGATAAGTACCGGCGCATCCGTATTCGGCCAGCCCGCGACGCGTAGCATTGCCGCGGCCAATGATTCACGCAAAGGCGCAGCACCGCCACTCACGCGATAACCGCGACGACTCAACGGCACGCCACTAAAATCAATCGACACACTGGCCTGCTCTGCGGCGATGAGTATTCTTAGACACAACGCACCAGCAGGCTCACGTTGCAATATCACTCGGCGGGATAGGTTTCGGCAGAACACGCTCGACGAAATACGCGGATCTCCGCGTACGCCCGCCTCATGATCGACATGCACATTCAATGGCGTTTCGACGCCGAGGTGTTCGTCGATATCAATCAGCTTTGCGAGCTGTTCTGCGGCCACATCAGGCGTTGCCTCTACTTGCCCGATGGGCATCAGCACGCGCTCTGCTAAGCGCGACCACAAGGTAATACGCAGCGCTTGGTCTAGCGCACCCTGTTCAATACGAACTGCCGCGACACCCGCTGGTGTGACATCCAAGCCTAGCTCGCCAAGCTCCTCTGCCAACAAGCCAGCGAGGCCAGGAATACAGGTAACGATCAGTTCCACAGAAAAACCTACCTTTACTTCGTGATGAAAATCAAAAACTTACTGAAAATATCAACAAGTTGTCACTGATACTTAATTTGCTCGCAATATAAGCCATATTCCTAAGCAGCCATTCCTATATTGCTACTTGATATTCGACAGCGCGAGCTGAGCTTCGGATACTGGATGTGTAGCGCGGGAAATACCTACCCGGTTCCGCTCAGGAGCGAGTGCGGTCTAAGACCGGCCCCTATCAGCTTCTGTCTCGGTGTGAACCAGTTTATACCGCGCCACGTTCTTCACTACATAACGATATGGCAGAGAGGAAGTGTTCGATATGAAAAGACAGAAAAGGAACCGTGATACCCGTGCTTACACTCGCGGCTATCAAGCAGGTCTAGATGGAAAATCCCGCGATTTATGCCCCTTTGACGAAAATCTTGATATGCGATCTCACTGGCTTGGTGGCTGGCGAGAGGGTCGCACTGATCAAAATTATGGAATGACCGGCGTCTCCGGCGTTCAAAACATCAAAAATCTTTAACACCCAGCACGGCTGGGATACTACAGAGCAAGTGAACGGCGCGTTACGCGTCTCATAGGGCCCCTCCAGGGCCCTTCTTTATGCCTGCCAGCTTCGCACTGCGTCGCGGACGAGTGACGGCCCTGTATAAATGAGGCCGCTGTAGATCTGCACCAAAGACGCGCCTAACAGTTGTTTATCTCGCGCATCCTGGCCAGACAAAATCCCGCCAACGCCGATGACAGGCACCTTGCCATCGAGCGCCTTACAAAATGTACCGAGCGTTTTATCCGCCAATGGCTTTAACGGTGCGCCACTTAATCCGCCAGCTTCCGCTCCATGACGTAATTGCTCAACGCCTGGACGAGTAACCGTAGTGTTCCCGACGATAACGCCGTCCATACCGTGCCGTACAAACGCCTGCGCCATCTCAGCAATACTGTCGTCTTCATTATCGGGTGCGACCTTAATGACCAAAGGCACTCGTCTTCCTGCTTTTTGATCCAGCAATGTTTGGCTTTCACGCAACTGGGCCAGCAGGGCTTCCAACGCATCACCGTGTTGCAGTGTGCGCAGCCCCGGCGTGTTAGGCGACGAAACATTCACTACCACGTAGCTAGCCGATTGATGCACACGCTCTAAACAAAACAGATAATCTTGCACGGCATCTTCAACCGGCGTGTCAAAGTTTTTGCCGATATTAATGCCGAGCACACCGTCAAATCGGCTTTTCTCTACCGCACGGAGTAAGTAGTCCACGCCGTGATTATTAAATCCCATTCTATTAATCAGCGCCTTCGCGGGCGGCAATCTAAACAAGCGAGGCTTAGGGTTGCCGGGCTGCGGGCGCGGTGTCACCGTTCCCACCTCTAAAAAGCCAAACCCCAACGAAGCCAAGCCGTTGATGCAATCACCGTTTTTATCCAGCCCCGCGGCCAATCCAACCGGATTCGGAAAATCCAATCCCATCACTGACACGGGCTTTGCCGGCACACAAGACGGATATAAATGTCCGAGGCCGCTACGCAACGCAGCAAGGGTCAGTTCGTGTGAGTGCTCTTCAGACATGGAGAAAAGCAAAGGACGGGCGAATTGATACAACATTTGGAGCACCTGTGCTGTGCGGAAATACGACGACGGGCAATGATACAGAAAGACCTACGCGATTGCCGCGCATTATAGAAAAGAGAAAGGGCCAGTGCACTCAGTGCATTGGCCCTTTCTTGGAAGATCTCAACGATTACGCATCGCTGGATCTTAGTGCTAGTGCAATTTTTACAGCTAGCGCATTGCGCTACTTAGTCTCTTCTTTCAATAAGAAGCGAGCCAACGATGGCAACAACCAAAGCGCGCCGATCATATTCCAGAGGAACATGAAGGTGAGCAAGATGCCCATATCGGCTTGGAACTTGATTGAGGAGAAGCCCCAAAGAACAACACCCACCGCCAATGCTAGGCCAGTGAACGCTACCGCCTTACCGGTCGTTTTCAGTGTTTCTCGGTAAGCCGTTTCCAAGTCCATGCCTTGCTTCAAGTAACTCGCCAACTTGCTGTAAATATAAATGCCGTAATCGACACCAATACCCACACCTAATGCGATAACCGGCAGTGTCGCGACTTTTACGCCAATGCCTAAGTATGTCATCAACGCCTGACACAAGATCGACGTTAAGCCCAGCGGAATGATGATACACAGCACCGCACGAATTGAGCGGAATGCGATCAAGCACAAAATGGTCACTACGCCGTAAACCAATATCAACATTGGGTATTGGCTTGCTTCGATGGTTTGGTTAGTCGCGGCTTCAACACCCGCGTTACCCGAAGCCAACTTGAAATCAATAATTTCAGGCTGCGCGCTGGTAGCATTGTAATCTTCAACTGTTTGCGTCACACGATTAAGCGTTTCCGCTTTGTGGTCATCAAGGAACACGTACATCGGTGTCAGGCTGCAATCTAGGTTGAACAATGAGTTGGGCATATAGCGCATCGCATTGTTTAACGCGAACTGGTCACGGGATACCGTGCCCCACTTTAAGCTGCCTTCATTCATGTTTGCGTTAATTTGCTTAGTCACCGATGCAACCGTGACAACCTCTTGGACGCCGCCAACATTTCGCAAGGTCCAGGCCAGATTATCAATGGCAACCATAGCGTCATAGCTATTGCAGCCTTCCATCGGTGTTTTACCCATGACAACCAAAACGTCGGCACTGACGCTGTAGTTAGACACCAAGTAATTCACATCATGGTTGTACTGGTATTTGCGCTCTGGCTTATATCCGCGTTCACACACTTCTTCTGCACATGGATCAGGCCATAGCTCAGGGGCACCTTTATTTAAATCACCAATTTTCAAATCTTGACTTAAATAAATACCACCGGCGTAACCGATCACAGCAATACCAATGGAAATTGCCGCCAACGGCTTGCGCGTGAAGTGAGAAAAAATAGACGCTAACGGATGGTCGGCATTATCTTTCGCTTTGACCTTTCTGATCGCCGCGTTACTGCAGCCAACGTAGGACAAAATGATCGGAACAATGATCAAGTTGGTCAGGATAACGACACCAACACCCACACTCGCCGCAATTGCCAACTCGCGAATGACGCCGATATCGATAATGTATAGCGTCACAAAACCAATAGCATCTGAGATCAGTGCAATCATGCCGGGCACGACTAACGCCGCGAACGTATCGCTCGCCGCTACGCGTGCCGAATCACCGGACGCCATGTAGTTGGTGAACGTGTTTACTATCTGAACCCCGTGACTTACCGCGATTGCAAAGACAAGGAACGGCACCAACATCGAATACGGGTCAATGGTAAAGCCCATCACACTCACGAGGCCTAGCTGCCATACCACTGCAATAACAGAACAGCCTGTTACCGCCAATGTGCTTTTTAGGCAACGCGTATCGAGCAACAGCAACAAAGCTGTCAGCGCGATAGTGATCAAGAAAAACATTGCCACTTGCTGCGCGGCAGCAATGACATCACCGACCTTTTTCGCGATACCAACAACATGGACACGAATAAACGGATACTCGCTTTCATACCGCTCGCGAATTTCGTCTAACGATGCTGACAGCGTTGGGATATCCACTTCCGAGTCAGGCGACAACACATCAAGAAGGTTTGCGTGAACAATGCTCGAACGGAAATCATCCGACACTAAACGCCCAACGTGACCAGAGCGTAATACGTTGGTACGCAATTGCTCCAAGCTATCCGCACTGCCGTCATAGTCTGGCGGAATAACTTCGCCGCCCTGGAAACCCTCTTCAGTGACTTCGTTCCAGCGAACATTGGCTGTCCACAAAGAACTAATTTTTGAAGGGTCAACGCCTGGCATTGAAAATACGTCGTCGGTAATTTTCTTTAAAGCATCCATATATTCTTCGTTGAAGATGTCTTCATTACGAGTGTCTTCAACGATGATGCGAACGTCATTGCCTAAATCTACATCCGCTTGGTGTTCTAAAAAGTTCTGAATGTACGGGTGCTGTAGCGGCACCATTTTACTCACGTCTGTGTTGACATGAATGTCACGCGCAGACCAAGCAAAAAACGCCGTCGCCAAGGCAAAGACAACCAGAATCGCCGGGCGTGCAGAAAACAAGGCTTTGGCGAGGGAAGAAGATAAATTACTCATGATGGCTCCCTAGCGAATGCCGTTAATAACATTAAGACCGTGATCGCCTGCCACCAGCAAGCCGCCATCCGTCAAAGACAAAACGCCAGATACGGTTTCACGATTTCGTAAATATTGCAGCGCAACACTGTTGCCGTTGTCATGACTTACTAGCACCGCACCTGACTGGCCGATAAGGATAATAGTGCCGTCTTGCAACACAACACCGTCATTGACGGCACGGGTCACGCCCGTTTTAATTTCACGCCACGTCGTGCCGGCATCGCGGGAAGAAAAAACCTTGCCCTGCATGCCATGCACTAGGACTAAATTATTCGTCACGGTCATGCCAAAGAACGTACCGCCATATGGGCTTTTCAATTTTTGCCAGCTCACACCATTATCCCGCGAGCGGAGCAATGTGCCCTTCTCGCCTGCGATCAATAATGTGGATGTGTTAGGAATGCGCTGGATTGCATATAGATGCCAACCATCTGGATTGGGGATATCGGCATTACGTTTTTGCCAAGACGTGCCGCCATCTTGCGTTTCAACAACGTAGCCGTAACCACCCACGGCCATTGCACGATCAGCACTTTCGCAAATGACATCTAGAAATGGCGCGCCAGACGTATCGACAACTTCCGGCTGGTCGTAGCTGTCATAGCTATCGTAGTCGTCATAGTTATCGTAGTCGTCTTCGTCGTCTGCAGAGGCATCCGCCGCGCCGCCGCCAAGAGCATCGGAATATTGCACGGCCCAGGTTTCGCCACCGTCTGCTGTACCCAGCACAACCGCGTCATGACCAACCGCCCAGCCGTGCTTTGCGTCAGCAAAACACACCGACGTTAACAACGCGTCAGTAGGACTTTGCGCAGACACCCACGTCTGACCTTCATCTTCAGAAAATAAAATGTTGCCGCGATCACCAACGGCGACCACACGCGTACCCGCGCGCGCAACATCTAAATACGTTAAGGCGCTGACAACCGGTGACTCCGAAGACGCCGGTGCTGCACCAATCTGCGCAGTCGCCAGCAACCCAGCCGCACAGACAGAAATGGCAATAACTCTCATATCAATTCCCGAGCAAATCGAAAATAAAAAGGTTCTATTAATTACTGCTTCCAAGCGTGTTTGCGCTCGCCTCCAAAGACCAACGCTTCCTGTTTATATAAACCAAGGGTGGCTATGGCCACCCTTGGTTTTGTACTTCAAAAATGTGAATAATTTCGAGCTTATGGAGCAGGCACACAATCATCTATTTGTGAATCGGATGGACGGTTTGCGACAACACCATACGAATCTGCAGCAATTGCGAAACCTGCGGTATCGATAAAGCCAACCATCTGCGTCTGCATTTGGGCTGTCACGGCCGCATTTGCGGTCGGGCTAAGCAGAGAGCTGTGCTCACCAGCAGTAAAGCGAACTACACCAGATACGGCGCCAGTTCCGGTGTACGCACCACAAGTACCAACCGACTTCAGACCGATACCGTTAAACGTTGCCGCAAGCGGAGGGAGATAGGTAGCGTCTTCACCCAATGGCCCAAGTTGGATCGGGTTAATGGGTGCTCCAGCCTGCGCCGTAGCAGCGATAGCAATGAAACGAGTACCTTGTACAAGTGGATCCGTACCCGCTAGCGCTACTGGCGTGGTGATAAAGTTTTGGTTTGCCAAATACGAGGTCTGTCCACTCGACGACACAACACCCCACGCAGGACCAAAACTAGTGCCGAACACGTTATTCGGTACGACTTGGTCAGGGCAGCCAACTTTATTCAACACACAGTTGGTGTTATTCGTCGGCGTACCAATCACTTCTTGGAACAACATAGGCGTTGATGAAGTGCTTAAAGCTTGCGCAAAATTGATCGGGTCTGTGCTATCGACCATTGCTTGCGCGATGATCAGGAAGCCCTCATAGCTGCCACCAGGCTTGGATAAACCAGCCGCATCGTATAAGCCTTTCGTGATTTCAGGCTCAAAGCTAGGAGACCCATCAAGAATCTTGGCAATACCACCGCCACCTACGTTCAATGTAGCAGTCGCTAGATCACCGTCATGCAATGCAACAAAGGTTGTTCCCACAATGCTACCAAGCGAAACCCCAACGAAACTAATGTTGCCAGTATCGATGGTGGTACCAATTGTTGCCGCGGTTAAATCAGCACCAGAGCTTTCGGTTAATGCGACGTAAAGCGAGTGAAGATCCACAACGCTCTGACGTAGCGAGTCACGCGAGTTAGCCAAGTTCGACAGGTTTACGTAGTTATCGCCGCTTGGGCAATAAAAATCAGTATCCACACCTGTTGCAACGCCTGTACCCGCTAAACAGCTATCCGCAGGGCTAGAGACTTTAACAAGACGCTCCAACACTGGGCTCGGATTAGCCGCTCCAGCGAACGGAGGCTGCTGGAGCCCCTGCTGCAGATTAGACAAAGCAGCAAATATTGGATCATTCGGGGCGATACCATGCTTGGGCATATCAATAGCAACGCCAACCACGCACTTGGAAGCAAGCGCATCCGCCATTGCCAATAAAGTGCCGCGATTTGAGGTAATACCATGCTGATAAATTGCTACAGGTAGATCACCACCCGCGCATGTCGTGCCCAAAAGTGTAGGATTTGGAGCACTGATAATCACCGGCACACTGTGTGTGGTTGTAACCGGCGACGGAGTGTATTGGTTACACGCAACTAGATTGGCTGTACCACCTACCAAATGCGCATTTAAGGCTCCACACGCGGGCACAACGCCACCTAACCAGCTCGAATTATCAGCTTCCCACACCGAGGTGTTTTGGTTAGCTGGATCCATGAACTGAACAATATTATCCAGCGTGCCGAGATAGATGTACGCCTGCGCATCCGCAGGAGTGTTAATGTCGCCATCGGCCCCAGGAGAAACCACTTCCCAAGGCAAGCCCGTACCAGCACCATCCCAAGATGAGATTGGATTTAATACAGTGATATTTGGAGCTGTTGTCGCGGCTATGGCACTCACTTGTGCATTAGCGTTCGTCAATGCCGCACCGATATTTTCAGTAGAAACACTGTAGCTCAACACCACATCAGTCGGAACTACCGAAGCAGCTTGCACGGCCGCCAATTGCTTCGCAGTAATGCGACGCAACTGCTCAAGCAAATATAAATCGCTGTAACTGCCTGCCGTTTCTAGTGCAGCCAAGTTACCAGCGATAACAGCCGCCGCCTCGGCACCTGGAATTGCTGATGCAGAGGTATAGTCTTCTGTATTCACGTCTGTGCAATCAGCAACCGATACTGGATCTGTGAAATCACAAGGCGTTGAACCATCGCTGCGCAGAACAAAATCCGATTGCCCAGTTACTGCACCGATTGCTGGTGTTAGCAAATAGGAGCCATGCAACAAGGAATACGTGCTGTCTTGGGAAACTGGGTTGCCACCCGTCGTCTTCAAACCATTCTGAATAACCACCACATATGTCTTGCTAGACTGTAATGGACGTAATGGCTGAATAAGCAATGTCGTCCCACCCGTAACACCGGCAACGAAATCAACACCCCAAGTTAACTCTGCGTCAACTGTGAGAGTACTAGCGCTCGCACCTGGGTCAAATGAGTCTAGGCGGAAGACACGGACGTTATCTGAGATATCTGTTGCATCAGAAGGGTCATCAATGGCCGCAGAAAAACGCACAACCATTGGTGCAGTCGTGGAAAATCCATCCATAGTATTTAGAGCGGTTTGGGGATCCGCTAAAAACGGGGCTGCCGGTGTAGCTACCGATGTTGCCAGCGTTGCCGCATTTTTAGGGTCAAATGTCGATGGTTTACCAGGTATGTTAATCGACCCGTCAGGCGTGCTTGCGAAAAGCAAATCCACGGGGAAAGGCAGGCCATCACCCTTAAGAGCTGGATTAAAAATTGCTGTGGCCGCCGCCGCAGTAGTTGGTTCGGAAACGAGCTTTTCGCCCGGATCACCGCCGCCGCAGGCTTGCAGTGCTGCCGCCATTGCCGTCAGTGTTATAACTTTTTTAAGCGTACGCATCGTAGTTCTCCCGATGTTCATACAAACAATCTTTTTGTTTTATTTGGGCCGGTCGTAACCGGCCCACTCTTTTTTGATTGATTAATTACCGCGACGTCGCAATGCCGCCGGATGGAAATAACGCTCGTCCGGTACTGGCTGACTGAAGTCGAGGAGGCTGGACTCTTCGTTGTCCAATTGCTGTACGTGATAACGCTTCGCGCGCAAATCATGGAACACGTCTAGCGCTGTCCACTGCGTTGGCACTTCATAGAAGTTTTTGATGAACGCCAAGCTTACGCGCCACAGGTCACCACGAGAGTCGTATTGATCGATTGAGGCAATTTGCCAAGAATCTTCATCAATGTAGAACACACGCTTGGAATACAGGTGACGCTCGCCAGGCTTCAGGTCTGCTTCAACAACCCATACGCGGTGTAACTCCCAACGCTGATAATCAGGATTCACGTGACCAGGCATCAGCATGTCTTTGTAAGTGATATCCGGCGAATCAATTTTATAGCTGTTGTAAGGAATAAACATTTCTACAGGTTTATCGTGAACTAGCTTCCAGTTGTAGCGATCTGGCGAACCGTTAAACATGTCGGTGTCATCCGCTGTACGCAAACCATCTGCTGCAGCGATTGGTGTGTCATACGCTAGGTTAGGTGCGCGACGTACACGACGTTGACCTGCGTTATAACCCCATGCCTGACGTGGCATTTCTTTCTGGTCCAATGTTTCATGCACAAGCACCGCACCGCCCGCTAAACGCGCAGGTGCTTTCACGAATGAAAGGTAATAGAAAACGATGTTGTTCATGTCATCCAGTGTCAACTTTGGATTGTCGAGCTTGAAATAAATTTCTTGCTGCGACGTTACCAACGAGTACGCACCGTTGCGCTGAACCGCTACTTCAGAAGCGCGACGCACAACGTAAACGCCACGCCAGCGAAGCACGTGGTTCCAAATCGCTTGCATCGCCTTTTCAGAGTCAGTGCCGCTTAAAATTGGAAACGGCGCGCCGCCCATTACCGCAGATACACCGGTAGGAAGCAGCTCAGTACGAGTGGCGTTTTCCTTAGTGAACTTGTACACAAAATCAGGCGCGGACGTTGAACGACGGCTCGGGTACACATTTAGTTTGAATGTGTCCGGATAGGTCTTGATCAGCTCTTGTATTCCCACCGGCACCTTGTCTGCATATTTCTGCAGATTTTGAGCGGTAATGGTGAATACAATTTTATCTGACGCGTATGGATCAGGATGATGCTGGCCCGCTTTTGTATAGGATTTAGGAATGCGTGCTTTGGTGATGCCGCCATCCCAATCAGGAATACCTAAGCCCGTAGCAACGTCCTTACCGTTTCCGGCTTTCTGAGCACCCATGGGCGTCAGCGAATTGCCAAGCTTGCCCGCTTCCGCGGTAGACACTTTGGCATATACGCCTGAAGACATCGCCATCATCAGTGCCGCTGTCACGCCGACCACTGCGAATTTCTTTGACATGATTAATCTCTCCGTAGCTTGTCGCGTTGGCCGCCACTGCGACCAACGCATTATCTTTATTAGAATGAGTAAGACACCGACAGGGACGCATTGTTTCGGTCCTTGAGCTTATTGCTGTAACCGCCGCCCCAGAAACTGGTTGCCTGTACGCCCACACCAAGATTATTCAAGTATACGAAATCGACCCCAAGTGTCGCCGCTTTGCGACCTTCTAAGAAGTTGCCGCCGATGGGAGAGTTACCCGACACGTCGTGCGATAAGCGCACGCTCGGCGACATAATTACACCTGCGAAAATATCGTTGTAATCGGCCTTAACAATCGCTCGATAGCCCCATGCTGTTTGCGTTAAATAAACGCTATTTGGGTCATCAGGGTTATGTGCAATTGCTTCCGAATCGAGCAACGCTGCGGTGGAGTTATAACGAAGTTTGTCGTTCAGTCCATGAGTCGAATCTACGCCAAGTTCCAAGATGCCGACCAAGTTATCGGTTCCCAAGGTTGGGCCAAGACTCATGATCGAAAGCAATGAACCTGTAACCGTCTCTGCTTCATCGTAGAAGTAATAATTATCACCTTGCTGAATTGCCGTGTTGCCGTCGAGGCAGCTACCGCCTACTTCAGAGCGAACACAGTGATCAGTCAGATCAGAAATAACAGGGGCACCGCTCGCAGCAACTCCAGCGAGAGATGAAATCAAGTTATCGCCAACTTCGTTGATGATTGGCTGAGCTGGGCGATACGCTAACTCACCCGCCAATGAGAACATGCCAACAGTGGTATTGAAGCTCATGCCGTACATATCAATCGCTTCTGGGTACACCATGAAATACCGAGCGTTATCGATACGTTCAGCAATCGAGCCCACACCAAGCTGATCTACCCGCGAGCCTACCACCGGCAAACGTGCGTGCAGTTGGCTGTAGTAAAAACCGAATTCAGTACCGTTTAATTGGTCCGCGAAATAGCGGAATGCCAAACCGAACTGGCCGTCGTCACTCGGATCTTCATCCGCTAAGCGGTCAACAGTGACCTGCGTCTGCTCGTATTCATAATCAACACCGGATTGCCCATACTGAGACAAGGTGTAGTTTGCAAATACATCTGCAAGCGCTGGAACACCATTTGACAATGCCACCAGTCGACCATCAACAATCACATTCTCAGCACCTTCGCCTGGGAACGCATCATGCGTGGAGTAATAAGTGCCTGCTGGCGCATCTTCGGTATTCTGCCATTCGAACTGGTAGAAAGCCTCCATAGATAAGTTATCGGTCAAGCCGTAGCTGAACGACAAACTCGCCAAAGGCAACAACGCCTCTTTTAACTCAGCACCCGGCAAGCGTAGTGCGGCCAAATCAACATAGTTGGCAGTGTTCACGCCATTTTGAATAAACAATGACTCGCCCCAAGTAATAACTTGGCGGCCTGCGCGCACGCCGAGCGTTCGGCCAAACAAATCGACATCGGTCCAGACATAAGCATCCAACAACCTAATACGTTGACCCGCATTGTCTTCTGCCGCGTCGGTAAACTTGCTGCCCGTTCCGTTGTTCGCATGATCTGAGTAGGAGGCGTAGCGGTTAATGCCGAAGTCTGGACAAGGAGAGCTGGGATTGCCGCCTCCTGGACAAGCGCCATTACCAAAGAGAAGCTGACCGCCGTCGTGGCCGTCATTCATAATGACGCTATCGTAGAAAGCCGTAGCGCGAACAAACGCACCCCACTGCCCGTTAAAGTTAACCGCTAGCTCTGGAGTAATTTTATAAACCAGTGATGCCATGCCTACGTCAAAGTTATTTTCAGCATCATTTTTATTGAGCTGAGTGCTATAACCTTTCGCGGCCATCGCAACAGGATCTTCGTTGGCGGCCATGTCAGCATCTCTACCTTCAGTTCGCCACAAAGTACCTACAGAAAGTTGAGTATCGAAGCGACCAGTTACATCGCCATCCTTAAATTGAAACTCAACCGCACCGGCATTTGATGTGAGTGCCCCAAGTGATAGTGCCGCTGAAACTGCTAGCACCAACCTGGTAGGTTGAAACACTTTTGTTTTCATTATGTGGCTCCGTGATTCGCCCGAGTTATTTGTATTATGTATTTGCGTGTATCTCCTTAACCAAACGGTCAAGTGAGAGCAACAGCATGGGCCCTCTTCGGGAAGGACCTCTTTATGCTATTTATTGAAATATAATTTGCGCCTTCAAGCTATAAAAAACAACGACTTCACAGTCTAGTGAATCCTTGTTCACCCAGCCGTCACGATTGCACAACTACACGCGATAAGACTTCGGACAGATTCGCAGAACAGGAGCCACTCCGCAACGACGCCACCTGCTGATTCATTAACGCGCGCCGACCAGATTCAAGGCGCGGCATGATCGCAAAAGCACCAGCCAACCGTGCTGCAATTTGCGGATTAATTTTGTCTAAACGCGACAGGCTTTCGGAGAACAACTGATAACCGACGCCGTTTGAACTGTGAAATGCAGTTAAATTGCCATTAATAAATGTACTTAAAACAGCCCGAACGCGGTTTGGCGTGCTCCAATCGAATAATTCATGAGCAAATAACGCACGAATTTCTTGTTCCGTGACGTCAGGTTTTCCGGCCTGAACAGCGAACCATTGATCCATGACCAATGCCTCTTCACGCCATTCTTGTTCAAAATGTTTTAACGCTTCGTCGCTTCCGGATAGGTTATTCCAAACAAGTAAGCGGAGCGCGCCGAGACGAGCGGTCATATTGTCCGCCGAGTGGTAACGTTCCATCAGCAATAGATCCAGCTGCTCTTCTTTCGCCGCGGCACGATACGCCAAAGCGCGCTGACATAGACTGCGCTGACCAATACTAAGGGCGTCTGCTGAGTACGCTGTATCCGGAAACCTGATCGCAATTTTTCGCCAATGCTCCAGCAACTGCTGCCCAATTTGTTGTTCAATTTTGGCCCTTGCTTGCGCAACTATTTCTGGATCAAGCGGCGTAAATTTTTCACCGAGAGAGACTTCAGATGGCAGGGTTAAAATTAATGCCGCGCCAGCCGGATCCGCTTCAGCGGATTTCAATACAGATTCTATTGGCGCTACCAATGCGGCAACCTCATCTTTGGCATCTGCACCTCTAGCGACTCGCTGCACAGCGCCGTGAAAAAGCTGTTGCGCTGCGTTCCAACGGCTATAACCGTCGTCATCGTGCGCTAATAGGACAGCAAGCTGCGCATCGGTATAGTCGTAATCTAAATTCACTGGCGCTGAAAATCCGCGCAACATTGACGGCACTGGCTTGACGGGGACGTCAAACGTAAACGTTTGGCACGCTTCATCGACGATCAACATTTTTTGATACGCAGCGTCTTTATCGAGCGCTAATTTATTGCCTTCTTCGTCGAGCAATGCCAACGAAAACGGAATCATCAGCGGCAGCTTTTCGCCCTGCCCTGGGGTCGGCGGAGTTTGTTGAGAAATACGCAGTGTATAAACACCGTTTGAAAAATCATCCTCCACACACACGCGAGGCGTGCCCGCTTGTTGATACCAGCGGCGGAACTTAGATAAATCAACGCCGCCAAATTCTTCCATGCAATTAACAAAATCATCGCACGTGACGGCCTGCCCATCGAAACGTTCAAAATAGGCGTCACTGGCGTGGCGGAATTTTTCAGCGCCAAGCAAGTTGTACTGCATGCGCACAACTTCGGCGCCTTTTTCGTAAATTGTTACGGTATAAAAATTATCGATTTTTTGATACGAATTTGGGCGAACCGGATGCGCCATGGGGCCGCCATCCTCAGCAAACTGAACCGTGCGCAATAAATCCACGTCCTCAACCCGCTTCACTGCGGCGGAATGCATGTCTGCGGAAAAACTTTGATCTCGGAAAACCGTAAACCCTTCTTTCAGGCTTAACTGAAACCAATCACGACAGGTCACTCTGTTGCCTGACCAGTTGTGGAAATATTCGTGCGCAACGACGGCCTCAACTCTTTGAAAACCCGCATCGGTTGTTGTCTGAGGATGCGCAAGCACACAAGACGTGTTGAAAACATTGAGCCCCTTGTTTTCCATCGCACCCATATTGAAATGACTGACTGCGACGATCATATAAATATCTAAGTCATATTCGCGGCCATAGACGTCTTCATCCCAACGCATTGCGCGTTTAAGAGAATCCATGGCATGACCAAGTTTATTTAAGTCGCGCTGCTCAGCATAAATGCGCAGGGCCACGGTGCGCCCTGAGCAGGTAACAAACGTATCTTCCAAACAGGCGAGATCGCCTGCCACCAACGCGAACAAGTAGCACGGCTTCGCAAAGGGATCCTCCCAGCGCACCCAGTGACGATCTCCGTCTTCTCCTTGTTCAACGGGATTTCCATTGGACAACAACAGCGGATACTCAGCCTTGCTCGCACGTACCGTGGTGGTGAATTTGCTTAGTACATCAGGCCGATCCGGGAAAAAAGTAATATGCCGAAACCCTTCAGCCTCACATTGCGTGCAATACATACCCTTAGACACATACAAGCCTTCTAGGGCGGTATTTTTCTCCGGCTGAATTTCTACTACTGAATTCAGAACAAACGCATCAGGCACATCTTTAAGCGTGAGCACATCGTCGGCGTAGTCGAATTGATCAGCGGCAAGCTCTGACTGATTGATCGATAATTTCTTTATGACTAACGCCACGCCGTTCAGAACACATTCTGCTGGCGAATCAAGGTGTGCAGGGTTACGACGCATGTTTAACTGAGCTGTTACCGTCGTCGTTCCGGGACGGAGATCAAAATCTAACTCAACGGTATCAACTAAAAATGCGGGCGGACGATATTCGTCTAATCGAATTGTCTTTGGGGCATGGTTATCACGCATCACTTTTGTCTCCAGCGCCACGCAAGGTTACGGGCTGTTCGTCGTGTTCGTGGCTGCTGCATTCTTTCGGCGGCATGTATCCGGTGCGCTGATCTTCGGGTACATGGACCGCTTCCCAAGCAATGATCGCTTGCATACATGTTTCGCGTTGTTGCGGAGTGACGGCTCTACCGTCGGCCCAACGGCCCAGCTCAACGGCGCGACGCATATTTTGATAAATTTCGGGGGTTAGCTGACGAACAATATTTTCAAACTTATCTGACATTAATTATCTCCCGGACGACTACTCCAGCCCAGCTTGGAACGACAGGCTTCATAAAAATCATGACCCGGCGGATGAATAAGTTTTAAACGATGTGGTTTTTTACGTACGTAAATCACATCTTCGTGCTGCAAGCGAATGCCGTCCTGCCCGTCACAGCTCGCAAGCGGCTGCACTTTCGATGAAGTAATACGAATTTTAATTTCGCTATTGCCGTCGACCACTAGCGGACGACTGGTGAGGGTGTGTGGGTTCAGCGGCACCAATACCATTGCATCGATTTTGGGGTGCATGATGGGACCACCGCAGGACAGCGCATACGCAGTAGAACCTGTGGGAGTGGAAATAATTAATCCATCGGAGCGCTGGTTATAAACGTAGAGACCGTCGATATATAATTCGAATTCGATCATATGAACGTTGTCACCGGAAAGCAGCACCACGTCATTGAGTGCCGCGCCCTCGCCCGCGGAGGTTTTTGCTCTACGCACTTCCAAATCAAGCAGGAAGCGTTTTTCAATTTCATAATCGCCGTCGAGCACCTGACCAACGCGGGACTCAATTTCAGACGGTAGAATGTCGGTTAAAAAGCCTAATCGTCCTCGGTTAATACCCAGCACCGGCA
The DNA here is from genome assembly GCA_029213045.1 of Alcanivoracaceae bacterium. Classification (GTDB taxonomy): domain Bacteria; phylum Pseudomonadota; class Gammaproteobacteria; order Pseudomonadales; family Alcanivoracaceae; genus JARGPN01. Next base: position 141,732 of record JARGPN010000009.1, read on the forward strand.
CATCGAAACGCGCTAAGGCGCGCGCAGCGCCGAGCAAACAGCCATCGCCGCCGACAACAATCACTAGATCACAGGACTCGCCCATTTGCGCGCGTGTGGACGCTTGCAGGCCAAGTTCGGGTAACGCGTCACTGAGTTCGCGATCAATGATCACGTTCGCGGCGCGGCCGTGGAGGAAATGGACAAGTTGACGCAGGGAATATAACGCCTGCTCACTATCGGACTTGGCGATCAGGCCAATGTTACGAAAGGGTTCGCGTGGCACCTTCAGACCTCTAAAATCCGGACAATGGCGCAAGCATGAAGCGCTTAGCGGACAGCTGCAAGCACCAACACAAAGGCCGTGTCTCCACGGCCTTTTATGCTCAATTAATGCTCTGTCGGAACCTGCTGAAAAATGATCACTCCGTAGCCAGCAATGCCTTTACGGATTCGGCATTGGCGTTTAAGCCACCTTCAAGCACATGAACATCCAGGCCTGCGTTGTTCAGTAAAAACGCCGCCGACGCACTACGCCTACCTGTATCACAGCAAGTGACGTAAGTTTTTGCTGGATCAAGCAGCCGAGACTTCAATCGCAACACGTTAAGCGGCATGTTCATTGCCGACTGCAAATGCGACTGATCAAATTCATCAGGAGTACGCACATCTAACCAGCGCGCACCTTCTGAAATGCGCTGACGAGCGTCTTCCAGATCAATCGTATGCACGATAGGCTCACGCAGTAGCTCATCAAAATCTTTGCGATCCAAGCGCATCAGCACGCCGTCAGTCGCCATGACAATCGACGCGTTACGCGGCTTGCCCGTCAGCAGAGCATCTTCACCAAACCACTGCCCCTGCTCCAGCATCGCAACAGGCGTTGGCTCGGTTGCGCCTTCTGCTTTAATCAGCACTTCGCACATGCCGTCTTTGATGATGTAGAAACAATCCGCATCGTCGCCCTGAGTAATCACCCAGTCGCCAGCTCGATATTTGCTTGGTTTCAGTCGACGGAAGATTTCAAGAATATTGCCGGGTGGCACTTTATAGAAAATTTTGGATTTGAGCAGACGGATCATCCAATGACGATCATCTTGATACGCTGCATTGGAATTAATATCGAGAATCACGTAGCCCGCAGACTGATCCCACGCGAGGATCGAATCCAAGCCGGAGCTGTCAAACTGGACAACGCTTACATCGGAAACTGCACGGCACGTTGCGCGACGCGGTTGCACATGATCTAACGGGTGCCATGACTCTTGGCCGCCAGCAGAAACGATTTGTTTCTCGCCGCTAGCCAGCTCTAGCTCTACTTCGCCTTTCAGCAAGTAGATGGTCGCTGCGTCGCTCTCTCCAAGCGTGAACAAAGTCTGCCCGGGAGTGAAATGGACGACTCGTTGCTGATCGAGCAAACGATCCAAATGATCACCGGTTAACGCATTCACCGGCACAAAGGTTTGCAGCAGGCTCTTGTCGATTGATTCACCCTGCGCCATTCCGATTCTCTCCCGCCGTGCCATTGTAAGTTTTATAGGTATTCGAAGGTGCCAATTTTAGGCAACAGTTAAGAATACATTGCAGAAATTGTACCAATTACATCAGCAGTGGCTTAGCCATGACTCATTAGTGAAACTTAAGAACATTATCGATGGCCGTATCTGCTCGGCAATACTGACAGCGGTTTGCATTGCGATCAGATTGACCTGGCTTAAATTGATTCGGCACGTCCACTCGAATCACGCGTTTTGCACAGGCTCGGCCGTTGGCCACTTCGACTTGGCATATTGGATTCTCGTAGTGCTCCAGCCAAGCGCGATAATGATCCTCTGTCACCAAACACTTCCGCGCGGCAAACGCGATAGGGTTTTGCATGTAATCCGAAATTTCGCTGGCGTTAATAGAAATATGGCCCGCACCGGGGTGGAATGCAATAAAGTTCAAGCCTAGCGTTTGCAGCTTTTCCAATAGCTTTTCTGCACCGGAGTTAGCCATGCGGATTTGATCACGCTTAGCGTCCGACAACTCACCATTCAAAACGGCTATTTGCTCGTCGCGATTGAGAATTTCCATTTCGCGAGCGTGCATCTCTTCAGCTAAGCGAGCGCGCTCTTCTTCAAGACGCTGCTCTAACGCCGACTTATACTGTTCCGTGAGAATTTCTATTTCACTGCCATGGTCTGACTTGTTCATCGCCTGCTCTTCCAAGCTATGGTTGAGCGACAACACTTGTGATTTCAGGGAGTCAGACTGTTCTTTCAAGGCAACGTTTTGCGACTTCAGCGTTTTAAACTGCATCAACACTTTTTCAAGCTGCGTACTCAGGATTTCATCTTTTTGTTGATGCGCGTAACGCAACTGCGCCACTTCTTCTTTGTGCTTGCCGTCCATCGTTTGAATGCGCAAACGCAGCTCTTTCAACGTACGGGCTAAGCGCAAGCGCTCCTCATCGTCTTTGCGCTGTTCTTCTGCGCTTCGACCTGGAGGCTCTGCCACGGGGGCAACAACGGGGATTTCAGGAGCAGGCGCTACGCTGCCTTGTGCTTGCTGTGGCGCCTGAGATGGCGCAGGCGTTGCCGGCGCTGCGGGCGCGCTGTCGTCAATAAACAGGCCCATTTTACTGCCGCGCTCACGGATACTGTCGCGCATAAACACAAAATCATTACCGCCCGGCTTCATCGCCGGGTCCCACAATTGATCCTGATGCCACGCCACGGGGCACTGGCTTTTACACGCCAAACGAATGGGGCCGGCGCCCATATCTGGACCAGGGCCACCATGCTCCGCCAAGTGACGAAGCGGCACATTCCACGAGTGATCTGCCATGGCGTCTTCATCAAAATCGATGAGAAACAGCACAGCAGAGATAACTTGTAACCGAGAATTCACTAAGCAATAAGCGCCTCGCACTTGCTTAGAGGCGAGCTCGGGAACGCCTACCATGCCATCCAAAATCGCTTCGAAGTCGGAGTACAACATGGACTTCATTACACCCCGATCCCCATAAAAAAGAATCGCTTCAGAGGTAACAGCCGACATGTTCATACAGATGAAATCCTTATTATCATTGTTGGGGCGTCTCCGACGAGTAACTCAGGTGATTCTGGCTTGCGCCACGACTGCAATCAAGGATTGCGCAACAGCACTCGACCAAACCACGATACAAATGAAACTGAAAAGTATTTTTCACTTTGACGAATACCTGTTCCAAGCCAACGAAAATCTGCCCTAGCCGGCACATCAAGGTGACACTCAGCGTCAAATTAGTGACGATTATAGACAAGGTAAACAAAAAGGGTGTGACGTGGATTCCAGAGCTGACGCGTCAAGACAAGGCACAGCTGTCCCTCGAGGATATCCCCGGGCGGACGTTTGGCTAGGTGAATTGAAAAATTAAGAGGGAAATTACAGGTAAGACGTGAGGGGTTGGGTAGGATTACAGCTCGAAGCCGTCGTCCTCACCCAAGTCGTCGTCATCGAAAGACTCTTCTAGGCTTTGCAGCCAAAGTCGATCATCCAGACGTTCTTCTACTATTTCATCCATTTTAAAGCTCCTTCATTGGTTTTTAGTTTTATCAGCTCTCCAAAACGCAAAAAGCCGATGATGTAAGTACATCATCGGCTTATGACAGTTGCATGAAAAAATAGTTCTTCATGTAACTAAATCAGTGGCGGAGCGGACGGGACTCGAACCCGCGACCCCCGGCGTGACAGGCCGGTATTCTAACCAACTGAACTACCGCTCCACTAAAACTGCGACAGTCTTACTTCGACTGAAATCTTTTACCAAGCACTTCGCACAAACAGTGCTTCGTAAATTGGTGGGTGGTGAGGGGTTCGAACCCCCGACCCTCGCCTTGTAAGGGCGATGCTCTCCCAGCTGAGCTAACCACCCAAAAGAGGGCGCCATTCTAGTGTTTTCGGGATGACTGTCAACGCGAGATTTAAGTTTTTTTTCACTGTTCGTCGCGAATGTTCAGAAAACGTCCGGAACGAACAGTTTTCGATCCGTTTTAGGTGAAAAAGCGCGTAATTCTTTTTTAGGCGGCTTCCAAACGCTCAATTTCGGCTTTGGCTTCAGCAAGGGTGAAGGATTCATCCAACGTCGTACCGTCGGGACGGCACACGAGATAATGCTCGATGTCCAACTGAAATGTCTGGCGGTTAATCTCCCCTACCTCAAGTATCGTAAAGCCTGAAGCACCCCACGAGTGACGATTTCCGATCATGCGGACGTACCACCGTTCGCCGTCACTGCGCGCTGCAAAATAACCTCTGTCAGGCCATCCATATCCAAAGAGCCATCCGCGTCGAACCAATTGCTGGTCCAACTCGTCATACCGTTAATCAAACGGCGCATCACCATTGGATCAGCATCTAAGCGCCCTTCCACCTGCAAATCATTCAAGGCTTGCATCCAATAGCCTTCATAGACGGCGCGCACAGCCAGAGCTTCTTTCTGCTTATCGTCAGCAAGACAGCGCCAATCTCGAACCAGTACGATCATCGCCTCTTGAGTGTCTCCGACTATAGATTGCAGCTCCGCACGAATTAAACCGCGCAGGCGTTGCTCCGGATCAGCCACACCCTCGGTCGCCAGGCGCATACGCTCAGTGTTGAAGCGGATCACTTCCATAGTCACAGCAAACAGAATGTCTTCTTTGGATGCGAAATGGTGAAAGATCGAACCGCTCTGAATGCCCACTGCCGCGGCGATGTCGCGCACCGTGGTGCGATCGTACCCCTGAACACGAAACAGACGTGCCGCTGCACTGAGCAGCTTGCCGCGAGGCGTATCATCCATTCCATATACGGTCAGTGTCGCTGCCATGGTGTCCTCTTTACTGTGAAATCAGGCAAGTCGCCAAACAGTTTACGGTGCGGATTATCTGGGCCTCAGCCCGACTTGCAAGCCCAAGCCTGCGATTCTTTTAACTCTCGGTGTAAATCACGCCCTTTGGGCTGACATAAAGCATCACAAAATCCATATAAAAGCACACAACCAAATCTTTACAAACCAAGCGCTTGCTTGGTAGCTTAGGCTCACCCTGCCGAAGAGGCAATCCTTGACCGAACTCAGAGCTTATACGGCTCTGTCAAAGGAGCACGTTATGAGCCACCCCCCTGTCAAAATCGGCTGCGCCGCCGGATTTTGGGGCGATACCAACACCGCTGCTTTCCAGCTCGTGCGTCACGCAGAAATGGATTATCTGGTGTTCGATTACCTCGCTGAAGTCACCATGTCGATTATGGCTGGCGCGCGAATGAAAGATCCCAACATGGGCTACGCGCACGATTTCGTCAGTCAGGTGATGGGGCCTCTGGCCAAAGAAATTAAAGAAAAGAAAATAAAAGTGATCAGCAATGCCGGTGGCGTAAACCCGCAGGCATGCCGCAAAGCATTAGAAGAAGTATTTGCCGCCGCAGGCGTTGAAATGCGCGTTGCCTTGGTCGAGGGCGACGACCTCAACCTCCGTCGCGCTGATTTTGCCGACGCAAAAGAAATGGAAAACGGCGCACCGTTACCCCCATTTACCGTAACAATGAATGCCTACCTCGGCGCGCTGCCTATTAAAGCCGCTTTGGATGCCGGCGCGGATATCGTACTGACAGGCCGCATTGCCGATTCCGCCTTGGTGCTCGGCCCGCTACTGCATGAATTCGATTGGTCGATGAATGACTACGACAAACTCGCACAAGGCTCGCTTGCTGGCCATGTCATTGAATGCGGTGCGCAATGTAATGGCGGCAACTTCACCGACTGGCACCTAGTGCCCGACTTCCACAACATGGGCTTCCCTGTTGCGGAATGCGCCGAGGACGGCAGTTTTATTCTCACCAAACCAGAAAACACCGGCGGTTTAATTACCTGCGCCACCGTTGCAGAGCAAATTGTTTACGAAATTGGCGATCCACGAGCATACATCTTGCCAGACGTGGTCTGTGATTTTACGGATGTGAAACTCGAACGGGTGGGTGACAACCGCGTTCGCATTAGCGGTGCAAAAGGCTTTGAACCAACTGATACCTATAAAGTGTCTGCAACCTACCCCGACGGCCATCGCATCCTTGCCAGCATTTTAATGGGCGGCATTCGCGCCAAAGAAAAAGGCCAGCTCGTTGCCGAAAGTATCTTCAAAAAAGTGTCTGCACTATTTGAAGAAAAAGGCATCGCTCCGTTTCGCGAAACCAACATCGAGCTGCTTGGCAGCGAAGCCACCTACGGCCCACATTCTCGCTGCAATGATTCCCGCGAAGTGATTATCAAAATGGGCGCAGTGCATGACGACAAAAAAGCACTAGGCATTTTTGCACGTGAAATTGCGCAAGCCGCCACAGGCATGGCGCCAGGGGTTAGCGGATTAGTCGGTGGACGGCCCTCTCCTTTTCCCCGCATTCGCCTATTTTCGACGCTAGTGTCCAAAGAAAAAGTGCATGCGACGATTGACCTCGCCGGAGAAAAAACCGCCGTCGAGGTGCCAACCGGCAAGCCATTCGATTTCAGCACGCTCGCCGACGTCGGCAGCAAAGAAACAGCTCAAGGCGACAAAACCGTGCCACTGATTAAACTAGCGTGGGCACGCAGCGGCGACAAAGGCAACCACGCCAATATCGGCGTCATCGCCCGTAAAGAAGAATATTTGCCCTACCTGCGCGCAGCGTTAACAAGCGACACAGTAAAACAATATATGGCGCACGTTTTAGATTCCGATGAGAGCGTTGTGCAAGGCTGGCAACTCCCTGGATTTAATGCATTTAACTTTCTATTAAAGAATGCACTTGGCGGCGGCGGCATCGCGTCACTACGTATTGACCCGCAAGGCAAAGCCTTCGCACAACAGCTTTTAGACTTCCCTATTCCCGTTTCTGACGACATTGCGAAAGAGGTAAATCGCTAATGGGCTATCGTTCTATTTTTCGCCCCGACTTATTTTCGGGGAAAAATATAATTGTGACCGGCGGCGGCAGCGGCATCGGCCGTTGCACCGCGCATGAAATCGCATCACTCGGTGCACAAGTCGTGCTCATCGGCCGCAAAGAGGAAAAATTGGTCACCGTTGCAGAGGAAATCATCTCCGACGGTGGGCAAGCTGTTTGGTTTACCTGCGATATTCGCGAAGAAGAAAAAGTAAAAGAAACGGTTGCCGCAATTTATGCCGCCGTCAAAGAAGTGCACGGCCTGGTCAACAACGCCGGCGGGCAGTTCCCCTCCCCGCTAGCAATGATCTCCCAAAAAGGATGGGAAACAGTGGTGCGAACGAATCTCACCGGCGGTTTCCTAATGGCTCGCGAAGTCTTTATGCAGGGCATGAATCGCACCGGTGGCAGCATCGTCAACATTGTTGCTGACATGTGGGGTGGCATGCCTGGCATGGGGCACTCGGGCGCTGCGCGCGCGGGCATGGTTAACCTAACGCAAACCGCCGCGTTTGAATGGGGCTGCGCCGGTGTTCGCGTAAATGCTGTCGCACCAGGATGGATTGCCTCCTCCGGCATGGACACCTATCCCGATTCGTTCAAGCAAACCATCAAAACATTGAAAGCCGCCGTGCCATTAAAGCGTATGGGCGAAGAAGCTGAAGTTTCCGGCGCCATATGTTTTCTGTTATCCGATGCCGCGGCGTTTATTAGCGGCGACACACTACGTATTGATGGTGCTGCCAGCCAAGGCAATGCGGCCATTTTCCCGCTCGCGAATCACGATCGTTCGCAGCCATACGATGGCTTCCATCGTGCGGTCACACCGGATCTCTTTAAGGAGTAACGCGATGCCAGTCATCGAATCGCAACTCGATACCCATAGCGACGAGTACAAGAACAATCGAGCTGCCATGCTCAGTGTGGTGGAAGAGTTCCGCGCCATTGAAAACAAAGTGGTAGAGAAATCTGAAAGCCAACGCGCCAAGTTTGAAAAGCGTGGCAAGATGCTGCCGCACGACCGCCTTTCGCGTTTGCTTGACCCAGGCTCACCATACTTATCATTAATGAGCCTCGCGGGTTATATGCGTCACGACGACAAGGACGGCACAGAAGCCGGCGGTAACTCCATTGCGGGGATCGGCTACGTCAGCGGTGTACGCTGCATGGTCGTAGCGTCGAACTCGGCCATTAAAGGCGGCACAATTTCTCCTGCCGGCCTACAAAAAACACTGCGTCTGCAAGCGATCGCCAAAGAAAATAAACTGCCTGTTATTTCCCTCTCAGAATCCGGCGGCGCTAATTTAAATCACGCAGCTGAAGTCTTCGTGGAAGCCGCGCGTGCTTTTGCCAACCAAGCACGCATGTCCGCACTTGGGTTACCGCAAATTACAGTCTTGCACGGAAATGGCACGGCGGGAGGCGCGTATCAGCCCGGCCTATCGGACTACATTGTTGTGGTACGCAACCAAGCAAAAATGTTTCTTGCTGGCCCGCCACTGTTGAAAGCCGCTACCGGCGAAATTGCCGACGACGAGAGCCTAGGCGGTGCAGAAATGCACGCCACGGTGTCCGGCACAGCGGAATATATGGCAGAAAATGATGCAGATGGCGTACGCATAGCGCGAGAAGTTCTAGGCATGATTCCTTGGAATGAACAACTCGAGCCGCAAGCGCCACTGCAATGGCAAGAGCCTTTATATGACGCCGAAGAATTACTTGGCGTTGTGCCGTCGGAAACAAAAAAACCCTACGACGTTCGCGAAATCATCGCGCGCATTGCCGACGGCTCCGAATTTCTCGATTTCAAAAACGAACTCGATGCAGGCACCGTGTGTGGCTGGATAAAAATCCAAGGCTACCCTGTTGGTGTAATCGGGAACAACGCACCGATTACCGCCCATGGAGCCAACAAAGCGGCGCAGTTTATTCAACTTTGCGATCAAACAAATCGTCCGCTTTTGTTCCTGCATAACACCACAGGCTTTATGGTCGGCACGGAAGCAGAACGGGCCGGCATTATTAAACACGGTTCAAAACTCATTCAAGCCGTAGCGAATGCACGCACACACAAGATTTCCATGGTCATCGGTGGCTCTTACGGCGCGGGCAACTACGCAATGTGTGGTCGCGGTCTCGACCCACGTTTTATTTTCGCATGGCCGAACAGCCGCGTTGCGGTAATGGGCGGCCAACAAGCGGGCACCGTGTTGCGCATTGTCGCAGAAGATAAGCAACGCGCCATGGGGCTTGAGCCCGACCCGAAAGTGTTAGACCTCATTCAGCAAACCACCGCCGCAAAACTGGACGCGCAATCCACCGCGCTGTTTGGCACAGCCCATTTATGGGATGACGGCATCATTGATCCACGAGACACGCGCAAGGTGCTTTCAATGGTGCTCGATATGTGTCGCGAAGCCGATCGCCGCCCTCTCAACAGCAATAGCTTCGGCGTTGCCCGTTTTTAATTGGAGAATTGAAAATGATTTTCACCCAAGAACATGAAGAACTACGCCGCACGGTCCGTAACTTTGTTGAAAAAGAACTGAACCCTAATGTGCGCGAATGGGAAGACGCTGGGCGATTCCCCATTCATGAAGTATTTAAAAAGATGGGCGACCTAGGTTTACTCGGTGTTACCAAGCCTGTTGAATTCGGCGGCATGGGCCTCGACTATTCTTACGGCATGGTGATGGCGGAAGAAATGGGTCGAGTCACTTGCGGCGGCGTCCCCCTCTCCGTTGGCGTTCAAACCGACATGGCTACGCCAGCGCTGGCGCGCTTTGGTAACGATGAACTACGCAAAGAATATCTCGCCCCTGCGATTGCCGGTGACATGGTCGCATCCATTGCCGTTAGCGAACCGCAAGCCGGATCGGATGTCGCGGGTGTCAAAACGACTGCAGTGAAAGATGGCGACGACTACGTCATTAACGGCACAAAAATGTGGATTACCAACTCACCAAGCGCCGACTGGTTTTGTTTGCTCGCCATAACCTCCGAGGGCAAGCCACATTTTAACAAATCTCTGATCATTGTCCCGAAAGATGCCAAAGGTATTACAGTCGATAAGCCGCTGCATAAACTCGGCATGCGCTCTTCAGAAACTGCTCAAGTATTTTTCGACAATGTGCGCGTTCCACAGCGCAACTTAGTTGGCCAAGAAGGCATGGGTTTTATGATGCAAATGATGCAGTTCCAAGAGGAACGCCTATTTGCCGCAGCCAACAGCATTCGCGGCATGGAACACGTCATTAATGAAACCATTACCTATACCCGCGACCGTCAAGTGTTTGGCATGCGCCTGATCGACAACCAATCAGTACATTTCCGGTTAGCCGAGCTACAAGCAGAAGTAGAAGCGCTGCGTTCGCTGACATATCGCGCGTGCGAAATGTATATCAATGGCCAAGACGTTTTGCAGTTAGCATCTATGGCAAAACTGAAAGTTGGGCGTCTTACCCGCGAAGTGGCAGACAGTTGCTTACAGTACTGGGGCGGCAACGGCTTTATGTGGGAAAACCCAGCCGGCCAGCTTTATCGCGATGGACGACTCGGCTCTATCGGCGGCGGCGCCGACGAAATTATGCTCGGCATTATTTGCAAAACCATGGGCATTTTACCGGGCAAAAAGAAAGACTAGATTTGATTACTGTGAGCGCGCATACGCGCGCCATAGACATAGCATGGAAAGGAGAAGCCCATGGCGCTTCCACAAACTGAATACTTATTGCTCCAACACGACGGTCCGTTCTTGCACGTTACGTTAAACCGTCCAGAAGCTCGCAATGCGCTCAGCTTAGGCATGGCGTCAGAGCTAATGAGTGTGTTTGATGCAATCCGCGACGACGAGTCAATACGCGCGCTGATTATTCGTGGTGCAGGCGGACATTTCTGTGCCGGCGGCGACATTAAAGACATGGCCGGCGCACGCGCTGCGTTAGCCGCTGGCGACGACGACGCGATGTTTCGCTTCAATCGCAGCTTTGGGGAAATGATTACGGTCTGTAACGAATTACCGCAAACCGTCGTCACCGTTATTGAGGGCGCGGCATTAGGCGGCGGGTTTGGTTTGGCGTGCGTTTCTGATGTTGCGATTGCCCATGCAGACGCGACGTTCGGATTACCGGAAACAGGACTTGGTGTTATTCCCGCACAAATCGCGCCGTTTGTGGTCAAGCGCATTGGCGTTACGCAGGCGCGACGTTTAGCGCTCACCGGCATTCGATTTAAAGGACACGAAGCGCTGCGCTTAGGCATCGTCCATGAAGTGGCAGAGAGTAGCGATGAGCTAGAACAGTGCATTGAGAAAACACTCAGCGCCATTAAACGTTGCGCGCCAAATGCAAATCGCGTGACCAAGCAACTGGTGCTCAACGTTGAAAATACAGACATGAACGACATTCTCGATCAGGCCGCACACGCCTTCGCCGACGCCACGAAAAGTGCGGAAGGCCAAGAAGGCACAATGGCTTTCGTACAAAAGCGTTTACCCAATTGGGCCCAATAAAAGCAGGCAGACAGAATATGTTTGAGAAAATACTCATTGCTAATCGCGGCGAAATTGCCTGCCGCGTGATTCGCACCGCAAAAGAAATGGGTTACCGCACTGTGGCGGTATATTCCGAAGCAGATAGACATGCGCTTCACGTTCGCCTTGCAGACGAAGCCGTTTGCATCGGCCCTGCTACAGCGAGTGAGTCCTACTTAAAAGTCGACGCCATTCTTGATGCGTGCACAAAATCTGGAGCGGATGCCGTCCACCCCGGATACGGCTTTCTTTCTGAGAACGCAGACTTTGCCCGCGCTTGCGAAAAGGCCAATGTGACATTTATCGGCCCACCGGTTGACGCGATTCATTTGATGGGCTCAAAACGCCTATCCAAAATCGCCATGATTGATGCGGGAGTGCCTTGCATCCCAGGCTATGAAGGCGAAGACCAAACCGACAAGACCTTAATGGCCGAGGCAACGCGAATCGGCTTACCGTTAATGATTAAAGCCAGTGCTGGCGGCGGTGGCCGCGGCATGCGCGTGGTAACAGATACCGCGGAAATCGCTGACCAACTTAAAGGCGCCCGCACTGAGGCGAAGAATGCGTTTGGATCTGATGAACTGATCTTAGAACGTGCGGTAATGCGGCCACGCCACGTGGAAATTCAAGTGTTTGGCGATCAGCACGGTAACGTTATTCATCTTGGCGAGCGCGACTGCTCAGTTCAACGTCGCCACCAGAAAGTTGTCGAGGAAGCGCCGTCTCCCGCCGTTGACAAGGCTCTACGCGCACGCATGGGGCAAGCCGCGGTAGAAGCCGCGAAGTCATGCAACTATGTCGGCGCGGGCACTGTCGAGTTTTTACTGGATGCGAGTGGCGAGTTTTATTTTCTCGAAATGAACACGCGCTTGCAGGTCGAGCACCCTGTCACGGAACTCGTCACAGGGCTGGATTTGGTCGCACTGCAGATTCGCGTTGCCCGTGGCGAAACGCTGCCCATCACGCAAGAGCAGGTGCAACTCAACGGCCATGCCATTGAAGTACGCCTCTACGCGGAAGATCCGTCACAAAACTTCCTGCCTCAAACAGGTGAAGTCATGGGCTGGCGCACCGCCACTGGCCCGGGAATTCGCATTGACCACGGCCTACGCGTCGGCCAAGTAATCGGCAGTCATTACGACCCGATGCTCGCGAAACTCATTGCGTGGGGCGAATCGCGGGAGGATGCTCGCCGCCGCTTGATCCGCGCTATCGAAGACACTGTGCTAATCGGTGTGCAAGATAACCGCACATTCCTTGCCAACATCTTGAAAAACCCGGCGTTTGCTAACGGTGAAGCGACCACCGCTTTCATTGGGAGCGAATTCGCAGATGACCCGAGCCTGTCCGTCCAGCCCCTTCCGCGAGAAGCGTGGGCGATTGGCGCGCTGCTACGCACATTGTCTCTGAAGGTTGATACAAGCTTGCGCGGCTGGCACAGCGCCGCAATGAGGCCGCAACCTCTGACGCTCGTCAGCGGCGAGCAGCGATGCTGCCTAACAGTGGAATATCGCCCAGCGGGCGTGGATGTGATGATCGACGACAAACATGTTTGCTTGCGCGTCGTCGACCAGCACGCAGATTATCTGGTGCTAGAGATAGACGGCGTGCGGACTCCAGTGCCCTACCATAACGATGGCCTGCGCTGCTGGTTTAGCTGGCGCGGTCAGGGTTTCGCATTGGCAGATCATACCCACACGCCGCACCAAGCGGAGGACGGCCCAGGCTCAGGCCAAGTACGCGCCCCGATGGACGGACTGGTGCTGGACGTGCGCTGTGAGGTGGGTCAGACCGTTAATAAAGGTCAGGTACTCGCTGTGATGGAGGCCATGAAAATGGAGCACAGTTTAAAAGCCGGTGTAGACGGAACGATTGAGTCTGTATCAATTCAGTGCGGCGATCAGGTAAAAGGCAAGCAAGTGGTGCTCACAATCGTGTCCTGAAGTAGTGCCATCCGCTGGATACCCTTGCCAGTAAAGGGCACTGCGGTTAAGGTACTGCCCGCTTCCCGCTGTTTGAATCGCCCTGCCCCCCGCTTGGCTCTATGTACAAGATGATGGAGTGCCCATGAGCAACGCAGATGTCATTACGTTGACTAAGCTGCTGTCCAAGGTGCCAGCTGTTTTAGCCAACTTGCCGGGTCTAATAAAAGGCTCACGGATGTCGAAAATTACCGACACCAAAACACCAATCGGACTAGCGAAAGCATTTCAAGCTGCTACGGAAGCAAATCCAAACGGTATCGCGGTGTTGTATCAGGACACCCAACTTACGTATCGCCAATTGAACGCATGGGCAAACCGAATTGCCGATTACTTTGCTTCAATTGGATTAAAAAAAGGCGACGTCGTTGCCGTGAATATTGAAAACCGCACGGAGCTGCTTGCTACCGTGTTGGGCTGCGCGAAACTCGGTTTGTGCGCCGCACTGCTCAACACATCGCAGCGCGGTAAGGTACTTGTTCATAGCTTTAACTTGGTAAAACCAAAAGCGACCGTGATTGGCGCTGAGTTGGTTGACGCGGTCGAAGAAGTACGTGACCAGTTAGAGTTGAATGTCGATCGCTTCTTTTTCTTCGCCGACCAAGACACGCTCGAGAATCCTGGCGAGGCGCCAAAGGGCTACAGCAATCTTGCAGAAGTTATCAAAGATTGTTCCTCTGAAAACCCCGACACTGTTAATCAAATTTTCCTGAAAGATCCACTTTTCTATATCTATACATCTGGCACCACAGGCCTACCCAAAGCTGTTGTGTTCAATAACGGACGCTGGTGGAAAGCGTACGGCGGCTTCGGCTATTCTGCCGTGCACCTCAACGCGAATGATCGTATGTACTGCACACTGCCCTTTTATCATGCCACCGGCATGATTGTGTGCTGGGCAACCGTTATTTGTGCGTCAGGCGGTCTAGTACTCGCACGTAAATTCTCCGCCAGCCGCTTCTGGGACGACATTCGTCGTTATGATTGCACCTCATTCGGTTACGTTGGCGAACTGTGCCGTTATTTGAATGATCAGCCGGCGCAACCCAATGATTTGGATAACAAGGTTCGCGTCATTCTTGGCAATGGCTTGCGCCCAGGCATCTGGGTGCCCTTTAAAAAGCGCTTCGGCATTGATCGCGTAGTAGAGTTATATGGCTCTTCAGAGGGTAATGTAGCCTTTACCAATGTTTTCAACTTTGACAACACCGTTGGCTTTTCACCGGTCACTTACGCCATTGTTAACTACGATAAAGAAGCAGAGGCCCCTATTCGCAATGAAAAAGGGTTTATGTCTAAAGTTAAAAAAGGCGACTCGGGATTAATGCTCGGGGAAATCTCCGACAAAACACCGTTCGATGGCTACACCGACAAAGAAAAAACGGAAAAATCCATCTTCCGCGACGTATTTAAGAAAGGTGATGCTTGGTTTAACACTGGCGACATGATGCGCGACATCGGCTTCCGCCACGCTCAATTCGTCGACCGTATTGGTGATACATTCCGCTGGAAAGGCGAAAACGTTTCAACAACAGAAGTTGAACAGATTTTGGATCAGCACGACGGCATCGTAGAAACGGTTGTCTACGGAGTGGAAATTCCGAACACTAACGGCCGTGCTGGCATGGCGCAATTGCGTTTAGATCGCCCACACGACCAGTTCGATTTTAAAGCCCTGTCAGAGTATGCACGCAGAGAGCTTCCTGCCTACGCTATTCCGGTGTTCCTGCGCATCAACCAACAAGCCATGGAAACCACAGGCACGTTCAAGCACCAGAAAAACAAACTTAAAGAGCAAAAGTATGATCTGTCACAGCAAGATAACGCTGTGTATGTACTGTTGCCGTGCGAATCGCACTATCAATTATTGACACCAGAAATTCAGAAAAATATCGACAACGGCGAGTACCGTTTCTAGCACAACACCTAGCAAACCGTTATTTGCTAAATTAAAGGGGCCTCAGGGCCCCTTTTTTTATCCCATCGCCAATGCACTAAAAAAAACACACCAAATTTTTGTGGATAACACTGTGCATAAACAAGCGATGCCACTGGAATTATTCTGCTGCACTGATAGTCGCAAAATGTTCCACAGACCGGCAAAATGTTAAATCAATAAGTTAGAGAGTCTATCTAATATCACCGTGAGTTGAGCAGGCTAACTGAGTTTAATTTGGCCACCCCATTGTGCCGCCCCGACTGATTTGCCCAGTTCCAAGCCATTCATCTATTGAGAAGTCCATTTTGTCCACAAGAACTGTGGATAACTCTGTGAACAAAGGTCTGAAAGATGCGTGGAACCCCCTATTTCAGGCCCTTGACACTAACTTGACGCTTTTTTGAACTCGCCTTTTTATCCTTATAAATCATATGGTTACGGTATTTTTGCGCGTTATTTTGCACTTTTTAATGTAGTTAATCACAGGCTCCGGCCAGAATGCGGACCTTGTGAACAAAAAAATGAACAATGCAACTGTTAATACAGGAATTTTAGGCAAAAAAAACGGACCTCAGGGGATGAGGTCCGCCAAAAATACACCACTAGGGGTTAGCGGTGTGCGCTACAAATTCTGGAGCCCTACTTGCCCTTTTTCTCGTCTTCTGGAGATAAGGATTCAAGTGTTGCTGTCAGCTCCTGCACACGTTTCTGCAGGGCTTCAACTTCACGCTTGTTGGGAATACCCAACTTGGAAAGCGCCTTGTTTAAACGATCATCAAAGGCTTTTTCCATTTTACCCATGGTTTCGCCGGTGCGAGATTTAACGCGCTCCTTAATTTCTTCCACGCGGGTCTCAGAGATATCCCGTGTTTTGCCTTCAAGGTCGCGACCCACATCAACGAGGGTATCAAATAACTTGCTGCCTTCTTCCTCTGCGCGAGCAAAGGCGCCAAGGCCTGCCAACCAAATTTGGTGGGTGTACTTACGCAAATCGCGTGTTCCCCCAGTCAACATTTTGATCGGGTTGTGCTTTTCGTCTTTATCAACAGCAGTGTCGATAGGAACGTCGATCTCTGGTTCATCACCAGAATGAGTTTGCTTGCGGTTGGCCATGTAAATTTCTCCTGGCGAACAATTCCACAAGCCAATGCAGTGCGGCTCGAACGGGCCCAAACATAGGCCCAAATAGTCAGCCAATAAAACAACAAATCAGCGCGAATCAATTACAGGGAGAATTCTATGGGAGGGAGAGTCTTTGCAGGGAGGTATTTGTCCAACAATGATACATTGATATCAGAAATCGCCTTCGTCGTCGTACTCGTCACGAATCGGACGACGACCTGAAAGCAGACTGATGCCCGTTTTTGCTATTCCCTTAGCGCGATCACGAATGACATCTGACTTACCTGTTAACACTTCCACAAGCCGCAGACGAATGCTCTCTTCAAGTAACTTCGCCCCAGTCTTTAAGCGGTGGTCGATGCGACGTTCAAGTTGTGGGCCAATTCGGTATTTAAATGCGAAATGCAAAACGATAAGGGTAATACCCGACGCCAATGCAGCCGCACCAAACAACATCCAAAATAGCTCTGTAGGGGTCAATGTCATTGCCTTGCTCCCTCCCTGCTCGCGCCTGCTTACGCTATACCGAACACAACAACCAGCTGGAAAAGGCCTGCGAAGGCGCCTAATACACCGCCCACACAAATCAGAATCCATTCATCTTCTTGGAATGCTGGGCGCAGCAAGTCTTGAAACTCTAGCGTTGACAATTCTTGCATACGATCACCAAGAATCTTCTCAACGATCGCGCCACGCTCCTTATTGAAGACAGGATCTTCAAACGGGTAGAGAGATAAGTCCACGGCCTTGTCTTCTACGGCGCGCTTTAAATCGAGATAACCCCCTGGGCCGACGGTGAGCTGCGCAGCGGTGCGCACGACGCCGCCGTCGAGCAACGGCTTAAGATGCTTTTTAATCAGCAACTTGGTGCGGTCACCCCTTGGACCATTGATGACCTGATACATGATATTGCGCAAGGTCATCATTTCAGTCGTGGTGATGTGCGCGAATTGCTCCGCCACGTCCTTTTGACGTCGCAGGAACAATCCTTGAATACGGAACGGTCCTACCTTTACTGGATCAAGCGGTCTGAAAATAACGTTCAACGCCAGCCAGTTTGTGGCAATCCCCACGATAAAACCAAACACAGGCAGCACCCAGTTTTCTGGATAAAAAATAAAAACGGGAATTTGCATCAGACCGAAAACAAAACCGAAATAGAAGCCTGAATTCGTCACGAAGCGAAATTCTGGCTCGCCAACTTCTCGGAAAATACGGACTAAAAGATCTTTATCGTCACGCAACTGCGTCGCGACCATATGTTTTAAGTCAACCAGCTCTTCGATATTACGGCCGATGTCATCAATCAGATTGTCCATAACCTGCGGGATCGCGCGACGGGCACGGTTATACACGCGCTTACGCACCATCTGAGGGAGGTTCTCCCACAGCACAGCATTGCGTTCCGCCATGACCTCATCGGTGTACTCTTCAATATGCGCTTGGGTACTACGGGTTAAATGTGCGGCGATCTTCTCAGGTTCCATTTCACGGAAGAATTCATCCATGGAACCCAGTTTTTCGAGAGTCTTCTCCACTACGATGCGGCCCATCTTCTCCGCTTTAGAGGGAATGATGCCCTGCCATCCCAAGAAGGGACGGATACCGATGAACTCCTTCGGCCAGAAGGTCATCTGTACGGCAAGCCAATTGGTGATCCAACCAATCACCCCTGCACCGATGGGAATACTCACATATTTCCAAAAGTCTGGGTGCGAAATCAGGTTATCCAGCATGCTAAAAAACAACTCCTAACTCGGGCAACATCGCACCCGATCATCCCTACGGAATCAAATTCCGTCTAGCCAAGGCAACCAACACAAGTCGGTAGTATATATAGCTTCAATTAGAACGTAAGGAAAAAACGCTTATCGGTCATCAATTGACTCACTTCTACCTTTCGTCACCTCAGTTGGCGTGTAGAATGCAAACAATGATAAGCGCAAATAACGATTAAAATTCATGCAAGAGCAACCTTCAGTTACACGTTTTCTAATGCTTGGCGCGCTGGAAACAGTCCTTAACCAAGCCTTAGAACTAGAAGCCCGCACCGGTGAGCGCCTGAGTCGCTTACACGGTACAGTTGTGCGCTTACGTTGTGTTAGCCCGCCTTTTAGCCTTTATTTGCTTATATGTGAAGACGGCGTAGAAATTCTAGAGAATTACGAAGGCCGCATTGATGTGCGCGTACGTGCCTCGCTCGGCGCGCTTGTACAACTGATTCTCACCGCCGGCGCAACGCCCGACGAAGAAAGCGTGCAGGTTTCCGGCCCACAAGAAAAAGTCGATCTCTTGATTCTGGCCCTGCAAGAATTCGATTTATGGTCAGCCCTGCGACGCTGGCTAGATGAACATGTCCGCGTTGATCAAGTTGTCGCAATGCTTAGGCGCGAGGATCCACGCTGGCTGGAAAAGCTACATGGCGTAGCGGATAGCGTGAGTGGCATGGCCGATGAAATTGGTCGGCAGCGATTACTGCAGGAAGAAATTCTCGATGAAATTCGCTCGCTCAAACGCAATCTCAGGCGGGAGCGACAATTGGATATGCTTAGTTTGTTTTTAGGCGTCGCGTTAATGATGGCGGCATTCGCCACTGCTAGCGGCCAACTGCCGCTGCTCATTCTTGATATGCAGCAAGGTGCGCAGAGCTTATTTTTGGCCAGCGTTGGTTTAACCGTTATTTTTTCCAGAATGCTTTTTGGGCATCGCTACTCATAAACAACCAACAACTCCCCTAACGATCTGGCCGGCGCCCAAATATCCGGCCCAGCCTCTCTTCGACGAATTCAGCCCCTGTTTTGGCAATCGCTCGTGTTGTTCCGTCCAGCACTTCCTTACTTGCCAATGCAGTAAAGCCGTCCACCACACCTTTGCGTACGGACTGCTCTACACGCTCGCCCAATACATCAGAGGCTTGCGCCAAGCGTTCTTCAAATTCCTTCTCTAACGTTTCCAGTAAACTAGGAAACACTCTCTGCTTTAACCAGTACGCCGTTAACGCACAAGAGATTACAGCGCAAAGCACTGCGGTAATAACTACTGCTATCCAATTCATTGGGCATTCCTACCGTCTAAAAGCCCTCTCAGATTATCCAGACGACTACCAAAGGTCGATAAATAAAGCGTCCGCACCAGGTTAAGTGCATAAAATTTAGCCGCTGACCGCTTCAACGCTACCGCTTTTTGCCATCAGGCGTTAATCTGAGATACACATCACAAAACACGGATGCTCCAAACAAGGGACCCGACGTATGAAGCCAAATATGCCCTTCGCCGTTATTGCTGATTCGTCACGCCTTGGGGGCCAGTTACTGAAAAAAATACTTGAGCCCATCATTCAAGTAGTGACCTGCGATTCCACCGACGTTTTGGAGCATTTTTTTGCGGACGAAAATCACCCTGCAATGCTCCTGATTAGCCACGACTGGCCGGGTTTAAGAAACAGTCTAGAAAAGATCAACCGCGCAGCGCCGCAAGTGCGGGCACTCCTACTCGCGAGTCGTGATAATGATGTGGACGGACTGCCTGCGCTAAAGCTTAGCAACGTCACCGGCGCACTGACACGCCCCTATGAGCCTCAAGACGTGATTAACGGCATCGTGCGTGCAATGCACTCAGCGCTTACCGATACCCAAGCAGAAGCCTCGTCATCTTTCATTGAGAGCGGCCCGCCGCTGTCAATGGTACTCGAGCGCGACATCGCCTTTTGCAAACGACATGGGCTGATGCTCTCCGCCATCGCCGTGCAACTCAATGACTACGATGAGCTGTGTGCCGACATCGGCAAACAATCTGGTGCGCAAGCGCAGCAATTGCTTGAAGAAAAGATGTGCTCGTTACTTCGCCAAGAAGACGGTATTTGTTTGCGCCAACCGGGATTAATTATTCTTTCTCTGCCCGGCACCCCGCCGCTCGGCGCGCGCGTACTCGCCCATCGAATTTGCGCGTGGGTTGGACGGGAAGAAATTCGAGCCCAGCATTTCAATATTCACTTTTCGGTGAATATCGGTATTCATTGCTCTGTGCCTGGCTCAGATACGGATACGCAGTCATTCCTAACAGAAACCGCCAACGCTGCACTGGATATGTCATCCAACGCTACGCCTGGGGAAAGTCACGTTCACCTCAGTGACTATGCTCGCGCAATTACCGGTGAAAAAAGCACTTCTTCGAACGGAAGCACACGGCCAGACAGCGAACACTTCTGGCAGACCTTAGAAGGCTTGCTTAAACATCCAGAGCTCAACGACACCGTGCATCAAAATGCGTTGATGCAGCGGCTAGCACCGATACTCTCAACACTGCCGGAAGCACAGCGCCTACAGCTTGTCGACGATCTATTATTGGCGTCTGTTATTCCGGACGCTGCGCAATGATGACGGCGCGGCGTGGAGAGGGATAGCCCTCTACCGTTAGCGCGGAGTTATTCGGATCAAGAAAATCGGGCAGCGATTGGAACGGCATCCATTCAGTACTGCGCTGCTCTTCAACGCTAGTATCACAAACATCTACCGTACGGATGGATTGAAAGCCGAGTCGAGAAAGCCAAATTTCCAACATAGCAGTGCTCGGCAAAAAGAAAACATTGCGCATCATGGCGTATCGATCGGTCGGCATTAACACTGTGCGCTGATCGCCTTCTACCACCAATGTTTCCAACACTAGCTCACCGCCAGGACGCAATAAATTAAATAGTTCCTGCAAGTGATCTAGCGGCGAACGGCGGTGGTACAACACCCCCATCGAAAATATCGTATCAAAAAATCCGGCGCTGACGGGTAACTGCTCAAGTCGCAACGGCGCAAACCACACCGGCGCGCTCGGCGTATACCGCTTTACGGCAAGATACTGAATTAAAAAAAGGATCGTTGGATCAATACCGAGCACAAAACGCGCGCCTGCCCCATACATTCGCCAACAGTGATAGCCAGAGCCGCAACCGACATCAAGGATTGCACGCCCTTCTAAATCCGACAAATGATCCGCGACACGCTGCCACTTCCAGTCGGAATGCCACTCGGTATCGATATACGTATCGAAAAATTCAAACGGACCTTTTCGCCAAGGCTTTAGGCCTTGCAGTCCTTCCAGAGAAAGAGATTGCTGCTCAGCGGATAACGGTTGGGTCGCTGCGGTGCTGACGATATCTTTTGAGAAATTCGTCGTGGCATTCACCTTGGGTAATTTTTCCAGCGCCGCCAACCAGCGAGCTTGATCACCATGCGGTGTATCAATTAAACGCTGGCGTGTCAGAGTATCAACCATTGACGCCCATTCCGACGGTGTCTCGCGCCCCAGCGCATCCGCAAGCTGATCACAATACGACGCCATTAACGACATATCTTTAGCATCCATCAACGAAACGCCACCAGCGACATAAAGTTAAAGCAATGAAACCAGACATGCACTTTTTGAAAGCCGGCATTGATTAAACGCTGACGATGCTCGGCAATTGTTTCTGGGATTAAAACGTTTTCTAGCGCGGTGCGCTTTTGGCTAATTTCCAGTTGCGAGTATCCGTTGTTGAATTTGAATGCGTGGTGCATGGACTGTTGAATCGCGTCTTCCGCGTCATCTTCAAAGCGAATTTTTTCCGACAAAACAAATATTCCACCAGGCGCTAGCGATTGAGCAATCTCTGTCACAAGTGCGTCACGTTTCTCCGCCGCAATAAACTGCAACGTGAAGTTCATGACAGCTACCGACGCATTGGTAAGGGGAAACCCGAGAACATCCGCCAAGTGCAGCTCAATGGGCGTCGCAGTTGTTGACTGAGAGATCAGCGCCGTCGCTTGGTCAATCATGGCGGCGGAATTATCGACACTAACAATTCGGCATCCGTCCTGCTGCACCAACTTGGCCATAGCCAAACTGCTCGCACCAAGCGAACAACCCAAATCATACAAATTTGTATTGGGCTTGGCATAACGCGCCGCCAACACGCCTGTCATTTCGACAATGGTGGCATAGCCGGGAACGGAACGACGGATCATGTCGGGAAAAACGCTAACAACTTGCTGATCAAACGAAAACCGTTCAATCACTTCTCGCTGTTGGGCGTAAATTTGATCTGGATTGTTAGCGCTCATGGCAACACCGCATTCGCGATTGGAGTTCGTAGAGAGAATTATACAGACATTAAAAAAGCCGCTTACGCGGCTTTTTTGTATTGGTCGGAACGGAAGGATTTGAACCTTCGACCCCTTGCACCCCATAACCGTGAGCTCACTTCCACGGAGGTCCATTAAAGTACATTATTACTTTATAATCAATAGCTTATTGATTTCAATATTTTTGCGTTGTCCGACAACGTCCACTAATATCCGCCTATAGCGATTGAGAAACGGTGACCAAACGGTGACGAGATTTCAGGGAACACATGGCCAGTATTACCGATAAACAGCTAACCCAAAAAACACCCAGTGACACTTGGCTAACCGAGAGCGGGCCTCGTGGTCACGGTCGGTTTATGGTTCGGCTGCATCCGTCAGCGAAACATCTTTTTTACTTTCGTTACACCGACGAATCTGGAAAACGCCAATTTCACCCTATCGGCGTTTACTCCCGTACCGGGACAAGCGGCCTGACTCTTAAAGAGGCCCGGGCACAAGCCCGCGAACTTTCCCAGCTATACGTGTCAGGCATTAAAAATATCAGCGAACATCTTAATATAGAACGAGCCGCCGAAAATGCCACCCGTCAGGCCGAGGTCGCCCGGCTTGAGCAAGAGGCGGCACAAAAAGAGGCAGAGATCGCAGCCCTTGCCTCACGTCAATCGGTGTCACAACTGTTCGAGCGCTGGATGGAGGTAGACATCTGCCGTCGCAAAGATGGCGGTAAAGAAGTGCGACGAATGTTTGAAAAAGATGTGCTGCCCATCATTGGTCATATATACGTTGCCGACATCCGCAAAGGTCATATCACAGAGGTTACCGACACCATGTCGGCTCGCGGCGTAGCACGCATGGTAAAAGTCATCTTTAGCCTGATGCGGCAAATGTTCCGCTTTGCGGTAGACCGAGACATCATTGAGTTTGATCCAAGTAGCAGCATTCGTAAGGCCAAAATCGGCGGCAAGGAGGTCGAACGGGACCGAGTTTTATCTAACGAAGAAATCCAACTTCTTAGTCAGGCCCTTCCAACAGCAAGCCTTTTAAAGACAACCGAATTTGCAGTCTGGATCGCCCTGTCTACTTGCTGCAGAATCGGCGAGCTACTTGCTGCCCAATGGGAGCATGTAGACCTAGATAAATCCACATGGCTCATTCCCAGCGAAAATAGTAAAAACGGTAAACCTCATACCGTACAGCTCTCTACTTTTGCAGCTCACTATTTCGGTAATTTGAAAGGCCTTAACGGCACCTCTCAATGGTGTTACCCCAACCGACTCAACACTGGCCCGCTCTGCTCAAAGACCGTGACCAAGCAATTATCCGATCGCCAACGTTCTTCAGCCACCCAGACATTGAAAAATCGCTCCAGTAATTCGCAGGCACTGATATTACCCGCAGGCAAGTGGACACCGCATGATCTACGACGCACCGGCGCCACAATGATGACAGCCCTAGGCGTACTACCTGAAGTCGCCGAGCGCTGTCTAAACCACACCGAAGAAAACCGAGTAAAGCGTACATATCAGCGCCATAGCTACGCGAAGGAATGCAGTGAGGCGTGGCAGAAGCTTGGGGATCAATTGGAAAAACTTACTTGCGTCGCTACATGAAGCTAGTACATCCATGATGCACAGGTGCGTGAGCCATGTTTATAGGGATTTTCATAAGGCAGCTCGAAAAAGCTATACTAAAACCTATACTTAATCGATGAATTCAAATGGTAGACGTCGAACTACTGGGGACGATATATGCTTATATTTATTGCTCTATCGGTATATAGGCACCCAATAATAGTCGTTCGACAAGAGACACCTCCTGCCCAACTTTTAACAAAGGTCCCCGTAATTTTACGGCCAAACTTTGCCACAAAATCACGCCTTCCAAATGAGAACCGCAACTGCCTTTGACCACTTTCTAGTACATAGTCAAAATGAAACTCGTTCTAAAGGGCAGCGCAGCATCAGTGTGTTCGCATCGTCCGCATTCAATGACACTTCGATGCCTTGCTCACAGCCCAGTACCGTATTCGTTGCCTTCCATGGCGTATCCGCCACTTCAACATCCCACACTCAACACTTCTTCGATCAGCGTGATCGCACGACGACCAACACTGCGTATTGGTGTACTACCACTCTTCGGTACCTGACCGACATTATCGACATACAGATCACCGTACGCTTGTCTTGGCTATGGCCCTCAGTACGCGGCACCAGCAGCTCCACTGGCACGAAGATCGCAGCTCTACCTCCGACAAGCCGCGGGGCCCTCGACTAATTCAGGCAAGCCTATAACTCCAATCAAGCGTTCACGCCACTCGCCACGTAAAGCCCAGCAAAGAGCTATTCCCGAGTAACGCGATATACCACCGCATACAAGGCGGGCAGTGATAGCAGCGTCAGCGCGGTGGCGACGATCAGCCCTCCCATTATCGCAACCGCCATGGGTCCCCAGAATGCCGTCGAGATCAGCGGTATCATGGCTAAAACAGCGGTAATCGTGGTTAGGAAAATCGGTCTAGCACGGCGCACGGCAGCCGCCACGATCGCGTCAAAACGCGTCATTCCTCTTTGAATATCCTTATCGATCTGATCAATCAGGATCAGAGAATTTCGAATAATCATGCCACTCATGACGATCACCCCAAGGAACGCCACAAATCCTAGTGGTCGATCCAAAATAATCAACGTCCAGACGGCACCAATAATTCCCAGTGGGCCGGTGACTAGCATCATCAGCGCCAATCCGAAACTACGCAGCTGGAGCATTAAGAGTGTGAGAATTAAGGCCGCCATCGGCACCAGCCAAGCCATAATCGATTTCTGCCCCTTCTGCGATTGCTCGACAGTACCGGCAATTTCAATTCCGTAGCCGTGCGGCATCAATTGACGAATTTCATCCAGCTTTTGATCCAATCTACGCGCCACCGTGTCACCCTGAGCCTCGGCAACCACGTCACTCTGTACCGTAACGGCGTAATTTCGATTGTGCCGCCACAAGACGCCCGGCTCCCACGCCAACGATGCGCGAGCCACTTGAGAAATCGGCACCGAACGACCGCTTTCAAGTGGCAGGTAACCCTGCGCGATAGAGGAGAGATTGTCCCGCTCATGAACTGGCTGACGCAGCAAAATAGGAACGCGGTCATCACCATCAAGGTAGGTGCCAAGCGAAAAGCCCGACAATAGAGCCTGGCCAGCCGCAGCAACGCCGGCGGTAGAAGATCCGATCTGGCGGGCACGGGACTGGTCTATCCGCAACGCCATCACCTTGATCGGCTCATTCCAGTTGTCATTAAGGCCAGCAACTTCATTGTCCGTAGACATCACATCGCTAACCTGATCAGCCCAGCTGCGCACTTGCTTCGGATCCGCGCCGGTCACGCGAAACTGGACCGGATACGGTACCGGCGGCCCGTTTGGCAGCAAACGAGCACGACTACGTATTTCCGGAAACTCTTCCGCCAGTATATGGCGGACACGTCCAAGTAACTTGTCACGCTGATCAATGTGATCCGCCTCGATGATCATCTGCGAGACATTGCTCTGCGGAAATAATACATCCATGGGCAAATAAAACCGCGGCGCCCCAGACCCAACAAAACTGGTCACCTGTCCTGTCTCGGGAAGACCGAGCAGGCGCGCCTCTACCCTCTCGACATTTTCCTGCATGTGCGTCACGCTCGCGCCTTCTTGCAGCCAAAGATCAACCAATATTTCTGGGCGACTCGACTCTGGGAAGAACTGCTTTTCTACCAAACCAATGCCCATTACGCCGACGAGCAAGGCTAGCCCGGTCACTGCCAGTGTGCGCCACTTGCGCTCCACACAGCTTTCCACCCACCCCTTCACCCGCCGGTAGAATGGGGTGTCATAGACGGCCTCTGAGTCAAGATCGCTCGGCTCTCGCGGCGCCTCCCGCAGTAATCTGTGAGCCATGAAAGGAACAAAATAAACTGCAACCAACCAAGAAATGATCAGCGTCGAGGCGGTCACCGCAAAAATAGCAAAGGTATATTCACCAACCGATGACTTAGCGAGCCCGATCGGAAGAAAGCCAACAGCAGTAATTAAAGTGCCGGTGAGCATCGGCATCGCCGTTTCTGAGTAAGCAAAGGTCGCGGCACTAAAACGATCCAGCCCCTCTTCTAGCTTGCGCACCGTCATCTCAATAATAATGATGGCATCGTCCACCAATAAACCGAGGGAAATAATCAAGGCGCCCAGTGAAATCTTGTGCAAATTAATGTCGGCGAGATACATCACCAAAAACGTGCCCGCCAGTACGGTCGGGATCGCCAGCGCCACAACCACACCCGGCCGCCAATCAATATTCCAAATACTGCCCTGCATACCCAAGGTGACGAACGTCACCAACAACACAATCAGCAGTGCCTCGATCAGCGCGCTGATGAATTCGCCAACGGAGTCTGCCACGACTTTGGGCTGATTTTGCACACGCTCCAGCTCCATGCCTAACGGCAAGTTGGCGCGAATGATTTGAAGTTCACTCTGCAGCCGCTCGCCAAGCTGAATAATGTCGCCGCCCTTGCGCATCGAAACACCGATGGCGATGACAGGCCTGCCGTTGACGCGCACAAGAGGGTCGCTTGGGTCGACATAACCTTCCTGTACCGTGGCAATATCCGAAAGCTTAACGGTGCGCCCATCAGCGTGAACCGGTAACGCCCGTAACGCGTCGAGATTATTAATCTGCCCCGACACCCGCATCGGAATTTGTTCCCGCTCCGCTTGCAAGACGCCCGCTGGCCGCACCTCACTTTGCAGCGTCAGCTGCTCGGCCAGCGTCGGAATGGTGATACCCAGCATGGCTAGCCGCGCATGGGAGGCCTCAACAAGAACACGACGCGTCTGACTCCCAAATAGCTTCACTCGTCCCACGTCAGGAAGCCGCATCAGCGATTTACTGATCTGGTCAGCGGTATCCTCTAGCTCACGCCAACTGAACTCATCGCCTTGCAGCGCATAAATCAAACCGAAAACATCGCCGAACTCGTCATTAATAAACGGGCCTTGTACCGCCGGCGGCATTTGTGGCCAGACATCACCAATTTTCTTGCGCGCCAAATACCAGATATGCGGAATCTGGTCCGGCGGAGAAGAATCCTTAATCTGGAAGATAATGTTGAGCTCACCGGGCTTCGCGTAGCTGCGAATCTCATCGGCGTACGGAACGTCTTGAAGGGTTCTTTCGAGGCGGTCACCCACCTGCTCGACCATTTGTTCAGCCGTGGCGCCAGGCCAATATGCCTGCACAACCATCATCCGGTAGTTGAATGGAGGGTCTTCATCCTGCCCCAGAGAACCGAGGGAGAACCCGCCCGCCATAAGCAGCAAAACAAGGAAGTATAGCGCCATCTTTGGTTGGCTGATGGCGGCCCGAGACGGATTAAACTTCATTCTCAAGGCGCCTCTTGCTCGGCCGAAATCGGTTCCATAGCACGAGCAGGCATACCATCGGTAATCACATGGACGCCAGCCAAGGCCAGTAACTCACCTGGTTCTACACCCTGTACCAACGCATCGTTGCCGCGCACACCCACAATCTCAACCGAGCGATGACGCATCACACCCTGCTCTGCATCGTAAACCCAAACGCCTGCTCCCTGCTCCAGCTGAATCAGCGAAGCTGACGGTACCAGTACGCCGGGAATGCTGTCCGCCGGTCGAAGTCGCAGAACCCCTGTCATGCCAACCTCTAAAGCAGGCGCTTGGGTGTCAATGCTGTAACGGGCGCGGAATGTGCGGGTAACGGGATCGGCCGCCGCCCCTAATTCACGCAAGCTAACGGAATATTCCTGCTCACCATGCGCCCATAACCTGAGCGTGGCATCCGTTGCCATTGCCAGCGCGCGCTGCCCCTCAGGAATATCGACGACGATATCCCGAGGGCCGTCTACCACAAGACTCAAAACAGGCGTTCCAGGGGCAACAACATCTCCGACATCAACGAATACCCCTGTCACCACCCCCGCATCGACGGCTTTAAGATTCGCGTAATCAAGGCGATTTTTGGCTTGTGACAACTCCGACTCGGTTTGATCCAACACTGCCCGCGACCGTCGCGCGGCCAACTCGGCCCGATCCAGCTCAACATCAGAAACAAACTTCTGTTCGTGCAACCCACGGAATCGTTTCAACTCAGTCTCAGCCAGCCCCCAGTCCGCCTTGGCGCCATCGCGCCTTGCCAATGCAGCGGTGTACTCAAGCTGAAGATCGGCGCGATCCAGTCTCATCAACACTTCTCCCTGATGCACCACATCACCAGGACTCACCAGCCTTTGGCTTATTTTGCCATTCACACGAAAGCCCGGCGCCGATTCCACTCTGGCCTGTACCGAACCTGCGAACTCAACCATCGTGCTTACGTCGGCCGACTCAACTTTTGTTAATTTAACCGGCCTTGCTTCGGGCACCTCAGGCTCTGGGCTACAGCCCATAACGGCGGTCAAAAGCATTACCGTGAGCAACCGTGCAGAGCGCTCGAAAAAGATATCTTTCGTCTTACTATTCGTCACATTAACCACCTATTGAGAACAGCGAAGCCACCAACACATCGACAACTTCATCTGCTACATGCGCCATTTCTGAACTCGCCACATCCGTACCTTCGCCAATCAGCAATATCGGAAAAACCAATAACCGTGGCGCACCTAACATCAACGCCTCAAACCCGATTCGACCCAGCTGACGCTTTTTACTGCCATGGAGATACATCTCCCACAGCACGTCCATAATCGGCCTCAGATAACGCGCACGCAGAAAAGCGGCGCGGCGGTTTTCTTGCTCACCTTCGCGATAAAGAAACGCCAACAAGCCCGGCTTGCCGAGTAACGAATGCAAAACGCCCCTCATCGATTCACTAAGGTCCACCGCCCCGGCACGATCTGTCGGATGAAGCGAAGCCCGCAAAACCTCCATCTGCTGCTCATGGATAGGGCCGTATGCGGCCTCTACCGCCTCGAACCAAAGCGCTTCTTTTGTCCCAAACATGTGGTTAAGCAGCGCGGTGCTGACACCCGCCAATGAAGAAATCTGGCGGATCGTGGCGCTGTCGTAACCCTGGGTCATGAAAACCTGGAAAGCAGCTGCCAACACAGCCTGCTGAGAAACAGGATCGGCCTTGGATGAAGGTCTGCCACGAGGGCGAATTGATTTATTGGACATTCGGCCAATTTAAGGCACGACTACCGTGAGTGCAAGTGAAAGGAGAATTTTTAGGCTACTTTAGGACGGCAGGATACGCGCTCCATCGTTGCCGAGGAGACAGCGCGGATAAATCACGCTATTAACGAAAGGGGCGACACCGCCAGCCCCCGTGGATCGCTACTGATCAGTTCTGCTAATCACCGCATCCCTAATCAAATGCCAGACGAAGTTGCCAATATCTTCAGCCGAATATCGACCTCCCTCATGAAACCAAGTCGCCACCCAGTTGAGGGCGCCAAGACCAATCAACCGCAACAAACTCAGATCCACATCCGCACGGACCACCCCCTGAGCCGCAAGCGATTGCAACATCGTCGCCCACAACACCTCATATCTGTCACGCAAGCCGATCATTTCTTGCCGCGCTTCCCCGCGCAGGGAGCGCCACTCGAACAGCAACACGTAAACCATGTCCGAGCCACCAACCAACAGCTCCAGATGCGCATTCAGGGCTCTTCGCAGCTGCTCAACAGGATCAGAAACCCCCGTAATCGCGAATGAAACCGAATTTGAAGCCTGCTCCAAAGCCAGTCGCATCAAATCGACCAGCAGACTTTCTTTTGACGGGTAACGGTAATGAAGGCTGCCCGGCAACATGTCACACGCCTCAGCAATTTCTTTAACGGTCGTTCGATCAAACCCCTGCTGCCTAAACAAACGCGCCGCTGCCGCCAGCACAAGCTCACGGTCCGTTTCGGCCACCGGTGCGGCCTGATTTTTCTTTCTTCCCATGAGCCCATCCTACGCTGTAAGTCATTGATTCTAACATCAAAATTAAAGTCATCACACCTTCCGATGCGACATCATCCGCGTTAGAACGGCAAAAAACACGGGCAATGCGTGTTCATTTGTTGAGTTTGGCTCACCAACCAAATATATTGATGCAGCACCCTTCGTCTGGAGAAGCCCCATGGCCCTCGCAAATCGTAAGATCGGTTATAACGAAGTTGTCACCCGAGATATACACTTCCCCATGCATATTAATAATGTGAGCCGTCATTGGTTCGCAAATGACCCTTGGTCTACGCACTGGATGAACGCCATTCTCGCCGCCGTTCCTGACGGAGAGCGCTGGGTGATGAATTCAGCAAGACGCCAACTTAACAACCTTGATGATCCAGAGGTTCGCAAAGCCGCGAAAAAATTCATCCATCAAGAGCGGATTCATGCCCGCGAACACGATGAGATGAATGCCGTCGGGGTCAAGCACGGAATCCCCATCGACAAAGTTGAAGGCGTCTTCAAGTTGATTCGCAAGCAACTTCAACACCGCCTCACTGACGACATGCAAAGCTCTATCGCCGCTGCTTTCGAGCATTTCACCGCCATCATCTCTGCGGTATTGCTCGAACACCCAGAGCTTTTTGACGACACTCATCCCGAATTAAGTGCCATGCTCTACTGGCATTTCGTCGAAGAAACGGAACACAAGAGTGTCAGCTTTGATGTTTTCGTTGACGCCAGTGGCGGCGGCTTACGCAGTTACCGGTTGCGCGCGAGTGGGATGCTGCTGGCCATTGCGCTGGGTTTCCCAATCATGATCGGCAATCAGACCTATCTGCTATACAAAGATCGACAGATATTGAATCTACGCTCAGCCGCGCACATGGCGAAAATGCTTTTCTGGCGGCCCGGTATTCTGTCCAAGGTCCTCGGTGGCGTAACGCCCTACTTCTCCCCGACCTTCCATCCCTGGGATGACGACAACCGACATGTGATTCATATCTGGAAGCGCGCCTACGAAGAGACCGGCGATCCACAGAAGGCCTATCAGGCACTGCGTGATCACCGCAGACGCAACCTCCCCCCGACACGTACGACGCCCCTCATGCCTGCTTCGCGACAGGCATGAGGAAACCGAGGCGCCGACCGATGCCCGCCGCAGTATTAACTGGGGCCGGCATCACATAGCACGAAACCGCCATGCTCTTATCAGCGGCAACGCCGGACAACGGCCAACAAAGGGAGCCTTCCAACGAAGCCCAGATTGGGTGCCGGCAAACCCAACCATGCCCTGCCAAACGGGCGAAAGAAGCGCTCTCAACTACCGCTTACGTTATCCATCGTCAGCGCCGTCTTTTTTTGGCCTTTCTAAACCTCCCCTCCCCCATAGACACCCGCGCAGAAATTTGACAGTCTTGTTTGGTCGATCAACCAAACAATCTAAACAACAAAGCCTCGAATCATCTTAGGAGTTACAAATGCCTTCAGGAAAAAATAAACGCCTGTCCCTTCTTGCTGCCGCACTGTTTTCACCCTGCATCGCCAGTGCCGGCGCTGGCGACAGCGCCACCAACTATGGCTTAGGCCCCATGAATGTCGGCAGCGCGTTAGCGTTCAGCCCTTTTACATCAAACAGTTGGTCGGTTTACTACAACCCCGCCGCAATGGCTCGCTCCCCAGAGGGGGAGCTAAGTACCATTGTGCAGTATGGTGACCAAGAACTACGCGCCAAGTCGTTAGGCGGAACAGCCCCTTTAGCACGCGAAAATGATGTGCTCTCCGACGCCAGCTCGGAGCTATTACTGATAGGCCTCAAGACCCGTCTGGCCGGCGTCACTAGTACAGAGACACCGATATACTTCGGCCTGAACGTTGGCGTTGATGAATTTACCTCCAACCTCGTGCCCTACCAAGCCAATACCTCGCAGAAGGGACAGTTCTTACGCTACGAATCCCAACCACTTTATTTGGCCTTTGGTGGCGCAGTCAGCAACATCGTCAGAGGTGTTGACCTCGGGATATCCGCACGGCTAACGCTAGAAGCGAAGGCCAGCATGCAAGCCGTATCTGACCTTGGCGGAAACACCGATTCAGAAAAGCTTTCTCTTGAAGCGTCTCCCTCCCTGTCGCCAGCACTCGGTATCAACGTCCGCACAGGCGAAATATTTTGCGGCTCGGGCGAATGCATGCCTTTTGGCATGGACAAGTTAGAGGTCGCACTATTTTGGCGGGCCGAAAGCAACTATGAGGTCTCCGTAGACGCCAATGTCGTCGTACCTGGCGTTATACCTGACCCTGGGTTGGGCCTGCTACTGACCACAATCGACACCTATCAACCCGAGGTTCGCGGTGCCGCCCTCTTACTGCCTGTCGGAAAATTCGAACTCACGGCGGCGATCGAACAACACAGCTGGTCCGCCCTGCAAAAAGAATTTGCCCAAGACACCATCCGGGACCAAGCCAATTTGGCGTTTGACGATGTCACCATTCCACGTATCGGTGTCAGCTATCAATGGTCTGACTCGCTGAAGCTATTTGCTGGCGCAGCAATAGAGGATTCACCGCTACAGTCAAACCGGTCCCAAGATGTTAACTATCTCGACACCGACAAAAAGGTTCTAGGATTAGGCGCAAGCTACCGTCTCGCCAGCGCGCCACTGGTAAACATGCCGCTAGAAATTGCCCTCGCATACCAGTACCAAATGCTGGATGAGGCTGACTTTGAACTCACCTCCATTAACTCTCCTACCCACCCCGCCCCTTACGAGACCGTAACAGCGGATGGTGAAATCCAAGTCTTTTCCTCGTCCTTTTCTCTAAAGTTCTGAGGTTAAAGTTTTGACACCCCTAAAAATAATGCCTCTCCGGAGAAGAACAATGAATAAAAAATTACCCCCTAGCTTACGACTGGTTGCCGGGCTCACCTTGCTTTTGGCAGGCCTGTTAGCTGGCTGTGGTGGCGACCAAGGCGGCGTAACCGTTCCTTGGCGCACGCCAGAGACAGTCATTTTCTCGTACCCCTATCCGCAGCAAACGGAAGTGCCAACCAGCGCCCCCGTGGTATTGCGATTCTCCTCTGCACTTGACCAAGAAGTGGCCGATGACATCAGCGCACGAATTCAGTTAGTTCGCGACACCGATGGCAGCACGGTAGCGGTTGACTATCAGCTCGTAGAAGACGGCCAAGGGCTGATTCTGCGTCCTCAATCCCCTCTCGCCCCAACCGAGACTTACCAGCTAGTGGTCGGCGGCGACGGACTAGGAGCCATTGATGGCGACACCGTCGAACGCGTGCAATTCCAAGCTGCTGGCGCCCAAGCAGGTTCATCGGAATCGATGGGAACCGGATCTTTCGCACTACTCTTCGCTCAGCCCATGGACCGGCCGTCATTACTGAGTGAGATCGATGATGCCAGCCACCCCATCGATATGAGCACATTCAGAATGGCATTCAACCAAGCGCTCGACCCAACCAGCGCGCTCTACGGTGAAAGCGGTTCTGTTCAGCTTCGAGACAATACCGGCAATCTGGTGCAAGCATCCATGTTCCTACAAGGTCGCTACCTAAGTTTAGATCCCGCCGAGGATCTGCAGCCGGTTGAGCATACGCTCACCATTAGCGGGGTACGTGCCGACACCACGGGTGCCACACTGCCAGACTACCAGCGTACTTTTATGCCTGATTCATCACTACCCCGTGCAACGTCGACACTCAAAGTCGGCGCGCTTGGTGCGGAACAGCCCGAGTTAACCTCAGCATTAACCGGCAACCCGATCAACCAAGTGCCGGTACAATCATTTGTGTTGGGCGATGAGTCATTCACGGGCTTAACGGGTGACCTGAGTGCTGATCTGGGTTTTGCCCCTCACTTTCCAGACGCAGTACCGCTACGAGTGCCTGCCGGTTCTGTTCTGCGCGGCTCTCCTGTCGCCGTCAATATATTGGGCGAAGTGTCATCCGGCATTGAAACCGGCGAAGTCACCATTACCCTGCTTAGCGATGCTAACGGCTATCTGATTGCGAACCCATTCAGTGACTCACCGTCAGTACCTCGTTATGCATTACTCAATATGGATGCAGCGATGACAGCGCAAGGCCAAGAAGCCAACGCCGCGCTTAGTCAGAATTTGCTCAACTTGCAAATCGTCGGGCTAGCGGTGGTTGAAAATGGCGTATTGGTATTAGATGCCGTTAGCGTGGTGGAGCCCGAAGTACTGGGTTTAGAGAAAGCATCCGGCCTGCTCTCATTCCGCATGGAGGCCTACGCGGACCAACGTCAAGCGCCTGCGCCAGCTCAAGACATGCTGCCTTTAGCGCTTCAGTCTTGGGCGCCAGGGCAAGACTTTCAGGCCAATGCTAGGCCGGGCGATCCCATTATTCTAAATTTCAACAAGCCTCTAGACCCTGATTCAGTCTTTCTTGATGGCGCCATACAAGTGATCGTGGATGGCATCGTGCAAACACCCCCAATGCGACATGATGGCGCAACAGTGGTGATTGGCGGAGA
The DNA here is from genome assembly GCA_029213045.1 of Alcanivoracaceae bacterium. Lineage (GTDB taxonomy): Bacteria > Pseudomonadota > Gammaproteobacteria > Pseudomonadales > Alcanivoracaceae > JARGPN01. The sequence continues at coordinate 176,779 of JARGPN010000009.1, forward strand.
CGTCCTTCAACACGACGACGATATTCAGGTGATTTTGAGCAGCCTTCTTCAAGATATTCAGGGCAATCCGCTGAATGAGGATATGACACTCGATATTCGTCTACCCGAATTCGTTTTGCCCAATGGCAACGCCAATGGTCTCCGCGCACCATTGGTCGCCGCCGTCTTTCCTGGTTACCCCTGCGCCATGACGGACGTAACACTTACCGGGCCGCGCGAAGATTGGCGCAATGGCCGCTGCGTTGGTGGCAAAAATTCCGACCCACGTCACCCCGTGCCCGATCTTTTCAAGGACTTCAGCCTGCGCGTCATCTTTAGTCGCAGCGTTGATAAAACCACCGTTAATGCCAGCACCTTTATTGTCGAACGTTTTGACGCAGACACGAACATGTGGACGAACACTACCGGCCATCGAGAGGTGCTTGCCCAGCGAGTGGAGTTTTTCCCAGATACACCCTGGCAGGTTGATGGGCTGTATCGCTATACATTACTTTCCCAGGAAAGCGCGCCGAATTGTGGCGTCAACGCCATATGCTCTCCAGATGGCGCCCCCCTACAAACGCGTCAACTCTCTCAGTCCAGCTCTTCCGCACCAGGGCTCAGAGAGGGAGGGCCGGACCTGACCAATCACTTTGTCGTGACTGGAGAAAGTGACCGTATTACCCGCGTATCATTGCGCTCACTGCCTTCGGCCGATGTGAATACCAACCTCAGCCTTGATAGCAACGAGCAGGGTGCAGTACCCGACGGTAACGGCGGCGCCAGCGCAGACGCGAACTACCTGAAGCTTCGATTGAAGGACGTTTCAGGCGTCGTCAGCGAAGCCAACATCGGTTGTGATATCGGTGACGATTGCCCGGAGAAGCGATTTGCTTTCGTCGGCTCAGGAGCGCTGCAAGCGGGGGTTAGCCACTACGTCCCAGATGTGGCCGTAAACCGCCGCCTCATCGACAGCGATCCTACGACGTCGAATGAAATTACCGGAGCGATCATTACTAAGGTATTTCCTACGACGCTGACGACGACCAGCGTTTTCCTGCAAGCCAAAGCACTGCGTCTAATCACCATCCCGTTAGACACAGGACCTCTCGTGCTCCGTCTTGGATACGAAAATAACCAGCCCATTACCGGCTACATTACCGACACCCCTGACGGACCTTGGTTTAGCACGACGTTTGATCTAATGGTCGATGCACCTGAGCTAGAGCCTCGACTAATCATTGAGCTTGGGCACGATATTCGCAGTAAACAGATCACCGGTGTGACGCTGGAAGGGCCTCTGCGTTTTATCGACGATGGTCGCTTAGTGCTCAAAGTTCGTAACCCTGAACCGTTGCTCATACCGGCCAACATTGATCTCTTCGGCATAGGTTTAGCCGGCGTTGAGCTAGAGGTTCCGCCGCTCGGCGTAGACCTGACCTTTACCTTTCTACCGGTTAAAGATTTTTAAAACACACCGCTTGTTTTCTTAAGCATAAAAAAAGCCCCTACGCGGGGCTTTTTTTATGCTTCCGAGCCGCGAACTTACCGCCCGCCGCCCCATAAGTGACCGCAAAAACCAGAGCCGTTCTCTTGTCTTTTGGGTCGCGAGAATATATTGTTTGGTCATTCAACCAAATATCATCTGGCGAGACACGCCACACACTCATTAGACGGACAGTGACACCATGAAACACAAACATCTCGATGTCTTGATTATTGGTGCGGGCCTATCGGGCATTGGCGCCGCTTGCCACCTGAGCCGCGACTGCCCTCAGTTACGTTACGGCATTGTCGAACGTCGCAAACGCATTGGCGGCACCTGGGATCTATTTCGCTACCCCGGCATTCGCTCCGACTCAGACATGTTTACGCTCGGCTATAACTTTCGTCCCTGGACGGAAACCAAAATGCTCGCCGACGGCCCGTCGATTCGAAAGTACATCGAAGAGACCGCTGAACAGCATACCGTCGGAAAACATATTCGATTCGGGCTCAAAGTCACCGATCAAGAATGGAGCAGTAAAAATAATCGCTGGACTATTACCGCCTTGAACGAAGAGACCGATGAAGAGGAAACTTTCACGGCAGGGTTCTTGCTAAACTGCACCGGCTATTACAACTATGATGCCGGGTATACGCCTAAAATATCCGGTCTCACACGTTTTGGCGGAGAGGTTATTCACCCGCAGCATTGGCCAGAAGATTATGACTATAGTGGCAAAAAAGTCGTTGTTATTGGTAGCGGCGCCACGGCCGTCACGTTAGTACCCGCGATGGCCGAAAAGGCCGCTCATGTGACAATGCTGCAACGGTCTCCCTCCTACGTAGCATCGGTTCCCGAACAAGATCTTATCTCTAAAAACCTGCGCCGCGTGCTGCCTGAAATGGCCGTTTACCGTATCGCACGGATACGAAATGTCTTGTTGCAGAGAACCGTTTTTAACCTCTCGATTCGCAAGCCCAAGGCCATCCGTAAACTGTTGCTCGCCGCCGCCAAAAAACAGCTGGGGCCGGACTTCGACATGACGCATTTCCAGCCGAACTATAACCCTTGGGAAGAGCGTTTGTGCGCAGTGCCAAAGGGCGATCTTTTTAAAGTTCTGCGCGAAGGTAAAGCCTCGGTCGTGACGGATCACATACACTCCGTCACAAAAACAGGCATAAAACTGCAGTCTGGCGAACGCCTACCGGCAGACGTCATCGTGACTGCCACCGGCCTTGATCTGCAAATGTTTGGCGGTGCAAACATTCGTGTCGACGGACAGGATGTCAACATTTCAGAATCCATAATGTACAAAGGCCTTATGCTAGAGAACGTGCCTAACATGGCCTTAGTTTTCGGTTACACCAATTCCTCTTGGACTCTAAAAGCTGACATTGCCAGCGAGTTTGTTTGTCGACTGCTAAAGCATATGCAGCGGATTCGCGCGACCAAAGCAACCCCTGTCGACACCGAGGGTTGTGGCTCTGATCTCAACTTTCTCAACCTTCGTTCAGGCTACATTCAACGTGCGGATCATCGCCTGCCACGCCAAGGCAATAAGCAGCCTTGGCAAAATCTTAATGACTACCTTCGTGACCTTCCGGCTCTTCGCTATGGAAAACTGGATGATGGCCACCTGTGTTTCGAAGGAAAAAATCTCAAACACCCCAAGCGCGGCCTAATCCAACAATTATTAGGCGATCCACTACCGGAAGGAGTCAAGCAATGAAGTCATTTGTCGGAAAAGTCGCGGCCATTACAGGAGCAGGGTCTGGCATTGGTCAGGCAACAGCGATTGCGTTGGCGAAAGAAGGGTGCCATTTGGCGATCTCGGATATAAGCCAGCAAAGCCTCGAAGATACTGTCGAATTGTTGGCGGGCTATTCGGTAAAAGTGAGCACTCATGTTGTTGATGTCAGTGATCGCAAAGCCGTCTATCAATACGCGGACGATGTCGTGGCCGCACATGGCAAAGTCAACATGATAATGAACAACGCAGGTGTTGGCCTCGGCGAAACCGTTGAGAAAATGCGTTACGAAGACTTTGAATGGCTCATGAACATCAATTTTTGGGGCGTGGTATATGGCACGAAAGCATTCCTGCCGCATCTCAAACAATCAGGCGAAGGACACATCATCAATATTTCCAGCATATTCGGCATTATCGGCGTCCCGACACAATCTGCCTACAATGCTGCGAAATTTGCTGTCCGTGGATTTACCGAGTCGCTACGCGAAGAGCTTGAAATTGAACGCTGTGGAGTCAGCGCCACATCCGTCCACCCTGGCGGCGTAAAAACCAATATCGCCAAAAATAGTCGCATGGGCGACCTCGACATGGGCAGCAAGGAAGATATTTCCGAGCTGTTCGACAAGATCGCCATGACCACCCCTGAGTCCGCTGCCCGCATCATTTTAACCGGCGTCCGCAAGAATCGTCGACGCGTACTGGTTGGTGCTGATGCAGCCGTAATGGACACAGCCCAAAGACTAATCCCAACGGGTTATCAGCGTGTTCTAGAAACACTTTTCAGAATGAAGCGTGGAGAGAAACGCTCTTCACAGCGCATTGCCTAAAACTTACCCAATCATTAGCGAATGGAGATCACGATGGCTTCTTCCAGTACTGTAACCAAAATTAGAAAACTCACTGGGGCAATGGTTGGCATTCCGCCACGCCATATCGATTTTCTTTTTCCCGATACCACGCCTAAGTATTTCTACGCAGGCAATGCCACTGCCACAACATTTTTTGTCATGCTCTCCGGCTTTTTCCCGCCCGGCGAACGCTACTTTATGGAATCTGTTCGCCACTTCCGCAGCCACGTAAAAGATGAAACCTTGCGAGCCGCCGTCTCAGGATTCATGGGTCAGGAGGCTATTCATGGTCGCGAGCACGACCGAATGAATGAGTTCCTGGCAGAGCGGGGTTTTGATATGGAAGCTCCTGACCGGTTCGTAAAAATCGGGCTTGGCATCCTAGAAATGTTGCCCCATAGCACCCGCTTAGCGGCGACCACATTTATGGAGCATTTTACCGCACTGCTCGCCGAACAACTGCTTAATGATGACGGTTTTCGTCAACACGCCGATCCGGAAATGATCAAGATTTGGCAATGGCACGCACTCGAAGAACTCGAACATAAAGCCGTCGCTTACGATGTCTATGAGCTCGTCGGCAACACACAAACTGAACGGATCGCCGCAGCACTGGCTTCAATGATTGTCCTACTGCCGATGCTTGGCATTACATGGACGTGGATTCTCGCCAAGGACAAACAACTTGGTAATATTCCAGACAACATCGCAGGGCTACTCGCGCTGTTTGGGCCAAAGGGTTTCGTCTCGCAGATCGTGCCGCGCCTGCCTGAGTTTCTTCAAAAGCGCTTTCACCCGAATGACCACGATACGACAGAACTGGAGAGCATTTGGCGCGACAAGCTTTTCTCGGAAGAAGGTCAACTCTATGCGCAGCACAATAACCGGATAGCCTAAGCACAGAGCACAGAGCACAGAGCAAGGAGCAAGGAGCAAGGAGCAAGGAGCATGATCTTTACCCAATCAAAAGGGTACGGATCATGCCGCCTTCCGAACAATACGAGAGATAGAATTAATTAGCGTAAGCTCATAAATGGCTGCTAAAGAAGATATTCTTTCCTTTCTATTTTTCCTACCTTACCTTTCTCGACCTTCTCTTTCTCTGATTTTTCCGCCCCCGCCGAAACAGAACGACCCACGCCAGCATTCTTATTCGAATTCTGCAGTGACTGATAATAGTGACTGGTAATCGTAAATAGCAATCGGTCGTCGGTCAGCTGTCTCGGCAAGGAGCAGAGGGAAAGAAGGGAGGATCAATCAAAATCAGGCTTGATCCTCGAGGATAAATCGTACCGCCCTCTCTCCGATCATCATGCAGGCCGCATTCGTGTTTCCGCTAATGAGTAACGGCATGACAGATGCATCCGCCACGCGCAAACCTCGAACACCGTTCACCCGCAACCGTGCATCCACCACCGAATGATTGTCCGATCCCATGCGGCAGGTGCCCACAGGATGGTAAATCGTCTCGGCACGCCGACGAATATCGTCTTCAATCTGCGCGTCACTGATGACACTTGCCTCGGGCTGAACGTCACCGCCGTAAACCCCCGCAAAGGCCTCGGTACGAAACACGTCTCGCGCTAGCTTGACGCCTTCGCGCAACACCGCCATATTTTCTTGTTCCGAAAGATAATTCGGGTCGATCAAAGGCGCAGCTCTAGGGTCAGGGCTGGCCAACCGAATCTGTCCCCTACTTTTCGGGCGGAGCTGACAGACATGAATCGTGCAACCAAAACCAGGAGTCAGTTTACGGCCATGATCACGCAAAAACGTCGGCAAAAAATGCAGTTGCACATCTGGACGCTCCGGGGAACTTAACACGCTCGCGAAAGCGCCCGCTTCAGCGGCATTACTCGCGAGAAAGCCGCGACGGTACTTAAAGTACTGATAAAACGCCGAAATCAGACGCGGCAGAAAGAACGGCGACAAACCCAAAGCCTGACGACTGCGATCCTTGATCATGACCGTCATGTCCAAATGATCCTGCAGGTTCTCCCCCACTTCGGGAGAATGGTGATGGCACGCGACTCCAACTTGTGCGAGATGGTCACGATCACCAACGCCCGAAAGCATCAACAGCTGAGGAGAATTGATCGCCCCACCAGCCAAAATGACCTCTCTTTTAGCGCCAATGATCGAGTAATTTCCCGCCTCATCCTGCACTTCAACACCGACGGCCTGACCGCTGCTAATGATCACTTTCGTCACAAGGGTGTCTGTCAAAATGTGCAGGTTGTCTCGGCCACGCGCGGAATCAAGAAAGGCACGTGCGGCGCTCCATCGCTGCCCATCTTTCTGAGTAACCTGGAAACGCCCGAAGCCACTTTGTTCGGGACCATTAAAATCATCATTACGAACAAAGCCCAGCTGCTCTCCAGCTTTAATAAACAGCGGCGTCAACGGATTAATATCCTTCACCCGGGTCACATTGAGCGGGCCGCCGCGACCATGCCGGTCATCCTCGGCGTACTCATCGTTATGCTCGTGCTCGTTAAATAATGGCCGAACGCTCTCCCAGTCCCACCCTAGCGCACCGTGTTTCGCCCAGTCGTCATAATCTTGTTGCTGACCGCGAATGTAGACCATGGCATTGATCGAACTACTGCCTCCGAGAGTTTTACCGCGCGGCCAATAGAGTGGCCTCATTTTCAAGTTCTGTTGCGTGACGGTGTTGTAACCCCAGTTCCGCGCCCCTTCCTTAATCAGACCAATCAGGCCAAAGGGAATATTAACGAAACCACTGTTGTCATGAGGCCCCGCTTCGATAACACAAACAGAATACTTTCCACCTTCACTGAGGCCATTGGCAAGTACGCATCCGGCCGAACCTGCGCCAACGATAACGAAATCAAATTTTTTAAGCGCCACAACTATTCTCCAGCATCGATAAATCGACGAACATGATGCTCACGATCACCATTACTTAACGAGCAATGAGTAATCAAACGAAAATAGTGGCCGATATTGAGCTCCTCGGTCACACCAACGCCGCCATGAATCTGAATGCCCTGCTGAGAAATTTGTACCGCCTGCTTTGAAAAATATGCCTTCGCCGCAGACGTCGCATTCGCACGCTCGCCAACCGCTTCTTGCTCAGCCTTTATCGACACCATCATCAGCATCGATTCCAATTGCTGGAGATCAATAAACATGTCAACAAGGTAGTGTTGAATGACTTGAAAACTACCGATGGCAACACCAAACTGTTTACGAGTACGGGCATACTCAAGCGTATGCTGGTAAGCCTGATGCGCAGCACCATACATACGCGCACAATCGAGCGCACACATATAGTCAAACCAACGGCTGATCGCCTGTGTCGCAGACTGACCACGACACAGAATCATCTCGTCATCGATCTCCACATCATCGAACGTCAAGCTGGCTGCACGACTGCCGTCAAGCAAGCGATAACGCTCAACCTCAATCCGACTCAAAGGGAGCGAGAGAATAACGAGCTCATCACCGGCCATCGCGGATACCAGCACGGTATCGGCACAACCACCATCGGAAACAATATGCTTCTGCCCCGAAAGGCAATTGCCACTAAGTCGCAACGAAGGTGTCATGACCTGATAGCCCGCATCTTTATCATAAAGAGCGGTGGCGACCTTCGCTTTACCGGCAATGATGCCCTCTAGTAGCGCAAGCGCACTCGGATTGTTGATGTACTCCAACAGCTTGCCAGGCGATACCACGAGATCCACAAACGGGTCGAGACACAAAGCCGCGCCCATTTCACGAACGATGGCTGCAACATCAACTAAAGAGCATCCATAGCCCCCATTCGACTCGGCAAACGGCAAGCCAAACCAGCCCAGATCATTCATCGTCTGCCAACGGCTAGCATCGACATGGTTATTCTCTTGAAGCTGAGCACGGTGGGTGTCAAAAGAATAATTTTCTTTTAGATAGCGACGAGCGGTATCGGCAATCAGGGTCGTCTTTTCAGAGAATTTAAAATCCACAGTTCCCCCTCACAGTCCCAGCAACATTTTTGCCAGAACATTTTTCTGTATCTCGTTAGAGCCGCCATAAATAGTGCAAGCGCGCAGAAAGTTGTAGCGGCGCGAGGCACAATTAAATGTCTTGCTCCCTATCACCTGCTCATTATCCCAAGGTAAAGATTGGATACGCCCCAACTCAACCATGGCTTGCGATGCTTGCTGCTGAAGCTCCGTGCCTTTGATCTTTAAACCAGAAGATTCTGGCCCGAATGGTTTTCCGTCATCCGTCGCCGCAACCGTACGAAAGTTCGTGTACTCCAGCGCCATCAAATCAATTTCTAACTCGGCAACGCGACGAGCCGCTTGAGATGCGTTGTACTCTTCATCCCGTTGCTTCAACGCGGTTTTCATTCGCTCGATTTCAAAATGAATGTCGGCGACACCAGCAATCGTTGTCCGCTCATGCGTCAACAAGAATTTGGCGATCGTCCAGCCCATTCCCTCGCTGCCGACAAGATTCTCGGCCGGCACCTTCACATCGGTAAAATAAACCTCGTTAAGATGATGATGGCCATCGATCGAATAAATAGGCCGAACTTCTATGCCCGGCGATGTCATATCAATCAACAAGAAGGAAATGCCTTGCTGTGCTTTCACCGATGTATCAGTACGCACGAGACAAAACATCATGTCCGCCCAGTGCGCTTGGGTGGTCCATATCTTTTGGCCATTCACGAGGTAATGATCACCTTGGCGCTCGGCACGCGTTTTAAGCGAGGCCAAATCTGATCCCGCATTGGGTTCGGAGTAACCCTGACACCAAAGCGTTTCGCCATTGCGAATCCCAGCCAACCAACGCTCCTTGTGCTCATCAGAGCCGAAGGTATACAGCACAGGCCCGACCATAGAAACGCCAAAGGGACTGGTAGCAGGCGCGCCAGACATGGCGCGCTCCAAATCAAAAATATAGCGCTGGGTGGCGGTCCAACCGGGGCCACCGTATTGCTCAGGCCAGGTCACGGTTAGCCAGCCCTGTTTCGCCAGCAGGCCCTCCCAGTGTTGCTGCATGGCCTTGTCAGGCATCGCGCCACGGGCCGTGCACTGACGTAATTCTTCCGGCACATTTTCTTTCATCCATTGCCGAATTTCTTGACGAAATTTAATTTCTTCTTGGCTAAATTCGAGGTTCACAAAACCCTCCTCCTTCGAGCTTCACGCCAACACTTTCACGAGGCGTTAATTAACTTTCTTCTGGCTGCCTTCCCAATACGGGGATCGCAGTTCGTTTTTGAGAATTTTTCCTGCGCCGCTGATCGGCAAGGGCTCCGAGCGGAACTCCACGCTTCTGGGCACCTTGTAACCTGCAATCTTTTCGCGGCAATGATCGATAATGTCAGACTCGGCGGCCTCGCCTCCCTCACCCAAAACCACCACCGCATGAACAGCTTCACCCCAACGATCATCTGGGATGCCAATCACTGCACACTCCTGCACCGCTGGATGGCTATAAATCGCGCCTTCTACCTCAACGGAGAAGATGTTTTCACCGCCACTGATAACCATGTCTTTGGCTCGGTCGACGATAAATACGAAGCCTTCGTCATCCATGTAACCCAGATCACCCGTGTGCAACCAGCCGCGATGTAAGGCTTCCGCCGTCTCGGCTTCCATGCCCCAATAACCGAGCATTACGTTGCCGCCTCGAGCGCAGATCTGGCCCACACTACCGCGTTCCAACTCATCACCGTTGGTATCCATAATCGCCACTTCGACACCGAGCGCAGCCCGCCCAGCACTGCGTAACTTTGCCCCACCGGGCACATGGAATTCGGGACCGAGCGACGTAATAATCGGCGACGCTTCCGTCTGACCGTAACCCTGCGCAAAGGCAACCGTCGGCATTTGTTCCATCGCGCTCAACAGCACAGCCTCGGGCATCGGTGACGCCCCGTAGAGCATTCGCTTCATGCTGCCGACATCGAAATCGCCAATGCGACCAGAGGACGCTAATAAATTGACCATGGTTGGCACCAACAAGGTATTGGTCACCTTTTCCTGCTGAATAAGTCCCAGCACGGCATCCACATCAAACTTTGGAACAATGCAGTGGGTTCCGGCGGCCAAGGTCACCGCAAAGGTGCTCGCCATATCCGCCAGATGGAACATCGGCCCCGCATGCATATACACCGAGTCACGGTCATAGCCCATTTCAGCGACAACATTGAGCGCATTGAAGACAAGGTTGTCATGACTGAGCATTACCCCTTTCGATCGCCCCGTGGTACCGCCGGTATAAAACAGACCCGCCAACTCATCGCCGCCGACATTCGCGTCCGCGACGGGCCCCGACGCCTCGATAAACGATTCATAATCTAGGCAGCCTTCAGGCTTACTGCCGTCGCCCGCAAATATCACATGACGGACGGTTTTCAGCTGATCCCGCAACGCCGGTAGTAGCGCAGCAAAGGTGTCATCCACAAGCAGCACTGTTGAGCCAGAATCATTCAGCGTGTAGGCAATTTCAGGGACAGCAAGTCGAATATTTACCGGATTGACTGCTGCACCAGCCCAAGGCACCGCGTAAAAATATTCCAGATAGCGATCGCTATTGAGCGACAAAATAGCCACTCGTTCGCCCGCCTTCACACCTAAGCCAATCAAGCCTCCGGCGAGGCGTGCCACACGATTTTCAAACTCGCGCCAAGTCTGACGACGGCCTTCGAAAACGGTTGCCACCCCGGCACCATTGAGCTGCACAGCTCGACGTAACGTCTGCGTTATAAACATAATTCCGTTATCCGTTATCCGTTATAGATTTAGAGCCAATGGATGGCGTTATAGAAAGCGGGCCTCATCAGCGTACTGCGGTATAGATGAAGCGCCCTCGGGACACCAATGTCTTCTCTGTGAAAACATCGACCGTAATCACGATAAAACGCTTTCCGACACGCACCGTTATCGGTTCGGCGCGTAACGTCCCTGCGAATGCAGGGCGCAGGTAGTCAAAGGTCATACTTGTGCAGTCCGGCTCTTCACTTAACTGCAGATCCGATTTCACATGATGGGCGGCTACTATTTCGGCAAAACTCGCCAATATGCCACCGTGAAATGTCTTAATGAGCGGGTTACCAACATGCTGGTCCCGGAAGCTCATCTGGTAGACGGGCTCGCCGTTATCCAACACTTGAATGCCCGCTCCGAGGAAATTGACATAGGGGCTATCACTGATCGGCGCTTGCGCTTTCCGATCTTCAATGCCGACCACATCCTGCTCTTGTAGCTGCCGCTGTTGTAACTGCTGTTGCGAGACACTCAAGATACTTTCTCCCTTACTGCTTTCTCTCGTACCGCACCATCAAAGGAAGGCCCGTGGGTGCCGACAGCAAAACAACCTGACACCGACGCCAGCACGCTGTCATTCGAACATCCCAATGCAACCCCCCTGACATACGCCACATCACCTTTAACCTCGTAGCACTCCACCTCACCACGCACGCCCTCTCCGGCCTCAGGCTTGGCAAGAAAATCCACGCGCAGATCAATTGTTGCGATAGGACGCATATCTCCGAGGTAGGCAAGTATTGCTAGACCACAATTGGAGTCGAGCAACGTCGTAATCGCTCCGCGATGAAGCGCACCACGCTGATCACACATTTCAGGCATGCAAGGCATTGTCATCGCAGCAAGCCCCTCGCGAGACTCATCCACCCGAATGCCAAACGCTTTGAACAGCGGATGATCTCCACCAAAGAACATCTTCGCCATATCCATATACTGAAAATTTCGCTTTGCCATAATTTTCACGCACAACCTTTACGATACGTCTAGTAACGGACGGATTAGAGTGTCAAAGCCAACTCGACATAGCGTCGCTCAGCAGCACGAACAGTTTCGATAGACTGCGTAATATCATCTAGGGGAAAACTCGACGCTTTCGATCCAGCTTCTAAACACGCAGCCAATGCAGACCACGCCGAAGCGCACTCTCGCATATGACTCACCAAACCCATTTCTCCCAGCTCAGGCAGCAGTGCCTGCGCTTCATCAAGAAACTCCGCGTACATAATTCTGAAACCACCACCGCCACTGCCACGTTTCTCGATAACCTGATAGGCAAAGCGCAGCAGCCAAGGCCATTTTTCATGCGCGCTCCAGCGAGGCAGATCATTAATCCACGTATCCAGAGCTTCAATTCCGCTCAGGCGTCCGCCGTTTTTGAGTGCTTTTGCGTTATCGACAATGGCCGAGCGAACGCGCTCAGGGCGCACATCGAGCTGCGCCTTATCGAGCACAAATAAATTACCGTGATGAACAAAGGGGGGCGCCAAAGAAAACCTAGCGTCCGCCAAACTTTCGGACGGTACCGGCAATAACTCCGGACGCTCAGTATCACTCACCATAACCGCCCTCTCTTTGTCACTGTAATGCCAAGCGACAATGGCATGACCGGGGAAGTGAGTGGCGCTATTGAAGTACGGCAGGTAAAAAATATCCGTCAATAAAAGTGCAGGCTTGCCTGCATCTAAGTATTGATCCAGTGCAGCCGTCGCCGTGGGTTTATCAGGATAGGTCTCCCACTGAAACGGCACCCCCAACGTTTCGAACACCTTTTCTTCAAACCCCATAGAACGGACATGAACAATAAAAGGTGTCACCGTGTCAGGAAGCTCGACATAGGTTATACCAAGCCCCGCACCGAGCCCGAAGCAGAAGGCCTCGGTCAAATTAAGGCCATGAAATTCCAACAGGTCTCGAATAGCCGAGCTACCACAGTGCCTTCCTGGTCGATGCGTGTGCTCAATCCTAGCGACAGAGTCAGACCCTTTAGAACCCAAACTAATCTGCCCCATTAAGCCACCTCGGCCAACGGCGGCGTCCCGAAAATAAGATTAGACGCGCTCATCGGATCGCCATCTTTTTCATATTCCTCAAGCCACGCCGCTACTTTCTCCGGCATTCCAGTGTCCCAAGGGTGAAAGCCGGGACGGAACCATGCCAAAAACTCTGGCACCATTCCTGAGAGAATTCCGCGACGACCATATAATTTGTTCAGCCCCTTCAAAATGACACCGGGCTTGCGAGCCAATCCGTCGAGCCGCAGCATGTCGATGAAAACCGGCGCCACAACCAAGTGCATCGCAACCGTCGCAACCACGAGAGCGGACGCTCGCGTCAAGTAACCGCCTCCTGCTGCTGATTGGTAAACATCATAGGCAACCGCCTTATGCTCAACCTCTTCGACACCATGCCAAAGAAAAAGGGCGCGCATCACAGGCTCCGCCTGACGAAACATTTCGCTCTCGTCACTGATCATCGCCTCACCTAATGTTGCGGTGAAATGCTCGAACGCGGCGGTCATGGCTAGCTGATACTTTTTAGGCAGGTACTTCTGTGTCGTGCGAATAAATAAACGCAAGCTGGCCGTCGACTTCGTCACGTCGACCCCCTGACCGGCCATCACATCATTAAACCGATCATGGACAATCCCGTGCTGCGCTTCCTGACGAATAAAATGGCGAATGTCTTCGCGAAGCTGACTATCCGTTACTTGATCTTGAAAATTACGAACGGACTGAATGAAGAATCGCTCGCCTTCAGGAAAATGCACTGACAGCGCATCAAAGAAACGCGTAAGCACTGGGTCTCCGCCATTCCAATGGCGCGGAATCGACGACAGGTCAAAAGCAACTTTACGGGGCTTAATAGGCAATGAGTTCATTGTTTCCTCCAATAAACCGCTATTTTTCATAGCATGAATTCAGGTATTTCTCGACTTTATTGGTCAACCAACCAAATGTCAAACCCTGAACAGGCCAGATAGTCCCTGCGCCCCTCCCCCCTGTGCGCCCCTAAATCGCAAGCATCGATATAGACTCGCGTCCGCGATTAATGCGGGCCCAGCGACTGTTTTCGGTATTGATCAGGAGTGCATTGAAACCAACGCTTAAAGGCTCGTCGAAAATTCGAACTGTCGTGGTAATTCAGCAGTGCAGCAATCGCATCGACGGACATGTGACTACTGACGAGATAGCTGGCGGCCTGCTCGGACAATATCTCATCCCTAATTTTTCGGAAGCTACCGCCCTCCCCCTCCAACTTACGCGCCAAGGTACGCTTACTAATAAACAACATGGCCGCTGCTTCATCTTCGCCAAGCACACCCGGCGGATGCGATAGCATCATTTTCTGAATTCGGAACGTGTAATTATTTTCTTGATGCTGCAACTTCTCCAGCATGGATTGGCACTGCTGCAACGCCAGCGCATAACTCTCGTGATTGGCCGATGCATTAGGGATATCGCATAAATCCACAGGCACCTTCAGAACCAACTCCGGCGCTGAAAATTCAATTGATCCTGGCAGAAGCTCGGCATAACGATGACTATAGCTAGGCTCACTATATGAAAAACAGATATGCGCGCCGTCTAATCTTTTCCCGACAATGTACTCGGCACATTGAAATAAAATGGACGCGTACACTTCAGATATAAGACGGTGTATATCGGCATTAAGCTCCACATCAAAATAGCAGCAGCATTCCCAATATTTGTTGCTACGCCTTAACTCCAAACGAGAGAAATCCACACGCGTGGGCAGGTACATTTCGAACGCCCTCAACGCTATAAGCAGGTTAGGACTGCTGCTCGTGAGAAACCCCAACGCGCCGTGCGTTGCCGGTGTCAGGCACTGACCCAGTCGCAAACCAAACATCACATCATCAGACAATCGCAAAGCATTTTGGAGAATCTGTATTTGCTGAGCGGATGTCAGCATCGTGTCGTCCTGTATCAACTGCTCCACCGAAATGCCGGCCTGCGCAATAAGGGCGGGCAATTCGCGAGAATGCAGGCCCAATACCCGCGCAATCAAACGAGAGTAGTTCGACGGAATTCGAGCAGCACCAGCAATAGACGCCTCATTGATCATCTTCTTATCGCTCACCCAGCCTTCCTCACATTGGTCATTAGCATCGAAGGAACGAGCACACAGGGCCCGATCAGAGAAAAATCATTGTCTTTAAATGACTCCCAGAAGTCAAAATATGACCTCCTGGAGCTAACCGCGGCTCGCTAGTCTGGCCCTATCAACAAATTTCATCTGCCCTTATCAACTCACGAGGCACGCAGGTTGGCAGCCGTGCCCGATAAGGGATTCACTATTTTTTACGGAGAAAACTATGGGCAACATTACTTTCGTCGAACATGACGGGACCGAGCACGCCGTTGAGATTGAACCGGGAAAATCTCTAATGGACCTTGCTCTAGATAACGGCATTCCAGGTATTGATGCAGACTGCGGCGGCGAATGCGCCTGCGGCACCTGTCATGTCATCGTCGAAGGCAACGGCGTTAGCATTACGGGGAGCGCCAGCGATGCGGAGTTGCAAATGCTGGATCTCACACCCGAGCGCGCAGATAGCTCACGCTTGGCGTGCCAGATTGTCATCTCCGACGCAATGGACGGCATGATCGCGCGTCTACCTGAATTTCAAATGTAGCCGAGCTTTGTTAGCTCACAATAATTCAACGCAACATTCGACAGGTTGGAAGAGTTATGAATATCGTTAATTTAGTAGCCAAACAAAGCGCCGCAATCGTCCCCATGCCGCTTCAAGTTAAGGCCGCCCATTTACTTTACAAAACCAAAGTTAAACTAGGCGTATACACAGAATTTCCTGAATTCGTTGAAGCGCCTGTCCCCGATGTTTCAACCCTAGCGATCGAAGATATTGACGTCAGCAATCCGTTTCTGTTTAAGCAAGGCTGCTGGGAGCCTTACTTCAAACGCTTACGCGATGAGTGCCCTGTCCATTTCCAAAAGAACAGCCTATTCGGCCCCTTCTGGTCTATTACGCGCTATGAAGATGTCATGTTCGTAGACAAAAACCACGAGCTGTTTTCTTCAGAGCCCTTTATCGTGATTGGTCAGGCCCCTAAAGAACTTTCTGTTGAAATGTTCATTGCCATGGACCCGCCGAAGCACGATGTGCAGCGACAAGCCGTTCAGGGCGTTGTGGCGCCACAGAATCTTAAAGAAATGGAAGGGCTCATTCGCAGCCGTGCCCAAGAAGTTCTCGATAACCTTCCGTTGGACAAGCCGTTCAACTGGGTAGATGAAGTCTCTGTCGAGCTCACTGCAAGAATGCTCGCCACACTGCTCGACTTCCCTTACGAGGAACGTCAAAAGCTCGTTTACTGGTCTGACTTAGCCGGAGGTGGCGCCCAGTCAACCGGCGGATCAAATGACATGGATGAGCTGTTCAAAGGTATGGGCGAGATGGCCAAGGACTTTTCACTCCTTTGGCGCAAAAAAGAAGCCGAAACTGCCGCAGGAAAAAAACCAGGCTTCGACCTGATCAGCATGCTGCAGAACAATGACGCCACTAAGAACCTGATCAACACGCCAATGGAATTCCTTGGCAACCTCGCTCTCTTGATCGTCGGCGGCAACGACACCACCCGTAACTCAATGTCCGGTGGCGTGCTTGCTCTGAATAAATTCCCCGACGAATTTGCCAAACTCAAGGCGAACCCTAGCCTAATCCCGAATATGGTGTCCGAAATTATTCGCTGGCAAACGCCGTTGGCTCACATGCGCCGCGTTGCGACACAAGATGTTGAAGTGAACGGCCAGACCATTAAGAAGGGTGACAAGGTCGTCATGTGGTACGCCTCAGCAAACCGTGATGAACGTGCGATTGATCAGCCTGACCAGTTCATCATTGATCGCAAAGGCGCGCGCAACCATCTCTCCTTTGGGTTTGGTGTCCACCGTTGCATGGGCAATCGACTAGCGGAACTACAGCTACGTATTCTCTGGGAGGAATTACTCGCGCGCTTCGACAGCATTGAAGTGATCGGCGAGCCGGAGTACGTGCAATCCAACTTCGTGAAAGGCTATTCCAAGATGATGGTTAAGCTGACCGCGAAGCAATAGCGGCGCGTAGGCGCTGTAGTAAATGGCTGTAGTAAACGGCTGTGGTCGGTGGCTTAGCAGGTCGCTGCAGTAAATGACCTTAGTGAGAGACTGACTTAACACTCAGTCTCTCTTCTACGTGGCGGCAAAAATCATTCAGGAAACATTATTTATGACAAAAAAATGCATCATTATCGGCGCCAGCCATGCTGCCGCCCAGCTGACCACTAGCCTGCGTCAAGGAGGCTGGGAGGGCGAAATATTGGTCATTGGCGATGAACCTCATCTCCCCTACCAACGCCCTCCGCTGTCCAAAGCCTTTCTGTCTGGCGAAAAAACAGCAGAAGACTTGGTGATTCGTCCAGCTACCTTTTACCAAAAGCAGGATGTGCAATTTAGGCAAGACCGCGTCATAGAAATAAATCGAGAGAAACAAACGGTAACTCTCGCCAACGGCGAAGAGTTAGGTTATGACAAGCTAGCGTTGTGCATGGGCTCTCGAGTCAGAGAAATAAATCTACCCGGCTGCAACCTGAACGGCATACATTATCTTCGCAATCTCGCCGACGCCGAATCCATTAAGAACAACGCTGCAAAGGACCAGCACGCCGTTATTGTCGGCGGCGGTTATATCGGCCTAGAAACCGCTGCGTCACTGAGAAAACTGGGGATGCAAGTCAGCGTGCTTGAGATGGAACCAAGAATACTGAAACGCGTGACCGCCCCTGAAGTATCTGAGTTCTATCATCGACTGCATACGGAAAACGGTGTTCAGATCATCAACAACATTTCAGTCAGTGGCTTTCAGGGTAACAGCCATGTAGAAAAAGTTGTCTGTGCCGATGGAAGCGAGCTACCCGCTCACTTAGTTGTGATCGGCGTTGGTGTGCTACCAAATACCGAGCTCGCAGAAGCATCGGGGCTCGTGGTGAACAACGGCATTATGGTCGACGAATTTTGCGTCACGAGCGATCCTAATATTGTCGCCGCAGGAGACTGCACCAACAAACTCAGCAAAATATACGACCGTCGCATTCGCCTAGAATCCGTCCCCAATGCAACAGAGCAAGCTAAAACGGCTGCTGCGTCCATGTGCGACTCTCAAAAAGACTTTACAACCTTGCCGTGGTTTTGGTCAGACCAATACGAGCTAAAATTGCAAATTGCCGGACTCAGCCAAGGCTACGATCAAATCGTTGTTCGCGGGAACAGATTAACGACTCAAAGCTTTGCCGTCTTTTACCTAAAAAGCGGGCAACTGATAGCCGCCGATTGCGTGAACCGGCCACAAGAATTTTTACTAAGCAAGAAACTCATTGCGGAAAATATAGCGATACCGCCAGAACAGCTCGAGGATGATTCCATTCCAGCAAAAGAAATACTCCTGCGCATTGCAGGTAAGTCGGGGCAACTCACTTTCACGTAAGAACTTCAATTTTCTAGCGTCATCTATTCAGATGATAATCTGTGTTGCTGCCTAAGAAGCGCTTACTTTCCCCCTCGCACCATCAAGGGCTTTACAATATCTCTGGCTCGATATTTTCGCCAAGACAGTAATTTCCTGCTTCATTTCCTACTCAGCTTTACCAGCAACATGAATCTCCTCCTCCAAACATGCATGCTCTGCAGTATAACAATCGATAAAATGGCACGGACCGATAGTTGCTTACTGTCTTGTTTGTTATGCTTCATCATCTTGATCCGCAAATATCAACAATTCCTAGCAACCCCCTACAAGCTAGACCGAATACGGCCTACCGCTATTCCTGTATAGCTTTTTGGCACTATATCACCAATCCTCAATCCTCAATCCTCAATCAAAGCGAAAAAAACTATACTAAATAACGATATATAGACGGATCTCTACGGACATGGCCGGACGGCAACGGAAACAAAAATAGTCTAACCCATTGAAAATAATATATAAATTTGAACAAATACAGGCTGAAACGCAGATATGACAAGCACTGATTTTTCGTCGCACACACCGATGATGCACAGGTGAGTGAGGGCTGATTTACTGGGATTTTCCGTTTAAATTGCAAAAAAGCTATACTAAAACCTATACTTAATCGATGGATCTAGATGGCAGCTAACGGACGAATACGGACTGTCCACGTCCTCTAAACTGAGACAAGTATAATTGGAGTTTTCTGAGAGCACTCACCCTCAGGAGACGATAATGAAGAAATCACGATTTAGTGAAAGCCAGATTGTTTCGATACTCAAAGAAGCCGACGCAGGCCTGAAAGTCGACGCCATTTGTCGCCAGCAATACCCACTGGTGATTAAATCGTGGCGAAGTAAATGGGTAAATCTATCCGCGTATTTTCGCTACCGAGAATATATCCGACGCGCGATTTATACCACCAATGCGGTGGAGGCGGTGCATCGCCAGTTCCGCAAACTGACGAAAACAAAAAGCGGCTTCCCCAACGAAAACAGTTTACTCAAACTGCTCTACGCAGGTATTTTGAAAGCCCCTGCTCGCTGGGACACGGCAGAACAGAACTGGAGCCTGTGCATATCGCAACTGGCCATCCATTTTGAAGGGCGGCTCGACGAGCATTTAGAGCTTTGAATGCCATGGCACAGAAAACTGAACAGTCTCGGGGCGATTCACACCTTTCTTAGCATCGTATAACCCAAGAGCAGTATTACTAATAGCAGACTCTCCCGACCATGAGCTCATCGAGACTAGGCATAACAATAAAAACAGCTCGCAGTACTTCATAACATATTCCTTCAAATATCATGGACACTTTATATCGCGACGATTCTCTCTATCCAAAGCCTCTTTAAGCTTCTCTTTTGCTTCATCTGTACCAGGCATCTTATCAATGAGATCTTTAAGTTCATCCTTGTACTTCTCATCTAACCTTTCTAGAACCTCTTTATCCAAGCCTTTTTCTCCTTGCGGTAGCGGATAAGGAGGGTAATCAATGCTATCCGAGTCCTTCCGCTGCCTCTCCCTTAGTTGTATCTCTATTCCTCCCTCTTCAATGCTCCCATCGGAGTTCACATCCAACGTCGGCTTAAACGTCACTATCCCTTGGCTCGGCCCACCTGGATTGAACTGACGATCACCCAACTCAAACGTAACCAGCCCAGATGGATCAACGTTGCTAAGTGGATTTTGACCAACATATCCATAGACATTCAGCCCGCCACTCAGTCCTATCGGATCCCTCGCCGTCCAACGGCCTATTCGAGAATCATAGTCCCTGAAACCATATCTGATTAAACCTGTGTCGATGTCCTGCAAACCACCCGCGAAGCCGAACAGGATAGTGAATGCTGGATTACTATCACTGATTACGTTGCCATAGCTGTCATACGTGATGTCTTTAATGATGTTGCCATTTTCGTCACTGATAGCACGCGGTGAACCCAAATGATCCGTGGCAATGTACTAACGGTTTCCGTTCTGCGTAAAGCTCGTGGGCGTATGGCTCAGCGTATATTCAAAGCGCTGCTTGAGGTTGCCGCTGCCATCGTACGTCGCCAGCAGTGTCGTTTTGTCCAGCCACAAATATTTTTCTGTGGTTTGGCCGTTTACGATCTTCGCTACTCGATTGCCCAAGGCATTGTGGCGATACTCGATCAAATCCGTCGGCGTTTGCACTCTCAGCAACCGACCCTGTCGGCTGTACTGGTATTGAGTAATGTCGTTACCGTCAGTTTTCTGAGTGAGGTAGCCGTCAACGTCGTACTGATAGGTGACGTTACCGTCCTGCGTCAGCTGATCTGCTATGTTGTAGCTGGCCGTTTGAGAGGCGATGCCTCTGCGGTGATCTTTGCGCACAACCACCCTTCCGATAATTGCGAACCGTCTGAGGCGGATCGCACTATTACGCAGCGCTTAAAGGAGGCGCTAACGCTGGTCGATATTCGTGTGCTCGATCATTTTATTGTGTCTCGTTCTTCTTGGGTCAGCTTAGCTGAGCGTGGCTGTATTTGATTTTGTTATCCCCTGCTCCCGCTTGGGACGGACTCGACTGGCGCATCCCGAAAGCAGCGGTTGACTTCGTTCATGGCCATGACGGTAAATGCGGTGAGCTAATTGCTGATAGCAACACAAGGCACTGCCATTTGCCCTGCTTTCGCGGGCAACCAGTGCCAGATTGATCCTGAAAAGAATAGAGGTCATTTCAGGAGCGGCAATATGCCCCCAACGATTAATTGAACGAAATACGGGTCCTTCCCCTAGCTGTGCCGCGTGAATCCAATCGAGGTAGGCCTCAACAGGGCAAAGTTGTTTGAGTGCTGGGGCTTTGTAGTGTTGCCCTAAGCGTGAATGATCGCCTTTGCTACGCGGGACGAATATTTCCATACCTTTGCCTGACTCAGCCTGTACATGTTCAACACAGAGACGGGCCAATTCGTCACTGCGAAAAGCTCGCCAAAACCCCATGAGCAACAAAGCTTTATCACGGATAGCTTGCAAGCCGTTTATTTGGGATCCGTTTTGAACCGTTTGATCTAAGGTGCTTAGTAATTGCTTCAAATGATGCAGTTGGATAGGTTTAGCTTGTTTGGGGGTTGTTGGGTGCAGCTCAGCGATACCCTTAAAGCACCTTTTTAACGTGGGGTGCTTTTGTTGGGTCTGGAAATCCCTGATCTTGGTGCCACGCTGCAATACCGGCTAGTCTTTTCCGTAGGGTGTTAATGGACTAACTATCGGCGTAGTCCGCTATGTAGTGGGTAATACTGTCGGCGGTCGCAGGGAGAAATCCACCCCACGACACTTCAAAATGCTCAATCGCGGCGCGATAGCTTTTTCGGGTGTTATCTCGCGTTGCTGCATGAAGGTAATCTTCAATATTGGCCAATCGTGTCACCTATCTGTTACTAATTATGTATTTTCAAAAGTTGTTCAAATTCTGTAGCTTACCGAAGATCGTCCTTTATTTGAGCCTGTCGCGACAACTTTCATACTCAAACTCGAACTCAATAGTGGTGTGTTCAAGGTCAAAATAATCCAGTTCATCGGCAATCTTTTGTTTCAAATTTAACTGTTGGGATAAGTCCATCGTATGTGATAGCGCAAGGTGTGCTGTTAACACATGATGCTCACCGTCCAATGACCACAAATGAAGATGGTGCACGTCTTTTACACCCGCTAATTTCTTAAGAGTTTCTGCAATCTGATTATGAAGTTTTTTATCTGGTACTGCCTGTAAAAATAGGAGCCCGGTTTTCCATAAATTGCGAAAGACATTAAAGGCAATAAATAGGGTGAAACCAATAGATAAAATGGGATCGAGTATTGGCCAGTCAACAAATATAAGTACGATAGAGACAATGAATACTGCTACCCA
The DNA here is from genome assembly GCA_029213045.1 of Alcanivoracaceae bacterium. GTDB lineage: Bacteria > Pseudomonadota > Gammaproteobacteria > Pseudomonadales > Alcanivoracaceae > JARGPN01. Next base: position 199,029 of record JARGPN010000009.1, read on the forward strand.
CCCCAAGACGTCTTCTAACAAATGCCAGTTTAAAACCCGCTCATTTACGGTTTTTCCTCCGCTGAGTTTGTACGCAGCGAATCCATTCACGGCTATACCAAAGATAGCCATACCGAGCATACCTTCAGCGACAGGCATTTCCGGGTTTTGCAGGCGAGGTATGGCTTCACTTAGCACCCAAAGGGAGCCAGCAACCAATACCATCCCATTTATCAAAGACCCTAATAGCGAAAAGCGTCTGTAGCCGTAGCTAAAATTTCCGCTTGCGGGCTTATTGCTCCAATATGATAAAAACCAGGCTAACCCAATCGACAGGCTGTCGCCTAAGTCATGTACCGCGTCCGCCATGATCGCTGTACTATTAGTAAGCCAGCCACCAATGAATTCAATGATTGTAAAGCCGACATTGAGGAAAAAAGCCCAAGCAATTCTTGAACTTGAATCATCACTATTATGTGCGTGACCGTGGTTATGCATTTCTTCTCCTTGCTTGTTATCCAGACGCGGCAACGTTTTTGCCGCGTCTTTCATTAAGGACGATTAGTTATTAGCTTTCACAACTTTTAGGCGATCATTTTTATGAAACCAATGATAGAGGACGGGTAACACGAGCAACGTTAGCAAAGTGGAGGAAATAATCCCGCCGATAACAACGGTGGCTAACGGGCGTTGAACTTCTGCTCCGGTACCTGTGTTTAATGCCATCGGCACGAATCCAAGACTGGCTACCAATGCAGTCATTAATACGGGTCGCAAACGTACAAGCGCGCCCTCTGTTACTCCAAGCATCAAGTCACCTTTCTCGTGCCACAGATCACGGATAAACGCCAGCATCACTAATCCATTTAGCACCGCAACTCCCGACAAAGCGATAAAACCAATTCCGGCGGAAATGGACATAGGCATGCCACGCAGTGCCAAGGCTAAAACACCACCAGTTAGAGCTAATGGCACACCACTGAAAATAATGAGGGCATCCTTCAGTGACCCAAAAGCCATCACCAACAAGCCAATGATAAGCAGTAAAGTCAACGGTACGACGATAGACAATCGTTTACTCGCAGATTCGAGTTGCTCGAAGGTGCCGCCATAGTCAAGCCAATACCCAGCCGGAATATCTACCTGTGACGAAATTTGGACCTTTACATCCTCAACAAATCCGCCAAGATCTCGACCACGCACGTTGGCTGTAACAACAATGCGGCGCTTACCATTTTCACGACTGATTTGTGCCGGTGCAGGCGAAATATCCAAGGTGGCGACTTCGGACAACGGTACATAGTCACCGTTTGGTAACGGTACGGGTAAGAATGCTAGGCGTTCGACATCTCGCCGAACAGTTTCCGGTAAACGAACTACCAGCTCAAATCGCCGATCCCCTTCATACAGTATTCCTGCACTCTCACCGCCAATTGCTGTCGCTACCCATTCTTGTAACTCTGACACATTGAGACCATAACGCCCCAAGGCCGTACGTTTCGGAATTATGGATAAGGTTGGCAAGCCGGTAACTTGTTCGACTCTCGCATCGGCTGCACCATCGACTTTACTCAGTGTTTTCAAAATATCATTGGCCGTGACAACTAGTTGATCCAGATCATCGCCGAAAACTTTAATACCCAAATCAGCTCGAACGCCAGAGATCAATTCATTGAATCGCATTTGAATGGGTTGGGTGAATTCGTAATTATTACCCGGTAATTCTTCGAGTGATTTTTCCATTTGCTCAACCAATTCTTGCTTAGTAAGCGAAGGATCTGGCCACTGGGAACGCGGTTTTAAAATCACAAAATTATCGGCGACATTAGGCGGCATCGGGTCAGTCGCCACTTCAGCGGTCCCGATACGCGCAAACACTTTATCGACCTGAGGAAAGGATTTTATGCGTTGTTCAAGCAATTCCTGCATTTCCACCGCCTGCTCCAATCCGGTACCCGGAATTCGCATAGCGTGCAATGCAATATCACCTTCATTAAGTTGCGGCACAAACTCGGAGCCTAACGTTGTCGCTAACCAAAGAGAGGCCGCAACCAGTACAGTTGCACTGCCTACAACCAACCAGCGAAATTTAAATGCGAGTAACAACGCCGGTTCATACGCAGATTTTGCGCCGCGAATCACAATCCCTTCTTTTTCGCTGATTTTTCCTTTTAAGAATACCGCTACAGCGGCAGGCACGACCGTTAATGACAGCACCATAGCTGAAATTAGTGCCATAACGACTGTTGCCGCCATAGGGTGGAACATTTTCCCCTCAACACCGGTCAATGAAAAAATGGGGATATACACAACGGTAATAATTGCAACACCAAAAAGACTGGGACGAATGACTTCGGCTGTCGCTTCGTAAACCACGTTTAATCGTTCACGTAAATCCAATTGTCCTGCGTGCTGCGCGTTGGATAAACGACGGATAGCATTTTCTACAATAATCACTGCGCCATCGACAATTAGCCCAAAGTCTAATGCCCCCAAACTCATCAAATTAGCGGACACACCTGTTTTGACCATGCCAGTAATCGTCATTAGCATGGCTAGTGGTATCACCGCAGCTGTAATCAATGCCGCACGGAGATTGCCCAATAATAAAAACAATACGGCAACTACAAGTATTGCGCCTTCTAGAAGGTTCTTACTTACCGTGGCAATGGCTTTGTCAACGAGCGCCGTACGATCATATACAGAGGTCGCTACTACACCTTCAGGAAGGGATGCTTGAATAGTCTCAAGGCGCAGCGCAACATCGCGTGCCACTGTACGGGAGTTTTCACCAATCAACATCATGGCCGTACCCAACACTGTTTCTACACCATCCTGTGTTGCAGCACCTGTTCGTAGTTCCTTGCCAATAGCGATACTCGCAACATCAGATACCTTAACTGGAATTGTATTATTCTCAGCGATAATGACGTTGGCGATATCTTCTATGGTTGCTAGCTGCCCAGGTGAACGAACCAATAGCTGCTGACCGTTTCGCTCAATATAGCCCGCGCCGCGGTTACCGTTATTGGCCTCTAGCGCTTGAACGATATCTTCCATTCCAACATTGAAATGCAACAGCTTTTGAACATCAGGGGTTATATGGTATTGCTTGTTGTAACCACCAATACTGTTGACCTCTACAACGCCCTTAACCTGTGCAAGCTGTGGTTTTATGATCCAATCTTGAATCTCACGTAATGCAGTAGCGTCATAAGGCTTGCCATTACCATCTACGGCGTCAGGCAAGGCTTGTACCGTATACATGAATATTTCTCCAAGCCCAGTAGAAATCGGTCCCATCTCTGGCTCCATGCCTGGAGGCAAGGCACTCTTTATTGCTCCTAATTTTGTATTAATTAAGTTTCTGGCAAAATATATATCGGTGCCTTCATCGAAGACGACTGTTACCTGTGAAAGACCGTAACGAGATAAGGATCGGGTATAAGCAAGATTGGGTAACCCAGCCAGTGCTTTCTCTACCGGATAAGTAATTCTCTGTTCTGCTTCCAGGGGTGAATAACCCGGAGCTGAAGTATTGATTTGTACCTGAACATTTGTAATGTCTGGAACAGCATCGATAGGGAGTTTTTGATAACTCCAAAAACCTATACCGACAATCAGAAAAATACTACACAAAAATAATAAACGCCGCTCGATGGCAAGGCGTAAAATGGAATTAATCATCATATACCCCTTAGTGTTCGTGCTCGGCTTCGGATTTTTCGATGTCAGCTTTTATTAAGTAGCTGTTCGCTATTACATATTGGGTGCTTCCTTGAACACCCGATAATACTTCTGTAAATTCGTCGTCGCTGCGACCTAGAACGAGCGCAGTAAAGCGGTAGTCGTCATGCTCTTTGACAAAGATTCCGGTGCGCCCCCCCATAGTTTGCAAAGCCGAATTCTTGACGGCGATCGGTGCCTCAAATTCGTTGATGACAATCTTCCCTTCAACCATCAATCCAGGAAACCAATTATTTTTAGTGTTATTGATTTTTGCTCGCACAATAAGATAAGGCGAATCTTCTTCGGCTGGCAACATGTGAGAAATACGCGAATCGATACGCTTTTCACCTGCCGTTACATGAATGGGTTGGCCAATGTTAATCGATTGTTGTTGTGTCGAAAAGATACGTAAATCTGCCCACAATGATTCAAAACTTGATATCGAAAACAGCACTTGCTCCTGTATCATTTCCCCTTTGTTGGCATGACGTTGAATAATTGTGCCGCCAATCGGTGCACGAACATCGTAGCGCTTTAAACTCTCATTGGATTCAATGACGGCAAGCAGATCGCCTTCCTTAACTTGATCGCCAATATTGAACGCCACAGACCGAACAATACCCGGAAATCGTGCACGAACATGACTGGTGCTCTCTGGCGCCGTCGTCAAACGCCCATAGGTTGTGAGTGTTTGGTGGAGTGTTTGCGATCCAGTTTGCGCGACTTCAATACCTACCTTTTGAGCCATGGCGTCATTAATTTCAGTCGAGCTTTCCTCGCCGTGCTCATCCTCTTCTCCATCGTCATGATGTGAGCCTTCATCGTGATCATGCTCTTTCTCTGCATCATGACCATGCTCGTCATCATCGTGTTTTTCTTTATTACTATGTTTCTGATCGTGGGCTTCTTCGTGCGAACTATTTTCAGAATGTTTGTGGTCGTGTTCTTCACTAGCCTGGACGGCAGCAGTAAGGCTTGTACAAAAAATGATAAAAAATAATGCAAATGACGTTTTCATTGTTTAATCCTGTTTTTTCGAAGCTTTAATGCATCGAAATAAAAATGGGTTTATTGAGTTATCGTTGCTGACTAATTGAGTGGCTCTGCAATGAGTTGCTCTATAACGGCCTGATTAAGTGATGCAGCGGCGGCACTCTCAATGAGTGATCGCTTCGCATCAAGTAACTCTTTTTGTGCCGCTATCCAGTCTTGATAGCTGTACCGTCCTGTTTCGTAGGCGCGCTGAGTTGATGCTAAGGCAGAATTTAAGTCCGGCAAGATGACTGTACGAAAGACCTTGACTGCTGCGACATGCTGTTGCCGCTGTGAATAGGCTTCGAACAACTGCACATGCAACTTCAATAGTGCTGTTTGACGCTCGTAAACCACTTCGTTTTCGGACGCCATCGCGGATTTCAGTGCACCTCGGTTTCGTTTACCACTGAATAATGGAATCGACACGCCAGCGGTAAATGCCGTATCGCCGCTATCTTCAAATCGACGTACACCAAGCTGCCACCCCAGATCGGCTTTGGATTGAGTTTTGGCAAGCGAGACCTGAGCCTTTTTCAAGCGCGCTTCACTGGCGAACAGGGCGATTGCAGGTGACGATTTAGCACGCTCATATAAAGCAATGAAATCTGATGCCGTACCGTAGGTATAAATATCCCCATCGAGTTTGGACCAGCTGGGTAAGGTTTCTCCCCAATAAGCGGCGATCTTGATCTGTAACCGCTGAAACTGTTGCTCTAGCGCATCAACCTGTAGCTGAGAGTGTGAGAGTGTAGATTTTGCACGCTTAACTTCATATTCCGGAGCGGCTCCCTGGTTCGATCGATTTTTGGCAATCTTTAGAGTGCTTTGCGCAAGGTTACGTGCTTCTACAGCAAGTTCTGACAACGCTTGAACCTCAAGAGCCTGGATAAACGTACTGGTCAGATCACCCAAAACATCCAATGTAAAGGCTTGACGGTGGTAGTCGAACGTTTGCAGTTGTGCGTTAGCCACGGATAGACGAGCGCGCCGCTTACCGCCTAATTCGATGATAGAAGATAACGCAAGTGTGGTTTCGGCCGATGTCACTCCAGACAACTCACCGGAACCCGCAAAGTTTTCAACCTCTATGCTGACATTCAGCGCGGGGGTTAATTCACTGGTCTCTCTGCGACCAAGAAGAACATCTTTCTTTATATTAAATTGATGAAGTTGAGGATTTTGCGCCAAGGTTTTCGTAATGGCCTGGTGAAGTGATAACGGTTGACCGCTATTTTGAGCAAAAGCCTCTTTCGAGACGATAGAGAATATAACTAACCCTACGGCTGCGCAAAAACGCAGGCGCGAGCCAGAGCTTTGATGGAAAAACATATTTTAGTCCTACTAAATGAATCGTTATGTCGAAAAAAGTCGACCGTTTCTTAAAGGCGAGGACTAAACTATTGGAGGGCGGTAAAGTGAACCGGAAGGTTGAAATGAGTATCGATCCGTATACATAAATGTCACGGAAGGACTATTAATTAGGCCTATATGGCAAGGCGAAACAGGTAATACTGAGCACCCTAAGCTGTGGCAATGACAACAGTGGTGGCGATCTAGCGCGTCATCTTGCTGATCGACATCATCAGCTACGATAAAGGCGGCTGGTTCATATATATACTCAGCAATGATTTCGTGCTGGTTATTGGACTGATGAAACTGGTGCGCGTCAGCGACTACTGCAAATGATTGCAGTAAAACGATAATCGCTAAGAAAGAGCGTACGTACGCGTTTCGCACCTAATTATTGACCTTTAGTTAAGGATTGAGAGGTTAGTTAGTCTAAAGACATTGATGGAAAGTTCAATGCCTTCGTTCGTTAATGATAATTCTGAGCAAAAAGCCGACGGTCATGAGCAATATCCAATAGACCTATTTGTCGATTAGATTTATATCTTTACAATTCATTGGTTTCTCCAACGCTGCTTCTGAGCCTAATTCGTTTTTTGCATCCGCCACGATAGTTTTGGCTCCTCGCAAGATTACAAACACGATCACAATACCAATGACTATATCTGGCCATCGACTGTCTAACCACAAGACTAGAGCACCACTCAGAATGACACCCGCATTGGCAATGACATCATTCGCTGAGAAAATCCAACTGGCCCTCATGTGCACATCACCATCTTTGTGTGCGTATATCAACCTTAAACAAACAATATTCGCAATGAGGGCGGCGGCGCCAACAGTCATAATGACCATAGATACAGGCTCGCTTCCGACAAAGATCCTTCGCGTGATATCGACGAGGATGAGTAGCCCCAGGGCCATCTCACAATAGCCACTAATTAAGGCTGCATTAGCTTTGGCTCGTACCGCCCGTCCAACGACGTACAACCCAATACCATAAACAGTTGCATCTGCCAGCATGTCCAGAGAATCTGCAATAAGTGCGGTTGATTGTGCGAACCATCCGTACCCCATTTCGACAAAAAACATCACCAAATTGATGCCTAGCAGCCAATAGAGCACTTTTCGTTGAGACTGGTCTTTTATTTCGATGTCACTGCATCCACATCCACTCAACGGTAATCTCCAAGTTTATAATCAGTTTAATTGGACAAAGCCTAAACCCTATAGTTGCTATAGGGTCAATGTAAACTCCATAACCGTGAGGGTAAACGATGAAAATTGGGGATCTCGCCCACAAATCTGGCTGTTCAGTGCAAACCATTCGGTACTACGAAAAACGCGGTTTGCTTGTTAACCCTAATCGTACGTCGTCGAACTATCGCGATTACTCAGATACACACCTCCAGCAACTTCTATTTACAAAGCGGTGTCGTGCGCTCAAGTTATCGCTCGCCGAAATTCAAAACTTATTTACCTTGCGTGACGAGCCTGAAGGAAATTGTCAGTCGGTCACCCAACTCGTTGATCAACACATTACAGAAGTGGAATCGCAGATCAGTGAACTGCATTCACTTAAACGTCAACTCACGGAACTTCGTACCCGGTGTGGCGACACAAAAACGGTGTCGCAATGCGGCATTTTAAAAACCTTAGGTGCTGAAAAAACATAACGTCACGGTGATTCAGAAAGCAATATTTCTTCTCCATTATCAGCTTTTTTGTTCTGGATTTTATTCGTAACATTCCAGCTGCTAGTAAAATAATGGTGAGCTGCGCGGCGACACCTTCCCAGGTTGAATAGATTCCTAGCCAGGAGAACGTAATATCAAAAGGCAACGGGCTAACACTGATGACCGCTGCTTCTTGCAACGCGGCAATAGCTTTGCCCATGAGAATAAATGACAGCGTGAGCAGGATAAACGTCGTCACACTTAGAAACTTGGCGATGGGTAATTTGATCGAATATTTTATAAATAACCATCTGAAAATAGCGAGTAATAGCGCACCGGATAGTGATCTTCCCCCGATAAAATGGACACCACTTTATCTACGCTGCACGTTGCTCATATTCTATCGGCGACTCGTAATCTAATCCTGAGTGTAACCGAACCGTATTATAAAAGTGATTGATGTACGTTGATAAGGCACGCCGTAGCTCTGTCGCCTTGCGGTATATCGTACCTCGAATAAGCTCAGCCTTTAAGCTGTGGAAAAATGACTCCATAAACGCATTATCCGTACAATGCCCAGGCCGATTCAAACTATGCCTAAAGTTATTCTCTTTCAATAGCTTCTGAAACTCTCCGCCCGTGTATTCAACGCCGCGATCTGTATGAAACAGAACACCTTTCGGGTAATTTCTTTTCTTTAAAGCGTATGTCATCGCAGACCGGGTTAATTCAGTCGTTCGTGTCGTGGACAGAGACCACCCCAAAATACGTCGGGAGTAGAGATCTATCACTGTCGCCAAATACTGCCATTGCCCGTTAACCTTGATATAAGTAACGTCCGCCACCCACACCTGATTGATTGCCGTTGGCTTGCCCATCTTTCGCAAGAGATTCTCTCCCCTTGCTTGAAAGCGCTTCAAACCTGGCTGTCGACGCGTAACGCGGGCAACACGCCCCTTAAGTCCAGCCCCTCTCATGAGGCGCTCAACGCGCTTACGCCCCACGCTCACCCCTTGTTTTATCAGCTTTTTGAATATTCTGGGGCTACCGTAGCGTCGTAAGCGCCTAACCAACCACACCCTGTACATTCCACGGCAGTAACTCATCAATATCTTCTAGGCCTTTCGCTTGCGGCAACATCGTAAACAATTGTTTTAAATAGGCGTAGGGATCAAGCTCATTCACTTTAGCTGTTTCAATTAAACTGTATAAGTTTGCACTTGCATGTGCGCCTGTCTGGCTGCTGCCGTCATCGAGGTAGGGGACGAGTCGTGGCCATTGATTGTGCAGATACTGTAGTGCCTTTCCCAGGGTTGTTTTTGGTGGGGTGTTAGCAAAGGACTTATCCAGCCATTGTTTTAGTGTGTCGATGATGGGCTTGGCCTGCGTCTGCCTTGCTTCAAAACGCTCATTAATGCTTTTGTCTTTGTTGAGTTTCTCGATACGGTACAACTTTTGGATAAAGCCCAAGGCAACATCCGCTTTACCGGTTTTCCCTTTGGGCTGTTGACGCTGTGCATCAATAAATTTCCGGCGTGCGTGCGCCCAGCAACCGAGACGGGTGAGTCGGTTTTCATTACAGACGGCGGCATAACCTTCGTAGCCGTCAACCATTAAGGCCCCGTTAAAATCAGGCAGTAATTCCTTGGGGATGTCACCACTGCGGCTCGCGCTGTAGTGATATAAAACGATAGGTACACTCGCTTGCGTGGTTGTCATCACCCACATATAGCTTTGGCTTTGCGCACGCTTACCGGGCTCATTGAGAACCTGAAGAGGTGTTTCATCCATGTGTAAAACGGATTGTTCGTTAATGAACTCTGACAGCCGATTAATCAGTGGCTGCAACAAACTGCCCATCTTGATCATCCAGTTAGCCAGCGTCGTGCGATCAAGCTCAACGCCAATGCGTTTAAAAATAGCAATCTGTCGATATAACGGCAATGCATCGCGGTATTTACTCACCGCGACGTGGGCGAGTAAACCTGGAGACGCGATGGACTTTTCAATGGGCTGGGCGGGTTTAGGTGCCGTGATTAGATGTTGCTCACAACAAGGGCAGGCATACTTTTTACGTAAGTGACGCAAGACTTTAATCTTGGCAGGCACGATATCAAGCTGTTCACTGATTTCATTACCGATGCACTTCAATGCAGCGCCGTCGTGCGGACATATCTTCTCGGCTTCGGATAGATCGTGAATAATATCTTCACGCGGTAGATCAGATGGGATGGATACGCGTTTCTTCTTTTTGCGGGTATGAGCGGGAACTGTAATCTCTTCAGCGATAGGGTCCTCGATATCACTGTCACTTTCTGCTTCGTCAAACAGCTGACCTTGACCCGCAGACTCTTTCTCACTCGATGCGCCAAATTGCTTATGCCGTTGCAGTCGCAGCATCTCTTCGAGCAGCTTTATACGCTGATCTTTTTGGCTCACTTCTTGTTTAAGAAGTTTATTTTCAGCGAGTAAGTTGGAAGATTGCATTCCGCTATTTTACTAGAAAATGACTATAATCCCGAGCAATAATTTAATTTTTTATGCGGCTGGAGCCGATCAATATCAAACCCGCGCAGCAGCCAATGAAATTGCTCTTCGGTAAGCGAGATGATCTCTCGGTCATCTTTACGCGGCCATTTAAATTTCTCTTTCTCCAGGCGCTTGTACCACAAACAAAAGCCACTGCTATCCCAGTACAGTATTTTTACTTTGTCTCTTTGCTTGTTACAAAAAACAAACAAGCCTGAGTCAAATAGCGATAACCCCATGCCTTGCTCAACAGTAACGCTGAGGCCGTTAATGGATTTTCTAAAGTCGACAGGGTTACGGTGTATATAAACAGCCTCGACATCGATAAACATCTTCATGCTAGTGAGGTCATTAATGCAGCAAGCCATTGCGGCGATACATTGACTGGCACTTGCAATCGACTACGACCAATAGTGAGCGTTAGGTCAGATTTATTGATAGTTAGTTGTGAGCCTGTGCGTTGAGCTCGGACGAAGACGGATCCTTCGGGAGGTGATGGTTTATTTAGCTGGCCGCGATGGTAATAAAACTTATCGGCATTGATCGTGTTGTCGCGACAAAAAGCCGCTACTGACAAACCACTTTTTTGTTGTTCTTCAATCCAGCCTAACCACTGCTGTTTGCTAATCGTTGATTTCATGAGGTGCTCCGTTGATGTAGGGAGCGGGAACGATAACTGAGATAAGAGACTTTGGTTAGGGTGTGCTTCGTTAGCCGCTTACGATGAAGCGCTCAGGACGCAAGCCATTTTGCCGGACTATTTTTATCTCGGACAAACTGTGGAGGCGAATATTCTGGTCGCGAATACCGGCGTTGGACACAACTTTCCAGGAGGGACGATCGATATCAACGAAGCATGGGTATCAATTCAAGTCACGGATGCGTCAGGAGAACAATCCTCTCAAGCGGAGATTGTCTCCGCTGACGGTACGGTCGATCCAGCCGCCCACTTTTACCGACCCGGCGCCGTTGATCGTCACGGCAAACAGCCCTGGCGCCACGATCTGTTTCGGATGATTGGCGAGCATTACCGCAATGTTATTCCGCCCGGCGACACGGACAGCATCCCCATTAAGTTCGAAGTACCCCAATGGGCACTAGGCCCGTTAACAGTATCTGCACAACTCAATTATCGGAAGTTCACCCAGCGCTATGCATCGTGGGTAACCGGCGATGAAAACCTGCGCGTACCTGTGGTGGTGATGGCGCAAGATTCAGCGTTACTGCCGACGGTCGTTCGGCCACCGACCGGCAAGAGCTCGGATAGCCATTGACTGTATGCCCACATACCCCAGAGCATTTGCGATAAAATGCCACCAAAACCAGCCCTTCTCGCCTTCATTATGATCAAACAGCGGCAACGAGTGGGCACCTGCTGACTACTTAAACGGACTGCGTGGAGGTCAAACAGATGATGAACTGAATCGCCATCAGATCTCTAGACACTTTCCAGCCGCTCTTGGTTACGCCTTTCATACTCTACCGGCGACAACTCAACTGCTCATTAGAGCTGTGACGTCGACGGCTATTATAGAACACCTGTAAATAATCAAAGATGTCTGCCCGAGCCATATCTAGGCGGGGATAAATCTTTCGCTTTACCCTCTCCCGTTTTAGTAGCTGAAAGAAGCTTTCAGCGATGGCGTTGTAGTGGCAGTTACCTCGTCGGCTCATGCTCCCTTCCAGGCAGTGCGCTGTTAGAATCGTGGCTGGTGTACTGGCTGCCTTGGTCAGAGTGAACAACCACCTTGCCATGTCTGACGAATGCATCTTCAATTTATCCACGAATATTTACTCTTCTAAAGTTCGATCACTGATTCCAACCTTGGCTATGCACGCACTCGGACAGGGATTCTAGCTTCAAGCCTAGCCTTGATTCTTGTATAGAGTTGAGCTTGCTGATTTTCTTTGTCACGCAGACTGACCAGAAGTGAATAATCTTCCTCACTGCTACATAAGTTTTCACCCCATGGAAAATCGTTACGCGTGACGACGACAAACAGTTTTTGCTTACGTAATGTGGAATTAGCACTAAATGTTTTGAACTGCCAAAAGTCTGCCTGAACTGTTCCCTTGCTTCGAGCAGACTGCCCAACAGCAGCACCGCTCAGCTCCTTTATATTCTGGTGATTTTCCTTATTGGTAGCCTTGTTAAACATAGTGGTGACATGCTCAATGTCGCGTGCGGCCACCAGCCTGAAGTCTATTCGTGATGCTCGGTATTTAATGCGAGTTGAGCGAACAGGTGGTGTGTAGGCCAAGGCAACACCTATTTCCCGCACACGCTTTTTTCCACCGCTGGTAAACTCTGGTGGTACAGGTATCTCGTAAAAGTGGTGCCGCTTATTCTCGATTTTTCCATCCGATATCAATGTCACCGCATTTTCCAGCGAACGATGCAATGACGCCTCATCAACGCTTCCATAACCACAGATACGCCTGAGAGCTTTACTATCGGCTATAAGTTCTCGGCTAGACGTTGGGGTTGCCGCATTTAGGCAGAGCTGGGCACGCATGAAGTTAGCCGTAGCATTCGGATATTCGTGCAGCACAGAGGCTGCTAAATGCGCGAGCTGTGGTGCAGCCATGCTAGTGCCTACGTCGGCCACAAACGGGAGGCCGGTTACGAACTTATGGTTTGCTGAAACGACTCCCAGACCCGAACCGCGCTCCGTGAGTGAATGCCCCGCTCGCGTATTGATTGCCCAATTACCACCATGAGCCACAAGCTCTGGCTTGATAGCCCCGTCTACTGAAAAACCTCCCCGGGTGAAGGGCGAAGGCTGATCAGGCTGGGCTATTGGAATTTCTGATGGATCGTGTGTATGCGTTTGGCTGTTGTGTGTTTGATTATGACGCGCCAAGCTGCCAACGGTTAGCACGTTCAACGCCGGCGCAGGCTCAATGATTCGCCACGCATCATCAGATAAATAATGCGGATAGTTATCTCGCCACGCCAATCCATCGGGAGAATCCTCCCCAATACGATGGTTGCCCGCTGCAACAATGAACAACACTCCCAGTTCTCTCGAGAGATTATCAAGGGTTACAGAGAGTCCTTTTAGATGACCTCCATGATAGGGCTTGTTGGCATCGCCAAATGAGAGGTTGAAGACCCGACAGCCGCGCTCTCCGGAAAAATAGCGCACTGCCTCTTCTATGTGATTCTCGACAAAGCCGGTCGAATTTTCGTTTTCCTTATCCAGAACTCTGCCACTAAATAGGCGTAAGGTGGGAACAAAAGCTCCCGCTCGCAAACTACGCTCAAAGTCACCATACAAAGCCAAACCAGCAACATGGGTACCATGGCCATTTTCATCACTTGCATCCTCTCCTGGCAAAAAGCTTTTGGCTTCCCCTACAGCAGCTTTTAGTAATGGGTGCCCCGAAGCAATGCCACTATCTAAAACAGCCACACCCGGTGCCAATTTGCCTGGATGGACAATCTCGGGAAAGTCCTGAACATGCTGAAAAATGACAGAGCGTTCCAGTCCAAAGCTGGGCGGCAGATCAACAGAACGTACATCACGATGCCTGAGTAACAGACCAGCCTGATTTACATCGCAAAGCACACGGTATAGCGTCAATCCTGACCGTTTAACTTGGTCCTTCTTTTCAATGCTCTGCTGAAGCAACCACTGCTCGAACGTAACGCACTCCTGATTACGCGCTTGATCATTATCCTCTAATGGCCACAGTTCGACATCCAGCAAAAATTGATCTGATTCGGGGAGCCCCTGATTTATTAACGCCCAGCCTTTACGGTTTTCGGCATTCCAGCCATCCACACTTTGTAGCGCATAAATTACCTGCTTGTTGGTAACATCCCCCCCATCAGCCATAGTGGTGAGTCGCGCTTCGAATTGGGTGAGCGCCGCGTTACTGGCAAAGCCGATAACGACGGTTTCTTTCTCCTGGCTGACAAACTCGATTTCTCGTGAAATCTTGCGTAAATCATCCGGGTTGAATCCTTTCTCTACAGAAAACCGAAACAGCTTTCGATCATCAAAGCCGCCCAAATTCTCTGAAGCTTGTACTTTGGCGGCGGTCAGTTTTCCCAGTAACCCTCTGCCATGACCACGAACGTCAGGTGGCGGCCGTTGCGGCTTGTTATTCCCCGAGCGTTTTTCATTAATTGGCGACTCTCGCCTAATTGAGAGATGGGGGAAATTTTCTTCCATGATAAATTAGTTCCTCTGGGTACGTGATTTCCGAGCATCTTCGCGACGAATCGCAGACTCCAAATGGCGCTCGCTAAGGAAATCCTTGCCAGACAAGACCATATCTTTTGCAGCACGGCGCAGAACACGCTCTACATCAGCATGACTTAAGCCTTTAAACAGCCCTACTATACGGGCATCTTCAATTTCAAATTCCCGCCGAAGCCCTCGAAGTTTGACAGACAGTAAACGTCGCAATTGCTCCAAATTTGGAGATTCAAAAATCATAACCTCGTCAAACCTCCGCCATATTGCTGAATCCAGCATGCGTTCATGATTTGTAGCTGCCACTAAAATGCTTTTGCCTTCATAGGCATCCAGCATCTGAAGAAAGGCATTTACTACACGCTTGAGCTCGCCATGCTCAGAGTCATCGGAGCGTTCTTTTGCCAGCGCATCAAATTCATCAAACAGAACCACCATCGGAATAGTGGAGATGAAGTCGAAAACCTGGCGAAGATTAGCTGCAGTCTCACCGAGTAACGAGGACACAACGCTGTCAATTCTGATGATAGCCAGTGGTAATCCAAGTTCACTTGCCAACACTTCAGCTGTTAACGTTTTTCCGCATCCTGGCGGCCCACAGAAAAGCAGCCTATCCGCTGGGCGCAGCCCATAGCTTCTCAAATTTTCTACCCGGTGGTGCTCCTGTAAGACCTCCTCAATAAGGGAGGCATTGTCGTCTGATAACACAACATCTTCGATACGCCTTACAGGCTCTTTGATCTCAAGTAGCTGTAAATTTCGCTCCTTATCCTTTGGCAGGCGATCATTGAGCACAGAGTGCATAGAGGGAACCGAGTTTCGACGACCATAAAGGACTTTTTCAAGGTCGTTAGCCAGTAAGTGGTGATTCTTGGTTCGCTCTTCTTTGATCAGCTGCTCGGATACACGTTTAAACGCCTCGTGATTTCCTTCAGCCCCAGTTTTGACCAGCTGTCTGAGTAATTTGGCTGAGGCCATTTGTGTTCTCCAAGATTGGCTCCGATTAAGGCTAGATTATCACCCAACATCCGACACCAAAATTTTTAATTTCAATTCGTTAAGGTTATCGAGCTCAACTTTCACCTGCCGCAAGCTGCTATTGATGTCCACTTTGCGGTTGAGCTGCTTCTCCAGCTCTAGTGCGGACTGAATCTTAACCAACTCGCGATCTTTGGCGTGAATCTGGCTCATACGCTCCAATAACGCAACAAAACTCTCATCAGATCGAGAAGCTAAAGGTCTCAGTCAGCGCAGGTATTTCTCGTACAGCACGCCAAGATTAAGCGCCACAGGCAATGAACTACGCTCCGTTTCCGTCGGCTGCCAATCACTGGCGATACCCCCCGGGGTATGATCCCGCTAGTCAAATAGGGCATCTTTACTGACCTGTTCGCTCATTCTTGCGACTCCGGCTTGATGACGATGAAAGATAGTGGCTCGAAGTCATCAAGCCCATTAATAGTATTCGTGAGCGCAGTGGTACGGTTAAAAAAAGGCCCGGACCGCTGGGAGTAGCTGATCAAGGCCTCTCCATGCACTGCGAGCCAAATCGAGCAGACTCTTGACCTGAATGTGGTCGTTCAACACCTGGCCATCGTAGCTGATATATACCAAGTAGTAGGGATGTAGCAGATTATGGGCAGGCAAATGAGACGCAGAGTTGATTTCGCCATTGCCGTTACGCCGCGTAAAAATAAAGCTAGGCTCCAGCCCCTTAGCAAGGCTGACCGGAATCACTGTGTGAAGGCCATTGGCTTTCACATAGTTGAGCTGGTCCATGCGGAAGTCATTGAGCCCGAGGTCTGTGATAGCAACTCCGGTTTTCAGATCTTCCAGCTCAATCACTTCTTCTGCAGCCTACGTAGTTGTTCCTTGCGGTAAGCCACGTAGTTAGCCTAGACGGAGATTACATTGTCGTCGCCGGTTGCAGTAACATCAACGATGGTCATGCGGCTTTCCACCAGCTCTTTAAGATTAATCCATTCATCCAGGGAGATGTCTGGCCAGAAAATGACCAGCCGAATGCTATGATTAGGAGGGCCGGTTCGGTCGACCTGACCAAAGCGCTGGATGATGAGTACCGGATTCCAGCGGATGTCGTAATTGATCAGATGATCACAATCTTGCAGGTTTTGGCGTTTGGAGGTGCAATCGGTTGCTATCAGCAAGTCGGTTTCACCGAGCTCTTCAGGCATAACTGATGACTTTTTTTGGCTTTAGGCGCAAAAGAGGGTGAGCTCTTCCTAAAAGTCATAATGTTGCCGCTGGGTGCGACTCTGCAAAGTAGACTTTGGTCCAACTTGGCCTGTAATTCTGGCACAATGGAGGCTACAGCCTTCCTCTAGAAGTGGCGCCAAAAGAAGACTCTAGATAATTTTAGCTACATACCACCCTCCTGAGCCGCGCCAAGACTGCGTCCATTCACTCAGGAGTTATCCGTTCATGATCATCAAATGCCCTAGCTGCGACTCTATAAAGGTCCAGGCAACCCACCATGGCCGCCAAGTTTTCGGCACCGTTGGCACCGTGGCCGGTGTAGCATCTGGCGTATCCGCTGCCACATCTGGCGCTCGTGTCGGCGCAACGATTGGCGCCATTACCGGGCCGACAGGCTCAATGCTTGGCGGTGTTGCTGGTGCCTTGCTCGGCGGTCTGGTCGGCGGTGTTGCTGGCGGGACGGTGGGCACCACGCTCGGCGATCTCGTCGATGAGACCATCCTCGACAACCTGCATTGCCTCAATTGTGGCCACCGTTTCAGCGTGGATACAGAAGACTAAATCTCTTTTGATCTTGCCTCTTTTCAGCCCGCCTCGTGCGGGCTTTTTTGTTGCTGGAGAACGCTATGTCCAAACCAATTTTTGTGAAGAACGACCAAGGCCTGTATCGGGTCAAAGGTTATGTCAGCCCTGATCAGTTGGTACAAATCGCTGCCGATATTCTTCTGGAGAATCTCGCCGGAAAAGAAAACCTTACTCGCCCTGAGGATGCCGCTCGGTTCCTGCAGCTGTCTCTCGCTCAAGAAAAGAACGAACACTTTTCGGTATTGTTTCTAAACAACAAGCATCAGGTGTTGTGCTTCGAACGACTTTTCAGCGGCACCATTGACGGTGCGGCTGTTTACCCTCGGGTTGTTGCGCAGAAGGCGCTGGAGCATAACGCTGCTGCAGTGATCTTTGCCCACAACCACCCTTCGGACAACTGCGAACCTTCTGAAGCCGATCGAAGCATTACCTTACGGCTGAAGGAAGCTCTGTCGATGATCGACGTCCGCGTTCTTGACCATTTCGTTGTCTCTCGCAGCAGCTGGGTCAGCTTGGCCGAACGCGGCTGGATCTGAGATCAACCTTCTGGCACTCCGCCGCCATTAATACCTTCAAATCAATCCTATTTTGCCCTTCCTTTGCGGACGGGTGTTTATGCCATTTACAGGAGAACAACCATGGCACACCTCGTAGAACAGATGGCCTATGTTGGCCAAACGCCCTGGCATGGTCTGGGCAATGAGCTGGCTTCCCGCCAGCCACTGGAGGTCTGGATGGAACAAGCTGGTCTGGACTGGCGAATCAAGGAAACGCCGGTTCGTTTTATCGGTGGCGACAAAGGCCATCTTGGCGAGATTCTGTCGTTCGATGATCAAAAGGTCTTGTATCGATCCGACACGCAAGCACCGTTGTCTGTGGTTAGTCAGCGTTATCAGGTCGTCCAGCCTCGTGAAATTTTAGAGTTCTACCGTGACCTGACTGAGGCCTCCGGTTTTGAGCTGGAAACCGCAGGCTCACTTAAGGGTGGCCGCAAAATCTGGGCGCTGGCCCGCACTGGGCAATCGGGCGTACTCAAAGGCAAGGATCAGACCAATGCCTACGTCCTGCTGGCTACCGCATGCGATGGCACGATGGCGACTACCGCGCAGTTCACATCGGTCCGGGTGGTGTGCAATAACACTCTGGCTGTTGCGTTGAATGGCCAAACCCAAGCCGTAAAGGTCTCTCATCGTAGTGTGTTCGATGCGGCCGCCGTGAAGCAGCAACTCGGCATCACCGTCTCGAGTTGGGACGACTTTATGTGCCGACTGAAGGCGCTCAGTGAACGCAAGGTGACGGCAAGAGAGACGCAGAAATTCCTGACCACTGTCTTCCAGCCACACCCAGCTCAGCAGTACAGCAAGGCCAACGAACGGGCCATGCGCAAAGTGCTGTCACTGTTCGACGGCAACGGGCGCGGCGCGGATCTACCCTCTGCCAAAAAGACAGCCTACGGCCTACTCAATGCCGTCACCGAGTTTGTCGATCACGAGAAGCGTGCGCGCAGCAATGATTACCGACTGGACTCGGCTTGGTTTGGCCAGGGCGCGGCGTTGAAGCAACGCGCTTTGGACCACGCAGTTGCCCTAGTCGCCTGACACATTCCTTTTAACACCCAACGACATAAGCCCGACTGAGCACGCCTCAGCTGGGCTTTTTGCATTTAGGAGATAACGCTATGAACGAATCCAATATTGCTACCAAGCGAAGTCCACAAGCGAGCGCCCAGACACCACCCGTTAACGCCCACCTCGCGTCAGTCTGGGGCGCTTTTCTGCATGAAGGGCTCATGCTCAATGGCAAAAACGCCGGGCGCTCTTCCGCGATCCTCGCGTTATGGGGCCAAGGCTGCGTTGAGCTGATCATGGCCGCCTGCGAATACATCCCCACTATCTGGCAACAGGTACAACCCTACTGGTTCGGGCAGCAAGGTTTTCCCGGTGTGTTCGAGTACGAGGTCGTGTCGACCCTCGGCGAGCAGTTGGGATCGTACATTCTCGAACATGATGGTGACCTGCCCTCTCCCGCCGACGTCGAGCAAATGATTGCAGAGCTCGTCGTCACCTTTTTCAGTCAGGGTGGCGCCTTCGAGACAAGCAGCGAACAAGAACCCCAGACCGAACGACTGATGAATTTGCATAGCCGCTTTACGGAATGCCTAACGCAACGGACTGGAGGTGGATCATGAATACGTCTCGCGCAATAAAACCCACTACTCGCTCAGCACTGCGACTGGTGTCCACCAAAGGCATGAGCCGCGAAGATTGGCTCAACGTTCGTAAGCAAGGTATCGGCAGTAGTGATGCGGCAACCGCCGTCGGCCTGAACCCTTATCAGTCTGCGCTTGAGCTATGGATGATCAAGACAGGTCGGGATCAAGATCTGCCGAAGCTTGATGCCGACAGCATGAGCTCGCCGCTGTACTGGGGCAATGTGTTGGAACCGGTCGTTGCCGAACATTACGCCCGTAAGACTGGCAACAAAGTGCGACGCATTAATGCGGTGTTGCAGCACCCCGATCCTGACAAAGCCTGGATGCTGGCCAACCTCGACTACACCGTTGCCGGTAACGACGACGTGCAGATTTTGGAATGCAAAACCGCCGGTGAGTTTGGTGCGCGTCTGTGGCGTGACGGTGTGCCCGACTATTACCAATGCCAAGTGCAACACCAACTTGCCGTCACCGGTAAGCAGGCCGCCGATGTGTGCGTGCTGCTGTGTGGTCAAGACTTGCAGGTGTTTCGTATAGAGCGTGACGAAGATGTCATTGCCCAGTTGATCGAACTGGAGCGTGCGTTTTGGCATTACGTTGAAACCGATACACCGCCGCCCGCTGATGGCAGTGATTCCGCTGCGACGGCACTACAGAGTCTTTTTCCACGAGACAGTGGTGTGGCGTTGGATTTTTCTGAGGACGCCTCGCTCTGTGGTGACTTCGATGAACTGTTGGATCTGCGCGACAAGCTAAGCCGTCTCGGTGAGCGCGAAGCAAAGCTAAAACAACGCATCCAACAAACCATGGGCGATGCCAGCAAAGCGGTCTTCCCGAATGGCGAAGTGTCGTGGAAGCGCAGCAAGGACGGCACTGCGTTGAACACCAAACGTCTGCTCAGTGACAAACCCGAATTACTAACCGAATACGCCCTCACTAAACCCGGTTCGCGCCGATTCTTGGTGCGCACCTAATCCACCTACAGCGCCTTGCCTCGCGGTAACGCCGGGCAAGGCGTTTATGTCTATTATCTGGAGATCATCATGATCAAGAATCTCGCCATTACGCCGCCCATTATCGGGCGCATCAGCATTGGCCGTGTGGTCGAAAAGAACGGTAAGCGTCTTCCCGAAAAGGATGATCAGTTCACCCTGACAACACAGATCCAAACTCGAGATGGCTGGCGACTCCATCCACTCGATGAAGCCCTGCGACAAGAAGCGAACGGCGGCAAACTGCGCGCCATTCCTGTACGTATGCTGTTCGACGATCCGGATCTCAACCTTCGCGCGGAGTACACCTTGTTCGACCGAAAAACCGGACGTCCACTGTGTGTCGGCGATGGCGAAACCTGCCGCCGTCAAACCGAAGAAGGCCTGCAAAGCCTGCCCTGCCCTAGCCCAGACACATGCCCATTGGCGCAAGGCGGTGCGTGCAAGCCATACGGACGGCTCAGTGTACGAATGGGTGATGACGACGATGTCGGCGTGTTTGTCTTTCGGACGACCGGCTTCAACAGTATTCGCACTTTGGCTGCGCGACTGCGCTATTACCACGCTCTGTCCGGTGGACTGCTGGCGACACTACCTTTAGCGCTAAGGCTAAGAGGCAAGAGCACAACCCAAAGCCATCGCAGCCCAATCTATTACGTGGATCTCACTGTGCGAGACGACACCACGTTAGACGCAGCGATTGCCGACGCTCAAACGCTAGCCCAAACCCGTCGTGAACGTGGTCTCGATCAGACCGCGCTAGACGA
Source organism: Alcanivoracaceae bacterium (assembly GCA_029213045.1). Taxonomy (GTDB): domain Bacteria; phylum Pseudomonadota; class Gammaproteobacteria; order Pseudomonadales; family Alcanivoracaceae; genus JARGPN01. Next base: position 220,302 of record JARGPN010000009.1, read on the forward strand.
TGCCGCGAGGCTAGCGTTCGGGAATAGCGATTTTGACTTCACGGAGGAAGAAGGTTTGCACGTCGTAGAAGAGTTTGTGCCAAATACAGAATCAGAGATGGCGAGTACAACGGATGACAGTACCCCTGCAGCCTCACCTCTTAGCCAAAAATTGGCACGATGCCAGCAATCCAGCTAGCCGAGCATGTCCAGCAAGGCCTGTCGTCTTTTTGCGGGCAGGTGGCGATACGCTTTTAGCAACGCCACCTCCGCTTCATTGCGGGTACGAACAACATGCTCACCGGTTGAGTCATCGACCGAGCCGTCCGCACCCAAATATGCTGATTTCCTTGGGCGTTTGGTTACGATGCCTGACCTTCTGCTTGGAGCCCTTTAAGATGAGCGTATTACTTTATGCTGGCATGATGCTGTACGGCGTCTACTTCATGAAAAGATACACAACTAAAATCTACAACTACATCCGTTATCGTGAAGGTTCTTTTTGGGGGCGGATTTGCCTAACGTGGTACCTGATATCGATTCTAGGGGCTGCATTGGTCTTTTCGGTAGGGTTCTTCTTCCTTATTGGTAGGCATTTCTGGCTATAACCGCCCCAAAATCAGTTACTCCACTAAGAGACCCGATACCGAACCGAAACACCCCCTCGCTTTCGAAATCATCACCCCATATCACATCGCATCCCGCTCTTCGATTCTATCCAGTATCCAGCCCTCTACTTCATCAAACACCCAACCGACTGCCCGGCCGCCTAACGACACGGGCTTAGGAAACACGCCCTCCGAAATTTTCTTGTAGATAGAAGAACGACCAAGGCCCGTCATTCTGATTACTTCGCTTAACCTGATTATTCGCATGACGAATTCCTCATATTCACTCATGCGATAGGCATCCCTGTAAAAAAACACTTACTCCTTAACGACGGCTTGCGCCAAACTTCCTCCCAAGAACCGTTTCTTTTGAATAGACCTTCGCTAGGTAGCTCAACCTGTAAACGAGCTCTGACTTTTGCTGCAAGAACTGAGGAGAGCTTCTATCCAACACATAGGTACCGTTCTCACAGAAATGAACCAACGACGGATTCGCCACCTCATAGGTAGCTGACATCCACGCCTTGCAGATACGATATGCCATGTTCCGTTGAAACTCTGCCATATCTAAACTGTTCCCCTGAACATATCGTCCAAGCGCTGAGTACCGTTTGTGATTAAGAAGGATGGCAACGTGATAATGGAGGCCCTCATTACAGTCACCTCGCTCCTTCCCCCAGAGATACCTCAATTTGCAGCTAGGCAGATAGGCCTGCTGATTAGCATGGCGGACAAAGTCCTCACGTATTTGGCTATCAAGTGATGCTATGAAACGACTGATTACAGCCGTATCTGACTCATCAAACCCTTTCGGCAGTCTCAGGTCGAATCGAATCGCAAAGACCTTGGGATATTGCCGACTCGCGTGCTCTATCACTGCAAGAGCTCTATACAGATAGGCTTCGTAGAATGGTGCATGCTGATCAAGGATGGGATAGCCCATCCAGGAGGATGAGTATATGAGCTTGCTTGATGGTTCGTAAATTTCCATGGTTTTCTTCCTAATGGTTATTTCATAGGAAGAGCCACTAAATATTTTTTTATCTGGTTGATTGTTTTTTTTATTTCTATTTTGTAATAGATACTTGTTTATATATAACCATATACCCCTAGTAAAATTCTCCAAAGCTCCCAGCTCGCGGGGGCTACGTGGAAAATACATACTCTGTATTTATCGATTTGATGCTTCGCATGCCCTTCGCCCATCAGGAATATTATGAAATCAAAACATGTGTAAATTCTTTAGCGCAATCAACGTTCAACGTGCGTCCACGCATTTCATTGCGGCCCTGAAACCTCACGAGCCACATTAGTTGTAGAGCGCCTTTGCCACGCTGCCGAGGATAGACTCTACAAACCTTCATTTCGCCCACCTGTGACTCAAGATCCAACTGGTATGCTGCTGACAAGCAACACCATGTCCATAGGGCCTGCCGCACCAAGGTAAAGCGAAGCTGCTGAAGGATCCATCGCCGCAATCCCCAGCTCAACACTGACTTGTCACCCGAGGTCAGTAATGGCATCAGTTCTTCATTAATCGCCCTAACTGAACGTATAGATAACTTGGCAAGATCCTCCGTAGCAAGTCGCCCTTGCGCTGACTCAACCAGTTGGGCCGACAGCCTAAAGAAAGCCTCGTCTATGCTCTTAAGCTGACTGGGTGAGACCGCCGCTAAATCCTTCCATGAATGAGGCGGCCTAGAACCAAAGTACATCACCCTCATTGTCGAATAGAACTGCCCCTGCATACCTTCGGGATAACGTGCCTCAGCATCATAAAGGTGATCAACTGCAAGATTCGAGTGACCTCTTATTCGCTTACTTTGCCCCCTTAGGGATACAGTCAATTTACCATCAGTAGTACGAATGAGCGGGTTCATCTCTGCCAGCTCTTTCTTCAGATAGGGGCTAATTCTTTGCTGGTTCCACTGGGCATAACCACTTCCCCAGCGCTCTGCAATCACCAAGTCAGTCCCATGCCACCAGCCATAACTAAACAACGCCTTAGGGTTCAACGAAATACAACCAGGCACTCCTTTCCCCCGGCCTGCCACCCCACCTCGATAACCCATGAGATAGCCCTTTTCATAAAGTAAGATTAAGTACGATCGGAACTGCCGCTCTAGCAATCCAAGGCAACTAGCAAGCTTAGCCTTGCCAGAATCTGTAATTGCCCCACCGAAATTACTCCGCGAAACCAGAAGAGCCAACACCATCCTTTCCCTGTAGCCCAACTCCTCTGCTATCGATCCTTCCAGCAACCCATATATTAGTTTCGCCTGCCCTGGATCCCAGCTGGCCTTAGGCGCTCTCTTGGGGACTGCAACATCAAAGAATTTCATTTTGCTGGAAGATGTTCTAAGGCCACTTACCAGCCCAAGGACAGCCAACTCTTTCAATGACTTGTTAAGCGTCGGCCGCGAAATCGACATGTAAACAGCAAGTTCACTCAGCCCCAAACTGATAGATTTTTCCGCTCCATCGGACAGCAGAATTAAAGAGCCGTAAATGTAGCGCGACGTAAGCCCCATGATCCCGCCACCGGAGTCACGACGCGACCGATCGAACACTGCACTCAAGCAACCTGAAATATCAGTCAATTTCCACCTATAGCCCGGTAATATTTTTACATATACATGTATATCACAATTATGATACATGTAATTAGAAATTCATAACCGGTAATTAGCGCGAATGACTCGTAAGCTTACTGACGCAAAGATCCTTAAGAATAGGCTGAACGTTATCGAGGAGATTTGTAGCGAAGATCACCAATGGCTTTTCGATCAATTGTGCGAACAGTCATTCATTAATTCTATGCACATGCCTATAGCAATGGATCCTCTTGATTCAACACTGAACCCTGCATTCAAGTACGCCCTTCAGAGCGCTCCAGATAAAGAGAGATGGATTCACAGGCTCGACCAAGTGATTAACCGCTGGCGAACCCGGAAGTCCCGAGAGAGGAACAAAAAGAAAGTCGTTAGCCTTGATCTCACCACCGAAGCCAGGGACATGCTCAGGAAGATGGCTACTGCCAAAGAAATATCGCAGAGCGCTTTCATTGAGAAGCTAATCCACCAAGCAGGACGGCGATATGAGCAGAGTCAAAGTAAAACCCAGACAAAAAAGGATACATATGGACCACAACCCCCCAAAATACAGGGATTAGCCACAATAGCTGAACAGAACCAGCTCAATGAGCCGTAGGTCATGGGGCGACTAGTCAGGGGCTGAGTCAAACCAAAACTACTCTGACCTGTAGGTTCGCCAATTTTGCACTTTTCGGAGTTCTTAAGATGCCCCTTGGTCTCGCTAAGCAACTTCTGCTAAATAGATCTGCCTGTCACGGTAGAGGGGGGGGGACTGGCAGGCATTCGTCTGCAGCCGTAGCCGACGGAGGACGCCCAATGCCTGGCGCGACAACCGTACATATCGTTTAGCACCATTCTTTGAGTCGCGCAGATGGGGCCCGGCATCCAGAAAAAATGGCCACTATCCAGATTACGCCCCGAAGAGCACATAAAGGCCGTCAAGCGGTCAGAAGAGCTGCTGCATTTTTCCTCCAACGCGGCATCGAATCTACTGTGGACCGCCCTGTCACAAGAGTGCCGTCTACAGACAAATAATCAGGAACCGGTCTCATCACTAGGAGACTCAACCTTTCAACCCATCCAGATAATCCGCCCATCGCTGAAGCCACACTCGACACTCATCTTCATACTTATGGAGGTCGTAGGTGCCTTCAATGCCCTTACGAGAATGACCTAAGACCGCTTCCGCAACCTCACTAGGACACCCCATCCGTGCAAGCCCCGTGCGGACGGTTCGCCTTAAATCATGTGGTGACCAATCGGGGACGGAGTCCAGCCAAAGTTGCTCTGACTTGAATATGCGCCCATTTCGCACCTTCTCAGGGTTCTTGAGATGCCACTTAACTTCTGTAAGGGACTTCTGTTGTATCGGCAGCCTCGTTCGAGTAGAGGGAAACAGATACAAGCCCGTGGTGAGCTTAAGCTGGCGGAGAAAATCCAACGCCTGACGCGACAGCTGAACGTAACGCTCAGATCCGTTTTTGGAATCCTGCAAATGCCACGTCCCCCGCTCTAGATCTACATCTTTCCATTCCGCGCCACATACCTCTCCGGTACGACAGCCTGTCCATAGCGTAAACCTCATGACATGTTTCTGTGTGGCCGAATAGCCTGACCCCGGCAACCAGACTAAAACGGCCTTCAGCTCTTTATCGGACAAAACCCGCTTACCTTTGTTTGGGCTCATCCGGACACGCGCCGATTTAAGAGTGCCCATAGCTAGCCACGCAGGATTGGCAAATTCATCTGGAAAACGCTCCATGCCAATAGCGTATTCATAGGCTGCAGCAAGCTCTCTTAGCACGTTACCCGCTTGCACCCGAGCGCCTCTATCAAGTATCTCCTTGATCATTCCAACGACATCTTTACGCTTAACCTCACCAGCAGGCATCTCACCAAGCACCCGCACCGCATCGTTGTACAGCGTTCGGCGAGTCTCGCGCTGCCCTTTTATCTTCCTCGCTCCAGGCACGCTTCGCTTATCTCCCGATCTCGAGTCCACCACAAAGCGATCTTCAATAACCTCCGCCAAATACATCTCAACGAGGTCGGCAACGGTAAAACCTGCCGCCCTTTCGACTTCCGCCGCCCGCTCCTTAGCCTCCGTTTCTGCCTGAAGCTCACGCTCTCGCTGAGCCTTGGGACAAACACCCTCTAGCGCACCAACAAATAACAGCGACCTTGCTCTAAAGTCGCCAGGAAACCAACACAGCTCAAATAAAAACACCCGCCTTATCGCAATTCTAGCGATTGAGAAACGGTGACCAAACGGTGACGAGATGGAAGATTATGCCAAAAACGAAAAAGGCCGATCATCTCTGATCGGCCTAAGTCGTTGATATTGTTGGTCGGAACGGAAGGATTCGAACCTTCGACCCCTTGCACCCCATGCAAGTGCGCTACCAGGCTGCGCTACGCCCCGAAATTGCTTTTACTGAAGCCATCAAGGCTTGCTATGTAAAGCGGCGGCAATCATAGCCGATTGCCCGGAGAGTGCAAACCGTCAACGGCACAATTAAGTGCGTAATACCGCGAGCACTTCTTCTAACTCGACAATCATTTGGCGAATTAGCTGGTGATAATGTGTTGCTGAATCAGCGCTGGCGCCACCGGTAAGCTGCTGTCGCGCTCCACCGATAGTAAAGCCCTGATCGTATAGCAGGCTACGAATTTGACGAATCATTAGCACGTCTTGGCGCTGATAGTAACGTCGATTACCGCGACGCTTTACCGGCTTGAGCTGGGGAAATTCTTGCTCCCAATAGCGCAATACATGTGGCTTGACGTCACAGAGCTCGCTCACTTCACCGATCGTGAAGTAGCGCTTCCCCGGAATAACTGGGAGCTGGTCGTTATTGCTTGGTTCCAGCATATGCCTCAACCCGTTGTTTTAGTTTTTGCCCCGGACGAAAGGTCACTACGCGCCGCGCAGTGATGGGGATTTCCTCTCCGGTTTTGGGATTTCGGCCAGGACGTTCGCTTTTGTCCCGCAAATCAAAATTACCGAAACCTGACAACTTCACAGGAATATTGCTTTCCAAAGAATGGCGAATTTCTTCAAAGAACATTTCAACCATTTCCTTGGCTTCACGCTTGTTTAGGCCAAGCTCCTCAAAGAGGCGCTCGGCTAAATCCGCCTTGGTCAGCGCAGTCATCCACAATCCTCGAATCAGTCGCGCAAATGGGCGTTAAATTCTTGTTTTAGCAAGGATACTACAGCTTCGATCTGGGAAGAAATCTCGGCTTCCCTTAGCGTGCGTGAACGCTCTTGGAAGGTCAAGCCCAGCGCCAGACTTTTCGTTCCAGCGGCCACTCTATCCCCTTGATAAACGTCGAAAATTCGCACTTCTCGGAGGCTGCTGTCACAGGCCTTTCGTACCGCCTGAAGCACCGAACCGGCGGGAATTGCCGTATCCAGCACGAAAGCCAGGTCTCGGCGCACCGCTGGCTGATCTGATAATTCGACGAACTTGGGCGTATTTGCCTCCAAGATCACGTCATTTCGCAGCTCAAACAAATAGATGTTTTCAGGTAAGTCTAGCTGCGCCGCGACAGCCGGATGCAGCTTACCCACCCAGCCTGCCAGCTCATCATTGATATGAATCTGGGCACTCTGACCTGGATGCAATGTTGGGTGCTCCGCCGGCGTAAACTGCCAATTGGCCCGTCCTGACAAGCCCAAAAGCGCTTCCACATCCCCTTTCAGGTCGTAAAAGTCTATTGGGCGAGCCGCTTGCGCCCAATTTGCCGGTGTCGACGCACCGTAAACCAGCCCTGCCAACATAGGCTCTTGAACCAGCTCAGCCTCTTTCGGCACAAATCGTAGGCCCGTCTCAAACAAGCGAAGACGATCTGACTGACGATTCAGGTTATAGCGCGCGCAGGTGAGTAGCCCAGACCAGAGACTTGTCCTCATGACTGCTAGCTCACTGGAAATAGGATTGGCCAGCGGCAACGGCGTAACATTTGGCTCCACCACCGACTGCACAGCCGGATCAACAAAGCTATACGTAATCACCTCGTAATATCCACGTGACTGCAACGCGTCGACTAAGCGACGAACATTGAGCTGCCCTTCTGGGATTTGAGGGTTCGCGACCACAGATGGCAAACGCGTAGGCAAATTGGCGTAACCGTAGATACGAGCCAACTCTTCAATTAAATCTTCTTCGCGCTCTATGTCGAAGCGCCAGCTCGGCGCGGTAATTTGCCAGCCACCCTCTGCGGCGACCAACGACATTCCAAGGCGCGTCAGAATTTGCTCCACATCTTCAGACGGTAAAGACAGTCCAAGCAACGATTCAATGCGCTTCGCGCGCAAAACAATATTGGCGGCTGTCGGCATGTGCGCGTCGCTAACGACCGAACTGATCGCCCCCGCCTTGCCGCCAGCAATCTCAATAATCAGCGCTGTTGCGCGTTCTATCGCCGCTTCTTGCAGTGCGGGATCGACGCCACGCTCAAAGCGGTGCGACGAATCCGTGTGCAGACCGTACGATCGCGCTTTACCGGCAATCGCCAACGGTGCGAAAAATGCGCACTCAAGGAAAATATTTTGTGTGCTTTCAGACACGGCACTGCCTGCGCCGCCCATCACACCTGCAAAAGCCAATGCCTGGCTATCATCAGCAATCACCAACGCATCATCACGCAGTGTAACTTCCTGTCCGTCTAGCAATGTGATTTTCTCATCTTGCTTGGCAAAGCGAACATCGATAGCGCCAGTGATTTTTGCCAAATCAAACGCATGCAGAGGCTGTCCGAGCTCCAATAAAACATAGTTCGTCACATCGACAACGGGATCAATTGTGCGCAGCCCTGCGCGACGCAAACGCTCTAGCATCCACAATGGCGTTGCCGCAGTCAGATCGACGCCCTCAATCACACGTCCCAAATATTTAGGACACGCCGACGACGCACTGACTCGCACATCAAAAGACATATCAGAGGCTACACTGACGCTGCCAATTGCAGGCTCAGTAACCGGCACGCGATTCAGTACACCGACTTCGCGCGCAATACCACGCACACTCAAACAGTCCGCACGGTTTGGCGTGAGATCAACCTCTATGATCGAATCATTGAGTGACAAATATTCACGGATGTCAGTGCCCACAGGTGCATCAGCAGGCAATTCAAATAACCCGTCAATAACGTCCTCTAAACCTAGCTCCGATGCACCGCACAACATGCCCTGCGAATCTTCACCACGTAATTTGGCTGGCTTAATTTTAAAATCGCCCGGCAACAGTGCACCGATTTTTGCAAAAGGGATTTTTAGCTCAGGGCGGACGTTTTTTGCGCCACACACCACCTGATAAATACCGTCACCGCCATCCACTTCGCAGATAGTCAATTTGTCGGCATCAGGATGCGGGCGCGTGCTTTTAACTTGCGCCACCACTACACCGGTAAAGCTGGCTGCCGCTGGCTCAACACCATCGACCTCTAAGCCCGCCATGGTAATTTGCTGTACTAATTCGTCTGTGCCGATTGCAGGATTTACCCACTCGCGCAACCAGGATTCATTTAGTTTCATCGCCTGGCCCCTTATTTAAACTGCTGCAAAAAGCGCACATCGTTCTCGAAGAACATGCGCAAATCATTTACGCCGTAGCGCAACATTGCCAATCGCTCAACGCCCATGCCAAATGCAAAACCGGAATACTGCGAGGCATCAACACCGCCGTGCTCCAACACTTTAGGGTGCACCATTCCGCAACCCATAATTTCAATCCATCCGGTATGGCCACAAACACGACAGCCCTTTCCGTCACACATTACGCAGCCAATATCCACTTCTGCGGATGGCTCGGTAAACGGAAAATAAGACGGACGAAAACGAACTGGTAAATCATCGACTTCAAAAAACGCCTGCAAAAACGCAGCGACGGTGCCGCGTAAATCCGCGAAACTCACATCTTCAGCAACGAGCAAGCCTTCAACTTGGTTAAACATTGGCGTATGCGTTAAATCTGAGTCGCATCGATATACTCGACCGGGCGCAATAATACGAAATGGCGGCTTGCCGTTTTTCATAACTCGGATTTGTACCGGCGAAGTATGGGTACGCAATAAGCGCCCATCACCGAAATAAAAGGTATCGTGCATCGCACGCGCCGGATGGTGTCCGGGAATATTAAGCGCTTCAAAATTATGGAAGTCGTCTTCGACTTCCGGGCCTTCCGCTACGTCATAACCTAAACTACTAAAAAAATCCTCGATGCGACGTCGAGTGCGTGTTACTGGATGCAAGGCACCGCTAAGCTCGCCGCGCCCAGGCAAAGTTACGTCAACCTTTTCGCTGGAGAGTTTTTCATTCAGGCTAGCCTGCTCCAACGCGCTCTTCTTCGCTTCTAGCGCTGCCTGCACCTCATCGCGAGCAACATTAATTGTTGCACCGGCAGCTGGGCGCTCTTCAGCAGATAACTTACCTAAGCCTTTTAATAACGCGCTGATTTCCCCTTTTTTGCCGAGGTACTTCACACGCACATCGTCCAACGCGCGCAACTCGGTTGCGGCAGCAACCTCAGCCAGCGCTGCTTGCGTTATCTGCTCAAGATTTTCCATAACTCAACCTTGCATTCACTCGAAGTCTGTTTAACTTCGCGACAAACAAAAACGGGGGAAGAGCGCGAACTCTTCCCCCGTGTGATGACTGCTTTTCAGCGCGTAAAACTTAACGCTGCAACAGTAGTATCAGGCTAGGCTCGCTTTGGCTTTATCTGCCAAAGCTGCAAAAGCCACCTGATCACGGATTGCGATATCAGACAGGACTTTACGGTCGATGTCGATGTTCGCTTTCTTCAAGCCGTTAATGAAGCGGCTGTAAGAAAGGCCGAACTGACGTGCACCGGCGTTAATACGCACGATCCACAGACGACGGAACTGACGTTTACGCTGACGGCGGTCGCGATACGCGTACTGGCCGGCTTTAGTAACAGCTTGAACTGCTACGCGATAAACACGGCTACGGGCGCCATAATAGCCCTTCGCCAGTTTCAATACTTTTTTGTGACGGCGACGTGCCGTTACACCACGTTTTACTCGAGCCATTTGTCAAATTCTCCCAATGATCGTTAGGCGTAAGGCAGCATGCGCTTCACTAGCGCAACATCTGACTCATGAACAGCTGACATAGAACGCAGCTGACGGATTCGCTTTGGCGATTTCTTGGTCAAAATATGACGTTTGAATGCCTGCTTTCGCTTAAAACCGGAGGCGGTTTTTTTGAAACGCTTGGCAGCCCCGCGGTTAGATTTCATCTTTGGCATGATTGCTTACTCTTCTCTTTCGTTGCTCGAGTAACCGGAAATCGGTTACTTCTTCTTACTCGCCGGCGCGATAACCATCATCATCTGCCGACCTTCCAAGTTTGGCTTTTGCTCTACCGAACCGTATTCAGCGAGATCCACTTCAATACGTTGCAGCAGTTGCATGCCGAGCTCTTGGTGAGCCATTTCACGACCACGGAAACGTACTGTCACCTTGGCCTTGTCTCCAGCCTCTAAAAAGCGCGCCAAGTTTTTTAATTTAACTTGGTAGTCGCCAATATCAGTGCCTGGACGAAACTTAATTTCTTTAATCTGTGTTTGACGCGTCTTCTTACGTGCGTCTTTTTGCTTCTGCTTGAGCTCAAACAGATGCTTGCCGTAATCCATGATTCGGCAAACCGGAGGTTCCGCGTCAGGGGAAATCTCGACCAGGTCCATTTCCTTGCTTTGCGCCGCAGCAATAGCATCCGCAATAGCAGTAATACCGACCTGCTCTCCTTCTTCATCGATAAGACGAACCTCTGGCACCAAAATTTGATCATTGATGCGGGCGCGCTTATCGCCGCCTTTTCCACCTTTCTGCTTAATGTTGCCTACCTCCGGTACGTTAATCTTTGCCGAGTGCTAGAGCATTATTGAGACGCTTACAGTGCGTGCTCTCGATGTACTTTTATGTACATCTTTTTAGGTGCCTGTTATCCAACCCTCGAAAGGAAGGCGGAATTTTAGCCATCGGCTTCCATACAAACAAGCCCCGCGATCACGCAATTGCCTGTTTCTACACGACAATCGAACGACTTCAGGGCGGTGTTTGGTAGGCACGAGTGGATTCGAACCACCGACCCCCACCATGTCAAGGTGGTGCTCTAACCAACTGAGCTACGTGCCTAAAGAGGCGCGCATTCTATCAGGAAGCGCCACTAACTCAAGCCACATAGGCCGAGAAAATCGCATCCAGCGCAAAAATGCCTCGGCAAACGGCCTGCCGAACCGCCACAGATCGTAAAAATACCCCTACATCCGTCGCTTGGGGGTGGCGCTAAGCCATAACGCGTATACATTAGGACAGCGCTATAAACTGCTCTCGAAGCACCCCAATTTGGTCCCTTATCTTTGCCGCCTGCTCGAACTCTAGGTTCTTAGCGTGCTCAAGCATCTTCTTCTCAAGCTTTTCAATCTCACGGGCAACCTGATCAGGCGAATCCGGGACTTCGTAGTCCAACCCTTTATCAGCGACTTTCTTACCGCGCTTCCCACCCTGCCCGGAATAGCCGCTCTTATAAGTATCCTCAAGAATGTCACGCACCTTCTTGTTCAACGCCTGCGGCACGATGCCATTCTCTTTGTTGAACGCTTCCTGCTTAGCGCGTCGTCGCTGCGTCTCTCCAATGGCCCGCTCCATCGAACCCGTCATTTTATCCGCGTACAAAATCGCTCGGCCTTCGAGGTTTCGCGCGGCGCGCCCCATGGTTTGGATCAACGAGCGCTCAGCGCGTAAAAAGCCTTCTTTGTCCGCATCAAAAATGGCGACTAAGGCGACTTCAGGCATATCCAAGCCTTCACGCAGCAAGTTAATGCCGACCAGCACATCAAACTTACCCAGGCGTAAGTCCCGAATTAACTCAACGCGCTCGACCGTATCCACATCCGAGTGCAAATAACGCACACGGACATTGTGCTCCTGCAAAAACTCAGTGAGGTCTTCCGCCATACGCTTTGTCAGCACGGTAATCAAAACGCGCTGGTCTTTTTGCGCACAGCGATGAATTTCGCTCAACACGTCGTCCACCTGACCAGTGGCCGGGCGAATTTCAATAATGGGATCCAGCAAGCCTGTCGGCCGCACCAATTGCTCTACCACCTGCCCTTGGTGCTCATTTTCATAATTACCCGGCGTCGCCGATACAAAGATCATTTGCGGCGCCAACCGCTCCCACTCTTCGAACTTGAGCGGGCGATTATCCAATGCCGATGGCAACCGAAAGCCGTATTGCACCAATGTTTCTTTCCGCGAGCGGTCGCCTTTGTACATGCCCCCGATTTGCGGCACCGAAACGTGGGATTCGTCGATCACCAACAAGGCATCTTCAGGAAAATAGTCAAATAATGTCGGCGGTGGCTCACCGGGAGCACGCCCCGAGAATAAGCGAGAGTAGTTCTCTACGCCGTTGCAATAACCCAGTTCATTGAGCATCTCGACATCAAAACGCACCCGCTGCTCTAGACGCTGCGCTTCGACAAGCTTGTCGTTTTCTTTCAATACCGCGAGTCGTTCAGCCAGCTCTTCTTTGATCAAATCAATGGCTTTTAACACGTTTTCTCGAGGGGTCACATAATGGCTTTTCGGATAAACCGATATCCGCGCGACCTGCTTTATTACTTCACCTGTCAGCGGATCAAACAATGAGATGCTCTCAACTTCTTCATCAAACAGCTCAATACGAACCGCTAATTTCTCTTCATCGGCGGGAAAAATATCGATGACATCGCCACGCACGCGATAAGTGCCGCGGCGAAAATCCATTTCATTGCGGACGTACTGTAGCTCCGCGAGGCGCCGCAGCACGGCACGCTGATCGATGCGATCCCCGCGCACGACGTGCAGCAGCATCGACATATAACTGGCGGGATCCCCCAAACCATAGATCGCCGACACGGAGGCGACAATAATCACGTCGCGGCGCTCCATCAGCGCTTTGGTAGCCGACAATCGCATCTGTTCAATTTGCTCATTTACCGCGGAATCTTTTTCGATAAAGGTGTCCGACGACGGCACATAGGCTTCCGGCTGGTAGTAGTCGTAATAGGAAACGAAATATTCCACCGCGTTTTCAGGGAAGAACTCTCGAAACTCGCTATATAGCTGCGCGGCCAAGGTTTTATTGGGCGCCATGATGATAGTCGGGCGTTGCACCGCTTCAATCACGTTGGCAATACTGAATGTCTTTCCTGAGCCCGTCACTCCGAGCAATGTTTGATGCGCCAGCCCAGACTCCAGCCCATCAATCATGCCGGCGATTGCCGTAGGCTGATCACCGGCAGGTTTATAATCAGAATGGAGCACGAAACGATCTACAGATGACGTCATTTTTAAGGTTGTCCTAGGGTCACTAGTGTTAATAGACCCAAAATTCGCTAGAATACGCGGCCCGCGAGGCTCGGTAATCGGGTTTCGTTAGGCGCCACAAGCGCAAATTCATCACTCAGACACAAAACGAGGAGTGCATGTCCGAACTTAAGCTGTCCGACCGCGTACAACGCATCAAACCCTCTCCTACCCTCGCTGTTACTACACGCGCTGCAGAGCTGCGTGCACAGGGCAAGGACATTATCGGACTTGGTGTTGGTGAGCCGGATTTCGATACCCCGGATCATATCAAAGAAGCCGCCGTTGAAGCGATTCGCGCCGGTAAAACTAAATATACGGCCGTCGATGGCACGCCTTCGTTAAAGAAAGCCATCGTCAACAAATTCCAGAATGAAAACAATCTCAGCTATGAGCCATCGCAAATTCTTGTTTCTAGCGGTGGCAAGCAGAGCTTTTTCAATATGGCGTTGGCATTTTTGAATGATGGCGATGAAGCCATTATTCCTGCGCCTTACTGGGTGTCTTATCCAGACATGGTTTTGGTGGCCGGCGGCGAACCCGTCATCATCGAAACCACGGTGGAAAATCGCTTCAAAATCACTGCTGAGCAGCTGGAAGCGGCGATTACTCCCAAGACGCGCCTATTTGTTATCAATAGCCCGTCCAACCCTAGCGGCATCGCCTACACGGAAGACGAGCTCAAAGCGATTGGCGACGTCCTCGAAAAGCATCCTGACATTTTGGTTGCCACCGACGATATGTACGAGCACATCCTATGGACCGGCAAACCGTTCGTGAACATCTTGAACGCCTGCCCTGCCCTGTATGACCGCACCATCGTTATGAACGGCGTTTCCAAAGCCTACAGCATGACAGGCTGGCGTATTGGCTATGCGGCAGGCCCGCAAAAGCTCATCAAAGCCATGACCAAAGTGCAAAGCCAGAGCACCTCAAACCCAGCCTCAATCAGCCAAGCTGCTGCAGAAGCCGCGTTGAGTGGCCCGCAGGATTGCATCAAAGAAATGGTTGTCGCATTTAAAGAGCGTCACGATTGGCTCGTTGCAGCGCTGAACGATTTACCAGGCGTAACCTGCCTGGAGGGCGACGGTACTTTCTACGCGTTTGCGGATTTCAGCGGCGCAATTAAGAACCTCGGCTTGAACAACGACATCGAGCTGGCAGAAAAATTACTCGAAGGCGGCGTGGCCCTAGTGCCTGGCTCCGCGTTCGGTAGCGAGGGGTGCATGCGCTTCTCATTTGCCGTCAGCATCGAAACGTTGAAGTCAGCAATTGAGCGGATTGCAGCCGTACTGGCTAAATAAGAGGCAATCAATCGCTCAAGGGCTTGACCACTTCAGAGGCCGTGACTAGTATACGCGGCCTCTGAAGCCACCAATGTGTGGTGAAAGAAATTCCGCCTTAGCTCAGTTGGTAGAGCAAATGACTGTTAATCATTGGGTCGCTGGTTCGAGCCCAGCAGGCGGAGCCAATTAAGGAAAAAGGGTCTCTTCGGAGGCCCTTTTTTATTGCCCATGATTGGCGGACTGACGTCCGCGTTAATCATTGCGCGAATCCAGTGAATTCGCCTAGTTCGAGCCCAGCAGGCGGAGCCAATTAAAGAAAAAGGGTCTCTTCGGAGGCCCTTTTTTTATTGCCCATTGATTCAGGCGCACTGACGTCCGATTTTTCAGCAACGTCCATATTGGCACTTTGCCCCCATTCCCAGTCCCCTTTGACACTGGCAGACTTCGCAACATTCAGGGAGAACAAGAAATGGGGACTACGCTAGCCGCTTGGCTAACCAAGCACCGCTTTGTATTGGCATTCGCCAGTTTGCTGCTAACGGGATTGTTGGGAGCGGGACTTAAAAACAGCTATTTCGAAACCGGTTATCGCATTTTTTTTGCTGACGACAACCCTCATTTAGTTGCCAATGACTTCCTCGAAGATACCTATACGAAAAGCGACAGCCTGAGCTTCATTGTCGCACCTCGCGACGGCACACTTTTTGAAGCGACCACCTTAACGGCCATCGAAGAACTCACGGCTGAAGGCTGGCAGTTCCCCTACTCATTGCGAGTGGATTCCCTTACCAATTACCAACACACTTGGGCCGACGAACAAGGCCTAGTAGTGGAAGACCTGTTTGAAAACACCGCAGAGATGGACGCGGAAGACATCGCGCGCCGACGAGACATAGCACTTTCCGACCCCGTTCTCGTCAACAACGTCGTTAATGCAGACGGCACCGTCACTATCGTCAACATCACCCTGCAATTTGATGATCACGATAAAAATGCCGGCGAACGTGATCGCGCATTGGTTGAGCGCGGCCGGGACATGCGTGATCGCTATGAAGAAAAATATCCAAACCTAAAAATATATGTGTTTGGTCAGATCACCATTAACAACGCTTTCAATGAAATGACCGAGCACGATATGACGGTGTTTACACCGATCATGTCCGGCGTGTTATTTATCGCCCTATGGATACTGTTTACGGTTGCCGGCTCAACCTTTGGCAGCAGCTTACTTAGCGCCATATCCGTGATGATTGTTATTACATTTAGCACCGCCATGGGAATGGGTAGTGCGGGCTGGCTGGGCTTTGGGTTTAATGCCGTAAATGCTGTTGCACCGACCATTATTCTGACCATTGCCGTCGCAGACTGTGTTCATATTTTGTTTGGCTACTTAAACGGATTACGTGCAGGAAAAGATAAAGAAGCGGCCATCCAAGAAAGCCTAGAAATGAATATGCAGCCGGTCTTCCTAACCAGTTTAACCACCGCAATCGGTTTTCTTGCTTTAAACTTTAGCGATACACCTCCGATGCATTCGCTCGGCACCCTGACATCCATCGGTATCGTCGCCGCCTATATTCTTGCGCTCTCACTTCTCCCTGCGCTGGCGACACTTATGCCACTTAAACCACGAGCCAGCATCTCTGGACGCTCGAAATTAATGGATGGTTTCGCCGACCACGTATTGCGCCACCGAAAAGGTTACTTCTGGGGGACACTGGTATTTACCGGCGTCTCACTCTTCGGCATCACACACAACACACTTAACGACAGTACGCTGACGTACTTCGACGAAACGGTTCCCTATTACGTTTCTGCAAATTACTACGAAGACAATTTAAGCGGCTTAGACACAATCAGTTATTCACTTGATAGCGGCGAAGAATACGGAATCAATGATCCTGAATTTTTGCAGCAAGTGGATCGCTTTGTAACGTGGGCGGAGCAACAACCTCACATCGCCCACGTCAATGCCTATACCCGCGTGATAAAGCGCCTCAATCGCAACATGCATAACGATGACCCAGCATGGCATCGCATTCCAGATAACCGCGAACTCGCCGGACAATATTTATTGCTATACGAGCTATCACTGCCCTACGGCCTTGATCTCAATACTCAGCTCAACACGGACAAATCAGCCCTGCGTGTCGACATCCGCGTTCGCAAACAAAAGCCCCATGAAGTGGTCGCGATGGAAGCGCGCTTTAGTGATTGGCTGACCAACAACACGCCGGATATTAAAGCGTCCCCCGGCGCCTCGGTTTCAATAATGTTTGCGCACATGGGCCAACGCAATATAGACAGCATGCTCATCGGCAACGTGATCGCATTAGTGCTGATCACCTTTGTGCTGATCATCGCGCTTAAGTCTCTCCGTTACGGACTTATTAGCATTCTGCCAAACGCCTTACCTGCACTGGTTACCGTAGGGCTATGGGGATACGTAAACGGTGAGGTCAATCTTGCGGTGGCGCTTATCTTTGTCATTACCCTTGGGATTGTAGTCGACGACACCGTGCACTTTATTAGCAAGTATCTACGCGCACGTCGCCACTTGGCATTATCGCCGGACGAAGCCGTGCGTTACGCATTTGCAAATGTCGGCAACGCCTTGCTCATTACCTCTGTCGTATTAGCTGCCGGCTTTATGGTGCTCGCGCAATCGCATTTCCAAGTGAACGCAATAATGGGATTACTCGTGGCGATTACCATTGGCGTCGCCTTAGTGTTTGATTTCGTGTTTTTACCACCACTGCTGGAACGCGTCGATCGATCAAAAGAAAAGCCTGATGCAGATACGGTGGAAAGCAAACTCTAGCGCACAAGAATAAAAACTAAGCTGCATGACCAGGCGTCATATCTTAAATGCATCACTCATCGCGCAACTTGTACACCAATAAAAACAAGTTGCGCGACTGTCTTATCCTTGCACCCTTCGCGCGCCTCAAAAGCGTGCACGCCGCCCTGCTTTAACCCAACTTCCCACGTCGAGAAGAATTCATCTCAACCATCAACACAACTATAACCAGCTGTTTTTATTAAATTAAAAAATGATTTAATCCTATTTAACAGTCTGGCATGCCAATTGCTTTTTGTGTACACATCCTTGTGTACAAGATGGTGTGCAAACGCGTGTACGGACAAACAATTAAAGAATGGCTTACCGCCTACCAAAATAATTCGCAGCAGCCTGAAGGCGCGATTGCTGCGCTCTATGCAGAAATTAACGCCGTCGCACAGACAGCCTCGCAAGATGTTGCCTGGACATTGTTATTTGAATGGGAAGACATTGAGCGTCAGCTCACATCGCTGGCTAAAATGCGCGACGATGTCGGCATCGATGCACTGCCTTTATACGGTGTGCCCTTCGCAATAAAAGACAACATTGATTTCGCTGGGCAAACCACAACCGCTGCGTGTCCCGCGTTTGCTTATGAAGCGCAAGCTACTGCCGAAGCCGTCAACACGCTCATTAATGCCGGCGCTATTCTGATAGGTAAAACAAACCTAGATCAGTTTGCCACCGGTCTTGTGGGCACCCGCTCCCCCTTTGGCGTCGTCCCTAATACGTTTAATGACCAATACATCAGCGGCGGCTCCAGCTCTGGCTCCGCAAGTGTTGTCGCCCGTGGTTTGGTGCCCTTCGCCTTAGGCACGGACACCGCCGGCTCAGGCCGAGTCCCAGCAGGTTTCAATAATATTGTTGGCCTAAAACCCACTAAGGGCGCGTTTAGTACCCGCGGTGTTGTACCAGCCTGCCGAACATTAGATTGCGTATCGGTGTTCTCTCTGAACACCGAAGATGCGTGGACTGTTTATTCAGCGATGGCTGTGCTCGACGAAAAAGACCCTTTCTCACGGGAAATTCCCGCCCGCTTACCTCTGCATGTTCTACCGCAAAGGCCAAAGCTCGGTATTCCAATGCAATCTGAATGGTACGGCGACAAGACTGCAGAGAAAGCGTGGAAACAATCGCTCCAGCATTTTGAAAAAATGGGCGTTGAGCTGGTGCCATTAGATTTTACGCCGCTACATGACACGGCAAAATTGCTTTACGCAGGCCCATGGGTAACAGAGCGGTTTAGCGTTATTCAAAATTTATTGAACAAAGCGCCCGAAGAAATCAATAGCGTGGTACGCGACATTATTGCCCCAGCATCTGAGATGACGGCCCTTGAAGTATTTCATGCCGAATATCAGCGCGCCGCACTAAAGCGCAAAGCCGATGCACTGATCGCTTCCGTTGATGCATTACTGGTTCCCACTACCCCCACCATTCACCGCATCGACGACGTAGAGCGCGATCCGATTGCGCTAAACAGTCAGCTCGGTCTCTACACCAATTTCGTTAATCTTTTAGATTGGTGCGCCTTGGCCCTGCCTGCTGGCATGCGCGATGACGCACTGCCATTTGGCATCACGCTTATCGCTCCGGCGTGGCAAGACTACGCGTTAGCCGAATTCGGCATGCGCTGGCAGAAACAAACCCCCTGGACCCGAGGCGCCACTGGAAAAGCACTTGGCACAGAACCCTCCACGCTTGTCATGCCTCGTCATAAACAAGATCCAACCGTTCGCGTTGCCGTAGTCGGCGCGCATTTAACGGGTATGCCACTGAATTTCCAGCTAACCACACGTGAAGCTGTACTTGTGGAAAGTACGCACACCGCCGCGTGCTATCGGCTGTACGCCCTTGCCAACACCACACCACCTAAGCCCGGTTTGGTAAAACGCCAAGATGGCAGCGCCATTGAAATTGAAATTTGGGAAATGCCGCTACATCGCTTCGGCGAGTTTGTTGCAGAAATTCCTGCGCCGTTAGGCATCGGCACGCTTGAGCTAGCCGATGGACGTACCGTGAAAAGCTTTATTTGTGAACCGTGGGCAATTGATGGCGCGACCGACATTACCGCACTAGGCGGATGGCGTGCATTTATCAAGCAACTGTCAGAAAAGAAAACCGAGACAAGTGGATCTTCGGCGCCTTAGCGCGCCTGAACGTCGTCGACGACAACAAGGGAAATCGTCATGTTCAAAAAAGTACTGATCGCCAACCGCGGAGAAATTGCAGTTCGCATTGCGCGCACCCTGAAAAAAATGGGCATCGCCAGCGTTGCCGTTTATTCAGAAGCGGACAGAAATAGCTTGCACGTCAGTATGGCGGACGAAGCCATTTGTATTGGCCCTGCGGCGTCAGCGGAGAGCTACCTACTCGGCGATAAAATCATTCAAGTCGCGAAAGACACCGGAGCAGGCGCTATTATTCCAGGCTACGGATTTCTTTCGGAAAATGCTGGATTCGCTGAAGCCTGTGAAAAAGCCGGCATCGCGTTCTGCGGTCCTACGCCCAAACAAATGCGCGAATTCGGCCTGAAACATGAAGCGCGCCGTATCGCCAAAGAAGCCAAGGTTCCTCTCAGCCCTGGCACTGACCTTTTAAAAGATTTAGACGAGGCGCTGACCGCTGCAGAAGAAATCACCTATCCGGTGATGCTGAAATCGACCGCGGGCGGCGGTGGCATCGGCCTTACTCGGTGCAACAACGCGCAGGAATTACGTGAAGCATTTGAAAGCGTGCGCCGTATGGGGCAAAACTTTTTCAGTGACTCCGGCGTGTTTATCGAGCGCTTTATTGATGAAGCGCGACATATTGAAGTGCAGGTTTTCGGTGATGGAAAAGGTAAAGTCCTCGCTCTAGGCGAACGTGACTGTTCGCTGCAGCGCCGCAACCAAAAAGTCGTCGAAGAAACCCCTGCACCGACACTTCCTGCTGCTACGCAACAAAAACTACTTGAGTCCGCAGTGCGCCTAGGCGAATCCGTTCATTATCGCTCGGCCGGTACCATTGAATATATTTACGATCAAAAACGTGACGAATTCTACTTTCTAGAAGTCAACACACGCCTGCAAGTTGAACATTGCGTCACGGAAGAGGTGACCGGTGTTGACCTAGTTGAATGGATGATTTTGACCGCCGCCGACAAAGCGCCGGATCTGGCCAATATCGAGATTTCTCCCAAAGGCGCTTCAATCGAAGTACGCATCTATGCAGAAGACCCCGTAAAAAACTTCCAGCCTTCACCCGGCGTTTTAACTGAAGTGAGCTTCCCAGAAAACGTCCGATTAGATGGCTGGGTAGAAACGGGCTCTGAAGTATCGCCTTACTACGATCCAATGATCGCCAAGTTAATCGTGCATGGCACCGATCGCACCGATGCCATTGCAAAGCTAGAAACTGCATTAGCCGAAACACGCCTGTGCGGCATTGCCACCAACTTGGATTATCTGCGACAAATTATCGCCCACGACGATTTCGCTACTGGCGACTTTTCGACGCGCTATCTAGATCGTTTCGAGTTTTCGCCTGTACAGTTTGAAATCGTTGAGCCAGGCACGTACACCACGATTCAAGACTACCCTGGACGAATTGGTTACTGGGACGTGGGCGTACCACCTTCGGGCCCCATGGACGACTATGCATTTAGATTGGCCAACCGCATCGTTGGCAACCATGCCGATGCCGCGGCCATCGAATGCACGATCGTTGGCCCAACCATTCGCTTTCATAGCGACACCGTTATCGCGCTCACCGGCGCAGTCACGCCCGCAAAACTTGACGGCGAAGAGGTCAGTTACTGGAAGCCAATTACCGTTAAAGCTGGTCAAGTTCTTACCACCGGAAAATCAGAAAGCGGTTGCCGAATTTATCTGGCGGTACGCGGAGGTATTGATGTACCGGAATACCTCGGCAGTAAATCGACGTTTGCATTAGGACAATTCGGTGGGCATGCAGGCCGTCCGTTGCGGTCCGGCGACATGCTACCGATATGCCAAGCAGATAAGTTTTCTTGCCCGACACCGGTACCCGCCTATTCACCGGAAGATGCGCCCAGCGACATGATTCCTGAATATGGTAATCATTGGGACATCGCAGTGCTTTACGGCCCGCATGGCGCACCGGATTTCTTTACCGAAGATTCGATCAAAACATTCTTCGAATCCGACTTTGAAGTGCACTACAACTCAAACCGTTTGGGCATTCGCCTGAATGGACCAAAGCCAAGCTGGACGCGCAGTGACGGCGGCGAAGCAGGACTTCACCCTTCTAACATCCATGACTGCGAATACGCCGTGGGCAGCATCAATTTCACCGGCGACATGCCTGTAATTCTGACCCGCGACGGACCAAGTTTGGGCGGCTTCGTATGTCCGGTAACGATTTGCAAAGCGGAACTGTGGAAAGTTGGGCAGGTAAAACCTGGCGATAAAATTCGCTTCCGTCGGATCAGTTTTGACGAAGCGTTAGCGCTAGAAAAATCCATTGATGCGTCAGTGGAGGCCTTATCCTTGATGGCTCCCGAAGCGGTGAAAGACAGTGCCCCAATTATGGCAGACACTGTTTCCGAAACCGTACTGGCTGAAATTCCAGAGCAAGCCGGTCGTCCAAAGGTCGCGTATCGCCAAGCCGGCGACAAATACATTTTGATCGAGTACGGCCCCAATGAATTAGACCTGCGTTTCCGGTTCCGAGTACACGCATTGATGGAAGCGCTGCGCGCAAGCCCCATCGACGGACTATTAGAAATGTCGCCCGGTGTGCGGTCATTGCAGATTCATTACGACAGCCGCGTAATTCATCAAAAGGCGATCATGCAAGCGCTACTGGCCGCAGAAGAAACCCTGCCGCTCGCCGACCATATGAAAGTACCGACGCGCATCGTCAACTTGCCCATGGCATTTGAAGATTCGGCCACGCTAGAAGCGGTAGCGCGGTATCGCCAATCGGTGCGTGATTCCGCGCCTTGGCTGCCCAGCAACGTGGAATTTATGCGGCGCATTAACGGCTTAGAAAGCAAAGAAGCTGTGCGCGATATTTTATTTCAAACCAGCTATATGGTGCTTGGGCTCGGCGACGTATATCTAGGCGCTCCGTGCGCTGTGCCCGTCGATCCGCGTCACCGATTACTCACGTCGAAATATAACCCCGCACGGACCTACACAGCGGAAGGCACGGTCGGCATTGGCGGCGTGTATATGTGTATCTACGGTATGGATTCTCCAGGCGGCTACCAGCTTGTCGGACGCACCCTGCCAATTTGGAATAAATTCCTAAAGAACAAAACCTTTATCAACGGTGAGCCGTGGCTACTCAAGTTTTTCGACCAAGTACGGTTTTATTTGGTCAGTGAAGAAGAACTCAACAAGCTGCGCGACGAGTTCCGCGAAGGTCGCCTAACGCTAGACATTACTGAAGAAGTCTTTGATCTCTCCGAGCACCACAAATTCCTCGATGACAACGCTGAAGATATCGCTTCGTTTAAAGCACGCCAAAAAACAGCGTTCGATGCAGAGGTGTCTCTCTGGCAAGAAGACAGCAGCGCACTCAAAGATGCCATCGATCGGCAAGGTCAAAATGACCTTGAAGAAATCGACGGACATATTGTATCCGCAGACATCAGCGGAAACGTGTGGAAGCTTTTGGTTGAAGAAAACAGCGACGTCAAAGTCGGCGACCCACTGCTCATCGTTGAGGCGATGAAAATGGAGTTCGCGGTGAATGCCACTGTGGCTGGTCGCGTCAGCTCAGTGCGTTGCCAACAAGGTAGCATCGTCAATGCTGGCGACGCTCTCATCGTTATTGATACGGACAACGTGGCGTAATTGATCATGGTTGAAATGTCTCGCCCGGATAAAAAGCCCAGAGGTCGCGTTCGCAGCGAAAACCTCGCGGAGCGAATTTATGAAGCACTGAAGCAGGAGATTTTCTATTTCCGCTTATTGCCGGGCGACCGATTCAGCGAAACCGAAATTGCGGAACGTATGGGCGTGAGCCGAACACCGGTGCGCGAAGCACTGTTTCGGCTACAAAGAGAAAGCTACGTCGAAGTGCTATTTCGTAGCGGCTGGCGCGTGCGCCCATTCAATTTCGAATATTTTGAAGATTTGTATGACGTGCGCACTATTTTAGAAACCGCGGCTATCAAAAAAATATGCGAAATGGACGTTACGCCAGACGAGCTAAATATGCTCAAAACCGTATGGCTTGTTCCAGACGTAGAGCGTCTTGACGACCCTGCCCTACTTTCAGGCATGGATGAACAGTTCCATTTATTGCTCGTAAAAGGTGCAGGCAGCGAAGAAATGGCGCGTATCCATGCAGGCATCAGCGAGCGCATTCGCATTATTCGTCGCTTGGATTTCACCAAGCCGCCCCGTATTGAAGCGACCTACAACGAACACGGAAAGATTCTTAAAGCAATTTTGCAGAAGCGGCCTGAACAGGCACAAATGATGCTTAAAGCACATATCGAAGAGAGTCGCTCCGAGGTACGAAAAATAACCTTGCACATGCTGCACAGTGCGCGCGAAGAATCGGAATCAGAATTTTTAGCCCGTCTCGGGCAAGAGAATATGTGACACATGGAAATCACCCCTTGTGTCCATATAAGTGTTGCGGACCATCAGCCTCAAGCAGCTGGCAGGCGCAACCGTTATCGGGAAGCTGGCTAATGAATGCAGCAACCCAACCACGGAAAGGAAAAAACCTGGTGAGCAATGTTGTTCGCCGCCTCTGCCATGCAGAGAAAAGGGAGATTTTGGCAACAACCACACACTCAGATCAGAAAAGGGGTTTGTTATGAAAATGGGAAAGGGTCTTAAATCACTCGCGGCAGGCGCACTTGCGCTGTCGATGGGGCTGGGGTCGAGCATGGCGCAAGCCGCCGACACCATTAAAGTCGGTGTTTTGCATTCACTCTCAGGAACAATGGCAATCAGTGAAACAACACTGAAAGACACTGTTCTCATGATGATTGAAGAGCAAAACAAAAAAGGTGGACTACTCGGCAAGAAACTAGAAGCTGTCGTTGTTGACCCCGCCTCCAACTGGCCTCTGTTCGCAGAAAAGGCACGAGAGCTTCTTGCTGTGCAAAAGGTAGATGTGGTTTTCGGCTGCTGGACGTCGGTATCACGTAAATCTGTTTTGCCAGTATTCGAAGAACTTAACGGCCTGCTGTTCTACCCTGTGCAGTACGAAGGTGAAGAATCCTCGCGTAACGTTTTCTACACCGGTGCAGCACCAAACCAGCAAGCTATTCCTGCTGTTGACTACTTGATGAATGATGTTGGCGTTAAACGCTGGGTGTTAGCGGGTACCGATTATGTTTACCCACGTACCACTAACAAAATCCTTGAAGCGTATTTGAAAAGCAAAGGCGTCGCCGATAAAGATATTATGATCAACTACACACCATTCGGACATTCCGATTGGCAGGGTATTGTTTCTGACATCAAAAAGTTCGGTTCCGCGGGCAAGAAAACGGCAGTGGTTTCCACTATCAACGGAGACGCTAACGTTCCTTTCTACAAAGAGCTTGGTAACCAGAAAATCTCTGCTGAAGACATTCCTGTTGTTGCCTTCTCCGTTGGTGAAGAAGAACTTTCCGGTATTGATACTGGCCCACTCGTAGGCCACCTTGCCGCATGGAACTACTTCCAAAGCGTAGACGTTCCAGTAAACGAAGCCTTTATCAAAAACTGGAAAACATTCATCAAAAATCCAAAGCGCGTGACCAACGACCCAATGGAAGCAACCGTTATCGGTTTCAACCTGTGGGCACAAGCTGTTGAGAAAGCGAAAACAACTAAGGTCGACACCATTATCGACACGCTTCCCGGCCTAGAAACACCAAACATGACCGGTGGCACTGCGAAGATGTTGCCTAACCACCACCTGACCAAACCTGTACTGATCGGTGAAATCCGTGATGACGGCCAAGTTGACGTGGTATGGCAGACAGAAAAAGAAGTCCCAGGTGATGCATGGACCGATTTCTTACCAGAAAGCAAAGTCATTGAAGCTGACTGGGTGAAATTGAAATGCGGTAACTACAACACCAAGACCAAAAAGTGCTCAGGACAGAACTATTAATACCTTGAGCTAGTCGGCACGGCCGCCACGTGGCGGCCGATTGCCTACGCATTTATTTCAAACAATATCATTGAACACAGTAAAACCCACACAAGACACACCCGATTCAGCACCAGGAGATTTAGCGTGCCGCAAACGCGAATTACACCATTGGCCCTTATGGCAAGCCTGCTTCGCAATTGCTTGCGCAGGACGCCATCTTCAGTTCGCCAATTAATATTGCTGACGGGGTTACTTATTGCCCTGCCCGCCCATGCACTTGCTGCCGATAAGCCTATTGCTGACACACCGAATGTCGATCAAACGAACATTGAAGTCGATGCTGTCGAAGACGTGGACCCACCGATTTCGTTTGAATCACTGCTAGATCCGCTCGCAAAAGCCAGCTTTTCTGAGAAAGAAAAAGTCGTTGATATGATCGTCGAGGAAAAGTTTAGCGGTAGCCGCAAAGTACTTGCTGCCTTTCTCGACAACGCCCTGTATTTCGATGCACAAACAGGGCAAGTTCTCATCATTAGCGAAAGTGAAGGTCAGGAGGACAGCTACTTCGACGCCATTAGTGGCGACGCATTAAGCGGCTACTCTGGCGATGCGAAAAAAATTCGCACCAACAATGGCCTGCGCAAAAAGCTTCGCGGTGCTATCGCCCGTTTTGACCTTGATGATGACAATGCCGTGGTCCGTTTAGGAGCCATCAAGCAACTGCGCGACGATCCTGACGATGAAATTATGCCGCTGCTGCGAGAACAACTAAAGGACGAAACCAACGAAGAGGTTATCGAGCAGTTAACCGTCACCCTCGCCATCTTCGATCTCAATAGTGACGACGCCGACGTGCGCTTATCCGCGGTGCAGCGCCTCGACGGCGAACTGGGCAACGATGTCTACAACCGCATCAAAATATTGACAGAAGAAGAGCAAGATTCGCAGGTAAAAAGTGCCGCCCTCAGCGTAATGACGCGTATAGAAGGCAAACGCAGTTTTTACGCCGGCCTAGAAACAACTTTCTTTGGGTTGAGCTTCGGTTCCGTACTGGTGCTTTCAGCCATCGGCCTCGCCATCACCTTTGGTGTAATGGGCGTGATTAACATGGCGCACGGCGAGCTGATGATGCTCGGCGCGTATACCACATTTGTTATTCAACAAATGATGCCGGATCACATTGGCTTATCAATTCTTCTATCAATTCCCGCCGCATTTCTTGTCTCTGGGTTGGTGGGTATCGCCATTGAACGAGGGATCGTTCGCTTCTTATATGGCCGACCACTTGAAACACTGTTGGCAACCTTCGGTGTGAGCTTGATTTTGCAGCAAGTCGTACGCTCCATTTTTTCGCCGCTGAACCGTTCAGTGCAAACACCAGAAATGATGAGTGGACTTCTTCGCATTAACGAAATTTTCGCGATCACCTATAACCGGCTCTACATTTTAATATTCACATTGATCGTCTTTGCAGGATTGCTACTTATTCTGAATCGCACATCGCTTGGATTAAAGGTGCGCGCGGTATCACAAAATCGGCAAATGGCGAAAGCCATAGGCGTGCGCACTGACCGAGTTGACGCCCTTACCTTTGGGTTAGGTTCCGGTGTTGCCGGCATAGCAGGTGTTGCATTAAGCCAGCTCACCAACGTGGGTCCCAATTTAGGCCAGTCCTACATTATTGACTCTTTCATGGTGGTCGTCTTCGGTGGCGTCGGAAACCTTTGGGGAACACTTATTGCGGGATTTGGCCTCGGTATCTTTAACAAGATACTCGAGCCCTACGCAGGCGCGGTGCTGGCCAAAATATTTATTCTTGTCTTCATCATTCTATTTATTCAACGCCGTAAGCAGGGTTTGTTCCCGCAAAAAGGCCGCGCGGCGGAGGATCATTAATGTTTGCATCATTGGCTTCAATATTGCGTAACGACCGTGCTACGAGCGTATTTTTACTGCTACTCACCGTCGTCACTGTGCTGGCATCTTTAGCGAATTTACTTTTCCCCGAAGGTTCGGCACTACACGTCTCAACCTACACGCTGGGCTTGCTAGGTAAATACATGACCTATGCGCTACTCGCCGTCGCAGTCGATTTAATATGGGGTTACTGCGGCATTTTGAGCCTCGGACATACCGCGTTCTTCGCGCTTGGCGGTTACGCCATGGGCATGTACTTAATGCGCCAAATCGGCAATCGCGGCGTCTACGGCGATCCTGTTCTGCCTGACTTTATGGTGTTCTTAAACTGGGATACGTTGCCGTGGTATTGGCATGGCTTCGATATGTTTTGGTTCGCTGCACTCATGGTGTTGGTAGCGCCCGCTATTCTCGCCTTCGTATTTGGTTGGCTTGCGTTCCGATCACGGGTGACCGGCGTGTACTTTTCTATCATCACCCAGGCCCTTACCTATGCGTTGCTGCTCGCCTTTTTCCGCAACGAAATGGGATTTGGTGGCAACAACGGGTTAACCGACTTTAAAGACTTGCTGGGCTTCGATTTGCAGGCTAATACCACACGAGTAGCTCTGTTTATTTCCTCGGCCGTCGCGCTCGCTGCCGGTGTTATTGCGTGTCGATTTATTATCAGCTCGCGTTTCGGGCGCGTTATTCAAGCAATTCGTGATTCAGAAAGTCGTACACGTTTTATTGGTTACCGCGTCGACAATTACAAGCTTTGGCTGTTCGTCTTCTCGGCCATGCTCGCTGGCATCGCCGGTGCGCTATACGTGCCTCAGGTGGGCATTATCAACCCTGGTGAATTTGCCCCCATCAACTCTATTGAAGCGGTTGTTTGGGTAGCGGTAGGCGGTCGCGGCACGCTCTACGGAGCCGTCATCGGGGCATTCCTAGTGAACTACGCAAAGACCTATTTCACCATAGCGTTGCCGGAAATTTGGCTGTACGCGCTTGGCGGGTTATTTGTCATATCCACCCTTTTCCTACCTCAAGGTGTTGTTGGCTTAATGAATAAAGTGATGCAACGCAAGCAGGAGGCCCGTGTATGAAGCTTCCAAATGCACTTGAAAAATTTGCTGACCGCGAACATGTTTTTGATTTCGTTAACACAGGCACCCAAGGCCCCAAGGTTGATATCAGCCACAACGTGATTTTGTACTTGGAAGACATCAGTGTCAGTTTTGACGGTTTTAAAGCACTGAACGACTTAACCATGTACATCGGCGCTGGAGAATTGCGCTGCATTATTGGACCCAATGGTGCTGGCAAAACCACCATGATGGACGTGATTACCGGAAAGACGCGCCCCGACACAGGCACTGCGTGGTTCGGTCAAAGCATTAACCTTTTGCAAAAAAGCGAACCGGAAATTGCCGAAGCAGGAATCGGTCGAAAATTCCAAAAACCTACGGTGTTTCAAATGCACTCCGTGTTTGAAAACTTGGAATTGGCGATGGCCGGTAATAAATCTGTCTGGACCACGTTGTTTGCACGGATGACGCCCATGCAACTTGAGCGCATTAATGAGGTGATGGAAATTATTGGCCTGCAAGAACACCAGCACGCCTTAGCCGGAAGTTTGTCACACGGACAAAAACAGTGGCTCGAAATCGGCATGCTGCTAATGCAAAACCCAACACTGCTGTTAGTCGATGAGCCTGTCGCTGGCATGACCCCGCAAGAAACAGAGCGCACTGCTGAGCTGCTTGTTTCATTGGCGGGCAAACATTCTGTGGTGGTGGTTGAGCACGACATGGACTTTGTTCGCTCTATTGCGCGCACGGTGACGGTACTGCACGAAGGCAGCGTACTGGCGGAAGGCCCTATCGACGTGGTGCAAAACGATCCACGCGTTATCGAAGTGTATTTAGGGGAATAACGTGACTGACACCATTCTCGATCTTAAATCCGTTAACCAGTTTTACGGTGGCAGCCATATTTTGTGGGATGTAGATCTGGCCGTAGAAAAAGGCTCCTGCACCTGTTTAATGGGACGTAACGGCATGGGCAAAACCACCCTGCTTAAATGCGTAATGGGATTGCTACCCATCGCCTCTGGCGAAATGATTTTTCAGGGCAATAATCTCAACAAGCAAATTGCCGAAGCACGCGCAGGCTTGGGCATTGGTTATGTACCACAAGGCCGTGAGATTTTTCCGCGCCTGACGGTTGAGGAAAACCTTCGCGTGGCCGTCTATGCCCGTAAAGATAAATCCGCAGCCATACTTGAAAAAATCTACGGCATCTTTCCTGTGCTGAAACAAATGCGCAAACGGCGCGGCGGCGACCTCTCTGGTGGCCAGCAGCAACAGTTAGCGATTGGCAGAGCCTTGGTATTGGAGCCCAGTTTGCTGGTGTTAGACGAGCCCTGCGAGGGCATTCAGCCAAACATCGTTGGTGAGATCGGCGATCTAATTATTAAGTTGAACAAGGAAGAAGGCTTAACCGTATTGCTGGTCGAACAGAAACTGCCTTTTGCGCGCAAAGTGGCCAGCGAATTTCGGATTTTGGACAAGGGTCGCGTGGTCGGCAGTGGAGCAATTGGCGAACTCAGTGATGATCTGATTAAACATCACTTAACGGTTTAAGCTGATGGGAGATATCAGTAAAGGAAGAGGCGTTGCATTGCATGCCGCTCGATACTTCTGAAACAAAAACGGCGCCTTTCGGCGCCGTTTTTGTTTGCTAGCCATTCAAACGCACTGAATAACTAACACTTTGTTGGAGCGGGAAACGAGGTTCGAACTCGCGACCTCAACCTTGGCAAGGTTGCGCTCTACCAACTGAGCTATTCCCGCTTTTACTGCTTACCGCATCAATGCCGCCATTTGGCCGCGCTGTTCGGCGAAATAATGGCGTCCCCTAGGGGAGTCGAACCCCTGTTACCGCCGTGAAAGGGCGGTGTCCTAGGCCTCTAGACGAAGGGGACGCGGACTGCTTCGGGTACCCCCGAAAGCGGCGCAAAGTCTATGGGCGCACTGGCAACCCGTCAAGGAGAAATTCTCGTCATTGACCGAGTTTTTGAAAGTTGTTGAGATAGGCATCCTATTTCTGATCAGCGGAGACCCGCGTGACCTATAAGCTTCATGGCGCAATTCTGTCACCCTACGTACGTAAATGCCGCGCATATTTTCTTGAAAAACAGATACCGTTTGAGTCGATTCACGTCGATCCTGGCAATATCCCCAGCGATTACGAGAAGCTCAATCCACTCATGCGCATTCCTGCGCTGGAGCACGGCGATCTGCGATTGGCGGATTCATCTGTCATCTGCCAATACATTGAGAAACTACATCCCACCCCCGCGCTCTTCCCCACCGATGCGGGAGATTTCGCCCAAGCGCTATGGCTAGAAAAATATGCCGACTACGAACTCGGACCGCTTTGCACCTTCGGTGTATTCCGCGAGCGATTAATTAAACCGCTGCGCGGCCTAACCAGTGACGAAAGCCGCGTAGAAAAAGCGTTAGAGAAGTTACCGCCGCTTTTCGACTACCTCAATGAGCGGTTGGATGGCCGAGAATGGTTCGTGGGTGATCAAATTTCCATCGCGGATATCGCCGTGGCGTCTCAGTGGGTAAATTTCCAGCACGGCGGCGAACAAATCGACGCAGCCCGGTGGCCGCATTTGGGCGCACACCGAGATCGCGTTCATACGCGCCCGTCCTTTGCTGAAAGCCTGGCACAGGAACACGCGCTCATTGGAAAAATTCGTCACAAGCTTGGCTTACCGCCGATTACCCCACCGTAAAGGCTAAAACGCGGCTGATATGAGACTGCGGTCGGCCGCTTTCCTCCTGCCATTGATTAAAAGCCTGCTGTGCGGCCTTCTGGTCACGCTGGCTGGCCGCAGACTTATCGATCACCCCCTGCCCCACTAACGCTGCAACAACGTCGCGGGTGGGCACCCAGCTATCGCGCTCGACCATACGCAAAAACATCGGCGCAGAGTTACCGCCCAACTGCTTTCCCTGTTTAGATAGCACCCGCCACAACCCCACGGTGTCGCTAACCGGCCATTGCGCCAGAAACCGCCCAAACCCACCGTGTTCGCGACTCAAGTCGAGCACCATCTGGGCATTGGGACGAATCGCCTTCATTTTGCCCCAGTGCCGAATCAGACGAGCATCTTGCATACGCTCATCCAACATCGCATCCGGCATTAGCACGAGCTTTTCGGGATCAAATCCAAAGAAGGCTTCTTCGAAAGCGGGCCACCGAGCATCGACCAAGGAGTGTTTTAAACCAGCTCGAAAAATTCGACGGGTGATCGCCGACATATACCAAGCATCACTTCGGTTACTCAACTTCCGCGCACCTGCCACCGCAGGAAAGGTCGCTTCAATCGGCGCCATGCCTCCTTTGCGCAGGCAGGCGGTTTCTAATATTTCATCGAACTTCAACATGACATGTCTCTCACAGCTGACCCTGACGGCGTTGCGCCAGACCCTTAACGGTATGCTAACAACACGGCAAACGCGCCGCACGCGTATACAGCGATTCCAGCACCACGTTAGAATGCTGCCTCACTTCACCGGAGCCTATGGTTGGCCATATG
The DNA here is from genome assembly GCA_029213045.1 of Alcanivoracaceae bacterium. GTDB lineage: Bacteria > Pseudomonadota > Gammaproteobacteria > Pseudomonadales > Alcanivoracaceae > JARGPN01. The sequence continues at coordinate 252,578 of JARGPN010000009.1, forward strand.
ACTACTGAGCATCGCGTTATTAAAAAATCGGACAAACTTAAGGGCGTCTGCTACGACATCCGTGGCCCGGTGTTGCGCGAAGCCAACCGTATGGAAGAAGACGGCCATCGAATCATCAAACTAAACATCGGCAATCCAGCGCCGTTTAGCTTTGAGGCACCCGAAGAAATTCTGCAAGACGTTATTCACAACCTGCCCGACTCGACCGGCTACTGTCATTCCAAGGGACTATTTCCCGCACGCAAAGCAGTGATGCACGAATGCCAGCGCAAAGGCATTGAAGGCGTCACGTTAGACGACATTATTATTGGCAACGGCGTATCAGAATTAATTGTGATGGCCATGCAAGCGCTAGTGAACAACGGCGACGAAATTCTTATTCCGGCACCGGACTATCCCCTATGGACGGCGGCTGTACGATTAGCCGGCGGCACCCCAGTACATTATTTATGCGATGAAAAACAAGACTGGCAACCCGCGCTGGATGATATTCGCAGCAAAATCAATTCACGCACACGCGCTTTGGTATTAATTAACCCGAACAACCCCACCGGCGCGTTATACAGCCGGGAAATGTTGCAGGAATTAATTCATATTGCCCGCGAACATGACCTGATTGTGTTTGCCGATGAAATTTACGACAAGATTCTGTACGACGAACAAAAGCACATCTCCATTGCCTCAATGGCGGATGACCTTCTGTTTGTGACGTTCAATGGTTTATCAAAAAGCTATCGCGCAGCCGGCTTTCGTTCGGGCTGGATGATTATTTCTGGCGCCAAGCATCGCGCAGTGGATTTTATCGAAGGCTTGGACATGCTCGCGTCCATGCGCCTTTGCGCAAATGTCCCGTCTCAACACGCCATACAAACCGCACTAGGCGGCTACCAAAGCATTGACGATTTAGTGTTGCCAACAGGCCGTCTGGGTAAGCAACGTGATCTTGCATGGAAAATGCTCAACGATATTCCTGGTGTAAGCTGCGTTAAACCCGCTTCAGCGCTGTATTTATTTCCGCGCCTTGATCCAGAAATTTATAAAATCGAGGACGACGAAGCGTTTGCGTTGGATTTATTGCGCCAAGAAAAAGTCCTCGTGGTGCAAGGCACCGCCTTTAACTGGCCGACGCCGGATCATTTCCGCATTGTCTTTTTGCCACGTGTGGATGATTTGGAAGAATCTATTACGCGCATCAGCCGTTATTTAGAACGGCTGCGAAAATAAGCCCGTTATTCATTCACCAATACAAACAGAGTGCAGAGTAGTACATGGCTGATATTCATATCGATGACTTTTGTCGCGACGCCGCGCTAACACTTTTGCATCTTTATTCTGCCTTCCCGCGCCGCACCTCTGTGTACGTCGAAGACATTGCAGGCCCCGACCAACCCGATGAAGTGGGACTGCACTCAGATCGGCATATGGGCTGCCTAGGCGCCATGCTGTGGCTGGCAGAGGAAGGTTATATTCGCTACGACGCTATGATCTACCAAGACGGCGTTGACCAAGCTGTACTGACGGGAAAATCTTTTACGCTTTTATCGTCGCTCTCGGAAGTGCGCTACGAAGACCCGGCGCCGGAATTGCCCGATGCAGTCGCCGTGGAAAAAATGACATTGGTTGAACAAATGCGCGCCGCGTTACGCTCCGGCGAGTCGAGAAAGATCACTGCCATCATGCGCTACCTTCTCTCGTCTCCCGTCACCACTTCGCGCTTACCTGATGTACCACTGCCTACGCGAGACGTAGGCTGCGATATTTAACACTCCAACTTATAAATCATCTGGACGCTGGTATTTATAATGCAGCACTTTTAAGCCCGCCTGCGGATTTTCGTCAACAAAGCCCGGCGCAAAAGGAAGCCGTTGCACTTTTTCTGCGCCAGCCAGATTCTGCGCCACGATCTCTTCAAGAAAATCCTCGCCCAACCACGGTGCGTTCAAACAAATAAGCAGCTCCGCTTCCGGCTTTAATAAACGATGTAAATGGCGCAATAACTTTTCATAATCCTTACGCGCGACAAAGCTTCCTTTTTGCTCCGTTGGCGGATCAACGATGATTAAATCGTATCGACCAAGGCTATGTAGTTTTTTCCATGACCGAAAAATATCATGCGGCAAAAAATGCAATCGGCTTTTATCTAAATTATTGAGTCGATGACTACGCTGACCTAACGCCAGCGCTGGCTTACTCAAATCAATATTCACCACTTGCGCCGCGCCTGCCGCTGCCGCCACCACTGAAAATGCGCAGGTAAACGAAAATAAATTCAGTACATTTTTCCCTGCGGCACGCTCGGATAACCATCGACGGGCAGGCACCATATCAGCAAAGAAACCGATATTTTGACCACGCTGAAAATCCAAAATGAACTGCAAACCGTCTTCAGTCGCCGTGGGCAAATCCGGCAACTCGCCAACCACTATGTCCGTCTTCGCCTCGCCACTATAGCGTTGCTGCATGACCAACACGGAGCACGACAACGCCTGCAAGCTGTCACGCAGCACACTTTCCAGTTCAGCCATCACGTCGGCATCCTGCGGAGCAAAGGTAGTCGCCACGACAATGGGGCAATAACGATCCACCGTTAACCAATCAAGCCCTGGTACGGTGCGCCCTCGCCCGTGAAAAAGACGATGCTGAGATGGGTCGCTCGGCGGAACCAGAAACGGCTTTAAAGGGTCTATCTGTGAAGTCATGTTGGGGGCCTCGTTTTGCGCGGGAGTATCTTGTCTACACCTCTTGAAATCAACCAAGGCGCCCACATTAATTGGTTACTGGGCGCTCTGCCCCGCTAAAGGAGTCACACACCCAATGATGCGTATTGCATTGTTTTTGCTGACCAACATCGCGGTCATTTTCGTCGCAAGCATTAGCCTTAGCCTGCTCGGCGTAGATAGCTACTTGCAACAAAATGGCTCCGGCTTAAACCTCACCAGCTTACTCATTTTTAGCGCCGTGTTCGGCATGGGCGGCGCGTTTATATCACTGCTATTGTCGAAAAAAATGGCGGCGTGGTCAGCCCGTGTAAAAATCATCAAGAGTCCTAACTCCGCATCAGAGCGCTGGTTAGTCGACACCGTTGCCGAACTCGCCCAGAAGGCCGGCATTGGCATGCCCGAGGTTGGCGTGTTTCCCGCTCAGCAGTCGAATGCCTTCGCTACGGGCTGGAACAAAAACAGTGCCTTGGTTGCTGTGTCGGAAGGCATGCTGCAGCGCTTTAAAGCAGACGAACTTCGCGCGGTTCTCGCGCACGAAATTGGCCACGTGGCCAACGGCGACATGGTGACGTTGTCGCTCATTCAGGGCGTGGTGAATACCTTCGTGATTTTTGCGGCACGCGTATTGGGCTACCTGATCGACAGCTTTATGCGTCGCGATGGCGGCAACGGGTTAGGTTTTGGCTATTACATTGTCGTGTTTGTTGCGCAAATCGTTTTTGGCATCGCAGCATCAACCATTGTGATGTGGTTTTCACGCTTTCGCGAATATCGGGCCGACGCCGCTGGCGCACAATTGGCTGACCGCAACGGTATGATTCAGGCGTTACAACGTTTAAAAGCTGAGCAAGGCGTGCCAAACCAAATGCCTGAAACATTGGTCGCATTTGGTATTAATGCGGGCGTAAAAGAAGGGTTCGCCGCGTTGCTACGCTCGCATCCGCCTTTGGATGATCGTATTCAAGCGCTCACTGAACAGCGTTTCGGTTAAGTGATTTAACGACTAAAAAGGCCCGCGATATCGGGCCTTTTTTATTTCTCTTGCAACGAAGCGTCCACGGCCACCCGATATAAAACACGATCTTCATATCCAGTAATCACTGAGACAAACCCGCACAACTGCTGATCCAATGTTGCATCACCGCTGTCCACTAGTAGTGGCCGCCCTTGCAGTGTCTCCAACTTTAGCCTACTGGCCAAAATCAAAAAATTGTCGAGCCCAATGGTGCGCACCACGTCGGGACTAAATTGCTGATTTCCACGACCGAGCAAATGCCCTTGCCCCCCAATAACGGTGACCACGGCTTTTACCCCCGCCGCTTTGACATCCTCTTGCTCGCACGCTACCAACAATTCTGTTGCCGTGACATCGGCATGAATCACCTCGCCGTCGCGAATGATATCCACGCCGAGCAAGGTGTTCGGCAAGCCTAATTGCGTCATTACTTCCGCGACGGTCGATCCAGAGCCCATGGCATAGGTGACACCGGGCTCTAGTGATTCCACGACCCACGCGGCGATTTCGTTGACTTGCAAATCTTCCTGCTCACGGCCGCCGCACTTCACTTGCTGAATAAATCGTGACGACGAAGGCACTTTCAACGTGCCGTAGTGACGAGCCCGTACCACGCCATCGCGAAACGCCTGCTCATCAATATCCCGCACATCCGCGTCAATTAGACCAACCAACTCACCTCGTGCTAGCTCCGCCAGCAGGTGGCCCGCCGCTTCAGGATTGACGGCATACACGGCCGAATGCATTTTGCATCCAGCGGGAATACCCAGCACGGGTAAAGACTCCCCGACTGCATCGTAAATATCGCGCGCGGTGCCATCGCCGCCGGCAAACAGTAAAATATCCACCCCTTTGTTTCGCAGCGCGGCCGCCGCAAGGCGGGTATCCGCGGATGTGGACGGATGCTGGCCCGAACCGACCACCGTGCAGGGCAACCCCGCACTTTGGCAGCTCGCCTCGCCCATCTCTCCAGCCCAAGTCAGAAGCTCAAATTTGTTACTGCATATTGCAGCGGCCAATGCCCTTGCCGCGCGCGCAGCCGCCTGTGCCTGAGCCCCGCGCTGCAAGGCCTCTCGCACAGTTTCCGCGCCGTCGCTGCCCTTCAATCCGACCGCTCCTCCGAGGCCGGCGAACGGATTTACGATCAATCCAACACGTAAAGTCATACAGATGTCATATCCCGAAACAACAATGCTCTTGCGACGAAATAGCGTGTGCCATTAGCGTAGATCGTCCGCTCAAACTGGAAATGAAAAAGGAGGCGCACATGATGCCAACACACACTTCAAACTTAAACGCGCAATCCAATGCGGACTTCAACGGTGCAGCAATCATTGATGCTAAAGGCCGTGAGATCCCGATTACAGAAGAAATGGTACGCGAAGCTTGCTCTAAGCTAGAGCAAAACTGGGCGTTCCCGGCTACAGCCACGCAATGCCAAGCTGGCTAAGAACGAGCCGCCAAGCAACATCTACTTGTTCCGCCACAGTGACACCTGAAAGCTCGTGGCGCTGCGGATACTGACGACGAAGTTCGTCAAAAGCGCGCGCCGGGTCGGCGGAGCTCAATGAGTCAGCCAGACGTTCGTGATCAGCGAGCATCGCATATCGGTGCGCGAGAAGAGCGAGCAATTCTTTTTGCGTTGTCACCGGCGCCCGCCAAGTACTTTGCGGCGCAATAGGCTCGGCGACGTTAGCGTCTAATCCCTGCCAACCGAAAAACGCGTCCAGCACCATTTTGCTGCCGCGTAGCTTACCTTCCGCGGAATACCCCGCGATATGAGGCGTTCCGACGAACACCTTCTCAAATAACGCCCTCGGCACAACCGGCTCAGACTCCCACACATCCAACACCACTGTCGGCGCATCGGCGTGAGCCAAACGACTGAGCAATGCTTGGTTATCAATCACCGGCCCACGACAGGTATTCAATAACAGTTGTTCGCTTGTTAGCCCACCGAGACGGTCAGCGTCGAGCAGATGATGTGTCGCATACGGGCCGTCTTTAAGCAACGGAACATGCAGAGAAACCACGTCGCAGCCCAGCACATCCTGCAGCGATTTCCACCCAGCAGGTGCCGTCTCACCGGCGTCTTGCTTGGGCGGATCACAAAGCACCACCGTACAGCCTAGCGTACCAAACAAGGCCGCCACTCGAGCGCCAACGTTGCCCACGCCGATCACACCAATTGTCATTTCTTTCAATAACTTACTGCGTTCAATAGCCCAGCGTAACGAGGCCTGGAGAACATATTCCGCCACCGCCTGGGCATTACAACCAGGCGCATGAGCAAAGCCAATGGCCTGATTCTCCAGCCACGACGTATCAACATGATCCGTTCCAATGGTGGCCGAACCAACAAACCGGACCGAGGAACCTTCCAATAAGCTGGCGTTCACAGTGGTCACCGAGCGGACAAACAAGGCATCGGCGTCGCGAACCATTTCGCCCGTCATGGTGCGCCCAGGGAACCGCCGCACCTCTGCCACACCGTCCAGTGACGCCAAACCGGGCATATTTTCATCTGCTACGATCAGCACCGTGAAATCTCCAACATTTGCTTGTGTTTGACGTGACCGCGCATACTAGCCCCGAATCCCCTTTTTCGCACCGGCAGTCGGCTCAATTAAGATCTTTTTGCTCCTGTAACAGTCGTACACTTGATTTAGGGCTTTCTTCTCATTACAAATAGGCATCGCTACGGCATCAGGCACTACGCCGTCCTATAATAAAAAACGTCTCAGACTAGGCAGTAGTATGACTAATTTTCTTCGACGCTTTGCTGTAGGGGCGTTGCTCGCCCTGTGTAGTACACAAATTCTGGCGGCTGACGAGGGCCTTTCTCGGCAAATTCAACAGCTCAAACAAGGGGTATTAGACCTCAACCGTGACCTGACGCTACTCGAAGGCGAGCTCCTCTATCCTAGCTCGCAAACAGCTGTGTTGGTGTCCGTGGATGTTGGTTCGCCCGTGCGCCTGGTGGATGTAAACCTCACGCTCGACGGCAAACACGTCAGCTACCATTTTTATACTGAGCAAGAATTTTCTGCCCTGACAAAAGGCGGCATCCACCGCCTGTACGATGGCAACATCACCAGCGGCAAACACACCATCGAGGCGACTATTACGGGTTACGACCCGCGCGGTAAGGATTACCAGAAGAACGCCACGTACACATTCACCAAAGGACCGGGCCGCAAAATGATCGAACTGCGGGTGCAGGATGACCTCGCCACCAAGCAGCATCGATTTGAATTTCGCGAATGGACTGAATAATCCATGGCGCGCCCAATTCGGGTAAACACGCGTCGCAGAGCAAAGCTTGCCGCTCTCGCCACGGGCATTTACCTCAGTCTTAATCCTTTTGCTCATGCGGGCATCGTTATCATTGGTGACGACTTGCCGCCAGAGCCGATGGTGCTCGATCAAAGCGCCAAACAAGAACTCGCCTACGGGGAAATTCTGTTTAGTTTTTACGGCGAGCATAAATTTGACGCCATGACGCGTTTGCTGGCCGGACAAAAAACTGAACTGTTCAATACCGATTCAACACAGCCCGAACTATTATTGGGTAACCTGTACGTTGAACTTGGCGTACCAGACAAAGCGGAGACCATTTTCGACCGTTTACTGCAGCGCGATATTCTCTCGCAACTACGTGCCGAAACGTGGTTCCAAAAAGCCTCTCTCGACTATCGCCGCGGCAATTACGAATCTGCGGCCCGCATTTTAAATAGTGACCGCGTAAAAGGGCTATCTCCTGAACTAGATGCTCATCGCCACCTAATGCTCGCTAACGTGCGCATTGGCCAAGAGGAATTTGGCGAAGCGTTAGCAAGTTTATACGCCATTCCTACCGGCACACGTGAAGGCTCCTACGCCACCTATAACATGGGCGTCGCGATGATTCGCTCAAAGCATACTGACGAAGGCGTAAAACTACTCAACAGCGTAATCAATTTGCCCGAAGGCGAAGATGAAATTAACGCCCTAAAAGACCGCGCGGCATTAGCCGTCGGCTTAACTGAATTAGGACGCAAAAATTTAGACGCATCACGCAACGCCTTAGTGCGAATTCGCGTTGACGGTCCATTCTCAAACGAAGCCCTTTTGGCGCTAGGGCTAACCAACTTCGAACGCGGAGAATTCAAAAAGGCCCTACCGCTTTGGCTCGAACTGGTCCGTAGAAACCCCGGCCACCCTTCGGTGCAAGAAGCACTCATGCTAGCGCCACGCGCCTATGAAGAACTGCGCGCCATGCCCCAAGCGTTGGCAGGATATCAGTTCGCTGCGCAAACCTATCGTTCAGAGCTTAAACGCGTCGAACTGGCAATTCGTGATATTGACCGCAAAGGCTGGCTCGACAAACTCACCGGACAAAAACAATCGGATCACATCAGCGTTGATCCCATGGCCCCAGTCAAAGATTACACGGCGAGCGAAGGTCCAGAGATGACCTATCTCTATAAGCTATTCGCCTCACACGACTTTGCCGAGAACTTCCGTCAGTACAACGAACTTCAGCGCCTGCGCGCCATGCTAGTGAATTGGCTAGATGAAATTCCTGCGCTCCAGCAGGCGTACGCTAACCAACAGGCACATCTACAAAGCGTGCTGCCAACGGTCCGCAACCGACTGATCACGCTGCGCCGAGACCAGAAAACGCTAATGGAAAGCTCCGCCGTATTGGCCTCCAGCATTCCAAACCAACTGGACATGCGCCAGCCACAAGACCTGGCCAGCTTTGACCAGTTGCAGCTATGGGAAGTCATAGAGGCCCTACAGAGCGGAAAAAATAAGAGCAATGCTCAGTATCGTGAACGGCTTCGCCGCGTGCGCGGCCTACTCCTGTACGATATTGCCCGCGATGCACCGCAAAACCGAGCCGTACAGCAACAGGACGCAAGCAAAGTTCTAGAGCAGGCCGAAGTGGGCGCTGTACGCACGGATGCAGTGGAACAACTAGTACGGGAAGCAACGTTGCATATTCGAGGCAACATCGGCGAGCGTATTGGCGGCAAGCGAACACAAATAGAAAAAATGATAAGTAACACCGATCAATTACTGGACCAGCTTGGCCAGATTCTAAAAAACGATGCACTACGAGTATTAGCGCAGTCTCGCCTACAACTGGGTAACCAGCTCGGCGAAGCGCATCTCTCCATGGCTCGTTTGCAAGATGCGTCGGTAGTACAAAAAATTGAACAAGGGGCGGCTCAGTGAAATCCTGGCACAGTCATAAAATTTGCTTGTTAACGGCATCCATCGCGATCGCCGTAGCAGGCTGTGCATCGCAAAAAGCAACACAACAAGAAGTCGTTAACGAAGCGCGCTATAGCGGTACAACGCTTGCCGATTTGGAATCAACCGACATCACCATTGAAGCGCAAACACTCGATAACGTATCGGCGGAAAATGCGCTAGAAAGTTACCGTCGCGCCGTGGAGCTTTTCCAAGACCCGGAAAAACGTAGTCAGTCACTGCGTCGCATGGCTGATTTGGCGCTAGCTGCCGCCGAAGAAAAATCAGTGAATACGGAGTCGGCACAAGAAACCAAACCCGCTAACGCAAACAGACTCGTCGAGCAGCCAAACGTTTCAAATGAAGATCTGGACCGTGACGTCGACAAGATGCTTTACGAAAACTTTATGCGTGAAGCAAAAGCAACCGATAACCGTGAAGAGAAATATGCACTATTGGATTTGGCCGGCAACGTTCGCTCAAACCTCGAAGGCGCCAATCTAGAAACGGACTACAGCACAGCCATCCTGCTCTACAAAGAATTGCTCGACACCAGCACCAACCCAGCAGAACGTGGCGAAGCCTATTACCTACTGGCAAAAGCCTATGCGCTTGCCGGCGATCTAAACAGTTCACGAGCAGCACTAGACTCGCTCGTCACCGAATACCCAGACAGCCCTTTTTATACAGAAGCCCAATTTCGCCGCGGCGAATTGTTATTTTCTGAAGGTGATTTTGAATATTCCGCTCTCGCCTATCGCGAAGTGGTCAAAGTCGGTACAAGCAATGACTTTTATGGCCAAGCGCAATACAAACTCGGTTGGAGCGAATACAAGCTTGGCGAGTACGAAAAGGCGCTCACTCAGTTCTTAGCGTTGGTCGATACGCTCTATGGCAAGTCAGAGCTGGATAACCCAAAAACCATGGAAGCGAAGTTGTACGCCGACACTCAGCGTGCCGTCAGCCTTGCCTTCTCAAATCTAGATGGCGCCACCTCGGTTAAACGTTGGTTCGCCAGCAAAGGCCACCGCGAATACGAAAAAGATGTGTATCGCGCGTTAGGCGAAGTCTACCTACAACAAGAACGTTTCCGCGACGCCGCCGAAGCCTTTGAAATGTTTGTCACGGTGTACCCAGACAGCGCCTTCGCACCAGAATTTTCTACGCTTAGCATTCAAGCCTATGACACAGGCGGCTTCCCAACAGAAGTACTTCCTGCAAAAGAGCGCTTTGCATCGCGTTACGGCATTCGCAGCACATACTGGCAATCACACCCCGATGTACGCGAAGGCTATGTCCCACTGCTGAAAGGACATTTGTTAGATTTAGCTAAGTACTATCACTCACAAGCGCAGCGCTCGAAAAAGCCCAGCGATTACGACAAGCCGGCAGCATGGTACCAAGAATACCTAGCAACACCTCCTGCGGGTCCAGAAAACGTCGACATCAACAACTTGTACGCCCAATCTCTCTTTTCGGCACAGCATTATGCGCAAGCCGTAACAGAGTTCGAGCGTACCGCGTATCAATACAATACGCCTGCTAACGTTGAACAAACGCCAGAACAACTAGCACAGAAAAACACACTGAGTTCTGAAGCAGCCTATTTCGCGTTAGTTGCCTATCAAAAACATATCGCCACATTACCCAACAAAACGGAAGCGGATAAAAAGCAGCTCACTGAATGGCGTAACCGTCGTATCACCAGCAGCTTGAAATTTGCCGCCACCTACCCTGCTCACGATAAAGTGCCGTCGGTGGTGTACAACGTTATCGAAGATCAGCTAGCCAACGGCGATAAAGAAGCAGCCATTAAAACAGCAGGCGTGTTAGTAAACCGACAGCCACCGCCGGAAGAAAAGCTACTGGTCTATGGCTGGGCGACAATCGCCAATGGCGAATACGATTTAAATCGTTTTAAAGTCGCGGAATTTGGCTATACCAAATTGCTACAGTTCCCGTCCGTTAACGCCCAAGACCGTAAAACGTACCAAGAACGTCTTGCCGCCTCCGTGTACAAACAAGGTGAAGAGCTGCAAACGGCAGGACAACTTGCCGCCGCGGCAGCTATGTTTATGCGTGTTGGAGACGTTTATCCAGATGCCTCCATTCGTAAGAACGCAGAGTTCGACGCCGCGACTATTTATCTGAACTTGGATCAGACCGACGCAGCCATTCCTATCTTGGAATCGTTCCGCAAGCGTTATCCGGGCGACCCGCTGAACGAAACTGTTCCAGATAAACTGGCGCTTGCCTATGAGAAAACAGGCAACTTCGGGGCTGCGGCACTTGAGCTAGAAACCATTGCATCGCGATACGGTAGCGACGACAAAGAAAACCAAGAACTCGCCCGCCAAGCTTTGTGGCAAGCCGCAGAAATGCAAGATCGCGCAAAGCAGCCCGAAGACTCTATTCGTTTGTACAAAAAGTACGTGCAAACCTATCCTCAGCCGTACGACTTCCGCGCAGAAGCGCAGTACCGCTTAACCGGCTTCTATCAAGAAACCGGCAATATGGAAAACCGAGAATACTGGCTGAACCAGCTAATCAAAACGTATAACGACGCGGGCAACGACGGCAACGATCGCGTCGCATGGCTTGCCGCGTGGGCAGCCTTCTCTCTCGCTGAGCCGACTTACGATGAATTTGCATCGATCAAGTTAACGCAGCCATTGAAGAAAAGCCTGACCGCCAAAACCACGGCGATGAAAGACGCACTAGGAAAATATGAAAAAGTCGCGGCAATTGGCGTCTCCGAATATGCCACCGCGTCTAATTATAAAATCGGGCAAATGTACCGTGTCCTAGCGAAAGATATGATGGAGTCGGAGCGTCCTAAAGGACTTAACGACCTCGAAACGGAACAATATGACTTGTTGCTCGAAGAACAGGCCCTTCCCTATGAAGATCAGGCCATCGACATTCTTATCGCCAACACGGATTTGGTTAAAGAAGACATTTACGACAAATGGGTAAAACAAAGTTTTGCAGAACTTGCACAACTGCTACCCGGTCGCTACGCAAAAACAGAACAGGTAGAAGACTATGTCGACATCATCTATTGATCGTCGCCTCATCACGATAATTCTCAGCGGCGCGCTACTGGGGTTGGCTGGCTGTGCCAGCAAACAAATCGACACCGGCTTAGATAGCAGCGGCGAAAAGCATGTATCGAAATATGCAGCCGAGCGGGAAGCAGCTGGTGATGTCAACGAAAGTGACGCCGTGCATATTCCGCCCGTCCCGCATTCCCCTGCGGCGGAAGCGGCCGCGCAGAAAGCGCTGCCCGAATACGCCCGTGCATTGCAAACCATGCGCGCGGGCCAGCTCGATCAGGCGCTGGTCATGCTGCAGTCACTGGGAGAGCGTTACCCTCAATTGTCCGGTCCGTTCGTAAACCAAGGCCGTATTTATTGGCAGCAGAAAAAATTCAAAGAAGCTCAAGCAGCGCTAGAAAAAGCCTTGCAGGTCAATGATCGCAATCCTTACGCGCACAATCTGCTAGGTATGGTGCTGCGCGAAGAAGGCGAATTTGATAAAGCGCTAACTCATTACCAAACAGCAGTACAACTTGATCCCAAATACGCCAGAGCACATTTTAACCTTGGCGTTTTGGCCGAGCTATACATGCAGGACTTGAACCTCGCCCTTAATCATTTTCGCGCGTATCAAGCCCTTCAAAAAGAGCCCGACAGTACTGTCAAAAACTGGATTGTGGATTTAGAAAGACGTGCCCCAGCGCCCACCGCGGCACCAGCGGCCATAGCGGCACCGGACGCCGCGAACAATAACCAGGAGGTGAACTAATATGAAAGCTCTACTGCTTATTAGTCTGCTCGTAGCCAGCCCAGCTTGGGCGGCCGACGAAGCCACAAAAGAAAACACAACCGGCACCAACGTTATCGGCACACAAGAAGCGCCGACGGTTTTGAACGTTGTGCCCTGGAAGGACAAAGAAGTCCAGCTCGAAAAGAAAGATCCGACATCGTCGCTATTGAATCGCGTATTAGAACCGCTGGATCAAGAAGTGTTGCTGCGCGAAGTTGAGTACTACCGAATCCTCAACCAAGAGCAGAAAGGCGACGATTTGTTTTTGGAGTAATTATTAGCGTTCCTTTGAACTCAGCTAATGCATACCAGAACATTTTCTGATACAACAACAGCCATATCGTCTGGGTGACGGCCTTAGCTGCGCCAGAAAAACAATAACATTTTCAGGAGAACCTCCATGTCGAACACCGTATCTTTGGATCCCGCAGCGGCTCAAGCTGCTATTGAACCGAGCATCGTTCAAACGATGATCAGCTTTATCCAAGATGGTGGTTTTTTCATGTACCCCATTCTTATCGTGCTCGCCATCGGTCTAGGTATCGTACTTGAGCGCGTGATTTATCTTCAGATCACGAAAAGCCGTAATAAGAAAATCTGGGATCAAATTTTCCCAATGATTGCTAAAGGTCAGTTCCGCCAGGCCATGGAAAGCGTAAAGGATAGCCCTGCCGGCATCGGTCGCGTTATTGCATACGGCCTTGAGCGTTCACGCATTAGCCGTCGCCACGACGACATCGAATTAGCCATGGAAGAAGGCTTGATGGAAGTGTTGCCACGACTGGAAACACGCACTTCTTACATTTCTACGCTAGCGAACATCGCTACCCTGCTCGGTCTGCTTGGTACCATTATTGGTTTGATCCAAGCATTTACAGCCGTAGCTAACGCTGACCCAGCAGAAAAAGCAGATCTACTTTCCGCTTCTATTTCCGTTGCGATGAACACCACTGCATTCGGTTTGATTGCTGCGATTCCACTTCTGCTTTCGTTTTCCTTTATCACATCGATGACAGGCAAGCTGGTCGACAGCATGGAAATGGCTTCAGTGAAATTCCTGAACGCATTCCGTCAAGTTGTTGCTCAGCAGGAACAACGCGGCAACGACGGCCAATAAAAAACGCCGTTGTATTCCGTTAACCTGTTGTAAAGGAGCCGATATGCGGCGTAAGCGTTCGCGTATTTCCGAAGAAGAGCTGAACATCACAACCTTCCTTAATTTGATGGTTGTTTTGATTCCGTTCCTTCTGCTTAACGCAGTGTTCGCGCAAGTCTCCATCTTGCAGCTGAACCTGCCGTCGAGCGAAGTGACACCGCCCTCGGAAAACGAAAAGCCCAAGTTAGCCCTCGAAGTGCTGATCTATAAAGACCGTTATGAGGTCGCAGATCGCACATCGGGTAGCGTTCTAAAAATTGTCCGCAATACCGCAGACGGCGCCCACGATGCCGACGGATTGCGTTCATTCCTCGCTAAAGAAGTGAAGTCTCGCTTTGAAGACATCACTTCAGTGACCTTACTGTGCGAGGATGACACCCCTTACGACTTGATGATCCGAACCATGGACTCAGTGCGGTACTACCGTGCGCTAGTGAATGGTCAAAGCATCAAACGTGAGCTGTTTCCCGATATTGGTATTGGCTCTGCCCCTGCCGATTCATCCACAGCGGGAGGTGATGCATGAAAAAATCATCTCGCGCGAAACGGATGGACAGACGCCATGCGCGTAACAAAGCCGGTGCATCACTTAGCCTAACGTCGCTGATGGATATCTTTACTATTCTGGTGTTCTTCTTGTTGGTGAACTCTTCCAACAATCAGCAACTACCAGACAATAAAGACATTTCCTTGCCGGAATCCACCGCACAAGAAGTGCCTAAAGAAGTGCTAACCATTCAAATTAGCGCTGGCGACATTATTGTTCAGGACGTACGCATCGCCTCCTCGCAAGAAATACTCGCGCTGGAAGACGACGTGGTTCCTGCGTTGGTTGAGGAATTAAATTTCCGCGCCAGCCGCAGCCAGCCTGTGTTGAATGAACAAGGTCTGCCTGAACGAGAAGTGATGGTGCTTGCCGATAAAGCAACGCCCTACTCGCTCATCAAGAAGGTAATGGTCAGCAGCACTCAAACTGAGTACAGCAAAATCTCCTTTGCCGTCCTGCGTAAAGCGGACGAGGAGGAGCAAGAATGACGCAAAATAAAAATAAGAATATTCAGTTGATCATGGACGGTACATTGCCGTGGGATAACCTCCCGGGCGACCGCGTCCGCCAATGGGTTATTTTGTTTGTTCTTGCGCTGTTATGTCTGCTGTTAATGATCGTCATCCAGACCACACCACGTATTGAAAAAGATCGCTATGCAGAACAGGAAGTTCCTGACCGCCTAGCCAAGCTCGTGTTAGAACGTAAAAAAGAAGAACCACCACCGCCACCTCCTCCACCGGAAGAAGTGCCGGAAGAAAAACCCAAAGAAGAGCCGAAGCCTGAAGAGAAGCCGAAGGAAGAGCCTAAGCCTAAAGAAGTTCAACAGGCTCGGGAAAAGGCGAAAAAAGAACTCAAAGTATTTGAGGACTCCCTCGCAGGTTTACGCGATCTAGCGCCAGTGGTGAACAACCAGCCTCTGCGTAAGGGTGGTGGCGAATCGACCAAAATTGATACGCAACGCAATTTAATCACCAGTCGTGCCGGCTCAGGCTCCGGCGGCATCTCCGTGTCCAACGTCTCTAGTGGCGGTGGCGGTGGCGGCACACTTGAAGCAGGCAATGTTGCTCAAGTGGAAAGCTCCATCAACGAAGAAGCGACCACGGTGAAAAAATCTGCGGATGGCAAAAGCCGTCGTACCGACGAGCAGTTACGTCGCGTATTCGACCGCTACGGCGGTAAGTTCCAAAGCGCCTATCAACGCGGCCTACGCAACAATCCTGCCATGCAAGGTACAGTGATATTGGTATTGGAAATTGCTGCTGACGGTTCTGTCACCAAGGCGAGCATTAAATCAAGTGAGCTGGATGATCCGGATCTAGAACGTAAGATTTTGGTTATCGCACAGACCATGGACTTCGGCGCATTCTCGGTTGAAGTGTGGAAAGGTGACTGGCCACTTAACTTCTTCCCCCGTTAATGTGGGAATAAAAAAACGCCGCTTCTGCGGCGTTTTTTTATTGTCGAGTCGAATGTTTGAAAACTCGTTGAAGCCCGCTAATTCACCAAGCAGTAAAGACCTGCCCTATCCACTCCCGCTGAAACCCAGCCGTACGACGATAATGCAGCGCTAACATTTGCACCCACAGCCAACCGCGCCCCCGCGGCACAGTACGCAATAGCTTCTTCGCTTGCTCAAAAACAGCCTCTTCAAAGTCAGAGACGTCACAGGGGGAATTATCAAGGTTATCCATGGATACCCGAAACGGATGCGCGCTCGCTGCGCAGAACAATAATTCCCACGCCTGCGGCATCACTTCCACTTTCTCAAACTCGCGCTGCTGCTCTGCATCGCGACCATCCGGCGCATACCAATAGCCATAATCATCACGTTGGCGACGGTCGTCACCCGCCACGCACCAATGCGCGATCTCATGCAGCGCGGAGCGAAAATAATCGTGGCTAAAGTGAATCTCAGCGGGATTGCCCTCATGCGTCGCACGATAAAACGGCTCCTCAGCACCGCCGACTAGCTGAGTATTGAACTGTTTTGCAAAGCATTCATCGAACAACGCTTCAAGCTGCTTCGCAGTCTGATTCTCGGCATTGCCTTGCTGACCATTACGGTCGATTTGCGTTAAGGTAGCGGCCCTCATTCAGGAACCTCTGCTGGTGTTCAGTTTTTTGTCACACAGGCGCACCGAATTGCGCGCCCAACTTGCTCTTGCACTACCCATTCTGGGTGGCCAATTGGCGCAAACCGCTAATGGGTTTGTGGATACCGTCATGGCCGGTCGCGTTTCCGCAATTGACCTTGCCGCTGTCGCTGTCGGCGCCAGCATTTGGGTACCCGTCTATCTGTTTATGACGGGCGTGCTGATGAGCGCGACGCCCGTCATCTCTCGTCATCTAGGTGCAGGGTCGCTGCACCGCGTCAATCCGCTCACACAGCAAAGCTTGTGGCTGTCATTGATACTCGGGGTACTCATGGCCCTGGTGCTCCGCAGCATGGCCCCCGTCCTGCAATGGCTCGATGTCGACCCACAACTTCGACCTATGGTCATCGGCTACCTCAATGCACTCAGCTGGGGTATGCCTGGCGTCGCCCTGTTCTTGGCGCTACGCAGCTACACAGAGGCCATGTCACATACGCGCCCAGTGCTACTCATTAGCGTTGCCGGTCTACTTATCAACATCCCCAGCAACTACGCCTTGATTTACGGGAAACTCGGCCTGCCCGCGCTTGGCGGCGTTGGCTGCGGCTGGGCCACCACCATCGTGATGTGGGCCATGCCAGCGATGATGGCACTTTACGTTGCTCGGCACCCAAGCTACGACGAAGCACGTCTCAATCTACGCCATCCAACCTTAGAGCCGCGCACTTTATGGTATTTCACCCGCCTCGGGTTGCCCGTTGGCCTATCCATATTTTTCGAAGTTAGCATCTTTGCCGTGATCGCCCTGCTTATTAGCACCCTTGGACCGACCATTGTTGCGGGGCATCAGATTGCACTGAACTTCGCATCACTTATTTTTATGATTCCGCTAAGCCTTGCTCTCGCCGTAACCGTACGCGTAGGTCGCGCACGGGGCCGCGAAGACCGTGTCTCAGCGAGACTAGCCATCACCACGGCAATGGCCTTAACGCTCTTTATCGGCGTAACAGCGGCGGCTCTGCTTCTGCTGTTACGCCATCAAGTGCCGGCGGTGTATACCGACAATCTAGAAGTACAATCGCTGGCCGCACGGTTACTCTTATTCGCAGCGCTGTATCAAATTTCAGATGCGTGGCAAGTCACCGCAAACGGCGCACTGCGCGGCTATGAAGATACCGGCGTACCGATGGTAATTACCTTGATTGCGTATTGGGGAATTGGCTTGCCGGTGGGCTATGTTTTGGGGCTCACCGATCTGTGGCGCCCGGCCATGGGACCTGATGGTTTTTGGATAGGATTACTCTGCGGACTCAGTGCTGCGGCGGTGCTACTCAGCATTCGCCTCTGGCGACATGCGCACAACCATTAACATGTAAGCACATTAAAAAATTATTCCGACAAACACGGGCTGTTTCGAAGCTGCTGATAATATTCGTTCGGCAACCAGGGGCGCCCTGCCAACAAATGATTTAGATACCAACGCGGCGGCAATAAATGATCTGTCTGCCACTGCGCATTCGCGATATACACCCACGTTTCAATTCTCTCGCCACACTGCGTTATCACAGGCCGAATTTCTCGGCGGTAACGCACCGGCCAATTTTCATACGGGTCCATCCGAAAAATCTCATCCGCGTGCGCTAATTGATACAGCACTCCCGGCACAACGGCGCTGTCTGCCGCCACAATATTTGCAAACCCGGCGCCGGGAAAATCTGCCGAACGCTTATTAAACTGTAGCTGCCATCCCGCCAATTTCGCCGCAAAAGTGGTGCGAGTACGCATCCCGCGCGCAGCCATGCGCGCAGGGTCCATATTGCTGCCGTAAGCAAAATAAAATTCACAGGCCATCAAACTCTACCTTGCGCGTTAAATGCTACTTTTCAGTGCAATGCTTAACGCAACCTTCACACAGATCGCCTAGCGAACAAAACAGGCCGTTCATCAAAAATTCCTCTTGTCACTAAACGTTAGCCGGTTTAGGGTTGAAGTGACAGGAGGCGCTGTACGCGACGTCCCTTGATCTCGCTGCAGACACTTGTCAACGCCTGGTTACGCTAAAGGATAATCTCATGCGCCTCCAGCATTCGACCGAGTCAGTGCGCAGCAATGTTATTCCGTTGTTCTCAAATGAACAGCCTGCCCGTCCCCGCGTTCTTCGTCTTTCCCCTGAATGCGACGGACTCGAACTTCTCTACTCCAACGACAACCATCCCGACAAACTTTTTTCACTCAAAGTATTGTGCTGGGCTATTCGTGATGACGACGACGTTATTGCCATGGTGCCTTGGCTGGGAAAAATTGTTGCCGCAAGTGAACTCGAAGACCCACTCAATGGCCGCTGGGAAGGCTACCGCCTGCCCGACGGCGACCACCTTTTTAGCACCGCACCTCGGCATAAATTTGACGAACTCCAAGCAGCCCTAGGTTTTTTCGGCACAGCGCCAGAAAGCCAAGCTGTTATTCAGGAAATTCCCGACACCATCGGCACACATGCAGTGTTTTCTACTGACGATTTTCAAACAGTGCAACTCGTTGAAGTAGTGAGCTGGCGACTTACCGGCGAAGGCGAACTACTTGCCATGATTGCCAATGAAACAGAAGTCACTAACACGCCTGTGCTCGCGGGCGACCCTTGTCTGCACCCTGCACAAAAACAAGAAGGCTTTCGCTATTTCTTCCAGCACAACATAGCCAACCGTATTAAAGAACGTGATCCAGAAGCCCTTGCCGCGCTCGCAATGCTTGGTGAAGATGAATAGATATGGTTGATTGAAATAAAAAAGGAGCCTAGTGGCTCCTTTTTTATTTCAATCGCGCTTTATGCTTCTCGGCGAAGATCCCGTATAAACAATGCCAAGGTTCCGATAACCAAAGCGGGCATAAGAACGGAGAGAGAGATATAAGCCATCCACTCCGCAGCCACTGTGAATTTCACGGTGCAAACAAGATAAATCAAATACCACGCATACGCCGCTAAAAACACCATGCCTTTGGCGCGCGTAATTTCATAGCCACTTCGGAACATCGGCAAACACAATAACGTAACAGCCAACATAATCGGAATATCGACACGCAGAGCATCAGCTGATACCGGCACATTGCCCATTGCCGCCACACTGGTAAACCCAAGAACAGACAAAATATTAAATATGTTCGAGCCAACAATATTACCAACGGCGATGTCGCGCTCACCACGACTGGCGGCAACAACAGAGGTGGCCAGTTCTGGCAATGATGTGCCGATGGCAAGAACGGTAAGACCAATAATTAATTCACTGACGCCCAGTGCAGTAGCGATAGACACAGCGCCCGTCACCAATAGCTGCGAGCCTCCAACCAAACCCACCATGCCAATCAGCACCCAAAAAACACTGCTCAATGACGAGTGCGGCTTGGCGGCATCTTCATTCAGTTCGTCGTACTCCGCCAGCACCAGAGGATCTTTTTCGCGACGGCTTTCTACAACCAAAAAGATAACGTAGCCAACAATACACGACGCCATCAGCGCGCCATCCCACAGATTCAAATTTCCATCGAGGGCCAGCACATAAAATAACACCGACGCCCCCAGCATAATCGGTACGTCAATACGCACTAATTGCTGATGCACCACCAAAGGCGCAACCAAAGCTGACACGCCAAGAATTAATAAAACATTCGCAATATTTGAACCAACAACATTACCCACCGCGAGATCAGCTTCACCGCCAAGGGCGGAAGTGACGCTCACTGCGAGTTCCGGCGCACTGGTGCCAAAGGCAACAACAGTTAAGCCGACAATTAAAGGCGTGATACCAACGGACAATGCTAATCGAGAGGCACCTTTTACTAACCAATCTGCTCCGATCACCAACGCGACAAAACCTGCCGCGATCATTAACACGTCCTGCAACATTCTTAAGCCTCTTTCTTGCGAATTAAATAACGAAAATCATCGTCGCGCTTTTCATGCAGCACTAATGTATGACCAAGAAATTGACAAAAACGAGGAATATCCCGTTCGGTAGAAGGATCCGTCGCAATTACCTCTAGCACATCTCCTGGCTGCATATCGCGCACTTTGTTATGCAGTAGCATCACTGGTTCTGGGCACAACAGGCCAGTCGCGTCGAGATGGTGAGTGGCCTCTCTTTGATCAGTCATGTATCGCTCGTTTCCAAAAAATCGCAGGCATTATAGCGGCCAGCGCCAGCGCTGCCGATAGCAGAAAATGGGCGCTGAATCCCCACTGTGCTGCGCTATATCCGCTGACCAACGTAAACAGCCCTGACGACATGAGTACCAAACATGCCTGCATGGTGTAATCCACGCCTTCGTGCCCTGCCCTACAGCGATCCATCATCATGGTAAAAAGCGCGACCGTCGACAGTCCATCAGCAAATTGTTCGAAAATCGCCGCAAACAATACCTGTTTTGCCACGCCGACATCCACCAATCCCCACGCCAGCAGCCCCGCTGCTTGTAACGCGCCAAATAACACCAGAGCAATGATACGTGGCATGCGCATGAGTAAAAGCCCCGCCAATGCCGCGCCAACTAAACCGACTAACGACGACACTAAATCCAACATGCCGATTTGCGAGAACGTCCAGTCGTACTTCACCAGCATCGGCTTAATCATACGCGAACCAAAGCTGTCGCCAATGCGATAGCCAATCAACAACAAAAACCAAAGGCCCATACCTTTGCGCAACCAGAAACGCACTAACTGACGGGCCCACCATTTAAATGACGCGGTTTCGCGTGGCGGCACATTTTCAATTGGCTCGGCAAATCGCCATACCGGCAATAAAAACAACAACAATCCCGCTGCAAGAAGCCATAACGTAGCGCGCCAGCCGATCACCTGCACCGCTATTAGCATCGCGGCACCGCCAGCGATCATGCCCGCTTTGTAGCCCCCACTTTGCAAACTATTACCAATACCACGCAAAGACGCAGGCAGTAGCCGCACGGCTAATCCATCGCTGGCAATGTCATGGGTGGCGAAAAGAAAGTTAAGCAAAAAGAGCAGCAGCAACAAATACCCAATACCATCGACAAATAACCATTGCGGAGAAAAACTGCCGATCACTAATAACAACCCAGCTGCGCAACACTGGCTTCCCACGATCCAACGCTTACGATGATTCGGCCTGCCGCGACCCCATCGATCTACCCACGGCGACCACAAAAATTTAAGCGCCCAAGGAATCGCCGCCAAGGCGAGCAAACCAATATATTCCGTCGGCAAACCGGCCTTGCTCAAAATCGCAGGCAAGCTTTTCACCAACAACCCGAACGGCAAACCTTGGGCGAAATACAGCAGGCCCAAAATCAGCACCAAACGGCTGTTCAGCGCCAACGTGTTGTTGTTTGATTTACCGTTCGACGACACACTCATCAAAATTCTCAGGCACGCTCAACAGGCATGACTACCACCGTAATTTCTTCTCGGTCGTAATACAGCTGCGCGGCGCGAATGATGACCTTACGATCGCCCAACGCTGTCTCCAGTCGTTGCAATAGCGTTTGCACCGTGGCGAAACGCTGCTTCATTGGCAGCTTCAAATTAAACAACGCCATGCGCGCCCAACCGTTAACCAGCCATTTCTCCATGCAGGCTTCCGTGCGCGCAGGTTTGTCCACCACATCGCACACCAACCAATCGACTGTTTTAGGCGGACGATACGTGTAGGCATCGGCAGACACATGCTGCACCGGATATTCATCCATCAGCGACTGTGCAAGCTTACCGTGATCCACCCCCGTCATTTTGATGCCGTGACGCGCCAGCTGCCACGTCCAACCACCCGGTGCCGCACCGAGATCGACGCCAGTGCGCCCTTCGCGCAACCAGTGCGAGCGCTCGGCCTCCGTCATCAGCTTTAACCAAGCTTCTTCAATCTTCTGTGCAGAGCGACTCGGGGCAGCGCCCGACAAGCGCAGTCGAGGAATGCCCAGTTCCCAGGGCCCGGCCTCGCCATCACTCGATACACCAATGACGCCATTGCACGAGTCATGAAAGAAAATGTGCAAAATCCGCTGCCCATTACCGGTCACCACCCGCTGCTGCTTCAACGCGTGCTCGAGAGATCCTCTGAAGCGCTTTAGAAAGCGCTGCAAGCCTCGACCTTCGTTTGTATCGGCATACTCCAAGCGTAACTCAGCAAACGTTCCTAGCGGCTCTATTGCCGCCATTAGCGGCGTTAGCCGGTCTGACTCGGATAATTGAGAAAACTCGGACGTTTGACGAAAGCCAGTACGAGGGAAAATCAGTCGACGGAGGTCAATCGCAGCGATGTCAGCAGAATGCCAGTGTAAATAACCGCTATTCGCGACCGCGCGGGCGTATCCAACGAAATCCAGCGAGGCTAGCTCTGCCGCACAATCGGCCTCGAAACCGGGGCGACAGAGCAGCATTAATGCGTCCATCGGCTGCCTCCGCCGCTGAGTGGGCGGTAACGGATCTGATACATGAAATGTGTCGCCCCTTGGGTACAATGGGCGCCTATTCTGGCTGGTAACTTGATAAATACAATATGAAAAGCCTACGACTAACCCTTTGGGTTCCTTTATTTCTTTCTTTGAGTGGACACGCCGCAGCATACCAAGACGATCTGCAGCCGCCTGACGTCACCATATATGCAGAGCTGCACGGTGTGCGCAGTGACTTCTCCGATTTCGGTGCTGACAAACAAGACGGCTGGCGCGGCCGTGTCGGCTTAGAACTTAATGATTCAAATTTAGGACGCTGGAAGTGGCGCATTGAAGGTGGCCTCAACCAATTTGGTGAAAGCGACCAAGAGTATTCCTCCACTACGTCCGGCGGTTCATCCCCTGGAGTGTTTGCCACCACCAGAACCACCAACGAATCAACGCGTATCAACGGCTTTGAATTTGGCGCACGTTTATACGATGGCGAAATGTTTTATCTGCGTACAGGCGCGATGATTTATAGCCAAAAAATAAATCGCGACATCACGATTACCGAGCGAGACTTTACCGGCAATATCGTTAACACCCCCTACAAGCTAACCCCCGACTCCGACAGCAAAAGCGGCTTTGCGCCGTACGCGGGTGTGGGCATCGAATTTCCCTTTATCGATGAATCCGCAAAAATCTTGCTCGAATATAATTACTACATCATTGATACAACCAAACTCGATAATTTGGCCCTAGGCTTTCAGTTCCGCTTTTAAGGCAAATAAGTTGGGCATAAAAAAGCCGCCGAAGTGACCCACTTAGGCGGCTTTTTCGTTCTAGGTTTCGCAATATTCGCCCCCTCATCAGGCAGGTGAATCAGCTGCATTAAGGTTACTTCACAAATACCACCGTTTTGGTACCGTCTACGATCACGCGATCTTCCAAATGCCATTTCACTGCCCGCAGTAACACACTGCGCTCAACATCCTGGCCCAGCGATTTTAAATCAGCCGCGGAATGACGATGAGAAACTCTCTGCACATTCTGCTCAATGATTGGGCCTTGATCTAAATCGTCAGTCACATAGTGGCTGGTAGCACCAATCAATTTAACGCCCTTCTCCCAGGCTTGCAGATAGGGGTTTGCACCGACAAATGCAGGCAGAAAGGAATGATGGATATTAATAATTTGATGCGGAAAATGAGAGACGAAGTCTGGCGTCAGAATTTGCATGTATCGCGCCAACACGATGACATCGACCTTACCTTCCAATAACGACACCATTTGCGCATAAGCATCGGCTTTATTTTCCGACGTTACCGGCACATGGTGATACGGAATACCAAAACGCTCTACTTCCCCGCGCAAATCTTCATGGTTACTGATAACCATTGGAATCGTCGCTGCCAAATCGCCACGCATGGTGCGCCACAGCAATTCCATTAAGGCATGATCATGCTTGGACACCAGAATTGCCATGCGCTTTTTATCGCGAGCATAGGTTAAACGCCAATCCATTTCATATTCGGCTGCAACGCGCGCGCGAAAGTTTCTTTCCAGAGCGTCTAACGAACAATCCAAACCCGGCGTTTGAAATTCCAAACGCAGAAAAAACTTTCCGTCTTGCGACTCGCTTGAGTGCTGATCGAAGTCGGTAATATTGGCGCCGTGATGATATAAAAATGTACTGACGGCACTAATAATGCCTGGCTGATCTGGGCACGTTATCAGTAGTCGTGCCGTCGTTGATTCCCCATCGACCATTACATCACTCCAAAATGCTCACGCCGGTACTGTGACGGCGTTTTCCCTGTCCACTTTTTAAATGCCCGATGAAATGAGCTGGCCTCACTGAATCCCATCAGCAGCGCAATTTCATCGATAGAGAGTTCAGGTTTAGATAAGTAATAAATTGACGCTTCTTTGCGCAATGAATCTTTAATTTCTTGGTAGCTGGTGTTCGCATCTTTTAAGCGACGACGCAAAGTTTGCGGTGTCATATTGAGCTTTTCGCAAACCTCGGAAAAATCCGGGAAATTATTACCGTACTCTTTTGAAATAATGGCTCGAATTTGCGCAGGCAGCCCCACGTTGTGAACGTTGCCTTCCCACAACTGCGTTAACGAGTCCTTCAGAAACCGCGACAGCGAGATTTCATTTTGCACCAGCGGTAAATCCAAATAATCCGCCGAAAAGATAATGCGGTTTAGATCACGGTCGTATTCCACCGGACATTCAAACTGCGAGCGATATTCATCATCAATGCCGCGCGAAAAATCCAACTCAATGGATTCAGGCTCAATGGCCTTACCGACGAGCCAACTCATAAAGCGCAGCGACAAAAAGATCATCGCCTCAATAATTGCTTCACGAAAATCCAAACGATCACTCGCCTGTACTCGAAGCTCCGCCGTGTCCTCGTTGCGCACCAGCGCGGAGTGTAAATCAAGATCGAACAATTCATAAAAGCGCAAGCCGCGCTCAACCGCTTTTTCTAAGTTGGCACAGTTAATCACCGCGTGCGCCATCATACTAAAGGTGCCCGGCTTAGACTTGCGTCCTTGGCCAAAACCTAGAAACTCGTCTTGCGTTTGCTGCATCACCATCAGCATCAGCTTTAAGAACGTATCGCGCTCAATACGCGCCGTTGAATCTTCTAGCGTAGTCCGCGAAATCCCCAAGTCTGCCAGCAAAGCCGGAATATCTGCACCGGAGCGCGCAGCCCCCTGCAAAACTTTAATGACCTGTCCTATCGCTATGCTATTGCGATGCTTCATCCGAAACCCTATGGCTTGAAAACCTGTCGCCCCTAAATTCCGCAGCGCCCAACAACCGCAGCAAACTGCCGAACTGAGCCATCATCCAACTCAAATCGGAGCCAATGATAATTAATGTCAGGCAAATTGGCACTTCGTGTCATGGCGCGCTCAAACGAGCGTTTGAATAATGCCATGACTTAATAGTCGTGACCTTCTTTATTTCAGGCCGCTTTCTTTCCAGCGGCTAGGCACCATCAGCCTAAATCACGGCGGATTATCACGCGAACTCGTCTACACAGCTACTCGACCCTGATCACCACTGGAGCCATCATGAAGCGCGATCTCTTTGAGCAAGACCACATTATCTTCCGCGACAGCTTCCGCCAATTCTGCGAACGCGAAGTAAGCCCGAACATCGAGCGCTGGACGGAGCAAGGCATCGTTGATCGGGAAATTTGGAAGAAAGCTGGTGATAACGGCTTCCTCGCCCCCTTCGTCGACGAACAATACGGCGGCCTCGGCTTAAAAGATTTCCGCTACTCACAGATTATGATCGAAGAGCTGGCCCGTACGGGTGATTCGGGCTTCGCCCTGAGCCTGCACAATGATGTGATCGCTCCTTATATCGACACCTACGGCACAGAAGAGCAAAAAGCCAAGTTCTTACCGGGCGTTGTCAGCGGCGACACCATTCTTGCCATTGGCATGACTGAACCCGGCACAGGCTCTGATCTTCAGGCCATCAAAACAAACCTCGAAGATAAAGGCGACCACTACGTACTAAATGGCCAAAAAACCTTTATCTCTAACGGTATCCTCGCCGACCTGGTCATCGTGGCAGCAAAATCTCCAGAAGGCATTTCACTGGTGCTGGTCGAGCGCGGGATGGAAGGCTTCAGCCGCGGACGCAATCTGAAGAAGATGGGCTTGAAAGCGCAAGACACCGCAGAGCTGTTCTTTGAAAACGTCATCATTCCTAAGGAAAACCTGCTGGGTCAGCCTGGCATGGGCTTTATCTACATGATGCAAAAGCTCGCGCAGGAGCGCATCGTCGTAGCCATTGGCGCCATTGCTGGGGCGTGGTTCGCCTTTGATTGCACGCTCGAATACGTCAAAGAGCGCACCGCTTTTGGCAAACCTATCGGCAAGTTCCAAAATACGCGCTTTAAAATGGCCGAAATGAAAACGGAAATCACCATCGGCCAGCACTTTATCGACAACCTAACCAAGCAACACCTCAACAACGAGCTATCGCCAGAAGAGGCGTGCATGGCGAAGTATTGGTGCACCGATTTGCTGAACAAGGTGGTAGACGAAGGCGTACAGCTACATGGCGGGTACGGATTTATGTGGGAATACCCCATTTGCCGCGCCTACGTGGATGCACGCATCTCCCGCATCTTTGCCGGCACCAATGAAATCATGAAAGAAGTCATTGGTCGCGGAATGGGCTTATAGAAACTGAATTAATGCCTCTCGCAAGGCGCTTCGCGGAAACCTATTCATGTCCGCCGAGCGCCTGACCAAGGCTTCGAGACGGCAAATATATAATTTTGTAATAACTTTGTGATTCATCCCTTGCCGGATTTCTGCTTAAGGGTAGACTCCGTGTCTATGAATGTACTTATTGTCGAAGACAACAAGCCTGTCAGCCTACTGATTTCTCGTATTGCAGAGGAATCGGGGCACAGCTACTTTATCGCCGCCGACGGCGAGCTGGCCTTACGTCTATACAGCCAGCGTGACATTGACCTTGTCATTGTCGACGTCGAATTGCCGGGCATAGACGGCTATCAAGTGGCTCGCGAAATTCGCAATCACTGCACACAAATTCCAATTGTGGTGATTTCAGGTAATCAAGGAGAGTCTTGGCATCAGCAGGCTATAGACGCCGGCGCAAATGAATTCTTGCCGAAGCCAGTACGCCCTTCTTCGCTACAATCATTGTTGCAACGCTATCTGGCGACCAGTCTGACATAGCGTCACAGCATGACCTAGCGCGTCCAGATCATCACGTCAGAAAATCGTTAAGACGTAGTGGACGTTGGCTTAAGGCCAAAATTTTCTTTTTCTCGTAAATCACGCAGATACATCATTAGCTCCTGCTCCGCGTCTTCGCGAGAGTCAAAAGGCCCGCCAATAGTGTTTTCTCGCGTGGTGTAATACCACTTATTCCCCTCATTAAAAAAACGCTGAGAGCGAAACCAAGACTTGGTTGTCCCGTCTTTCTCACGTTGATCCATGGCACTTTCCTCTTCTATTTATCTTCTTCCGTGAAGGTATTATCGCTTGAGCGCTTCTTTGCAGAGGACGCTGTCCCAACACATACGCCTTCGCCGCCGTCCCACACAAAGCGGCAAATTACCGGTATGTCGTAACTCGTTCATATTCGAAAATATCACTCTCTTCCTCTATTTGACCAGTTGCAGAGAAAGCGGGCCGACAAGCGGCCATACCCCACGCCCCTGAGGACAAACAATATCATTTATTTTCAATAACTTGGCGGAGCTCATCGCTTGCATTTGCGCTTTTTCTAGCTACACTCCGAACGACTTTTTCGACGTTGAAATCGCTCGCTGATCGCCGTCAAACGATGTGCGTTTACCCCCTTCGCCGCGAGCAAAGGCCAAATTAAGAATGGAGTCTTACCCTATGGAAATGGAAATCAGCCCTGCCCTCGCCGCATTTCTAGGCACCGTTTTGGGTGCCATACTTGGCGGCGCCATTAGCTTTTTACTTAATGCGCAGCAGCATCGTTATCAACTCAGCGCACTGCGAGAGCAAAACAAAGTGGATTTTATGGCGGAAGAGACCGCCAAGCACTTCTTAAGCCATAAGAGCTACACAGACCGGTCCTTCGATACTTTACAAAAACATCTTGGCGGATTTAGTAGCGATGAACTTCGCAAGATACTTGTACGTGCAGGGGCAATTCGAACCTACCGTGACGATGGCAGTGAATGGTGGCGTTTGTTGTCGCGCATGGATGAATATATTCAAAATAAAAACGTGCGCGACTAAATTGAAGCAAGGCAACGCATTAGGCGTCTATGACGTTGCCTTTAAACATTCGCATAGATACTGCCTAGCGGATCGCTAAATCGTTAATCCCCCGTCAACGACCAAACATTCACCATTGGTGTAACTGCTTGCCGCTGACGCCAAGTACAACACCGCACCAGCGATTTCCGACGGCTCCGCATGACGCTGCATAGGAATGCCTTTCACAACAGACTTATAGATATGTTCGTTGTCAAAAAGCGCACCGGCAAATTTGGTTTTGGTTAGCCCAGGCAACACAGCATTACAGCGAATACCAAAGCCGGCACATTCTTTTGCAAACACCTTCGTCATGTTGACCACTGCCGCCTTAGTGATCGAATAAATACCCTGCCCCATGCCAGGCTGTAATGCATTGACTGAGGCGGTATTCACAATCGCCCCGCCGCCATTCTCGCGCATCAACTTCCCAGCCTCTACTGACATAAAAAAATATCCGCGAATGTTCACGTCAACGGTTTTATTGTAGGCAGATAAGTCCGTGTCTAGCACATTGCCAAAATAGGGGTTTGTCGCTGCGTTGTTGACGAGAATATCCAACCGGCCATGCTCAGATTTTATCGCCGCAAACGCAGCGACAATACTGTCCATATCGCCAACATGACACGCCAGCGCCTCAGCCGTACCGCCTGCTTGCTGAATTGCATCAACCACTACTCGACAACTTTCTATTTTACGACTGCTCACTAAAACATGAGCGCCTTGCTCAGCAAGAAGTTTTGCGATGGCTTCGCCGATACCACGACTTGCTCCAGTAACAAGCGCAATTTTCCCAGATAGGTCAAACAATGATGTGGCCACAGTCTCTCCTTGCCTCTTTTTTTTACAAATATCCGCCTAGCGACTAAAGCTTCATGGCACGTCAATTACTCACCAGCAATAATCGCCGCACCTAACGCGGCCAGCACGGCTGTTTGACGCCCAGTTTCCAATGCACGCTCGTTTGATGCATTACCATCGAGTGCACGGCGCATCACACCTTGGCATATCGCAGCAAGTCGAAAAAAACTAAATGCCAGATAGAATTCCCAATTCTCGATGGTTGTAATATTTCGCAGCATACAA
Source organism: Alcanivoracaceae bacterium (assembly GCA_029213045.1). Taxonomy (GTDB): domain Bacteria; phylum Pseudomonadota; class Gammaproteobacteria; order Pseudomonadales; family Alcanivoracaceae; genus JARGPN01. Next base: position 282,473 of record JARGPN010000009.1, read on the forward strand.
TATTGCGCCACAATCTGTTCTTCTTCAGGCAGACCTAGCGCAGAACGATCAAGCCCTGCAAGACCACGAGGAAAACCGGACACGGGCAAACGCAAACACATACACAGGTAAGCCAAATCTGCTAACGGATGCCCTACTGTTGATAACTCCCAGTCCAATACCGCTTTTATGGAGGCATGCTCTTTTGCGAAGATAAAATTGTCTAATCTAAAGTCACCGTGAATTAAACTTACCTGCCCGTCATCCGACGGCATATTCCTTGGCAGCCAATCGAGCAACACTTCCATATCAGCAAGGCGTTCCGTTTCCGCGGCACGATACTGCTTACTCCAGCGACCAATTTGACGCTCAAAATAATTTCCCGGTTTGCCGTAGTCCGCTAGCCCCACTTTATTCACATCAACATTGTGCAACGCGGCTAACACCCGCACCAATTCCGTAAAAATCGGCGCCCGCTCCGCGGCGGCTAGTTCCGGCAATGCGGGATCCCAAAATATGCGTCCCGCTTCATAGCTCATCACATAGAACATACTGCCGATAATGTCATCGCTCTCGCAAAGCAAAAGTGGCTTTGCGACGGGAACATCACTGCCATGTAATGCCCGAAGTACACTAAACTCTCGGTCCACGGCATGTGCAGAAGCAAGCAGCTGACCGTGCGGCTTACGACGCAACACATACTGACCGCTCGACGCCGTCAGCAAAAAGGTTGGGTTCGACTGGCCGCCCGAGAACTTCTCCGCAGACAAAGGCCCTTTAAATCCAGCAAGATTCTTCTGCAAATAGGCTTCAAGCGACGCCGTATTCATATCAGCCACATCACTCATGGAATAATTTCGCCTTCCGTCTTTTTATTATTTACCGCCATAACGTTTCGCTAATAAACGGCCCAGCTGCATCATATGCACCTGATCCGGTCCATCCGCGAGGCGCACCGTGCGCGCGTAGTTATAGGCTTCTGCAAGAAAATAATCTTCCGTCAGGCCGCCCGCGCCATGCATTTGCATCGCACGATCAATCACATCGCAGGCCATATTGGGCGCAACAATTTTAATGGACGCAATGAGATCTAAGGCGTCTTTGTTGCCGACCTTATCCATTTGGTCTGCGGCTTTTAACGTTAACAAACGGGCCTGCTCAATCTCGCAAAAGCTGCGCGCAAGATCCTCGCGTACAGATTGATGCTCGCTGAGTTTTTTACCAAAGGTAGTGCGTTGCTCAACTCGACGGCATGCTGCTTCCAAAGCGCGCTGCGCCAAACCGATCAAACGCATGCAGTGGTGAATACGGCCCGGCCCCAAACGGCCTTGCGCAATTTCAAAGCCACGTCCTGGGCCGAGCAAGATATTCTCGGCGGGTACGCGTACTTGATCAAAATGCAATTCCGCATGGCCTAGCGGCGGATCGTCATACCCCAGCGTGCTTAACGGCCGAACCACTTTCAGACCGGGAGAATCCATCGGCACTAATATTTGCGACTGCTGCGCGTGCCGGTTTTCGTTCTGCGGATCTGTTTTGCCCATCACAATAAGAATTTTACAGGCGCTGTTCATCGCACCGGTAATAAACCACTTGCGACCATTAATTACATATTCATCACCATCACGCGTAATGGAAAGCGAAATATTAGTGGCATCAGACGAAGCAACATCGGGTTCCGTCATCGCAAAACCAGACCGAATTTCACCTGCCAATAAGGGCGTTAACCATTGCTTTTTCTGCGCCTCAGAACCGTATGTGGCCAGCACCTCCATATTACCCGTGTCCGGCGCGTTGCAGTTAAACACCTCCGGCGCCCACAACACTTTGCCCATGATCTCGGCCAAGGGGGCATATTCCAAGTTATTTAATCCCGCCCCATGCTCAGAACTTGGCGAAAAAAGATTCCACAAACCCGCATCCCGCGCCTTTCGCTTCAGCTCTGCCATAAAAGGCGGCGAGCTCCATCTGTCGTCAGCTGTTTTGAAATAGTCGTGATAAGTTTTCTCAAGCGGATAAACATGCTCATCCATAAATGCGTTCAGTCTCTCTATAAAAGATTGAACGCGTTCGCTATGCTGAAAATTCATGATGCCTCGCTACACTTAATTTAGGCTGGCTATTTCCCACACGTGTTTCACAACGAGGGGGCAGAAAATTATTCTGGCGACATTAGGTTGAATGAGGGCTGTATCGCTTGCAGGAAAGCTCCCACAAAGTACAAAAACACACACCCCACATGACACAAATCTCGGCCAACGTGGGAGCTTGCCTGCAAGCGATACAGCCCCAATTAAAAACCAAGCCGCCAGCAATCAGACCAGAAAGCGAGGGGCCTTAGTGTTTTCGAAGCACTACCTCGTGCAAATAAGCGCCCACAAAGACAATTAACCTTAATGTATCGCATTTTTTCTTGCTGATTCATCCTAGAGGGATTGGTCTAAATGTCTACCATTTGGCGAGTGCAGAACCCGCAGAAGTGTAAAGGCAAAAAAAAGCCCCAGCATGGCTGGGGCAACTTCTATCGCTCTCTCAAATTCACTTATCGAACATCAGTGCGGCAAACCTTGTGCTAACTCCGGCTTATTCAGCATCTTCGCTAGCTGTTTCAATCCAGCATCACGAAGATGCTTCTTGTCTCTCTTGGCAGGATGAAAGTCCCGCTTGAAATATGCCAAATACGCAGGACGCAGTTGATTCAACCACCCCTTCCGACCAATCAACCAGCTGATGCCACTGCGCACAGCCTTCCAATCAGTTTTATCATCCATTTCACGGCGTAATTGAATGTAGTGGAAGATAGTAAAGCCAAGAAACTCCACCGTCGTCATGGCCATTTCACTGGTGCGCACCCAGTAGTTATCCACTTGATCTTGGAAGACATCAAACGCTACAGACTTGTGTTCACTTTCCTCTACCGCGTGCCACATCCATAAGGGCACAAGGCGCTCATCCATGCCTTCAATAAATTCAGGGTTTTCGAGAATTAATTCAGCCAGCATCGCGGTGAAGTGTTCAAGCGCACAAGTTTTCGCCAAACGGCGCGCCGGAGAAAGACGTTTTTCCTGCCAGCGAATACCGTTGTAGACGAACTTTTCTACGATATCTGTTGGAATGCCCTTGTCGCGTAAAAAGGCGTTAAAGACTTCATGCTCATTGCCATGATGCGCTTCCTGACCGATAAAGCCTTTCACTTCTTCTTTTAGCTTTTTGCTGGTCAGCGCATTTTGGTAGTGGCGGACGGAACGGACGAAGAAACGCTCACCTTCTGGGAAGGTCGACGACAACGCCGTCAGCAAAATCGTTTTAAATTGATCGTCGGCAAACCAATAGCGATTGATCGCGGGATCGAATTCAAAATCCATCCGCCGTGGCTGAATGTCACTCTCATTGATTTTCTTAGCGTCAACCTTCTTAGGGTTACGTTTTTTTGGTTGATCCGAATTATTCGGAATGGCATTTGCTTTCGCGTTCATAAACGTCGAGCTCCCGTCTGTCTCTCCATGCCTAAAGCATGACTGGAGTAATGACTCGCCGTGAGGTCTCGCCGTGCCATTAGAAAATCTGTGCAAACGAAAGGATGGCCCAAACTGACCGCACAAAAAGGCTACGTTCGCTCAGTCAGACACGAAATGCCGGCAGCGCGCCGGCTGTGGGGCCGCACATCAACTGAGTGAAAGCTGAGCGCCTTCAGGCCGCTCCGCCGACTGCAAAGACTTGCTTATTGCGTTCGCAACAGCAGCAGGCGCCGTGCTACAGGCCGTAGCAAATACACGCTCGCGGCGATGGGGGTCCATCATATTAAACCCAAATGCGCCGAGATCTTCCGCCGTGGGCTCCAACCTAATCACCCTTATGCCCGCGCGCTCTAATTGGGCAATTTCACGATTCACTACATTCGTCATATAACGCCGGACCCGCCGCTCAATTTTTTCCAAACGCGAGCGTGGATTGTCCATCGACGCAGCCGCCATGGGTGTCAGGACAATGGCCTCTTCGATATCGGTACCGATCAACATATCCGCTGACGCCGGCGACGCAATGCCACCATCCAAAAACTCGCGTCCTGCCCAACTTACCGGCGGGCACCAACTCGGCACCGCATAGGACGCACACACGGCGCGGTTCAAAGGAATATCCGCTGCGTAATCACGCCCCAACACCACACGCTCGCCGGTTGCGGCATCAACCACAACAATCCAAGTCGCCTTATGTTTTGTCCACTGACCCGCAGGCACCACTGAATCAATTAAATCCATAAAGGGCTGCATGTTCATATTGCCGCGTGGCAACAATCCAGCAATCGCGGTGATCGGACTGACTTCGCCTTTGATGCCTTTCCACAGCAACGGCATCGCAGTGAACTGTCCTTTCGGCACTGGCGGAAAAGCACCACCTGTGTCCGTGTCATGATTCCAGAAACAATCAGCGGCGGTATTTTTCTCACTTGCCACCATTCGCTCAACAGAGACACCGGCGGAAAGCAGCGCCGCCAATACAGAACCCGCAGACGTGCCAATTAAAATATCGGCACTTCGCGCGTCCCAATTAAGTTGTTTTTGCAACGCTTCAAGAGTCGCTATTTGCCATGCCGCGCCTGCGACACCGCCACACCCTAGTACTAACGCTCGCTTAGGCTGAAGCACCAACCACCTCCGAATTCTGCTTAGATAATGACGTGATATTCTCGTCTAAACTGCTTTCTAGTTCGGGCATGATAAAATAATTCTCTTCGTCAAATTTATCCAATAAGCGCTTCATGGTCAGCGTGCTCCACGGAAAACCAATACTGTTTTTTCCATTGGCATCAATATAGTAGCTGGAGCAGCCGCCAGTATTCCAAACCGTGCCCTGTAATGCCGCCTGAACTTGTTCGTTGTAGGCGGCCTGTGCCGAGCCGCGCACTTCAATACGCATTAACTGTCGTTCTCGCATCGTACGCAGCGCACTCATGGCATATTTTAACTGCGCCTCAATCACAATAAAGGCAGAATTATGACCAATCGCCAAATTGGGCCCGAGGATTAAAAACAAGTTAGGAAAACCAGAAATAGTGCTTCCCCGATATGCCTCTGGGCTTCCAGCCCATACTTCGGATAGCAAACGACCATCCTTACCGCGAACATGATGCGCAATCGGCTGGTCAGACACATGGAAACCTGTGCCAAGAATAATCACATCCACTTCGCGTTCACTGCCGTCTTCACCGATCAGTGTATTTCCGCGAATTTCTTTTACGCCTGTCGCGAACACCTCAACATTCTGTTGTGCTAACGCGGGATAATAATTATTCGACATCAATACGCGTTTGCAGCCCAAGGTATAATTAGGTGTGACGATGTCGCGAAGCTTAGGATCTCGTACCGCCCAACGAATATGCGCACGTGCCAATCTTTCAACCTGCTTCAACAACGTTGGGCGACGAAAACCAATACCAAAGGTTTCAAAACCCGCGTAAATGGCATTGCGCAGTGCTTCTTTTACCATCGGTAAGCCGAGCAAACGTCGCTGCAAGGGCGGCAATGAACTATCCATTTTCGGCAGAATCCACTGCGGGGTGCGCTGATAAACCTTTAACTCGCTGACTAAAGGCTGAATCTCAGGAACGAACTGAATAGCTGACGCCCCGGTGCCAATCACCGCCACACGCTTACCGGTTAGATCAACGTCATGCTTCCAATGAGAGGAATGAAACATCTCCCCAGAGAATTCATGTAGGCCTGGCAAATTAGGGATGATCGGCGCATGGAGGTATCCAGTGCAGGAAATAATACTGCGTGCATGCCAAGTCGCTTTCGCCGTGGTCACAACCCAATGACACGCCTTGTCGTCCCAGTAACTCTCTTGCGCAGGTTCACCAAAACGAATAAACGATTCAATCTGGTGACGACGCGCAGTGTCTTCCACGTAATCAAGAATTTCCGGTTGGCCCGCAAAAACACGAGTCCAGTCAGATTTCTGTGCGAACGAAAAAGAGTACAAGGCGGACGGCACATCACACGCACAACCAGGATAGGTATTGTCGCGCCAAGTTCCGCCTAGTGACTTCGCCTTTTCCAACACAACAAAATTAGAAACGCCTTCTTTCTGCAAACGAATTGCGGCACCGATGCCACTGATGCCTGCACCCACGACAAGCACCTCTACTTCTTTTATGGGTAAAGATGCGTTTTCCACTTTACGTTTAGATGAGGTTACGTTGCGGGGCTTCGTTTTAGCAGCCGTCATAAGTGTTTCCTTTCTACTAAGATTTAGAAAAAGATTAATTACGCGATTTTTCTAATGAGTTTATCCGTTTGGTATAGCTAGCACGGGCTGTGTGATCGATATCTTCAAGAATGCGTCGATCCCCAAAGAACCGGCGCGCACTTCGTAAAACCCAACTCGGAGTAATCCCCTGCAACGCAGGCACTGCATCGAGATAACGCGGCACCGTTACCGTCGTTAAATTTTTTGTAAGTGCTTCAACGACAGCATCCGCCACGTCTTCGGGTGATGCTGTTGGAATACCGCGCCCTGCGTCATCGGTACCAGACGCTAATTCAGTAGTTACCTTTGACGGGCACACCGCAGTGAAATGTAAACCGCTATCGCGATATTCCTCGCGCAAGGTTTCGGTTAATCCCATTACCGCAAATTTAGTAGCGCAGTAGACCGCCAAACCGGGTACCGCTATGTGCCCCGCTAACGACGCCACGTTGACGATATGCCCACGTCGTCGCTGAATCATGCTGGGCATGACCACCTTGCAACCAATAATCACGCCACGAAGATTAATGTCGATTTGCGTATCGCTGGTGACATCGGTTTCCGCCAAAAAATCACCCGCCGGCATAATGCCCGCATTGTTAATCAGAATATCGATTGCGCCGAGTGCCTTTTCAGTGGACTGAATAAAACCTTCGAACGACGCGCGATCTCGCACGTCTAACGCAAACCCTTGGCCATTTAATTCGGCCGCAGCACGCTTCGCCAAATCGGCATCAATGTCACCAATACTAACTCGCGCTCCCACAGCCGCGAGTGCCTGAGCAATGGCCAAACCAATACCGCGACCACCACCAGTAACCGCGACCACCGCTCCTTGAAGCTTCTCTCCAGACATACTTTCGACTCCGATGACGACCCGTTATGAATATTGTCATTGATGGATGGCAGTGTAGACACCTTGTAGCGCTCCCCGTGATACCCACAAACGCCATATTGCATATCATTATGGGCCACATATATGATGGCCTGTAATGCTAAGCACTCGTGTCGGAGCTTGCGTGCAAGTGATGACGGCACCAATCAAAAAACCAAACCGCCGGCAATCAGGCGGGGAAACGAGAAGCTTGAGTATTTGCCAACGCACTATCGCTTGCGGGCAAGCTCCCACAAAACGCCAAAAGCACACCCACACCATAAAAAAGTCTCGGCCCATGTGGGAGCTTGCCTGCAAGCGATTACCACGCTCATTAAACTCAGTGCCGCCTGCAAACAGGTGCCAACACAAAACGAAAAACCGGAACTGCCATGCGCACACCTAAACACCCATTCGATTTTAATCGCCCGACCATTTCCATTGCCTATTTGCAGTTAATGGTCGAGCTAATGAACGAACGCGGCATTTCAGCGCAGGCGCTCCTACGAGATATTCCTCTTGATATCGCATTCCTTGAAAAGCCCGAAGCACGAATGTCTTCTTACCAATGGTCGCTGGTTATTCTGCGCGCGCAGCTGCTCAGCCGCGAACCGGGTCTAGGTTATGAATATGGCCTTCGTATGCGCCCTACTGTTCACGGCGTATTAGGTTACGCAGCAATGAGCGCCGCATCGCTTCGGCAAGCACAAGAAATTTCCATACGCTACATGCAAGTGCGGCAATCGGGTTTCAGCATGCAATGCCGCGAGCAAAACGATATGGCCGAACTGTGCGTCACCGAAACGTCACCCATTCCCATTCTTCGCACGTTTTACTACGAAAATATTTTGCTTGGGATTGCGCGAACCACTGCTGTATTACTCGGCAGAGAACTGGAATCTTTTAATGACATCGAAATTTGTTTCGATTGGCCGGAGCCAGACTACTTCAATAGCTGGCGCGAAAAATTGCCCACTGTTCACTTCGGTCAGCGCGAAAATCTAGTGCGCTTCCCCCAGCATTACCAAGATATGCGTCCTGTACTGGCCGACCCGCTTGCCTCACAGCAAGCAATCGCGTTATGCGAAACCGAGCTTTCACTGGCGGTAACCCAACAAGCAGACATCACACTCAGAGTCCGCAACGCGTTAATGTTGCGACGTGAAAACGGCTATCCGAACCTCGACGATATTGCGCAGCAGCTCCACCTTTCCACGCGCACACTCAAACGCAAACTTCAGCAGCAAGGCACTTCATTTTTATTATTGTTAGAGGAAGCACGCCGTCGAGATGCGCAGAATTTATTGCTGCATTCGAAGATGGCCATTCAGGCAATTGCCTCCCGTTTGGGCTACCAAAACCCAGCCAACTTCTCCCGTGCGTTCAGCAAATGGACCGGCGAAGCCCCCGCGCACTACCGCCAGCGCATGCGTCCTAGCCTCACGTAATCAACCCGATATGAAATGATCACAAAATAAACAGTGCTATTAGTGTGATGGCTGTGTTATCGTGCCGCCGCCTTATCCGATCCAACGAACGGATAACGCCAGCGACATCGTTATTGCCTGCCTTGTATTACTTCTCGCGCAGCGCTCCCCCTCTCGGGAACCCATACCGGATGCCGCACACGCCCTTCAACGCTTAACAGCGAACTGCGGCGACTAACCGGCAAAGCGGCGACCCGAACTGATTCAGCTCGACCAACTGCCCCGCCAAATTCATCCTATATTCAGGCCCGAGCTTTCGCGCCTGCGAGGAATCGTTTCATGTTATTTACCGAACTCGGTCTATCCGAACCATTGCTACGCGCCATTACTGAAAAAGGCTACACACAGCCATCACCTATTCAGGCGCAAGCTATTCCCGTTATTTTAAAAGGTGGCGACCTAATGGCCGCAGCCCAAACCGGCACAGGTAAAACCGCCGGCTTTACGCTGCCATTGCTGCACCGTCTTGCCTCCGGCAAGCGCGCTCGCAGCAACCATGCTCGCGCACTTGTGCTCACCCCTACGCGCGAACTTGCCGCGCAGGTACACGACAGCGTTGAAGCCTATGGCAAAAACTTGCCGCTCAATTCAGCCGTGGTATTCGGTGGCGTCAAAATTAATCCACAAATGATGAAGTTGCGTAAAGGTGCTGACATTCTTGTCGCGACGCCAGGTCGTTTGTTGGATTTATATCAACAAAACGCGGTGAACTTTGACGACCTAGAAGTGTTGGTCCTCGACGAAGCGGATCGCATGCTCGACATGGGCTTTATTCGCGACATCAAAAAAATCTTGGCGTTGCTGCCTAAGCGCCGTCAAAACCTTTTGTTCTCTGCGACCTTCTCTGATGACATTCGCGGCCTGGCCAAAGGGCTATTGAACGATCCAGTAGAAATCAATGTTACGCCCCGCAATACCACCGCTGAAACAGTGCAACACAAATTGCACCCAGTTGATCAGCGTCGTAAAGCCGAGCTGCTTATTCAATTGATTCTGGATAACAATTGGCACCAAGCATTGGTGTTTAGCCGCACCAAGCACGGCGCAAATAAATTGGCCACTCAATTAGAGAAAGCCAATATTCCTTCTGCCGCGATTCATGGCAACAAAAGCCAAAACCAGCGCACAAAAGCCTTGGCCGATTTCAAGCAAGGCAAAGTGCAAATTTTGGTGGCCACCGATATCGCCGCTCGCGGTATTGATATCGATCAACTGCCGCAAGTTGTTAACTTCGATTTACCAAACGTGCCTGAGGATTATGTGCATCGCATCGGTCGTACTGGCCGCGCTGGCGCAACAGGCAAAGCGATCTCGTTGGTAAGCGTTGATGAACGCAAGCAACTGCGTGATATCGAACGCCTGCTGAATAAGCCGATCGAAAAGGAAACCATTGCCGGGTTTGAGCCGCAGGATGCGCCGTCAAACAATCCAGCGCCGAATCGCTCAAGCAAACCACGCACGAGTAATCGCCGTAATGACGCCAATGGCCGTCGCACTAGCTCCCCACAGGGCCAGCGCACCTCTCGCGGCAACGCGCAGAATGGCCAACAAGCGCGTCAACGCACCGCCCGCGCTAGCTAAACGAAGCGAACGTGTAAATGTCGTGGGGCGTTCGTGCCCTACGACATTCATTGATAGCTGTTCCGCTAACCTCTAATACCCGCCAGTTCACACTCCTTATCGATTTGCTCATTCAGACTTTCATCGCCGCAATAGAAAGCGGTAGGCTAAGCACCTCGCCGCCCATTCATTCGTCGAAGAAACTCTGTCCGCTATGAAAAGAATTGTGATCGCACTCATTACCACACTGCTTTGCCAACTGGCATCAGCGTCCGCGTCCGCGAACTGGGAGCTTGTGCGCGAAGCCAAACAACGCGACGACGTTAAAACGTGGGAGCGGCCCGTCCCTGGCAACTCGCTCAATGCCTTTAAAGGCATTATCGAAGTGCCGCACAACATGCTCACCGTGCTTGCTGTACTTGGCGATATCGAAAAATTTCCCGAATGGGTTTATCAATGCGATGGCGCCAACCTGTTGCCGGAATTTGGTCACGATGTTGCCTATGTTCATATCGCCGGCATTTGGCCCGTGAGTGCACGAGATATCGTCACACGAACCAAACTGTCACAAGATCCAAACACTCTCACCATCACCATGCACTCCGTTGCAGAACCCGACCTACTGCCCAAACAAAAAGGCACTGTAAGACTGCCGGCTCTGGATAACAGTTTTGTTCTCGAGCCAATGGCAGACGGCTGGACGCGTGTGACCTTCGAAACCTTCGTCGATCCGGGAGGCTTTATTCCGTCATGGCTAGCAAACGTTGTCGCGACACGTGCACCGCGCGATACGCTAAAAGGCATGTATAAAATGATGGCGGACGAGAAATATCACATTGAGTCAGCCGAACAGCTACCCGAACAATTCGAAGGCACAGAAAAAATGGCCTTTCCTGACAGCAAGGTCATTCAGTAGTGATAGCGTGGTCTCCGCCCCCCACTGATTCGCATTAATATGCGCTTGCTGATACATACCGTTATTTCCCAGAGACACACCACAGCGCTATCAGAGGCGCTAAATTAAACAGAAAAATAGCTATTTTATACGCCGCAATACCGCCGTAATTCACCGCGTGAAACGTTGAAAGCGGCACATCAAACATTCTTTTATGCAGCCGATACATCCAATCCCGCGCAAAAAAGTACATGCCTGACCAAAGCAACAGAACGGCATAATTAATCAGAGCGCAGTACAGCAGCACCTGAATTAACCCGTTAAAATGGCTCATCACATTCTTCCCTTCGCTCGCTAACACCAGTGCACACAGCATACTCTCCTGCCTTGCGAACGCGTAAACACTTGTAAATCAACACTCTAGTGGGTTCTGCTTGGCGTGTTGTGACACCCGAATGGCCTGTTTGCGCAGGGACTCAACGCATGGCGCTGTGGCAGTATGGTCGGCCTATAAAGAATTGATTCACGTTGGGAGAGAATACCGTGGCAACTGAACATGTTGATGTACTGATTGTAGGCGCCGGCCTATCCGGTATCGGAGCGGCTCGCCATTTGCAGCAGGAATGCCCGAATAAATCGTACGCCATTCTTGAAGGCCGCAGTGCCATGGGCGGCACCTGGGATTTATTCCGCTATCCTGGCATTCGTTCCGATTCCGACATGTACACGCTCGGTTATAACTTCCGTCCTTGGACCAATAAAAAAGCCATTGCTGACGGTTCTGACATTCGCCAATACGTGAAGGATGCGGCCAAAGAATACGGTATCGATCAACAGATTCGCTTTAACCATTTAGTCAAAGACAGCAGCTGGTCTAGTGAAACATCCCAATGGACGGTAAAAGCTGAGCATAACGGGAAGAGCGTTACTTTTACCTGCAACTTTTTAATGATGTGCAGCGGCTATTACCGCTACGACAAAGGCTACACGCCAGACTTCCCAGGCCTTGATCAATTCAAAGGCCAAGTGGTCCACCCTCAGCACTGGCCTGAAGATTTAGATTACAACGGCAAAAAAGTCGTCGTGATTGGCAGTGGCGCGACAGCCATTACCCTCATTCCATCGATGACCGACAAAGCAGCACACGTCACCATGCTGCAACGCACGCCTACCTACGTTTTGTCTATTCCTGGCAACGATGCACTGGCTAACGGCATGCGTAAATTCTTGCCAGAAAAACTAGCCTATCGCTTAACTCGCGTTAAAAATGTATCGCTCGCCACGTTCTTGTACGAGCTGAGTCGTCGTCGGCCCGAATTTGTGAAGAAAATTATTCGCACGCAGCAACGCGCACTACTTGGTAAAGATTTCGACATCGACAAACACTTTACCCCGCCCTATAACCCATGGGATCAACGCATGTGCATCGTTCCCAATGGCGATTTATACAAAGCGTTGCGCAAAGGCAAAGCGTCTATTGCGACAGACCATATTGATACGTTCACCGCAAACGGCATTAAATTGAAATCCGGTGAAGTGCTTGAAGCCGATATCGTCATCACCGCTACCGGCCTCGATCTTGTTGCACTGGGCAACACCAACATGTCTGTAGACGGCGAAAAAGTGGTTCCCGCCAACCACTTTAGCTACAAAGGCATGATGCTCAGCGATGTACCGAACATGGTCTCCGTGATCGGGTACACTAACGCGTCATGGACACTCAAAGCAGATTTAACCAGCGAATACACGTGCCGTTTAATCAATCACATGGATAAAAATGGTTTCACCTATTGCGCTCCTCGCAATACGCACGGTGAAGAAGCCGCAGCGCCACTGCTAGATTTAAGCTCTGGCTATGTTCAGCGCTCAATTGACCAGTTCCCCAAACAAGGCAATGAAGCACCGTGGAAGGTTTATCAAAACTACGCCCTAGACTTAATGAAAATGCGTCATTCGAGCGTTGTTGATGAGTTTATGGAATTTGGTAAATCGGCAAAAAAATCTAGCAAAGAAAAATCGCGAGAGCGGCTAGCGAGTTAAATCGGCAGTAAAAAAGAACGCCTCAAATGAGGCGTTCTTTTTTTTCATCAGTCATCGCTATTATTAGCGCTTTTTTGCTTTCATTTCGTTTTCAAGCAACGCCCGCTTTCGCTCCACCCCCCAGCGATACCCCGACAGACCACCATCCATTCGCACCACCCGATGACACGGCACGGCCACCGCCAGAGGGTTTGCAGCGCAGGCTTTGGCAACTGCACGCGAGGCATTCGGCGAGCCAATTATTTGTGCCAACTGCGAATAGCTCACTGTGTTGCCCGCCGGTATTTTCTGCAATGCGGCCCAAACGCGCTGCTGAAAGGCTGTGCCGCGAATGTCTAGCGGCAGGTTTATGCCTTTATCGGGCTGCTCAACAAAACCAATCACTTGCGCAACAATTTTCTCGAAATCTTTATCGGCACCGATCAACTCACTCTTTGGGAAGCGATCCTGTAAATCATTGACTAAAGCGTGCGGATCATCGTCCATTAAAATCGCGCACACGCCTCTCTCACTTTGCGCGACCAGTATTGCGCCTAATGAACATTGACCTACTGCAAAACGAATTGTCATTTCAGCCCCACCTTGACGATACTGGCCCGGCGTCATGCCCAACCGAGACGACGACTGCGAATAAAAATGGCCGCTTGAATTAAACCCCGAGTCGTACATTGTCTGCGTCACGGATGCCTTGCGAGTAAGATCGCGCTGTACCCGCATTTTCCTATATGCATCAGCATATTGTTTCGCTGTCACGCCAGTAACGGATTTAAATAGGCGGTGCAGATGATGCCGACTTAGGTTGGCTCGATCAGCTAGCATTTCAAGCGTTGGCGCTTTCTGTTGGTCATCCAACGTTGTCTCAATAAAACGACTCAGCTCTTCTACCAACGCGGCTTGTCGTGTCACCAGCGGCGCCTCATCGGGCAAACACCTTTTGCAGGCTCTAAATCCCGCCTCACTCGCTAGCGCCGACGTTGTGAAAAATCGTACATTTTCACGCTTGGGCAAACGAGCGGGACATGACGGTCGGCAATACACACCGGTGGTGACCACGGCAAAGACAAAACAACCGTCCGCATGCACGTCACGCTGCTGCACTGCGGACCATCTCGAATTATCCTCGGCGAAAACTAACCCAGATTCACTCTTAGCCATCTTTATCTAAGGCGCCTCATCAGTACCCGTAATGTGGAGTTACGATGCTAAAGGATACTCACGCGCAGAACACTCCAAATGTTGCTTTCAAATTCTACCGTCAACATTTGCCGTTAAAGCAGACCTTCAGTAACGCCTACACACAGCCGGAACCCCCCATAAAAAAACGGCCTTACGTGGCCGCTTTTGTGTGCACTCTCTGAGTGCTCGATAGTGCGAAAATCTAATCATCATAAAAAAGCCGGCCTAAGTAGGCCGGCAAACTTCTAGGCAAATTACTGATTGAGAATAAAGCGTGTGATCCACTCCTTCTGCGCTTTGTTAGCCTGAAGTCGAATAAACGACAAATGTGCCGTTGATCCAGTTAGCGCATCGCCTAATAAAAATTCGAACCCCGCGGCTAATGCAGGCACCTGACGAACACCAAAACCAAGATCATCATAATCATCAAGCTTCACTACCCCTCTCATTGGGAACAATTCCTCGCCCACCAACGGCATTTCAACAATTTGCGCCAAGGCTATCGTTCCGTCGTTTGGCACAATCGAATCGCCATTCCCGGCAAACACCATCATGGGTCGAATGGGACGTCCATCACTGGGGTAACGCATGGTTTCGATATAGTTAATTGAGTCGCCATAGTCCAACAGTTGTTGTACCGCTCCTTTTAGCATCACCGCTTCCGCACCATTCGCAGCAGGCGGCTCCAGCCCAGAAAATGCGCTTTCCCATAAAATCGAACCGGCTAAAATGCTCGTCACGCCGACGCCGGTCACATGAAATAAGGCGCCATCAAGATCCGGTGACAGTGCGGCATAAGACGAGCCCAACACCCCACCCAACGATGTGCCTTCCATAAACACGCGCGTTGTATCCATATCGGCGATGCCGTCAGCGCATTTCCAGCACCAGCTGCTCCACGTCAGCCTTCCCAACACATCTAAATCGGCCATACCGATTAGCGCTTTATGCGCGGCGGCGAAATCAATGGTGTGCTGTGTCATCATGCCAATTTCGCGGGACAGCTTGCTCACTTCCAAATTGTCGAAAACACCACCGCCATCAACCTCTTTACGATCACCGTGATTCGGGAAGTCCACGCTAAACGTCGCAATGCCCAACCCTGCATTGGAAGTTGTCACCAGAGCATCCATGCTTTTATCAGCGCCCAATCCATGTGCGTAGAACGCAACAGGCACCTTGCCACTGGTGTGCGCGGCTTGCGGCAACGTCAACCGAAAGGTAATCCATTGCTCTTTTGGCGTCGCATCGAAATCAACCATGCCGATGCCGCCTTCACGACGATAATTATCAGTGCGTAACTCACCGGTAATCAGTGCCGCTTTTTTACCGGAATAGGTTTTGTAGTCCACCTCGATGTTGCGCACGGGGTGATCTTGAGAAAACGTCCGCTCTACTAGCATTCTCATCGGACCAACCACTTCTTCCTGATCGCGCACGGTAAATATTGTGGCCGACCGCACATTGGATTCCGCAATACCAGCTTGCGCTAATCCGCTAGATAACTTCGCCAAATAGGCTTTCTCCGATTGCCCCGATGCACTATCAGCAAGCGATTGAAAATCCTTCGTTTCACCGCTGATTTCAAGAGATTTAGTCACCGCCACCACTATTCGATGGCCAAAATTCCAACGAGAAACCGGATACACCTCCAGTACATTTGCGGGTGCACTAACGTTATTCCCCTTCGCGTAGTCACTGATCTGCGCTCGCACATCGACAAACTCACCGGCATCCAGATCGTACGCAATAACTACATTTTCAGCGTATTTAGGCAACGAACCCGGATCAGGTGCGTGATCAAATTCAAATACCACCGCGCTCGCCGCAGAGAACCCATGCGCGCCGTTGAAGATTCCCTCAACACTAATACCTGTTTCTGCCGGCAATTGGTCCGCGACTTCTTGGCGAAGTAGAGAGGAGGTCATCTCCAACGAAACACCAGTAGGCGAACTCGCATCCGCGTTCGCCCAGTAGTTCGACGGGAAAGGAATCGTACAAGTTTGCAGACTAAGTGGATTGCAGCCGTTAGCGGCCTGAGCAGTCATGGAGAGTAATGACGTCGATAGAGCCGTCAATGTAGCAAATAGAATGGGGGTTCTAACAGAACTGGCCGGCATGATGCGATCCTTCTCATTATTGTTATCGCGATAAATCTTTTCTCCAAGTATTTCTTCACCTGGACAAGATCGGTTAAAAATAAAAAATCCTAACAGACGCTAACAAAGGAAGGCATAGAGAAACTAGCGGGCATTTACCTGAGTACATTCAATACAGCTATCTGCTTAGATCTTGCACTAAATGACAAAAAATAATTCTAATGTTTAATATCCAACCACAATGGCGGGACGCCACAATTATTTGAAGGGATATAACAAGGGGGCTTTGTCAATTTCGACAGAAAGGCACCTCTAAGGAAATGGAATACTTATATTTATTTACGCACTGTCTCAATTTCTCATTTGCCATTGTCTTTTTCGCACATGGTGTACTGAATTTTTAGCCCGTCAGCGATGTTCTTTTTCTAAGAAACGTTAACTAGCTAGTTTTTTCATTCTTTTCGCATGCGCTATTAAATGGTCAACGCGGTAGCAAATCCTGAACCACACCATCAACGCACGGCTAAAGCACCTCAGCGTCGCTACCGAACATACCAATGAAACGGCTATAGCGACCGAGCAAGGTCTTCTATTACTCAGCTCCCTTAGAAAAGAGTGCCCTCGGTAGAAGTACCCGCCCCGCCACTTACCTGTCGCACCGCAAGCATCGAGGGTGGCAGCGCTGCGCAAATCACATGATGTTCTGACAACATCATATTATGCGCCACCGACAGCTTTGATTTGCCACATATGGATTTTTTATTATTATTAATCAATGACTTACATAACTCCAACAGAGACATATTGCTCTAAGCTTATTTTCGTATATGCTTAAAAAATCATCTGATCCAAAAGGTGTAGCGCAAAGAGCCTACTCAATCTCGGTGCGATACCCACCACCTAGCAAACGCTTCGACGATCAGAATCGCAGAGCATGAAACATAACAAGCCATAAAAGATGGGCATAAGCCCAACCAAAACAAAAAGTTTCCGCCTAACTGCTACTGCATAAGCGAACGCCGGAGACAAAAATATGAAAGCTGGGCCGTTTCAGGTGAAACATAGAAGTACATAGAAAACAGTAAAAGAAATGACGATGTCGTGATCCCACACATCCTTGTCGCGCATTCAAAATTAATGGTGCACAGAGATCACAAAATCGAGATATCCGATTCAATTTGTTAAACAAAAGGATTTTTTTTGTGACGTCACTGACCTTTTCTAGCAAAATGCCATCAAGGGAAGCGGCGTCACATCAACAACGCAAACCAATAATTCTAATACTTAAAAATATGCGTTTTACGCTGAAAGGAAGGGGCCCTCACATTGAGAGGTAACATTTTTAAATCCATTCGATGGAATCGCGTCGAACGAGGTTGCGCGCCTGTCACGCAAATCTTGGTAATCGGTGGCGTTTATCTTTGGGGCTTGCTGCACCTCCTCGCCCGCGACGATCGCGCGCTATTCATCAACGTTGAAGTCGCCGAAACCCAAACCCTTGTCGTAATAGCGCTGATGCTAGGTGCTGCCGCCCTGTTAGGCTTAGGGCTGATACTTCGCGTTCACCGCCCAAACTCCATACTCTATCAATACACTGGCGCTTTATTTTTTGCGTTATCGATGGTTTGGGCGGGATATATTACCGGCGCGCATAGCTTTGCCGCTGGCGTTGTACTGATAGGCTCAGGTTTATCCGGATATGTTGCGCTAGAAAGGCGCGTTATCGCCCTTGGCGTCGGCGTTTCCTTCGTCATTATATTGGGGTTGAACCTCGGCGCAGCATACGGAAAAATCCCCTACTCTCCTCTCCTGCTAGAACCCCACGACACCACAAGTCGGGTATTTTGGACAAATGTATCGCTGTTTCTAGCGTTACCTCCGCTGATCATGAACCTCGCCTTGATGGGCATCATGCTGCATTTCTGGCGTAAGGCGGAAAATGAAATTCTTAAACTGAGCCTTACCGATGTTCTGACCGGCTTACCCAATCGTCGCAGCATTTTAAGTCAAATCAAAAAAGAAGCTGCGCGCACTAAGAGACACGGACCGCCGCTAGCAATTGTGATTATAGACCTCGATGGCTTTAAGAAGATTAACGATCATTGGGGACACCCCACAGGCGACAAAGTGCTGCAAAGAGCAGCCCAATGTTTGCGCAATAATATTCGCGAGTGTGATGTAGTCGGCCGTTTCGGTGGCGAAGAATTTTTGCTTTTACTCCCCGATACAAACTCCTCTGGCGCCATGGCATTGATGGAGCGTTGCCGCCAAGCACTAGAACAAATCTCGCTTTATGGCGATGACAACGAACGCATTCCTGTGCACGGAAGCTTCGGTATTGTTTGCAATGAGGAAAATCTTTCCATAGATACGGATACCCTTATCAGCGCCGCAGACCAAGCGCTTTATCACGCAAAAGAAACTGGCAAAAATCGAATCGTGCTCGCTAACCTCGAGGAGTACAAAATTCCTCTGGAAGAAAAAAAACGAGAACTCGGTGAGGACAAAGCCACGTTTTCTCTCGCACATCTGATTGATGACCTTATCCACGAAGGCCCAACTTGGACACCAGTTGCCAAATCAATGCTTTCCATGCTTTTAGGCGCCAGTCAATTTTTGCTCTACGCATCCTGGGGCCTACTGCTATTAATTCCCGATAATCGTCAAGAATTAATTAACGTTGAATATGTTCTTGCCATAATCCCATATGTGCTTCCCGTTATTTTAGGACTGCTAGTGTTGGTAGGCATTGGTTGGCGCGTGAACCTGCACAATCCAAACTCAGCGTGGTATCAATTCGTCACGCAACAATATTACGGCGTTGCCTTGGTCTTCTCCGGCTACTTGATTGGTACGATGTCACTCCCCGTTGGATTAATTCTTGCCGGCGGCCCATTGATCGGATTCATTTTTTTCCGCGCTCGCTACATTATTGCAACGATGATTACCTCGATGGCAACGCTCATCACATTGACATACCTAAGCGCACAAGGCGTCATTCCGTACGCTCCGGTAATGCCAGTGGGCCAGAACTCATACCACACGATTACGCCGCTGTGGCTTCTCGCGTTCTATCTATTTCTAACCCCACATATGTTTATCGTGCTCGCATTAGGAGATAAAACATTTGGTCATTGGCGCGAACGCTGGTTAGAAATTCGCGTACTTGGTCGAACTGACCCGCTAACACGCATTCACAACCGGCGCAGCATTCTTTCTCTACTAGACAAAGAAATCGCACGGACATTGCGCCACGGACCGCCGCTTGCCATTGCGTTATTGGACATGGATTACTTTAAAAAAATCAATGATACTTGGGGTCATCCAACCGGCGACCGCGTACTAAAACGGGCGGCGAAGATTTTGCAAGAAACGATTCGCGAATGCGACGCGGTCGGCCGTTTTGGCGGAGAAGAGTTTATGCTCTTGCTGCCTGACACAAGCTTGGAAGGTGCGCGCATTTTAACAGAGCGCTGTCGTGAGGCACTTTCTGCCAGCACAGTGATGACGGAAAACGGTGAGAAAATTTCCATTACGGCGAGCTTCGGACTGACCAGCAATGAAGGCAATCTTAATTTAAACAGCACAGAGCTAGTCAAAGCAGCCGATGATGCCCTTTATACAGCAAAAGATGAAGGTAGAAATCGAGTTTCCATCGCGGCGCCAGAAGCAATGTCGATGAGAGCTTAATAATCAACATGCTAAATCGTGGCCTTCCCTCCCTCAAATCATACCGCTCATCCCAATGACTCTGTGAACAGTTGCCCCAAATGTCTACCGCTCTACACTTAAGCAACTAATAATTAGAATACAACGGTGCTGTCATGCGGCAGGGAATTACATTAACCAAGCTGCGGCAACCTTTAACAATAATGGATTGGAGTTTCGTCGCGCGCGGCAGCCTGCCTCTGATCATTCTTATAGTTCTTTGGCTTTCACACGGAACCTGGGCCTTCTTATCATTATTCTATTTCAACGGAAAGAAAGTATTCAGCCTCGAGCAACTGTGGGTGCAAGCACCCGTTATTCTATTCATTATTCTCGGTGCATTTTCCATATTAGCGCTTGGCCTGCTACTCAAACGTAGGAATTTAGAACCCGTTTGGTTTCAACATCTTACTGCTAATTATTATGGACTTTCTCTCGTGTGGGGAGGATCTCTGGTTGGCTCCCTTAATCTAGCTAGCGGCGCGGTTCTAATGGGCGCGCCCCTTATCGGCTTCCTTATCCTTGAACGCCGCGTTGTATTCTTTGCATTTATTGTCGCCTTCACCGCGCTTCTTCTTCTCAATGTAGCTTCAGCCCTTAACCTTATTCCCTACGCACCCTTTATACGCTCACCCAATGAAGGCGGTGATACGCTATTGTGGACACACAGTCAGCTATTAATGGCCGCTCCACACATTGTGATCAACGTTGCACTGGCCGCTCTCGTATTAGGTCAATGGCGTCTTCGCGAAGCCAACGTCCGCACACTGGGATTAACAGATCAGCTTACGCTTCTACCAAATCGCCGTGCGATATTAATGCAGCTGCGAAGAGAGTTATCACGTGCGCATCGCCAAAAAAGGCCTCTTTGTGTCGTACTACTAGACTTAGATCATTTTAAATCAATTAATGATAAATGGGGCCACCCCAGTGGCGATGAAGTGCTTCGTCGTACGAGTGAAATAATTAGAAATGAAATTCGTGCAGGAGACTATATCGGTCGCTTTGGCGGCGAGGAGTTCTTACTTTTGCTTCCACAGGCAGCCCCCGAGGAAGCCCGCGAAATTATCGAGCGTATACGTCTAAAGTTAAATCACGAACCTATTGCTGTAGGCGCAACGACGCCCATACACGTAAGCGCCAGTTTTGGAATTTCTTGGGCCTGTGGCTCAAAACCGTGCGATATCACCACCATTTTAGCGGCGGCGGATCTGGCGCTATATCGCGCAAAAGAGCGCGGACGCAATCGACTTGAGCTAGCTGAAAAATCTTGCTCATCACCGAAAGAAAATCAAAAAACATATCCGCGCGTTAGCGTCGAAAACCATTTCAACTTAGGCAAGGTCACCAACGCTCGTTGGTGGCGAGAATTTCTGATTGGCATTCTAGACTGGACGCCTGTTAACAAAGCGAGACTCATTGCTGGAATACTACTTTTAATATCAGTTAATTTCATTGCTACTCTGGAATTTATTTCATCAATTCACTCTGGAAAAATTCGGGTAGATATCCAAACTGCCAGGTTACTCACTGATCTTTCTATCGGTCTTAGTCTTCTTTGTTTTTTTTCTATTTGGGCTGGACGCTACATCAACATACGCTGGCCGGGATCACGCTGGTATCAGATATTTGTATTACAAATGTTCGGGCAATCTTTGGTTTTTTATGGCTATATGCTCGGGATAATGTACATGCACACTGGCATCATGCTTCTTTGCTCACCCATTGTTGGATTTATTCTTTTTGAACGCCGCATTGTTCTTCAGGTGTTTTTCACGTCGGTAATCGGTGTGTTGGCCTGCTCATACGCGAGTGCCTACGGGCTACTTCCCTACGCTCCACTTATCTCCGTTGGCGCTCCAGCATGGCAGATCAACACACCATTCTGGACATTGCTCACCTACTTTATTTGCACATACATTTTGATTGTTACATTCATCTTAATCGACCACGTCCTCGGACGCTGGCGCGAACGAGAAGCAGAGATTCGCGTAATTAGCATTACCGATGCGCTCACGAATGTGCGCAATCGTCACAGTATTTTGCACCAACTCGACGTCCTTCTCGAAACGGCAATTAGGCACGAGCAACCCTTGTCCATCGCTGTACTGGATCTCGATAAATTTAAATACATTAACGACACATGGGGGCATCCGACCGGCGATGAAGTCTTGCGTGTTACTGCGAAGGCACTCACCAAATGCTTACGTGACGGCGATGAAATGGGTCGATTCGGCGGAGAGGAGTTTCTCATACTGCTCCCAAACACCGACCTCGTCGGCGCGACCGCATTAGCGGAACGCTGCCGCCGTTCGTTAGAAGCAATCGAACTATTTGCTCCTAACAAGGCAGCGGTATCAATCAGCGCGAGCTTCGGTATTGCATCCATGGAAAACGCTAGCGCCTCGGCCTCCTTCAACGGAGACCCAGAGCAACTTATCAAGGCGGCCGATGAGGCACTCTACACCGCTAAAGAAAACGGCAGAAATCGTGTTGAGGCTGTTCTAGTGCACGATTAAAATTTGATCCTGCCCGATTACAGTGACGTGGTGCGTCAGGAAAGAATATGCCGCGGTGCCTAGCGGTACCATCCAATTCCATATTAATACCGCCGATCATACCCATATTGCCGCGCTGCTGGGATTGCATCAGGCTTAGCTTAATAAAATTATAAAAATCCTTTATTTACATCGGGCTTTTAATGCAAAAAAGCTGGTTTAAACGCATATCCTCGGTGATGGAGTGGAGCTTTGTAGTCCGCAGCGGCTTTCCGCTAGTGGGCCTCATCTTCCTTTGGTCCTTCCATACTGCTTGGGCTGCGATCGTGCTGTTCTCAATAGATGGTGGCGACACCGTCTATTATCTTCCCAACTATTTCTGGATGTTAAAGACCATTCTTTTCATCATCGCAGGGGCGGCACTCCTGCTCGCGTATGGTTACCGCTTGAGCCAACAACAACGCGAACCGATGTGGTACCAATATGTCTGCGCCACCTATTTTTCACTCGGTTTAGTCTGGGGCGGCTATATTACCGGCTCTCTAAGTATCGCCAGTGGTGTGGTGCTAATGGGAGCCCCCTTGTTTGGATTCCTAATTCTTGAACGCCGCGTAGTGCTTTTTGCATTTGTCTGCGCGTTCGTTGCACTATTAATTCTTAATTACGCAAGTGCCTATCACATTATTCCTTATGCGCCCTTCACGCAGCCCCCTTCCGATCAGGCGAGCGCGCCCCTTTGGGCGTTATGCCAAATAATGATGGCTGCACCACACTATGTCGTCGACGTGACACTCTGCTCACTCGTATTGATTCAATGGCTTCGCCGAGAAACAGCGGTAATGAAGTTAAGCCAAACGGATCCATTAACGGGCACAAAAAATCGACGTAGCATGCTCACCCAGCTACGCCGAGAAATTTCCCGCGCGCAGCGCCAGAACACAGCGCTGTCCTTGGTGATACTTGATTTAGACCATTTTAAAAGCATTAACGATACGTTTGGCCACCCTGTCGGAGACGACGCGCTGCGCAAAGCATCCCAAGCCATCGGTGATGAAATCCGCGCGGGCGATAGCTTGGGTCGCATTGGCGGAGAGGAGTTTATGCTTCTCTTACCGCGCACCACGCCCGAAGAAGCGGCCATTTTGGCGGAGCGGTGCCGACAGAGATTAACCAGCATTGCTATTGATGCACCCACCAACAAAAAATCCAGCGATGCGCCTGCAAGCGTTCACCTGAGTGGCAGCTTCGGCGTTTCCTGGATTAACCAGGGCGAGCCAAGCGATGACAAAGATATGGTAGCTACTGCCGATGAAGCGCTATATCGCGCCAAGCGCAATGGTAGAAACTGCGTAGTATTTGCCAAACAATCGTGCCGTGTCGAAAACGCCTGCCCCACATACAGTGTTGCACCGACAAGAAATACTCCAAGGCGCAGGCTAAATTGGCAAAGCATGAATTATGAAACCATTGTGCGCGGCGTTCTTAGCGCCGCTATTAAATGGTCGCCCGTCAATAAAGCGCGAGCAATCCTTAGCTTGGGACTCTTCGTCGCCAGCAACTTTTACCTTTGGCTATTTTCTTCCGTACTACTAATGGAACCGAACACACATTTAAACCTAGAGGTTGCGCTTTACTTACTGAATATCGCGCCGATCGCATTAGCCCTTCCAGCTCTTACAATTTTCGCGGGAAAATATACTAATCGATACCGGCCAGCCTCAGCGGCGTATCAGGTTTTTGCAATTCAAATGTTCGCCATGAATTTAATTTTCATCGGTTATTATATCGGCATTGCGAACATCACCGCCGGCGTCATGCTAGTCTGCATCCCCATCGTTGGCTTTATGATTTTTGAACGCGCTTACGTTATTCAAGTGATGATCACTTCAGTCCTCGCCGTTATTGCCCTGCTCTTCGCCAGTGCCTACAACGTATTGCCGTACGCGCCATTGATTTCCATTAATAGATCAGAATGGCAGCTCAGCTCTCCTTATTGGGTTACCACCAACTACCTCGCGTCCATTTATATTATCGTCGCTGTGTTGGTTTTGGTGGATCATATTCTCGGTCGCTGGCGCGAACGTGAAGAAGAAATTCGTATCCTCAGCATTACCGACGCACTCACCGGCGTGAATAACCGTCACAGCATTATTGAGCATTTACAAAGCAACATCGAAACAGCCACGCGACATGAATCACCTATCGCCGTCGTCATGCTTGATCTGGACAGGTTCAAAAATATCAATGATCGCTGGGGACACCCGATTGGCGACGAAACGCTAAAACTAACCTGCAAGGCGCTGACAGTGTGCCTACGGGAAGGCGATATCATAGGACGTTTTGGAGGAGAAGAATTTTTATTGGTATTGCCTAATACAACGCTTGATGGCGCCGCGCAACTGGCAGAGCGCTGCCGAAAAAAAATCCAAGCGATCACACTCTGCTCTCCATCCGGTGAACGGATACAGATTACAGCGAGCTTGGGTATTTCGTCATCCGAATGCACAAACTCTTATTCAAGCGATGCTCTTATCAAACTAGCCGATGACGCGCTTTACGCAGCAAAAAATTCGGGAAGAAACCGTGTTGAGTTAGCGCAGCCTCTCAACAAAAATCGCAACACTCCGGCGTCACAGCTGTGCTGAAGATTTAGACTAGGTGCGAAATCGCCATGCAAACGGCATCGAAAAAAGCACTCCACCTGATACTGTCTTTTTATATACATCTCCAGCAGAGAGAAGTGCACAAAAAATTTCAATCTAAAAGATCACTCATCTAATTTCCATTCAATGGCGTTGTATCTCAAATTTCACACCAATACGACGCGCTTCCTCAGCTAACCGTTTCTGCCGTATTTTTGGATCAGGCTCCAAATCCGATAACAGAGTTAATTGAATTCTCTGCGCTTGTGATTTATCCATATCTTGCGCCGAGAGCCTTGCAGGCAAACTATTCAGCAAGTGCTCCGCAATTTCATTACGCTTTGATTTCTCACTGCCTGTGCTACCGCTCAGGGCCTCCCACAACTCCATTTGCTTAATGAAACGAAAATTATTGACCAATCGCGTTAACTCTTTCTCTGGATTCGGGCTTCTATCTGCCACGCCGTTTACAACATACCACTCAACAGGCGAGATAAAATCTGGGCGCTCAGAGACCACCCCCACATATTCTGGCTGATCAATATTCTTTCCGGCCATCTCCGCAGCATGTAGCTGCATGGCAGTTACCGTATCTTCGTCAAGCGTTTTCAAATCTTCCAAGGTTAGCTCTGACTCCGCATGACGCTCTGAAACTCGGTCACCGGAGGTGTCGAAGGAAGAAAATCTCGAAGCGCTTTGCTCTCCCGCCCACCAGAAAAATGTCGAAAATAGTGCAGCGACAATACATATTGAGGTAATGATAAAATTCTTATTCATAATGTTTTTATATTGTGCCGTATAAGTTTCGGACATCTTACCTTCCTCATCTGCTACTTGATTAGGCTTACCTTCGCCGCCGCCTTTTCTCATGGATATTGCGACGACGAAGGAATCAAGTTTAGTAATTCCACTTTGTTATTTTTATTCGTGTACCAATCGCATTAAATACTATCAACAATCAACGTATTACCACGCTTTTGGCGCTGGCGGCGCAATGTTAAAGCTATACTTTTGCCCAGGTCCGGACATCAGCAAGGTAAACATACCGTTAAACAAGCCACAGCTTTTCATGCTTGGGAAAGTAGTTTCACCACCAAAGGTGAAATTGCCGTTACCCAACGACGAAATAGGACCGTCAAAGTTAACGGGAAATTCAACAGCCGTTTCGGTTTTGCAACCAAATGGAATTTGCAACCAACCAAAACCGGCAGATTTGATAGTAATGTCGGCCAGCGCATCGCCATGTACGCTTAGTTGACCGTTATTATCCAGACTAGCAGAACCCGTGGTGCGACCTACAGGAACGACTGAAAGCTTCACATCCAATGGCAACAAGATGTTTAACTTGGCCAAAAACTCTGGAACAGCCAATGTGCCATCAAGGGTTCCAGCCGTCATGTCTGTGTCTGCCGTAAACGCAGAACCTTCAGGCAGCACAACATCTTGTCCCAGCGTTTTCAGCTTAATCGTTGCATCCAATGGCCATTCGTCTAACGACACAACAAAGTTCCCACCACCAGGATTAGCCGTAGAGCTCGGCTTTTTATTAAAGGTTAGGCAAGTGCCTGCGGTATTTTTATTCGCAAAACGATCACCTAGCCAAGACAGCACATAAGGTGCCGCTTGGAATTGCGTCACGATATGCTCACTAGGGTAAGTTGCAAAAGTCGCGTTGGTAAACTTACGGCAGTACTTCCCTTTCAAATCGGTGTGCTGATCAAGAGGAATAAACTCATCCGCCTGACCGTGATACATGTAGATCGGCACCGATACTTTTTTGTTGCCCAGTTGCTGAGCACTCAAGGTATCGCTAACCGAACTTATTTGAAGAAGCTGTTGCAACGACTTATTGCCAACAGTGTATTTAGAAATACTGGTGTTCATGTATGGGAACAACGCGTCGAAAACACAATCATTGGCGACGACCTGATCAATAGTCGCTTTACCTAAATTGTTAGCTAGGTCATCCACTGGAATGCCCTGTGGATATTGTTCACCTAAACCTACAACAGCTTGCAGCAAGAAAGATGATCCAGCGCTGCCGTCTAAGTAGTACGCGGTTTCAACGAAGTCTGCTGGCGTGCCGCCCGCAGCGATACCAACAACATTTAAGTTCGATGAATATGAGCCAAGCATTTCGCCCGCCCATGCTGCAGTTTGACCGCCCTGCGAATAGCCCCACACCGCTGTCGGTGCATTCGTGCTAATACCCGCACTAGGAATTTGTGCCGCCGCCGCAACGATGTCCAATGCAGCATGACCTTGTGCCTTACCGGCTAAGTAAGTTGGCACCTTGCCAGTGGTATAACCTGGGTTGTCCGTCACTAACACGGTGTAGCCTGCTCGTAGTGCGGCAGCGATGTTGGCGTTTTCATAATCAGTACCCGCCGCAATTTGACGCGACGGGGCGCAATGCTGCGCCAAACCGTGAGTGCCGACCGCATAGCTAACCACTGGGCGATTACCGGCTCCCGACCAAGGTGTCGAAGGCACTAATACCGTCCCTGTTACAATGTTGCTCGCGTCCAACGCGTCTGTGGAGTGGTACATCACGTTCCACGCTTGCACCGCTGGTGCGTTCGCGCCGAGGTTTGCGGCGGCATTGCGATACCAAATCAAATCGCCATGCGCACCGCCCGCCATCACGGGCGGTTGATAGAAAGACTCCCCCGAAGGGCCCATCACTGGTGCCGCGTGTGCAGCCATCATAGGGAATGCCAACGACGCGGCGACTCCCCACATCATTGCTTTAGTTGGACGTAAGATTTTCATTGTTTTAGCTCCGCCAAAATATTGTTGTTTTCATCAAATTGCCGGCGTGGCCGGTGTGATGTCTGAGGGAAAATAGGCGTGTGCCGGCTAAACGTCCGGAGAAAACCGGACAGTAATCGGTAAATTGTGGCCACTGGCCATTTTGGAACGATGCTTGTCCGCAGTGGAGGCATCAAAGGATTAGGAGAAATCTTACTAAAAGTCAGCCACTTACGGCGAAAGGATGAGGCGTGCAACCAGCGCAACCTGCGTGAATGGCCAGTTAAAACCGGCCACCGCTCAACGCAGCGTCGCTTAGAGGTTGTCGTTCAATGGCGTAGCGTTGCTGCCGTCGTCCGGCCCCGCGCGGCGCTCTAAAAATTCCGAGGGCGACATGCTTGTCCAGCGACGAAATGCCTTAGCAAAGGCAGAGGAATCAGCAAAACCCAACATCAACGCCACTTCAGTAATGGATTCTCCTCCACGGGCAAAGTATTCCCGCGTGAGCTTTTCCCTAACGCGATCCAATTCTTGCTGATATGTGGTGCCATCTTCTGCCAATTTGCGCCGTAACGTTCGGCCACTCATGCCCAACTCACTGGCCGCATTTTCTAGCGACGGAAAAGCACCGTAGTAACGCACCAGCAAACGTCTTAACCGCAAAGGCAAAAACCGAATGGCTTTGGTCGGAATATTTTCAAAAAGGTTTTTTTCTGCCGACATCGCCATCAAGCGATTGGCTAACGGCAACTCATAGTCCCCCAGCTCTGGGCTTCCTCTCAAGCAAGTCTGAGGCTGATTGAACCTTACAGGACAGCGGAAATAGCGACGATAAATATGCCCCCACGCCGGTTCGGGATAGCTGAAATCTGCACTAGTGAGTTCGTATTCTCCCGCCACCAAATGCTGAAAAATATTATAGAAACTCACCATGTTCAGTTCGAGAAAGAAATGCGTGTACGGTGCCAGCGAAATAACCTCATCAATAACAAATGCCGCTTCGCTATCACCAACAAAACCAGTCATTTCCAACGGCGGGAACAGCTCCATACAAAAACGATGAATCGTATCCAAGCATGTCTTCAAAGTAGGTTGCGTTACAGCGGCCACGCCAGCCATGCCGTGATGGGAAATGGTCATCAGGTTACCCATGGCCAACCCTAAATAAGGCATATCCAAGGCTTGAACAGCTTGATCAACGAGCGCCACCGTTTGCTTTGCACTGATAAACCTATCGGACTCGCCTGGGCGATAATCAATGCCCGCGTTGCGATAAAATTCTTCTTGATTCAGACCTATAATATTTTCAAGGATCTCGCCTGGATTATTCAGATTCATCAGGCTTTTTTTCTGCAGCCAGTCCGCTTCTAGCACCAAACTTTTACGCAAATCAAAATAGGTTTGGATATGACCGAGGGGGATGCATTCTGTGGTGATGTCCATGGGCTCGCTCACGCAATGACTATTATTATTTATATACGTACAGAACAATTCCAGAAACTAGAGCAATGTCGTAGTTAGCTCTTTTGGCCTAGCTCTTGGCACTCTATGGCAACAGTGGGTTGCGCCAACGTTGTGTCAAAGGCGGCTCAAACCATCGCTATGATGCAATAAATTGACGGCTGATTGCATCAGTAACAACAATGAGCCCATAAACGAAAGTAACCGGCGAACTTCTGGTTCCGTCAAGAAGCGCAGAGAATACAAGGATTTGCGAGCCATTCGCCCTCAGGCAATCCCCTTAATCGCGCAGGAAGCGCGAAAACTCACGCATAAACTTTCTCGGCTCATCTAGCAGCGGCACGTGTCCAGAACGCTCGAAACAAACCACCTTGCTCTCGGCCGCATTGCTAGCCACTAACTTCTGTCCGTCCGCGTGATACAGCGGCGAGTGCTTGCCGTACATCAGCGTCACCGGCACGCTGCCCGCCCTAAGCGTCGCGCGGTAGTCGTGCCCACCGCCAGAATAAGCGGCCAAATACAGCGCCATATCGCGTAAACGCATCAAGGGGATTCTTCGTACAATCACACTCGGCAGCTTGGCAAAACCGTTACGTACGATGGCGCGAGGGATCTTGCCGACGCCCAACACTTCAGCCATATCTGCTAATGCATTCGCGACATCGCGTTTTGCTGGCGCAGGTAACTGGTCGAAATATTCATACCCTGGAAACGCATCCAGCAACCGCTTTAACGGTGCCATGCGACGGAACAATTCTTCCTGTGATGTACCGGTCAAACCATGTGTCCATTGCGCATCGTTTAACACAC
Organism: Alcanivoracaceae bacterium; assembly: GCA_029213045.1. GTDB lineage: Bacteria > Pseudomonadota > Gammaproteobacteria > Pseudomonadales > Alcanivoracaceae > JARGPN01. The sequence continues at coordinate 312,702 of JARGPN010000009.1, forward strand.
ACGGAGATTGATCGATATGCAAATAACGGCGTACGCCGTTGAACCCTGTTTCGCGCTGTAGGTGCATGGACGTCGTCGCACCGAGAGAAATACCAACTAGCAAATAGTCATGCAACTGAAAGTGGGCGATAACATCTTGCACGTCGTCAGCGTGATTCTGAAACACGTCGGCTTGGTTAAGCTCTGCCTTACGCGAACGTCCGTGACCGCGAAAATCTGGCATATAAAATCTAAACGCCCCAATGTGCGGCAATACAAATGGCAACCATTGCCGACTGGTCATACCTAAACCCGGCAACATCAGCACCGGCTGACCGCGACCAATCGCTCTCACATAAATCGATTGGCCATCGCGCATTTTTACAAACGGCATACTTTATCTTCCATTAAAAAACACTAAATAACGTGCAGCATATGTCGTCGCCATACCAACACAAAAAGCAGTAACCCGCATGCAAGCGCTGTAAGCGTCGGAAATAATAACGTCGTCACGGAATAATGCTCTAGCGCCATGGCGGCCAGTATATTTCTGACGGTCATTATTGAGAAAAATAGTGCATTTTCCTCATGCGGTTTACGCCATGCTTTGCGAAACGTGGGCGCAAAGCCGCAGAGATCTATTAGCGTCAGGATAACCACTGCATAGAGAGCGTTATTCTGCCACCACCACAATGCCAACCCGAGCATGGCAACAACGAGAAAAAACCAATCTAAGATATTTATTTGGCTATCGCCTTTTTTATAATACGCGAGTATGGCCACGTAACCCGTGATCACACCTGAGACAGCAATCGGCCAGGCACCCGCACCACCACCGTCAAGAAATTGCGCCATGGCGATAGCAAATGTGGCGCATGCCCAAATCACCCACGAAATAACATGCGGACGTGTCGTGCCGCGAAGAATTGAGGTGATATAAGGCACAAACGCGATAAGCGTTAGCGCTATCGCGACAACACCCAAAAACGCATGTTGATTCATTGGCTACGCACTTTGACTCTATTATTGGTATCTCGACTTTGCGTGATCAGGGCGTCGTCATCGATCTTCTCACCGCTTTTCGCCAAGCGGTCGTAGAGCACAACATTCACCGTCGCAGCGAGATTCAAACACCCCGTGGTCGGAACAAAAACGACCGCATCGGCAGAATCAATTTCCTGTTGGCTTAAGGTGCCGTCTTCTGGACCAAACAGATATAAGGCGTGCGCGGGATGCTCAAATTCCACTAACGATGTTGCGCCTTCGGCGAGCTCGATGCAGACGATTTTTATTTCACTGGGCAGCTCACTGACCAAATTCTCAGCCCGCACCAATGGAATAATATCAGCGGCAAAGTGAGTATCCGTTGCGTAACGCATAGCGCGATCAAAACGCACACCGTTGTAACGCACTTCGCTGACGCCAAAGCAGCCGGCCGCGCGCATTACTGCGCCAACGTTGGTTGGGCTTTTCGGATTACTTAGCGCAACAATAGACTTACCACTACCCATATAGAATGCCTTAAGTTTTTAAGCGCCACTCGCTACGTACCGAGGCAGCACAACATAAAGGCCAATATTAGCATTGTCTGAACGGCATGCTAGTTCAGCGCCTTCGGATTTGGCACTACATAGGGTTTAGTTACAGCCCTCTATGGACTGTCCGAATAAGTCGATCCCATGGAAGGCGATTGGGAGTTATCGCCGGTGAACGGCGGGGCTAAAATAAGACGGGACGATAGCCTCTAGAGACGCAAGTGAACCCTACGCCTCTAGAAGCAGAGAAATCCATTAGCTCGCCGAAGCACCCGCCGTGGCAGCTGGAGAGCGTGCTATATAGGCCAAAGCCTGCTCAGTATCCCCTTCTGAAATTGGATGAAACCACGGGCTTACCCAGCGCAACGTTCTCTCAAGAACAAACGATACTGTCGGAACATTGCCGTTACGGCGACCGGTGCGTTCAATTTGGATTAACTGCCGCAACAAATTTTGCTGCGCGATTTTTTGTCCAGCGGGATCAGAATCCTGCCCCGCCAGACTGCGACCACCTTCCGTAATAACATAAACAAATATGGGAAATACAAGCGCCATTACTGCCTGGCGACTTAAGTAAAACCCGGGCTTCGATTGACACATATGCTCATACAAATCGAACGCAACGGTACGATGCTCTACTTCTTCCGCAAGGTGCCAGCGAAATAAATCCGCCACCACCGGATCGCCCTTGTCCCAGCTGTCGCTATTCATGCACCAATCGCCAAGCAAACCAGTGAAATGTTCGATCGCGGCAATAATACCAACGCGCAACACCAGCCACTGCTTTTCCAAAAGCGTATTTTTCAGGAAGGAAAGACCAAGTGGCTTCTCCCCTAATAAAATCTCGAATAGCCAATCAATACGACGTCTGAATTTATCGACGTCATAACCCTGATCACGTAACCACGCTTCTCCGCGACGATGCGCCTGCGCATGAATACCTTCTTGGCGGATAAATCCAATGACATCCTCCTTTAACTGAGGATCAGTTACATGCGGCAACGCTTTGTTATAAACACGGCAAAACCACAACTCACCCGCTGGCAATAATAAATTAATGCCGTTAACCAAATGACTTGAAAACACATCATCCGGCAACCAGTGCGCAGGAGAATTAGACAGATCAAAATTCACTTTTCGGGCTTTAATAGGATGGCTTTCCGCTCGGCTCATGCTGCCGCCCTCTTGCGTGTTTTATTCGTTGCCAAGGGCCAAATACCCCGTTCTATGCCGCGTTGTACGTGTGGCACATCATCATCCAACCAAAACGCATCATCTTCGGTAATCACTAATAACTCTTCCCACTTGGCGCCTACGGCACCAATGCCGATGTGCGGTTCTACCGCCCACAAGCCTGGCGTCGGCGGATGCTCAGATCGCTTATCGCTAGACCATAATGGGGAGGTGCCATCGCGTAACCCCGCCACGCTATGACGAACAATTTGCGCCACGTTCCGCACACCGAAATTTAAAACACTGGCTCGTGTTTTTGCATCGTCCGGTAATTTTTCGACGCGGTGCGCCAACACGGAAAACGGATATGCTTTATGTCGTGGCTCGTAGCCGTGACGCGAACATAAATCGTCCACGGCTTGGCTAACTTCCGAGAGCAAACAACGATCGCGCACCAGATCAACAATCAACTGACGGTACTCAAGCAAGTCGTCCATCATGCGTTCTTGCATGCGGTTTTCGCCGAGCACCCCGCAATAGCCAATGTCCGCAGTAAAACCCTTATAGGTCGGCGCACAGTCCAAAATAAAAGGCATGTTTTCTTCTAAACGACGAAAGCCGGGATAAAATGCGGGATTAAATCCGCCGAGCTGCTTCACGCCAATAAGTCCGCGAAATGCGGTGCGATCGCCAAACCACGCAAATGGCTGGTGAAACCACTCATCCACACCATGATCGAGGAGCCACTCTTTCATTAAGTGCGCAACGTGACGCTCGGTCATTCCGGGTTTTAAATCTTTGGAGATAGTTTCCGCGCACTCATACGCAAGGCGCTGAGTGCGGCGAAATCCTTCAAGTTCAGAAGGGCTTGGGGCGCAATGAAGTGTGGACATGAAAAGTCTCCGCAAGGCTACAAGGAGACTCTATCACTCAATGTTACATTGTCCAATGTAATGGTTGACCTAAATGACATTGCCGTCTGACGCAAAAGTCACCCTAAATACTTAGTCCCTAGATGGGCCTGTAGAACCGCTCTCAGTGCGCCCTCTCATACCAACGGCCAACGCCAAAAATACCGCGTCACAATCGGCACGGATGGCCCGTATTCCGTCAGGAGATCACATGTACAGCCCCTCACCCCAAGACTATATTCCGTACAAATTTGGCGAAGGATTACGCTAACTGGAGGGTGCCTTTCGGCAGCTTTCTGGGCTCCACGAGCTCACCGTTTTTGGCAAGAGCCGACGTTAGAAAATCAGGGATAATAACAATGACAATAAACGCACTCATCGTCGATGACTCTCGGCTGGCCTGCAAAGTGTTATCGACCATGCTCGAACAAGTGAGCATCAAAAGTAATGCCGTTCACTCTGCGGAAGACGCACTAGATTTCTTAACGCACAGCAAACCCGACATTATTTTTATGGATCACACCATGCCCGGCATGGATGGTTTAGAAACCATTAAAGTGATTAAAGACAATCCTCTCACTGCCACCATTCCAGTGATGATGTATACCGCCAAACAAGGCGAAGTATATGTAGGCCGCGCACGCGCGCTCGGCGCGGTAGATGTGTTGCCCAAAGGCATGGAAAAACACCGTCTGCATAACGCCTTACAGAAACTTGGGCTAATGCCCTCCGACGCGACGAATTCATCAAGCACAGGCGAACAACCGACAGTAAAGCCATCCGTTGCCGAGACCCCAGCAACAAACATTCCCTCAGAGCAACCGGCGAGCACGCCGCAAACCATTCAATGGCAGCAGCTACTTGATCAACGCTTACAACCGTATTTCAATCGCCTTACAACCCATAACTTTGAAACACTACAACAATGTACCCGCGATCAAACGCGACGCCTGACCAAAGAAATCCATCAGACCCTTGAGCATTTTGAACATGCGCTGGTTGCGCGAATGGAAGCACAGGAAAATCAGAATCTCGAAGAAGAGCACATTCCGAAAAAACAGAACAGGCAAGATTGGAAAGTCATTGCGTGTGCCGTATTGGTAGTGCAATCCGTGATTGTCTGGCAGCTCTGGCAAAGTAACGATGCACTCCAAGAACAAATGGCGGTGCAAAAAGAGCTCGCCCAATGGCGGGCGCAAGTCAGTGACGACCTCGCTGCGGTAAACCAACAACTTGTGCAAATCTCAGATGTGACCGACGCACCCGTTGAACCCTCGCCCGTGATTTCACTGGTAAATAGAAACGGCGATTTCTTAGCGGACGTGTATCAAAACCAATGGGATCCCGACAAACTGTATGGCACAACCCAAACGGGCTACCAATTTTCCATGAATGCGCAAGGAGATGTCGGCAGCCCACTGGTCGACCGTTTCTATCAAACAAAGAATTGCCAAGGCGACAGCTTTGTGAAGTCACCGAACGCGTATATCTATCGCGATAGCAACAATGAAATTTGGTACGTTGATAAGTTTGCCGAAGAAGCAATCATTGATGTGTATTCGCGCCTCGATAGCCAAGGCGAATGTATCGCGCTCACCGACGTGAAGAGAAACTTACGACGCCTGCAGCGCAACATGTCGCTGGAAACCGGCATTGAAGAACCGCAATTTATGCAGCTGGTTTACCACCAACAATAAGCGCTGCTTTGCCGAGCTACTTACGTCTGCCCGGCTTACGACGCCCTGGCTTGCGCGGCCCATTGGTCGGCGCCGCGCCACGTCCGGCAGGACGCCCTGCCCGGCCCTTTCCATCAGCCGTCTTACCGGCAGATGATTTGCCTGCTGTTGATCGACCTGAAGACGACTTACCCGTAGATGATTTAGCCGCCGCAGGTTTTCTGCTTCCGGATTTATGCGGACGCACACGTCTTTTTTTCTGAGCGGGCGAAGCCGTCACGTCGTTATCCGAGCTGGCGATAGCTTCTCGAATTGTCGCCATTTCTTTTTCGGTAAGATTACGCCACTGGCCTACCTTTAGCGTGCCAAGCTTCACCGACATAATACGCACGCGTTTAAGCTTCACCACGTCGTAGCCCAAATATTCACACATGCGACGAATCTGACGATTTAATCCTTGGGTCAAAATAATTTTGAACACCAGCGGGCTTTGCAACACCACTTTGCACGGCTTCGTTACCGTGCCCAAGATAGGAATGCCGTTCGACATTTTTTCAACAAAATTTCCCGTGATCGGCTTATTCACCGTGACCACGTATTCTTTTTCGTGGGCATTGCCGACACGCAAAATCTTATTCACGATGTCGCCATCGCTGGTCAAAAAAATCAAACCTTCAGAGGGATTATCCAAGCGACCGATTGGATAAATGCGTTCCTTGTGGCGCACCGCGTCAACGATATTCCCGGCCACTTCTCTGTCCGTTGTACAGGTAATGCCAACCGGTTTGTTGTAGGCGATATAAACGCGGTCTGATTTGTTTTCTGCGGTGTTCTTAATTTTCTGCCACCCGACCTTCACTGAATCGCCTGGCATCACGCGGGTGCCGAGCCCAGCCACCACCCCGTTCACGGTGACGGAGCCTTCGTCGATATGCGCGTCCGCTTCACGGCGCGAGCAAAAGCCGGAGTCACTGATAAATTTGTTAAGGCGCATGCCGTCGGAATTGGTCACTGAATGTTCGCTTGTGTCGGCTGAATTTCGAAAATGTAAGTAGCAACTGAAAAGTGGCCAAGCCTGAACACCTACATTCAGACCGCGTATAGAGTAACCGGAAATGCGTTCAGACGCAGCCACGTTGACCCCTTGCACGCAAATATCTAAGGTAGCGCTTCAGTAAAAACGGCTTCCTTTACCTGAGGTTTCGTCGCAACAAGCCCGACCGTTTGCCGTCACCCTCCCCTAAATCATTCACGGACGCATTATGTTCCCAGTGAAACAGTCGCTGCTCCTCGGCGTTATCACCCTCCTCAGCGCCTGTGGCACCCACGGCGTAGACAAAGCCATTCGCGCGGCCAATGCACAAAACCACGGTCTTGCTGCTGAGTACTCACCTTTTCGCTACAAAGTCACCGTGAACGACCAAGGCTCCGGCGTCGCAACAACCGAATGGGCGGGCATCCCCGGAGAGAGCATCACCGCGATCGCGCCTGCAGTGAAGTCCGACATTGAAAACGTGATTAAAAGGCAGTGCGATTTCGACCCAGAGGATTTGATTGCAACGCGGCTTGTTAGCGCGGTCGAACCCTATTTTTACGAGGTATGGGAGTACCGTGACGATCTGTCTAAGCGCGAAGATAAGACTTCAGGGCTGAGCGTGATTATCGAGCAACTGCGCAACAACGGCGGCGTCGACTTCCATCTCATTGGAAACTGCCACGCCCACCCGGGTACAAGCTTCACATTTTCCAACTAAATACCGCATAAAAAAGGCCGCGGTTTTAGCCGCGGCCTTTATATTTCTCAATAAAGAATTCTTCAGATAAGGCTTACTTCACGCTTCGTGCTGAAAACGAAGGTGCTTCTTTTTTGGTATTACCCTTCACCGCCGCACGTTGATTTTTACCGCCCATCACTCGACGCTGCCAGCGACGCTCAGAGGATAACGTTTCGTCTTCAGGTGCATGCCAACCTTCCTGCAATAAATACTTGGCCGCCGCCACCGAATCAGGAGAACGCACCGCCATTTCTTCCGCTAGCGCTATCGCCTTCTCCACCGGATCTGCTGCCACATGGGTCACCAAACCTAACTGTGCCGCCTCATCGCCAGAAATAATCCGCCCCGACATGGTCAGCTCTTTGGCAACGTCGATACGCACCAATTCACGCATCAGCGCAACGCCACCCATATCCGGAATCAATCCCCACTTGGCTTCCATAATAGAAATCTTGGCATCCGGCGTTGTCACACGAATATCAGCGCCCATCGCCAGCTGAATGCCCGCACCAAAACAGTTGCCATGAATCGCAGCAATCACCGGCACACCCACTTCACGCCACGCCATACTCCAGCTCTGGAAATCGTTACGCATCGGCCACCACAATTGCGTATACGCCAAAGCTGCTTTGGCAGGCTGCCCCATCACGGTTTTAAAATCTAAACCCGCACAAAAAGACGGACCATCGCCACGCAAAATAACCGCACGAATTTCTTTATCGCCAGCCAGCTTCTTGGCCGCAGTGATCACCGCCTTGAGCATCACCATATCCATGCCATTGTGTTTTTCCGGACGGGAAAGAATGACATGCGCAATCGTGCCGACTTTTTCAATACGCACTTGCGCCGTGGTGGAATTCTCTGACATAAACGTGTCCTCGATAAAATGGGGAACCATCAAATTTCTATCACAATAGATATTCAGTGCCGATACTAGACATCTGTATACACTGAACAATTGTATACACTAAACAATGCCACGCCATTTCTGATCGTGAGTTTATACCAGATGCTCGGTCACTTCGCCTTCGCTCACCGTGTCAATCTAGAGCGTCACGCCTATCATAGGCTAGTACTCATGCCGAGTTGAATGACACTAAATTCACGACATCCACGTTGCATTGCTAATTATCACGTCCGGATTGGCCCAACTCGTCCTATAAATTCGACCTAGTGAGCATTACCATCGGGCGCCCTTTACGCACCATACGATTTAAACGAAATCGAACGGAGAGATTTTATGAGCCAGCCCCCTTCCACCGTCCTCGTGACCGGCGCTTCCGGATACATCGCAGGCTGGATCGTTAAATACTTACTCGAAGAAGGACATACGGTTCACGCCACCGTGCGTGATCCGAACAATAAAAAAAGCATCGCGCATTTAGAAACGCTAGCTGCAGCAGCGTCCGGCACATTGAAATTATTTAAAGCCGACCTTCTCGACGCAAACGCCTTTGATGCCGCCATGACCGGCTGCGATATCGTCATGCATACCGCGTCACCATTTATTATTGATGGCTTTACCGATGCCAACGAAGCCTTAGTACGTCCTGCCGTTGAAGGCACTCGTAATGTATTGGAAGCGGTCAATCGCTGCCCGACCGTTACGCGCGTCGTCCTTACCAGTAGCGTTGCCTCCATCTTCGGCGACAACATTGACCTTGCTCGCAGCGGCAAATCAGCGCTTACCGAAGCAGACTGGAACACCACCAGCACGGTAGACCACAACCCTTACCAGTTTTCTAAAGTCGCCGCTGAACGCGAAGCGTGGAAAATTCACGACCAACAATCGCGCTGGGAGCTCGTGACCATTAACCCAGGCATGGTCTATGGCCCGTCACTGACGAGCGCCAGTAAATCTGCCAGCATCGATACATTGCGCCAGATGGGCGACGGCCGCTTACGCACCGGCGTGCCGGATTTATCCTACGGCGTGGTCGACGTACGCGAAGTGGCACAAGCACATTTACTTGCCGCCTTTAATCCCGACGCCACGCATCGCTATATTCTAGTCAACCAAGCGTTGAGCATGCTCGCCATCGCGAAAATCCTACGCAATGAATTCGGCAGCGCCTATCCGTTCCCGAAAATGCGCGCGCCAAAAATAGTCGTCTGGGCACTCGGCCCAATACTCGGCCCCGTCACACGAAAATTCATTAGTCGAAACGTCGGCCACAAAGTCAATTTCGACAACAGCCGCAGCCGCGCACTAGGCGTGCAATATCGACCACTTGAAGAAACCTTCCGCGAGCATTTTCAGCAAGCGCTGGATGATGGGTTGGTAAGGCGACGCGGATAAATGACCACAAAAAAACGCGCCTTTTGCGGCGCGTTTTTTATCTCGACCCATCAATCTCATTCTTCAAGCAACCGCTTGTTGCTTCGCCAAGAACTCATCAATCTGTTTCAGGTATTCACGGTTATCGTGGTCCCACGGGTGGAAGTCTGGGCGGAAATAATCCAGATAGTTGCCTAACTGGCGACGCAGCATGCCGATGTCGCCGAAGGTGAGTTGATACATTTTTTTCCAGCCTTTTAGGTTGGTCAGCTGCCCTTCTTGGCGGAGCACCGCTAAGAAGGCCGGTATCGTTAAGCCCCAGAAAATCACTGTGGCTAATACCAAACCAAGGCTGCGCAATCCGTAGGCGCCAACACTTTTGCCCATCACTACTTCCCACACATCATAGGCAACCGCTTTGTGCTCGGTTTCTTCCAATGCGTGCCAACGCCATAAGGCGGCGTATTGCGGATCAGCACCAGCGGTAATGCGGGGGTCGCCTAATACTCCGTCGGCCAGTAAGGCGGTAAAGTGCTCTAGCGCAATGGTCGCGCTTAAGCAAAACGCTGCGGGCATATGCTGGGTTATACGTGCGAGGATGACGCTGACGACATCTTCAAATTGTTTGCCCGCCGGCGCTTTGGCAAAAAAGGCTTCATTGTAAGCGTCGTGCTCGCGGCCATGCATTGCTTCTTGGCCGATGAATGCGGTCACCGCCTTTTTTAATTCTGGGTCGGTAATTTGATCGCGGTGCGCACGCACTGCATCAATAAAGAAGCGCTCGCCCACCGGCAAAATTGACGACAGTGTGTTCAAAAATGAGGTAAACACTGGGCCGGCGGAATAGTGCCAATTGCTAATAATGTTGGGGTCAAAGTTGAACTTCAGATCACGGCGCTCCGGCATCAGCATGGTGCTCACTGCCTGCTTAGCTTTCACCAGGCTCAAAGGCGCTTTTGTCATTTTCATAGTGATTCCCTCAGTTCGACGTTAGGCGGCACGCACGCGTGAAACCACCCGTTTAGGTCGCAAGCCAAATACAATCAAAATAATACTTATGTAGTACCCACTTGTAGCAACAATGGAGACATCATTCAATGTCACATTGAATCAATCCAGCGGGTGGTTTTCGTCAAGATGCACGTATTAATGCGGCCTACAGGGCGACACTGGGGGTTTGTGCAGGAGGATTGCTCGATAGGAGATTAGATCGGGCCGATGAAATGCGCGACAGAGCGGCGCGGGGATACTCGGAAATTGAAGGTTCAGCGGTGGCGGGCTCACAGCCACCGGAGGTCAACACTACACTTCACGGATAAACCGCTCACGCTCAAAGCGCAAGCGCGAGTTATAAATGCCGTTTTCAGCGCGCTTACCTGCAGCAACAAACATCACAATCTCTGCATCTTTAGGCAACTTCAACGCGCGTTTCGCCCGCACTGCGTCGAAGCCTTCCATGGGACATGTGTCATAACCGAATGCACGAAATGCTAGCATCAGATTCTCGGCGGCCAGTGCGGTGCTTTTAACCGCCCACTCGCGCATTTCACGGTGCGAGTACGGGCCGCGCGGCACTGCACGTTTTAACCCGACCACGGCATATAGCGCTTTCTTGGCGTATCCGAACAGACTGAAGGGCCCCTGCGCATACTGAAAAGGTGCCACGCGACGATAAAATCTATCGATGATTTTCGGCACTTTCGAGTCTGGCCACTGACGTAACTGCTCAACACAGTGTTCTCGCCACGTACCGGTACGCGCGACCACTGCGATTAGTTGCTGCGACGTACGCGCCGCATTTTGACCAAGGCATGCCTCAATAATTTTTTCCCGCACCGAATCTGTTTTGATCCAATAAAATTCCCATGGTTGGAGATTGCAGGAATTCGGCGCCAGCATCGCTAAATCGAGACACTGATTCACAATCGTTTCTGGCACAGGCTCATCGGTAAAGCGCCGAACTGATCGACGAGACTCGACGACTTTAATGAACTCTCTTACATCTATTTCTGGCAGCACGGTGGCCTCCATGGCTTCATCCATAGTTTGATTCCTGAAATGTGGAGTGTGTAAGAAAATGCAGGATGGACGTTATATCAGTGATGCTGGCCACAGTGTAGTTAACAACGCGAAATAAGTTGTCTACTGCTCGTCACGCGCACGATGTTCCTACACAGCACGATACTGGAAAAATCACATCACAAAGCCATCGCAAAATTTCGATACCGCTCAAAACACAAAATCTTAAGCATTATAAGTGCGCTACCGTACCGACCTACTCCACGTGTCCTGCCATCCTGCCAAAGAACCGCCAATTTGCATTTCGCACATTGGCTCATAACACAGAGGTCTATATGAACAAGTCAGAGCAGATCAGCAGCAAAGGTGACCATGGACATAATGCACCACCCGTTGCGCAGCAAGGCCAAGTGAAAGCATCTTCAACCCAACAAGGCGACAATGCTGGCAAAACCAATCCGGTCAAGCAACCTTCGCAGCCACAGCAACAACAGGACTCAAAAACTCAGCAAGACGCAGGCAAAAAGCAAGCGTCCGGCCAGGAGCAAAAGAAATCATGAGTATGTTCAATCGAGAGAAGCTGGAAGGACAGTGGAACCAACATTTGGGTTCCGCCAAGATTCTTTGGGGCAAGCTGACTGATGATGAAATTCTAAAATCGGAAGGCCGTGCTGACAGACTGTCCGGACTAGTTGAAAAACGCTATGCGATCAGTCGAGATCAAGCGGATCAACAAGTTAAGGCCTTTCTAAAAGGGCACAAGTTCTAAAAGAACATGGCAGGGCATTCACTTTTTTCTAACGAATAATCGTGAATACCCTGCCCTTTAATGCTCAGGAAAGAGAACATTTGGTCTAACTTCGGATCGTCTTTCTCCATATAAGCGGAATACATTTCTTTAGATACATGCATAGAACTTTCTATATTTGGAGTGCCACATGGAATTCCCACAACGAATAGCAACACAACAACTCATCCATATTTTTACCGCTGTTATCTTAATGTTAGGAGGATCAGCGAGCGCCGAAGAGATGGAACAAACATTCGATGATGTACGTCAGGAAACACAAGTTTGGACAACCTATGCCATAAGCCCCTATTTACGTGCACACAATCTTAGCGTCAGTGTACATAAAGGAAGCGCTGTTATTTCTGGCAAGGTCGGCGACGGCATTAGTAAAGAACTTGCCGAACAAATTGCCTTCGGTGTTAAAGGTATAAAGAACGTCAACAACAAGATTGTCGTCGAGAAAGACTACGCAGCACCCGCGATGGACGCCGACAAAAACTACGGAATAACGGTCGAAAATGCGTCAATCAGCGCAGCGGTGCGATCCAAACTTTTTTGGAGCAAGTACGCTAACGGTTTAGATGTAGACGTTTCAACACATTCGGGAAAAGTGACACTAAAAGGCAAGGCCGATAGCCATAATTTTAAATCAATGGCCTCACGAATTACGAGAAATACCCGTGGCGTCATAGCCGTCGACAACCAGTTATCCGTCATTGAAAAGGATTCCGAGATGAACGCTAATATGAAAAACAGCGCCAATAGCGTCAGTGAAAGCATTTCCGACAGCTGGATTACCGCTAAAGTAAAAACAACCTATATGTATTCAAGCAACGTCAGCAGCAACGATATATCCGTTAAAACCGTAGCAGGTGTTGTTGTTTTGGATGGCAAGGTAGACAGCGCAGTAGAGCGATCCCTCGCCGTAGAACTGGCGGAGAATGTTCGTGGCGTAAAACGTGTCGTTTCTAAAAGTCTCGTCTACTAGGCGGCGTAATTACCAGATGAATAGATAGATGAAATATACCTTCGCAACTACGATTTCCGGGTTGCGACCTGTTGATACTATTAACGCTTTATTTAATTTTCACGTCAGTGCCGAGTATTGGCTAATTCTCCTTGAATGACGGAGAATTTAATAAACGATCTGTTTCTTTCTTCACTACGGCATAGCATTCACAACAAAGCTCTTCAAGCTTGTGGCGGTCTAACACTTTCATATGCCCGCGACTGTATTCAATCACTCCGAGCTTATGCAGCTTTCCTGCGGCTTCGGTAACACCCTCACGACGCACACCCAACATATTAGCGATCAGCTCTTGTGTCATGTTGAGTTCATTGCTTGGTAAGCGATCGAGCGATAAAAGCAACCAACGGCAAATTTGCTGATCGATGGTGTGATGTCGATTACACACCGCCGTCTGCGCCATCTGTGTAATCAGTGCTTGCGTGTAACGCAGCATAAGTCGCATTAATTCGTTATGCCGATTAAATTCCGCTTTAAGATGTTCACGGGACAACCGGTAAGCGCTTCCCGCGCTTTGCACCACTGCTCTGCTCGGCGTGCTTTCGCCCCCCATAAACACGGCAATGCCAACCATGCCGTCATTTCCCACCACGGATATTTCTGCGGAGGAGCCATCCTCCATCACATATAGCAGTGACACGATGGAGTCAGCAGGGAAATACACAAAATTTAATTCGTCGCCGGATTCATAGACCGCCTGCCCTAACGGAAAATCAATCAACTCAAGCTGTGGAAAAATGCGCTGCTGAACGTCTGCTGATAACGCCGCAAGCAAGTGATTTTGTTGCGGAAAGATGTCTGTGCTCATTTTTGCCTCCTTGCATGATCACGAATAATAGAAGACACCCTCCGCGGGGAGCGACGCGCACTAGAAAAAAGTCTAGCGTATCGCAACGCATGCCAGCGGCAAGACTACACCTGCCAGCAACAATACGATATACGTATTAAAGGTGCTTTCTTGTCACGACTAAACAACACGAGGTTCGCTATGAGCAACGTCTTATCTGATGTTTCTACTAACGAGCCCCCCCAGAAAAGAAGTAAAAATAAGAACACACTAAAAAGCCCAGCATATCGCTGGGCTTTTTAGTGTCTACAAGCAAGCTATATCAGTAGCGAGACTTAACGATAAGTCTCACCCTTCTCAGCTTTCTCGATCAAACTTGCCGGCGGAGTGAAGCGTTCGCCGTAGGTTTTCTCAAGTTCTTGAGCACGGGTAACGAAGCCACGGAGGCCGCCTTCGTACTGGTTGATGTATTGCATAATGCCACCGGTCCACGCTGGGAAGCCGATGCCGAAAATGGAACCGATGTTGGCATCGCCGACAGACGTTAGCACGCCTTCATCGAAGCATTTCACGGTTTCAATGGCTTCAACGAACAGCATGCGCTCTTGCATGTCGTTAAACGGAATTTCTTTATCTCCTCCGAAGACGTCTTTCAGGCCGGGCCACATATGAGCCTTGCCTTGGTCGTCGTATTCGTAGAAGCCCGCACCGTCGAGTTTGCCCGGACGATTCAGTTCGTTAACCATTTTCTCCATCACATCGAGCGCCGCATGACGTTGCAGTGTTTTTCCTTCAACGTCGGCCGCTTTCTGGAATTCACCCGCAATTTTCAGCGACAGCTTCATGTTGATTTCATCCATCAACTTGAGAGCGCCAACCGGGTAACCCGCTTGCGTACATGCCTGCTCAATAGACAGAGGGCTTAAGCCCTCGCCCACCATGGCAATGGCTTCGTTCATAAAGGTGCCGATAACGCGGCTGGTAAAGAAGCCACGGCTGTCATTAACAACGATCGGCGTCTTTTTAATTTGCAGGGTGTAATCGAATGCTTTGGCCAGTACTTCGTCGCTGGTGTTTGCACCACGAATGATTTCCACCAACGGCATTTTGTCTACCGGGCTAAAGAAGTGAATGCCGATAAAGTTGGGCTGATTGCGAACGCCTTCAGCCAAGCCAGAGATCGGCAAGGTAGAGGTGTTAGAACCAAGCACTGCATCGGGCAACACTTCACCTTCAATTTCTTGGAAGACTTTGTGTTTGAGTTCAGTGTTTTCAAACACGGCTTCAACAACGAAATCGCAGCCCTGTAGGTCTTTCGCATCTGCGGTTGGCGTGATGCGCGCGAGAATTTCTTCTTTCTTCTCGGCGGTCATCTTGCCGCGCGAAATAGCTTTGTCGAGAATTTTACGCGAGTAGTCTTTGCCCTTCTCTGCGTTCTCAACTGAAACATCTTTAAGCACCACTTCCGCACCGCTGCGCGCGGTCACGTAGGCAATGCCAGCGCCCATCATACCAGCACCCAATACGGCCACTTTCTTGGCAGTATATTTTGGAATGTCGTTAGGACGGCTTGCGCCTTTGTTAATGGCTTGCAGGTTGAAGAAGAACGCAGTGATCATGTTCTTCGATACTTGGCCGCATACGAGTGAGGTGAAATAACGGCCTTCAATTTTACGGGCGTTATCAAAATCAACCTGTGCACCTTCCACCGCAGCCGACATAATTGCCAGCGGTGCAGGGTAATTTGCCCCTTTCAGCTGCTTTTTCAAGTTCGCCGGAAAAGCAGGCAAGTTCATCGCAAAGGCTGGTGTTTTTGGGTCACCACCTGGTATGCGATAGCCTTTTACGTCCCAAGGCTGTTGCGCTTTAGGATTGGCTTTAATCCATGCGCGAGCCTTGGCGAGCATGTCGTCACGGTCTGCGGCGAGTTCGTTCACGATGCCCTGAGCTTTCGCTTTTTCAGGGTTCATTTCAACGCCTTGCAGCAACACATTCATCAAGGCATTTTGAATGCCGAGCATACGCACAGTACGTGTTACACCGCCACCGCCCGGCAACAAGCCAAGCTTTACTTCAGGCAAACCGAACTTGGTTTTTGCATCGTTAATGGCAACACGATAGTGACACGCCAAGGCGATTTCTAATCCGCCACCGAGTGCTGTGCCGTTCAGTGCAGCAACCACCGGCTTACCCAGTGTTTCCAATTTGCGCAGTTGTGCGTTTAAGGCGTTGAGGCCTTCGGTAAATTCTGCAGCACGTTCTTTAGTGATTTTTAATAGATCACGCAAATCACCGCCAGCGAAGAAGGTCTTTTTCGCGGAAGTGATGATAACGCCAGAGATGTCTTCAATTTCTGCTTCTAAACGCGTGACGGATGCTTGCATGGATTTTCCATACAACTCGTTCATGGTGTTTGCAGATTGATTTGGATCGTCAAGAATCAACGTGACAATATTGTCGGTGTCTTTTTCCCAACGAATTGCAGTTTCTTTGTCGCTCATGTTCATGTCCTCAGAAATTCCGTTGGCGCTGTGTTCTGCTTGTTAACGTTTGCTGGTGATTGCTTGCGGGCAAGTTCCAACAACTTAAAACACAGCGCGTCGCATTAAAGGCGCTCGATAATGGTGGCAATACCCATGCCGCCGCCGACACACAACGTTGCTAAGCCGTAACGCTTGTCTTGACGCTCTAGTTCATCGAGCAAGGTGCCAAGAATCATTGCGCCGGTTGCGCCCAGTGGGTGCCCCATCGCAATGGCGCCGCCATTGACGTTGGTTTTGTCTGCGGAAATACCTAAGTCTTTCATAAAGCGCATTGCGACAGCGGCAAAGGCTTCATTAATTTCATACAGATCAATGTCCGAGGCTTTAAGACCGGCTTTGGCCAACGCTTTTTTCGCGGCGGGGCCTGGGCCTGTCAACATGATGGTAGGATCAGCACCGCTGATGGCAGTGCACACAACGCGCCCACGTGCTTTCATGCCGAAATCTTTTCCGGCTTTTTCATTGCCGATCAGCACAAGCGATGCGCCGTCTACGATGCCTGAAGAGTTGCCGGCATGATGGACGTGATTAATTTTTTCTATGTTGTGATATTTCTGCAGGGCCACAGCATTGAAACCGCCCATTTCGCCCATCATGGCAAATGAAGGCTGCAACGTGCTAAGCGAATCTGCAGTGGTACCTGCGCGAATGTGCTCGTCTTTTTCTAAAATCGTAAGGCCACAGCTGTCTTTCACGGGCACAACAGAATTGTTGAAATAGCCGTTTTCCCACGCGTTAACGGCACGGGCTTGTGACTGCTCGGCAAATTCGTCCACGTCGCGACGGGAATAGCCTTCGATGGTCGCAATTAAATCTGCGCCAATACCTTGTGGTACGAAGCCGGTGTTGTAGTTAGTGATCGGGTCCATTGCCCAAGCACCACCATCGGAACCCATTGGGATTCGGCTCATGGCTTCAACACCACCAGCAAGAATTAAATCATCCCAACCGGATGCCACTTTTTGTGCGCCAGTGTTAAACGCTTCGAGGCCTGATGCGCAGAAACGGTTTAGCTGGTAGCCCGCAGTGGTGTGTGGCAAACCCGCGGCCAAGGCGGCGGTTTTGGCAATACATGCGCCTTGATCGCCCACAGGGGTCACAACACCTAGCAACACATCATCGATGCGATTGGGGTCCATGTTGGGAAAGCGCGCCTGCATTTCGTGAATCAGGCCGACAACCTGATCGAGTGGCTTAACGGTGTGCAGGGAGCCATCTTTCTTGCCCTTGCCACGGGGCGTACGAATCGCGTCGTAAATATAGGCTTCGGTCATGGAAGCGTTCCTCTTGCCTTCATAAAACAGCGGAAAGGTCAGCGCACAGTAGGCACGCTAACGGGAGCACGTAGACTGCCGCAGCGCAGCGAAAAACGGTATGACGCAAGCGCTCAGGGTCTGAGCTAAATGGTAAAGGGCGTTTGACACTTGCAGCGGGGTTGTAGGCGCCAGATTTCGTGTGCGCCGTGGCGGAAGGCGCCGGCGCGGGACATGCCTTGAAGTTAGCGCGTCGCCGAGGGACTGTAGAAAGATGCAGTATCTGCGACCTCGAGCGGTTGCAACCAAACGCGATAAAGGTTGCGCCCGTCATCTTTGGCTTCGCGTAGCGCGTCATCCGCCCGCTTTAGCACTTGTTCGACAGTAGGCGCATCGGCGTCGCCAATGACGGAATACACCCCCAGACTTGCCTTAATGCGCACGCGCATTGCCGTACCAATATCAAAGCTAAGCTTCGCGAGTGCCTCTTGCACACGCTCAACCGCGTTAATCGCCGTACTTGAATCCGCTTGCGGCAATACCAACACAAATTGATCACCGCCATAGCGCCCAACCCAATCGGATTCGCGTAACACAGATGTGACGGCATTCGCCGTCTCACTTAGCACTAAATCACCGGCGGCTTCGCCGTAATTTTCATTGATGGATTTAAAGTGATCGATATCAATCATTACCACCGCAAATGGGCGGCAGTTGCGTCGTGTATCCGCCAGCTCATGTTTAACGATATCCATGATGGCGCGACGATTTGGAATGCCGGTCAGGATGTCAGTGCGCGACATTGACATCGCATGGGCTTCACGGTCTCTCCACCGCGTTAACAGCATGTAGGTAATCAAAAAGGCGACGGTAATCAGCGGCACACAAAAGACAAATTGGCTAATCATCCAATAGGCGTTGATGGCTGATTTGGCGGTAAGGTTTGCAGAAAGTAGAGGCGCGTATTCAACAACGCGATTTAACGAAAGGATTCCACATACAGCGATCAGCACGACATTTATCGCGAAGGCGCCCAACACTCGTGGAAACCCAAATAGCACAAAACCATTCAGGGTAGCACCGAGCAAAATCACGGCGGTGATTGGCGCCATAATTCCTAGCACATACCCTAGCGGCAACAGTGAAACGCCATAATATAGAATCAACACCAACACGTAAGCAGACGAATGATCGTTGTGCGCGCGCAGCCAGAGCCCTTTTAACAATATCGCCAGCCAACCGATAATCGACGCGCCGCCAAATACATACATCATGCGCACGCCAGACGGCTGGAAATAATCACGGCCAAACTCAGTAAAGGAATCTGTCACCCACACCCACACAAGCATCGCGGCAATCAGCGGAATATGTGTCAACGCCAACAATATAGTCTTATCGCGTTCTGGCCAGTCCAATAATCTGGACAACCGTAGCTGACTGAATTTACGCACGACCGCTCTCACTCCCTAAGACGTATCACGCTTCCATGAAGGCCAAGACTCATCCATTGTAGAAAGTGACGCAATGAAATATTCGCTAGATATTGATAGACGCGATAATCGGCGTTTAATGGCTGTTAAAAGGTGGATGGGAAAATGCCAGCATCAAATCTGGTATTGACTCGGACCGACATTGACCCTCGCCGAGGCGCGCTATAACGTGCCGCATCGCTTAACAAGGAGCACCCCATGCGTTATCAATTTGAAGTCGTTAACTCTCTCGCTGCGACGCTCGCGGAAGTCGGCCGCGGCGTGCGTATTTCTGGCGCCAAACGCCAGCCGGAAGAGCTACTAGAACTTTACGACATGGAAAACTGCCCGTTTTGCCGCGTAGTACGACAGACCCTCACCGAGCTAGACATCGATGTGATGATCTATCCATGCCCGAAAGATGGCGTGCGTTATCGCCCGCTGGTCGAACGCCTTGGCGGCAAGCAACAGTTCCCCTTTCTGTATGACCCGAACACAGATACAGGCCTTTACGAATCCACCGAGATAGTGGCCTACCTTTACGAAACCTACAGCAACAAACCCGCTCCGGGTTTTTGGGCCGTGAAAGCGATGACAGTGCCCTCCTTCGCCGCCTCCGCAATTCGCCGCACCCACGGCCTACGCAGCCAGCACGGTAGCGATCCGGTCAAACCGCTGGAGCTATTCAGTTTTGAAACCAGCCCGTATTCACGCATTGTCCGCGAGCGTTTGTGCGAAATGGAGATCCCCTACGTCGTGCGCAACTGTGGCCGCAATTTGCCCGTGGAATGGCTGGTGCTGCCCGCCCTGCGCGAAAAATTCGCGCCTGATTACAAGCCTGTTCAACGTAACCGCAAAGCGTTGATGAAGCGCACCGGGCGCATGCAAGTACCGTATCTGGTAGATAGCAACACCGGAGAGGAAATGTATGAGTCGGCAAAAATTCTTAAATATCTTGAGCGTACATACGGCTAACGTGTTCTAAACCTAAAACGCAAAAACGCCTCTTCGTGAGGCGTTTTTGCGTTTAAACAGGATGCTATATTTTATTCCAACAGAGCCTAACCCGCAGACTCCAGCACCGCTGGCGCCAACCAATGCAACCCGTACATGGCATCGGTTTGGTCAAACTTGACTAAATACCGCGTTGGCCCGTCTGTGACGCTAGTGCGTAAAATTCTCGCGATGTGGCCATCTTGCATATGTTGTTTCAACGTCGGATGCATGCCTGGAAATGCTGTTACGAGTTTCACCTTGTCCCCGATAGACAAACTATCCATGTTTCTCCCTCACTGTCCGTGTGTTGCTAAAAACCAGAAATCTCTGAAGCTGCTGTATTACCTAAAACCTGAGCGGCGCCAACCTTTATATATTCACACATCACCTAGACGATGTTGCCAAACTAGGTCCGCCTTAGGCAGTGCGCCGCGTCACACTCAAATCGCGACAGGCTATGCATCTAGATAATCAGATTGCCGCTCTCAATCAAAGTGTGATCCACGTATTTTTATGTAAGCCATTTGCTGATTACTTTGGAGAACATGCCAACGAGGGCAGGACTTCGGGAGATCAGAACGATGAGTTTTACAGTCGGAGAGCGCGTCAAAATCGCACGAGAATTCCCAGATATGCACCAGTTTTTGCGGGAGCACATGTGTCGCGGAGATGTCGCAGAAGTGATTCGTTATAGTTCTCCGGGAAAGGCAGAACGCGTATTGGTGAAATTCGAGCAGTCAGACCCTATGTTCGGCATCTATTGGCTGAAACCAACGTTTCTTGCCGCCGTCGCCTGAGGTAAAAGGGCCCTGCGTTAGCGAGCGGCAGGGCGCCACTCAAGGGTAACCGAGGCAGCGCGCTCTACTTCGGTGTCGGCAAAACTGATGATATCCGTCGCCCGGCCCTCGAGATGACTGTCTTCAAGCAAATTGCTCAAATACAACGATAGCCGTACTTCGGGGTGTACTCGCCAGCCGAAACGCACATCCAATTCGGTGTAAGGATCGACATCGCCGGACACTAAACCATCGACATAGCGCACCCGACTGTCTATTTCAAAGTTGCCCTGATTCCAGTATGAGCGCAGCGACGCTGAGTCACGATCTTCTTCGCGTCGCTCGCCCGGTAGCGCAAACACAACGTTAGGATTTTCCGTATATTCGTCGACGCGACGGATAAAGCTATACCATGCTTGCACCTGCCAATTTTTCCGCGGTTGCCAATCGACCAAATATTCAAAACCCCAGGTGTGCACGGTATTTTCATTCACCGGCGTAATCGCCTGTTCCACGTATTGTGGCGGTCCTGGCTGTGTAATTGGAGGTAGAGCTATCACCGCACGCTCGTCGTCGTAGCGGTTATAAAACGTTGCTAGGTCCGACGTGAGATTAGCGGAAAATCGTTCACGCCAACCCCATTCAAATGCGGTGAGATTTTCCGATTGATAATCTTCATTCCCTTTAAACGTCACCAACGTTGGTGGGTCGGCCGGCGCAGCGGGCGGCAAGGTGAGATAATTTAAATCAGCACTTTGATCATTGCGCCCCGCCGTGCGCACCGCACGGGAAACTGCCCACCAAAACGTGCGCGACTGATTTGGGTACCAAAGCAAACGCACACTGGGCTGCGGTTCAAAATAAGTAAAGTCGTTGTACTCAAATTTACTGCCCAGCGAAACATTCAGTTTGTCTTCTATCAACGCGTAACCATACTGGAAAAAACCAGACGTTCTTGTGTAATACGCCTGCTCGGCGTTAGGAAAAAGCGGCTCGGGTTTTAAGTTGTCATCCACATAACGAACGCCACCGCCCCAGATAAAACTATGCCGCCCTGTGATTTGCGGAATGTGCTGAAATTCAAAATCGGAGGTTTGCAAAATACTGGAATAAAAATCTTTGGCCAAACGCTGATCGTTATCGTAGTACACCTGCATGATCAGCTCGCCATCGTTGGCGGTACTATGATGCCAGCGGCCTAAAATATTCGCGCCATGATTCCTTACGTCGTCCTCGTTGTACACGCTCTGGTAATTCGGCGGCGTCAGCGTTGGGACAGTGGAATAAATTTCCGTTCTTCCGCTATGCACGTCTCCCTGAATCGTAAACGTATCCGTTGCGTTTGCGTCACTGTCATAGCGAAAGCCGCTGCGAAGCGTTTGCCAATCATCATCGCCTTGGTTCGGCTGCACGGTCACTTGATCATCACGCGCTGTCGCTTTCACCCACGTTCTGGCAGCGCCGCCATTCGACGTTGAAAAGCCATACCGCGCGGAGAGAATTCCCTGATCTTCAGTGCCCGCCGTGGCGGATATCAAGGTGCCCTGGGTATCATGGGCCGAGCGGGTAACAATATTCACCACGCCGTTTACCGCATTCGCGCCCCACATGACGGCGCCAGGCCCACGAATCACTTCAATGCGCTCGATGTCTTCCATGATCGTATCTTGGGCGTCCCAGAATACACCGCTGAAATTAGGCGAATACACAGTGCGGCCGTCGATCATGACCAACAATTTGTTCGCATAAAGACGGTCAAAATCTCGGGCACTGATCGCCCAACTGCCCGTCCCTAAGCGCCGAACATTCATGCCGGGGACTAAACGCAGCGATTCGGCAATGGTGGTGGCACCGCTGCGGCGCAGGTCCTCAGCGGTAATCACATAAATAGCGGATGGCGCGTGCCGAATTTCTTCAGGACGGCGAGACACGGAGGTCACCTCGAGCTGCATCAGCTCATCAAGTGACAACGCGAACAGATCATCTGACTTGGCTGCCCCTGCAGCGTTGCCACAACTCAGCAAAGCGAACAGAAATATAAAGCTGCCGCCTTGTGCCCCATATCGAAGCATTTCCATCTCCACGGACGGCTTTTTTTAGTTTTTAAATAATATTCATTTACTCAGTATTTAATAGCCCTCAATAGCCCGAACTGTGACGCGGCGCGGATTGACAAAGAATCCGGCCGTCGCAGCGAGACCACCTTCCTATCATTTACCCCGCCACATTACGCTATACAGGTCATGGCGACGGTCACTGAGGTTTTTCACCGTGCCGCTGTTACGCGCCATGCGCAATGTATCCGGTCGCAAATCAGCGAAGGCGACGGTCTCAACATTCGGCGTTGTGTCAGCGGCGATGCCATCACGGGCGAAGGGAAAATCGCACGGCGTTAATATGCAGCTTTGCGCATACTGGATGTCCATATTCGCCACATTCGGCAAATTACCAACGTTGCCAGACATCACGACATAAATCTGATTCTCAACCGCGCGTGCTTGGCAGCAATAACGTACACGCAAATAACTTTGTCGCTCATCGGTACAGAACGGCACAAATAATATCTGCACGCCCTGATCGACCAAATGGCGTGCCAGTTCAGGAAATTCTGAGTCGTAGCAAATCAACACGCCAATCGGTCCGCAATCCGTATGAATGGCGGTCAGCTGGTCGCCGCCTTCAATATTCCACCAATAGGCTTCATTGGGTGTTGGATGAATTTTCGGTTGCTGAAATACTTGCCCATCGCGCAAGAAAACATACGCAATGTTCTGCACTCTTCCGTCATCGAGGCGGGTCGGATGAGACCCGCCAATAATATTAATATTGAAGCGCAACGCCATCTCGCGCATCGCTTCTATAAAACGCGGGGTGTGGCGACTTAATGCTTCGATGGAGGCCGCTGCAGACAGCTCTTGGTCTTCAATAGACAAAAGCTGCAAGGCGAACATTTCGGGGAACACCACAAAATCGCCTTTATAAGTAGCGACGACATCGACAAAGTACGTAACGATCTGCAAGAACTCTTCGTAGGATTTCACTCCGCGCTGCATATATTGCACGGTACCGATACGCACGGTATCTGGCATGCGGCCGCCGTAATTTTTCCCTGCGTCGCTGCTGCCTTGTTCTTCGACTTTAGGATTCCGCCACGCGAGATGAATGCCATAGCCAAGTGAATCACGGTCAGCATCTAAATAGCCCGGCAGGATACCAATAACGCCAAAGCCATTATGTAACTGAAACGACAAAACAGGATCACGCGCTTTTTTCTGCTGCACCTGATCGACATAGTCTTCAACCGACGCGTACTTACTTAGACGTTTCGCTAAGGTTGGCAACCGGCCGGCAAAAACAATTCCCTTTAACGACAGCGATTCACACAGTTGTTTACGCGCATTATATAAACGCTGGCCGATTCGATAGCCTCGCATATCTGGGTCCACGCATACTTCCATACCGTACAGCCAGTCTCCGTTCGGGTCATGGCGCGAGGCATAACCGTTCCCCGTGATCGAGGTCCAGTTGTGTTGCTTAAGGGCGATTTTTCCGCTGATGACAAACGTTGCGCAGTAGCCAACGATTTTATCGCCGAGCATGGCAACAAACTGCCCTTCCTGAAAATTATTAATCTGCCCGTTCAGTGGCCCCGCCGAATAGCCATACATACCGGTACCCGCATAAACGCGCGTACTCAAATCAATGATGGCGGGAACATCTGCGAGTATGGCATTGCGAATAAACAACCGATCTTTGGTATTGGTAAACGGCATAACGTGCGTTCTCCCGAACGATAATCATCAACTTTTCGGAATACATTTCGTGTAGCCGAAGGAGAAATTCAAACGCCTATAACAACCAAGCCTGGAAAAACCTAAATCGCCAAGCCTAGACGGCGCGCTTCCATTCTCCGCAAAAACTCCAACATCACTTGACGGTACAGGTCATCACCGAGCCATTTATCTTCTACCCCTGAATCGATATTGGGGTTGTCATTGACTTCAACCACCACAACGCGATCACCGGACTGCTTAAGATCAACGCCGTATAAACCATTACCCATTAATCGCGCTGCTTTCAACGCAACCTTAAGTACTTTCGCGGGCACTTCTTGAACCGCCATTGTGCGGAAGGTTCCGCTTTCTGTTTTACCGCCGTCTTTATGATTATAGATTTGCCAATGACCTTTACTCATAAAGTACTGACAGGCATACAACGGACGATTATTCAGTACACCGATGCGCCAGTCATAATCGGTAAACATAAACTCCTGTGCCAACACTACCGCGCTCTGCTTAAAGTATTCCGCCAGCGCCGCATTCAAATTTTCGGCGCTGTCTGCCTTAGAAATACCCCGCGAAAACGAACCATCAGGAATTTTCAATACGATAGGAACACCTAAATCCGCGACAATTTCGTCCATGTCTAAGTTAGCGTCACGGAATAAAAAACGCGTTTTCGGCACGGCCACTTTGTGCGCCTGCATTAACTCACCGAAGTAAATCTTATTAGTGCAACGAAGAATAGAACCTGGGTCATCCATTACCACCATCCCCTCTTGCTCAGCTTTACGAGCAAATTGATAGGTATGGTGATCCAAGCCTGTTGTTTCACGAATAAACAACGCATCGTATTCCGCCAAACGCGGATAATCTTCACGGCCAATTAACTCGACGTTAATGCCAAGCTCTGCACCTGCTTTGGTGAATTTTCGCAGCGCCACTTTATCGGAAGGCGGTAGCTTTTCATCTTCGTTGACCAGCACGGCTAAATCGTAACGGAATTTCTTTCGGCCACTTGATTTGCGCCACACCTTTGCGTTAAAGGCTTCGATTGCTTTGGCAAATTCATCTTCTTCTTTGCCTTTCAGCTGATGAATTCCCAAAGGCTTAACCGATTCAATGGTCCAATCGTCACGACGTCGGAATTCAACTTGTAGTACTGGGCATGGAAGCTGATCGAAGATTTGGCGCGCCAACTCTTGCAAACCCGGCAGTTCGGTTTGCCCAAAATAGACTTTTAACGACAGCTGCTCGCCGTGTTGTGGGTGCTTTTTCATTGCCTTGTCGAGCGCAGCATCGAACGATTCGAAGTGCAGCCCATAAAGCGCTTTGCGGCTTAAATCATTTACCGTGCGCACAGACGGCAGCACGCGATGGCCACGCGCTTCGGCAAGCAACGAGCAATAATAACCGGGGCTTAGATAGCGATAATGGCGACAGAGGTTAATGACCTGCACGCGCCCTGCGGGAAACGATGCGCTACTTTGCAAATACTCCTGCGCAGTCATCAAGTGCTTTGCGGGGTAATACGCGGACCAATCTTTGATATCTTCAACAACCAGAATGACGTGAGTCATGACGCTCCTTTAGCGGGCAGAAAGAACCCTATTCGGTCATTCTGGAGCAAAGGTGCCGGCCAATGCCATACCTCTTAGAAAATATAATTTCACCGTCATACAGAGACGCCCTAAGAGTGCGAATCTAGCGCTTCGCCGACGTAACGCAACCGATAGATAACGCCGTCCTTATCGTCTGAAATCAACACGCTACCGTCCGGCAGCTCTAGAATATCGGCTGGGCGCCCATAAACGTCATAGCCAATCCAGCCTTTTTGCAGCCAGCCCTCAACCAATGGTTCGTAGCCCACTGCATTGCCCGACTTATCCAACAAGACCGCCATCACCCGATAGCCCGCCGGAGGATCACGATTCCATGAACCGTGCTCGGCCATTACGACACTATGATGGTATTTTTCCGGCCAAGTATTGCCGCGAATAAAGGTCATGCCGAGGGCCGCATGGTGTGCCGGCATTTTGAAAACCGGTGGTTCAAAATCCGCAGCTTTTTTACCCTTGCCGAATTCCGGGTCTGGAATGTCGCCCGCGTGGATATAGGGATAACCAAAATGCATACCCGGTTTGCGCAGGCGATTGAGCTCTTCCGAGGGTATGTCGTTGCCCAACATATCGCGGCCATTATCGGTAAACCACAACTCACCCGTTGTCGGGTGGTAATCAAACCCAACGGTGTTGCGGACACCTTGGGCAATCATGGTGAGCTTTTTCGTGGATAAATCGAGCTGATGTACAGCTGCATACGGTAAACCTTGGTCGCAAATATTGCATGGTGCGCCGACAGGAATGGTAAGCGTACCGTTCGGAGCAAAGCGTAAATACTTCCAACCATGGTGACCGTCTGACGGTAGTTTGTCGTAGATCACTTCGCGCGGCGCATTAGCACGAAGGTTTTTCAGGACGTTGGGAAAGCGAAGAATGATATTGATGTCGGCGACGTATAGGTCGCCATCGCGATAAGCAATACCGCTCGGCCGACGCAAGCCAGCGGCTAGTGTGATAATTTCATCGGCGCGATAGTCGCCATTGCGGTCAGGAAGTGCGTAGAGATTGCCCGCATGACGACTGCCCACCAAGATGGTGCCATCTTCTGCGCGCGCCATTTGCCGTGGATTGTCGACGCCTTCAGCAAACACCTCTAGGGCAAATCCCGATGCAACCGTAAGCGTTGAAAGGTCTGCGGCCTGAGCGCTGACACTCGCGACAAAGATCGCTAACGCGACCCCGCCGAAGAAAATATTATTGCGCGCTTTTCTCAGCGTTCGCGCCCGGGTGTCCTGCTTTTTCCAACGCATCCTGCACCTCCGGTGGCATATAAGTTTCGTCGTGCTTGGCCAGCACTTCTGCTGCTTCGAATCTATTGGCCGCCATTAACTGACCGTTTGCAACAATCCCCTGCCCCTCACGAAAAAGATCAGGAAGAATGCCGCGGTAGTGCACACTGAAAGTACCCTTACCGTCAGTCAAATCGAACGTTACGTCTAGCGTATTGGGGTCGCGCTTCACCGAACCCGCAACAACCAACCCGCCGACACGCATGTACGAACCCACTGGCGCTTCACCGCTAGCGACTTGCTGTGGGGTATAAAACAAATTGATATTCTGCTTCAGCGCGAACAACAATAACCCCGTCGCCACCGCCAAACCGACCACTACACCTAGAATAATAATCAAACGTTGCTTACGAACCGGATTCATTCAAAACCTCTTACTTCACGACTTATTTGCGTCAGCCATTTCGCGGCGAGCAAACCGTTTTACATCTTCTTTCGCTTGGCGTTGCGCACGTACGGCGAGCGCAACATTCAGACCCACCAGTACAAAAGAAATTCCATAAGCAGACCAAACATAAGCACCATGCTTACCCATCTGCAAAAATGCCTCAAAGGATTCAAAGTGCATTAGCGCAACACCTCCCTGAGCCATTGGCTTTTACGCTCTCTCACCATAATTTCCGTGCGCGCTCGCATTAGTACTGTGCAAGCGAAAAACAGATAAATACCGAGCATGCTAATCAATAGCGGCGCTAGCATTTCGCTTGGCATTGCACTTTCGCCAACCACTTTTAAGGTGCTGCCTTGATGGAGGCTTTGCCACCATTCAACTGAATACTTGACGATAACGACGTTAATCACGCCGACGACACTTAACAAACTGGCCGCACGCCCCGCTTGGCGCGGATCAGGAATAGCGTTCATCAGTGCAAACACGCCAAGGTATAAAAACAACATCAGCAACATTGAGGTTAGGCGTGCATCCCACACCCAGTAGGTGCCCCAGGTGGGCTTACCCCATATCGCGCCGGTAATTAATGCTATTGCTGCCAGCACCGCGCCGAACGGTGCAATCGCTTTAATCATGATGTCGGCCATTTTCATGCGCCATACCAGCCCAACCAATCCGGCGACGCCCATAGCGATATAACCAAGCAACGCTGCGCTCGCTGCGGGCACATGAATAAAAATAATTCGATACGAATTACCCTGCTGGTAATCCGCAGGAGCAAAAGCCAAGCCCCACACCACTCCCACCACGAGCGTCAGCACCGCCAACGGCCAAAGCCACGGCAACAAAACACCGCTGTATTGAAAAAAATAGCGTGGTGATCCCCACTGGTGATACCAACGCGTTAACGTTTGCCACACAGGACGTTAACCTCCATTCGAAATACGTAAGCCTGCCGCAACCGCAGCAGGGGCGAGCGTTAATGACGCTAATAGCATAGCCGCCAAAATAGCCAACAACCCTTCTACCGGTGCGCCATTTGCTGCATAGGCTGCCGCGCCAGCGCCAAACACCAATACCGGCACATATAAAGGCAGAATCAGTAATGCTAATAGTATGCCACCGGAGCGCACGCCCACGGTGAGCGACACGCCTATTGCACCAATTGCGGTAAGCGTTGGCGTGCCGAGCAACAAGCCAAGAAATAAAGTCATCGATGCCTGCTCAGGCAAGTGCAACATATAACCCAATAACGGTGCGACCAACACCAATGGCAAACCGGTTAACAACCAATGTGCAATAATTTTGGCGAGACAGGGCACGTATAAATTTGTCGGTGCCACTAACATTTGCTCCAACGCACCAGCTTCAAAATCGTTGCGAAAAAGACCCTCTACTGACAGCAATACTGCCAGCAATGCTGCAACCCATACCACGCCTGGAGCAATCACGGACAGCAAATCCGCTTTCGGCGAAACGCCCAGCGGGAACATGGCCACAACCATCACAAAGAAAAATAGTGGATTAATAATTTCTGCCGGACGCCGCCACGCTAGCACCACTTCCCGTTTTAATGTCGCGCGAAAACTCATGCTACCTCGACCTCGCCAAGCGCCAGCCGCACATGCCGTACCGCGTCATCGAATCGGTGATGGGAGCTGTAAATCACTAAGCCACCATTGGCAGCGTGTTCGCGTAATCGATTTTCGATCAGGGTCACACCATCAGCGTCCAGCGCAGTAAAGGGTTCGTCGAGCAGCCAAACGACTTTGTTCATGATCCAAAGCAGCGACAAGGCAACACGACGTTTTTGTCCTGCGGACAACTGCGCGCACGGTACGGTTTCGTATCCCGCCAAACCAAGACAGGCAAGCGCAGGAAATATTTTTGCATCATCGACCGTGTCGCCGTGCAACGACGTCCACCAGCGAATATTTTCTAGCGGTGTCAGTTCGTCACGTAGGCCAGCTTTATGACCGAGATAAAGAAAGTGTTGTCGAGGGTCTTGCTGCTGAGCCAGCCAACGGGGCCAACGCACTTCGCCGTCAAAAAAGCCGTGCAGACCAGCAAGAATCCGCATCAAGGTTGTCTTGCCAGCACCATTGACGCCCGCCACTTGCCAAATTTCACCGTCGACAGCACGCCAGTTGAGCGCACTAAACAGTACGCGATCATCTCGCTCGCAATATAAGTCTGTGGTTTCCAGCAGAGGTAATTCAGTCACCAGGGTCCCCTTCAAGGCCGCGGCAGTATAGCACGCCAAAGCGCCCTCTATGCGAGACGCATAGCACTAGGAATATCCCGTATAAGCACGTTGATTTACTTCAAATTTTCGTTAGGCGCGGGTGCCACGCGAGAACACACGCTGATACTATCCACTGCATGACAAATATCGAGCACCATGTGTATTTTGCTGTTTTCGGCTACGAAGCTGATCCACTCAACGTTACCCTTATCGCTGGCGTTGAGCCGGATGACCTGTGGCGTCAAGGCGAAAGCTTCAGCGAAGCGCTGCCGGAAGCTACCCGGTTATCAAACCGTTGGATTCTTAGCAGCGGATTGGACCGGCATGCCTCGCACTCAGATCACTTTGAAAAGCTCTTACTTAAACTCGAGCGCCTAGGACCAGCCCTGAACGCGCTGCGCCAACAATTTCGTTGCGGCATCGGCGTCTCCCAGTATTTTTTTATGGATGACCCTGCCTTCTATTTGTCCGAGGAAATCATCCAACGCTACCAACAGCTCGGCTTCGAAATTTCCTTCGACCAACTCGCACTCGACTACAAATAAAGCGCCAATTTAGGTGCTTGCTCGCAAGCGATTCGACATCTCCCAACGCCCTATCGCCAGCGGGCTGGCTCCCACACAAGACATCACCACCCACCCATGTGGGAG
This sequence comes from Alcanivoracaceae bacterium, assembly GCA_029213045.1. Taxonomy (GTDB): domain Bacteria; phylum Pseudomonadota; class Gammaproteobacteria; order Pseudomonadales; family Alcanivoracaceae; genus JARGPN01. Next base: position 343,665 of record JARGPN010000009.1, read on the forward strand.
CTTGTCTGCTAGCGATTCGGCATCTCCGAGCACGCTCCCTCTCCAAGCCATCGGCCACACCAGTTACACTCCCCCATCTCACATTCCTTTCGGACCTCACCCCCCATGGCAATAGAAATCGAAAGAAAGTTTTTGCTCCGCCGAACGGACTTCTTAGCAACTCTCAGGGGCTCGGCATTAAGTCAGGGCTACCTAAACCAATCACCGGACAGCACAGTGCGAGTACGCATTGCTAATAACGAGGCATGGCTGACGATCAAAGGCCGCAATGAGGGCACGCGCCGATTGGAGTTTGAATACCCCATCCCCACCTCAGACGCGCTTGAGCTGCTCGCCCTATGCCAAAGCGGGCGGATTGAAAAAACGCGATACTGCGTCGAACATGCCGACAAGATCTGGGAAATCGACGTATTTCACGGGGATAACGACGGCCTAATAGTGGCCGAAATTGAACTCGCTGACGAAAACGAAGCCTTCTCGCGCCCGGATTGGCTCGGCGAAGAAGTCAGCGATGATCCACGCTATTTTAATAGCGCGCTCATCAGCCACCCCTATAAAGATTGGTAGCCCGCACCTCCTGGTGTCACAAAAGTTTCTTTTGCCTCTCCCACCGTTAGGCCGCAATGTCGTGGCGCCATTAAACGCCCACACCTCAGCTCACCTGCGAGCGGGTAACGTTCAAACATATGGTTGAGGGAGACGACGTCATGCCAACAGATGCACACTCGCTGGTGCACCAAATCCGAGATAACGCGCTATCACTGCATGCGCAAGCTCAATCACTGCTCGACAGCAAAGACCTCATGTCAAACAAAGACGTGCGCACAATACGTGTCACCAGCAAACACCTAAGGGCATGCTGGCAACTACTCAACCCTCTTCTCAAAAATACCGTTGCCGACGATGCAAAACGTGATCTGAAAAAGGCATCTGCCACACTTCAGAATGCGCGCGAGCTGCACGTCATGGCGAACACACTTGCACGACTCGTGCAAAAATCCAGGTCAAAGGACGCGAAAAGAATTCTCACCACAGGTCATGCGTTATTGTTCGCAAACATTGCAGACAGCTCATTACAAACAGAGCGCCCAGCGACGCTTCGAGAAACGTTCGAGCAAGACGCACTGCGATGGCGACAACTGGACGTCAAATTCAGTAACACTCAAATTAGACGCCGAGGCTATGGTCGCCTTTATGCAAAGGCGTACAAGTTTGCCAACGCCGCGCACGATAACAGCGACGTAGAAATGTGGCATCGTGCTCGTAAATGGGTGAAATATTTAAGCTATACGCTGCCTTGGCTTGAGCTAAGCGACGACTTCTCACCCGATCCCGCCGATTTCACCGCATTTGCGAAATCTCTAGGTAAGCTGCACGACCTCCACTACCTCATCGCCTACAGCACAAAGCACCGCGCAACATTTGCCAACAAAGACGAGGCCGCTTACTTCATTCATCAACTCCAAACGGCGGAAAGCCAGCTGCAATGGCGCTGCGAAAAGTCATCGCGAAACCTGTTCCTCCTTTCTCCGACCCAGTTCGAGAAGGCGGTTGCCTCGTAAGATCCCTTGCGCCTCTTTCCCGCCAACCAAGAAGGCCAATTAAAGCTACCCAGATGCAAATCCTCTATACTGGTCTCCCAGAAACCGCGCATCTCGTCGGCACCCGCGACGCAGAAAATAGAGAAAGATTAGTATGGATGATAAAAAAGATTACGAAAAAGTTGCTGCAGATAACGAAGAAACCTGCTCTTTCTGCGGAAAAAAACGCAGTGAAGTAAAAGCCATTTTTCGCAATGAAAACGCACGAATTTGCGATCAATGTATCAGCAAGATGAAGCAAGACGCCGCAAAAGAATAACGCATCCGGATCGAACAATAGGTGTTTACTTATTCGACGCTGCTTCAATCCCAGACAGATTCTTAAAGCCAGCTCTCACGCTGCTTGCATAAACTCCGCTATATAGGCCGCTTACTTATCCTCGCTGTGCACAGCGAGCGCAGAACGCTTGCACACCCTTTTCACGCGTTTCGAATTAAGCAGTGCCTACTCCGTGTACTCCGCCAGATATTTTTTACGCCACCTGCTTTGCCCAAGTTCCAAGTGCGGGTTGATGTGGCGACCAAAGGATAATCGCTTGCGGGCAAGCTCCCATAGGGGATCGGAGTTCTGCTCGTATTGGAAGGCCTGCTGGCGATACGGGGGTGATCTGAGGCTAAAAGCCTGAAAGACACCTCACGCAATACCCAATTCCAAACTGTCCTACAAAGCCATAACTCATCAACGCCACAACCCACACAGCACAGAGATGGCCTCCTAACATCACCGAAAGCCCCGTAGTAAGGGCCTTCAAAGAACCAAGCAATCGCTTGGTTGGCCCTAAAGACAAAAGCGAGCCGTCCTCATAGCCAACCCACCCGCAGGATTTTACGGTGTTTAGCTTCCCAGACTGACCAGTCGAATGTAACATCCGCTGATGTAACAATAATGAGAGGCACTAAGAGATGACTATTTCAATTTTGCCCACGCGTCGTGACATTAAATTCAATCTGCCTGCCGAGAAAGCAACCAGCTGGCACAAGACTGGAATGCATGTCTCCCAGTTCTTCAACACCATGAGCCTGTTTTTTCCGGTTGGTGAGCGCTTCTTTATTGACGCCGTTCGCGCCCACCGTGATCAGGTCACCGATCCTGAATTGAAGAAAGCCGTGACCGCGTTTATTGGCCAAGAAGCCATGCATGGTCGCGAGCATGAAGAGCTCAATGAGCTGCTTGAAAACGCGGGCGTTCCGGCCGTTGCTCAAGAAAAGTTTGTTTATGCCTTGCTGAAACAAGTAGAAAAATACTCACCAAAGATCTTCCCTCTGGTGGCGACCGTCGCGCTTGAGCACTTAACCGCAATTTTAGCGGACTCTCTGTTACGCAACCCAGAAACGGTGGAAGGCTCAGATGAGCGTTTCGTTGCACTGTGGAACTGGCACGCGCTAGAAGAAACAGAGCACAAAGCTGTCGCATTCGACGTGTATGCGACCGTGATGGCAAATAAGCCAATTCGCGCCTATTTCCTACGCACATTCGGATTGGTTGCAGCAACAACGATATTCTTGGCGATCATGTATCCCTACTACATTGAAAACGTGCGCCGCCAAGGCGGGCTTTTCAATGTGAAAGGCTGGATCACTTCGTTCCAGTATCAATGGGGCAACCCTGGCACGCTTCGTCAGGCGGTTAAACCTTGGCTGGACTGGTTTAAACCAGGGTTCCACCCATGGGATCACGACAACCGTCACTTTTTAGACCAAATTGATCAGTTTTTAGAAGTGGTTACCGAAACCAAGGACGCCGCTTAAGTTCTCTCATAATCACTCTCCGTGATTATCCTCATAGGGCCGCCTCGTGCGGCCCTTTTTTTATCTTTAGCAAAGAGAAATTCAAACGATACGCAATCACTGAAGAACGCTAAGGATTTTTAGCAATCGCTCGCCAAAGCATTTCGAACAACGCAGGAGTTTGCTCAGCTAAAGACTGGCTTTCCCCACGCACAACGCGCATCTGACAAAGACGGAACAAGACGCCATAAAAATAATCGAGTAGAATTTTTTCGCTGACATCGTCGACTAATATACCTTGCTCCCTGCCTTCACGAAGCACTTGCATAAAGGTTTCCGTAAGTTGCTTTTGACTGTTGGTAACATCCGAATCCCAACTACCGGGATAGACTGAATTCAATAACATCCGCGCGATCAACGGTTCGCTCTCAAAAAAATGCAACACCACCCAAAACACTTTTCGCAAACGATCTTTGTATGTCTCAATGCCATGCAAATGATCAAGCATGCGCTCAGCCAATTGACCCAAACCAGTAAGCAGGCAGGCATTCAGCAAGGCTTCCTTACTACCGTAGTACCGATAAATCGTTTGCAGTGACGCGTTCGCGTGCGCCGCAATATCCGACAAATTTACCCGATGGAATTCCTGCTCGGCGAATACTTCAGTCGCAGCAGTTTCAATGCGCTCTCGCACCTGCACCTTTAATGCAGCTGAGCCTAACGGCGTAGACTCTCTTCTCTTTGGCACCTCGACTCCCTCACATGTGTAACTGTAATTACGCATACGCCAATTACGTCAGACAAAGATATATCATGTCATTGACCGTCTATATGGAATTACCTATTTTTATCTACAGCGTATCCATAAGGCATAAGCGTATATCTTATTACACTTTCTCCGCAAACATTCCCGCACCCGAATCAGGTGAATTTTAGGATTCCGTTATGGCAAACAAGAACATTATGAAAAATGCATCCGGACGTGTCGCCGTGATTGATGGCCTGCGCACACCGTTCGCGCGCATCGCTACGCATTTTCGCGATCAAAACGCGATTGACCTCGGCGCAATGGTGGTGTCGGAATTAATGGCACGGAACAACCTAAAGCCAGAACAAGTCGATCAACTCGTGTTCGGCATGACTGTAATGATTCCTGAAGCGCCGTTTATCGCACGCGAAATTGCGTTGGCGTGCGGGCTCGATAACGTTGACGCCTATTCCATTACTCGAGCCTGCGCAACCAGCTTCCAGACTGTCGCTAGCGGTGCAGAAAGTATTCTTGCCGGCAATGCGGAAATCGTTATCGCTGGTGGCACCGACTCCACTACAAACGTGCGCATTCCTATGTCGAAGAAATTTTCATCGACAATGCGCGACGTGAACTTTGCGAAATCGTTAGGCGATCGCTTAAAACTTCTTTCTGGTCTCTCTGCGAAAGACATATTGCCAGTCGCCCCCTCCATTACTGAGTACTCAGTCGGCGAAACCATGGGCGAAAGTTGCGAAAAAATGGTTAAGAAATGGAATGTGAGTCGCGCCGAACAAGATGACATCGCCTTTGCTTCTCATCGCAATGCAGCCAACGCATGGAAAGAAGGTTATTTAGATAGCCAAGTCATGACAGCTTTTCTTCCACCAAATGCGACACCACTAAAAGACGATAACTTAGTCCGCAAGAACGCAGAACGCGCGGCGTACGACAAGCTAAAGCCCGTATACGATAAAATCACTGGCACTGTGACCGCGGGCAACGCCAGCCCCCTGACTGACGGTGCCTCTGCACTTATTTTAATGAGCGAAGAAAAAGCCAAGGCAATGGGCTTTGAGCCGATCGGCTATATACGTTCCTATGCGTTCGCCGCGAAAACACCCAAAGAAGATCTGTTAATGGGCCCCGTTTTAGCCGCACCAATCGCATTAGACAGAGCGGGCTTATCACTCAACGACATCACGCTTTTCGACATGCACGAGGCGTTCGCTGGGCAGCTTGCCTGTAACTTGCGCGGTCTAGCCAGCGACAGTTACGCGCGCGACGTTTTGCATCGTGACAAAGCCGTGGGCGATGTGAACCGTGACATCCTTAACGTCAACGGTGGCTCCATTGCCTACGGCCATCCGTTCGGTGCCACCGGCACGCGGGTTATTAACCAAGCGCTGTATGAACTGAAACGTCGCGGTGGCGGCATGGCACTGACCACCGCGTGCGCCGCAGGCGGAATTGGCGCAGCCATGGTTGTTGAAGCAGATTAAGGGACAGATGATGAACGCAAACGTGAATCAACAAAGCGCCTTCTCCCTGAAAGTTCAGGACGACAACATTGGCATTATTGAAATCAATGTTCCGGGTGACGCGCAAAACACATTAAAAGAAGAATTCGCCGACGAGTTCTCTGCGGTATTTACTGAGATTAAACAAACCCCTTCGATCAAGGGGCTCGTGATTATCTCAACGAAACCCGGTTCGTTCGTTGCCGGCGCCGACATCAATCTGTTCGACCAAGCATCAAGTGCTGCGCAAGTTGCGGCGCTGTCGGAGTTATGCCAAGAAACCTTTCAGCAACTCGAAGACTTACCGTTTCCGGTTGTTGCAGCAATTCATGGCGCCTGTCTAGGCGGCGGCTTGGAATTAGCCATGGCGTGTCATTATCGTATTGCCGCCACGTCGAAAGACACGGCACTGGGCGTACCGGAAGTTATGTTAGGCCTCTTACCTGCGGGTGGCGGCACTCAGCGCCTGCCTCGCCTGGTCGGCATCGCTAATGCGCTCGACATGATGCTCACAGGCCGGCAGCTGAAAGCCAAACCAGCATTAAAAATGGGCCTTGTGAACGCCATCGTCGAGCCCGAAGCGTTATTAGCTCGCGCCATCGAGATGGCCAAGAATCCGCCCGAGAAATCAACCAATAAAAAATCCATTTTCTCCAAAAACGGCGCAATGTCCGCCGCACTTGAGAAAAACCCTATCGGTCGAAAAGTGCTGTTCGATCAGGCACGCAAACAAGCCGAAAAGAAAACATTCGGCAACTATCCCGCGCCGGAAGCCATCATCGGGGCTGTCGAAGCAGGTTACAAAAATGGATTGAACGCGGGATATGCAGAGGAAGCTCGCGCATTTGGCGAACTGGCGATGAGCGAAGTATCCAGCCAGTTAAGAAATATCTTTCACGCAACCAATATATTAAAAAAAGAAACATTCGTCGCGGACAAGTCAATTAAAGGTCGCAAGATTGAATCCGTCGGCGTACTAGGCGCGGGATTAATGGGCGCTGGCATTGCGTTAACCACCATGAACAAGGCTGGATTACCAGTGCGCCTTAAAGATCGCGACGATAAAGGGCTCGCTAACGGCGTTAAATATGTGCGCAAATTTTATAACAAGCGCGCAAAAATCGGTGCAATGACAGCGCATGAGGCAGATGCCGAAATGCATCGCATGACCGCTTCTTCCGAGTACACCGGCTTTAAAGGTTTAGATTTAGTCATCGAAGCTGTTTTCGAAGATATCAACCTTAAACACCAAATGGTAAAAGACGTTGAAGCGAATGGCGGGGAACACACTATTTTCGCCTCAAACACCTCGTCGTTGCCAATCACTAAAATTGCGGACATCGCAGAGCGGCCGGAAAATGTTATCGGCCTGCACTATTTTTCTCCCGTAGAAAAAATGCCACTACTGGAAATCATTACTCACGATAAGACCGCACCAGAAGTGGTTGCCGGATGCGTAGCCTTCGGGAAAGCTCAAGGAAAAACCGTGATTGTTGTCAAAGACGGTCCGGGCTTCTACACCACCCGTATTCTTGCTCCTTACATGAACGAAACCAGCCGCCTGCTAGAGCAAGGCGTGTCGCCTAAGGCAATTGATCACGCGCTGATGGCGTTCGGTTATCCTGTCGGCCCCGTCACGTTACTCGATGAAGTAGGTATTGATGTCGGCACAAAGGTGGCGCCCATTTTGGAAGCAGCCTTCGGTGAGCGAATGAAGTCCTCACCCGCCGCCAACAAAATGATAGAGAAAGGCTTTCTTGGCCGTAAAACAGGTAAGGGCTTTTACCTTTACGGAGATGATGTAAAAGGCAAGCCGGTGAACGAAGAAGTCTACGCCGTAATGGGCATTACACCCGGCGCGGATATTTCTGACGAAGAAATTGTCGAACGTAGTGTGTGGATGATGATTAACGAAGCAGCTTACTGCTTGCAAGAGGGCATCATTCAACAGCCCCTACACGGCGATATCGGTGCAATTTTCGGATTAGGTTTCCCTCCATTTCGTGGTGGCCCGTTCCGTTATATGGACAGCATCGGCTTAGATGCTTCTCTTGCCAAGCTAGAGTCATTGTCAAACAAATATGGTGAGCGCTTCACACCTGCGGCGCTTATAGTTGATATGGCCAAATCGAAAAAGCGCTTTTACTCATAAGCTGCGCACAAACGATCTAAGGAGAAATACATAATGTTTTCACTAGTGATGAACTGGATGCGCGACAACAAAATTCTGCCGCAAATTTCAGACACAGAACGTCAGGCGCTTGAAGCTGGCGATGTATGGATTGACGGCCAATTCTTTGGCGGAAAAATTGATTTCGAAGCGATTCTCAACGAATCCTACGACGAGCTTCCCGCAAACGAGCGCGCCTTTTTAGATGGCCCTTGTGAAGAATTGCTGAAGATGGCTGATACCTATCAAATTCAACGTAAGCGTGTCGTGCCGCAGGAGCTCATGGATTTCATGGGCAAAAATGGCTTTTTCGCTATGCAAATTGCCAAAGAATATGGCGGCATGCCGTTCTCGACGCAAGGCAAGTCCGCTGTGATGGCGAAGATTACTCCGCATTCTGGAGCACTGAGTGCATTAGTCGTTATCCCAAATTCACTCGGCGCTGCGGAGCTGCTTGGCCATTACGGCACAGATGAGCAAAAGAGCTATTATTTACCGAAGTTAGCCAGCGGAGAGTTTATTCCGTGCTTTGGCTTAACGGAGCCAACTGCAGGCTCTGATGCTGCCTCCATTAAAGCCGAAGGCGTTGTTTTCAAAGACAGCGACGGCGAGATCAAATTCAAACTGAATTTCCGCAAGCGTTACATCACGCTCGCGCCAATCTCCAACTTAATTTCATTGGCGGTACGCTTACACGACCCAGAAAATCTTTTAGGCAAAGGCGAAGATGCGGGCATCACTGTCGTGCTTGTTGAAAAAGGCTCACCTGGCACAGAAGGTTTGCACATCGGAGATCATCACGATCCCATCGGCGAATTCTTTGCCAACGGCCCCATCGTCGGTCACGACGTTATTGTGCCCGCCAAGAATGTTCTAGGCGGTGACGAATACGTGGGTAAAGGCTGGAAAATGCTGATGGAATCTTTGGCAGGTGGACGCATGGTATCGCTGCCCGCTTCCGGCATTAGCGCAATGCGCGTAGGCGCTTCGGCGGCTGGTGCGTATTCAATGGTGCGTCAACAGTTCGGCATTCCTATTGGCCAAATGGAAGGTGTTGAAGCAAAAATCGGCAAAATGGCGGCATTGAGCTATACCTTTGAAGCAGCGCGAGTGTTCGGTTGCTCCGCGGTGGATCACGGTGTTCAGCCCCCCGTTACCTCCGCAATCATGAAAGCCTACTCCACAGAAGTTGCTCGTGAAGTCGGCATTGATGCGATGGACGTCATGGCTGGCTCAGCTGTTATGCAAGGCCCCAACAACATCGTTGGTCGCGGCTACTGCGCGGCACCGGTTGCCATCACAGTGGAAGGCGCGAACATCATGACGCGCACCCTGATGATTTTTGGTCAAGGTGCAACGCGCTGTCATCCTTATGCATACAAAGTGGTTGAGGCCGTTGAAGGAAATGACGTCGGCGCATTCCGCAAAAACCTGCTTGGCTGGATGCTGCAATTCTTTATGGGCATCGTGATGACACTAGTGCGCGGCGTGACGCGCGGCTGGTTCACCGTGAAAGTTCCCGATGTCGCACCCGAAACAAAAACCTTCTATCGTCGCTTCGGCTGGGCCGCTACACGATTCGGCTTGCTTACCAATTTAGCAATGTTCTTTATTGGCGGAAAACTGAAAGCTCGCGGCAACCTAACAGGTCGTTATGCGGACGTTGTGGCTTGGTTGTACATTGGTATTTCTGCGCTACGTCGCTTTGAAGCAGAAGGTCGTCGTCGTGAAGACTTGCCGCTCGTAATCTACTCAGCCACCTATTCTCTCGCACAAATTCAGCGTGCTTTCGAAGGTTTATACGAAAACTTTGACGGCCCAGTCGGTGCTATTTTGCGTACCGTCGGACGCAGCTGGATTGGCATGAACCCGCTGGCCAAAATGCCGAACGACGTAATGAGCCACAATGCGGCGCAGCCTTTACAACGCTACGATGCACAGTTTCTTCGTTTACTCGACGGCATGTACCTTGATGAAGGCGGTAACTCAGGCATTGGCCGTTTGTTTGATGCGTTTAAGAAATCCACTGAAGCAGAACCGGTACGCGGAAAAATTCGTGCGGCGCAAAAAGCACGCAAACTGCCACGTGGCAAAACCGAAGAGTTAGCCGAAGCGGCTCGCGATGCAAACGTTATCAGCTCTGCAGAGTTTGATACCTTAGTAGCCGCCCGTGACGCCTGCCTCGATGCAATTGAAGTAGATGTGTTTACACCAGAGGAATACGTTGGCAAAGCGCCGCATGGCGTGACGGCAACCGGCGATGGCGGCCAAAAACGGCACGCCGGAAAACTAAAAGCCGTTGGTGAATAACAATGAGTAATCCGCTACTTTCTGGTCTTCGTATTTTAGATCTGTCCCGGCTTTTGCCGGGACCTTTCTGCACCCTTCAGCTCGCACAATTGGGTGCAGAAGTTATCAAAATTGAAGAGCCAGACGGTGGCGATTACACGCGGGCATTAAGTCCTGCGCTGTTTAATATCGTCAACCGCGGCAAAAAGTCAGTCACCTTGGATTTACGCCTTGAAGGTGATGTTGAACGCTTCAAAGAAATGGTCAAACACGCCGATGTCGTGATCGAATCGTTTCGCCCAGGCGTCATGGATAAGCTGGGCTGCGGCTATGACACGTTGAAAGCGGTAAACCCTAAACTGGTTTACGCATCGCTCACTGGATACGGTCAAACAGGCCCGTACCGTGATCGGCCTGGTCATGACTTAAATTATCTTGGTTATGCAGGTGTGCTAGATCAAACAGGGCTTTCCGGCAAACGCCCTGGCATGTCAAACGTACAAATCGCTGATCTTGCCGGCGGCGCACTGACCTGCGCACTCGGCATCTTAGCGGCCGTACAAGGCGCACAAAAATCTGGCGCAGGCTGTTGGGTGGATGCTGGCATGTTAGACGGCACCCTCGCCTTGCAAACCATGGCCATGGCAACGTTGCACGAACAAGGGCAGACCTTTCCACGAGGAAAAGATTTCTTAACCGGCGCCCTGCCAAACTACAACCTGTATCGCTGCCGTGACGGCAAATACCTAGCAGTCGGGGCCCTCGAGCCCAAGTTCTTTCTCAAGTTCTTGCGCGAAATTACGCCGCAATGGCTCTGGGGCAAGAAAAAGACAAAACGTCCGCCTACACACTCCACAAGCAACACAACCCAAGCAGGTAAGACGAGCTCCAATAACGATATGGGCGCGCTAACGTCGCTAAGCAAAAACCCCACTAAAGCTCGATGGGTATTAATGCCACTGCGCTGGATTATTGCTGGAGTGCTTATCACACGCACTCGCGACTATTGGGAAAAGCGACTTGGCGATGCAGACGCCTGCATCTCCGCTAGCTTAACCCTAGAAGAAGCCATGCAATCAGAGCAGGTAAAGGCACGTGGTCTAATCGAAACACGCCATGGCAAGCCTATGGTGAAGTCTGCGTTACGCTTTGTCGGTGCTGAAACCTTCAGCGGAGACAGCCCCGCTTTGGGTGAGCACAATGACGAGATAAACGTCGCCGGCCAACAACGCCGAGCCTAAAAACCCTTAGCACTAGACGCTCAGCGCTTTGCTACGCGTTATAGCGCTCTTGCAAGGCAATTAATTGCGAAAAAATGCCCATTTCATAGCGTTCTGAACGTTAGGTGACTTGTTGGCCCTTTCGTCACTCCCTATGCCTTGTGTATCCCGTTAAGGTAGTGGCATTTTAATAATCACAAAACGAACAGGTTAGCTGTATGAGTCTTCAGGCCAGAATTATCAAAGCTTTTACCCGACGCACCGTTAAACGCAACAATCTGAATGAACAGCAATTTGTTCGCCACTTCCGACACGTTACCAATAACAGTCCGTCATTAAATTTAATTCCGCGCGGTATTCGTCTTCGCCAGATCAACACCAGTGCCTTCGAGGGCGAATGCATGTCCACCGAGCACCCAGAGGTGACGGTACTCTATATCCACGGTGGCGCTTACGTTGGCGGCATTACCAAAACCTATCACAACATCGCCTCAAGGCTGGCTAAAAAATTGAATGGCGAAGTCTTTCTGGTTAAATATCCGTTCGCACCCGAGCACCCCTACCCAGCGGCAGTCAATCGTGTACTCGAGGCCTATCAATATTTACTGAATGAAGGTAGAAAGCCGGAAAACATCATTATATCAGGCGATTCAGCAGGCGGCGGCTTAACACTCGCGACGCTGCTCAATATTCGCGATCAAAATTTACCAGGTCCTCGCTGCGCTGTTGCATTATCGCCTGGTGCCAGCTGCTTCCCTGACGAAGCCGAGCTTCGTCGCTTAGATAAATCCGACGCTATGTTGTCAGCGGACATGATCAAAACTGCTATCGAAGTCTATGTACCCAATAAGGAAGACCGTTCACACCCCTATGCGTCACCGGCCCTAGGTGATTACACCGGCATTTCGCCCTTAATGATTTTAACAAGCACAGAAGAAGTACTTTACGGCGATGCGAAACGTGTTCGCGAGGCGGCTGAAAAATCAGGTGTGGAAGTAGAATGGATTGAACGAAAAGGAGTCTTCCATGTTTGGCCCATCATGGTGCCGTTTCTTCCAGAGGCCAATCAGGATTTAAAACGCATCGTTTCGTTTATACGCTCACACGCATAAATAAAAACTTATCTCTAAGGGTCGCCGCAATGATCTAGCGGCGATCCTTAGCGATAACACCCCGCACATCTGAATGGCTCGGCCTGCACCCATCCCTTGTCCTTTCGCGACATTTAATTATTCCTTCGCGACCACCTCCGTTTTGTCTTTCACGGACACTCTTTAACACAAACCAAGCACAGACGTTTTGCTATCTACACAAAGGGAACTAGGTGGAGCAAAAAGCAGTAATACCTTATACCTAATGGCACTCAGGAAATTACATTTACCAACAAATTAACTCGACTTTAAAGACTTGAACAAGCGCACAATACCAGCTTAATTGTTTATATTTAGATTGAAATCTTCTCGGCGAATATTATCTTTTACCCAGCCGAGGTCATGACAATTTCTACGCCCATTAGGGATTGTCTGCACCACGTTAAGGATAACGTGCATAAGAATAGCGAGAGACTATTCTTCACAAAAGGACAACGCTTCGTGAATTTGAATCATCAAATTAGATTAATCACGGATACGAATTGTCCTTTAATAAAAATAAAAACGGGAATGCGACCATGCATACAAAAGGTAAAATAGCATACCAAGTTCCGATACTTCCTATGCGCTACGCGCGCCACTTTGCTCGTTTCATGGAAGGCCATGGAATCCATAAAGTCGCGTTCTTAGAAGGCACTCGCATCACCGAAGAAAGACTCAATGAAGCTGATGGATTTTTGTCGATGACAGAAATTCTCAGTGTGCTGCAAAAATCCCAAGAATTGCTCGACGACGAATTAGCGCCTTTTAAATTCGGCCAAAGCCTAGACCTAATCAAACACGGATTACTGGGTCACGCATTACTCTGCCAAGATGACGTAAAAATGTTACTCACCACAAACATTCAGTATCTACGCATCTGCCTGCCATTAATGGATATTAAGCTTAAGCAAAGCGGCGAAAAATTTATTATCTCTTTAGGAGATTCGTGGGACTTAGGCCCTCTACGTACATTTATTATGAAAATGTACCTAGGCAGCATTTACACTATGACATCGCTTATATGCAGGCAGTTTTCATTTAAGTTTAATTTCTCAACAAAGCTACCGGAAAAAGAGTGGAGTGAGCTAATTAAAAACTCACAACTAGAATTCAATGCGGAAGAAAGCGTCGTCTCAATGGAGTTGGTGGGCCGTCAGCAAGCCGCCAGAAATGATGACAACATCGCTGATCACCTCGCGATGGCAAACTCCAAACAAAAACTTGAGTATGAAGGCACGCTGAATGTTTTACTCAAAGTCCGCCAGAAAATCACCAACACCCCGGGGCGCGACAGCACCCTAGAGCGCGTCGCCCAGCAGCTCGGAATGTGCGCGAGATCGGTACGGCGGCACCTAAAATTAGCCGGATTTTCCTTTCAGGATATTCGTAATGAAGTTAGAGAAACGTTTGCGACTCGCTACTTGACGGATACGAATATTCCGCTCGAGAAAATTGCAGAACGTTTAGGATATAGTGACCAGGCAAGCTTCACTAAGGCATATCGAGGCTGGACGGGAAAAACGCCGGGAACGGTACGCAAATCACACTCACCCAGCTGCTAAACGCAAAGATGACAGCGTTCAAGCGCCGGCACCATCACCAAGATTAGAAAAGTCTAACGGCCGACTGGTTCGATAGACCTCTTCATTAGGGTCACCGCCTAATTCAGCCATTCCCAATAGCTGGGGAAATGCTTGAAGAACTTGCAGTACAATCATTTTATTTTCGACAAAAGCCATCGCTAATTTTTGCTTTTTATTATCTTGTATTTCTAGCTGTGGACCGCTTGCCTGCATACTTAAAAGCCCATCAAGTGGCGGTACAGTAACTGGATCGCCGAAGCCCCAATTTAACTCCCCACCCGTGTAATGCAGCGCGCCGCTTACGTGCTCGACAGCGTCATCCTCGAAGTTTAACGCCACCTGCGATAACTTCAGAACTCCACTAGCACTACCCATTGGCAAGAATTCTGACACCTGCCGCGCCGGCAGCAGCGCATTTGCATCGGCGATTTGCCAGCCGCCATTGCTAACTCCGACCCAGCCACTGACTTCAATCTCACCCGTTGCAGATGACAGCAGAAGGCCTGGTGTTAATCCTCTCCAATCCATTTCCCAATTTACAGAGATCGACTGCTGCTTCCAGATCGAATCTGCATGCCCTTTCCACCACAAACCGGACACCCGCACATCTGGCGCGCCAGAATCGGTAGAAGCTGCAGGAATTAATGCGCCTTTTACCACTTGAGCGGGCATAAGAATCACCACAAATATTACCAATGTGACCAAAAAGCTTCCCACTAAAGCAATTACCTTTTTTGTACTCATTTTTTCTTCCAGCCAAGGCCATCAAGATACGATCCACGACCGCTAAACACTAAATGTCGACATAGAGATACACCGTGGCATTAAATTAACCAAGACAAAAGATATCCGTCTCTTAGTATTACCCTCTTTGACAAGACGAATTCCCAATTTGACTAAAACATGATTCTCGCCAAATAAGATTAATACTATTTACCCACCAAAACCCATGACAAATTAAGCAGTACTTTTAATAAAAGAAAAATATTCTCCGATTACCGAACTAGTATTAATATGGAATTATCCATGTATTTATCATTTTTTAAGGCACTTTAATCTCATAAAAAAACCCATTTAAAGAAAATAAATATTTTATTATTTTTGATAAATGAGACATGAAGCATCTTTTATTTAATTAGTTCCTCGATTGCCTTCTTTGACAAAGGCCTTACCGAATTCATCAAAGACGCCACACCGCTACAACGCGTAAAACTACGCTTGCCATATAAAGCAGCATTCTGCTTTGGCATTTGTGCGGTCATTCCATTTAACAACAATCAACAATGGATGCAGCACTAAGCGTACCGATAGAGCTATTTATCGGGCGTCCTAAATTACAACCGAAAGGAGTGTCCCCTAGGACACGTGGAGAAAGGATATGTTTTCTATCAACTCTAAAAGCGGGCTAAACCGACTACGGTCGGTGATCGCAGGGGGCACGTTGCTTACTGCCAGTGGCATTGTGTCGGCGGTACCCGTCTCACTTAGCCTCGATTACCAATGTACTTACCCATTAATCGGTACGCAGCCTCTGTCAATCGTCATCAACTCTGACATGCCAGCATCTATTCCTGTCGGTCAGTCTACCGGCGCCTTTGACCTAGACGTTGTTGCGACAGCGAAAGGCCAAACCTGGAACGGCTTGAACATCGTGAGCGCCAAGTCATTAGAAGGCACAGCGACTGCGTTTTCAAATATTTCGGGCAACAACCTTAGTTTGGACCTCGCAGTTCCGACCAACATTGCAGAGCAAGCAATTCCTGCTGTAAACGGTGACTTTGATCTAATCGCCACCGGTCAGACTCCACCGCTAACCTTCAACAATAACAATATCGGTGACATCGTTATTACTGTTGGCAACTTGGACATGGCACTACTTGCGCGCAAAGGCGACGGCTCACCAGTTATCTTTGCTGAGTCCGATCCTGCAACTGGCATTTTCCCATCTATCTGTACTCAAGATGCTGGACAAGACAACGTACTGCACACGTTTGCAGTGGTTGGTGTAGCAACTGAAGCAGACATCGACGTAGCGCCAGCTTCTGTTGATTTCGGCAACGTACAAGCTGGTTTAACAGCAACTCAGTCTATTACTGTCTCTAACGTAGGTGGCTCACCACTGGGCATCAACGGCGTTTCATTGACAGGCGCAGACGCGGGTCAGTTCTCACAAACCAACAACTGCTCCACCGTTGCTGATGGCGATAGCTGTCAGGTAGACGTGACTTACTATGCAACCGGCGACGCAACTCACAGCGCTAGCGTAGTGATCGCATCCACTGATACTGACGAGCCAACTGTAACTGTTCCTGTTACTGGCACCAGCGAAATGGAAACCAACCCGAACATCAGCACTGATCCAACTTCAGTTGCATTCGGCCAGGTGACTGTGGGTACTTCTGCTAACCGTACAGTAACGATCAGCAATGACGGCACCGAAGCGTTGAACATCACCGGTATTACTCTAGGTGGCGCAAACGCGAGTGAGTTCTTCGAAACAAACAACTGCTCTATCGTTGCCATCAACGACAGCTGCGCAGTTGACCTTGTTTTCACTCCAAACGGTCAAGGCGCTCGCAGCGCTAGCCTGACCATCAACTCTAACGATCCAGATAGCCCATCTGTGCAAGTTGCCATTGCAGGTAGCGGCTTCGAAGACGTCGGAACTGGTGTTTTGGTTTCTTATGACCTAGACGGCACGTCTTACATCAAAGCAGCAAAAGGCTCTGTCGACATCTCCGGCACCATCAACGCGGATCTCGACCTCGCATCACAAACCTTTACTGCTGAGCTAGCGCTCAACCCAACTCACGGTGAGTTCAAGCTACTGAGCTGGTTGAAGTCAATCACTACCATTGCAGACATCAACTTCGAACAAGTTGGCGAAACCACTGGCACATTGAACAACCAAGGCAAACTGAAATCTCATTCAGAGATGTACGTACGTCTGTCTAAAGTTCAAGTTAACCTGTTCGGCTTGAAGTTCCGCGTAGGTGGTGGCGAAGAATGCCGCACTACCGACGTAGCCATCATGGACCTTGAGTCTCCAGACGGATCGCCATTTGATCCACTGCAGACTGGCGGCACCCTAGCTGGTACTTACACCCTGCCACCAGTATCTAACTGTGGCGGCTTCGACAGCATCATCAACTCTTTGATGGCTGGCCCAGGTAATACCATCTCTATGAAATTGACCCCAAAACTATAAAACGGACGCAGGAGTCTCCAGATTTATTGGAGGCTCTTGCCCCGGTTAACGTTTTGAAATGGTCTTTTTAGTGCCCCCTTCTTGGGGGCACATCCGTCATGGAAGTCGCTACATGAACTTAAAAAAAAAATCCGTCTATCTTGTTAACACCTTATTCTCTGTATCCTTACTTACCGCAAGTAGCTTGATTTCAGCCGCACCAGCAGAAGTCAATTTAGCGTACACCTGCGTTTTCCCTCTATTGAAAGATCAACCCATGTCGGTGCACATCACCGCAGACATTCCAGAATCTGTTGCCACAAATATCGCAACAGATAACTTCAGTATTGATGCCATTGCCACCGTTAGCGATGAAGCATGGAACGGCTTATATTTTGTCGGCAGCAGAACCCTAACGGGAAACGTTATTGCCGAAGCATCATTAGTCATTCCCCCTGGTATTTTGTTGAACCTTCAAGTCCCTATGTCTCTTGACCCAGCAAAACTTCCCAATGAAAGGAAGGCATTTGACGTCAATGCTCACGGCGAGACACCCTCCTTAACTTTTCCTCAAGAGGGCAATGCCGTTATTTCCGTCGGCGATCTTTTAATGAACATTACACCTGAAGACCACTTAGGAAACACAACGGGTCTAGGTGAATTTGAATCGGTTTGCACGCTAAACGCAGGACAAAGTCCCGTTTTGAGAACAATAAAAGTGACTGAGCCAACCGCCATAGGTATTAACGCCGTACTTTCAGGTAGCACACAAATTGGCAGCGCGTCGAGCACGGTAAATTTAAGTGGAAGTTTGCAATCTGGCGTAACGAACGGCTCCCCAGCTAGCGCCGACATTCTTTTCGACAAGACCGTTGGCACATTTAAAAGCTCACGCTTTTTCGGATTGCTTACCGGAACATCGGAAGTGGTCCTAACAGAAAGCGGAAATAGCACTGCATCGCTATCTAACGATTCATTGGAAGTTCAAACAAATTTAAACGTGGCGCTACCAAATTTATCAGTCAAGCTTTTTGGCTTTAAGGTGCCCGCCGGTGATATGTCCGCATGTCATACCACCTCTCCCGCTTCTATCAACCTCACCACGCCACCCGGAGAAACCTATCGTCCTGATGACGGGGGGCGCATTAGCGGCAACTACACCATTTCCTCGTTCGAGAACTGCGGCGGGATCAATAGCTTTGTGAACTACCTTATTTCAGGGTCAGACAACGGCATGAATCTAACGCTTGCGCCACAAAACTGATGCGACTCCCTAAGAATAATATGGAGATTTACACCATGTTGGAAAAAACAGTTCAACGAGGCATCAAAGCAATGCAAAGCGTTAGCGCCATCGCCTTGCTCACCTTAATGCCCATTTCGGCGTCAGCAGATGAAGCGCTTGATGCGTTCTATAACTTACCGGAACCAATGCCTGCTGGCATTCCAGGAACGATTCTACGCTCTGAACCCATGAGCTCTGGCGCAACGTCGCTAAGTGGATCCGTTTCAAAAGCTTATCGTGTGATGTATCACTCCACTGACGCCATCGGTAATCCAAATTTGGTCACAGGCACGATCATCGTCCCAACACTACAAGACAGCTCATCAACGAAAAAAATTGTGGTGCTAGCGCCTGGCACCGCTGGTCCGGCTTACCGTTGCGCACCGTCCATTATGATCGGTCGCGGCGCTTACTATGAGCAACCTGCTGTCACGGAGATGGTAAAGCAAGGCTATATTGTTGCCGTCACTGATTACGACGGATACCAACCCACACCTAAAACAAGCTACATCGTCGGCAAAGCAATGGGGGCTGCGGTGCTCGATATTGCACGCGCTACTGCTGAAAAAATTGATGCCGACATTAACAACGTTCGCGTCGCGCTGCGCGGCTACTCGCAAGGCGGTGGCGCAACAATGTGGGCAGCTCAAATGCAACCCGCCTACGCGCCAGAAATGAATCTCGTTGGTGCCGCAGCTGGAGGCGTTCCCGCAAACCTCGCCCAAGTCGCTCTACCGCTTGAAGGTAAGGACGGCTTTGGTGTTTTGTTTTACGCCCTACTTGGGCAAGACAACGCCTACCCAGAGTTATCCCTAGATCCATTCTTAAATGACCGAGGCCGCACGACGGTTTCCAATATGGAGAGCGATAGTTGCATCATTGAGCTACTTCAAGATTTCTCAGGATTAAAACTGGCTGATCTCACCGACATAAACCCACTAAATCTTGATCGCTTTAATCGCATCGCCGAAAACGAGCTCGGCAAGATGCCGGTCAATATACCTGTTTTTCAATACCACGAAGTCCAAGACGGACTGGTCGCCTATGGCCAAGCGAAGGATTTGCGCAATACCTACTGTGCGGCTGGCGTTGTTCATACTTGGAAAGAGTATGACACCCAAGGAGAAAGCGGCGTCATCCGTCATATTAATTTAGTTCAGCGCGGCAATAACGACGTAATGGCTTTTCTCAATGCACGCTTTAACAACGTCCCCGCGACATCGAATTGCCCAGAGTGAAATGGAAGCGACATGACTAATTAAAAAAACCATGCATCGATGCGTTCCGGAAAGAGAGATAGAAATAAATGTTTGCAGTAAGTGTTTGTTTCAAACAAACCTTATCAATAAAAACAACAACGATGCATAAAGTCAGCTCTTCTAGAACTGACTTTGCGTCAGGAGTGACAACTCATGAGCACGAAAGAGAACGTCAACCGTATCGCAACGAATCCGCACCAGTCACGGACGGCCGGTGCGTTTTTTTTAAAAATAATAAAAACGGCTATCCAACCTCTAGAATGCAACCGTTTCGTTAAATCAATTTTTAGCACTTTAATTGCTGCGCTTCTTTATAGCATCTCCAGCAGCGCCAGCGCTTATCCTGTTTCCGTGACACTCACATACCAATGCACCTATCCGCTGATTGGCACTCAGCCGATGTCGGTCATCGTTAATTCAGATATGCCGCAAACATTGAATGTAGGTGAGTCTACAGGTGCTTTCGACCTTGACGCCGTTGCCACAGCGCAAGGTAATACGTGGGTCGGCTTAAATATTGTTAGCGCTACGTCAATCGAAGGATCTGTTGCGTCACAAGCTAATTTATCGGGGACAAACCTTTCTCTCGATCTCAATGTTCCTCTGGTACTAGAAAGCCAACCGATCCCACCAACCAATGGCGACTTTGATCTTATCGCCGCAGGCCAAACACCACCGCTGACATTCAGCGAACAAAATCTTGGTACGGTAACCATAACGGTTGGTAACATTGATCTGGCTTTACTGGCGCGTAAAGCAGATGGCTCCCCTGTAATATTTGCTGAGTCAGATCCTGCGACGGGAATTTTCCCTGCTCCTTGTATTCTCGACGCTGGGCAGGACAACGTTTTGCACTCTTTCGAGGTTGTGCAAAACGATCCAGACCCCTTACCTGAAATATCTGTAACGCCATCCGCTCTGAATTTCGGCGACGCCCAATCTGGGCTCACCGAGTCCCTTGACGTCACCGTGAGTAATACCGGCGGCGCGAACTTACTTATCAGCACTCTCAATATTACCGGCGCCGATTCAAGCGAATTCTTTCAAACCAATAATTGCTCTACCGTTATTCCAAACGACACCTGCACCGTAACGATTATGTTTTCACCTTCCGGTGAAGGTAGTCGCGCCGCTACGCTAACCATTGACTCAAATGACGCCGACAATGCAACGGTTTCCATTCCATTAAGTGGAAACGGTGTTCTAGCGCCAGAGCCAAATATTGCGTTGAGCGCAACACAACTAAACTTCGGAGAAGTTCAAGCCGGTGTTACCGAAGAGCTTGCGGTGACGGTGAATAATACTGGTTCAGCCGCGCTGCTTATAAGCGGAAATATTTCATTGTCCGGCACAGATGCCAGCGAGTTCTTCCAAACCAACGACTGCAATAGTGTCGCCATTAGTGAAAGCTGCACCATTACCGTTAGTCTAACGCCGTCAGGCGCTGGCGTGCGGTCAGCAACGCTATCTATCACCTCAAATGATCCAGACAACGCCACCGTAACAGTGAGTCTTCTTGGCGAAGGCGCACTCGCACCTCAGCCGGAAATTCTCATTGCTCCAACAAGCTTAGTATTTGGTGACGTTACAACCGGCGCCGATGCATCGCTAATCGCGACTATATCCAACAATGGCACGGCCAATTTAAATATCAGCACTATTTTTATCGACGGCACCAACGCCAGCGAATTTTCACAATCAAATAGCTGCGCCGCGATCATCCCAACCGCCACATGCCAAGTGTCTGTGACCTTTACCCCTTCAGGGGATGGCAGTCGCACAGCAAGTTTAACCATTGCGTCGGACGACCCTGATAGCCCGACACTGAAAGTTCCGTTGACCGGTACGGCCACATTAATTCCAGAACCCAAAATCACCGTCGCGCCAACATCTATCAACATTGGCACAGTGCAAATTACTGGCTCCGCAAACCGTATTATCACCGTCACCAGTTCAGGAACAGGGCCACTCTCCGTTTCCAACGTCGCATTAAGCGGCACGAATGCCAATGAGTTTTCGCAAAGCCACAATTGCACGACGGTTACCGCCGGCGAAAGTTGCAGCATCTCGCTAACCTTTACCCCAGCGTCAGTCGGTAGCAAGAGCGCTTTACTGACTATTGCTTCGGATGACGCGAGCACACCGAATGTCGTGGTATCTATTAGCGCAGAGGGCACCGATCAACCGCTACCTAATATCGTTGTAGCACCGCCCACCTTTACGTTTGCCAACACCCAAGTTGGTGCGTCGACACAGGTGCTATTAGCTATCGCTAACACGGGTAGTGCGCAATTAGATGTTGGCAGTATTAGCATTGGCGGCACGAACAGCGCGTCATTCTCACAAACTAATGATTGCTCAAGCCTTGCGGTGTTTAGCATCTGCAATTTAACAGCGACTTTTTCTCCGACAGTGGAAGGCGTCAATGTTGCAACGTTGACGATCACCTCGAATGATCCTGACACACCGTCTTATGAAATTTCACTTTCAGGCTCAGGTCTAGCTATTCCAAAGCCGACCATTAGCGCATCGCCGAGTGCCATTAATTTTGGTTCAACGCTTTTGGATGACACTGAAAGCCGTACCGTCACAATCGAGAACATTGGCAGTCAGCCTCTCGCTGTAACACTGTCGTTATCTGGCGTGGGCGCATCAAGTTTCTTCCAAATGAGCGACGGAAACTGCTCGGCGATGGCCGCCTCCGCAACCTGTACGGTCACAGTGAATTTCTCGCCTACTGTTGCTGGCAATCATGTCGCCGCTCTCGAATTAGCCTCGAATGATCCGGATACGCCTACTCTGCAAATTCCATTGAGCGGCACCGGCGAAGAAGATCAAACACCTGATATTTCAGTGTCGCCAACAACATTGCCATTTGGTGACGTTGAAATAGGTAGCTCTGCCGACTTAACCACCGTGATTACTAACAACGGCGTGGGCGATCTTTCCATTAGCGACATTTCCATTAGCGGCGCCAATGCCAGCGATTACTCAACGGCTCACAGCTGCACAACAATCGCGGCAGGTAATACCTGTAGCGTTACGGTGACGCTAGCACCGACTGTAGAAGGAGCACGCTCTGCAACGCTAACCATTACCTCTGATGATCCGGATACAGCATCTGTTGATGTTGCGCTCTCAGGAAGCGGCACCGCAGCACCTGCGCCACAAATCAGCCTCGATAATATGTCACTAAGTTTTGCTCAAACTGTTGTGGGACAAAGCTCTCCTCTATCCCTAACCGTCACCAACAATGGCAACGCTGCATTAGTGATAAGTGATGTCGCCCTCTCGGGCACTAACGCCGCCAGCTTTTCTCAAAGTCATAACTGCGCAACAGTTGCAGCAGGAATGAGCTGCGTTATTTCCACCTCATTTATTCCCGTCACGATTGGCGCAAAAAATGCGGTCATCACAGTGACATCCAATGATCCAACAAACGGCACGGTTGTGATTCCCGTCTCGGGAACCGCTATTCCGGTTCCCGTCGCTAATATTTCACTCAGCACAACGAATTTGGATTTTGGACAACGCCAGATCGGGACTAACTTAGACTTAAACGTTACCGTTAATAACACCGGTACTGCAGCACTTACGATCAGCAACGTGGGCCTATCTGGGGCAGCGAGCTTCTCCGAAAACAACAACTGTTCGACTGTTGCCATCAACGCGGCCTGTACCGTAACCGTTACCTTCGCACCAAGCGCTGTTGCTTCTGACAACGCCACACTGACCTTGTCATCAAATGATCCGGATGCTGCATCTGTAACCGTTTCGATTACAGGGCAAGGCGTACCGATTCCCGTGCCTGCCGTGTTCGCCAGCGCGGTAGATTTTGACGGTGTTGTGATTAATGAAACCCGCCAACGTGACGTCACTATCGAAAACACAGGTACGGCCAATCTGATTATCACTGGCGCAGCGGTACAAGGAACTGATAGCAGCTCATACACAATCGTCGGCAACTGCAATGTAACGCTGTCACCGAGCCAAAATTGCGTACTGACCATGACGTACGCACCGACAGAGGTAGGTGCTAGCAATGCAGCGCTGGTGCTCGAGTCAAATGACCCAACCAACCCAACCTATTCCGTGACGCTAAGCGGCGAAGGGCTCGCTCTGCCCGTACCCGGCCTGACGCTTTCAGTCGATAAATTAGAGTTCGACGAAATCAATCCAGGTAACGCTAAACGCATGGTGCTGATTGCGGAGAATACTGGCTCAACGACTCTCAACCTGACCACCGCGTTAAGCGGCGCAGACCGCGGCAGCTACTTCCCGTTTAAAAACAGCCAATGCACCGGCCTAGCCCCCGGAAACACGTGCGAAATCAGCGTTAGTTTTGCGCCTGCCACACCCGGTGAAAAGTTAGCAACACTCGTGGTGAGTTCAGAAGCGGCACCAATCAATGTTGCGCTAATAGGCTCCGGCATTGGATTTACTTCGCCACCTCCTCCTCCAGAGGAAAACACATCCGATGCGAAGTCATACGGAGAAGAACCAACCGGTGTCGGCAACTTCGGCGGCGTCATGTTCCTGCTCGTCACCTTGCTCGTCATACGTTTAGCAGGACGTCGAAACCTACACACACCACGTTAATCGACTCAGACAGGTCGCTCCGCCGTGACACGGCGGAGCCTTTATAGATCATGGGTTGGCGATGCCAACCGGTTGAATATTTAGGAGCAGGAAAAATGAAACGATCTACACCAATATTAACGGGCAGCGCTTCAAGGCCTTCACACTCGCCACTGCTCCGAAAAAATATCTTAGTGGGCGGCATTCTATTTGCTATATCTCAGGCTGCGTCGGCCAACATGGGCAACTCGCCATCAACGTATGGGATTTTGCCCCACGATATCGCCACAGCGCAGGCGCTATCACTTTTCAATTCGCAAACGTCGGCGACCTACTACAACCCCGCCGCGCTGGCGAATGATTCATTAAGTGAATTAACCACCGGCTTGTTTCACGCCGATCATGAATTACGTGCGAAAAGCTTAGGCGGAACTGCACCACTAAACCGTAACGGAGATATTGTTGATAACACGCCTTCGCAACAAATTCTTCTTGGGTTGAAAACCGACTTAAGCGATCTCACCACGTTTAAACATCCGCTCTATCTAGGATTTATGCTTGGCACCGAAAAGTACGGGCAAGAAATGTTGTCGTTCAGTGCGGAAACATCGGAAGAAGGACAGTTCTTACAATATGACCGTGAGCCATTAATGTTGTCCATCGGCTTTGGCACAAAGCTCTGGCGCGGCGTTAACTTAGGTGCCGCGATGCGCATCACATTACATAGCGACGCAGATCTCTATACCACCACGGACTTACAAGGAAATACTAGCAACGAACGTCTTAACGTTGCCGCAAAGCCCGTGTTCCGCCCTATCGTCGGCCTAAACATGAATGTCGGCGAAACATTTTGTTCTAGCCAAAAGTGCTGGCTCGATAATTTGGATTTTGCCCTCGCACACCGCGCCTATTCAAACGCCAGAGTTCAAGTTAACGCGGAAGCTGAAATTCCTGGCACCGTGACTAACCCTGGTCTGATCTTAGCGATCACCGCGTACGATGCCTTTCAGCCGGCCATCACCACATTAGGCGCACGCTATCAGTTCGGCGCATTAGGGGTGGGTATCACAGGTGAGTATCAGCAATGGTCTCGATTAACCCGAGAGCTACAGGAAGATACTGTTCAGGATCAAGGCAACCTTAAGTTCAACGATATTTTCATTCCCCGCGTTGGCATTGAGTACAACCTAACCGAAAACTTCACCTTAAAAACCGGCGCCGCGTTTGAAGAATCGCCTCTTGAGAACACGACGAGTCCCGACGTCAATTATTTAGATACGGATCGACTCGTCGTTGGACTGGGCTTCAGCGTCGTTGCACACCGTCTACCAGACCACTTGTTTATGGCATCGCCCGTTCAGTTCGACTTCGGCTACCAATACCACAGCCTAGCAGAACGCGATTTCGATCTATCAAATTCCTCAAGCAGTACGCCTTATGAAACCGTACGCGCGAGCGGCGACGTACACGTTTTTGTTGGCAGCTTCACGATGAAGTTCTAACAAACACGACGAGGAGAAGGTTATGAAGTTTTCAGCTAAGAAAATAATCTGGACCACCACATTCAGTGTCGCACTTGCGTCGTGCAGTGGCGACGAATCCGATATCTCGCCGAATAAAATCACAGCGCTCGGCGAGCAAGGCGTTGAATTTAGCTACCCGCGAAACAACCAGATGGAAGTGCCATTGCCCGCCCCCATGGTGATTCGCTTTAGCAGCGGTATCACCGATACGTTTCCGCAGAATCTCATTACGCTAGGTGATAGCAACGGAAACACAATCGACTTCACGACACAAAAAGTAGGTAACGGCCGAGGGCTCATGCTAACGCCCGAACATTCTCTGCTTCCCAACACCCATTACACACTCGAAGTTGGGGAAATCCATCTCGTTAACGGCCTTTCGAATTCACGTGATATCGAATTCACAACGCGGGGTTTAACGTCAGGCCCGCGCAGCCAAGTCGCCGTAGAGGGTCCATTCTCGGTACAGCGAATTATCCCCAACGGCAATACGTTCCCCATTCTGGATTTCACCAGTCTACGATTGCAATTTAATCAACCTTTGGCTGGCAATACCGCGCAGTACGGCGACAGCATTTCCCTGCTTGGACCAAACGGGTTAGTCCCCGCGCAGATGCTTGTCAGCGGTCCGTACGTCACAGTTGATCCGGATAGCGATCTCACCCCAGGCGCGGAGTATCAGCTCACGGTACGCCCTACCGTGCAAAGTATTTATGGTGAATCCTTTTCTGGATCAGACTTTACGTTTACCCCGAAAAGTTCAGGAAGCCGATCTCAACTGGCGCAAGAAGTGAGTGATTCACAAAGTGGTGCCATTGTGTCCGAGCTAACCGGCCAGGCAATCAATAACGTGCCTTTACCTGCGGTGTTACTGGGACAAGACAACAACTCGCAGCAAACAGGCGACCTCTATGCAGAGCTAGCGCATATCCCCACGTTTCCAAATGAATCGCCATTGCGCATTAAAAAGGGCTCCCTGTTAAACGGTTCTGAAATGGAAGTACTGATTGGTGGCGAGGTACCAGCGGGATTTTCGTCTGGCCCAGTCTCCATTCGATTTATTTCGGATGCCGTCGGCTACATGATTAAAAACCCCTACTCCAACTCACCCGAGGCACCACGGCACATCATTTTATATATGGATGTCGCCATCTCGACCGGAGACTCACGTGCTAGCGGCGCTGTCACACAGAACTTATTGCACCAAGAACTGGTAGGCACCGCGATAGTGAAAGACGGTCGCCTAGTGGTGAATGCGGTCAGCATGGTGCAACCCAAAGTGATGGGCGTCGAAGAAGCGAGCAGCTTGCTTAGCTTTAATATGAGCAGCTACATTGATCAAACAAACGCGCCACCACCAACGGTTGATACAACCTCCCCTACGCTACACAGCTGGGTACCCGATGATTACCCGGGGATTTATAGACCTGGGGATGCATTGATCATACAAATGAGCGAACCGTTAGACGGTGAAACGATTCGTCCTAGCGATAACTTCACGTTAAAAGACGGCACCGGCGCCGATGTCCCATTCCGTTATCATCAACACGGCGCAGCCCTAGTTGTGCAACCTGACTCGCCATTGGACTACGGCCAGTTTTATTGGATTGGATTGGTTAACGACATTCGCGACCTATCAGGCAATAACATCGACGGTGTAGTCAAAGTATTAGATATTCCTGAGTACGATGATGCGGATCCGTATTCGCCTATTGTGCTGTCAGCTTATCCGGGATTCCCTTGTGTGTTGACCGACACCGACCTGGGCAATAGCGATGCAGGGCGTTGTCTCGGCGGCAAAGCGGACGACGACCACCTGCCGCTATCGCCGCTTCCCGCTAACCGTTCAATCAATGTGACGTTTTCACAACGTCTCAATGCTTCCACCGTTAACGATACGACATTCGTTGTCGAGAAAGTCGATACAACTGATGCTCCTATTGGCGCACCCATCAGTGGCAATTTTTCCATTGAAGCGCGCAGCGTAACGTTTACGCCAGATACACCGTGGGACGTCGGCAGTATTTATCGCTACACCGTAAAATCCGTCGACACATCGCCTACCTGCGGCACCAATGCAATTTGCGATACACGTGGTCTTCCGCTGCAAACTAAAATGCTTTCTCCTACGCCAGCAGGATTCCCAGCACCTACAGCGGGCGGTCCAAATATGACGCAGTATTTTCAAGTCATAGCGCCAACAAACAATGTTCTACTTTCTTTGCACAACTTGCCCACAGCAGATGTAAATAGCAATTTCAAAATTAATAGCGGTGAACCGGTTCCGTCGAGCGAACCGCTAGCAATTCTCAATAGCGCGCAGCTCACACGCAATCCAGCAGCGAACCCAGCAAACGACGGAACGGCCGGATCTGGCGTAACAATTCAAGATGCCAACGTCGGATGCGGCTTCGACGAAAGTGATGCTCCGCTAATTTGCCCTGATCAAACCTATATCCATCCCAACGGAAACTTAAATGCTGACATCGTCGGCTTTATGTCTGCTGCAGAAGTCGCATCACAATACCCCAGCGACCCAACCATTCCTGACATCGTCAAAACACACGGCGGCGTACTTGCCTACATTTATCCAACGCGTTTGGTTATGTCCGGAGCGGTTGTTCATACGAAACTCACTGAACCCGTCAGCATGGGCTGTAACGGAGGTGTTGGCCTATGTTTTATCGCGCAACCTACGCCAACAGGCCCGCAACTTATGCGCGTGCGCTATACCTGCGACCCCGCCATCGAAATATGCGGCGCGCCGGATTATGGTCGCGCGAAAGGCTGGATCGTAAATGATGGGGGCGAAGCACGTTTTATTGCGAATCTTTCCTTGTATCTCGACGCCCCGTCACTGGTGCCTGACGTCGTCAATGACCAAGGCGATCCGGTTCCGGTTTCACACGACCTATACAGCAAGCCACTTGATCTGCAATTAGCAGGCAAGCTCGACTTTTTAGATGATGGACGTCAACGCATCGAAGAAATTAGCGCTAACGCACTGAATATCGAAGTGCTTCTTAATATTGCGGGTTTATTTCCCAATGAAAAAATTTACCTAACCGTTCCCGCAGGTGCGACGGTACTGAACTATGTATCGGACCCAATTAAACCCTAACAAAACTTGGCAGGCTGCTTTTATATAGCAGCCTAAAAAATAAACCGTTCGCTGCGATCTACTTTCCGGCCATATCAATCCGGACGAAATGTCCAACCGGGATTTAGACACTGTATATTTAAGCGCAGCGATGCAGATGTTTAAGGGAGTTCATAATGAAACGCTTTACCGTTCTGCTTTCCTGTATAGCCACAATACGATCACAACGGGTACTGCTTTGCGCAGCATCATTTTTTGCCGTGGCACTGCAAGGATGTACCCCTGTTTATAAAACCACCGGCGATATCCTTGTTAGCTACGGCAGAGCAGAAATGACGCCGTACTTACTCACCTACGATGATCTCGACATGGCCTGCGCAACTGGCGAAGCGATGACGCCATTCCTCGTTTCTTTTGAAGCGGTGAACTCAAACCCTACTCGTCTTGCTGTGCTCACCAACAGCATGGCAGCGGTATGCGCTCAAGATCGCGCCTTGGAACAAGAGCTGCGCTACATTCGCGCCATTCAAATGGGACAGTCTTCCGAGGCGCGTGACGCACGCACCATGCAAAAAAGATATTCCGCAATTGCTAGCGCGCGCCTGTATGAATCCTATGAGCGATCAATTAGTGCTTACGGCGAATCAACTGAGAAGCGCTGCCCACGGCTACGCAGCGACTTTGATGAAATGGTGTTTATGGTAGGTCAGCTTAACGGTGTTCAAGCGCTTCTCTACGACGCCGCCGCTGATAATTCGCTCGGGCTGCCTCGTAATATCGCGGCAAAAGCGGCTGTCGCCGCTAACTGTCTCGACAATAAAAAATGGTGGGGAGTACCAGGCGGCATTCAAGCGTCGGTGTGGACAATCCTGCCAATGCTGGCTCCAGAAGGCACTGACACTTGGAAGCTCCTCCAAGATGCTGCGCAGACCGGCTATGACTCAGGCGTGCGTTTAAGCAGTGCGCTGTATGCCGTTTCAGCGTACAGCTCAGATAACAAAGATGAGCTACGCCGCGCAATTCGTGATTTCGCTGCAAACGGCGAAGAGCTGAATCAACACTACGCCATGTTAGATGCGATCACAGCCTTTATGATCCAAGGTATTTCAGATCGAATGTGGACCGAAGCCACCGGCGAGCGCACACCGTTCGGAGAACTCGGTTCTTTTTGGGACGACGTGGATGATCCAGAGTCATCGATAGACATCGACGATTTACTATAACAGTGAGATAAAAATTTTCCTGCGGCACTAACGAAAGGCGTCTTCATCTCAACTAAAAATCCCGCGATGGACTGTCGTCGCGGGATTTTTTGCATATACTATTCGCGGTTTAGCATCCTTGTACTGTGCAGTGAGATTAACGTGATTTCGGGTGGCACAAGAAAACGAACCGGCAAAATACTCGTGCCGACTCCTGAACTGACAAAAAGCTGCTTATTACCCTCGATCACATGCCCTATCGCATAGCTTTCGCCATATTGCGAAGGAACAACAGGACGACCAATTCCGGGAAAATAAACCTGACCTCCGTGCGTGTGCCCAGCGATGGTTAACGTAACGCTCTCGGGAACCTTCGGGAATATGTCAGGATTGTGCGTAAACAATATGGATGCAGAAAAAGGAGGCACCGCGCTCAGCGCCTTGTCGATATCATGGGGTGCTTCCCAGAAATCGCCGACGCCGACCAAATAAAATTCGCAGCCAGATTTGCTAATATGCACCGCGCGATCTTCCAACACGGGAATATCATTTTCTTCCAATGCGCGGGTGACTCGATCACCGTCTAGCCACCAATCATGATTACCTAACACCGCAAACACGCCCAGCGGAGCTGAAAGCGCCGACAAAACTTTTGCTGCGTCTTCCGGCGGCACAAAACGTCCTCCAAGGACGCCTTGAATAACAAAATCACCGGGCAGCAAAATCAAATCAGGTTTTAGCTGCATCGTGGTCGATACAATTTTTTCTAGGTTTTCTAGGCCATTAAACGGTGAGCCGACATGTAAATCGGACAACACGGCGACGGTGAGGTTATGGCAACTTTGCGGCCATTTGGGGATTGAAAGTACATCGGTACTGACCCGCAAGCTCTTGGGCTCCCACCAAAACGCCCAAGCACCGAGAAATAAGCAGACCAACAATACAACACCGCTCACTCGAACAAGCACTTTCTTCTCTATCGCCACGGAAAACCCTTTTATCGTGAACCCGATGCCCTACGCAGTGAGATACTAGACGGATTCGCTGCGCACAGGCATCACCGTTTCTACGCCAGCAGCTTCACCGCATTCTGAGCAATGCAGTATGGGCGTAAATATTTTTCCGCATTCTTTATGACGAAAAAACAATGATGCACCTTGCTGCAACGGCATCCATTTGTCCCCCCAGGCGGTAAGAGTCATAAGAATCGGATATATATCCCTGCCCTTATCCGTCAACTGATACTCATAGCGGGGAGGCCGTTGCTGGTAAAGCACCTTCTGCAATATGTCGCACTCAACCATCCTATTTAATCGCTCAGTCAACACATGACGAGTAACGCCGAGATTGCGTTGAAACTGATCAAAGCGACTCATGCCAAAAAACGCATTGCGAATCACGAGCAAGGTCCATCGATCACCGATGACAGATAATGAACGCGCAACGGGGCATGGAACTTCGCCTGTTTCTTGCCATTTCATTCATTTGGCTCCAACTGACCATACTAGCGACTTGATG
This sequence comes from Alcanivoracaceae bacterium, assembly GCA_029213045.1. GTDB lineage: Bacteria > Pseudomonadota > Gammaproteobacteria > Pseudomonadales > Alcanivoracaceae > JARGPN01. The sequence continues at coordinate 375,309 of JARGPN010000009.1, forward strand.
AGTTCCTATTTGGAACTTACCATCCCATTCTGTATTCTGACTCACCGCGCGTCAACCACACTAGACAACGCGCGCCCTTACGGGCGAACACTTATAGCCGACGTTCCACTAATTTTTACGCGACGACGTTTTAGAGGAAACACAAAGATGCCCACTCGCCGTCCTTGGACAACCCTATTTTTAAGCCTCCTCGCCATCGTACTGGTGGGCAGCGGCGTCCGCTTTATTACTGTTGAAAGCGATTACGAAATTTTCTTTGATGGCGTTAATCCTCGCCTCGCATCCCATTACGAAGTAGAAGACCTTTTCGGTAGAAACGATTTTCTGCAGGTTGCCGTCACCCCCAAAGAAGGCGACGTGTTCACACCCGAAGTCATGTCGGCGATAGAAGACATGACCGAGCAACTTTGGACGCTACCTCATTCACGGCGAATAGATTCCATCACGAACTATCCGTACACCATTGTTGAAGGCGACGACCTTAACACTACGCCCATGTTTGAAAGTGCCGCAGACCTCAGCCCAGAAGAGTGGCAAACGAGGAAAGAGTTCGCATTGACAAACGTCGCAACAAAACGCGTATTGGTATCCGATAACGGAACAGTCACTGGCGTCTCGGCGATGATCATGTTGCCTGAAGGTGACACCATGGCGCCGATTCATCTTGCCAATGAATTCGAATCAAAGATCGAAGAATTCAAAAAAACGTACCCAGAATTGCAGATGCACACCTACGGCTCAATCCTACTGAACAAAGCATTTTTCACCCATGCGACGCGCGAATTCGGGATGTTGCTCGCCATTGGCGTCGTTCTTTTGCTAATAGCATCTGGGATTATTTTACGCTCACCGCTGGCAGCCTTTAGCATCGGAGTGCTAATGCTTACCTCCGTGGTCGCGGGCATGGGTACGACCGGCTGGCTTGGCTTACCGTTAACCGCCCCATCGTCTTCATCACCGGTCATTGTTATGGCGTTATCAATTGCTAGCACCGTTCACTTAATGTCTGGATTTTTAAAACGCTTTAATGCTGGAGCCGACCGACAATCAGCCATTCAGTCGTCCATGCGGGAAAACTTAAAACCAATCTTTCTCACCGCCGTAACAACGGCCATTGGCTTTCTTTGCCTAAATATTTCAGATGTCCCACCGTACCGTTTACTGGGTAACACCACTGCTATCGGCGTGGCCATTGCTTTTATGTTGACGTTTACCCTTCTGCCAGCGTTGCTACGAATCCTGCCTTTCCAGCGTCGTTATATTTCAGAAAAGGCCGACCAGAAAAATCGCTGGAAGAAATTTGGGCGCGTTATTGCCGCGCAACCTGGAAAAATATTAATTGCTAGCCTTATCGTATGCGGGATCATCACTCTCCCGATTAGCAATAACGTCATTGACGACCGACTGATCACATACTTCGATGAAAATGTGCCCATTCGAGTAAACACTGAATACGTTATGAAAAATTACAGTTTTTTCTACGGCGCCTTTATGCCTGTAAGCTCTGGCAGCGAAAGCGGAATTACGTCACCGACCTACCTTCAAAAACTCGATGACTTTGTTACCTGGTCACGCGAGCAAAAAGAAGTCGTTACTGCGGTGGCATTTTCTGATGTGATCAAGCAACTCAATCAAAATATGAATGGTGACGATCCGAGTTTCTATCGCATACCCGAAGACCAACAACTGATTGCCCAATATCTTCTGCTGTATGAACTGTCATTACCGTTTGGCAAAGATCTCAGCACGCAGATTGATAGCAGTCGCACAAGCTCACTTGTTCGCGTGGGATTCCACGACTTATCAAGTGCCGAAATGCGGGATTTCGAAGCGCGTGCTGATGCCTATATGAAAGAACACTTTCCACCAGAAATGTACTCGCACCTCACCGGACCACCGATGCTGTTTGCGCATATCTGGAACGACGCAACCGTCAGTAACCTGCTCGGCATGGCGCTGGCGATTGTGGTGATCTGCACACTCATCGGCGTGACATTACGCTCGGCAAAAATTGGGCTGGTCAGTTTAATGCCCAATATTATTCCAGCGCTGATGGCGTTTGGTGTATGGGGACTTATCAACGGACAAATCGATATTGGTTCATCCATCGTGGCGGTGATTGCCTTCGGTATTATTGTTGACGACACCATTCACTTTTTGCATCGCTACCGGCATTACCGCAGTGAAGGTGCGAGCTACGAAGAGGCCATCGAATCAACCTTCGCTGCAGTAGGGAGCGCACTATTAACCACCACCATCGTACTGACCATAGGCTTTGGTGTACTCGCTTTCTCCGACTTCACACTGAATAGCTCCATGGGCTTGCTCACCGGCATTACGATTGCGCTAGCGCTGCTCGTGGACTTTATTGTTCTTCCTGCCTTATTAGGCGTCGTGGATAAAGCACCGGCTAAATAACCATCCACGAATCGCTGCTGCTGGCCCTTAAAAGGGGTCAGCAGCACAATTAGCGACATCTCGCCGAACGCCTTTCCCCACAACGTCCAACACCCAGTATTTCCTCCCGCCGTACCCCCACGGAAGAGATTGGCCGAGGCGTCAAACCATTTTGTCCTCTCCGGCAATACACTTTTCATTGTGACATTGGTTAATGTAACTGTATTCTGATCGTATCGATCCGTGGAGAAAGACATTATGTCTCTAAGAATCAAAGAGTTAGCTGAAGCCGAACTGCTCGCCAAGCGCTGCACGCAGGCCATTGCGGCGATTCTAGAGCCGGGAATGAGCGAACAAGACGCTGCCAGCCTGATGCGCGAGTGGCTTAAGCAGCAAGGCGTGACTCAGCATCTGCACCGTCCATTGGCATGGTTTGGGCAGCGCACGGCACTAGCTGGTCGGAGTGGCTGGCTGCCGCGTCCGGGAATACGTCCCGACTACTTCCCTTCGGATATCAGTCTTCGCGATGGCATGGCGGTGAGCTTGTATTGCGCACCAAGCATCGAACACAAGGCGGCGGAATCGTTACTCTGCACGACCATCGGACAAAACCCCGATTACGCTCGCTTAACCGCCGACGTCGCCGAATTACAAACGCGCTTACACGACTTCGTGTCGCAAAGCCGTTCCATTCAAGCGCTAGAGGAAATGATGCAACGGTTCGCCGCAGGCCGCAGCCTGCAACTGGCGCATCGGCGCCCGCCCGTTTTAGATTGGTTGCGTCCATTCAGCATTAGTCCCGACACCGGCTATGCCGATGCAAGGCTGGTAGATAAATTAGCAACGCTTACCGGCAACCCCATGCCCGCACATTTGCCGACAAGCCAAATACCATTGGATCACGCTTCGCAATTAACCGATGGCCTTTGGGTTATTCAGCCTTGGTTAGTCCGCGACAAACGCGGCGCCGGATTTCGCTCCTTGTTGCACGTTAACAACGGCACTGTGAATTGGCTCAACACAGACGAAGCGCCACTTGAGACGCTAATGGAAAGTGCCTAAGCCCGCACGCGCTAGTGCATTCACCGCGAGAAACTAACCTAGCGCACGAAGTGAAATAGGCGGGATAAAATCAATTATCAATATTGTCCCGCTTGGCCCGCTCTTTTGTAACGTCATTCGGCAAAATGGCGTTGCTATAAAACTGTATTTACGACGAGTTTAAAAACGTCTAGTCCCTAAGAACGTCTACTCCCCAAAAAAGGAAGTCCCATGCCAACAGAATCCCTCAACGTTCAATCAGGCAATATCCGCCTTTCCGTAAAATGCTACGGCAAAGCCGACAAGCCCGTTGTGGTGTTAGTGCATGGCTATCCGGATAGCAGCAGCATTTGGGATAAAGTTGTCGAACCGCTGGCTAAAAACTTCCGCGTTGTCACCTATGATGTGCGCGGCGCGGGAGAGTCCGACGTACCCGAAAAAATTTCTGATTACCAACTGACTTTTTTAATGCAAGACCTCCACGCCGTTATTGATGCGGTCAGCCCACATCGCCCCGTCCATGTAGTCGGTCACGACTGGGGATCGATTCAAAGCTGGGAGTCCGTCACCGAGCCCGGCGCAGAGAAACGCATCGCGTCTTACACCACCATTTCCGGCCCTTGCCTTGATCACGTAGGGTATTGGTTCCGCGAACGTTTCGGCAGTATGTCTCCTTCAGAAATCACCGCGGCTGCCGGGCAGCTGATGCACTCTTGGTATATTTTTCTATTCCAGCTGCCGTGGGTTGCGCCAAAAATGTGGCAGATGGGCCTTGGCAAAGCCTGGCCGAAGTTGCTCGAAAACATTGAAGGCATTCACGCTGATCTTAGCCCAACGCAAACGCAAGATGGTGTCCTTGGCGTAAACCTTTACCGCGCTAATATGCTGCAACGTCTATTGCGCCCACGCCGTCGCATGGCGCAGGTGCCGGTGCAAATGTTGGTTGCCAAAAAAGATAATTTTGTCACGCCGAAAATGCTCACAGAACTTGCTCACTGGACACCACAATTATGGCGTCGCGAAATCAATGTGACCCATTGGCTGCAACACAGCCACCCGCAGCAACTGGCCACTTGGATTGGCGAATTCGTTAATCACATTGAAGGTGGCGACGCTTCACCGTCATTGGCCCGTTCGAAAGTGACTCAAGATGACGGCGACTTCAACGGCAAGCTCGTGGTCGTGACAGGCGCAGGTTCTGGTATTGGTCGTGAAACCGCACTTGCCTTCGCGGCAGAAGGCGCAGAGGTTATTTGCGCGGACATTAACGAAGATGCTGCCAACGAAACTGTGGCGCTACTGCCCTATGGATATGGTCACGCGCTCACTATCGATGTGAGCAATAGCCGCGCGATGGAAACGTTTGCCAAAAAAATCGCGAAGGAGTTCGGCGTGCCCGACGTCGTGGTGAACAATGCCGGCATCGGCATGGCCGGTAGCTTCATTGATACCAGCGTTAAAGATTGGCAAAAGGTATTGGGCGTCAATGTATGGGGTGTGATTCACGGCTGTCGCTTATTCGCGAAACAAATGATCGACGAAGCAAAGCCTGGGCACATCGTTAACACGGCATCCGCAGCCGCCTACACGCCTTCGCGAGCTTACCCGGCCTATGCCACGTCAAAATCTGCTGTCTTGATGCTCACTGATTGCCTGCAAGCGGAACTCGCTGATCAAGATATCGGCGTGACCGCTGTCTGCCCTGGCGTCATTGATACCGGCATTACATTGGCCACGCACTTTGTCGGCGTGGACGACCAAGAACAGGACAAACGCCGGAAAGCGACCAAAGGTCTATACCAAAAACGCGCCTACACGCCTGATCGCGTCGCAGCGGAAATTGTTGATGCAGTACGCGAAAACAAACCGCTCGCCATCGTCAGCCCAGAAGCACACGGGTTACGTTTATTGTCGCGCTTTGCGCCGGGGATTTTACGTCGCATGGCACGCATGGAAGTGACGCCGCAGTAACCCTTCATCGTTTGTCAGGCACCACACGATTGAACCACGCTAACCGCGTTTCAATCGTGTGGGCACAACGGGTCTCCCAGCACTGAGTTGTCTTGTAATTCGGCAACGAGATGCACCTTGCATGGCCGCGTGGTGAGAACGGCCCCCTGTAGCGCAGATTCGCTGGACACTATCAACACCCTTCACGACCCCCTTCATACCAAATTCCTAATTTGTCTGGGTGCAGATCGCTAAGATCAGCTACCAAGTCCGCATTTACGGGGAAGATCGGTGGTGCGCTTTATGAAACCTCGTTATCATCGAGACCATGAAACAGACTCCCAGCAAGCCCTCGACTATCTTGCACAGTCTCAAACGGCACGTGCCGCAGACTGACGCAAACGCTATCGAGGCACAAAAGGAATTCACCATCGACGAGTTGGCGCGTGAAGCCAGCTCGACTGTCCGCAACGTACGTGCTTATCAGGATCGAGGCTTATTGCCTCCGCCTGAAAAACGCGGCCGTACCGGCATCTACACGGACGTTCATTTGGCCCGATTGAAAATCATCGGCGCCCTGCTTGAACGCGGCTTCACCATTAATAACATCCGTGATTTGCTCGTTGCGTGGCAGGAAGGACGTGACCTAAACGAAATCCTCGGTTTAGAAATTGCGGTGACGTCTTGGCGCAATCCAGAAATTCCGGATTACATCGACTACGAAGAGCTGATCGCCGACTTCGGCGAAGAAATCACCACGGATGTGATGACCAAAGCGGTCAAACTTGGCTACATCATTCCTGAGGGCATGCGCTTACGTATTCCTTATCCGCGTATCTATCACGCGGGCAAGGAGTTAGTCGAAGCCGGTATTCCCATGGGCGCATTGCTCACCCACGTTCAATTAATTCGCGACGATGTCGATAAACTGGCGGTCCGTTTTATCGATATGATTGTTGAGCATTTGGTTGACGAAAAGTACGGCCAAGGCGGCTTGCCGAAAGGCGACGATGTGCCCGCGTTGGCTAACGTGATTAGCCGGTTACGCCCACTGGCCGAAGCGGTAGTCAGTACAGAACTCGGACGAGTCCTTGAGAAATCGATCAACAAAGTACTCGTCGATCGCATGGAAAACGTACTCGCACACATTGAAAAACAGAACAAATAGCCTGCCCTCCGCGCTACACCCTTTCAGGTGTAGCGCTTTCTCTTGGCAACATCATCACTGTTATGCGCTGGCAGCAGCGTCCTTCATGGTCGTCGCTAGCAGCACATAGGCTTCCGTCCACGACTGCTTTAGATCAGCCGTAAACGCATCTCCAAGCCCCTGTTCTAACGTCCACAGCAACGCGCCAGCCACCGTGTCATAGTCAGCGTCTTTTACGCCATATCCAGCGTGGCGAATGCCCAACTGCTGGACTGCCGGCACAATCGTATCTAGGCGCGACAAGCCCTTCACTGCGACGCCAATCATCGACATTAATTTCTTTCCCTGTTCTTGCATATCGCCTTTGAACAGGGATTCCAAAGAAGGATCCGTAGAAAACAGCTTTTCATAAAACAGAGCTGCTGCTTGATCAGAGATTCCTTCTACCGCCACCCAACTTTCTTGTACTGCCGCAATTTGTTCCGCCTTCATACACCCCTCCAAAACCTGCTAGATAGAATTGCTAGATAAACCTGACATCACAACTCGCAACTCAACGTTGATAAGAATAAACATTCGTTAAAGCGGCACACGAATCACCACGCCACCCATCACATCACCCATTTCAAAATCCGTACGCGGCGAATCTTTATGCGCGTTGTGACAGGCAATACAAGGTGTCGCCACCGCGACATCTGGATATACCGCAGTGTAATACGTCACACCACCGAGATCTTCTTCGCCGTAGAAGTTTTTCCCAGGGTTATCGACGATGAATTGCAAACCTTCCTTTTCCAGCGGAGTCTTTGGCGCATTCTGTGGATTGATGGGCCAAATGCTCTGCAAAGAATAGGCAAAATCAGTGGTCATATCGGCAACGGCTTCGGCGCCAAAGCGAAACATTTGCGCAGGTAACGGCGCTCCGTTATCCAAATCTTCCCAGTATTCATGGGGCTTGATTGCATCCGCACCTTGAGGCCCTAAACGTTTAATAATGAGCTTGGTGTAATTGGTTCTATCCGCTTTCATTACAGCGAATAAAGAATCCGTATATTTCTGTGGGCTAATTCCAGTGGTGGCCGCCTGCTCATCGCCACAGGCGCTGAGAAGCATACTACTGGCTACTACTACCCCAATCATTGCTGCTTTTTTCATGGTGCCTTCCTCCTAGAAAATTAATCGTAAATACTTTCGCGCTTGCCCCGCTTTTCATCGCGTTCAACCGCCATATCGATGGATTCGATATGAACACTTGGATCGCCGGGGAAGTTATGCTCAACCAAAACAGGGTCCGCCAACGCATCGATGGAAAACCCTAAACCGTGGCAATTCATGCACACTGAACGAATCATCTTTTCGTTCGGCCTAAGATTCGCGTTTTGATTGTGATCAACAAATATTCTTCCCTTCGAACCCGAGCCTTTTCGAGTTGCCGGCATATGGCACGTGGCACAGCTCACACCCGTTCCCGGTGCTGCCTCACCCTTTAACTCTTTACGCCAAAGCGTGTAATGAGGAGAGCGAAGATATTCATTGCTGTGCTCGTCGTTGTGACAACCTATGCATTTGTCGACGGCGGCTTTGCGTGTATCGAAGTCATGTGATGTGTGACAAGTGTTACAAGTAAGTTCTTGATGTGATTTTTCAACATGAATATTCAACTCACTTTGAGCGGGAGTCATGGGCGACAGACCCTGTGCTAAGCGCATACCATGCTTGCCCTGCAAAAAAGTAGACACTTCATTTTCGTGGCAACTTTCACATACCGTGTGCTCTGGCTTTTCCTTCCACGACGCTTCGTTGCCGTGACAATCCTTGCATTCAATTGCGGCGGCCGCATGCGAGCTATGCGCCCAGTTCTCGGGAATAGGCTGCTTTATAACGGGCGCACGACTTAAAATCTGTTCGGCGGTTAATCGTTCAGCTAATCCAGACTTGTCGAAGTAACGCGCACTGAAGTTGCGTAATGGTCGTACTGGCTCAGATAACGTTTTAGGCTCGTCCGCATGTGCCAGCAGAAAATCTTCGTACAGCGCTCGGTTATCATGGAAATTATGGCACCCCGCGGATTGGCAAGTATTAAACTCCATGCCCTGATGGCTCGGGCGATCCTCTCCAATGTCCGTATGACAGTGCACGCACACGTTGATGGGCTGACTCACGCCCATGGTGGTAATGAGCTCTGGTCGATGCTCAACGTGACACGCCACACATTGACGCGCATCCAGGTGGTTGAGCAGCTCTGCGTTTCTCGGGTTAGTGAACTTGGAACGCGGATGAGAATCCTGCGCATCATCAAGTTCATCCCCATGACAGTTCATACACGCGTCTTGCAGGACGACTTCCGAATTAAATCCGTCGGCATGACACACCGTGCATTGCATCTCAATTTGATGGTGTCCATGGGTGGTCTGTCCTGGCAGAAACAAGGCTTTCTGCTCAGATATAAACAGCTCAGTTCCCAAATACACACCGCCTCCTACTGTTAATAACACCCACAGCATCCACCACTTAGCACTGCCCTTAAGCAATCCTTGGCCATCTTTAGATGCCGTCATAAATCCCCAATTCTTTTGCGATCACGTTCAAAAGTAGTACACAGACAAAATATGAAAACCTAACAAAACGGGTACTGGCCAAAATACGATGATGTGTAGCCACGTCATTCTCCGTCGCCAATTTGCAGGCCACCGCCCCGCAAACGTTGATTCCGCCAAAGCAAGCAATGCGACCATCCCGCCCCAGCCGAGCACCATTAAGTAGCTCGTCATTAACCAGCGATTTAAGTTTTGCCCCAAGGAAAACCCTGTGTGCCAAAGCAACAACAACACCGCACACAAGCCGACCACGCTATGCACCATTCGCCACGAGGAAAATGCGCCTAACGAAAGAATAGGCACGCGCTTACGCAGCGAAAGAAATAGTGTTAACAGCGACGCAGACAGCAACCCGTAACCGCTAATTTGCCGCAGTAGCGAATCACGCGACCACATCTCAAACATCGATTGATCTGCGATGGCGGTTGCCACAGAAGGCATTGGCTGTAAAAAAGATAGGCCCATAAAAAGCGCAGTTAGCATTCCCACAACGCCTAGCACCTTTGCTCCGGGGACCTGCCGCTTTGCCTCGGTGGGGGCACCACAAAGGTTATCCAATAGCGCATCACAACCGCCACACACCGTTCCCGCGCCTGTTACCTTTTGGATATGATCTTTTCGCTCAGCCGCATCATGTAAAGCAAAACGCTGAAGGACCGTTGACATCTCGCCGCGTGAAATTGATTTGCACTGACAAACAATTGCCGTGCTAGGCCAATTTTCTACGTGGTGACTATTCGATTCGGCTGACGTCTTTCCGGTGAGATAAAACCGCAGAATATGCCAAGGAAAAATACGACGATTCTCTCGAAGCAATGTCATTGCTTGTGCGCGCTCAGGCCACTCGCCTATGGACACGACGCCTACGACCCGGCCACCGCGCATCATAATTCTGCGGTAAAGCCCCTTACTTCGATTACGAAATACTGCCGTTCGATGAATTCTAAATCTAGATTCTTCTCGAAATTCGCCGGCGCTAAACACTTCTAAAGACAATACTTTTAGCCACGTAGTATCGGCAACGGGCGCATAGGCCTCGGCGTTGCCAGCGATATGCGCGGCGGCGATGCGTGCCTGATGAAGACCAGGAGCTACGAGTCCTGATATGTGATCACCAAACTGAGCACACTCACCTACGGCGTAAATATCGGCAAGAGATGTACACATATGCTCGTCAACGCGAACACCCTGAGCAATGCGAACTCCCGCCTGATCCGCGAGTTCCCGATTAGGCGAAATACCCGTCGCAAACACGACAGAATCGCAGTGGATCTTCTCGCCATTCGCCAGTAACACATGTTCGACTCTGTCTCGCCCCCCGATTGATTTAATCGGCGTCTGCAACAAAACGCGCACACCCTCACCTTCAAGCGCATGGTGAACAATGGACGCAGCTTCTGCGTCCAGCTGCCGATTCATTAAGCGCTCGGAGTGTTGAATCAATGTGACGTCTGTATGAAACCGACACAGTCCACGCGCGGCCTCTATACCCAAAAGCCCGCCGCCGATCACAACGGTGTGACGACTACGCGTAGTCCGCGCCATCAACGCGTGCGCGTCCGCCATATCTCTAAATCGAAAAACACCCGCTAACTGAGTGCCAGGTAAATTTGGAATATAGGCGCGACTACCGAGAGCAAGCACTAAACGGCTAAAGCAGTGCGTTTCGCCTACGTTGTCCGATACTGTTTTAGCCGATGCATCAATGGCGATAATTTCTCGACCGACATAGTGAACAACGTCGTCGTTAATTTCTTCAGGTAGGTTAGAAAGGGAATCGAACGAGGCTGAGCCGGCAAGAAAAGAAGAAAGCTTTACGCGATCATAAGGCGCCCAGCGCTCCTTACCAAAAAGGAGAATTGGCGTACGCACACCCAAGCGCCGCAATTGTACTAAACATTGCATGCCCGACGGACCATTGCCGACAATAACAATGGGTGACTCAGAATCATTTGGAAGCTGATTCGCGACGTCTGGCTGCTGCATTGTTGCAGTGGCTACCACGCGTGTCTCCAATGTACTGAAAATAGATGTACGTTATCTGGCTCGAAAACTTCCATATTCAGGAACAGAACACGGTGCACCCAATCCTTGATACTTGAGTGCACCGTTTTTATCAGAATGACAGTTCTGTCCACGCCCACACTTTATTTGTGTCGTCCGAGAAATCATCTGCAGAGTAATCTGCATATTTCAAGCCAACGACGTAGGGGCCAAATTTCTTCGTTGCTACGACGTCAATCTCAGACCCATAATCGGCATCACCGTCGTCCGCACTAAAGGTGTGATATGCCGCGCCTAGGTTGACGCCTTTAACCGCTCCGCCGACAAACACTAACGTGTCCTGCAACCCTGTGATTGGCGTGACGAGAAACTTGTCAGCCCAGCCGTTAAAGGCATGCTTGGTGGCGAGCGGCGTTTGGAATCCGTACGTGCCGTCGTCAGAACCGAGCACTTCTTGTGCCACTTTCACGGTCACACCTGAAATTTTGGCACCAGCTTCGAGCAGCATGTATGAAGCATCGCTATCGCTAGGATCAAATGTTTGCTGTGCATATTCCGCGGTCAACAACATGGTGAGGCTGTCCATCGGAAATGACCCGCTATAACGCACACCGACGGTGTCACGTGAATCGTCCACGTCTTTGGTTTGCAACATGTAGCTATAGGCCGTTAACGTGCCGCCTGGTGCTTTTTTCCAGCTAGCATTGAAAAGAAAATCTTCTACGAACGCGTCAAACCCTGGCGTTATCCCGTTTACCTTTGTCAGGTAGGCGGCGGAAACTGCAAAGCTCTCATTGCTGTAATCGAGCTTTGTCGCATCAAATGTTTGCTCATCTTGACGCCAGCCAACGTTGCCAATGAACCGCGCATTGTCATAAATAATGCGTTGGCGTCCATACGCAGCAACAAAACCTTCAAATGAATCCATACCGGTATAACGAATAAAAGATTGGTTAAGCTCAGTGACGCGCGGATCCGCAATCACTGCATATCCAGCTGTTTCCGGTCCATAATCATCTACTCCGAGCACGACGTGCGTGTCTTCAAATTCAGCGTATGCATCGAAGCCACCTAACTTTCCAGTTTGGTACCCCAAACGCGTGCGAAGCGTAAAACCCTCCGCGTTATCATTCACGCCATCATCAACGCCTTCATAGCGCAGACGCATATTTAATTTGGGTGTGCCGCCTTTTAATGCAGTATAAAAGGCGTCATCTTCCCCCAAAGCGACATTAGCGGTAGCCAACAATGTTGGTGCAACCACGATCAGCGACAACAAGCGACCTTTCATGTTACTTCCCTCGAATAAGTTAAAATTTAAATTACGTTAACAATTAGCAATGTCAGTCGAGGACTAAGCTCGACAAAAATACGCACTATCCGTGTTTTCTTTCTTCCTTCTTATTCTTTTTTTTACTGTCAATCGGCAGTGAAATTGGCTGAACCTTTCGCTGTTTTTCATAAAGAAATTGCAAGACTCGCTGACGACAGCGGTTGAAAAGTGGATCATCTGCTAATGCAAGACGGTCACGCGGCCGGGGCAGCGGTACGTCAAGCACTTCTCCGATGGTTGCAGACGGGCCGTTAGTCATCATGACAATCCGATCCGACAACAACACTGCTTCGTCGACATCGTGCGTAATCATGATGACCGTATTGCCCAGTTTGCGATGGATATCCATCAGAGAGTCTTGCAAGTGGGCGCGTGTCAGCGCGTCCAGCGCACCAAAAGGTTCGTCCATTAACAACACGCGTGGCTGCATTGCTAATGCTCTTGCAATACCTACACGTTGCTTCATACCGCCGGAGATTTCGTCCGGGCGCTTATCCATAGCGTGACTCATGTGCACCAACGATAAGTTGTGCTCAATCCATTCACGCATTTCAGCTTTACTTTTTTTGCCTTTAAATACTCGCTTGACGGCAAGCTCAACATTTTCATAGGCCGTGAGCCACGGCAGCAGAGAATGGTTTTGAAATACGACTGCCCTCTCAGGGCCCGGCTCATAAACTTCTTTTCCGTCGAGAATTGCGCCGCCTGATGTCGCCTGAAGAAGGCCAGCAACGATATTGAGAACTGTCGATTTCCCGCACCCTGAGTGCCCAATCAACGAAATAAATTCTCCCTCTCCGATCTTCAAATCCACTTCTTTAAGCGCCTCGAAACTGCCGCGAGGTGTTTCAAATGAGATGCCGACTTTGCTCAGTTCTAGAATCATTTTCATCGCTATTTTCCTATCGTTGATAGATGATTTATCGCTGGGCGGATTGCTTGTCCCACACCAACCAACGTTGCAAGCCGAGCATGGTTCTATCTAAAAGAAAGCCAATCAGACCAATGGTTAACACTGCCACCATGATGCGGCCCAAAGACTGGGAACTACCGTTCTGAAATTCGTCCCAGACAAATTTTCCAAGCCCAGGGTTTTGCGCCAGCATTTCCGCCGCGATGAGCACCATCCATGCAATACCTAGAGATAAACGTAATCCGGTAAAAATCATCGGCAACGCAGAAGGAATAACAATTTTCCGGACGTGTTCGGCCCAACCTAAACGTAGAACGCGCGACACATTGACCAGATCTTGGCTGACTGACGTCACACCGACAGAAGTGTTAATGAGTGTCGGCCAAAGACTGCACAGGGAAACGGTAATCATCGAAACAACGAATGATTTCGCCACCATCGGATCGTCGCTTACGTACACCGCGCTCACCACCATTGTGACAAGAGGCAGCCACGCCAGTGGCGAAACAGGCTTAAAGAGTTGGATCAAAGGATTGGTCGCTGCGTGCACGCTAGTGCTTAGACCAATCACAATACCAAGAGGTATGGCGATGACTGAAGCAACCAGAAACCCACACATCACAGTAATCAAACTAGTAATAATTTGATCAAAAAACGTGGGGCTGCCGGTATAATCACGGCGCACAGGAACATAGTCAGGATCCGCGGCAACTCGGTCTTCGATGCGAACTTCCTGGCGCTGATAGAATGCCTTTTCTTTAGCTCGACCCGCTTTATGTTCCGCATACAGGGTGCTGACTTGTTGCGACACATCGCTCGGCCCAGGAAATTTTCCTAAGGACGTATCAATACGTTGCGCAGCGATGTGCCAAAGAAAAATAAATGTCAGCAATCCCAACACTGGCAAGCCAATCTGCCTTAATAGCTGCGCAACTTGAGCTCGACTTGCTTCGCCTTTTACGACGCTCAGATAAGGCTCTATCCAGCCCGGCATTGTGATTGATGACATTTCCTCACTCCTTCATTTATGCAATCGACTTTTCGGATTCAATGAATCCCTGTTACATTTTGTCTTTCGCTTTCAAGCCGATTTTTAAGCTTTCTAGGTAGGCATTGGGGGTGCGTCCGTTGTATTCGACGCCGTCAATAAACTCTTTCTGAGGTGGTCGAAAGCCGTCTTCCGACGCGAAGTCTGGAAAGTCCGCAGCTTTTACTTTTCCTTCGGCAATAAGTTCTTTTGCAGCAATAGCGTAGATATCTGGGCGATAGACTTTCTTAGCCGTTTCGGTGTACCAGCTATCAGGCTTAGTATCGGAAATTTGCCCCCAACGACGCATCTGTGTGAGATACCAAATTGCGTCCGAGTAATAAGGGAACGTTGCGTTGTAGCGGAAGAAAACGTTGAAATCAGGGACTGAGCGCTTATCGCCTTTTTCGTACTCAAACGTGCCCGTCATACTGTTAGCGATAACTTCAGCATCGGCGCCGACATAGTTAGGCTTGGCAAGAATTTTTACCGCTTCAGGTCGATTCGCATTGTTATTTTCGTCTAACCACTGCGCTGCGCGAATCATCGCCTTAACCACGCGAATATGCGTATTGGGATATTTATCCGCCCACTCTTTGCTTACACCAAACACTTTTTCAGGGTTGTTTTTCCAGATTTCATAATCGGTAATGACTGGAACACCAATACCTTTGAAAACCGCCTGCTGATTCCATGGTTCGCCCACGCAATAGCCATAAATCGTTCCGGCTTCCATGGTCGCGGGCATTTGCGGTGGCGGCGTAACAGAGAGCAACACATCTGCTTTTAACTGTCCTGAGGTGTCACCCTTAGCCGGCGCGTAGTAGCCAGGATGAATGCCTCCGGCGGCTAGCCAATAACGTAATTCATAGTTGTGTGTTGAAACAGGAAAGACCATACCGAGGTTAAATGGCTTACCTTCCGCACGGTATTTTTCAACAACAGGCTTTAACGCATCCGCCTTGATAGGATGAACAGGCTTGCCGTCTTTCATCGGCACATGCTTCTTCATTTCGTCCCACACTGCGTTGGAAACAGTAATACCGTTACCGTTAAGGTCCATGCTAAATGCGGTAATAATGTGTGCTTGTGTTCCGAAGCCGATGGTCGCACCCAATGGCTGCCCTGCTAACATATGTGCGCCATCCAATTGTCCGTCGATCACGCGATCTAGCAAAACCTTCCAATTCGCCTGCGCTTCCAAGGTCACATAGAGGCCTTCGTCTTCGAAAAATCCTTTTTCATAGGCGATCGCCAACGGCGCCATATCGGTGAGCTTAATAAAGCCAAATTTCAGCTCTTCTTTCTCCGGATAGCCAACCTCCGCCACCGATAAAGAAGTGATTGTTAGTGCGCAAATTGCAGCACAGGCTTTTGCTGCGGTGCGTAACTTTCCCCAAGACATTCGCATAACTTTTCTCCGTTTACCGCGCTTAGCGGGCTTATAGCCATTTTCTTTAGGCATAAAAAAAGGCGCTCAGGAGGACAGACAGTTAGCTATCTGTTTCCCGAGCGCCTTTGCTCGATTCAAATTGTTGCGGCCGCCGTTGGCCGCGAATTAATCGTATTCCTAGAAGTTAGATTGCAAAGCCTGTGCCAATAATTGATTTTCTCTTTAATTCAATCAGTTAGCAGACCCGCACCAATTTAGACCCATTTTTATTTGCTTATTTTGCACTATCAGTGCACAGCCGTTGTAATTCTTGCATGAAATTCATGCAGCAAAAAAATATCAGGGCACAAATATATTTCCGTCAACGAATAGATCAGGTCCCATGCTCACTGCGTCTGGTTGACCCGGAGCCTCCCAGTTATCTGCATGCAAACCTTCTTGCTTCACGTCATCTACTGGCAAACTGGTAATGCCTCGCATGGCTGATCGGTATAAATCCGTGCGATAACACTGCGCAACCATTGGGCTTAAATTATCACCCTTCAACTGACCCCAGCGCTGCATTTGCCCAAGCAAGAATTCCGCGTGGGATCGCCACGGGAAATTGGCTTGGTAACGGGAAAACACATGGAAGTGATGTGCGGGGAAAGGTGCGCCAGTTAGCCCACCCGCCAAACGACCACTTAAAGAAACGGTCAGCAATTCAGGTGGCAAATCAATATAGTGGCCATCGGTAAGCATGGTCACCGCTTCACTTAGATTTTCATCAACAAATTTACCCGCGCGGTATAATGCGCGTAACAATCCGCTCATCGTTTGCGGATGTTGCACCACCCAATCCTGACTCATGCCGAGCACTTTTTCCGGCGCGTTTTGCCAGATGTCATAACCGGAAACAATACAATGCCCCACGCCAGTGAGCACCGCCACACTGTTCCAAGGCTCTCCGACGCAGAATCCGTCGATATGCCCTAAACGAAGGTGATCCACCATTTGGGATGGAGGAAGCACGACGATCTTAACGTCTTTATCCGGATCAATGCCGCCGACAGCAAGCCAGTAGCGCAAAAGATACGCATGGCATGAGAACGGAAAAACAATTGCCAAGACGAGCGGAGGCTGAGAATTTCTACGGCGCGATTCAATCACAACTTTTAATGCGCGTACCGAACCGAGTGGTGTATTTTCTTCCGCCAGCGCAGCAAGACCACGATATAAACTCGGCGATACTGTAATCGCGTTACCGTTAAGCCCTAACGACCAAGCCGATACCATTTGCTTGCGAATTCCGCACAACCCCAGCGACGCGGACAACAGCATCGGGGCCAACATTTGCGCACCGTCGAGCTGCCCGACTAATACTCGGTCTCGCAACGTGGCCCAAGACGTTTCACGCTGTAGATCAACCTCTAAACCTTCGTCGGCGAAGTAACCTAATTCCCGGGCGGCGACTAAAGGCAAACTGTCAGTAAGCGGGACAAATCCTAAGCGCACGTACTTCTTTTCTGGCATCCGTTAGCCCTCCAGTAAATCGGCAAAGGCCAACAAATTACGAGACACTTCAACGAGGCGCTGACCACGATCCATCGCCATCCGACGTAACTGTTGATAGGCCTGCTCTTCATTGAGCTGCTTGCGCGCCATGAGTAACCCTTTTGCTTTTTCGATCACACGTCGATCCGCCAGCTGCCCACGGGTTTTTTCTAGTTCATCACGCAAGGCCTGATATTCACGAAAGCGCGTGATCGCGACGTTCACAATGGCTTTTACGCGAGCGGGCTGAAGACCGTCGACGATATAAGCACTAACACCCGCGTGAATCGCGCGGGCCATAATTTCTTCATCTTCACTGCCAGCAAACATCACCACGGGACGCGGGAGATCGCGTTGCAACAACGCCATGTTTTCCAAGGTGTCTCGGTCTGGCGAATCCATATCGACGATAATAACGTCGGGATTCAACTGGCTGACTTGCGCCAACAGGCCCGCCGCGCTCGGTAAACGCGCGACGACGAGGTACCCGTGATCGGTAAGTGCCCGCTCTAAAATAGCCGCACGGGCGGGCTGGTCATCGACCAACATCACGCGCGGAACTTGTTGTTCTGGTTGTTGCACACCCTACTCCTGCCTATGGGGTAGCCTGTAAAGAGCAATCGCCGTGCCATCTTGCGGACGCACTTGTAAGAGACAGAAAGAGTGATCGACTCTTTCCCACTTGGACACGCGGCATAGCAAGGTTCAGCTGTGATGCCCACCACAACAATAAGGTGAATACCCTTATTATTCATATAGTTGAGAAACTATCGTTGGGTGAATCGGCCACCAACGACAACGATTTAATCACCACAACTTACGCGATAAATGCAGGACATGCCCCCTAGAGAACATTTTTAGATCAGGCATGGCACCAAATATGTGCACCATACGATCCTCATTTCGAACCAAATGAGCGCATCGCCGTTTGTAAACTGACAGGCCAGGCTGGCAATAGACGGGCGCTCGACCGAGCACCCTCTTTCCGTCAGGCACAAAAAAGCCAGCGAATGCTGGCTTTTTTGTGCTGCTGTAACGAATCAGCAGAGATATGGCGTCCCCTAGGGGAGTCGAACCCCTGTTACCGCCGTGAAAGGGCGGTGTCCTAGGCCTCTAGACGAAGGGGACTTAGGAACTTGCTTGGTGCGGTAGATCTGGTGGAGCTAGGCGGGATCGAACCGCCGACCTCTACAATGCCATTGTAGCGCTCTCCCAGCTGAGCTATAGCCCCAGATCTGGCTTTCAGGCTGCGCCCGAAGGCTGCGCATTGTAGCAGTCAACCGAAGGCTGTCAAGCAATCAGCGGCACGATCAACTCGATGCGGGATCATCGTTTAAAGCTTCGCCGTTTTGAATACGCAGCCAAGATTTTTCTAGCTTTTTCGCCTGTTTTTTAGACACACCACCCAGCACTTCAATGGCATGACGTAAACGTGCGCGGGTTAAATCCGGGCCCAAGATCGCCATGCTATCGACGACAGAAAAACTCGCGGTAGTGCCCGCAATCGCGACAAAAACGGGATGCAAAAACTCTTTCACTTTCACGCCTACCGCTTTGCTAATGTTCTGAGCCTCGGCAAACAAACTATCTCGATCCCAGCCACGCAGCGACTCAGACGCCCAGAGTAAATATTGCAGCCACTCTTTCATGTCTTCAGGCTTTAACGTGGCATGCTCGAAGGCACTGGCTTGAACATCCAGCGTGCCAGAAAAACAAAAGGCTGCTTTGTCCGCAACCTGACTGAAGTTTTCTACCCGTGTACGGATATGCGGAATAATCTGCGCAACGTAATCGCGGTTAAATGACCATTCCATTAATGCATCAAGGAACGCGTTGTCATCAAGGTCGCGCAGCCATTGGCCGTTTAACCAAGACAGCTTTTCAACGTCAAACACGGGCCCACCCAATGACACTCGTTGAATATCGAACTTGGCGAGCATTTCGTCGAGCGTGAATTTCTCACTTTCGTCAGGCATGGACCAACCCATGCGCCCCAAATAATTCACCAGTGCCTGCGGCATAAAGCCCATACGACGATAGAAATTAATGCTGGTTGGGTTTTTGCGTTTTGATAATTTCGATTTATCCGGATTACGCAGTAACGGCATGTGGCACAACCGCGGCATCTGCCAACCAAAATATTCGTACAATAATTTTAGTTTCGGCGCAGAGTTCAACCATTCTTCACCACGCAGTACATGGCTGATTTCCATCAAATGATCGTCGACCACGTTGGCGAGGAAGTATGTCGGCATGCCGTCGCTTTTAAGCAATACCTGAGCATCTTGCAGCGCCCAATCCAACTCAACAGTACCACGCAGCATGTCGTCCACTTCGCAACGACCATCAACCGGCACATGCATACGAATCACATAGCTATCGCCTGCCGCCGCGCGCTTGGCTTGCTCTTCTTCCGACAAAATCAAATCAGAGGGCTTTAGCGCACGATTTTCACCTGCGTCTTTAATCTGCTGACGAAGCTGATCAAGCTCGGCGGAACTGCGGTAACAGCGAAATGCGTGTCCCTTGTCGAGAAGCTCATCCGCGTATTGACGGTAAAGGTCACCGCGTTCGCTTTGACGGTATGGCGCAAACGGGCCACCCACATCCGGGCCTTCATCCCACTCCAACCCGAGCCAACGAAGCGAATCAAAAATCGCCTGTTCAGATTCTTTTGTGGAACGCGCCTGATCAGTGTCTTCAATACGCAGAATAAACTTGCCGCCATGCTGCCGAGCGAAACACAAATTAAACAACGCGATATACGCCGTACCCACATGAGGATCACCGGTTGGTGACGGGGCGACACGGGTTCTGACTGTCATGGCAACTCCAAGGGGACTCTATGGCCGCGCATTATACGCAAGTCACCGCCTGACTGCTGCCCGCAAAGGGTAAAGGACTAATATTTAGGCATAAAAAAAGCGCTGACCGAAATCAGCGCTTTCCATCCGTGGACTACCCCCCAAGGGCAGAACGGCTACTTTTAGGCAGCGTTAACTTGTATGCGGGCCAAATCGAGATTGTAGGTGCCAGGCTTTAAGCAACTCGCCACCATCAGCGGCTCGCCGCGGTCTGTTTTGTCTACAGACATTAAATCCAATACATGTGGCATCGAAAGCGTTTGCTTGGCCGCATCCATCACCACCAACACCTGCGGACGCAAACGGCGGCTCGGGTTTTGCGCAATGACCACACCGACTTCATCGTTCGATAACTCGACGATGGTTCCAGTGGGATACACACCAATAGACTGAATAAACTGTTCTACCAACGCACTTTGAAACGCTTGATCGCGTTCTGCATACAAGATAGAAACAGCTTCTGTAGAATTGCGCGCTTCTAACCATGGACGAGGGCTAGTAATGGCGTCGTAGGTATCCACGATGCCCGCTATGCGAGCCAGCAACGGAATTTGCGTGCCTTGCAGGCCGAAAGGATAACCACTGCCGTCATGGCGTTCATGGTGATACTGCACGACCGCCATAATCTGATCGTTCATGCCATCGCATTGCTCAAGAATATCCAGCGAATGCTGAACATGGTCTTTCACGGCCTTTTTCTCATCTGCCTCTAACGTGCTTTCTTCGGCGTTCAGGATTTTGCGTGGTAAGCGTGCATTGCCGATATCCATCACCATGACACCGGTGACCAGATTTTCTAATACATCAACGGGTAAACCAATATGGCGACCAAACACCGCAGCTAAAATGGCGCAGCGAATGCTGTGGTTATAGCTGTACGAATCTTTATCTTTTAAACGCGCCAACCACACCATGGCATCGGGGTTGCGCACAATGCTGGCAACGACAGCGCGAGATGCTTTGCGCGCTAGGTCAAAATTAATCGGTTTACCTTCGCGTACTTGGTTCAACAAATGCACCACCGCTCGTGTGACTTCGCGATGATTCGTCGCCGACGCGGCTACTTCTTTTTTCAATGTCGAGCTAACGGCGTAACGTACCGGCGTGAACTTGCCGAGGTTTCCTTTGACTTGAACTGTCTTTTTCGCAGCACTGGCTGGGCGTGCGAAACCTACCGGCTGAAAATCGACGGGACCTGTGCCCAAGCGCAGATCGATATAAATGTGCTTGCACCACGCGCGCAGCTTCTCAATGTCATCCTGCGAACGAATATGAAACCCCTGCATGGGAAAAGGTGTCTCTATCCACGGACGATCCAACTGCGACACGTACATGCCCAGTTGTAAATCCTGCGTAGAAACTTGTTCAACCTTTATCGACATACACAACCCAGTTTGCGGTGGTCAACGTCTCGCCAGTGCGCCCTGTGTCGTCCGTCTGACTCGACGACCTGTTAGGAGGAACTGCGGACAAATAATCTAGTGATTTCGTATGAATTCTAGCCCCATTTCCCCCTCCGACACACGTGATGCCCTTCACAAATGACGAAATAGGGGACAAACGGACATTTTTCGACAACGATCGGTAAGCAAAAATGACCATTCTGACTGTTTTTTAAACAGACTCAGCTCTTGTTGGTCACTATAGGCCATTCCCAGTGCCTTTTACTAAGCGGGACTCCGCAGCCACAACAACCTACCTGAAGCAGGCGCCATGAGCTCCATGTCTAGACACGCCACAGTTCCTACGGCGAACGGCGTTCTCGTGCTCACGCCTTCTGTCAGCAACCCGGTCAGCGCTGCCACCAGCGGCATATGACTCACCAAGGCCAACCCCTCAATATTGCTGCAGCTAGCTAACCACTCGATCACAGCTTCCGGGGAATCATCCGGTGTTATCAATCCCTTTTGCGCGACAACAATCCCAGGGTATTGCGCCGCAATAAACCCAGCGGTTTGCTTCGCTCTGTTAAACGGACTGCTAACAATGCGCGAAGGTTTAATGCCCTCGGCTTTAAGTTGCGCCCACAGTGCAGTGACGTCTGCACCGCCACGTACTGTGAGATTACGCTCTGCGTCCGTCGGCGCTTTCGCTTCCGCTTCGCCGTGACGCACGATGTAGAGTCGCATCAATCAGCTTCCCGGTTCGTCACCATAAATTCCACGTCGTGATTATGCTCACCCTGCATCAAGCCGGCGATCACTTGCTGCACCGGCAACCCTGCGAATAGCATCGCGTTCAATCCTGTAGCAATCGGCATATACACATCGCGACGCTTTGCTTCGGCAGCCACTAGCTTAATGGTATTGATGCCTTCAGCGGTTTGCCCTAATTCAGCAACGGCTTCGTCCATTGTTTTACCCTGACCGAGCATATAGCCCACACGGTAATTACGAGACAGTGACGACGAACAGGTAACGATGAGATCACCGACACCTGCAAGGCCGAGAAACGTCATCGGATTTGCGCCCAATTGCACCGCAAAGCGGCTCATCTCCGCGAGACTACGGGTGATTAAAAAGGCGCGGCTATTTTCACCAACGCCTAACGCTGCGGCCATGCCAGTCGCTATGGCATAAATATTTTTTAACGCCCCGGCAAGTTCAACACCGTACATGTCAGAGTTGTCGTACACGCGAAAATATCCACAACCCAATGCGTTTTGAATACGTTCGCATAACGCATGATCTTCGCTCGCAATCACTGTTCCGGTGAATACGCGCTCTACCACTTCTTTTGCTAGGTTCGGTCCACTGAGCACACCAACAGATGTTTGCGGCCAATGCTCCTTCAATAAATCGCTCATTAACTGAAAGCCATCCGCATGAATGCCCTTAGTGCAACTCACCACAATAGTGCCCGGCGCCACCCACTCTTTCGCCTGCAGTAACACATCGGCATATGCTTTGCTGGGTACGGCCACGAAAATTAACGTGGCGTCATTTAATGCTTCTTGTAAAGATTCCGTCGCCACAACCGCAGCGGGCAATTCTGCACCAGGCAGGTAACGGGGATTCTCATGGCTCGCGTTAATCACCGCGGCTGTTTCTGGGTCACGCACCCATAAACGCGTTTGATGGCCATTCTCAGCAAGAATAGTTGCCATGGCTGTACCAAAACTACCGCCACCCAGCACCGCTGCAATTTCTACTTTTTCACTCATTCACTCAATTTCCTAACAGCTCCGGAGAGTCGCGCATTACTTTCAATGCAGGTCATTTAAATACGTCCGCCCGCTAAAGCACTTCTGCACGTAGCGCACTATTTATATCCGGATAGCGAAATTCAAAACCCTCTCGCACTAGACGAGCGGGCGAAACCTTTTGTCCGCCGAGCATCAGCACTGACATTTCACCTAACGCTAACGACAACGGTAATTTTGGAATACGAAGTAACGCAGGCACATCACAAACCTGCGCCAACGTATTATGGAATTTTCTATAGTTAACCGGTTGAGGTGCAACGGCGTTGTATACCCCTTCCGCAGCGCTCGCATCTAAACAACGAACAATCACTTCAATTAAATCTTCCAAATGAATCCAAGATAACCACTGGTTGCCATCACCCAGTATTGATCCGAGTCCTTTCCGATACAACGGCAATAGCTTTCCTAAAAACCCACCATGATGGGTAATCACTACGCCTATACGAAGTATGCAAACTCGGATTCCCACGTTAGAAAAACTGCGTGCCGCGTTTTCCCATGCGTCGCACAACAAATAGGTAAAGTCTCGCTTCACTGCGGGACTCGACTCGGTCAGCTCCGCATGCCCAGCATCACCGTAAAAGCCCACCGCCGAACCACTGATCAACACTTTCGGCTTGTGTTGTAAACGCTGCACTAACGCTAGCAATGCTTCGGTCACGCCAATACGGCTATCAAAAATTTTCTTTTTTCTACGCTCGGTCCAGCGACCGCCAGCAATGTTCTCCCCCGCTAGATTAATCACTGCATCCAGCGACAAGTCATCTGGGATTTGATCAAAGGAATCGATGACGACCACCGAACCCGGCAAGCGCTTTGAGGCGTTCCAGGGCTGGCGACTATATACCCAAAGTTGATGACCGCGAGTCGCCAAAGCAGCGCTTAATCGCGTGCCAATTAAACCCGTTCCACCGGTCACCAAAATTTTCATCGGGCGCTACTCACCGTTATTGATTCAATGTCGCTTGGTGCATAGAAATACTCAAGCGTGCCACTGCCAAGACGGACACCCAGTTTAATTTTCTTTTCGTCAACTGCTTGCAACACGCCCGCTCTAGACTTTCCATCCTTAGTCACAATGACAACATTTTTCCCGATCAAGTTAGCGTAGGAATTGCCAGACGCAGCAGGCTTGATTGCTTCTGTGTTTGCAACCGCGCTGTCGTTTTCTACTGGAGCGGGTTCTGGCGTCGATTCAGACGCTGGAGGCGGTGCAGCAGCCGTGTCAGTTTCTACTGGCACCGGAGTAACAGGAGGTTCTTGCGCATCGATAGCACCGTCCGCGGTCGGCACTGCACTCAAACTAATCGCCCGCCCCGTGGCAAGCTTCATCGACGCAATCTCACTTTCTGTAATAGAGAATCGCACCAAACCGCTGCCCACCTGACTTTCAATTTGCAAAAGGTTACGGCGCAATTCTATAACCTTACCGTCACGCACTTCGCCGCTCTTTAACTTAATGACGACGCGTTGCTCGGCAAGCGATCCCAACTCAGCAAATGGCAGCACTAGCGGCGGCTCTTCTACGACAGCCTTTTCTGTAGCTGACGCCCGAACAAAGTTTGTATTGCTTTCCTTCTGCACAACTCTGGTTTCAACGCCGCCCGGACGCAATGCCCACCCTATATCGGCACGCTCTAATTGCAGCAGCTTATCTTCAACACGACCGTTGCTAAGAAAGACACGCGCAACGGTTGAACCCGATTTTCGACTCAACCGCATAACGGTGTTGGAGTATTCAATATTGGCAATCAGCCCAGGAGGATACTGGCTCTGTAAATATTGCGACGCCACGTACTCTAAGGTGTCCTCGTCATCATGGGTAAGGTCAATCCGACCATTGCGGTACCTTAGGTTATTGGTATAAGCAACAAAGTCTCCTGCTACATAGCTCGCGGGCTCGCCTGGCAGCACCAGCTGCAAATAGCCCTTCAGCTGATTTTTATCGATAGGCGCCAACTGCAATTCCATGCTGTAGCCCGACGTATAAATTTTGGTTTGCGGTAAATTATCACCGTCTTGTAAAACGGACACTTGCACCTCCGGCGCTTGCGCATCGCCGGGACGGACAAAAACATCCTCTCGTTTAGTAATTTGTGCCGCATCAAGATCAACCAGAATGCGAACTTCGATATCGGGGATAAATGATTTTCCCTGCTGCATCGATAAAACGCCCTGAATTAACTGCACTCGAGTGTAATTAAACGGCGTGCCGGAAAGATTACCCGCCAACTCGGTGCCATCACGCTCAATCGCATTTGTTAGCAGCACAGCACTAGACGCTGCCATTTGTCCTGCAGAGAAATCTTTGCTTCCCTTCAACGACTGACCGTCACTTTTACTGGTGACAAAAACGGAATGGGTAAGCATCTCTGGGCGCTGCGCGATAAAAACGCCAACCCCAAAAAATATGAGCAAACCGCCAAGCACACGTAACAGCACCGCTGCGCGCACGTTCTCCCAATGATGGCGCGCATAGGCAAAGCCGGTAAACGGCAATGCTACGACGAGCCAACTACGTCCCCGGTCGCTGGCGTCTTGCGCCAACACTAACGTTCCGACAAGAAAAAACGTGATACCAATGATCAGCAGGGTTCCCGCCATGTGTTTTGATACTCCCCTGTTATTTTTTGGCCTGTATACTACGCAAGCCTTGCTCGCACTTTACAAAGCCTTTGTCCGTTAATCCACTCGGAGTCACGTATCCTTGCACGCTGGTGAACGACATCACATTACGTTAGGGGTACTTTACTCGCTTGCAACCAGCATGGTGGCTAGCACCGCCGCCGCTGTAGTGAAAATGCTTTCCGCTGATATATCGCCCTGGTTAATCGTTTGGGCACAGTATGGCATTTGTACTCTTATGATGATGCCATGGTTACTGCGCAACGGCTTACCTGGATTGCGCTCAGACCATTATGGGTTACATCTCATTCGCGCCACAGGTGGTTGGCTCGGCTTCACTACCTATTATCTCGCCATTCCGATGATTCCCTTAGTGGACGCTAGCCTATTACGCGCTGCAGCGCCGTTATGGATTCCTCTAATTGTCTGGGTAGGCCTAGGCCAACGAGTCCCAGCCGCGCGCTGGGTGGCTCTGCTAACAGGTTTTATCGGTATCTGCATTATTCTGCGGCCTCAGCCTGGGGCAACACATTTCGGTCACTTACTCGGTGCGGCAGCGGGACTATCGCTCGCCATTTCCATGGCCTATACCCGAGCACTGTCACGATCAGAGCCCGCCAGCCGAGTCTTATTTTACTATTTCGGATTCTCGTTTCTCGCCAGTACGCCCATGGCGATTGTTCATTGGAGCCCCATTCCTACCTCACTTTGGCTGGGATTAGGGTACGTCGGCGGCTCCATATTTCTCACCATGGTGCTCTACACGCGCGCTTACAGTTACGCGCCAACCACCATTGTCGCCCCGCTGGGCTATATCGCCGTCCCTCTCGCGGCAATCATCGACTGGATTTTCTGGGGCCATATTCCTGGAATATGGGTGATAATCGGCTCAAGCATCGTTATTAGCAGTGGAGTTCTAGCGGTCACTTTGGGCAACCGACAGCAAAGCGAACATTGATAAAAAGGCTACGTTCATGAATTTTTTGTTGCCGTTAATCGGCAATAGAAAAAAAAACTTGTTTGTAATTTTATGGCGATATATATAGGCGAATATGAGGACGGGGGAATGTCGGCAACGACGTTAACGACCTCAAATTTGGAAGTCAGGTTAATTGTTCAAGGGGCCAAGCATGCTCTTGCGCATGCAGGCTCAACGGTAAAGCTGAGGCGCGCCATGACTAATAGCCGCACTGAAACAGAGTATGAAGAGTCGGATGAACTGCTGATGAATGAAGACGCTGATTTCGTCGAAGAAGAACTGGAAGATGATCAGGAAGAACGGGCAAGTCGCCCCAGAGGCTTTAACCTCGATATGCGCCACCGCATTGAGGATAAGCTTGAAGAGCGACGCCTACTTCAAGAGCTCAACGAGTATGAGTTCTTTGAGCTAGATGACGACGAAGAAACGCTACACTAAATAATATGGCCGGTGTGTGCCGGCCTTATTATTGCTTCGCGCTTTTTCGAAAAGCACGACTGGAAGCGTCTATTCAACGCCGCTGCTGCCATTAACGGCTGCTGTTAGGCGTGGCCTTACGTCAATGCCACCAACTGGCTTGTCTCTAGCCAATACAAGCCATACATAGCATCGGCTCGGTCGAATTGAACTAAATACTGAATGCGGCCCCGCCTGTCAGCGCGGCGCACCACTGTTGCGGGATCGTTCGCATGTAACGCTGCCATTGTGCACGACACCGTTGATTGCTCTGCCAACACGACTCTTTGCCCTACTGCATAACCGTCCATGGTGCCCCCAAAAAGCCAAACTCGACGTGCTCAGCTCATCATTCAGTTCAACGTAAGCATCACTTCCCGTAGCGCCTCATGCAAACTCACTTTACGTCTGATGCCAAACCGCCAGTGTAAGAAATAAGCTATAAGACAAGTCAGCAAAACCCATAAAAAATGGGGCCAAATGGCCCCATTTTTTTTACCCGCGATAAGAAAACTTACCAACCGGTGGCTTCTTTTACTGCGAGGCCAATCTGCGAAGGGTTGCGCGTTGTTTTAACGCCTGCCGCTTCTAACACCGCAAATTTCTCATCCGCTGTACCTTTGCCGCCCGCGATAATCGCCCCGGCGTGGCCCATACGTTTACCTTCTGGTGCAGCAACACCCGCGATATAAGACACCACAGGTTTAGTCACGTGCTCTTTAATAAACGCCGCCGCTTCATCTTCTGCTGTTCCGCCAATCTCACCCACCATCACAATGGCTTCGGTTTGTGGATCATTTTGGAACAGCGTGAGCGCGTCGATAAAGGTTGTACCCGGAATCGGATCACCACCAATACCAATACAGGTCGACTGGCCAAATCCCAGAGCGGTGGTTTGATTTACCGCTTCATAGGTTAACGTGCCAGACCGCGACACAATGCCAACCTTACCCGGCAAGTGAATATGACCCGGCATGATGCCGATTTTGCATTCGCCAGGAGTTATAACGCCCGGACAGTTCGGCCCGATTAAACGAACACCACCTTTGCGGGTGATGTATTCTTTCACGTACAGCATATCCAACGCTGGAATACCTTCGGTGATACACACGATCAATTCAACACCCGCGTCCGCTGCTTCGATAATGGAATCTTTGCAAAACGCGGCAGGCACGTAGATGACAGATGCGGTAGCGCCTGTTTCGCTGACTGCCTCACTAACGGTGTTAAACACGGGCAAATCTAAATGCTTTTGACCGCCTTTTCCTGGCGTCACACCGCCCACCATTTTTGTGCCGTAAGCAATCGCTTGCTCAGAATGCAAGGTACCTTGCGCACCGGTAAAACCCTGGCAAATAACGCGGGTGTCTTTATTAATTAAAACGCTCATGCTGCACCCCCGGCGGCTTTGACCACTTGTTCGGCAGCATCGTTAAACCCTTGCGCCGCGATAATTGCTAATCCGCTTTCTGCTAATTTCTGCGATCCGAGTTCAGCGTTGTTACCTTCTAAACGCACTACCACTGGCACCTTCACGCCAACATCTTTTACCGCAGCGATAATGCCGTCAGCAATTAAATCGCAGCGCACAATGCCGCCAAAGATGTTCACCAGAACGGCCTTCACTTTGTCGTCGGAAAGAATAATTTTAAACGCTTCCGTGACGCGTTCGCGGGTAGCGCCACCGCCTACATCCAAGAAGTTTGCTGGGAAACCGCCCTTAAGTTTGATGATGTCCATGGTTGCCATGGCCAAACCTGCGCCGTTCACCATGCACCCGATAGTGCCGTCGAGAGCCACGTAATTTAGCTCCCACTCAGCCGCGCGACGCTCGCGCTCATCTTCCTGCGTTGGATCATCCATGGCCTTTAATTTTGGCTGGCGATACAGCGCGCTGCCATCGATATTAATCTTTGCATCCAAGCAATGCAGGTCACCGGCTTCGGTGATAACCAGAGGGTTAATTTCCAGCAACGCCAGATCATTTTCTTCAAATAGTTTCGCTAAACCGAGAAAAATCTTAGTGAACTGTTTTACTTGCGTTGGATTTAGGCCCAACTTAAATGCAATTTCACGGGCTTGATAAGGCTGCGCGCCTACCAGCGGGTCGACCATTGCTTTAATAATTTTATCAGGGGTCTCTTCGGCAACCTTCTCAATCTCTA
Source organism: Alcanivoracaceae bacterium (assembly GCA_029213045.1). Taxonomy (GTDB): domain Bacteria; phylum Pseudomonadota; class Gammaproteobacteria; order Pseudomonadales; family Alcanivoracaceae; genus JARGPN01. The sequence continues at coordinate 404,938 of JARGPN010000009.1, forward strand.
CGCCGCCTTCAGTAGACGCCATAAACACGATACGACGGGTTCCACGATCCATCACAGCACCGAGGTAAAGCTCTTGCGCGATGTCCGTACAAGATTCCACCAGAATTTTAGACACTGGTTGACCTTGGGCATCTGTTTGGTAAGTCACCAAGCGTTTGCCAAGCCAGTTACGGGCAAAATCTGCCGCTTCTTCTGCTGAATTAACAAGCTTCACACCACCCGCTTTACCGCGACCGCCGGCGTGTACTTGCGCTTTAACCACCCAACGATTGCCATCAATCAGCTTGAGCTTTTCTGCAACTTCTTCCGGCGTATCGCAGGCATATCCTTTTGATACGGGAAGACCATAGCTGGCAAACAATTGTTTTGCCTGATATTCGTGAAGGTTCATTTTTGGTTACCGTTGTCTATGTCTTGTGGAGCTTGACTACGTTGCGTATTAACGACCACCTTTTGGGTGGTCGTTAATACCCCTTACTTCATGCTGGCGTCACTTTTTACGTCGACGCTGGGCAATATGAATCGCTTTATAATCTGTCGCCAACGCCGCCTCGTGAACGGTTTCTGACAAACTTGGATGTCCGGTGACCATTAGCTGCAAATCTTCAATGGTGGCACCGAATTCCATGGCTACCACACCCTGCTGCACCAATTCAGATGCTTGCGGACCAAAAATATGCAGCCCCAAAACTCGATCTGTTTTTTCATCAACGACAAACTTCACCATGCCGGCTGGCTCACCAGCTGCCAATGCACGGCCATTTGCGGCGAACGGCACCACGCCTGTTTTGTAGGGCTCGCCCGACGTTTTAACTTCTTCTTCCGTTTTACCTACCCACGCGATTTCTGGGTGCGTGTAAACCACGCCCGGAATAACATCGTAATTCACCTGTGTGTGCTCGCCTGCGATCACTTCCGCCACCATCACACCTTCCTCGATGGCTTTGTGCGCCAGTGCAGGACCACGCACTAAGTCACCCACCGCGTACACGCCGGGCACATCGGTGCGACACTGATTGTTAACGTAAATAAAGCTACGCTCATCTAACGTAATACCGCTATCCGGTGATAGCAGGCCTTCGGTGTAAGGGCGACGTCCAACGGCAACAATCAGCCGATCAAATTTTTCTTCGTGATCGCCACTACTGTCTGTGTAGCTCACGTGTACGTGCTTTCCTTTTACTTCAGCGCCGGTCACACGAGCGCCCAAGCGAATATCAAGGCCTTGCTTGGCAAATGTCTTTTGAGCATCTTTTGCAATTTGTTGATCAACCGCTGGCAGAAATTTCTCTACCGCTTCTAAAACGATAACTTCCGCACCAAGACGTGCCCAAACGCTGCCAAGCTCCAAGCCGATCACTCCGGCGCCAATAACGCCTAACTTCTTCGGCACTTCTGTGAATTCCAGCGCGCCGGTGGAGTCAACAATACGATCTTCATCAAGCTGGGCAACGGGTATATTCACCGGCACAGAACCCGCGGCAAGTATCACGTTTTCCGCTTCTAAGGTTTGCGCTTCACCATCAACGGGTTTGAATTCAACTTTCTTACCTGCTAACAACTTACCGGAGCCCTGCAACCAAGTGACTTTGTTCGCCTGAAACAGCGAAGCAATACCACCCGTTAATTGCAGTACAATTTTATCTTTTCGCGCCTGCATAGCAGGCACATCAAGCTTCGCAGAAGCAACATTAATTCCATGATCCGATAAACCGTCTTTCACTTCGTGATATTTCCACGAGGAATCCAATAACGCTTTAGAAGGGATACAGCCAACATTTAAACAGGTTCCACCTAACGCGGGCTTGCCTTGCTTATTAATGCGTTTTTCAATGCACGCAGTTTTCAACCCAAGCTGCGCTGCACGAATGGCGGCGACGTAGCCACCCGGACCACCGCCTATCACGATGACATCATATTTTTCCGACATGTTTCTTTAGCTCCGTATTTCGCGTTTCATCAATGTCGATTATTAAATATCGAGTAATAAACGCGCTGGATCTTCAATAAATTGTTTTACTGTGACCAAGAATTGAACAGCTTCTTTTCCATCAATTAATCGATGATCGTAAGACACAGCGAGATACATCATTGGCAAAATTTCCACCTTGCCATCCACGGCCATTGGGCGCTCTTGGATTTTATGCATCCCCATAATTGCAGTTTGCGGGGGATTCAAAATCGGCGTCGACATCAGCGAACCAAACACACCACCATTTGAAATCGTGAAGGTGCCGCCGGTCATCTCTTCGATGGAAAGCTTGCCTTGCTTGGCCTTGTTTCCAAATTCGATAATCTGCGTTTCAATTTCGGCCAGCCCTTTTTGATCGGCATCCCGTAAAATCGGCACAACCAAACCGCGATCAGACGACACCGCAACACCCACGTCGTAATAACCGTGGTAAACCACGTCATCACCATCGATAGAGGCGTTCATCACTGGATACCGTTTCAGTGCTTCGACGCAGGCGCGCACAAAGAAACTCATAAAGCCCAAACGCACACCGTGTGTTTTTTCAAAGTCCGCTTGGTAATGCTTACGCATCTCCATAATCGGCTTCATATTCACTTCGTTGAACGTGGTCAGAATAGCGGCGTTCTGCTGCGCATCAATCAAGCGCTCAGCAATACGCTTACGTAAGCGCGTCATAGGTACACGACGCTCTTCACGCTCGCCGACATCGGCAGGCGCTGTATCAGTCACCGCTGAGGTGCTAGTTTTTTCCGCTGGCGCTGCGGTTGATTTTGTTTCGCGCGCTTTCAGTGCTTTCTCAACATCATCACGGGTAATACGACCGCCTTTACCGCTGCCATCAACGCGATCAGCATCAATGCCGTGTTCGGCCATTAACTTTCTCGCCGCAGGACCGGCCGCTGCTGACGATTTTTCATCGCTGTCGTCCGCGTCTTCCTTGGAGTCGGGCTCTTTCGCCTTATCGGCACCGCCAGCACTGCCGCTTGCGCCCTCAGCAAATACCGCCAGCACTTCTTGGCTGATTACGGTATCGCCTTCTTGCTTAAGAATTTCTTTCAGTACGCCATCTGCAGGTGCCGGCACTTCTAACACAACTTTGTCGGTTTCAATATCAACCAAAAGCTCATCGCGCTTTACGGTTTCGCCAACTTTTTTGTGCCAGGTCGCTACCGTGCCATCCGCCACCGACTCGGGAAATTGAGGTGCTTTAATTTCGGTAGACATGCTTTGTCCTTAATCGCTTATTCGTCGTTAATTGCGTGTAATCGTTAAATTTCAAACGCTTCATTGACCAAGCGTTGCTGCTGCTCAACGTGCAAACTCATAGAGCCTGCCGCCGGTGCTGCCGCGGCGTCTCGGCCGGCATACTGCAAATACAATTTGGGGTTATGTTCGAGCATAACGCGGCGCATATGGTGTTGACTGCAATACCATGCACCTTGATTCTGCGGCTCTTCCTGACACCACACTGCCGCTTCCAAATTCACCATGCCGGAAATAATTTCTTGCAAGCGCACTTCAGGGAACGGATACAGCTGCTCAATACGAATAATAGCGGCATCTTTAATGCCGTCTGTTTCCCGCTTCTCTAGTAAATCGTAGTAAACCTTGCCGCCGCACAAAATTAATCTTTTCACGGCTGCCGGATCCTCAACAGTTTCATCTGCGATCACTGTTTCGAAACGTCCATTGGCTAATTCATCAAGCACCGATGTAGCGCGCTTATGACGCAACAAACTTTTTGGCGTCATGATGACCAGCGGTTTACGCAGCGGTCGAACTGATTGGCGTCGTAACAAATGGAAGATTTGCGCAGGCGTTGTCGGCGTACAAACTTGAATATTATGTTCCGCGCAAAGCTGCAAGAAGCGCTCTAGTCGCGCAGACGAATGCTCCGGTCCTTGGCCTTCGTAGCCGTGCGGCAACAATAACGTTAGCCCACAAATACGCGCCCATTTCGATTCACCAGAAGAGATAAACTGATCAATTACGACTTGAGCGCCGTTGGCGAAGTCACCAAATTGCGCTTCCCAAATCACCAGCGCTTTGGGTGCCGTTGTTGCGTAGCCATATTCAAATGCCAACACGGCTTCTTCTGACAACAATGAATCGTAAATATCGAAATCAGGCTGGCCGTCATACAAGTTCTGCAACGGAACGTACTGGTCGCCATTTTTCTGGTTGTGTATCACCGCGTGGCGATGCGAGAAGGTGCCTCGACCACAATCTTGTCCGGTAAGACGAATAGGAAAACCTTGATCCACTAAGGAGGCGTACGCCAATACTTCCGCGTAACCCCAGTTAATGGGGAGAGCACCGGCAGTCATTTTTTCACGGTCTTCAATAATCTTCTTAACTTGACGCTGCACCACCATACCTTCCGGCATGGTTTCCATGCGATTCGCCAAATCCTGTAACTTTTTAAGCGGTACGCTGGTATCCCAGTCGTCCTCGAACGTATGTCCAAGGTATGGAGACCAATCAACGAACAACGCCTTATTCGGTTCGCGCACCAAGCTTTTCACCACGTAGGTGCCTTCATCTAACAGACGACGATAATCTTCGTTAATTTTGTCTGATTCCGCCTGACTAAGCGCGCCCTCTCCCAGCAATCTCTCCACGTATAAGGTGCGTGCCGTGGGATGAGATTTAATCTTTTTGTACATCAAAGGCTGCGTGCCCGATGGCTCGTCCGCTTCGTTGTGACCAAGCCGGCGATAGCAAAATAAGTCGATCACAACATCTTTCTTAAACTGCATGCGATAGTCGATTGCCACTTGCGTAACAAAATATACCGCTTCTGGGTCATCGCCGTTTACGTGGAAAATTGGCGCTTGCACCATTTTCGCAACGTCAGTGCAGTATTCAGTGGAGCGTGCATCGTCGCGACGGCTTGTGGTGAAACCCACTTGATTATTAATGATCACATGCACAGTGCCGCCGGTTTTAAAACCACGCGTCTGTGACATTTGAAATGTTTCCATAACGACGCCTTGCCCAGCGAACGCGGCATCACCATGAATCAACAACGGCACAACTTGATCACCGTTAACATCTTCTCGGCGATCTTGGCGCGCACGAACGGAGCCTTCGACCACCGGGGAAACAATTTCCAAGTGCGACGGGTTAAACGCCATAGCCAAGTGCACTTCGCCTCCCGGCGTTTGCACATTCGACGAAAAACCTTGGTGATACTTCACATCACCGGAGCCCTGGTCGATAAAACTTTTCCCTTCGAATTCACCGAACAAATCCAGTGGGCTTTTACCCAGCGTATTCACCAACACGTTTAAACGGCCACGGTGCGCCATACCCAGCACCATTTCTTTGACGCCGTAGCTACCTGCTCGCTGAATAATTTCGTCGACTAGAGGAATGAGCGCTTCGCCGCCTTCAAGACCGAAACGTTTGGTGCCGGGATATTTAGCACCCAAATATTTTTCTAAACCTTCCGCGGCGGTGAGGCGTTCAAGCAAATGCTTTTTAATGTCACTGCCGAACTGCGGATGACTGCGCACCGATTCCAATCGCTGCTGCAACCAACGCTTCTCGGCAGTGTTAACGATATGCATATACTCGGCCCCTACGGTGGAACAGTAGGTGCCTTTAAGGCAATCGACGATCTCACGCAGCGTTGCTTCCTGCTTACCAATAAACAGGTTGCCGGTTTGGAAGACAGTTTCCATGTCGGCTTGCGTTAAACCGTGATGAGACAATTCAAGATCTGGAACGTCTTCGCGCTCCATCAACCCGAGCGGGTCAAGGCTGGCAACCTGATGGCCACGATTTCGATACGCCGCAATTAAATGCAGTACACGTACCTGCCGACGTTCATGCTCAGTGCTAACAGCACTGGCACCAAACTTCTGGACGCGGGATCGATTCTTGGCTTGAAGAAGAAAGTATTCTTTAACCGCAGCATGTGGAATGTCGGAGTCGACAGCGGTCTCTAAAGCCGGCAGCTTTTCAAAATAAGCTCGCCAGTCTTGGGGAACAGAATTAGGGTCGGTTAACCAGTCTTCGTACAGTTCGTCGACATAGGCCGAGTTGGTTCCCCCTATATGTGAGGAATTCCATTCACGGTGCATGGAACTGTCTTGCATCTCTGCGCGTTCCTTTTCGTTGGGATTCAGATGAGCACTACGGCGGTGTTGCCCCCGATAGATAGTGACCGCAGCACGATCATTCTGTTCCCATTCAGCTAATCAAACCGGCACTTTTTGAGTGTCGATTCGCCCGAATTTCTCTACGCTTCAGGGGGTTGCCCGTCAACGCCTTGCCAGTGTAGCCCGTTTTTCTTAGCAATGTTAGACGACTATTGAAAAAAGTGTCTGTTCAAATAACGAGCCTTTGATAACACGAATGCTGCATAAGCAGATCGCTCAGCGAGTAATTATTGCGCAAAAAAAAGCGGCCATTTAGGCCGCTTTTTCTATTACGTCATCGAAGAGCGTCTCACACGCCACGTTCGAGTAGCATTTCACGAATATGGCCAATCGCCCGTGTTGGGTTCAAGCCCTTCGGACAAACGCTGACGCAATTCATGATGCCGCGGCAGCGGAACAGCGAGAACGGATCATCAAGTTTTGACAAACGCTCGTCGGTGGCCAAGTCACGACTATCTGCGAGGAAGCGATACGACTGCAACAACGCAGCGGGGCCCAAGAATTTTTCTGGATTCCACCAGAAAGAGGGACAGCTGGTTGAGCAGCATGCACACAAGATGCACTCATACAGACCGTCGATTTTCTCACGCTCTTCAGGTGACTGAAGGCGCTCAATCGCAGGTGCAGGAGTATCGTTTTGCAAATATGGCTGCACTTTTTCGTACTGGTTATAGAACATGGTCATATCAACGACCAAGTCACGTACAACAGGCAGGCCCGGCAATGGACGCAAAATAAGCGGCTTGCGGCCTTCGAGTACGCCCGGCGCAACGGTCGATAGCGCGGTAATACACGCCAAACCGTTTTTGCCGTTCATGTTCATACCATCAGAACCACACACACCTTCACGGCAAGAGCGACGGTAACCCAATGTTGGGTCCTTCTCTTTCACCAGATTCAGTACGTCGAGCACCATCAGGTCTTTGCCCTGCGTGTCGATGTCGTACTCTTTCATGTACGGTTCTTTATCTGTTTCCGGGTTATAACGGTAGATACTAACTTTCATCTTGAGCCTCCGTTATCAGTAGGTGCGCACTTTCGGCTGGAACGTATCGACGGTCTTCGGTTTGAAGTTCACATCACGCTTGCCGAGCTTTTTGGTGTTTGGATCGAAGATGGAATGGCACAACCAGTTCTCATCATCACGATCTGGGAAGTCATAGCGACTGTGCGCGCCACGGCTTTCATTACGTCCTTCCGCAGCAATGGCCGTTGCCTCTGCTACTTCTAGCAAGTTATCCAACTCCAACGCTTCAATGCGTGCGGTGTTGAACGCCTTGCTCTTATCTTCAAGGTGACCGTTAGCAATGCGCTCGCGCAATTCGGCAACTTTCTTCACGCCGTCCTGCATCAAATCGCCTTTACGGAATACACCAAATGCGTTTTGCATGGTGGATTGCAGCGCATTACGCAGTTCCGCAACCGATTCACCACCCGTTGAGTCTTCCCAACGACGCATACGTGCAGTCGCGCGATCCAAGTCATCCGCCGTTGGCTCAGCCTGTTCCATACCCTGACGCAGCGCATCTTCGATGTACAAGCCTGCCGCACGACCAAATACCACGAGGTCGAGCAACGAATTACCACCAAGGCGGTTTGCACCGTGGACCGATACGCAAGCCACTTCGCCGACAGCAAACAAGCCATCGATTTGCTTGGCTTCGCCTTCGTGACCACCGCTTAAACGGAGCGCCTGACCATGAATGTTGGTGGGCACGCCACCCATCATGTAGTGACACGTCGGAACAACTGGAATCGGCTCTTTCACTGGATCAGCGTGGCCGAAGGTGATCGACAATTCGCAGATACCTGGCAAACGCGAGTGCAACACTTCTTCGCCGAGGTGATCCATTTTCAAATAAACGTGGTCACCGTTCGGGCCGCAACCACGGCCGTCTAAGATTTCCATCATCATGGCGCGTGCAACAACGTCACGGCCCGCCAAATCTTTGGCGTTCGGCGCGTAGCGCTCCATGAAACGCTCGCCATCTTTGTTGACGAGATATCCACCTTCACCACGACAGCCTTCCGTAACCAGTACACCCGCACCGGCGATACCGGTTGGGTGGAACTGCCACATTTCGATATCTTGCACCGGCACGCCAGTACGCAGCGCCATACCAATACCGTCACCGGTGTTGATCAATGCATTAGTAGTAGAAGAATAAATACGGCCCGCACCGCCGGTTGCAAAGACAGTGGCCTTCGCTTTGAAGAACACCACTTCGCCGGTTTCGATGCAGCACGCGATCACGCCGGCCACTTTGTCGCCCACGGTGACCAAGTCGATGGCATACCACTCGCTATAAAACTGCGTGCCGTTTTTTAAGTTTTGCTGATACAGCGCATGCAACAATGCGTGACCAGTTCGGTCAGCCGCTGCACAAGTACGCGCTGCCTGACCACCTTCACCAAAGTTTTTCGACTGACCGCCGAACGGACGCTGATAAATGCGGCCTTCTTCGGTACGCGAAAATGGCAAGCCCATGTGCTCAAGTTCAAATACGGCTTCTGGGCCAACTGAACACATATATTCGATCGCGTCTTGGTCGCCGATGTAATCGGAACCTTTAACGGTGTCGTACATGTGCCAGCGCCAATCGTCATTTGGATCGGACGAAGCAATCGCACAGGTAATACCGCCCTGAGCAGATACAGTGTGCGAACGCGTTGGGAATACTTTAGAAATCAGTGCGGTTTTAAAACCAGATTGCGCCATCTGTAAAGATGCGCGCATCCCAGCACCGCCGCCGCCAACAACAATGGCATCAAAAGTTACGGTACGAATGCTCATGGCTTAGGCGCCTCCCCAGATCATTACCAAACCCCAGAGCAAATACACTAGGGTCAACAATGCGATAACTAGCTGCGCAGTCAGACGAGCAAATGTCGCCTTACTGCCGAATTGCAGCGTAGTAATGTAGTCGGTGGTCACTGTCCACAAACCTACCCATGCGTGGGCAGAGACAGAGAAAAACACCAAGGTGTTCGCGATTTGCATGCAAAGCGAACCCATAAACGCTTTCCACGTAAGATAGTCGACGCCGCTATGCGTCATCAGCCAACCCATGGTGAAAATAAAGTAAACGCCAAGAATCAACGCAGTAACGCGCTGAATTAGCCAATCGTAAAGACCGTTACGGCCAAGGCTCGTTACGCTGGTTACCATATCCAACCTCCGGCAAGCAGAATCAAGACGGCGGATACCGCCAGCACGAGGAACGCACCACGGCGACCACCCTCGAGCGTTTCACCAATGCCAATATCCATCAGCAAATGTTTAATGCCGGCGACCAAATGATAGATCAGCATGGCAACGATGCCCCACACAACAAAGCGGGCCAACGGGGTGGCTAACAGATCTTTTAGGTCGGCGAAGGTTTCCGGAGATGCCAAAGAGCGATCTAGCATCCACAGTAAAATTGGCAGAGCTACAAACAAGCCCACACCAGTAATACGGTGAATAATAGAAGCTATGGCCGGTACCGGGAACTTGATCGTCGTCAAATCCAAGTTTACAGGTCGCTTATCGTTCACGATTGCCATCACTATATGCCGGGCCCTAAACATCAGGGCGGTTATCGGGAATCCACTGCAACTAACCCTCCCAGAAAGGCAAGTTACCTGCTGCAGCCGGGGGAGTGCCGCTTGCGGGCGGGAAGTATATCCCTGCGCTAGCCCTAAAACAAACGCGAGTGAATTAAAAAAAACGCCAACGCGCTGTTTTTCAAGGTACAATTGCCCCCGTCACCGCTATATCGGTTTTCAATCCTAGAGTTAACGCCAGCGCGCCGGAAGATGCCCCATTACAAGGCATTTTCATGACCGGCAAGTCGCCTGTGATCTCGTTGACAAAGGGAAAGCAAATACGTAACGTGCGCGACGCTCTTCAGAGCCGCCCCCCGAGGTCTGCCCTATTCCTGTGTAGGAGAAATTCCATGTCTGAGAAGAAAGCGATTCTCAAGATTGATGGCCATGATGATCTGGCCCTACCAATTTACAGCCCGACACTGGGACAGGATGTCGTCGATGTCGGCAGCCTTACCAGCAAGGGGTTATTCACCTTTGACCCTGGTTTTACCTCGACCGCGTCATGTGAATCCAAGATCACCTTTATTGATGGCGCTAAAGGCCAGCTTTTACACCGCGGCTACTCTATTGAAGAGCTGGCGGGTAAATCAGATTACCTAGAAGTATGCTACCTGCTGTTGTTCGGAGAGCTTCCGACCGCCGAGCAGAAAGAAAAATTTGTTAGCACCGTGAAAAACCACACGATGGTTCACGAGCAGCTACAATTCTTCTATCGCGGCTTCCGTCGCGACGCGCACCCAATGGCCGTTATGTGCGGCGTTGTTGGCGCTCTGTCTGCGTTCTACCACGACAGCCTCGACATCAAAAACCCGCAGCATCGTGAAATTACCGCATTCCGCCTTATCGCGAAAATGCCGACGATTGCCGCCATGTGCTACAAGTACACCACTGGCCAGCCGTTTATGTATCCACGTAACGACTTGAGCTACTCGGAAAACTTCCTGCACATGATGTTTGGTACACCGTGCGAAGAATCAAAGATCAGCCCGACCTTAGCGAAAGCGATGGATCGTATCTTTATTCTGCATGCGGACCACGAGCAAAATGCTTCGACGTCTACAGTGCGTTTGGCAGGCTCTTCAGGCGCCAACCCATTTGCCTGCATCGCAGCCGGTATTTCTGCACTATGGGGCCCAGCTCACGGCGGCGCCAACGAAGCAGTGCTGAACATGCTCGACGAAATTGGCGACATTTCAAACATTGATAAATATATCGCCAAAGCAAAAGACAAGAATGACCCATTTAAGCTAATGGGCTTCGGTCACCGCGTTTACAAAAACCACGATCCACGTGCCACTGTAATGCGCGAATCTTGCCACGATGTATTGAAAGAACTTGGCATCCAGAATCCAAAACTGGAACTGGCCATGAAGCTCGAAGAAATCGCGCTATCTGATCCGTACTTCAAGGAAAAGAAACTGTTCCCGAACGTCGACTTCTACTCTGGCATCATCTTGAGCGCCATCGGTATTCCAACGTCTATGTTCACCGTTATCTTTGCTTTGAGCCGTACCGTAGGCTGGATTGCACACTGGAACGAAATGATCTCCAACCCCTATAAAATTGGCCGTCCACGCCAGTTGTACACGGGTTATGCAGAGCGCAACTTCGTAGAAGTTAGCGACCGCAAATAATTCAGCAACGACTCTTGTTCGCTGAAATAAGAAAAGGCCACCTTAGGGTGGCCTTTTTCGTTTTTGCTTCCAACGCACTTGCCCCATCTCCCCAAAAGCCTAAACTCGACGGCAAATTTCAAGGAAAGCATCAATGAAAAAAATAGCGCTCCCCACAATCATCGCATTGATCAGCTACTTACTTTTCTGGCCCGTTCCTATTGCACCGGTTGCATGGAAGGCGCCACAGGCTCCAGCACTAGATGGCCCTTATGCACCTAACGATCAACTAGCAGCGGTAACGCGTATTGGTGAGGGCGCCGGCGAAGGCCCTGAAGATGTCGCCATCGACAGTGCCGGCAATATCTATGTGGGATATGTTGATGGGCGCATCGTTCGATTTGATAACACCGGAGAAAACCCCACTGTCATTGCAAATACTGATGGGCGCCCTTTTGGCTTAGACTTTGATCCCAACGGCAATTTAATCGTCGCCGACGGATACCAAGGGCTACTTCAGATCACGCCTGCAGGCGTGATCACCGTATTAACCACCGAAGCGGATGGCGTGCCGTTTAAATTTACTGACGATGTTGATGTCGCCAGCGACGGCATGATTTATTTCTCTGATGCTTCAAGTAAATTCGGCCCAAAAATGAAAGCGCGGGACGATGTTCTTGAACATAGAGGCCATGGTCGTCTCCTGCAGTTTGATCCCTCTACAGGCAACACAAACGTTTTACTCTCCGGTTTGCAATTCGCCAATGGCGTTGCCCTTTGCCCAAACGAACAGTGCGTGCTGGTTGCCGAAACGGGCAGCTACGACATTATTCGCTACTGGCTCAAAGGTGACAAAGCCGGGCAACACGAAGTGTTCTTTTCAAACCTCCCCGGCATACCGGACGGCATTTCCAGCAACGGCAAAGACACATATTGGGTCGCACTGTTCGCACCGCGAAATAAGATCCTCGATATGCTTTCAGAGTTACCTTTCGTAAGAAAAATATCCATGCGTTTGCCGCATTTTTTACAACCACAACCCGCGAAGCACGCTTTTGTATTAGGCCTTTCTCTCGACGGCAACGTGACGCACAACCTTCAGCATATTGGCGCTGAAAGTTTTCATCCGATTACCAGCGTCGAGCAATTTAACAACACACTTTTCTTGGGAAGCTTAACAAACCCGACTTTCGCCACGTATACCCTACAGGTTCAGGCCGAGAATCCCACGAACACGGAGAGCATTATCAATGAGTAAGCGCATCGCTTTTATTGGTCTAGGCGTAATGGGTTTCCCCATGGCCGGACATCTGCAGCAAGCTGGACATCAGGTTACCGTGTTTAATCGCACCGAAAGCAAAGCTCGGGCTTGGCAAACGCAGTACGGCGGCGAGATCGCATTGACGCCAGCTGCTGCAGCACAACACGCTGAGCTAGTGTTCACCTGCGTCGGCAACGACAACGATTTACGCGACGTGCTACTTGGCGCAGAAGGCGCTTTAGCCAACATACAGCCCAACACCGTGCTGATTGATCACACCACTGCGTCTGCAGATGTGGCTAGGGAAATTGCCCAGATTGCGCTGGAAAAACAGTGCGCCTTTATCGACGCGCCGGTCTCCGGCGGGCAACAAGGTGCTGAAAACGGACAGCTCACCATTATGTGCGGCGGAGATGAACAAGCATTCCAGCAAGCACAGGACGTGATGTTTTGTTTCGCCAAAGCAATCACATTGATGGGCCCTACTGGTAGCGGCCAGCTCACCAAAATGGTCAACCAAATTTGCGTTGGCGGTGTTTTACAGGGCTTAGCCGAAGGGCTCAGTTTTGCCGAGCATGCTGGGCTAGATTTACAAAAAGTGATTGATGCTATCTCTCAAGGCGCGGCTGGTTCGTGGCAAATGACGAATCGCCACGCGACAATGATTTCGGGCGAATACGAACACGGTTTTGCAGTGGACTGGATGCGGAAAGACTTAGATATTTGCCTACGCGAAGCGCGACAAAATGGCACCGATTTAACCATCACCCAACAGATTAATAACTTCTACAAGGACGTCCAAGAAATGGGCGGTAGTCGCTGGGACACATCAAGCCTCTACAAGCGGTTACAGGGACGCAAGACGCTCCACTAATCAGCACGCCATATGGCCCAACAGAGGCGCTCGTGCGATACTGCGCGCCCATCACAGACCGCTCTTTTAACACAGCAATTCTTGGCTGCACTTTTGATAGGAACGACCATGTTTAAAGTAAATGAGTATTTTGAAGGAAACGTTGCATCCATCGCCTTTCAGGGCGAGAAGTTAGCCAGCACCGTCGGCGTTATGGCGCCGGGTGAATATGAGTTTGGTACCAGCCAACTAGAAACGATGACCGTTGTAAGCGGCGCGCTCACCGTAAAGCTTCCCGGGTCAGAGGATTGGCAGACGTTCAATGCTGGCGATGAATTTAAAGTACCGGCGAATGTGAAGTTCCAATTAAAAGTGGCAGTAGACACTGCCTACTTGTGCACCTACGAATAACGCCTTTCCATACGACAAAAAAATAGGCGGGAATTCCCGCCTATTTTTTTGTCTATCAATCAGCTACCAAACGATTTCAGGCAACGTTTCAAACGTCCCTTTCAAGCCTTGCGACCACCCTTCGCGCAACGCCTTATAGCCAGGATGATTTTCATCAATGTCATACCGGCTACCGGCATTAAACGCATCACGTTCGTAGCTCAACAAATCTAACGGTAACCCAACCGAAAGGTTCGAGCGAATGGTCGAATCCATACTTATAAGTGAACATTTAATTGCCTGATCGACACTCGACTGAAACGAAATTACGCGGTCAATAATGGGCTTGCCGTATTTCAATTCACCAATTTGGAAATAAGGCGTGTCCTGTGTCGATTCGATGAAATTACCTTCCGAATAAATATGGAAAAGACGCATTTCTTCGCCTTGAATTTGACCGCCGAGAATAAACGTACAGCCAAAATCAACACCGGTTTGCTCTTGTCCTGCATCACGGGTGACAACTTCACGAACCGTTCGACCCACAAGTTCGGCCGCGTCATACAGCGACGCGCAATTCATCAGGTTAGGCAAATCGGAATTAGCACGAGTACGTAGCAGGCTAATCACACTTTGTGTGGTCGCTAGATTTCCGGCACTCATTAACACGATGGCGCGCTGGCCTGGCTGCACAAAAGTGAACATCTTACGAAACGTCGCAATATGATCGACGCCCGCGTTAGTGCGCGAATCCGCCAGAAAGACCATGCCTGACTCAAGTCGCATGGCAACGCAATACGTCATACCTATCTCCGTCACAAACGCATACCGATTGTCCAACAGCACAATCGCTCAATGTGCGCATATGCTAAGCCAGAAGCCTCTTTGCAAGCTACTGTCACCGGTCGGTAACACTCTCAATTCGGTGGAGCCGCCCTCGCCCCCAAAGCAATCACTTAGTAACTTCCAAGAACTCTCTATTGATCTCTTCCGCCAACTCACTGATACGTCTCAGAAAATCCGTTAAAAATTCATGCAGTCCCAAGTCAAATATATGTCGCACATCGCCATACTGTAGACGTGCGTACTGAACCGCCGCTAGGCGCTTCGCATTCTTACCGGCATCGCCTTCAATGGCGGGCAGGAGCTCACACAGCATTTGCATACAGGCGCGCAACGAACGCGGCACTTCCGCGCTAAGAATTAGAAGCTCTGCTACGTTTTCCGTGGTGATACTGTCGCTATATATTTCACGATACGCTTCGTACGCACCCACCGAGCGCAACAGCGCACTCCATCGGTAGTACTCGACGGCGGCATTGCCGGCAACATCACTGATTTGATGCTTCACATCTAGAATACGCGCGGTGTTATCCGCACGCTCAACAAAGGTGCCGACACGTAAAAAACGAAATGCATCGTTGCGCATAATGGTGCCGTAGGTTGCGCCGCGATAAAGGTGTGAACGATTTTTAACCCAATCAAAAAAGTCACTCGCACCGATGGTGAGCAAACCCATTTGCTTCATTTCTTGCAGCTCAATCCAAGTGCTATTAATGCTCTCCCACATTTCGGCTGTAATTCGCCCTCTCACTGCATGGGCATTTTCCCGCGCACAACGAATACAGTTATAAATGCTGACTGGATTCTCATCATCGAGCGTAAAAAAGTGCAAGACATTATGCACCTGTACAGCGCCATAACGCTCTTCGTAATCCTCCATGCAACCACTTATGATCAGCGTTGCCGCAATTTCATCGCGCGCAGTAATGGAAAACGGAATCATCGAAAGGTGCCATGCCACATCTAGCATGCGCGCAGTATTTTCAGCACGCTCTAAGTAACGAGACAACCAATAAAGCTCGGAGGCAGTTCTACTTAACATCGTCAGCCTCCAATACCCAAGTATCTTTTGTACCGCCGCCTTGTGACGAATTAACGATAAGCGAGCCTTCTTGCATGGCGACCCGAGTTAGCCCACCGCTGGCCATACGAATTTCTCGCCCCGATAAAACATAGGGACGCAAATCAATATGTCTCGGGGCAATGCCTTGCGCGGTAAATATTGGACACGTCGACAATGACAATGTGGGCTGCGCGATATAGTGATCCGGATTTTTCTTTAGCAATGCGCGAAATCTTTCAATTTCATCTTTACTTGCCGTCGGCCCGATCAACATGCCGTAACCACCTGCGCCATGTACTTCCTTCACCACTAATTCGTGCAAATTTGTTAGCACATGATCAAGTGATTTCTTATCGCGGCATTGCCACGTGGGAACGTTTTGTAAAATAGGATCTTGATCGAGGTAGAACCGAATCATATCAGGCACATATGGATAAATAGATTTGTCATCCGCAACACCTGTGCCAACGGCATTGCTGATCGAGACGTTGCCGGCGCGATAGGCATTTATTAAGCCCGGCACACCCAACGTGGAATCTTCCCGGAATGTGGTTGGATCCAAGTAAGCATCATCCACCCGTCGATAAATAACATCGACTTTTTGCGGACCCGCGGTGGTGCGCATATAAACCATGTCGTCTTTAGTAAATAGGTCAGCACCTTCGACTAATTCAACACCCATTTGCTGAGCAAGAAATGCATGCTCAAAATAGGCGCTGTTGTAACGCCCGGGAGTTAATACGACCACATGCGCATCCGCGTGGTGTGCACTTTCTTTTAATGTCTGTAACAACAACGAAGGATAGTGATCCACAGGTGCGACAAGATGATCAGCAAATAGCTCGGGGAAAAGTCGCATCATCATTCTGCGATTTTCAATCATGTAACTCACGCCGGAAGGTGTGCGTAAATTATCTTCCAGTACAAACCACGTACCGTTGCCATCTTTGATTAAGTCGACGCCACTGATATGCGAATACACGCTATTCGGTAAATCCACCCCTTCCATGCATTTCTGATACTGCGCATTACCAAGAATTTGTTCAGCTGGGATTAAGCCCGCTTTGATAATGGCTTGATCATGATAAATATCGTGCAGAAAGAGATTTAGCGCCTCGACGCGCTGACGAATACCAATCTCCAGCGCATGCCACTCGGACGCTGGAATAATGCGCGGCAACGTATCAAACGGAATTAACCGCTCTCGCCCTTTTGCTTCACCGTAGACGTTGAAGGTAATGCCCACACGATGAAATAGAAGCTCAGCTTCTTTTCTCTTCCTCTCGACTAATGATGCGGGCTGTCGAACAAGCCAATTCCAATAGCTGCCATAATGCTCTCTAACCCGGGCTTCGGGGTTGAGCATTTCGTCGTACCCGCTAGGTCGCGGTATAGATACATGCTTCATAGTTTGGTTCCCACTGTCCCTGTAAACTGCAGCGCAAGGCCCGTGCCATCATGAATAATGAGATAAAACAGCAAGTTATTAAATAAATGCGCCCTGATCATTTTATTTGCGCACCATTTAAGGGCGACCCGTGAGTATCATTGTCGCGGACGCACGAAAAACGTGCAAAGCAAATGATTGGCGTATTGCCGCGTTGTTACACATAAAAAAGGCCAGCGAATGCTGGCCTTTTTTAATTTCCTCTAGCGGCTCGATCGTCGGTCTTTTTTCATCACGCAGTAATGGGGTACCTGCTCAAAAAATTGACGGCCTAGCCACCTGTGGAGAGTTAGTTAATTTGCTTTTCCCGTTCAACATAATCGATCGGCACCATGCGCGGCTTCGCCTCATCGGGAATAATCCGCTCTAGCTTAACGATGAGCAAACCATCTCGCATTCCGGCTGAGATAACCCGTACGTGATCCGCCAATCTGAAGTTTCGCTCGAACGCTCGACGCGCGATACCGCGATGCAACCAAGTGCGCTGGGCGTCATCTTTATGGTCTGCCTTACCGGCAACCGTGAGGACATTTTCTTTAATGGTAATATTTAAATCTTGGTCACTAAACCCAGCAACGGCCATCACGATTTGATAGCTATCTTCGCCCTCTCGGACGATGTCGTAAGGCGGATAAGTGTTCGACTGATCAGCCCGTGCTGAGCTGTTTAACAGCTCGTCAAAATGATCAAAACCAACGGTATGACGAAATAATGGTGCAAGTGAAAATGCGGTATTCATAGCTAATCTCCTTAGCATTTAAGCAAGAAATAACGAGGCCACCCCTCAAATGAGCAAGTAGCAATACCGTGACATTTTCAGGCCTGAGTCGGTCACACAAACTAGATGGGTATCGGGCAAGTTTTTTTCAAGGGAGAAAAGTATAAAAATATTTTACAGGGCTGGAGAGATAACAATATCAGCCTGTGCGGGCTTTAGCGTAAGCCCAAGAGGCGTGTTGCCGAGATCAGATTCAACTTCGATCCGCATTTTTAATGCGCTGGTCATGTCGCTGTCTGCAGGCACATCAACCCGTACCCGCACGCACACTGGCTGCTCGGCCTGAACCGGCACCCAGCTTGTGCTGTTTTTTTCCACATAGTCGGATGCGTTGTCGCAGTCTGGATCCAGAAAGAACGCGTGTTTCCAGCCCGCACTACCGGATAATTCACCACGATAATGAAATCGTGCACGACTATCGGTGTGCGGAATATAGCGAAACAAAAAGACTTGCGTGCTGCCCTTTTTCGCCGTTCTTTGCGCCGGCACCTCTAATTCTGGTTCGCGAATTAATCCAAGCACCAAGCCATCTTGTAAGTATTCTTTTTGCCCCGTGAAAAGCCACTCGCCGTTACCGGTATAACGGAATGGCGCGAGCGGTAAATCATTCGATTGCGCTACAACGGCGTGCCAGCCTTTTTTTATTGGCGCAGACAATCGCAGGGGCTTTCCCGCCCACTGCTCAGGCAGCTCCAAGGCAAACTGCCCATTCTCTGACGTCTTCGTGGTCGCGATTTCATTGCCGTCTGCCGTCAACACTCGCACAGGCCAGCCAGCCAACCCCTTCTCCAAACGCTGCCGCCTTCCATCATGTGCAACAGCGTCATCGCTGCCCGCCACATCAGCGCCATTGTCTTCAAACAGCGTGCCGCCCAGCAGCATCCCCGAAGGCCGACAAATAAAACCAGCCGCCACACCCGCCGCACTGTCGCGCTGCAATCGTCCGTTCACGGGACGCGAAGTAAGCCCAGCAATGGACAATCCGCCACCGTAGAGAATACGCCCGTCTCCGCCGCTGCCGCCCAGAGCAGGACCTTGACCACCGCTACCGCCAGTCACGTTGAGCTTTAACTTATCGACGCGCCCGAATGGTGCTTGCAACCAAAGCGTGCCCGCACCGCCGCCGCCACCACCGGCCTGATCACCAGACTCGCCTTCTGCACCGGCAATATTGATGACCCCTGGACCATTAAAAATACCTGTGCGAATCATCACGATACCGCCGCCAGCGCCGCCATTTCCGCCTTTTCCTTGGCTGCGCGTTCCCGCACCGCCGCCGCCGCCAGCGGTTACCACAAATTCATCGACGTCTATCGCCGCGCCACCAAACCCACCGCGCCGCTCACCCGCCACATCGAATCCCGCTTGGCCATCAGTGCCCCCAGCACCGCCACCACCGCCCGACGCCATGCTGTTATCCGCACTCAGGCTGACGCCGCCTCCACCTGCATTTGCGGGAGCGCCCTTCGCCATGCTGCCTTCGGGGTATCCATCACTGTGAGAAAGTTTGTCTGCCTGCGGAAGACTATCCTCGACAGGAGACTCTTGTTGACCGGTCACGACCCAACGTGGTGTTCCCGCCATGCCTTCGCCTTTGCTCGCGTGCTGACCAAAGCGAACCCGCAGTTCATCAACAGCTGGCGCTCTATAGCGAAAATCCAATTCATCGCCGAGCGCGCCGCCCAACGTCAACGCAGCGCCGCCACGGAACCCTGCACCCTGTGCATTGATCGTGTGGCCGTTGAGACGCAATTCTCGGCGCACGTCCAGCGCGAGCAAGCCGCCACTACGACCGTCCCACGGCAGCGTCTCAAGATCATCCGTAAGTGTCAGGTTTTCGAACTGAGGAATACGTACAAGTTGCCAACGCGCAGCGCCTTGCAAACCGGCCTTTGATGCGGAGCGTGAAATATAGCGATGTAGCACACCGCCATTGGGCCCAGCGCCGCGTACTTGCAAAGAAACGCCCGATAGCTGCTCAACACGGAGATACTCAAAATAACCTGCCTGCAGCGCTTGTAGTCCGCGCCCAATGCCATCACCTGCGGTGCCATCGCCATAAGCATCGTCGTTCCCATGATCAATGACCGCACCCTGCATTTGCACGAGCAGCAACAGGTCACCGCTTTGCACAGCACCGCGCCCGCGCCATCCTTCCGCCACCGTTATCGCGCGGGTACCTGGCTCTAAGACGGTATTATCTGGGGAAGGAATCCAGCGGTTCACCACGCCTTTCAATTGTCGATCGCTATCACGACCGGGAAAGGCACAGAGCTCTGCCGCCTGAACGAAAGGCGTCACACACCACAGCAATAAAATTAACGCGGCGGATCGAGACATAGACTTGTTGTTGTATTGCGCCTGAACCATCCCGCTATGCTGAACCGTTCGCGGTTCGCTGCCAACACTTCATGGGGAATTCGCTCACTGAGAAAACATACTAGGGTGCCAGCACGGGGGACCACGTCTAACACAGCACGTCGGGCGTCGCGCTCTGGCCAAATACGCAAGCAACCACCGTCCGCCGGCGACCATGCGCTATTCAGATAGACCACCACAGACACCAGCCTAGGGTTATCGCCATTGAACGCATCTAAATGGCGTTTATAAAACGCCCCTGGGTCATACACAGCAAAGTGGGATTCAAAATCGAACAGCCCAAGAAATAGCTCACGATTAATCAGCAAACGTAATGATTCGAATTCTTCCAGTAAACGACATTGCGCCAGCGACGAGGCATCCAGCCAACGTGTGCGATCACGGCGCACCCAATCATTTTGCTGCTGCAACGCATTACGGCCAATACTCGCCTCTTGAAACTCATTGCGGCGATCACGCAACTTAATTTCGCGCTGCAACGCACGCACTAACACGGGGCTAAAATAAACGGGCTCGACGGCATAACCGACCGTACTCAGGCCACCTACAATACGACCACGTCGGTCATCGCCGCCGTCGAGAGGCAGCTGCACTAACATTCAGCTGGCCTCACTGGTCTCGCCTTAAAAAGGTTTTTCAATGAAGCGACCCCGCCGGGTCGGCAATGTCATCATCGCCGACATATAGGCAACTCATGTTTTGGCACTCTTCGAGCAGCTGAACAGAGGTATCGACTGTGAGCTGCAAAAAGTTGAGGAATTGCTCAAAGGTAACGCCGGAACGACCTAGCAATAGATCGCACGCCACCAAACGCGGCAACGAGTCATCGTTCACATCAAGGAATATTTTTAAATTTGGATATTCCATATTGAAGCGCGGCACCATTGCCTGCACATCAAATAGCCGGGAAGGCTGAATTTCTAGTTCAGTCGACATCAACAGCCCCTCACCCTCTACAAACAAGCGGCTATCCAACACGCCGTCTCTACCCTGTAATTGAGAGATATGCAGGCCATGACACTGGTCGCAGATATAATGCTGAATACCCGCTTGGCGCAGCCAACGGCCCAGCTGCTCTGAATCCGGCGTCACTAAGGACAACATCTGTGTCTCCGCAATAGGTTTCACGAAGCGAAATCACCCGCCTCTAAACTGCGCGCATCATCAGACAACTGCGCCCCAAAGAAAAGCACCACGTCGCCCAAACGGGCCATTCGCATCTGCGGATTTGGCCTGAGCCTCCGTGTATGGCTATTATGCTTCGCAAAGAACAATTATCGGGGCATCAATGACTCATTCGACCACCTATGTCGCCTTTCCTGCTAGCGACAAATTACACACACTGACCGACGGCTTTATTAAACGCATGCGCACCTCTAGCGCACGCGCAGAACCGGACACCGTTGGCCAAATCATGTCGACATTCATGGATGAATCGTTATATGCCTTTATGATCAAGCCGTCGGAGCTATCCGGGCTCTCGCCTGGATTGATGCGCGTGGTGAATTTCACCACCGAAACTATCAGTAAAACCAGCCAAGTGGTTATTCGCGGCACGGTGAAGAAGCTGAATGTAGAGCAGACCAAGGAAATCGCTGAGTATATGGACACCGTGCGCTACTGCTTCGACGGCACATGGAATATCTGCTTTCCGATAAGTCCTGAACTGGCCACAACCGCGCAGGACGGATTTCACATGGCAATGGATGGAAAACATCAACAGGCGCTGCCAATGATGATGAGCTATTTTCATAGCCTGACTGACATCGCCATGAAGTGGTATTTCGAGGAACCCATTCGGTTGCTGAAGTTCGGTCCGATTTTGAGAAAAGTAGCAGATGTTGGCGTGGCCACCACGCGCAAAGCGACCCACGCAGTGGTCGATAATGTCATCCCCAAACTCAGTCCCGATCAAGCTCATATTTCGTCAGAGTACGCGCTCAGCCTACTCAAGCATGGGCCTCGGGTAGATAATTTTTAATTTTCCTTTGTCATAAAAATGCAGTGTTTGGGCACTAAGAAAATTCGAAGGCGCCTGCGCATCGAAGCGTTAACTGGAAACGAACACTCTATGCAACTTTTTGGCCGGAAATAACTACGAGATCACGGCTTAGTCTTTGCGACGGATTTACTTTAAAAAAGAAGAAGATAAGATTCTTCGAGCTTCGGACGTCGCTTGGAACCATTCGAAATTTAGAGTGCAAATTATTTTGCTTAGATAAACGCCTTTATTCCCTAAAACCCGCAAAGGAAAATCGTCTGTAAAGCCTGATTATCTTTTACGTTCGTATTTCTCTAGGCACAAAAATAGCCAACCAAAGATTTATAGGGAACAAAATAGTAATGCAGAATAATTCACTGATTGAATTTATCTGCTTTTACCAAACTTCACCGCCGTCTATAAAAAACCTATAAGCTCTTAAAAAAACGAAAGTTTTACAAAAAGCCATCAGTTATTCATTGGTAAGACCGTGGTCGCGCCATTAAGATGATATCAGTCTACCCTTGTCCACTGAAACCGGAGTTTGTCCGTTGTCTTTACCCCACGCGATACTGGCATTACTGGAAAATGAAAACGCTAGCGGTTACGACCTAGCGCGACATTTTGCACACAGCGCTGGGCATATTTGGAGCGCAACGCATCAACAAATCTATCTAGAGCTTGGTAAGTTGCATCAAGCCGGATGGGTGAGTTATGAAATCGTCAGCCAGGACGGCAAGCCCGACAAAAAGGTATACGGAATTACCAAGAATGGAACCGGCGAGCTCATCCGCTGGTTACAGCGCCCATCTAGCCAAAAGCGAGTACGAGAGCCCCTGTTAATTAAGGTGTTAGGTTCCCACCTCATTGACAGTGATGACCTTATTCAAGAGCTCAAACGACAGCGAGAGGACAACGAAATAAGTCTTGCGCACTTTTTGAATATTGAGGCCGAGTTTAAACGCAAACCCGTCCCGTTGAGCCTTGAGCAGCGATCAATCTACTTAGCCTTGCGACGAGGCATCTTGGATCGAAAAGCGTGGCTGGAATGGGCAAATGAGGCTGAACAGCTACTCGAAGAAGATGTGCAGACTGCTGCACTGAATGAACCGGATTGATGATCGATACATTCTGTGCTGAAGAATGGGTTCGCGCATCGCCTCCGCTGTACAGATCGGCAGGCGACATTCAATTGGCCGACGCGTACTTCAAAGACGTCACTGTTGACCCGCAAAGCGCACCGCTAGCGCCATCGAAGGACCAACGATTAGGGCGGCGCGTTGAGCAACTGGTACAACGGCTCATAGAAGCGCATCCCGATCTCAACATAATTGCCCAGAACATTGCGCTCCGAGACACGCAACGAACGGTAGGTGAGCTCGACTTGCTGGTGCACGACACGGTTAATGACCTGTACCAGCATTGGGAAGTCACTCTTAAGTTTTACCTAGGCGTGAGCGCCACCCACTGGCCGGGCCCAAATCCAAGCGACAACCTTCGCCGCAAAGCCCGTCGCATGTTTGATCACCAGTTTCCACTGAGCAACTCCCCGTTATGCCATCAACGGTTACAAGAGCTAGGCATTCCTCGTATTGATGAGAAAAGGCTGCTCTCCCGTGGCGCGCTGTTTTATCCAGCTACATATGGGCTGCCGCCACCCGCCGAAAGCCACCCTTTGCATACCCGTGGCACCTGGTGGCTAGACAGTGAGCTTCCGGCGAGCTGGCAGTGGGAAATACTGCCCAGAGAGCAATGGATAGGTATGAGCTCGCTGTCAGACAAAGGCATTACTCTACTTGCGACACACCAGATGGTTGACTATGTTCAGTCAGCACGCAGCCCCGTGATGGTGTTTGGACATCAATCGCAATCTTCGTCGGTTGCTTCCAAACTGGGCTTTATCGTTACTGACCAATGGCTGGCTGATGCAAAAAACACCCACTCCGGAAAAGTTGATTGATGCCAATGGTCAACCCACGTGGGGTAGGTTTGGTGAATCCGTATCGCACATAAACGGGCGAGAAGCGGATTACCGAACCACACTTGGCAAACCCGCCTCACACTTCGCTCGTCATTTTCACTACAAGCAGTTCCAATATTTCGGCGTAATAAGTGATGAACTGCTTATCGGCTGTGCATTCGCTAACACTGCTTGGCTCGGGCTCGCGTTTGTCTATATTTACGACACGAAAAGCAAAGCCTTACACGAATATACTTGGCGCTCCCCCCTCGCCCGAGCACTGACGTTAAGCGAGTCGCCTACTGAGGGGCGCAGCGAATTCAAGCACCCAGACGTTTCAATCGTGATGGGATACCAGCCCAACGCTAACGGCGGATTAGAAAAAACGCTGCTGATCGAAAACGCGCAAATTTCCTTGCAGGCTTCCATGCGAGAAGCCAATACATATCAACCCATGTCGTTATGCACACGCACCGGCATTAACGGGTGGACCTACGCCAACAAAGTTGCTGGTGTGGCACTCACGGGAAACCTGCAATGGCAAGGCAACAGCTATTCCTTAGAAGCACTGAACGCGTCCGGCCATCACGATTTTTCAGCTGGCTATATGCGCCCAGAAACATTTTGGAATTGGGCTTGCCTCAGCGGAACGGTTGACGGGCACGCTGTTGGCTTTAATTTATCGTGTGGCGTCAACGAGACGAGTGAAACCGAAAACTGTATTTGGTTAGATGGCGAACTCATCAAAGTGAATACTGTCGAATTCCGTTATAACCGTGACGACCTCACTCAACGTTGGCACATTCTCAGCGCAGACGGCCAAGTTGATATTTTCTTTACCCCAGAGGGCAATCACCAGGAAAAACTAAACTTGGGGATTTTTGCCACCAATTTCAATCAACTGTTTGGTTGCTTTAACGGCACCCTGTCTCTTTCATCGGGAAAAGTGTTAACACTAAACAGCCATTATGGATTCGTTGAGGAGCAATTTGCCAAATGGTAGATTCCGAAAAAAATGCCAAGCCTGAGCCGCAAGAGAAGCCTCATAAGGAGCACGATTACCGCATTAGTCAGTTTCAAGAAAAATTCCGTCGAGGGCTTTTCTGGTGCTTAGAGTATTGGCGCCAACTCTTTAACTTCCGTTTCGACAAATACATGATTATTCAAGTATTGCCCGGTGTTTACGGCATGCTGCTATTCGCCATTGTGCTTACCATCATATTTTGGTGCGGCGTCGCCTTTATGAAAAACGTTTGGCTTGGGTTATTTGTACTCTTTATTCCCGCCCCCATTACGTTTCTTGTGAGCGCGTCACTGATTCGCGCTTTGTTAGAGTTCTATGTTGTCGTATTCAAAATGTCGGAACACGTAGATGAACTCGTTGGCCTCCGCGATACCGTAGACCGGCTCTCAGGGATTAGCGATACGGTAGATGAAATGGTTTCCGTGACCCGACGCATTCCTTTTTGGCGAGCAATTTCAGGAAAGCCGTCAGCGCGCACAACAGATGGCAGGCGTCGTCGCGGCGACACGGATGCGAACAAGGATTCGTCATCACGCGCCGAAGAATAATGAGAAAAACAATTAGAAAACCAATGAAAGGAAACTAGCATCCGCCACAAATTCGGCGCAAGCTTTTACCATGCAGACAATTTTCGACTGGACGTTCGACAACAGCTACGCGCGGCTACCTGACACTCTGTTCAGTCGCGTAACGCCCTCCCCCATTAGCAACCCGCGCTTGGTCATCAGAAGCACGGACTGCGCGCAGCTTCTTGAGATTAGCGATAGCACAGACGAATCTCTCGCCGCTTACTTCTCGGGCGAAGCACTGCTCGACGGCATGCAGCCATTAGCGCAAAAATACACAGGGCATCAATTCGGCGCTTATAACCCTGAACTTGGCGACGGGCGAGGACTGCTATTAGGTGAAATTGTCACGCGCAACAAACAGCGCTGGGATCTACATTTAAAGGGTGCCGGCTTAACCCCCTATTCAAGAATGGGCGATGGTAGAGCCGTACTGCGTTCCAGCATTCGCGAATTTTTAGCAAGCGAAGCACTTTTCCATTTGCATATACCCACAACGCGAGCACTGTGTGTCATAAGCTCGGACGAGCCTGTCTATCGCGAAACGCAAGAAACCGCCGCCACCTTGCTGCGTGTCGCCCAGACGCATTTGCGTTTTGGGCATTTTGAATATCTGTTCCACTCGAACAAAAAAGACGCATTAAGGTCGCTCATCGACTACACCATAGAGCATCACTACCCAGAATGTGCCAAACAATCTGATCCAGTGCAGTCACTATTCCGCGCTGTAGTTCATCGCACCGCAACAATGATTGCGCATTGGCAAGCTGTTGGCTTCGCGCACGGCGTGATGAACACCGACAATTTCTCCATTGTCGGCGACACATTTGATTTCGGCCCGTACGCCTTTATGGATTCCTTTAATCCCGCACTAATCTGCAACCATTCCGACTGGCAAGGTCGTTATGCTTTCAACAAGCAGCCGCAAATCGGTCTTTGGAATCTTAACTGCCTAGCGATGACTTTCTCGGATTACCTGAGTCGCGAACAGCTCATTAGTGCCCTTCAAGAATACGACGACGTATTTCATCAGCACTACATGACGCTACTCGGCAAGAAAATCGGGATCGCCCAAGCTCAAGAGAAAGATGCAGAGCTGATCGGCAACCTACTCAGCCTGATGGCGAAGACCGGCGCAGACTACTCGCGCACGTTCCGTTTTCTCGCCGATCTTGATGTTGAAAAGCGCACGAGTCGTGCGCGCGATGAATTTAATGACGTTGATGCATTTGATCAATGGTGTGAGACTTACATCGACAGAATGTCTGATGAAGACATCTCAGCCGATGCACGGGTAGCGTTAATGAATCAATCAAACCCGAAGTTTATCCTGCGTAACTACCTCGCTCAGCAAGCCATTGCCGATGCAGAGCAAGGTGACTACGCCGAAGTGCGAAGGCTACACACACTTCTGTGTCATCCGTTCGACGAGCAGCCTGAGTTCGGTCACTACGCTGACCTGCCACCAGACTGGGGCAGGCATATGGAAATCAGCTGCTCTTCCTAACCGAGGCATAGTCATCAATGTGTTGACTCATCCGTGGCGGCCAAGGCGGCCAACAAAAGCCGCCTATACAGTTTCTCTTTTAACCCTTCCGTTTTCTCAAGTTGCATGCGCTTTAAATGGGCGATAAACCTTTCCGCTTGCTTCGCATCCTCGCTCATCGCTTTGCGGCCAAGCTGAAAATACTCTTTCGATGATACTTTCTCTTTTAACCATCCAAGCGCATTTAATAACGTGCGCTCTGTGCGATCGAAGTCTGTGCCAAGCGGAAATGAAGGGAACTGATCTTTTTGCTTCGCGTAAATGTCTGCCAGCCGCTCAGGCGTATTATTGCGATGCACTTCTGGAATCACGTAGTCTGCGCTCAACTTACCTGCCTCCACTGCTTGAGCGCATAGCGCGCTTTGGAAACGACTATCTGAAATATTCAGCATGGCTTTAATACATTCAGAATCAGATCTACCACGTAAATCAGCGATCCCATATTCGGTGACATAGATATCACGTAAATGGCGCGGGATTGTGGTGTGACCATATTGCCAAAGAATATTGGACGTCGCTTCGCCGCCACGTTCACGCCACGCGCGTAACAACAATATAGACCGCGCATTGTCTAACTCCTGCGCCTGCGCCACAAAGTTATACTGCCCCCCTACGCCACTGAGCACCTGTCCGGATTCAAGCTGATCGGAAATACCAGCACCCATTAACGTCGCAGAAAACACTGTATTCACAAATCGGGCGTTTTTTCTTTGCAAGCGTTTCAAACGCTCACTGCCATACAGCTGATTAACATAGCTGATTCGCGTCATATTAATGCGCGCACGCTCTTCATTACTCATCGACTGTAAGCGACGGTAAAACGCCAGCGGGCCTAGGAAAAAACCACCATGCAATAATGTCGTTCTAAGCGTATCGCCCAATAAGGGACGAATCGCTTCGCGTACGGTACGGTCTTCCAGATCATTTACCGCTGAAGTGCCATCTGGAAGCTGCAAGCGATTATCTTTTAACGAAATGATCTCACGTAAGATTCCATGTTTGTGTAACCATTTCAGCATGCGTGGTGTAGTACGCCGCGCCAGTACGCCATCGTCCAACAGGACGTCTATCGTTTTTAAGGAAATTTGCTCGCCTATGCGACCACTTTCCAGCAGTCGCAATAAATCCGCGTCATCAACAACGGGGCGTCTAATAACGCCACCGTCCACGAGGCCAATCAACCCTGCTGTGACCATTTCACTGCAGCCGTAAAGGCCTTCTGCAAAAGGCTCTACGCCGCCCACTGAAGCAATTTCTTCGGCAAAATATTTACTCGCACAAATATCTGCGAGCAACTTTTTGTATGTGGCGTTTTCGTGGTGGCGCATTAAGGTGTGATGCACCAAGGCATCCCCCAATGCACCAATGCCTATTTGCAATAGCCCTTTGTCAGCCACTAAGGCGCTAGCATGCAAACCTACGAAGTGGTCCTGCAAACTCACAGGCATATTGGGGGTAGAAAACAAACGGGTCGACAATCCAGGTTGATCAATCAAAACATCAAACATGGACGCCGACACTTCCGCATCATTGAGCATGTAAGGCAAGTCAGAATGAACTTGCCCCACCGCTAATATCTTTTCACCTTTTGCGCGCCGAGCCTCGATAAGAGGCAGCAAGTCGAGTGACACCTCTGGATTACAACTTAAGCTAACTTTGTTTGGATCAGAATCATTCGACGCGACCAACTGCGCGACGACATTAATACCGCGCGCATTTAAGTCTCGTGCGACATGAGTGTAGTTGCAGCTAATATAATTTTGCTGTGCCGATGCATTGCCGAGCATGCTTGCCGGCTGAAAGAAGAACTCGAACACCTCAATGTTCTTCGGCACAGCGCGCTTGCGCAGGTCTATATAGTAATCAAGCTCAACATAATCCGCGAAAACGCGCTCTACAAAAGGCTCAAGAAAACGGCGCTGCAGCTCGCTGCCCGCACTGGGGCGCCCGAGTGACAACGCGGTGAATATCATTAAGGAGTACTGCGGATTATTCTTTACGCGCTGGTATAAGGCGTTAATGAACTGATTGGGTTTGCCCAAGCCTAGCGGCAATCCAATGCGGACGTGACCGCCAGTCTCAGTCAAAATATGATCGACTGCGCTTTCTACGGTAGTACGAAGTGGGACGTTTTTTTCCATCTGTGCCGTTCCTTTTGGTTCGACACAGTGTAGCGAGAGAATCAGGTTCAGTTCTAGACTGGAATGGGTGGTTCTCGGTCAGTAAAGCCAGCTTCCCACGCAGCCCACAGCTCAGGGCTCTCGTACGGGTTCTGCATTTCCGTGGAAAAGCGGCTCGCCCACTGCCCCAATCGGTATGCCGTAGCGACAGAATCCTTTTGTGACGGGCGCGGATCATGCCGGTGCTTCCAGCGCAATTTAAGCGCTTCATTGAGCGATGAAAGATACTCTCGTACATCATGTGCCATAAGCATCTGCGCGGGCACAAGAATTAAACTGACCAGTGTCGCAAACAATACGCCGAACGCTAATGAAATAGCCATCGGCACCAAAAAGCGCGATTCAACTGAATTGTCGATAATCATAGGTGCAATACCGGCGAAGGTTGTCACCGAGGTCAGCATGATAGGCCTAAAGCGGCTAGCACCAGCTTCTAACACCGCTTCAAATAACGTTGCGCCGCGCTCTCGGTTTTGGTTGATACAGTCGAGCAGCACAAGGTTATCATTCACCACCACGCCACTTACCGCCACAACCCCGACTAACGACCACAGGGTAAATTCATGCCCAAGCAACAAATGGCCTACAAACGAACCAACAATGCCGAATGGAATGGCACTCATCACTAAAATAGGCTGACCATAATTCCCAAACAAAACGGTTAACAAAAAGAAAATACCGAACAATGCAATTAAATAGGCATTGCCAAGATAATCTGTAAATTCTTTAACGGATTTTGGCTTACCCGCGATACCCCAGCTTCCGCCTGGATACTCAGTATCAATATGATCTAAGAAGTCAGAGCGCAAAGAAGACATTACCCGGCCCACAGACACCACCTCTTCGTCAACCATTGCAGTAACAATCGCATTACGCTCGCGCATATAGTGACTGACGACCGCAGGCGAATTACGAATTTTTAACTCCGCCAACACGCCTAGGGGAGCCCAGTCGCCTGTTGGCAAACGTATAGGTAGCTCCTCTAGATCCCACTGTGTCGTAGCATCCTCCGCTGAAAGCTTAAGCATTACCGGTACTTCATAATCACGTTCTGCAATGCGGTCAACTTCAATACCAAAAAACGCATCCCGTACCTGTGCCGCCAAATTATCTTCTGTTAACCCCAAATCTAGCGCGGACGAGGTTAACGTTAGTTCCATAATCTGACGCTGCGCCGCCAAGTTATTACCGACCTCATTGACGCCGTGATAGCCGTTTAACAACCACTGAAGTTCAGCAGCCATTTTTTGCAGCGTTTCCAAATCGTCATGGAAAAGATTGATATACACATCAGAATTCGTCGGCATTAAATTCGAATCAAACTTTACCGATGTCGCGCCTGATACTTCGCCGTTAACAAGACGCCATTGCCGTGCAATATCACTTGCCTCTACCTCAGCATTTCCGTTCAATTTCAGCGAAACACGAATCCTGTACTGCGCATCAGGGTCTCGAGCATTGGAGATCTTCTGGCTCACCCCTTGTTCAGCGTATATCTGCTTGATGGGACTGTCTTCTGCGCCGACGCCGCCAAACGGCGCGGCCATTTTTTCAGCGCTGTTACGTAACTTGCTCAACTGCTCATGAATATTTGCAGGTGCGGTACCTTGTGGAAATACTGCTTCAGCCATCACCAAGTCAGCTTCAACTTTGGAGAACAGCACCATGCTTAACCAGCCACTGTGCACTAACACAATACAAAGCGTGAAAAGCGCGAAGAAAACGGCAATAACCACCGCTCGCCATCCTAGCAACCGGCGCATGACAGGCCGATAAATACCCGCCATCCATTTATCTAATCCGCTATTAATTCGCTCACTTAATTTCAGAAAAAAGGCTTCGCCGGGCCACTGCTTTGTTGAATGGCCAGATAGGTGAGATGGCAAAATCCACATAGACTCCACCAGCGATAACGCCAAGATCGCCATCGCCACCAACGGAATCACTCGCATCAGGACACCTTCGGCCCCGGGCAAAAAAAGCATCGGCGCAAACGCCATTAACGTAGTGAGGACCGCGTAGGTAACGGGACGAGACACACGCAACGTTCCTTCAAGCGCAGCATCTTTTCCGGTGCGACCTTCACGATGCACTTCATGAATACTTTCACCAACGATAATCGCGTCATCAACGACAATGCCGAGTACTAAGATGAATGCGAACAAGGAAATGGTGTTAATAGATTCGCCAGCAATCGGTAAAATAGCCGTGGCGCCGAGCATTGAGACTGGGATACCTAACGCAACCCAAAATGCTAAACGCGGCCCTAAAAATAAACACAGCATGATGGCCAAAATAATTAAACCTTGGAACGCGCTATTTTTTAATAGCTCGAATCGGGAACGAAATTGCTCCGCATCATCCTGCCAAAGAACCGGTTCAATATTCCCCTCAAACTCGGTTGTGGCTATTTGTCGACGAACTTCTTCCACAACATCAAGCACTTGCTGATTACCGACACGATATACATCTAGCGCCACTGCCGGCTTATCGTTAAACCACGCAGAAATTTCGTCTTCATTAAAGCCATCTTCAACACGCGCCATATCGCGAACGCGTAGTGTTGCGCCGGGCCCTTCGCGGCGCACTGCAAGCTGCTCGTAATCTTCCGCTACTTTCGGCTCCGCACCTGTCTCAAGCAGTAAGTCCCCGCCGCTACTGCGCATAATGCCGCTACCAATAGCGTCAGAACTACGCCGAATATTGGTAGCCATGTCACGCAAACTAATCTGGTGGCGTCGCAACTCACCGCGATCCACTTCAATCCGTACTTCTCTATCGGGCAAGTTCTCAAAATCCACCACTGAAATAACGCCGCTATCAAAAAACTTTTGGCGCAATTCATGTGCCTGACGATAAAGCGTTAAATCATCTTGATCGCCGCTAAGCACAACACGCGCCACGCGGTTTCTCACT
This sequence comes from Alcanivoracaceae bacterium, assembly GCA_029213045.1. GTDB lineage: Bacteria > Pseudomonadota > Gammaproteobacteria > Pseudomonadales > Alcanivoracaceae > JARGPN01. The sequence goes on from JARGPN010000009.1 coordinate 437,470, forward strand.
ATCAATTCACTAATTTGCGGCGCCTGAGCGCTAGCGGGAAGGTTTTCAATATTGCCGACAACGGATTTAACTTCCTCCAAAATATCGCGCGTGTCATAGCCTTGAGCGACATCCATACGAATCGTGCAAAGGCCTTCGTAGGCGGCGCCCATAATTTCTGTGATTCCTTCAACGCTATACAACGCATTTTCAATCGGTGTACAGAGTAACCGCTCTGCCGTTTCCGGTGTGGCCTGCGGCATCGGCGCGACAATGTTGACCCGATCCATCGGTACATTAGGGAGCGTTTCTTGACGCGTATGAGGAATAGCATAAAGGCCAGCTAGAATTAGCATGACCATCAGCAAATTGGAGACTGCTGGGTTGTTAATAAACCAGCGAATAATGGCGTTCACGGCAATGCGGCTCCCAGCTCACCATCCGTGTTATCCGAAAGCCATGGCTGACGCACTTTTACTTCTGCGCCCTCCATCATGCGCAAGTCGCCCGCGAGGACGACCTGATCACCGTTTGCCAGTCCATTGCTCACGTAAACTTGTTTGTCGTTTCGATATAAAATAGAAATATTACGGCGCTCTAAGCGCTGCTGGCTGTTCACGAGCCACACTCGACTGTCTCGGCCAACAACGGTTTCCGGCAAGACCGCAACCCCAGACAATTCTGCGCCTTGGATATTCGCTTCTACCCAAACGCCGGGTTCTAGTGGCACCTCACCTTCATGCTGTAGCACGCGCGCCACCAACATCACCATTTGGTTTTTATCTAAACCACCTTCACGGCGCACGATTTCACCGTCCCAGCGACGCTCAATGCCTGCGAATTTCGCTTTTAGGGTTACTTTAACGGGTGTTTCCGGCTCGGAGCCGTCATACGGTAAATCGATCATTGATAACCATTGATCGCGCACCGGCAAGCGAACTTCAATTTTATCTGGCGTATACAAATAGCCAAGCACTTGCCCAGCGGTAATGTACTGCCCTGCACGCACTTGCACATCGCGAAGACGACCAGCAAACGGCGCTTTAATTTGTGTGCGAGAAAGTTCTAACTGTGCGCTGCGCATTGCTGCTCGCGCGGCCTCCACGCGTGTCTGAGCTTCTGCTAAATGCGGCACCATACGCGCGTAATCCGTCGCACGCTTTCCGCTAGTTCTTTCCGCGACGGACGCACGCGCTTTGGTATCCGCTAAATGCAACGACGCCGCACTCACTTCATTGCGACGCTGTGCCAAGGCCAGTTCATAGGGCTCCGCATCAATAGTTGCCAGCGCCGTCTCTGATGACACGACAGAACCCGATACGAAGTTATCGTCGATGGTGAGAACACGACCACTAACTTCAGCAATTAATGGAATTTCAGAGGCCGGACGCGCCACACCATTTGCTTGAATGTTAATTCTCGAAGGCTCAACTTGAACGGGTAAAACATCCAGCACCACACTATTGCTATGCGCTTCTTCGCGTTCAATATCGTTAGGAATGCTATAAAGCATTATGCAAATGATGGCCGTGATGCCCACCACCCAAATAAAGGCTCCACGCTGAGTGCGGAAACCAGGAATCAATGATTGCAATTTCATAGCCATACTCCACGCACCACTGAGCTACAGTCGCGCTACTTCGATATAGGGCATACGATCATCCAAAGTCTTGCCCGGATCATCGTCATAACTCACTAAGTAATGCTTGCTCATCAGTTTTTGCACAGTAAATTTTTTTAATGCAGCGCGCATTGGGTCTTGTGCAAAGAAAGCACATACTAGTGCCATACGTTCGCTTCTTGCGATATGTGCAATTGGCTCTATCAACGCGGCCAACACCTCTGGCTTATCGCCTCGTGTAATGACCGAATGCAGAGTTCGATAATTAATCACGCCACCAGCAGCCGGAAGATGCACGCCTCCAAATAAACGGCTCCAGAGGTTGTATAGATGACGAGCCCACGCCAATCCACCCGGATATTGAATTAATCGTGTCTGCTTAAAGCCTTTCTGGTTCCACACACCCACCATGCCCACCAGTGTATCGCCGTCAAACGCCAACCAATAATCAGAAATACGGATATCACGAAAATAGGAACTACCTTCAATGATTTTTTTTAACTTGTAGCTCGGGAAGAATTGATGTTTAGGCCCTTCTTCATCGAGCAATGATTGCATCTTCGGCAAATCATCGGCGCTCGCTTTGCGAATCGTATAGGCATGCTTTAACGGAAAACGCGGAGGTGAAAAGATCAATGAAGTGACGATATCACCATGCGGATAGTACGTCGGTAGTCCTGCTCGACCCGAGCCAACGGTTGAAATCGACGCCTCATTCTCAGCCAAAATAACAGTTTGCAGCCACTCGTTTGGCATTAACTTCTTTTTTCCCTCACGAAACATTCGCACCAGAGCTAACGAACCTCGATAAGGCGTCGCAACACGAAGATCATGTGCATAACGAATATCTTTCTCTTCGCCGTTAACATAAATAGGACGTGACCCAATATTCCCAACCGCCGCTAAGTCGCCTGTTTTTTTATGAAACACAACAAGCACGTCAGGCTTATCACAGGTCACTCTCGCGCCATAATAAAAACTAGGTTCGCGCTCAAAATTCAACACCACGCGGCCCGGCTGAGGCGACTGGCGAATTAAATTAAGAATGATCCCATCGTCAGATTCCGCCGCCATTCTCACTTCAAAGGTACTCATGCACGCGCCCTCGTTTGGGCGGCCTGATCTTCAGCGAGCCGCTCAGGCATAGCGCCATCCCAACGTCGCAAAGGCTCAATTTTAATATTGCCCTCGATCATGCCGCGCAAGCGACATTGCTCGAGATAAAAATCACGCATATCCGGCGCAGCGACGACCCGCGCGGCAGATAGCTGATTCAATGAACGTGCTAAACGATAATGAAAATGCTCTAGTAACGCTGCTTCGGCAAATTCGCCAATCTCAGCTGCATTTTTCACTGCGCTTTCTTCAAGCAATAAAACGTATCCCGGACGCTGACGTGCGTCACTTTCATCTAGCGCAATCAATGACACCGTGTTGACCTTAAATTGACTGGCGACGGCATCAAGCACTTGCTGTGCTGCGATGGTAGAGAGCTTCTCGCCGACCAAATCGACGCCATCTTCTCTCCCCAAAAATGTTAATGCGGGAACCGATCCATCAAATCCACTGACGAGCAGCTGGTCACCCATGCGGTAGCGCAAAAAACCACTTCCGGTAGTAATAACTGGCGCGACTTGCTGCCCTTCGCGCAGTGCCCAGCTTGGAACTATGTCGCCACTATCCAGATCTTCGAACTCGTAAAAGTGGCTATTATATGCCAGTAAATGTTGCTCTCGGTACGGGAAGGTAACAACGCCTTCGGTTGCCCACAGCCCTTTGCCTTGAAAACCCGCATGCGGTAAATAGCTGTGCAATACTTTAGCCCAACGGGTTGCCGCGGCTGTGTCCCATGCGCTGATCAACGCCAATGAAGGCCACAACGCTTTAAAGAAATCAGCATTCGGCTCCCCATTCCATTCACGCAGAAGTTTCGATTGGCGAGAATTGCGAGGACAACTTAAAAAATTCAGGCCCTGGCGAGCCCCCCAATTACCACGCTCTAAGCAAGCAGCAATTTCTTCACGCCACTGACCAAGTTGCTCAAGCATGGTCAACGCAAACGTTGGACTCCAGACAGACATTACCGTCAAACCGGTATCAGCCACCAACATAACCAACGATGCAAACGAGGCATCCTGCGATGTCGGAGCCATGGCGACTGACTCGGGTACGGCCTGTGTGGCGGCGGCCAAGATGCGCTTTCCTGCAGACAATAACTTCATATCGTCATTTAAATCTGCGGTGCCGCTATCGCGCATATCGGTGGGTAACCATGACAACGACCAGTAGTGCGAGCCATGGGAAATATTCGGAAATTGGCGATAGAGATCCGCCAGCCAAGGAACAATTGCACCGTCTAGCTCGGCCAGAAATTGCTTGGTGTATGGAATCCATTTAATGGCAGAGGTGCTACCACTGGTTGGCTGGAAACGCATCACCGGCGAATGGATCATGGCATCGCCGGACGCTTTTAAGGCGTGGATTTTATCTGCCCAGTCGGAATACGACGACACTGGCACGCGCTCGGCAAAGCGCTGCCAGTCCGTGTCAGCAGTTAATTCAAATTGTTTTGCGCTGGAGGTAGCGGCGACTGCATTCATCAATCCTTGAAGCTTACGGCGCTGAACAGCCTCAAGGCTGTTCAGGTTTTGCCTAAAGCCGCGCTCCCCCCAGGCCACCATCCGACGCAGAACGCCGTGGCCTAGGCGGTGGCGTAAGGTCATTGAGTGCCTCTAGCCGTTCCTGTGCGTGCTGCTAACGGCTTGTTAACAGGCTTAAGGGGCTTGTTGTTGCGAAACAGCTTACCGCCGCTGAGCACCTTGCCAAAGAAGCGCAAGATATAGAGAGGAACTTCATAAATGCTAACGCGACCGATACAAGGTAACTCTGTGCCACGACGCCATGTAGGATTGCGCTGCTCGAAGAAAGCAATATTACGGTAGCGATCGCACATTTCTTGGGTGATGCCAGCAACGTCATCATGCAAATGCTGGTATTGCTCGCCGAAGTCCAAAACACCACGCTCAGCATCATAGCAACCGGGGAACAGTCTCTCGCTGTACTCAGCCACCATGCCTTCATACTCTTCGTTTTTGCCATCTGGATGCGGGTAAAACCGCATAAAGTTGTTGGCCATCAGCAAATAGGTTTTGTAGCCCTTTGAGATGAGCAGCCAGAAAAGTGGCGTGAACGGGTAACGCAAGATTGTCCGAAGCATAAAGAAGAAGAAGTGGGTTTGTAGCGCACGCCCGCCCCAATATTCTTTCTCGATGATAGTGTCCCCACTGAATACGCCCTTGGCTTTTCGACCGTTCATGGTCAAATCCATTAGCGCAACAGTTGAAAAGCCTACGATATGACGATCTGCACGTGAGCGGACAAGAAAGGCACCGGTTTTCTTACTGAAATCACGGATAAAGGTTTCCATATCCGTGTTACCGTAGTATTCGCGGAAGATTTCATACATACGCTCAAGGTCTGCGCTGTTGATCTTTTCGCTGCGAACGAAACGGCAATAGGTTTTATTATTCGATTTAATTTTAGCCATGACCCGCCTCATTTTATTGTTTTGCTGGGTTTGCTTTGGACACAGAGCAAGTATGAGCCGATCTCGTTTTCGTTGAATGTCACGACGCGCCACCCGCTTGTTGTTTCATGACACCCCCTAATGCGTCTTACTGAGACATTAAGAAAGTATATAGGTGTACAGATCGACACATCTTGAGCGCTTATAATAGACAGACGTATAGGTTTACTTTCTAGCACGAACGTGCAATAAAAATTATAAAAACTAGGGATAACAGGCCTATGGATGCCTTTAAAGCACTCTTCGCCGACGTACCATCAATTAGCATCGTGTACATTCGTTCTCTTTTGGCGCTAGGTAAAGAGCATGACGTCAATCTGCTCTCGACCTGTCATGAATTGGGAATAGATGACGGCGCGTTGGGCTCTCCCGAAGGCGCGGTTTCGATAAATCAGCTACTAAGCCTGCTCGAACATGCCGACAAGCAACTGCCCAACAAAGATTGGGCGTTGAAACTAGGGTTATCTTGGGGCTTAAACACCCACGGCATGACATCGCTTCCGCTGTTTCATCGCAACAATCCAGTAGCGATTGCCCAGCTCGCGCTCAGTAACATTTCTCTACGCCTGCCGTTTATTGAGTTGACGCCTCATCTCGATGGGGATGATCTCCTTATCGACTTTAGCGAGAACTGGCCGTTAGCCAAGGTGCGTCATCGCGTGCTCGACATGTATTTTGGCATTCTAGTTCGCTTCGTCACACAGATGGGCAAGTCCGTCACCCTGTGCGTCGACACGCAACACGCAGGACAAGGCACGCATTTGTATGAAATTGAAGGCTGCACCGTAAAAGGCGGCCATCCTCATAATCAATTAATCATGCATGACTTCAATGACGGTGATTTTTTACCGGCCAGCTCGCAGACGAAACCTGAAAGAACTAAACAAACGTCGCAGAACCAACAAATGCTGTTGCTAATTCGCCGACTCATCACATTAGATCCAGGACGAAGCTGCACCATCGAGCGAGTGGCGGAAAAGCTGGGTTCTACCCCACGCACACTAAGTAGATACCTCAGGGCGGCAAGTCTATCGTTTAGCGAAATGCGGAACGGTGTTCGCGCCCAGCATGCGCAGCGTTATTTACGCGAATCGACCATGCCGATCATCGATATTGCAGAAAAACTCGGATACAGCGACCAAGCCAGCTTTAGCAAAGCGTTCAGAGGATGGACACAGCAAACACCTGGAGACTACCGACGCACGCATCGCGCCACAGAGGTCGCCGAAAAATCTGTGGGACCTAGCAACATCAAAAACAAAAAAAGGGCCTAACGGCCCTTTTTTAAAACAAATTATGACGCTACCGATAAATTAAGCGGTAACTTCTTTAATTTGCTGCTGTAGTGCCATTTGAGACGCTGTTGGCTGTGCAGTTTGCAACGCCATCAACTTGCTCATATCGCCTTCGATGCGAATTTGGCCGGTCATAAAGCCCTGCATACCTGCAGACTGGTCGCCTTCGATAAAGATACGTTTTGCCAAATCAGCAGGCAAAATCATCGTTGTGCTACCGTCATCGTGATGGCCGTCTTCCAGCATGCCACCAACCAGCGCCATGTGCTTGTCGCCGTTAGGGCCACCGTTAACAGTGATATTGATAACCAAACCAGCAAGTGCGGCTGGCGTTTCTACGTCACCGGCTGCGGCGCGCAACTCTTCAACTTTGGCAAACCACTCGTCAGACAAAAATTCTAGGCTCATTCGATTTCTCCACTAATTTAGTTGGCCTGTACACCCGCACTCGGTATTCCGAGCATATTCAAACGAGCGTTCGAAAGGGTCCCCGTACCTTAAAGGAAAGGCTGGAATCAAGGCAATAGCACATTTGCCCGCAATGCGGGCCAAAAGGTCAAACTGCGTCGTCGCCGGTTTCGCTAGTGCGGATCCGAATTGCTTGCTCTAAGGCTGTCACAAAAATCTTGCCGTCACCTATCTTGCCAGTATTTGCAGCTTTAACGATGGCATCGATGGCAGCATCGACCTGATCATCCTTCACTGCGATTTCAAGCTTCATCTTGGGGACGAAATCCACAAGGTATTCAGCACCGCGATACAGCTCAGTGTGTCCTTTCTGGCGGCCGAAGCCTTTGACTTCAGAGATCGTCATGCCCTGAATGCCAATCTCAGCCAGCGAATCGCGCACGTCATCGCTTTTGAATGGCTTGATAATGGCGGTAATCATTTTCATGCTGATAACTCCTCAGTGGCGCCACCACGGCCCCATCAGTCGACCAAGTGTCACATATTCACAGCCGCGACCATAGACACCGATTCATTTTTTAACATAGAAAAGGTCAAGGCTTCGGTACGGTGATTAGTGCAACGCATTGAACATCTGACGACGATAGCGACTCGCAAGAGGGTCGCCTTTAGGCAAACAGTCAAAAACTTTCAATAACGAGGCTTTAGCAATACCGTCTCGATAGTCTGGATAATTTCTCAACAGTTGAATCAGCGCATCGAGACCCGCCTCAAACTGCCCCGCCGCCGCCGCGCGCATACCAAACAAATGCAAATCTTCCGCCGTCGGCGCTGACGTAATGCGATCAGATAATTCAGACAATGCTAATGCTGGCTGCTCACTCACCTCTTCAAGCAAGGCAAAGCGATTTCTGAAAGGGCGTAACTCGGGGACATCCTCGGCAATTTCTGCAAGCACGGATTGCGCGTCGTCGAGCTGACCTAGACTTAATAAATATTCGACCAACGCTGCCCGCAATAAGTGTTTATCAGGCTGCTGCTGCAACGCATGCCGCAAAGCTTGCTCCGCTTGTGGACCTTGGCCATGGGCCATGGCCAATTGGATTTGCTCCAAGAACGACGCAAGCTGCTCTTCTTCAGTCTGCCCCTGACCCAGCACGGGGGCCAACCATTCGCGTAACGCCGATTCAGTTTGTGCGCCGGATAATTCGTTCACCAAACGCCCTTGAAATACTAATTTCAGCGTCGGCAAGCTGCGTACACCAAATTGACTGGCAACCACTTGTTGCTCATCGGCATTTACTTTGACCAATAACACTTGGCCGTTAAGTTCCGTAACAAGCTTTTCCAGCACCGGTGCCATTTGCAGGCACGGCTGACACCAGTCCGCCCAGAAATCAATAATAATGGGAACCTGCATAGACCGTGCTAGCAGGTCCTGAATATTTTGCTCAGTGGCTTCAAAAATAAGCGGTTCTGACACCCAAACACTCCTCGCTATATCAAAAAAAGACGCACTGTATGCGCGCAAAGAGTGTAACCCGTTTACGTGACTTGCCCTAGTCGTTCGCTCTAGGCTTTTTTACATCAGCCTTTAAATAAAGCACATAACGCTCACGAATATCGCGTACATATCCGACCGGCTCCGTACCACGCACATAGCCGAAGCGGGCTCGACGGAAATACTTTGGCTGCGACAGCAACAACATGGCGCTTTCTACGTTGCCAAACCACACGTCTGGGTTCTTGCCTAGTTGCTTTGCCAAGCGTCGCGCATCTTGCACATGGCCATGACCTGCGTTATACGCAGCAAGCGTAAAATAGACTCGCTCTTCGATCGGCAAATAGTGGGGAAAGCGATCTTGCAGCCAATGCATGAAATCGACACTTGCCGCCACATTTTTTTCTGGCGGCCGTACATCTTTATAACCAAATTGACGACCAGTACGCGGCAACACTTGCATTAACCCAACGGCTCCTGCGTAGGATTGTGCTTTTGGGTTAAACCGACTTTCTTGATACATCTGCGCCGTCAACAAGCGCCAATCTAAACTATTTTCCAGCGCATGCTCATAAACCAATTCGTCATACGGAGAGATAGCTTTGCCGGGCTCGACGCGATCCTCACGATATTTCGTTATGGACTTTGGCTCATTAAAATAACGATTGAAGTAAATATTATAGTGCAGGCTTTTATAAGATTTTCTTGCATATTGGTTGAGCGCGGCAAGCAGCTGGGCCTGATCTTTACGCACCACCCAGCCAATATTCTTCGGCTCAGCGAAATCGTAAACAACTCGGATATCATCACGGAAGGTGGTTTCCATCGCAGCAAGATGACTGTCCGCAATGGTGTAATCAAACTGCCCTTCTGCCACTTCCGCGATAAGCATTTCCGATGTTGCATTGGGCACCTCAACAACCTTAATGCTAACACCACTATTTTTTAGCGCTGTTAACGTTTCGAAGTACGAATGCTGAGGATTAACTGCAATGGTTTTTCCATTCAACTGCTCTAACGCCACTATATCCTTCGCTCCGGCAGCGCCTACAAGCTTTTCTGTCACCACCAGATACCGGCGGCTGAATGTCCAGCCTTTCGCTTTGCGCTCTTCCGACTCGGTCATCGAGGCGGCAATAACGTCGCCATAACCGCTTTGCAAGGCCACATACATTTCTTCTGGGCTATCTCGAACAATAACGCTCACTCGGAGCTTATTATTCTTGGCAAATTCATTAATCAACTCATAGTCAAAGCCCATTAGTTCACCACGCCACAAAAAATAACTCGCAGGGTTATTCGTTGTAATAACGCGCAATGTGCCGCTTTGTTTAATATCCGCCCATAGCCGCTTTTCTTTTTCTGCCCGCGATGCGACGACCCTTGTTGCAACGAGGAATTCGTTAAGCGCATGCCTCAACGCTTTATTGTCGGTGCGCATCGCCCAAGCAATCTCCCGATCCTTGCTAATCACAGGGCCAATCACCACCCCAGGCACCAACGGCACTATGCTGTCTGCGATATCTGAATCGAGCACGGTTGCCTGATAGGTTCCATCAGCAACTCCGTCGAGCATCTCCCAGTCCGATAAAGTGCCGGGGGCAAGCGCCACACTAAAATTCGGATTTTCCAAGGCTAAGCGCTCTAAGGTACTGCGCCACGCTGTGCCTTCCGGGACGGTAACGGTAAGCGCGCCCAAGGAATCTAACGCTTTGCCTTTCATTGCACTCGGCAAAATAAGCGCCTCTTGAACGACTGCCAACGGCGCACTGAAGGCAATTTTTTCTTCGCGTTTCACAGTGTGCGTGAGGTTGGTAACAATTAAATCCGCAGCGCCGTTATTGAGCAGATTTATTAGATTCGAAAAATCATCCGCGTACACCCACTCGGGAGTAAGCCCTAATGAGGTGACGAAATCCTCGGCAACTTCTCGGTAGGTATGAATAGGAAAGCCGTCACGAGGCAACGCTAAATCGTCGTCGAAACGCGGCGCTAGCAATCGCACATATCCGCGCTCTCGCAGCTCCGACAAGTCACCCGTCTCAACGTAATTTTCAAATGGCTTGCCGGCGGCCTGCTCACCGTTAGGCTTATCACAGGCAGCTAAACAGAGCGCTGAAATTAAACTCAGTAAAAACGTATTTAGATTGCGCAAACGCAGTGTTCGCATAAATGGAGGACCTAGTTAACTTTGGCTGCCACGTATGGCATGCCAAACACAACATTGGCGAAAACAGCTAAGCATTTGCGCCCCATAATCGATGACAAGTCACCGCGAGATAGCGAGTGACTACGCCAGCCACTGCTCCCATGCTAGGGACAGAAAGCGGACACGACCACCCTTGACAGGACGGCAATCAGACGAAGGGGAAGGTGTACCGCTGACCACTAGCCACTGTGGCGGGCAACATCTACAGAGACCGATAACTGGTGTTGCGCACCGCCAAATATCACACCTTTCAACGGCGTCACATCAGCGAAATCGCGGCCCGCGGCGAGCATGATGTGCTGCACGCCAGGCTGAACATTATTGGTCGGGTCAAAGGCCACCCAGCCGTCGTCCAAATTGTGCACAGCAAACCACGCATGGGAGGCATCGGCGCCCACCATTTTCTCTTCGCCCGGCGGAGGCAATGTTTCTAAATAACCACTCACATACCGCGCCGGCAAACCGACGCTGCGGACGCAGGCAATGGCTAAATGGGCAAAATCTTGGCATACGCCCGCGCGCTGAGCCAACACATCTGCCAACGGTGTACTAATGGTTGTCGAGGCGGGGTCATATTTAAAGTCAGTAAAAATGCGTTTATTTAAATCCTTCACGGCTTCCAGCAGCGGCCGGCCGGGCAAAAAGGATAGCAACGCGTATGCACGCACATCTTCAAGCAGCGGCGCCAACTCAGACGGCAAAACGAATTCACGTACAGACAATAATGCTGAATCTAAACTCGCAGCCAATTGGTCACGCACAGCTTCCCAAGGAGTATCCTTCATAAACAGCAATGGCTGTGACAAATCATCCACATGAACATCGCTGTATACCGTGACAGTTAATTCTCGATGCGGCTGTAAAATATGAAAGCTTGTAACCTGGTTGCCGAAGTAATCCTCACGCTGAGAGGTGTAATCCGGCGTAGGATGAATAACAAAACGACTGCGCACACATTGTTGACCGTGCGCTGTTAACGGCGACATGCGTGCTTCGTTAAAACAATGACTGACGACATCTGGATACTGGTAGCGAGTGGTATGCCGAATGCGATAGTTCATCACAACAACTCCGTTCGTGTCGGGGCGAGCTGGTATGCATCCGAGGTGTGGCTAAAGTAGCGCTGGGTCAAAAACTCTGAGGCTTTTCGAACGCGCTTCTCGACATTGGTTAGCAAGCCATCAAGCACGGTCCGCACGCCACTTTCATCATTGACCTTAACTAACCGATTCAAATCGGCCAATTGAAACTCGGTATAAAGCTTCAAAATAATGCGTTGCTCGTCGTTCAAGGAATGAGAGCGCTCTACGGGCTGGCTTTGCGGCAAGCGTTCTACCAGCTCGCTAATTTTTCGCACCTGATAGGCTAGCGACCGTGGATGTCGAACGTCGAGTAACATCAAATCGAATACTGTACTCGGGCTTTGCGCCGCGCGATAACGGCGTCGATGCGAGCTGAGACTTTCTTGATTTACCAGCAGAGCTTCTAAAATTAAATGCTCCACCACCTCGCTGCTGCGAAATAGCACGGTGTGTCTAACCAAGCCGGACAACTGTAGCGCACGTTCCATCCGGCGACCGATATTGAATAAATACCAGCCGCTTTCATGGGGCATGCTTTCCTGAGTCTGTCCGAAAAATGCCATTAAGCACCCCAACAAACTGTCGAGATTATTCTGTAACGTGACAAAGCTCGGCTCGCCGTCTGCTATCGACTGCAAAATTTCATCGATATCATCAATCACGCGCCATGTGTCGACGGACCAAATATCTCTTACATTGAAAGCGCTCTGCATCAGCAAGTTCAGCGTGCCGATTAAGCTTCCAGGGTGATTCGGATCTGTCGCCATCCGCATAATTTCCGCGCGCGGGTTGCGCATTTTTTCCTTAGCCTCGTCCCCCACAAATCCAGGAAACATTCCAGTTTGGAATGTAAGGGCCACAAGCAACCGTTCGAGCACTTGTAAATCAGAGTCATCGCGGTAATCGTCGTAATCACTGAGCTTGTAAATAACACTGCGCAAAACCCGCAAAATTGCTTCCGCTCGCGCCGCGTAACGACCAACCCAATACAGATTTTCACCGGAACGCGATGTGAGAGCGACCTCGTGAACCGCAGCGCCTACGCGAGCTTGTGGGGACGGCCATAGACTGGTTTGGTCATCCGGCTTATCCGCCAAGACCCACGTGTCTTTGCTTAAGCCGCCAGTTTGGTTAGTAATAAAAACCGAATGCTCATCTGGCGCAGTACGGGTTAAGCCGCCGGGCATTACGTCGTAATCGCCTTGGTGGGCGGTTAAAAAGGTGCGCAGCAATGCGCGACGCGGAACAATTTTTTCGTCACGCAGTGACGGTGCCGTAGAGCAACTCAACACTTGCTGACCGACATACAGATATGGCGCGGAGAGGATCTGCGTTTTAAGCGTTTCTAATCCTGCTTTATCGAGAGAGCTAGCAAAAATTGAGGGTAAGCGTCTGTCTATTGGCTTAATCACTAAATCAGCCAGATTCTTTAACACGTGATCACGGGCAGTCTTATCGCCACACCACCACGTCGCCGCAGACGGCAGTAATATCTCTTCACCAAGAATTTTTTGAGCGATATTCGGCAAGAAAGGATTCAGCGCAGGACTTTCTAGTAAACTCGATCCCAATGGATTAGCAATCACCACATTTCCTTGCCGCGCCGCCTCGAGCAAACCCGGCACACCCAATAGGGAATCTTCACGCAGCTCAAGGGGATCACAAAAGGTATCGTCTACCCGCCGCACAATGATGTCGACCTGCTTAAGACCATCGATGGACTTCATCCACACTTTTCCGTCACGAACCGACAGGTCATCACCTTGCACTAAGGTATAACCCAGATACGAGGCTAAGTAAGCGTGCTCAAAGTACGTTTCGTTGCGCGGCCCCGGTGTCAGCAACACCACGTGTGGGTCATCTTTTTTGTCGGCCATTAGGCCGCTTAACATTGCCCGCAAATTTCTAAAAAATAATGACAGTCGATGCACTTGGTTGTGGCGAAACTCCGCCGCCATCACCCGCGTCATCGCGGAGCGTGTTTCCAAGGCATAGCCCGCGCCGGATGGTGCCTGAGTTCGATCGCCGATCACCCACATGCGCCCATCTGGGCCACGGGCCAAGTCTGCTGCGTACAGCAATAACTGCTGCTGCTCACTGTCTAACGTTTGGTCGCAGGGGCGTAAAAAACCTTGATGGGAAAAAACGAGTTCTGGCGGCAATAGACCGTCACGAATTAAATGGCGAGGGCCGTATAAATCTCGAAGAATGTAATCCAGCAAACGGGCACGCTGTTTTAATCCCGCGCTAATTACCGCCCAGTCCGCACTGCTGATCATTAAGGGAATCGGATCCAGCTGCCATGTGCGTTGCTGGCCCCGCGGATCGTTGTAAACGTTGTACGTAACACCGTTTTCGCGCAGCAGTCTACTCGACTCCAAACGACGACGTTCCAGTTCGCCGCCACGCAATCGTGACAAATCCTGCATTAATATTTGCCAATGCGCATGCGGTGCTTTTTCTAGCGGCACCCACATTTCATCGTAACCGGAAGCCGCCTCTCCATAGCTAGCGCCCAAATCTAAAAGCGCAGCGCTCTGCCTCGCTTCAGCAGTCATGGAACGACGCTGCCAACAAGAACGGGAACCCACATAGCATCATTTTATCGCTCGGCTTTTCTGCAACATGGTCTGGAGTATAGCACTCACACCGGGCCACGGCCGCGCCTTAAATCTAACGTAAATGGATACTCTGCGCTTATTTCTTCCGGTGGCGGGGAATTGAGTGGCGGTACCGAGCCATGCGGATAAAACTGACTACCGCTATGCATAAACGGCCTTAAGTCCGGAGGGATTTGTATCGGACCCTGCGTAAAGCCATGCTCCTCGAAGCGGCTAATTAATCGCCCTTCGGCCGCATAGGCATTCACCGGATAGTCATCGTAGTTGCGGCCACCCGGATGATGCACATGATAAGTGCACCCACCCACCGCACGACCGTTAAACGTATCAATTAAATCGAATACCAAGGGAGAATGTACCCCAATGGTCGGATGTAGCGCCGACGGCGGCTGCCACGCGCGGTAACGCACGCCCGCCACATACTCGCCCTGCACGCCGGTATTCTTTAATGGCACCGCGCGACCATTACAGGCCAACACATAACGACCGTCCGTTAACCCCGTTACTTTTACCTGTAATCGCTCCAACGACGAATCCACAAAACGTGATGTGCCAGACCGTGACACCTCCTCGCCCATCACATGCCACGGCTCAATCGCTGCCTGCAGATCCAATTCGATGTCGTTTAACTGCACACGCCCGTAATGCGGAAAGCGAAACTCTAAAAATGGTTCGAGCCATTCTTGTCGGAAAGGAAAGCCCTGCAACTGCATAAAGTCACACACATCTTTAATGTCCTGCCAAACATGATGCGGCAGCATAAAGCGATCGTGCAAAGCAGTTCCCCAGCGCACCAGTTTGTGGTGATAAGGTTTTTTCCAGAATATGGCCAGCAATGTTCTCAGCAATAAGTTTTGCACCAAACTCATGTGTGCATGAGGTGGCATTTCAAAGCCGCGGAACTCCAAAATACCTAAACGCCCAGTGGCAGAATCCGGCGAGTACAATTTATCAATGCAAAATTCGCTACGGTGCGTATTGCCGGAAATATCCACCAATAAATTGCGCAACAATCTATCCGTCAGCCATGGCATCCACGTCTCACCGGATGGCATCTGTGAAAAGGCAATTTCTAGTTCATACAAACTTTCATGACGGCCCTCGTCAACGCGCGGCGCTTGACTGGTTGGGCCAATGAACATTCCTGAAAATAAATATGACAAACCTGGGTGGTGCTGCCAAAACGTCAGCAAGCTACGCAACACATCAGGCCGACGCAAAATTGGGCTGTCCGCTGGCGTCGCTCCGCCTAGCGTCACATGATTACCTCCACCGGTGCCTGTATGACGACCATCGACCATGAATTTTTCAGTACCGAGACGCGACCGACGTGCTATTTCGTACAAGTCCAACGTATTTTTCTGCAAGGTTTTCCAATCTGCGGCGGGATGAATATTAACCTCGATCACGCCAGGATCTGGCGTCACCATAAAACGCTCAATCCGGTTATCGCGGGGCGGCTCATACCCTTCGATAACCACCGGAATTTCCATCTCAGCGGCGGTTGATTCAATCGCTGACAACACCGACAAGAACTGATCGCCATTGGGCAATGGCGGTAAAAAGATATATAAACAACCATTTCTCGGTTGCACACATAACGCCGTTTGCACAAAGTGCTCTCGACCGTTTTTATGGGCACCCGCTTCTAAGGGCTTCAAGGCCGGAGGTATTGCTGGCAAAGGCGAAACAGGCTCAAACAAACTTAATGGCTGCGGCGTCTCTCTATCCGCAGGCGCCAGCCAGTGCAACGCATCCAATGGCAAGCGCATACCCAAGGCTGAATCACCAGGCACTAAATGCAAATGCCCACGACGAAATGTCCACGTGCAGCTATGCCAGCACGCACCACTCCAATCCCAACCGAGCGGCAGTACATAACCCACCGGAGCATCCAGTCCGCGCTCTAACTCAGAAAGTATTTTCCTACGCTCGGCACTGAGCTTCATCGACTTACGTTTTAAATTAAAATTCTGCGGAAGATTACCCTCTTGCCACATGTAATAGATGGCATCTTCATAGGCGGGCAGAATGAATCGATCTGGCAATTGGAATTGCGCACACAGCTTTTGGGTGAATGCCTTAGCCTCTTTAACGCCAAGACCATAGTTTTTATTGGGATCAGCAAGTAAAGATTGATCATGCCAAAGCGGATAACCATCTTTGCGCCAGTAGCACCCATATTGCCAGCGAGGAAGCGGCTCACCGGGATACCATTTTCCTTGCCCATAGTGACGCATTGCGCCGGTTGAAAAATGCGCCTGCATGGCTGCAAAAAGCGAATGCGCCAATTTACGTTTGTGCTCACCATCAGCGGCCGTATTCCACTGCGGCGACTCCATATCATCTATAGAGACGAATGTTGGCTCGCCGCCCATGGTTAAGCGCACATCGCTTTCAGCAAACTCTTTATCAACGCTCTCGCCTAGCGCTTGAATATTTATCCATTGCTCATCGGAATATGGCTTCGTTACTCGAGGGTCTTCATGAATACGCGTGACGATATTTTCAAATTGAAAGTCTTCAACTTCACACTTGCTCGTCGCACCGGTTACCGGCGCGGCGCTAACTGGATCAGGCGTGCATGCCAAAGGAATATGCCCCTCGCCTGCAAACAAACCGGACGTTGGATCAAGCCCAATCCAACCAGCGCCAGGCACATAGACTTCGGTCCATGCGTGTAGATCAGTGAAATCCTTGGTGGTGCCGGAGGGCCCATCAAGCGCCTCAATATCAGGCTTAAGCTGAACCAAGTACCCCGACACAAATCGGGCGGCCAACCCCAAACGCCGCAGCACTTGCACTAACAGCCACGCCGAGTCTCGGCATGAGCCACGCCTGACTTCTAGTGTTTTCTCACAGGTCTGAACACCTGGCTCCATGCGCACGGAATAATCGATGTATTCGAAAACGGCCTGATTGATTTGAACAAGAAAGTCGACGATGCGCTTGGGCGTTAGATCAACCTTCGACATCCATTTATCTAGAAGAGGCCCCTCTTCTGAAACAGACAAGTACGGAACCAATTCCTTCTGAAGCTGCTTATCATAAGAAAACGGAAATTCATCGGCATATTCTTCGACGAAAAAATCGAACGGGTTTATTACTTTTAGATTAGCAATAACCTCCACTTCAACTTTAAGCTCACGGGTTTTATCCGGAAAAACCACACGTGCCTGAAAGTTACCAAAGGGATCTTGTTGCCAATTTATAAAGTGCTTTTCCGGCGTAATTTTGAATGAGTAGCTTTCGATGGGCGTACGGCTATGCACCGCAGGGCGCAACCGAAAAACATGCGGATACAACTGCACTAATTGGTCATACCGGTAAGTAGTGGAATGACGGAGCGCGACCTTAATCGACATAAGCTACCCTTGCCTTGGTCAAATCAGTGAGCGTACAACTTAAAGATGTCATGAGAATCCTAGCTGTAGATTGCATGACAGAACACAACTACAAGACAAGGGCAACTTTCGTGCCACGGGACACAACCAAAAAGGGGGCATCAGAACGGAGCATGGGGCATTGAGCGCACCCGACTGGGGCAGCCCCTGCACATCGCGCAATTTCAGGGCGATACGATAGGCAAAAGTGGGCGAGACGGAGCTTTTTTGAGTATTAGATCAGGCTAAAAGAACCTCTGACGACAAAGCTTCGCCACTATTTCTTAAACCCGTGTCAGAAATGGCGCCTAGTTTGCGCGGTGCGTACGCCTGTATTCGCCGGGCGCACAACCTTCCCAGCGCTTAAACGCATGATAAAAGTTTGCTGTATCAGAAAAGCCGAGCTGCTCAGCGATATATCCCATGTCGTACCGTTGATCGGAGAGCATTTTGCACGCACGTTGGTGACGGACTTGGTCACGTAAATGAGCGAACGTGGTTTCTTCTTGGGCGAGGCGACGTTGCAAGGTCCGAGGCGTCATATTCATGCAGGACGCGACTGCCTCTATGCTCGTTTCAGTGGAACCTAAGCGGCGCTCAAGCATTTCCAACACTTGGCCGGCGGTGCCCTGCGCGCGCGCTATACGCTGCAGGCTTTCATCTGCGAGCACGCGTAAACGTTCATGGTACTGCGGATAAGCACTCGCCAAAGGAGTGTCTAGTGCGAGCAAATCGACTTCAATAAAATTGGTTTCGCAGCCAAACTCCAACGGACAATTAAAAATCTCATAATAAAGCGCTAGATCTTTAGGTGTCTCATGAATAAAGCCTACTCTTTTCAGCGGTAAATTTCCGCTAAGTAGGGAACGGCCAATTGCATACAAACTGGAAACCACCAGTTCTGCATGAGGTCTTGTGTGTGCAAAGCGTAATTTGGTATCAGGGACGACATCTAATCGGGCGCGATCAGCACCGCGATGCAATGAGAATTGCAGATAAGGTACTAGCAAGTCCTTGTATGCCAGAAGGACGTCTAATGCATCGCCCAAGGAGTTCGCCGTGGCCAATAAATTGCCCAGTAAATCGAGCTTACCGTGATGGTTATCGCGGCCAACAACTAGGCCAAAATAGGGGTTTCCAGCCAGTCTGAAGGCTGATTCCAACAGCGCATCAAGCTGCTCGATTTTTATATAGCGATCCGCCCGACCAATGGTATCGGCATCGATTTTCGCATCCTCAAAAACGGCTTGGATGTTAATCCGATTTTTGATTGCGACTTCCAACAATTCCGGCAACATTCCGGCAGGTAACAGTGTATTTGTCATTGTTTTTAATCATCCTTGGTCGTCACGAAATTAGGTCATGACGGGCACTGGGTCAATGGTCTTTTCTTGTCATTTTTTTTGGCACAAATCACGCTGGTACTTATTACCGACGCCCGTTAACCTTAGCGCCCTCAAAAGGGAGTAAATAATGTTGAAGCGTTTCTATACTGACCTAGTTACCGAGGCTCAAGTGCCCGCGAAACAGGCATACCGTTTTTTCTGCAATATCGATGACTGGAAAGACTGGTCTAGTGTTATCGCAGACGCCCGCCTATTCGGTGGAAAATGGAATAAAGGTGCATTCCTAATGTTCGCGCCTAAGCTAGATGGCTTACCAGCAATACCCATTGTCGTACGCCTTCTCGATGTTCAACCAGACCGTTCAATTAGCTGGGGGCTAGAAGTACCGGGCGCGCGTATCGTGCATCGCTTTACATTTGTGCCTTTTGACGATGGCGCATGCCGCATTCACCACGAAGAATGGTCTGAAGGTCTGATGACGTTATTGGTATGGCCCGCGAGCAAATTGATTAAGAAATTTAATGATCGCTTTGCCAACGAATTGGCCGCCATGTTTTAGCACTGCCGAAAAAGCGCCGCGAGCATGCACCTTTCAACGTTGTTCGCATAAACACGACGATACATCTAGTAAACAGTTTTCATTGCTTCTCCGTGGTAACGTCTTGGCTGTCGCCGTTCATCGCTACCCTTTAGGAAGTGAACGTCGTTATTTGTGTAATGCGAAACGTTATGAGAGCTCTCACTAAAAGCTCAACTTACAATAAAGGATACGCTGCATCATGACGCATTGGCTGTTTGGCGCTTATCGCCGTCTTGTACTCCGCCATCCCGCAATCTGGCTAATATTAATTGCGCTAATTTCTGTTCTGGCTGGATTCGGTTTACGCGGCTTTCATCTAGATGCGTCATCTGAATCCTTGGTTCTGGAGAATGACAAGGCCTTAGAATATTACCGCGGCATTTCCAAACAGTATGGCGGCGGTGATTTTCTTGTTATTGCTTACACACCCAAAACTGGCGAGCTATTTTCTCGTGAAGCGCTTAGTCATTTAGATGCACTTCATCAAGACCTGCAAACAGTCGAGCAAGTTGACTCCGTCTATTCCGCGCTGGATGTCCCTCTTTTATTCAGCCCGCCAACCTCGTTTGGCGCGCTAGCCCAAGGATATCGCACCCTACGAGACGACGATGTGGATCTTGCGCTCGCCAAGCAGGAATTCACTGACGTTAGTCCGATGTATAGAAATTTATTGTCCAGCCCTGATGGCAATACAACGGCCATGTTGATACGCCTCAAACGCGACGATAAATATTTCACACTACTGAATAAGCGTGATGCGCTCACCGAAGAGTTCAAAGCGTCACAAGACCCCGCATTAAAAGAAAAACTTGTAAGCGCTCGCGAAGCGTATAGCGCTTACAACACTGAGAGACAAATAAAACAAGCGCAAATGATCAAGGATGTTCGGACTGTTGTTGCTAAACACCGCGATCAAGCTGTGTTGTTTTTAGGTGGCGTGCCAATGATTGCCACGGACATGATCAGTTACGTACGCAGCGATTTAGAAACGTTCGGCCTTGGTGTACTGCTGTTTATTCTGGTATCGCTACTGATTATTTTTCGGCAGCCGCGCTGGGCAGCGCTGTCTCTATTATGTTGCGCGGTAGCAACATTATGGCTATCTGGTTGGCTCGGCTTTATGGGCTGGAAGGTCACCATTATCAGCTCAAACTACGTGTCGCTGATGCTGATCATCACCATGTCGATCACCATCCACCTCATTGTTCGCTTTCGCGAATTGCAGCAACAATTTCCAGACGCAGATCAAAATTGGCTGGTTAACGAAACTGTTCGGCTTATGGCGCGCCCGTCTATCTATATGATTTTAACGACCATGGTTGGCTTTTCATCGCTGGTGTACAGCGATATTCGCCCCGTTATCGATTTCGGTTTAATGATGACCATCGGTATCGGCACCGCCCTAGCACTCTGCTACTTGCTGTTCCCCGCGTTTCTAAAGCCGCTGAAAGTTGTCCCAGTAAAAGAGGGCCGAGATTTTACTGGTCACTTAACCCTGAGGTTAGCGTCACTCACTGAACACTTTCATAAACCTATTTTAATTGTCGGCGTGGTCGTTGTTATTGTCGCGATTGCTGGAATGGCTCGCTTAACAGTAGAAAATCGGTTTATTGATTATTTTCAGAAAGACACGGAAATCTATCAAGGCATGGTATTAATTGATCGTAAACTTGGAGGCACCACTCCGCTGGATATTATTATTGATGCGCCTAAAGATAGCGCCTCAGTCAATGATTCCACTGGCGGTGAGAGCGATCCTTTTGCAGACGAGCCGGACGCCTTCTCAGACCCGTTCGCTGACTCCTTCTCCGACGACACGGCCAGCGATGACCCTTTCGCCGAATTAGCTAGCAGCACAGCCAAAAATCCCCTAGAAGACGCCTATTGGTATACGCCGCAACGTTTACAACAGCTGGTTGAAATTCAGCGGTGGCTTAGCGATATGCCCGAAACCGGTAAAGTGCTGTCGCTTGCAACCACCTATGAAGTGGCGGAGAAATTAAATAACGGCCCTTTGAGCTATATACAGCTCATGCTGCTTTCCAGCTTTATTCCGCCCGATTTACGCAACCAATTGGTGAAGCCCTTCCTGTCCGACGACGGTAATCAAGTTCGTATTACGGTGCGCATCATTGATTCCAACAAGGACCTCAAACGAGACCAACTGCTCAAAGATATTCGGAAAGGCCTTATCGAAAACTTTGATCTCGAGCCGGAACAAGTGCATTTAACCGGTGCCATGGTGCTATATAACAACTTGCTCCAAAGCCTGTTCGATTCGCAGATTAAAACCATGGGGCTGGTATTTTTGGCGATTTTTGTCATGCTCATATTCTTATTACGAAGCATTCCGATCGCATTAATTTCCATGGGTCCGAGCTTAGTGTCTGCCGGACTGGTGCTCGGCATCATGGGCTGGATCAATCTGCCACTCGACATGATGACCATTACTATCGCCGCCATTACCGTCGGCATTGCCGTAGACGACACCATTCACTACGTACATCGCTTCCGCGAAGAATTTCCACACGATGAAAACTATATCGCCACAATGAAGCGATGCCACGCTTCCATCGGCAAAGCGATGTATTACACATCCATTACAATCATCGCAGGCTTTTCGATTTTAACGCTGTCGAACTTCAACCCAACGGTGTATTTCGGTTTACTTACCGGCCTTGCCATGTTGATGGCGCTATTGTGCAACTTAACGTTACTGCCTGCTTTATTGATCACCTTTAAACCTAAGATTCCGCTGCTTAAATAAATACAGCCCCCCACAAAAAAGGCCGCATATAGCGGCCTTTTTTGTGTCTATGCACGGCAAATCGTAAACATCTACCCTGATCCAGCCTCTAAAAAGTTAGCCTGTACCCTCGCCTGGCGTGACTGCCACCAAGGGACTCGCCTTAACTGGGTCCTCATGAATAATGACGTCGGCCATGGGAAACTTCTCGCGTATTTTCATCTCAATGTCTTCCGCCAAGTCATGGGCCTCGCGCAACGACATGCGTTCATCCATATCCACATGCAGCTGAATAAACTGAGTACGACCTGATTGACGAGTACGCAACTGGTGAAAGCCCAATGCTTGCGGATGCGCTCCGACAATCGCACTGATTTCTTCGCGCACATCACCGGAAATTTCTCTATCCAAAAGCAATTGCGTCGATTCAGAACCAATGCCCCACGCTGCACGTAAAATATACAACGCAATCAACATGGCGACGGTGCCGTCCACCCAAAGATGGCCAAACACGGACGCCACCAGTGCAGCGATAATGCCGACGTTTACAGCAAGGTCTGAAAGGTAGTGCAGAGAATCGGCTTCGATGGCGGTTGAACCAGTACGTCTGACTGTGTAGCGCTGCAACATTAACAGCAAGAATGTCAGTACGATCGACACAACCATCACAGCGATTGCGAGATTTAATTCGCCCACAGGCTGTGGATTAATCAACTTATCGATCGCTTCTCTTCCAAGTAGCAACGCAGAAATGCCAATTAAAACGGCCTGCCCCAATCCGGCCAACGCTTCAGCTTTACCATGACCGAAGCGATGCTCTTCATCTGCAGGCTGCAGCGAATAGCGGATCGCTAAAAAATTTACCAGTGACGCCAAGCTATCCATCACAGAATCGATTAACGACGCTAACAGCGAGACAGAACCGCTGACCCACCAAACGCCTCCTTTTAATACAATTAGCGTCAATGCCACTAAAATAGAAGCCGCTGCGGTAATCAGCAAAAGCGAGGAATCGGATGACTTGGTGAGAGACATATTCGTTTTTAATTCCGTGGCAGTACAGTCATAGGATCAATCGGGGAACCGTCGCGGCGTACTTCAAAATGAAGCTGTGTACGAAAAGTACCGCTTGCCCCCATTGTAGCAATCTTACTCCCCGCTTTTACTGCTTGCCCTTCCTTTACCAACATTTTTTGATTATGCGCGTAAGCACTTAACCAGCGCTCATCATGCTTAATAATTAACAAATTTCCGTATCCGGTGAGGCCGTCACCACGATAAACGACCACGCCATCTGCTGCGGCCACCACGGGGTCACCGTCTCGACCATCTATAGAAATGCCGTGCTGCCCCGCAGTCGCAGAAGAATATCGGCTGATAATATTACCTGTGGCGGGCCACTGCCATTTCACTGGGCCTGTTGCAACGCTTGGACTGCTCTGCCGAGGGGTGGGCTTTGCCACAGGAGCTGGCGTTGGCTTGCTAGAGCTAGAGCTGCTGCTCGCTGGCGTACTGCGCGTCGGACTAGGCTTCGGGGCAACTGGTGCCGGCCTGCTCGCGGCCGCTACTTTTTGATCTAACCGTATTTGTTGCCCCGGAAAAATGGTGTACGGGGCACGTACATTATTGGCCGCAGCCAGCGCTTTGAAATCCCAGCCGTATCGCCACGCAATGGAGTAAAGCGTTTCTCCGGGACGAACAACATGCACGCCTCGTGTTACTGGGCCCCGATCAGACACAGCGCCATATTTATCTTCAACGGGCGCATAGGAAGGCGTGCAGCCGCTTATCGCCGCAAGAAGAGAAAATATCAGGAATGTAGAAAGGTGTTTTATCAAACCACTCGTGTTCCTGTTTTGCGCCGTTATCGGCGTAGTCTGTTCAGCGGACCGCAGAAGAATTTCTACCGAACATATTACTGATGCGGCAATCCGTTACAGCACGCACGACATATCTAAACGGATTTATTTTTCTGCTGGCGCATGTCCAAAATGATCATCACCGACACGACCAACGCGCCGACGAACATCGCCGCTACCGCAGCAGGCACCATGGCTGGCAATCCAGTAATCTGCTGATAAACAGCCGGCAACACATTATCTTGCGCCGCGCCTGCCGTTTTGACATGCCAAGGCCAAAGTTTGTTCAATGAGCCCAACATAAATCCCGCAAGCAATCCCATTACCGGATCGTGGAAGCGATGTAGCAACCACTTCAATAAATGAACGAACGCGAGCAAACCCGCTGCACAGCCAAACACGAATGCAAACAATAGCGGCCACTGACCCTGCTTAACCGCCATTAATACCGGCTCGTACATGCCGAGCAACACCAAAATAAAACTGCCAGAGATGCCCGGCAGAATCATTGCGCAAATTGCGACACCGCCGGAAAGAAAAAAGGCTAACGCGCCACGGCCCACTTCATTCTGCAAACCCGGCAGGGAGCCGACCCACCATGCCGCCGTCGCACCAACAATAAAGCTTACCCAAAGCGCCACAGTGAAACGCTGTACTGGGCGTAAGATCACCCAAACACTGGCGACGATTAATCCGCAAAAGAATGCCCATAACGGCACAGGATAGCTCACCATTAACCACGTGATTAAACGTGCAAATAAAATAATGCTGGTGAAAATTCCGCCGAACAATGAAAGTAAAAACGAAAAGTTTCCGGTATGCCAGAACGCGCGAAAACCTTGATGACGCCATACCATTAATAATCCGATATGCAGCCCACCGAGGGATTCAATCAGTTCTTCATAAATACCGGTGATTAATGCCAGTGTGCCGCCGGATACGCCGGGCACCACGTCAGCCGCACCCATGGCCATACCGCGCGCATAAATGCCTGGTAATCGTTTCATTTTAAAATGCCACGTTGGAAGGGAACAAAACGTACCGCGTCTAACTTGGTCACATTGAAATCGTTGCCGACACGGTCAACAACGGTGAGATGTTGTTGCTCTCGCTCGCCGAGGGGCATGACTAATCGCCCACCGTCCGCTAACTGCTGTAACAACTCATCAGGAATATCGGGGCGGCCACACGCAGCGAGGATGCCTTGGAACGGCGCTTCCGCCGTCCAGCCAAATCCACCGTCTGCGTGTTTCAGTTGCACGCGTGCGTAGCCCAACGCAGACAGTCTTTTGCGCGCTTGATCAAGCAACGGACGAATTCGCTCAACGGAATAGATGTCTGCACCCAGTGCAGCAAGCACAGACGTTTGATAGCCACAGCCCGTGCCGATTTCGAGAATTTTGCTGGGCACGCCATTTTCAATAAGCAGCTCAGTCATACGCGCCACCACCCAAGGCTGGGAAATGGTTTGACCATGACCAATGGGCAAGGCGTTGTCGTCGTAAGCTTGGTGCGCCAGCGCTTCATCGATAAAGAAGTGACGCGGCGTCATACGCATTAAATCGAGGATACGAGGGCTAGTAATGCCCTTTTCTTGTAGACGGCTGATCATACGCTCGCGGGTGCGTGCGGACGTCATCCCAATGCCGTGTAGGTTCGGTTCGTTATCGATCATTGTTTTTTTCGCAATTCCAGTTTTACGCGAGAACGTACTTCACGAAGAGGAGCTTCGTAAAAGCGCGTATTTCGCCACTTAAAAGTCATCCAGCCAAGCCTGCATGGCGCTAAAGGTATCATATCGCGTCATATCTGCATGCAATGGCGTGACAGAAACATAGCCGTTGGCGACGGCATGAAAGTCTGTCCCTTCCCCCGAATCTGCTGGCTCACCGGCGACTCCGATCCAAAACGCACGGCGGCCACGCGGATCAATGGTCGGCTCCACGTCAGAGGCACGCAAACGATGCCCAAAACGGGTTAAACGAAATCCTTTAATTTCTTCTATCGGCAGATTCGGAATATTCACATTCAACACCGTACGCTCAGGCAAACGTAACGTATCGACCTTAGATAACAGCTGCCACGCCACCTCGGCGGCGTCTTCCCAATGATCCGGCTGCCAACTGGTCACAGACAGCGATACGGCGGTATGGGAAAGAAAACGACCCTCAACCGCGGCGGCCAAGGTGCCCGAATACAAGGCATCATCACCAAGATTTGCGCCCGCATTAATACCGGACACCACCCGCTCCGGGTCTTCAGGCAGCAATCCGTTGATGGCGAGGTGCACGCAATCTGCGGGCGTACCGTTAACCGCATAGCGCTGCGCATCGACTTGCTCAACGCGCAGCGGCTTATCCAGCGTCAAAGCGTTAGAGTAACCCGAACAGTTCGCATCCGGCGCCACCACAACAAAATCAGACAGACGCGACACAGCACTCATTAGTGCCTTTAACCCCGGCGCATGAATGCCATCATCGTTCGCCAATAGCCACATGAACTCATCTCACTCTTGTAGCGTTGAACTTTGCTCGGTGGGCACCGGCGACGGACTCATACTGGTGTGCACAATTTCCGCCAGTACCGACGTAGCAAAAGCGCCGGCGGGTAAACGAAATTCTAGCGTAAGGCTGTTTTCAGTGTGAGACCATTGTAGATCTCGCACTTGCAAACGGGTTGATCGGCGCAGCCCATCAACTTTCTCTCGCTCTAACCCGGCAATTTCAGCGTGAAACGGTGCGAGTATTGCTTCTTCCATCGCCAAGCATTTCCCTGAAGGGAATACACCGCCCACGCCAGGCATAGGTGCCGTCGAATTGACCTCGCCCTGCGCTACGCGCTCGGCGGCCAACGGTTCCTCGCTCTCATTAAAAAGCCCGCGGCTGCCCTCTGGCTGGCATACATCCCCCGCCAATAAAACATCCCAGCAATCGTTACGCACCCGTTCAGCCAATACGGCATTAAATAATCCACTGCGCACGGCGGACAGCCAGATTCCCTTCAACTGCATTTTTCGTGGAGCATCACCTTCTCCACGCAACCAAGCGCTACCGCGCAGCCAGTTGTTCTGATCACGGCCAAAGCGCTGCTCACCGAAATAATTGGGCACGCCGCGCGACTGAATTTTCTCAAGTCGCGATGAAAAATTGTCTTCCTCTTGCGGCTCAATATCAGTCACGCAAATACGGAAAAAATTAAACCGATGTGTGCCGCGGTTAAGCTTTCGCGTATGACGAACGCTTTGCATAATTTCGATGCCTTCGGGCATGTCTTGCGGCCACTGCGGATCTTCCTTTCCCGGTAGGTGCAAGCTAAACCACTGCTCGGTAACAGCGTGACGATCTTTTAATCCGCTATAGCCGACGCTGCGCAGCGGAAGCTTCGCGGCGCGAGCCAGCCACAAGGCTAGATCGGTAGTGTTCCAATGTGTCTTTCGGATATAAAGCCAAAGGTGCTCGCCGCCGTCTCCGGGTTCAAACGACAATTCTTCACGAACATAGAAATCGGACGCTTGCCGACGAATGTAGCCACGTGCGGTCGGTGCGCCAAAGGCATGAGGTAGCTCAAGCATTGGACTGCAACAAGACTATCGCTTGCACAGCAACACCCTCTTCTCGGCCAGTAAAGCCGAGCTTTTCTGTAGTAGTAGCCTTAACGGAAATTGCAGAGATGTCAGTGCTCAAGAGGTCGGCGATGCGCTGGCGAATAGCATGCACATGCTGCGCAACTTTTGGCTTTTGGCAAATAATGGTGATATCAGCGTTACCGAGTTGATAATTCGAAGCGGTAATTTTTTTGTAGACTTTTTGCAGCAGCACAGCGGAATCCGCGCCCTTGAATTGCACATCGGTATCAGGAAAAAAGTGACCGATGTCGCCTAACGCTAACGCGCCGAGCAACGCATCGCTTAACGCATGCAGTGCAACGTCTCCGTCAGAGTGCGCTTGCAAGCGATGGGTATGGGGAATACGCACGCCGCCGAGCATAATAAAATCATCGATATTACTTTGCGGCGCGAACGCATGAACATCAAAGCCGCTGCCTACGCGGATTCCCATTCCAACCCCTCGTCATCTTGTTGTGCAAGATAAAAACGCGCCAGTTGCAAATCTGAAGACAGAGTGACTTTAATATTATCAACTCGCCCGCTGACCAATTTCGGCTTCCAGCCCATTGCCTCCATGGCAGAGGCTTCATCTGTAATTGGCAAACCTTTCTCAATGCCAGCAATCAACGCATCGCGCAACGCTCCTATCGGAAATAACTGCGGCGTCAATGCGCACCAGATATTGTCTCTTTGTAGCGTTGCGGAGATCTTACTGTTGTCTGCTTGTTTAATCGTGTCGGTAACAGGTCGCGCCAATATTGCACCCTGCTGTTCGCATTGCTGAATTAAATTTTCGACATCGGATAAACGCACGCAAGGGCGGGCCATATCGTGCACCAGCACCCAATCCGTATCCGCGGCAATGTCTCTTAAGCTTTCCAGAGAGGCAAGAACGGATTCAGCGCGGGTTCTACCGCCAAGAGATGAGATAACTTTGTTGTGATGCGCAACCTGTAATTGCGGCCACCACATGTCGTCACGAGACGTCGCAACAACGACTTTTTCTATGCGCGCAAACGACAGCAATCGGCCTAACGTGTGCTCGGCAATGGTTCGCCCTTGCACCGTCAAATATTGCTTTGGCAAGGCCGCACCCATGCGCGAACCAGTACCCGCAGCGGGAACGACGGCAAATAAACGTGCGTCAGCGGGAAGTGCCATTGTTGCTCTCCCTTGATTTCTCAATCACAAGAAAAAATGTTTCTCCGTTACGCACCATGCCGAGGTCTTTGCGCGCAATTTCTTCCACTGCGTCGAGACCCTTTTTTAAATCTTGTACGTCTGCGGCCAGTAATTGATTTCGATCGGAGAGTTTTTGATTTTCGGCGCTGAGTTCAGCCACCCGTTTTTCGAGGCTAGTTTTGTGGCGCAAACTTCCCTCGCCTAGCCACAAGCGGCCCTGCAAGACAAGCAGCACTAGCGCGATAAGCGCCAGAACTATTTGTCTGCGTGGCGAGGGCGTCATGATCGCTAGCCTAGGAACTTAAACTCTTTACGACCGTGATACGCAGCGCGGCCAAGCTCGCCTTCGATGCGGATCAAACGGTTGTACTTAGCAACACGGTCCGAGCGGCACAAAGAGCCCGTTTTGATTTGGCCGGCAGATGTCGCCACGGCGAGATCTGCAATCGTGGTATCAGCCGTTTCACCTGAACGGTGAGAAATGACCGCGGTGTACCCCGCATCTTTCGCCATTTTGATCGCGTCCAAGGTTTCGGACAAAGAACCGATTTGGTTAAACTTAATCAAAATCGAATTAGCGATGCCTTCATCAATGCCGCGCTTAAGAATTTTTGTGTTGGTCACAAACAAATCATCGCCAACCAACTGGATTTTTTTACCCAAACGGTCAGTCAGCACTTTCCAGCCATCCCAATCACTTTCGTGCAGACCGTCTTCGATAGAAATAATCGGGTAACGACCACACAGTTCTTCAAGATAATCGACAAACTGTTCAGCACTTAAGCTACGGCCTTCGCCCGCCAGCACATATTTACCGTCTTTATAAAATTCAGATGCCGCGCAATCCAAAGCCAGAGTAATATCTTCGCCCAGCTTGTAGCCGGTCAGATCAATGGCCTCAACAATCGCTTCCAATGCCGCTTCGTTTGATGGCAGGTCTGGTGCGAAACCACCTTCATCACCGACGGCAGTGTTCAAGCCGCGCTTTTTCAGTACGCTTTTCAACGCATGGAACACTTCCGCCCCGTAGCGAATGGCTTCCGCAATAGTTGGCGCACCAATCGGCTGAATCATGAATTCTTGAATATCGACATTGTTATCTGCGTGCTCACCACCGTTGATGATGTTCATCATTGGCACAGGCAAGCTGTAAGCGCTGTCATCGTCTTGCAGGTCAGAAATATATTCGTATAGCGGCTTTTTCTGGTCAGCCGCAGCGGCCTTAGCTAGCGCCAAAGACACAGCAAGAATGGAGTTAGCGCCGAGCTTTTCTTTAGATTCGGTGCCATCTAAATCAATCATCGCTTGATCAAGCGCGCGCTGCTCTGAAGCTTCTTTGCCCAGTAACAATTCACGAATGTCAGAGTTCACATTACCAACTGCGCGAGTCACGCCTTTGCCGAGGTAACGATTTTTATCACCGTCGCGCAGCTCAAGTGCTTCGCGGGAGCCTGTAGAAGCACCGCTTGGCGCACAGGCGCTGCCGAATGCACCAGACTCTAACGTGACATCGGCTTCGATAGTTGGATTACCGCGTGAATCGAGAATTTCGCGGGCTTTAACATCAACAATCTTTGACATGGGTGTATCTCCAGGGGCTTTCTTGGTGCCTGTTTTGATTCAGTGAATAGGCGTCAAGCGTTTTCAAAAAGCGGCAGCGATTTCACTGCCTCATCCATGGTTTTCATTTGCGTTAAAAACGCTTCCAAACGATCTAGACGCAATGCACAAGGGCCATCGCATAATGCTTTATCTGGATCCGGGTGTGCCTCAAGGAACAAGCCGGCGATGCCTTGCGACATACCAGCGCGCCCCAGATCCGCAACCTGATTGCGACGACCATCTGCTGAGTCAGCGCGGCCACCGGGCTTTTGCAATGCATGGGTGACATCGAAAAACAGCGGATAACCAAACTGTTTCATGACACCAAAACCAAGCATATCGACCACTAAATTGTTGTAACCGAAGCTAGAGCCGCGTTCACACAAAATAAGCTGATCGTTCCCCGCTTCCTCGCATTTACTCAGGATGTGTTTCATTTCCTGCGGTGCAAGGAACTGTGGTTTTTTAATATTGATGATGCGATTGGTTTTCGCCATCGCCACCACCAAATCAGTTTGCCGCGCCAAAAAAGCGGGCAACTGCAAAACATCAATCACTTCCGCGGCGGGCTGAGCTTGGTAAGGCTCATGCACATCACTCAATACCGCGCAGCCGAACTGCTTTTTTATTTCTTCAAAAATGCGCAAGCCGACATCTAAACCTGGGCCACGATATGAATGCATGGATGAACGATTGGCTTTATCAAAGCTCGCCTTAAACACCCATGGGATACCAAGCTTTTGTGTCACTGTCGCGTAGCTTTCAGCAACTTGCATGGCCATATCACGGCTTTCCAGCACATTCATGCCGCCGAATAATACGAACGGCAATTCATTGCCGATGCGAATATCGCCCAGCGCTATGACTTTTTGTGCGGCGCCCTGATTAGCCACTCTTTGCCTCCTGATGCTTCAATGCAGCTTCAATATAACCACGGAACAAACCATGGCCATCTCGCGGCGTTGAGGTAAATTCAGGATGGAACTGACAAGCGACGAACCAAGGATGGTCACCCACTTCAATCACTTCTACTAGCTCGCCATCCTCTGAGCGACCTGCCACACGTAAATCAGCATCGATTAAACGCTGCACGTAATTGCTGTTCACTTCATAGCGATGACGATGACGTTCAACCACTTGCGTTGCGCCATAGCACTGCGCTGAAAGCGAGCCTTCAACTAAATTACAAATCTGCCCGCCAAGGCGCATGGTGCCGCCTAGGTCAGATGCCGCATCGCGCTGTTCAACTTGTCCGGTAGCGTCTTTCCATTCAGTGATAAGTGCGACGACAGGCTCTTTAGTGCCCGGGCGTAATTCGGTGGAGTGTGCGTCGGGAATACCCGCAACATTGCGCGCGTATTCGATCACCGCCAATTGCATACCCAAACAAATACCTAAATAAGGCACTTTGTTTTCGCGGGCATAACGAATGGCGGCAATTTTTCCTTCCGTGCCACGATCACCGAAACCGCCTGGTACAAGAATGCCATCGAGGGACTCAAGGCGACCTGTGCCGTGACGTTCAATATCTTCCGCGTCGATATAATCAATCGATACTCTTGAGCGCGTGGCAATGCCTGCGTGGCCAAGCGATTCGTTCAACGACTTATAGGCGTCAAGCAAGTCAATATATTTGCCGACCATACCGATGCGCACTTCGCGCTCTGGATTTAACGTTGCTTCAACAACACGATCCCACTCTGACAGATCAGGCTGAACGCTTTCTATACCAAATTTTTCAGCAATAATGCTGTCCATGCCCTGCTCATGCAGCACACGCGGCACTTGATAAATAGTTTTGCAATCCGGCGCAGAAATTACCGCGCGTGCTTCAACGTTGGTAAACAACGCAATTTTCTCACGCGCGCCTTGCGGCAGCTGATTATCCGAGCGGCACACCAACATGTCTGGCTGTAAACCAATGGAACGCAATTCTTTTACAGAGTGCTGCGTTGGCTTGGTTTTAATTTCACCGGCGGAAGGGATGTACGGCACCAACGTTAAGTGCACTAACAACGAACGGCTGGAGCCAAGTTGTACGCGCAATTGACGCACCGCTTCGAGGAACGGCAGCGATTCAATGTCACCGGCCGTACCGCCGATTTCCACGATCGCTACATCCACACCGGCTGCGCCTTGCTGGATTTTTAATTTAATTTCATCGGTGATGTGTGGAATCACCTGAACGGTGGCACCGAGATATTCGCCGCGACGCTCTTTATCGAGAACGTCTTGATAAACACGACCAGCACTAAAGCTGTTTTTGCGTGTTAATCGGGTGCGGATAAATCGCTCGTAGTGGCCGAGATCCAAATCCGTTTCAGCGCCATCTTCCGTAACGAACACTTCACCGTGCTGATACGGGCTCATCGTGCCCGGATCAACATTAATATAGGGATCCATTTTGATCAGCGTGACCTTCAGACCGCGTGCTTCGAGAAGCGTCGCGAGAGAGGCAGAGGTAATCCCCTTGCCAAGAGAAGAAACAACACCGCCTGTGACAAAGATAAAACGTGTCATGCATACACCAAAGTCGGGAGAGAGCAGCGGCAAACCACTAGAAAAAGCGTGGAAAATTCAGGCAGTTGCGCTGTAACAGGACGGGTGAAAATGGTACCAGAAAGCCCCCCCACGCCACAACGCGAAATCATCATAAGATCGGGAATTGCCCACCAGATCGAGAAATTGTTACGCGCCAGACCGATTCTTCGGCCTGCGGTAGCCAATCGTCCGCTACGCCGATTTCCGCGACGGCCACCAATTGCTCGCCGAGATAGAACAGGGGTAGCTGTCGTCGTTGCCAAGGCGGAATCGCCGCTTGCCGCCATAGTTCGGAAACCTGACGATGCATTCCGCGCCATAGCAATCGTTCGCCGCCCACTGCGGGGCGCAACTGCATGGGGCCTTTTTGCTGAATGCTCGACAACGAAAAACGCAGCGCGTCATCTATTTCTCGAGGAACACGGTCGCGTTGTTGCACGCCGCGCAAATGCAACGGCCCAAACACAATATCCTGCTGAGCAACGCCCCAATGCACCGGCTGCTTGACGGGATCTAGGGCGCCTTCCGGCAATAAATAAAGGTGATCTCGAAACCGCGTAAATACGCCCCCTGGCCATTCTACGCGTGGCTCTCTATCGGCCTGCGCCGACAGAATTTCATCCAAGACACGCTGCAACACCGTCGCGGACGGCGGCTGAACGTCCGCGCGGTGCAACCAGCCACGGAGCAGGTTGCGCTGGCGCGCCGCCGTAAGTCTTCTAAACGCGGGGATCAACAAGGTTTCTTCCCTTCCCCCGCACGTGGCGAAGTCCTCATCCGCGAGATAATTCAGCAATTCCGCGTCGTCACTTAACCGTTCGCTCGCGGCAGCAAAACGCTCCGTGGTCGCGGGCCAACGCGCTGTTAACAATGGCAGCACGCGATGCCTTAAATAGTTTCTGCTAAAGCGCTCACTTTGATTGCTGTCATCCTCGACCCAATCCAACTGCCATAATGCAGCGAGCTGCTCGAGCGCCGCGCGAGAGACATTCAACAACGGCCGCAGCAAGGTAACGCCCCGCCATTGCCGCTGCGTCGCCATCCCCGCCAATCCACGCGTGCCTGCACCACGCAATAGTCTTAACAGCAAGGTTTCCGCTTGATCATTTTGATGATGCGCCAGCCATAACTGATCATGCTCAGCCACTTGTTCGATCAATAACCGCCGCCGCGCATCGCGGGCGCGCGCTTCCAAATTATCACGCTCTAACAACTCGGCGGCCGCGGCAATAAATTCCACACCGAGTTTTTCGCAGGTATTTTGACAGTGGCTTTGCCAAGCCTCCGCACGCTCACTCAAACCATGATGCACGTGGACCGCGAGCACTTTATTCGCCAGCCCGGCTCGCACCAACGCACTGAGCAGAACGGTAGAATCTAGCCCCCCAGAATAGCCCACGACAATACGGCCCGTGCAGGCTTCAGCGTGCCGGCGCAATAATGTGAGGATGGATGTTTCTTGCGGATCAGACATGGCCGCCATTATGGCGCTGACGACAGGGGAACTCTATGGGGGAATGCTTTTCTAGGAAGGTTTAACGCGCTCGGATTACACAGACCGGCTGCCGATGACTCCATCAGCAGCCGGTAGGTCTTATTCTTCTGCCGATTTACGCGAAACATTGCTGTAGGAAAGCAGACGTTTGTAACGCTGATCGACTAAGTCTTCGGTCGATAACGTCTGTAATCGCTCCAGTGCTTTCGCGAGACTCTCTTTGACGCGCAATGCCGCATGATCATGGTCTCGATGGGCGCCGCCCAACGGCTCTTGAATCACTTCATCGACAATACCCAAATCATTGAGCCGTCCAGCAGTGAGCCCCATGGCTTCAGCGGCATCCGGTGCTTTATCGGCGCTGCGCCATAGAATTGACGCGCAGCCTTCGGGCGAAATGACCGAATAGGTGCTGTATTGCAGCATTTGTAAGTGATCGCAAACACCAATGGCTAATGCGCCACCAGAACCACCTTCACCAATCACGGTGGCAATGATGGGCGTCTTTAATTTCGACATCACCATCAAATTACGCGCAATCGCTTCGCTTTGGCCGCGCTCTTCCGCGTCAATGCCAGGAAACGCACCGGGTGTATCAATAAACGTAAGGATGGGTAACTTGAAGCGCTCCGCCATTTCCATCAAGCGCAGGGCTTTCCGATAGCCCTCCGGCTTGGGCATACCGAAGTTACGGCGGACTTTATCTTTAGTTGAACGGCCTTTCTGGTGGCCAATAATCATCACAGGCTTATCATCTAAGCGAGTGATGCCACCCATAATGGCTGCGTCGTCGGAGAAAGTGCGATCGCCGTGCAACTCGTCAAACTCACCAAACATGCGGCGAATGTAGTCGAGAAAATACGGGCGGCGAGGATGGCGAGAAAGCTGCGAAATTTGCCAAGGGGTCAGATTCTTAAATATCGACTCCGTGAGGCTAAGGTTCTTCTCCTGCAACTTGGCAATCTCATCAGAGATATTCACCTTGCTACCGGAGCCGACCAGACGCAGCTCCTCGATTTTTGCTTCCAGTTCCGCAATCGGCTGCTCAAACTCGAGGAAATTCGGATTCATTAGTCTGTCGGATCCCACCGTTTCTAAGAATGGCCTGAAGTGTAGCGGGCCAAGGTGGTGCTCGTCACCCTTAAGTCAGAACATCTAGGCTGAGAACAGGTTGCAAACTGTTACCGCGCGAGCAAATTCGGGGTTAGGGAAATAAATTTGGACTGGTTTCAGGAACGACTAGGTACGGCGTATCACTGCAGCGACCGACAACGCATCAGTATTGCAAGGCCACCGTATCGCTACCGAAACGGTTCCTGAGGTCTTCCAGTAATGCTTCCTCGGGCGCCACTTTCCAATCGTCCCCAAGCAGCATGGTGCCCTTCCCCAATGCATGGGACAAGGTCAGCGCCACCGGACAGCTGCCACCCCGATAAGGCGTGAGAATATCTTTAAGTTCTTGCGGCAACGCATCCCGCACGGGCACATTCAATACAAGGCGGCGTGCAAACGATTCACGCGCGCGACGCATATCGAGAATTTCGTCGGCGATCATCGTTAAGAATGAATCTTCGCCACGATCACGACGGCGTACACCGCCGCGAATAACGAGCACCACGTCTTGCTGCAATAAGTCGCCGTACTGCTTAAAGGCCTCACCGAAAACAGACACTTCTACCCGTCCGGTTTTATCGTCGAGCGTGATAAACGCCATACGATCCCCGCTTTGCTTGCTGCGGGTTTGCCGAAGCTGCACAACTTGCCCTGCAATCACGGACACCTTACCGCGATCCGTTGGCTGCAAATGCGCCACACGGGTGCTCACCATATTGCGCAACTCGGCTTCAAACTGATCAATAGGATGGCCAGTTAAAAACAATCCCAACGTATCTTTTTCGCCTTGTAGACGAACATCCACTTTCCACGGGCGCACACGCTGCCATGACACTTCCGTCACAGAAACTTCTGCTTCACCGCCAAACATATCGTTCATGCCAGCTTCGGCGTTACGCGCATCTTGCTCAGCCGCTTGAATTGCGTCTGGCAAGGTCGCCATCAACGTCGCCCGATCATCAACCGCTTTCTCCGGTGCCAACTGATCCAGCGCGCCGGCGCGCACTAATGCTTCCAACGAACGGCGATTCATTTTTTTCAAATCGATGCGCCGACAAAAATCGAATAAGTCCGTAAAGGGTTCGTTCTGATCGCCACGCGCTGAAACGATTGCCTCAATCGGGCCTTCGCCTAAACCTTTAATCGCACCAAGACCGTACACAACATCGTTGTCTTCATTGGCGGTAAAACGATAACCACAGGTATTCACATCCGGCGGCAGCACCTTAATGTCCATGTGGCGACATTCGTCGATAAAGGTCACCACTTTATCGGTGTTGTGCATTTCCGCAGAAATCACCGCCGCCATAAACTCGGCCGGATAATGTGCTTTTAACCACGCCGTTTGGTACGCGACTAACGCGTACGCCGCAGAGTGTGATTTGTTAAAACCATAACCCGCGAATTTTTCAACGAGATCGAAAATTTTCATGGCGAGATCAGCATCAACGCCTTTACTGACTGCACCGTCTCGGAAAAACTCTCGCTGTTTCTCCATTTCTTCGGGCTTTTTCTTACCCATAGCGCGACGCAATAAGTCAGCGGCGCCAAGCGAGTACGCGGCCAATTCCTGCGCAATTTGCATCACCTGTTCCTGATACAAAATAACGCCGTAGGTGGGCTCTAGAATGGGCTTTAACCATTCATGCTGATACTTGGGATCAGGATAGGCGAGCGGCTCACGTCCGTGCTTACGATTGATAAAGTTATCAACCATGCCCGATTCCAATGGACCGGGCCGGTACAATGCCACCAATGCGATAATGTCTTCGAAAACATCGGGCTTGAGTTTTCGAATCAAGCCCTTCATACCTTCCGATTCAAGCTGGAAGACTGCGGTAGTCTCACCGCTTTTTAACAAGTCAAATGACGGCGTGTCATCCAACGGAATTTTCGTAATATCGATCAGTGGTTCGCCAAGGCGCTGATTTTTACTGTTTGCCGCGCGCACAGCCCAATCGATGATCGTCAGGGTTTTTAGTCCGAGAAAGTCGAACTTAACCAAACCTGCAGACTCAACATCATCCTTGTCGTATTGAGTCACCAAATTCTCGCCGAGCTCGTCGCAGTGCAATGGTGCAAAGTCGGTGAGCTTACCCGGCGCAATAACAACGCCGCCGGCATGCTTGCCGGTATTTCGCGTTAAGCCTTCCAGCTTAAACGCCATTTCCATAATTTCATTTAGCGCATCTTTGTCGCCGTCGTTCTCAAGCATGTCGCGTAGAGATTCTTCTTCCTCTATCGCTTTGCTCAACGTCATGCCCGGCGTCGGCGGAATCATTTTAGACAGTCGGTCGGCCAACCCATAAGGTTTACCTTGAACTCGCGCCACATCCCGCACCACCGCCTTCGCAGCCATGGTACCGAAGGTAATGATTTGCCCTACCGCTTCGCGGCCGTATTTTTGCGCCACGTAATTAATCACGCGATCACGTTTGTCCATGCAAAAATCGACATCAAAGTCAGGCATGGATACCCGTTCTGGGTTGAGAAAACGTTCAAACAGCAAATCGTATTCGATCGGATCAAGATCAGTAATTTCTAACGCGTAGGCAACCAAAGAGCCCGCACCAGAACCACGACCTGGGCCAACAGGAACTTCGTTCTCTTTCGCCCAACGAATAAAGTCGGAAACGATCAAGAAGTACCCAGGGAACCCCATATCGTTAATAATTTTTAATTCAAACTGCAGTCGATCATCATATTCGGCACGACGTATTGCATAGTCTTCCGATTTTTTGTCCAAAATAGTCTCAAGCCGTTTATCTAATCCCGCTTTTGAATCTGACTCGATAAACTGCTCAATGGACTGACCGTCTGGCGTTGGGAAGTCAGGCAGGAAGTTTTTGCCAAGCGTGATATCGAGATTACAGCGACGCGCAATTTCAACGGTATTTTCAAGTGCTTCCGGCAAATCCGAAAACAGCTCGCACATTTCTTCTGCGCTTTTTAAATATTGCTGGTCGCTATATCGACGTGCGCGACGCGGATCATCTAATGCAGAACTTTCACGAATACACACTCGGGCCTCATGGGCCTCAAAGTCTTCGCTATCGATAAACCGCACGTCATTGGTGGCGACCAAGGGGATATCAAGCTGGTCGGCTAACGTAACGCTGGCATGCAAACAGTCTTCATCGCCGGAGCGACTGGTGCGTTGCACTTCTAAATAAAAGCGATCGCCGACGAGCGTTTTATAGTATTGCGCCACCGCCGCTGCATCATCGAGTTTTCCGTTAATCAGCAGCTGGCCAATTTCGCCGTGCCTGCCACAGGATAAAAACAGTAAACCGTCGCTGAGTTCTGCTACCCACTCACGCTTTATCAGCGCCCTGCCACGTTGCTGGTTTAGCTGCCACGCACGAGAGATAAGCAATACGAGGTTTTGATAGCCGTCGTTATTTTGCACCAACGCGCATAGCCGCGCCGGCTCTTCCAGATGTTCGCTCTCCAGCCAAATATCGGCACCGACTATGGGCTTTATTCCCATGCCTTGTGCGGCTTTATAAAATTTAATCAGGCCGAAAAGATTGGAATCGTCGGTGACACCGATGGCAGGAAAATCGAGGGCGGCAGCACGTTTCACCAGTTGCTTGACGCGCACGACGCCGTCCACCAAAGAATAATCAGTGTGCAATCTCAGATGAATAAAAGGAACGTCGGCAGCCATGGATAGAAACCTTAACGATGACGCGATGCGCTGACCAGTCTTGACTTTATAGACGTATGAAAATCAGGGGTTGTCGCTAAAAATTCGTGTATTAATCGCTTAAAAACGCCTAAAAAAGAGACGCCTGATGGATCAATCAACCATCACCCAGCCTTGACCGCCTCTGCAACAGGGCCAAACGAACGGCGGTGCTGCGGTAAGGGGCCAAATCGCGCCAATGCTCGCCGGTGCACTTCGGTGGGATAGCCTTTATGACGATCAAACCCGTATTGCGGATGGGCCTCATGGAGCACGTCCATTTCTGCATCACGGGCAACTTTCGCCAAAATAGACGCGGCGCTAATGGAAGGAATGCGCGCATCGCCTTTTACCACGGCTTCCGCTGGGCATCCTAATGACGGAATTTTATTGCCGTCTATCAATGCCGCATCCGGGACCATGGATAAATTCTCTATGGCACGCTGCATCGCCAACATCGTGGCTTTAAAAATATTAAGCCGATCAATTTCCTCTGGCTCTGCTCGCCCCAAGCTCCATGCCAATGCCTTTTCGCGAATTTCCTCCGCCAGTGCCTCACGGCGTTTTGCTGAGAGCTTCTTGCTGTCTGCGAGGCCAATAATGGGCCGTGAGGGATCGAGGATCACCGCTGAGGTGACCACGGCACCGATCAACGGACCGCG
Source organism: Alcanivoracaceae bacterium (assembly GCA_029213045.1). Lineage (GTDB taxonomy): Bacteria > Pseudomonadota > Gammaproteobacteria > Pseudomonadales > Alcanivoracaceae > JARGPN01. The sequence goes on from JARGPN010000009.1 coordinate 477,576, forward strand.
GCCGACTTCGTCGACACCGGCAATTAAAATACCGTCGCGCCAACGAAAAGCGTTAGGGATATAAGGCTCTAGGTGAGGATACTCAGGGAACAACGGCTTATTCACGACTCACTTCCTCAGCTTTCCTCAGCGCAAAACACTAATTGCCAATCAACGCAATAAAACAGCAATCGCCTCAGCAGCGCGTTCGCTGGCCTGACGCCTCAATACGCCATGCAAGTATTGGAAGCGCGCAGAAACGGTAGCACGCTGCTTGGCGTTATCAAGCCATTGATTCACTGCGGCGGCAAGCGCCTTGGGGGTCATTTCGCTTTGTATGAGCTCTGGCACAAGCTCTTCATCCGCCAGCAAATTGGGCAAGCTGACGAACTTTGTTTTCACTAGGTGGCGCATAATGGCGTAGGTTAGGCCAGTAACTCGGTAGCCCACCACCATCGGTTTTTTCAGCAATAGCGCTTCAAGCGTTGCAGTGCCGGAGGCCAGCATCACAACATCTGCCGCCGCCATAGCGGTATGACTGTCGCCGTGAATCAGCGTGACGTCGCGTCGATCACCGAGCAGCGGCGCAAGTTCGTCATAGCGCGCTTGGCTCGCCGCGGGAATAACAAACTGTAGGTCTGGGCGCTGCTCACGTAGCAGATCCATTGTTTCCAAAAACGCGGGCCAAATTTGCCGTACTTCGCCGCCCCGACTACCAGGCAGCACTGCCAGCACTTCTCCCTGCAAAGATAATTTTAAATCTTGTCGCGCTTTTTTGGGGTCAACATCAAATGGGATTTGATCAGCCAGAGGATGCCCGACAAATTCTACCGGCATCTGATGTTCTTCATAGAACTTGGCCTCAAAGGGCAGCAGCGTCAGCATCAAATCGATGGTGGCTTTTATGCCTTTGACACGCCCCTGTCGCCACGCCCACACAGAAGGACTTACGTAATGCGCTGTACGTATTCCTTTTTTGTGCAATCGCTTAGCAATAGGCAAATTAAAATCGGGCGAATCAATGCCAATATACAGATCGGCTTTTTCCGTCAAAATATAGTCGATTAAATCACGACGACGGCGCAGCAGTTCAGGCAAGCGCCCCAACACTTCGCTAATCCCCATCACAGAAAGCCGCTCCATATCAAAGCGCGACTGCAATCCGGCAGCGATCATGCGCGGGCCACCAACACCAATAAACGTGGCACCGGGAAGCTTGGCTTGCAGGTGTTCAATGAGTCCGGCACCAAGAATATCGCCGGAGGCTTCTCCGGCGACAATGGCAATTTTCTTAGGGGGAAGAGAGGTCATTACTCGCGTGTAATGCCGCGATTACTATTTTTGAGGGACTCAAAAAATAACGCGATTTCAGGGCTGGTCTGCGCATCAGGCTCAATGCGTTCGAGCGCTTCATTCAGCGTTAACCCACTGCGATACAAGGTGCGATAGGCTGAACGCAGCTCGCTAATTAGTTCTTTGCTATAACCGCGACGCTTCATGCCTTCGTAGTTCATGCCGCGTGCGCGCGCGGGATAACCTTGGACCATCACAAATGACGGCACGTCCATATTAATCGCCGAGAACATTGACGACATGGCGAAGGAACCAATTTTGCAAAATTGATGAACGCCAGTGAACCCACCAAGGATCACGCCATCGCCCACATGCACGTGCCCAGCCAGCGACGCATTATTGGCTAAAATACAATTGCTACCCACGATGCAATCGTGCGCAACGTGGACGTATGCCATCAACAAGTTGTCGCTGCCGATACGGGTTAGGCTGTTGTCTTGAATGGTGCCGCGATGAATGGTGACACTCTCGCGAATAACGTTGTTGTCACCAATTTCTAAACGGGTCGGTTCACCTTTATATTTTTTGTCTTGGCATTCTTCACCAACTGAGGCGAACTGAAAAATACGATTTCCCGCGCCAATGGTTGTCGGGCCATTAATCACAACGTGCGGACCAATAACGCACCCAGCACCGATAACAACATCGGGGCCGATCACCGAATAGGGGCCAACTTGGACGTCAGCAGCCAATTCAGCTTTGGGGTCAATAATCGCGGTGGGATGTATCATCGTTTATCCACAAACATTCAAAGCGAGCATTGAATTTATCAGAGTAACGCAGATAGGTCAGCGACAAGGCTCACCCTTCGCGACGCTGCTCCGCAACAATCAGCTCTGCCGACGCGGCCAATTCACCGCCAACATACGCTTCACCGGAGAATTTCAAGATATTGCGTTTCACGGCCAGAAAGCGTGCTCGCAGCTCAAGCTGGTCGCCTGGCACAACGCGACGCTTAAATCGTGCCTTGTCCACGCCACACAGCACGTACATGTAGTTATCCGAGGGGCGCTTTCCTTGCGTCACAAACCCGAGAATACCGGCTGCTTGCGCCATCGCTTCGATGATCAACACACCTGGCATGATGGGTTCTTCAGGAAAATGGCCTGTGAAATAAGGCTCATTGATTGATACGTTCTTAATCGCCACCACTTCTTTACCCGCTTCGACGCTAATAACGCGATCGACCAATAAGAACGGATAGCGATGAGGAAGGTATTTCCTAACTTCAATTGATTCCATTGTGGTTCTGTCCTGGAGGCGGCAATGCCGCATGGTTACTGCTTTCGTTACTCGCTATCGCGAGCCTTTTCTAACAGCTTGACCCGGCGAAACAGGTCATCAAGATGGCGGGCGCGAACGGTATTCTTGCGCCAACGAGCATGCTCATCAACCGGCGCACCGGAAGCATACACACCTGGCTTCGTAATGGAACCGGAAACCAGACTCATGCCCAACACTTGAACATTATCAGTTATCTCAAGGTGGCCAGCGACACCGACAGCGCCACCCAACAAGCAGCGACTGCCAATTTTACTGCTGCCAGAAATACCGACTTTTCCAGCTAACGCAGTGTGATCGCCAATAACAACGTTATGAGCGACCTGCACCTGGTTATCAATAATCACGCCTGTGCCAATAATGGTGTCTTCAATGGCACCGCGATCAATGGTCGTGCAAGCGCCGATATCGCTGTCGGCACCGATTTTCACACCACCCACTTGTGAAATCTTAATCCAACCTTCACTGCTAGGGGCAAAACCGAATCCGTCTGAACCAATCACGGTATTGGCATGCACATTACAGCGCGGCCCAATTTCAACATCGTGATAGATTGCCACACCCGGCCAAATGCGTGCACCTGCACCAATAGAGGTGCGCGCGCCAATAAACACATTCGCCATAATGACGGCATTGGCGCCGACATGCGCATCGCCTTCGATGACAACGTTGGGACCAATACTCGCGCTGGCATCGATTTGTGCAGACGGATAGACCACTGCCGTGGCGTGTATCCCTGCAACAGCGACTGGCATCCTATCAAAGTGACGGGTCACGCGAGCAAACGCCAAATAAGGATCTTTCACCGCCAACGCAGGCACAGGACTGAACGCCACCTGGTCAGGCGAACACAACACCGCCGCAGCTTTGGTTTCTTCCAAGTAGCCGCGGTATTTAGCATTGGCGAGGAAACTTAATTGTCCAGGGCCCGCCGATTTAAGCGTGCCCAACCCTGAAATCTGCACGGCGCCATCGCCATGCAGCTCAGCATCAAGTTCTTTCGCAAGTTGTGCCAGCGTAAACACGGTCATTGCTATTACTTAATTTGATTCATTTTTTGAGTAACTTTGCGCGTGATGTCGAATTCTTCACTCATGAAAAGCACTGCTTGGCGCGTGATCACGATGTCAAATTTACCTTCCTTCGCAATTGCATCTACCGCTTGCTTGAAACGAGGCTCCATTAGCTCAAGCATTTCGTTACGGTCTGCTTCGATACGCTTCTGCGCTAACTGCTGACGTGAACGGAAATCCAACATTTTTGCATCGTGCTTATCTGACAAGGCTTTCTGCTCATCCTTGCTCATGGTTAAGCCGTCTTTCTTTAACTTTTCTTGAATGGCGATAATTTCTTTTTGCAAACCCAGCATTTCAGCTTCTTTGCCTTTCATATCGGCTTCGAGTTTGCCGGTACGGGTTTTTACTTCAGTGGTTTCTGCAATCGCACCAATAGGATCGATCACCGCAATTTTCATTTCAGCTGATGCCAATACCGGCACTAACAACAAAGCACATAGCGCGAATTTAATTGTTTTCATAATTCCTCCTAGAACACCTGACCCAATGAGAACTGGAATGTTTCCGTATCGTCGCCAGGCTGATCTTTTATGGGTTTAGCAAAATTGAAACTGAGCGGACCAATCGCTGTTAGCCATGTTAAGCCAATACCAGCTGAATAGCGCAACTCAGTACTATCAAACTGGAACAGATTGTCAATCTGCTCAGTCTGAAACACGTTGCCGACGTCCGCGAACAAGAATGTACGGACACTACGGCTATTGGCAGCAAATGGCGTTGGGAAGATAAGCTCTAAGCTACCCTCCACCAACATATTACCGCCTAATGGATCTGGATCAGGGTCAGTGGTACCGGCCAAGACGTAAGCCACAGCAGGAGAGCGTGGTCCTAATGAACGCGACTCATAGCCACGAACCGAGCCAATGCCGCCTGAATAGAAGTTCTCGAAGAACGGCAGCACCAAGTCACTGCCGTAGCCGTCACCAAACCCTAGATCGCCACGGGTGCGTACCACCCATTTTTTGCTGAGAGGGAAATACCGCTGCCCGGTCCACGTTGCCTTATAAAAGAGATAGTCACTTCCGGGAACAGCAACTTCTAAACCAACATTCTGCGACCAGCCTCTATCCGGCAAGATGCCTCGGTTAAGCGTACTTTTTTGCCAACCAATATTTGCCTTAAAGGAATCGAAGGTGGTGCCTTCGGTCAGCAAGAAACGGGCGATATCGACCGCCACGAAATCCCCAGTGGTAATATCAATACGATCAACACCGACACCGAAACTCAGTCGCGAATATTCCGAAATCGGATAGCCGTACGTTACGCTACCACCTGCTCTGTCCGCGGCGTATGACGCCACGGTCGTTTGATCGTAATCAATCGCCGAATAAAACAGATTGAAGCCGCGACTAACACCGTCAAGCGTGTAGTAAGGGTTGTAATGAGAGAAGCTATAGGAATCTCGCACATCGCTGCGACTCAACGAAAACGACACGCGATTACCAGACCCTCGGAAATTATTTTGGCTGATACTTGCACCGAAAATAAATCCGCTAGCATCGGAATAACCAATATTGGCGCCCACAGAGCCAGACGGCTGCTCTTCTACATCAAAGTTAACGTCGACTAAATCGTCAGCACCTGGAATACGCGCGGTATCCGCCTGCGCCGTACTGAAGAAGCCGAGTCTCTGTAAACGGTCACGAGAAAGATCAATCAATGCAGAATTTGCCGGCGCAGTTTCGAACTGGCGCATTTCACGCCGCAACACTTCATCCGACGTTTTGTGATTGCCGGCGAAATTAACACGACGCACATACACTTTACGGCCCGGCTCGATAAAGAAGGTGACGTCTACCGTATCGTTCTCTTCGTTCACTTCGGTGAAGCCATTTACCTGAGCAAACGTGTACCCCTCGTTACCCAAGCGACGCGTCAACAAATCGCTGGTATAGGTCATTAACTGCTGCGAGAAGATTTGATTTTTACGGACGACCAGTAGCGGCTTTAGCTGCTCTTCATCAACGACCAGCTCACCGGACAGCTTTACGTTGCCAACCTTGTATCGCTTGCCCTCTACAACGTTCGCAGTGATAAAGACTTCCTTACGATCTGGCGTGACCGCCACTTGCGTGGACTCGATGGCAAAGTTGATATAACCGCGATCTAAATAAAAGGAACGCAGCTTTTCCAAATCACCCGACAATTTTTCCCGAGCGTACTTATCGTCGCCTTTAATAAACGACCAAAAGTGCGAAGGCTTCAGTTCGAATGATTGAAGAATTTCTTCGTCTTTGAAAAGGGTGTTGCCGACAACATTGATATCGCGAATACGCGCTGCCTTACCTTCATAAATCTTAATCTTCAGCGCGACTCTATTGCGCGGCAAAGGAATTGATTCAGTATTAACACTGGCGCCATAGCGACCCTGCGAAACATATTGGCGCTGCAATTCACCGGTGATGCCGGCAAGCGTTGATCTACGATAAACCGAACCCTCAACCAATCCCGATGCTTTCAAACCTTTGCGCAGCTGGTCTTCATCAATGGACTTATTGCCTTCGAGGTCAATACGCGCGATAGAAGGACGCTCGGACACAACAACGACCAACACGTCGCCGTCTCGCCCGATTTGCACATCTTCAAAATCACCACTGCTATACAAGCGCTTAACGGCCGCTGAAATCTTCTCAGCATCCACCGTATCGCCGTCTTTAATGATGAGGCTTTTAAATACTCGTTCGACGGGAATACGTTGTAATCCGTCAACACGAATATCACGCACACGAAATGACTCAGCTGCTTGCGCAGTGAGTGCAGTAAATAACAAAAGAAGCCCCAGCGACTTAACAACAACGCGCAGCAAATTGCCCCCGAAAATCATGCGAAGTGGCGCACCAGATCGTTAAAGATCGCGACGACCATTAAACATAGAACCAGTGTCAATCCAACGGATTGAGCAGCCATTAGAAAACGCTCCGGTAACGAGCGCCCTATTATCATTTCAATTACACCGAATACGATCCAACCGCCGTCCAACATGGGTACCGGCATAAGGTTGATCACACCCAAACTAATACTCAAAAACGCCAAAAACCCGGCAAAGGCGACAAACCCCATCGACGCTGTATCGCCCGCCGCGCCGGCAATAGTAAGCGGCCCGCCGAGTGTTTTCACGGACAACTGGCCAGTGAGTAATTTACCGATGGATTTCACCATCATGGATATCTGTTCGCCGACACGTTGGAACGCTAGGCCGAACGCCGACACCGGACCATAATGAATCTCTCGCATCTCGGCAACGACGCCGCCAGGATAAACGCCCGCTTGGCCAATCTCTACGCCGTCTCTTTCTGCACGCGCGGGAATCACGGTAATCATTATCGTGTCGCCGTTGCGCCTTACCGCGTGCTCTAACGCTATCTCGGGGTTTGCCTGAACAACAGCCACCCACTCCTGCCAGCTAGACACCGGCTTGCCATCGACTGACAAAATTAAATCACCGTCTCTAAGGCCTGCTTTTTCAGCTGGGCTATCCGGCTGCACCTCGCCCACTAACGCTGACAAAGGCTTCGCCTTAAGACCTAACACTTCGAGCGGGTGCGCTTGCTGATCATCTGCCCATGCCGCTAACGGCAACTGAACGGTACGCACATCGCCATCTGCATCACGTAACTGCAACGCCACATCGCCACGTTCGCCGGCGAAATCCAAAAACGCCGTAATCACTTGCGGCCAGTTCTGAGTGTCATGCCCGCCAACCGACACAATTTCGTCGCCAGCCTGCACGCCAGCGACGGCCGCGGCAGAATCGGCAATAGGCTGTGCCAAATAAGGGATACGCCCAGATTCTCCGCCGAGCAGCATCAGCCAATATAGAAATACGGCCAACACCAAATTCGCTAACGGGCCTGCTGCATAGGTAATCACGCGCTGCCACGCCGGCTTGCCGGAAAATTCTTCGTGCGTTTGATCGTCAGCAACGTCACAGTCGCGACGATCTAATGGTTTGACGTATCCACCTAAAGGAATCGCCGCCACCATAAAATCCGTACCCGCTTTATTGCGCCACGAAAGCAAACGCGGGCCAAACCCAATAGAAAACGTCAGCACACGCACGCCAAAAACGCGCATGGCGAGGTAGTGGCCATACTCGTGTATGGCAACGATAACGATAATGGCAACGATGAATGCGGCTACTGTAATCACTTAACTCTACTCAATCGGTTTTATTCACTCGTGCTGCCACGAATCGGCGCGTTTCGGCATCCACCTCAAGCACCTCATCAACTGTTTTGCAGTCCGGCGCATGGATATTCTCCAACGCCGCGGCAACACAATCGGCAATATCCATAAAGCCAATACGTTCTTCTAAAAACGCCTGCACGGCAATTTCGTTGGCGGCATTTAATACTGCCGTCGCCGTGCCCCCTGCTTCTAACGCTTCACGTGCTAAACGTAGGCACGGAAAACGTTGCAAGTCCGGCAACTCAAATTGCAAATCGGTCATCGCGGTAAAATCCAACTTCGGCGCACCTGAGGAGATCCGGTTTGGCCACGATAACGCGCAAGCAATGGGCGTTCGCATATCCGGTGTACCCATTTGTGCCAACACCGAGCCGTCTTCGTATTCGACCATGGAGTGCACCACGCTTTGCGGGTGGACTACCACTTCAATTTGTTTCGACGGCATAGCAAATAGCCAGCTCGCCTCAATCAACTCCAACCCTTTATTCATCAAGGTGGCGGAATCGACTGAAATTTTCGGTCCCATATCCCAATTGGGATGTCGCACCGCTTGCGCAGGCGTAACTTTACGCAGCGCGTCTGCATCGAGAGTACGGAAAGGTCCGCCCGACGCAGTCAGCAATATTTTACGTACCCCGGCCGCACTCGAATTCAATGACTGGGCACCGGCATGCTGCGGCAAACATTGAAAAATAGCATTGTGCTCAGAATCCAGTGGAATTAATTGCGCACCGGATTTCGCCACCGCATCAATGAATAACTGCCCAGTCACCACCAACGCTTCTTTGTTGGCGAGTAAAATGCGCTTACCGGCATTGACCGCCGCCAACGTTGGCAACACACCTGCGGCACCCACGATGGCTGCCACCACTACATCTGTCTGGTCATCCGCTGCAACCTGATCAAGCGCTGCATCGCCTCCTAATACTTCGACGTTCGACCCAATAGCCGAAAGATGGTTCCGAAGTGCCTCAGCAGCGCTCTCGTCGCGCAATACTGCGTAGCGCGGATTGAACCTCACACACTGTTCCGCTAACGCCTGCCAACGGGTAAACGCCACCAGTGCGTAGGGCTGGTACAACTCTGGATGCAACGCCAACACGTCCAGCGTCTGCACACCAATACTGCCGGTAGAGCCAAGAATGGTGACGCGTTGCACCATCAGAGGCCTCCGGACAAGCCGAGCCAGCTAAAGCCTGCCACCGCCACGGGCAAAGCCGCCGTCACGCTATCGATACGATCGAGCATGCCGCCGTGTCCGGGTAAAATTTTTCCACTGTCCTTCACACCCGCTTGGCGCTTGATCATGCTTTCGAACAAGTCGCCAAGTACAGACGCTAGCACCGTAACAACCGCCACAATTAACAATGCCGTTTTATCCGCACTGACAGGCCCGAACCATGCCACCCCTGCAACTACAGCGAGCGCCAGCACCACACCACCAATCAACCCTTCAATGGTTTTGCCGGGGCTAACGCTAGGCGCCAATTTATGTTTTCCGAATGCGCGGCCAGCAAAATAAGCGCCGGTATCGGCGGCCCACACCCACAACAAAATAAACATTAATGCCCAAGGTCCTTCGAGGCCGACAGCGCCCTTTTCTTGAACCAATAAAACAGCCTGCCAGCTGGGCACCAATAACAACAATCCCATTACCGATTGCACTGGTGCGCTGTGCCATACGTTCGTCGCTCGCGGATATAGCACGACCAACAACAACGCCAACAGCCACCACGCCGGCAACCAGGTCAACAACCATTGCGGCCGATAGAATTCAGCAGCGGCCATCGCAATGAATAACACGACACACCACGTCAAACGCGTAGGCGTTTTTAACCCCTTGATCATGGTGGACCATTCCCAACCGGCAGCAACGAAAAATGCCCCGGCGATCCACACAAACAAGCTGCGCTCAGTATAAAAAACAGCACCCAAAACAATCGGCAATAACACCAGCGCCGTAATGATGCGCAACTTCAACATTTGTTTTCTCCTCGCAGACGCGCCACTTCAACGCCTGAACGACCAAAGCGACGTTGCCGTCCGGCATACTCTGTAAACGCAGCCGACATCGCCGCTTCGTCAATGTCCGGCCACAACAACGGCGTAAACCAAAATTCTGCGTACGCAGCCTGCCACAATAAAAAATTACTGATGCGCTGCTCGCCACCGGTGCGAATCAATAAGTCCACCGGCGCCATATCACCTAAGCTCATCTGTGCTTGCATGGCCTCTGCGGTAATGTCACTCGCAGACATCGCGCCCGCGGCCACTTGCTCAGCCAAATGCTTTGCCGCTTCGGTGATATCCCACTGGCCACCATAATTAACCGCAATCGCCACCGTCATGCGCGTGTTATGCGCTGTTAAGGCTTCGCCGCGCGCCATGCCCGCCTGCAAATCTTCTGCGAAGGCACTGCGCTCTCCAATAAAGCGGATGCGCACTTGCTTTGCGTGAAGCTCTTCTACGCGCTTATCCAACGCGCGTAAAAATAGCGACATCAGATGATTTACTTCATCTTCCGGCCGCCGCCAATTTTCCGAACTAAACGCAAATAACGTTACCAGCTCAACGCCTTTTTCTGCGCAGAAGCGAATAACTGTCTGAACCGTTTGCTCACCCGCACGATGCCCCTCTGCTCCGGGCAAGTTTTGCTGGCGCGCCCAGCGGTTATTACCATCCATGATGATGGCCACATGGCGCGGCACCGAGCCATCGTGAGAATCGATATCCGGTGCAGAAGACTTAGTCGTGTTAGTCATAACAGGCAAAAAATCATAGCTGGTGAAAACTTCTCAATGCGTTATAAACAAAATCGGGCTGACATCAGCCCGATTTTTTCCTTCCATGAAAACGCAAACTGATGCGGATTAAACCGTCATCAATTCCTCTTCCTTGTCCTTCAATATCACTTCAACCGAAGCGACCATTTTATCGGTCAGCTGTTGAATCTGTTCTTCGCCACGACGCTCTTCGTCTTCGGAAATTTCTTTTTCCTTGAGCAGCTCTTTCAGATCGCTGTTTGCATCACGACGAATATTACGAATCGCAACCCGTGCGCCTTCCGCTTCACCACGCACAACCTTCACCAGATCACGACGGGTTTCTTCTGTTAGCGGCGGCAGCATCAAACGGATTACTGTCCCAGCGGTAGAAGGGTTCAAGCCTAAATCAGAAGCAAGAATCGCTTTTTCAACCAACGGAATTAACGCTTTATCGAACGCAGTGATAACTAACGTGCGTCCATCTTCAACGCCCACGTTAGCGACTTGCTTTAGAGGGGTGTCTACGTCGTAATATTTCACTGAGATAGTATCCAGCAAGCTCGGACTTGCACGCCCAGTGCGTACTTTTTTAAACGCAGTCTCTAACGCTTCAAGACTTTTCTTCATTCGCACTTGCGCGTCTTGTTTAATTTCTTCAATCACGGATACGTCCTCTTATTTCGCCATTGCTTCAGCAGATTCAACCAGAGTGCCTTCACTGCCACCCAACATCAGACCGAGCAATGCTCCTCGTTTGTTCATGTTAAATACGCGCAGCGGCATATGATGATCGCGGCACAGACAAATCGCCGTTAAATCCATAACGCCTAGCTTGCGGTCTAACACTTCGTCATATGAAAGACGATCGTATTTGATCGCTTTCGGGTTTTTTACTGGGTCATCATCAAACACACCATCTACTTTGGTGGCTTTCAGAACAACGTCTGCACCGATTTCAATGCCGCGCAAACACGCCGCTGAATCGGTGGTGAAAAATGGGTTGCCGGTGCCCGCACAGAAAATCACGACTTCTCCATTTTTCAAATTGCGAATCGCGTTGCGATGGTCGTAATGCTCTACCACGCCGCTCATGGGAATGGCCGACATTAAGCGTGTGCGGATATTGGAGCGCTCTAGCGCGTCACGTAGCGCCAAGCCGTTCATAACGGTGGCGAGCATGCCCATGTGGTCGCCAGCGACACGATCTAGCCCCGACGCCTGCAAGGCTGCACCGCGGAACAAGTTGCCCCCACCGATCACCAAGCCTACCTGTACGCCGATACCGACAAGCTGGCCGATTTCCAACGACATGGCATCCAATACTTTAGGATCAATACCAAAGCCCTCATCCCCGGCAAGCGCCTCACCACTGAGTTTGAGCAAAATGCGGTTATAGCGGGGGGAGCGATCCTTGGCTGCTGACATATCCAGTTCTCCGGCACGTAGAAGAGGTTTACGAACGAGTGCGATGTCCGGGTTGCGATTCTAGCCCAATGGAGGGCAAATTGGCCCGTTTCTCACGAATAGATGACAAAAAAAACGCCCTGGCGGCTTCCCGACAAGGCGTTTTTTGCTCAGATCAAAAGCAATCGATCAGCTTTTGTTCACCTGAGCCATAACTTCCGCAGCGAAGTCAGTTTCTTCTTTCTCAATACCTTCGCCAACCACCAAGCGCACAAAGCTCTCAACATCAGCACCGGCGTCTTTCACCAGCTTGCCAACGGTTGTGTCTGGGTTTTTAACGAATGGCTGATCCAGCAAGCTCACTTCTTTCAAATACTTGTTGATACGACCGCCAAGCATCTTCTCAACGATTTCTTCTGGCTTGCCAGCCATATCTGGCTGCGCACGGATAATTTCTTTCTCTTTATCCAGCACTTCAGCAGGCACTTCTTCGCCACGAACAACCATTGGCGCAACAGCAGCAACGTGCATTGCAACGTCCTTGCCCAGCTCAGCGTCGCCGCCTTTCAAGCCAACCAATACGCCAATACGGCCACCGTGGATGTACGCACCGACAACACTGTCAGAGGTTAATACCGCACCACGACGTACCTGAATGTTCTCGCCGATTTTCTGAACCAAAGCCTGACGTGTTTCTTCAACCGTGCTGCCGTCAGCTGTTTTCAGTTCAGCAATTTTAGCTGCGTCTGCTTCGCCTGCCGCCAATGCTGCTTTAGCAACCTTGTCGCAGAAGCCGAGGAAGTTTTCGTCACGTGCAACGAAATCGGTTTCAGAGTTGATTTCAACCATGACAGCACTCTTGCCGTCTTCGCTTACTGCCACAGCAATAGCGCCTTCAGCAGCGGTACGGCCTGCTTTTTTGGCGGCTTTTGCCTGACCAGATTTACGCATGTCGTCGATGGCGCGCTCAATATCACCTTCAGCATCGACCAGTGCTTTTTTGCACTCCATCATGCCCAAACCAGTACGTTCGCGCAGTTCTTTGACCAGAGCAGCAGATATAGCAGCCATGATAGTCCTCTCAAATTCTTTAGATGCGTTGAACAGCTGCCTAGGCAACTATTTTTGAATTGGGGCTTTCGTGAGACAGCTCTCCGAGAGAGCAGACAACGGGGCGTAACGCCCCGCGTCCTAATACAACAGCTTAACGGGCTAAATTAGCTCGCGTCAGCTTCGCCACCTTCAGCAACTTCTACAAAACCGTCTTTCTCAGCAGGCTTTGCATTCGCCGAGTATTCACGGCCTTCAACAATTGCGTCAGCAATGGCAGTAACGTACAGCTGGATCGCACGGATCGCGTCGTCGTTACCTGGCACTAAGTAGTCAACGCCGTCTGGATCAGAGTTCGTGTCCACAACTGCGATAACAGGAATACCCAGCTTGCGGGCTTCCAAGATAGCAATGTCTTCGTGATCAACGTCGATAACGAACAACGCGTCAGGCAGACCGCCCATATCTTTAATACCGCCGATGGAGCGCTCAAGCTTTTCCATCTCGCGTTTGCGCATCAGCGCTTCTTTCTTAGTCAGCTTCTCGAAAGTGCCGTCTAAAGACTGCGCTTCAAGATCGCGGAAACGTTTGATCGACTGGCGAATGGTTTTCCAGTTGGTCAGCATGCCGCCGAGCCAGCGGTGATCGACGTAAGGCATACCACAACGGGTTGCTTCTTCTTTCACTACTTTTTGCGCAGCGCGCTTAGTGCCAACGAACAATACTTTGTTGTTGCTAGCAGCTAGCTTGTTTACGAACGTCAACGCGTCGTTAAACAAAGGCAGAGTCTTTTCAAGATTGATGATATGAATCTTGTTACGAGCGCCAAAAATGAAAGGCTTCATTTTTGGGTTCCAGAAGCGAGTCTGGTGACCGAAGTGAACACCGGCCTTAAGCATGTCGCGCATTGTTACGCTAGCCATAAATTTCTCCAAGTTTGGGTTTGGCCTCCCTGATCCCGCTTGTCTAAACCTGCACACTTTGCACCCTGAATGAACAAGGAGAAGAGGCTGGCACCCGAAGACAAGTGTCGGAACAGGTGTGGATTTCCCTTAGTGACTGACCAGCAGGTACAATGTCGCACCTGTTGAGCCGGTCCCAAGGCGCGCGCTTTATACCATAAAGCACCACTTGCGACAACGAATTTTGTCCTCCTCGCCAAACTGACCCGGCTCCCGTAGAATCCCTCAACTTTATGATTTCGCTGGAGTTTCCCGGTAGATATGTCAGTCACACTGAAAACCCCCGAACAGATCGAAAGCATGCGCGTCGCCGGACGGCTAGCCGCGGAAGTACTTGAAATGATTGGTGAATATGTCGTTCCCGGCGTCACCACTGAAGAACTTGACCGCATCTGTCATCGGTATATCGTCGATACGCAAGGCGCCATCCCCGCCCCGCTCGGATATGGCGGCGGACACGGCCGCATGCCGTTTCCAAAATCGATCTGTACATCGGTCAATCACGTGGTGTGCCACGGCATTCCCTCGGACAAGAAAACTCTTAAGAAAGGCGACATCGTCAATATCGACGTCACCGTCATCAAAGGCGGTTGGCATGGCGATACCAGCAAGATGTTTATTGTTGGCGAAGGCAACACCCTTTCGCAGCGCCTCGTGCAAGTGACCCGAGAGTGCATGGTAAAAGGCATACAAATGGTAAAACCCGGTGTCACCTTGGGTGATATTGGCAACGCCATTCAGAAGCATGCCGAAGCTCAACGCTTTTCAGTGGTGCGCGAATATTGCGGCCACGGCATTGGTGAAATCTTCCACGAAGAGCCGCAAGTGCTGCATTACGGCAAGCCTGGCTCCGGACTCGTATTAGAAGAAGGCATGGTGTTCACCATAGAACCCATGATTAACGCAGGGAAAGCGGCCACTAAGTTGCTGCCAGACGGCTGGACATCGGTGACAAAAGATCACAAGTTGTCTGCGCAGTGGGAACACACCATTGCAGTAACCAGCGATGGCGTAGAAGTGTTAACGCGCCGTAGCGAAGAAACCGACCTGCCCTAAGGCAATTTGAGGCTCTGTGTGACCCTGACGTTAAGCCGAACTCGCGATGAATTATTGCAACATCTTCGCCAAGCCCCCCACCCGGGCAAGCCTGCGCGTGAATACCTAGAGCAAGAACAGCAGCGCTTAAACGACCGCTTTAACGACACTCCTATTCGCGAGCTGGTCAATGCACGCGCACTGTTAGTCGATGACGTGCTCGCCTGCGCATGGCAAATATTTTCGCTGGATGCCGCTAACGACGTCGCCCTGCTCGCCGTTGGCGGCTACGGACGCGGCGAACTGCACCCGCATTCTGACGTCGACCTGCTCATCCTCAGTGCGGGCACGCCTGAAAAAGAAATTTGCGACAAGTTAGAAAAGTTCGTCGCCTTCCTGTGGGACATCGGCCTAGAAATCGGTCACGCCGTGCGCACACTCGACGAGTGTGTCGAACTCGCTGAGCAAGACATCACCATCGCCACCAACATTATGGAAGGCCGCACCCTATACGGCGCCGAGTCGCTGTATGAGCAACTTAGCGAACGTACCGCCCCCGATAAAATGTGGCCGTCCGACGAATTTTTCACGGCCAAATGGGACGAACAAGTTAGTCGTCACCGCAAATTCAATTTCACTGAATACAACCTAGAGCCGGACATTAAAAATGCTCCCGGCGGCTTGCGCGACCTGCAAATGGTTGGCTGGATTGCTAAACGCCACTTCGGCGCGGACAGCTTCGACGAGATTCTTAAAACAGGCTTTTTTACCGAAGACGAACATCAAATCCTGTTGAAGTGCCAAGATCACCTTTGGCGTGTTCGTTGGGCGCTGCACCAAATTACTGGGCGCAACGAAAACCGCTTGTTATTTGATTACCAGCGACAAATGGCCGAAGAGTTTGGCCTAAAAGATTCCACCGCCAATCTTGGCGTTGAGCAATTTATGAAGCGCTACTATCGCGTCGCGCTCGGGCTGTCAGTACTCAATGAAATGCTGCTGCAGTTTTTTGATGAAACTATTTTGCAGAAAGGCGGCAGTCAGGAAGTACGCAAGATTAACCGTCGCTGGCAAGTGCGCAATGATTATCTCGAAGTCACCGCCGATAATGTGTTTGAGCGTTCTCCTTCCGCCCTCATTGAAGCCTTTGTGCTACTCGGTCAACAAACAGAGATCAAAGGAATACGCGCCAGTACGGTAAGGCTGATTATTGAAAATCGAAAAATAATCGACGACGAATACCGTAACGATTTGCGCAACACATCGTTATTTATGGAGCTAATTCGTAGCCCGCACAACCTGTACTCAAATCTGCGGAGCATGAAGCGCTACGGCATTCTCGGCCAATATCTGCCTGAGTTCGGCGGCATTATCGGCATGATGCAGTACGACCTTTTCCATATTTATACGGTTGATGCACACACGTTAATGGTTATGCGGCAAATGCGTCGCATGCGCTACGAATCAACTCGCGAGCAGTTTCCGCTTGCTCACGAAGTGTTTTACCGACTGCCCAAACCGGAACTGCTGTATTTGTCCGGTCTATATCACGACATCGCCAAAGGCCGTGGCGGCGATCACTCAAAACTGGGCGCGGAAGATGCTATCGCATTTTGCCAACGGCACGGCTTAAGTAGTTGGGATGCCAAGATGTTGGCGTGGTTAGTACAAAACCATTTGCTGATGTCTGTCACCGCGCAACGCAAAGATATCTCCGACCCTGAAGTGGTACATGAATTCGCCAAAAAAGTGGGCGACTTAGTGCACTTGGATTATTTGTGCGCCCTCACCATTGCCGACATTAATGCCACCAACCCGAATCTTTGGAATTCGTGGCGCGCATCACTGATGCGCCAGCTCTATCGTGAAACCAAACGCACCTTACGTCGCGGCCTAAACAATCCAATGGACAAGCAAGATTGGATTGACGAAACGCGCGCCGCAGCGCAATCGTTACTGTCACAGCGTGACGTTGATCAAGATAAAATTGATGCGCTTTGGTCTGGCATTGGCGACGAATATTTCTTGCGTGAAAACGCCATGGATATAGCGTGGCACACAGAAGCCATCTTAAACCGCACCAATGGGCAGGACCCTGTGGTGTTGTTGCGTGAATCGAGCGGCGGTCAAATTGAAGGTGGCACACAAATATTTATCTACACGCCGGATATCGAGAATTTATTCGCCGCCTCAACCAATGCGCTAGACCAACTCGGGCTGACCATTGTAGACGCGCGTATTATTACTTCGGCCGACGGTTTCACTTTAGATACCTATATTGTGCTCGACGAAAACGGCACATCCATCGGCAATGATCCCCCGCGCATCGAAGCCATTCGACAAACGCTGACTGACACGTTGCGCGACCCAGATCAGTTCGCCGAAATCATGCAGCGGCGCATGCCACGTCGACATAAACATTTTGATGTGCCCACAGAAGTGACGATTAGCAATGATATTGTAAATGATCGCACGTCTATCGAAATCAATACGCTCGACCGACCCGGCCTCCTGGCGCGCATTGGCCAAGTGCTTGCTGAATTTGAAATTGCAGTGCAGAACGCGCGCATTGCCACACTGGGTGAGCGCGCAGAAGACGTGTTTTTTGTCAGCAACCGGGAAGGCAACCCAGTGTCCGACCCGCAGCTGTGCGAACGCATTCAAACGCGTCTCAAGGAAGAATTGAATAATAGAAATTGGGATTAACGGCTAAACCGCTTGCCGGCTCGTGCATAAGACGCGCCGCAGGCGGAATTCGATCGAACTAAACGCCGTCAACATCAATAACCTGCGGAGCCTATCCGCCCAGACATGTTTGATAAGAGCGCCGACATGAATCCGGATCTTGAATTACTGCATCCCTATCCTTTTGAAAAGCTGGCGAAACTATTTGCAGATATTGCACCCGCGAATAAGCCGCATATCGCATTATCGATTGGCGAACCACAACATCCTGCGCCAAATTTTGTTCAGCAATGCGTCGCCGACAATACCGCGCTGCTCGCCAAATACCCGTCTACACAAGGTATTCCAGAATTGCGCGAAGCCATTGCCACCTGGCTCACCAAACGCTTCAACTTGCAAAGCATTAACCCGAATGGCGAAGTGCTTCCCGTTAACGGCACGCGAGAAGCCCTGTTCGCCTTCGCCCAAGCACTGCTGGATCGTCAGCGCGCACCACTGGTATTAATGCCAAACCCCTTTTATCAAATTTATGAAGGCGCGGCACTGCTGGCGGGCGGCCAACCCATGTATTTGCCCTGCACCGCCGACAGCGGATTGCAGCCGGACTTTAATGCAGTACCCGAAGAAGCATGGGTTCGCTGCCAACTGCTGTATATCTGCTCGCCGGGCAATCCCACCGGCGCGGTATTGTCGGTTGCGCAAATGCAGTCACTCATTCAACTGGCCGACAAGTACGATTTCACGATCGCCTCCGACGAATGCTATTCGGAAATTTACAACCAAACACCACCGCCAGGATTGCTGCAGGCTTGCGCAGAGATGGGCCGCCACGACTATCGTCGCTGCGTAGTGTTTCACTCGTTATCCAAGCGTTCGAATTTACCCGGATTACGCTCAGGCTTTGTTGCCGGTGATGCAGAAATTCTGCAACGCTTTTTGCGCTACCGCACCTATCACGGTTGTGCCATGTCCATGCATCATCAATTAGCGAGTATTGCTGCCTGGCAAGACGAAACACACGTTGAAGCAAACCGCGCCGAATACCGCGAGAAGTTTTCAGTGGTGTTAAATATTCTTAAGGATGTTCTCGATGTGGAAGCGCCGGATGCAGGTTTCTATCTCTGGGCGAAAACACCTATCAGCGACGAGACGTTTGCGCAGGAATTAAAGCGCCAGCAAAACGTCACCGTGTTACCCGGCCAATATCTCTCCCGAGAAGTTCACGGCGAGAACCCAGGCGTAAATCGTGTGCGTATGGCGCTAGTAGCAAGCCTTGACGAATGCCGCGAAGGCGCAGAGCGAATTCGTGACTTTGTTAAGGGCCTTTGAGAAAACACGAACATAGCAGGAAACATGACAGTGAAGATTTACGGCATTAAAAACTGCAGTACCATGAAGAAGGCGTTCGATTGGCTCACGGCGGAAGGCATTGAGTTCCAGTTCCACGATTACAAAAAAGAAGGCGCGCCTGAGAAACGCGTGCGCCAGTGGATCAAGAAGCTCGGCTGGGAAGTGGTCATTAACAAACGCGGCACCACATGGAAAAAGCTACCCGAAGCTGAACGCGAGGCAATGAACGCCGAAAGCGCGGTGCAAGCAGCCCTAGCCAATCCATCACTGATAAAGCGACCGATCATCGAACAGGGTACAATACTGCTCGCCGGATTCGATTCGGCACAATGGCAGCAGTCGCTGAAAGCGGCCAACGCCAAATAAACGGCTTCCTAAGCAACACTCTAAGCCGCACAACGCACACACATTATTCGCGCCTAGCAGCCAGCATCTATTATGTTTTTGCTGTTAGTCACTTGGTAACACTGGCCCGTCGGACAGACTGAAAACAGGAATGCATCATGAGCAAATATTTCGCCCTAGCATTAGGTTGTGGCACGCAGAACCGCAATGACGAATGGCTGGAAGTGTATTTTCCAGACCCCATGCTAAACCCTGATGCGTCTTTGATCGAGGCGGTACGCGACGAAGTTGAGTACACCGGCGGCAACATTGCCATTGAACTGAATCACCGTCAGATTTCTCACATCGCTCGCGAATGGCGTGACGCAGGCAATGAACATGCCGCCTCCTACGCCGTGGCCATGCAAGAAACACGTCGTCCCGTTGTGCTAGTAATTCTCGAAACCGACGCCGCGCCAACCAGCACACCAGAAACCTATTTAAAACTGCATTTGCTGTCGCATCGTTTAGTGAAACCACATGGCACCAATCTCAGCGGCATGTTCCCGCTGCTGCCAAACGTGGCATGGACCAACGAAGGCGCAGTGGACTTAGATGAATTGGTTGAGCGCCAACTGATGGCACGTCTTGATGGCCGCGTTTTGTCCGTCGACTCCGTCGACAAATTCCCGAAAATGACCGACTACGTTGTGCCTAAAGGTGTGCGCATTGCCGACACCTCACGCGTGCGCTTAGGCGCCTATATCGGCGAAGGCACCACCATCATGCACGAAGGCTTCTGCAACTTTAATGCAGGCACGGAAGGCCCTGGCATGATCGAAGGCCGTATTTCAGCGGGCGTATTCGTCGGTAAAGGTTCAGACATCGGCGGCGGCGCATCGACCATGGGCACACTGTCCGGCGGTGGCAACATCATCATCTCACTTGGCGAAGGCTGTCTGCTTGGCGCCAATGCCGGCACAGGCATTCCGCTTGGCGATCGCTGCACTGTTGAATCCGGCTTATACATTACCGCCGGCACCAAGTTAGAAGTGCTCGACGAAAAAGGCGCCTTAGTAGAAAAAACGAAAGCGCGCGACCTCGCCGGAAAAAGTGATTTATTGTTCCGTCGCAATTCGCTTACCGGCGCAGTGCAATGCGTCACCAATAAAAGCGCCATTGAACTGAACGAAGAGCTGCATAAACACAACTAACATTTCCGTCGAACAAAATGCTCCGGCGCGAGCTACTGGCGCCGGAGTGATGCAAACCCGACAGAATCAGGAGATCACCTTGAGCCGAGTTCTTGAATATACCTGCGAACTGATTCGTCGCGCGTCGGTGACGCCCGAAGACGCGGGCTGCCAACAATGGATGGCAGAAAAACTTGAGGCGCTTGGTTTTAAGTGTGAACACCTCCGCTTTGGCGACGTCGATAATTTATGGGCGCGCCGTGGAGAAAAAGGCCCTCTGCTCGTGTTCGCGGGGCATACCGATGTCGTCCCCACCGGCGACGAAAAAAAATGGACATCTGCGCCGTTCTCGCCGGAAATTCGCGACGGTATGCTCTACGGTCGTGGCACCGCCGATATGAAAGGCTCCATCGCAGCCATGATGGTGGCGATTGAAGAGTTCGTTGGCGCGCATCCTGAACACACAGGCTCTATCGGTTTGCTGATCACTGCTGACGAAGAAGGCCCCGCCATTAACGGCACCATTAAAGTCGTCGAAACACTAGAACAGCGTAACGAAAAAATTGATTACTGCATCGTTGGCGAACCCTCCTCCACCAACGTCGTGGGCGATGTCATTAAAAATGGTCGACGCGGCTCCCTCGGCGGGCGCTTGCGGGTAAAAGGCATTCAAGGGCATGTCGCGTATCCGCACTTGGCGGACAACCCCATTCATCGCGTTGCACCAGCGCTGGCAGAATTGGCCAGTGAAACCTGGGATAATGGCAACGCGTTTTTCCCAGCGACCAGCTTCCAAATCTCCAACATCAATTCCGGCACCGGCGCGACCAACGTGATCCCCGGCGATTGCGATGTCATTTTCAACTTCCGCTTCTCCACCGAAGTCACCGCCGCACAATTGAAAGCGCGCACTGAAGTTGTTTTCACCGAGCATCAACTCGACTACGAGCTGGAATGGACGCTCTCAGGGCAGCCTTTTATTACCGAACGCGGCGCACTGGTGGACGCGGTGGTGGCCGCCATCAAAGACATCACCGGCAGAGATACGGAACTCTCAACGGCTGGCGGCACCTCAGACGGACGCTTTATTGCTCCAACTGGCGCGCAAGTTATTGAGCTTGGCCCCATTAATGCCACCATTCACAAAATTGATGAGCACACGCCAGTGGCTGAGCTTGATCAGCTCGCGCTGATCTACCAGCGCACACTCCAGCGCTTACTGGGCGACGTTTAAACACAAGCTCGCTGCAGATAAGGGTTGGTGGGCGATCTGACATCGCATTGGCGGCCGATAAGCTGGCCGCCAAGCTAAAAATATGCTCCCATCAACATCCTACAAAACATACGGCTCGAGGTTTTTAGTACATCTCCGAGTTCAAACCGGTATTCATAAGAGAGACGCCCAGTCTCTAACAAGTCGAACAACAAAGAGGCTATTGCCATGACCGCTCAACCGCCAATTACCGACAAAATGGTGCAGGACATCAATCCCGCCAATGGTGAGAATTTTTTTGAAATTCCAGAAACCGATCTTGCTCGAATTGGCGAGCTGTTTGAGCAGGCAAAGTCAGCGCAAAAAGTTTGGGCAGAAAAGTCTTTTGCCCAGCGCGCTCAACACATCAACAAAATGCGCGACTACATTGTTGATAACGCAGAACAGCTTTCAAAAATTGTTAGCCAAAGCAACGGCAAAACATTGGTCGATGCCCTCGCCACAGAAGTGATGCCTTGTGCGCTGGCATGCAGCTGGTACGCGAGTAACGCCAAAAGCGTGCTAAAACCGAAAATGCGCGGCGGCGGTAATATTTTATTTTTCAACAAGCGCAGCCAAATTGTGCATGTGCCAATCGGCGTCGTCGGCATTATTAGCCCTTGGAACTATCCGCTCTCTATCCCCTTCGGCGAAATCATCATGGGATTAATGGCGGGCAACGCCATCATGTTGAAAGTCGCGGCGGCCACGCCGGCGGTGGGCAAATTGATCGAAGATATTGTTGCCGCTGGTGACTTACCCAAAGGCCTGTTCTCGCACGTGGTTGGCTCCGGCGCAAAAGTAGCCACCGCCATGTTTGAAAATGGCATTGGAAAGTTATTTTTCACCGGCTCTGTGAATGCCGGCAAGCAGCTGATGGCGCAAGCGGCGAGCACGCTGACGCCACTGTCGCTCGAACTCGGCGGCAACGACGCGATGATCGTGCTGGCCGACGCGGACTTAGAACGTGCCACTAACGGTGCGATTTGGGGTGGCTTCCAAAACGCAGGCCAATCGTGTGGCGGCGTAGAACGTATTTACGTCGAAGAAAAAATCTACGAAGACTTTGTCCGCATTCTCAGCGAGAAAACACGCGCGCTGCGTCACGGTGTTGGCTGTAATAGCTTCAATGTGGACATCGGCAGTCTGACCACAGAGGGTCAACTGCGCACCGTACAGCAGCACATGGAAGATGCGCTCGGCAAAGGCGCAAAAATCGCAGCGCAATCGCACCCCGTTGGTGAGCAAAATGGTCTATTCCACGCGGCGACTGTTCTCACCGATGTCACCGAAGACATGCTGACCATGCGAGATGAAACGTTTGGGCCAGTGGTCGCCGTAGCAAAGGTTAAAAACGCCGAAGAAGCTATTGCTCGGGCGAATGATTCCAACCTCGCACTGACGTCATCGATCTGGACAAAAAATATTTCCGCCGGACGCGAGATGGCAGCTCGCATTGAAGCTGGCGTAACCGCGATCAACGATCACCTGTACACGCACGGGTTATCCGAAACACCATGGGGTGGATGGAAAGAGTCAGGACTGGGGCGCACGCATGGCGTTGAAGGCTTGCACGAAATGACACATGTAAAAGTGATTAACTGGGATATGCTGCCAGCAAAACGCAACCTGTGGTGGCACCCTCATGACGAAGCCACTTACCGCGCGCTACTCAATGCGTTACTTTTCGTGTTTCCTCGTAGCATCGGAAGCTGGCTATCTGCGTCGATGAAACTGACACCATTTCTGATGAAGAAAATGTTTACCAGCTGGAAAGTTGATAAGTAATAGCATCTCAGGCTATAAAAAAGCCCCCAGCATTTCGCATGCTGGGGGCTTTTTTAAACTCAATACCTATTTTTTAACGCTGCATCTTTTTCATCATTTCTAGCGCGCGCGGATCAATATTTTTCATGTCTTCCGCAGTCGGCATCGGGATACTTCCCATCATCGCGCCAAAATCACGCATCACAACACCTGCTGGAAGCTGGAAATACCCTTCGCCTTTATCGCCCTTATCAACGCCAGTTAATACGAAATCATTGCCTTGCCGCAGCAATCCACCTTTAGAGCTTGGCAACTCAGGCATTTTATTACCTAGCCCCATATCATTAACCATTTGTTTAGAAAGGCTAATCAAGGCGCGATAAAGATTGGCGATATCCTCGTGGCCACTTAACACGGTTTCGTACTTTTTCCCGTTTGTCTTATCCAAAATCTCATAGACCTTGCCGTCGTATCCAGCCACCGTCTCCGTGCGTCCTGTATCGACAAATTCGAAGTCGCTATCAGATTTTTCCTTAGCAGCGGGTGTCTTTCCAAACGGCATATTTGCCATAAACTGCTTCATCTGCGAAAGGTCCGTCGCCACCCACTGGTTACCGTCTTTATTGACCATGTAAATATTGCCCTCGGCGAGCAAAACGTAAGTGCCCTTTCCGCTATCAATATTCAAACGTATATGGCTATCATCTCGGTAACTGATCGCCATATTGTGACCGCCGCTGGCTTTATAATTGGCGGTTATATCGGCCAACGCCTGTGTCGATACCATGGCTAATGCGATAAAAAATAGCTTTGCTTTCATTGTTCGATCCTCTTCCTGTGAATCCGTCGTCAATACGCCGTAGTTAACTAATCTTGCTCGCCCGATAATCCAAGCGGCCATCCGATAATTCTTTTTCAAGCTCAGGGTGATCCCGCAATCTCTCACGCAATACGGAGGCATCCGTCTCATCACGGGTCCACGCCATCACCGCGTTATGGCAATCCGGCGTAGACAATCGAAATCGATTTGCCCACCCACGCATCGCGGTATCTCCTGCCGTCCAACTGTCGCGATACTCCGGCCAATCGCCGAAGTTCATTACTAAAACGCCATGTTTGGAAACGTGTTTAGACAAGGTACCAAACCAGCGACCTGTCGCACTCACTGCTCGGCTCACGGTACGATCCGACGGTGCGAATAGATCCTCAATAATCAAATCGAACGGCGGGCCGTCCCAATGATTTAAAAACTCGACCGCATCGGCGCAATGACACTCAACGCCAAAATCCTCGACCGAGAAAAAGCGCTTTGCCACTTGCAGATGAAACGCGTCAAGCTCTACCGCCAGCATGGATTCCGGCGAAAACATTCGTCGCAGCGGCGGTACCAAACTACCACCGCCAAGACCAAGAATAAGCACTCGCTTAATAGAACCGGGCTTCGCAAAGAAACCAGGCAGCCAGAGTAAGTCCCACACGCTTCCAGTGACTAAACGATCCGGATGAAACTCGGAGTGCTGCACGCCATTGGCAAACAGACGCAGAGTGCGCCCTTGCGAGCGCACTTCATACGTCGTTTGTTCGTGGGCTTCGCGCCACACTACTGCCATAAATGAGACTGCCCGAAAGCCATCAAAAGAATGCCGCCATTATTTACCCGCCAAGCCGAGCACAACGCCTTGCGTTACCTGATCACCGGCCATAACCGTGTTACCAATAAATAAACGCCCTGCATCCAACTTCAATTCTTCAACCAAAACTGTTTTGATGTTCTGTGCACGTTGCGCGGCTAGCGCCTGCAACTGGTCCACGCTGACTTGTTCGGTCTGCGCTTGCAACACCACATCCCAAGCGCTTTGCGCCTGTTTGATTTGAGCGGCTTCTTTTTGTTCCGCAGTGGCGCCATCCACCAACGTCGGCATCAGCGCATCTGCGGATTCATTTTTCAACTCTTTGTACTGACGCAAAATGGCTCTACGAGTTCCTTTGTCTTGAAGCGCGCCATCCAATCCACTCCAATCGTCTCCCTGAACTGATTGTCCAAGCGCGGCGGCCGCCAACGCTATGCGATCACCAGGAACCACCGAACCCGCCAATGAAATTTCCAAATGCGGACGCTCTTCCATTACCGCAATAAGCTGACTCAAACTTTCACGGCCCTGTGCATCCACCACAGCACTGCCAGCCTCGAACGGAATGGAGGATAAATCCGTACCGCCGGCCAAACCGGCCAACATGGAGAACGGCGAGGTAGCCGCTTTCACAAGCACATTTCCAAGCGCCTTCAAAATAATACCCCGCGCGCTTACGCTCGGATCACTTAAATCACCTTTCGCAGCCACCGGTAAAGCAATCACACCCGAACGATTACGCAATACCGCAAGACCTAATTTAATCGGTACTTTTAACGCTTCTTCGCTTTCCACTTTTTCACCAAGGAAAAAATTCGCAGCGGTAATGTCGTTACGACAATCTAAATAGGTGTCGTCTAGTATCGCTTCTGTCTTAAACCCAAGCTGGCCACTGCTCACTGCATAACCCAAGTATTCACCTGTAAATGGCGTCAGGCTGGTCATCTCATAGCCCTTGAGCGTTACAACAACGTCAGCTTGCGGTTTAGCCGCCAGCGGGTTCAACGTGCCTTTGGCGGTGAACGGCGCATATTTGTCGACTTTACCCGTGAAGTTTAATGTCGCAGATTTTTTTGATGTTGAATCTAAATTACTTAACGTTCCGGAAAGCTCATAAACACCAACACGGAAGTTCGGGCTCATTGCTTTGTTTAGCGAGTCAATCGTCGCGTTGCTCAGTGCGAGCTTGCCAATCAACACTCGCCACTCTTGTTCGCCCGCCTCTGTGGACGAAGCCGGTGCAGCCGCGCCAGTCATAGGCACAGTAATTCTGTCCGCGGTATTGCGCCCCTGCTCATCGGTTATTGCGCTCAGCGACAGCTCATCAAAACTAATACCATCGAGCTGAACCGTGTAACCCGAGGTGTCGACGCTTATGCCATCAAGCTGCAAGGTTTTGAATGCAACAATCGGCGCGCCGCCATTTTCCGTCATATCAAACCCTTGCAAGCGGCTTGATCCTGTAAGCGTAACGGGAAAGTCATTACCCTGTTCACGCGCATCAATGTTGAGCTCGCTGTCGAGCAACCCTGAGCGCAAATCAATGGCCATACTCTCACGCAACCAAGGTTCAGCAACAGACAGTGCTAACTGACTAATCGACACTGAAGAGCTCACCCGAAACGGTGCCAACTCGCCGTCGCCATTTATTTTTACGTCACCTTGGCCCGCAACAACGGCGGTTCCATCGAAGGTAAATGTACGATTCTTGTTCGGTGAAATATTTTTAAGTGTCATCGAGAACGGCGAAACGACGACCGACGTAGGCGTTTTTAATGTTTCATCGCGATAAGTGATGTTGGCCTGATCAAGCACGATGCTATCAACCATGACATCCCACTCCGACTGAGCTTCATCCGGTGTATCGCTGGCTACCTCGACGCCCTTGGGCGGCGCGGCACTGTCGTCGGATGCAGCGACAACAGGCGTGCCTTCTTCTTGCTCTACTTGCGACGGCGGCGGATCCAACAAGGCAAATAATGTTTCCAGATCTAAGCCGTCTTTAGTCATGCGCATAACAATATTAGGTTGCGTTAAACGCATTTCGCCAACGCTGACGGATTCAGCGACGGTATCCAATGCAATAGCACTGAACTTTAAGTCGGGAACGGAAATAACTTGCGCCTCGGTACGGAGGTCATCAATTTGCACGTCTCGTAATTGAATAACACCGTCAGACAACGACAGAATAATGTCATCGGCAGATTCGTATCGGTAATTGGTGCGGATATCGAGCTCACCGCTAGGAATGGAAAAGTTTAAACGCTCTTTAGCAAATTCAGCCAGCGGCTCCAAGCGCAAGCCTTCCAGCGCCAACTGTCCTTCAGCGATAAGCGGATCAAAGTTTAAGTTGCCAGCCCAAAGGAAGTGACCGCCTTCTGGCCCCGTCACTTCAAAGGTATAGCTATTTTTGTCTTCGCCATGACTGTGCGTAGAGAAGTCAACAATATCGAAACTGAGATCATTAAATGCAATTTCATCCGGCGTGGCGCGCGCTTCATCACGGAAGATAAAGTTTCCGCGAACCAAATGAAACTCACCGATTGACACAGATGGGATGCCAGACTCCTCAACCTTTTCCGCGACCTCATCTTTAAGCTGCGGATCTTCAGCCTGAATTTTTTCAATAATATCGTCAAAATTAAACGCTTGGTTCTGCTCTTGAGTTACCCGAATTCTTGGGCGCACCAGGGTAATATCGTCAAAGTGCCAGCTCAAACGAAACAACGAAGACAGCTCAAAATCGGCGTAGAATTCGTCGAAAGCGATAAATTCCTCGCCGTCAGGATCCGTGAGCGCAAAGTTATCAGCAGTAATCGCTAAGCCAAGGGGATTAAACGTAAATCGCTCGAGCGTGACCTCGCGGCCGGTTTGTTCCGACACCACAGCAATGATCTGATCACGCACTATAGGTGACAGAACAAAATATCCGAGCAAGGCATACAGCACATACACTGATGCAAGCACAGACAGCACACGTTGTCGTGTTGAAGCTTGTTGCCACCGTTCCTTGATATTCACTTCTTTGTCCCCCAATAATGCATGGCAGTCAGTGTAGCGGATATAAAGAAGAAAAATCAGCGACGACCCACATCTTTTACAGCACAGAGCGGTGCGGCCCGTCCTTCCCTTTCTCTTCTAAAACAACCCATTATACTGACCCATGGTACAACGATCTTTCTATTCAAAGCGGACCAGGATGGCGTCATATGAAAAAGCTACTTCTTTCCCTCGCACTGATCTCATGCAGTGCAGGGGTTCACGCAGAATTTCCCGTAGGAAAAGTAGGCATTAACCTCACACCAAAGGTTGATGTGGACATCCCTAATGCCAGCGGCGACGGTAATGGCTTTGGCTTCTACGGCGACGTAGGGGGCGACATGTTCTTTGTCTATGTCGATTATCAGGCCTCTAACCTCGAAATCGACTCGATTGATCTAGACTTAAAAGAAACACGCATTGGTGGCGGCATTCGCAATACCAACGGCAACGCGTCCTTGCTAGTACGCGTAGAAAACTACAAGCAAGATGCGGATGGCGAAGACGATTCAGGCATCGGCGTGCATATTGGCGGCGACTATGCCTTTACCGACAGTATCGGCATGTTTGGCGACATTGGCCTGTTGTCGCTCGACGAAAGCGACGGTACAGAATTTCGCGTAGGTGTACGCGGTAAGCTCACCGATATGAGTGAAGTATATGGCGCCTATCGCAATCTGCAGTTAGATGATTCAGGCGAGGAGCTCGAACTTTCAGATATTCGACTCGGCGTTAACGTTCTCTTCTAGCGCTACACCGCTATTCAGGAATGCTCATGCCATTCCTCAATTTGCCGGATTGCTCACGGTTCTGGGCAGTTCGGCAACTACCCTTCCCCGCGTAATCCGTTCACAATGGCCGCCGCCAATTATTTCAAGTGGGAGAGCCCAGTGAGCAAGCCAAATTATATCCTCGCCATGTACCAGAAAATGCAGCGCGTGCCCCTCGGCAACAAGCTTTTTTCCATGGTATTTGCGCGCAAAGCGCCTTACTTCGGCACCATCAATCCGCAAGTGGTAGACCTTCGTCCTAACTACTGCGAAGTCGCTTTCAGCAAGCGTCGTGGCGTTGAAAACCATATCGGCACAGTTCATGTCATCGCCATCTGCAATGGCTTAGAGATGGCCATGGGGGCGTTAGCAGAAGCGACTATTCCTTCTACCATGCGCTGGATTCCGAAAGGCATGGAAGTGAACTACGTCGCTAAAGCAACCTCCGACATTCGCTGCATCGCAGAGACCGACGCGGACGCATGGGGCAAAGATCCCAACCTACCCGTGCGCGTCAAAGCAGTGCGTGATGACGGCACCGTTGTTGTCGAAGGTGTGATCAAACTCTGGGTTACAGACAAACCCGCTAAGGCGTAACACACATGGCGCTCAGCTCAACGCTCTTCACTGCACAGCTTCAAGTGGCGGATCAAGACCGCCACCACTATCACAACTATTCGTTGAAGCTGGCGCTACATCCTTCTGAAACAGAAGAGCGTTTGATTGCGCGCCTGCTTGTGTGGTGTTTGTTTGCCGACGAAAATTTAAAGTTCGCGAAAGGGCTTTCTAGCTCCGATGAGCCTGACATTTGGCAGCATCATGACCACGGCGATATCGCCCACTGGATCGAAGTGGGCGAACCGGAAGCCAATCGTGTTAAAAAAGCCAGCCGCATGGCAGACAAGGTAACCGTGCTGGCCTATACACGCAGTCAGCAGACTTGGTGGCAGAAGCAAGGCAGCGCCATCCGCGCCCTGCCTCACACCCAAGTGCTTAGCGTTGCATCGGAAAGCCTAGCGCCGTTAATTGATGGCTTAAACCGTCATATCAAATGGCAGGTCACCATCTCCGAAGGCGCCCTGTACATCACCTGCGACGAGCAGATGATCGAGATCACTATTTCTTCCCTCACTGATCCCTAGGGAGCCTCTAAATACTGCCCTACGTGCTGCTTTCAGGCGGTTGCGCAATCAAGCCAAGCTGGTTGCCTGTCGAGAATGCGTAATGCTGAGTGCAAGACCGCCTGAAAGCCCCGAAGCGCATGCGGAGAATTATTTAAGGGCTCCCTAGATTTCGCCACTGCCCAAATCCCTGTACAGTGGCAGGCTCGAAACTTCGCGTGCCCGACATCATGTTGACTGCGCTTTTGTCGGCTTCCGAGCTGGCCTTGTTCCAACACCATTACCCCGATACGCGACAGCAATTTCTTGCCGCCGCCAATAAAGCCCCTCGTCTTTTATATTGTGATGCACACGAATTACCCGTGTGTGCACCAGACGGCAGCGCGTTGTTTACAGACTGCGCATGGATAGGCTCCGACGGCGCGAAAAAAGTACTCGTGGTTATCAGTGGTACCCATGGCGTAGAAGGCTTCACCGGCTCAGCGATTCAAGCGGATTTTTTGCAGCAATTAGCCAGCAAACATTGGCAATTGGCAGACGACACTGCCGTGTTATTAATTCACGGATTAAATGCTTGGGGCATGGCGTGGCTACGGCGCTGCGAACAAACTGGCGTCGATTTAAATCGAAACTTTATCGACTTTGAAAAACCGCTGCCGTTAAACCCTGGCTACTCCGTGCTGCGTGACGCGTTAATGCAAAGCGATAAACACGCGCGCACAGAAACGCTGAAAGAATTTGCCACGCAACATAGCCAAACAGAATTGGAAGTGGCGATTAGCGGTGGCCAATACGAAGACCCCAACGGTCCTTTCTTTGGCGGCACAGGCCCAACCTTCGCGCGAAGCGTTATTGAATCACTGATTAACGAGCACTTGCTCGGCGAAAAGAGGCTTGCCGTCATCGACCTACACACTGGTCTCGGCCCCTACGGCTACGGTGAAATTATTTGCGATCACCAGCCGGAAAGTCATGGCGCGCGCACAGCGCAACATTGGTACGGAGATTCCGTCACACTGCCGTTTGCTGGCACATCGTCATCGGTGCCTAAACTCGGTCTATTGGATTACGCATGGCACGCCATCATGAAGGACGAGTCGTGTTTCGTTACACTCGAATTCGGCACCTACAGCGTTGAGTCTCTGTTTAATGCCATTTTACTCGACCACCAAGTTCATGCTTCAGCGGATTTTACATGGTCCGATCAAGCAACACGTGACGCCAAAAAAATCATGCTTTCGCATTTCTATCCTGCGGACGATCAATGGCGTGAAATGGTTTTATTACGCGCGCGACAAGTCATTAGACTGGCGCTAGAAGGATTGCAGAAGTGAATAATGAGGTCGTTGTTCGATCAGTACTCAGCACCGATATAGACGCACTAGAAAAGCTTGAGGCAAACACGTTTGATACTGACCGCATGAGTCGCAGGAGCTTTCGTCGTTGGATTAACGGCGAGCACCGCGCCTTCCTTGTTGCAACGCTCAACGACAAGCTGGTTGGTTATAACTTAATTATTTTGCATCGCGGCACTAGCTTAGCGCGCCTTTACTCTATTGCAGTGGACAGTGAAATTCGCGGTAAAGGCATCGGTCGAAAGCTGATTGAAGCCGGCGAAAAAGCTGCCCGTGATGCTGATCGCATTGATATGCGCCTTGAAGTTCGCCAGGACAACACGAGCGCCATCAAGTTATATGAATCGCTCGGCTATAATCGCTTTGGCGAATATGAAGACTATTACGAAGATCACGAAAACGCCTTTCGCTATCAAAAACGTATTCGCCAATTTGATCCCTCTCATTGGCAGCGTCCTGTGCCTTGGTACCGTCAAACCACAGAGTTCACCTGTGGCCCCGCGTCGCTATTAATGTCGATGCAGGCGTTGGACGATTCGCTTACGCCAGATCGAAGCGAAGAGCTACAGATCTGGCGAGAGGCCACCACCATCTTCATGACCTCTGGTCACGGCGGCTGCCACCCCGTCGGCCTTGCATTGGCGGCAGAAAAAAGAGGCTTTGAAGCGGAAGTGTGGATGAGCAGCAACACTCCATTGTTTGTCGATGGTGTCCGTGCGGAAAAGAAAAAACACGTCATGAAACTTGTCCATTCAGATTTCGTTGCAAAGGCGAAAGAGAAGAAAGTTCGGGTGCACTACCGCGAGGTCACACAGCAACAGCTCACTCGTGAATTAGAAAAAGGCGGGATTCCGCTTGTGTTGATTTCGACATGGCAATTAGACGGTCGACGAGTGCCGCATTGGGTGGTTATTTCCGCGTTTGATGATCATTTCTTATATTTGCACGACCCGGATCCTGAGGAAGGATTGCAAACAGACTTGGATTGTCAGTACTTGCCCATCGCTCGGAACGACTTCGACCGCATGGCACGATTTGGGCGCGACCGATTACGCACTGCCGTCGTCATCCGAAAAAAATAGTCATCCTGATGCGAACTATTTCTGATGAATAAAACTCGCTATCGCTTCAACGCTACTGCGCAAATTATCGCCCCATAACACCCCGGATTTTTTTCGGGGTGTTAAATCATGATCACCATCGTCCAACCAGTGCATTGTCACCGACGAAGGCATGTCATACAGCGCCACTTCTTCCTGACGACCAAAGGGGTCGCGCTCACCCTGACAAATCAGCACGGGCGCGCGCAAATGTGGAAAATGAGAAAGACGGGTCTTCTCCGGCTTACCTGGCGGATGGAACGGATAGCCTAAGCATAGAACGCCGCGACAAGGCCTAGCACTGTCATCAGCCTCATCGACAACAAGATGGGTCGCCATGCGACCGCCCATAGACTTCCCGCCGATAAATATATTCGTCAGCCCTCCAGCCGCTTGCGCCGCAGCGTGAAACGCCTCCATCAAAATGGGTTGCCGATCCGGCGGACGTTTTTTTCCATCGTGACGACGCTGCGCCATGTAGGGAAATTCGAATCGCGCGACCGACACATCATATTGCTGCAATGCCTGCGCGATACTATTCATAAACTCGCTATCCATCGGCGCGCCTGCGCCATGCGCCAACAACAATACTGGGCTCGATGGCGTCGCTTTATCCCAGAGAAGCTCAGGGGCCTTCACTAGTGTGTCATCACCGGCTGCACAAGCACCCATGGCGCGATCACTACGGCCCACATATCTTGCTGCGCGTCAGACCATTGTAAGGCTTGCGCTTCACTCACCAGCGCGACCCGCTGATCCAACATAAGCCTTTGGATTTCATCCGCGTTGTCATCGGCAAAAAATCCTGCAACGTCAATTAAATCTAAATCCGGCGACACAAACACAGTATTGCCGCGGGCAAAATGCGGCTGTAGCGCCAACCAAGAAATCCGCGCAGTTTCACGGTTGAGACGAGTTTTCAGATCAGATTCGTCAGTCATATACACCTCTAAAACAAGGTCATTCGAGGCGCGCATGGTACCGAGTAACGGCATGAGAGGAAATTATCCATTATGGATCAGAAAACATCGGACAAAAAAAACCCACTCAGGCGAGTGGGTCGAAAATGGAGGGTATTTATTAAAAAGGTCTCTGAGCTAGGCTCTCCAGCATGTCGATATCACGACGAGGCGGAGCCAACATCCATGTTGGCGGTGCGTCCATGCACAAGCAGAGTATCCCGAGGCCATCACAGGCGATGCCGGAGATTGCCGACAACCCTTGTAGGAAATTCACCCTGATCATTGAAAGCCCGCTAATACTTGCCTAGAGGCGCCATATAGACCCTCGCAGGCAGAGCCGGTGATATAAGCAAGACTAACGGCTCAGATAGACCGACAGGGGTACATACAACATATTGCATTTGCCTCATACCGTGCCTAGAGTCAAATGGTACTAATTTCGTATCACAGCATGGATGGCTGATGGAAAACTTATCCCTCTTACGCACAACACAGGTGCCGATGACGCTCTTTACGTCTCTGCGGTCCACGCTCGCCATTTTTTCTGTGCTGATACTTACCCATTTTATCTGCGCGCCCGTGCACGCCAGCGAATCCTTGATCCTGTCACCTGACACTGTCCAAGTGACTCCCTATAAAGTGCTGTCCAGCTTCTGCCAGCCCGCCGACGAAGCGGCAAGTTTGTCGGACGTCGTCTTGCAGATGAATAAATGGCCTTGGAAGGAATCGCGCAGAACCGACTTGCCAAATTTCGGTTTTACATCAGATGTCTGCTGGGTGAGCTTTAATTTAACCAATAACAGCCAGCGCAAAGACTGGTACGCCATGGTGAACTATCCGCTACTCGGCGAAGTTGAATTGATTGCCTTCGAGCCCGCGCTGCCTGCGCGACCTATTGTCGAATATCGTACCGGCAGTGATTTACCTTTTTCTAATCGGCCTTACGAGTTCACCGAATTTGTTTTTCCACTCAAACTCGACAAACAAGAAAATGTCACTGTGCTGCTGCGCGTCGCTGGCGGCTACAGCGTCCAGGTACCCATTCAAATCATAACCGGCGAAAGACTGATACGCACGCAGCAACTGACAGTGCTTGTACACGGATTTTTCTTCGGCGGCATGCTAGTGATGCTGTTTTATAATTTATTCTTATATTTCTCCATTAAAGAAAAAGCCTACCTCCTGTATGTCTTCTGGACCTTTGCGATAACCTTGTTCCAAGCAATTCTGCATGGGTTTGCGCAACACTACATTTGGCCAAACGCCACCTTTTTTAGCCAGTACGCAATGATGCTAGTGCTGCCCTTTATCGTCATTCTTCCGCCACTGTTCACACTGCATTTTCTATCGCTTGATATTCGCGAACCCCGATTGACATTTTTGCTAAGAACGCATGTCAGAGTGGGGGTTGGTCTATTGCTTTTACTGCCCTTCGTAGATCGCGCCTACATGGTGCCACTCGAAGCCTTCTGCATTATTTTAATGGTTCTTACCGTCTTCAGCGTCGGCGTTATTCGTATGCGAAAAGGCGACCCAGACGCACGTTACTTCACCATTGCATGGACCTGCTTTCTCGCCGGCGCTGCCATTATGGCGGTGAGCAAATATGGATTAATACCGCGCAATGAATTCACCGAGAACTTAGTACAAACAGGTACTTTCCTAGAAGTGATTCTGCTGTCACTTGCATTAGCAGATCGGATTAATCGTCTCAAAGAAGCGCACTCATTGTCAGTGCAAGATCGCGCACAGGCGGAGATGGAAGCGTTTAAAGCCAGCGCGCACAATCAAGCAAAAAGCGATTTCCTTGCCACCATGAGCCATGAAATTCGCACACCTATGAACGGTGTATTGGGCATGTCCGACCTATTGCGTCGCACCGAACTCAACCATCAGCAATCGCAATACGTGGACACAATTTACGAATCCACCCAGTCACTATTGACCGTCATTAACGATATTTTGGATTATTCGCGCATTGAAGCGGGCAAACTTGAGATGGAGAAGATTGATGTCTCTGTCGAACATATGATCGACGATTGCGTATCGCTGTTTGCCTTACAATCCATAGAAAAGAACCTGCCCCTATATACGTTTATTGATAGCCGAGTTCCCGCCGTCATTCGCACAGACCCCGTGCGCCTGAAGCAAATCATCACAAACCTACTAAGCAATGCGTTCAAATTTACTGAAAGCGGGCATATAACACTGAGCGTGTCTCAGCGTAACGCACCGAAAGACAGTGATGTGTGTGAACTCCTGTTTGAAGTCACAGATACCGGCATCGGGTTAGATTCGAATCAGCAGCACAATTTATTCAAAGCGTTCAGCCAACTCGATACGCGCAGTACGAGACGTTTTGGTGGGTCTGGTCTAGGGCTGACCATCAGCCGTCGCCTTTGTGAAATGCTTGACGGCGAAATTGGCGTTAACAGCTCACCGGCAAGGGGCGCGACATTTTGGTTTAGCATCAAAGCGAAAGGGCTGCGCCACTATCAGGCACCCGCCGGACTGCAGGGCAAACGTGTTCTAATTATCGACAGCGAAACTCCCTATGTATTGAGTATTTCGCAAATGCTTGGTCGCTGGAATATGCACGCCACCGCCATTCGTACCGTAGAAGAAGCGACAGCGCTCCTTAAGAATGCCGGCGATCTGCCGACGCCCTTTGACGTGGTGTTAATTGAACACAAGCAAGTGTCACAATTGTCGCAACTGGCAGCCTGTTTTGAAGGTACTTCTCCGGCGATTATGATCAGTCACATCACCGGCGCTGCACCTGCGAACATTAATTTGGGAGAGTTTGTTTTAGTTGAAAGCCCAGTGCGCGCCCAACGCTTGCAAGAAGCAATGGCCAACCTACTTTGCGATAACGACGACACCCAAGACCAATCTATTCCACTCGATGATCGGCTTAAATTCCCCCACGACATACGCGTACTCGTTGTAGAAGATAACCCCGTCAACCAGTTGGTGATCGACAGCATTCTAAAAAGCGCCCACATCAAAGCCAACTTAGCCCATAACGGTGCGGAAGCGCTGCACGAAACAAACAAGCTCAACAACAGTTGGGATATCGTGTTTATGGACTGCGAAATGCCGGTCATGGACGGCCTTGAAGCAACGCAGCGAATTCGTGAAATGGAAGCTGAACGAGGACATAAAAATAGTTGGGTCATTGGATTATCTGCACATGCGCTTGCAGACTATATTCAAAAAGCACGCGGCGCTGGGATGGACGACTACCTAGCCAAACCAGTCACTCGCGAAGATGTACTCAGTGCTTTAAGACGTGCGGTGTTAAGGACGAGAGAAACCAGCGACGCGG
Organism: Alcanivoracaceae bacterium; assembly: GCA_029213045.1. Taxonomy (GTDB): domain Bacteria; phylum Pseudomonadota; class Gammaproteobacteria; order Pseudomonadales; family Alcanivoracaceae; genus JARGPN01. The sequence goes on from JARGPN010000009.1 coordinate 514,546, forward strand.
ACAAGGTAAACGATGCCGGCAAGGCTCAAGTGGTGCCACTACGCTCTCCGCGTCGAGATCGGTGATCGATTCATCATACGCACGCACGCATCCAGCAAATGACGAGCGCGAATTGGCTTGCCTAAGAACTCATCACAGCCCGCCTCTAAACAACGCCGCCGATCTTCCGCCATCACATTTGCGGTGAGCGCCAAGATAGGCCCTGTAAATCCTCGGGTGCGTAATTCTGCTGCCGCGTCAAACCCGTCCATAATGGGCATCTGCATATCCAACACAATCAGATCAAAATCGTCTTCTTCGGTGAAACGCTCTAACGCTTTTACGCCGTTATCTGCTTCTGCAACGACAAACCCAGATTGGCTTAACACACGCATTACCAGCAATCTGTTGACCTGATTATCGTCCACCACCAACACGCGGCCTGTGGCACGAATCGCAGGTAAGCGCTGGCTTTTCATTTCCGCAGCCAGTGCTTGCTCTGGCTGAACGCGTTTGCTGTTATCAGCCGCTAACGTTTGGATATGCAACTGAAAGGCACTGCCCTCTCCGACTTTACTGCTCACGGAGATATTACCGCCCAGCGAGCGAGAGAGTTGACGCGCAATAGCAAGGCCCAACCCTGAACCACCAAAGCGACGGGTATGAGATTCATCTACTTGCGAAAACGGTTCGAATACATTCGGCAGCGCAGCTTCAGGAATGCCAATGCCGGTGTCCGCGATTTCCACATGGAGCACCGACTGCAATCCATCTTCCCATTGCACTCGAACATCTACGCCGCCGTTTTCAGTGAACTTAATCGCGTTGCCAATCAAGTTGCTTAATATTTGCCGCAACCTAAATGCGTCTGTGAGCACTTCCGCCGGCACTGCAGTCATATACTGCAACGACAAGCGAATATCTTTTTGCTTCGCTCGGAGTAAATGGCTGTTCAACACATCTTTCATTAACGCTGGCAATTCGCACGGCTGACGATCAACGCGAACTTGCCCTGCCTCAATGCGAGAAAGATCAAGTACATCGCTGATCAACGCCATAAGGGCGTCGCCATTTTGCTGAATGATACTGAGGTAGCGTTGACGCTCTTCTGCAGAAAGCGATGGATTTTCCATCAACTCGGTATATCCGAGAATCGCCGTCATCGGCGTGCGAATCTCGTGACTCATGTTCGCTAAGAAGAGACTTTTAGCACGATTCGCCGCCTCTGCCCGCTCGCTGGCTTGCGCTAAAGACTGTTGCGCATCGTTAATGTGATCGACCATCGCATTAAAGTCTGCGGCCAGCTCGGCTAATTCGTCACTACCTCGTACTCGAATACGCTGCTTCAGATCACCGCCTTGGGCAATGCGACGCACCGCCTGATGGAGGATCGTCAGACGCCCAAACACCTGACGCTGCACGAACCAATACACCAATGTTGACGTTAGAAACGCCACCACAATTACCGCCAGCACCACAGACCAAATAAGCGGCGCGCCGCGCTGATAAATTTCGCGCTCTAACGTGACCTGACCGCGCATGACACTACGCTGCTGGTAATCAAGAACTGGGAAGCTCGCACTGAGCGTCACATCATCTATCGCAACAATATGGGATTTACGCGGCGCATCGGCCTGCGCGGACTGCAACGACACATCCAATCCGGTCACACCGGAAAGCTCCATTGCCATCTGACCATCAAGGGCAATGGCAAATAAGGCTGCACCGCAATCGGCAACAGGATGCATCGCAAAGATATAATTCTTTTGATTCAGCGATACGACACCCCAGAGCGGATAGCAGCCCCGTTCCGCATAGGTGGCGTAAAGATCGACAAGCGTAGGGTCTTGAGGGCCGGCATCACCGCGCAACATCGTCGGCTCACCCGCGGGCGAAAAAATCACCACTCGATCTAAGCGCAAATTATCCGGCGCCTCGCCAGGCACCATCGGCACAACGTCAGATTCGCCGGTCACTAGCGCATCAACGCGGTGCATCTCTGCCCAGTCGCGAGTCCGCGCATATAAGGTCGTAAAAGTTTGTAGAAACGCAGATTCAACACGGGCCAGCTCTCGCCGCGCCGCATCATCTTCAAAATCGGACACAGCCGGTGTCAGTATTTGATACACAGCGACCGTACCGATCAGCACCGCCCCCAAGGCGGATGCATAAAAAAGACCCAACAGTTGCCGTTTCAACTTCATTTGTCGTACCTATTTTTACCCCGCGTGCACAGACTCCCTGCACAGCGGGTGAAATCACCCCGAGTGACCAGTATCATAGGCGCCCAGCTTGCCAAGAGATACCGTCACAAATGAGCACTCGTTCGCGGAAAATACTGGTCACCAGCGCGCTCCCCTATGCGAATGGCCCTATTCATCTCGGCCATCTTCTGGAATATATCCAGACTGACATTTGGGTCGCCTTTCAAAAATTACGCAACGTAGACTGCCTTTATGTCTGCGCGGATGACGCCCATGGCACCGCGATCATGCTCAAGGCGCAAGAGAACGGCATCACGCCGGAAGAACAAATTGCCAACGTCAAAGCAGAGCACGAACGCGACTTTGCCGAATTTTCCGTGCGCTTCGACCACTACTACAGCACTCACAGTCCCGAGAACCGCGACTTATCGTCGCTGATCTTCGAGCGTAACAAAGCTGCTGGGTACATTATCGAGAAAGAAATCACACAGCTGTACGATCCCGATAAAGGGATGTTTTTGGCCGACCGGTTCGTGCGCGGCACCTGCCCGAAATGCAAAAGCGAAGATCAGTACGGCGATAACTGTGAAGTGTGCGGCGCCACCTATTCGCCTGCGGACTTAATCAAACCCTATTCTGCCCTCAGTGGTGCAACACCCGTTGAGAAGCAAGTCACTCAGTTGTTTTTCGACCTGCCCCGCTTTGAAAACATGCTGCGCAGCTGGACCCGCTCGGGTGCACTGCAAACAGAAGTGGCGAACAAACTGGCGGAATGGCTGGATGGCGGGTTACAGCCCTGGGATATCAGCCGCGAGGCGCCCTACTTCGGGTTCGAAATCCCTGGCTACCCGGGCAAGTATTTTTACGTCTGGCTGGACGCACCCATCGGCTACATGGCGAGCTTCCAAAAGCTCTGCGAGCAAAACAATTTAAACTTCGACGACTACTGGGGTCGCGACAGTGAAGCCGAGCTATATCATTTTATCGGCAAAGACATTATTAATTTCCACGGCCTGTTCTGGCCGGCCATGCTCGACGGCGCAGGCTTCCGTAAGCCCACCGCCATTTACTCGCACGGCTTTGTCACCGTAAACGGTGCCAAGATGTCAAAATCGCGCGGCACCTTTATTAAAGCGCGCACCTATCTTGATCATCTTGATGCGGAATATCTGCGCTATTACTTCGCTGCCAAGCTGACTAGCCGCGTCGACGACTTTGATCTCAACCTCGACGACTTCGTTCAGCGGGTCAATTCCGATCTCGTCGGTAAAGTGGTGCAAATCGCCAGCCGCACAGCCAACTTTGTAAACAAGTTTGGCGGACGACTCAGCGATGACGTAGACAACAGTTTGCTGATCGTCGAGCTGCAAAACGCCGCCAGCGGCATTGCTGAAATGTACGAAGGCCGCGAGTTCGGTCGTGCCATGCGCGAAATTATGTCGCTGGCTGACCACGTTAACCAGTACGTACAAGAACGCGCGCCCTGGACGCTCAGCAAAAAAGAAGATTCCGAACAAGAAGTGCTGGAAGTGTGCACTACCGCGCTCAACGCCTTCCGTTTGTTGGTGCTGTATTTGAAACCTGTGCTGCCAAAGTTCGCCGCTAAAGCCGAGGCGTTCTTAAACATTGAGCCCCTCGTCTGGGCTGATGCCCAGTCGATTCTGCTGAATCACAGCATCAATAAATTTGAGCCCTTAATGCAGCGCATTGAAAGCGATCAAGTGGCGGGCTTACTCGACGCATCAAAAGATACCCATCAGGCGAATGAACCCGTGACAGAAAAGTCCAAAGAAAAAAGCGCAGCAAAACCAGAAGCCGACGACACCATTACTATCGACGACTTCTTAAAAGTAAAACTGCGCGTCGCGCGCGTTGCTAAAGCCAGTCACGTTGAAGGTGCCGACAAGTTACTGCAACTCACACTGGATGTGGGCAACGGCGAAACACGCAATGTTTTTGCCGGCATCAAAAGCAAATACGCACCAGAAGACATAGAAGGCAAGCTTGTCGTACTTGTTGCCAACCTTGCGCCAAGAAAAATGAAATTCGGTCTTTCCGAAGGCATGGTGCTCGCGGCAGGCCCCGGTGGCGAAGATATTTTTCTGCTCAGCCCCGACAGTGGTGCCGAACCCGGCATGGAAGTACGCTAACGCGAGAGTCGAGCAATGAACGCACTTCGCCTCGTGGCGGGCAGCAGAGCTTTAGCGCATTTGCGTGAACACGGCCTGCGCCAACAGGATTTCGATGTCATGGTTGGCGCCAGCGGCGGGCCGAAATGGTTTGCCCTGTATGGCCTAGATCAATACCTCATGGGCGAGTTTTTTAAACAACGCACAACGCCCCTGCATTTACTCGGTAGCTCCGCCGGCGCGTGGCGTTTTTCGTGCTTCGCACAAAAAGACCCTATTGCGGCGTCAAAGCGATTTGCCGAAGCGTATCATTCCATCACCTTTGCAGCGGACGCCAATATCCATCACATCACGGACGGCTCACGCAGCATACTGGATGCGGCCATTCCAACGCCGCAGCATGCACAAGAAATCATCGACAACCCCATCTTCAAACTCAATCTGATTGTGGCCCGCGCGCGAAGGCTCACGTCTAGCCGGAACCGACTATTGCTCGCCGCCAGCCTAGGTGTGACCGCCACCGCCAATGCTGTCCACCGAAAAGCCTTGGGCGCATTTTTTGAGCGCGTCCTGTTTCACTCGGCCAACGAACGGCCACCCTTTTATGATGTAAATGATTTGCCTACTCATCGTGTAGCGCTAACACAAGACAATTTAAGAGACGCCATAATGGCCTCCGGCTCCATCCCTATGGCGCTGCATGGCGTTGAAGATATCGACGGCGCTGGGCCAGGCCTGTACTACGACGGCGGCGTCACCGATTATCATTTCGATATTCCCTTCGGCAACGACGGGCTTGTGTTATACCCGCACTTCTATCCCACCATCACACCCGGTTGGTTTGATAAAGCGATAAAGTGGCGTAAAGCCAATTCAAAAAATTATGAAAACGTACTCATTCTTTGCCCCAGCGATGAATGGGTAAAAAGCCTGCCATTTGGAAAAATTCCGGACCGAAAAGATTTTGCCAACATGGACGACACCACGCGTATCAAGTACTGGCGCACCACCCTTGATCGCTCTGCCGAACTTGCCGATGAGCTACGTGAGCTGGCGAGCGGTCAGCGCGATATTACCTCTTACTTACCTAACTAACTGACATTCGCGACAAACAAAAACTCTGCCCAAGCCGCCTACGCAGCTTGGCAAAAACCGTTATTCATGACAGGAATTTTTATGAGAACGTTGATTCGTTATTTTTTTCGAGCACTGCGCCTTATTCTTACCCCCATCGTGTTGATCGCTGAGAAGCTGACCACGCCAAACGCAATCGCCCGCTCCACAGAGGATCAACATCGGGTCGATGCAATCTGCCAGCAGCTCGCGCTATATCAATTTAAAGCGTGCCCGTTTTGCATAAAAGTACGCAAGGAGATCTCGCGCTTGGGGCTAAACATCGAGTTGCGCGATGCCCAGCATGTCGCCAAACATAGAGAAGATCTGAACGCAGGCGGCGGCGCCATTAAAGTACCGTGCCTCGTTATTGATGGAGAAGATGGCAAGAAAACTTGGATGTATGAATCAAACGATATTATTGCGTGGTTAAACGCGCACTGTGGCCCCGCGACCCCAAACAGCTAATCCATAGCGCGCACCATTTACCTGATCAACCGCGCTGACTGGCGCGGTGAGCCGTCACTGTCGCACCCGCGATTAAGCTGGGTTTTTCCGGAGTCACGCCCTCGTGAGTGACGCGAATATTCACGCAAAGCGTGTTCTTCTCCTTTTGCTAGCGCTCAAACAAGCTAGCGATGTACAGCTCGGCTAATTACTCAGCAATCGCGCTTTTGGCATTCTTCCATTGCGTGACCAAGCCGGACGCCAATAACGCCCCCATGCTGGTAATGGCCAACGCCGATAATTCCCAACCGCTTAACGGTTCACGCAGCAGCACAGATGCTGCCAACCCGCTCACCACTGGCACCAGCGCCATTAACGCGCCCATGGCGGAAGGCCCCATGGTTGAAACGGCGCGCAAATACAGCAGCATAGCGACCACCGTAGCAATAACGCCCTGATAAAATCCCTGCAACACAATATCGTTCCAAGGTGCTTGGGCTAAATTATTGGGCAGCCACAAAAAATACACAGGCAAAAACAAAATCGCTGAGCCAACGCCTGTGGTTACCGCCCCCGTCAGAGGAGGCACCTGCCAAAATCGAATAAGAACCGTATAGAGCGCCCACGCCAACACAGAACCAATAAGCAGTAAATCACCGTGAAAACTCGTGGGGCTGTGCGACATCACCAACATCAGCGCCGCACCCACGGCAATACAAAAAAGCCCAGCGAGACGCGCATTGGACAATTTTTCACGCAAGAGCAAAACACTGAATAACGCGGCCGCAAAAGGAATCAGCCCCGGCAACATTAACGACGCATGCACCGCCGAGGTAAAACGAAAACCTTGATACACAAATAAGCTATAGCCAATTCCACCCACCAAGGCCAACACCACGCCGCGCCAATCTAGCCATAACCGACCTTTCGCGAACGGCAGCAACAAAGCACCACCCACCAAAAAGCGCAGCGCGATGGTGTCGTACGGCAATAGCGCGCTCAACCCGCCAACACGACTCACTAGAATAAAGCCCGCCCAGCAGCCAACCGCCAATAAACCCGCAATAAAACCCGTGCGCTCAGCCTGACTCATTCAACCCTCGTTCATCACATTGCAGCATAAAAAAGATCAGTATCGGTAACGAACGCAACGCTCGCTAATCAAAAATGACTGATTAGAAATGCCAGCTTACGCCGCCGCTTAATGACAATGATGAGTCCACATCAAAATCTACAGCGCTCGCGGGTGACAGCGCATTTTCCAAATGCACCGACAAATCGGTTTGTAAATAACGCGCGCGTAACTCCAGCGCCATCTCCCGATTTAGCTCGAACTGCATGCCTGCGGAAACGCCATACACAAAGCGGGCATCATCATCCGCTTTCAAGCCCGTCAGGTAACCGGCGTCCATATCCAAGGTACCCAGACCTGCAGAGATCCCAGCAAACGGTCTCACGGCGGGCGCCGACGACAACGGGAAAAACTTTTCCCATCCGGCGACATAAATGCCCATGCTCAGGCTATCTTCAACTTCAAGTCCATTGAACTCGATTAAAAAACGGCTACGCCCGTCTAACGAACCAACACCAAAGCCCAAGCCAAGCCCCACATCGGTTTCCAACGTATCGTCTTCATCGAGTGCGGAGTAAATGCCGGACCCTTTTTGGCTGATCGACAGTGATTGCTTTTGCGCCATTACACTAAACACCAACCCAGAATCCGCCCACACTGACGCAGAAACCAACACTCCGGCGACGCTCAACGCACGCACTATTTTCGTTATCATCTGGCTAACACTCCCATTAGATCGGCGCCCAGTGTACTAAAGCGCGCCACACGCGCCTATGATCGAAACGTAGATCGAACCGTAGATCGAGACGCAAGGCGAAATAAACCTGTGAAACTGTTGCTCTAAAGAGCATTCTGGAAGAACAAGCAACGTTCCATAGCGAGCACCTTATAGGGAGCACATCATCAATTACGACGCTTACACAGTGCGGCGTGGACCAAACACAGCGGATAACTCCAGTGAGTGCACGAGCAGGTAATAAAGAAGCACAAAAACCTTGGTCTATTTATTTAGTCCGAGCCTCCGATAACTCCTTATATTGTGGCATTGCCACCGACGTCGCACGGCGCTTTAAAGAGCACCAAGAAGGCGGCAAGTTATCCGCAAAATATTTACGTGCCCGCACGCCACTGACCTTGTGTTATCACGTCGTGATCGGAAATCGCTCTCTCGCGTCGCGCGCAGAATATCGCGTTAAAAAATTAACCAAGGCGCAAAAAGAAGTCCTCGTCGCAGAGCAGCCAGACACCACAACATTTCTCGAAATGCTAGGCATGTCTTCCGACTGATCGGCGAATACCGCCCTTTCAGAACGTCCTAAGTATGAAAAATCAGGACAGCATTTTTCGTGCGCCGCTAATAAAGTCATCCTTGCTAACATCCATTTTTCCCGGCACTTCCACACCGCGCTGGGCACCTGGGCGCTCACCGATAACGTGCATCCAGCGCTTTAGATTCGGCAAATCCTCTACCTCAACACCAGACCATGCGTAAGTTCTCACCCAGCACCAGTTAGCCATATCAGCAATACTGTAATCACCAGCCAAGAACTCGTTATCGGCTAAACGTGTGTCTAATACTTGGAACAATCGCTTGGATTCGCGTTGATAACGCTCTATCGCCGCAGGAATTTTTTCTGGGAAATAGCGAAAAAACACGTTCGCCTGCCCCATCATTGGCCCAACGCCGCCCATTTGAAACATTAGCCACTGCAACACCTGCGAACGGCCTTTGGCATCCGTTGGCAAAAACTTGCCGGTTTTCTCTGCCAAGTAAATCATGATCGCGCCGGATTCAAACACCGCAAAGTCATCATTGTCGCGATCAATAATGGCGGGAATGCGGCCATTCGGATTGATCTTTAAATACGCAGGCTGCTTTTGATCTTCTTTAGACAAATCCAGCGCGTGCACGGTGTAAGGAATTTGGATTTCTTCCAACATAACAGACGCTTTCCAGCCATTCGGCGTGGCGGCAGTGTAGAGGTCAATCATCTCGCTCTCCTTCTTCTGTTCGCTAGGCTGTTTACGCTTTCGCGCTCGGGCGTGCTGACACCAATTCGTACCAGCGCTTTAAATTAACGTGCTCATCAGAAAGGCGGATTTTCACGACGCGGGCAAAATCCAGCGCGCACAACAAGGTAATGTCCGCCACACTAAACGTCTCGCCCGCCACATAGGTGGACGCGCCTAGGCGCTGCTCTAGCTTCGACAAAAAGGCAACCGCCATTGCGCCGGCCTCTTTTCCGTAATCTGCAACGGGCGTCATGCGATCTTTAAAAAATCCGCTGGTGTGCTGAAAGCACATGCCAATCTGTAAGAAAAAATAAAACTCGACGTTGCGCTGCCACATTTCAATGGTGGCCTTTTCCAACGGTGACGACCCCATCAGCGACGGCGTAGGATGCAGCTCTTCAAAATATCGGCAAATCGCCATGGTCTCACCAATACAGGTACCGTCGTTTAACTCTAAAAATGGCACCTTAGTAGACGGATTTTTTGCCACCATTTCCGGCAACAAATTTTCCCCGCCGCCAATGTCGAGCTGCACATAATCCATCTCGATGCCTTTTTCCGCGAGGAAAATACGCACGCGTCGTGGGTTGGGTGCGGTCGATGTTTCGAAGATTTTCATTACTGCTCCTTACCTCAGGAAAATGTCAGCGCCTTTTGCAAACCTAGTGTTAGGCTCGTCTTTAAACTAGGCACCGCTACAAAGTTTGTTTCGTCGTCACCAGCCATTGCTTAAGCGCTGCCTCGACAATGACGTTAGCGTCTTGCCCGTTACCGGCAATTTGTCCGTCTAAAATCAAATGGCTAAAACCATGCACAACCGCCCACGCATTGTACGCAGCCAATTGTGTCTCTTCGCTTTCAACGCTTAACCCTAACGCAGCGGCAACACCTTGCGTCAAGCCAGCAAATGCAAAATTAGACGCCTGCTCCAATTCATCACTGCGATGCTCCACGGTATAGCGGCCAAACATTAAACGAAATAATTCAGGGCGGCCTTGCGCAAAACGCACATAGTTGCTGCCCATAGATAAAAACTTATCCGCATCATCTCCGCTTGTGGCGGCCCACGCTTGCGCCTGCGACGCCGCAAATAAACGCATGCCCTCTGCCGCCAGCCCCATCAACAACGCGTCTTTGTTAGCGAAGTGGCGATACGCCGCATTGGCCGTGACGCCCACCCGCCGCGCCAACTCACGCAAGCTGAATTTTGCTTCACCCGTTTGCTCTAGCAGCACTAAGCCTTCATCGATCAGGGCCGCACGCAAATTACCGTGGTGGTAACCCGCGCTCGCAAGCGCCTCAGAATCTGGCGTGGAAGTGATAGATTGAGAAGATTGACGTTTAGATGTTGACACTGTGCACATATACTCCGATTATCATGTTCACATTATATACATTAATGGTTGGCGGCACACCTTACCCGCCTCCCCGAACACCACGGCACCCAGCAACACGAGGACGATCATCATGGCTAGCGCCGCAACAAAGATCATGGAAAAAACCGCCCGCTGGGTGGCCAAGCAAGCTCAAAAGCGCGCCCCTGTGGGCGGCGACAATCGCTTCTTAGAAGGTGCCTACGCGCCCGTGGCGTCCGAAACCACCAGCACCAAGCTCAAGGTCACCGGCACCATCCCTAAAGAGCTGGACGGCATTCTGGCGCGCATTGGCCCAAACCCCATCCACGCCCCCAACCCAGCCACCTACCACTGGTTTGTCGGCGACGGCATGGTGCATGGCCTGCGTTTACTGAACGGCGAAGCGCTCTGGTATCGCAATCGCTGGGTCGGCACGGACAAAGCAAATCGAGAATTACAGCGACCGCTCGTACCCGGCAAACGCCACGGCATCGTCGAAACCGTGAACACCAATATTATTGGCCACAACGGCAGTCTCTGGGCGTTAGTTGAAGCCGGTGCCCTGCCCGTGGAAATGGACACCAACCTCGACACCGTCCAACACGGATTATTTCGCAGCGACGCCGTCGGGGCGTTCAGCGCGCACCCGCACTTCGATCCACTCACCGGCGAACTCCACGCCATTTGCTACAACGCCACACAACCCAATCGCATTCACTACCACGTGATCGACAAACACGGACAACTGGCGCGGCGCGTCCCCATTCCGGTAAAACATGGCCCCATGATTCACGACTGCAACATCACTCGCAGCAAAGCCATTATTTTAGATTTGCCGGTCACCTTTTCATTTGCCTCAGTATTAAAAGGCGCAACCTTTCCCTATAAATGGAACAAGCGCCACGCCGCCCGCGTAGGACTATTACCACGCACCGGCCACGCCGAAGATATTCGCTGGTATAAACTTGAACCCTGTTATGTATTCCACACCTGTAACGCCTTCGATACCGAAGACGGCAGCGTCATCATGGATGTCGTCGTCCATGCGCGCATGTTCGATCAATCTATCCAAGGCCCAGAAGCGCAAAAGATCACACTAGAACGCTGGACGCTTTCGCCGAATAGCGACCAAGTAAAACGCGAGGTTATTTCAGATCGCGCGCAAGAATTTCCGCGCTTTGATGAACGCCTAACCACCAAAGATTATCGCTACGCCTACACCGTTGGCGCCGATTTAAACCAACCGGACAGCCCACAACCGCTACTGCGCCACGACATTAAAACCGGACAATGCACCGAACATTTCTACGGCCCCACCAAAGTCTCCGGAGAAGTGGTCTTCGTGCCGCGCAGCGAACACAGCGCCGAAAACGACGGCTGGCTGCTGTCCTACGTGTATGACTTAGAAAACGATACCAGTGAAGTGGTCATCCTCAACGCCGACGACCTCGACGGCGAACCACAAGCGGTCATCGAAATACCGGTACGTGTACCGATGGGATTCCATGGAAATTGGATAGCGAGTTAAATATAAAAAAGCAGTACCGAATTTATAAAACGATTCGTTACTGCATAGCACTCTTCAAGGTTTCGGTGGCGCCTGGCGTGGAATAGCCAGGCGACTATCTATGGCTGTTATCTATGGCCATTATCAGTATGCCACCGATTCCATCTATCGCCTTTGCTGTATCGGACATTGTTCGAGCGCCACTATTGTTGACGTGGAAAGCGCGGACTGCACAACAAGCCAAGGCTTCTCGAAAAGTCCGGCGTCACCGGCCCAACAATTCCCTCACAGCTTTCAGGCTACTAGAATCTTTCAACAACTCTTTTTTAGCAAAAGCTTCTATCGCCTTTTCATGCGCGTAGACATAAGAAAAGAACTTCTGATCTTCTTGGCTAGCATTATTTTTCAAACGCAAAAACTTTTCCTGAAACGGGCCGGTCGCGTCACGCACTAGCTTCATCGCCAATCGCCATGGCATCAGGGCAAGTGCAGCACCTTCAGCGCGGCCCTTCAAGGCCCAACCTCTAGGCTCTACCACGGTTTGTCCTGACGCCTGCATATACTCCAGATAGCAATTCAAGGTTTTCTCTTCCAGATCTTTGAGCGCCAGCCATTTTTGTTTTCGCTCTTTATTCCTGGTCAATTGAGCAGCCGTATCAAACACCGCCCGCCCATACACCTCCGACTCATGGATGCGCTGCAAATCTTTTTTATATTGAGGGTACGTCATCAGCCATTACCTTTTTTGTGTTTGCATGAATACGATCGGTATCTGTGATGTCATTCAGTGCTCGCTCTAGCGCGCTGAAGTAGGCATCGGCTTCTTCAATAAACGGCATATGCCCAACACCATCGAACTCCACCGACTTGGCATTGGGAACTTCACTCGCCAACACACGTGATTGTTCTGTGGGCACCACCGGATCATCTGAGCCGGAAAAAATATAGCAAGGCATATTAATTTTGTGCAATTGATCGGCAATTTCTAGCCCTGCTATCCCGTTAAAGAAGGTAAACAATGCCACCGGGTCATGCGCAAGTGTATTGGGTTCAATGTTGTCGAGCATACGCAGGCTTAATGGGTTCGACCGATATGCTTTGCGATTATGGGCAAGCTGCGCGGCAAAGGTGCGCCGAGCAAAATAACTCAATTTAGAAATTAAAATATTGGCAACAAACAAGCCCTTGGCCCATTTCCCCAGCCCTGCAATTTTCAACAGAAGGCCTTCGACGCCACCCCAATTGCCACGATGAAACCCCGCGACACTGACAATACCCATCACGTTAGGCGCTTGATGAATAGCAAGGTTCAGCGCACAAAAACCACCCGTAGAGTGGCCCACGACAATCGCTTTCTTGTTGCCTAATAATGTCTGCAAAGCGCCATTCATGATTTTAAAAAACCATGCATCATCGACATCACCTAGCGCGAAACTCGGTGGAACGGTCGACGGATGGTGCGCAGGCAAGCTCAACGCATACCAGGCCCTGTCGTCCTTGAATTCAGGCGGCACACAGTCGCGCCAAAAATTTACCGACGCTAATACGCCATGGATAAACACAATCGCGGGCTCATCATCTTTCGCTAGGTGCTCGTTCACCGCAAGAAAGGCCAGCTGGTGCCCCTCTGATTCGACGAAACCTTCCCGAATCTTCATCAATTTACTCCTGCCAGCAAGACTCTCGACCACGCCATTAGAGCGATAGCTGAACCATCAAGAGCCTAAGATATTGAACGAAAGAGATCGGTTTACGTAGATTGTTCTCTGGCCGTTTAGACATCAAGGTAAGTGAGGCCAAAAATTGCGGGGGAACTACATGGTCGCCTAGAATTGCATGCTAGATACTCACCAGCTAATCTTAATTGGAGTGCCGGGAGCTACCAATTTCATAAACTCATCCATCTCTTCGTTAGTTATGGCTATGCAGCCATCCGTCCAATCGAATCTTTGCATTATCGACGAGAGCCACCCAAAGCCGTTCTTTTGGCCATGAATCATAATAAACCCGCCAGGACTTACGCCTCTTTGGTCTGCTTGAGCCTTATCTGCAGCGTTGGGGTAATTAACATGCATGGAGCGATAGTACGAAGACTGCTCGTTTTTATAGTCCAGAATATATGACCCTTCGGGGGTTTTCTGATCCCCCTCCTGAGTTTTATGTCCCTCCGGCGAGCCGCCTAGTGATATCTCATAATTGGCAAGGACTTCACCCTGATTTAGCAAGGTCATTCTTCGTTCGGACTTATCCACAATGACAACGTCGGCGGCCGCCCACGAAATAGAAGGCAGAACGAACATCATCATTATAGCTCTGTAAAATCGTCTCATGGCATGTAACGACAAGCTAAGCGGGAGCGGGAGCACGAGTGCGATCCGATTTTTCAGCACCTTTGCTATGCTCCTTAGAACGCGCCATAGCCATCTTAGAATAAGTCCATCTCGCCATTCAGGTAATCCATGACCCGGTCATATTCCTTCTCGTCGATTTTGCCGGCCACAACGTAACAATATAAATATGACGAAACATAGTGGAACTTGTATTGGTGCTTTGAATTCTCATCGTGAGAGCAATCTCGCTTGAACAGAACTTCATTCACCGCCACCATTTCATCAATCAAATTATCATTATTCATATGACTGATTTTTGAATAAAACAGCGGTGCGAGCATATACATATTTTCTCTTGGAATGCCGCCTGCGACATCTACCGCCTTCATCGCCATTGCCAGAGAGATTTCTGCTCTTTCAAGCCATTCTTTCATGATATGAAAATCACTCTACTGCAAACGCATAGGGCTCACCATCATGCGCTTGTCGCATGCATGGTATTGTTATACGCCACCTACCCATGCTTGGCTTGAAACAGCTTTGTTGCCACGCGGCCAACTAAAGCACCCCATTTTTCGGCATCGCCCTGGTCATAGAATGGAAGCGTAGGGTTTATAACTATAGAAATTTCTTTATTCAAAGAAGAAGCCGTAAGGGTAGAAAGCTCTTTCTCTCTCCAATCTTCATACATTGCGACTTCTTCACCGTCCTCAGACATCACGTTCAGATCAGCATTCTGAAGTTTTATGGCACATTCTTCAGTAATAGAAATAGCCGCTTTTAAATCATCATCACTGATCTGACTAAATAAAGACTCTATGGAATCATCTGGCTTCCCATTCTCACGAATAAAAACTGAGAATGTTCCTCCACTATATGGCTCCCATGGATACTTCCCATATCTCATTTCAATGAATATCTCTGGATTCATCCCCCTCGACCCCCATACAGGTCTTCGGCCTTTTAAACGAACAAAGCCGAGCCGAGAGAGCGCAGGACCAAGAGTGCTTTCAATGCTTTCGTAAAATATCTCAGCGTTCATATCGTATAACACCTTGCTTACCGGCCCAACGGAGCAGTGCAAGCTTGTGGTAAAGTTTGCGCAGCAAACCACAAGCATGCCGCGCGTAGTTGGGTCCGAGCACAGCAAATTGTTACACGTTGCCGAGAACCTTTTTTGCCATTTTCTCCTGAAAATAACCCAATATATCTTTACCAGGAGATATTGCCCTATAAGTTATGTATATGGCTCCGTATGGAGTCAAAGACCTCCTGCCATCTTCGTCAATTTCGGGCTTTATAATGCCTTTTTTTACCAACTCATTTGATTCGCGTTTCATGTATTCTTCAATGTCAGAAAAACCTCGATCAATATCGTAATCAACAAAGGAATGCGACTTTTCCTTCTTAAATCGAAGCTTATTGAACGCGCTCAGAAGCTCTTCTACATCCACTATGCTCGGGTACCGATAGGCTATCTTTTTATCTAATTTTGGGTAAACGCCAGCGACTGGATTGTTCGATACATCCAGCACAGAACCATCAGAGTATCTTTGAGAAAACTCAACATAGCTAACATCCCCGAGAGCGCTTCTTCCGCACACACAGATTGCGCACACCTTCGTATCATCGTTCCAAAATAGCCGAAAAAAGGTCTTGCTATTAGAGTCAGGCAATACAGATGATCCAACAACCAAAAATCCCAGTGAAAGAAGTGAATCATTGAGCTTTTTATACTGCTCATTCATTTCGCCTATAAACTCGCCATCTTCAATCTTTTGGAATTGAACAATTGCCGGCAGTTTTTGGGTTTTCCATATTATTAATGGGCCCAATGTATTCATGATAATCGCGTTTAGCACTGAAGCTCCTTTGACGTGTAACGTCGCAAACAGGGGCGCGCTTTAGCGCGTCCCCGGCTGCTTTGCCTTGTTAACCAACCTGTATCTCCTCGAGCTCAGTAGGCGGCACGGTTGTCATGGACACCATGGCTTTGCCGTTGGTCAAGGGGACCCCGATTGCGTATAAGCCTTGCTTCGCACCAGCCGTGAAATACATCTGCTGCTGCCCCTCCCTGCTCAGATAAAAGCCGATAAACCTAAAATCGTGCTCATAGAACGGCTTTTCGTCGGTTCCCTCGAAGCCCTCAGGCGGATAGGTGCCGTACTCGAGATTAAAGTAGTCGACGAAGTCGCTTCCTTCGAGAGAAGGCCTTCCTTGGAACTCATTACACTCTACTAGCTCGTCCATCGCGCCCCCCTGGTTAACGCCTCACATCACCAGCAGCGAAAAGCAGAGCGAGGAACGAGCGTCGCTTTTTGCTGTCTGCGTGCATGTGATTGTTATATCCTTCCATATGCTTTGTTTAAGCGCTCTTGAAGAGCTTCATCACCAAAAAAGAATCGCCTGCAAGCAATTGATTCATCATAAATATACTGAGAACTCTCACCTACCTCTTCTCCCAGTATCTTTCGAGCAGCCCATGACCCTAGCTTAGCGTTTTCTTCCACTAGGTTCCTATGATTTGATATGACGTAATTACGCCATTTTTCATAATGTTCGAGGATACAAAGCACGCCATGGCCTAAGTTGTCATAGCTGACAGAACAAAACTCAGTTGGATGCGTTTCGCCGATACCTGCTTCAGAAACAAGTTCTTTGTAGTTTTCGATGTTATCTAGAAGCGACGCTTCATAATTTAGAATTCGGATTAGCTCTTGTTTAGCAGAGTTGACTTTGAAGCTTTCGTTTTTCCTCGAAAACCGTTTTACAAACTTGCTCGTTGCGACTAGAGAAATTTCCTCCCATTCAAATATCATATTACGTTCAGGTGAAGACAGAATTTGCCCCCAAGTACTTTCTTGCTCGAAGAGCCTTGTTAGCAAGTGCCTAAATTCCGCGGATTTTCTTATTTGAGGGGTTGTTACTGCTAGAATCTTTGCAATTCGCCTATATGCTGAAGACACTAGCGAAATCACTCTCCGAGAATCATCACCTTCAAAGTGACTCAAAAAAAGTGGCAATGAGTTCTGAAGGGCAACAGCCTTATCCTTACTGACTACTTGGCCTCCAAGCCAGCTCGGAGCCCAATTAACATTGATATCCGAAGCCTCGAGACGAATAAGAAAATCTGTCGCGTGCATAAAGTAAAAATCGTTCGCGTCTCTCGGCTCATCCGGGAATAGTCGATACAAGGTGTGAAAAGCCGATTTTGATCTGCATTCCTTCAGCAAGACTTCATTCATGTTATGAATCGCCGGGTGCGAATGCCCCACAAAGAATAAACTTTCAGTGATATCGGTTGGATCGGCTAGCGCCAGAGATTCCGGGTAACGATTTTCATCTTTTCTCGAGTTAGCTCTAAAGTTCGATAAAACCTTACTTCTCATCCCATCTAAATGGCGACTCATTATTCCCTTGAACTCAGTAACCCGATTCAAATTTCCTTCTTTTTCGAAAGCTCTATCGAGCTCTCTGAGCAATCTTCTCCGATAGAAAAACCAGACATTCACAGGAGCCAAATACTGAGCTACGTTAATATATTCTCGCGCAAGATTTTTTATGAGCAATCTGTATATCGGCTTTTCAACGCTTTCCTCCCTGTCAAATATTTCCAGCTTGATCCCATCACAAATCACCACCAATGCAGCACGAATTTCCGGATGAGCCGCATATTCAAAAGCTTGGCTTGCCTCTTTATATCCAAAAACCTCCTGGTTGTAGTGGGGCCTCTTAGCCTCCACTAACCAAAAATCTTGTTCCCAGACGGTCAAACTATAATCGATATAGCGATTAGTTGAGCCCACAAACTTAATGTGCTTCTCTCTGTCAACAGAGTGCTCATTCCCCTTTTTATAGCCAATAACTTTCAGCAAGGGGTTTATAATTTCTTCTCTAACATCCGCTTCTTTAAAGCCAACCACATCGAGTGACGCTATCCTTTCAAGCTCCGATTTTTCGTCGACAGACGGCGGTCGAGCTACTTTATGGAGAAGAAGCTCGTCCAAATCATACGGCTTTAGATAACTCATCAAAGTCTACTATCCTTGGATATAACGCCTAGTGCAGCAGCTGGCTGTAAGCCAGTCGCGCCTGCCACGTATTGTTATGTGTTTTAAGATGCATAAGTATAAAACCCGAAGCTAATAGCCAAACAGATAACAACTAAACACAAAATTAACCCTGCAATTTTGCCAGGGATCTCTGCTACAGGACGCCTATACTTTTGCCGCCGACCAAATACCGTTGTATGCGTACGTAAGCCATAAGGCGCGAAAGCCATGAAATAACTCAGCGATCCTATCGCGATCGAAAACCCTAGCCAGCCAAAAGCATTTGAAAAAGTTACCTCGCCAATATAAAACAAAATAGCTGCGAAAATGCTTACGATAAAAAATGGTGCAAAGATAGTCTGTTTCATCGGTTGCTACACATAACGCCCGGCGCAGCGGACAAGTTGTAGCGACGAAGGAGCGGAAACTTGATCCGCCTGCCGCCGCTTGTTAAGTGACTCACTGGGCCGATATCACAAGGAAACAAAGTACACCCATGATTGCAGCTGTTGAACTGCATGCCAAGCTCACCACTGACCAAAGCATGTCCCTGCTCTTCACAATGTTTATAAAGGCTATTACGGACACAGGAATTGCAATAACCATTGCGGCAACAAAAAGCGTTATCGTTAGATATGGATTCCAGGTAAAGATGGTGAGCAAAGAAATCACCGGGAATATGCCTATTAAATACTTAACGATGCTCCGCAACATTTTCTCACTTAACGCTGCCGTCACGCGCTTGTCGCGTGCACGGCCTTGTTATGAGTTGAACTTAGCATCGATGTAACCTGCTATCTCGCGAGCCAATGACTCGGCGGTCTTGGATTTGGCATTCACGATGTAGCCAGACCAGTTGTCCCACTCCAAGCCAATGACTTCATCACCAACCTTAAAATCCTGAAACACCTCATCCAGGCCACGAGTCTTCTCGCCAGCAGGTCTCAAGCCAAACTCGGCCACGATGGCTTTGGTTATCTTCCCGTACGACCCAAATTCGATACTAGAGAAATCGAAAGTAAGCCGCTTACTAGCATCTCGATGCTCATTCATTCTTCGGCCTTGAACTCATAACAGTTATTAGACAGCGTGCTATGTTTCCAGAAAAAAGAAGCATGCTGTCTAACTCTGCTTCATTCTGGTTCGTTGTGGTAATTATTCAATAAAATCAATGCTTCGCGTGTAAGCCATTTCTTACAGCCCTGACAAACATAGCAGGGGGGTGCTGTCTAATTATTTATACTGTACATATGGACAGTATTTTATATACGACGCGATTCACTTGATGCTTCACCCTTTATTCAGCCTCACCGATGCCTCATCTTGCCCCGTGAATACAACCACGCCCCCGCCGTAAGCAGCGCATACAGCGCCAAAATAAACACGAGCTGCATTGGCTGACTGTCGAATTCGTAATACAGAATCAGTGCGGTGCCGCCGAGTAGGCCGAACAGCGCTAACAGCATGATCCAGGTGGCGGAGCCGGTTAATGTTCGAATGCGGAAATTGGCAATAGCCATAAGCAAGGACACTAGTAAAAACGTGACGCTGCCAAATTCCAAGATGGCTTCTAGGGTGCCTGCTAGCACCAATAAAAATGCCAGCGCGGCCATCACCACAATTGATACGACGGGGATGTGATTAATGCGCTTGGTTAGAAAACTTGGAAAGTAGCCGTCGCGGGCAATGGCCGACATTTGTCGCGACGCGCCGAATAACGTGCCGCTGATGGCGCTGCTGGTGGCCAGTAACGCGCCGAGAATCACCAGATCGGTGCCCCAGTTCCCCAGCATTCGCTCGGCACCGGCGGCAAGCGCGTATTCCTTGTTTTCAATAATGGATTCAAACGGAATGGCGATCAGCTCTGCTACGCCCAACGCTTTATCTCGTGACCGTATGGGGGAGTCATGTTGTTTGTGTTTGCGTTGAGTGTGCAATGGTGTGTCTCGCGGCGCGCGGCGCACTATTGTTCTGGCTTGTCGGCAGGAGAAGGCGTAGTCAGCCAGCGCTCCATCACCACCGTGGCCGTGAGATCACCGCTAACGTTCACCGCCGTGCGGGCCATATCAAGAATTCGGTCAACGCCGAGAATCAATGCAACGCCTTCTAACGGCACACCAATACCTTGAACGATGGTAGCCAGAATAACGATGCCCACGCCGGGCGTACTGGGCGAGCCAATCGATGCACCAACAGTGGTGGCCCCGAGCAATGCCAATTGCCCGAGCGTTAGGTCGATGGCATACACTTGCGTTAAAAAAATGGCGGCGACAATTTGATAAAGCGCGGTGCCATCCATGTTCACCGTCGCGCCTAAGGGAATCACAAATTGCGATACTGGTTTCGAAATACCCAGTTCTTCTTCTGCGGTTTTCATGGACAGCGGCATCACCGCCGCCGAACTCGATGTGGAAAATGCCAATAGTTGTACGCTGCGGATTTTTCCTAAAAACGTGAACGGATTTCTGCCGCCTAAAATGGCCACGACAAAAAGGTAAAACACCAATAGCAACAACAACCCTAACAACACCGTGCCGATATAGGCGGACATACCCACCAACACTTCAACGCCGGATTCCACAATCGCTTGCGCCAACAAACCGAACACAGCGGCCGGGGTGAGCACCATGGCCCAGCTCACCACTTTCATGGACACATCCTGCAGCGACGCACACAGATCAAGGAGTGGCTTTGCCCTCTCCGGCTTCACCGACACCAGCGCCACGGCCATAAAGATTGCCAACACCACTACCTGAAACATGGATTGCTCCATGATCGCGCTGGTGGGGTTGGACGGAATAATGTTGACGATATTTTCAGTGAGCGGAACCGGGGCCACAGCGGGCACGGAAGATAGTGCCGATAACGCAGTAGACGTCTCCTGCGCCGCTTGTTCAATGTATTGCCCCGGCGCAAGCCAAAGCGCCAGCGAACTGCCAATTGCCACGGAAACGAACGTAGTACTAACAAAATAAGGCGCAATGCGCATACCAATACGGCGCAGAAAATCAGAGCTTCCGCCGGAAGCAATACCCAAGATGATTGACGTCAGCACCAACGGCACCACCACCATCTGAATCAGCGCCAAAAACAACCGACCCGGCAACGCCAGCCACGCCGCCGTGGTACTTGCAGTGGTCTCTGCCACTAACGCACCACCAGACGGCGACAACGCCACGCCCACCGCCACACCTAACACCATCGCCAACAGGGTTTGCACCCACAGCCGCGATCGGATCAGAAAGTCGAGCCGTTCAACTAAGCGATTCGTACCCAGCGGGTGCAGTGCCCTTCTCATGTTGATCTTCCCTGATTTTTCGGACTCGCCAATTCTCTAACAATAGCACTAAAGGTGCGCTCACTGAGGAAATGAAATAGCGCGCGCCGAAGGCTTAAGCTCAGCGTAATGCGCGCTACTTTTGCCAAAATATGACGTGTCAGGCGCAGGCACTTGAATCAATAATATTGCCAATTGCCCTCTATATAAGCCTGTTAGGCTCAAAATGTCGGCTTGCCGGAATTCGCTATCGCCTAACAAAGCGTAGTCAGGAATAATGTTTTGCGAAAAGAGGTTATGTAGAATGGTTCTGCCTGCTAGCTGAATCGAAGTGAAAGCTCAGCCACCTTCCATCTAAACGATGAGCCTGTTAAAACTCAAGACGGGCATGCCATACGTAAACAAGAATACTGGACACTCGAAGAGCTAGGCATTCAACAGTTCGGACTTTTTTTCAAAAAAATTGCAAAAGCAGGAAAGCTAAAAATGAGGCAATTACTTCTTCTACTTGCCATGTTCGTATCTTGCGTGAATACCGCAATGGCCGACGAACGCCTGATTAGTTATGACGACGTCAAAGCCATATGTCATTTGGTAGAGCCTAGCGACCTGCAATTCAGTGATAGCGCCTTTCCATTTGTTGTGAAGAAATCATCCCTCAAAGTGAGGAGTGAGCGCTGCGGAATCAAGATAACCGTCGGGATTTATGACTTTAAACTAGATTCTATGGCAAAGAGTAAATTCCAAGAATTAATCGACGCCAACTCAGCAATAGGCATTGACCTTAGACCCACTGAGACCAACCCCGATGTATATGAGTGGCACTCGGAAGGCCGCAAATACGCGAAAATAGGCATCAAAGGGCATCTTGTTCTAAGTATCGTATCGAATGTGAAACCTGAATATTTTTCGTTAATGACTATGCTCGCCGATGAAAAATATGACTCATTGTAAGAGCACGCATTTTTCGAGACGCACCATCGCTGCCTAGCGAGACGAGGTGCTTCCTAGTCCGCACCCTCCGATTTCTAAAAACATCAATGCAGCGTATCGTCTGGCGGTGCAAACCGATGGGGCGGCACGTTAAAGGCTTCAACGACATTTCCGAGAGTGATCACTTGACCGAGGTAGCGTTCGCCACCGGTGACGGTAAATTCGAATTGCCAGCGCCGCCATGCGCGCAGCTGACCGCGTTTATCGCGTTTGCACCATAGGGCGCGCAGGGCGATGGATTCGTCGAGAAAGGTGATTTCGTGGGTATGGCAATAGCGCTTGGTGGCGTTCAGCGCGATTTCGCGCACGCCGTGGCTACGCCAGAAGTGGTAGCACAGAAAAGCGAAGACGAAAAAAATAAAGAGTTCTTTAAGTGCCAATGTATGCCCTCTTTGTGCACGTGTCGTTGCGCAGGATTCCGCTCGATGTGAATCAGTTTCACTCGGCACTGCATAGCAAAAGGTCAAACCACACTATTTAAAAGACACGCCACGATACTCGTTGTGGCGTGTCTTTTATTCAACTTCGGGTATTGAACTTCGGGTATTTGCCTAGCGTTCAATCTCTAGGCAACTCCGGTCACTGAAGAATATTTTCTAGCGCGGAATTTAACTGCTCTACCGCACCGTCTACGTTTTGTAGTTTATCCAGGCCGAACAAGCCGACGCGGAAGGTTTTGTAGTCGGCAGGTTCATCACACATAAGCGGCACACCCGCGGCGGTTTGCAAACCGGCAGCGACAAATTTTTTGCCGTTGTGAATATCGGTATCGCTGGTGTAACACACCACCACACCCGGCGCTGCAAATTCTGGCGCGGCGACACTGTGAATGCCCTTTTCAGCAAACAATGCACGAACGCGCTGGCCTAGCTGTATTTGTGCGTCACGCACTGTGTCAAAGCCAAGCTGTTTGGTTTCTAACATAGTATCGCGGAACTGCATTAACGCATCGGTTGGCATGGTCGCGTGGTACGCATGACCGCCGTTTTCATAGGCCTGCATAATTTGCAGCCATTTCAGCAGATCGCAGGCAAAGCTGGTGCTGCGTGTTTCGGTAATACGTTTCGCGGCTTCTTCGCCTAACATTACCAAGGCGCTGCACGGTGATGCGCTCCAACCTTTTTGTGGGGCGCTCAATAAAATATCAACGCCGGTGGCTTTCATATCCACCCACAGGGTGCCAGACGCGATGCAATCGAGCACAAACATGCCGCCGACTTTATGTACGGCGTCTGCAACAGCTTTCAAATAGCCGTCTGGCAACAACATGCCCGACGCAGTTTCAACGTGGGGCGCAAACACCAAGTCGGGTTTATTCGCTTCAATGGCGGCGACCACTTCTTCAATCGGCGCGGGCGTCCAAGGCGCTTGTGGTGCATCGCTGGTTGGGCGGGCTTTCAGCACAATTTCCTCTGAGGGAATGCTGCCCATTTCAAAAATCTGGCTCCAGCGATAACTAAAAAATCCATTGCGAATCACTAAACACTTTTTGCCATGGGCAAACTGTCTGGCCACTGCTTCCATACCGTATGTGCCGCCACCAGGCACCACCACTACCGCTTGCGCTTGATAAACGTCTTTGAGCGTTGATGAAATATCCCGCATTACCTGCTGAAACAGCTGCGACATGTGATTCAGAGCGCGATCGGTAAATACCACCGAATATTCGAGCAGACCCTCTGGGTCAACGTTTGGGTATTGGCGTGACACGTGTTTTCTCCAGCACTGAGAGTATTCCGGACAGGCGCACCGACTAATTAGCGCACCGTCCACGGCAAAGTCATTTTGGAGCGCTAGCTTCCCATAGATACGCGTTTGGATAAACGTCTAGACGACCAGTACACAATGCTTTGCCTTTTTCCTTGCCTTTCCAGCGCAGGCGTTTGTACAGTGAGGTCACAATCATTAGGGACGTATGCACTGAGAATGTCGGCGCCACCCACAATTCCCCAGGCAAATTGCCGACCGCCGCCACGTCTTTCCTTCGTTGCCGCCGTGATGACGCTTATCTGTGCATTCTTCGCCAGCTCAGCAACGCACGCCGAGGATCTCCCTAACGGCGACACCGCCCAGTGCGAAAACTTTTATTCGCCGGGCGATCCAGCTTTATTTACCTTCGTAAAAACGCGTAAACAAATCGATTTCGGCGCCTATGCGGGCATGACCATCAGCTCCGTCGAATACGTTGTGCTACCCATCTTCAATCCAGACGACCCCGACGAAAACAACTGGTTATACCGCTCGGCCAACTGGCTACACATCGACACACGCGAAAAAACCCTCAAAAAGCAAATGATTGTGTATCCAGGCGATGCGCTAAGTACCGAAAAGCTATTAGAAAACGAGCGTATTTTACGCAACAACGGCTACCTTGTTGATGCCATGATTGTGCCGAAGCGGGTGTGCGGCAATAGCATCGAGTTGCTAGTGGTAGTCAGGGATATTTGGACATTTTCCCCAGAGGCGAATGCCTCGCGCTCGGGCGGTACAGATTCCACCGGTGCAGGCATCACCGAAAGCAACCTTTTCGGCACAGGCCAACGTATTTCAGTAGGCTATTTTCAGGATGAGGACAGAAACGGCACCACATTGGATTATCGCGTGCCGTTAATTTACGGACGCAGCAATTTTGAAATTGGGCTAGCCGATAATTCAGATGGCGACCTGATCAGCGCCAGCTTGATACGACCTTTTTATGAATTTAATAGCCATTGGAGCACGGGCGTCGTTGGCTCCAAAGAACACTTAACTCAGTACATACGCAGTAATGGTGAGCTGATTAATCAGTTTAACCAAACCTCAGAGTTTTATACCATTTTCGGAGGCTGGTCTCCCGGTAGACAAAACGGTTCTGTTACCCGCCTAAATCTCGGCTATACCGAAGAAAACGACCAATTCTCAGCTCAACCGGACACCTTGGTACTCCCCGACGACGAAGTCATTCGTTACCCTTGGATGAGCGTGTCGTACCAGGAAGACAAATTCCAAACCGCTGACAACATTAACCGGACACACCGCCAAGAAGATATTCAACTGGGCTTTGCCCATTTCGCTCAGCTCGGCTACGCCAGCGAAGATCTCGGCAGCGACGACGACGCCTTAGTATTTTTTCTAGAAAGCGGATATGCCACCTACCTAAGCAAACACCAGCTGCTGCGCACAGGTATTTATTTCGACGGGGTTCGCGACGGTGAAACACTGCGCAGCGCCTTCTTTGGTGCAACGTCTGATTACTATTATTTTATTAATGAGAAAAATCGCTGGTTTGCACGGATTGAATTCGACGGCACGCGCGGCGCGCGTCAGGATGAACAGCTCACCATCGGCGGCAACGATTCACTGCGCGGATACCCCTTGGACTACCAACGCGGTAACCGACGCTGGCTTATGTCCATTGAACGCCGCCGCTTCACCAACATCCACATCTTGAACCTCGCCTATTTTGGCTTTGCCGGTTATGTGGATGTCGGCAAGGTTTGGGACACGGAAACTGTGAATTCGCCGAACACCGACACCCTCGCCGACATTGGCTTCGGCATGCGCTTTAGCCCTTCCAAGTTTCGCATCGACAAGGTGATACATGTGGATATCGCCGCCCCGTTGGTAAACGTCGATGAGGTCGATGACTACCAACTGATCATCACAGGCCGCGTGGATTTTTAAACGAACGTTTTTTAACCGCTTCTATCCGCATATTTCTGTGGTATTTGCCGCCCCTTCTGCCTTCTTACTGCTCCGCCTATCCCCTATACTAGGCCCCCTCAAGGTGTCGTAAGCGCCTGAAAAGCAAAGAACTCACACACAGCGAGCCCGGTCGATGAGCGAATATGTACTGATCCTGATCAGTGCCGTACTGGTGAATAACTTTGTGCTGGTCCAATTTTTGGGCCTGTGTCCGTTTATGGGCGTCTCGAACAAAGTTGAAACCGCGATGGGCATGTCGTTAGCGACCACCTTTGTGCTGACACTTTCCTCCGTGCTTGCGTACCTCACGTGGGCCTATATTTTGGTGCCCTTCGAGCTGGAATATTTACGCACCATTTCGTTTATTTTGGTGATTGCCGTGGCGGTGCAGTTCACCGAAATGTTCGTGAAAAAAGCGAGCCCCTTGTTGTATCGCGTCCTCGGCGTGTTTCTACCACTGATTACCTCAAACTGTGCCGTGCTCGGTGTGGCGCTGTTAAACGTGCGCAAGGAAGACGCCACGTTTTTATCTTCGCTCACTTATGGCTTCGGCGCGGCGCTCGGCTTTTCTTTGGTTCTCGTGTTGTTCGCGGCCATGCGTGAGCGCATCGCGGTGGCGGATGTGCCTGAAGCATTTCGTGGGCCAAGCATTGGCTTGATTACCGCTGGCCTAATGTCGCTCGCTTTTATGGGCTTTTCGGGCTTAATCAAATTATGACGACTGTATTGATTGCCGTTGCCGCCCTGCTGCTACTCGCTGCCGTCTTCGGTGGTTTGCTCGGCTTTGCTGCGGAAAAATTCAAGGTGGAAGGCGACCCCATTGTTGAACAAATCGATGCGCTGTTACCGCAAACACAGTGCGGTCAATGCGGGCACCCTGGCTGCTTGCCTTACGCCGAATCCATAGCCAACGGCGAAGACCACAACCGCTGCCCGCCGGGTGGCGAGCAAACCGTTGAAGCCTTGTCTGAATTATTAGGCCGCGAAGTATTGCCCTTAGACGCCGAAGAAGGCGCTGACGTGGGCGTTAAAAAAGTCGCCTACATTCGTGAAGACGAATGCATTGGCTGCACCAAATGCATTCAAGCATGTCCCGTTGACGCCATCGTCGGCGCAGCAAAATTAATGCACACCGTTATCGTCGACGAATGCACGGGCTGTGATTTATGTGTTGAACCTTGCCCCGTCGATTGCATTGATATGCTGCCTGTAACACCGACGTTAGGCACATGGACATGGCATAAACCTGACGGCATTGGTCTGAAATCGGAAAATATTATTCCAGTGGTGAATGTATGAACGCACCACTACGCAATAGCCGAAAGATTTTTGATTTCCACGGCGGCATTCACCCACCGGAAAACAAAACGCAATCCAGCGGACAACCCATTCGTTCAGTGTCATTACCTGAAGAATTAGTGCTGCCTCTGAACATGCATATCGGCGCACCGGCCAAGCCCATCGTGAATGTGGGTGACCAAGTACTTAAAGGCCAAAAAATTGCCGACGCCAACGGCATGGTCAGCGTGCCCGTACACGCGCCAACATCCGGTACGGTGGTCGCCATTGGTCCGCACCCTATTCAACATCCGTCAGGATTGGATGCACCCTGCATTATTATCAAACCAGACGGTGAAGAGCGTTGGACAGCATTGCACCCTATTACCGACTGGCATAAATGCTCTCCGTCCGTATTGATTACGCGTATACGCGAAGCGGGTATTGCCGGTATGGGTGGCGCGGGTTTTCCCACCGCCGTCAAAATGAGCCTCAAAGAAGGCACGAAGATTCAGCAACTGCTGCTCAACGCAGTGGAATGCGAACCCTATATCACCGCCGATGATCGGCTGATGCGTGAACGTGCAGACGAAATTGTTCGCGGCATAAAAATTTTGCAGTACTTAGTAAAGCCTGCTGAAACCTTAGTGGGCATAGAAGACAACAAGCCCTACGCCATTGAAGCAATGCGTGGCGCGGCACAAGGCACCGACATTCAAATTGTTGTGGTGCCGACAAAATATCCGTCCGGCGGTGAAAAACAATTAATTCAATTGCTCACTGGCAAAGAAGTGCCAAGCGGCGGTATTCCGGCACAAATTGGCGTGGTGTGTCAGAACATTGGCTCCGCACTGGCCATGCACCGCGCGATAGAATTTGGTGAGCCACTGATTTCGCGCATCACTACGGTAACTGGCGATGCCTTGTCGAATCCGGGCAACATTGAAGTCTTACTCGGCACACCGGTTAAACATTTACTCAACGAATCCGGCGTAAAAGAAAACCGTTTAGGTCGGGTAGTGATGGGCGGCCCAATGATGGGGTTTACCCTGCACACGACAAACATTCCGGTTGTTAAAACCACAAATTGCATTATTGCTGCGTCCACCAATGAACTGCCCGAGCCTGCGCCTGAGCAGCCATGCATTCGTTGTGGAAGCTGTGCGGAGGTATGCCCCGCAGATTTACTACCACAACAGCTTTACTGGTACAGCAAAACATCCGATTTAGAACGCGCGCAGCAATATAATTTAATGGACTGCATTGAATGCGGTGCCTGCGCCTATGTTTGCCCAAGCAATATTCCGCTAGTGCAGTACTACCGCTTTGCCAAGGGCGAAGTGCGCACCCAAGTTGCCGAACAACAAAAAGCGGATAACGCACGGCTGCGGTTTGAAGCGCGCCAAGCACGCCTCGAAAAAGAAGCCGCCGAAAAAGATGCACGTCGCAAAGCGCGCCTCGCCGCCAGCAAACAAAAAGCCGCCGGTGTCGCAGCGCCAAGCGTTGACGTCAAAGCATTAAAAGCGGCATCGCTGGAAGCCTCATCGGCCTATAAAGCTGCCGTGAAAGAATTGAAAGCCGCGCAAGCGGACGACGCCAACAACGTTGCCGAACTATCGGCAAAGGTTGATGCGTTGAAAGCAAAAGCCGACAGCGCCAAAGCCGCCGTGCGTGATGCCAATAGCGGCGCGGCTGCACCTGCTGCCCCGAGTGTCGATCTCAAGGCGTTAAAAAGCGCATCGCTCGAAGCATCGTCTGCGTATAAAGCAGCGGTGAAAGCCGTGAAAGCGGCCGAGCAAAACGGCGACGACAATGTTGCCGAGTTACGCGCACAGGCAGATTCACTAAAAGCCAAAGCAGATACCGCGAAAGCGGCTGTGCGAGAC
The DNA here is from genome assembly GCA_029213045.1 of Alcanivoracaceae bacterium. Classification (GTDB taxonomy): domain Bacteria; phylum Pseudomonadota; class Gammaproteobacteria; order Pseudomonadales; family Alcanivoracaceae; genus JARGPN01. The sequence goes on from JARGPN010000009.1 coordinate 543,865, forward strand.
GCCAACGCAGGCACAGCGCCCGCCACCGTGGCGGCGGCCGATCCTGTGGCAGAGTTAAAGAAAGCCGTTGGCGAAGCGTCCAGCGCGTACAAAGCGGCAGTAAAGGCAGCCAAGGAAGCGGAAGAGTCTGGTGCTGAAGATGCGGCTGCACTGCGCAGCCAGGCCGATCAATTAAAAGCCACCGCCGACACGTTAAAAGCGCAGCTCCGCGACGCCAAAGACGCCGCGCCAGCAGCGACCGCTCCGGCGCCAACCTCCGCACCCGCCGCAGCCCCCGAAAAAGATCACACTGCAGAACGCGCCGCAAAAATGAAGGCGTTAAAAACCAGCTACAACATGCTCAATAAAATGTTGAAAGACTCTAACGCTGCGCTAGAACGTGCAGAGCGCGAAGGCTCAGACAATCTCGATGCGCAACGTGCCCGTGTTGAAGACGTTAAACGACAAGCCGACGCAGCGCGAAATGAACTCAATGATCTTGTCGATCAAGCGAAGGCCGGTATTCGCGCTAGCGGTAGCGATTTAAAAACCATGAAGCTCGAAGCTGCTCGCACGGAAAGTGCGTTACGCAAAAAAATGAAAGAACTCGACGAGATGAAAAAGAGCGCGGACGAAGAGCGCATTAATGTGTTGTATCAGGAACGCGACTTACTCAAACGCGAGGCAGATATTGCCGCCAATGCGTTGAAGTCTGCCCTCGAAGAGCAAGGACTTACCGAATGATGCCGCCGTCGATGCGCCTACTTCCTAATGTTTTAAACCGCCCGTGCGGGCAGCGTGGAATGATCACACTATGGCTTTAATTACCGTCTCCTCGCCGCACACCACCAAAAAGGGCAACCATACCGGCGCTTTTATGCGTCAGGTGATTTATGCCACGGCGCCAGGCCTTGCCGCACTAACCTGGTTATTTGGTTACGGCACGCTATTAAATGTTTGCTTTGCTGTTCTCGTCGCAGTGGGTTGCGAAGCACTTTTTTTACGCGCCCGCGGACGTGATGTGTCATTTTATTTAAGCGACTTTAGTGCCGTGGTTACCGCACTGCTGCTGGCATTAGCCATGCCTCCAACGTCGCCGTGGTGGTTAATTTTAATTGGCACCGCCTTCGCCATTATTATTGCTAAGCAATTGTATGGCGGCTTAGGCATGAATCCTTTTAATCCAGCCATGGTCGGCTATGTGCTGCTCCTCATCTCTTTCCCTGTAGAAATGACACGCTGGATTGCGCCGCATGAAGCGCCCGCGCTGTCGGATTCGATTCAGATATTTTTAGGGCAAACGAACGTCGATGCATTCAGTGGCGCGACGCCGCTCGATACCATGCGCACGTGGGCGGGCAATGCGGAACAACTAAGCAACCAGCCTATTTTGCACGGCGCTTTTGCCGGTGAAGGCTGGGAATGGGTAAACGCTGCCTTTCTCCTCGGCGGCCTCTATTTAATGTGGCGACGTATTATTACCTGGCATATTCCCGCCGGCGTATTAGCAGGGCTCACTGCGATTGCGCTGCCATTTTGGCTCTTTGATTCAGTCCGATTTGCCGATCCGCTTTTCCATTTATTCAGCGGTGCCGCCATGCTTGGCGCATTTTTTATCGCGACAGATCCGGTCAGTGCCGCCACCAGCCGTAACGGACGTTTAATTTTTGGCGCGCTGATTGGCGTTTTGGTGTGGGTGATTCGCACCTTCGGTGGTTATCCAGACGCCATGGCGTTTGCCGTGCTGTTAATGAATTTAGCGGCCCCGACAATTGACTACTACACACAGCCACGCACCTACGGTCATAAAGCGGCTCATCGTGGAGCCAGCAAATGATTACGCAATCGATCACACGTAATGCCGTTATCCTCGGTCTCTTTGCCATCGCCACTGCCGCCACCTTGGCGCTGACAAACCAAGGTACGATTGATCGCATTCGCTGCAACAAACAAGCGGCACTGGAAAATTCATTACACGAAGTGATGCCTGCTGGTCGCTTTGACAATGATTTGCTCGCGGATGTGATTAGCGTTAACGATGCGTTGCTTGGGCGCGGCGAACATCATGTGTATCGCGCGCGCCTGCAAAAGCAACCCGCCGGTGCTGTCATTGAAGCCACTGCCCCAGACGGATACGGCGGCGCGCTGCGATTGCTTGTGGGCGTGGACGCACAAGGCACCATCACAGGGGTACGTTTAGTCCCTCCGCACAATGAAACACCTGGACTTGGTGATAAAGTCGAACTGAAAAAATCACCCTGGGTGTTAAGCTTCGATGGTAAATCATTAGGCCAGCCCAATGACACCGGCTGGGCAGTGAAAAAAGACGGCGGCGATTTCGACAGCTTTACTGGCGCCACAATCACGCCACGCGCGGTGGTCGCTCAGGTGTTTCGCGCGCTGCAATATTACCAACAACATCGCGATTCGCTATTTAGCACAAAAGCAAACGACACTGTCTCTGACATCAACGCAGACGCGTGCACTGACTAAAAGAGTTCGCCATGACCGACTTTAAAAAAATCACTCTCGACGGCTTGTGGAAAAACAATCCGGCCACGGTGCAGATTCTTGGCTTATGCCCTCTGCTTGCGGTATCCGGTTCTGTGGTGAACGCATTGGGTTTAGGGCTCGCCACCATGGCGGTATTGGCTAGCTCCAATGCCTGCGTTTCATTAATTCGCCATTACGTGACCGACGCCGTGCGCTTGCCGGCATTTGTAATGATCATCGCCGCACTGGTAACGGTGATCGAAATGTTGATGCAGGCTTACACCTTTGAACTCTATGAAATACTCGGCATTTTTATTCCACTCATTGTGACCAACTGCGTGGTGCTAGGTCGCGCTGATGGCTTTGCAGCGAAAAATCCAGTGCTACCTTCGTTTGTTGACGGCGCCATGATGGGGCTTGGTTTTTTAATTATTTTGTTAATGCTGGGTGCGCTGCGCGAAATACTAGGGCAAGGCACGCTATTTTCGAACATGCAGCTGTTGTTCGGTCCCGCCGCGCAAACATGGCAAATCACTGTGTTCACCGACTACAAGGGCTTTCTGTTTGCCGTATTGCCACCGGGTGCGTTTATTGGGCTAGGGCTGATCATTGCCGGCAAGAACGTGATCGATAAACGCTTAAAAGAAGCAGCAAAACGCAAAGACGCCGAATCACCTAAAGCCAGCCGCCGCGTTCGCACCACCGGCAACGTGGCCTAGAGAGGTTGAGCAATCGTATGGACGCCGCACAATTTGGTTTTAATCCAGAATATTCGGATGCTGCGCCGGAGCGTGAAGAGCTGGACGCCCTGCCGGGCGCGGCGGTGCTGGAGTTTGGTGCGACATGGTGTGGCTATTGCTTAGCCGCTCGCGGCGATATTCAACAAGCGCTTCAGACACATAGCACCCTACCGCATATCAAAATTTACGACGGCAAAGGCAAGCGTTTAGGGCGCACCTATAAAGTGAAGCTTTGGCCGACGCTAATTTTTTTGAAAGATGGAGAAGAAGTGACGCGATTAGTTCGCCCCACTTCTTCCAGCGATATCGCCGAGGCGCTGGAATCTATTCTTTAATTGCTCAATTTCCTTTGGAATTACTCCACATCCGCTTAGGTAATACCAAACAAAACACCCAGCGACGATCTGGCAAATATTAACTGCATTGCCGCACCGCCAATAAATATCGCATACAGTAAATAGCCGCCCTGTTTAGACACAGGACATCCTTCACTGCGCCGCGCACGAATAAACCACGCCGTACACACCACACCAAGCAACCCCTCAAACAACAGGGCTAATTCCGGCGCTCGGCTATACAGCCCTAAACCAATTAATTGAGAGTCTGTGCCCGCAACATAGTGATTAAAGCCCGCCAACAGGTCGCTGATTTCGTGCACCACCACTAGCGCGCCACACCATAACGCCACTGCCTTAGAGCGAGTCACTCCCCAGCCGATAACGCTCATCAGCATTGCCCAGCCAAGCACCGGTAGCAGATCATGACTCCACGGCATATCCACATGCAGATTCAACAAACTGGCATCTAGAAGCCCAGCTGGGTGAGGCGTTTCAATTCCGATCAACGCCAGCGCCAACCACACCGCATCGAGAAAAATCGCTGCAAACAGAAACAAGCTCAGTGGCGCTGTGGGGTGTTTCTGATAAGGAATTAACGCCGTTGCATAATGACCAATAACCATCGCTTAATCCTCTCGCTTCACAGCCCAGTGCACTAGCCCAAACAGCCCAGCAAACAACACTATTAAAAATACTACGAGTGATGACATCGCTTTCTCTCCCTGCGCTGCATAACTAAGCCGCTTGCGCGCCTAGCACTTTTTCAAAGAACGTAAACACACGGGCCCAGCTATCTTCCGCTGCTACTTCGTTATACTTGGCACGCAATGGATTAAAGTCGCCGAGTTTTTTAAACACAAACGTATCGTGATTATTCATATACGAGTGACCAACGTTTTCGTAATTCTTTACGTCGTGATCAACGCCAAGCTTGCCCAAGTGTTTCACTAGCCGCTCGCCATGACTGCCAAACACCATATCGGTTTTTCCCCAGCCGCCGACGACAGGGCAAATACCTTCTAACGATTGGGTGTTACGCGGAACACCGCCATAAAATGGCGCGACCACATCGACAGGATTGCGTGCCGCGTACAGCAACGCGAAATGACCGCCCATGCAAAACCCCATCATGCCAATTTTTTTAACGCCGGCGTTGCTCAGCAGAAATTGATGCGCCGCGTTGAGCATTTCAAAAGGACGCCCCTTGCCACGCTCGTGGGCAGCGAGGGTTTTCACCACGCACAACGGCTTACTGTCGCCTTCGTGATCGTACAAGTCTGGAATTAACGTGGGGTATCCGGCACTCGCCATACGCTTGCCAATACGATGAATATCGGGAGTAAAACCGAAGATATCGTGAATGATCACCACACCGGCATTCATTCCATTGCGCTGCTCTGGCTCCAATAAGGTGCCACGCATGGATTTTCCGTCCGCTAATGCGATATCTACATTCGTTTCCGTTATGTTCACGTGCGCCCTCTCCCGCGTATTGCGCCATTATTCATGGTTTGATCATAGAGCAAGCCCCAAGGGACGCCACAGCCCATTTCAGAATTGTCCCGGTTGGCATAACCACGCGAATACTCCCTATAATTAGCGCTTCATTCAGCTAGATGCGTCACCATGAATAAAGCCATACGCAGCGAAATTTTTGCGCGCTTAAAAGCGCAACGCCCAGAGCCCACCACTGAGCTGAATTACACGACACCTTTCGAGCTGTTAATCGCGGTTATTCTTTCTGCACAAGCCACCGATGTGGGCGTTAACAAAGCTACCGATAAACTGTATCCCGTCGCCAATACCCCTGCGTCTATTCTTGCGCTGGGTGTTACCGGCCTAAAGCGATACATCAACACCATCGGCTTATTTAACGCCAAAGCGGAAAACGTGATTAAGACATGTCGGATGTTGGTGGAACTCCATGGCGGAGAAGTGCCGCACGATCGGGAATCCCTCGAAGCATTGCCGGGAGTCGGCAGAAAAACAGCCAACGTCGTACTTAACACTGCGTTCGGCGAGCCCACCATCGCCGTCGATACCCATATATTTCGTGTGTCGAATCGCACTCGCATGGCGCCAGGAAAAAATGTGGTTGAGGTTGAAAATCGCCTCAATCGCGTCGTGCCCGAGGAATACAAACGCGACGCGCATCACTGGCTAATTTTGCATGGTCGCTATACCTGCGTGGCGCGCACACCGAAGTGCGGCAGCTGCATCATCGAAGATTTATGTGAAATGCCAATGAGTAAACGTCCAGATTATTAACCGCCGATCCTTTCTAAGATCACGCGGTACGGCCAGCCCTTCGCTCTCTGCTGACAGCCGTATCAATCTATGTAATGCTTCCCTCGGCACTTTGGTGTGCACGTAGGGATACACTAAAATGATTCGAACAGGGGAAGCGCATGCGAAGTAGCAATCCAGTTTTAAACAGCAAAACATTCGGCACAATAGACCCGAATGCAGAACCAATGACGATCAACGGGACGGTCAACAAAACTGCCCTGCTATTAGTGTTAACCATGATCACCGGTGCGATTACGTGGGGCATGGTATTTCGCCCTGAGTTCGCCGTAGGCGGCGCAGACGCGGCTAATCCGCTGGCGATGCCCTTTATGATTGGCGGCGCCATTGTTGGGTTTATTCTCGCGCTGATTATTATTTTCAAGAAAACCACCGCGCCCATGTTGGCGCCGCTCTATGCCATGGCGGAAGGCTTGTTCCTCGGTGGCATTTCAGCGTTCTATGAAATGCAGTTTCCTGGCATTGTCATTCAAGCAGTGACACTGACCTTCGGCACCTTGTTCACGTTATTAATGGCCTATCGAAGCGGCGTAATTAAAGCCACCGAAAACTTCAAATTAGGCGTAGTCGCCGCCACAGGCGCTATCTTTATCGTCTATCTGCTCAGCTTTGTGTTGAACATGTTCAATATCGGCGGATTAGGCTTTATCCATGATAGCGGCCCGCTGGGCATTGGCTTTAGCTTGGTGGTGGTAGTCATTGCGGCGCTAAACTTAGTGCTCGATTTCGATTTTATTGAAACAGGTGCAGAAGCCGGCGCCCCGAAATATATGGAGTGGTATGGCGCGTTTGGTTTGATGGTGACGCTCGTGTGGCTTTACTTGGAAATTCTACGACTGCTTTCTAAGCTCAGAAAATAACGAAGCATTTTGGTGATGGCAGATAAAACTCACCTTAATGACACTGCCGCCCCGTAGTGGTATCCAATGATAAGCAGCGCCTCAAATGACGCGCTGCTTATTTTTACTATAAACCTGCCAAACCTATCTGCACCGCCGTATCGCTTGCAGGCAAGCTCCCACCTAGAACAAAACAGTCAGCTCCCATGTGGGAGCTTGCCTGCAAGCGATACGGCCTCGATGAATGCCCGCCGCTTTTGCAAGCGCGCTAAGGCGCAATAGGCGGCTCTCCTTCCGTGGCAGGCCCCGATTCGGTGATATTGGCGGTAAACTCTTTCATCTGTAATGCCACTTCTTTGACTTCTTCGAAGCGAGCAATATGGAACAGTGCTTCGCCTTCATTCACTAGTGGCAAATTATTTCGGCCAACAAGAATTCCCGCACAAGGCGAAATCAAATCCACTTCATCACTGTTGAACGGGCTGCTAATACGCCCCAGCAATTGGTTTTCTTTGATCCTGTGCCCCAATCCCACCATAGGACGAAATACGCCATCATTTTCCGCGCGTACCCACATGGAACTGCGCGCAACCGATGGCTCTACTTTAGGGTTTGGCTTTTTACTCGGCGGCAACATACCAAGGTGACGCATGACATTTAACACGCCACGCACACCGGGACGAATGCAGGACTCTTCAAAGCGTAACGCTTCACCTGCTTCGTAAGTAATTACCGGAATATTATTCGCTTCGGCCACTTCCCGCAGTGTGCCATCACGTAATACGGAGTTAAGCACCAATGGCACACCGAACGCCTGCGCCATTTCCGCGGTCGCTTCGCTGGCAAGGTTGGCACGAATCTGTGGCACGTTGCTGCGATAAATCGCGCCCGTGTGTAAGTCGATGGCGTGCGTACATACATCCAACACTTGGTTCTTAAATAAATATGCCATGCGCGCGCCGAGGCTACCCGTTTCCGAACCGGGGAAACAACGATTCAAATCTCGGCGGTCTGGCAAGTATCGCGACTTATGAATAAAACCAAAGACATTCACTACCGGCACCGCCACCAAGGTGCCGGATAAATTGCGCAAGCTAGCTACTTGCAGAATACGACGAATAATTTCCACGCCGTTTAATTCATCACCGTGAATCGCCGCGCACACCAATAATACAGGGCCGGGCTTCTTACCGTGCACCACATGCACGGGAATATTTAACGGGGTGTTGGTATATAACTGCGCCGCAGGCATTTCAACGATGGTTCGCTTGCCCGGCATGATTTGCGTACCGGCCAGCGTAAACGGCTGCGCTTTTTCGTTACTCATCCACGTGTGCCCTTAGTCGCTGTACGATTTGGGCGCGCATTTTGTTCAATAAATTTAATAATTAGTCCGGCAACGTCTTTTCCGGTAGCGGCTTCAATCCCCTCCAAGCCTGGCGAAGAATTCACTTCCATTACCAGCGGACCGCGATTGGAACGCAAGATATCTACACCGGCCACATTCAAGCCCATGATTCGCGCAGCATTGACTGCCGTTGCACGCTCTTCCGGTGTAATCCGAATTAATGCGGCAGAACCACCACGGTGCAAGTTAGAACGAAACTCGCCTTCTTTGGCTTGGCGCTTCATGGCCGCCACAACCTTGCCGTCCACCACGAAACAACGAATATCTGCACCGCCTGCTTCTTTAATGTATTCCTGCACCATAATGTTTGCAGACAATCCCATGAAGGCTTCAATAACCGATTCTGCAGCTTTGCGCGTTTCCGCCAGCACCACGCCAATCCCTTGCGTGCCTTCGAGCAACTTAATCACCAACGGTGCACCACCAACCATGCTAATTAAATCAGGAATATCATCCGGTGCATTGGCAAAGCCAGTAACAGGCAAGCCCACACCTTTTCGGGCTAACAACTGCAACGAACGTAATTTATCGCGTGAGCGTGTGATGGCCACGGATTCGTTAATGGGAAACACGCCCATCATTTCGAACTGGCGCAACACTGCCGCACCGTAAAACGTAATGGACGCGCCGATACGCGGAATCACCGCATCGAAGTCATCCAAAATTTCACCACGATAATGAATTTCTGGGTCATTCGATTTCATACTCATATAGCAACGCAACGTATCCACAACACGCATTTCGTGCCCGGCAGCTTCTCCGGCTTCAACCATACGGCGCGTGGAATATAAATTTTTATTTCGGGACATGATGGCGATTTTCATAGGAACTCCGAAACTATGGCCGGTGGCGATTGCCACCTAGCAGAAAGGATGCGCTGGGATCGACGCTAATGTCTTCCATTGCGGTGCGTCCGAGCAGCATACGAAACTTCATGGACTCTCGGTCGGTCAACGTGACTTCGATCATTCTACTCTGACCGGCGAATTCTATCAGCGTACAAATCACCAATCGTTCTTCGCGATGTCCGCCGGAATCTGATACTTGTCGACGCGCTACAACAGGGCTTTCGCAGGTTAGCTCTAACTCCGCATTGTCTTGCAGCGGGTGAATACGAAAGCGCACCCATTCAACGCCGTCGCGCTCGAACGTGTTCACTTCAAAAGCGTGCAATGCAGACGTGCGGGCGCCGGTATCGACTTTGATCTTGATCGCGTCAATGCCAAGGCTCGGCAAAGACGCCCATTCGCGCCATCCCACGGTTAACATTCTGCACTCACTCCACGCTAAAGTTCACAGTGCCTTGTTTAACAGTCTTGGACGGGTTTGGCCACAATAATGGCGCATATTGGCGGACTAAATTAATCCGTGGGCTTCTCACCGAGCAATTCGATTTTGTAGCCGTCGGGATCTTCAACAAATGCCAAGATCGTGGTGCCATGCTTCATTGGCCCTGGCTCGCGAGTGATTTTTCCACCCCTCTCTCGAATTCGCTCACAGGCGGCGTAAACGTCATCCATGGCTAAGGCGATATGGCCGTAACCGTCGCCGATATCATACGAGCTAGTATCCCAGTTATGCGTTAATTCCAGCGCGGCCCCGTCCACTTCATTTTGATAGCTGACAAATGCCAACGTGAAACGTCCTTCAGGGTAATCTTTTTTGCGCAGCAATTTCATGCCGAGCACATCGGTATAAAAGTCGATGGATTTTTGCAGGTCACCAACACGAATCATGGTGTGCAGAATGCGCATAGTAGGTCTCCTGAGATAGCGTTAAAAAAACAGAATCAAAACCAAGGATAAACCTTAATGCTGGTCACTTAAGAGAAAAAGTGCCCTTGGCCTTATCTCTAGGCGGGAGCCAAAAAACGTATGGGAGCTTGCCTGCAAGCGATTCGGCTTCTGGAACGGCTGAATCGCTTGCAGGCAAGCTCCCACAGGTGAAATGCCCCCGCACGAGGGACAGTCTTGCGCCGCAACAGTCCGCTTACGTGAACAGTGTTACGGATAAACCAGGGCTTTTATCTAACTCTTTAACAACACCCTGAACTATTACGACATTTTCCGGCCATTTTTCGCCGCAATGCGCAAACGTAATGCATTTAGCTTGATAAAGCCTTCGGCGTCTTTCTGATCATAGGCGCCAGCGTCATCTTCAAAGGTTGCGATGGACGCATCGAACAAGCTGTCAGAGTCTGAACGACGGCCCGCCACAATGACGTTGCCTTTATACAGTTTCAAACGCACTTCGCCATTTACATCGTCTTGCGTCGCGTCGATTAATTTTTGCAATGCCAAACGCTCTGGCGACCACCAGTAGCCGTTGTATACCAACTCGGCATATTTCGGCATTAGGCTGTCTTTTAAGTGTGCGGATTCGCGGTCCAGCGTGATGGATTCAATGGCGCGGTGCGCACGCAACATCACGGTGCCGCCCGGTGTTTCGTAGCAGCCGCGTGACTTCATGCCGACGTAACGGTTTTCAACCAAATCTAAACGGCCAATGCCATTTGCACCGGCGACTTTGTTCAGATATTCGAGCACGGTGGCAGGGCTCATAGCGTTGCCGTCGATGGCAACGATATCGCCTTTTGCATACGTTAACGTAATGTAGGTGGCTTCATTCGGTGCGGCCTCTGGGCTCACGCTCCAACGCCACATTTCTTCTTCGGCTTCTACCCAAGGGTCTTCTAACTGGCCGCCTTCATAAGAAATGTGCAGCAAGTTCGCGTCCATCGAATAGGGAGATTTCTTTTTGTTCTTGGCGAAATCGACGGGGATGTTGTGCTCTTCGCAGTACGCCATTAATTTTTCGCGCGAGTTTAGGTCCCACTCACGCCATGGCGCGATGACTTTCACACCAGGCTTCAATGCATAGCCGCCCAGCTCAAAACGCACTTGGTCGTTGCCCTTACCTGTGGCGCCGTGAGAAATAGCGTCGGCACCGGTTTCGTTGGCAATTTCGATTAAGCGTTTAGCGATCAGTGGACGCGCGATGGACGTACCCAACAGGTACTCACCTTCGTACACGGTGTTAGCGCGAAACATGGGGTAAACGAAGTCGCGGACAAACTCTTCACGCAGGTCTTCGATATAAATTTCTTTGACACCCATGGCTTGGGCTTTAGCGCGGGCCGGCTCGACTTCTTCGCCCTGACCGATATCGGCGGTAAAGGTGACCACTTCGCACTGATAGGTTTCTTGCAGCCAGCGAACGATTACAGAGGTATCGAGACCACCAGAATAGGCCAGTACTACTTTCTTAACATCGGACATTACACACCCCGAGCAGATGATGGGTTCAAACAGGGCGCGTATTGTAACGATCTCTGAGCCAATTCGCAGCCGCGGTTTCACTCTTAGTCGCCGATTGGTAGCATGGCGGCCTGCTAAGGCCTGAGATCGGGCCGCTAAGGAGCTTCCATGTCTTACCAAGATGGGTCACACGACGGCCCAACACTGGATCTGCGTTTCCGTGGATTCCTCCCTGTTGTGGTCGATGTTGAGACCGGCGGCTTCAATCCACGCACCGATGCCCTGCTCGAAGTGGCGGCGGTGATGATCGACATGGACAGCAAAGGGTTTGTCTCGCCAGGCCGGAGCATTCACTACCATGTGGAGCCATTTCGTGGTGCGAACCTAGAAAAGGCGGCGCTGGATTTCACCGGTATTGACCCTGATAACCCGTTGCGCGGTGCGGTGAGTGAGCATGAAGCGCTGGATGGGATTTTTAAGGGCGTGCGCCGTGCGCTGAAACAATATGATTGTTCGCGGGCGGTGCTGGTTGGTCACAATGCGTTTTTTGATCATGACTTTTTAAAAGCGGCCGCAGGACGGTGCGACATTAAGCGTGATCCGTTCCATCCGTTTTCGTGTTTCGACACGGTGACGCTTGCCGGTCTAGCCTTTGGGCAAACCGTGTTGGCCAAAGCTTGCGATATGGCAGGGATTCCATTTGATCAGCGTGAAGCACACTCAGCCTTGTATGATGCTCAGCGCACAGCAGAGTTGTTTTGCACCATCGTGAATCGCTTCCGCCAAGTTGGTGGCTGGCCGCCACCGGCGCCGATTGAGTATCCACCCACATTAATGGCGAACAACAAACCTAAGCGTTAATTCGTTAATGTGTGAGCCGCGTGCAAACGATGAAGCCCTCGGCAAGGCCTAATCGCTTGCAGGCAAGCTCCCACATAAAATCAACCAACCCCCTTGTGACAGCTCGCCCACAAGCGATGGGGCATTTACCAAACTCACAAACACCTCAAACCCAAAACAAAACCAACCACCCCTGTGGGAGCTTGCCTGCAAGCAATGAGGCATCCACCAAAACTACCACCCTCACAAAACACCTAAACCCCAAAAAAAACCAACCACCCCTGTGGGAGCTTGCCTGCAAGCAATGAGGCATCCACCAAAACTACCACCCTCACAAAACACCTAAACCCAAAACAAAACCAACCACCCCTGTGGGAGCTTGCCTGCAAGCGATGAGGCATCCACCAAAACCACCACCCTCACAAAACACCTAAACCCAAAACAAAACCAACCACCCCTGTGGGAGCGTGCCTGCAAGCGATTAGGCATTCGGCAAGGTCGTATCGCTTGCGGGCAAGCTCCCACATAGTGCAAAAACGCTATTCTTCTATGGCGCAAACCCAGCCCCAAAAACAAAAAAAGGGCGCAATAAATGCGCCCTTTTTCGAATGCTTTTTTCAAAGCATCGGTAATGCTTACAACTTTTCAGCGTTACCTGACAGGTAGTCTGCAACGCCATCTGGAGAAGCATTCATACCTTTGTCGCCTTTCTGCCAGCCAGCTGGGCAAACTTCGCCATGCTCTTCATGGAATTGAACAGCATCAACGATGCGGATCAGTTCTTCCATGTTGCGGCCGATTGGCAAGTCGTTAACGATCTGGCTGCGCACAACACCATTTTTATCAATGATGAAGGCACCACGGAATGCCATGCCGCCTTCTGACTCAACGTCATAAGCTTTAGCAATTTCGTGGTTCATATCAGCGGCCAGTGTGTATTTAACTGGACCAATACCGCCATCGTTAATGGCCGTGTTACGCCATGCGTTGTGTGTGAAATGGCTGTCGATAGACACGCCAATGACTTCAACGCCACGCTCTTTGAACGCGTCCATACGGTGATCCAATGCGATCAGCTCAGACGGGCACACGAAGGTGAAGTCGAGCGGATAAAAGAACACCAGGCCGTACTTGCCTTTAATTGCTTCAGATAAAGTGAATGAATCAACGATAGAACCGTCGCCCAACACTGCAGGAACGGTGAAATCCGGAGCCGGTTTTCCTACCAGTACGCCCATTGTCGTCCTCTCTCTAATAAGTGGGTAAAGATGAACAGCGTGCTTACTAAACGCTGCAACAATATTTCATCGGTACCGCCATGGGCTGCACCGATGCAATTGGAGCGGGGATGATAACGCGCGGACACGGGCGTTGCACCCCGATAGCTGTTATCAACTTTTCCTATCGCACGCGATATGGACGTTAAACACTCTACGGCCTAGTCCGCCACCAAATGACGACACCGCTCATGGCTAGGCCAATCAATAAAAACGCGGCGATATCCATAATCAATGTACCGACCCCTGTCAGCACGCGACCGGAGTGAATATCGAGCAATAAGCGCTGCCAGTTGAGCTCCGCCGGCACCTGCTGACGCGTCAACGCCATGGCGATTGGCTCTGGCACAGGCCTTATCGTCTGGGCTTGCCAGGCCCCTTGATAGGCCTCGGCACGAAGTTGGTCGAGTTGAAACACCCATGTCCCAAACGACGACGCGAGCACCAGCTGACCTGAAGGGCTTACTCCGATCTGTTTAAACGGCGGCACGCCATAGTTACTGTCGAGTCGTTCAAGCACTTCATCATCATGCCCAACGAGCAACAAATGTTGACCACATCCCACCACAAACAGCGGCGGAATTTGCACAACGCCTGCATAGGGCTTTGCGCATTCTGTAATAAGCAGATCGTTTTTATACAGTCTCTCATCGGCAAACACCCACCACTGGCCATCAATCTGATGACCTTGCGCAGGCTCTGATTCGGGAATGCCATACACCGACGCCAGCCAAACCGGCAGCGGGCGTTGATTTAAATGAAGGAGTTCAAGATGGTTAAGCGGCAATCCGGTGGTCGCTAAAACCAACACCGGCACCACGACGGCGAGCCCGAGCCAACGATGCCAACGTCGCCATTTGCGACTAGGAATTGCCATAGGTTTCTACCGTTAAACAAAAGGCGATTGTAACGGATCACTCCGCGATTGCACGCTGATGCAACCACAGCGCTAAACGCGCCGCTCGCTGCAAGGCGTTTACCGAAAGCGTTGCACCAGTAATGCCATCAATGGTGCTATCGAGTTTTTTATTTTCAAGCTGAACGCCATTAAATTGTCGCGTGAAAAATTCGTGGCGCACTTCCCAGCCACGGGACTCCCGATAAACCAACACGCGCATTCGAGAAATGCCGTCTGCGCCGACAATAATCCCCACCGTGATGGGATGATCGCGGCCGATCACATCGAGCACCCATGCCGTGACATCACCATCACGCCAGTAACGCCGGCGAAACCCAGGGTCTTCGCCGCTAATATCTTTTGCGGTTGTGCGCGCATCAGCATCTAGCCATAACATTTTTGCGTCAGGGATACTGGCAAAGTTTTCTTGCAGAAACGATTCAACCGGCAGAAAAACTTGATCTTCCCCTTCCGCTGCGCACAACGCACCGGAATAAAAAAACAGCACGGCAACACTCAGCTGCCGTACTGTTTTGAATATCACCGTCAATGCACGCATCACTAAATGTGACAACGGTATTGTTTGTTATGACAGCACACGATTAGAAGCTCCAGCCTAAACCGAGGCTCACTGTATCGTCAGCGCCGTCGTCTTTACCGCTGGCGTCATAGCTAATGTCGTTATAGTCAGCTTTCACCACCACACGCGGAACAATCCAATAATTCACACCCACGGTTTTCGCTTGAACTTCACTATCGACGCTATCACCGGCACCGTTGTCGTAGGCGGTATAACGGGTAAATACGCCGACATGTGGGTTAAACCGATAGGATGCTTCCGCCAAAAAGCCATCCTGTTTAGTCGCCGCTTTTGAGCCTGACACATCGGCGATGGCGTCATCAAAATTCCACGTCGCTTGCATCACAGTAAAGGTCGCTTGGGCAATGGAATAAACCGCATGCGCTTCAACCAAGGTTGCACTGACGCTCGAAATGGTGGGCGACGCCTGAAACACATCTTGCTGGTACTGCATACTCACACCGAGGTCTAACCCTGGCACACCGGAATAACGTACACGGCCCGTCACGGCACCTTTGTTGGCTGGCGCTTCCGCTGATTTTTTACGGCCACTGCGAATGCTGTTCACACCAAAAGTAGTCGTCCCATTATCATAAGTGAGCATATCCAAACCTGAATGCGCAGCGATATCGTAGCTCAGGCCTGCACCCACATTTTGCGAAAACATTGCGCCGGTTTCCCACCACGTTGTGGGGATAATTTTATTTTCCAGCAGGTTGCGCTCAACGCCGTAAAATGTGTCTGGCTCATGCGTTTCGTTCATCAAGCCGACGGGCACCAAGAATAAACCGGCTTTCACTTTAGTATTTTCTGACGTATCAACTTCGATGTATGCCTGCTCCAGTTCCACTTCGCCCGGTTTACCGTCGCCGGCCAAGCTGTGCTCTAGCTCAAACTCCGAAACAAAACGCACCGTATCAGTGAAGTCGTATCCAAAGTACAGCACGAAGCGGTGCGCATCGATTTGATCATCGTGACCGCTGTCGGTGACATCGTTATAGCGTGTGTCTGAATCGAGGTAGTTGTTGTAATGCAGCTCGCCGTAACCACCGATATGGATGTTATCCAGAGCGGAGCCGCCGGACGTATTGGTTTTTAGGCTTTCAATTTCTTGCGCCAAAATATCGATCTGTGACTGCAGCTCTTCGAGTGTTTGCGCTTGCGCATTCAGTGCGCACAACGACAAGCCCGCAACCAACGCCGTTTTCTTCAGCATGCTTCTTCCCCAATTCCGGTTAAACGTTGGGGGCGATTCTACTTAATGTAAACGGAAATGCAAATCTTTCGCATTAAGTTATCGAGAGCCAAAAAAAGCCTGAACTCGTCAGGCCTTCTTGGGTATTCAGGAAAACCCTGAATAACGCGGCATCAATCCTTCGCTTTATTCCGCAGGAGGTACTTCTACCGCTGCAGTTTCAAGCATTTTCGCTAAATCGCCGGAGCGCTGCATTTCTAAAATAATGTCACTGCCACCGACCAGTTCACCGTTAATCCACAGCTGTGGGAAGGTTGGCCAGTTACCGTATTGCGGCAGGCTCGCGCGAATTTCTGGCGCTTCTAAAATGTTCACATAGGCAAATGGCTTGCCGATGGTTGTCATCACTTCAATTGCACGGGCAGAAAATCCACACTGCGGAAATTGTGGGGTTCCTTTCATATAAAGAATGACCGGATTGCCTTCGATCTGCTCTTTAATGACCTGCATTACGTCCATACATCACCTACTTACATTGAGACTGGATTTGATTTGGTTCGATCCCTGACATGACCCGCTGAGGGCTTAGCGCCGTCCGCACTGGCGGCTAGTCTACCACTTCGCCGTAGCCTCCGCCTCCGGGGGTGGCAATCAAAAGTCGATCACCTACGTTGGCCTGCCCCGTGTATTTGGGGGCGAGAGGCTTGTCATTCAAGCGGTTTTCGCCACATGCACCAGATTTTCCGCCAGCCAAGCCCCACGGGGCATGCAAACGTCGCTCCGTAAGCAGCGTAAAAATGGCCGGGCCGAGAAACTCTAGTTCGCGAACAATGCCGTCGCCACCACGAAACTGCCCTGCACCACCGGATCCACGGCGCACCGCATACCGCAGCACGCGCAACGGGTAGTGCCGCTCCAAGCTTTCGATAGGGGTGTTTAGGGTATTGGTCATATGCGTTTGCACGGCGCTCAAGCCGTCACCGCGTGCGTGCGCGCCCATGCCGCCACCCATCGTTTCGTAATAATCCCAACCACCTTGGCCCGGCATGCCCATCGCCACATTATTCATGCTGCCCTGACTGGCCGCCGCCATACGCTCAGGAATTGCTTGGGCCAATGCGCCCATGATCACGTCGACCACCCGCGAGCTGGTTTCGACATTGCCCGCCGCCACCGCGGCTGGCCGGTTTGCATTCAGTAAACTGCCCTTCGGCGCCGTCAGGCGAATCGGTCGAAACGTACCGGCACAGGCGGGCACATCGGCGGGCATCAAGCAGCGAAAAACGTAGTACACGGCCGCAGCTGCCACGGACAAAGGACAGTTAATATTTCCTGCGACTTGATTCGCGGTGCCAGCAAAATCCACCGACACGCTGTTGTCGGCAATCACCACACGGGCCTTAATCACAATATCTTTTTGACCTTGACCGTCGTCATCCATCACATCGGAAAACACATATTCGCCTTGCGGCAGCGTCGCCAGCACTGCGCGAGCGCGACGCTCCGCATAGGCGTTTAACGCGTCTAATCCCTGCGCAAACCACCCCGCACCCCGTTCAGAAATTAAATCTGCCACCCGTTTTGCGCCGGTGTTGCAGGCACTGGATTGCGCCAAAAAATCAGCAAGACGGGGAGAATTTAGCGGTACCTCGTTTGCATCCGTAGCCTCATCAAGGCCCGCCAACGCACGGGTTAATGACGTGTTCCATTGTCCGTTTCTTTTCAGCCACGTCGGGGCTATCACCAGCCCTTCTTCGTCTAAGGTGCGGGACACGGGCATTGAGCCAGGCGCACTCGCGCCGATATTAGCGTGGTGCGCTCGCGTAACGGTAAATGCGATAGGCGATGGGTCATCCGCAAAAACAGGCGCAATAACCGTGACGTCCGGTAAATGTGTGCCGCCAAGATAAGGATCGTTTACCACCAACAACGAGCCCGGCTGCCAATCTTTGCCCTCTACTAAATCACGCATGGCATAGGCCATGCTGCCTAAATGAACGGGAATATGCGCCGCTTGCGCGCACAGCTCGCCATCGCGGTCGAACACCGCGCAAGAGAAGTCGAGTCGATCTTTGATGTTCGGCGACAAGGCGCTACGGCGCAGCACGGCCCCCATTTCATCGCAAATGCCGCTCAAGCGATGGGCAAAGATAGACAGCTGTACCGGATTCATGGGCTCGACCAAATGAATTGAAACAAGGAACGCATCGGCGCATTGGACTGCGAAGCAAGCACCTACGAAAAAAGCACCTGCGACTACAGCCTATTGTCCCACGCTAGCGCCTGCAAGCCGCGCTATCACTCAGCCTGACCAGCCGCGTCATGTTGCACCCCTTGTGGTCGAGGTCTATTATCGGGATTTATCCGGCAGCACATATCGCTGCCGTTTTTCGTTTCTGGGGATTGGGAAGATAAACGCCAACAGGCCCAGCCTCTAATTTGGCTGAAACGCCGCTGTTCAAAACTCAAGAACGCTGAAAGAAAACCTATTAGGTAATGCTATGAGTGACAATTTTCTGATGCCGACCTACAACCGGCAGCCGATTTTATTTACCCGCGGCGAAGGATGTTGGTTATACGACGACGCAGACAATGCCTACCTTGATGGCATTGCCGGTATCGCTGTGTGCAACCTTGGGCATTGCCATCCAGAAATTACTCGCGCCATTAGCGAGCAAGCAGCCACCTTAGTGCATACCTCCAATCTGTATCGCATCGGTGCGCAAGAACAACTGTCGGCGTTGCTATGTCAGGCATCAGGCATGGAGAAAGCCTTTTTCTCCAACTCTGGTGCGGAAGCCAACGAAGCGGCAATTAAATTAGCGCGCCTTTATGGCCACAGAAAAAACATCGATAACCCAACCATTATCGTAATGGAAGCGGCGTTCCATGGCCGCACCATGGCAACACTGACCGCCACCGGAAATCGCAAAGTGCAGGCAGGTTTTGAACCGCTGGTGTCCGGTTTTGTCCGCGCGCCGTGGAACGATCTCGACGCGGTGAAAAAAATCGTCAGCCACAATCGCGATGTCGTTGCCGTATTGTTAGAGCCGATCCAAGGCGAAGGCGGCGTAAACCCCTTATCGCCCGGTTATTTAAAAGCACTGCGTGAATTCTGCGACGAAAATGAATTGCTATTAATGCTCGACGAAATTCAAACCGGCAACGGTCGTACCGGCAGCTATTTTGCCTATCAGCAAGAAAATATTTTGCCGGATGTGGTTACCACCGCGAAGGGATTAGGAAACGGCTTTCCCATTGGCGCATGCCTCACCAGTGGCAAAGCGTCCGATGTGTTAGGCCCAGGCAGCCACGGCAGTACCTATGGCGGCAACCCTCTCGGTTGCGCCACCGCCGTTGCCGTAGTGAAAACGCTGACCGCCGGCGTTATCGACCAAGTTCATGCCCGTGGCGAATTCCTACGCCAAGCGTTACGCGACGCCTTTGCGGATGTCGCTATGGTAAAAGAAGTGCGCGGCCAAGGGCTGATTAACGCAGTGCAATTTGATCGTCCGTGCGCGGCGCTAGTGGGTCTTTGCCGCGATCGCGGTTTATTAATTAATGTCACTGCTGAGTCAGTGGTACGTTTAATCCCGCCACTAGTGATCAGTGAGCAGGAAATCACCTTATTGGTTGAGCGCCTCAAGGATGCGGTTGCGGCCTTTGCTGAGGAACAGGAGGCGGCATGACAGTGCGCCACTTTCTCACGCTGCAGGACTTATCGCCTGCGGAGTTGAAAAAATTAATTGACCGCGCCATCGAATTAAAAGCGATGCAAAAGCGTGGTCAAAAGCACGACATTATGTGCGGCAAAACGCTGGGAATGATTTTTGAAAAATCATCCACCCGCACGCGCGTATCTTTTGAAGTCGGCATGACCCAATTTGGCGGGGCGAGCATTTTTCTTTCGCCACGCGATACTCAATTAGGTCGCGGCGAACCCATCGAAGATTCCGCACGCGTCCTCTCGCGCATGGTAGACGCGGTGATGATCCGCACCTTCGCACACAGCACCATTGAAACATTCGCACAGCATTCCTCTGTGCCGGTAATCAATGCGCTGACCGACGATTTCCATCCTTGCCAACTGCTCGCTGATATTCAAACCTTTGTTGAACATCGCGGCAGCATCCAAGGTAAAAAAGTCGTCTGGGTTGGCGATGGCAACAATATGTGCAACTCGTATATCAATGCCGCACGCCAGTTCGATTTTGAACTAGTGGTGAGCTGCCCAGAAGGCTTTGAGCCAAACCAAGCGTTACTCGCTCGCGAAAGCGATCGAGTGTCCATTGAGCGCGATCCGCTTAAAGCAGCCAACAATGCGCACCTATTGGTGACGGACGTGTGGGCATCCATGGGTCAGGAAGAAGAACAGGCCGTGCGCGAAAAAGCGTTCGCAAATTATCAGGTCAACAGCGAACTCATGGCATTAGCCGCCAAAGACGCCCTCTTTATGCATTGCTTACCTGCGCACCGCGGCGAAGAAGTTAGCGCCGAGGTTATGGACGATCCACAATCCGTAGTGTGGGATGAAGCTGAAAACCGTTTGCACGCGCAAAAAGCACTGCTCGAATTTTTGATGGTTGGCTATTAACAACACCCCCGCGCGCAATGCGCGGGGGTTAGCGTAATAGCTCGACTGGGACACTTGCTCATGTCGACCGCTGTATTAGAGATCAACCAACTTGCCTGTCAGTACGGCTCACAGAAAATCGTCAATGATGTGAACTTGGCGTTAGACGCTGGCGAGATTGGCTGCCTGCTTGGACCTTCCGGCTGTGGCAAAACGACCACCTTACGCGCCATTGCCGGCCTCGAAGACATTAGCGGCGGCGAAATCCTATTACACGGCACCAGCGCATCACGAAAAGGCTTTACCCTGCCCACCGAACAACGACAGCTCGGTATGGTGTTCCAAGATCACGCCCTATTCCCCCATTTATCGGTCGCCGACAATATCGCGTTCGGCTTACAACATATCGAGAAAGCAAAGCGCCGCGCTCGCGTAACCGAGTGTCTATCGTTGGTGCATTTATCAGGAATGGAAAAGCGCATGCCGCACGAATTATCTGGCGGCCAACAACAACGTGTTGCACTCGCTCGCGCCTTGGCACCGTCTCCTTTATTAATTCTGCTCGACGAGCCGTTCGCCAGCCTTGATTTAGATCTGCGCCGACAATTGAATTTAGAACTGGCGAGTATTTTACGCGACGCTGGCACGTCCACGTTAATCGTGACGCACGATCACGAGCAAGCCTTCACCATTGCCGACAAAGTAGGCGTTATGGCGGAAGGCACACTGCAACAATGGGGCGCACCGGCCACGTTACACCGTGAACCCAACAATAAGCGTGTCGCCGAATTTATTGGTTTAGGAACGGTTCTAGACGCCGAGCAAATAGAATCAAATGGCACAGAAAAAAAAGTGCGCACGGTATTCGGCGAATCTGTTCTCACAACCGAATTTCACTTCGACGATACCGTGCACCACGTTTTGATTCGCCCAGAGCAATGCACATTACATGAAGTCGATAACAATGAAGCAAACGCCACCATTGAAAGTTTGCTGGCACAGGGCAGCACGTTCTTATGTCGTGTCGTGGCAGATAACGGCGTCATCATCAGCGTGCACGCAGATCGTCAGCAGGGATTTCATACCGGTCAACGAGTGCGACTCAGCGGCCCGTCTGGCGCACTAACGCCGATCAGAAATTAATTCCCTGCCAGCATTACACCGGAGGATGGGTTAGCCCGTCTTCCGCATCGGATGATTTGCGTGGCCGTTCGCGCATCAACAACATCACTGGAAGCAAGCCGACCAGCACCAACGTGAGTGCGGGCAGTGCGGCTTTCTCCCACAATCCTTCAGATGTCATGGCATAAATACGCACGGCCAGCGTGTCTGCGCCAAACGGCCGCAACAACAAGGTCGCGGGCATTTCTTTCATCACATCGATCATCACCAACAACACTGCGGCGCTGAGCCCCGGCGCTAAAAGCGGCAAATATAAGCGACGCAACACATACCACCGCGTGACGTTGAGCGTGCGCGTCACTTCCAATAAAACCGGCCGCAATTGCGCATAGGCAGCTTCTACCGGACCAAATGCCACGGCAATAAAACGTACTAAATAGGCCAACAACAAACCGATCCAACTGCCCATTAAAATCGGCGGCCATGAAAACCAATCGGCCACCCAATGATCAACCGCGATAAAACTAAATAAAATACCCACCGCCAGTACAGAACCGGGTAGCGCATAGCCCAACGTGGCAATACGCGCAGCAACCGCCGTGACCACACCGGCATAGCGTTGCCGCGCATGTGCCAGACACCAGGCTAACGTCACGGTTAACAACGCAGCACCAATACCCAGCGCCAGCGTATTACTGAGCAACCCAAAATAATGCTGATCAAATCCGGCCAGCCCTTGCTGCCACACCCATTGCAGCAATCGCAATACTGGCCAGACAAACGCTAACGAAAGAATAAAACTGAGCAACGCAGTGAGCGCCCAACCGCGAAAACGAGACACCACTTTTCGTGGCAATGCTTGCGACGACGACTGCACATAACGGGCGCGGCCTCGTCCGTATCGTTCAAGCGCCATCAATAACAACACCAACACTAATAACGTCGACGCCAACTGCGCGGCAGCGCCTAAATTAAATAGCCCGTACCAGCTTTTATAAATGGCGGTGGTAAAGGTTTCGAAATTAAACACCGAGACCGCACCGAAATCCGCCAGCGTCTCCATTAACGCCAACACCAAACCAGCAACAATAGCCGGACGCGCCATCGGCAAGGTCACGCGCCAAAAACGCATGCGCGCACTGACGCCGAGCACTCGCGCTTGTTCAAGAAAGATAGGATTACGCGCAATAAAAGCGCTACGCGCTAAAAGATAAACGTAGGGATAAAACACCAACACCAAACAGAGCACCACCAACCATGGTTGGCGACCACTAAACCCTGAAAACGACGCGCCGAATAATGACGGCCACACGTCACGCAAAAAAGTTTGCACAGGGCCGGCATAATCAAAGGTTTCTAACATGACAAATGCCAGCACATAGGCTGGCATGGCAAACGGCAGCATTAACGCTCTTTCAAAAAAGCGACGTCCTGGAAACTCTACACTGGTCACCAGCCAGGCCAGCCCGACGCCGAGCAGCAACACTCCAACGCCCACTCCCACCACTAAAATAAGGGTGTTGATTAACAAGCGTGACAATACCGTATCGGCCAAGTGCTGCCAGACTTCGCCTTGGCTATCGAGCCACGCAAGAGACAACACCAATACGGGCATCACAGCGAAACTCGCCAACAATAGCGCGATAAAAATAAAGCTACGCCGACGCCAATCCACGCCGCCGCGTGACCGACCAGCGATGGAATATTTAGCGGTAGCCAGCACGGTCCATCAACATCACCGCTTCAGCCTGACGATGCCCAGCTACAGCCACATTTAAATCGTCCGCCCGAAACTCTCCCCACGCAGCAATTTCTGCAGAGGGCTCAACAGTCGGGTTTGCGGGGAATTCTTTATTACCGTTAGCGAGAAAACTTTGTGCGGCCGGCGTTAACATCCACTCCATAAAGGCAATAGCTTTTTCAGGGTGCGACGCGTGCGTGGTCAAACCGACACCCGAAATATTCACGTGTACACCGCTGCTATTTTGGTTTGCCCAAAAAAGAGAAATAGGCGCATCAGGGGATGCCGCTTTCAAGCGACCAAAGTAATAGGTATTCACAATGCCCACATCGCATTGGCCGGCAACGATGGCTTGCATTAACGAATTATCGTTTGAGAAAACATCGGTGGCTAAATTATCCACCCAGCCTTTCACGATCTGCTCGGTTTGTTCTGCACCCAAACGCTCAATCATCGTCGCCACTAACGATTGGTTATAAACCTTCTTAGAGGTGCGCAAACATAAACGCCCTTTCCACTGTGGCTCCGCCAGCGCGGCATAGCTTGAAAGGGTTTCAGGATTCACGCGGTCAGAGGAATACACAATGGTGCGCGCGCGCACTGTCACCCCAAACCAACGATCTTGTGGATCACGCAGGTTGGCGGGTACTGCCGTTTCCAACGCCTGTGATTTGACTGGCTGGAGAAGGTTTTTTTCCGCCGCGAGCCATAAATTTCCGGCATCCACGGTCATCAGCAAGTCAGCTGGACTGGCCGCGCCCTCCGCGTCCAAACGGGTAATGAGTGCTGCATCCGCGTCGGTGGTATAACGAATTTCAACGCCGGTCTCCGCCGTGTATTGGTCAAACAACGGCTTGATCAGCTCATCCCCACGGGAGGTATAAATCACCAACGCATCGCCGGCAGGCTTGTCGGAACACGCAGTTAGCATCATCGCAGCAAGCCACAGCGTTACTGCACTGACGAGACGGACACCTGCAATCATTCGCCTTTCTCCACATTAATGAGAATGATTGGCAATTGTAATTGAGGTGAAAGCAGACCGAAAGCGCTATAGCAAAAAGAGGTGCGGTTTAACGCGGCAAATTGAAGCAACGATGCAGGCGCGACGCGACTAAATCACGCCCGATGAGAAATACTGCGTGGGCTATCCGTATTTTCTGAGAACTCGGCGACGACTTTATTGCGCCCTAATTCCTTGGCGCGATAGAGACAACTATCAGCACGACACAATGCTTCGTCGACAGGCTCACCGGCGCGAAATTCGGCAATACCAATTGAAACCGATGCATGTAACGCAGGATCTACATCAGAAAAATCCATCGTATCCAAGCGTTGGCGTAACCGCTCGCAGACATTAAAAGCTTCTTCCTGCTGCGTATCACTTAACACCAACACAAACTCTTCACCGCCAAGGCGGCCGGTATAGTCCGCGTCCCGTAGGGAATCTTTAAGCAGAAGCGCAAAACGCCGCAACACTTTATCACCCGCGCCGTGCCCGTAGGTGTCATTAATGACTTTGAAATGATCCAAGTCCAAATAGCAAACAGAGAACGTATAGTCGCCTTCCGCGGCGATAGCGCGTTGCTGCTGCAAAATTTCCATAATATGGCGGCGGTTAAACAAGCCTGTGAGTTCGTCACGGATGGCCATATCACGCACTTGCGTCAGTGCTTTTTCGAGTAATTCCGTTTTATCTGTTAAGCGACCACGCAAATGATTAATGCCGGTCCCTGTTACCGCAAAGCCACAACAGGACAATGAAAAAATAAGCCACTGCAAACCTTCGACAGAAAGATTTAATGTCATGCCACGATCGGCAAACGCGAGCACCAATACCAACGCATAACCAACACACGCAAAAATTGAGAGCGCGGCGACTTTCCAAAAATTACAACGAAACGAAGCCAACAATATCGCGCCGAAATACAACATCAATACGCTAATACGAAAGGCATCAACAAAATAACTGGTAACGAGAAAAGCGGTGGTTAACCAAAGCGTCCAGGGAACTGTCAGACTAGGGTCACGCCACTTTAGCGCCTTGTCCGTCACCATGATTGAGAAAAGCAGTAAGTTTCCCGCCCAAATAACTGCAAGGATTCCGATAAATTCTGGGAGGCTGGCAATAAAGTAATCGCCGACAAAGAAAAACAAGCAAATGACGGTATGAACAAAACTAATGGCAAGCGCCATGAGTCCGTGTCGGCGTATCAGCCTCGGATCGTTATGTGAAAGCCCTCTGGCACGTTCCAGCTCGGCAATCATTCACTCCCCTCAGTCGCCGCACACACTTTATTTCTTCCGGTCTGTTTGGCCCGGTACAAGGCATCATCGGCGCGTGCTAGCAATTGGTCAAGAGACTCACTTCGCGAAAACTGCGCAACACCTACAGAAGTTGATATGCGCAAATCCGGTGCCGAAGGAAAACGTAGCTCTGTCACTGCCTCGCGCAACTCATCAGCGACGCCCATGCCTTGCGCTAAGTCAGATTTAACCAACACTACAAGAAACTCTTCGCCGCCTAAACGTGCTGCGAAGTCACGTCCGCTGAGTTTTTCTTTCAATAACGCCGAAAACATCTTTAGCACTTCGTCGCCCACGTGGTGACCGTGCGCGTCGTTCACTTTTTTAAAGAAATCCAAATCCACATAGGCAACGACAAAATCTAACGCATTACGCTTCGCCATTTCGCGAATTTTTATCATCCGCTCCACGGCGTGACGACGGTTATACAACCCAGTCAGTTCATCTCGAATGGCCATTTCTTGAATACGTTCAACAATGCCGGCGAGCTGCCCATTACGACGTGCGAGCTGAGTACGGATGCTGGATATTTCCGCCGCAACCATCACCACGCCCGCAGTAATCAATGTAAACGCGGCCCATTGAATTAGCTCCGCGGTCATATCAATCGCTTCCGGGTGATGCACACTTACGCGCCAAATAATGACGCCGTAGAAACCAACACAGACACCGCTAATGAGTAAAAAGGAGGGAAAGCGCAGCCGGAAAACGCCAGGCTGCAAAATGGCAAAGAACATTACCATCACGCACAAACGCACCTGATCAATAAAGTAAGCCGTTAACAACAACGAAAAGGTGGCCCACAGCATGATCGGCACGGTCATCGATGTATCTTTAAAGGAACGGTTCACGCCCAACGCAAAGCAACCCGCGAACGCCAAATAGCCGACCCATACTAAGGCGATAATTTGGTAAAAGAGGTCTTCTCCTCCACGGAAGAAGTCCAGCTGAAGGGCTAACCAACACACGGCGGTGTGCGCAACCGCGCCCACTAAACTGCCAAGAACAGGGCTGCGCACTAACGACTGCGACACAGGCTCTTGGGGATGCAATGTTTGTTCAACCATCACGCCTCTCCGTTTCCAAAGGTTCGGCTTCCTACTCCATGGGCCGAAATGCCCGCTTCTTATACAAATCAGACATCAATGTATTATTAGGTAGATAGTATTAGTAAAGATAAGCACATATTATTAGTAAACGTGATCTGTGTCACAGCAGTTATCGGAACTGGGATACCTTTCATCCCGTGAACGCCAGCAAAATGGTTGAACAGGAAGACATCTGCGAACCCGCCCAAAAGGCGAGTTGCGCAGAAGAAGGAGAGGAATCAAGGAAAATGGGGCGATAGCGAGTACTTACGTTTAATGAACCTAGGCGTCGCCAGCGCAGACTCTTGCCACGGCCTTCCGCCATCCCGCGTAGCGGGCCTGACGAGTAGGCTCATCAAGCACCGGTCGGAAATGACGGTCGCACTGCCAATGGCTGCTGATTTCATCGAGCGACGTAAACATGCCTACCTGTAAACCGGCCAAATACGCCGCACCGAGCGCCGTGGTTTCGGTAACTTCAGGACGATCCACCGTAACGCCCAAGGTATCGGCGAGGGCTTGGGTGAGCCAGTTGTTCACCACCATGCCGCCATCAACTCGCAGTGCCGTTGGCTTTGCCGCGCCGTCAGCCATCATCGCTTCAAGCAAATCGAGTGTTTGGTAACACACCGACTCCAAACCCGCAGTGACCACTTCAGCAATGCCGGTATCACGTGTTAGCCCGAGCAAGGCACCGCGGGCATGGGGATCCCACCAGGGCGCGCCCATGCCGGTAAAAGCCGGCACAAGGTACACGCCTCGGGCGCTACTAATACTGCGCGCGAGCGCTTCGGTTTCACTGGCATCGCTGATTAGCCGCAAGCCGTCGCGCAACCACTGAATTGCTGCGCCCGCGACAAAAATAGAACCTTCTAACGCATAGGTGGTTTTACCGTTTAACCGATACCCCACCGTAGTGAGCAACCGATTTTTCGATTCCACCGCTTGGTCGCCGGTGTTTAGCACCATAAAGCAGCCCGTGCCGTACGTGCTTTTCACCATGCCCGGAGAAAAACACGCCTGCCCCACCAATGCCGCTTGTTGATCACCGGCAATGCCGGCCACTTGAATTTCGCCACCCAATAACGCGGCATCAGTGCGCCCAAAGTCTGCGGCACTGTCGCGCACGTCCGGTAATAACGACGCAGGAATTTGAAACAACGCGAGCAATTCTTCATCCCATTGCTGCGTGTGGATATTGAATAGCAAGGTGCGCGATGCATTGGTCGCATCCGTGGCATGCACTACACCGTCGGTTAAATTCCACAGCAACCAGCTATCTATCGTGCCAAAGGCTAGCTCACCTTTCTCAGCACGTGCACGAGCGTCGGCAGTGTTATCCAACAACCATGCGAGCTTGGTTGCTGAAAAATAAGGATCGAGCAACAAGCCTGTTTTTGATGACACATTCGCTTCATGGCCTTCGCTCTTTAAC
Source organism: Alcanivoracaceae bacterium (assembly GCA_029213045.1). Taxonomy (GTDB): domain Bacteria; phylum Pseudomonadota; class Gammaproteobacteria; order Pseudomonadales; family Alcanivoracaceae; genus JARGPN01. The sequence goes on from JARGPN010000009.1 coordinate 572,282, forward strand.
TTTGCGCAGGTATCTGCCGTGCGACGGTCTTGCCACACAATCGCGGGCGCAAGAGGTTTTCCCGTTTTGCGATCCCACAAGACCGTGGTCTCGCGTTGGTTAGTAATACCAATCGCCGCAATGTCCGCCGCGCTGACATTCTGTTGCGCCATCAGCTGACGTGTTAACGCCAAGGTGTCTTGCCAAATTTCCGTCGCATCGTGCTCAACCCAGCCATCATCTGGATAAAACTGGCGAAATTCTTTTTGCGTTTGCGCAAGCGGCGTCGCTTGCTGATCAAATAAAATTACACGCGTGCTGGTCGTGCCTTGATCGATGGCGAGCAAATATTGGGACATGCGAACTCCCTGTTATGTTCTTGGCGAAGTGTCCAATAGAAAAGCGCGGAATTATCCGTGAGGCAAGACTAGCAGTCTTGGAGGAATAAGGTTGAATGTCTGCAGGCAGAAGCGATGCCGATTAGGCAAAACGCCACAGCGAGGAAAGTAGGTCCCGGGAGCCGGCGCCGTCCTTGGCACCGAGGGGGAGATCTCGGGGTGGTTAGCCCCGTCATGGCCCGTCTTAATGTGGAGTCGCAGTGGGAAGACGGGTCAGGTCGCTCACCGGGAAATCAGATTACTGTACATCTGGACAGCTATCAAGCATTTTTCTACTACACAAGAAATTCATTAGGTGTAGGAAAACCAACACGGCGAGCAGAAACAGCAACGCAAAAAAAAGAAAACCCGCCTAAAGGGGCGGGTTTTGAATAACACACGAGGGTTGTGAGTTCGATAAAATCAATCTGGAGGTCTTGCGCACGAGATTAGTGTCGCCGAACGAGGGGCTTTTGTCTGTTAGCCGTCTGTCCGGTTAATGTTACGGGCTGTTAACGCTCGTCGCCTATGAACAAGTCAGAACTGCCCTAGCACATGCGCACCCGCGCGACGCTCTCGTGGCCACGTAAGGCGAAACAGCGCGCCACCAAGCTCACCCTCGGTGATCACCACTTGGCCACCATGCCAATCGGCAATACGTTGCACAATCGACAAGCCCAAGCCGTAGCCACCACTTTTACCGGTACGCTGGCGACTTTCATCCAAACGCGAAAAAGGCTGGAAAATACGCTCCCTATCAGCAATTGGAATGCCTGGCCCATCATCTTCCACCTCAATGCACGCTAGGTCTTCTTGCACTGAATAGCGCAGTACTACCTGCTGCTTGGCGTAACGTAACCCGTTGGTGACAAGGTTCTGCAACACGCGATGAATATACCGCTCGGCACCCTCCACAACATTAAACTCTTCGTTTAATGTTGCGCTAAGGCGGTCATCAATGACAATGCGGATATCACCGCTGATTTCTGTTAGCTCTGACTGCAAACGCTGCATGAGCACCGGCACATCAATTTCATCAAACTCAAGCGCCGGACTGCCCTCTTCAAGGCGTGCGAACGTGAGAATTTCATCAATCAATTCATTCAGCTGATCGACGTCTTTATCCAAGGCGTCCAACTTAACGTGGCGATCTTCTTCACTGGGCGTGTCGGCAAGAATTTCCATACCAAAACGCAAACGCGCCACCGGCGTACGCAATTCATGCGACACTGCGCGCGTCATTTCCCGTTGCGATTCAATCAAGCGCCGAATGTGCTCGGTCATGCCATTAAAGGTAGCAGCCAACTGCCCAATCGCATCGTTCGATTCGACTTTGACTTTGACGTCTAACTTGCCGTGTCCAACTTGCTCCACGGCACGACCAAGCCGCAACAACCGCGCCTGCAAAGGTCGCACTAACGCGTAGGTCGCCAAGCCCATGGCAGACAAACCAATCAAACCGACAATCACCAGCAACTCTACCGGCCTTTCGTCGAATAACGTCATCGGCCCCATCACCAACACTTTGCCCGTGTTACCAATAGGCGCGTAAACATTCACACTAGAATGCCGACGACTGCCGCTTTCATCCAACGCCAGCACCACTTCACGACGCTGCAAGCGCTGCAGCTGCTCACGGTCTAAGCGCAGGGTGTTGTAATCCACACGACTGAGCGGGAAACCAAAACGTGAACGAATGCGGTCAAATTCCACATCCCACTCAGACAAAGGATATTGGGCAAGCTCATCAAGGATAAGTAATGCGGTCGCCCGCGCCTGCTGCTCGGACACCTTAGTCATGCGCGCGAAGATAAAGCGCTCTTCATCTGGCAACTGATAATAGATATCGGCGTAGCCGCCCGCTTCATTGAGCTGCATCACCACTTGCCCATTCGCCAGCTCACGTCGCTCTTCTTCGTCGAGCGACACATCCGCTGATCCACGCAGCTCTAACTCCGCTCCAATAAGACGGCCTAACACCTGCCGCCAGCGCTCGACTTCATCAGGCGTGGATTGCCGCTGCAAACCGCGCGACATCAAATAAAAGGTGCCACGCGACATCTGCTCGCGATAGACATCGGCGCGTAAGCCATTCACAAGCTCCACGCCTACAAAGGCTAAGCCGCTGACGATCACAATCGCCAGCAACATGCCGGCGTAAATTCGGAAAAAAATACTGTTCAAGTGAAACCCGTTTAGCCAGAAGTTAAATCAGAAACAAAAAGGTAGCCCTTCGAGCGTACTGTTTTAATGCGCTTCGGGTTATCTGGGTCATCACCAATTTTCGGACGAATACGGGAGATACGCACATCAATTGAACGATCTTGGCCGTCGTATTGAATGCCGCGAAGCTTCTCGAAAATCAACTCACGAGACAGCACGCGACCAGCGTTCGAGGCCAGCAACCAAAGCAAATCGTATTCAGCACTGGTCATTTCGACGGACTCACCGTCGAGCAGCACTTCGCGAGCGCCGTTATCAATGACCAAATGCCCAAACTCCAAGCGCTGTGGCACGGCTTCCATTTCACCCTCAACGCGACGCAGCAATGCGCGAATGCGCGCCAATAAAAGGCGGGGCTTTACCGGTTTAGGCACATAGTCGTCCGCGCCCATTTCCAGCCCCAGCACTTGATCCATATCGTCGGAGCGCGCCGTTAGCATCAGTATGGGGTTGCGGTAACTCTTTCGCACTTCACGGCACACGGTTAAACCGTCCGCACCCGGCAACATTAAATCGAGTACGACGAGATCCGGTTCCTCAGAAGGAATACGCCGTATCGCCTCGTTTCCGTTGCTCACTACCGAGACGTCCAGCCCGTTGGCGACCAAATAATCCCGCGTTAACAACGCCAGACGTTCGTCGTCCTCAACAATCATCACCCTAGGTGCATGTTCCAAAGCGAGCTCCTTTCCTTATCTATAAATGTCTTAACGCAAAGTCGTCACGTAAAGCTGCGAAATATGAGTGTGTTATACGCATCCACCGAGGAGCGGGCAACAAACCTCTGACCCTAATGATCAGCAAACACTCAAAACTTTCGACAAAACTCTGCGCCGTAAAATCTAGCTCTGCCGCCGAACTGAGAAGTGTCTAAAAAAGAGGCAAATCACCGCGCCCCAAATAGATCCGCCTCGGCGCTTTTTTCAGCACTTAAACACAGGGTGATCGCCGATCAAAAAACCAGCCGTTGGACCTGTTTCCATCATACTCTTTCGGCGCATCCCGTCTCTAAGCCGCTATTTTCCAGCATTTCAGCCTCCACTATATATAGTGTCTTTGTAAAATAGAGAAAGCAGAAAAAACCATGCACCGTTCCTCCACAATTTATCCACAGCATTTCCCCTTACGTGATGCTTGCAAACCAGACATTAGCGCTATAACTTGTAGTCATTCTGACATCCCAACCCAAGATATAGGGTTTTATACCCCCTCACAGGCTGGGGACAACACTTGGGATAAAACGGGAATCACCCGGGTATTTTTCTCGGATTAGGCGTTACGGCATAAAAACTGCAGCGCAAACCGAGCAAAGGAACGAGGCAGCACAACACAATATGTAGTGGTAGGTAGTCATTGTGGTGTCACCTCGACGCAAGGCAGCTACACCCAGAATTCAAACAAGCGTTACCACTAGCGGCACGTAAGAAGCAGCAGGTTGGACGTCCAAGCACATTATGAAGAAACACTCGTTGAGCACCCCTGATGAGGTCACACAGTGATATCACCGGGCGTAAAGGTCGTTAGCAGCATTATTGCTTCCGGCCTTTAGTGCATTCAGCGGTATGGAAATACGAGACACACAGCAAGGCCAGCAATAAAACATTGCACCACAACCGAACATAAACGACGAAATAAACAACGAAATAAACAACGAAACAGCATAAAAATCGGAGACGGGACATGCACACGGATACTCAAGGACAAAGCAGCCCACAGCAGGCACCACAGTCCGGCAACGAAAACGCCACTTTGGAAACCACCGCGCCGGGGCAAATGCGCGTAATTAAGCGTAACGGCAAAGTTGTTTCCTATACCGACGACAAAATTACCGTTGCCATCTCTAAGGCGTTTCTTGCCGTAGAGGGTGGCACCGCAGCTGCGTCAAGCCGCATCCATGAAACCGTGAACCGTCTTACCGAACAGGTCACCGCGATTTTTAAACGCCGTATGTCCTCCGGTGGCACCATTCATATTGAAGAAATTCAGGACCAAGTAGAATTGGCACTGATGCGTTCAGGCGAACAAAAAGTGGCGCGTGCATACGTACTCTACCGTGACGAACAAGCCCGCAAGCGCGCTGAAAAAGCCAAAGTAGAACCGACCAGCAGTGGCCGCTCTACCGACATGACCGTCACCATGGAAGACGGCAGCAAACAACCGCTCGACTTAGGCCGTATTGAAAACCTCATTCGCGAAGCGTGTGCAGGCCTGGCGGAAGTTAGCCCAGACAAAATCATCGAAGAAACCATCAAAAACTTGTACGACGGCGTGTCAATTAAAGACGTCAACACGTCCATGGTGATGACCGCGCGCACCCTGATCGAACAAGAGCCAAACTATTCGCAAGTAACCGCTCGTTTACTGTGCGACCGCGTGCGTGCAGAAGGCCTACAATTTTTAGGCGTTGCCGACCGTGCCGATCAACAGGAAATGGAAGCGCTTTACTCACAAGCACTCGAAGCGTACATCGTTAAAGGTGTTGAGTTAGAACTGCTTGATCCAGAACTCGCCCGCTACGACCTGAAAAAGCTTGGCGCCGCGCTGAAAGGCGAACGCGATATGCAGTTCACCTACCTTGGCCTGCAAACGCTGTATGACCGTTACTTTATTCACTCCAACGATATCCGCATCGAGTTGCCACAGTGCTTCTTTATGCGCGTTGCAATGGGTCTCGCTATTCGCGAACAAAACCGCGAAGACCGCGCCATTGAATTCTACAATCTGTTGTCGAGCTTCGATTACATGAGCTCCACACCCACGCTGTTTAACTCTGGCACGTTGCGTCCACAGTTATCCTCGTGCTACCTAACCACCGTACCGGACGACCTGCACGGCATTTACGGCGCAATTCAAGATAACGCCATGCTGTCTAAATTTGCCGGCGGCTTAGGCAACGACTGGACGCCAGTGCGTGCATTGGGCGCCTACATCAAAGGCACTAACGGTAAATCACAAGGCGTTGTGCCTTTCTTAAAAGTCGTTAACGACACCGCCGTTGCCGTAAACCAAGGCGGCAAACGCAAAGGGGCTGTATGTGCTTACTTAGAAACGTGGCACATGGACATCGAAGAGTTCTTAGAGCTGCGCAAAAACACCGGTGATGACCGTCGCCGCACCCACGACATGAACTCCGCAAACTGGATTCCAGACTTGTTCATGAAGCGCGTGATGGAAGCTGGCGAATGGACACTGTTCTCGCCACACGATGTGCCAGACCTGCACGACCTGTACGGCAGCGATTTCGAAAAAGCCTACGTTGCTTACGAAAACAAAACCCGTGACGGCAGCTTAAAACTGTTTAAGCGCATCCCAGCGCAAAACCTATGGCGCAAAATGCTGTCCATGTTGTTCGAAACAGGCCACCCATGGATGACCTTTAAAGATCCATGCAACCTGCGTTCACCACAGCAACATAGCGGCGTTGTTCACAGCTCTAACCTGTGCACAGAAATCACCTTGAACACCAACAAGGATGAAATCGCTGTGTGTAACTTAGGCTCCGTCAACATGGCGCAGCACGTTACCCGCGAAGGCGGCTTGGACCTTAAAAAGTTAGAAAGCACTATTAACACTGCAGTACGTATGCTCGATAACGTGATCGACATTAACTACTACAGCGTGCCACAAGCGCGTAACTCTAACTTTAAGCACCGTCCAGTTGGCCTCGGCATCATGGGCTTCCAAGACTCACTGTACGTACAGCAAATTCCTTACGCGTCAGAGCGCGCAGTGAAATTCGCTGATGAATCAATGGAAGCCGTGAGCTACTTTGCCATTCAAGCATCAAGCAAATTGGCCGAAGAACGTGGCAGCTATTCAAGCTACGAAGGCTCTTTGTGGAGCAAAGGCATTCTGCCCATTGATTCCGTAGAGATTTTGGCGCGCGAACGTGGCGAAAAATATTTGAACATGGACCGCGGCCAAACCTTAGATTGGGAAAGCGTGCGCAACAAAGTTCGCACCAGCGGCATTCGCAACTCAAACGTAATGGCCATTGCACCAACGGCAACCATTGCGAACATCACGGGCGTGTCGCAATCCATCGAGCCGACGTATCAAAACCTGTACGTTAAATCGAACCTGTCCGGTGAATTTACCGTCGTTAACCCTTACCTCGTGCACGACTTAAAAGCACGCGGCTTGTGGGATAACGTGATGGTGAATGATCTTAAATACTATGACGGTTCTGTATTGCCGATTGATCGCGTTCCGGATGATCTAAAAGAAATTTATCGCACCGCCTTTGAAGTAGAGCCGCGCTGGTTAGTCGAAGCCGCCAGCCGTCGTCAGAAGTGGATCGACCAGGCGCAATCATTGAACCTGTACATCTCACAAGCGAACGGCAAAAAGCTCGACATCACCTACAAGATGGCGTGGTTAAGCGGTTTAAAAACCACTTACTACCTACGTGCTATCGGTGCAACAACAGCGGAAAAATCCACCATCAATGATGGACGCCTCAACAGCGTGTCGTCCGGTGGCGGCGAAGAGCCAGCAGAATTTTCACAAGCTGCTGACGTACCGCAAGCATGCTCCATCGATAACCCAGATTGCGAAGCGTGCCAATAAGCCGCTAGCCAGGAATCGGCGCGAATCAACGGTTCGCGCCGATTCAACCATCACCACCTACAATAAAAAGTTGTCGGCGGCCATGAGGCCGGCAACCTATACAAGGAGAAAACTATGCTGAACTGGGATGAGTTCTATGCCGAAGAAAAGCAGAACCACAACCAATCTGCAGCCGCAGCGGCGACGCAATCGCCTGCGCACCTTGACGAGAAAGAAGAACATGTTGCAGCGGCGCCAGCGCGAACAGAACCTGATGCAAGCGAACCGGCCGTCCAGCAACACGCCGAGCGAGCGGTAGCCACACCGCCAACGGAAGCCATTGCCCGAGCAAAAGCCACCGTTGCTAAAATGGATGTAGAAGAAGCCGTTGCCGAACTTGAGGGCACGGGTGGTCGCGTACAAGTTGACGAAAAACGCATGATCAACTGCCGCGCCGACTTAAACCAGCTCGTACCATTTAAATATGACTGGGCATGGCAGAAATACCTCGACGGCTGTTCCAACCATTGGATGCCGCAAGAAGTAAACATGAGCGCAGACGTAACGCTATGGAGAAACCCAGAAGGTTTAACCGACGACGAACGTCGCATTGTTAAACGCTCACTCGGTTTCTTCTCAACCGCGGATTCGTTGGTTGCTAACAACCTAGTGCTGGCCACCTATCGCTTGATCACTAACCCAGAGTGCCGCCAATACATTCTGCGTCAGTCTTTCGAAGAAGCGATTCACACCCACGCTTACCAATACTGCATCGAATCATTGGGCATGGACGAAGGCGAAATTTTCAACATGTACCGCGAAGTGCCAGTGGTCGCGAAAAAAGCGCAATGGGGCATTCAGTACACCCGCGAATTGTCTGATCCATCGTTCACCACCGGCACCGTAGAAACCGACAAAGCGTTACTGCAAAACTTGATCGCGTTTTACTGCGTACTCGAAGGTATTTTCTTCTACTGTGGTTTCACTCAGATTTTGTCCATGGGCCGCCGCAACAAAATGACCGGCGTGGCAGAACAGTTCCAATACATTCTGCGTGACGAATCCATGCACGTGAACTTTGGCGTCGATGTGATCAACCAGATCAAAATCGAAAACCCACACCTGTGGGACGCACAAATGCGCGACAAAGCCACACAAATGATTCTCGAAGGCACCGAACTGGAAATTCAATACGCCCGCGACACCATGCCACGCGGCGTACTCGGCATGAACGCCAGCATGATGGAAGAATACCTCCAGTTCATCGCCAACCGTCGTCTCGCTCAACTTGGTCTGCCTGAACAATTCAAAGGCGTGTCCAACCCATTCCCATGGATGAGCGAAATCATGGACCTACGCAAAGAGAAAAACTTCTTTGAAACACGCGTAACCGAATACCAAGTCGGCGGCGCGCTAAGCTGGGATTGATTCCCAGCCCTCTCTTGCCAGCAGCTCCTGCAAACCTGTAGGAGCTTGTTTGCAAGCGAATCGACTTACCCACCGCACCATCGCTTGCAGGCAAGCTCCCACAAAAAAACAAACCCCACTCCCCTGTAGGAGCTTGCCCGCAGGCGATACGACCTCAATCACCGCACCATCCCCTGCAAACAAACTCCACAAAAAACAAATCCCACTCCCCCCTGTGGGAGCTTGCCTGCAAGCGATACAGCCTCAATCACCACACCATCCCTTGCAAGCAAGCTCCTACAAAAAATCAAATCCCACCGCCCCCCCATGTGGGAGCTTGCCTGCAAGCGATACGACCTTGATCACCGCACCATCCCTTACCAGCAAGCCCCCACAAAAACATTCCACAAACTTGGTCTAATAAAAAAAAACACAACGCCTTACCGCACGTATTCCCAGCCTCGCCACTCGTCGAAAAAAACAAAAAAATTTCCGAAATTAACCACTAGCAATCAAAAAAAAACCTAGGCAAACTCAGAGAAACCCACCAAACGAGGAAGTGGAATGAGCGATACTCTTGAAAACCTCGATATGGAAGCGGAAGACCTGCTCAGCACCATCGAACAGGTAGAAGAAACCCTGACCATCATGACGACCGTGGTCAGTGAATTAAAAGACCAACTCATGGAACAGCTCGGCTTCGTAGATACTCGCGAAATGAGCGCAGAAGAATTCCTTGAGTACTGTGAAAACAGTGAAGGCGTCGTACATTAACTAGCGTACTCACTGATGCATGTAACAATGCATCGCAGTGCACAGTTAAAGACTCTCCGTTTACCGTACGCGCGGTAAAAATAATACGGTGAGCCCAGCACTTCGCCCGCACGGTTAAACACTACCGACTTAAACACTCGGTACAATCGCGAAAACACCACATCAGGTGCTCATACACCGCGATACACTCTCTCGCACTGAAAAAACCAATCTCCCTTACCCTCAGAACCTAATGCCCCCATAACGCATCTCTAATTACTCCATCCAACAATGACTCCACCCAACAAACGAACCACCACGCATTGCCGTTTACCGCATTCATCTTTGCGTCATCAAAAACGCCAATAACCCTTATTGTTATCCGGCATACCCTTTCCGCTGCAGAGGGCGTTATAGTGGGTGCCGCTTCGGCAGGGCTTGTTCCAAATTGGGGCATAATTTTTGCTCCACTGCATGCTGATAGTGCCTTTTTGTCGCTCTACGGCAGTGCAGTGGGCATAAGAGACGGCACCAAACTTGCATTCTTAGAGCCCTGGACCACCCCCGGAGGAAACACCTCGGTCCCGTCACCGATTGCCGGCATTGTCAGGAGAGCCGTAAATGAAAGCATCAGATTTATTTGTACGCGCACTAGAAGCAGAAGGCGTAGAGCACGTATTCGGTATTCCGGGAGAGGAGAACCTCGATCTACTTGAATCCCTTCGCGGTTCCAAAATTAAGCTCGTTGTCACACGGCATGAGCAAGCAGCAGGCTTTATGGCCGCCACCTATGGCCGCCTCACCGGGAACTCCGGCGTGTGTATGTCTACGCTCGGCCCAGGTGCCACCAACTTTGTGACCGCCGCTGCCTACGCCCAACTCGGCGGCATGCCGATGGTCATGATTACCGGTCAAAAGCCAATTAAAAGCTCCAAGCAAGGGCAGTTCCAAATTATTGATATCGTCGACATGATGCGCCCGCTAACAAAATTCACTAAGCAAATCGTTAGCGGCGATAGCATCCCCGGCCGTATTCGTGAAGCCTTCCGCCTCGCCGAAGAAGAGCGTCCCGGTGCAACACACTTGGAATTACCGGAAGACATCGCCCACGAACATTCTTCAATGCCAGTGCTCGAGCCCAGCGCCACGCGTCGCCCCATTGCTGAAGGAAAAGCCATCGCCAAAGCCGCCGAAGCAATTTCTTCCGCGCGCAAACCTTTGCTACTGATCGGCGCCGGCGCCAACCGCAAACTGACCTCTAAAATGTTGCGTCAGTTTGTAGAAAAACTCGGCATCCCCACCGTCACCACGCAAATGGGTAAAGGCGTGATCGACGAAACAGGCCCGCACTTTATTGGCAACACGGCGTTGTCCGATGGCGACTTCGTTCACCGCGCCATTAACCAAGCAGATTTAATTATTAACGTGGGTCACGACGTCGTTGAAAAACCACCGTTCTTTATGCGTCCAGGTGGCGCAGAAGTTGTGCATATCAACTTTAATTCTGCGCAAGTCGATCCGGTGTATTTCCCACAAATCGAAGTGGTTGGCGATATCGCCAACAGCCTGTGGCAGCTAAAAGAACGCCTTGAACCGCAAAAGCATTGGAGCTTCGCCGATGCACACCGCATCCGCGACGCACTGCAAAAACATATCGTAGAAGGCGCCGAAGACGATAGCTTCCCTGTTATGCCACAGCGCTTAGTCAAAGAAGTGCGCGAAGTTCTCGACGACGAAAGCATCATCGCCCTCGATAACGGCATGTACAAAATCTGGTTTGCGCGTAACTACCCGGCGTACAAACCCAACACAGTGTTATTGGATAACGCGCTGGCCACCATGGGCGCGGGCTTACCCTCCGCCATGGCAGCAAAACTGGTTCACCCAGATCGCAAAGTCGTATCTATTTGTGGCGACGGCGGCTTCATGATGAACTCGCAAGAACTGGAAACCGCTGTTCGCTTAAAGCTCGACTTGATCGTTCTCGTGCTCCGCGACGACGGCTACGGCATGATCAAGTGGAAGCAGTCGCAAATGGACTTCGATGATTTCGGTCTCGACTTCGGCAACCCGGATTTTGTTGCCTACGCGCAATCCTACGGCGCCAGCGGCCACCGCATTGCAGCGACCGCCGAACTGAAACCGTTGATGGAAAAATGCTTTGCGGAAGGCGGCGTACATTTAATTGATGTACAGGTGAACTACAGCCAAAACGATCGAATTTTGAATAATGAAATTCGCGAGTTAGCCAGCAAACTGTAAGACGGGTGTTGAGCATCCGAAGAAGTGTGTGGCGGGGCATGATGCTTTTGCCTCGACACGCACTTCCTTATTATTCTTGTCGTCTCGCTAAGTAAGCATTGATGGCCAGAATAACTAATAGAAAGCAGACGTTAAAAGATTCGCCCTTCTCTTCATGATCACCGCTGCACAACGTAGCCGAAGAGAGTTATTTGTCCTGCTAAACAGGAGAGCGCCATGTTGAAAGAAACCTATCCCTACTACCTCGCCAATGAAGCGGTGTATGCCAACACCGATCTAGAGGTCACCGATAAATATTCCGGTAAAGTCGCCACCCGCGTTGCCATGGCCGATGCCAAAACCATTGATGAAGCGATTGCTTGGTCTGTCAAAGCAGAAAAAGCCATGGCGCAAATGGCACCCTACGAGCGCCAAGCTATTTTGAATCACTGCGTAAAACGTTTTCAGGAACGTTTTGACGAACTCGCGTTAGCCCTGTGCATTGAAGCAGGCAAACCGATTAAAGACGCCAAAGGCGAAGTCACCCGATTGATCGACACCTTCCGCGTTGCCGCCGAAGAAGCTGTGCGCATCGACGGCGAAGTATTGAACCTCGAAATTTCAGCCCGCGCCAAAGGCTATCGCGGCTTTATTAAACGCGTGCCAATTGGCCCCTGCTCGTTTATTTCGCCGTTTAACTTTCCGCTAAACTTGGCCGCACATAAAGTGGCACCCGCTATTGCAGCAGGCTGCCCGTTTGTACTGAAACCCGCTAGCCGCACCCCTATTGGTGCCATCATTATTGGTGAGGTTCTCGCTGAAACCGATTTACCGAAAGGCGCGTTTTCCGTACTGCCTTGTCATCGCGACGGCGCCGACCTGTTCACCGAAGATGATCGCTTTAAATTATTGAGCTTCACCGGCTCGCCCGCGGTGGGCTGGGACTTAAAAGCCCGTGCAGGCAAGAAGAAAGTCGTGCTTGAGCTAGGCGGCAACGCGGCCTGCGTCGTCGATGAAGATGCAGACCTTGATGACGCCGTTGAACGCATTGTATTCGGCGCATTTTATCAGTCCGGCCAAAGCTGCATTGGCGTGCAACGTATTTACGGTCACGCAAAAATTTACGACGAATTAAAAAGCCGTTTAGTTGAACGCACCAAGCAACTGAAAAAAGGTGATCCTAAAGACGAAGACACCTTTATCGGCCCAATGATTTCTGAAGGCGAAGCCACCCGTCTGCACAACTGGGTGTTAGAAGGCGTAGAAAAAGGCGGCACCTTATTAGTCGGTGGCGAACGCGAAGGTGCCATGCTTGATCCGACATTGATGGAAAATGTGCCCGATGAATGCGCCGTTGTTGCGGAAGAAGCATTCGGCCCCGTTGCCATCTTAGAAAAATTCGATGATTTCGACGCCGTACTAAAACGCGTCAACGACAGTGTCTTTGGATTGCAGGCAGGTATCTTTACCCGCGACATCTACAAAGCACAGCAAGCCTGGGACGAGTTAGAAGTCGGCGGCGTCATCATCGGCGACGTCCCTAGCTGGCGCGTCGACAATATGCCTTACGGCGGTGTTAAAGATTCAGGATTGGGCCGCGAAGGCATTCGCTGGGCCATCGCTGATATGACCGAAGAACGTTTATTGGTTATTCGCACACCGCAAAAGTAAGCAAACCCTAGCTGCTGTCCCACAGCATCCTTTGGGGCACGATAAAGCCACCCAGCTCACAAGGCTTGGTGGCTTTGTCACTTCTGGGCGTTGTGTTTTTTATCTTCAACGTCAGCGCACCGTGATAGGCCCCATCGCTTGCAGGCAAGCTCCCACATAGACAACACCACTGCTGAGCTTTTTATTACATCACACCACATCATAAACGTAGACATTCCCCCCTGCATAAGATTACCCAACCCCAAAAGCCCCCCTGTGGGAGCTTGCCTGCAAGCGATAACAACCTCCCAAACCCACATATCCACCAGCAACGAAGTAAACCACCCCAACACCCACCAACCAGAAACAAGTTCGACGCCAACGTCAGCGCACCGAGATACGCCCTATCGCTTGCAAGCAAGCTCCCACAAAAACATCTCAGGAATGAAGTGAACGGTGTATTAGAAAGTTAAGCGCTGACGCCCTATCACACCCAACAATCAAACCAGCACACCCCTGTGGGAGCTTGCCTGCAAGCGATACCAACCTCTCAACCCACACATCCACCAGCAACGAAGTAAACCGCCCCAGCACCCTCACACTCGCTCTCATTGCCAGCTGGCAGGCCATTGCCGCTCCTAGTAAGCTCATAGCACAAAGAACCAAAGCAAGGACGACAAATGCAGCTCACTAGCTTGCGCGAGTTATCGCACTACAACCGCTGGCAAAACAGAAAGCTGTTCGCCCTGCTGACAGACGTTGACGATATGCAACGCCAAGCTAATAGGGGTTTATTCTTTGAATCGATACACGGCACGCTCAATCACTTGCTGCTAGCCGATCTAATTTGGATGTCACGCTTCACCCAAACACCGCTCACCTTTCAAGTCACATCACTCGCGCAAATACTTCACGAAGATTTCAATGACTTGCAGCAAGCCCGTAGCGAACTCGATAATAATATTATCCAATACATCCAGCAGCTCGATGAGACATCTTTGCAAGGCGACCTCACCTACACGCCAAGCACCAGCACTAACAAAGAGGCCCGCAGCCTGCCCTTACGTCGCTGCTTAGTGCATTTTTTTAACCATCAAACACATCATCGCGGGCAAATTTCTGCAGTGGTGAATCAGCTAGGTCTCGATATCGGCATCACCGATTTCGCGTTTATGCCGAAGGAAGAATTCCAGCTATGAGTAATTTGGCTTTAATCGTTTTAATGTTAGGCGCGGCCGTCGCGCTGGTAACATTATTTCGACGCTTACACCTCCCAGCAATACTCGCCTATCTCTTAGCCGGTGTGGCTGTCGGTCCGTTCGGGTTTGGCTGGGTAGAAGACCTCGACAGCATTCATCACCTTGCTGAATTCGGCATCGTGTTTTTATTGTTTTCGCTCGGCTTAGAATTTTCCATTCCGCAATTAATGTCATTGCGACGGATTGTATTTGGTGCCGGGCCGCTGCAAGTGTTGCTCACTGCCGGCGCGGTGGCATTTGTTATGTATCTCGCCGGCTTCAAACTGGAAACCTGCCTCATCGCGGGCGGCGCCCTCTCTCTGTCTTCCACCGCCATTGTTATTCGCGAATTAATTACCCGTGGTGAAGTGAATACCACCTACGGTCGTAGCGCCACAGGCCTGCTGCTTTTTCAAGATCTCGCCGCCGTATTAATGCTTGTACTGCTACCGGCACTCGCCACCAGCGAAGGCAACCCATGGGAAGCCGCCGGCGAAACATTGCTGCAATCAGTGTTGTTATTTGCGGGCATCTTTATCGCGGGCAAATGGATGCTGCCCAAATTACTTGAAGAAACCGGTCGCACCCGCTCTGACGAAGTGTTCGTCATGATGGCATTACTGCTTGCGTTGGTCGCAGCGTGGGTCACCCATGCACTCGGTTTATCCATGGCGCTGGGGGCATTCCTAGCGGGGATGATGCTCGGCGAATCGCACTACCGCCATCAAATCGAATCCGATATTCGCCCGTTTAGAGACCTGCTCCTTGGGCTGTTTTTTATGTCAGTGGGCATGCTCATAGACCCAGACTTGTTTATTGAAAAGTGGTATTGGATTGTGCCCGCCGCCATCGCGCTACTAATATTTAAATCCCTACTGACTACCACCCTGTTAAAAATTCTGGGCGGTCGTACCGACACCTCAATGCGCACCGGCATTGTGCTCGCGCAAAGTGGTGAATTCGGATTTGTATTGGTCACTCTCGCCGTAAACCTCGGCATCTTTAGCCCCGACCGCGCGGGCCTAATTGTGGCCATTACCGTGGTCACCATGGCGGTAACCCCTGCACTAATGAGCAATAGCGCGAAATTGGCCCAGCGCATTCAGCGCCGTTTAGAAATACCTGCCGAGAACGTTGCGATTTCCGACGACACCAACGGGCACGTTATTTTGTGCGGCTATGGACGGGTAGGACAAAACTTATCCCGTTATCTTAATCGCTTTCGCATTGAAACCGTCGCCATTGATGCGGACTTAGTGCGTATTCAAGAAAGTAGCCAAGCGGGTGAAAAAATTCTATTCGGAGACGCATCACGCAAAGACATGCTGGAACGCGCCGGTATTCGTCGTGCAAGTTTAGTCGTGATTACCTTCGATGACTCTCGCACTGCCGAAAAAATCATGCACCTGATGCATTCGATTAAACCCGACATTCGCGTTCTTGTACGCACCCGCGACGACAGCAACCTCGAAAGTCTTTTCGAAGCCGGTGCCACAGAAGTCGTGCCGGAAGTGTTAGAAGCATCGCTAATGCTCATTGCCCACGCGCTATTGTTGCTCGATGTACCCCTCGGCAAAGTACTGGCCACCTTGCGACAATCCCGTCGTGACCGATACAAACTGCTGCACGGGTATTATCACGGTGACTCGTTCCCAAGCATGGACAGCGCCGGTAATGCATACCGCTTGTTGCACGCGGTCACCCTCTCGGGGCAACCCCGCTGCGAGGGCAAAGCGCTAAGCGAAACCGGCTTGGGAAAATTAGATGTTGAAGTTCGCGCGGTACGTCGCGGCGGCAAAAACATCCAAGACCCAGATGGTGACCTCACCCTCGCACTCGGCGACGTAATTATTCTTTACGGCCCACTCGACGCCGTCGAAGCAGGCGAAGAACTGTTGCTAGGGGGCTAACCGCACGCCAAAGTCAGTTCGGGCTTTTCTGCCTCACGATTTGCCGTGGCGCTATCCGCCACGGCGCGCAAAAAGTCCTGGCCCCAGTGATCGATATCGTTGTACTGCACCACCTCAAACAATTCCCGTAAGCGGCTGCGTGCTTGCGCCGCGCTCATGGTCAGCGCGAAATAGCAGGTATTCACCAGCTCTCGCGGATCATGCGGATTGGCCAATACCGCGCCGCGTAATTCCGCCGCCGCACCGGCAAACTCAGACAGCACCAACACCCCAGTGCCATCGATCATGCCTTGCACCGCGGCATATTCTTTCGCCACAAGATTTAATCCATCACGCAACGGCGTAATCCACATCACGTCAGCCATGGCGTAATAGGCCACCAATTCTTCGAACGGAAAACCGCGAAAGAAAAACTGAATCGGACTCCATCCTACTTTGGCGAACTGGCCATTAATGCGGCCCACCGCTTGCTCTATTTGCGATTGCAGCTCGCTATAGATGGTCATCTCACGCGCAGCAGGCACACACACCGTAATTAACGTGATCTTGCCAATTAGCTCTGGGTGTTCTTGCAGCAGCATTTCGTAAGCGTTGAGCTTTTCCAAAATTCCCTTCGTGTAATCCAATCGTTCTACAGACAAGATCACGCGCACACCTTCGAGCTCCTCACGAAGCTCCGTCATACGCTGCCTCACTGCGGCGCTTTCCAGCGCACTGCGCGCACGATTCAAATCCAACCCCACAGGATGCGCGCCTAAGTGAATACTGCGACCGTGCACCTCAATCTCGGTAGTCATTTCATCTAACCCCACCGCACAACCGTAGGTGAGAAATCGCGGCGCACAGCCAACCTTCTTTCGCACGTTAATTGGCGCAACACCGCGCGCCACATCAACAAAGTTCTCAGCCTGGCGAGGAATATGAAAACCAACATAATCACATTGCAGCAAGCTACCGATAATCTCGCGACGCCAAGGCAGTACGTTAAACACATCCGCGGAGGGGAAATAGGTATGGTGGAAAAAGGCAATAACCAAATCCGGGCGCAACTCACGCAAAAACGCTGGCACCATCCACAGGTTGTAATCGTGAATCCAAACCGTTGCACCTTCCGCTGCTTCCGCTGCGGTGCATTCGGCAAACTTCTTATTCACTGCCAAGAACACCTGCCAATGGTCCTCACGGAAACTGGCGCGCTCCCAAAAGGTGTGGAGCGTGGGCCAAAAGGCCTCTTTAGAAAACTTCTTATAAAAAATATCAACGTCGTTCTTGGTTAACGGCACGCGCGCCGCCACCAACTTTGGATATTTCTTCGTGTCCACTTCGGTGTGGGTTTCGAATTCTCCGTACTGCGGATCATCCACCGACCACGCCACCCACGAACCCGCTTTGCCGTCGGCAAAAAAACTTAATAACGTCGGAATAATACCGTTTGGCGATTGCGGGCGACGACGAATCAACTTGCCGTCTTGCTCCACTTCTTCATAGGGCAAACGGTGATAGACAATAATTAAATCTGCTTTTCCGCGTTTCAGCTCTTCGCGCTCCTCGGCCTCCAAACCGGCAGGACCCAAAAATCCGAAATGCGCAATCGCTTCAAGAATGCCGCCACAGCCGGTATCGTTGGCATGCAGAACACGCGCCCGCTGCTCCGTCGAACGGATTAATTCGCTTTCAGAGTCACCCACACACACGCCAAGATAACCTTGCTCGTACATGGATAAATCATTCAGCGTGTCACCCGCCACCAACACGCGCTCTTCGGCAATATTAAGATGCGCCACCAATCCGGAAAGCGTGTGGCCTTTGTTAATCCCACGAGGTAACACATCTAAGTAACGTTCAGCGGAAAATAATAAATCGCAATCGATGTCTTCAACCACATCGCGCAGCGCAGGTGTTACTTCACCTGCCGTACAAAAATAGGAACAACGGCGCTCCTGCGGAACATCTTGCCGCTGCAAATCAGCAAAGCCAGCAAGCGCTTCTTCAACAACACGCTCGCCAGGCCAAAGCGCATCAATACTTCCCTGCAACGGTTGCACAGGCTGCAAGGTTTCGCCGTGCACCACGGTGCAGCCAACATCACAGATGATGTAATGAGGTTGCGGAATGGTTGGATCAGACAGCAACGGCAATACAGATTCGAGGCCGCGGCCAGTGACGAAAACAAGCGTAATATCGGGGTGCGCGGCAATCAGTTGATAAAGTTTTAAGCGACTTTGCGTATCACCGGCGAGAAAGGTGCCATCTAAATCAGTGGCTAAAAGCATGTACGGTCTCCTAGTTCAATCGGTTAGCCGAATTGCTGACCGGATTCCGTGAATTCAACTTTTTAATTTACTCCCTGTTAAATATCCAAATCATTTTGGTAAGCCGAATTCAAATGATCTCTTGGCGAATATGCGCGCGAGAACCTAGACAGGAAGAGAGGAGACTAGTTGAAAGAAAAACGTGCGATGACATTTTTCTTAGTGCGGTGGCGACCGGTTCGTTGCGGCATGCGCATCGTCGTCAGAGATATTTTGCTGTTCATCCGTCAAAACATCCTCTGGCAACATTTCCAACGCGGTAGGCGTGGTACGAACCATCGGAACGAAAGGCGCCGCGTGCTCCAGCTCTTCCTCCTTAAGACTATGCATATTCCGTACCGCATAGAAAGTTAGCAGCAATTGCATCGCTACAAAGTAGAGCGGCAGGGCTTGTGCGCCCAATAACGCCATCAATTGTCCGGCGAGCGCTGGGCCAACCGCTGCACCAATGCCGTGCAGCAATAACAGTGCGCTACCACCGGGCAAAATATCTTTTGCTTCCAAATGATCGAGTAAATTAGCGACGGCAATCGGATAAATAGCAAAGGCCAAACCGCCGTAAATGGCGATCGCGATTAACGTGAGCCACTGCGAACCCGACGACAACCACAAAATAATCGCCGCAAACACCGCCGCTGCACTGATCACCGCCAACACGCGCCGACGATCATGGGTGTCAGAAAAACGCCCAATGGGATACTGAAACAATGCACCCCCCAAAATCGCGCAACTCATAAAGGTGGCAACACCGCCGCTATCCAAACCAATACGCCCAGCATAGACAGGCGCTAAACCCCAAAACGGCCCCATTGCCAAACCAGATAAAAACGCACCCGCAATAGCCACCGGCGCTATTTTTCGCAGGCGTCCAAAGCGCATACGTTCTAGTTGATGAATTTCTGGCTGCGCAAAACGTGTCCACGTCACCGGCACTAAACTAATACAGATCAACATCGTGGCCACAGCAAATAATAAAAACGATTCAGCACCGTCCAACCGCAATAACTGCTGCGCTAGCGCAAGCGAGCCTAAATTCACCGCCATATAAATCGCAAACACGCGGCCACGTTGCTCCGGTGATGTTTGTCCGTTTAACCAACTTTCAATAATGGTGTACAGAATGACCAACGCCGCGCCCGTTACCACACGCAGTGCCAGCCACACGAAGGGATCAATAAACAGAAAATGTAATAGTACGGAACACGAGGCAATTGCTGCGCACATGGCGAACGCGCGAATATGACCAACTCGACCAATCACCGGCAGCGCTAAAAAAGTCCCGACAAAAAAGCCAAGAAAATACCCAGACATAATCAGCCCGAGCATGCCGTCGTCGTAGCCTTCTAGCGCGCCACGCACCGCCAGTAGCGTATTGAGTAAACCGCTCCCCAGCAGCAGCAACGCCACACCAACCAGGACTGCACCAATCGGCACAATCAGCCGAAACATAGATTACCCTCTTTGCTCAGTAGCACTCGCGATGCAAACATTCACAGCAACCACTACGTTACCTCCCTCTGGATAACGTAGCTATAGCAGTCGCGCCCCCGTCAAATTGATACACATACCGACTATTGCGCCGGCCCCACCCAAATTTGCTGTGCATTCACAAATTCTTTAATGCCGTGCGGCCCTAACTCGCGCCCGCATCCGGAACGTTTAATACCGCCACTGGGCAAACGCGGATCCGTTTTCACAATGCCATTCACCGAGACCTGGCCCACTTCCATACGTCGCGCAATCGCCTCGCCACGCGAAGCACTTGTCCACACACTCCCAGCCAGTCCGTAAATGGAATCGTTGGCAATGCGCAAGGCATCTTCCGCATCTTTCGCTTTCATAACTACCGCAACAGGACCAAATGTTTCTTCGCACCCGGCAGCCATTTCGTTGGTCACATCCACTAACAGCGTTACCGGATAAAAGTATCCGTCACTGCTCGGCAATTCGCCGCCCAACAAACAACGCGCCCCCTGGCTAATGGATTCCTGTACCTGCCGATGCAGATTTTGCCGCAAATCATCCCGGGCAATTGGCCCAACATCGGTATCTTCCAAGGCCGGATCACCCATTTTCAATGACGCCAACGATTCGCGGAATAATTCAATAAACTGATCGTACACAGAGGCTTCAACAATGATGCGTTTTGCCGCGATGCACGACTGCCCCGCGTTAATAATGCGCGACACCGTCACGGTTTTTGCCGCCGTAGCCAAATCCGCATCGGCCAAAATAATGCAGGGGTCAGAGCCGCCGAGTTCTAATACCGCTGATTTAATTTCTGAGGCAGCAATAGACGCAACCCGTGCACCCGCATTGCTGGATCCCGTAAACGACACCGCCTGAACGCGTCGATCGCGAATCACCGACTCCACTTGTTCATTGGCCAACGGCAAGTTCTGGAAAATACCCGGCGGCGCACCCACCGCATCAAACACCTCGGCAATAGCTTTTGCGCACGCTGTTACGTGCGGGTCGTGTTTCATCAAACAAGTATTGCCGGCCATCAATGCCGGCGCAGAAAACCGAAACGCCAACCAAAACGGCGCATTCCACGGCAAAATTCCTAACACTGCGCCGAGGGGCAAATACTGCACATAACTATGACGCGCATCGGAGTTAATCGATTCCTTCGCCAAATACGATTCCGCATGGTGGGCATAGTGCTCAGCGCATAACGCTGCTTTGTTCACTTCTGCGCGCGCCTCTTTAATCGGCTTGCCCATTTCTTGCGTCATTAACGGCGCGAGTGTTTCCACATTTTCTCGCATGTACGCCGCGACGTTTAACAATACGTCAGCGCGCTCAGCAAACGACAACTCACGCCAAGGCGTATATGCGGCGACGGCTTGCCCCATCACTGTTTCTAATTGCGTTGCGTCGAGCGGCGGCGTTTCACTGATTACTTTTCCGCTGGTGGGATCCGTCACAACTAGCATATCCATCTCCCTTCACACATCTGTGTTCTCATAAATTTTCTTAGCACTTCACCGCAGCACGCACACGCAATGCTGCGAGAAATAAGCGCTACGCAATGCCTTTTTTCTTAGCGTCTTTCACCGGCGCCGACGACGTGGCAATTTCCAAACGCTTTTGCGCCTCTTCCGGTTTGCACACCATGTCTCGGTCCATGGTGAAAAACGATTCGCATCCCGTTGCCGTCACTTGAATCGTGTCGGAAATGCCCACGGTCTTATCGCCATCAACGGCCCACATCCAAGGAATCAAATGGAACGTCATGCCCTCGCGTAAATAGGCAGAATTTCCCTGCTTTAAGCTGATCATGTAGCCCTCATCCCAGCTCGGCGGAAACGCAATACCAATGGAATAGCCCGAACGGGTAATCAACCGCGCGCCCACATCGTTATCGGTAATAATTTGCCGCATTAAATTATCCGCATCAGACACGGTCAGCCCAGGGCGAATGGCTTTATGGATTTCAGACAGCGCGAGCTTCATGCGCTCTTGCGCCTTGTACATGGAGTCCGACAACTCATTGAGCACCACAGTGCGCATCATGGCGGTGTGGTAACGTCGATAGCAGCCACCCACCTCCATAAACACGTGCTCACCGGGCTGTACAACACGGCCCTCCCACGTGGCATGGCCAATCATCGAACGCGGCCCAGAGACAACGTAGGGCATCACCGCCGGCGCTTCACCGCCGGCGCGGAACATGGCCGCACTGATTTCCGCAGCAATATCGTTTTCAGTGACGCCCGCACGGCACGCCTCAATACCCGCAGCCATACCTGCTTCCGTGGCGCGCGCCGCTTTTTTCATTACTTCAATTTCCACCGGCGATTTACACACACGGCCTTCTTCCACAATGCCGAAACAGTCAATCAGCTTGCCGTCGGTAAACGTGGTGTGAATTGCATCTTGGTGATAAGCAGGAAAGAAATAGCTATTACGTTCGTAGCCAATGCATTTCCCTTTTAAACCGAATTCGCGAAAACTTTGCACCAGCATTTGAATGGCATCGCCGGTATCTGGATAAGGCCGCGCAATCTCCAACCAGGTGCGGTGATACACATTGGTCGCTTCCAGTTCACGGGTAATCATGAACGGCTCACCGTCTAGCGGCACCACCAATGCCTGAAAAAACGAATACCCCGTGGTTTGATAATCCGTTAAATACATTAAGTTTTCGGGGTCGGTAATCACCACCGCATCGAGCAATCGCTCTTTCATACGACCACGTAAATCGGACAGACGTCGCTCATATTCCTCAAACGGAAAAGTCATATCTTCACGGTATTTCATGCTGTCTTCCTCACGCTTTGGACAGAGCGTTAGCAAACGCCTGTTCCAGTAGATCAAGACCTGCTTTCAAATCTTCATCCGGAATGGTTAACGGCGGAATCAACTTGATCACCCTACCGCCCGTGCCGCACGGCCCAAGCAATAGCCCCAACTCAAAACATTGCCCGGCAATCTTTTTCGCCACCGCGCCATCGCGTACATCAATGGCTTGCATCATGCCTTTGCCGCGAACTTGAAATTTTCCTTCAGGGTATTTTTCAGCGAGCGCTTCTAACGCGTTGCGCAATACCACGCCTTTTTCTTTAACTTCATTCATTAGCACGTCGTCGCGGAAATACTCCAAACCAATACGCCCCGCAATAAACGATAAGCCCTGCCCACGGAACGTGCCGGTGTGTTCGCCGGGCGACCAATGTTTATCGTGCTCTTCTTTCACCAAGTTCATCGCAATCGGCGTGCCGAAACCGCCTAAGCCTTTGGCCAAACAAATAATGTCGGGGTCGATATCCATGCCATCAAAACTAAAGTAGCTGCCGGTTCTGCCGCAGCCCGCTTGAATATCATCCACAATCAGCAACGCGCCCAAATCTTTGGCGAGCTTTTGCAGTGCTTGTAGCCATTCTTTGCTGGCAATGTTCACACCACCTTCTGCTTGAATGGATTCCACAATAAAGGCCGCTGGTGCATCTAAACCGGATGAAGTGTCCTCAAACTGCGCGCGCAAATACTCCAACGAGCCCACCCCACCGCCGAGTTCGCTGCCGCCGCCCGGGTCATCGCAACCAAAGGGATAATGCATAACATTTTCAAGCGGCACGCCCGACGCGTTTCTAAAATAGCTGTTCGCCGTGCACGCCAACGCGCCCAGCGTCATCCCGTGAAACGCATGATTAAACGCAACAACCGTGCGCCGTCCGGTAACCCGCCGTGCTAACTTTAGCGCCACTTCTACCGCGTTGGTGCCAGTTGGCCCCATAAACTGCATCTTGTATTCCATGCCACGAGGCTTCAGCACGTGCTCTGCAAACGCGCTGATAAAATCCCGTTTCGCGCTGGTATACATATCCAAGCTATGGGCAATGCCGTCACTTTGAATGTAATCAATCAACGCTTCTTTCATGCGCGGATTGTTATGACCAAAATTCAACACGCCCGCACCGGCAAAGAAATCAATAAACGACTTCCCCTGCTCATCCACTTGGCGAGCGTTAGACGCCGACACAAATACCGTTGGATAGGCGCGGCAATAACCGCGAATTTCCGATTCCCATTTTTCGAACACGTGCATGGCGTTTCTCCTATTACGACTCTCTTTATTCAATTCTTCGCGTTACGCATGTTTATTACAGACGCAACCTGACAGCTCTCGCATTACCAGCGTCGTCGACGCTCGGCGTGAGGTTGGCTCAAGCGCCCTAGCAATACGTTTATTCATTCAGAATAAAAACGTTACTCAGGCAACGGCGCACCGGCTAAACGTGCGTACACGCGGCCCATATGTCGAATTAAACTGTCGTTAAAATCGTATCGAGTGCTATGACATGGCGCGGCGTGGCCGTTGTTATCGTCGGCCCCGACTAACGCAAACGCGCCTGGAATTTTATTGAGGTAATAGCTGAAATCTTCAGATGCCATAATTGGAATGGCGGTATCGCTGCTATGCCACGCATCGCCAAATTCTGCTGCCAACACCTGGCGATATTCTGCCGCCGCACCTGCGTGATTAATTGTCGCGCCGTAACGGGGAAAGAGTTCGACTTCTGCACGCACACCATAGGCGCGGGCAGTGTCTTGGGAGATGGACGTAATTAAATCTTCAACGCGCCCACGAATACCATCGTGAGCCAAACGAATGCTGCCACACATCTTGGCCGTATCCGGAATAATTGTGTCAGCGCTTTTCGCATCAATGCTCGTAACACTCACCACCGCAGCGTCTTGAGGGCGCAAATGGCGGCTGACAATTTGCTGCAACGCGAGTGTCACCGCAGACGCAGCTAACACGGGGTCGCGGCACAATTCCGGCTGACTGGCGTGCCCGCCTTGTCCCAACAATTGAATTTCGAAGGTACCGTTGGCCGCCATGACAGCGCCATCGGGGCACACCGCTTTACCGAAGGGGATCGCAGGCCAATTGTGCCAGCCGAATATTTTTGACACGCCGTCCAGCGCGCCATCTTCAATCATCTTACGCGCACCGTGGCCGCCCTCTTCTGCGGGCTGGAACACTAACGTGACGGGAGCTGGCAATATGGCTTCGTGTTGCTTTAACCACCACAGCGCCGCAAACAAGGTTGCCGTGTGGCCATCATGCCCGCACGCATGCATACAGCCCGGCGACGTCGAAGCATGAGAGAGCTGTGTGGCTTCATTAAGAGGGAGCGCGTCAATGTCGGCGCGTAATGCGATCGGCGCGCCAGTCGCGTTCGGTGCAATGACCGCAACCGTGCCGGTATTCGCACAGGCGCGCCATGCAATACCCACCGCAGACAAACGCTCTCGTATTACGCTTGCGGTACGCTCTTCTTGCCACGCCAACTCAGGGTGCCGATGTAAATCGTGTCGCAGCATCACTGCGGATTCCACCAGCGAGGTCCAGGTCGCTCGCGCGAGTGTGTCCTCTCGAATATCAGTCATGCACACATGATGCGCATAGAAAAAAGCGAGGTGCAAGAGGCCATTAACGTACTGAAATAATTAGCTTTATTGCCTATTTTTTTAGGGGTCTAAAGGTTTGAGCTGTAAATCAATGTTGCGCATCGGTGCACTTTTTTCCGCGCTTTTAAGAATTGCACTAAGTTAGAACAGCCAACCAAAACGATGACCAAATTTCGGCGCAAACAAAAAATAGCGGGAAAAGCGCCCCTCACTGCACATAACACTGATTGCCTTTCTGCAACACAAGCGCATAAGAAAAACAGGACAACAAAGAGTCATACGACTATTTCGTCAAATTTTTCGAAATAAATCACGCAAGCAACCCCACAAATGCTTATTGCATGTTAAGTGAATAACGATGATTTTCTCGATGCGATGGCAAAATGAGGTCTTTTTACATTACTAAAAGAAATAAAAAAGATGCCGCGCGAAATGTCGCACGAGAAGGAATTAAAGAAAAAGGGAGTAAAACCGGAGAAGCAACTGAGGCGAATTCAACAGCGCCCCGTCGCAGGCAAAAAAAGCGGGCTAACGCCCGCTATGCTTTTTTAATTACTTGCACCACAAATAGCAACAGCACGGCACCTATGGTCGCCATAATAATAGAGCCAACAAATCCACCTGTGGTAATACCGAGTAGCCCAAATACAAAGCCACCTACCAACGCGCCAACAATACCCACAATGATGTTACCCACCAAACCAAAGCCGCCGCCTTTCATCAATAACCCTGCAAGCCAGCCAGCAATAGCACCAATGGCGAGAAACACAATCAGTCCTGTGATATCCATAATCTTCACTCCGTGATGTAGGAACCTCTGACCATAGTCCTTCTATTGAACAGTTACCACCTAACAATGATCAGAACGCGAAAAGCCGTTTATCCTCCGCGCCCAACCAGAAAAATCAGACAGAAAACACCTATCACTATTACGTTTCTGGCCGCTCAATCTCCTGAATCAAATAGCCCACCTCTTCCATCTTTTCATTTAATATTTGCTGTGCATCGAAAAGGCCCCGATTGTAATAATAGGCACCGATTTCCTTACCAAAAAAATCAATCAGAAACTCTGCCTCAAACCCTCCGATCTCGTGGTCTAGCTCATTAGTAAAATAGGCCTTTACCTTCGCAACTGAATTGCTCAAGCAAGGCACCGATATTCGAACGGTGCAAGAGCTGCTCGGCCACTCAGACCTCAACACCACGCAAATTTATACGCACCTTATTGGCCAGCGCTATGCTGGCACGGTAAGTCCTTTGGGAAAATCGACGCACGAAGTACGTGAGCAGCAGGCAGCGACATGGGCGGCGTAGGCTTAGTGTCCCACGCTATATACCCGTCACACACAAAGCGTCCGACAAACAACGAGACCGAAGCCTTTTAGAAAAATCAGTCGCCGACAATCCCGCTCAATTATTCTTGCGCAACAAATATCAGCGCGTCGCTGTTATAACCGAGCTTATCCACCGTATTAATAAAATGATTTTTCAGTTCATCGCTCACGGTTGGCGTTCTGGATAAGAGCCACAGGGTATTTTCACTGCCTGTGATAAAGGCGTATTGGTAGTTTTCTTTATCTAATTCAAAGATGACATAAGCGCCGTAAAACGGCCCGAAGAATGAAACTTCTAAATGCCCAACGTCAGGGCTTCCGGCAAACTTCGCCTTGCCAGTGGCTTCTTCCCATTCTTTGTTTTTCGAGGAGTAGCCTTTATTGATGACGCGCACGGTGCCGTCATCATTCATTGCGTACACGGCGGTGACGTTGTTCAAGCCTCTTTCAAAGCGATGATCTAGTCGCGCTATCTCGTACCACTTACCAAGGTAGCGTTCCAATTCAAAGTCGGTGACCGGCTTAATATTTTCTGGCACGCCGGCGCAGGCGCTCAGCAGAAGCGAGAGTAAAACCACTGCGATGTTTTTCATGTCGCCTCTTTCCTATTTTTATATTGGCTAAAGCGCAAACGAGCACGACGCTCTCAATGCTCCTCTCAGTGCTCGTTTGCCACTGCGCTACAGTTCAATTAAGCGTGTTTGATACACAACCGGCCCGGTGGGCTGCCCTGTTGGCGAGCCGCCCTTGGGTTCAAGGCTGATCGCTAAAGAGCGAGATTCAATTAACTCGCGCACTTGGTCGTTGCTCAACTGGATACGCAGCTCTGCCCCGCCGGTGGGCATAATCGCTAGCGAGACGGGTGCGCCGGATGACGGCAGCAACCAAAGTTCATAGTCCTGATCGAGGCCAACGTTAGACACCGCCGGCAACGCTTTTAAAGTTAGCTGGTGTTCTCGCGCAGAGGTGTTCACCAGCCATACGGGTTCGGCTTGCTGATTTTGCACCACACCGAGGTACGCGGTTTGTTCAGGCGCGGTTGGCGCCCAGACGAGCATTACCATCAGCGCTGCGGTGGCCATCGCGGTGGTCCAACGCCACAGTCGCACTTTGTCCCACATGCTCACGGGGTCCCACATGGTTTCGGGTTGCTCAACTGCGTCGGGGAACAGCCTTTTTTCCACGGTTTGCCAGACGTCTTTCGGTGGCGGCACGGCAGCAAAAGATTCATTAAAGGGCTGTAAACGGCGCTCCCAGAACCACACCTGTCGACGCAATTTAGACGAGTCCATCATCCAACGTTCAAAACGAAGGCGCGCTTTGCCCTGCAACGTACCGACAACATATTCGGCGGCAAGTGCATGATTACGTTCAATATGATCTGGCTTCATGATCCAAGGCACCGTCGTAATAAATCGAGTCCGCGCCGCACGCGGCTTTTTGTTGTGCCCAGAGGCTGCCCTGTCGCTGTCGCCAACTCTTGATGACTGAAACCACGAAAATACGCCATTTCAATGCTGCTTCGATATTCGGTATTGAGCTCCTGCAAGCAGGCGCTCAAACGCTGAGAGTCCTTCATGCTGGCTGCCTCGGTCATCGGGCCCATACTGTCATCCGCATAATCATGTTCCACTTCGTCATAGGTGCTGTCGTGACGTCGACGGCGCAGCGCATCCAGGCAACGATAACGTCCAATGGACATTATCCATGTCATCGGTGTTCCTCGATCAACATGGTATTCACCGGCGTGGTGCCACACCTGGATATACGCTTCTTGTAGCACGTCTTGTGCTTCTTCACGGTTACGCAACAAATTCAGACACATGCCATACAGCACGGAACTGGTGGATTGATAAAGATCCGCAAATGCCTTGCGATCTCCCTGCGCGGTTTTTGCTAAAAAAACCACTAACTTGTCTGATGACACTGGCATACTGAGCTCACTTTAATCGCTGCGTTAAAATGTGTGCGCGTGACCTTCAGTTAACAGTATCAACATCATTAATACGTGAAAGCAGCCCCTTTGGATGCATAAAGAAACATATTATTTTTTGCATCCACTCACCATTCCTCCGCGTAAGTAAGCCAGACATTCTATTTATCGGAGGTTTACCATGCGACATCGTACGATTTTCATTCCCGCTGCTTGCGCCATGGCGGCAATGCTTGCTAGCCCCATCGCCCTAAGCTCCAGTCACCGTGAAGCGCCATTTATTACCGGTATGCCAAAGTTAGATGGCACCGATTTTTATATGTTTAACAGCTATGAATCCGGTCGCGACGGATACGTCAGTCTGATCGCAAACTATTTGCCGCTGCAGGATTCTTACGGTGGTCCCAATTATTTTTCACTCGACAACGACGCCATTTATGAAATTCACATCGATAACGATGGCGATGCAGTAGAAGATATTACGTTCCAGTTTCAGTTCAACACGGAACGCAAAAACCTCGCTGTCGATGTAGACGGCGTTCAGGTGCCTGTGCCATTAATTAATATTGGCGCCGTGACCGCTGCCAACACTGGCGCACAAAATGTTTTAGAAAGCTACACAGTAAAAATGATTACCGGTGATCGTCGTACCGGCATGGTGCAAGACATCGGACTCGCCGGCAGCGGTGAAACCACCTTTGCCAAGCCGCTGGATAATATCGGTACGAAATCCATCGCCGATTACGCAACCTATGCCGATAGCTTTATTTATGACGTCACCATTCCCGATTGCGCCATGCCCGGCAAAGTATTTGTCGGTCAGCGTCAGGAAGGCTTTGTCGTGAACTTAGGTGAAGTGTTCGATCTTGTGTCGCTGAACCCACTCGGCGCGCGGGATTCGCGTAGCAACACCATTGGCGATAAAAATGTCACCAGTCTTGCGTTAGAAATACCCGCGTCTTGTCTCACTGGCAGCAACAGTGTGATTGGCGCGTGGACCACTGCAAGCGTGCGTCAAGCGACAGTGTTTAACCCTAGCCCTAAAGGCTCCACCACCACCGGCAGCGACACCGCTAAAGCACCTGCCATTAAAGGCGGCGCTTACACGCAGGTATCTCGTCTTGGCTCACCGTTAGTGAACGAAGTGGTTATCGGCTTACCCGATAAAGACCGCTTTAACGCCAGCGAACCCAAAGACGATGCGCAGTTTGCCACCTACGTGACCAACCCAAGCCTACCGGCACTGGTTGAAATCTTGTTCGGTGTGCCAGCGCCTGAAACACCTCGCAACGATCTCGTCACGGTGTTCTTAACCGGCGTTCCGGGTGTAACTCAACTTCCTACCGTAACCGCCAGTGAAATGTTGCGCCTGAACACGGCCATTGCAGCCACGGCCGCAGGCTCACAAGTAGACCTTGGTGTTGCAGGCGGTGACTTTGCCGGCTTCCCAAATGGTCGTCGTCCTATTGATGACGTGGTCGATATTGCGCTAACCGCTGCAGAAGGGTTCTTGTGCGGCAATGACCTGAACGGCGAAGCGGCGGGCGGCGAAATCGGTAACTGTGGTACCCAGGACAGCCAAGTGAACGGCGGCGCAATCGTGAATGACGGCGCGCTCCCTGATGCCAATGCTTACCTAACCACCTTCCCTTACCTGAACACGCCATTGCCTGGCGCCGACAACGTAGCGTCTTAAAGGAGGACCATCATGCGATTCCTACTAGCGTTCAGCATTACCGTGGCCTCTCTTGGTCTTGCCGCCTGCGGAGGCGGCAACGGCAAAGACCGCCCACAGGCGCCAGCCAACATCGGCTTTACCGCGTTTGTGAAAGCGCAGCTGGCAAACACAAGTGATGTTCGCGATCCCATCGAGATCAACAACCTCAACCTCACTGATCGGGATCAAAATAACCCCGACGCTTACAACAGCGTCGTCAGATGAGCGCACTACGAACACGCCATCACCCTTGGGTGATGGCGTTTTTTATCAGCGTACTGGGACTGCCTGCCACCTTGCAGGCAGCGCCCTATACACCAGCCCAAGACGATGTTGTGCTGATGGAACTCAATGAGCGCCAACAACAACTTGCGCAACAAACACGAACCTCCGGCGAACAGCACCGCGATGAAGCCACCGCGATTCAACTCGCCCAGGCGCAAATTCGGTACTCCCGCGAACAAGAAGACCCACGATTTTTAGGCTATGCACAAGCAACGCTGGCGCCATTTAGTGACAGCAGCGATCCTGCCGTGACCATTCTTACCGCCAGTATCGAGCAACAGCGCCATCACTTTTCGCAAGCGCAAACACGCCTCAAACAATTACTCGCACGCGCGCCCAATCAAGCGCAAGGCTGGCTATTGCTCGCCAATATTCAGCGGGTACAAGGCCAATACAGCGACGCCCAACATTCTTGCCAACAGGCCGCGCCGCATCTTTCTCCCGCCGTCACCATCCTGTGTCAGGCGAGTATTCAAGCAATGACCGGGCACGCGCAAAAAGCCTATGCCGTGTTGCAACGACTCGCCGACAGTAACCAACACCTCGGCACAGACTACGCACTGTGGCTGCAAACCATTCTTGCGGAACTGGCCCTACAACAAGGTTTTGCCGACGACGCACAACGCCACATTGCGCAAGGACTGGCGATCGCGCCTGACGACAATTATCTGCATCTTTTACGCAGCGACATTTGGCTTCAAACGAATCAACCCCAACGTGTTATTGCCGACCTTGAACGTTGGCAAGAACGCGACGGCGCGCTGTTACGTCTCGCCATCGCCGGCAAACAAAACGGCCATGCCGACGCGAACCGTTGGGCAAATGACTACGCACAACGCATGCAAGACGCGCAAGACAACGGACGCACCATCCACTTGCGCGAACATGCCCGTTATCTTTTAGACGTCGCCGAGCAACCAAACGAAGCACTCAAGGTTGCAAAAGAAAATTGGCAAAAACAAAAAGAATTGGCCGACCTGCGACTTTTACAAGCCAGCGCCAAAGCCAGCAACGACACAGCGACATTACGCGCGCTGCAAGAAGAATACGCTGGCCTTTACGATATTCCACGCAGTAACAATCAACACAGCGAGACACCACAATGACCCGCGCACTCCTCTTGTTACTGTGCCTGATCAGCACCTCAGTGTGGGCCCACAAACCCAGCGACAGCTACCTGAAACTCGACAGCGCCAGCGATACACCGCGCATCAATGGCCAGTGGGACATCGCACTGCGCGACTTACAATTAGTTATCGACCTAGACCGCAATAACGACCTCAACATTACCTGGGGCGAACTGCGTCAAAGCCGCGAGCAATTGCAGAACACCGTGCTGGCATCGTTAACGCTGCAAGCCGTGCAAGAAGAAAACAATTATTCATGCCCACTCACACTGACCACTCTGCAAGTGGATGATCATTCCGACGGTCGCTATGCGGTTGTGTCGTTTATTGCCGATTGCGAGCAACCACCGCAACAACTGCTCGTCGAGTATCAATTTTTATTTTCACAAGATCCAAGCCACCACGGCCTGCTCAACTTTCGTCACAACGGCGACACCCTCAGCACCACCTTTAGTCACGACTCGCGCCGCCAACAGTTGCGCATTAACGGCGCGTCACTGTGGTCCGCGTTTGTCGGCTTTGTTGGCCAAGGCATTCACCATATTCTGATCGGCTATGATCACATTCTGTTTCTTATCACCTTGCTATTGCCTGCCGTGCTCTACTGGCAACACGGTCGCTGGTATCCCACCCATTCAATGGCCAGCGCGCTCACCCAAACACTGGGTATTGTCACCGCCTTTACCGCCTCCCACTCACTGACCTTGGCCATGGCGACATTTGGCTGGATTACGCTGCCGAGTTGGTTGGTGGAATCTGCCATTGCCGCCACCGTAGCGTTCGGCGCGGTAACGAATTTTTATCCACGTCTGTTCCCTAAACGCTGGTTAATGGCACTGATTTTCGGTTTGATTCACGGACTGGGGTTCGCCTCCGTTCTGGCAGACTTGGGCCTAACGGGGAGTGGTATTTTCTGGCCGCTACTGGGCTTTAATATCGGCGTAGAACTAGGTCAGATGGCAATCGTATTGGTGTTCATCCCCATCGCGTTTGCGTTGCGATACAGCCGCTTTTATCAGCGCGGGGTGATGCAAGCAGGTTCAATCATGATCATCGCGCTGGCGAGTTTCTGGCTAGTAGAACGCCTCACGTCTTCGTGAATATTCCTCACCGATTCACACAGTGATGAACGCAGTGTTTCCTAGCACGTTTTATTGCGTGCTTAATACACTTCCAAAACCATATAGCTGATAACGACATAGCGGAGGAATTTCCCCGCAGACACCAGAATAAGAAACCAGCGCAAACGAATACGCAACACACCCGCAATCACCGTCAACGGATCGCCAATGATGGGCACCCACGCGAACAATAACGAGACCATCCCATACCGAGCAAATCGCTGCTCCGCACGCACAAAATCAGCATCTGACATGCGTAACCATTTTTTAACGACCACCACACTCGCCCAATAACCCAACGCATAGTTCACCAGCGAACCCAACACATTACCAACGGTGGCAACGAGCACCAGCGTTGTGGGGGATAAACCGCTAAGCAATAACGCCGTTAAAACAACTTCAGAGCTCAACGGTAAAATAGTCGCCGCTAAAAATGCGGCGACAAACAGACCGATGTATCCGAACTCGGAGAGATATTCCATGGGTGCCCTAGGCGCGGAGATGAGTGATGGAGACCGCAACAAACACCAAAGCGGGAGCACCAAACATTCCGCTACTAAACTCTAGTGTGTATTTACTCTGGCCATTCCGAATTTTGCAACACAACACGATAACCGTCTAAATCTTCAAAGGTTTTACCTGCTGCATCCCAGTAGCTGTTATACGACTGAACACCGATAAATCCAGCGGCCTTCATGTTTTTACAGCTCTCCAACCACGCACTATGGTCGGCAATATAGAAAACCAGCAGATTATCCTGAGTAGGTGCACGGCCAACCACAGTGCCAGAATGATGCGTGAACTCTAGATGATAAGCATGATTGGGGTGACCAATAATCGACCCATCAAATCCGTTGTGATCCTTAAAACTGCCCAGCAACTGAAAACCCAAACCAGAAATATACATTGCTGTAATGTCTTCCAGTTTATCTGTTGGCCTCGCCACTCTAAGAACTGAAGATGTAGGAATCACACGGCATTTCCTTATTGAGTTGTATCCCGTGAAGATTGTTCAATGGAGATGTATTGTTTGAGTGAGAAGCTCAAGAAACCGACACACCCTTGTCGCGCCTTGTTCACTGTTAAGCGAAACTGATAACGCCAAAATTCTCCAAACTCAACATCACACCAACCGAAATAGCAAAAAACAACAGCATCCACAACAGGCTTACTCCGAATACCTTCCAGCTAGACTGGAACCCAAACACTTCAGAGTCCTCGATTTCCTTTTTAGTTGGCTGGAATTTTCTAACTGTCAACATAACAGGAATCAAGTAGAGCATTGGAATGACATTATTCGGAATGTTTTCTGGAAAAAATGGCAACGCCGCCAGAAAAACGCAGCTAAATATCCCACCTATGACCATCACCCTTCTGGACAAGTCACCCTTATCCAAGGCATCAAAGTTCGATTTCAAAAAATATATTGCTGCAAATGGCCCACCAATAAATGTGCCTACGCCAACCTGAGCGGGCGAATATAATAATGCCGGCGAGGCCCCCTTATTATCAGAGCGTACATTTGATTTAGGCGGCGCATACATTTATTTTTCCATTACCTTTTCTCTTATTGATTGGAGGACTTAACGTCTCAGTCAGCCGGCGCATCAGCGCTCGGTTGCACTGGCTTGTTAGGGGGCTCGTGCAGCGCGCCCTTGATTAGCTTAAGCATTGCCTGATCTACCAAAATGTGGAATTCATTAAATGCATCTTCGTCAGGTCCATGCGTACCGATGCTCTCCATTCGAGCCTCTCCGGTATCCGTGAGAAGACGGACATAGACCATCCCGGGATCTGCCGGGTGGTCTAGCTTTGTGAAGAAATACCACTCCGCCATATCTTTATTGTCGTTTTCTAAGACCTCTACAATCAGATAATTACCACGATCCGTTACTCGAGTGGGACCAGATTCCAAAATGCTCTGATACCGGGCATTCTGCTCCGTCTTTTTGAGCGGGTTGTCAGCAAGCAGCGCCGACGGAAACAGCGCTAATATGACAAACAAAATACGGAACATTCCATCCCCTAACGACTAGCTTTGGGGCAAATGGAGCGAAGCGTAATTTGTCCCAGCCGCGACAGCGGCGACAACAGCGCCTTGTTATGCATTCTTGCCACCCAATAATTGGTTAATCTTTGGCTGGATAAACCAGATGCCTATAGGGAAAAACCAAAAGAGAAAGAAAGAGCCGGAATATAAAGAAAATGATACTTCTTTCCCTTGCTCCAATTTGACAAGTTGTTTTGCCGTAAAGCCTATTGAATAAAAAATAGACGCCATAGCTAATAAGTGCATCACCACAATATAACCTGGCAACCGGCCATTAGAGCTAAAGAAGAATCCGCTACTGATCATGAAATAAACAAGCGCATAGATCAGGCCAAGCTGCATTGGCTTAGTTGAAGACACTAGTTCAGGCGGTAAAGCCTTGGAGCATGCAGAAGCTACAGACCACAACCACCCAAAGAAAACAATCGCCGCAAAAATAGTTGGAGCAATCATTACCAATGGGCTAGGCAAATCGCCACTTAACATTGAACTAGCCATCATGGCTTGAGCAAAAAATATTGAACCAACAAGAGCTATAAATAGCTGCCAATGTTTCGCTTTCAGATAAATTCTCATACTCTTCCCTATGCATAACAGTTATTAGACAGCATGCTATGTTTCCAGAAAAAAGAAGCATGCTGTCTAACTCTGCTTCATTCTGGTTCGTTTTTCTAATTATTCAATAAAATCAATGCTTCGCGTGTAAGCCATTTCTTACAGCCCTGACAAACATAGCAGGGGGTGCTGTCTAATTATTCATACTGTACAAAACATCAGTGATTAAAAACAACGCCATAACGGCTCGATTATTGATGGTTTAACGGCTTCCAGACAAACATTGCGTGGTGTGAGAAAGAAGTATAAAAAAGGCCGCCTCGTGGGCGGCCTTTTTGCGCGTGTTAGATTTCGCGGGTTTCTCGGAAGCGAACATCAGGGTGACGTTCTTCTGCTAGGTTGATGTTCACGTGGATGGGCGCAAGGGCTATACATTACGGGGCCAGGTCTCACAACGAGCACGAAAATATCCATAGCCTGCAGAATGGCCCCTCAACGTCTTCGATCCTTAATCGCTAAAAATCACGGGTTACTTTACGAACGATACAGCCCCAATAATGCTGCCGAATGTTCAACGTAATGTCTGCGCCCTAAGCGTATAAACGTTGCTTGTCTTAGTTTTTCAATCGACAAGTTACATGGCTGCGGGCAATCACACTAAGAAAAGTTAACAATGCGACGCCTTCTAATCCAAGTAATGGCGGCACAGCAACAATCATCGCGCTAAACAATAACAAGATATGCTTCATGTGACCGCTCAACACAAACCGATCGCGCACAAACCACAATCCAAACATGTATAACGCCACCGACACAGCGATGACATAGTTGCCTACCAACATACTAACGTTGCTGTGATGAGTAATAATATCAATTAACGCAGCGAAACCCGCTCCCATGGCAGCGCCACTGGCGTAGATCAACAAGTGTCCATAACTCCACGTAAAGACAAGCTCAAAGCGTTGTTCTTGCAAGTGATCTTCTTTCGAAAAATACAACCACCACAGCGAGAACAAAATCACTAATGACGCCAATGCCGTATA
Source organism: Alcanivoracaceae bacterium (assembly GCA_029213045.1). Taxonomy (GTDB): domain Bacteria; phylum Pseudomonadota; class Gammaproteobacteria; order Pseudomonadales; family Alcanivoracaceae; genus JARGPN01. The sequence continues at coordinate 609,009 of JARGPN010000009.1, forward strand.
CACCAACGCAATATCTAAATGATCGGCTGTGATTTCCCCCAGCGCCATCGAACCCGCCAGAAGGGTTTCGCCCAATACGATGATATTCAGTAATCCGTATCGCTCAATAATGTGGTGTCGATGCCACGGCGTTAAGCCATGTCGTTCTGACAACACAGGCACCGACAACTCGATTAAAACGCCGACGCCGAAACACGCGTAAAACAACGGCTCTGACAAGTGTGGTTTGCCCAGCATCAGCCCCACCCAATATACCTGGGCTAGAGCAATTCCTGATGCATACCATAGGGCCGTCTTTCTCCGGGAAGGATCGTGAAACGCAGCGCGTAACCACTGAGCCACCATCGATAGCCGCATAATGACGAATCCAGCGACCATTAATATCAAATCCAGCGAATGGAAAAAGGGCTGAACGCCAGCTGCCATGGTCAGCGCACCCGCCATATTGACCATGGTGAGAAGACGAAAAGAGGCATCATCATTATCGTAGGCTGAGGCAAACCACGTGTAGTTCATCCACGCCCACCAAATGGCGAAAAACGTGCCCGCAAACTTCAACAAACCATCAAGTAAATGATCTTCAGCTATCGCGTGATGCAAGCCTGCAGCGGCCGCCGCAATGGCGATAACCGATACAAGATCGAACAATAGCTCCAATGGCGTAGCAGCTCGATGCGTCTCTGCAGTATCACGCGGCCCCATAGGCCGGTTTTTTAGAAGTTTACTAAGCATATGTTTTTGTCTTTACGTGGAATATTTTGTAAGTCATTTGCGGAATACTAAAAGAGTTTTCCATTTAAGGATAATGCCTACTGCTGAAAGCACTGAAAACAATAGAGGTACAATTAGAAGCTATTCGCCGACTGAAAAACCCGCTTTAGTGACACCGACCCACAGGCTATATGATGATCGTCCGCCTGCCTTTGCTTGCTATGTGATTCATGCGGCTCAACGCCTTATACCGCGAGATCATATATGATGCCTGCCGCAAAGATCGCTAGGCCAATGAAAGCCGCTGCCCGTATAAATGAAGCCTTCTCCGCAAACTCACCGAACTCAAAATAGCCAAGAAAGGAACCCTCTAACTTCTCTGCGCCGCCAAAGAATGCAGCCCAAACGCATATCAACCAACCAAATAAGCAGAGCAGCCACATTTAACTTTCCTGAATAACGCGTACGGGGTGTAGCACGTAACGTCGCAAACAGCGGCGCGCTAGCGTCCGCTATTGCTTTGCATGGTTAGAGTCTTTTTTCACTTCTGATCCATGCGCCGGCCAAAAAAGATACTGCAGAGATAACTGTGACCGCCACTCCTGCCGAAAAATCTCTTGCAGCATCAAAATCTAGGTCCATAAGAAGAATGTGCTTAAATAAGGGATGAGCTACAACAGAGACGGCAATTACAACATAAATGCCTTTTCCGCGTAGAAAATACCCAGCAAGAACCCACGGCACGACTCTCAGTATCTCTACCAATGGGATGAGAATAAGCGAGGTAATGCTGAACCAGTCAGCTTGAATCTGGCCAGCCATGTAAAATGTAATCCACCTCGAGTAAACAACCAGAGCAGATAGCGCGATGGCCAAAAAAGCGATAGAAATGTGCTTCATACTTGCTCTCTCTAACGCCCGGCTCACCGGGTAAATTTTTGTTGGCGGCTTTTGTGCGGCTCCATGCACAAAAGGTGACAGCGGAAATTTATCCGGTGCAGCCGATTGTTAAGTGCTCTTGCCACCCTGCGCCTCCTGCATTTCTATCTTTAACTCTAATGGGTGACCCATGAGGTGCTTGGCACCAAAAGAAGCTTACAGCCCTGTTCATGCGCAGCCAACACGATCTGGTTGAACCAATCGACGAAGCTCCATTTGCGAGGTGGTGCGCCATACAAGAAATGGCCTTCACCGTCCCAATGAACCTCCATCGCTTCGCGATAGATATAGGGGAATGTAGCAGTAGAAGGCTTAACATAAAGCCTATTGGCCTCGTCGATCCCTATTTCTTCAATTATGTCTTCCATGCTCTCTCGTACACTTAACGCCCGCTTCACTTGCGCCGAAGCCGGAGCGTTTTTTTGTTATTGTTTGAGCGCAGCGAGTAACACAAAATCGCGTAGGTTTTGGCGTCAGTCTGGAAGCGCTTGTTATGTGTTTTGCTGGACAACTTCAAACTCCGCATCCCCCGGCTCAAAGGTTGCCGCCCAATTAGTACTCCCATCTGGAGCAACAGATTCAAGGTCGAATGCTGCTAAAGGGCTCTCGTATACCTCAATAATCGTTGCTTTGTCGCCTAGAGCCGGGAGCTTTGACCCTAGCCAAATATCCGAATCCTCGAAATCTCTGTGTAGCGCAGTTATCCGAACTACATCATATTGATTCACGGTAATTCCTGCCTACACATAACGCCAAGCTAAGCCGTGCCGTCAGGCATCCGCGACTTCAGCGCCTTGTTAGGAAGCTCTCGCACGAGGGCTCTTCTCCCTCACTGGCTTCGTTAATCACAAGACTCACTTTTCCTCCTGCCTCCCACTTATTGAGATGATGCAAAGCAGAGGACCCCAAACCCGGAGCCGAAGCACATATATTCCAATGCATTACCATCAGACCATGCATCAGTAGCGGGGCATCCAGTTTCCAATCCCTGATTTTTCCAAATCTCGCCACTCCGCTTTCGTCAGACCAGGAAACCACGTGGTTTTCAGTCCGCGCGTGAGGGTTAGATATTGAATATATATGGACTTCTGCCCCCTGAATTGGCAATCCGTTCGCAGTTAAGACATGCACATCAGTCTCCGGCTGTATCGTGCGAAGTGCAGGATAGCAGCCGGTAAGCGCCAAAAAGAAAATCCATGCGAGGTGCTTCATTCTCTTCCTAACGCCGCAAGCAAAGGCGCGCGTTAGCGCGTCCAGCCCGCAGGGCGATTTTGCCTTGCCTTGTTAAATGTTTCACTGCAATTTCTCACCGCACTTTGAACAAAACTCGGGCTTAACTAAAAAGTTTTGGTTGATTATAGTTTTACCGCAAGAGTCACAGAATTTCGTTGACCGGAGATTTAGAAAGGTTATGAGAACTACAGCAGGGATCATGATATATAGAGCCTGTCCACCAAATCCCATAGCAGAAGTGAAGCCTATAAAAAGCACGCCCGCACCTATAACAAAGGGAGGCCATAGTTTACGCTTTAGCTGTGCATTCTTTCCTAGAAAGAAAATAATGAAGCTAATTATTCCCAATACCACCCAAGTGCCAAAGAATATTGGAAATATTTCATCAGGGCTCATTCTTACTCCTTACATTTAACAGTTATTAGACAGCATGCTATGTTTCCAGAAAAAAGAAGCATGCTGTCTAACTCTGCTTCATTCTGGTTCGTTGTGGTAATTATTCAATAAAATCAACGCTTCGCGTGTAAGCCATTTCTTACAGCCCTAACAAACATAGCAGGGGGTGCTGTCTAATTATTCATACTGTACAAAACATCAGTAATTAAAAACAACGCCATAACGGCTCGATTATTGATGGTTTAACGGCTTCCAGACAAACATTGCGTGGTGTGAAAAAGAAGCACAAAAAAAGGCCGCCTCGTGGGCGGCCTTTTTGCGCGTGTTAGATTTCGCGGGTTTCTCTGAAGCGAACTTCGGGGTGACGTTCCTCCGCTAGGCCGAGGTTCACGCGGGTGGGCGCGAGGTAGCAGAGGTGGCCCGCGCCGTCTTCGGCGAGGTTGTCGTAGGCTTTGTCGCGAAGCTTATCGATTTCTTTGTGGCTGTCAGCTTCTACCCAGCGGGCGGTGAATACGCTGACGGATTCGTAGTTACATTCCACGCCGTATTCATGCTTTAGGCGGTGCGCCACGACGTCGAACTGCAACATGCCGACGGCGCCGAGAATCATGTCGTTATTTTTTAGCGGCATAAAGACCTGCGTTGCGCCCTCTTCGGCTAGCTGCCTTAAACCCTTGTGAAGCTGTTTGCTTTTGAGCGGGTCTTTCAAAATAACGCGGCGGAACAGTTCCGGGGCGAAAAACGGAATGCCGGTGTAGCGCAGCATTTCGCCTTCGGTGAAGGTATCGCCCACTTGAATGGTGCCATGGTTGTGAATACCGATGATGTCACCGGCGTAGGCTTCTTCGATATTTTCTCGCTCACCGGCCAAGAAGGTAAGCGCGTCGCTAATGCGCACGTCTTTGCTGGTGCGGCACTGCAGTAATTTAATGCCACGTTTATATTGGCCGGAGCACACGCGCATAAAGGCAACGCGGTCGCGGTGTTTTGGGTCCATGTTGGCTTGGATTTTAAATACGAAGCCGGTGAATTTTTCTTCATCAGCGTTGACGTGGCGCTCTAGTGAGTCGCGGCCCGTTGGGCACGGTGCCCATTTCACTAAACCGTCGAGCATATGGTCGACACCGAAATTACCTAATGCGGTGCCAAAGAAACACGGCGTCAATTTGCCGGCGCGGAATTCTTCTAGATTAAATTCGTGGCTGGCGCCGCGTACTAGCTCTAGGGTTTCGCGCAGTTCGTCGGCGTAACTGCCGAGCGCGGTGTCCATTTCAGGGTTTTCAAGGCCTTTAATTTCACGCACTTCTTGAATGGTGTGGCCCATGCCGGTTTTGTAAAGCACGGTGGTGTCGGTGAGGAGGTTATACACACCCTTAAAATTTTTGCCCATGCCGATGGGCCATGTAATGGGGCAGCATTTAATTTTTAAAACGTCTTCGACTTCGTCCAACACTTCAATGGGGTCACGCACTTCGCGGTCGAGTTTGTTGACGAACGTCAAAATGGGGGTGTCGCGCAGACGACACACTTCCATCAGTTTAATGGTTCGCTCTTCCACACCCTTGGCGCAGTCGATCACCATTAGGGCGGTGTCCACGGCAGTTAGGGTGCGATAGGTATCTTCAGAGAAATCCGCGTGGCCCGGGGTATCCAGCAGATTCACGGTCGCACCGTGATAAGGAAATTGCATCACCGAGGTGGTGACGGAAATGCCCCGCTCTTTTTCCATCTCCATCCAGTCGGAGGTGGCGTGACGTCCTGACTTTTTGCCTTTAACGGTGCCGGCCATTTGAATGGCGTTTCCGAACAGGAGCATTTTTTCAGTGATCGTCGTTTTACCAGCATCCGGGTGGGAGATGATAGCAAACGTGCGTCTCTTATTTATTTCATTGACCAAACTGCTATCACCCATACCGCTCATACCCTAGTTTGCACTTAAATTTGTACTTGTTCGTTACATTACCCTTGCGGGGCGAGAAAACGCATATGTTATCAATTGATAGCTTTATCAATAAAACAACCGTGCTATAAATTACTGCTCTAGAATGCTTTCCAGCTCATTTAGTTGCTGCTCATAAGCCTCTGGATTGTTTATCTTGAATTTCTCCAAGTTAAGAAGCTTCCACTTCACTGAAGGAAAGTTCTGATAGTCGTAAATCGACCAATCTGGCGTGAGGCGATGTAGGCTCAACAAGAAAGCCTTATCCTCTTCACTCAAACTGGCTTTTACCGTTTCGATAAGCTGAAGCCTTGTGGCCTCATAATCATCGTAACTAAACTCAATCGCGGACATGCCTTCAAATTGGTTCTCGAAAGCCGTGCGTTGATCAAGTAAATGTGGATCAAGCATTTCATGGGTCGGGCGATTACTGCTTACCAACCCCAGAATAAATCCTTGCTTAATCTCGTCCGTAAACCCTTCGTTTTCTAGCCCTTCATTTTCAAACAAGAGCTTTACATCAAATAAATCTCTTGGGTGCTGCCTATCTAAAGCTGCACATAATTTTCCGCCGTATAGCTGAGCCAACGGCACCAACGGCATGGCGCAAAAGGCATCGAACTTCTCTTGGGCTGCCTCACAAAGAGGCGCTTTGTTGGGTTCACCCAGCAAGCCACGCCCTACCATATTCACTTCAATCTTGATGAGTACACCATGCTCATCAAGTTGTAGTTTACAAACCTTATCTTTGTGCTGAACCCGTATCGATGGGCGCAACGCTTCGATACGTTTCTTAATGCGGATCAGCGCCGCATTAATGCCATCAAGCGTTTCTTTACGCTCGGCAATCTCGACATAGGTTAGATCGATGTCCACTGAAAGCCTTGGCATATCACGCACAAAGAGGTTAATCGCCGTGCCGCCATGCATGGCAAAGCATGCTTCTTTAGCGACTTCGGGCAACACGTCCAAAAGAAGCCCAACCTGCTTCTTATAGGCTTCATTCATGAGCGGCCTCTCCGTTCATAGAATCGAGAGCCTTTGGCACGGTTATCTGATACTTCGAAACATAAACACCGTCATTCACGATGGCGCGTTTACCTGAGCCCAGATCAACCTTATCGAGGCTGATATAGCTAAGCCATTCATGGCCTGCCTTATCTGCCAAATACAAAAACAGGCGTTTTACCTTCACGGAAGTACAGCCTTCCAGCAATTTTTGAACGCTGGCTGGTCTTAGATTGTTTAGCCCTTCCATCAACTCAAACACTTCCAAAAGTGGTTGAGACTTAGGCGCCAGATAAAGGCACTCCATGACCGCTCGTGCGGGGCTGGATACTTTTACCTTAAAGCCCTTATGCTCTATTTCTACCAAGCCAAGTTCAGGCGGTAAAAAGGAGGTGAGCTTACAATCCACACTGACACCCCAATCCCGCCTTTTAAACCACAGAGGCAAACTGTCATCCTTGCCACCAAAGAGCTGTACTGATTTGGTAGACAACTCCAAATAATGCGCTTTGCCTTGCATGGATAGTGCGGTTTTAGCGGCTGGATGCACAGACAGACCTATCTGGCTTTGCAAGGCATAGATTCCGCCTAGATAGTCCACCTGATCGCTATGGCGTATAAGCGCCCCTGTACCTATAGAATCAAACCACTGGCTACGCTTATAGCGTTTCTGCAAATCAAGGCTGTAACCCTGATCAGCAAGCCATGCCGAAGAAAGCACGACGCCTAAAGGCTGAGTGCTGAGCAAATGGTTTAATTTTGACTCGTTTTCGGTACTCATAGTACCAATCTAATCTAATTTTTAAACTATATCAATCGAAGGGTTTATATTTTTTAATTTTTGGGTACTTTAAGTACCTAAAAAAAGGATATTTTAAACTAAAAGCGACTTTACCGCCGCATTTTCGCCATTGAGGCCAACAGGATCAATAGCACTTTTGGGGCTCAGCCTTGGCGAGATTAGGAGACAAGATACGCGAAGCAGGGGCTATTCCTGTTAGTGATTCCAAAATATGTGCACTTCGCGGTATCCCGTCTTAATGGTGAAGATGTCACCACTCAGCTCCAGCTCACGCCCCATCTTTTCATAGTCGATATAAAACGCGAGGCTTTCGGGAATCTCGGCTGTATCGGTTGCTAGCTCTTCGGCAAAATCAGCGACACTCCTCGATAACACATGCCGCTGGATTAAAATCCAAACTCCAACCCCACCACCGCACGATCGGTTTCATCGAATTGTCCGAACTGGCCGTCTGCGTCGCCATAGAACAGATCGATGCCTGCCCACACGCGTAATGCATCGCTCACCAAGTAAGACGCTTCTGTTCTGAATTGTCCGTCTTGGTCTTCGTCGCTGTAGAGCGCAAAGAATTCCAGCTCTGCGGTTTCATTGAATAACGACCGCCGCACTAATAATGTTTGCTGCACGCGGGTGCGGTTGCGAACGATGTCCGAGGTGTAATCGGTGAGGGTGCTTTGAAAAAGCTGGTAGCTCAGAAACCAATCGGTGAAGCCGCGATAGTCGAGCCCAATGACGGAGCTAAACTCGGGGGAGACGGCGATACCGTCGTCGTCGAGGCTGGTGCGCAATTGGTAGGTGTCGGTGTTGTAACCCGCTTCCATTCTTAACACCCAATCACCAAACGCATTGCTGGCCGTTGCACCGAACAAATTATTTAATTTATACATAGGCGTCACGTCCACCTGCCCTGCATTGAACCGACGATAAATCACAGGACTGTCTTGACGGTGGTAGAGATAATTCAGGGTCAAGTCCCAGCCGTGATAAAACATTCGATAGCGCGTGCCGAATTCCGGTTGCCGTTCGGGGCGCTCGATATCATGAACAATAACTGGCGCTGGGGTCGCGCCCAACGCAGGTCGGAATTTTGAGCTGGTGATTTCATAGGGTGTGCCGGTGTCGGCCGATTTGCTGTAGGTATTATCGGGAATAATTAATACCTGAAGCGTGGAATCATCGGTGACATTAAATTCGGCGTTGACCATCCACAGAGGAATGCGGGAGTCCTCGAATTCGTCCAAATTAAATTCTCGATAATCCTGCGGGTTAACCACGTCGAGCACTTTTAGGCCGTCGGCTTGCCCCCATACCACTTGCTGTTTGCCAACACGCCAGTAACCCGCTAGCCATGGAAAATCCAGATACGCTTCGGACAACAAGGCTTCACCATGACGGTTTGACTGCCACGGGCCGTTGATAGAATCGTAGTTGCGCTCGTTCGGGTTATCGACATAGATCTCGCCATCTGCGACGGCCGTGAATTTTGGCATCAGGGTGTAGCGCAGGGAGGTGGTGATATCGCCACTGATTTCTGGCTTTACGCTGATCTCCGAATTTTGCAGCCCGGAATGGGTCAAGCCCGCAGCGACAACCGATTCAACGTCAGTGTTGATGTCGGGCGCGCTCATCGCGCCCGCATTGCCTACGCCGAGCAACGTTACAATGACAGCGAATACGCGCATAGCTCACAACCCTCGTTCTAACGTACGACGCGTGAACAAGTCATCTTGCACGGGCGTTTGATAATCCACATCGGAAAATTCAAACAGGCTGTCATGTCCGGTCTTGTGGTTTTTTACTTCTAGGCGATGCTTTGTCCACAGGCCATCGACTTTTGAAATATCGGATGCTGTATAGGTTTTTAAATGACGATCTTTGAGGTCCCAGTATTCCGTTTTTAGTACGATCCAGTTTTCTGGATTTACCCAAAACGCCATACGCTGATAGCCCAACTCCTCCGCTATTTCTGGCGTTTTGGTGGTGGCCGAGACTTTGTAGGTGGTGATCGAACCTCCCTCTACAGAAAGCATTTCCTCAGCGACGGCATGAAAATCAAAATCACTTTGTTCAATCTTTCCAGCCTTTTTAATGTCTTCATAGGTAAAGTCTGTGCCGAGAAAATAGTCGCCGCGATCGGACGCAGAAATACGTCTGACTTTGCGCAGCGCGGGTAAATAGAGCCATTGATCATCTTCAACATCGTTATTGGGATAGTCATAGGTCAGAAAGCCGGTATCTTTTACGTTGGTAGGGCTAAGGTAAAACAGCAGCGTTCGCTTCTCTTTGCCAAAATATTTTCGATAACTGATGGCCGAGCGCTCGCGAGCTTTACCTGACTTATCGGTAAGCGTCATATGCATTTGACTGATCGCGTGCTCGCCCTCATCCACTTGATTAATCTGCGACACGATGGTGTCGCCATCGGGCAGTTCCTTCGCATAGGACGACTTCGGCGCGGCAGTTGCCGCCAGCCCGATTACCAATGCAAGGCCGAGAGTGTTGACCGAGGCGACGCGACGGGGACTGCGCGCTTCAGTATTGTGCTGGCGATATAAAAACGCTGGCTTGAAGACCAACACCAGCGCTGGCAACAGCGCCAACGATGCAATAAAGCTCATGGTCACTGACAACACGACGATGGTGCCGAAGTTATTCAGCGGTACAACCTTAGAGATGATCAACACGCCGAAACCACACGCCACGGCCAAATAATTAAACAATAAGGCGCGGCCCGTAGACGCATACAAATGCGTGACTAAATCCTGCGCGCTGGGCACATTGTCTTTAAATAAAGATTTCAAACGGTCGATGGTATGGATGGCAAAGTCGATGCCTAATCCAATGGCCACCGATGCGAACATGGAAGTGCCGATACCCAAATCAATGCTGAACAACACCATGGTGGCGTACACCATAAGGATCGATGTGATCACCGGCAGCACCGCGAACACACCCGCCACCCACGAACGGAACAGCAGCATCGACACCGCCAGCACGCAGATCAAGGAAATGCCCACGCTAACAAAATGGCTACGCCCAATGTCTCTTAACCAGTGGTAGTTAAGATTGACGCGGCCGGTAATGGTTGCTGTTGCACCACTGTCACCGAAGTGCGATTGCACATAGCTTTCCAGTGATTGCACGACAGGTGATGTTTCAGAATAGTCGGCGGAGTCGAGATAAAAACGCACGTTGGCTAAACGGTAATCGTAGTCCACCACGTTATCGAAATCGGTCGGGTCACTGCTTGCGGAATACAACAGCAAATACTGCGCGGCGAGCTCTTTATTTTCTGGTAAGGCGTAAAAGGCTTGTTGATCTTCGTTCAGCGATTTATTCATTTGCTTGAGATAATCGACTAACGACATGGAGCCGTTAACGTGCGGCAGCGTTTTTCCGTAGGCTTGTAGCGCCTCGATTTCAGCGAGCACACGCGGATCAAATAGCCCTTCAGCGGCATCCGTTTCGATGACGACATCGAGCGTATTGCTGCCGTGCATATGGGCGTTAATGGCTTTGTCCGCTTGGTAAATCGGCTCATCGTGATGGAACGTTTCGATGCGGTCATCGTTCACCCGCAACTGCAAACTCAGCACCAGCCCTGCCAATGCCAGTAGCGAAAATGCTGAAACCGTTGCTTTGGCATGACGCGTGGATGCTGTACCCAACAACATCATGGTGCGTGCAAAGACATCTCGACCACTGGTGCGTTGCAACGCGACCCAGCGTTGACTGACCTTCGGTTTCATCAGCGTGATCGCCGCAGGCAATACCAACAGGGAATAGAACCACGCAATCAACACGCCAAAGGTAGTGAACAAACCAAAGTATTCAAATGGCGGCATGTCCGCCGAGGCATAGAGACCGATAAATCCTGCCATGGTGGTGATGGTGGTTAAGGTAACCGGCCCCGCCATGGTGGTAACAGCCTCTTCGATGGCTTGCTTCGGGGTGTAATCTGGGTGCTTGGCCAATAATTCGTAATAGTGACTAAAGATATGAATTGAATCCGCCACAGCCATGCCAATCAAAATCACCGGCATGGCATTGGTGATCACATAAAATGGCACGCCACTGTAGCCCATAAAACCCACCGTCATTAACACGGAGGCAGCGATCACCAAATTGCCCAATAACGCGGGGGCAAAACGACGAAACGCAATAATTAAAATGATGGTGATGATTAAACCGGCCAACGGATTTAATCGGCTGGCATCGCGATCAATGTAATGCCCGAGGTAGCCGAGTACCGCCCCTTCACCGGCGGTATAGACCATGGTCGCGGCGGGCAGTTTTTGGCTAGCCACCAGCGTCTCTAGCGATTGATACGTCGCTTCGGCTTTGCTGTCGTCGTACAGCTCGGCAATGATTAACGTCATGGCACCGTCTTCCGACACCATCAGTCCATTGTACAAAGGGAAATTTTGAATCGCGTTTCGAACCGCGCTTGGCCCGCCATCTTCAAGCAAATCCATAAACGGCGAAACATCCATGCCGGCGCTGTTACCGACGATGTTGTTCTCCGTGGACAAACTCATGGTGCGGTCTTCGTTCACATTCGGTAGCGAATTCACAGCGTCGGTGAGTGACGACACTAACGCCAACACGTCGTCCGTATAAATCCCGTCCGCGCCTTGGTGCTCTATCGCAATAACCAGGGGATCACTGATGCCAAAAATTTTACGTGCTTTGTTTTTATAAATTAGCGCTGGATTATCTGAGGATAAAAACGCATCAGCGCGAGTATCCTTAAATACCTTGCTCAGGCCGGACGCCAATAAGCCCAGGCAAAGCAGCCCTATCAGCAGTGTGGTTTTAGGGTATCGAATACCGAGTAATGTGAACGTTTGCATGGCGATTCCTGCCTTATGATTAAACATGTGTATGCATGTAATTGTGCAGCATTTAATGCCTAACGATTGCGTCGCCGCAAAAATCAGGACTTCATTTCGATCAATGCGCTAGATGAACTTAAGAGTTGTTCGATGAGCTCGGGGCCAAGCTTTTTCTCAACACTTTTCTGAGCTTGCTTCCAACGTTTCTCCGCGTCTTTGTAGAGCGCTTTACCGCTCTCCGATAAAGAGCAGAGCATTACCCTACGATCTGCGGCGTCTGCCGTGCGCTCGATATAACCGCCACGGATCAGCGGTTGCAGGCTACGCGTGAGCGTCGCCTGTTCGACCAACAGGACTTTTTCCAGTTGCTGCTGCGAGCAGCTTTTCATGTGCCACAAGGCGCGCAACACGCTGAACTGGGTAACTTTAATGCCCACATCGCTCAGATAACCGTTGTAATGGCTGGTGAGCACGCGATCCGCCTGGCGCAGCTTGAGGTTCAAACAAGGCTGAATTTGCATAGTGAGCATTCCTGTGTGATCTACCGCTATTTAATATGCGTATGCATGTAATGTCAAAAGCTAATGTGTCATGGGTAGATACTTAGGATTTCTGTAGCGCCGAAAGCTGGAAAAATCTCGGCAACATCAGTGACACCAAACCATGTGGCACAACCCAATGTGGGAGCTTGCCCGCAAGCGATTGGGCTTCGATCACTGCAGTATCGCTTGCAGGCAAGCTCCCACAGAGGACCTAGCGAGTTGGGATTCTTTGGTTTTTATCTGAGGCCGACTTGCATCCAAAGCCCGAGAAACCTCAACAACCCCAATGGCACAAACCCATGTGGGAGCTTGCCTGCAAGCGATTGGGCCTCGATCACTGCAGTATCGCTTGCAGGCAAGCTCCCACAGAAGACAGTACCGATTGGGTGTCTTGGATTTTCAGCCGAGGCTGGGCTGTATTTTCAATGAGTATTGCTCAGCTGTTTTTGCCGCATTAGCAGGTACACCACCAAACCAACCGCGACGCCCGGCACGACACCTAGCAACAGCGCTATCCAACCGCCCTTCACCGATTTTCGCTCGTGGAAAACCCACACAGCCAGTACTGCCCAGCAAGAAAAAATGTCAGCGGCATAACCGCTTGAATAGGGATTAACAAATCCTGCGGCGAAGGCGCCAAGAATATCGAAGTCTTGCAGGAGTGGTGGGATAACGACGTAGCAAAAAATAAACGTAAACAGTGCAGCAATAAGAATAAGCGCGTTTCGATACAGAGTGTCTGACATGATCATCTCTCGCTGTTATGTAGTTAAGTGTTTACTTGTGACCGACTAACTCCATCATCATCAAGATGGCGTCTTCGCGGCCTTCCGCCGAACGATAATAGGCGCGGCGCACGCCGATTTCGTTAAAGCCGATATGTTCATAGAGTTGCCTTGCGGCGGTGTTGCTTTTGCGTACTTCGAGAAAAATGATGCTGGTGTCGTTTTCTTCGCAACGCTCAATTAGGCGATTGATTAACGCCCAGCCGAGCCCACGGCGTTGAAAAGCGGGAGCGATAACGACATTTAATAAATGCGCTTCATCAAGCACGCGTGACACCACTTGAAAGCCAGCGATTTGGCCGTCTTTTTCTACGACTTCGCAATCGTGACCGCTGGCGATGCCTTCGGCAAAAATATTGCGGCTCCACGGAGTCGGTTGAGCGGCGTTTTCAATTTCTAGTACAGCGTCGAGATCTGATTCCTGCATCGGGCGAACGGAAAAACCTGCGTGCAGTACAATCATGCAGAGCGCCCTGTCTTTTTATCTGCATAGGAATAAAAGCCGGTGGCGAGCATTGCCTGCCAAGTGCGACGTTTTTGCTCTACGGGGTCTTGCAGCATTTCTTGCAAGGCGCTGACGGGGAGTATTACGGCACTATTGTCTTCACTGTGCAGCGCGAAGCGCGGTGCATTCAAACAGGCTTTGCAGCTCTGTTCGCTAACACACAGCAATATCTTTCCGCCAAGGCCACGCGTGAACGATTGAAAGGTTTTGCTCAGCGCGGCGTCATCCATGGCAACATCGGAGAGCGGCCATAAGAATTTGCGCACGCTTTTACGTTGCCCTGGAAAAATCGCCAACAGGTTTTGCAACAGCTGTAACGCTTCACGACTTAAGTCTGGTGCGCTGGGATCTTCCTGTTCTGCGATCACCCACACCTCGCCGATTTGATGTGCTTGCAAGGTCAGCTGCGTGCTCGGTGCAACTTTCTTTTTCGTTTGCGGCTCAGCGGTAGGAGCAGCCTGCGGCGCAGGCGCTTGACGCGCTTGCTCAGTTGGCAATGACATCGACGCAGCGGCTTGCGCGGGCACTTGTGGTTCAGGCGCTAATTGCACCGCAGGTGTGGCAACTTCTGGCCATTCAAGTAATGGCGTTTCTGCGGCGCCGGGCAACGGCGCAGCCGCCACCCAGGGCGTCACGCCGAGGGCTTTTATATAGGCTTGCCGTTGCAGTTCGTTCATGACTTATCTCTTTCTATTTATCAACGTGACTACACATCCGCCGCTTGTGGGTGAGCGCGCTCTAGCCCCGCAGCAAAATGATTTAATGCATTCAGATACGCTTTGGCTGATGCACTAATAATGTCTACGTCGGCACCGTGGCCATTCACAATGCGGCCACCTTTCTCTAAACGCACGGTCACTTCGCCTTGGCTGTCGGTGCCCGAGGTAATGGCGTTGACCGAGTACAGCTGCAAGCTACTTTCACTTTTCGCAACGTTTTCAATCGCTTTGAAGGTGGCGTCTACTGGGCCTGCGCCTTTTGCTCGTGCTTCAACTTCTTTTCCGTCAACGGAAAGAATGATATGCGCTTCCGGTGTTTCGCCGGTTTTTGAGGCGGCATCTAAATACACCAGTTTAAAGCGCTCATCTTCTGCCGCTTGTTTTGTGTCGCTAATCAGGGCTTGTAAATCTTCGTCGAAGATTTCGTGTTTTTTGTCGGCTAAATCTTTGAAGCGTTGAAATGCGTCATTCAGCTCTTCATTCGTTTCAAAGGTCACGCCGAGTTCTTCTACGCGTGCGCGAAACGCGGCGCGGCCTGAGTGCTTACCCAATACCATGCGGTTGGTGTTCCAGCCCACATCTTCGGCGCGCATGATTTCGTAGGTTTCGCGGTGCTTAAGCACGCCATCTTGGTGAATGCCGGATTCATGGGCGAATGCATTGGCACCGACGATGGCTTTATTCGGCTGCACTGGAAAGCCTGTTATCGACGACACGAGACGCGAGGCCGGGACAATTTCGGTGGTATTAATATGCGTTTCCACTGGAAATAAATCCGCGCGGGTGCGCACCGCCATAACAATTTCTTCTAGCGATGCGTTGCCCGCACGCTCGCCTAATCCGTTAATGGTGCACTCAACTTGGCGTGCGCCGTTGAGCACCGCTTCCAATGAGTTAGCGACCGCAAGGCCGAGGTCGTTATGGCAGTGCACAGAGAAGATAGCTTTATCCGCATTGGGAATACGTTCGAGCAATTGCTTAATGGTGTTGCCGTATTGGCCTGGGATGGCATAGCCAACGGTGTCGGGAATATTAATGGTACGCGCGCCCGCATTGATCACTTGTTCGATGATGCGGCATAGAAAATCGATATCGGAACGGCCTGCGTCTTCGCAAGAAAATTCCACATCATCAATTAAGTTACGCGCGTGTTTGACTGCGTTCACGGCGTGCACGATCACTTCGTCTGGTGCCAGGCGAAGTTTATGTTCCATATGGATGGGGCTAGTGGCGATAAAGGTATGGATGCGGCCACTGTTCGCGCCGGCCAAGGCTTCGCCGGCGCGGTCGATATCTGACTCTTTAGCGCGAGCGAGTGAGCAGATGGTGGAATCTTTAATGGTGTTGGCGATGAGTTTCACTGACTCGAAATCGCCTTGGCTGGCAATGGCGAAGCCAGCCTCGATGACATCGACGCGCATGCGCTCAAGCACTTTAGCAATGCGCAGTTTTTCGTCACGGTCCATGGTCGCACCGGGGCTTTGCTCGCCGTCGCGTAGGGTTGTGTCAAAAATAATCAGGCGGTCTTTGCTCATGGAGGCTCTCAATGTCTTTTTGTGTTTGGGCAGCGCGTTGCCTAGGTGGTCGCCGAGAAAGCAAAGCAGGCCCGGCGAGCCTGTCCGATTCTACCAGATCATGTCAGCAGCAGCAGGCGTTGATCGCACAAATCCCAAGTGGCACAAACCATGTGGGAGCTTGCCTGCAAGCGATTGGGCTTCGATCACTGCAGCATCGCTTGCAGGCAAGCTCCCACAGAGAACATAGCGGGTTGGGATTCTTTGGTTTTATCTGAGGCTGACTTGCATCCATAGCCCGAGAAAACCTCAACAACCCCAATGGCACAAATCCCATGTGGGAGCTTGCCTGCAAGCGATTGGGCTTCGATCACTGCTGTATCGCTTGCAAGCAAGCTCCCACAGAGAACATAGCGGGGATTGGAATTCTTTGGTTTTTATCTGAGGCTGAGCTGCATCCATAGCCCGAGAAAACCTCAACAACCCCAATGGCACAAACCAATGTGGGAGCTTGCCTGCAAGCGATTGGGCTTCGATCACTGCTGTATCGCTTGCAGGCAAGCTCCCACAGAGAACAGAGCGGGTTGGAATTCTTTGGTTTTTATCCGAGGCTGACTTGCATCCAAAGCCAGAGAAAACCTCAACAACCGCAATGGCACAAACCAATGTGGGAGCTTACCCGCAAGCGATTGGGCTTCGATCACTGCAGTATCGCTTGCAGGCAAGCTCCCACATGGACCGAAAACACTGAATAGCTTGGGGGGTTGATTACATGCTGGGTATTGCCAATTTTTGGTTTCGATTGCAAGCAACATCCCAAGACGTTTTATACGAGCCTCAGTAAACGCAAAATATTTTTTTGCATGGCCTCGGCGACGTCGCGGCCAGCTAAGCCTTCGGCGAGCCGAATGTTTTTACCGTCGGCATTCACCTCTAAATGAAAGTATTCGGTCTTCTTGTTGCCAGAGGTCACGCTGCCGGCACTTGTCAGCACAAGCTGATCAGCCCGATCTAAACGTCCTTTACGCTGCCACAGCGCCCTGCCGCCCCAGCGGCGGATAATCACAACGTCCCCATTACTGATGCGTGCGT
This sequence comes from Alcanivoracaceae bacterium, assembly GCA_029213045.1. GTDB lineage: Bacteria > Pseudomonadota > Gammaproteobacteria > Pseudomonadales > Alcanivoracaceae > JARGPN01. The sequence continues at coordinate 626,029 of JARGPN010000009.1, forward strand.
CGAGTGATCTACCCGCCATAAAGACGCCGCCAAAGAACATCGGAAAGCCAAACAGGCCAAACACAAACGCCATAAAATAAAGCATCAGCCCCTCTTTAGCGGCGACGACCGCCATCCCCACCGATGCACCTGCAAAGATGAGCCCCATCAATAGGAGCATCCATGTCATGGCGCCGTTTCGCCCTACACGGCTTTGAAGCATCAAACCCTCTGCGGTTTGCACAACATCAATTTGTTCTGCGGCATCCACCGTTGCTTGTGCGTACGCACGTTTTTCCGAACGCTGGACATGGGATTGCGGCAACGGCACAACGGCTTGCTCCGTTCCCTGTACCACGGGTACAACATAGGTGCGTTCAAGCGGCACCGGCTTTTTCGGTCCTTCCAAAATCACTCGCCACTCGACTTTATCTCGACCGCTTTCGTCAGTGACGGGCAAATCCGTGGGCGGTGTAAAGGCGAAACGTAGCGACGCACCACTGCCCTGCATGTGCACGTAAGGCTCTTGTTCTTTTTGCCAGATCACGTTTTCCGTGGTGCTGCTATTTTTTCCTCTGCCTTGGCGGATACGCACGCACACTAAATTTACGCGCCACTGATCATGTGAAATCCATTTCGATAACGTGATATCTCCGGCTATATCACCGCCGAGCTGCCCGGGATATGGCGCGAGCATCAATGGCACAGGGCCGTAATGCTGCCAATTTCTCCGCATTTTCCATGCTGCGTAGGCAAGTACCAACCCCACCACTGGAAACACTAATGCCACCAGCACCATATAATTGCCTTTCTTTATTTCACCCGGCAACGCAGTGAGCACGGGGAAACTCACCGCGAGGAAAATAAATCCCATAAATGCCAACACCCAATGGCCGTGCCGTTCCGAGGAAAAAATAGCCTCTGCGTGGGTCGCCGATGCACGTTTAAATATTTTTCCAGAAAACATGATGGCAACGCCCACCAGCGCAAAAATACCGCCAAATAAGAACATGAAAAATAGCTTTTGCGGGCGCAAATCGCGCAGCAGGTAACTTTCGGTGGGGTCGTTCGGGTTCACCCAAATGCGCACACGATTCAACGCTTGAGCGCGCTGCAAACGACTGAGTGCCTTGCGATGGTAGTCACCGACATTATCGCTACTGCTGTCATAACCTACGTTGGTATTGACGTATTGGCGCCCGTTAAATTGATAGCTGTATGACGCGGAGAGTGAATAGGTATAGCCGTTGTCGCCACTGTGCGATTCGACATCCACCGCATTAAGCGTGGCCGGGATATGCGGCCAACTGGCGCTCCGCCAATGTTGGTATACGGTGTCTAGCGGGCCGAACGCTATAACGCAAAGACCCGCCGTAAGAAAAACAAGACCAAATAGATTTAGGCCGATATTTCTTTTTTGTTTTTTTGTGTCTTGTGTCGACATAGTCCTAGATTCTTCAGACATAGCCCCAGCCCAATTAAAGTGCCCATGATGCTGCCATACAGGTGCGCGTTAACGTAAACACGACCTTTGATAATACCCTGCAAATAATTCACATCGTATTCGGGGGTATGCTCCCAAATTAGACGTGCGCAAATTAGCGTTAATACGATGGAGTGTAGCCAGCGATTACCGCGCCAGCCGATGATCAAGCACATGATCAAAAAGCCATGCAGTATGCCGGAAAGACCGACATACCATTGCAGGTCGGTATCGATATAGAAAAATGCGAGTCCGACAACGATGGACGACAGGCTAAACCATAACCATAGGATTTTTCTGGTGAGCAAATCGGTGAAGAAAAACCAGCACATAAAAAAGCCGCTTAGGTTCATCAGCATGTGCCATTGGTTGAGGTGCACAAGGTGGCAACTAACTAAGCGCCAGATTTGCCCTGCTTCAATGGCGTCTCGGTCGTAGCGCAGCCATGGATTAACCCATTCGTGCGCAAAGCCCAGCACCAACATCAGGGCGATAAGTGCAAAGACATGCCACTTTAGTTTTTCGTCTGCTGTATGCATTGAGCTATTTTTATCGGCAGTTTAAGAGTGGTTAGGCTAAACCAAACCGATAAGAAAATCCGTAGTTGGTTTTTTGTGGTGCGTTGCTAGTTTGCGGAGTAAACAAAAACCTTGCAGCGCCAGCCGCACAAACCCATGTGGGAGCTTGCCTGCAAGCGATTGGGCCTCGATCACCGCTGTATCGCTTGCGGGCAAGCTCCCACATAGGACATACCGCATTGCAGGGCTGTGGTTTTAATCAGACGCTCCGACAATTCAAAGGCCGCAAAAAACTCAGCAGCCCCAACCGCACAACCCCATGTGGGAGCTTGCCTGCAAGCGATTGGGCTTCGATCACTGCTGTATCGCTTGCGGGCAAGCTACCACATAGGACATACCGCATTGCAGGGCTGTGGTTTTAATCAGACGCTCCGGCAATTCAAAGGCTGCAAAAAAACCTTGCAGCCCCAACCGCACAACCCCATGTGGGAGCTTGCCTGCAAGCGATTGGGCTTCGATCACCGCTGTATCGCTTGCGAGCAAGCTCCCACATAGGACATACCGCATTGCAGGTCTGTGGTTTTAATCAGACGCTCCGGCAATTCAAAGTCTGCAAAAAAACTCAGCAGCCCCAGCCGCACAAAACCATGTGGGAGCTTGCCTGCAAGCGATTGGGCCTCGATCACCGCTGTATCGCTTGCGGGCAAGCTCCCACATAAAACATGGGTGTACTGTATTTTTTCGGGCTACAAAAAAGCCCCGCTTTTGCGGGGCTTTTTTGTGTTTCTCAGTTCTGGATGAACTGGGATAGAGGGGGCAATTACATCATGCCGCCCATGCCACCCATTCCGCCCATGTCTGGCATGCCGCCGCCTGCACCATTTTTCTCAGGCTTGTCAGCAACCATGGCTTCGGTGGTGATCATCAAGCCAGCAATCGATGCCGCAGCTTGTAGTGCTGTGCGGGTTACTTTTGCAGGGTCGATGATGCCGAGTTCGAGCATGTCGCCGTACTCGCCGTTAGACGCGTTGAAACCGAAGTTTGCAGCGCCAGCTTTCACGGTTTGTACCACAACGGATGCTTCCGCACCGGCGTTGGCAGAGATCTGACGCAGTGGCGCTTCCAATGCACGTGTAGCTAGCGCGATACCAACGTTCTGGTCTTCGTTATCGCCTTTTACTACGCCCATATTGGCCAATGCACGCACCAAGGCAACACCGCCGCCCGGTACTACGCCTTCTTCGATTGCCGCGCGTGTTGCGTGCAATGCGTCGTCAACGCGTGCTTTCTTCTCTTTCATTTCTACTTCAGTGGCTGCGCCGACTTTAATTACCGCAACACCGCCAGCCAATTTGGCAACGCGCTCTTGCAGTTTTTCACGGTCGTAGTCTGAAGTAGATTTTTCGATTTCAGCGCGGATCTGTTCAACACGGCTGTTGATATCGGCTTTAACACCAGCACCGTTCACGATGGTGGTATTTTCTTTGTCGATATTCACTTTCTCAGCTGTGCCAAGATCTTCGAGAGAAGCATTTTCAAGGCTTAAGCCTACTTCTTCAGAGATCACAGTGCCGCCGGTCAAGATGGCGATATCTTGCAACATCGCTTTACGACGATCACCAAAGCCAGGTGCTTTCACCGCTGAACATTTGATAATGCCGCGCATATTGTTCACAACCAATGTTGCCAGCGCTTCGCCTTCAACATCTTCAGCAATGATCAATAATGGCTTGCCGGATTTCGCCACAGACTCAAGAACTGGTAGCAGTTCGCGAATGTTGGAGATTTTTTTATCAACCAGCAAAATGTACGGATGCTCAATTTCTACCGCCATTTTTTCTTGGTTGTTAATGAAGTAAGGAGACAGGTAGCCGCGATCAAACTGCATACCTTCTACCACTTCCAGCTCGTCTTGCAGGCCACGACCTTCTTCAACGGTGATAACGCCGTCGGTGGTGAACTTGCCGTCACGGTTAGAAACGCGCTCCATTGCGTCGGCAATGATGTTGCCCACGGTGGTGTCGGAGTTAGCAGAGATAGAGGCTACTTGCTCAATCGCTTTGCGATCTTTTACTGGGGTAGACAGCTTTTCCAGCTCAATAACGACCGCTGCAACCGCTTTGTCGATACCGCGCTTTAGGTCCATTGGGTTCATGCCCGCAGTCACTGACTTCAAACCTTCTGTCACAATCGCTTGTGCCAAAACAGTTGCCGTCGTGGTGCCGTCACCCGCTTCATCGTTTGCTTTGGACGCAACTTCTTTCACCATTTGCGCGCCCATATTTTCGAACTTGTCTTCGAGTTCGATTTCTTTCGCTACCGACACGCCATCTTTAGTGATAAGCGGCGAACCGAAAGATTTTTCTAACACAACGTTACGGCCTTTAGGGCCCAGGGTTACCTTCACCGCGTCGGCTAGGACGTTAACACCACGTAGCATGCGCTGACGGGCATCATCACGAAAAATTACTTCTTTAGCCATGATCGTATTCCTCTTGAATTCGTTGACGGGTGATTCGAATTAGCCTTCTACAACGGCGAGAATTTCACTCTCAGCCATCATCAGAAGTTCTTCGCCATTTACTTTCACGGTCGTACCTGCGTACTGACCGAAAATAATTTTGTCGCCGACTTTCACGTCGAGCTGGCGCACGTCGCCGCTGTCAGTGATCTTGCCTTTGCCAGCAGCGATCACTTCGCCACGGGACGGCTTCTCTGCCGCGGAACCTGGTAACACGATGCCACCAGCGGATTTTGTTTCTTCCTCTTCGCGGCGTACTAGGACGCGGTCATGCAAAGGACGAATGTTCATTGCCTTGTATCTCCCTTCAATAAGGTTGGTCAGAACGTAAAGCCTAGGGCGACAGGTGCGCGTTGAAATGCCACCTGCTCGCTTGATGAATTAGCACTCTCATTCGGCGAGTGCCAATTCTAGTAACGCGGACGCGAGAGTCAATGCCTCAATGCGTCTCGCTGATGGGCACAGAGATGGGGGGTGCATTCCCCGTTTCAAGGGGGTTGGGAGGGTTTATTTATGAGACGCTGGCGAATAAGCCAGCGGTTAGACCTGCGCCAGCTCGACTAACGTCTGCCGAGCCTGCGCGACGGAGCTCACGGGGACCTCAAACGGAAAGCGCAAACGCCGCCCATCCGCCAGCAGCCACATGCCCCAAGGGTCAATGGCGGCGAGGTTTGCGGGCTGATCTTCGGCCATCAGCTGCGCGTAGCGAGCAATGGCCGAGGCGTGGTCGTGGTTCATATGCTCAACCATGCTGAGCTCTGTTGCGGTATCCCACGGTACCGGCGCGGTAAGCTCGTTACCGTTCAACCAAACCGCTTTGGCAAAGCCAGGGATCCATCGCGCTTTGTCGATATGCACAGCAAGAAAGTAGAAATCGAGTTGCAGATAGTCTTGAGAGTGCGGGAATAGGCGCAAATAACGCTCAGCTTGCTCTGGAGAGACTTTCTCGGCATGGCCGACCAGCGATAGACGAGGACTGCTTTGGCTGTCACTCGCGTCTGACGTTGAAATTAACAGTGAACAAGCACCATTAACCTCTAAATTGCGGCTGTGTTCTGCAAGAGCACTAACCTGCATCAACACCGTGCCATCATTGGCTGCAGCAATATTAACCGCCGACACGTACGGCATGCCGCCGTCCAATGTTCCGAGCGCAGCCATATGTGCGCTAAACAAAAACTGTCTCGCTTGCTCCAGCAGGTTCATCATTTCAGGCGACTCCGGCGGTGCGGCACCAACAGAGGCACGTAAACTATTCGTGCTTCGCTCGGCAGCTGCGAGTGTTATTATTTTTGAGGTGTCTACGTTATGGCTATCGTTGAAATCATTCATATCCATGAGCATCGCGGTCATGGTGACCTACGACGGTTCCTCCGATAATTCGCCCATCCTGAGCATTGCGTAATACTAATTGTGTGTCATTTAGTATGACCTCTCTGTTCTCACATTACCTTGATAATAAGCGTCAGTTTTATCATCTTTCGACAAAATGAATTTATTCGGAGACGAACGTCATGCAAGTAAAAGATAAAACCATTGTCGTGACCGGTGCAGGCCGCGGCCTTGGCCGTGCCATTGCACAAATGTTAGCCAGCAAAGGCGCACGCATTGCATGTGTTGACCTCAATGAAGCGGACCTCAACGAGACGGTAGCGGGCTGCAAAGCAGCCGGCGGTGACGGCAAAGCCTATTTATGCAATGTCGCGAAAGAAGATGAAGTTATTGCGTTATTTGACAACGTGGTGAGCGATTTCGGCACGCTGCATGGCGTCGTTAACAACGCTGGCATCACCCGCGACGGCTTGTTAGTAAAAGCGAAAGACGGCGAACTCAGCACCATGAGTTTGCAACAATGGCAAGCGGTGATTGACGTTAATTTAACCGGCGTCTTTTTATGTGGCCGCGAAGCCGCCGCACGCATGATTAAGCTCGGCGTTGACGAAGGCGTTATCGTCAATATTTCATCGCTGGCGCGCCAAGGCAGTTTTGGCCAAACCAACTATGCCGCGGCAAAATCTGGCGTAGTCGCCATGGCGGAAGTGTGGGCGAAAGAATTAGCGCGCTACAACATTCGCACAGGTGCTGTGGCACCGGGCACCATCAACACAGACATGCTCGCCGCGATGAAACCCGAAGCGCGAGACCGTTTGATCAGTGCTGTGCCGTTAAAGCGTTTAGGCGAGCCGGAACATATTGCCATGAGCGTGCTGTTTATTTTTGAAAACAGCTATATGACAGGCCGCTGTATCGATACGGATGGCGGTTTACGATAACGCTTTCTTACTGCGCTCTCTTGTAAGTAGTCTTTAAAAGAGTCTTTTGAGTGATCGCAGGCGCGCTTCCATAGAGGCAACATCTTTTATGGAAGCGCTTCTTCTGGCGAAAATATATGGCCATCAACACGGATGCAGAATCAGACTTTGCCCGAGCGGTGTATCAACTCGTCGGTTCTATTCCTGCCGGATGCATTGCCAGCTACGGACAAATTGCCACGCTAGCAGGCTTCCCTCAACACGCGCGATTCGTTGGCAAACTGATGAGTAATTTACCGAACGATACGCGCCTACCCTGGTGGCGTGTTCTGCGCAGCAACGGCGAAATTGCCCTCCCCGGCAGCGCTGGCGAAGAGCAACGCCAACGATTAGAAAAGGAAGGCGTGTTGGTGCTCAATCTACGTGTCAGTGTCAAACGCTTTGGCTGGCGCCTTGATTGATGAATTTCTCTGGATATAAAGAATAAAAAGTATTGCGGGGATGCCCAGCACGGCGGCATAAACGAAGAAGAATGGATAACCCATCGCAACAACCACCTCGCCAGAAAAACCGCCAATAAATTTCCCCGGCAATGTCATCAGCGAACTGAATAGCGCATATTGCGTTGCGGTAAATTCTCGGCTTACTAAGCTGGACAAATAGGCAATAAACGCAACATTAGCGAAGCCTGCGCTTAAGTTGTCTGCACTGATCACTACCGCCAACCACGCAAGGTTTGCGCCACCCATGGCCATTTTCGCGAACAGTAAGTTGGTGCTGGCCACCAGTACTGCGCCAATCAGCAGGCAGCGTAATTGCCCTAACCGCACAACTAGCAAACCGCCTAATATCGATCCGGCAATCGTCATAAAAAAGCCAAAGACTTTGGCGACGCTCGCAATTTCAGATTTACTAAAGCCCATATCCAGATAAAACGGATTCGCCATCACACCCATGGTGATGTCGCTGATGCGATAAACAGAAATAAAGATCAGCAACACCAATGCGTGCAAGCCGAATCGCTGAAAGAATTCCACAAAGGGGGCAAAGATAGCGTGCTTTAACCAATGCCCCGGATGCTTGGCAAAAGATTCTCGCTCAGGGATGACCGGCTCACTGATCAGCAACGTCGTAACAATACCCACCAACATGCACGCGGCCATCGCCTGATAGGCAATCGTCCACGTATAAAAATCTGCAATATAGAATGCACCAGCTCCAGCAACGAGCAGCGCGACGCGATATCCCAAAATATACGCGGCAGCGAGCGGGCCCTGTAATGCTTCCGGTGCGGACTCAATTCGATAGGCGTCAACGCAGATATCTTGGGTAGCAGAACAAAACGCCACCGCCAGTGCGAGCCACGCAAAACGCTCCAAGTGCCCCGCAGGCCCCATCAGTGACATGAAGAAAAGTGCCAGCGCGATGCCGGCTTGCGCTAGCAACAACCAGCTGCGGCGCTGCCCCAGCCACCGCTGCAGAAATGGCAAACGCAATTGATCCACCACGGGCGACCAAATAACTTTTACAGAAAAGAGGATGCCAACCCAGCTAAAATAGCCGATGGTAGCCTTATCAACGCCGTCGTCGGTCAGCCATGCGGACAAGGTGGAGAACACCAATAGAAAGGGGAGTCCCGCAGAAAAGCCGAACAATAATAGTGTTAAGACGCGGGGGTGCCGGTAGGCATGCCAGGCATCGCGCAGCGATAGCCACATACAGGAAACCTCAAGTATATTTCTATGGTTCCGAGCTCGCGCCAAAATCGCTATAGTCGGGACTGTGGGCAAGATAACAAGAACAGGGACTTTTCCCAAATGAATAGCCGCGATATCAGCATACTCATCGTAGACGATGCCAAATTTTCCAGTGCTGTGGTCGGCCGCACGCTGACAACGTCTGGCTACACTGACGTGCGCCACGCATCGTCGGCGGCGGAAGCGCTAGTCAAACTCGAAGAACGCAATGCCAGCCTTGTGATCGCCGACTGGCTCATGCCAGAAATGGACGGTCTCGGCCTTACCCGTCGTATTCGCCAGCTCGATGAGCAGGTCAATCGTTACACCTACATCATTTTATTAACGGCGAAAGAAGGTGTGAACGCGCTGCAAAAGGCCTTTGATGAAGGGGTTGATGACTTCGTTAATAAATCAGCGATGAATGATCAGCTGCTGCCCCGCGTGATGGCGGCGGAACGCTTATTACGCATTCATAATCGCGCCTTAGTAGAAAATCAGCGTTTAATCGATACCAATTCTCGCTTACGCAAGCACACCACGCTTGATCCGCTGACCGGATTCGGCAATCGCCAATACGCGGTAAAACGGCTTGAAGATGCATTAAAACAAGCGCGCACTCGCGGCGGCGCTGCCTGCATGCTGACCATGCGCATTGATGGCTACCAAGAAATGGAAACGCGCCAAGGTAAAAATTTAGTTCAGCAACTGGTACTCACCATGAGCCGCCGCCTGAAACAACTGGTGCGGCCGATGGATATTTTGACGCGCGTAACCCCTGATACCTTCTGCTTGATCACCCACCAGCCAGATATCGAAAACTGCACACCGAGCAGCTTCCGTCGTTTGTACGACGGCTTAAATCATCGCGCCTATAAAACTGCCGGTGGTTTTTTGCAGGCCTCGGTGAGCATTACGATTTGCCATATTGCCGAGCACGGTGACATTGACGCTGACCTGATGATACATCGCGCAATGCGTGGACTAGAAAACTCACGCGAGTTTAAACGCATCATCGAGCAACCCGTTCTCACTTGAATGCTCGCCATACACGGCGTGACGCGACGTCGCGCCCTTAGCGGATCAAACCCCTGATGCACTGGCATTTACTTGGCCTCGGCAGCCTCGGCACTTTATGTGCTGCACGCTTAATGCAAGCAGGCGAACAACTCACCGCCCTGCCCCGACGCCCTGCGACGTCCGTTAGCCGGACGCTCATTTACCCTCAGAGTCATCCACAAAAAGCCGCGCTAACGTTAACGCTATCCTGTCAAAACGACCGCCCCATTGAATGCCTTTTGATTACGGTGAAGGCCGGCGATACTGTCAGCGCGCTGACGCCGGTGCTACACCGCCTCGCTCACGACGCCACGATCATCTGCTTGCAAAACGGCATGGGCACCCTTGATAACATTTCGCTCCCAGCCAATGCGCAGGTTATCTACGCCACCACCACCGATGGCGCCTGGCGCGACGCCGATCAAATTCATGTGGTAGCCGAAAACGAAACGTTGATGGGCAACGGCAGCGAGCAAGCTCCACACTGGTTTACCGACATAGCGCCCTATTGGCCAGGTCTGACATGGACCACTGAAATCGACCTCGCCCGCTGGCAAAAGCTCGCCATCAATGCGGTGATCAACCCTCTGACGGCGTTGCAGCGATGCAAAAACGGCGAACTGCTGGACAACGGCCAGCGCCAGCAAGAAATGGCGACGCTCGCCGCAGAAGTCGATAAACTTTGCGCGCAGATACTGCCTCACTGGACTGCCAACACTCGCTTACGCAGCGAAACCATTGCAGCACAAACGGCGGGTAATACTTCGTCTATGCTGGCCGATGTTTTGAACGGGCGCGCCACTGAAATTGACTATATCAATGGCTACCTTTTACGCCGCGCGGAGCAACATAACATTGCCATGCCCGCTCACGCGGCACTGATTAGAAAAATTCAAGCACTGGTTCATTGAACGAAGTAGCAAGCACGCTTACTGTGGCTTTTTCGAACCGCAGGGCGAGCACTGCAAGAAGGCGAAACTCTGCTGCCATCTAACGCTTCGTCTAAACGAGATACACCGGTGCTAGATCATGGAGAGCAAAGTGTTCAAACATTCTTTACGGTTTAGCAGTCTGTGGGTGTCCGGATGTGTTGCATTGGCAGCATTCACTTCCTCTACCTACGCCGCTGATGAACTCGAACCGGTTTTCGTCTCCGCGTCTCGTTCAACCTCTATCGCCGAATCGTTACCCGTGGGCCAGCTGATTATCGATCGACAAACGATTGAACAATCCAGTGCCACAACCTTGCCCGATTTACTCAGCGAGTTTGGCGGCGTTCACACGCTAAAAATTAATGCGGACAGCAACGCAGGCGCGAACGTTGACTTGCTTGGCTTTGGTAGCACCGCGGGGCAGAACACGCTAATTCTTCTCGACGGACAAAGAATCACACCGTCGGATTTATCGTCCGTCGATTTCTCCGCAATTCCGTTAAATGCCATTGAGCGCATTGAAATCTTACCGGCATCGGGCAGCGTGCTTTATGGCCTCGGCGCGGCAGGCGGCTCAATTAATATTGTCACCCGCGAAAAATATAAAACCGGCAGCAAAATTGAAGTCGGCGGCGGCAGTTATCAATCCCGTTACGGCGCAGTTGATGGCGCTGTCACAACGGGCCAGCTGTCTGCATTTATTGCGGCGTCTGCAGCCCGTGCCGACGGTTATCGCGATAACAGCAATTCAACGCTAAATAATGTGTTTGGTAATGTTCGCTTTCAATCAAATGCTGCCACGATTTATCTCTCTACCGTGGTCAAGCAGCAAGATTTGCGACTACCCGGTGCGCTACCGTTCAACGCAACCGACACATCTCTACGTGATGATCCTACGGCAGCCAGTACGCCGAATAATTGGAGCGAAGACAACAACGTCACTGTGCTACCCGGCATGTCTCTTTCTTTGACGGATCAGCTCACGCTGATCACGGACGGCAGCATTGGCCGTCGCGAGCAGTCATTTTTCTATGACGACTATTTTGGCGGCGATTTCACCAGCTATACCGAAACTCAAACCGATACCTACAGCGTTACGCCGCGTCTTCAATGGAAAGTAGCCACCGGCTTCTTACGACACAATCTAGTCGCTGGCGTTGATCTTCGTAACGCCGACTACACGTCACGTATTGCTCACACCGAACAGACCTTTGATGTGCCTATTCACGTCGTCAACATGACGCAGCGCGAGCACAGTCACTATGTTCTCGACGTGATTGGCATTACTGAAAAATTCAGCAGCACGCTAGGCTACCGCATGTCGAGCGTACGCACCGACGGCACAGATCAATACAATGCTGGCGCCCCCGCACCCACCGGGTCAACCGACACACAAGCCTCGCCAGCTTCGCAACGACTTGATACAGAGCAGTGGCAGGTAGGCGTGCGTTACTTTGTGACTGAAGTGTTTGATCTGTTTGCTAGTGTCGAAGAGAGCGGCCGCGTCGCCAATGTAAATGAAATTTTTGAACAGAAATATGATAGCGGAACGGCGACCAACTTCAGCACGTTCGACGTGCTCAATGCGCAAAACGGTCGCACTTATTCAACGGGTGCCAACTGGCGCATGGCGGAGCAATATTCCACCCTACTGTTCTGGCAGGGTGATTATGACAACGAAATTATTTTTAACCCAGCGAGCTTCGAAAACACTAATAGCGACCCTACTCGACGCAAAGGCGTATCCCTAAACACGCGTTGGCAGCTCGATAAAACGACGTGGCTGACGCTCGCTGGTAGCTTTCAAAATGCCACCTTCAGAAGCGGGCAGTATGAAGGCAGCAATGCACCGGTTGTGCCCGAGAAAACATTTTTCGCACGCTTTGATTGGCAGCTCACCTCTTGGGTCGATCTTGCTTTGGCGCACACTTATGTTGGCAGTAAATATTTTGAAAATGATCAGTCCAATCAGTTCGGCCAGAGAATTCCGTCGTATCGCTACACAGATGTCATTGCGCGCGGACACTGGCGGAACCTGTACGGTTCACTGGGTGTTTACAACCTAGAAGATAAAAACAACTTCGACTTTGGTGTCAGCGGGGCATCTGGGAACTACAACGGCTACCCGCTGCCCGACCGCCACTTCCGCGCTAGCGTCGGCATGACGTTTTAATGTGTCCCGCGCGGCGCTGTCAGCACCGCGCGGAATATGAAAACATTGTGCATTCCCGCTAACCACACAGTCACTTTCGCGCTTTCTGTGTATGCTCTAACCTGTTAAATAATCCGGTACAGCGTACACATGCGTATCCGACATCAGTTTCTTATTACGTTGCTCAGCGCCAGCATGGTCATATTGCTGATCATGCTGGTGGCGTTGCAGTTCGCCTTCCACCGCTCCCTTGATCAATACCTCGGTCAACGCCAGCAAGCGGTGCTTGCCGATCTTTCCATCGAGTTTGCCGACTATTACGCCAACTACGGCAGCTTCGATGGCATTACTTTGCGCACGCTCATATGGAACCTCGAAGATAAAAACGAGCAGCGTATTCCTCGGGACCTAGTCCTGATGGACAGTGATCACTTTCCGATATTCGGCCCACCTTTGGCTGAGGAAGAATTGGCGTTGCACAGCATTAACGTCGACGGCGACACTGTCGGCTGGCTCGGTTTGCCGAATAGCCCGGAATTTCGTGAGAGTATTGAAAAGCGCTTTGAGCAACGGCAACGACGCACGGTGATTAGCGTCGGCATTGCCGTGTTACTGCTGGCTCTGTTTGGCGCTTGGTGGCTAAGCCGCAAGTTGGTTCGCCCTATCGAATCTGTCGCTCGCTTTTCTGCGCAATTAAGCGCAGGTGAATATCAGCAACGTTTACCGACAAAGCGTCAAGACGAGCTTGGCGAATTAATCCACAGCATGAATAGCCTCGCCCATGCGTTAGCGTCGGGAAAAACATCGCGGCAACGATGGCTTGCAGATTTATCCCATGAACTGCGCACACCCGTGACCGTGTTACAAGGCGAATTAGAAGCCATGCAAGACGGTATTCGCCCAATGAACACCCAACAAATCGATACCCTCTATCAACAAGTGGCTCACCTTGGAAAGCTGCTCAACGATCTCCACGATTTATCACTGGCCGATGCTGGCGCGCTGCGCTATCAAATGACAAACGTGGATCTCAACCAACTATTAATACAACGCTGCAATGCTTTCCGTACGGCATTCGACAATGCGCATCAGAAACTTATCTATTACCCGAGCAATGCCCCACTCTTCGTCCATGGCGATGCCGTGCGGTTAAGTCAGCTAGTAGATAACTTGCTCAGCAACAGCCAAAAATATACCCATGAGGACGGTGAAATTTCGTTACGGTGCTCTATAGGCGCGAACGAAATTCGTATTGAGCTCGAGGATTCCGCACCAGGCGTGAGCGATGAGCAGTTGCCTAAATTATTCAACTATTTATACCGAGCAGACGTATCACGAAATCGTGACACTGGCGGCGCGGGCCTAGGCCTCGCCATTTGCCAACGTATTGTCGAGGCACACCAGGGAACAATTAACGCATCGCATTCGGCACGCGGCGGAATCTGCATTACTGTGACGTTACCGCACACTCAAAGTGAGTAATTGCATGACCTCAATTTTGATCGTTGAAGACGAAAAGGACATCGCCAACCTCTTGGTGGATTATTGTCGGCACAATAACTTTGATGCTGAAATTTGCTTGGATGAGCAGAAGATACTCGATGACATTCGGCACCATCGCGCAGACGTGGTGTTATTGGATTTAATGCTGCCGGGCATCGACGGCCTTGAGCTATGCAAGAAAATCCGCCGAGACTCCAGCGTGCCAATTATGATTATCAGCGCGCGCGTTGACGAAGTTGATCGGCTGCTAGGCCTTGAGCTGGGCGCGGACGATTATATTTGCAAGCCCTTTAGCCCGAGAGAAGTGATCGCGCGAATTAAATCTATTTTGCGCCGTTTGAATGTACAAACGGCTGAACATTCTGGACTGACGCTTGACGAAAGTCGGCTACATGTTACTTGGCAAGGAACCGTGCTTTCGTTAACGACAGTGGAGTTTGCCCTGCTGCAAGCGCTGTCCGAACACCCGGGGCAGATCCGATCACGGCAACAATTGATGGACCGCATATACAACGATCACCGCGTTGTTAGTGATCGCACCATTGATAGTCATATTAAGAAGCTGCGCCAGAAGCTGGCCGACAGCTACCCGAGCACGCGCTTTATCGAATCGGTTTATGGTGCTGGCTATCGACTCGACATTCAGAGCTCAGGCGAGACAATTTAACGATAACTCTAGTAATAGCTACACAATGCGTGCGTATTGTTTGCATATTTCAGGGACATACTGAGTCCAGTTAAGCAACACTTCAGCCCAACATTATTCTTTGAACGACCAGGAGATCCACCATGAAAAAGATACTGATTTCAGCACTGCTAGTTCTGCCCTTGCTCGGTCATGCCGGCCCGCGCGACAAGCACCCCGACGATGGATTCGGTGGGCCGCGTATGGAGCATGCATTTGAAGAACTAAACCTGAGCGATAGCCAGCGCGCAGAAATGAAGAAGGTATTTGAATCACATCGCGAGAAAATGACCGCGCTTCGCGAAGAAACGGAAAAGAAAGTGTCCGCGATCTTAACCCCGGAGCAGCAAAAGAAACTCGATAAAATGAAAGCGAAACGGAAAGAGAAGTTCGAAGAGCGAAAAGGAAAATGGAAGGAAGATCGCGAAGAACGAGGCGATAAATAATTCTTAACTAGCTCCTTAGCTTATTTGCGAGCGATAGCGCGCTTAACAAGGCCCTATCGCTTGCAGGCAAGCTCCCACATAGGAATAACCGCCAAATCGTTAGAGCCTTTCCTGCAGGCGATTCCCCGCCCACAACACCCCAAAAGTAAACACCTACCCAACGACAGAGTCCAAACCCCATGTGGGAGCTTGCCAGCAAGCGATTGCCCACCTCACAAACACTGAGATCCTTGAATCTGACTCAGACTTCGAACGTAAGAAAAGTTAAAGCAGTGCCCGACGCATGTCGCTGAGGGTGTTGCATAAATAGGCCACAAACCGTGCCGCATCTGCACCGTCAATTACTCGGTGATCGTATGACAACGACAAGGGCACCATTAGGCGAGGCTCGAATTCTTTGCCATTCCAAAAGGGTTTCATTTGCGACTTACTTACGCCCAGAATCGCGACTTCCGGCCAATTCACAATCGGCGTGAATGCAGTGCCACCAATTCCGCCCAAGGACGAAATACTAAAACTCCCGCCCTGCATATCATGAGGAGTAAGTTTTTTATTACGCGCTTTTTCCGCCAGCTCGGCCACTTCGATAGCGATATCAACAATGCCCTTCTTATCGACATTGCGAATCACCGGCACGACCAAGCCATTTTCCGTTTCCACCGCAACACCGATGTTGATGTACTGCTTTTGAATAACAGCATCGCCCGAGTTTTCCAACGAGCTATTAAAGTGCGGAAATTCCCGTAATGCCGCCGCGCAGGCCTTGGCCATAAAGGCGAGCATCGTTAGCTTGGCGCCTTGCTTAGCCAGGCGCTTATTTTCTTGCTGGCGAAAGCTTTCTAAATCGGTAATGTCCGCCTCGTCGTGCTGTGTAACGTGCGGAATAGTAAGCCACGCCCTGTGCAGATGGCTGGCCGACACCTTTCTGATTTTATTCAGCTCAATCCGCTCGACGTCGCCAAATTTGCTGAAATCGATAACCGGCAACTCAATAGACATCCCTTGCCCACTCGCCTTCGGTGGCTCCGAAAGCTTTTTCTTAACGTGCGCATGAACATCATCTTTGAGAATGCGTCCTTTGGGACCGGTGGCCGGCACCTGTGCTAGATCGACGCCTAATTCACGGGCAAGCTTTCGCACAGCAGGGCCAGCGTGCACAGCCGCGCTGTTTGACGGAACTGGGTTTTCTGGAACGGAAGTTGCCGCAGCGCTAGACGTTGTTTTTTCTGCGGGCTTACTCTTTTCAGAAGGGACAGAGGACGGAGTCGCCTCTGGGCTGCTTACCCCGGACGATGTCGCCTTAAACAACGCCGCACCGGTTGATACCTTGTCGCCTTTTTTAACCAATATTTCGCTGACCACACCAGCAAACGGGGCGGGAATTTCTAGCGAGGCTTTATCTGATTCAAGCACTGCGACAATTTGCTCAGCCTCAAGGGAATCCCCGACGCTAATAGATATCTCGATGATTTCCGCTTGTTCGATATCGCCTAAATCTGGCACTGAGATCAGCCGCTCTTCTGACGCTGACTGTTTTGATGTCGCCTTTTTATCGGTATTCCCAACGGCCGGCTTTTTATCTTTTTCTACAGGTGCTTCAGGTGTTGTTTCCTTCGCAGAGGATGGCTTTGCGCTGGACGGTTCGGCGTCTGAACTGGCCGCCTCCATCTCCATAAGCGGGTCGCCCTCTTTAATGCGATCGCCCACTTTGACTAGCATCTTTTTCACAGTACCGGCTTTCGGCGCAGGCACTTCAACTGTCGCTTTATCAGACTCCAGCACCACGATGGTATCTTCTGCGGCAATAACGTCGCCGGCTTTGACGGACACTTCAATAACGTCCACCGGATCAGTACTGCCAACATCAGGAACCTTGATTATTTCAACGCCCACGGTCACTCCTTATTGATAAAGAGTACGCCCTTACCTTGCGCACTCTCTACCGCAGCCTTAATGCTTTGGCGGATACAGTTTGTCCGCGTCGATGGAATATTTCTTCATCGCTTCGGTTACTTTGCTCGGCGCAATCGTGCCTTCATCTGCCAACGCTTTTAACGCGGCGACGACCACAAAGTAGCGATCTACTTCAAAGAAATAGCGCAACTTTTTACGTGAATCACTGCGGCCAAACCCGTCTGTACCGAGCACGCGGTAAGAGCGACGAATATAAGGACGAATTTGATCCGCATAGAGTTTCATGTGGTCTGTGGCAGCGATCACTGGCCCTTTTGTTTTTTCCAGACAACGCCAAACCCAAGACGTTTTCTGTTCAGCTTCAGGATTGAGCATATTCCAACGCTCTAGTTCCATGCCTTCGCGGCGAAGTTCGTTAAAGCTGGTCACGCCCCAAATATCTGCCGAGACAGCAAACTCATTTTCCAGAATGTCCGCAGCGGCTTCGGCCTCTAACGTTATAGTTCCCGCCCCCAATAGCTGCACCCGGGTTTTATGTTTGCCGCCCTTCTTTAGCGGATACATGCCACGACGAATACCTTCCTCAGCCCCTTTCGGCATAGGCGCGTGAGCATAATTTTCATTCATCAGCGTAATGTAATAAAAAACATTTTCCTGATCGGTATACATGCGTCGCAGGCCATCTTCGATAATCACCGCAAGTTCGTAGGCATACGTTGGATCGTAACTGACGCAGTTGGGCACGGTGCTGGCCAACAAATGGCTATGACCATCTTGATGCTGTAAGCCCTCACCGTTCAGCGTAGTTCGACCCGCGGTTGCACCGAGCAAGAAGCCTTTTGCTTGGCTGTCGCCCGCCGCCCAACACAAATCGCCCACACGTTGAAAACCAAACATGGAGTAATAGATATAAAACGGAATCATTGGCTGGTTATGCACGGAATAACTCGTCCCTGCAGCAATCCATGCCGACATGGCACCCGCCTCATTGATGCCTTCTTCGAGAATGCGCCCTTTTTTATCCTCTCGGTAATACATGACTTGGCCGGCATCTTCCGGTTCGTATTTTTGTCCTTCGCTGGAATAAATCCCCAACTGACGGAACATGCCTTCCATACCAAAGGTACGGGCTTCGTCGGGCACAATGGGCACAATGCGCTCACCAAAGCCTTTCGCTTTAAGCAATGCGGACAACATGCGCACGAAGGCCATGGTCGTGGAAATTTCTCGGCCTGCGCTGCCTTCTTTTAAAAATTGATCGAACGTTGAAAGTGGTGGGACCGTTAATGATTCCGAAGATGCCCTACGTCGAGACGGTAGGTGACCGCCGCCCAGAGCTTCCCGTCGTTCACGCAAATAGCGCATTTCGGGGCTATCTTCTGCAGGACGGTAGTACGGCAAATCCTTAAGCTGCGCATCGGTAAACGGCATATCAAACCGATCCCGGAAATCCTTGAGGGATTCCACATCCAGCTTTTTCATTTGATGCGTTTTGTTTGTCGCTTCACCACCGCCGGTGGCATAGCCTTTAATGGTTTTCGCAAGAATCACCGTAGGCTGACCGGTTTGGCTCACCGCAGCGTGATAGGCGGCATACACTTTAAATGGATCATGCCCGCCACGATTTAAGTCATAAATCTCTTCGTCAGATAAATGCTCAACCATTTTTTTCAGTTCAGGATACTTACCGAAGAAATGTTCGCGTGTATAAGCCCCACCATTTTTCTTGTAGGCCTGATACTCACCGTCTACACATTCGCTCATGCGTTTACGCAGCAAGCCACTTTCGTCGCGCGCCAGCAAAGAATCCCAGCGGCGACCCCAGACCACTTTAATAACATTCCAGCCTGCGCCGCGAAACTGACCTTCGAGCTCCTGAATAATTTTGCCGTTGCCGCGCACAGGGCCATCAAGTCGCTGAAGGTTGCAGTTGATCACAAAAATTAAATTGTCTAACTTTTCACGGCCCGCCAGCGCAATAGCGCCTAGCGATTCGGGCTCGTCCATTTCGCCGTCACCCAAGAACGCCCACACTTTTCGTTGCTCACGGGGAATGCGCTCCTGGTTCTCCATGTATTTCATAAAGTGTGCTTGGTAGATCGCCTGTATCGGCCCCAAGCCCATGGAAACGGTAGGGAATTGCCAAAAATCCGGCATTAACCACGGATGCGGATACGACGACAGACCTTCTCCGTCTACTTCGCGACGGAAATTATTTAATTGATCTTCGCTTAACCGGCCTTCAAGAAACGCGCGCGCATAAATGCCTGGCGCAGAATGGCCTTGGTAATAGATAAGATCGCCGCCAAAGTTTTCTGTCGGCGCACGAAAGAAGTGATTAAAGCCAACATCATACAGCGTGGCGGACGATGCGAAGGTAGCGATGTGCCCACCTAACTCGTCATCATTTTGGTTAGCACGCATCACGGTTGCCAATGCATTCCAACGCACCAGCGATCGAATGCGGCGCTCCATAAACATATCCCCCGGCAATGGCTCTTCTTTTTCCGGCGGAATGCTATTGAGGTAAGGCGTATGAAGATGGGTGCGATAGATGCCCTGTTCATGGGCTGTATCAGTGAGACGTTGCAACAGCCAAGTGGCGCGCTCTGGCCCTGCATTTTCTAGGGTAGAATTAAGCGCCTCTAACCATTCACGTGTTTCTAGCGGATCTTGATCATCAAAAAAACTGCGAGTCATCGACCTAGCGTCCTTGTTCGCGTTGCCGTTTCGCTATCTTTCAAGTGCCGGGGTTGCCGCTCACCGAAAGTCGAGTGCGCTGGGTAAGCGCGTGCTTCAAAAGCGTTTGCCGAGTAGGCATTAACAGTATGACCAGCACGATATTTGCCGGTCAAGGAATCGGCGTTATCGTTGTGACAAAGTGTCAGTGTGTCGCTGCACAAATTGGTCAGCCGGCGAGCACAACCCAAATGGCAGCAAAAATTAACCATATTGCAAGAACACGCAATAACAACGATTGCAAACCCTCTAGGACTTCCACGCCGGCCAGGAGGTTGCCGCTTTCGTCGTTTCCAAATCTGCCGTCGAATTCAGCGTCTAACTCAGTTTCGAGCGCGGCAATGGCGGCGTCTTCAAATATTTCTTGGCTTTTATCCCAGCTCCACATGCGGCCATCTACGGCTTCCATTACACGACGAAAATCGCCGCCCAGCGCCACGGCAAGAATAAGTAAGCGCGATGGCAACCAATAGAATGCTGCGTCACACACACGCGCCCACTCGCAACCTGATTCATCACGCGCGGCCAACCAGCGATTCAACACATACAACAGCACCGCGCCGTAACCAAGGGTGATAAAAAAGAATAATGAGGAAAAAAGCGTTACCGCTTCGCGGTGACTAATAGTCTGGCATAGCGATAAATAATAGCCGTCGTCTTCGGGATCGCCCTCGACGCCAAACTTTTCTTGTGCCAAGGCGGAAAACTCTTCTTTATCATTCATGCGACCGCGCACAATTAATTCGTCAAGTTGTCGAAATTCGCTATCGACACCTAACAGCCACAGCAAAACAATCACGCCAAGCGCAACGGCGGGCAAGCCCCACAAAATATGCTGAAGAAAATAGAAGGCGACGCCGACTAAAACGGCTGGCAAAAGAATTTTGAGTATCCACGCAAGACCATCCGCAGACACAGAGGGCGTCAAGGATGCGTTTAGCTGTCCCGACGCGCTGTCGTGATGCATCCATGTTGGCCAGTTCACATCGAGCCTACGCAATGCCAACACCACCAGTAACACGATTAACTTCATGCGGTTCCCCTTATGTCAGCGGCGGCTAAGGCGTTACTCGCTCATTATGGCGTTAGCGGGTAATCGACTCCAGTCAAACGCTGGCCCGGGATCCGTTTTTCGCCCCGGAGCGATATGTTCATGGCCGACGATATTGTCAGCAATGCCTTGATAGGCGTCCTGCAGTGTTTTAATTAATGCGTTCAGGACAGTGTACTGACTTTCTGTGTAAGGGACATGATCTGCGCCTTCTAGTTCGACGCCAATAGAAAAATCGTTGCAGGCATCACGGCCCTGCCACCGAGACTGGCCGGCGTGCCATGCGCGTGCATTACAGGGCACGTACTGAACAAGTTCGCCGTCTCGGCGGATCAAAAAATGCGAAGACACCGTTAACGCCGCGATTTCACAAAAATACGGATGCGCAGCGGCGTCGAGCTGGTTGCAAAAGAAATCATCAATCCAGCGCCCACCAAATTCGTTTGGCGGCAAGCTAATGCTATGCACCACCAGCAAGCTAATATCCGACTCATCGGGGCGCTCGCTGTAATTCGGCGACGGCACTTTTCGTGCTTGCTCCACCCAATGATCTGTTATTGAAAACACGCCCTACCGACTCCTTCAAATTGACCTGTCCGCATTACTCTTTAGCAATGAACGGATGAGCGATAACCTGAGTGTATCAACCCAATTGCGCACTGTATGCCTGATAGTGCCTAGTTATTTTGTTTGCTCAATGCTGTTACTCAGCGGATGCATGTTCTAGTCTTATGGAGTTTTTGTTACCGACACTGCGGCCTTCAAAGGACTTATCGGGGGATACGTCATGGATTCAGATTTGCTCACGTCGATTTCATCTTTAGTGGATACCGTTTCTGGCGTTGTTTGGGGTATTCCCATGCTCGCGCTGATCGCAGGCACCGGCATTTACCTAACGGCTGGCTTGGGCTTTATGCCTCTGCGCAAACTGATCTACGGATTCCGCCAGCTCGGCCATAAAAGCTCCGACGGCGAAGGCACTATTGCCGGATACGCGGCGCTGGCTACCGCGCTCTCGGCAACGGTCGGCACGGGTAATATTGCGGGTGTCGCCACGGCTATTCATTTTGGTGGCCCAGGTGCGCTGGTGTGGATGTGGCTCATTGCGCTGGTGGGGATGGCGACAAAATATGGTGAAGCGGTATTGGCGGTGCATTATCGCGAGAAAGATCATACCGGCCAGTGGGTTGGCGGGCCTATGTATTACATCCGCCGAGGCATGGGCGAAAAATTCACCTGGCTCGCAACGCTCTTTGCCTTTTTCGGCATGATCGCCGGATTTGGCATTGGCAATGGCGTGCAGGCCAACTCTGTTGCTGATGGCCTGCATTCTGCTTTTGGCGTCAGTACCACCGCCACTGGCATCATTATCGCCATATTGGTGGGCATGGTTATTTTGGGAGGCATCAAACGCATCGCGCTGACAGCGAGCGCGCTGGTACCGTTAATGGCGGTGGGGTATTTGCTTGCTGGCCTTGGCGTGTTGGCCAGCCATATTGATCAACTTCCCGCGGCGGTGTGGCTATGTCTGACCGACGCCTTTACTGGCACCGCAGCCGGTGGCGGGTTCGCCGGTGCGTCTGTTGCCATGGCCATTCGCTATGGTATCGCGCGCGGCATTTTCTCCAACGAAGCGGGCCTCGGTAGCGCGCCTATTGCCCACGCGTCGGCGGTGACTGATCACCCTGTGCGCCAAGGCACCATCGGCATGCTTGGCACCTTTATCGACACTATTGTGATTTGTTCGATCACCGGCCTCGCCATTGTAGTGACAGGCGTATGGGAAAGCGGCGAAAATGGCGCCCCATTGTCGGCCATGGCGTTCGGCAGCACCTTCGGCTCGCTTGGCACGCCGATTGTGGTGATTAGCTTGAGCGTCTTTGCCTTTACCACCCTGCTCGGCTGGAGCCTGTATGGCGAACGCTGCGCACAATATTTATTTGGCGAGAAAGCGGTTCTACCCTTCCGCATTGTTTGGGTGCTGCTCATTCCCGTCGGCGCAGTGGTCAACCTCAAACTTATTTGGGGCGTTGCCGATGTCATGAATGCCTTAATGGCCATTCCCAATTTGATCGCCCTGCTGGTGCTGAGCCCGGTGATCTTTAAGTTAACGCGAGAATTTTTTAACCGTGAAGAAAATTGAGCTACCTGAATACGTTATTGCAGATATCCCAAAACAAGTTAAAGCCGCTTTAGAGGAAGACATCGGCAGTGGCGATATAACTGCGATGTTGATTGATGAAAGGGCTGACGGGTGCGCCACCTTGATCACCCGAGAACGCGCCATCATGTGCGGAAAAGCCTGGGCAAATGAAGTGTTTGCTCAGCTTGGCGGAGAGGTATCGTTAGCTTGGCACGTGGAAGACGGCGATGCTCTTGAGCCAAATCAAGCATTGTGCGAGCTAAAAGGAAATGTTCGACAGATCTTGACCGGCGAGCGAACGGCACTGAACTTCCTGCAATCGCTGATGGGCACCGCGCAGACAGCACGTACTTATGTTCACGCTGTAGCAGGAAAAAATGTCACCCTGCTCGATACCAGAAAAACGGTACCGTGCCTTCGTACCGCGCAAAAGTATGCTGTGCTTTGTGGAGGCGGAGCGAACCACCGCCTAGCGCTGTATGACGCCTTCTTGATAAAAGAAAACCACATCGCAGCGAGCGGCTCGATTGCTAGCGCCGTCGCCAACGCACGCACCATTGCACCACACTGCAAAATAACTGTCGAAGTGGAAACCCTTGAAGAATTGTCCGAAGCGATAGCTTGCGAACCAGATCAGATCATGCTGGACAACTTTTCCTCAGAAGACGTTACTGCCGCGCTCAAGATCACTCCAACCAACATTACAATTGAGCTGTCAGGCAACTTCGATTTAGCGAGACTGCAAAACCTCCCTATCTTCCCTAGGCCAGTCTGTATTTCTATTGGCGGCCTAACTAAACATATTCAAGCGACTGATCTCTCCCTGCGCCTACAATAAACAATGCCTCTTAAACTCAACCTTGCTCGCTAAATAGACGCGCAAAAAAAATGCCTCCCGAGGGAGGCATTTTCGTATTGCTAAGACCCGAAGGTCGCTGCAAATTACTTACACTCAGAAGGAGCGTAACGAGCAAGCAGAGTACCAGCAGTTGCAGGCAAGCTACGAGCAGTTGCAGTTGCGCTGGTTGCAGAAGCGCATGCCCAGTCAATGTTACCTTGCAAACCAGTTGCCAATGCCACGCCACCGATAGAAGGAGTCAGAGTCAGAGTCTGGCCAGCTGCTTGTGGCAAGTTAGCACCGTTATAGGTAACAGTGATAACACCAGTGCCAGTATCGATAGCAATCACAGAAACATATTTAGTAGGAGTGAAGTTAGTATTCCAGTCACCACCAGCAGCAACGATACCAGCCATGTCGTTTGAGTAGTAAGACTCAGCAACAGACACTTTAGCTGAACCAGCTAGACCCAGACCTTCAGTTACTTTTGAACGTACTGTGTAATCCTGGTACGCAGGAATCGCTACAGCGGCCAGAATACCGATGATCGCAACAACGATCATCAATTCGATTAGGGTAAAACCTTTTTGGATGCGCTTCATAATTACTCTCCAGATTATTTTTTAGTGGGTCGCTTGCAGACGCAACTCCTGCAGAGACTACTGCAAAGGACGGGCCAACTTCCCTCTGATCATGAAAAAGGCGTATTCAAAGGCCATCCATGACCGACCGGCGCCCTTTCAGCCGTTCCATCTGACGCCGCACGTCATACAGATGACAATTTGTGGCATCCAAAGGTGCCGCAAAAAGCACAAATACCGCCCTTCACTCTGATAATCCTTTCAGCTTATGCCGCAGCCCTAAATGTCTCTTTATCTACGCGCCCCAATTAACCACATATATGTCGCGAAGAAACCGCCATAAGCCACTGATATGCCTAAAATTGAAACTGGCATCGACCTAAGTTCTTGGTGTAGAGTCGGAGTTGGTTTCTGCGGATACCTCGCACCAAAAGCCGCGTCAACTCTAACGAATACAAATAATTATGGCTGAGATTGGCACCAATATTCCTATAAGCGGACTAGCCCGAAGGCTGGTAAAAGAAGGCTTCCTCAATGAGGAAAAGGCCCGAGAAGCGATTGTGGGCGCTAAGAGAGACAAACTCTCGCTGGTTCCCTATTTAGTCCAGCATAGTCTCGCGAAGCCTAAGGACATTGCGCGTTGTGCTGCTGAAGAATTCGGAGACCCGTTAATTGATCTCGCGGCAATGTCTATCGACAACCTTCCTAAAGGACTCGTCGATCAGAACCTTCTCGTTAAGCATCATGCTGTGCCTCTTTTTAAGCGCGGCAATCGCCTTTATGTTGCCGTGTCCGATCCGACTAATCTGCAAGCGTCTGAAGAAATACGCTTTAACACCGGTCTGAACGTTGAGACCATCATTGCAGAGGAAGACAAGCTTAATCAGCTGTTGGAATCACTGGTTTCCGAAGCAGAAGGAAGCGCGTTCGACGAGCTCGATGAAGATCTCGAAGACATTGATGTATCCAGTGGCGACGATGACAAAAAGCCAGATGATGGCGGTGCGTCCGGCGCCGACGATGCGCCTATTGTTCGATTCGTCAACAAGCTCTTGCTTGACGCCATTAAAGGCGGCTGCTCTGATTTACACTTCGAACCCTACGAAAAGACTTACCGCGTGCGCTTTCGCCAAGATGGCATTTTGCGCGAAGTTTCACGCCCCCCCGTCAATACAACGGCAAAAATTGCGGCGCGCTTAAAAGTCATGGCAAAGCTGAACATTGCCGAGCGTCGCGTACCGCAAGACGGCCGTATTAAAATGAAAATCTCGAAAACGCGCTCCATCGATTTTCGAGTGAACACCTGCCCAACGCTGTGGGGCGAAAAAATCGTACTGCGAATTCTTGACGCCGAAAGTGCGAAAATGGGTATTGATGCTCTCGGCTACGAAGATTATCAAAAAGCCCTGTATATGGACGCGCTAGAAAAGCCGCAAGGCATGATTCTAGTAACTGGCCCAACTGGGTCAGGTAAAACCGTATCCCTTTATACTGGCGTGAATATTCTCAACACGCCTGAGCGTAATATTTCTACCGCTGAAGATCCGGTTGAAATCAACCTTGAGGGTGTTAACCAAGTTAACGTTAACCCTTCTCAAGGCATGGACTTCTCCGCGGCATTGAAAGCGTTTTTGCGCCAAGATCCAGACGTGATTCTTGTTGGTGAAATTCGAGATATTGAGACGGCCAGCATTGCTGTTAAAGCAGCACAAACTGGTCACTTAGTGCTCTCCACCCTGCACACCAACAGTGCGCCAGAAACTCTAACGCGACTGCGCAACATGGGTGTCCCGTCGTTCAACATCGCGACATCAGTGATTCTCATTATTGCTCAACGCTTGTCGCGACGGCTGTGCGAGCACTGCAAGCAACCTGTCGATATCCCAAAACAATCGCTGCTTGAGATGAACTTCACGGAAGAAGACATCAAAACAGGCTTCACTGTATACGGGCCAAATGGCTGCGAAAAATGCAACAACGGATATAAAGGCCGTGTAGGTATCTATGAAGTGGTCAAAATCACAGACGGTATCGCACGGATTATCATGGAAGAAGGCAATTCAATTCAGATCGGCGATCAATGCCGAGTAGAGGGATTCAACGACCTGTACAGATCCGGCCTCTTAAAGGTGATGGCGGGCGTAACAAGTCTTGAAGAAGTTAACCGCGTAACATCTGGACATTGATCATGGCTAAAGCGGCTGCAGTAGAAAAAGTTAGCACTTTTTTATATCAGGGGACGGACCGTCGTGGCGCCAAGATCAAAGGCGAAATGTCTGGTAAAAACCAAGCACTGGTGCGTGCGGAGCTTCGCCGCCAAGGCATTAATGCTACGAAAGTTCAAAAGAAGCTGGAAATAAAATTTCTCAGCGGCAAAAAGAAAATCACCACTCAAGACACCACTATTTTTATGCGACAAATGGCAACCATGATGAAAGCTGGTGTGCCACTGGTCCAATCGTTCGAAATTGTTGCGGACGGACTAGATAATCCGTCGATGAAAGAAGTAGTTCTTGCCATCAAAAATGAAGTGGAAGGCGGTAACAACTTTGCCGGCGCGCTCAAGAAGCACCCTAACCTTTTTGAGGAATTGGTGTGTAGCCTTGTTGATGCAGGTGAACAGTCGGGCGCACTAGAAACCATGCTCGAACGTATCGCGATGTATAAAGAAAAAAGTGAAGCCTTGAAAGCCAAGATCAAAAAAGCGCTTAAGTACCCGATTTCCGTTGTCGTTGTTGCGATGGTCGTAACCGGCATCTTGCTAGTAAAGGTAGTACCCACGTTCAAAGAACTGTTTGAAGGCTTTGGTGCGGAACTGCCTGCCTTTACACAGTTTGTTATCGGTATTTCCGAATGGGTTCAGTCAAACTGGATTTTTGGCATTCTACTGATAGCGGCAACCATTATGGGCTTTTCAGAAGCCAAAAAAAGATTCCCTGCATTTAATGCGGCGCTAGATAGAATCACGTTAAAACTACCCGTAGCGGGGGAAATCGCATACAAGGCAACGGTGGCGCGATTTGCGCGGACACTATCAACAACATTCGCGGCGGGCGTACCGTTAATTGATGCACTGACGTCGTGCGCCGAAGCATCCGGCAACGTTGTGTATAGAGATGCGATTATCAGAATTCGTGAAGACGTCTCTACTGGTCAACAACTTCAGTTTGCCATGCGCAGCACTGGCGTTTTCCCCAGCATGGCATTGCAAATGGTTGCTATCGGCGAAGAGTCTGGCGCGCTAGATGCCATGCTCGATAAAGTCGCCTCGTACTTTGAAGATGAAGTAGACAACGCCGTGGACGGCCTAACTTCGATGATGGAACCGCTTATTATGTCCGTACTGGGTGTCTTAATCGGCGGTCTGATTATCGCTATGTACTTGCCGATCTTCCAACTCGGTTCGGTGGTTTAATTCCGAAATGCAATTCCTCTCATTTCTAGAGGCCAGCCCAACAGGGCTGGTCGTCGTTACCTTTATCTTAGGTCTTTTAATCGGCAGCTTTAGCAACGTCGTTATTTTTCGTCTTCCGAAAATGATGGAGCGTGAATGGCGCAGCGAGTGCAAAGTTATACTCGAACTTCCTGCGGGGGAAGACGAACCAGCGCTCACCCTCTCAACGCCTGCATCCACATGCCCCAAGTGCCAACACAAAATCCGCTGGTTTGAGAATATTCCTGTCGTTAGCTGGCTCGCACTTCGTGGAAAATGCTCGTCATGTAGCCAAAAAATATCCGCACGCTACCCAATCATTGAGCTTTCCGCCGCCATCATTGCGGCAGTAGCGGCAACGCATTTTGGGTACGGCGCATGGCTAGGAGCGGTCCTGGTCGCAGGTTGGATACTGCTAATCTTAGCCCTTATCGACTTCGATACTACCCTGCTGCCTGACCAGCTCACTGTGCCATTAATGTGGGGTGGAATTCTTGCTGCAACTGTTGGCATTAGCCCCATTTCATTGAGTGATTCAGTGCTGGGGGCCATGGCCGGCTATCTTTCTCTTTGGTCCGTATATTGGGTGTTCAAGCTGATTACCGGCAAAGAAGGCATGGGCTATGGAGACTTTAAGCTGCTCGCCGCACTTGGCGCTTGGATGGGCTGGCAGTTGCTTCCGTTGGTGATTTTACTGTCGTCCGTTGTGGGCGCAGTGGTAGGTTTGCTACTCATGACGACTGGCATTGTAAAGCGCGATGAGGGCATTCCCTTCGGCCCGTATCTCGCGGCCGCAGGTTGGATTGCGTTACTCTGGGGCAACGATATCGTTTCCACCTACCTCGGATTATTTAAATACTAATGTTTGTTGTGGGTCTCACCGGCGGAATCGGTAGCGGCAAAACGTCGGCGTCCGATTATCTCGCGTCTAAAGGTATCACCATTGTTGATGCTGATCTCGCATCTCGCGTCGTGGTGCAGCCCGGCAAACCGGCATTAAATGAAATCAGCAAACGCTTTGGTGCGCACATGATCGATGCCTCAGGGAGCCTGAATCGACCCGCTCTCAGAGAGATTGTTTTTTCGGATAAAAATGCGCTAAAAGATTTAGAAGCGATTACGCATCCCGCAATCCGTGACGAATTATTGGCACAACTCCACGCATCGACGTCCCCCTACACAGTATTGGTCTCTCCCTTATTATTAGAAACCAACCAACATGAACTGACGAACCGCGTGTTGTTAATTGATGCGCCCGAGTTGGCGCAGGTGGAACGCACCGTCGCGCGCGATAAAGTGCCGACCGCACAAGTGGAATCAATCATGGCTGCGCAAATGCAGCGAAAAACTCGACAAGATAAAGCGGATGATGTGCTGGTCAACGACGACACTCTTGACGCGCTTCATGCAAAACTGGACGCAATGCATCAACGCTATCTTCAGCTGGCGACTGAGAAATGAAAGCAAACGAAAAACCCGAACGCATTTATCCCTGCCCGCAATGCCGCAAACCTGTTCATTGGCGCACTGACAATCAATGGCGTCCGTTTTGCTCGCACCGTTGTAAATTAATCGATTTAGGCGAATGGGCTGCAGAAAAGCATGCCATTCCAGGTGACCCTGCGGAAGATGGCTCAGACTTTAACGAATGGGAATGAGGCCTAACAATCGTCGTTAAGCCAAAATGCGGAAATACCAGCAATGCCCCTAGCACCGTGCTCACGCGCCGCGACAAAGTCCTGATCAACCATGCCTCCAAGCGCGTAAACAGACAGCGGTCGGCCTGTGGCTAACGCTGAGAAGGCTTGCCAACCTAACGGCGTCATCTCTGGATGTGTTGAAGTGGGTTTAACCGGCGACAGCATAACCATGTCTGCCTTGAGCGCTTCAGCACACATCAGTTCGTCTTCGTTGTGACACGCCATAGAGACGAACCCAACGTAGCTATCCCGCTCTGCACTGCCTGTTTGCATCAAACCTAGCGCGTTGTCCGCTGTTAGATGAACACCATCTGCGCCCACGCGCTTAGCCAAATCAAAATCGTTGCGCACCAATGTTTTTAGTCCAGCTTCGCGACAGTCACGCACCAAATTTGGCAATTGCTGTGCGTCTGCGCCGCGCAAATAAACACCCTGCACACCTTTTTCTAACAACAATGTATGCAGCTGAGGCCAACTCTTGGCGTGATTTTCAGGCAGTACCAGCCACTTATCCGGCAATGAAAGCGCGGTCACTACGGGCTGATTTGCTGCGGGAAACGACAACGACGAAAGTTGCTCCGTCGCAAACCATTCAACTGGTTGCTGCTCACGACCATGCGGCACTCCGGTCCACTCGGTCACCTCTCTGAAGTGCAAACGCACGGTGAGATCGGGGTAGGAATGATCAATAGTCATAAAGGGTATCGACTCAACAGCATCGATACCGAGCTCTTCGTGTAACTCCCGTGCGAGAGCGTTATGGAGGGTTTCGCCGGTCTCTACCTTTCCGCCTGGGAACTCCCAGAGACCACCTTGGTGTTTGTGTTCAGGGCGCTTACTGAGCAGAAGAGAGTGACGACTATCTCGAATAATAGCGGCGACAACATCTAATCGCCGCGGCGCATTCTCTTTTATTGCCGAACTCATGTTCTGTATTCGGCATTTATTTTTACGTAGTCGTAACTGAAATCGCAGGTCCACACTGTCTCGCTTGCGTCACCCGCACCCAGCTCAATCCGAATGGCGATATCGCTCGCAGCCATCACGTTAGCACCCTGCTCTTCAGTATAAGAATTGGCTACACCACCACGACTCACAATTTGCACATCGCCAATCCAGATATTTACTTGGTTCACGTCAAGCTCAGCAATGGGCGCTCTACCCACTGCAGCAAGAATGCGACCCCAGTTTGGGTCGGACGCAAACAGCGCCGTTTTAACCAGTGGCGAATGCGCAACTGTCTCTGCAACAATGCGTGCATCGTCATGCGTGAGGGCTTGATCCACCCGCACTTCAACAAACTTTGTAGCGCCTTCACCATCGCGAACAATCGCTTGCGCTAACTCGACATACACTTGCTCAAGAGCATGCTTTAGCACTAATGCTTCGGCCGTTTCAGTATCGAACTCAGCGTGCCCCCCACATCCCGTCGCCACCAGCACGCAGCAATCGTTTGTTGAGGTATCGCCGTCAATGGTGATGCGATTAAATGAAACATTCGCCAGCTCAGACGACCATTTCTCCAACAATGACTGAGAAATTTTTGCATCCGTCGCGATAAACCCGAGCATGGTTGCCATGTTCGGTTTGATCATACCGGCCCCTTTCGAAATGCCGGTAATTGTGATCGCTTCACCATCAATCTCCACGCGCCGAGACGTAATTTTCGGACGCGTGTCGGTCGTCATAATCCCTTCCGAGGCTTTACCCCAGCCATGCTCATCCAGACTTTGAATGGCATCCGGCAACCCTCTCTCGAAGGCAGCCAAGGGGAATCGCTGGCCAATAACGCCGGTCGAAAACGGCAGAACTTCATCCGCGGAACATTGCGCAACTTGGGCGAGCAGCTCACAGCTTTGCAGACAGTCCTGCATCCCTAGCTCGCCGGTGCCAGCATTGGCATAGCCCGTGTTAATCATTAAATATTTGGGGGATTTGCTCGCCAGATGTTTCTTTGTAACTTGCACAGGCGCCGCACAGAAACGGTTAAGCGTAAACACACCCGCCGTGCGCGCACCCGATGCCAACTCAAACACCACCAAATCGCGACGGTTCGGCTTCTTAATTTCTGCCTTCACAGCAGCAACACGAATGCCGGGAACCGGCAACCAACTCAACTGTTCCATAGCGGTCGATTAAACCTCTAGCGCGCCGTGACAATGTTTAAACTTTTTACCCGAACCACAAGGGCATAGTTCATTACGCCCTACTTTTCGGCCAGCGCGCACGGCGGGCTGGGCCGCGCCATCTGTTTGAGGTGCTGCATCACCCTCAGGATTTAGCGATGGCTGCTGTAGCTTCATGTGCTCTAACTGACGACGAGCTTCTTCTTCACGCTGCTTTTCAAGCTGTTCAACTTCATCATCGCGGCGCATTTCAAGCGTATGTAAAATACGGATAACTTGATGTTGAGTTTGATTCATCATGTGCTGGAATAACTCAAAGGCCTCGCGCTTGTATTCCTGCTTCGGGTTCTTCTGCGCGTAACCTCGCAAGTGAATGCCTTGACGCAAATGGTCCATGCCTGCCAAATGATCTTTCCAATGACGATCCAAAGTTTGCAGCATGACGTGACGCTCAACTTTACGTAGCTCACCGGCATCGAAACCGCGCTCGTCGAGCGTTTT
Organism: Alcanivoracaceae bacterium; assembly: GCA_029213045.1. Lineage (GTDB taxonomy): Bacteria > Pseudomonadota > Gammaproteobacteria > Pseudomonadales > Alcanivoracaceae > JARGPN01. The sequence goes on from JARGPN010000009.1 coordinate 658,321, forward strand.
TTCTTTTGCTGCATAGTCGTTAACTAATGTCTCGGTTAAGCGCTCAATAACGCCATCAATATGCAGCTTGCTATCTTCTTTAATCCAGGCGGCAACATCAACGTTACAGTTAAATTCTGCGCCCAAGACTTTCGAAAGACCTTCTAAGTCCCACTGCTCTTCCATCGTGCCGGCGGGCATGTAGCTGTAGACCAATTCGCTGATCACATCTTCACGTACCCCGACAATACTGGTAGATAAGTCGTCGGTTTCTAGAATGCTGTTGCGCTGATGATAGACCACTCGGCGCTGGTCATTAGCAACATCATCATACTCAAGTAAGTTTTTGCGAATATCGAAGTTACGGCCTTCAACTTTACGCTGTGCATTTTCGATTGCGCGCGTCACCCAGCGGTGTTCGATCGCTTCGCCTTTTTCCAAACCTAGCGAGCGCATTAAATTACGCACACGATCAGATGCAAAAATACGCATCAAATCGTCTTCCATGGAAAGATAGAAACGGGTGTAACCTGGATCGCCCTGACGCCCAGCACGACCACGCAATTGGTTATCGATACGACGCGACTCATGACGCTCCGTGCCGATAATGTGCAACCCACCGGCGGCCAGCACTTTTTCGTGCTCAATCTTCCACGCGGCTCTGATTTGTGCAATTTGCTCTTCGGTGGGATTCTCTAGCTGCTTAATTTCTTCCTGTGGGTTGCCGCCCAACACGATATCGGTGCCACGGCCCGCCATGTTCGTGGCAATAGTTACGCTGCCCATCTTGCCAGCTTGCGAAATAATCTCGGCTTCTTTGCGGTGAAACTTCGCGTTCAGAACTTGATGCTTAATGCCTGCTTTTGTTAAGCGTTCGGACACATATTCCGATGCAGAAACAGTCGCCGTGCCGACCAATACTGGCGCGCCCCCCTCCACATAACTTTTAACGTCATTCACTAACGCATCGAATTTTTCTTCCAGCGAGAGATAGACTAAATCGTCCATATCCTGACGAACCATGGGGCGGTTTGTAGGAATGACGACAACGTCCATGCCGTAGATCTGGCGGAATTCAGGTGCTTCAGTGTCCGCTGTACCGGTCATGCCTGAAAGCTTTTGATACTGACGGAAATAATTCTGGAACGTCGTAGACGCAAGCGTTTGGTTTTCTTGCTGAATGCGAACACCTTCTTTCGCTTCAACAGCCTGATGAATCCCATCAGACCAACGACGACCTGGCATGGTACGGCCGGTGTGCTCATCAACGATGACAATGGATTCATTCTGAACAATATAATCGCGGTCGCGATGGAAAAGCCCATGCGCTTTTAACGCAGCATGAACATGATGCAGTAACTGTAGGTTGTGCGGGGCGTATAAACTCTCGCCTTCCGGCAACAAGCCCACTTCCATCAACAGACCTTCAATTTTTTGGTGGCCCGCTTCAGTTAGCTCTACTTGGCGTTGTTTTTCATCAACGAAGAAATCACCGTCATCTTCTTCTTTCTGCGCAACCAACTTGGGCATCAACTGATTCACGCGCAAATAAAACTCAGAGGAATCCGACGCAGGACCAGAAATAATAAGCGGCGTACGTGCTTCATCAATGAGGATCGAATCCACTTCATCGACGATAGCGAAGTTTAAAGGACGCTGTGCTTTATCTTCTAAACGAAACACCATGTTGTCGCGCAGATAATCAAAGCCGAACTCGTTGTTCGTGCCGTAAGTAATATCTGAAGCGTAAGCATCGCGCTTTTGCTCTTGCGGCTGTTGCGACAAAATAATGCCGACGCTTAAGCCGAGGAACTCATACAGCGGACGCATCCAATTCGCATCACGCTCTGCAAGGTAATCATTCACCGTAACGATATGTACGCCGTTACCGGATAAAGCGTTTAAATACGCTGGCAAGGTTGCCGTCAGCGTTTTACCTTCGCCGGTGCGCATCTCAGCAATACGACCTTCGTGCAATGAAATACCGCCGACCATCTGCATATCAAAATGGCGCATGCCCAGCACTCGGCTAGACGCTTCACGGACTACGGCAAACGCTTCTGGCAGCAGCTCATCCAAACTTTTTCCCTGCTGGAAGGCCTGCTGGAATTCGCTGGTTTTTTCGCGCAACTGCGCATCTGAGAGGGCCGCTACCGCGTCGCCGAGATTACCAACCTCACCGACAAGCTTAAGCATGCGTTTAATTTCACGATCGTTCTTAGAACCAAAGATCTTTCTTGCGACAGATGACAACATGAAACTTCCAGTCTTTTTCGTATGCGAATGTATGAGACCCTGCTCGGGAGAGCGGCCATTCTACCCTGTAACCCCGGTAAGAACATTAGGGTGTTAGCACAGCTTTCAACCCCTAGGCGGAATCAAGTAACAAAAAAACAAAACCCGGCATTTGCCGGGCTTGGTTAAGCTATTTTTTCTGTTAGCGGCGGGCGCGAGCGATATATGGCTGAGGATTTACTTGGCGGCCATCTTTCAGCACTTCGTAGTGCACATGAGGACCCGTTGAGCGGCCGCTTGAGCCCATTTTTGCAATGGTTTCGCCTGGCTTAACGATATCCCCCGTTTTCACGGTGAGTTCTTTGGCATGACCGTATCGAGTAGAAAGGCCATTACCATGATTAATTTCAACCATCAGGCCATATCCATAACGCTCTGCCGCGTAGGTAACCACTCCAGACGCGGTAGCCACAACGTCCGAACCTTCTTTACCGGCAAAATCGACGCCTTTATGCATCGCTAAATTGCCTTTAAAGGGATCTGTGCGGTAACCAAAACGTGATGACATCCAGCCACGAGTCACTGGACGACCAGACAATGAGGCCTGACGTTCAATATGCTTATTGTTGAGAAGGTTTTCCAAGATATTCAGTTGCTGCTCGCGACGATCCAGCGTCACAGTCAAATCGTTCAGTGCATCAACAAATGATGGCGGACGATAATTAGTCAGCGCATCCTCAGTTGATTCTGGGCCACCCAACGCAGGCGTCGAACTAAAATCGAACTCATCTGCACGAATACCAGCCACTTCAACCAAGCGCTCGCCCAGTGCATCCAGTCGCACTAAACGCGCCTGCACATCACCAAGCTTTAATGTGAGAGCTCTAAGCTCTCGCTGGGATTGCTCGTTGAGTTCAGCAACTTCGCTACGCTGTCCTGAAACTTCACTCTGCCAGCGCTGTGCAACTTCATCGCTAAACACAGGAGAATCCACATGGTACGCAGAAATGTAAGCACCCACTCCCACTAGAGCAGGTACAATCAAAAGGACTGAGGCTAGCGCCCACGGGAGCCAGACAGGCAGATGCAAGGTTTTAGAGTGCCCCTTGCTGTTGTTAAGAATAATAATGTTCATCTGTCCGTAACCCCTAAATACTTTTCTTTTACGTGCCATCAATGTGTTCGATGGCACCAGCGCCACTATGGCGAAATCTTTTAAAATAACCAGATAACGCTAAACATAGCGGCAAATGGTAGAGTCTTCGTCACTGGAACGACTGCAAAGACTGTGCCCAAGCCCTATTTCGATACCGATCAATCAGTTAGCCGGTATACTTAAGTTTTTTGCTTAGGGACTGGAGATCGTAGGAAAATGTTATGAGCAATGCAACCGGCCCGCAATCACTTTCCCGACTACTGGCGGATGTCCCGGCTATTCGGCGTCTGATTTGTGACGCCCGTAGCAAAGCGGCGACGCAAGCGAACCCTCAAATAGGGGAATCGGCTGAGCTGGCCAGTACTCCCGCGCTAGATTTGCCCCCTGCTGTTGCTGCACACACCCAAATCCAGCTACTTCCAGACCGCCTAATTTTGCTCGCGAGCAATAATAGTGTCGCCCAACTGCTCCGGTTTCACGCTCCAAGACTGGCCAAAGCGGCTGGTGTCGCCGACTTTCAGGTGCGCGTTCAGCCAGAACTATTCGTTGGAGGCGTGAAAAAGGCGCCCTCAAAACCGAAGTCGGTAGTGCCTCAGGGAGCAGTAGAACCACTTCAGCAAGCCGCCAACGCAATAGACCATGAGCCGCTTAGCGACGCATTACGACGCCTCGCCAATCTGGCAGAAAAATAGCAGAAAAAAACAAATAGATAGACACAAAAAAGCCCCGCATTAGCGGGGCTTTTTTGTGATCTTTCATGCGGTAACTCAACGAGAACCGCAAGACAAACAGGGAAAACCGGTTATTCGCTCGCCAGCACCGGTTTCATATAGGAAATCGGCGCCGTCGATGCATCATCGAACGTGACAATTTCCCATGCTTCTTGCTGCGCTAACAGCTGACGAAGCAAGGCATTGTTCAACGCGTGGCCAGACTTATGGCCAACAAATTCACCAATCAAACTAAAGCCGAGAAGATACAAGTCACCAATGGCATCAAGCATCTTATGCTTCACGAACTCATCTTCGTAACGTAACCCGTCTTCGTTAAGAATGCGGAAATCATCAACTACAATCGCGTTATCTACACTGCCGCCAAGCGCCAGGTTCTTGCTGCGTAGAAACTCGATATCACGCATAAAGCCGAAAGTACGGGCTCTAGCGACTTCTTTGACGAATGACGTTGAAGAGAAATCAATGCTCGCTGTTTGTGTACGACCACGGAACACAGGGTGATCGAACTCAATGCTGAAGCTGACTTTAAAGCCATCAAAAGGCAGGAAAGTCGCCGTCTTGTCTTCGTGGGTAACCGTGACAGGCGACTTAATGCGAATAAATTTCTTCGCCGCTTCCTGTTCCATGATGCCGGCTGATTGCAGCAAGAACACAAAAGGCCCTGCGCTACCATCCATGATGGGCACTTCCGGTGCAGACAACTCGATAAACGCATTATCGATACCTAAGCCAGCCATAGCCGACAATAGGTGCTCAACGGTGCCAACCTTAACGTCACCCTTTACCAGCGTTGATGAAAGTGTTGTTTCACCAACGTTTTCCGCCACTGCGGGGATTTCCACAACCGGGTCTAGGTCGACGCGGCGGAAGATGATACCGGTATCCACGGGAGCAGGACGCACGGTGAGGTAGACTTTCTCCCCAGTGTGCAGGCCGATCCCGGTGGCCCGAATAACGTTTTTGAGCGTACGTTGTCTGATCATCGGATTTTCGCTTCTCTATCCGGCATCCCGCAGGATGCTCACCTTTTTGCGAGGGCGCGAATGGTACCAGAACGTGGTTCCACGCACCATTGGCCAGTGCGCCCTTAGTCTGCCTGACGGCGCAGGAAAGTCGGGATATCGATGAAATCCAGATCTTCCGCGGTATTCACCGCTGGCGCCGCACGACCGGAGGCGCGCTGCGCTGCAGGGCGCTGACGTTCCACGGTTGGGCGTTCCATTTCTCGATAGTTAGGTTCGCCACGAGCAGTAGTAGGTGTCTGACCTCCGCGCACGACTTTCAGTTCCTTTTGCGCGCCCAAACCAGTGGCTACTACAGTGACCGATAAGTCTTCACCCAGCTCAGGATCAACCGCGGTGCCAATAATAATATTGGCGTCCGTACCGGCCAGCTCATAAATGATGTTGTTGACGGTGTAGTACTCTTCCAACGTCAAATCAGCGTTTGCCGTAATGTTAATCAACAAGCCACGCGCACCATGAATATCGATGTCTTCAAGTAGCGGGCTAGAAATTGCCTTACGCGCTGCTTCTTCCGCACGACCTTCACCGCGAGCGGTGCCGGAGCCCATCATCGCCATACCCATTTCACTCATTACCGTGCGTACGTCGGCGAAATCGACGTTAATAATGCCGCCTTTAGTAATCAGATCTGAAATGCCTTTTACTGCGCCAAGCAACACATCGTTGGCCGCCTTAAAAGCGTCTAGTAATGTTGTGCCGCCGCCTAATACGGCTTGCAGTTTTTCGTTAGGAATAGTGATTAACGAATCAACGTGTTCGCGCAATGCAGCGATGCCATCATCGGCAACTTGCATACGTTTGCGGCCTTCGAACGGAAACGGCTTAGTGACAACCGCAACGGTCAGAATGCCAAGTTCTTTTGCAACTTCTGCAACAATTGGCGCAGCACCTGTGCCCGTTCCGCCGCCCATGCCGGCAGTCACGAATACCATGTCAGCGCCATTCAATAGCTCTGCAATACGCTCACGATCTTCAATCGCCGACTGACGACCAACATCTGGATTTGCGCCTGCGCCCAAACCTTTTGTTACTTGGCCGCCGAGCTGCAAAACAGATTTCGTTGCCGCGTTGCGAAGCGCTTGCGCATCCGTATTGGCGCAAATAAATTCAACGCCGTCTACGTTCGAACGCACCATGTGTTCAACAGCATTACCGCCGCCGCCGCCCACACCAACTACTTTGATTACCGCGCCATGAGGCACGCCATCTTCCAATTTAAAATGCATAGCCATGTTGTTCTCCCGGTTGTTTATCCCTGATTACCTACGTTTCTAATAGCGCTGGCGACGCTATTAGAAATTTCCCTGGAACCAACGCTTGAAGCGTTCGATCCAGTTCACCTGACCGCCCAACCCACGTACTGGACGCTCATCGTGCTCGTGCTTCTGTGCATACAGAAGCAGGCCTACTCCTGTGGCATAAATCGGATTACGCACCACATCAGTCAGACCAGATATGCCCTGCGGCGCACCGAGGCGCACGGGCATATGAAAAATTTCTTCGGCTAAATCAATCGCCCCTTCAATTTTTGAGGAGCCACCTGTTAGTACAATGCCGCCGGGAATCATTTCTTCCAGACCTGAACGGCGAATTTCTGCTTGTACCAATGTGAATAATTCGTCGTAACGCGGCTCAACTACTTCGGCTAAATTTTGACGGCTTAACGTTCGCGGAGGACGATCGCCAACGCTTGGCACTTTAATCGTTTCATCAGCACCCGCGAGCTGCGTCAAGGCGCAGGCATATTTAATTTTTAACTCGTCGGCATGTTGCTTCGGTGTACGCAACGCCATCGCAATGTCGTTAGTAACCTGATCACCGGCGATAGGAATATTCGCTGTATGACGAATCGCACCTTCGGTAAAAATTGCGATGTCCGTAGTGCCGCCGCCGATGTCGACCATGCACACGCCAAGTTCACGTTCATCGTCAGTCAACACGGCGTAACTTGAGGCAAGCTGCTCTAGCGTGATGTCTTCAACTTCTAGACCACAGCGGCGCACGCATTTTTCAATGTTCTGCGCCGCATTCACTGCACACGTGACCAAATGGACTTTTGCTTCCAAGCGCACGCCGCTCATACCGATCGGCTCGCGCACGCCTTCCTGATTATCGACGATGAATTCTTGCGGCAGAATGTGTAGCACTTTTTGATCAGCAGGAATCACCACCGCTTGTGCGGCATCAATCACGCGATCGATATCAGCCTGCGAAACTTCTCGGTCACGTACCGCCACCATGCCGTGCGAATTCAAACTACGAATATGCGATCCAGCAATACCGGCATACACAGAATGCACCTGGCAGCCGGCCATTAATTCGGCTTCTTCTACGGCGCGCTGAATCGACTTCACGGTCGCTTCGATATCGACTACTACTCCGCGGCGCATGCCACGAGAAGGATGCGAGCCAATACCGACAATTTCCATTGAACCGTCGAGCCCAGTCTGCCCAACAATCGCCACGACTTTCGACGTACCGATATCTAGGCCTACAAACATTTTGTCGTTGGTTACGTTAGCCATGGCATCACGATCTCTTGCTTGCGGATTGAGTTGCTTCTGGCTCTCGCCATTGCACTGCCATGCCGTCTGCGTAGCGCAAATCAACTTGCGCTAAACCACGGCTATCACTCACTAAAACGTCGTCGTACAAATTCACAAAACGACGTAATTTTTTTGCGTAATCTTCCCTGTCCACTACTAGCTTCACTCCGTCATCCAACTGCAAACGCGCAGTTAATCGCGCATCAACATCTAATCTCTGAATTTTCCGACCCACTGGCGCCAGCACTTTGCTCATGCTGTGGTAATAATCCAGTACTGCCGGCATACGTTCCGATGGCCCAAATAACTTCGGCAGACTTTCTAAGCTGTATTTATTCAATGCACGAAACGGCTTTCCTGAGTTCGACACCAGCAAGTCTTCATTCCATACCGCCACAGGCACTCGCTCTTCAATGCTAATTACCAAACGGTCAGGCCACTGACGACGCACTTCAACGTCAGCCACCCATTCAAGCTGGCGCGCCTGACGATAGATATCGCTAAGCGACACGGTAAAAAAGTTTTCGTCGTTAAGTGTTTCCACCAACGATAACTGCACCGCTTGCTGACGACGCGCATCCTTGACGCCTTCAACTTGCACCGAGCGAATCGGATATCCATCTAAAGCGCGGGGCAAATAAATAACACCCGTCAGCACGACGCATAACAGCACGCTTGCCAACAACCAAGGCAACGCACTAGCAAACCGCTGAGAAAAGTTACCGTTTCCCGTTGTCGGCTGTTTCACTGCTTTACGTTGTGCACCGCGTGTGCGTTGCGCTTTCATTGCTGCGCTCCAGCTGCTAATAAAATTTCAGCTACTAAATGCGGAAAATCCATACCTGCCGCTTTCGCTGCCATCGGCACTAATGAATGATCCGTCATGCCTGGCACGGTATTCACTTCTAACAGATAAAACTTCCCGTCTTTGTCTTGCATCACATCAACGCGACCCCAGCCTTTGCATCCGACTTGGTTAAACGCATTCAACGCTAACATTCTTAGCTCTTTTTCTTTTTCAGTATCTAAACCACAAGGACATAAATAACGTGTCGTGTTTGCTTGGTACTTAGCTTCATAGTCGTAAAAGCTGTTTGGTGTTTCTAAGCGGATGGCAGGAAGCGCTTCGCCATTCAAAATTGCAACGGTGAACTCTGCACCTTGGATCCATTGCTCAACCAATACCTGCGTATCAAACTTTTCGGCTTCAGCAATGGCCAACGCGAGCTGCTCAGCGTCGTCAACTTTACGCATACCAATGGACGAACCTTCATGCGCAGGCTTCACCATTAACGGAAACGACAACTTGGCATGTGACTGGCCGGCAATATAGAAATCCGGTGTTGGCAAGCCGGTGGCGTGCCAAATCATTTTCGTTTTGGCTTTATCCATGCCGATAGCAGATGCCATTACACCGCTGCCGGTATAGGGCACCTTCAGATATTCCAAAACGCCTTGAATAATGCCGTCTTCACCACCGCGACCATGAAGTGCAATAAAGCAGACGTCGAAGCGACTTAATGCATCTATTTTAGTGTCTGCTGGATCAACAAATTCAGCCTCTACACCCAAAGAGAGCAGCGCTTCATGCACTGCTTTACCGCTGTTCAACGAGACAGGTCGCTCAGCTGAGCTGCCGCCAGCCAACACCGCTACACGGCCCAGTGCGGCGAGACGCTGCTTTATCACTGCGTCAACTGTGCTCATGCTTTGTCTCCTCGCATTAAGCGGCTAGCAATGGCCGATACATTTCCCGCGCCCTGAGTGATAAATAAATCGCCGTCTTGTAATGTCTTTTCCAATAAAGCAGGCAATTTTTCCGGATCATCTACATAGATCGGCTCAAGACCACGCTGACGCAAGCTTCGGCAAAGAGATTTTGAATCAGCACCGGGAATCGGATCTTCCCCTGCGGCGTACACTTCCAAAATAAACAGTGCGTCGACATCGCTCAGTACATCGACAAAATCCTCATAAAGATCGCGTGTACGCGTATAGCGGTGCGGCTGGAACATCATCGCCAGGCGACGACCAGGCCAACCTTCACGCACTGCTTTAATTGTCGCTTCAACTTCGCGTGGATGGTGGCCGTAGTCGTCAACCAACGTTGCTTGACCGGAGCTGATTTGATATTCACCGAGCACATCGAAACGACGCCCAACACCCGTAAAGCCGTTCAAGCCGCGAACAATGGCCTCATCTTCCACGCCTTCATCAGTACAAATTGCAATGGCTGCCAACGCGTTAAGCACGTTGTGACGCCCTGGCATATTCAGCGCTACTTGTAGAGGCGGGAGCTGATCACGAATCACTTCAAAATGGGTAGTCATGCCCTGCTGAGCAATATTCTGCGCGCGCACATCTGCGTCTTCGTTAAAGCCGTAGCTAATAAGCTGACGGTTTACACGCGGCAATAATTTCTTAATAACAGGGTCATCGGTGCACATCACTGCCAAACCGTAAAAAGGCAGGTTGTGCAAAAACTCAATAAAGGTGTTTTCCAAACGTGCAAAGTCGCCGCCATAGGTATGCATATGATCGGCATCAATATTGGTCACGACCGCAGCCATCGGCTGCAGGTGCAGAAACGACGCATCCGATTCATCTGCTTCGGCAACGAGGTAACGACTTTGCCCCAACCGTGCATTCGTACCGGCACTGGTAAGTCGACCACCAATCACAAACGTTGGATCCAGCTTCGCTTCCGCCATAATGGAAGCGATCATTGATGTTGTAGTAGTTTTTCCGTGTGTGCCCGCAACAGCAATACCGTGACGAAAACGCATCAATTCCGCGAGCATTTCCGCGCGGGGTACAACCGGCACACGATTCTCAATAGCCGCGCTAACTTCTACATTGGTGGTATCAACGGCAGTGGACGTTACAACCACATCAGCATCACCAACATTCTCAGCGCGATGACCAATTTCAATGCGCACACCCATATCGCGCAAACGAGATACCACTGCGGATTCGCGAATATCAGATCCGCTCACGTCGTAGCCCTGATTACTTAATACTTCCGCGATACCACACATACCGACACCACCGATGCCGACAAAATGAATGCGACGAATGCGGCGCATTTCGGGCACCACATGGACAGCATTACTGGCCATGGATCACCTCCTGACAAATTTCTGCAACTTTTTCCGCACTATCAGTTATCGCCATTGACCGCGCACGGCAGGCAACGTCTTGCAACTGGGCACGAGTAAAATATTCGGATAAAAGCTTTTGCAACGCGCCGCTTTCTAACTCGGATTGCGGCAACAATAGCGCCGCGCCTTCATCAGACAACCAGCGCGCATTAAATGTTTGATGGTCATCCACCGCAGTAGGCAAAGGGACGAACAATGCAGCGACACCCGCTGCCGCTACTTCGCATACTGTGGCCGCGCCAGCACGACAAATAATTAAATCGGCCCAGCCATATGCTTGCGCCATATCATCAATAAACTCAGCAACATCGGCGTTTAGTTGTGCCGCTTTGTACGCGCGCTCTGCTTCTTCAACGCGACCACGGCCCGCTTGATGACGAATATTGACAGCAGCATCGCCTACGACCTTAGCCAACTGCGCAGGCAAGAGACAATTTAGCGCCAATGCGCCTTGGCTGCCGCCCGTAATCAAAATATTCAGATCACCTTCGCGCGCTGCATAACGCTGCTCTGGCGCTGGTAGCGCAACAATCGCATCGCGTACAGGATTACCCACTGTCATCGCGCTGCCTTTAAACGCACCTGAAAATGCCTGCAACACAATGCGCGCGACTTTCGACAAAACACGATTCGTTAATCCTGGTACCGCGTTCTGCTCATGAATAACCAATGGCACACCGCTTATTACCGAAGCAATACCGCCGGGGCCGCTCGCAAACCCGCCAAAACCAACGGTCAATTTTGGTCGAATATCGCGAATAATTTTGCACGCAGCATAAACGGCGCGCACAAGCTTTAATGGCGCCATTAATTTACGCATTACACCATTGCCGCGTACGCCTGAAATCGTCAGGCGGTGCAACGGGAAGTTATGTGCCGGCACCAAACGATTCTCAATGCCTTGTTCCGCACCAAGCCAATGAACCTGGTAACCACGCGCGCGCAACACTTCTGCAACGGTTAACGCTGGAATAACGTGTCCGCCAGTACCGCCGGCCATCACCAATACGTTATCGCTCATGGCAGCCTCCTTTTGACCTTGTTAACGGTCATCAGGCTTTCATCACGTTCCGCACGTAACACCAATGCAATCATCACAGAACAAATAATCAGCGAGCTGCCGCCATAACTCACAAAGGGTAGCGTCAGTCCTTTTGTCGGCAACACGCCCATGTTCACGCCCATATTGATGAACGCTTGCGCGGCAATGATCATTCCGAATCCCAGTACCATTTGACCCGAGAAAATCTTCCCTTCTTCAAGCAAACCAACCGCTAATTTAAAGATGCGGTAGCAAATAAAGGAGAACAGACCGATCAAAACAAGATTGCCAGCCAGACCCAGTTCCTCTGCCATCACTGCGTACACGAAATCGGTATGCGCCTCGGGAAGATAAAATAATTTTTGTACGCTGTTGCCGAGACCTACGCCAAACCAATGGCCACGCCCAAAAGCAATCAAACTTTGCGTCAGCTGATAGCCGCTGCCGAACTGATCCGCCCATGGGTCTATGAAACTCATCAATCGCGCAACACGATAAGGCTGAGCAACGGCAACCAGCCCAGCTAGCACGACGCCAACCAACACCACTAATAAATAACGTTTACTTGGCACACCGGCCATAAACAGCATGCCCATCGCCGTCATGCTGAGCACCACCACCGCGCCAAAGTCTGGTTCGAGCAACAATAAAAAAGTCAGTGCAGCGAGCAACCCTAAGGGCTTCATAAAAGCGCCCCATGTTTGCTTCAAAGGCTCTTGCCACTGACGAATATAACCGGCGAGATAAATCACGAATGCCATTTTGGCAATTTCAGATGGCTGCACGGTAACACCAGCAAAACTAATCCAACGTTGTGAGCCATTCACTTCACGACCAATACCTGGCATGAGCACTAATACCAACACTACGAACGCCGCCATAAGCGCGACATGCCGGAGCTTTTCTAAAAGCGCGAGCGGCACCAGCACGTAGGTCGCAGTGCCCGCAAAAATAGCCATGGTTAAATAAATTCCATGGCGCAGCGCAAAATAGGAAGGAGAACCCAAACGAGTTTCCGCAATTTGCAAAGACGCCGATGTCACCATTACCAGCCCAAGCACGGACAAACCGAGCACGGCGAACAGCAACCACATATCACGTGGTGCACGCATCAATGCGAATTGTTTAAGCTGCACGGGACACCTCCCGCACGGCGCGTTCAAAGTGCTCGCCTCTGTCTGCATAGCCTTTGAACATATCGAAGCTGGCGCAGGCCGGAGACAACAAGACGGCATCACCGATTTGCGCGAGCAATGATGCGCGACGTACCGCATCATCCATGCTTGCTGCAAAGTGACATTCGACGCCCAGCAATCCCGTGGCGACCTGTTCGGCGTCTTCACCGATTAATACGGCTGCTCGAACAAACCGATGTGATGCGTCATTGAGCGGCTCAAAGCTTTGACCCTTACCCTGACCACCAGCGATTAAAATAATTTTTCCATCAATCGCCGGCCCAATACCTTCAAGCGCTGCAAGCGTGGCGCCGACATTGGTTCCTTTAGAATCGTTAAACCACTGCACTTGGCGATGCTCGGCAATTAAGTTGCAACGATGAGGTAATCCGGAAAATGCCTTGACGGTATCTAGGGCGATATTTTGATCTAGCCCTAATGCATCAGCCATCGCCAACACCGCTAGCACATTTAATGCGTTGTGATTGCCGCGCATCGTCAGCGCCTTGGACGACAACAAATCGACGCCATATGCCATAAGCATGCTGCGTTCTACATCCAAACGATAATCCGACTGTTCATGCGTGCCAAAAGACACCTGATGCGCAACCGGACGTTGCGGCCGCGTGTTCTCATCATCGCGATTCCACACAGCGACTTCACAGCCATCGTAAATTCGCTGCTTCGCAGCAATGTATTCAACCAAGCTCGGATAACGATCTAGATGATCCTCTGAAACATTAAGAATCGCCGCCACTTGCGCACCCAAGCTCCATGTACTTTCGAGTTGAAAGCTGGACAATTCCAAGACATACAGCTGCGCATTCTCACCAAGCAAATCGAGGGCTGGCGTACCTAAATTTCCGCCCGCAAGCGCGTGCATTCCGCAGGCCACTGCGACATCGCCTAGCAGCGTTGTTACTGTGCTCTTTGCGTTCGACCCTGTAATTGCAGCGATTGGCTGAGACGCTGCTCTCGCAAACAATTCAACATCGCCCACAACGTCCTTTCCGGCTGCTTTTTGGCGCGCAATCTCGGTGGTCGACAACGCGACACCTGGACTGACAATTAAACGGCGCGCTTGCGTTAACCATTCTTCGTTCCATCCGCCAAGGTGCATAGGCACCTCGGGAAACGCTTGCTTAACTTCTCCAATGGCAGGAGGTTGAGGCCGCGTATCCAAGGCGCGCACAGGTTCATTCTGGGCGAGAAGATACCGCAGGCAGCTTTGCCCGCTAATACCTAATCCAATCACCAGATCAAACGTTTCGCTCACAGACATTCCTTATCGAATCTTCAACGTAGCCAAACCGATCAGCACCAAAATCACGGTTATAATCCAAAAGCGCACAATGATTTTTGGTTCCGGCCAACCCTTTAATTCAAAGTGATGATGAATGGGCGCCATCCTAAAAATACGACGTCCGGTCAACTTAAAGGAGCCGACTTGCAACATGACGGAAACCGTTTCCATAACGAAAACGCCGCCCATGATGAACAAGACAATTTCTTGACGAACGATGACAGCCATAACGCCAAGCATCGCGCCGAGCGCCAACGCGCCAACATCACCCATAAAAACTTGAGCGGGATAGGTGTTAAACCAAAGAAAACCTAAACCGGCACCACATACTGCTGCGACCATCACCACCAACTCACCGGAGCCAGGGATATAAGGAATGTGCAAGTAGTTGGAAAATTCTGCATGCCCGGTTACGTAGGCAAAAACACCAAGCGCGCCGGCGACCAATACCGTTGGCATGATGGCCAAGCCATCCAAGCCATCAGTAAGGTTCACAGCATTTGACGTGCCGTTAATCACAAAGTACGTCAACACGATATAAAACAAGCCAAGATTTATGCTCACTGACTTAAAGAACGGAACGATCAGCTGTGTTTCCGCAGGTGTTTCCGCGGTGACAAACAACACTGTCGCGGCGGCTAACGCACCAACGCTTTGCCAGAAATATTTCCAACGGGCAGGCAAGCCACGGGAATTTTTCTGAACCACTTTGCGCCAATCATCGACCCAGCCAACGGCACCAAATAACAACAGCACACCCAATGTCACCCAAACAAAGCGATTTTCTAGATCAGCCCACAGCAAGGTTGAAAATAAAATAGCCAAAATAATCAGCACACCACCCATTGTTGGCGTACCAGACTTGGATAAGTGCGATTTAGGACCGTCCTCACGAATTGCCTGACCTACTTGGTAATAGCGCAACTTTTTAATCATGTATGGACCAGAGACAAACGCGATAAATAGCGCGGTGAGAACACTAAAGACCGCGCGCAATGTAATGTATTGCACGACTAAAAAGCCTTTGTGGTATTGCCCTAGGTATTCCGCTAGCCATAACAGCATTAGTGAATCTCTCCCATTGCTCGCAACGCCTCGATAACGGCTTCCATGCGCGCACTGCGCGAACCCTTCACTAGTACTGTGCCCTGTTTTTCGAGATATGCCTTAACATGACGCGCAGCACTTTCGGCATCACCTACTTGCACTGCCCCATCACCAAAACCTTTTGCTGCGGGTGCCGCGGCGCCCACGGCAACAAGCAAATTAATGCCTGCATGTTTTGCGTATTCACCCAATTCGGTTTGAATGCTCTCTGTAAACTCACCCAGCTCGCCCATGGCACCAAGCACTAAAGCACGTGGTGCGGATTGCTGCGCCAGCCAATCGATTGCCGCGCGAACAGACCCGGGGTTTGCGTTGTAAGTGTCGTCTACCACGGTGCCGCCCAAACAGTTGAGCAAATTCATTCGTCCTTTAACCGGACGTAGTGCTTGCAAACGCGCAAGGGCCAATTCGATGTTCACTCCAGCACTGACTACCGCCGCAATCGCCATTAACGCATTCACAATTTGGTGAGCGCCAGGTAGGGGAATGTGAGCCGCGTACACGCCACCGTCGAAATGGATGCTGCAGTGACAAGCATCTCGTGTGTGCTCAATGTCGCCTGCGGAGAAATCGTTTTGCGAAGCCAAGCCAACGTGAAGGACGCGCAAGCCATTCTCTTGTGCGCGCCGCGCAAAGAATGACGCGAAACTGTCTTCGCGATTAACAATGGCAATCCCACCTGGCGCCATGCCGGTGAATATTTCTGCTTTCGCTTCGGCAATGCCTTGCATGCTGCCAAAGCCTTCGAGGTGCGCGCCGGTCACATTGGTAATCAGAGCAATCACTGGCCGCACTAATGATGCGGTCCACGCAATTTCACCAGGCGCATTTGCGCCCAGCTCAAACACACCGAATTGATGTGATTCGCGCACAGACAGTAATGTGAGCGGCACACCAATATCGTTATTCAAATTACCGCGCGTTGCGAGCACTTGGCTTTCCGCGTCGGCACCCTGTTCGTCCGCCAGCATGCAAGCAATCATTTCTTTTACGGTGGTTTTTCCGGCGTTGCCGGTCACTGCCACGCGCGTAAGGGCGAACTGATCTGTCCAGCTAGCAGCTAAATGCCCCAGCCCACGACGAGAATCATTCACCTGAATGTAACTGGCGAACTCACTCACTGGCTGCTCAACTAGCGCGGCGCATGCGCCAGCGGATTTGGCCTCAGCAAGAAAGGCATGCGCGTCGAAATTTTCACCGCGAAGTGCCACAAATAGATCACCCGGGGAGATTGAACGGGTATCAGTGCTCACGCGTGTAAAGTCCAAATCGGCGCCAATTAACTGACCCTGCGTAGCGATGGCAGCAGCAGAAAGCTTCATGCAGCACCTCGCTGCTGCAGCGCAGCTTGCGCTAGCAGGCAATCATCCATGGGGATTTTTTCGCCGCGAATTTCTTGCCAGCTTTCATGCCCCTTGCCCGCGATTAACACTACGTCTTGGCTATCCGCTTGCTCAATTGCCATGGCAATGGCACGTGCACGGTCTACCTGAATCTGCACAGCATCTTGATTCGAGATGCCCTGCAGCATATCGGCGAGTATTGTTTGCGGCTCTTCAAAACGCGGATTGTCAGAAGTGAAAATAATGTGATCTGCTAATCGCTCTGCAATAGCCGCCATTTGCGGGCGTTTACCCGCGTCGCGATTACCGCCACATCCGACAACACACCAAAGCTTGCCGTCGAAATGATCGCGCGCTGCGCTAAGAGCTTTCTCCAAACCGTCTGGTGTATGCGCGTAGTCCACCAACACACAAGGCTGCGCGGCATTCACCGCCTGCATCCGACCTGGAACAGGCGTAACGGCTGATAAGCCACGCGCGACTTCGTCAGCGGAGTAATTCAAACCATGAAGCACTGCGGCAACGGCCATTAAATTATCGAGATTGAAGCGGCCAAAAACTGTGGTGCGACACGCCACTTTGCCCGATGGCAATTGCAACTCAAACTGCATTCCCTGCGCGGTTGCCTGCCAATCGCTGCACACAATATCCGACTGCGCTGTGCCGAAAGTCAGGGTTTGAACTTTACCACCCAACGATTTTGCTAGCTTTTGGCCGTACTCATCTGCGTCATTGATTACCGCGACCTGTAACTCACTGCGCGAAAACAATTTTGCCTTCGCTGCGAAGTACTGATCCATGTCGCCATGATAATCGAGATGGTCACGGCTTAAGTTTGTAAACACCGCAACGCTGATTGGCATGCCAGCCAATCTTCTCTGCTCAAGCGCATGAGAAGATGCTTCAATGGCGAGCATCGTTGCGCCCTGCTCTCGGAATTGCGCCAAACCAGCGTGCAACGTAATGGCGTCCGGCGTGGTATGCCCTGTATCTATATCTACGCTGCCAAATTGCATACCCAGTGTGCCAACCAACCCACATTGTTGACCCAAGGCATTGAGCGCATCGCGCAAAAACCATGTCGTACTGCTTTTTCCATTGGTGCCGGTCACAGCAAAACATTGCATGCTTTTCGCTGGCTCACCGTAAAAGTGACCCGCCAATTCGCCAACGCGATGCTGCAAATTCGGCACGCCAATAATCGGAACACCGGAAAGCTCGGCGACGCTTGCGTGTGGCGCATCGGCTAGCACAACAGCCGCGCCCGCATGAATTGCCGCATCAATAAATTTGCGTCCATCGACTGCCACACCGGGCACTGCGATAAATCCGTCACCGGTCTGCACGTGTCGGCTATCCAGCCTTAAGCCCGACACACACTGCGTAGCAATCGCTGATGGCAGCGACTGTTCAGGTAACAGAGTCGACAGCGCAACTTTCACGTGCGGCCTCCCTCTGTTTTTCCACCGGCAATCACGCCAGGGTTTGCGTCGGGGGTAATTTGCAGTGCGCGTAAAACGCCGGTCATGATTTTAGAAAATACCGGCGCCGCCACGAGGCCGCCGTAGTAGGCGCCGCCCTGCGGGTCATCAATAACAACCACGGCGACGATTTGAGGATCATTGGCTGGAGCGATGCCCGCGAACAAACCAAAGTAGCGGTCTTCTGCATAGCCGCCCGATGTCACTTTATGCACGGTGCCTGTCTTACCTGCAATTTCATATCCGGACACGGCCGCCGCACGCGCGGTTCCCTCAACGCTCACGACTTCTTCCAACATATGAACGAGGTTTTTCGCGGTGGCGGCGTTAATGACTTTCTGCCCTTGCGGCGCATTTTCGACACGCTGCAAGGACAAAGGCACGCGCATGCCGTCGTTGGCTAATACCGCATACGCCTGCGCAAGCTGTAAGGCGGTCACAGACAAACCGTAACCGTAGGACAAGGTTGCTTTCTCAATATCGCGCCACTTAGCACGAAACGGCAGCAAGCCCGCACTTTCGCCGGGAAACTTAACGCCGGTCGCGTGACCAAAACCAAATTGATCAAACAACGCAGGCAACACTTGCGGGTCCATCGCCAACGCTAATTTTGTTGTCGCAACGTTGGAGGATTTTGCTAACACAGTCGTGATGTCGATCACGCCATAGTTGCGGTGATCGCGAATCGTTTTATTGGCTACGCGAATCGTGCCGGGGCGCGTATCAATACGTGAACTTGCCGACACCAACCCCGACTCCAACGCTGCCGCAATAGTGAACGGCTTCACGGTAGAGCCCGGCTCGAACAAATCCGTCACAGCGCGATTGCGCAATGACGCAACGTTTACGCCAGTCCGATTGTTTGGGTTGTAGGCCGGCTGATTAACCATTGCCAAGATTTCGCCGGTCTTTGCATCGAGCACTACAACTGAACCACCTTTTGCTCGATCACGATTTACCGCCGCGAGCAATTCGCGATACGCCACATATTGCGCGCGCAAATCTATACTTAAACGCACATCATTGCCGGGCTGCGCATCGTCGAGAATTTCGATATCTTGAATTACGCGCCCAAGTAAATCGCGCACCACTTTTTTGCGGCCAGGATGCCCCTGCAAGACGTCATTAAACGCCAGTTCAATCCCTTCCTGCCCTTCATCATCAATATTGGTAAAGCCCACAACATGTGCGGCTACTTCTCCGGCAGGATAGTAGCGACGATATTCCGTTAGCGGGTAAATGCCGGGCACCTTAGCGTCTAATACGGCTTGCGCTTCTTCAGGCGCTAAATGGCGCGCAAGATAAATAAACTCACGATCAGGATAAGAAGTGACTTTTCTTGCCAACGTTTTCGCATCAAGAACGCGATTATTTTGCAGACGCGACCACAGTTCGCGAGACTCCAATGCCTCACGAGGATTCACCCACAAAGTAATCACTGGCGTGCTCACTGCCAACGGACGACCATCACGATCGGTAATCAGTCCGCGATGTGCCGCCAATGGCTCTACACGCAGGTTACGCATATCGCCCTGACGCGCCAGGAAATCGTGCTCAACAACTTGCAGCTCGACCGCACGCCAAATTAAAACGCCCGCACACAGCGCCCAAAGCCCCAACAGGAAACGAAAGCGAAGAGTTAATACCTTCGCTTCGTCACGCGGAGCACTGACCCGCTGCGGACTAGTCCGTTGCGCAGCGGTGCGTTTTAATTTTTCTCGCGATGCGCCTTTCATGGCTTCACCAATACCTTCTGCCCACTTTCTGGCATCTGCATGTTGAGTTTTTCCCGCGCTAATCGTTCAACGCGGGTATACGAGCCCCAAGTACTATGTTCGAGCAACAACTGACCCCATTCCGTTTGCAGTCCGTCTTGCTCCGCTTGCAACTGTTGCGCGCGACTGGTTAAGCGACGCGTTTCATGCACTGTCCAACTCACAAGCAATGCTGAAATTAAAATCAGCGCCAGCAACAGCACTTCGATCATGCGCACATTCATCGCGGCACTACCGTGGCGACACGCTCTGCAACACGCAAAACCGCGCTACGTGAGCGCGGGTTGTGACGAACTTCTGCTTCGCCGGCGTAAATCGCTTTGCCAATCGGCTTCAGCGTAATTGGCTGCTCTTCCATCATCGGCATGCCGCCACGAGCGCGCGGCATTCTTCCGGACGCATCGCGAATTAATAATTTGACGATGCGATCTTCCAGTGAATGAAAACTGATTACCGCTAAACGACCGCCTGGCGCTAATGCGTCCACGGCTTGCTTCAACGCTAATTCCAATGCTTCCAATTCCTGATTTATAAAAATCCGAATTGCCTGAAAGCTGCGCGTCGCTGGGTGCTTTCCGGGCTCAGCGCGACCAATGTTTTGCGCAATAATTTCCGCCAATTGCAACGTGCGCGTAATCGGCTGTATGTCGCGCTGCTTGCAAATAGCGCGCGCTATTCGACGAGATTTTTTCTCTTCGCCGTAGCGATACAGCACATTGGCAATATCCTCTTCTTTCGCGCGAGCAATCCATTGCGCAGCGCTTTCACCACTGGTGGGATCCATGCGCATATCCAGCGGACCATCACGTAAAAAACTAAACCCGCGCTCTGCGTCATCGAGTTGCGGAGATGACACACCTAAATCCATGAGCACACCAGCTAAAGGGCGCTGCTCTTGCTCCACCACATCTGCCAAACAGTCAAAACGTCCAGCCATAATGCGAAAGCGGGCCTCGGCCCGCTCTAGTTCCTGTCCCGCGCTAATCGCTTCTGGATCGCGATCAATACCGACTAGACGAGCATCCGGACCTAGCCGCGCCAGCAACGCACGACTGTGCCCACC
Organism: Alcanivoracaceae bacterium; assembly: GCA_029213045.1. GTDB lineage: Bacteria > Pseudomonadota > Gammaproteobacteria > Pseudomonadales > Alcanivoracaceae > JARGPN01. The sequence continues at coordinate 679,446 of JARGPN010000009.1, forward strand.
CCGACCAAAGGTGGCATCGATGTAGAAACCTTCTGCTTGCAGCGGTAACACCTGCAGAACCTCCTCCAGCATCACTGACTGGTGCGCGTAGATATTGGTATCTGTCACAGGGAAGCCTTCAGAACGCCAGCGACTTGACTGAATCCGGCATGGCGCCTGCCATATCGAGTCCAGCCTGTTCAGCCTGCCAAGCATCCTCCGCCCACAATTCAAGACGATGCTGAATGCCGACAAGCATCGTCTTCTTATCTAAGTTGATGAGTTCGCGCAGCTCGGTGGGAATGAGAATGCGGCCGCTGCCATCCAGAGCCATCTCGACTGCTTGCCCCAAGAAGCGACGCTTTAGTCCACGCTCCTGCGGCGTGGCGTCACTCAATGACGCCACTTGGCTAGCAATCTTTTCCCAATCAGGCTCAGGGTAGACAACCAAACAGTTGTCCATGGGGTGTTGCGTGAGCACGACGCGGCCACCACAAGAAGCGCTGAGCTTCTCACGGAACCGAACCGGTACTGCTAACCGGCCCTTTGCGTCTAGATTGAGCGCGTGGCGCCCATTGAACATGGCTCTTCCCCTTTGGTCCCACCTATACCCACTGGACTCCGTCCAAGGGCTAGTTGTTCCCACTTATTCCCACTTTTCTCCACAATGCGACACTGTAGGGCCGAGACAAATCCCAAGTCAAGCTGATAGCACTCCAGCGGCGAAGGGAAAAAGCCTTTAAAAACAGGATTTTAGCGATGATTCGATGGTTCGTACGGGGAGTGCGATTAGAGGTATCGCTGATTAATCAGATAGGTGGTGCTTTGACTTAACAAAGCACATTAACTTCTAGATTATTTAGATATAAAAAACCTAGATTATAGAATTAAGCGGACCAGCCGATAAGCCGGGTTCTGTCGTGGACAGTCATTCATCTGGGATCTGCGTCGCCGCAGACCTCTAGCGACCTACCCGGTTCCAGCGCGGGCCGCGCCATTGGAACCCTATTTGGTCTTGCTCCGGGTGGGGTTTACCCTGCCATTGCTGTTACCAGCAACGCGGTGCGCTCTTACCGCACCATTTCAGCCTTACCTGTGCCATCTTCCGAAGAAGAGGCCATCGGCGGTATCTTCTCTGCTGCACTAGCCGTCACCACATCGTCGCCAATGTGGCGCCCAGGCGTTACCTGGCACCCTGCCCTATGGAGCCCGGACTTTCCTCCAGTGGCTTACGCCACCAGCGACTGCCTGGCTGGTCCGGGCGGGAGTCTAGCACCACGCGCGCAAATGTCACTGCGCTTTATCTGCCCACTGCTCAAGAAGTTGATAGATATCCGCGCGCTTTCCGCCCGACCACGCGGCAAGAACCTTCGCGGCGCGGGATACAGGCAGCTCCTGTATCAGCAAGCGGCCAAGCTTTTCCAGTTGCAGATCGTCAACAACTTGCGCGGGTGCAGGACTCACCAGCAACACCATTTCACCGCGTTGCTGGTCGGAGTCATTGCGTACTACGTCCAACAACTGTGTCGGAGTGCCACGTAGAACTGTCTCAAAGCGCTTCGTCAGCTCGCGGCACAGGACAACCTCCCTGTTGGCCTCAAACAGCTGCTGGCAGCTCTCTAGCAGCGACAAAATACGATGCGGCGCCTCATAGAGAATGCTAGTGCATGAGGCGGCGCCGACGCGTTGTAAAAACTGCTCCCGCGCCGCGCCTTTAGCTGGCGCGAATCCTTCAAAACTAAAACGATCGCTCGGCAATCCCGAAACCACTAAGGCCGCCAGCATGGCACTAGCGCCAGGAATCGGTACCACTTTAATGCCCGCCTCTTGCGCACTCTTTACTAATCGATAACCCGGATCACTGACCAGCGGCGTCCCCGCATCGGAGATCAATGCCACGCTTTCTCCAGACTGCAAACGACGAAGCAGATCCGCTCCACGCCCCTGCTCATTATGATCGTGATAGCTCAGTAGAAACTTTTGCAGCCCTAGCTGATCCAACAACCGACTGCTATGGCGCGTGTCTTCCGCCGCAATAACAGAAACATCACCGAGGACCTTTACTGCGCGCGCGGTAATGTCGTCGAGATTGCCGATTGGCGTGCTCACGATATAGAGCGTGCCAAAGGCGCCTTCACCACCTTGCGTTGTATTGTTGGAGCTATTTTGCATATCTATCCCGTGTCATTCAGTATTCCTGCGCGCACGTCGCCAACGCTGACGAGAAAATGCGTGCTTAGCCATACAGGTAAGCAGGAATGGCCTGCTACAATACCGCCTTCGCCGACCAGAGACGACTTCGGATGTTGAATAGAAGTATTCCTTTTGCCGCCTTTTTTGCTTTTTGTCTGCTGCTTAGCAGCTGTGCGCAGCGCCCCATTGACGACAGCGCCGTAGAAGCAGGCATTCTTGCCGCCCCCACTTCCACCGACACTGCGCTAACCGATCTCGCCGGCATGAAAGTCAATCAAGCCAATCAAACTGCGGTGTCTTGGGCGCGCGCTTATCTTAGCAACGGCCGCCTCGACGCCGCGCGCTTAATGGTCGATTGGGTAAAGCCCCAACAGCTCACCGACACACAATTGCTCGACTGGACCACGACCAAAGGTCACTTGCTCCTAGCCGAACAAAAACCTGACGACGCCCTTGCGCTACTCAGCCAAGAAAATATTCAAAGCGCGGCAAAACGCGCCCCTGCTCAGCAAGCGGTGCAACTGGAATTACTCAAGGCCGATGCGCTGACATTAAAAGGCGATCTCCTCGCGAGCTTAATTGGTCGTGTTAACGCTGACCCACGATTATCTGATGAACAAAGCCAATACAATCGGCAAATGATTTGGACACAATTAATGCTGATGCCGGCCAACGAACTTGAGCAGGCAAAAAATGAATCAAACAATAAAACGCTCACCGGATGGCTGGAACTCGCCAGCCTTTATCGCGATCCACTTACCGATATCGATACACAAATTCAGCACTTTAATAACTGGCAATCGCGCTGGCCAAATCACCCTGCTGCGGAAAGCTTGCCAAACATGGTCCAAGCATTACGCAAAGCCGTAAAAGATCGCCCACAAACTATCGCCGTAATGCTGCCCTTAAATGGCCCCCTATCTGCCGCAGCAGCCGCCGTGCGCGACGGTTTAATGACGGCCTACTACAGCGCATTAAATCAAGGCTATCCAGTACCACAAATTCTTTTCTACGACAGCAGTAGCAGTGACATCGTCACGTTATACAACGAGGCACTCGGCGCTGGTGCACAGCTAATCATCGGCCCGCTTGATAAAGAACAGGTGGCGGCACTTGCAGCAATTACAAGTTTGCCCATCACGACGCTGACATTAAATTATGTTGATCAAGAAACCCTTCCCGCAAACCTCTACCAGTTTGGTTTAGCGCCAGAAGATGAAGCGCGACAAGCCGCCGAGCAAGCCATTATTGAAGGCGCACGATTAGCCGCAGTGTTATATCCAGAAGGCGAATGGGGGGCGCGCGTAGCAGAAGCATTCCGCGTTCGCTTTGAGGAGCTCGGCGGCATCGTTACTGCGCGCAGCACATTTGCCAACGACGCCACGGGTTCCACACGTGCATTACTCGACCTAGGGCAAAGCCAAGCGCGTGCACGCACTATCAATCGCTTCACTAGCTTAAAAGTAGAATTCGAACCGCGACGCAGACAAGACGTTGATTTGGTTTTTCTTGTCGCCAACGCGGCACAGGCGCGTCAATTAAAGCCCGCATTAAACTTTAACTACGCATCCGACTTGCCCGTATTCGCCACCTCTCAAGTTTTCAGTGGCGCAGCCTCGCCTGATGTCGATGCGGACTTAAATGGTATTCGATTCGTTGATCTGCCCTGGCTGCTCGACAAAGACTCTCCTCTACACAATAACGCGCTAGCGGTGTGGCCCAACGGCCACGGTCGTTACGAGCGTTTGTTCGCTATGGGCGTAGATGCCTATCGGCTGCATGCACGTTTAAGCATGCTGCAAACCGTGCCTGACAGCTTTCTACCTGGCGTCACAGGCCAGCTAAGCATCGACCCTCAGCGTCGCCTCGTAAGGCAATTGCAGTGGGCTTATTTTTCACGCGGTGTACCGCAGCGAATGCCAGTAGTACGAGGCAATGGAGAGCAAAGCGTTGGCACAGCAGTGGTGGCGCCGGCAACGCGGTGACGCGGCTGAGCAGCGCGCAAGCGAATGGCTGCGCGCAAAAGGACTAACACTGGTCGCACAAAACTGGCAATGTCGGCTTGGCGAGATCGATCTGATCATGCAGCATGACGACATGCTCGTTTTTATCGAAGTGCGATACCGTGAGCAGGAGCATTTTGGTGGCGCCCTAGCGTCTGTGGATTGCCACAAGCAACGTCGATTAATTGCCGCCGCGCGGTATTATTTGGCGAAGCATCCACGCTGGGCAAATAGCTGTTGCCGATTTGATGTCATCGCGTTTTCTGGTGCGGCATCAACGCCAACATGGATAGAAAACGCATTTTATGGAGACGAGTGAGTGAGTCTGCAACGTGTAAGACAGCTTTTTGCTGAAAGCATTGAAACTAAAATGAAAGCGGCAGAAATGCTGCCGGAAAGTATCGTGCGCGCTGGCGAATGCATGGTTGAAAGCCTATTAAACGGCGGAAAGATTCTCACCTGTGGCAACGGCGGCTCCGCCGGCGATGCACAGCATTTTTCCTCCGAGCTGCTCAATCGCTTTGAACGTGAACGCCCCGCTCTTCCAGCGCTGGCGCTTACCACCGACGCGTCTACGGTCACATCAATTGCAAATGATTACAGCTACAACGAGATTTTTTCAAAACAGATTCGCGCACTCGGCAACGAAGGCGATGTGTTATTGGCAATTTCTACCAGCGGTAATTCCGCCAACGTCATGCAAGCTGTTCAAGCCGCGCACGACCGTGGCATGAAAGTGGTCTCCATGACCGGGCGCGACGGCGGCCAAATGGCGAACCTAATTGGCCCTGGCGATGTTGAAGTGCGCGTACCCGCTCAATCGACCGCACGTATTCAAGAGGTCCACCTATTGGTTATTCACTCCCTATGCGACTTCATAGATCAACAATTGTTTGGGGGCGAATAATGTTACGCGTCGCACTTATGGCAGTGCTCATTTCATTGTCGGGATGCGCAACGGTAGTGGCTCCGTTCTCGAAGCAGCCAACCGATCTCAACCACGGCAAACGAACGTGGGGTGCGGCCATTGAAGATCAATCCATCGAAACAAAAACGCGGATCAACTTAAAGCGCGCAGGCCCACCCTTGTCTGATCAACATATTGTCGTGGTAAGTTTTAACGGCAATGTGCTGCTCGCAGGGCAAGTCGCCAGTGAAGACATCAAAACGCAGGCAGGCAATATTGCAGAACGCATTCGCCATGTGCGTCACCTACACAATGAGCTATCGGTCGTCGGTGCAGGCTCAACACTGGCACGTGCCAATGACTCATGGATTACATCTAAAGTGAAAACGCGCCTAGCGTTTAATACCGAGGCGCCCGCTTCACGCACAAAGGTCGTCACGGAAAACGGCATCGTGTATTTATTCGGGTTGTTGACGCGTGAAGAAGCGGACGCGGTCGTAGCGCAGGTACAAAAAGTCTACGGCGTGCAGAAAATTGTCAAAATTATTGAGTACATCGAAAATCCTTAAGTAAGCTTAAAGGCATAAAAAAACGGGGCAGATGCCCCGTTTTTTTTGCCTTTAAGTCGCCAACATGCCGTTTCGGCTTTGCTTTGCTATTCTTTTTCTGTCAGCGCGTCGTCGCTAAGCGCATCTTCTTTGTACGTGCGTTTCTTCTGAGCGCTTTTCAAGTTGTGATGCAGCATATAGCGCGCAGTTTGGTACATTCCTTCAAGCATGGAATCATAAGTTGCCAAAGCCTCTGGCTGACTCGCTCCTACTTCATTTTTCAGCGATGCATTTTTTAACGGATGCAGCTTCGGTTCTTCGCCGTTATAAAACATACCTAGCCAAAAACTCTCGCCAAGCAGTCCAATCTGCGGCCGATTTGTGCGGTCGCCGCCAAACGTCAGTGCGTAGCTATCTTTTCCTTGCTTGTCCCACGTTAATAAATCACGGCCCAAGGTACGGTTCTCGTAAGGAAGCCCCACGACACCCAGGGCGGTCGGCAAAACATCGACCAACCCTGCAGCCTCATTGATTACGCGCGGTTCTGGTATTGAGCTTGGTCCATAAATGACCAAAGGCACATGAAACTTATCTAAATACAGCGCTTCGCTGTATCCCATGTGCTCGGTAGACGTTGAGCGATCATTGTGGTCGCCGTACATCACAACCACCGTATTGTCGGCGTAATGACTTTGCGCCATTAATTCGTACAAGAAAAAGCCTAGATTAAAATCGAGGAGCCGCGTGGCGTTGTATTGATCGGCGGCCAAAAAACCATACTTATTGAGTTCATCTTGCGGCACATCTTTTACTTCAAAGCCCGAGCCATCATCAGGAATCGTAAACGGACGATGGTTACCAGCCAGTTGAATAAAGGCAACAAACGGCTTCTCTGGGGGCAATTCATCTAATCGCTTATCCGCAGCGAGAAAAAGATCTCGATCAGAAATACCCCAAACATCGTTGTTCGGCGCATCGTAAGACCCCTCTTCCCATAACTCCAAATCGTCAATACTGGAATCAAGCAGCCCCTTCACGTTCGCCCAACCGGCACTACCACCAATAAAATACAGCTTTTTATAATCGGTGAACGCGTTAACCAGCGTGTATTGATTAGCGATCAACGGATTCCTTGTCGCAGTACTTCCGCCCCACGTTACGTCGGGCACGCCGGTAACTAATCCGAATACCGTACGCGCTGTGCCCACCGCAGGCACCATGAAGTTAGGAAAGAAAATACCGGCTCGCCCAGCCTTATCTAAATTAGGCGTAGCGTTAAGAGGGTTGCCATATAAGCCGCTTCGGTTTGCGCCGAGAGACTCCAAATGAATAAAAATAACATTCGGCCGACGCCCTTCGACGTTCCGTCCGGCAGCATGGCGGGTAAACGACAACGCCTCCACATTAGGCTCATCAACGCCCAAGTACTCAGCAACCGCGGGATACGCCGCGCGTAACTTCTCTTTATCGTAAGGACGCGTTTGATTGTTCAGCGTGTCAAAGAAAAATACCACGGGGTTTAGCCCGAGCGCTGATACTTCTGGATTGCCTGAGAAAAACGCATCCCCCCAGCGCAGCGGCACGGTGCTGCCGATCTTCCCCATGAACCCGAACACCAGCAACGGCATCACCACAGCAGACGTGACGACAAAACGAAGCCAACTGCCGCGAATATTCGATTGCCGGTATCGACGTATAAATTTTCTCACCAACAGCGCTGCCGCAACCGTCACCACTATTTGAATCGACAGTAGCCATACGACCGGATACGTTTGCCAAACCATCGTGACGGAATCCATGCCGTCTTCAGCGAAACGCAATACAGACGCATTTAAACGCTCATCCAGATACGAGTAGTGTGCAAAGTCGGAAATATAAAAAGTGACAAGGCCAAATACAGCCAAGAAGGCATATAGCATCGCGAGGCGATAGCCAATTCTTCCGCGCAACCCAAACGGACGCGGCAGAAGAGAAATAATGGCAACGGGTAACAGCGCTAGAATTGCGATACGCAAATCAAAGCGAACACCAATAAAAAACGCTTTTAAAATAACATCGTTTGGCTGTTGAAGTTTGTCAGCCAAGAAATGCAAATAAAATCCACAGCGCAAAACCACTAGCGTCGCGAAAAAAATTAGCAGCAAAGGCAGCAACATTCTAAGACGGGGAAAGCGTGTAAGCATGAACACCCCTTTTGGAAAGACTACTTAATGATTTTTAAACGAGGACGACTCACCTCAGAGGAGGCTTTGTCCGATTTGGGCGGCTCAGGCTCGGGAGGCGGAGTAGGATCGAACGCCATTCCCTGTCCGTTTTCTCGGGCATACACAGCCAACACTGCAAGCGGCGGCACGGATATTTGCTGAGGAATGCCTGAAAACCGTGCTGAAAAGCTAATGCCTTCATTATCCAGCAGCAGTTGTGCCACTGCGCGTGGCGCCACATTCAGCGTAATGTGGCCATCCTGCACGCAGTCTTGCGGCACAGAAACGCCAGGAAAGTGCGCATCCACCAATAGGTGCGGCGTTAAACCGTTGTCGCAAATCCATTCGTAAATCGCCCGTATTAAATACGGGCGATTAGGCGTTAAAGCAGACATGAAAAACTCACGTTATAGCGGGTTTCGCATATCCCGTTCCGCTTCAGACAAACTCGCCTGGAAGCTATCACGGTTGAACATGCGCTCTGCGTACTCGAACATTGGCTTGCATTGCTTCTCAGGCAGATCCAGACCCAACAGCGGCAAGCGCCATAAGATTGGAGCAACCACGCAATCAACCAACGTGAACTCTTCGTTCATGAAAAATGGCTTTTCAATAAACGCAGGAGCAATAGTGATAAGATTTTCACGCAGCTCTTTACGACGCTTCGCTAGCGATGCTTCTTTTTCAACACCGGCTAAAATAGCATCCACATTGCCACACCAATCACGCTCGATACGGTGTATCAGCTGACGGCTTTGCGCGCGTGCAACAGGGTACACAGGCAGTAGCGGGGGATGCGGAAAACGCTCATCAAGATATTCCATGATGACATTTGCCTGAAACAGAGAGAGCTCACGATCTACCAATGTTGGCACTTCGTTGTAAGGATTAAGCTGCGCTAAATCCTCTGGCTTCTCTCCATCTTCCACATCAACGATATCAACCGTAACGCCTTTTTCTGCCAGCACAATACGAACGCGGTGGCAGTAATGGTCGGTAGGGTTGGAGAAAAACGTCATCGACGAACGCTTGGTCACGACACCCATTTCTCTAAATTCTCCTGCGTATTTACAAGACAGAAACAGGGTAGCCACTTTCGCAGCTACCCTGTATCACGTTCACAACCACTACGAGATCAGTGGACGTCTTTCCAGTATTCCTTCTTCATGAAGTAGGCTGGCCAGAACAAAATGAACAAGAACAACAGCACATACACACCAATTCGCTCGCGCTCTAAACGGACAGGTTCTGCCGCATAGCCGAGGAAATTAGTTAAATCTGCCATGTTTTTGTGGAAATCTTCTTTGCTCATCGACGCTTCCATGTCTGCCATCACGTGCGGCATGCCGACGCTTGGGAAAACATGGTTGTTGTAACCGTAAGGGCGGGATTCGTCCTTATAGAAACCGATGAGATATGAATAAACCCAATCAGAGGAACGCAAACGCGCTTCCAGAGACAAATCCGGCGGCGCATTACCAAACCACTTCTTAGATTCTGCCTCTACCATGGAGTTTTCCATAGTGTCACCAGGCTTATCGGTGGTGAAGTTTAAATACTGCTGCGCAACGTCTACTGGAATACCAAGGTCTGTCGCCAAGCGCTCATAGCGCATGTACTTCATTCCATGACAACCCATGCAATAGTTTACAAACAGCTTGGCACCATTTTGTAACGACACAGTGTCTTTAGGGCTCGCAGGCAACTTCACAATGTGCTCATTGTGTCCGCCACCCGCTGCGTATGCCACTAGCGGGAACAAGCATACCAATGCAATAAACAGCTTTTTCATTAGTGGCCCCCTCCAGTTACACGCTCAGGCACTGGCTTCGCTTTTTCGAAAAGGTGAGCAAACGGCAACACACCAGCAAAGTAGAAGAAGTAATAAACCGTGCCGATCTGCGCGATCGCTGTTTTCAGGTTAGAGCCTGGCTGAGTACCTAAATAACCAAGCACGAGGAAATCCACCACAAATACAGCTAACGCAATTCTGCTTACCCATCCGCGGTAACGGAATGACTTAACAGGGTTGCGATCCAACCAAGGCACTAGGAACAGAATAACGATCGCGCCGCCCATGGCAATCATGCCCCAAGTCTTCGAGTTAAAAATAAACTCGATGGTTGTTGCGCGCAGCATCGCGTAATAAGGACCGTAATACCAAACCGGCGCAATGTGCTCAGGCGTTTTCAGCGGGTTCGCTGGCTCAAAGTTCGGCTTCTCCAACAGGTAACCACCGCCATCAGGGAAGAAGAACACAACTGTTGCGAACACCATTAAAAATACGATCACACCGACTGTATCTTTAACAGAGTAATAAGGATGGAATGCAATGCCGTCTAAAGGCACGCCGTTTTCATCTTTATGCTTTTTAATTTCAACGCCATCAGGGTTGTTCGAACCTACTTCGTGCAACGCTAACAAGTGCAATACCACCAGCGCTAACAGAACGATAGGAATCGCCACCACATGCAAGGCGAAGAATTTATTGATGGTTGCTTCGGACAACAGGTAATCGCCGCGCACCCATGTTGTCAGGGCCTCGCCAATTTCCTTGCCTTCTTTTCCGTCAATAAACGGCAGCATGTCGAACGGCACAGCACCAACCAATGAGATAATAACCTGAGCGCCCCAATAAGACATGTTGCCCCAAGGTAATACATAACCAAGAAAGCCTTCAGCCATCAGTGCCAGATAAATCAGCATGCCGAAAATCCACACTAGCTCGCGTGGTGGCTTATAAGAGCCATACATCAAGCCACGGAACATGTGGATATAAATCACGGCAAAGAACGCGGATGCGCCCACTGCATGCAGATAGCGAATTAACCAACCAAACTGCACATCGCGCATGATGTATTCAACAGAGTTGAACGCGTCAGATGGCGAGTAGAACATGGTCAGCCAAACACCGGTCAGAAGCTGGTTAACCAAAACCAACAACGACAACACACCGAAGAAATACCAGAAGTTAAAGTTCTTCGGCGCATAGTACTCTGACATATGCTTTTTAAAGGCATTAACAACGGGCAAACGTGCATCTACCCAATCAATTGTGCCGTTAATCATTTTCATAATCATGCCTGAGTCTCCCCTTCTTCGGAGCCGACGATGACAACGGACTCACTCAGATACGAATGTGGCGGCACAACCAAGTTGGTTGGCGCAGGCACACCCTTATACACGCGACCGGCAAAATCAAACTTAGAGCCGTGACATGGGCAGAAGAAACCACCAAATTCCAATCCAACTTCAACATTAGGATTTGGATTATAGGTAGGAGAGCAGCCTAAGTGCGTGCAGGTACCAACCAGAACCAAAAACTCTGGTTTGATAGCGCGTGCAGCATTCTTCGCGTAATCAGGTTGCTGATCAGCGTCCGAAGCGGGATCTTTCAACTCACTGTCTAACTGAGGAAGATTCTCCAGCATCGCAGGAGTACGACGAACCACCCAAACGGGCTTACCGCGCCATTCAACCACGGTACGTCCACCGACTTCGATTTTACTGATATCGATTTTCACAGGCGCGCCAGCGTTCTTAGCACGAGCACTTGGCTGCCAGGACTTTACAAAGGGAACTGCAACACCGACTGCACCGACTGCGCCCACACCACAGGTGAGACCGACAAGAAAGGTGCGGCGGCTGGTGTTAACGCCGTCATTACTCATTGAGATGTTCTCCCCTAGGATCCGACGCTTGGCATTGTTCCAAGCGCTTCGAGGATACCGCGTGTTCGGGTATGGCTCTGCCTCGGTCTTCGCTATGAAGGCAATTCAGAGCCGGATTGAGGCGGTGCGAATGGTAAAGAAAAAGCCCACAATAAACAACAGGATTTATGCCCAATATCAATCACATAAGAGCTCGCCCTGAAACAAAAAAAGCCCGGTAAACCGGGCTTTTTTCGAAGAAAGCGTTGAATCGAATTAACGCTTGGAGAACTGCGGGCGACGACGCGCTTTATGCAGACCCACTTTCTTACGTTCAACTTCACGAGCATCGCGGGTTACGAAACCAGCTTTACGCAGGGCAGCACGTAGGGCTTCGTCATATTCCATCAACGCACGAGTGATACCGTGACGAATAGCACCAGCCTGACCGGATGTGCCACCACCGTCTACAGTAACCTTAATATCGAAACGCTCAGTCATTTCAACCAGCTCAAGTGGCTGACGCACCACCATACGAGCGGTTTCACGACCGAAGTACTCATCCAGAGGCTTGCCATTTACAACAATGGCGCCAGAACCTGGACGCAAAAATACACGAGCTGCTGATGTCTTGCGACGACCAGTACCGTAATTATTAGACGCTGCAGTTGCCATTCAATTGCCCCTTAGAGTTCGAGCGGCTGCGGCTGCTGAGCTGTATGTGGATGCTCAGTACCGGCATAAACTTTCAGTTTACGGAACATAGCACGGCCCAGCGGATTATGAGGCAACATGCCCTTAACCGCCTTCTCGAGTACCATTTCCGGCTTACGAGCAATCAACTTCTCGAAGCTCGCTTCTTTAATACCACCCGGGAAACCCGAGTGACGATAGTAAATTTTGTCTTTGGCTTTGTTGCCAGTGACTTTTACTTTTTCGGCGTTGATGACGACGATGTAGTCACCGGTATCAGCGTGCGGCGTGTACACAGGCTTGTGCTTGCCGCGCAGACGGGTGGCCAACTCGGTGGCCAAACGACCCAAGGTCTTGCCATCTGCGTCTACCACGTACCAGTCGCGCTTGACGCTTTGCTCATTGGCGCTGTAGGTCTTCATGAAATTCTGCCCTAAATTCATAGTGTTACGGGGAAAACAGGCCCCTCGGCGAATTACCCGCCGTCAAGAGAGCGCGAATTCTACCCAAGCGCCCTCATTAAAACAAGCGATTTACTGCCGTGATTTTATAGGATTCGCGCGGCAACCCTGCGCGCCCTTACTGACCATCGCTTGCGGCAGCGCTACTATGCGGGCCACGCGATGAATATTCGGCATATTACCTACATTGCCAGCATTCACAATGATCGATTACTCAGGAGCCAACAAATGGAATATCGAACGCTGGGCGACACGAACATTCAAGTCAGCGCCCTCTGCCTCGGCACCATGACGTGGGGCAACCAAAACAGCCAAGACGACGGCTTCGCGCAAATGGACCTCGCGGTAGAGCATGGCATTAACTTTTTCGACACGGCTGAAATGTACGCGGTGCCCGCATCGGCCGAAACATCCGGCAGAACCGAGGAGATAATTGGCAATTGGTTCGCCCAGCGTGGTGGTCGAGATAAAATTGTGCTCGCCAGCAAGGCCGCTGGCCCAGGTGCGTGGATCAAACACATTCGAGGCGGACCACGGCTCAACCGCGAGCACCTATTTAAAGCCGTTGAAACCAGCCTGCAGCGGTTACAAACAGATTATCTCGATTTATATCAAATGCACTGGCCAGACCGAAATACCAACTACTTTGGCAAACTCAATTACCAGCACAGCACTGAAGAGCAAATGACGCCCATTGCCGAAACCGTGGCGGCACTTGATGAGCTGGTCAAACAGGGCAAGATTCGACAGTACGGGCTTTCCAATGAAACGCCGTGGGGCACCATGCAATATGTGCTCGAATCAGAACGACAAAGCGGTGCCCGCCCAGTGTCGATTCAAAACCCCTATTCATTACTCAACCGAAGCTTTGAAGTAGGCCTTGCGGAAATTGCACATCGAGAGCATATCGGACTGCTGGCCTACTCCCCGCTCGCCTTCGGCATGCTCAGCGGCAAATACCGTAATAATCAGTGGCCGGAAAACGCGCGTTTGACGTTGTTTAAATATTTTTCTCGCTATAACAATCAATACGCCGTTGCCGCCACAGAAAAATATTGCGCGCTGGCAGAGCAGCACGGCATGACACCAACACAGCTAGCGCTGCAGTTTGTTACGACGCGTCCATTCGTGACGAGCAACATTATTGGCGCAACAACGTTAGAGCAGCTGCAGGAAAATCTCAGCAGCACTGAGGTCGTCATCACAGATGAAATCGCGAACGCGCTAGAGAATATTCATACTGAGTTTCCCAACCCTGCGCCGTAACGAGTAGGAGTTGAGACGAAAAAAGTAGTTTATAGGGAGGCGTCTCGCCAGAACGGGGACGCTAACACCGCAACATGCTAGAGGTTGATTTATAACTAAACGCTGCGAAATGAAACACCCACCACTTAGGGTTTATGCGGGCGCGCCAGATACTCTCGCGATTGCATTTCGAGCAAGCGACTGCAGGTCCGCTGGAATTCAAACTCGAGTCGCCCGCCAGCATAAATATCTTCGATGGGGGTTTCTGCGGTAATAATTAATTTTACGCCACGATCATAGAACTCATCGATCAAATTGATAAACCGCCTCGCCAAATCATCCGTCGTCACGCTCATACGCTCAACATTGGCGAGCATCACCGTATGAAATTCGCGCGCCACCTCAATATAGTCATTCTGACTTCGAGGCCCATCGCATAGCTCGCGAAATTCGAACCACGCCACATCATCGCTGATTTTCTCAACATTAATTTTTCGACCTTCAATCAGAATAGTCGCTTTTTCCCGGTGATTGCCGTGCTCTGTTTCCAGCGTGTTAAAACGCTCGGTCAAAAAACTTTCCGCGCTACCACCCAGCGGGCAATGATAGAGCTCTGCTTGCTCGAGTAAGCGCAAGCGATAGTCCGTTCCACCATCAACATTAAGCACTTGAGTGAACTGGTTTATCAGAGCAATAGCGGGTAAAAAACGAGCGCGCTGCAAACCATCGCGGTACAAACCGTCGGGCGCTATATTGGACGTCGCCACTAACGTTACCCCTTGCTCGAATAATGCTTCCATTAAACCGGCAAGAATCATCGCATCGGTAATATCCGTGACAAAGAATTCATCAAAGCAAAGCACCTTGGTTTTCTTTGCAAGGTCATTGGCGATTTCAGTGAGGGGGTTTTTCTGACCTTGGCGTGCACGCATTTCTTGATGCACATACTGCATAAACCGATGAAAGTGAGTGCGACGTTTTTCCGCAAACGGCAACGACTCGAAAAAAACATCCATTAAGTAGGTTTTGCCACGGCCTACTCCGCCCCACATATACAACCCGATTTGCGGCTGCTTGCTTTTCTTTCGAAAAAACAAACCAGGACGGCGCGACTCACCTTCTATCAATCGATGATAAAGATCATCGAGACGCTCAACCGCTCGGGCCTGCGCCGGATCTGCGTGAAAATCTTCGCGCTGCAGATCTTGTCGATAATGCTCTAGTGGGGTCATAACAGGCCGCAACATGATGGGGCGGGCAATTTAGCGCGCACTGATGCGCTTGGCAATTCGTTACCGCCGTGTGTGCGCGTCACTGCCGGACAATTCAACACCATGACTACACCGCGTTATTTGGCAGGCGCGTAATCGCCAGATCACGCAATTCAGTTAAACGGCCGTGAAAAAAATGGCCGCAATCGGGAAAACGGACCAAATCGGGGGTCAGCTCGGAACCGCGCGCCCACTGATGTACCCGAGGCGCCTCGACGACTTCGTCATCATCACCCTGCACCACCGTCACAGGGCAGCGCGTTTCAGTAATACCCTCAAAATCAAAGTGGTGTACCGGCGGCGCCACGAGAAATAAATGCCGTGCAGGTCGATCATTGGCACTCAGGGATGAAGCGCCGCGGGCAGCGACGAAACTGCCAAAGGAAAACCCGGCCAGCCAAAGCGACAAACTCGGAAATTCCTGCTCCAGCCAATGTATCGCGGCCAACAAATCTTCCACTTCGCCAAGACCGTCGCTATAGACGCCCTGACTCTTGCCAACACCACGAAAGTTGAAGCGCAGCGCCACACCGCCGTTATCGCGCACAGCGCGACAGAGTGTGGTCACCACTTTATTGTCCATGGTGCCGCCAAACAGCGGGTGAGGATGACATATCACTGCGAGATAGCGCGGATCAGGCTGATATTCGACCACAGCCTCCAACACGCCCTCCGGCCCAGCGATTTCAACCCGCTTTTGCATGCCCTGACTCATTGCACTTCCTACGAATGAAAACGAATTCCGATAAATTCTAACAATTTGCTTACCGACGTGCTTGGCGATAGTTGCCTAGCTGTGCTGCAATAGTGCCCCCAAGGAGAGTGATATGGATTCGTTGTTGTCGAACATCTTTGTTTTTGCTGCTGGCGCGCTGGCAGGCGCCGCACTTGTCTGGATTTTTATGCCTGCGAGGCGCCAGCAACGTGCGCTAACCAAAGAGCGCGATGAGGCCCGTCAGGCGCTACACCGCTACCGAGAAGAAGTAGATCAGCATTTTTTACGCACCGCCGACACGGTGAATCAACTTACTACCGCGTATAAAGCCGTGCATGAGCAACTCGCCGACGGCGCGCGCAAGCTATGCTCGGAGCAAGGCCGTCGCTTAGCCTTAGCGCGCTCGTTAGATTTGCTCCCCGACAGTGACGAGCAAGTGGGTGAAGAAGTCCGTGCGCCGCTAGATTATGCACCGAGCCACAAAGGCACGCTGGCAGAAAATTATGGTCACGCAGATCGCGAAGAAGCTCTAGCCGCCTACGATGACTGGGAACAAGATAAAAAAGTCGGCGGGCATCACCCGCCGCGCGATTACGCGGAAGGCTGTGACGAGCAGGGCTGCCCGCCGGGCGGCGATGAAAAGTCAGCGTAATACATTGAATAAAAGCGTACTCCACAAAAAAGCCCAGCAAACGCTGGGCTTTTTTGTGGAAACAGGGCTGCGTCTACTTAGCGCGCAGAATGCCCTGTCAGTTCTACTTTTACGTTATCTTGCTCAGAAAGCGACGCATAGTAAGCCCGCAAAATCTTTAGCACCTCAGGGCGGCTAAACCCTTCTTGTACGTCGCCGCCTTCGCTCAATGCTTTACGCAGTTTGGTACCCGATACCAACACGCGGTCTGCTGCTTCGTGCGGGCAAGTACGCATAGACGCCATGGTGCCGCACTTGTTGCACCAGAAGGTCCAGTCGATTTTCAACGGCTGCGTTAACAACGCATTTTCGGCAATTTCGTCGAAAATATGGTGTGCATCAAACGGACCGTAATAATCACCCACACCGGCGTGATCGCGACCAACAATCAAATGCGAGCAACCATAGTTCTGACGGAACAACGCGTGCAGCAATGCTTCACGCGGGCCGGCATAACGCATATCTAGCGGATAGCCAGACTGCACTACGGTGTTTTTTACGAAGTATTGATCGATCAACGTGCCGATCGCTTCTTGGCGAACTTCCGCTGGGATATCACCCGGCTTTAAGTTACCCAACAACGAATGGACCATCACACCATCACAGATTTCGATGGCGATTTTGGCAAGATGCTCGTGCGAACGGTGCATCGGATTACGCGTTTGGAAAGCGGCAACGGTCTTCCAGCCTTTTGATTCAAACAACGCACGGGTTTCCGCCGGCGTCATATAGGTGCCTTTGTATTTTTCTGGGAACTCGCCCTGAGAAAATACTTTCACGGTGCCCGCAAGGTTTACGTCACCCTGCTCCATCACCATTTTGACGCCAGGGTGTTCGAGGTCCGCAGTCTTAAATACGGTTTCGCATTCGTGTTTTTTATCGATGGTGTATTTCTCAGACAGCGTCAGGCTGCCCATGATTTCGCCTTCTGCATCCACCAGCGCGACTTCATCACCCACTGTCAACGCGTCTGCTGTCGCGGTGTCAGTGGACAACGTAATGGGAATGGGCCAAAACAAGCCGTTAGCCGTGGTCATGTTGTCACACACGCCCTGCCAGTCCGCTTGCCCCATAAAGCCATCAAGCGGCGTAAAGCCACCGATGCCGAACATGATCAGGTCGCCACGCTCGCGCGAGGAAAGCTGCACTTTTGGCAGAGACTCAGCCTTAGCTTTGGCTTCAGTAAGGGCGGTGCCTTCGAGCAACAGCGGCTTTAACTCATCGCTGCCATGCGGTTTGACCAGATGCGACATGCGTCAACTCCAGAGACTTAACTAAGTGAATGGTACGAATAGGGCGCGCATTATAGCGATGATGGCCCTCCGGTGACACCGCACCGGAGGGGGTTTTCAATATCATTTCGTTTTGGGCTTATGCCTTACCGAACAGCTTTAAGGTGGCTGCGGGAACGCGCACAAGCAAAGACTGGTCATCAACATTAATCGTCGCGGGCAACAACCCCGCTGGATCACCATCTGCCTGCAACGGCTCGCCTTCAACGAGATCCACCTGAATACTCTGCACGGCCAACGATTGCACGCCGTCCATGCTTTCCATGCGCCCCACCAACAATGCCAACATGCTCTTTATCAACGTCCATCGGCCCGGCTTTTGGAACAGCAACACCTGCAGCGACGGCGCCGTGATATTGGCAACGCGGCTGAGAATAAAGCTGCCTCCGTAATACCGCGCATTGGCGACAATTGCCGAGTAGCACTCATAAGGGCGACCATCAATCGTCATGGTGTATCGACGACTGCCATAGCGTGAAATCTGCGACAGCATCGCCGACATATACGCACCCTTACCGATTCTGCGCTTAAGATTCAGGTCCGTTGAGTTCACCACCCAAGCGTCATAGCCGATGCCAACCCACATCAAGAAACGGCGGCCATTGAGCCTGCCCGGCCAGATCTCCATGGATTGCCCCTTCACCGCCAGCTCTGCCACTTTCTCTGGCTGGCTTGGTAAACCCAGCTCTTTGGCGAGCACGTTGGCCGTACCCGTCGCCATAACGGCGAGCGGCACGCCGGGCTTCAACCCATTGATAACTTCATTCGTGGTGCCGTCGCCACCGACCGCAACAACCACATCCCCTTGATGGGCACGGCCGCGCAAATGCTCAATGGCATCGCCGGGGGATTTGGTTCGGTAGACCTCAACCTCTGCTTGGCGCGACTGCAACGCAGCAACTAAACGCTCAAGCGCGCTCTCCCGCCCGCCACCGGCGGCCGGGTTGTACACAACCAACACTTTCATTCGATTAACTCAAAGTACTTCGCGCAAACCCCTGCGCGACCCCAAAGATACCTAGCAGTGAAGCTAAACCGGATTATCAATATCAATAAAAATATGTTCGACACCGAACTCCGCCGCCAGCCAATCGCCAACAGCCTGAACACCATAACGCTCGGTGGCGTGGTGACCGCAGGCAAAATAGTGAATTCCTGTCTCGCGAGCAACATGTACGGTGGGCTCAGATATCTCACCACTTAAATAAGCATCCACACCCAGCGCCTGAGCTTGCTCAATAAAGCCTTGCGCGGCCCCGGTGCACCACGCAAGCGTTTCTATTTCATCCTCGCTTTCACCAATGTGCAGCACTTCACGACCCAATCTGCTTTCGACAAACTCGGCGAACTCTTCCGCACTCATTGCGTGAGGCAAACGCCCCGTCAAACCAACAGACAATGGATTGCCCGGCTCCATACCGCCTTCAATTTCCAGCGATAACGCATTCGCTAAGCCCACGTTATTGCCAAGCTTGGGGTGCGCGTCGAGTGGCAAGTGATAACCAAACAGATTGATATCATGGGCTAGCAAGGTTTGCAGGCGGTGCTTCTTCATGCCGCGAACACGCGCATCCTCGCCTTTCCAGAAATAACCGTGATGCACAAAAATCGCGTCCGCCTGCTCCACCACCGCCGCATCAAGCAGCGCCTGGCTCGCCGTTACTCCCGTCACCACACGCTGAATCATTTCTTTGCCTTCGACCTGCAGACCGTTAGGGCAATAATCCCGAAACTTTTCAGGCTGCAAAAGTTTGTCGAGGGCCGCCAACATTTTGTCGCGCTTTACCATGGATGATCACTCCTTCACTCTCACCTGATGCTTTACTGACTCAACGAGGATTACATAGCTCGCCAAATGTGACGACGACATCAGATCGGATACGCTCAGTTACTGAACCCTCGCAGGTTCCCTGCTAGACTTGCGCGCAGTTTACACCACTGCCTTACGAGCCTCATTGATGAAAGCGCTGCGTTTTTTTGCTTGGCCCATATTTGCCGGAATAGTGGTAGGGCTAGCTGTGCTCTGGTGGTACGAAGCAGGCCCTGGTGCGGCGACGGCACGCTTTGCCGGCCCTTTTGGCGGACGCATCGACAGCTATGCCGACGCGGTATCTCGCGCTGCTCCGGCCGTTGTGAATATCTACACCACGCAAGTTGTAACCCGCGAAGAACCCACCACCGATCCTTTGTTTGATCGTTTTGTTGAACGTCCGCGCCGCGAACGCCTGCTTTCCAGTCTTGGCTCCGGTGTGCTCGTCTCCGGCAAAGGCTACGTACTGACGAGTAACCACGTTATTCAAGGTGGCGACGAAATTATTATATCTCTTGCCGATGGACGAGAAGCCGTTGCTCAAGTCGTCGGCACCGACCCCGAAACAGATCTGGCATTGTTGCAGGTGTCGCTGGAAAACCTGCCCAGCGTAAAACTGGCTAAGGCTGGCCCAGTACAGGTCGGAGATGTAGTCCTCGCCATTGGCAATCCGCTTGGCGTGGGCTCATCTGTTTCGATGGGCATTGTTAGCGCGACCGGACGCAGCCATTTAGGCATCGCAACTTTTGAAAATTTTATTCAAACCGACGCGGCCATTAACCGTGGAAATTCCGGCGGCGCACTGGTCGACACTCGCGGCAATTTAATCGGCATTAACACCGCCATTCTTTCCAGTGACGGAAGCTGGCAAGGCATTGGCTTCGCCACACCCGCGTCTGTTGCCCGCGAAGTGATGGACGATTTAATTAAATATGGTCGCGTGATTCGTGGCTGGTTAGGCGTAACCGTACAAGATGTAACACCCAACCTAGCAAGTACGTTTGGATTGGATGAAGTTCGCGGCGGGTTAGTATCGGAAGTGGTAAAGGGCAGCCCAGCCTTCACCGGCGGCCTTCGCCCCGGCGACGTACTGGTGGGCATCAACGGTGATCCGGTACGGGACGGCTACGAAGCAATGAATATTATTGCGGGAACAAAACCGCAAACCCAATTAGAACTTAACGTCATTCGGAATCACGAAGAACTAAACTTCACCGTTGAAATTGGCACCCGCCCGCCCGCATCAACCAACTAATGCTGGTGCGTTAAATAACACTGCATCAATACTCTTTCCGTTATTTTCTAGCACTCTGCATCATACGCCGCTAGCAGCGCTTGGTTTTGCTCTTCTGTGCCAATGGTGATGCGCAGGTATTCACTAATACGCTCAGGCTTGGCGAAATGACGGACGATCACTCCATGCTTACGCAACCGCGCAGCCAGATCGTCTCCCGATATTTGAGCGTGACGCGCGAATAAAAAATTAGTCGCTGAAGGCAAAATAGAAAACCCACGCTGAGCAAGCGCGTCGCGCAATGACTCACGGCTCTCCATGACTTTTTTGCGCGTCGCATCAAAGTATTCAACATCATCAAACGCCGCCGCTCCAGCCGCATTTGCGAGCTGATCAATCGGATAGGAATTGAAGCAGTTTTTGACGCGTTCAAGGCCCTCAATTAAATCCGCCTGACCAATGGCCAAACCGATTCGCAAACCAGCCAAAGAACGTGACTTAGATAAGGTTTGAGTCACCAACAAATTAGGGTATTGATTAATCAATGCGCCGGCGGATTCTCCACCGAAATCAATATATGCCTCATCGACGACCACCAATGACTCGGTATTCCGCTGCAGCAGTGATTCAACCTCCGCCAGCGGCATAAGCAGCCCCGTAGGGGCATTTGGATTAGGAAAAATAATACCGCCGTTAGGCTGAACATAGTCGTTCACATTAATGGAGAAGTCTTCCGCCAACGCCACCGGCTTATATTCAATGTCGTACAGGCCGCAATAAACCTTATAAAAGCTATAGGTAATATCGGGAAAAAGCAGCGGCTTTTGCTGCTTGAAAAAGCCATAAAAAATATGCGCCAACACCTCGTCGGAACCGTTACCGGCAAAGATTTGATTCACATCAATACCGTAAAACGTTGCCACGGACTGTTTCAGCAGCGAGGAGTCTGGATCAGGATAAAGACGCAAAGAATCCGGATTAATGGCCGCCATTGCCTGAACTGCTTTGGGCGACGGACCATAGGGGTTTTCATTGGTATTGAGCTTCACCAGCCGTGCGACCTTCGGCTGTTCGCCGGGAACGTATGGCTCAAGCTTATGAACGAAATCGCTCCAGAAACGGCTCACAGGTCACTCCGAAAAAAGATGATAAAACGGAACAGAAAGTATTACTGGTCGTCAGACTGAATGCGCAGCTCTGCCGATAAAGCGTGAGCGGTCAAACCTTCACCGCGCGCCAACACACTCGCGATTTTTCCCAGTTGCGATGCGCCTTCAGGCGAGCAACCAATTAATGAACTGCGCTTTTGAAAGTCATATACGCCTAACGGCGATGAAAAACGCGCGGTCGCCGAGGTTGGCAATACGTGATTCGGTCCGGCGCAATAATCACCTAACGCTTCCGGCGTGTAGCGACCCAAGAAAATCGCACCCGCATGACGCACTTTCTTTGCCCACTGCTCGGCATCATCAATAGATAACTCTAAGTGCTCAGGCGAAATGGTATTGATAACCGCCATACAATCTTCAAGATCTTTCGCTTTAATTAATGCACCGCGATTCGCCAATGACGTGCGCGCTATATCAGCACGTTCTAATTTATCTAAACTTTTTTCCAAGCATGCCGCAACGCGATCAATAAACGCAGCATCCGGAGAGAGCAAAATAGATTGCGCCTCTTCATCGTGTTCGGCCTGTGAAAGCAGATCCATGGCGATCCACTCAGGATCCGTATGACCATCGCACACCACAAGAATTTCTGACGGGCCTGCAATCATGTCGATGCCGACTTTACCGAATACTTGGCGCTTGGCTTCCGCCACATAAATATTTCCGGGACCAACAATCTTATCTACTGGTGGTACTGTTGCCGTGCCGAATGCCAACGCGGCAACCGCCTGTGCGCCACCGACGGTGAAGAAGCGATCTACGCCAGCAATCGCCGCAGCCGCTAACACGAGTGGATTAACCTCGCCGCCCGGCGCCGGCGACACCATGATAATTTCTGCAACGCCGGCCACTTTGGCTGGCAATGCATTCATTAAGACGGAACTTGGATACGCGGCTTTGCCACCGGGCACATAAATGCCGGCGCGATCCAGCGGCGTCACTTGCTGACCAAGCAAGGTGCCATCCGCTTCACGGTATTGCCAAGAGTCTTGTTTCTGGTGAGCGTGGTAACGACGCACTCGCTGCGCGGCCGCTTCAAGCGCGTCTCGCTGCGCGGCCGGAATAGTCTGCAGCGCTTTTTGCATCTGCTCAGCAGACACTTCTAACGCTTCAATGCTGGTCACATCACGCCGATCAAAACGATTAGTCATTTCGATTAAGGCATCATCGCCATGCTCGCGCACTGCATCGATAATGGCGCGGACACGTTCTTGTACTTCGTCATCGCGATCTTCACTCCACGCGGTCAGCGCGGCGAGATCTGTATAGAAATCCAAATCAGAAGTATCGAGACGATTGATATTCATGCGCTTGCTCGACGAGCCTCCACTGCAGACTCCATCGCATCAAGAATGTCTTGAATTTGTTTGTGGCGTGTTTTCATGCTGGCGCGATTAACAATTAATCGACTGGAAATCTCGCAGATCAGCTCTGTTGGCTCCAAGCCGTTCGCACGCAGTGTATTGCCGGTGTCGACAATATCCACAATACGATCAGCCAACCCAACTAGTGGCGCCAATTCCATCGCACCATAAAGCTTAATCACATCCGCTTGGCGACCTTGCGATGCGTAGTAGCTACGCGTGATGTTGACGAACTTTGTCGCCACACGAACCCGACCTTCAACTTCCGGTGCGTCATTCAGTGCTGCGACCATTAATTTGCATTTTGCAATTTCCAAGTCGAGCGGCTCGTAAACACCTTCTGCTCCGTGCTCCATCAAAACGTCTTTTCCGGCCACGCCGATATCGGCAGCACCGTATTGCACATATGGCGGCACATCGGTTGCGCGAATAATAATAATTTTGACGTCATCGCGGCTGGTATCGAAAACCAATTTGCGCGATTTCTCCGGATCTTCAAGCATTTCAATCC
Organism: Alcanivoracaceae bacterium; assembly: GCA_029213045.1. Lineage (GTDB taxonomy): Bacteria > Pseudomonadota > Gammaproteobacteria > Pseudomonadales > Alcanivoracaceae > JARGPN01. The sequence goes on from JARGPN010000009.1 coordinate 703,386, forward strand.
CCGCCGCTTTTAACAACGGCAGGGTTTCCTTAAAGATGCGTCCCTTTGACAGGGCGATGGTTAACGGTTTCATATTTGTTCGGTAGCTCTTATGCAATGCTCGTTTAAACCATGAAGCAGAAAAACTTAACCCGGCACGCGACGAATCGTCGCACCCAATAACTGCAGTTTTTCCTCAATACATTCGTAGCCACGGTCGATGTGATAAATACGATCCACACAGGTATCGCCTTCCGCTACGAGCCCAGCAATCACCAACGATGCCGATGCACGCAGATCTGTTGCCATCACCGGCGCGGCGGTAAGTTTTTCAACACCACGACTGATGGCCGTGTTGCCTTGCACTTCAATATTAGCACCCATGCGATTCATTTCTTGCACGTGCATAAAACGATTTTCGAAAACTGTTTCAACGATCGTACCCGTGCCTTCCGCAATCGTGTTCATGGCGGTAAACTGGGCTTGCATGTCAGTCGGCATGGCCGGATAAGGCGCTGTACGCATTGAAACCGCTTTCGGACGATTGCCTTTCATATCTAATGAAATCCAATCTTTGCCTGTTTCAATCTCCGCGCCAGCTTCACGCAATTTTTGCAACGTTGCGTCGAGCAAATGTGGCGTAGTGTCTTTCACTTTAATACGACCACGGGTTGCCGCAGCAGCAATCAAATAGGTGCCTGTTTCGATACGATCCGGAATGACATCGTGATGCGCACCGTGCAGCGTTTTTACCCCTTCAATGGTAATCGTGTCCGTACCGGCGCCACGAATTTTGCCACCCATCTTGTTGATGTAGTCGGCAAGATCCACAACTTCTGGTTCACGTGCAGCGTTCTCAATAACGGTTTCGCCATCCGCCAGCGCTGCCGCCATCATAAGATTTTCCGTACCCGTTACCGTCACGGTATCCAGCACCAAACGGGCGCCGTGCAAACGATTTTTTACGCTCGCATGAATATAGCCATTAGACACATCAATTTTTGCCCCCATGGCTTCGAGGCCACGCAAGTGCAAATCAACAGGACGACTACCAATGGCGCAACCACCCGGTAATGACACATCGGCTTTACCAAAATGCGCGAGCATTGGGCCAAGCACCAAAATAGACGCGCGCATGGTTCTCACCAATTCGTACGGCGCGTGAAAATCGGTGATGGTGTTCGCGTCCACTTCGATATTCATACGATCGTCGATCACCAATTGCACGCCCATGCGGCCGAGCAATTCGATCAACGTGGTCACGTCTTGCAGGTGCGGTAAATTGCCTACCGTGGTCGGTGAGTCCGCCAGCAAGGTTGCCGCCAGAATCGGCAACGAGGAATTTTTTGAACCGGAAATGCGAATTTCGCCGTCGAGCGCTTTGCCGCCGGTAATAATCAATTTGTCCATTCGGAATCTCTTAGACTGTGCCGAAACGGCGGGCTTTTTCCCACTCTTCGGGCGTAAAGGTCTGCATCGTCACGGCGTGAATGCTGCCGTCTTTAATTTGTTCGTTAATGCAGCCATACACCAACTGCTGCTTGCGCACAGGCATTAACCCGGCGAAGGCAGGTGATATCACACGCACTTCGAATTTCCCGCCACCGCCTTCTACAAAGACTTCAGCGCCTTCAATACCCGCCTCTAGCAAGGCTTTCACTGCTTCCGGTGTCATTCCCGGCCCTCATCGCAAGAAAGGCGCCATGATACGGGTTTTTCCGCTAAAAATCAGGCGTCTGCGCCCTCTTCTTTTATGCCCACGTCGAGTGCCGATGACCAGTTCGCAATGACCTGATCCAAGTCACCTTGGTATTGCTCCACGGACTGATCGAATTGGCTGCGGAAGGTTTTGCCAAGGTTTAAGCCGTTGACGATGACATTCTCGACCAGCCAATGCCCTTCGCCGTTGCGATACAGGGAGAAATACACGGGGATAATTTTGCCCGCATTGGTTTGAATCTCAGTTTTCACCCGCGCCTTATCGCCATTAACATCGCCTGGTGCTGCGGGGATTACCTTAACCGCTTGCCCCTCATAAAGGGTCAGACCCGACGAATAAGTGGCGATCAAGCTTTCTCGAAACACATCGAGAAAGCGGTATTTTTGCTCTTTGCTCGCTGCGGAAAAATGGTTCGCCATCACCAAGCGGGTGATGCGCTTGAAGTCCACTAAACCACCAATTTCTTCCTCCACCACTTGGCGCGCATAGACCGGATCGGCCTTAATCTTGTCGCGCTCTTGATCAATGCGGGCTGTAATCTTCTCAATCGATTGCGCAATGACCTGATGCGGATCAGCCTCGGCGGCAAACGCCGGCAGCACTAAAAACGCCAACAGCAGGCTGGCAAAAATCTTCGTCACAGGCATGAATCTCTCCTCATAGGTGCATCACGGAGCGCCATTACTAACACCCTGCTCGCATTGACGCTCTTACAGCGCCTTCATTAAAAGTCCCAGAACCCTTACATCCTCGTCTTCTCGCGCTATGAAAGCGGGGGACGGCGTTCGATGCAACCTTCATTTACGAATCAGAAACTTAGAGCCACGGACGCCGCAATCGGTTCCCGACGCAGAATCTCACAAGTTCACCTTCGGTTAGCATGGGGTGAAGCCCCAGTGATATGTATAATCGGCGCACGCAGCAAGAGGGTATGCAATGTCCAGGGATTTTCAGGCCACCGCCAAACGAGTCTTAGCCATTGAAAGTCGGGCCATTGAGGGCTTGATCAGCACCATTGATGAGAACTTCAGCCGTGCCTGCGAGATTCTACTCGCCTGCAAAGGGCGCGTTATCGTCACCGGCATGGGCAAATCCGGACACATCGGCAACAAGCTCGCCGCCACTCTGGCCAGCACAGGCACACCCTCCTTTTTTGTACATCCAGCAGAAGCCTCGCACGGCGACCTCGGCATGATTACCGTCGACGACGTGGTGCTGGCGCTATCGAACTCAGGTGAAACCGGCGAAGTGCTGACCATCTTGCCCGTCATCAAACGCAAGGGCACCCCGATGATTAGCCTGACCGGCCGCCAAGATTCCACTCTCGCACGGCAGTCTGATGTGCATTTACACGTTGCGGTAACAGAGGAAGCCTGCCCGTTAAATTTAGCGCCAACCTCAAGCACCACCGCTGCGCTGGCGCTTGGCGATGCGCTTGCCATTGCCTTACTTGAAGCCCGCGGATTTACGGCGGAAGACTTTGCCATGTCACATCCTGGTGGCAGTCTAGGTCGTCGCCTCATTTTAAAAGTGGAAGACGTCATGCACGCTGGCGAACGCCTGCCGACAACGCCCATCGACTCCCCTATTGCCAAAGCATTGTTAGAGATGACCCACAAAGGGCTCGGCATGACCGCCGTCCTCAGTAACGACGGAACACTGTGCGGAGTCTTTACCGACGGCGATCTACGCCGCATGCTCGACAAAGCCGTAGACGTCCATACACAAAAGATAAACGACGTAATGACCGTCAACCCGGTTGTCATCAGCGCGGGGCAGCTCGCCGCCGAGGCGCTGCAAATTATGGAAAAGAAAAAAATTAACGGCTTAATTGTGGTGGATGAAATGAATAAGCCGGTTGGCGCACTAAATATGCACGACCTATTACGTGCAGGAGTTGTGTAATGACTCAATCTATCAACGCATTGCGCGCCAAAGCGCGGAAAATGAAATTAATGGCCTTTGATGTCGACGGCGTAATGACCGACGGACAGATTTATTTCGGCCCAGACGGCGAAACGCTGAAAGTGTTTCATACCCTCGATGGGCATGGCTTAAAAATGCTAGCCGCGTGCGGCGTGACACTCGCCATCATCACCGGACGCACTTCCAAGATGGTCGCCAAGCGCGCCGCCGACCTTGGCATTACTCACGTAATACAGGGCCGCGAAGATAAAGGCGTTGCACTGGAAGCCCTTGCCGCTGAACTCAATATTGATGCATCAGAAATCGGCTACGCTGGCGATGACATGCCGGATATTCCCGCCATGCAATGGGCCGCACTGTCGTTTTCTGTGCCGAACGGACATATCAGCGCGCGCAGCAGCGCCGATATCGTCACGGAATGCTCTGGCGGCGCAGGCGCTGTGAGAGAAATTTGCGACTTTATTATTGGCGCGCGGCCTAACGCAGAGTCCGACGCATGAAGCGTCAAGGCATTCTCAGTCTAACCGGCGTAGCTCTGCTCGGCTTGATCGTGCTGATGACCCTGCACGAATGGGATTACAGCTCCGCGACCAACACCGCCCAGCGGGAAGACCTGCCAACGCTCGTGATCGAGCAAATGAGCGCCATTCGCCACAACCCAGACGGAACGCCGCAATATCGTATCAAGGCGCAAGGCCTCACATGGTTCGAAGTCACCGACCGCTCAGAGTTAGAAAATCCGGACGTTGAAATGTTTGGTAATAAAGCTCGCTGGCTGGTGACCGCAGAAAAGGGTGAAATGCGTCAGACGGAAAAACAAATCGACCTGCGAGGCAGTGTGCGTGCAAAGCGAACGGGTGACGATCCACTTTCCATCGTCACGGAACATTTGGTGTACCACACCAGCGAGCAACGACTTGTGATACCGACGTCGGTGAAAATCGAGCACATCGGCGGCCGCACCAAAGCGGGCAAACTCGATGCGGACCTGAAACAAGGCATTATTAAGATTCGCGGCGGAGTAGAAACGCGTTATGCACCGACTGCTGGTTAGCACGCTGGCATGCCTGCTTGCGATCAACGCAAGCGCGGCGGAAGGCAATCAAGAAATTTTGATTCGGGCAGAAAGCGCCACCCTCAATCAGGTGACAGGCGTTGGCTTGTACGAAGGAAAGGCGGAATTGCGTCAAGGGCCACGGCAACTCACCGCCGACCGTATTCGCATTCAGCTAAAAGATGGTGTGCCGTCGATTATTGAAGCCACCGGCAATTTAGTCACGCTTATCGAGACAGATGTTCTTGAGGCTCGTGGCAAACGTTTAATTTATAACGTCGCAACACAGCGCATACAAATTTTTGAGAACGCGTACGTTAATCATCATGGCCGAATTTTTGAAGGCGCCGAATTAGAGTATGACTTGCGCACCAAGCAAGTGGATGCGCGCGGTGGCGAAAACGGTCGAGTAAAGCTGGTGATTCCGGCAGAAGAAAACGTGGAGTAATTGTTTGAAAACGCTGAGCGCAACAAATTTAGCGAAAAGTTATCGCGGCCGCCGAGTCATTGAAGACGTCTCCGTAAAAGTGAATGCCGGCGAAGTTGTCGGTTTGCTCGGCCCCAACGGCGCAGGCAAAACCACCTGCTTTTACATGATCGTCGGATTATTGCCACCAGATTCAGGGCGCATTCATATTGATGATAGAGATATCACGCGTCTACCCATGCACGGTCGCGCGCGCGCCGGCATTGGTTACTTGCCTCAGGAAGCGAGTATTTTTCGTCGCCTCACGGTGGCCGACAACATCACGGCAATTCTTGAAACGCGCAAAGATTTAAATCGCAAAGAGCGCGAACAGCGACTAGAGCAGCTACTACAAGAATTTCACATTACCCATATTCGCAACAGCTTGGGCATGGCACTGTCCGGCGGCGAACGGCGTCGTGCGGAGATTGCTCGCGGCCTTGCCACTGATCCTGCCTTTATTTTGCTGGATGAACCTTTTGCTGGCGTTGACCCGATTTCAGTCAATGACATCAAAGATATTATTCGTCACCTCAAACAGCGCGGCATTGGCGTGCTCATCACCGACCACAACGTTCGCGAGACACTCGACATCTGCGATACCGCCTATATTGTTAGCGAAGGGCACATTATTGCTGAGGGCGATGCTGATACCATTTTGGCCAATCAACAGGTACGCGACGTCTATCTCGGGGCCGATTTCCGCCTTTAACACGCTGTCCGATAAACAGCCCCATACACCTTTAGGCTTAGGCTTTCAAGAATAGGCACGAAAATTGCCTACTGGTATCCTGCTTCTCGATTTCATGTTGCCACAACTGGAAACTGATGAAGCAGAGCTTACACATACAACTTGGCCAACAGCTGAAGATGACTCCTCAGCTGCAGCAGGCTATTCGCCTGCTGCAATTGTCGGCACTGGATTTGCGTCAGGAAATCCAGGAGACGGTTGAAGCTAATCCGATGCTCGAAGTGGACGACGAAAGCCACAACGAAGTGTCGTTAGACTCCATCAAAGAGAACTCAGAAACCGCCGAGAACCAAGAGCTCGACCTCGACAACAACGATCAGATTCCCGACGACCTCCAAGTCGACACCGACTGGGACGACATCTACCAAGGCACTCAGGGTACCGGCAGTGGAAGCGGCAGCCATAACGACGAAGATGGCGACGGTGACTCATGGGAAGCGCGTAACGCAGCGCCCATGACACTCCAGCAGCACCTGCACTGGCAGTTGAACCTGACGCCCATGACTGATGCTGACCGAACCATTGCCTACACCATTATTGAAGCGCTCGACGCACGCGGCTACCTAATGTCGACGCTCGACGACATTGCCGAGACTGTGCGTCATGAACTTGAAGGCGAGCTACCCGACGAAACCTTCCCAGAAGAAGATGAAATGCTGGTGGTCTTACACCACCTGCAACAGTTTGACCCTCCGGGTGTCGCCGCCCGCGACTTGCGCGAATGCCTACAAATTCAATTAAAACAACTCGCTGAAGACGTCGAATGGCGTGAGCTGGCGCTTGAGCTCGTGGATAAGCACCTCACTATTTTAGAAAGCCGCGACTATTTAACGCTACGTCGTCGCCTCGGTGTTTCGGAAGAAGACTTATCCAATATCCTAAATTTAATTCGTGGCTTAAACCCCGCGCCCGGTGACGGCATTGTCGATGAGCCCGCCGAATACGTGGTACCGGATGTCGTTGTGCAACGCCAAGGCCGTCGCTGGCATGTGGAATTAAATCCTGAATCATTACCCAAAGTACGGATCAACGACCACTACGCTGGCATGGTCGGCAGCGCGCGCAGCGAAGCGGACGGCAGCTACCTGCGCACACAAATGCAAGAAGCCAAATGGTTTCTGAAAAGTTTGCAAAGCCGCAATGAAACATTGCTAAAAGTGGCCAGCCGAATCGTTCAAGTACAAAAAGGCTTCTTCGAATACGGTGAAGAAGCAATGAAGCCCTTGGTACTGGCCGAGATTGCCGATGCCGTTGGCATGCATGAATCGACCATTTCTCGGGTGACAACCCAGAAGTACATGCTCACACCGCGCGGCGTGTTTGAATTGAAATTCTTTTTCTCAAGTCATGTTGGAACAGATGGCGGTGGTGAATGTTCAAGTACTGCTATTCGTGCCATTATTAAGAAACTGATCGCCGCCGAGGATGCCCGCAAGCCGCTCAGTGACAGTAAATTGGCCGACTTGTTAAACGATCAGGGCATTCAGGTAGCGAGACGTACCGTCGCCAAGTATCGTGAGGCGATGCGCATTCCGGCTTCGAGTGAACGGAAGCGACTGGCTTGACCAGTCGCCGGGGAACTAACTGGGCCCTCTGCAACAATAGGCTGCACATGGCACTTAGCGTTTCCCACCGACTCATCGTTGTCGGCCAACCTGGGCAGGAAAGGAGCCAGTCATGCAAATAAACATCAGTGGTCACCATCTGGAAATCACCGACGCTCTGCGCACTTACGTAAACGAAAAATTTATCCGCCTAGAACGACACTTTGATAACATCACCAGCATTCAAGTCATTCTCTCCCCAGAACCGAAAACCCATAAAGCCGAATCCACCATTCGAATATCCGGCGGTGAGTTATTTGCAACAGCTGAAGCAGGCGATATGTATGCCGCTATCGACATGTTGACGGACAAACTCGACCGCCAGATTCTCAAGCACAAGGAGAAATCCGTCAGCCGTAATCACGGTCACTGACGTCTAATTGTTATGCGAGTACGCGAACTTTTAACGCCTCAACATACCTACGTAGACGTCCATGGCGTCAGCAAAAAGCGTCTACTGGATCAGGTTGCGCAATTCGCCGCCGACACCTGCCCGGAACTTACCGAGCAACTGGTGTTTGATGCGTTAATTGCTCGCGAACGCCTTGGTAGCACCGGCATTGGGGAAGGCATCGCCATACCCCATTGCCGCATGGCCGCCTGCGACAAGCCGATTGGTATGCTCTTAAAGCTCGATGAAGCCATCGACTTCGAAAGCATCGACGGCAAGCTAGTAGATTTAGTGTTTGTTTTGCTTGTTCCAGAAGCGAACCCTGAACAACACTTAAAAACATTGAGCCATTTGGCTGCACTGTTTAACGAATCCGGTTTTCGCGAGCAATTGCGTACCGCGACGACCTCCGAAAATCTTTATCAGCGAGCATCTTCCTCTGAAGAGGAGCTGCGCCTCGCCTCATGAAACTGGTCATTCTCAGCGGCCGCTCAGGCTCGGGCAAAACCACCGGCTTGCAAGCGCTAGAAGATCTCGGCTTTTATTGCGTCGATAATTTGCCGTTAGGTTTATTACCCACGCTGGCCACACAGCTAGAAAACGAAGAGCATCAGTTACAGCGCGTTGCCATCGGCATTGATGCGCGCAACCTCCCGCACCAACTTCTACGATTCGCGGAAGTACTGAACCAAGTGCAAGCGCTAAATATCGAGTGCGACGTTGTCTTTTTAGACGCCGACAACGAAACACTACTCAAACGCTTTAGCGCGACACGTAGAAAGCATCCTCTCAGCAATGAACAGTTATCGTTAAGCGAATCCATAGCACACGAAGCCGAACTACTTTCTGGCATTCGCGCGCGCGCAAACCTAGTAATAGACACCAGTCGCTTAGACGTGCACAGCTTGCGCAATTTAATTCGTGATCGCGTGGCGAATAAATCCGAACATTTATCACTGCTCGTAGAATCATTTGCCTACAAACGTGGCGTACCCCATGACGCAGACTTTGTATTCGACGTACGCGTGCTACCAAACCCGTATTGGCATGCGCATCTTCGTCAGCACACCGGACGTGACGGCCAAGTGCGCGAGTTTATGTACCAGCAAGCGGAATCCCACGAAATGCTCGACGACATTTTCTCGTTTCTCATAAAATGGTTGCCGCGCTTCGAAAAAAATGATCGCAGCTACATGACTGTTGCGATTGGTTGCACCGGCGGCCAACATCGTTCGGTATATATCACCGAAGAACTTGTTACACGATTGCTCAAAGAAGGCATCGACGTTCAGAAACGCCATTTGGAAATCAGTTGATGCTAGAAAGCACATTGCAGATCACCAACGTGTTAGGCCTACACGCCCGTGCGGCTGCAAAAGTCGTCTCAGTTGCCTCCCGTTACAGCGCGCGCATTCATATTGTCAAAGAAGAACGCTTGATCGATGCTAAAAGCATTATGGCACTACTGATGCTCGGCGCGGCATGCGGAACGTCTCTTACCGTTCGCGTGGAAGGCGACGACGAGCAGCATGCCATGGAAGAGTTAACCGACTTATTCGAGCGAAAGTTCGACGAAGAACAATAAAGCCAGCCCTCTGCTGCGCCGACAACGCCTGACGAACGCCACAAGACCTTGTACACTTCCTGCCGACGCAGGAGACGCTTTCCTATGAGCAGTGACCGCACATCCAACAAACACCTGAAAGCCATTAACCGTGCGTTAAGTTCCGGCGCGCTCGGTCAGGTGCGTCATTTGCTCAATCAACTCCCCGCGTCTGACGTCGCTCACTTGCTCGAATCATCGCCACCACGGGAACGTAAATTCCTTTGGCAGTTACTTAATCGCGAGCAAGGCACCGAAGTACTTCAATACCTTGGCGAAGAAATTCGTGGCGAGTTCCTAAAAGAATTATCTGCTGACGAGCTGTTGTTATTAGTCGAAGACCTTGAGTTCGACGACCTTGCCGACTTGCTGCAAGAATTGCCCGAGCAAGTTACCCAGCAGGTTCTTGCCGAACTCGACGAACAGAACCGCGAGCGCTTGCAGGCCATCTTGAGCTACCCGGAAGATACCGCCGGTGGCCTGATGAACACCGACGTTATCACCGTGCGCCCAGAAATCACGCTGGGCGTTGTGCAGCGTTTTTTGCGCTTTCGCGGCGACATTCCGGACACTACCGATAACCTGTTAGTGGTGAACCGGAAAAATCAGTTTATTGGCATTCTCCCGCTGACGCGCATTTTGACGTTTGATAACGGCACCACGGTGCGCGAAGCAATGATCACAGACATTGAGCCAATCCCGGCGGACATGTCCGACACCGAAGTGGCCAAAATCTTCGAACGCCACGACTTGGTGTCGTCTCCAGTTGTCGACGGCGAGGGTGTATTGGTAGGTCGTATCACTATTGATGACGTGGTTGACGTTATTTTGGAAGAAGCCGATCACTCACTATTAAGCATGGCCGGCTTGGACGAAGACGAAGATACTTTTGGCTCGGTGTTTCACACATTGCGCCACCGCGCCGTCTGGCTCGGCATAAATCTACTAACCGCCCTGGCCGCCTCAGCAGTGATCGCTCTCTTTCAGAATACGATTGATAAAGTCGTCGCGCTTGCCGTGCTCATGCCGATTGTCGCCAGCATGGGCGGCATTGCTGGCAGCCAAACATTAACGCTGGTTATTCGCGCCATGGCGCTCGGCCAAGTCAAAGCAGACAACAGTCGCTACTTGCTGATGAAAGAATTATCGGTTGGCGCATTAAACGGATTAATTTGGGCATCGCTGATTGGGGTTGCCGCAGGACTGTGGTTTGATGATGTCCGTATCGGCGCGGTTCTGGCCGCCGCCATGGTTATTAACCTAGTGATTGCTGGGGGAGCTGGCGCCATGCTGCCGATGCTTCTGAAGCGCGCCGGCATTGATCCGGCCTTAGCCGGCGGCGTTGTACTCACCACCATCACAGACGTCGTTGGTTTCTTTGCGTTCCTAGGGTTAGCGACCGTTTTATTTTTTAGCGTCGTTTAATCTCTTAAACCACGTAACAGAAAACCTTGCGCGCAACGCTAAGGCCGCACGTAAATATCGTGAAACGATGTATAGATCGAAATGAAAATAAGCGGCATCGCTATCAGCAAGCCCAACAATAAGGGCACCATCGCTGCCACCAAAATAAGCATCATTAAAATGCTATACAGCGTCATCGGAATTGCGTTCTTGAAACATCCCATAAAACTCCATTTCAGCGCACGACCGATGGTCATATTTTCATCAAGCGCTATCAATGGCACTGCAAACCAAACCGTCGCCGCATACAAAAAAAATAAAACGACTGCCACGAGCGCAATCGACATCACGCTGACAAACATATTCAGCGCCGCCGCATCAGGCATCTTTCCGGCTTCCATATCCGTAATGCTCTGCAAGAGCTGGCTGGATTCACTGCCGAGCACACCCCAGAACAGCAATCCAGATACCGCCAACACCGCTAGCATTCCACCAAAACTAACAATTCCCAACGCTATGAGCGTACCGACTCGCGATTGAAATCCGGCAAAAAAATCTTCAAAGCGCAACGACAAGCCGTAGTCGCTATTGCGCGCCATGATGTACACGCCTGCATAAATCAGCGGATTAATGACCACACCAATAATAATGCCCAGAAACGGTATGGAACCGGCCGCCACGCCGACGAGCCACAACAGGAATACACCACCGATCCACAAGCCTGGGTTCTTGACGAAAATTCCCCATGCATCACTGAGCCAGCGAAACCCATTACCAATACCACGACGCACCGGCGCATGGAGAACCAAATCATCCAATGCTTTCTCAGTCACTATCTGTGACTGAGGCTGCTGGTAAGGATTAAATTCGCTCATATACAGATCCTTGTGTCACCAATACCGCGCATTTAGCTGCCCGCAACATTCATTTGTTCGACCAACAACGAACCGATATGCACGTTGCCTCTGTCATCAATATCGGTGCCCGACCCCAAAATATTTTTGTACATATCGCCCAGCCCACTGGCAATGGTGAATTCCTCAATGGGATATTGGATTTCGCCGTTTTCCACCCAAAACCCCGCCGCACCGCGAGAATAATCGCCGCTGACAATGTTGACGCCTGGCCCCATGGCCTCGGTCACCAACACGCCTTTATCCATCTTTTTAAGCAGCGCCGCTTGATCTTCGCCGCTATCCGAAATGGATAAGTTGCGTACGCCTCCGCCATTCCCTGTTGGGGTCATGTTTAAGCGACGCGCGGCATACAGACCCAGCGCGTAGCTATTTAACTTGCCGTCTTTGACAAAAGATGTCGCGCTAGTCGGCAAACCATCGTTATCAAAGGGCGCAGAACCTGCGCCGCCGACGAGCAGCGGATTTTCTTGCAGGGTCACCCATTCGGGGAAAAGCGGCTCGCCGAGTTTGTCCTTCAGAAACGATGCGTTGCGGTAAAGACTGCCACCGCTGATTGCGCCGACAAAATGCCCAATAATTCCAGACGCCACCTCGGGGGCAAATAAGACAGGAAACTTACCGGTGCTTGGCCGTTGGCCGCCCAATCGCGACAATGTGCGCTGAGCTGCTTTATCGCCGATAAACTCCGACGACGCTAAATCGACCGCATTGCGACGACTCTCATACCAATAATCACGCTGCATAGCGCCATCTTGCTCAGCAACTAGCACACAGCTTTTGCTATGGTTACTGGTAGGAAACCCTGCCGAAAATCCATGACTGTTCGCGTACCAGCGCATGGTCACGCCGGAACTCACACTTGCACCCTCGGAGTTCACAATGCGCGCATCCTGACGGCCAGCGTTTTCGCATTGCAGTGCCTGTTCTATGGCTAGCTGAGGCGATATATCCCACGGGTGATAGAGATCCAAATCTGGGCAATGCGTTGCCAAAAGCGCTTTTTCTGCTAGCCCAGCACAGCGATCTTCGCCGGTATGGCGGGCAATGGCACACGCCGCAGTGACCATTTCTTTGATACTTGTGTCAGAATCGTCACCGCTGCTCGCGGAGCCTTTTTGCTGGCCGAAATATACGGTCAGTGAGATTCCGCGATCTCGGTGAAACTCCAGCGTTTCAACTTCACCCATACGCACCGTGACGGAAAGCCCCTGGCTTAGGCTGACGCCGACTTCCGCCGCGCTGGCACCTTGGCTCTTAGCCTCGGCAAGAACCCGCTCCGCGCGTTCCTGAAGCGTTTTGAGTGCACTCGGATCGAGTGGACGCTGTACAATCACCTGACCAGACATATGAATCCCTGAGACTGAGAGTAATGGAAGAGTATAACGACGACGAATACACCAGCAAAACCGAACGCAAACGAGAATCTGATCGTTTGCAGCAAGTTGGCGAGCAACTGATGAATATGAAGCCAGCTGATTTAAATCGCTTACCACTTAGCGACCGGTTACGCCGTGCGGTTGATGCGTCGAAGCAAATCAGCGCCCATGAAGCGCGCCGTCGTCATGCTCAATTTGTGGGCCGCGTAATGCGCGAAGACAGCGGCGACAAAGTTGAGCTCGCCATGGAAGAACTCAACAACCCTTATCGTTTGCGTTGGTTGATGGATTGGCAAGAAAAACTCTATGCCCTCGACAACATCAAACAAGGCGAAGCTATGGTGCAAGAGATGATCGCTCGATATGAACACGGCGATCGCCAGCACTTGCGTAATTTAACGCGCAACGCATTATCGGCACGCGTTGGTGATGATGCAGACAACAATGCGAAAGATAAATTTAAACGCGAACGGCGCAAGCTCTCTGACTATATTCAAAACCTAGAAAAGCAGCAGCTTCTTTAAACTCGCAACACATCTATTACCACGCCTAACGATCAATCTTTTGGCCAGCGCATCCACGCTGGTCAAAAGAGCATTCGTCGCTGATTGCATCAGCGACTAAGCCGTACCACCCACCGTCAACGCATCGACCCTTAACGTTGGCTGGCCAACACCAACCGGCACGGATTGTCCCTCTTTGCCGCACACGCCAATCCCAGAATCCAAAGCAAGATCATTGCCAACCATGGAAATATTGCGCATTACTTCGTCGCCGCCACCGATTAACGTGGCGCCTTTTACGGGGCAAACAATTTTGCCTTTCTCGACGAGATACGCCTCGCTGGTTGAGAAAACAAAACGCCCTGATGTGATATCCACAGAACCGCCACCCATGTTAACGGCATAAATACCGCGATCTAACGACGCTATGATTTCCTCCGGATCATCTTGACCGGGCAACATATACGTATTGGTCATGCGAGGCATCGGTAAATGAGCATAAGACTCACGACGTCCGTTGCCAGTAGGATTCACATTCATCAGGCGCGCGTTCATTTTGTCTTGCATAAAGCCGACGAGCTTACCGTTTTCAATGAGCGTGGTGGATTGCGATGGCACGCCTTCGTCGTCAACATTTAACGAACCTCGGCGGCCAACTAGGGTGCCGTCATCCACCACCGTACATTTTGACGACGCAACGGATTCGCCAAACTTGCGCGCGAACATGGACGTACCTTTGCGATTAAAATCGCCCTCAAGACCATGACCAACGGCTTCGTGGAGCAACACGCCGGGCCAGCCAGGGCCTAGCACCACGGGCATGGTTCCGGCGGGCGCCGGTTGCGCGTCGAGATTGACCAATGCTTGCCGCACCGCATCTCTTGCCCAGTTAAACGCGCGATCACTTTCAATTAGCCAATCTAAATTAACCCGCCCGCCACCGCCTGCGCTGCCCCGCTCCTTGCGACCGTTGCGCTCAACAATGACCGATACATTAACCCGAACAAGGGGACGAACGTCGGACGCTAACGTACCATCACTGGCCACTACCATGATCACATCGTGCACGGCGTTCAAACTAGCGCTCACTTCTTTGACCGCCGGATCCAAACTGCGCGCTAACGCATCCAGCTGTTTTAACAATTCAATTTTTTTCTCGGCCTGCCAACCGTGCAGCGGGTTATCGGTGCTATACAGCACGGGACTTTTTACCGGCAGTAAAATCGGCACTTTTTTGTTTTGCCCCTGTTGCGCGATGGCACGCGCCGCTGATGCGGCCTGTTGCAACGCCGGCATTTCAATTTCGTCGGAGTACGCGAATCCAGTTTTATCGCCACTCACCACGCGTACGCCAACGCCGCGCTCTAAATTAAAACTCCCGTCACGAACCACGCCATCCTCAAGCACCCAAGATTCATGCATGCTGTGCTGAAAATATAAATCCGCATAATCCGCCTTAACACCCAGAGCGCTATTCAATACGTTTTGTAGTGCACCTGATTCCAACGACGCAGGTGCCAACAGCGTGTCTGTCGCGATGCTTAAAGTATCAGTCAAAACAGATGTCATTCGGTAACTCCACGGCCAATCGCTGATGCTCATGCAACGGCAGGTTGTGTCGGATTTCATTTAGGTATTCGAGATTAATATCTGCGACCAGCACGCCGGGATTATTGTCCATTTCCGCGACAACCTTTCCCCACGGATCAATCAACATGCTGTGGCCGTAACTTTTTCGTTTTGCGCTATGTTGACCACACTGATCTGCGGCTAAAACGTAGCAGCCGCTTTCTACCGCCCTCGCCTGCAACAATAACTTCCAATGTGCCGCACCGGTCATTTCCGTAAAGGCACTTGGATAGACCAACAACTGCGCACCCGCGTCGACCAATGCGCGAGCCAACGTGGCAAACCGTAGGTCGTAACACACGGCCATTCCGATCTGAATACCAGCGCCTGCACGCACTACGATGCGCTCACCTGCTTCGAACGTCTCTGATTCACAGTAACGCCCTTGTGCATCACCCACCGATACATCGAACAAATGAATCTTGTCATAACGCCCAAGTAACTCGCCCGCGTCGCTATACATCACACTGGCGGCACGAACTTTTCCTTGCACAACCTCCGTGCCGTCTGCACGTTGTGAAAGAGGAATAGTGCCACCAATTAAACATACACCTAACGTTTTTGCCCAATGCGATAGCCAGGCTTGAATTTCATCGCCATGTCGCTCAGCGATTTGCCGATAAGCACCGCCGTAGCTGGCGAAATTTTCCGGTAGAAGAATGAGCTGCGCGCCTTGGTCAACGGCTTGCGGCATAAGACCTTCCGCCACGCGCAAGTTATTGTGCAGGTCATCCGTCGACGTCATCTGTATTGCAGATACTTTTGGCATGAATTAACACTCGCGCTATTTGCTTCGCTCAAACATTCCTTGCACCTCTTCTACCTTAGGATCGTCCAAGCTACCCGTTACGTGGTATCCCAAACTGGTCATCTTTTCCAGCCTGTTGCCCCACAAGCGCTCAACCACAAAAATACCCGCGCATGCCGTCGGGCCAGCCAAGCAACCCACATACAAGTTTGATGACACCGGCAAAATCACTTCCATATTGTGATCCAAACTTTCTGTTTCCATGTTTACTTTGCCTTTAACTCTGAACTCAGCCGACGGCGATTTAATCACCAAGTTTTCGGTTGTCAGTGCGGGGCCGTCAAACTGAAAATCTCCGCCAATACTGTCGCAGGTCAATCCCTTTTTGTACAAATCAGAAAAGTCGAAACGCAAACGGCGACTCACCGTTCCTAAGTTAAAGACGCCAAGAACACGCAACGCAGAGGTTTTCGAGTCTGTCTTCGGGAAACGGCTTTCGCCAATTTCCAGCGATGCCTTTCCATGCAGAGAAAGGTAATCAATATCAAGTGGCGAGCCAGGCCATGTTAAATCCATCAGCGAGCGCAATTTGTTGCTCTCTATAACTGGCGGCATATCCCATTGCTTTAGCATGCTCGCAACGTTGCGGGTATCCAGACTTCCTACAAAATGACTTTGCGGAACAGCGTCGGCACTCTGCTTTTCCCAATTCACGTGACCTTTAATATCCGCGCCACGAATATTTCCAACTAAATTAGAGATCTTCACGCCATGGATGGTCGGTTTCGCTGAAAAGCGCCATTGCCCATAATCTAAGTTATCAATGACGACGCTTTCCACGCTGAGATTCATAGTCGGAATATCGCGCGGATCAATATCCATTAATTCCTTTTCGGGCTTTTCTTCTGCCGGCGACACCCCGTCAGACGAATTCGTAGGAACACTTTCAATAGACGGCTCATCCGATGTCAGAACCACCTGCTGAAGAGTAATGCCCAAAGGCTCTGGACCACGCGCGGTAAAGTTGGCAGGCATCGAAACGTTCGCCACCAACGTATTGCTGTCTACAGCGAAAAGCCAACCCTCACCTTCTGGATTAACGCGAAGCACCGCATCAGCGATGGGAAGATCAAATAAATCAAATTTATCCGCACGCAATGAAATACGACGTAACGGGAAAGGCTTCTCACCTAGTTCATCGCCGCGACTCGCACTAAAAAAGTCGATCCATGATTTTACCGGAAACTGACCAACGTGCCCGCCGATGAACACGCCAGGCTCGTTCGGCATTCGGCTTTTCTCCCCGCCGATAAGCACCTGTCCGCGCTCAACGGCTTGATTTTTTAGCCTCAGTCGCGCCGAAAATAGCTGGCTGTGATCAAACGAAATATCTTGCTCGTCGCCTTTCGACGTCATGGAGAACGTTGCTTGACCCAAATCGCCCGCATGCTTTTCTAACGGTGCGGGCAACTTTAGCGCCACCGCGCTTAAGTCTGCCGCAACGGATAAGTCCGCATCCGCATCCTTACCCGGCAATAACAACTCAGCATCATAGCCAACGTCACCCTGCGCGGGAGCAAGCCACTTTGCTTGCAACCAATCCTGCAATGACTGCGCTGTTGTTGTGCCTTTAAAATCAATTCGTGTACGTTGATCTGCGCTACTCACACTAGCCTGCACCGGCCGGTCCCATACTACCGCCGTGAGCGACGGCGCTTGCACACCGTCTGCTAAGGTGAAGGACACATCTCCAGACACCTTCGATAGATGTAGCTGACGTTTTTCATTCTCCAGCGCGGCATCGGTCAGCTTACTGATGACACGTACTTTTATAGGCCCACTATTGGATTTTAGCGGCACGTAGAGCAAGGCGTTGCCGCGCATGCCACCTTCACTGACTTGCCAATCCTGCAATTCAGAAGGCAACACATCGGTTAACGGCGTTTTTTGGAAAAGACTTTGTAAATCCTTCGCCGGCCCTGTCACTCGCGAATGAATATACAGTTGAGGCGCTTCGTCACCGATATACCCAGGCACATCGGCGGATGCGTTTTCTAATTTCGAATCAAAAATCATCCCACTGATGTTACGCCCGCGAATTTCGCGACCATCAACCGTAACGTTCGCTGAAAGTTTGGTAATGTCCGGCCAACCCGGCAAGAAATGCAGCGTAAGGTCGCGCGCATTAATGGCCACCTGCAACGTATGATCCTGCTGACGATCGGGATCAATTTTCACGGGACCTTCATGAATCAACGCGCCCGTCTCGACCCAGCCGTCAACAAACGCATCGGCCAGCCAATCTGCAACGGGCTCCGGTAGCTTTTCCAATGGAATATAGCGTAGTGCTTCTTTTGCATCGCCGTCAGCTAGGCTTGCAATCAACGATACATTTGGCACTTCACCTGGTTGCAAGCGCGCCGTTGCCACCGCCTGCCCCCGCGCATGCGGATCTTCTGCTTTCAACCAGCCGGTTTCGATAATGATGCCTTCGTCCGTCTGCTTCCACCTAACCGGGCCACGCGCGTCCACCACTAGTGGCTGACGAAACATCAAGGGCAGGTCCAGCGACAACTCTGGGCTATCGAGCTTTATAACGCCTTTTTCTAGAGAGCCCGCCAGCCACCCGCTAACGCCGTTTACGCCTGGGATTTTTTCATGGGCTTTGCTATATATATTTTGAAAACGGGCGGATATCGCGGCAATAGATTTTCCTTCCCCAGAGAGGGCGACGGATTCGAACTCCGCAGACGGAATAAGCTGAGTTAATTTATCCTTAATTGGTGCGATTTTTTCTGGCCAATCAATCGGAACACTTAGCGTCCATTCACGTAATGGCGCCACTGAAAAATCCCTCGCCGCAACCTGCCAGCGCGACTCGTCTCCACGCAATCCGTTCCACATACCTGCCATCGAGGACAGTGCGATGTTGTGTCCACCTTGATCGAACGCCAACTCTCCCAACTGAATTTGGTATTGATCAGCGCGTCGGTGTAAGGATGCTTTCATATTGAGCTGCGAAAACGAAAGCGGGCGCATCAATGGCTGGCCACTGATATCTAAATGATCGAATGCAAAATTCAGCGCGGCATCCCCAACTTTGCCACCATTAATAGACAGCCACGCTTCGATATCGCCGTTAATATTCTCTAACTGAATATCGCCAGGTATCGCCGCATTAATCCACGCATCAGCTTCCGCCACTTTGAAATGCGCGTAACCTTTTGCGTTGACCTCGGCCATGCTATGGGCATCACCCTGCATAATCATGCGCACGTCAATTTCTATAGGGCGATTCTTGGTTCGCGCACGCATCGACAATCGATGCTCAGAGCCAGATGAGACAACTGCGGCGGTTAACTCTTCAAGCAAAACCGGCGGCATATCTTGTAGCGTTAATACTCCACTCGCGTTCTCTACAACGAGGCGCTTTTGTCGATAGATCAAATCTAACAATGCGTCAATCGGTGCTTTCTTTTTCGGCTGTTGCGCGCTCCCGAGCCCCTCTAATCCTGTTAAGTGAACGCGATTGTTTTCATCTAATGTCAGGTTTAGAGCGATACCGCTGACCAATAATTGGCGCGCGCGTAAATTCCGATTAACCAAAGAAGAAATAATATCGACGGAAAGCTCAACGCGTTCGATAATCAACGGCGTTTCACTGCCTTGAATAGGCAAGCGCACGTTCTCAAAAACAAACACCGGCGTTGCGCCGTCCATGTGTCCACTTAACGTTTCAATTTCTAAGGGCGTATTAATACGCCCTTCGATCAGTGTTTCTAGGTCGTGGCGATAATCTGGCACCATCATCATGATTTGCCGACCAATCACCACCCACGCAGCCATCAACAGGACAACTGCCGACACGGCCATTAATAATTTGCCGCGAAGCTTCTGTGCTTTCTGGTTGCGCCGATGTTTTTGATCACGCTGTCGCGTCACTAATTTTTCCTCTGCGTCTTTTGCATTGCTCTCTGCTAAAAGGCAGCAACTAAAGTTCGATACCCGCTTGCTCTAATAGCAAGCAAGTTTCCGCCAGCGGCAGCCCCACCACGCCACTGTAGCTACCCGTTAGTGACGCAACGAACTGAGCTCCGCGACCCTGGATGCCGTAGGCGCCGGCTTTATCAAACGGCTCGCCGGTAGCGATATAACGTTCAATATGTGTTTCGCTCAATGGCAAAAACACCACACGGGTATCACTGCAAGCAGTGTGCCCTTTTTCCGCTGTTATAAGGGAGACTGCAGTGATCACCCGATGTTCCCGTCCTGACAAGGCTGTCAGCATGACCTTTGCCGACGCAGCATCACTGGGCTTGCCGAGGATGTCATCACCTAATACCACACAGGTGTCTGCCCCGAGGACAATCGCATTATTACGTGAAACCGCCAACGTCCCGATACAAAAATCAACGTCTTCAAGCGCCCGCCAGCCCGCCCGCGCCTTTTCCACAGCGAGGCGGCAAACGTAATCATGCGCGGTTTCATTAGGACGTACACGTTCATCAATATTGGGCGACGGTAGCACGGTGAAGTCCGCACCAACTTGGGTAAGCAGATCGGCGCGCCGTGGCGATGCGGAGGCAAGAAATAGGTGGCGCATTAACGCACCAAGAATCGACGGCGCGTCCAACGTAAAACGGAATAAACCAGACGCCACAACACAGCACTAACAACAGCCGGCACAAGCATTGAGACAGGAGAAAGCAGTGCCCGACCGCTAAAGTCTTGCACAAGGTAGCTGAATATCACGAAAACGCCGACCAGCATAAACACCACAGCGCTTTGCTGAATGGGAGGAAACACTCTTAATCGTTTATAGGTGGATTGCGCTATGTACACCACCAAGGTCATCGCCAAAGCATGCTGCCCGAGCACACTGCCCACCAGTACATCCTGAAATAAGCCTACTGATGCTCCCCACACGACACCTATGCGATGAGGCAACGCGATAGCCCAATAGATCATCGCCAATACAAGCCATTCTGGGCGTAAATATTCAATAGCGTCTGGCAGCGGCAACACTTCGAGCCAAGCGCCCAAAAAAAGCGTGACGATAATGATCGGTGTGCCGGCCGATTGACTGCGACTCATGGCTGCTCCTGCTCTGACTGCGACGCCGTCGAAGCAACCAATAAAACATGGCTAGCGCGGTCAATGTGCGCAGTGGGTCGCGCTTCGACTTTCAGGAATGCCTGCCCAGGGTCTTGCCGCACGCTGGCCACCACAGCGACCGGATAGCCCGCGGGGTAGCGCTTACCCAAGCCAGTGCTCACCAGCAAATCGCCTTCAACAATATCTGCTGTATCTGCCACATACAGCAAACGCATTCGATCTGGATGGCCTGTGCCGGCAAGAATGGTGCGCATGCCATTACGATTTACCTGAACCGACAGCGCGTGAGTCGCGTCAGTGATCAACAAGACACGTGACGATAACGGCCCCACTTCAACCACTTGCCCAATTAATCCGCTCGCATCGAGCACCGCTTGCCCGGCGAAAACATTATCGCCAGAGCCTTTATTGACGACCACTTCCTGACGGTTCAAATCAGGTTCAACACCAATAATTTCCGCCACGAATACACGCGCTGATAAGCGCGCGGAGGAATTCAGCAGTTCACGCAGACGCACGTTCTCAGCCTCAAGCACAGCCAGTCGTTGGGCTTTTTGCTCAAGAATCAGTAACTGCCGAACAAGCCGTTGATTGTCGTCACGAAGGTCTTCAGTGGTGCGCGCCTGCAGGCTAACCCAAGACGCCATGGAGGTAGGAAAATGAGCGAGATAATGCACAGGACCAGTGACGTAGCCACCAGCGTAGCGTAACCAGCCAACCCAGTTAGTACGCAAATCGAGAAAGGTGAGCAGCACGCATACCGCTAACACCGCCAGCAAACGGTAGCCGGAACGATTGCTGTCGGAAAATAGACTGGCGATGGTTGCCTCCGGACGGTCCCCAAGCAACCCGCCATATGCTAAAGGCGGGCTGTCATTTTTGTTCTGGTGATCGAATTAAATACTGGTGATCAGATCCAGACCTGTGGTGTCCATCATTTCTAGCGCTGTGCCACCACCACGTGCAACGCACGTTAGCGGGTCTTCAGCAATAATCACAGGCAAGCCGGTTTCTTCCATCAGCAGCTGATCAATATTACGCAGCAAGGCACCACCACCGGTAATCACCATGCCACGCTCAGCGATGTCCGACGCCAATTCAGGCGGCGACGCTTCCAGTGCAGTTTTCACAGCGTTAACAATGGCTGAAAGGGGCTCTTTCAGGGCTTCAAGAATTTCATCGCTGTTCAGGGTGAACTGACGCGGAACCCCTTCAGCCAAGTTGCGGCCACGCACGTCGATTTCGCGGATCTCTCCGCCAGCGTAGGCCGTGCCAATTTCTTGTTTAATGCGCTCTGCGGTGGATTCACCGATCAGGCTGCCGTATTCCTTACGGACAAACGACACGATGGCTTCGTCGAACTTGTCGCCGCCGATGCGCAGAGACTGGGAGTAGACCACGCCATTCAACGAAATAATGGCGATTTCTGTGGTACCACCGCCGATATCAACCACCATTGAGCCGCACGCTTCAGACACCTGCAAGCCCGCACCAATCGCAGCAGCCATGGGTTCTTCGATCAAATACACTTCACGCGCACCGGCCCCGTAGGCTGAATCAAGGATCGCACGACGCTCAACCTGTGTGGATTGGCATGGCACACACACCAGCACCCGCGGAGCAGGCGGGAAAAAGCCCTTTTCGTGGACTTTCTTAATAAAGTGCTGAAGCATCTTCTCAGTGACTTCAAAATCAGCAATCACGCCATCTTTCATGGGACGAATCGCGGTAATGTTGCCTGGAGTACGCCCGAGCATGCGCTTCGCGTCTGTGCCTACCGCCGCCACGCTTTTCTGCGCGCCAAGGTGACGAATCGCCACAACTGACGGCTCATCTAGGACAATGCCCCGACCCTGCACATAAATCAGCGTATTAGCAGTACCGAGATCGATTGAAAGGTCGGTGGAAAACATCCCGCGGATGCGTTTAATAAGTGACATGCTGGCCAGCTTCCTGAACTCAAGATGGAAATCGGGGCGTCCCCCGAAAGAATTGCGCAACTCTAGCAACGGCAGGGGGTCAGGGCAAGCAGCGAGACTGGCCGCCGAGGGCGCGAATATGGTAGTTTTCCCGCCTTTCTTCTACCCCGAATTTGCTCCCGGAGACGCCCATGGCGATCAATCAGGACACAGTATTGCGCGTGGCCCACTTGGCCCGCTTACAAGTTACCGACCAAGACTGCGCTGAATTGTCGACTCGATTAAGCGATATTTTGGCGATGGTCGATGAGTTACAACAAGCTGATGTCAGCGATGCTGCGCCAATGGCGCACCCGCTTGATGTTCAGCAACCCCAACGCGAAGACAAAATAACGGAAACCGATATTCGTGACCTCGTTATGCCTTTAGCGCCCGCCGCAGAAAATGGCTGCTACTTAGTTCCACGGGTGATCGAATGAGCTTGCACGACAAAACCTTGAAACAATTACGTGATGGATTGCAACAAGGCGAATTTTCTTCACGCGAATTAACGCAACACTTTCTCTCCCGTATTGCGTCGCACGATAGCGCGCTGAATGCATTTATTACTGTCACTGCCGAGCAAGCACTTGCACAAGCCGACGCCGCCGATAAAGCGCGTGCAGAAAATTCTGCCGGCGTACTTGGTGGCATTCCTATTGCGCACAAAGACATTTTTTGCACGCAAGGTGTTCGCACTTCTTGCGCATCAAAAATGTTAGATAATTTTATTTCCCCGTACGATGCAACGGTCGTCACCCGCTTAAAGCAGGCCGGCGTTGTTACGTTAGGAAAAACCAATATGGATGAGTTCGCCATGGGCTCATCGAACGAAACTAGTTTTTACGGCCCAGTAAAGAATCCGTGGGATACACAACGTGTGCCGGGCGGATCGTCGGGCGGATCAGCGGCAGCAGTGGCCGCGCGTTTGGCCCCCGCTGCCACAGGCACCGACACCGGCGGCTCCATTCGCCAACCGGCGGCGCTTTGCGGCATTACAGGCCTAAAACCCACCTATGGCATCGTTTCGCGTTGGGGCATGATCGCCTTCGCCTCCAGTCTTGACCAAGCCGGGCCAATGGCACGCACCGCAGAAGATTGCGCATTACTGTTGCAAAGTATGGTCGGACCAGACGAAAAGGATTCAACCTGTTTAAATAGAAAAGTTGACGATTATCTTTCCGGTTTAAATAAAGACATTGCCGGTTTAACCATTGGTTTACCGGAAGAGTTTTTTCCAAAAGATCTCGACGGGCGTATTGCAGAAAGCACTCAAGCAGCCGTGCGTGAATTAGAAAAGCAAGGTGCGAAAGTTGTCAGCATTTCGTTGCCGAGCGTTAAACTTTCCGTACCTGCTTATTATGTTATTGCCCCCGCTGAAGCATCGTCGAACCTCTCCCGTTTTGACGGCGTACGTTTCGGCTACCGCTGCAAAGATCCTGTCGATTTAATGGACCTTTACAAGCGTTCACGTAGCGAAGGATTTGGCGAAGAAGTGAAGCGCCGCATTCTAGTCGGCACCTATGCGCTATCACACGGTTATTACGACGCCTACTATCTTAAAGCGCAAAAAGTACGCCGTTTGATTCGCGATGACTTTGCCCGCGCCTTTGAAAAGGTAGACGTTATCGCAGGCCCAACGTCACCTGAATTAGCCTTCAACCTCGGTGCAAAAAAAGACGACCCTGTAACCATGTACATGGCTGATGTATTTACCATTGCGGTGAACCTTGCAGGACTACCAGCACTTTCAATGCCGGCTGGCTTTATCGAGGGTCTGCCGGTCGGCGTGCAGCTGATCGGTAACTATTTCCGTGAAGATCAGCTACTAAACGTTGCCCATCGCTACCAGCAAGCCACAGACTGGCACCAACAATCACCCGTATTTGGAGGTGACAAATAATGCAGTGGGAAACCGTTATTGGCCTCGAAGTGCATGTGCAATTAAATACTGTTACGAAAATATTTTCCGGCAGCAGCACGGCATTTGGTGCAGAACCCAACAGCCAGGCGAACCTAATTGACCTTGGCATGCCCGGCACATTGCCCGTGGTGAACAAGGAAGCCATCAACAAAGCCATCCAGTTTGGCTTGGCGATTAATGCGGACATTAATCAGCATTCGGCGTTCGAGCGGAAAAATTATTTTTACCCTGACTTACCGAAGGGCTATCAGACCACTCAGCTAGAGCGGCCAATTGTTGGCGCTGGCGCGGTTGAAATTGAACTAGCGGATGGCTCCAAGAAAAGCATCCGTATTCACCATGCTCACCTCGAAGAAGACGCCGGAAAGTCGTTACACGAAGACTTCCACGGCATGTCAGGCATCGATTTAAACCGTGCCGGAACACCTCTCATAGAAATCGTTTCTGAACCCGACATGCGTAACGCAGAAGAAGCGGTGGCGTTTGCACGTAAGCTGCACTCTCTGGTGACCTCCATCGGCATTTGTGACGGCGAGATGTCACAAGGCTCCATGCGATTCGACGTCAACGTGTCTGTGCGTCTTGCCGGTGAGGAAAAGCTCGGCACCCGCACCGAAACCAAAAACCTGAATTCATTCAAGTTTATGGAAAAAGCCATCGCGCTCGAAGTCGAGCGGCAGATTGATGTCCTTGAAAGCGGCGGCACGATCGATCAAGAAACAAGACTGTATAACGGCGACACCCACACTGCGCGCGCCATGCGTAGTAAAGAAGACGCCAATGACTACCGCTATTTTCCGTGCCCCGATTTGCTTCCTGTGATGGTTACAGATGAAGAGATCGAATTGCTACGCAACGCGTTGCCAGAGTTGCCTGTTGCGCGCAAAGAGCGATTCGTCAGCCAGTACGCGCTGTCTGCCTATGACGCAGATATCTTGTCTGGTGACTTACATCTTTCGAACTATTTCGAAGGCGTCGCAGCGGTGAGCGGGGACGCAAAGTTGTCCGCTAACTGGGTAATGGGCGAATTAGCGTCTTATCTCAATCGCGACGACATAAGCATTCGCCAAAGCCCAGTAAGCGCCGACCAACTCGGACAGATGATTACTCGCTTAAAAGACGGCACCATCAGTTCGAAAATTGCCAAGCAGGTTTTCGAGGCATGCTGGAACGGCGAAGGTGATCCAGACCAAGTCATCGAAGCAAAAGGCTTGAAGCAAATGTCCGACAGCGGAGAACTTGAGAAACTCGTCGAACAGGTGCTTGCCGATAACGCCGCACAGGTGGAGGCGTTTCGCGCTGCTGATGAAGGCAAACAGAAAAAAATGTTCGGTTTCTTTGTCGGACAGCTGATGAAGCTAACGCAGGGCAAAGCCAATCCACAGCAATTAAATGCATTGCTGCTAAAAAAGCTAAACGACTAAGTTTCAGCCCCGATCACCCACGCGCACACCCAATTGCGCGCGTGGGACTGACCGCTTACCACTCAATACACCGCGCATCACCCTACGATAAGACCCGGGTCACCCCCTCCCCGGACCCAGTTCACAGCGCAAAAATATTTAATCTTTTGTTGCCTGTGCGGACTTCCTCATTTGTTGCATACTGCACAAATCGTTGCCATATCTGGAGTGCGACAGGTGATTTCACTTGCTGAACCAACCGCCGGATTTTCCGCGCTAACGCGCCAGTACAAACGACTGGTTAGCGAGCTTTTAAGTAAAATTGATTTGCCAGAAGAGTCATTACAACTCAATCCAACTGAAAATGGTTTTCGCGACGGCATGCATCCCGGCAAAACCTATCTCGTTAAGGGCGGCATGCTGACTGTCCGCTGCCAAGATCGAAAGATTTTCACTTGGGACGAAGGCGACCTCATCTTTCCCGACGCGGCCCCTGACGCGCCGGACACATTAAAATACTCATCAGAAAACGCAGTATTACTCACTGGCTTCGACACCTTAGAGCTAGTCCGGGCCGTGCTGTCTAACGACGACGCAGCCCGCATATGGACGCGCCTTCTAATGACACAGCAAGGCTTGCTCGTGCGCCTAATCGCGGCACGGGCGGACGAAGAAACGCAAACCACTCCTGGCTTTGCCTACTTTATGCCGGGCGACGTTATTATTAGCCAAGGCGATTCTGCTGATTATGTTTTCAGCCTGTTTGAAGGCAATGCAGAAGTATTGGTAGATGATATTGCGGTCGGCGAAGTCAACGAAGGTGAAGTGTTAGGCGCGCTTGCCGTGCTAACGCACTCACCGCGCTCAGCCACGGTGCGCGCAAAGAGCCGCTGCTCTGTCGTTAAAGTGCCGAAGGATCAATTTAAGAACTTAATACGCACCAACCCAACCATGATTCATGGACTGCTAACCGACATGGCCAACCAGATAAAAAAACTCAACGCCCATGTTGTAGAGCTTTCTGGATAAACCGCCACTGCATTGTAATCCCCATAAAAAAAGCCGCCGAATCTTAAAGACTCGGCGGCTTTTTTATAAAGCTGGGACTCACACGTTATTTTCTAAAAATAAACCAGAACAAACCCGCGAATCCAGAAATAGCGATCAGCAATGTCACCACAGTGATCATCACATATACTGCTTTCGACGGCGGGGACGCTTTTTCATTCGAACTTGCCGGCACTTCTGCTTCAGCCTTCGGAGGCTGAGCCACGGGGGCTGATACCGCGGGCATTCCGGGGTGGGTCGCCTCACCGCTGCTCTCATCGTCAATCTCCGGAGCGTCTTGCCCAGTAAACTGACAAATCAACTCACGCCGACGATGACGAAATTCACTCATTGCAATGGAGCCAGACGAAAACGTTTCCGTTAACGCCAGCAACTGCGCATTGATTTCTTGGTTGTCACTCGAACGCACACTGCCACTCATGCGCTAGCCTCTACCACAATGACGGAAACGTTATCACGCGCGCCGGCCGCCAATGCCCCCTGCAATAACGTGCTGGCGATTTGCTCAACCGTTCCGTTAGAAAACCCGTCGGCCAGCGCAGCCGGATCCAACTCGTTGTACAAGCCATCGCTGCATAACAAGAAACGATCACCGGGCTGGATATCGAACATGATCACGTCAACAGCCAAATGTGCCGCACCGCCTACCGCCTTGGTAATAACATTCGCATTCGGATGAGAGTCCGCCTCATCGGGACTCAGTACGCCAGCATCGACCAAACGCTGCACTTGGCTGTGATCTCGCGAGAGTTGCTCCAATGCATTTTCACGAAAACGGTATAACCGAGAATCACCCGCCCAGACACAGGCACCGTAGCCTTCAGATACGAGCAAGGCGACAACGGTAGACCCCATCATTCTGCCTTCAAATTCTCGATCAGAATGCGCGCGAATTTTCTGATTCACGGTTTGTAATGCATCTTCGGCGGCATCAACAAACAAACTAAAATTGCTCGGACGCTCAACGCTAGACAGTGCATCGACGATCATTCCACTAGCCAAATCGCCAGCTTCATGCCCACCCATGCCATCGGCAACCGCCCAAAGCCCAAGCTCTGGCGCCGACATAATGGCGTCTTCGTTATGCTTGCGCCGTACGCCGGTATCAGTCAAAGCACAATATTGCCAAGCGGACACGCAATTTCCCCGCGGGTTATTTATCTTATCGGCCCAACTTTAGCGGCTGTTCCGGTATATGCAAAGCGGCAAGATATCCTGCCGCTATTTGAATGACGCTTCACGGGTCATTTCAACTTAAATTATCAGTCGGCTCATTCACTTATCGCCGTCAACGCGAACGCTGCAACATAATTACGCCCGCCAAAACGCTGATCAAAGCAGGCACCGCCGCTGCCCACAATGGGGAGGTATCAAAAACTAGGCTAAGTTGACCAAAAAACTGCTGGCCGTAGTGAAATAAAAGCCCAGTGGCAATACCCGCCGTCATTCGCAACCCCATGGTCACTTCGCGCAGTGGCCCAAACACAAACGACGTGGCTACCAACACCATACCGAGCGTCGCCAAAGGCTGCAGCAGTTTTTGCCAAAACGCTAGCAGATACTCGCCCGCCTCCAAACCTTGATCAGCAAGATAGTCCGCGTATTTTTTTAGCTTTGATAAAGCCAAATGTTCAGGCTTGAGAATGACCACCGACAACACCTCCGGTGTCAGGCTAGTATTCCAAGTGCCCGTTGGCTCTTTGTAGGCATCAATGCGATTGCCGTCAACGCGACTGCCACTGATATCCTCAAGAAACCAGTGGTCGCCCTGATAAATCGCGCGTTTTACAAACACACTTTCCAATAAGTGATCTTGATCGTCATAACGATAGCGCGTTACGCCATACAACACGCCGTTCGGCTGCACCGCATTGATATGAATAAAATCCTCACCTTCTCGATGCCAATAGCCGTATTTCGACTTTAGCGCCGCGCCACCGCTTTCTGCTAAAGCGCGATTACTTTGCGCAACCTGTTCAGTGTATGGCGCTACGTATTCGCCAGCGAGCGTCGAGAGAAGCAGCAAAAAGAGTGCGGGACGCATCACCATCCAGCAAATTCGCATGGTAGACACACCTGCCGCCCGAATGACTGTTAGCTCGCTACTGTTCGCCAACAAGCCCAGCCCTAACAAGGTGCCTAACAAAATCGCCATGGGCATAAATTGAACGAATACCCTTGGACTTATTGTCATGACATACAAAAATGCCTGCCACGCTTGGTAATTCGCCGAGAGCCATTCCAGCTCATAAATAAATCCAAACAAGGCGTCGAGCGCAACAAGGACAAACAACAAGCCAACAGTCGGCACCATCACTGCGCGCCACAAATAACGGCGAAGTTGAATCACGCTCTCGTCCCTCCGCGCCGATCACGCAACTTGCCGATCAAACCGGACGAGAAATACAGCAGCATCACTAGCCCAACCGCAATCATATGAATCCAGGCCATATTCAAATACCACTCTAAATCGACCGCAGCGGTGTCAGCGATACGCGAGCGCATCACCAGTAACGCGCCCATGTACGCCATATAAGAAAGTATCGCCGGAATTAATTTTCCAAACCGCCCTTGCCGTGGATTCACTTGGCCGAGCGGCACCGCGGCAATACACATAATCGGCACCAACAGCACCAGCGAGATTCGCCACTGTAACTCTGCTTTTGCTGAACCCTGATCGCTTTTTAACAGGTCAATCGTTTTCCAGCCGCGCACCTTAGGAGGGCGACTGGCGATACGCTCCTCACCAACTTGCAACAGGGCGCTTTCGAAAGCGACCTCACTAAAATCACCCTGCCCTGGCACTCCCTGATACTGCACGCCGTTGGCAAGCTGCAAATAATTTAATCCTTCTTTATGAACAAGCTTGCCGCTTTCCGCACGAATCGTCATTGATTGGCGCGGGGCATCACCCTGCCCGTATCGAATTTCAGAAATAAATAGATTTTCTAGTAAACCTTCTTCCCGATTTACGGCTTCGGCATAAGTACTTCGCTGAAGCGAATCATAGCCTTTACTAAAAAATCGCCCTGGCGTCAGCAACTCCAGCACTGATCGATTCTTTTGCTCGTCGAAAAGACGTGTCACCTCTGCGTCGCCCCGCGGTGTGACATATAAAGTAAACAGACCAATTAATGCAGTCGCCATTAAGATTGGCCATAATAATCCCCGCGCATTGCTGCCGATGCCGAAGCCACCCGCGCGCATCACTACCAGCTCGTTGTCGATGCTTAACCGGCCAAACACCAAGAGCACTGCAACGAACATGCTCAGGGGCAAAATCATCTGTAAAAATTCGGGTAGCCGGAACAACATCACCAAGAGCAAAATATCCGCAGAGATTTCGCCTGCCGCTGCTTCTGCCAGATACTTGATAAAGCGGCCGCTGACCAGCACCATCATCAGCACGAAGGCGACAACAACGGTGGTCACAAAGAGCTGCCGATTGATATATCGATTAAGAATCAAGATGGACCCGTCCCAGTAGGTGATCGGGCATTGTAACGTAAGGGTTGCTACACAATGGAATACAACATCTCCGACAAAGCCGTAACGAAATATAAATCAGATTGCTTAGTACTGCCTGTAAATAAAGACACAACCCTACCAGAAGGCTTGCCAGAAGCTTGCGCCGCGCAAATCAAAGCCTGCGTAAAAAGTGGCGATTTCAGCGGAAATGCCCAGCAAACATTGCTTATCAGCGCCCCCGAGGGCATCGCCGCGAAGCGATTATTGCTCATCGGCACCGGCAGTAAAGACCCTATCAATATTATTGCGCTGGGCAAACTAGTCTCTGCAGCGGTTGCTGCCGTCAATGCGACCGGCGCCGCTAATGCCGCATGGCTACTCGACGCCTCACTGGCCTCACCGCTCTCTGGTGAAGAACAATTACTTGAAGTAGTGCGCCTTGTTGATGCTGCAAGCTACCGATTTGATCACTACTGTTCCAGCAAAAAAGCCAGCACCTTAACTAAATGGACGTTTATGACGTCCGACAGCAAAGCGGGAATGAAAAAAGCGCTGGCCCAAGGCAAAGCATTAGCGTCGGGCGTCGCGTTTGCGCGGGATCTTGGCAACCAGCCGCCGAACGTTTGCTTTCCCACGTGGCTTACCGAACAAGCACGCGTGCTTGCTAAGCACCACGAAAAGCTCAAGGTGTCGGTTGTATCAGAGAAACAAGCAGAAAAACTGGGCATGGGCGCATTCTGCGCGGTGTCAAAAGGCAGTGAGCGCGAAGGGCAAATTATTGTCTTCGAATATCAGGGTGCTAAAGGTAAGCCGGTAGCATTGGTCGGCAAAGGCGTAACTTTCGATACTGGCGGTATTTCACTGAAGCCAGGCGCCGCCATGGATGAAATGAAATACGACATGTGCGGCGCGGCCAGCGTATTCGGCACGGTCAAAGCTGTCTGCGAAATGGGCTTGCCGATTAACCTCGTTGCCGTCGTGGCGGCGGCGGAAAACATGCCTGACGGCCGAGCATCTCGTCCAGGCGACATCGTCAAAAC
The DNA here is from genome assembly GCA_029213045.1 of Alcanivoracaceae bacterium. Lineage (GTDB taxonomy): Bacteria > Pseudomonadota > Gammaproteobacteria > Pseudomonadales > Alcanivoracaceae > JARGPN01. The sequence continues at coordinate 735,433 of JARGPN010000009.1, forward strand.
GCTTTCAGGGCAAACCGTCGAGATTCTCAATACTGACGCGGAAGGCCGCCTAGTGCTGTGCGACGCGCTGACGTACGTGCAAAACAAATACAAGCCATCCACCGTCATTGATATCGCCACTCTAACCGGCGCATGCGTGGTGGCGCTCGGCGCACACGCGCAAGCAGTCTATGCCAATGATGACGCGCTCAGCGAAGCACTGCTTAATGCAGGCAAGCAAAGCGGTGACCGTGGTTGGCCGATGCCCCTCTGGGACGACTACCAAGGCCAGCTCGACAGCCCCTTTGCAGACATGGCAAACATCGGCGGCCCTAAAGGCGGTTCGATTACGGCTGCATGCTTCTTGTCGCGCTTCACCAAAGACGTGAAGTGGGCGCATCTGGACATTGCCGGCACAGCATGGATCAGCGGCGGCAAAGTGAAAGGCGCGACCGGACGCCCCGTGCCTATGCTCACCCGTTATCTGATGAATCTGGCTAACGCGTGACCGAAGTCTGGTTTTACGTAAGCGAGGATGCCTCCGGCAATGCTCGGGCGCTATTATTGAAGCGCTTGCTCGAGCGGGCGCGTCAAAGCGCCCGTCAGTTGTACGTGCATACCAACGACGCAGCCGCTGCACAGCGCCTGGATCAATGGCTTTGGCAACTGCCGGGGAGCTTTCTGCCCCATGGTTTGCACACCGAGGCGAACGCTAATGCACAATCAGTGGTGATCGGCCACGGCGACGATCCCGGTGAGCATCACGACTTATTGATCAATCTCGCCGACCAAGTGCCTGATTTCTTTAGTCGTTTCCAGCGGGTTGTGGAGTTGGTCGGCGGCGGAGAAAATGACAGAACGATCTCTCGTGAACGCTGGAAGCTCTATCGTGATCGAGGCTACTCAGTCACCAAGCATGAGTTAGGGTAAGCTTTAATCGTTGGTCTACTATCAGATCATCTGCAGTGAGAAGCGCCATGAGTAAGGACGACAAAAAAGGAACCGGCGGCAGCCGCCGTGATTTGCTTGATGAGCTGAGCTCGATTCAATCCTTATTGGGTGACGCCGCAGAAGACGTGCCGCAGAGCGGCCTGCACGATGACGATGACATCCCCATGCTGTCGTCGGATGCGCCATTGCTTGAACCTCTAGAGGGCGACGCTCACACGCAGATTCCGTTACTGGGTGGCGAACCAACACCCAAAAATTCTGCCGCCGCGCCAAAGCCGCCGGTGGAAAGAGAGAACCCATTCTTACCAAAATCTACTGCAAAGCTTTCTGAGCAATCCCGCGCAGAAACGAGCAAAGCGATTGAAGCCCTTATCGCTCAACGCGCACCTCAGGCCCGCACAGCGCCTCCTAGCAAGCCGACCAGTTCACCCGCCGCGACCCGCAAACTCGATGATGGACAGGTTCGCAGCTTGGTCGATGAGATTCTCGCAGCGTGGATGCCGCGCATAGAGAGAGAGCTTCGCAACCGCCTAATCGAAGAACTAAAAAACAAGTCCTAAGTTTTCTGTAGCAGCGCGACCTAAAGGCCGCGCTTCGCTATAATCCCCGCCTTCGCGAACTTCATTGATTCAGACTTTCTGGAAGGCAACATGGATAAGACTTACCAGCCGGACGCCATCGAAACTCGTTGGTATCAGCAATGGGAATCAGCCGGTCATTTTGCCCCTAGCGGCAACGGCGAATCATTTTGCTTAATGATTCCTCCGCCAAACGTGACTGGCTCTTTGCACATGGGTCACGCCTTCCAAGACACCATCATGGACACTCTCGTTCGCTATCGCCGAATGCAGGGTCGCAATACGCTATGGCAAGCGGGAACCGACCATGCGGGCATCGCCACGCAAATGGTTGTTGAGCGTAAACTCGCTGCCGAGGGCACCACGCGTCATGAGCTTGGCCGTGACAAATTTTTAGACAAAGTATGGGAATGGAAAGCGGAATCCGGCGGCACTATTACGCGTCAATTACGCCGCATGGGAACAAGCATCGACTGGTCGAGAGAACGCTTCACGATGGACCCAGGCATGTCCAACGCCGTCCAAGAAGTCTTCGTTCAGCTGCACAAAGAAGGTTTGATTTACCGAGGCAAACGACTGGTAAATTGGGATCCCAAACTGCACACCGCGATTTCCGATTTGGAGGTGGAAAACCACGAAGAAAAAGGCCACATGTGGCACTTCCGTTATCCTCTTGCGGATGGCTCCGGGCATTTAGTTGTTGCGACAACGCGGCCCGAAACAATGCTGGGTGACTCGGCAGTAGCGGTGCACCCGGAAGACCCGCGCTATAACGACATGATTGGCAAAACGATTATGTTGCCGTTAGCCAATCGCGAAATCCCTATCATCGCTGACGATTATGTTGACCCAGAATTCGGCTCAGGCTGCGTAAAGATCACACCGGCGCATGACTTCAATGACTATGAAGTGGGCAAACGCCACGACCTGCCGTTAATCAATATTCTCACTATCAATGCCGACCTCAACGACGATGTCCCTGAACAGTACCGAGGACTAAGTCGCGTCGACGCGCGCAAAAAAGTGGTCGATGACCTTGATAGCTTAGGGCTGCTCGAAAAAATTGATGACCATACATTGATGGTGCCTCGTGGCGACCGCTCGGGCGTCATTATTGAGCCATACCTCACTGACCAATGGTTCGTCAAAATCGCACCGCTGGCAGAGCCTGCCATTAAAGCGGTTGAGAACGGCGATATTCAGTTCGTCCCCAAGCAGTATGAAAACATGTACTTCTCGTGGATGCGCGATATCCAAGACTGGTGTATCTCTCGGCAGCTTTGGTGGGGGCATCGCATACCCGCATGGTATGACGAAGCCGGTAACGTTTATGTCGGTCGCAGTGAAGAAGAAGTGCGCGCGCAACATAACCTTGGCGATGTAGTGCTATCGCAAGACAACGACGTACTCGACACTTGGTTTAGTTCAGCGTTGTGGACGTTTTCCACGTTAGGCTGGCCAGAGCAAACCGACGAGCTAAAAACGTTCCATCCCACTGATGTGCTCGTTACTGGGTTCGATATTATTTTCTTCTGGGTCGCGCGCATGATCATGATGACCCTGAAATTCACTGATCAGGTGCCATTCAAAAAGGTCTACGTTCACGGCTTAGTGCGTGATGCTGAAGGCCAGAAAATGTCGAAGTCAAAAGGCAACGTACTCGACCCGCTCGATTTAATTGATGGCATTACATTAGACCAACTACTGGAGAAACGGACTGCGGGTTTAATGCAGCCGCAAATGGCGCAGCGCATTGATAAGCGCACACGCAAAGAGTTTCCCGAAGGCATCAACGCTTACGGCACTGACGCGCTACGTTTCACGTTCTTGTCGCTTGCCTCTACCGGTAGAGACATTCGCTGGGACATGGGCCGCGTAGAAGGCTACCGCAATTTCTGCAATAAGATTTGGAATGCGGCCCGTTACGTGATGATGAATACCGAGGACGCGGACAGCGGTCAGAACGGCGGTGACATTGAATTGTCGCTCGCCGATCGCTGGATTATTTCGGCGTTACAGCGCGCGGAGGGCGAGGTTACGGAAGCGCTTGATGCATTTCGTTTTGACCAAGCGTCTACTGCCGCCTATGAATTTATCTGGAATGAGTATTGCGACTGGTATTTGGAGCTGTCTAAACCGGTTCTTTATTCAGATGACTACACCGACGCACAGAAACGTGGCACACGGCGTACCTTAGTGCGTGTGCTCGAAGCTATTTTGCGACTCGCCCATCCGTTTATGCCCTACATCACCGAAGAAATTTGGCAACGCGTCAAGGACATTGCAGGCGCTGATGGCGAGAGCATTATGCTTGCACAATTTCCGATTCCAGATGAAAGCAAGGTCGATACCGCCGCGGAGCAAGATGTCGTGTGGCTAAAAGGCGTCATCACGGCCATTCGCAATATTCGTGGCGAAATGCGTATCCCGCCGGGCAAAGAATTACCGCTGTATTTACACAACGGCGATGACGCGGATAGGGCGCGCTACGAAAAGAATAAAGGCTTTCTCTGTCGCCTAGCGAAACTCGAATCAATCGTTTGGCTAAATCCAAATGATTCCGCGCCGCCGTCGGCTACGCAGCTGGTAGGCCGAATGGAAATCCTCGTTCCCATGGCAGGACTGATTGATAAGGGTGCAGAGATCGAACGCTTAGGCAAAGAAATTGGCAAGCTAAAGCAGGAAGTGATGCGCATTGAAGGCAAACTTAAGAACCCTGGTTTCGCCGACAAAGCGCCTGCGGATGTAGTGGAAAATGAACGAAGCAAGCTGAACGATTACCGCTCTTCTCTTGCAAAACTGGAAGAGCAGTTGGAAAAAATAAAGTACCTATGACGTGGTTTAAAATTAAATCTAAGCACTCTGCCCCAGAGTGCTTAGATTAGGAAACACATATAGTTCGAATCTCGTTTTGAGATCCGAGGCAGGGAGCAAAGGGAGATGGACATGAAAGCGTTAATGGTTAGCGTAGCACTGATATTCATCACCGGCTGCCAAACAGCCACAGATGAGAGAGACACGTCAAACATCAATGCGCTACGTGCAGTAACTGAACTCCCTACTCGCACACCCTCCTTCGTCGAAAGGGATCAGTTTCGACACCCCGCCGAAACACTTGCATTTTTTGGCATCAAACCGAATATGACGGTTGTTGAAATATGGCCGGGTCCCGCCGGGTGGTACACAGAAATTCTCGCCCCATATCTGCGAGACAATGGAAAACTCTACGCCGCGCACTTTCCTGCCGATACCGGGATTGAGTTTTACACCTCGTCGCTGAAAAAATTTGAATCAAAACTCGCCCACGCTGCGCCGGTATACGACAAGGTAGAAGTTACCTACTTTTATCCGCCCGAACACACCAGCATTGCGCCTACTGCATCGGCCGACCTAGTTTTAACGTTCCGCAATGTTCACAACTGGGCCAAAGCAGGCAATGCTCAAGGCGCGTTTAACGCTTTTTTCGAAGCGATTAAGCCAGGCGGCATTTTAGGGGTAGTTGAACATCGCGCTGATGAAGGCACCGCACTGAATCAACAGATCGAATCAGGCTATATGACGGAATCCTATGTGATAGAACTTGCCGAGGCAGCTGGGTTCAAGCTGGATAGCAAATCGGAAATTAATGCCAACCCCCACGACAACCACGATCATCCGGCTGGTGTATGGAGTTTGCCACCGTCCCTACGGTTGGGTGAAAAAGATAAAGCGCAATATTTACAGATTGGCGAGAGTGACCGTATGACGCTCAAATTCGTCAAGCCGTAGGCTTTCCGGCGCCGAAAAAAACACCTGATCCTGCTACGCCACAAATAACGCGGGCGCGGTGCCATCAACCAATATCGCTTCAGCGACACCCGTTACAATCTCTTTATAGTTCGCCAACGTTTGCTCGGAGCAATCCGTTTGATTCAGGAGCTGTAACGAGCAGCCTTCTAGGGTCCAGATAATTGTATTGAACACCAGCAGATCGTGTTTACGACCACTCACGCGACACATCTCAGTCTGCAACACCTTCGCTGTAGACTGAAACGCCTTTTCTCTGTGCGGCCATAAAACCGATTCCGTCCTACGCGCTTCTTCCGCCATCAAACGAATAATCGCACCAAGGCTCAAGTGATAATCGAAATACATCGAAAAAGTGTTGCTAATGATGTCACTGACCGTTGACGCACCTTCGGCCTGAACCCTAAAAAGTTGCAGCATATGTTCAACAAATATCTCGTATATGGACTCAAGCACATCGTGTTTATTTTTGAAGTATTTATAAAAGGTGCGCCGCGAAACCGTCGCAGCGTCGAGCAAATGCTGAACCGTGGTCCTTTCTAAACCACGATTAGAAAATACCGATATGGCGTGGGTAAGTATTTCCGCACGCGCTGATGAGCGATGCGAATTATCCGGTTGCGCATTCAATACAGAGTTAATAATTAGCCTCATCTGGCCAAGATCATCGCTTTTTTTCGTTATATTTGTAGTCATAATCACCCCAAGAAATAAACACCGTGTTTACTGTCTGGGAGACTATCTCAGCAATACCAATGAGTAAACATTCTGCTGCGCTATATTTCAGCGCTGGCAGCTGAATATAGAATTCATAGCGAGGCACTTCTGAACAACGATTCGAACAGAAACACCAATAAATTCTAGGCAATAAAAAAGCCCACCCCCTGTTGGGGATGGGCCTTCTTAATTTAGAGCCTGACAATGACCTACTCTCACATGGCGAATGCCACACTACCATCGGCGATGCGTCGTTTCACTTCTGAGTTCGGTAT
>JARGPN010000010.1 GCA_029213045.1 Alcanivoracaceae bacterium
ATGAGTATTTGCAGTCTAAGGGTAAGCCCGTAATAGATTGGTCGTTAACTTAGTCTGTTCGAGCGTTCATGTGACTTCATGTTCGGTGAGGCCCGAATCGCTTGCAGGCAAGCTCCCACATAAACCAGCGCGTCATCCCCTCTAAGAGCTTGCCCCCACCAAGAACCCAGCACCTCTCTCACAAGCCCACCGCACCAACTAGCCCTCGCGCCCCCTGTGGGAGCTTGCCTGCAAGCGATTCGGGCCTCACCGAACATGAAGTCACATGAACGCTCGAACAGACTAAGTTAACGACCAATCTATTACGGGCTTACCCTTAGACTGCAAATACTCATTGGCTTGAGAGAAATGTCCACACCCCAAAAAACCACGGTGGGCAGACAACGGCGATGGGTGCGGAGCCGTGAGCACTAGATGGCGATCTCTATCAATAATCGCACCTTTTTTCTGGGCATAGCTGCCCCACAACATAAACACCACATTCTCACGCTGCTGATTAATGCGATCAATCACCGCATCAGTAAAACGCTCCCAGCCTTTCTTTTGATGGGATCCGGCCTGCGCTTTTTCTACCGTAAGCGTGGCATTCAACAACAACACACCCTGATCAGCCCACGATTCCAAATTACCGTGGCTAGGCCGAGCCAACCCCAAATCTTTTTCAATTTCTTTAAAAATATTAACCAGACTCGGTGGCGGCTTGACGCCATCTGGAACGGAAAAACTTAAACCATGCGCCTGATCAGGACCGTGATACGGATCCTGACCAAGTATGACGACATTAACGTGATCAAAGGGGGTATGTTCAAACGCACTGAAAATCTTCGCACTCGGCGGATAGATTTCTTTGTGCGCTTCTTTTTCTTTCAGCAGAAACGCACGCAGCGCCTGCATATAGTCTTGTTCAAATTCACCGGCTAGCGCAGTTTTCCAGCCGGGTTCCAACTGAACCCGTTGTTGAGAATTACTCATGCCACACTGCGCCTAACCACGCCAATATCGCTTACGCTTTCGCGCCGGAAATCAATCTCACCATATGCAAAATCCGTGGACGGATATAATTGACCATCGGCATTTCATGAAGGAGTAATTGACGTTCCATTGACAACAGGTAGGCCATAGCAAATTCCGCGTCCAACTCCGGTTCATTGGAGCCCAGTTTTCGACACGCTTCAACCATGACCAGTTTTTGCGAATCCATATAGTGGCTAGCCAATTTCTCCAGCCGAGCATCCAAGGTTGCTTCTTGGATAAATGCTTGCTCTGCAATCAAGTGATCGCGCTTTTCGTTCACTTCAGCGACCAAGAAAGCAGTCACCATATCCGCCAACGTGCCAAATATTTGCTCCCGAGCGGCGGGTTCTTCTGGCAACTTTCCTTCAACGGTATCGAGCAACGAAAATATCTGCCGCTGAAACGGCTCAATGACTTGCTCCACCGCGTTTTCAGCAAACAAGGTAAACGCATCACAAATCAGATCTGAGATATCTTTAAAGTAGTAGGTCGTTGCCGACAAAGGCACGTCCGCTTCTTTTGCAACGGCGCGATGTCGAACATTTCGAATACCTTCGCGCACGACGATACGCAATGCGGCTTCAAGAATGGCCACGCGTCGCTGCTCACTGCCGCTGCGCCGTGCCTGTCGACCCTGATACTGTATTGTTGTCATGGTGTGCCCACTGCTTAACATTCGAGTCCCCAAGATTGAACGACCCGCCAATCTCCTACTATCGACTACTTGGTCGCATATGGGGAAACAAAATCACATCTCGTATTGAGGGTGAATCAGTAAAAAGCATTACCAGACGGTCAATGCCGATGCCCTCGCCCGCTGTTGGCGGCAAACCATGCTCTAGCGCAACGATATAATCTTCATCGTAGAACATCGCCTCATCGTCACCGGCATCTTTCTCTGCAACCTGTGAGCGGAAGCGCTCTGCCTGATCTTCAGCGTCATTCAGCTCGGAAAATCCGTTGGCGATTTCGCGGCCACCGACGAAAAACTCGAAGCGGTCGGTGACAAACGGATTGCTATCGGAGCGCCGCGCCAAGGGTGAAACCTCGGTCGGATACTCGGTAATAAAAGTCGGATTTTTTAGACGGTGCTCAACGGTTTTCTCAAAAATCTCGATCTGCACCTTGCCAAGCCCATAAATATCCTTCAAAGGAATATTCAAACTGTTGGCTATGGCTTTCGCGCCATCCAAGTCAGCCAGCTGCGCCGGATCAATATCTGGATTGAACTTAAGAATCGAGTCAAACACGCTGATGCGTTCAAACGGTTTGCCAAAATCGTATTCAAACTCTTCCTTAACGTTGCCTTCAGCATCACGCACTGTGTTGCGAATGACGGTGGTGCCCAGCACTTCTTGCGCAGCGTTGCGCAACATGTCTTCCGTTAAGTTCATCAAGTCACGGTAGTCCGCATAGGCCTGATAAAACTCAATCATGGTGAACTCAGGATTGTGTCGCGTGGAGAGTCCTTCGTTACGGAAGTTGCGGTTAATTTCAAATACTTTTTCGAATCCGCCAACCACCAAACGCTTTAGGTACAACTCTGGCGCAATACGCAGATACATATCCAGCTCTAGGCTGTTGTGGTACGTGGTAAATGGACGCGCAGTCGCCCCGCCTGGAATCACTTGCAGCATGGGCGTTTCGGCTTCAACGAAGTCGCGCTGCGATAAATAATGACGAATGCTTTCAATCAGCTTTGAACGAATACGGAAGGTATTACGGGTGTCTTCGTTAACAATAAGATCGACATAGCGTTGACGATACTTTTGTTCGGTATCGGTAAGGCCATGCCATTTTTCTGGTAGCGGGCGCAGGGATTTTGTCAGTAGCGGATAATTTTCCAGCATGACGTACAAATCGCCTTTGCCTGATTTATGCAGTACACCGTCACCACCGACGATGTCACCGATGTCCCAGTGTTTGATTTTCTTTTGTACTTCTTTGTCCGCGTAAAGCTGGATGCGGCCGCTCATATCCTGCAACACGAGAAAAGGCCCGCGACGCGCCATAATGCGGCCAGCGACTTTTGCGCGAATGCCTAGTCCTTCAAGTTCTTCCTTGGTTTTTTCGCCGTGGGCGGCTTGCAGTTCAGCAGCGAGAATGTCGCGGCGAAATTCGTTAGGAAACGGATTGCCTTCTTCACGGATAGCCGCCAATTTTTGACGACGCTCTGCAATCAGTTTGTTGTCGTCCTGAACTTGCGTGTTTTTTTCATCTGTCATGATATGTCCCGTCTTTCACGGTAGAAGCGGTCATGCCGCAGGAAAACTTTTTGGTCGAAGCCTTGATTGAAGTCGATGCAGCATTGTTAGGCTGCTATCGCTTGCAGGCAAGCTCCCACAGGGGTCGTGCTAATTTCATTGTGGAGCCTGATGTTGGCGATGCGGCATTTTGCTAGGCCGTTATCGCTTGCAGGCAAGCTCCTACAGGGGTTATTCGGTCTTATGTGGGAGCTTGCCTGCAAGCGATACTGCACTGGCAACCGCTCATACATTTACAACAAACCCCAACACCAATCTCTACTACAACCCTGCTTTTAAAGACGCCTCAATAAACTGATCCAAAGAGCCGTCTAACACTGCCTGTGTATTGCGTGTTTCTACACCGGTACGCAAATCTTTAATGCGCGCATCATCCAGCACATACGAACGAATCTGACTGCCCCAGCCAATATCCGCTTTCGAATCTTCTAGCTTTTGCTTTTCCGCATTGCGTTTCAGCATTTCCAATTCATACACGCGAGCACGCAACACTTTCCACGCTTCATCACGGTTTTGATGCTGTGAACGACCATTCTGACACTGCGTCACAACAGTGTGCTCTTCACCGGAATTCGGATCGTTATACACATAGGTCAAACGCACCGCCGAGTCAGTTCGGTTAACGTGCTGACCGCCCGCACCCGATGCACGATAGGTATCCGTTCGCACTTTGCTTGGGTCAATATAAATATCTAAATTATCGTCAACTTCGGGCGACACAAACACCGAACTAAAGGACGTGTGGCGACGACCGCCTGAGTCAAACGGCGACTTACGCACTAAGCGGTGCACGCCGGTTTCAGTTCGCAACCAGCCGTACGCATAGTCACCTTCAAAGTGCACCGTCGCGCTTTTAATACCGGCGACATCGCCGTCGGAGGCTTCAACCAAATTAGTTTTAAATCCATGCGCTTCGCCCCAACGCAAATACATGCGCAGTAGCATTTCCGCCCAGTCTTGCGCTTCGGTGCCGCCGGAGCCAGATTGAATATCCAGATACGCAGAATTGGCATCCATTTCACCGGCAAACATACGGCGAAATTCTAAATCAGACACAATTTTTTCCAGCGCGTCTAATTCAACCGCCACGTCGGCGACAGTTGATTCGTCATTTTCTTCGACGGCCATTTCCAGCAAGGCTTCAGCATCTTCTAAACCGCCGAACAGGCGCTGCAGATTTTTCACGACACCTTCAAGGGTGCTGCGTTCTTTGCCTAAGGCTTGAGCTTGTTCCGGATTATTCCAAATGGTGGGGTCTTCGAGCTCGCGCTCGACCTCGAACAAACGTTCGTGTTTGGTCGGGTAGTCAAAGATACCCCCTAAGCGACTCGGTGCGCTCGACGAGGTTGGCTAGCTGATTTCGCAGCGGATTGATTTCCATGAAACGTGTGCCCAATCAAAATGTGAATGTCTGGCGGCAAGCCAGAGAACGAAAGGCAGGCATTCTAGCTGGAATACGCGGGGTTTTCATCGGGTGCCGAGGCTAAGCGGTGCGAACAGCGCAAAAATATTGTGGGGATGGTGAGTGACTTAGTGGAATTGGCCGAATACGAGAGGCTGGTGTGGCCGGAGAAGGGATATCGCGCGGGCACGTCTCACAAAGGGCAGCGCGATGTTTCAATGTGGGAGCTTGCCTGCAAGCGATTGCGAATTGCCCAGCCGCCGGCAAGCCCCACCCGTCAGCAGCGCTTACGCCACTAACTCATACACATGAAACGCTTCAGGCTTAATCACATCTACCGCTGTGCCAACGTACACCGCGTTATCTGGAATGCCCGCGCCAGTATGAAAAATCTTAAAGCGGCGAACGCTGTCAGTGGTGCCGATAACGGTGTCGGCGTCTACTTCTACCCACATCTGCAAAGAACGATCTTGCAGAATAAAGTCCACACGCAGCGGGCGACCGCTGGCTGGAATTTTGATTTCTTGCACATCAGCCGTGCGCTCTAAATTGTGCTTATGAATCGTTTTCATTCTATCCCCTCCCATCAAGGGCTTTAGCGGCGGCGGCCGACGGATTAGCCGTCAGTGCCGTTCACCCGCCGCAGCACACACCTTGTGAGCATGCCGTGCGGGCGCACTTTTCCAGCGACCACGGGTGTGTGAGTCGCCTCGAAAGCGGCAATGCTAGCAAACAAGCGCGTGGGAAGGCAGGGGCTATTGAGGATAATTCGTGGCGAAACGTGTCAAAAAAGGGAGAGGTATTCGGTTAGGCCCAATCGCTTGCAGGCAAGCTCCCACATAGAACAGAGAGCTCAGATATCACTCTCTGGAACCGACACCCAACAAACCAACAAAACCCAAGACCAAACCCACCAAACCCATGTGGGAGCTTGCCTACAAGCGATTGCGGCCTATTTAACAGCCTCCTTCCCTCCAACAAAGAAGTCCCCACAAACCGAACAGTGAGCCCATCCCCCAAAGCCGATATACTCCCTCCCAACCCACGGAGCTTGCTTTGAAACTGCCGCAGATACGACGTCGCGAAATTACTACTCTTCCCCACTTCGACGGCCTGTCGCCGTTGCTCACCCGCATCCTCGCGGGGCGAGGCATTCAACAACTCGACGAAGTGCCACTTGGGTTAGATCAACTTCCCTCACCAGATCTACTGCCCGACATCGTTCCAGCCGTCGCGTTACTCGAACAAGCTCTGCGCGAGCATTGGCGCATATTAGTCATCGGCGACTACGACGCCGACGGCGCCACCGCCACCGCATTAATGTTGCGCGGGCTATCCTTGCTCGGCTTTGCCCATCCGGGTTTTCTCGTCCCCGACCGATTTGAATACGGCTATGGTTTATCACCAGAAATCATCGCCCTCGCCCAACGCGAAGCGGATCCACAACTAATCATTACGGTGGATAACGGCATTGCCAGTGTAGAAGGCGTAGCCGCCGCAAAAGCGGCGGGCATTCATGTATTGATCACCGACCACCATTTACCCGGTGAACAGTTGCCCGCCGCTGACGCAATTGTGAACCCACGCTTGAGTGACGAACCATCGCTGAAGAACCTTGCCGGTGTCGGCGTCGCATTTTATTTATTGCTCGCACTGCGCAAATCCCTTCGTGAAAAAGGCGCGGAAAACGCCAACGTTAATTTGGCCAGCTTGCTCGATATCGTCGCCCTCGGCACGTTTGCCGATGTGGTGCCCTTAGATCGCACCAATCGCATTTTGGTCGAGCAAGGCATTCGCCGCATTCGCGCCGGCCAATGTATTCCAGGTATTACCGAGCTGCTTCGCATCGCTAAACGCGACCCTGCTCGTATTGTCGCGCAGGATTTAGGCTTTGCAGTGGGCCCACGATTAAATGCCGCTGGCCGTTTAGCAGACATGAGCCACGGCATCGCCTGCTTACTTACCGACGACCCCGAACGCGCCAAACAATTAGCCGATGAACTTGATTCCATTAACCGCGAACGTCGCAGCATTGAACAAGGCATGCGCGATGCAGCCATGGAAGAAGTGCATCGCTTAACCCAGCGTGGTGATTTGCCATTTGGTTTATGTCTGCACGACAGTGGCTGGCACGAAGGTGTCGTGGGCATTCTTGCCTCGCGTGTAAAAGAAGCGACGCACAGACCGGTCATTGCGTTTGCTCCGGCACAAGAGCGAGGAGTAATTAAAGGTTCGGGGCGCTCTATTCCCGGTTTGCATTTGCGTGACACGCTCGACGCCATCGCCACACGTCACCCCGGCATGCTGAATAAATTCGGCGGTCACGCCATGGCGGCAGGTTTAACGTTAGCGCTAGATCAACTCGACGCATTTCGTAAAGCGTTCAACGACACCGTAATGGAATTAGCGCCGCCGGAAATTTTTAATCCGGTGATCGATACCGACGGCGCGCTTGAAGAAACCGAGATTACACTCGCCAATGCAGAAATGCTGAACAACGCGTTTCCGTGGGGGCAGAACTTTCCGCCACCGCGGTTTGATGGTGAGTTTGAAGTGCTGAGTCAACGCATTGTAGGTGAGCGTCATTTGAAATTGACGCTAGGCCTGCCCGCACTGCGCGGGGTAATTGATGCCATACATTTCAATGCCCCGGTCGACACCTGGCCGCAAAACTGCAAAAGAGTGTCGGGCATTTACCGGCTGGACGTGAATGAATTTCGCGGACAGCGTAATGCGCAGATTTTGTTTGAGCATTTAATTCCAGTGTAGGTGGTTAAGCATTAAGGGCGGCGACTTTCCCACCGCCCCAATCGCTTGCAGGCAAGCTCCCACATAAGATCAAAACCCACCACCGCCCTGTGGGAGCTTGCCCGCCAGCGACTCTCCCTCCTCAACAACAACCCCATACCCAACAACCAAACACCACTCCAATACCAAACCCACCGGCCCCATGTGGGAGCTTGCCCGCAAGCGATCCTCCTCAACAAATAATCCATTACACATAAACGCTCACATACCTAAGACAAACACCACATAACCGCCCTTCTCTCACCTACAAAAACATCCTCTCTTCCCCACCGCCAACACCCTCCACATTCTTTAACCTCCTCCCCATGCAAACATCCCCGCAAAGCAACAGACTCAGAAAAGGTCGCTATAGCGATTCCAATCGCATCTACCTCATCACTGCGACTACACATCACCGACAAAGATGGTTCAGCAGTTTTTACAGCGCTCGCTTAGTCACACAACAATTGATCGCTGCTGAAAAAAATGGCGAGGCCAACAGCTTGGCCTTCGTCATCATGCCCGACCATTTCCACTGGCTTTGCCAATTGCAGGAACATCGCAACCTGTCATCGGTGATTCAAAAAATGAAATCCAATGTCAGCCGAGAACTCAGAAAAACACTGCGCAGTTCCAAGCTCACCGTTTGGCAGCAAGGGTTCCATGACCATGCTTTGAGAAAAGAGGAAGATGTAGTGGCCATCAGCCGATACATTATTGCCAACCCATTGCGAGCAGGGCTGGTGACAAAAGTGGGGCAATATCCGCATTGGGATTGTGTTTGGTTAGATTGATCGGTGAGAGAACCATTCACAGGCCGAATCGCTTGCAGGCAAGCTCCCACATAAAACACACCCACCACCAACCTAAAACCAAACCCACCGGCCCCATGTGGAAGCTTGCCTGCAAGCGATTCGCCCACCTACAAAACAACCCCACACCCAACACCACCACCAACCCAAAACCAAACCCACCGGCCCCATGTGGGAGCTTGCCTGCAAGCGATTCGCCCACCTACAAAACAACCCCACACCCAACAACCCACCACCAAGCTAAAACCAAACCCACCGGCCTCATGTGGGAGCTTGCCTGCAAGCGATTCTCCCACCTACAAAACAACCCCACACCCAACCTAAAACCAAACCCACCGGCCCCATGTGGGAGCTTGCCTGCAAGCGATTCTCCCACCTACAAACAACTCCACACCCAGCAACCCACCAACCTAAAACCAAACCCACCGGCCCCATGTGGGAGCTTGCCTGCAAGCGATTCGCCCACCTCAACAACCCCACACCTAACAATCCCAACCCAAATCCACCAACTCCATGTTGAAGCCAGCCTTCAGCCGATCTCCTCTACTCCCTGCCGCAAACCAACCACCCCAAAGCCAACCTCCCACACCACCCAAACACCCCAAAACCACCTAGTCACAACTCGGGGCTTCATTATCTTGTCGTCAGGCCTATACTTGGTGCCCCGTTTTCCTTGCAGTGTGGATTGGTGGACGTCATTCAGTGAGCAAACACTCACATGAATATTTCCAGCTCTGCCCTGCAGGACCGTAACAGTCGGATCGGAAACTGTTCAAAACGGTGGTCGGCATAACAAACAACCGGCACCCGCAACCAGTGGAGAAAAACCATGATTTATTCCGGCAAGGCCGTCAGCGTAGCGCTGCTTGACGATGGTATCGCCGAACTGAAGTTCGACCTTCAGGGCGAGTCCGTCAACAAGTTCAACCGCGAGACGGTTGAAGATCTGCAGGCAGCTGTTGACGCCATCAAAGGCGACAGCAACATCAAAGGCCTGATCGTCACTTCTGGCAAAGGCGTATTTATCGTCGGTGCCGACATCACCGAATTCACCGACATGTTCAAACTGCCGGAAGATGAAATCGCCGGCTGGTGTTTGAAATCAAACCAAGTGTTCAACGCCGTTGAAGACTTAGACATGCCAACCGTGTGTGCCGTAAACGGCATCGCCCTCGGCGGCGGCTTGGAAATGGCCCTCGCGTGCGACTACCGCGTTCTCGCGGACAGCGCTCAAGTCGGTTTGCCTGAAGTGAAACTGGGCTTGTTCCCAGGCTTCGGTGGCACCGTGCGTTTGCCACGTTTGATCGGTGTGGATAACGCTGTTGAATGGATCGCGGCCGCTGGCCAACATCGTTCTGACAAAGCACTGAAAGACGGCGTTGCTGATGCCGTTGTTCCTGTTGAAAAAGTGCGCGACTCTGCCATCGCACTGGTGAAAGAATGCCTCGCGGGCAAGATCGACTACAAAGCCAAGCGCGCTGAAAAACTTGAGCCGCTGAAATTGCCACCGCTGGAAAACATGATGGCGTTCCAAACGTCCACCGCGTTTGTTGCCCAGCAAGCTGGCCGCAACTACCCAGCACCGCTTGCCGCCGTTGGCGTTATGCAACAGCACGGCGGCTTGAAGCGCGACGAAGCAAACGCTGTAGAAGCAAAAGGCTTTGCGAAAGTTGCAAAAACACCACAAGCCACCGCGCTAGTAGGTTTGTTCCTCGCTGACCAAGCCGTGAAAAAAGCCAATGGCAAACACGCCAAAGGTGCTGCAGAGATTAACCTTGCTGCCGTTCTGGGCGCAGGCATCATGGGTGGCGGCATCGCGTACCAGTCTGCTTCCAAAGGCACGCCAATCATCATGAAGGACATCGCCAACGCGGCGCTGGACCTCGGCATGGGCGAAGCCACTAAATTGCTGACCAAACGTGTTGAGCGTAAAAAAATGGACGCGGCAAAAATGGGCAAAGTATTGTCGTCCATTCGCCCAACATTGAACTACGGTGATTTCAAAGACGTCGACGTTGTCGTTGAAGCCGTTGTTGAAAACCCAAAGATCAAACAGTCAGTGCTTGCGGAAACAGAAGGTCATTTGAAAGACGGCGCAGTGATGGCCTCTAACACTTCGACTATTTCTATCACGCATCTCGCCACCGCGTTGAAGAAGCCAGAAAACTTTGCTGGCATGCACTTCTTTAACCCCGTGCACATGATGCCGTTGGTTGAAATTATCCGTGGCGAAAAAACCTCTGACGCAACCGTTGCAACACTTGTTGCCTACGCAACAAAAATGGGCAAAAACCCAATCGTTGTTAACGACTGCCCTGGCTTCTTGGTCAACCGCGTATTGTTCCCCTACTTCGCAGGCTTCGGCATGCTGATGCGTGACGGCGCTGATTTCCAAGCCATCGATAAAGTCATGGAAAAATTCGGCTGGCCAATGGGCCCCGCTTATTTGATGGACGTTGTCGGTATCGACACCGGCGTTCACGCAGCAGAAGTCATGGCGGAAGGTTTCCCAGATCGCATGAAGCACGACTTTAAAGACGTGTCTGAAATCATGTTCGACAACAAACGCTACGGTCAGAAAACCAAAGTTGGCTTCTACAAATATGAAGAAGACAAAAAAGGTAAGCCGAAGAAAGTTGTCGACGAAGAAACCTATGCACTGATCAAGCCACACGTTGCTGATTCAGCCGAGTTCGACGCAGACGACATCATTGCACGCATGATGATCCCGCTTTGCACCGAAACCGTTCGCTGCCTCGAAGACAACATTGTTGGCTCCGCTGCGGAAGCAGACATGGCGATGATTTACGGTATTGGCTTCCCTCCGTTCCGCGGTGGCCCAATGCGTTACATCGACTCCATCGGCGTTAAAGAGTTTGTTGCCCTGTGCGATAAGTACGCGCACCTCGGCAAGCTCTACGAAGCCCCGCAAATGCTGAAAGATATGGCCGCTTCCGGAAAATCTTTTTTCGGCACGTCGTCGGCTAAATAAGGCACGGACAGGAGAATCAAAATGAGTCTTAAACCAAATGACGTAGTAATCGTCGATGCTGTCCGTACGCCTATGGGCAAAACGAAAAACGGCATGTTCCGCAACGTACGCGCAGAAAAACTGTCTGCTAACTTGATTCAAGCACTGGCGGCTCGTAACCCAGGCTGGAAACTCGAAACCACAGAAGACGTTATCTGGGGTTGCGTAAACCAGACGCTAGAACAAGGCATGAACGTCGCGCGCAACATTGCACTGCTCGCAGGTATGCCACGCACTACCGCAGCACAAACTATCAACCGTCTGTGTGGTTCATCCATGCAAGCACTACACATTGCTGCGCAAGGCATCCAAACCGGCAACGGCGATGTGTTTGTGATCGGTGGTGTTGAGCATATGGGCCACGTTGGCATGATGCACGGCATCGACCTGAACCCAGAAGCCAGCAAGTTCACCGCGAAAGCATCGAACATGATGGGCCTCACCGCAGAAATGCTTGGCCGCATGCACGGCATCAGCCGCGAACAGCAAGACGAGTTCGGCGTGCGCTCACACAAGTTAGCGTGGGAAGCGACCCAACAAGGTCGTTGGAAAAATGAAATCGTACCGATCGAAGGCCACGACGCCGACGGCAATAAAGTGTTGTGTGAAATCGACGAAGTAATTCGTCCACAAACCACACTGGAAAGCCTGCAAGCATTGAAGCCAGTATTCGATCCACGCAGCGGCACCGTGACAGCGGGCACCTCGTCTGCACTGTCAGACGGCGCATCCGCCATCCTCGTGATGAGCGCTGCAAAAGCCGCTGAAATGGGCCTGAAGCCACGCGCAAAAATTCGCAGCATGGCTGTTGCGGGTTGCGACGCCGCGATCATGGGTTACGGCCCCGTTCCGGCCACGCAAAAAGCACTGGCACGCGCTGGCCTGACCATGGACGACATCGATTACGTCGAACTAAACGAAGCCTTCGCCGCGCAAAGCTTGCCGGTAATGAAGGATTTGAAACTGCTCGACAAGATGGACAAGGTGAACCTGAACGGCGGCGCCATTGCACTGGGCCACCCGCTGGGCTGCTCGGGTGCGCGTATCACCGGGACCCTGCTCAACGTAATGGAATGGAAAGATGGCCAGATCGGTCTTGCGACCATGTGCATTGGTTTAGGCCAAGGCATCGCCACCGTAATCGAACGCGTCTGATCTCTCCTTAAAGCCTCCCCCCGCAAGGGGGGAGGTTTGGAGGGGGCTCTTTGCCCTCCCCCTTGAAAAGGGGGAGCCGGAGGGAGATCAACAAATTCGATGATGGCACTTTAACATCACCACCCAAATTTCCGGCCCGGCCTCACGAGGGCCTGACTGGAAAAAACAGAGCCCGGCTACAAGCCGGGCTTTTTTATATACTCGCCCTTACCTTATCCAGACTAACTGCTCGTGTTCAGGCCATGAAGAGCTAAAGGCAGCTGCGAGGACGACAAAAGCCACCCCTCACTTTCCATATCTTTTTCTACTTTCCTGAAGTCCTTGAAGGTTCCGCCTTGGAGTGAGACGCGCTTGAAAAGAGTGTAAACAGCCGGCTCAATCAATGAAGACCCATGACTTTTCAGCTCTTGACGACGAATATCCTCCAGCGAGAAGTCGTTTACCGCCTTGCATAGATAATTCACGGCTGCACTGCCCACTTTCCTCGCATCTTTAGCACACAAATGACGCAGAACTCTCGTCACCATACCGATTGGATTAGGGTTTTCCTCAAGAACGACATCTAGGTGACGAGAAGTCAAATGGTGTAAATAATTCTCCCTAAGAATGAAATTCTTAGTCCTCCAGTTCATCAAAGCCGCATCCCAGTTCAAAATAGTTGTGTCCGTAAGTGATGAAACCCCACGATATTCAACTAGGCCATTCGCTATAGCCCATGTATCCGGAGCATTCCAAACATCTACAGGCCAACCATCAAAAATAAAACGAAAACCACCAAATCTATTCTGTATTGCGCCTTTTTCTACAAGGAAATCCCGAAATCTACCCCAATCAGCCTCCAAGACAATATCAATGTCCGAAGAGAAGCCCCTCTTACCAAAGAGCGCCAGATCCCTGATCATGCCTCCAAACACATAAACCTCTCCCTGAGGGTCCATGTCGACTAAAAAAGAGAGGAAGTCAGATATTGATTTATACGGAAGGATAGGAGCCGGCTCGCCACCACAATCATCGAACCCCATAACCAACTGATTATGAGTTCTATTCTTAGAAATCTCTCGATTAAGCGCCCTTCCTACACGTGAGCGCAGCCCCTCTATCGAAGATACAGGCCTATTCATCATCGCCCCCAGGATCCAAAGACATATATTCGTCGTGCGTCTTTATCAAAAAGCTTTCGGTCATTCCAGAAACTGCGTCACAGACAAGCTGGCATTGAGAATATTGGCTTCTCCCTGAAGCCTCAAACACTCTCCTATAGTTTTCTGATATGTTTCCATAAACATATTTTTCAAATGGATCTCCACCACCTTCGCCTCGAGCCACAGAATCCCAAATAATACCCATCATCCCCTTAATATAGTTATTTCCTTGCAACTCCAATCGCAATACATCTCTATGCTTAAATCCGTGCTCAAAATCAAATTTCTTCACTAGGGAACATAGCATTGCACATGATGAATTTTTTATAATCTCGAAGCCGCCATCTATCGACCCATCCATCATTGCAGGAGATTTTTCGACAAAAACAGAAGTTGCTGCTGAAACCATTTCAGAAATAGCCTTCACCCTAAACATCTGCATTGACATATCATTTAGCTCTCTAGATGAAAGCCCTTCACCTTTAAACTCCTTATTTTTTCCTCTTGAGGCGGTAACGACTGCTGAAATTACAGCATCGGAACCACCTTCATGATCAAGGTAGTCCATAAGATCATAGAAAGAAGCGTAGCCCTTCTTTACTGTATCTTCAGCATCGATGATGGAATAAGCAATGTCATCACATGCTTCCATAACATACGCAAGCGGATGCCTTACGCCCGCAGAAAGGCCTGTCTGCTCCCAAACCTCCTCTACAATTGATTTCTCACTTTTGAAAACTCCATACTTTTTAAAGCCGCCTTTCTCCTTGCCACCATATACACTTGGGTATTTTAAAAGAGCAGCGAGAGTACCCAATGTTAGGTTAAGACCAAACTCATCGTTAAGAATCTGCAGCCTAGTCAAAAGCCTGAAAGTCTGCGCATTTCCATCAAAAGACAGGAAATCATCTTCAATCCGCATATCACCGGGAAGCCCTGCAAACCATTGTTGCATTGCAATTTCTCCCTGATGACCAAAAGGAGGATTCCCAAGGTCATGAGCAAGCCCAACAGCAGCAAGCATTGCTGGCACATTGCGCTTTACCTGTAAAACCTCATGCTCAGCGCCAAACACGTCCTCCGCGTGATCAAACGCAAGTCGAATACCTATGCTTCTAGCCAAATTACTCACTTCATGTGAGTGCGTTAATCTGTTACGCACAGAGTCGTTCTCTTCCATGGGGAAGACTTGTGTTTTATCTGCCAGACGCCGAGTTGGTGCAGAAAAAAGAATTCTATCGTAGTCGCGCTCCGCCTCAGTTCTTCCAACTCCTGTCCCCATAGCTTCTGCTCCGCCATGGAGCTCTTTTCTCCGGATCGAGTTGAGTAGCTTTTTCCAATCAAGCATATAAAATCCCTATCAATTAGCGCCAAACTCTATTGCTTAAAATTCAGTAAACGACCTTCTTTGTTTCAAAAACAAAATCTGCCAAAGTCATTATCCTTTTCCTTATCTCAGAAGGGAATTTCCGGTGAAGAGACCGAGGAACGAAGAGCTAAATCCCAGCGGAGTTCATTTCCGTATATTGGTTAACAGAAACACCTTCTTGAAAGGTAAAAATGTGCTTGACTTTGATCTTCTCGGCCTCCGAAATAACTTGTCGCCATCGGTCTTTGCATGTTGTCTTTACACCAAGAGAATATCGAGATCGGACATGTCTGGGTTCAGGCAATTTGGCTGTGATGCCAGGGTCGCCGATGGGCTCTCTTCTGGCAAGCCCGAGGCGCACCACCCTCCTCCCCGGAATGGCCAGACCAACCCACCCATCTATGGCAAATTGTCTGCGCCACCCCAAAAGGAGCCCCGCATGCAGTTCAACGAATACCTCCAGCACGATGCCATGGCCCTCGCCGCCCTGGCGGAGAAAGGTGAAATCAGCGAGCAGGACCTGCTTGATCTGGCCATCGCGCGGGCCGAGGCGGTCAATGCGCAGCTTAATGCCCTGATCCACCCGCTGTATGACATGGCGCGCGCGCAGATCAACGCGGGGCTGTCCGGCCCGCTGGCCGGGGTGCCGAGCTGGTCAAGGATCTCAGTGCGCGCCCCATCACATGGGCAAACGGGCGCTGAAGGCCCGCAACGTCAAGGCAGCCTATGACAGCACCATCGTTACGCGCTGGAAGGCGGCGGGGCTGGTGCCGTTTGGTCGCACCAATACGCAGGAATTCGGCGCCAAGGGCATTACCGAGCCGGATGCCTACGGGCCGGCGCGATGAAGAACAAGGGACACGAAGAACAAGGGACACGCACCTCTTCATTGACCATGAGCCCCTTGCCCTCTGCTAAATCATCCGGAATCCACACTGACCCAAGTGCGAATAAGTCGCATCGTAAAATCCCTTCAGCCGCGTAGCGTCGTCGTCATCTCCCGCAGGCACATACACCACCATTCCCTGTCTGGCGCGAGTCAACAAAACACGATAGGCATTCTCTAGGTAGCGCTTATCATCCTCGCTATTACGGTGCTGCCAGCGCGAGCCATGGAATCGCCAATGTTCAAATCCCTGCTTGGCGTAGCGATAATCTGCATCCCACGCCACCACGCACCAATCGAGCTCAAGTCCCTGAACATCAAATTCCGTGGCAACATCTTCAAGGAAGTGGGATGACCTCACATCGTCCACATCACCTAAAAACCAGTTTTGAGGTTCAATCGTATTCTTCACAAAAATTCCGTCGGGCTTTAGTCGCAAGCCATTGGACGACGCCAACAACCCGGCACTTTCCGTTGCTCGAGCCTTGGACTTCACCCAGGCCTTAGCTTTAGCTAAGTCTCTGGTGACTAAGATTGGGTACTTGCCCTCAAGCTTGGCCGCATACGACCTAGCCAGCTCGGCATTACCGGCCACCACATGATGCACAAAGCTAGATAAGTCAGAGGAGCGAAATGAGCGCATCGACGTACTCAGGTGCAGCTCGTTGAGCATGATCTTTCCAGCGAGGCTATCTTGCGTAATGCCATCGGACACATATTCCGCCTGAAACAATTCCGGTGAGCAGTACGCCTTCCAGTTATTAAAGCGCCCTTCTAAAGCGTTCAACCATCCAGCCAAACCAACTTCACCCGTGTTAATTTCCTGCCCGCCGCCAATCAGGGCCACGATTACTGCCCAATCTTTATGCCTGTCCATCACTTCAATCAGAAACTCCGGCTCAGACTGATCAAAGTCCAGCTTCCCGCGTTTCTGTCGCATAAACTTGCTGGCTTGCTCTTTATTCCAGGCGCGCTGCGCCTCGTCGAAGACAGCAACTTTTTCTGGTGGCGTCGAACCATCTAAGGCGCTGTCCCGAAATTTATGGATGTTCTGAATAAACTGACTGGTCTGCCGGCGGGCGTCACCGATACCTATTCCCTCTCGTGCGGCGCGATCTCTCGCCAGAGCTTCCTGAAGCACGACCACCAGTGAATGATTGCCGCTTAAAAATACCGAATATTCCTTTTCGTTCGGGTTTGAATGTTCGGAGGCTATATTCAGGCCCACCAAGGTCTTCCCGGCACCCGGAACACCGGTAACAAAGCAGATGATCTTTTCACTGTTTAGGCGAGCCTGATGTATGAGCGCCAGCAGGGATTTTGACGTTACAGATAAGTTGGTCGCGTCCGCCTCATTCCTGGAAATATCTTCTACCGCGTGATTTGCATACAGCGCTTGCGCAGCCTCGACGATGGTCGGCGTGGGCAAGTAGCCGGACACTGCCCATGTCTCTGCATCAAATGCAGGTGCGCCTTGCGACTCTGCAATCTGTGATATGAGCAGCCCCAGGTCTTGGCCATTCAACTTCAGCGGCGCTGCCACGCCATCCTCTTCTAGCTTCACCGATGCCAACTGCGTGCTAGCAGCAGTCGCCACCAAACATGGAATGATCGCTTTTTCGTGGCTGCCGCGATGGAAGTTTTTTAGGTCCAGCGCATAGCCGTGAGTCTGCCGAAGATCCGCAGAAAGGTAGCTAGTGGCATTTACCTTGAACTCGATGACAAAAATAATCCCCCGATAGACCAGAACGACATCTGCACGTCGCCCCATCCTGGGAATCATAAACTCGAAGAATATGTGGCCATCTTCATCAAGAGCCGTCAGCTCTCGCTTTAATAACTGCACTTGCGCAGCCCAGGCGGCACGCTGCTCCGCAACAATCTTCTGGGAGTGATACTTTGATATCACCCCAATGATTTCGTTTTCACTTAATCGGAGAAACGCCTGCAGAGTTGATGAGAAGTATGACGGAGACAATTGATTCCCTTCTTTTACCGAACACCCAGGACACTGAGTATCGTACTTTGAGGGTTATCGCAAATGCTTAAAAAAAAGGTACCCATCGCACCTACTCCACCGGAGTAACACACTCCCGCCTGCCCTGATCCAGCTTACATCGCACTTTCCGCATCAACGTTAAGATCTCGGCGTCATAAATTCCTTTCTCTCGAAGCTCTAGTCTGATTTTCTGCAGCAAGTTTTCGCGGGATGGCGCATCGCCGACATCGGGATAAATCAAATTAAAACTTGCGAGCCATTCCTGCTCTTGAGCCGCAATCTTTTCCATTTGCGGTTTAACATCGCTGTAGAAGTACTGCAGGGACCATTGCCACTGCTCATCCGTAAACGCGTCTTTGTGCGCAATCAATTGATAGCTGCCCTGGTACATCGGCACCGCCAAAACGACGCCATCAGGCTGCAGCCCACGATCGAGCTCGAGTGTAGCCATCATGCTCAGGGTGGCGAACATGGCATCTACCGTGCCATTATTGAATTTAGTGCCAACAATATCCGCATCAGCGGGCACTGGTGTCGCGCCCAACGCGCTAGCAAAATACGCTTGCGCCTTGTTCACAGTTGCTAGACGACGACCGACCAATAAGGCCGGTAAACTGTCTGCGTTAAGGGGTTTGTTAAAAATCAGGTAAGCGGGTCCAGAGAACACTACCCCCATCAACCCGTGATCATCATTGCTATTCCACCTCTCTACGATCGGCGTAGGAGTTGAAAGCACTTGTGCCAGGACGTTGCCATGCTTAAGTGTCGGCGCACCGCCGAATGCCTCAAGAGTGGCAGCGGGAACAAGCCCCTCTGCTAACTCGCTGGGCAGCCAGATGGCCTGACACGCCTCTGCATTAAAATCCGCCAGCGCACTTTGCGCAGAGCCATACAACGTTAAGGCCGGGCGTACGCCTCCTTCATCCAACGCAGTCCGTTGCCACGCCTGCATCATCGTAAATTGCATGCCCGACATGCCGACTGGGTCGAACACGCACACCTGATGAGTGGCGTTTTTATCAGCGAAGCCCGCGGGATCTTGTTGCGTCTCCGCGCGTGAATATTGAGGCGTCTCGTCATGAATGGCTACATCGACGTGATGACGATAAGAATCGCGCGACATATCTTGCGCTACTGTTGTTCGTGACACGCTTTCGGAGGGCTCATTGGATGGCAACTCATCACAAAAAGGTGGCAGGCAAACGCTCACAACAGGACCGCTTTGCGCGACACGATCTGATGGCGCTTCCTCTTCGCCAAACAAATGCCAACCCCAATGAAGCATTGTGCTGAATAGTAACGCCGCTAAAAATATTCCAAAGTAACTTCTACGTTTTATTATTTTTGTCATGGCATTCCCTAGCCTTATGTTCGCCAACGCCTAGAATATCGAAGTAAATTCAGGGCTCACGAGTGTCACGCATTTTTCTTTCAAAAATAAAAATCTAGACATCTCTACTTTTTCATATTTTTATAGATTTTATTTTGAGTGTGCAGTGATTGATTATTCACATTAATCGCCAACGACATTTTTATATCTCGGAGTGCTAATTCGTATTCCTGCAAATGCTCAAGGCAATCAGCCCTCATCCTCAGCCAAGTTGAGTTCACACCATACGCCAGAGCCAAATTACTTTCGTCTAGGCAACGCCGATAATCCCCTTTTCGATGAGCCCGGTTGGCCTTATCGCCATGACTAGCGCCCTGCAATAACCAAAGCTGCGAATTCTGCGGCAAATACGCGAGCATTTCCTGCGCGTAGGCGTCCATCTGAGAGTAGCTACCGCTCCATCGCGGTTGCAACTTTTCAATAGCCGCCCAGCGCAAACGATAACTCCAAGGAAACAAATCGTTGGTTATCTTAATTAGCTGCGCCTTCTCTATCGGCTCGACCCCGGATCCAAGCAGTCGATAAAACGTCAGATATGCCCCCCAGGAACGGCCGTTCTTCTCTTTCGCGGCCAGCGCATCAGTGGCGGCCAACGTTGCAATTCGACGAAATGATTTCCACTGCGCATCACTTGTCTCTGACGCAAAGGCTTTGCCTCGCGCCCGATATGCAGCGTTCGCGTAATAGGCCGAACGCGCAACATAAGCAAACTCACTCCGAGTTGTATCAACCCACGCATTCAGATTGGCCAGAGATATACCCTCTCCTGCATTCAATTCGTATAACGACGTCGCGTACGAGATTTCAGCCAACGGTTCCTTAACTACCCTCATCTCCTGCTCACGAAATAGCTCATCTAGTTGCTCATATTCGCCATCAGCTAAGAGACGCCTGAATTTATCAAGTGAAATTTCCGGATACTGGCTGTATTTAGCAACGTTTTCGATCTGCAGAGATGCTTCAGGCGTACCACCAAGGACCGTGTAAATCTCACCGTGCGGAATAGACCCATCACCCGCAGCCTCAATCTCTTCCAACAGCGAAGATGTGAAAGAGAGCGTGTCGCCTAAACTTTCCTTTAGCTCACCCCAGACGTGCCCGTCTTTATGTATTAGAGCTCCAGCGCCGACCACCACCAAAAACGCCCAAGCCCAAACATGACTTTTTCTACGCTCTGCAATCTTAACGGTATCTTGCATTACATATTCCCCTTTTCCCAATTCAGCGCGTAGAAGATGGCTTGAGCGGCGCAATCAAAATCTGCCGTTCCCATCTCGCTTCCGTATACGCATTATCCACGTCGACGATGCGCTGAATGGTATCTACCCGCATCAATACATCCCCGCTCCACCCAAGCCGACCACTGTCATTGCCCGCTTGACTATAGGGTTTCAGATTAGAAGCATTATCGTAGTAATAACAATAGGTCCCCAATACAAAGGGCTTACTGAACTCGCCGCTTGCAATTTCATCCACGATACTTTTATCAATCGCACAATAATATTCATGAACTGTCGCGTTAAGATCTGAGGTGATCATCACCCAGTTTCGCTTCGCCTCTGCAGAAAAAGACACAGCAGGCAAACATAAGATCAACAATAATATTCTTCTAAACATAATTTAGTCCCAGCTAATGTTTTCATCTATATACAGCGACTCAAAATGGCAGCTCTCGCGTACCGCGCTTGAATCTAACGCGCAAAGAAATAAGAAGTAACGCTGCGAACAACCCGAAGCTGGCACCTCCTTCTCCATCGTCACCCTTATCAATGTCTTCTTTCTGGGTTGCGGATTGAAAAAACGATACTTCTTCTAATCCAGGGCTATCTCCTTCGACGACTACCATTGAGATACCACCATCACGCATATAAAAAAGATTTAACCCCCCTGAACTGCGATTGATGAGCTGAACATAGATATGATCTTTTCCCAAGTTGTCGTCTAACTCGTCGACAGATAATCTGCCATCCCCAGAGAACCCAGCATCTAAATCACCATCGCTATGAAAGCGCACGATGCGTAATTTCTTATAGCGATCGCTCTCGCGCGCACCTGATAAGGCCAATAATAATTTTCCGTCAGGCTGCTGAATTAAGTCGATACGATTTATGTAGGCGCCGCTCCAGCTCTGCTCAACGACAACTATTCCGTCCTCACCATAGCCAGCATCTAAGCTGCCGTTGGCAAGTAAGCGCAAAGCGTACACATTCACCTGATCATCACATTTTACTACCCCCGCGATGTAGAAGCGTCCGAGCGAATCTGCCAGAATTTTAGCAACCCCTGCCGCGCAGCTTGACCCAGAAAATAGCGTAGATATTTGCAATGGACTGCCTGCATTAAACGTAGGGTCGACGACAAAATCATTTGTGAAAAATTGTAGTGCGTCATCTGAAGAAATCTCTTCATGTTCACTTGGAGTTCTGACCTTCTTCATAAAACCGTGGCGACCATTCAAAGACATTACGGCAGAAAACTGAGTATTGCTCTGCTCAGCAACCATCCCAGACGCACCGTCAAGACTCAAACCCGATACCTGATAGACACCACCATGAAAAGAAAAATACGCCCCTTCCTGCCCTGCACCGATTAAAGTTATCGCTTCGTCGGCACAAGCAGGAGAGCCGCCAGCACTGAGAAGCAACTCCCGCAAGTCCGTGGTTTCGCGCGATTTCAACCAATCGCCCGAGGGCAACACCCACGCAATCGGGCTAGGCATTGTTAGCTCGCCGTCTCGACAAATCCCAATTCGGGCGGCTGTTTGCACTGCAAGATTGCCGTCGTAAGGAAAAACACTCCGTATTTGTAAGGATCTATATGACTGGCTTTCATCGCCTATTAACACCTTACCTTGGTGTCCCAACGTGGTGTCGCGATTCCCCTCAAGATCGGTGATCAGTATTTCCTCCGCAGAAGAAGAACTCGACAGCCAGAGCAATCTATTCCCTATTCCCACCGTGCTGGAATATGCAAGCCCATTGGTGTCGGTCCACGTCAAAGCGCCAAGCGTAATCTCCTCGATACCACCATCATCTTGGTAAATAAAAAGTTGATTTGGTTGCGCGGTATTAGACCTAATCAGGAGTGAATGACGACTGTCCGCGCTCGAGCAACTTTCGCATAAGTAGCCCGATATCTCGTAGCCCGACTGTTTGGAGGCGGCGTAGCTGTCGCCATCCAACCTCCATCTGGCTAAATACAGCGCGCTGCCCTCATCCTCCGGATACCAGAGATCAAGCACGGTGCCAGTTGAGTAAACCCTCCATGCCGGTAACACCCAACCATCTTCATGCTCGGGCAAACCCTGCACTTCATGAGTGCCATAAGCGGTGTCCTGCACCCCGTTACGGTCGAAGCGACGTATATTAGTTCGATAGTCACCCTCAGCATTACGCACATTATCAAGCAAATAAATATAGCTATCCGTCACAGCGGTAAAATAGTGATCTTCAATTGCTGGCCTGAAAAAACCAGCATCTGCAAACCCCAAATCTAAATTGCCCATTTTGTCGAAACGAATTGCCAACACATCCCCAATTAGAGGGTTGCTGGCGCCTTCTGCAAGAACAAGCCATTTATCATTTTCAGATAAAACAATCATACGTCCATTAAAATACTGTGCTGGAGATACTGGTATTTCGACCACATTCCGGCCAGGAGCCAACACCTTTTCAGTACCATCGAGATTCCAGGCGGCATAAAAGAAAGAGGATGTATTCGCCACTTGATCGACAGAGACAGAAAATAGATAAATCCCACCATCATCAACAATAAAACTAAAGTCAGAACCAAACTGACCGCTTTCTGGCACTGCTAAAACCAGCGCGCCAGCAGGCCCCCAGCTATACCGTAGCGACCCATCTCTGCCCAACTTACCGATCCGCACGTTAGGTGTTCCGTCAAGAAGAGACCTTCCCGATACCGTCGCGACGTACCACTGTCCATCGGTACCGAGCGCGAACTGGGAATCAGGATTGACCGGAACCGCTCCGTCCACACCAAACGAAGTCGTCTGCTGTCCTGCGCTATTTACGTGAAAAATTCGAGAACCCATCCTCAACAAAAAGCCATTATCAACAGCAAGAATCGAAGAGTACTTCGGAGTGTCAATCTGCTGATTCTGCCACGACAAATACGTCGGCCCGGAGACAACATCTCCGGCCGCTGCAAACGACGGGGCCACACAAGAAATACCAATTAGAAGAAAAAGACAGCGAAACGATTTAGCTATTTTTATTAGAAATTGCATGAAGGACCGAATAAGTTACAAAGTAGTAATGAGAGTATCCCTAAGCGCGTACGTAAATACCAGATTGCGTACAGCAACAATGCTTGCTTCACGCTCAACCGATGTCATTCTGATATCGCCCCATTAAAACGTACCCTCACTCTCACTTTTTCTCTACCATTACCCCAAAACAACACACATGCTTTTTGCTTGCTATCGAATCTGGGAATTTTTGATCATGCACAGTCGCCTCGCGCTTTTGGGCCTTATTGCGCTTGTTTTCAATGCTTTCGCTACTACGGGGTTAGCCCGTGATTTAGATATCGATAACGACGGGCTTATCGAAATCTATTCCCTCGACGACCTCAACGAGATGCGCAACAACCTCGATGGCAGCGCGCTATTTGGCTCGAGTGAAGGGTGCGATAGCGGCTGCGTTGGTTTTGAGTTGATGAAAAACCTCAATTTCGATACGAATGGTAACGGCATATTTGATGCTGGCGACGCCTTTTATAATGACGGGAATGGCTGGACGCCCATCGGTGATGTGTCAGCGCCCTTCACGGCTGGTCTAGTAGGAAATGGTTTTGAAATTCAACATCTCAACGTGCACAACACCGCCACATCATTGACTGGTTTTTTTGGCGTGATCGACGGAGCTGGCATTAATGATATTGGGTTCACTGACGCAAACATCACCACAAGCAACACAGCCGGCGTTATTGCTGACCAAGCACGAAACTCAGGAATGTATCGAGTCTATGTTTCAGGCAGCGTCGCCGCTGTTTCCGGCGCAGAAATTGTGTACTTAGGGGGCATGCTTAGCAGTGCTTACGACACTCAGATAACCGAAAGTTTTAGTGAAGCACAGCTTATTGCAGACAACGTGTCCTATGCGGCGATAGGAGGCATAGCGGCCCATTACTCCGATGGCAGCGTTGATGATGCGTTCGTCCGCGGTTCTATTCTTTACAGCGGCGATGGCGTCGAAGCGTCTATCGGTGGGCTCTTTGCCTTCAGCATTGATGTCTTCCCCACAAAAATTTACGTTGCCACTGAGTTTTCCATCAACCCATCCGGTGGTGCGACTGTTAATGTCGGCAGTTTCCAAGCGGATCAAACGACGTTGTATGCACAATATAGTTATTGGGATGCGGAAAAAACCGGCAGCAACGCGCCAACAGCCGGCGCGCTATCGCTCACCACTGCAGAAATTACGTGCCCAACATATTCTTATGACACGGCCTGCAAATCCGGAGAAATAATCTTTGAAAACTGGATTGTAGATCCGTGGTATTTCGGCACGAGCGATGATTACCCCCACTTCCTTTGGTATTTAGACGTAGACCGCGACGGCGATAGATTAATTGAAATTGACTCGCTGGCTGATCTCGATGCAATGCGCAATGACTTAAACGGCACCTCGTTAAACGGCAGTAGCATTGGCTGCGAAGATTGCTATGGCTATGAGCTGATTACGGATTTGGATTTTGATACAAACGGCAACGGGATTTTCGACAGCGGCGACCAGTACTGGAATGCAGGCGAAGGCTGGCAGCCGATTGGCGATGACCCCGATATGTTTAGAGCTAACTTTGACGGCAACTATCACCGTATTAGCAATCTCAATATTAATCGTCCTAGTGATACAGATGTAGGCCTGTTTGGTGTTGTTGGATTAGCGCCTTCTTATGAGCCTAGCATATCTAACATTATGCTCGATGGTACGCATACGCATGTGCATGGATACGAAAACGTCGGCGTACTCGCGGGCAGTTTCAACAGTGTTTTCTATTCAAATCTCATGGTCGTTCTCTCCGGCAAAGTACAAGGCGACATTGCGGTAGGCGGCCTGATTGGTCGGGCATATTACAGCAACTTTGCGTATTCCTACTCAGGTGCGACCGTTAAAGCCGGAAACGTCGGCGGCGGATTGGTTGGCTTGATGGATAGCAATTCATCATTTTACGAGAGCTACGCTGGCGGCAATGTTTACGTAGAGCTCAACGGCGCAGGCGGATTGGTCGGCGAGATAGAAAACTGCTATTTCAGGTCTTCGTACTATCGAGGACGAGTCGCCGGTGGCGACTCGCTCGGCGGCGTGGTGGGCTCAACGTATAACTGCGATGCAGCAATGGATATTTACTGGGACACAACAAGCAGTCACGTCTCAACTGATCCCATTGGCCTAGGGCTCACCACACAGCAACTACAGTGCCCCACCGCAGCCAACGACAGCACCTGCGTCGCGGGCATCACCCTGTACGAATTTTTCGACCCATCCGTATGGGACTTCGGCACTAAAGAGCAATACCCTGCGTTGTTATTCAACGGCATTCCACTACGTGGTTTTGATGTCGATAACGACGGCGTTGTTGATGAGGAGGATGCTTTTCCGAACGATATCGCAGCCTCAGTGGATAATGATGGCGACGGCAAACCCGACGATTGGAACGCAAGCTGCGACGCAACATGCCAAGCCAATTCTGACTTAGTGCTCGACAATAAAAACCCCATCGCAAATGCAGGCGGCCCCTACACCGTAAGCAGCGGCGAATCCGTTACGTTGGACGCTAGCGCCTCCACCGACGAGGACGGTGTGATTACGTCCTACGAATGGGATCTCGATAATAACGGCATCTTCGAAACTAGCGGCATTAATGTCATCTTCACGCCAGACTATGCAGCAACAGAAGCAAACGTCGCGACTATTCGCCTACGTGTTACTGACGACGCCGGCGACTTTCATGACTCCACCACAACGTTAACCACGCATTATTTTCCTGAACCCACCGTTGACGATAACGACGTAGAGCGAGATGAAGAAAGCGGAGGAAGTATTTCCTTTTGGCTATTCGGAGCTTTCATCGGGCTATTGTTAAGACGGCAGCGGGCGCTTCTCAATTCGCGCCACAACTAATTCTCGGAGCTCTCATACTTATTAAGTTACGAGAAAAGTGAATCGCTATAATCAGCCATTTGCAATCCACTATTTCATAGAAAATACTACCCGCGCAAATATCACATTAAGGAAATTTAATAATGAAAAAAATTATTCTATATACGTTACTTGCTACTGCAGCATTACCGGCAATGGCTGAAACAACAGGCAAGGTGGGCCTGCGCTTCAGCTTTCAATCAGAGCTCGATATTACGATTCCAGGGCTCGGCAGTGGTGACACTGATGGAAATGCATTTGGGCTGTATGGAGAAGTTGGCAATTCAGAGATATTTGGCTATGTGGATCGCCAATCGAATAACCTTGACGATGCAGATGTTGACGAAACTCGCTTTGGTGTAGGCGTAAGAGGCGGCAACGACACAGGAACCGTAGAAGCGCGATTTGAGCACTACGACGTTGACTTAGACCTTGATGGCATTGGAGAAGGTGGTGATGATGGCTTCGGAATTCACCTCGGCGGGGCACTAGCGCTGAACGAAAAAGCGTCAGCATTCGCGAGCTTCGGGATTTTCTCTCTTGACGAGTCCGACGGCACAGAGTTTCAATTTGGCGTTCGGGGCAACGTGAGCGACGAAGTTGAGCTCTATGGTGCTTATCGAGTTGCTTCACTGGAAGACGACGTCGACGTCGAATATGATCTGACAGATATGCGTGTCGGCGTAAACATATTGTTCTAACTTTGCAAACTTCAGGTCTCTTCATCTGAACGACTGCAATCAAGCTGCTAGTTCCGATGAGAGACCTGATCTCACTTTCCTTCAATATTTCAAAACTCTGCGTTAGGTCGACTGGCTATACAATTAAAATAAACTGTTCTTCTCTGCCCACTAAACGATAAAAGAAGTACGACCACGCCACCCAGCTCTCTGTTGTCAGCTACCGAGCCACTATTGGCTCGACGAGCCCCAACAACCCCTAGCCCTAAACGCCACACTAGTGCATAAATACAGAATGAAAACTCAAAGCTCTTCCTCATTCTCGCCTGATGCGCGCTTTCTTCTGGGCATATCGCAGCTCAGCCTGTCACTGGCGAGCGAGTTGTCTGAAACCGTTGGCGAAATGCACGGTGTGATACGTCGCTCAACGCCGCTGGGTTTGTTGCCCGAGCACACCAGCATTGCGCGGCGGGTTTATGCGCTGTTAGCGAAAGGATTTCAGGTTCCTGCGCATCTGCTTGGTCGGGCCGGACGAAATTTATCGCCTCGCGAAGTGGATGCCATGACGCTGAGTGTGCAGGCGGCTATCAACGGTGTGTTCGGTGATTTGTTGCTCCGTCAGGATAATCCGCTGGCATTTTCCATGTCGATGCACGGTGATAAACCCAAGGCGGACAAACCGTTGATGTTGTTTGTTCACGGACTGTGTTTGCATGACCGTAGCTGGCACAAACCCGCGCACCTCGCGTTTGCCGAGTCGCTACGTCAGCAAGGTTTTTGTGTCAGCTATCTGCGTTATAACAGCGGCTTACCGATTGCTGACAACGGACGGCTGTTAGCCGACCTACTCGAAACCGTTGACGCCTCGCGCATCGTGTTGGCTGGCCATTCCATGGGCGGGCTGATTTCACGCAGCGCATTGCACCAGGGCGAGGAGTCAGGACATCGTTTCGTTGAAAAAGTCTCTCACTTGGCCGCAATCGGCAGCCCGCACCACGGTGCGGATGCAGAACGCATTGGCAACTACTCCAACCGTTTGCTCACGATGACGCGCTGGAGTGCACCGCTCACTCGCCTTGGCAATTTACGCTCCGCCGCGATTCACGACTTGCGCTTCGGCAGCCTGCTCAACAGCGACCGCGATCGCGCCGGACACATGCTACACACCCATGACCCGCGCGAGCCGATTCCCATTCCAGAGAACGTCGCCCATTATTTTGTTGGCGCAACGCGCAGCAAAGACAACACCGAGAAAAAATTGCGCAGCGATTTATTGGTGACGCCCAAAAGCGCCTTGGCGGAAGATTACCCCGGCACCGACGCCGTGGTGCGCGAGCTGCATTACGGTATTGATCATATGCAGCTGATGTGGGATGCAGACGTGTATGTGAGACTGGGGAAGTGGTTAGGGGTGGCGACACTCGTGGGAGACGGGGACTAACAAGGAACCATGCAACTCTTTGGCTCCTTGTTTGGCACAAGAAATGTGCGTCCCTTTTCTCCATTTATCTAAAGGGCAGCGGCACGATTATTTCGACAGCTCCGTCTTTATATCGTCATATTCTCCACGCTGTATTTCACCGCGCGCGTAGCGCTCTTTAAGAAGATCTAGGGCATTGCGCGGTTGCCGGTCGTATTTTTGATGGGCGCGGTAGCTATAGCCCCAGTTACCGAAACTGGAGAGGATTAAAAACCAAACGCCGAACCATAAAAACCAGCCCCAGCCTGAATACAATTCGTTCCAATACATGTGATCCATTTCGTACTCCTAAATTGAGCGCATGGCCAAACTGCATCGACAATCGATACTATCCAAATAACTCATGCCAAATCACTCATAGCCTGATTGTCCGCTCTCATGCGGGCGTGGGTCTGTTCGCTATCGAACATTCAAATGTCTTGTAAATTTCGAAATGGAATTCGTTTAGAGCGCGCGCAGATGTTGCTGCGAGAATCAACACTGACCGTTCAGCAAACTGCCGAACATGCAGGGTTTGATGAACATAATTCGTTTACACGTTGGTTTCGACAATTGACGGGCTTTGCGCCAAGCGAATATCGCCAACAATTTTAATCAGAAAATAAATAATTTCCGTTCGATTACACTGCCTTTAACAACGCCGCCAACGTTCAATCACAAACTCACCGTTCATAGGCGTGCCCACCAGCGAACCAATGCCTTCTTTTGCCTGTGCCTTGGCCCGCCAGTGATGCGGCGTCATTGTCAGTAAATCACGCAGTTCCTGCTCCGATTCAGGCACCCACTCTAGGCAGAGAGTGTCACTGCTCATTTTCTCAAAACGCTCATCCAAATATTTCGCGGCGTCAAAACCGCTAAGGCGCACCTCTTCATAAAGCGCTTCGCGCAGCGGCATAAGATGACGTTCGCCAGTGCCCACAACAAAAATCTCTCCACCAGGTTTCAGCACGCGGGCTAGATCATCGACAAATAAATAGGTAAACATTACGAAGGCGTATTGCATGCTGGCATCAAACAATGGCAATCGTGCGCCGCTTGCCACTAACCAGGTTAGCTGCTTATTTCTGCGCGCGGCGGCGTCAATCGCAAATTTCGAAATATCGACGCCAATGCCATTTTCAGAACCCAGCTGGCTGGCAATTTGCTCGGTATACCAGCCTTCGCCACAGCCAATATCTACCCACGGTGCGGCGGCAGGCAATTGCTGAATCAAGGCGTCGGCCAGCGGCTGATAACGACCGCGCTCCAAAAACGCGGTGCGCGATTGCACCATTGCCTTGTCGTCGCCGGGCGAACGCGAGCGCCGATGCTGCGCCAACAGTAAATTGGTATAGCCACGTTTGGCGCGGTCAAACTGGTGACCACGACTACACATCCAACTATTGTTGGTGAAGGCTAACGGCTCGTCACAGCTTGGGCATTTCAAGGTAGGCATCGTCATAGGGCGGCATTCTAAACCAAACTCAAGCCAGTGTGAGAAACAGACGCACGAAAAGACATAGTCCAACACCCCTAACGTAGGTTCTCGTAACACAGCATTGAAAATTGGCACACACCGATTCAGGATCTACGCGATAGTACTAAAAATAATTATTAAGGATGGACGCCATGCATTTTGATGAATACCGCCAACACGATGCCACTGGGCTGGCCGCGCTCATTGCCAAAGGTGACGTGACCGCAACAGAGTTGTTGGATATCGCCATAGCGCGTGCAGATGCTGTCAATCCTAAGTTGAATGGATTAATTATTCCTTTGTACGAACAAGCGCGTCAGCGCGCCAATACGCCTTTGAGTGGACCTCTAGCGGGTGTGCCCTTTTTAGTGAAAGACTTATTTCAAGAAATAAAAGACGCCCCCCATTACCTCGGCAACAAAGCAGCGAAAGCGCTAAATAATATTTCCACTTTTGATTCAACCATCGTCCGTCGCTGGAAGTCCGCAGGGCTTGTTCCATTTGGCCGAACCAATACGCCTGAGTTCGGCGCGAAAGGCATCACTGAACCCGAATCATTCGGGGCAACCCGAAACCCGTGGAATATTGAGCACACACCGGGCGGGTCGTCCGGCGGTTCTGCGTCGCTCGTGGCAGCCGGCGTTGTGCCGGCCGCAGGCGCGAACGACGGCGGCGGCAGCATTCGTATTCCGGCCAGCCATTGTGGGTTATTTGGATTAAAGCCTGGACGCAGTCGCACACCCTGGGGGCCGGAATTTACAGAAGCGATGCATGGCATGGCAGTAAACCATGTTGTCACACGTTCAGTGCGCGACAGCGCGCTAATCCTTGACGCCACCCACGGCGACGAGATCGGTAGTCTGTTTCATATCACGCCACCGGAAACAAGTTACCAAGCGGCGATAAGCGCCCCGCCGAAAAAATTACGCATTGGTTTTTCTACCCGCTCGCCGATTGGTACCTACGTTGACCCCGAAGCTATCAAAGCCGTTGAGAAAACGGTCGCGCTTTTAACGTCGTTGGGCCATGAAGTGGAAGAAGCGGAACCGCAGGTGGATCACTTGCAGATGTGTATGGATTGGCTGTTGGTGTGGTTTGGGCAATGCGCAGACAACGTCGTTAAAGTAAAAGAATTATCAGGATGCGGTAATTCAGGATTTGAACTCGATACATTGGCCATGGCGGCATTTGGTCGAGCCATTTCAGGACAGCGTTACGCCAGAAGCCAAGCGAATTGCCAGCTCAGCATGATCGCCATGGATAATTTCTTACAGCGCTATGATTTCTGGTTAACGCCTTCCGTGGCCACGCCGCCACAAAAAATCGGCAGCCTCGACACACCAATGTGGCAGCAGATTGGATTAAAAATCATGCTGACGCTGCGCATGGAAAAGCTACTCATGATGACCAATATGATTGAGCAAGTTGCGATAGATAGCCTGCAGCATACGCCCTATACGCAATTTGCCAACGTGACCGGCGTACCGGCAATGTCCGTGCCGCTCCACTGGTGCGACAACGGCTTGCCACTAGGCGTGCAATTTGTCGGCGGCCACGGAGACGAAGGAAAACTGTTGTCGCTTGCTGCCCAACTTGAAGAAAGCACACCTTGGTTTCATCGGGTTCCACCTGAGCTTTAAATTAGAGTCATGTGCGGCGCCGAGGATACGTGTCTCGCAACAATGCAGCCGATTGTGCGGGCACCTAAAAGCAGCGTGCCACAAGAGCAGCTCACCGAAAACGCGGGAAATTAAAACTTAAACAGCCGCCGAAGGCGCGCCCGCGCCTTCGGCCTCCGCAAACAAAAGACAATAACGCTATACTAATACGCCCAACGTTATCGGATATCCAATGGACTCGCCTGCCATCCGCTATTTGTCTGGATACTCTCAAGACTTGCAAGACAAGGCCCAACGACTGCTCGCGGAAAACCAACTGGGTGAGATACTGCAACGACGCTACCCTGATGCACATGGGCTGACGTCAGCGAACGCGCTTTATGACTACACCATCACGCTGAAGAACAAATACTTGCGTTCATCGCCGCCGGTCAACAAAGTCATATACGATGATAAGATTCATGTCGTGCATAACGCCTTGGGTCTGCATACCGCCATTTCGCGTCCCCACGGCGGCAAGCTCCGCGCAAAAAAAGAAATTCGCATTTCGGCCATGTTCCGAGCAACGCCAGAACCGTTCTTACGGATGATTGTTGTGCACGAGCTGGCACATTTACGCGAGAAGGATCACAACAAAGCGTTCTATAACCTGTGCCAACATATGACCCCAGACTACCACCAGC
Source organism: Alcanivoracaceae bacterium (assembly GCA_029213045.1). GTDB lineage: Bacteria > Pseudomonadota > Gammaproteobacteria > Pseudomonadales > Alcanivoracaceae > JARGPN01. Next base: position 32,336 of record JARGPN010000010.1, read on the forward strand.
TTGAACTCGATGTTCGCCTCTACCTCAGTCACCGCGACCTCTACGGCGACCTCTGGTAGCGACCTCACTTCACGTAACGGGCGGTTCACGGGCAAATCATTTTGCTCTATTCCCAGCGCACACCTTGGCCTACACTGGAGTAATAATCACAACAAGGATTGCCCATGCCATTTACTGCTGACATCACCGATGAATTAAATATTCTTGCTCGTTTTAATTTAGAAACCACACAGGAAGGCCTAAAGATTCATTCGTCGGCAGAGCCCGCCGTTATTGCCGCAGCGCAACGACTTTTCGACAAGGGGCTAACATCACTGCCAGACGGCGGCTACTTAACAGAATTGGGCCGCAAGGCGTCAGTACACGCGCAAGATTTAATATCGATTATGAAAAGTTAACAGATACGTTGAGTCCGTTTGCCCAGTTCTAAAACGGGCAAACACACTCAGCAGTCATGCGTTTGCCCGTCACAGGATGATCAAAATCGAGTGTCGCGGCATGCAACAGCAAACGCGGCGCCATGGCATGGGTTTGCTCTGAGCCATATAAATCACAGCCTAATATGGGATGCCCCATCTCACGACTGTGTATACGCAGCTGGTGTGTGCGGCCGGTCTCTGGCGTATAGATAACGCGGGTGCGACGCGGATGGTTCATTCGCTCTACCACGCTGTACCGGCTTTTTGATGTTTTACCGGTTTGCGCGCAAATTTTCTGTAGTGGAAAATTCGGCGGATCTTTGGCAATAGGCGCTTCGACAACGCCTTGCTCATTGTTCACATGTCCGCTCAATATCGCGACATACGTTTTCATCACCGTGCGCTGTTGAAACTGCCGCGCAAGATGTGCGTTAACGGCTTTATTCAACGCCACGACCATCAGCCCCGACGTACCAAAATCCAAACGATGCACCATTAACGCATCGGGGTATATCTGAACAAGTCGATAGTGCACCGAATCTTTATTGAGGGAATTTTTCCCGGAAAGGCTGAGCAATCCGCTCGGTTTATTAATGAGTAGCAAATGCTCGTCTTCAAAAAGTATGCGTATTTGGTCGTGACAAACAGGCGCTACAAATGTATCGATTATGTCGTTTGCCATCACCGTACTCACCGCTTTCTGATTCAATGCGCATATCTACTACTAGAATCCGCCAATTTACAATGCCAGAGCGCCGAGACTAACACGCTATTTTCTCACAACCACAAAATCGACCTACCGAGAAATTCAAGGTACCCTATTTCCCCTATTTCCCTTATTTCCGCATCGATCAAGTAGATACCTCGTGAACAGAATAGCGCTCTTTGCCGATGTGCAAAACATCTACTACACCACCCGCCAAGCCTTTGGCCGACAGTTCAACTATCGCGCACTGTGGCGCGCAATTGCCGCACAGGGTGACATTACCAGCGCCACGGCGTACGCGACGTCGCGCGGTGACGACCAGCAAATTAAATTCCAGGATGCGTTAAAGCACATCGGCTTTGACGTGAAGTTGAAGCCCTATATTCAGCGCGCGGATGGCTCCAGCAAAGGAGATTGGGATGTAGGCATTGCGGTAGACATTATGACCGCCGCGCCCGAAGTGGATACGATCATTCTACTTTCCGGCGACGGGGATTTTGATGTGTTGCTACACAGAGTGCGCCAAGTGTATGGCGTGTCGGCTGAAGTATATGGGGTGCCGAGTCTGACGGCGAAATCGCTGATGGATTCAGCGTCAACATTCCACCCCATTGATGAACGGCTGCTTCTCTAGTTGCAGAAGCGGCATTTAGTTCGCCGCGCTTACCACATTAAATCATCAGGAATTTTATAAGCGGCATACGGATCGTCTTCGTCGTCCTCATCCACCACATGAGTGTTCAACGTGATCACCAAGCGCTCATCGCGTTGCGCAATTTTCTCTGCCACCGCGCGCGGCACAATATAGTAATCAGGCTCGCCTTCAGCGCTGGCCTTCACGATAGCCAATACCCCTTTGATAAGCTGCGCTTGCGCGCGGGCATTCACATAGCGCTTCTTAATCTGCTTTCCGTCGGTGTACTGGTAAGCGATATCACCGTCTGCGTCCGACACTTGATTCGTTTTCACCAACTGCACGATCTGTGCGGCCACAGCCTTCTGCTGGGCGATTTCGTTTTTCTTCTGATTCAGCGCTTTGTCACGGTCGGCTTTTTCTTGCTGGGCCTGTTGAGCGAGACGCTTAGCCTCTTCGCCCTCAGTCGTCGAAACGCCGCGCTGAATATTGTTCTGAGCGCGTCGCAACGCTTTGGTTTTGTTCTTCTTGATTAAGCCTGCGCTGAGCAGTTGCTCTTGAAGGGACTTCGCCATGATTGCTTCTCACAATGCGTCAATGCATGTCTGATAAGGTTTCATAAATTATGCCCGATTGTGGGCCGTGACAGTATCCCCGTCAGCGAATCAACTCAATGACCAACTTCCGTCTGTGTCAGAGCTCGAAACTGGCCTGGGGCCAAGGATGCATCTAGGGTAATGGCACCAACACCCGTGCGGTGAATAGTTAGCACTTCATTTTGAAAGCGACCGAACATTCGTTTTATTTGGTGATAGCGCCCTTCCTGCAGTATCACTTCTACTTTTCTGTCCCCAAGCACAATCAGTTCGGCGGGCAAGGTGGTGATATTTTCAAACGGGAAATACATGCCCCCGGCAAACGCATCGACCATTTCAGTTGTCACCTTGTCCGCCAGTGTGACGGTATAACGCTTTCGGATTTTACTCTCTGGTGCGCTCAAATTACGCGACCAGCGACCGTCGTTGGTGATCAGCATTAATCCAGTGGAATTAAAATCAAGCCGCCCGACTAGGTGTAAATCAGCTAGGTGTAAATCAGCTAGGTGCACATCGAGTGAAGCGCATTCTCGCAGCAGATCAATAACCGTGACGTGTTGATTGTCTTTCGTGGCGCTGACTACGCCCATCGGCTTATTCAACATCAAATAATGCGGTGTCCGCGCCTGCAGCACACGGCCTTCGCATTCGATCAGTGAGAACTGATGCACAATAGTGCGCGCATCCAACTCAACGTGACCATCAACGAGCACACACCCTCGGGCTAGCAGCGGCTTCACCGCCTTGGCGCTGATGCCCAACGCGGCACTCAGAAATTTGTCTAATCTCGCTTGCTTAGAGGCCATAAGGCGCGGTCTTCACTACTCAATATTTTCATTTAAATCGCGTATGCTCTGGAGCACGAGTAAGGGCACGCCCCCGAGGCTGACCAATCATACCAAAAACAATACGGACAGATTTCACTCAAGGAACATAAAATGCCATCTCTCTTATTACGACTTGTCTTGCGAATTGTGTTGCGACCTGTCTTGAAAATTGTCGCCGTCGGCACACTGGCGCTGTCACTCGCCGCGTGCGATAACGCTGCCGACAATCCATCCGCGAATATTCAGCCCACGGAAAAAACGCCCAGCGCAGCGCTAGGTGAATGGGGCATTGAAACGCAATACATTGCCACCGACATCACTCCTGGCGACGACTTCTACCGTTATGTGAATAAAGGCTGGCTCGATACAGCGGAAATCCCAACCGGCCTGCCCCGTACCGGCGCCTTTATTGAGCTGGCGTTGCGCACTGAAGATCAACTGGCAAACATTATCGCCGACGTGACAAAAGGGACATTCGAGAAAGGCACGTCAGAGCAGAAAATCGCAGACCTCTATTTAAGCTACATCAATATGGAGCAACGCAATGCGCTCGGCATGAGCATGCTGGAAGCAGACCTCACCGCCACGCTGGCCAGTGAATCAAAAGACGATATCGCGCGGCGCATGGGTATGATTGGCTATTCGTCCATTGTCGATGCGGGCGTACTGCGCGACCCCGAGAATCCTGAGCGCTATACCTTAATGATTGGGCAAAGCGGATTAGGCATGCCCGGGCGCGGCTACTATCTTATTCAAGAAGCGCCATACGGTGAGTTCCGCACTGCCTACCGAGATTATATTGAAAATGTTTTAACACGCGCCAAGGTGCCGAACCCGAGCGAGAAAGCCGACGCCATCATGGCCTTTGAGCTGGCGCTCGCCGCGATCCATTGGCCGCCAGAAAAAACGCGCAAGCCTCTGCTCAACAACCATCGTATGACAATGCAAGAACTTACCGCGTACGCTCCCGGCTTTAACTGGAAAGAATTCTTTACCGCTGCAGGCTTCGACAACACCGACTCCTTAGTGGTCGCTTCAGATGAAGCCATCAAAGCAAGCGCAGCACTATTCGCCGAAACACCGTTGGAAACATTGCGCGCCTACACCGCTTTTCACTTCTTGAATAACGCGGCGCCCTATCTCTCCGCAGACTGGTACGACGCACATTTTGACGTATTCTCTCGGAAACTTTCCGGAATCAAAGAACCTCGTCCATTAGAAACACGCGCACTCAACCTACTCAACACAGTGCTCGGTGAACAACTCGGCAAGCTGTACGTAGAACGTTACTTCCCTGAGTCGGCCAAAAAGCAAATGGTCGAGCTGGTCGATTTCCTTCGGCTGTCATTTCATCAACGCTTAGAACAAGTTGAATGGATGGACGATGAAACCCGCGACGCGGCATTTGAGAAACTCGATAGCTTTACTACCAAGATTGGCTATCCAGATAAGTGGCAAGATTTTAGCGACATCCACATCAGCAAAGATAATTTAGTGGGTAATCTCTACAGCGTAATGACGTGGCAGCAACAGGACGCCGTTGCAAAATTGAATGAGCCCGCCAGAGATTGGGAGTGGAGTATGTCGCCGCAAACGGTCAACGCCTATTACTCTCCCACAAGCAATGAAATTGTGTTCCCCGCTGCAATTTTGCAGCCTCCTTTCTTTGACGAAAACGCAGATCCCGCCGTGAACTTCGGCGCTATTGGCATGGTCATTGGACATGAACTCAGCCACGGCTTTGACGATCAAGGCAGTCGATATGACAGTACCGGTACGCTGAGAAACTGGTGGACACCGACAGCGCGCGCGCAGTTTGATCAGCGTTCCGATCAATTAGTCGCGCAATTTAATGAGTATGAACCGTTAGAAGGCCTGCACGTAAACGGCAAGCTCACACTCGGCGAAAATATCGGGGATCTAGGTGGCACCGCGGTTTCCTATAATGCCTACCAGAACTACGCCGCCAAGCATTATCCGAATGGTGTACCAGTGATTGATGGCTTCAGCGGTAACCAACGATTCTTTATGAGCTTTGCGCAGCTCTGGCGGACACTGACGACACCGAGCCGCGTACGCCAAGAGGTACTGACTAATCCGCACAGCCCAGGTGAATATCGCGTTAACGGAATTCTGAAAAACTTTACGCCTTGGTATGACGCATTTGACGTTCAAGCAGACAATGCGCTGTACCTCAAACCGGAAGAACGCATTCGCATTTGGTAAGCATTCGGTGGTTGTACAATCCAGCCCCTGTGGGAGCTTGCTTGCAAGCGATGCTGCTTAGCCCTGATGTCTCGATAGCAGTTTGGCACACAGAGAGAAGTAATGATGGAATGAAAAAAGCCCAAGCACCTCTGACTACAAAGTTTTCATCTCAAAATCATTGTCATCATTTGGCTCAGGCTTTTTCATTTATTCCTAACTGTGAGGTAACAACGCCACTAAGCGCCGTTTTTTCTAAGGTCCACCGAAATAGCGTAACACCGCCCTCTCAGCTTCTTGTATCGGCGTCTGAGACTGTGCCGCTGTCGGCGCAAAGTTCGTGGTTTCTAAATCGTACGTATACAAATCAATGGATTGTTCCGCCTCGTCCGGCGTCCGAATTTGCCCCTGCTCCGACGGGTACAACACCGTGTTCACGATATTGCCCAAATGCTCCAACAGCACGGAGAACGTACCCGATGTACTCGAACTCGACGCGTGGGCATTCGGCCCTTCGGTTAATCGCAACCCCAGCATATTCGGGTGCAGCGGACGCAGATCAGGGTAACTCGTTGATACCGCAGACCCTAAAAAGTCAAACGCGTGGAGCGGAAAATTATTGAGAATCCCACCGTCAACCCATAAGCCATGATAGTCATTGGCATTCTGATTAAACCGACCAACGGGAACGTCTGCCTCGACGTGCACAGGCTTAAAAATAAACGGCAGATTCATCGAAATGCCGACGGCTTCAGCAACAGGAAAATTCGGTGTATGGCGTTTAGAAAACACCGCCGGACGATTGGTCGTCACATTCGCGCCAGTGATTACCAAGTCCACGCCAGTAAGCTGGAAGAACTGGGTGAAGTTAAGCTGGCCTGCGCCACTGACAATGACGCCACCTGTCATTTGCATAATCCGTCGCGAAAGATAGCCCGCCACGGCGCCGGTTAAAAATCGACGGGCAGCAAACCCCGGAAACAATCCGCGATCAAAGACGAGGTTATATAAATAGCCTTCAGGATCGCGCACTAACTTTGCGATCATCGGATTCGACACAGGCCCGAACGCTCCCGACCTGGCTAAAGAAGCGAACAGTCCCGCGATATTTGACCACCCCGCGATACTTGATCGACGCGCAGAAATAAACTCCATCACGGACGATCCGGAAGGAGCGTCGTGACGCATCTCCGCGGCATTTCCACGTGTGACCGTACGATAAAGCCCCGGCGAGGGATCATCAAAAAAACCCGTAAATGTAGAGGAATTACTCAGAATTCTTTCCAGCTCGGTTGAGTTCAAACCCATTGCCAACATCAGCGCGGTGATCGCCCCAGCCGATGAGCCGCTGATGCCCTTTATCTGATTTTGCCCCGGTCGATTAATATCGATGGGTAGGACATTTAATTGCTCAAGCGCTCGCACCGCGCCTAAATAAGTAACGCCCTTACCGCCACCGCCCTCCATGGACAGATATTCCACATCCTGTGGTTGGGAAATACGCATAATGTTCACCTACATATAATTCAAGCGTAACGTGTGTCCGCTAAAGAAAACGACGCATTGGATTGCCGCAAATAGCCACACAATCCAACGCGCCAGCCCAGACTTATTCGCCAACGGGCACCCAGTTTCCTTCCCCATTTTTCTCCCACGACGGCAAGCTACCGTCGTCACGCAAGCGCACTAGACTCGTGGGGAAACGCACCTCCCATGGATCACCTTCGGGAATTTCGTCGCCTGGACGATCTAACCGTTCGGAAATTTCATCGACGATGGGCAAATACAATTCGCTGGTGATCGGCGGTAACGGCCCGCCCATCCAAGGCTCGCCAAAGTTCATAAAGTGATCCACCGCGCCTTCAAACCCGGGACGCAACGGCACCACCACACGGCAATACCCCGCTTTAAGAAATTGATTAAAGATCGGGTCCGCATCTTCCATCGCAATACGGTCACTCCATTGGGATTTGCGCCCCCAAAAGTACGGGTAGGTCAGCCATGTCATTTGCTCCCACTCGAACGCCTGTTCGAAGAAGCGCACATACGGCCCTTCGGCTTCGTTCTCATGCAGGTCAATTTGTGGCAATCCGTTGGAGCCGTTTTCTATGGCATCGAACAGTTCATAATGCTGCTCAGTAAGAATGCTCACGCACGCCTTTTTCAGCTCGTCGGTCATAATTTCTAGGTTTAACGACGGGCTCATGCCTTCGATCATAATGCCGGCTTGAGCTTCTAATGCGGCGAGCTTTTCTTCGTATTCTGCAAGACGAGCGCGGTAAGCGACGGTGAGTTTCGCGTGGGTTTCATGACGCCATTTCGATACCGCCCGATCAGTGCGTTGGCACTTCACTTCCAACGCAATAGCAATGTCGGATTGCTGAAAAGTATTCATCGCAAAAGGGACGGAGCCGACTTCGTTGTCCAAGCTAGTACGCCACATGCGCACACCCGCATCTTCGATACGATTGGTTCGCTGACCGATGACCACATCAATCGACGCCGAGTCATCCCAAACATTACCGACAGCGCCAACGGTGGCAAATATTGCACGGTAGCCATCATCAATTTGAATTTGGGTTGAATGGTTATAATCTGTTTTATCGTCACCGCCACCCGCATTGTAATCATGTGTTTTGGTAATGTAGGGCTCTGGCGGAGGCGAAACATCGGTGGCGTGGTAGCGCGAAATCCACGTGTGGTAGTTGTACTCCGTGATCTGATCAGGCCGCAGGTTAAACGCCATGGGCTTTTCAATTTCCATTGCGCTGATGTGCGCTCTGCGCAGAGCTTCAATAATAAATGCGCCCGGTTCTGGCACCATAAAATCGAACATGGTGCGCAAACCATAGTTGTACACCTGCGCTTCGTAGACCTTTTCTATCCATTGGTAGATGCCGCGCACATGACCGTCGCCACCCACGTTGTTCAAGGTATGCGTGTTGGTTTCTTCAACCTCAGTGGTCACCTTCCGCGATTCTCGCTCAAGCACGCGTTCGGAAATTTTCTGCGCACTGCGCTGCGTCACTTCTTTTGAGAAACTCGATGCCGCTTTACTTGCTTGCGTTTTTGATCGCGAATAAGACCCTTCCACGCTGGCAGAAAACTCTACCGCCGGCCCATACTTCGCCGAAATACTCATGCCTGCTTTTAGCTTGGCGTCTTCTTGCAAGGTTTCACTGGACTCACGAGACATTTCAAAACGATCCGTGGACTCAAGATCGCGCTCTTCGCTAGTGGTTTTTTCCACCTCACGGAATGACAGTTCCTCCGTGGTATTCAAGCGCCGGTGCTCGCGCACCTTACTCTCGCCTTGCAATACGTTTTCGATGTGCGCGATATCGCGTGCTTCATAGCGCTTGAGCTGCTGCTTGACCACGAGTAAGTCCGCAATGCCGACCGGCTTTACGTCGCCATGGCTATGCGGAATACGGGAATCAGGAAGAATCAGTTCAGGCACAGGGAACATCAGATTTGGAATAAAGCCTAGGTTCTGCATTACCCATGGCGTAGCGATGGGTGTTTTAATCATCACCATGGTCTTACCGATGCGCTTAAAGGACTGCTTTGAACCATGGTCCGCAAGCTGCTCAAGCGATGCTCCAACACTGGTGACTTCCGTGCGCAATTGATTCACTACTTCATCAACAGGCTGCGCCGTGACGCTGAGGTTTCTCTCTTTGAGCACCGTTTGAGTGTCTTTACTTAGATTTTTTCCAGCATCACTGGTCATCAAGAAGCTGCGCAATAACGGCTTAGTGGGTTCCAAGGCAGCACGACCTACAAACGCCGAGCGTTGCATTAACGGCGCTTTATCAGCCATCACCAAGGGGCCCGCTACGCGTACCGAAGCGCCCCGCTCGGCATTGTTTGCAAGCTCATCCGGGGTGTACGCGCGGGTCATATTGGCGCGCACTGAAGCATTCGGATCAATCCCGGAATTCAATGAAAGATAAGGTGAATATCCTTTTGAAATTGCATTTTGCAGCATCGTAATGGGCCGCAAGTTCTTCGGATTAAGAAACCCTTTGCTTGCTTTCACGGGAGACTGTTCAAGCTTTTGCCCATCGATACGGGTTAATTCTTCCACCGCACCTAACAATCCCCGAAAGCGTTCTAACATGGCGTCGAAATGCTTCTTTCGTTCCTCTGCACTGTCATCAGGTTTGCGGGATGCGCCTTTTAATACTGAACCTAGCGCGATGCCTTCGGGTAATTCCACGCTACGCCGACGAAACTTGTGGAGTCGCTCACCTGTTTCTGGAAAATCCGCATCATCGGCCACACGTTGGATCAACTCCATATCCCGCAACGCGTCGGTAAGATGATGCAACGGGCGGCGATGCTCTTCAGGCAGCAGTTTAATTGCAACAAGGCTGTCCCGAAGATTGATCAGCTCTTTTGAGAACGCGGGCTCCGCCACCACCTGAGCGGCTTTTTTAGAAAAGCTTTCGGTAATCTCATGATTTACGGCGTCGTTGTCTACGTCTGCCAAATTCTCTAGGGCATCCAAAGACTGCCTTAAACTGGCAAGCTGATCCGCATAGTGAAGCTCATCGGCACGCTTTATAAACTCCGCAGTGGCAACAAATTGCGTCGCGGCGTCTTTCATTTTTTTACGTGAATTAGCTGCTTCAATTGCCTGCTTTAGCTTCTTTTGGAATGCAGATGTGGTGGCCAGCCGTATGCTGACCAGCTCTTTTTCAGGCTCAATCGGTGGGCGTATATGAGAAAATTTGAATAGCGTTTCCATGCGTCAGTTCTCCTTCACTGTTTCATGGCAGTCGAAAAACGATCCTTTACTGCTTGCATCAGTTCTTATATGCAGCAACTTAGTTCGCGCCGCCAAGGCGCTCAAACACGCTTTGGCATCAAATTGCATGCACATAAAATCTCGTGGCACGCAATTTATAGCGGCCACGATACGCCTCTCGCTTTGCCCCAAAGTGAAGAAATAGTGAATAGTGCTTCGTAGAAAATATTTGCGTCTGATGTGGTTAAAGAAATCGGTATGCAATTTTTTTGCTTGTGCGGGGAAAGTTGCTTAAAAATCAGGGGATTCGAGAGTTACAGAAAAAGAAAACTTTCTTTAGGGCGATAATGTAGGCGTCGCCTCGACATTTTTCTAGCGAATAACTTACACAATATCGATGGTAACGCTGACCCCAGCCATACGAAAAAGAAAGCCGACTATCGCTCCAAGTCCACGCAAGAGCTTTTGAAACAAGGCCAAATCTTCGGATTGAAGACTAACTGATTCGATTCAATGTGGCGTTGAAATGCAATAAATAAAAAAAGGGAGCGCGTCTTGTCATGCGACAACCTAGCGCTCCCTTACTAAAATCTTAAATGCGTTAGAGCAGGCGTACGCGAAAAGATCGGCCTTTAATTTTGCCAGCGCTTAAGCGCTCCAACGCTTTCTCTGCCACCGCATGCTCTACCGCAACATACGCTTGGAAGTCAGCGATGGAAATTTTGCCAATTTGGCTGCCAGGCAACCCTGCATCGCCTGTTAAGGCACCAAGAATATCGCCAGGCCGAAGCTTGTCTTTACGTCCACCTGAGATGCATAAGGTCATCATTGGCGGCGTTAACGGGCGATTGTTTCGAATAATGACGTCGTCCAGTGCAGACCACTCCAACGGCGCATTTTGTAACGCCTCAATCGCTTGCGCGCGACGTATTTCAGGCGGGGCAACAAGACTGATGGCCAAACCCGACTCGCCTGCCCGACCGGTTCTGCCAACGCGGTGAATGTGTGTGTCGGCGTCTTTGGCTAATTCAAAGTTAATCACCATATCGAGCGATTCAATATCTAATCCACGCGCGGCAACGTCGGTTGCCACCAATACGGAGAGGCTTTTATTGGCGAACATCACTAACACTTGATCGCGCTCGCGCTGCTCTAGGTCGCCGTTAATCGCCATCGCAGAAATACCATGATCTTGCAGAAAATCCACCACGTCCTGACATTGCTGCTTGGTAAAGCAAAATGTGACACAGGATTCCGGGCGCTCGCTAAGCAAAATTCTCAGCAAAATATCTAAGCGCTCGCTTGGATCAATTTCATAAAAGCGCTGCTGAATTGTCAGATTAGAGTGCAACGATTCCACTTCAACATGCTTCGGCTCGCGCATGAAATCACCAGCAAGCTTTTTAATACCGCTGGGATACGTTGCCGAAAACAATAGGGTTTGGCGGCGAGTAGGCGTTTGCGCAATGATGCCTTCAATGCTTTCGTAAAAGCCCATATCTAACATACGGTCCGCTTCGTCGAGCACCAGCGTATTGAGACCGTCAAGCACCAGGGTGCCCTTTTCCAAATGCTGGGTAATGCGGCCCGGCGTGCCCACGACGATCTGCGCGCCGTGTTCCAATGATCCAATCTGAGGACCTAGCGGTTGCCCGCCACACAGCGTTAGCACCTTAATATTTTCTAGCCCACGCGCTAGCCGCCGAATTTCCTTCGCCACCTGATCGGCCAATTCCCGTGTAGGGCAAAGCACCAACGCCTGGCAACCGTAGTAACGCGGGTTCAGTGGGTGCAACAACCCCAAGGCAAATGCCGCTGTTTTTCCGCTACCCGTGCTCGCCTTTGCGATCACGTCTTTGCCTTGCAATATCAACGGCAAACTCTGCGCCTGGATGGGGGTCATCTCCGTGTAGCCGAGGGTGTCTAAGTTGGTGAGCATCCCCTTGGCGAGAGGCAGAGATGAAAATGCGGTAGAAGTCACGATAAATGCCTGTGGTCAGAAATTGGTCGGCAGTGTACCAGTTGCCCGTGCGTGACACCCGAACTAGATGCCCGAGCTAGATGCCAGACCGAACCCTCTTAGCCTCTGACTAGCGTGGGACAAACCTCACTTCGATGTCATGCCCACGCACCACACCGCGTCGCGATGCAATGTTCAATTGCTATTCAGTCAGAGCTCAAGATACTCATCAAATGAGAAAAGCATCTCAGCTGTACGATTTTTAACATCAATTTATGCGGATATAACGCGTAAATTCGTTAGCATAGCTTCAACTGATTGCACGAGATTACTATGCAAAATTTTAGACACTCCGCCACGCACCGTTTTTTAATGCTCCTATTGCTTCTGATAACCACGGCGTTACTCAGCGCGTGCCTCGCCGAAGCTGGGAAGGACGAAGAGTCAAACGATCTTGAGAATTTTGGCTGGCTACAATCTACTGATATGAGCATGCTGCCGGTCAATGTGTTACTCAACGGTCTACGTAGGACAGCTTGCGACGAAGTGGATAAATATTGGAGCATCGCGCGCCTCGGAAACGACTGGAAAACATCAGGTAAAGAAGATTGGTCTGTGGCCGTCCTAAACCTCGACGATAAAAACGGCACAGTCATGCACGATGCTGCGGATATTCGTTTATTTAAAGGACTAGTAAGTAAAACCTCATCAACGTCAGGCAGCTGTGTTGTCCAACGTACCGCTGACGAATCGTGGTTAGCCGTTGGCGGCTATATCATTGTTTCAGATGGGGAGTATCAGGGCACGATCAATCTTCAGTTCCAGAAAGAAGATGCGTTCGAAAGCGGCATCACCAGCGGCCCCATTGTCACTGTGGACGGTTGTTGGGACGTGCCTGAAGACGATAGCACCAGCACTTGCTTGCCTGCGCCAGCAATGCCTTAGTTATCTCTTTTGTACTTTACGGCGTAACTTTTAGGTTTCTGTTGTCTGATAGCGCGGACATGGATTTCAGCGATATGAGCACAGTGTAAATGGCTTCCTTAAAAGCTCTGATCGAAACCCTTATTACTTTCTTACAGCGGCACCCAGGTTTGGTGGCGCTGTTTGGCTTTGTGTCTGGTGTGGCCAGTTTCTTGCTGGTTGAACGGCAGGAAAGCCTCGCGCGTATTATCGCACTGCTGATGCTGGTTAGCTGGCTTTTGCTAGTACTAGAAAACTCTCTTCAACGCAGCATGGCGCGTTGGTTAAGAATCGAAATTCCCCCGCAACTTTTACGCTATGCCACGCAGATGGTTCACCAAGAAAGCTTATTCTTTGTGCTGCCCTTTTTTATCATCACCACCACATGGCTTAGCGGGCAAATCATCTACACATTGCTACTCATCGCGTCGGCCATTATCTCGGTCACCGATCCCATTTATAATCGTATTGCGGCGCGGCGATGGCTGTATATTTCATACCATGCGTTCACGCTTTTTGCCGTGTTACTCGCTACCTTACCGTTGATCTTTAAACTGGCCACGCCAGAAAGTTATGCACTAGCACTGCTTATTTCAGTGCTGCTGTCCTTCCCCAGTTTGTCTGGCGTACTGCCGGCAGGAAAATGGTGGCGTGCGCCTGTGCTCATTAGCGTCACGATGGCGTTGTGTTACGTCGGCTGGCAAGCGCGCTTATGGGTGCCCCCTGCAACGCTATGGCTAACCCATGTGGCCGTCAGTGAAGAAATAGACAATGAACATCGTGCACCCGGCGTTGGCCTAAAAACCATTGCTGACCGACGTATGCATGCCGACGGCCTGTACGCCTATACCGCAATCCGCGCACCACAAGGACTGAACGAACGGATCTATCATGTGTGGCTGCGTAACGGAGAAGAGATTGATCGTATTCCGATCGATATCAGCGGTGGTCGTAAAGAAGGTTATCGGGCTTGGACGCACAAACGTAACTTCCCTGCGCAGTCAGATGGAGACTGGCAAGTGCAAGTATTGACGGAGGCAGGGCAAATGATCGGCCGCCTGCGGTTTCATGTTGCGGCACCGAATCTGGGGAAAAATCCGCTTGCTGCCACCGCGGCGCATACTGAAGTATATGGGCCGGATACTGCGCAGAAAGATGTCGCTGATGGGGGTGTTGAGGGAATTGTCATTGAAGAAGAAATGGATGCCATCCCTGAAGATGTTCAAAGCGATAGCAACGACTTCGCTAGCGATGCACCAGAGTTAGCTATAAATCCGGCTGAGAATGATCTGACAGCAGAATTAAAGCAGCAAGAAGCACCCCAGGAAAGTCAGCCTAACAGTGCGGCGGTTAAAGACAGCCCTGACGCATTCATCGATAGTCCATAGGTTTCCTAGGTGTCACATTAGTCACTGCCCTATCGCTTGCAGGCAAGCTCCCACATAGACAATGCCAAGATTGACTGTTGTGGGTTGCAGAAAGGACAGTCCTGACGCGTTCATCGATAGTCCGTATTTTCCTAGGCGTCATATTAGCCACCGCCTTATCGCTCCCACATAGACAATGCCAAGATTGACTGTTGTGGTTGCTGAAAGGCGTGCCGCACCCTCAACTCTCAACTCTCAACTCTCAACTCTAAACTCTAAACTCTAAACAAGGCACAGCCCCCTGTGGGAGCTTGCCTGCAAGCGATAGGACATTGGCAAGCACCTATCACTCACAAAAAAGCTCCCACAAGGAGCAGAATTTCTGCGCCACGTGGGAGCCAATTTTTATAACGATCAACTTAATGACGGACTAGATCATCGCCCTAACAATCTACTTTTTAAAGGTTAAGGCTATCCGCTAGTCACCGCATAGATTAGCGTGACAGTGTCTCACGAATATCTTTCACGCCTTCAGAAAATTTCTGTCGTGCGGCGACCAAGCTTTCTTTCACTTGATCCCACGCGTCATCTGCGGCGGATTGGGCTTCTTTAAGTTTGGACATAAGCTCATGACGATTTTCTTTCAAATCAAGCTTGCGGCGTTCCCATTCATGCCGGACATCTTCACTTGCTTTATCCGCTTTGACATCAAGCTTATCTAATTCATTATCGAGATCATCAACTTGCTGTTTCACCTTTTCGACAAATTCTTGACGGGTGCTCATGCAATTTCTCCTTCTCTTAAATAATACATTGGCTCCAGTCGAAACATCGCCGTAAAAATTCTCGCGGCGCTCTTTCGGCCTTTCTGGAGCACAAGGTATGACAATGCCGCCGCGCCAGATGTTCCCGAAAAACCGCAACCGCCTTGAAATATCCAGATATCCGAATATTACGGTCAAATAATCATACATAGGCACGCCGTCACCTCGTTACAGTTCTGAAACATTAATTGCGTAACGCCTGCTCTTACTTTGCATCTACACCTACGCGTAACCAATAATTTACAAGGAATGACATCATGATGACCTCCATCTTTACCCCGCGCAGAATCCTAATTAGCGCCGCCTTCTCTTTTTCTGTCGCCGCTGCACAAGCCGCCCCTGTTAGCGTGGACAGCAGCGCCGTACGCGAAGCGAAAACCGATGACACGCGTTTTGGCATTGGCGCGACAACGTCCATTAATCAGCGGCCGTTCCTCGGCGTAGGCACACAACAAGAATCGCTCCCGTATTTTTCATTCTCATGGGGAAGAATTGCAGTGGAAGGGCTGGATATCACTGTCGATCTATTTCGCAACGACCAACAATCATTCGGATTTATTGCGACGCCTCGCTTCTATGAAGTGACATCCGGCTTCGCAAAAGAGGGGGAATTGAATGGCATCAGCTCAACTGATGACACTTGGTTTGCCGGGTTAAACTATCGACGCAAGCTCGGGAGTTACTACATTATCGCCAACGCTATTACCGATGTCGGCAACGAAAGCGACGGAAACGAGGTTACCCTTACGGTAAATCGGCCTTACCATTTTGACCGTGTATCGCTGATACCTGCAATTGGCGTTGTCTGGCAAGATAAGAAATTAGTCAACCACTTTTACGGTGTCGACAACGATGAAACGACGCCAACTCGATCTATTTACCAAAATGAATCGTCGTTAAATTATCAAGCATCTTTGACCGCAGTCTTTCAACCATCAACGCATTGGCAGTTTCTTGGCGCCGTTAAGGTTGACGCCTTAGGGTCAGGCATTTCAGACAGTCCAATCATTGATGAAGATGTGCTTCCATCCGCATTAGTGGGCGCGGTGTATCGATTCTAAGTACACGAACGTCAACACTAAGATGCGCCCTTAGAATTTTCTAAGCGGCGCATCTCAACCGGCGACATTGCAAACCAACGTCTAAATGTGCGGCTAAAGTTGGATGTATCTTGATAACCCAGCCGCTCAGCGATTTGCTCCACCGGTAGTTTCGTTTCCAGCAAATACCACGCGGCTAATTCCTGCCGCATACCATCAAGTAGCTCTTGGAAGCTCGTGCCTTCCGCTTTTAACTTTCGAATAAGTGTGCGTTTCGACATCGCCAAATTTTGCGCAACTTCGTCTAGCGTGGGGTAGTTGCCGGAGCTATTCAAAAATTGATTGCTGACTTTTTGACTAATAATACCGCCCGCATCAAGCTGTTTAAGCTGGTTTTCACAGTCGCGTAGTGCAGAGCGGAAAATGCCTACATCAGCGGTTAGGCAAGGTGTGTCCAAAAGCTCTGCTGAGAACGATAAACATAGTTCCGGCGCATTAAATACAACCGGGCATTCCAACACCGCTTCATACTCCCCTGCCCATGCCGGCCTTTCAAATGGAAGATCAACGCGCACGTGGCGAAATTTTTGCGAAGTGATGGTATCGACCAACTGAAAATACGTTGCAAGTAACGCGTCATGAAGAAATTCTCGTGCTTCTCCGAGGTCAATGGTTTCGCGGATGCGCAATAGGCACTGATCACCGACCTCTTCAAATGTTACGTCGACAACTTGCAGTCGCAGTACAATAAATCGTGATACTGTTTTTAATACTTCGCGCAAATCACGGGCAGAAACCGCTGCGTAGCCCAGCGAACCGTGCGCAGAAACGGAAACGCTTTTTCCAATTTCCAACCCCACCCAAGGCTTTCCCGTGAGCTCGACTGCACGACGAATTAAACGGACAAGTTGCTCGATACTTACGAATCGGTGTTCGTCCAACAACTGAGCCCACTGCAAGCGTGTGTCTTGCAAAATGGTGTCGTTATCGAAGCCAGCCTGACGCAGGTAAGCACATATCAACCGAGGATAAGTAGGGTGCACCGCGGGCCGTAACCGCTCCGTCAGCAATTCAGTCATGGTCTACCTATGTTGGACATACCCAACCCTCTCTACCGCAAAGCAATATCGCACACCGCACTGTCACTTTATGACGACTAGTTGCCACTATCAACGGTGCTGATAGAAGGGTTACCGCTGCACACTAAGCACATTGAACAATACGATCCCCACAGGATCTCCAACAATAATGAGGGCACGTTATGAGCCAAGCAGGCGTTTTCACTACCCCGTCCGGAGAGACTTACCGCGACCGCAAGCGCTATTTGTGGGCCGTCTCGGTAATCGTTCCCGCCATCGCACTTATCGGTCCCGCAGTGTTCTTTGCCACAGGCAACGCCCTGTGGATGTGGGCGCCGCTGGCGTTCTATTACCTTGGCATTCCACTTTTGGACATGGTGTTCGGTGAAGATCTGAGTAATCCGCCGGAAGAAGTTGTCGCGCAGCTTGAGCAGGACCACTACTACCGCTACGTCACCTACGCACTAGTGCCGGTGCTATGGCTCTGCTGGGCATTTGGCGTGTGGTTTATCGGCACCCAAGATTTACCCGTGCACGCCATTATTGCCACCATCTTATTGCTCGGTGCTTTGCAGGGCGCAGCCATTAATCTCGGCCACGAGCTCGGCCACAAGAAAAGCAAAATGGAACGCTGGCTGGCCAAACTGGTGTTGGCACCTTCTGCCTACGGCCATTTCTATATTGAACACAACAAGGGCCATCACCGCGACGTAGCAACGCCAGAAGACCCAGCCTCATCTCGCATGGGTGAAAGCATTTGGACCTTTGTGTTCAGAGAAATTCCAGGCGCCTTCTTCCGCGCCTGGAACATTGAGAAAAACCGCTTAGCCAAACAAAACACATCAGTGTGGTCGCTAAGCAATGAAATTATTCAACCAGCATTAATCACTTTGTTTGCGTGGTCGCTTGCTGTCGCACTACTCGGTTGGGCCGTGCTGCCATTTATTTTCGCCATCGCGTTCTGGGGAATGTTCCAGCTCACCTCCGCAAACTACATCGAGCATTACGGGTTAATTCGCAAGAAGTTAGATAACGGTCGTTATGAATTAACCCAGCCGCACCACAGCTGGAATAGCAACCACATGTTTTCCAACTGGGCGACGTTCCACCTGCAACGCCACTCCGATCATCACGCCCATCCGACGCGTCGTTACCAATCGCTGCGCCATTTTGAAGGACTTCCCACGCTACCAAACGGTTATTTCGGCATGTTCTTGATTGCCTATATCACGCCTCTTTGGTTTGCAGTGATGAACCCTCGCCTAGTTGCGCATGTACAGGGTGATGCATCCAAAATTAACTTCCACGCGCCAGCCAAGGCAAAAATGATTGCTCGCTACAACCTACGCTAGATTCGCCCATCATCAAAAAGGGAGGCATTCAGCCTCCCTTTTTTATTCCGATTTTTTATTGATGGAATTTCTTATTCCGCTAGAAACCGCGCGAACTCACGCTGAAATTTTATTGGTTGATCAATCATAGGAATATGGCCAGACGTCTCAAATGTCACCACTTTTGCATGGGGGACATGTCTCTTAATTTCCAACTGCCCTGCCGTTGAAAAGAACCGAGACTCGGTACCAATCATAAGCGTTGTCGGCGACTTGATGGTTGAAAGACTCGGCGCCGTATCGTTACCCGCCATAAATGCACGCATCACTTGAATATAGGCATACCAGTTCTCAACAGGAAATATAGTCCCCGCCAGAACACGCTCGCCACGAGCTCCAACTAGACGAATTAACGCGCGCAAAAACGAGTTATTCACCGCACGAGACAATACGCGAGTCAGCGTGCGCACAAACTCTCTTCGTACTTCGGGCGGAAGCGACCAATAAGGCGTATCAATCCCTGACGCGACGGCTAATGCGTGCAAGCTTTCGAATTCTGCGAATAACTCAGACTGCTTTTCCGAAAATAGTCCGTGCGCCCAAGTATCGCTCACACGCGACTCCGGCGAATGCTCAATATTTAAATATTTACTCACTCGGTCAAAGCCGAAAATTTGATTGTAGGTTAGGCAAATATAAGCACCTGTAGAAATGCCACCAAGCGCGGTACTGTCCAACTGAAAATAGTCGAGCACATCGTTTAAATCTCGGGCGTACTGATCAAACACGCGCTCGTCAGTAATAGGCGTGGTATTGGACGCTCCAAAGCCACGTAAATCAGGCAAGATAAAACGGTAATTGCGCGCCAGCGGCAGTACGTTGGGCAGCCAATGCGAAGACTGAGACGCGAAACCGTGGATTAAAACTACCGGCTTGCCGCGGCCTATTGTGCGAACGTGGAGCGTTTCCCCATCGTGCAAAGGAATCCAAGGCATTGCTAACAATCTCTTAACGAACGGGCGCAAATACTAGTCAATTTCAGCCTTAGCGTCTTGTAAGATTTGAAAGAGGTACAGGCAATCCGATACCAGCACGGCGCCTATTCACACTGCAAACGAGCACTAGTGGGTGTATAAAAACAGAAGAATAATGACGGCTGCTGGTCCTTGAAGGAACCAAACCGAAACGCCGGCCATATCACGCGACATGCCCAGCATGGCTTTGCAATAACAACAGAGTAAGGAAAACACTATGAAAAGCGCCATCCGTATTCTTACCGCTCTACTCATTTTCACATGTAGCAGTGTGTACGCCGATGTGTACATTGGTGCCGGCGGCTACGTGACGGTACTGAATGAAAAAATCAGCTCTCATGATGTCGACGATAAAGATTTTGCCCCGGCCTTCTTTTTAGGTTGGCGTCCAATTGAATTATTGGGTGTGGAAGTGGGCTACTACGACTTTGGTGAATTTAAAGGTGATAACGGCGAGTCGCTTAAAGGCAACGCGACCACATTAGTTGGCCTTCTTAGTTTAGAGCTAGGACCCGTTGGCGCCTACGCCAAAGCGGGCGTCGCTGACTATAGCTTTGACGTTAAACACCCGACGTCCAACTACAGCGAATCCAAAACGGACCCGCTGGCCGGTGTCGGGTTAACCGTTGACCTGATGGACAAGCTATACGTTTACGCGGAATACATTCGGTTCGATAGCGATATAGACGTCGATGTTGCCGGTGCGGGTTTGCGCTACTCATTCTAACGCCGCCGCCGCTGGATAATCCCAGCGGCGGCTATCTCATTCCCGCTTTGACGCTTCACTAGTTGTAAAAAAATCTTCTACTCAAGCAAAATACACTGAGAACGATTCAACTCCCTCTCTATTCTGCTAATCTCGCATTCAGGTATTTCTGATCCGACAACATGCTCTACCCATCGCCCCGCTGGCGTGACGATTTATCTGCACGAGAAAGGACAGTACATGAGCGATATCATTACAGTTTCCGGCTTAAACAAGATATACGATTCGGGATTTCAAGCACTGAACAACGTCAACCTGACCATTCGACGTGGCGAAATTTTTGCGCTGCTAGGTCCAAACGGCGCAGGAAAAACAACGCTTATTAGCACTATCTGCGGCATTGTAAATCCCAGCTCAGGCGATGTTTTTGCCGATGGCCACCATATTCAGCGCGACTTTCGCGCCGCACGCAGCACCATTGGCTTAGTGCCGCAGGAAATTTCGACCGACGCCTTTGAAAGCGTGTGGAATACGGTGACGTTCAGTCGCGGGCTTTTTGGCAAGGCACCCAACCCAAAATACATTGAGA
Organism: Alcanivoracaceae bacterium; assembly: GCA_029213045.1. Classification (GTDB taxonomy): domain Bacteria; phylum Pseudomonadota; class Gammaproteobacteria; order Pseudomonadales; family Alcanivoracaceae; genus JARGPN01. Next base: position 53,369 of record JARGPN010000010.1, read on the forward strand.
AAATTCTGCGCGACTTATCCCTATGGGATAAAAAAGATTCGCGCATTATGGCGTTGTCCGGCGGCATGAAACGTCGCGTGATGATTGCCAAGGCACTTTCCCACGAACCCACCATCCTATTTCTGGACGAACCCACCGCAGGCGTTGATGTTGAGCTACGTCGGGACATGTGGGAAATGGTGCGCGGGCTACGTGCTAACGGCGTCACCATTATCTTAACGACCCACTACATCGAAGAAGCTGAAGAGATGGCTGATCGTATCGGCGTCATTAACAAGGGGCAGATCGTTTTAGTCGAAGACAAACAAACACTGATGCAAAAGCTCGGTAAGAAGCAACTTACGTTGTATTTGCAGAATCCCTTAAGCGATATTCCTACTGAGTTAGCGAATCACCCATTGGAGCTATCCGAAGATGGCTACACGCTCACCTATACCTTTGATACGCAAAGCCAGCACACAGGTATCGCCGAACTAATGCGCCAACTCGCGCGTAATAATATCGACTTTAAAGACCTGCATTCGAGCGAAAGCTCATTGGAAGAAATATTTGTCAGCTTGGTTAGGGGGCAACAATGAATTTTTACGCCATCCGCGCAATTTACTTTTTTGAGATGTCACGCACTTGGCGGACGCTAATGCAGAGCATCGCATCGCCGGTAATCTCAACGTCGCTCTACTTTGTGGTGTTCGGCTCTGCCATTGGGTCACGCATGGTGTCTATCGACGGCATCAGCTACGGCGCGTTTATTATTCCTGGGTTAATCATGCTTTCACTGCTGTCTGAAAGTATTTCCAACGCGTCCTTTGGCATTTATATGCCGAAATTTTCCGGCACTATTTATGAAGTGCTTTCCGCACCCGTGTCCTTCGTGGAAGTGGTACTTGGTTACGTAGGCGCTGCGGCGAGTAAGTCGATCATTCTAGGATTGTTGATACTGGTTACCGCTAGGCTGTTTGTGGATTACGAAATTCTCCACCCGCTTTGGATGCTCACCTTTCTTGTACTCACTGCCGTCACGTTTAGCTTGTTCGGTTTTATTATCGGAATTTGGGCAGATGGCTTTGAAAAGTTGCAGATTATTCCACTAATGGTGGTGACACCGCTTACCTTTCTCGGTGGCAGCTTCTATTCCATCAACATGCTGCCTCCCATCTGGCAGACCATTACGTTGTTTAATCCGGTGGTGTATCTAATCAGTGGATTTCGCTGGAGCTTTTATGGCGTCGCAGACGTGAGTGTTGGCGTCAGCGTGGCGATGATATGCGGCTTTATGCTGCTGTGCTTATTCGGGATCTGGCGAATATTTCACACCGGTTATCGCCTAAAAAGCTGATCGTACTAAAAAAGTGGGCTGCGGCGTTTTGCGAAAGCTGTTACAGCATATGCCGCGGCCAATATGCAAAATCACGGCACTGAAGCTATTCAGCCTTATTTGCCCTCTCGGCAGACGGCTCATTAGCCGTGGTTTTTACTTCCAGTGCTGACGAGGCGTCCACATCATTTTGTTTGGATTGATGCTCTAACGGGCTTTGAGATTGCGGTCTAGTTTTTTGCCTAGAGAGCCCCATACGAGACGTCCACACTGCCGTAATAAATTGTGGCAGCGACAACACCATCATAAAAAGCAACGCGATAATCAGCACCCCAATGCCTCGCCCCATGACGACCGCCGCCACACACTGGCCCAGCGACATAAAAAATGTCCATCGCCCTGGATTTCGAGGGAAACGATAACTGATGAAGCCGATAGCAATACACATGAGTGGAATGCCAACAACATAATAAAACGGGCTATCCCACGCTTCATCACGTCCGCTGATAACACTGATCGTCACGTTAACTAACAATCCCACCCAAAATGAGGCCACTCCAGCGACCCGAGGTGGCGCATCAATGCTCTGTTCAGACATACACTATCGGCTCTTTTGTATACGAGAAAGTACAGCGGACTATGTTGACCTATCGTTGCGCTATCGCACAACTTTACTCTGACATCAGGCTTAGCGCGGACATAAAAAGGCGCTGCCGCCCATTTAGCGCACCAACTGGAAGCAAAATGCTAAGACGATGTTCTGAAATTGTGTTGTAATTCTGCAAGTTACGCTAATCCCCCTCCCTTCGCTTACGTCATGCGCCTAGAATAGAGGCCAGAAAAATAATAATGAAGTTGGGCTACGCGCATGCACATTTTTATTACCGGCGGCACCGGTGGAATCGGCAAGGCACTCACCGATCTATACCTCGATGCCGGACATCACGTTGGAATATGTGGCGGAACTCGACATGCGTTTGAGCAACTTTTCCCCGAATGCCCAGAGCGTCTTCGTTTTTTCGACCTCGATGTGACTGACCGCGCAGCGACGCGAGCGCATATCGCTGAGTTTTGCAGCGGAAAGTTGGATCTCCTTATTGCAGCAGCCGGCATCAATGACGGCGCTCCCGTCGCCGGTCGCTCACTCGACTTTGATCGCGCCGAAAAAATCTTCCAAATAAATTTAATTGGTGTGTTGCACAGCATCGAAGCCGCTCTAGAAAATATGCTGCCGCATCAGCAAGGGCGCATTGCGGTACTTTCCAGCGCCGCCGCACTATCGGGCTTCCCGCAAACCCCTGCCTACTGTGCGTCGAAAACAGCGCTGGTGACGCTATGCGAAAGCTTAGCGCTGCGTTATCACGATCAGGGTGTAAGTGTGACCTGTTTGCTGCCTGGCTATATCGACACTCCCTTAGCGCGGGCCACGCATCCGAATCTCGATAAAATGCCTTTTCTTGTGAGCTCAGAAAGCGCCGCGCTCACCATTCAACGAGCGATAGAAAAACGCAAACTGCGCGTTATTTTTCCTTGGCAAGTGCGCTGGATTAGCCGGCTGCTGCAGCTAATGCCTCGCTCGCTATTTAAAATATTGTGCAAGTGGAGTGAGAAATGAAATCCATTGTGATCAGCGGCGCCTCAACGGGCATCGGTTTTCGATTAGCAGAAATCCTTGCCGCACAGAATTATCGAGTGTTTGCCGGCGCACGCAATGAAGACGACATTAAACGTCTCAGTGCTGCGCACACAAATATTGTGGCCATAGAATTAGATGTGACCAAGCCTGAGCAAGTCGATCGACTGATTGACCGCCTCCAATACGAGCAGGTCGTGGCGCTCATCAATAATGCGGGCATCGCAACCATTGGTCCTATTGAAACGGTAACCCCGGAAGAATTTTCTCAACAACTACAGGTTAACTTGGTCGGCTGCTATCGAATGATTCGCGCATGCGCGCCGCTGCTTCGCGCAACAAAAGGACGCGTCATTAACATTAGCTCAACGTCCGGATTAGTGGCCTGGCCATTTGCCGGTGCCTATGTCGCGTCTAAGTACGGTCTTGAAGGGCTCAGCGACGTATTGCGTTTGGAACTGGGCCGATTTGGAATTCGTACTATCTTGATCAACCCTGGCGCTGTGGCAACGCCACTATGGGAAAAAACATTTTCCGCGGCGCAGCAACGCTTAGATAAACAACACGACGCCATTCAGAGCCTCTATGGCGACGATATGGCACGCTCAGAAGTGGTGGTCCGTAAATCCATTCGCACAGCCGTACCGCCGGATACCGTGGTGAATGTTGTTGTACACGCGTTACACACCAATTCGCCTAAAGCACGCTATTTGGTTGGTCCCAGCGCCCGAATGCAACAATGGCTCAAAACGCTACTTCCCGTCAGTTGGTTCGACTGGCTAAAAAGAAAAATCGTATACGGGGGTTAACATGGCGCGAGATAGTTCTGGTGAAAAATACCTAATTCTCAAAGAGATGGGCGAAAGCATTGATATGACCTTCGGCCGTGTTGCGTTGGACAGCGGTAAGGTTGATTGGATGTATCGCCCACACAATATTTCTGACGGCGTGGGAGCCTATACAGATTTATTAAACCTCGATGGCAACAAGATTACCGAGCAACCGCTCATGAAGAGCGGACCTATTCCAGGGTTATTAAAGCGAATAGGTTTGCTCCGCCAGCATATGAAGAACATGCGGCCAACAACGTACGCATGGAAATACCATGACCCCAAAAAGCGCGGTTTAGGCCTGACCCTGGCCTACACCTTGTTTGATAAAGACGCATTAAAGGCGCTGCTTGATTATGCACGTGCGCAAAAAACGTCGCTCAACAGTGTTTTATTATGGACACTCAATGACGTGGCCTGTGAGACGTTATTAACAGCACCGCCAGAAGAAACTGTTTGGACTATCCCTCTCAATCTGCGTGGTGGCGCCACAGCGGGCGCAACGTCCAGCAACGTTACCGCTAGCATCTGCTTACGACTTCCGCCCAACCCATCGGTCTCTTACATCGACACGAAAATCAAAACCATCTATCAGCAAGGCGTGCATTGGGGCGCGTGGCTTTTATCGAATATGACGCGATTTATCGGCAAACGAGGATTCAAGTTTCTGGCTGAACGCGCCAGACCCTGTTGGCTCGGTGTATTTTCGAATGTTGGCAGCTGGCCACCACCGAATCACCCGCATCCTGTCGATGAGAACATTGGCTATATGGGAGCACCGCCAGCGACCAGCATTTTGCCCATCACCTGTTGTTCAATGACCTGGAACAATCGCATGTCATTGACGTTGCAATTGCACCCGAGCATTTCCAATGACAAGGCAGACACCGAAAAAATGATACAACGCTGGACTCAGCGTCTTGCTGACATCGCAGGTCTTTCGCCAGAGCAATTTAGCATTGGTTACAAGGACTGGTCTGAGCTAGAAAAAGAATCCGTGCAATTCTAATTTTGGTGCCAACGTTTGGCCGCGACGCCACTGACGGGATTAGCGGCCACAACATTTTTTAAATTTTGATCTGCTGCCACAAGGGCAGACATCATTTCTCCCTGGATGGAGTTCGGTATTCTGGTGTGGCTTGTCCGCGTCAGCTTTCAGATAAAACCAGTGTTCGCTCTCTTTGCAAAAGAGGGAATGCTCTTCCAGCAGGAACCATCTCCCCTGCTCTTCACATGTCGCACGAAAATGAACAGCTCCTGCATTCCCTTCCTCGTGCGACGAACAGACCTCTAGTCTCTTCCAGCGGGTTATTTCATCGTGGGGCAGGCTCGCCGGCCGCGTTGAGGCATGCCAACTTTTTAGCAAATAGTCATTTAATCCCATCGCAAATGCGCTATAGCGCGAACGCATCAATGACTCTGGCGATGCTGCTGCTGCCCCTAAATGAAGAGGTTGGCAGCATGCTTCATAGACTAATCCTGACTGACAAGGGCAGCTCTTGGTCATGGCTATTATCAAGGTCCTTTGGTGTAATCAGCGCAAAACATGGACAGTCCGTTTACGTTCGGACCGCGTCATCTCACAAAGGAGCCGGTGCGGTACAGTACATTGGCAGCTCTGTCCCGCATTAACCTGTGCCGACAGCGTAAAAATCCGCACACTGCGCCTTTGCCCATTTTTGCATAGGAGTTATCCGTGGCAGTACAACGTATCGAAATTAAAAAACAATTTCCATTCTCGGTTGAAAAACTGTTTGCACACATGAGCGAACACGAAAATCTGTCTGCCTTATTTGCTCCAGCAAAGGTAAGTCGCCTGCGTAACGGCGACACCGACCGCAATGGCGTTGGCTCTGTTCGCAAACTGCGCATACCGCCGGGCCCTCCGTTTGAAGAAACCGTAACCGTATTTCAGCCAAACGAACGCATTGAATATCGCATTACTCGTGGCAGCCCATTAAAAAATCATCACGGCTGCATGCGCTTTTCCGGCGATAAGAATAGTGCACAACTGCATTACACCATTGAGTTTGAAGGCAAAGTTCCACTCATTGCTGCACTGATTCGGCCTGCATTAACGCACGCCATCAATAAAGGCTTGAAGCAACTATCGCTGTAGTTTACCCGGCATCTCGTGTGGCCACTCGCCACCTTAAGCCGCAATAAAAAAAACGCCTCATACGAGGCGTTTTTTTTATTGCAGAACTGAATATCGCCAAGCTAATCGGCTTTTGCCACGTGCTGACTCAACACCTCGCGATATTCATCGGGTAACGGTTCTGACGTCTGCGTAGCATGGTTAAAATACACCTGCACCGCCCTGCCGCGCGCCGCTAACGCGCCTTTCTGCCAAGCTTCTTGAATCACGACAAAGGAACTATTCCCCAACTTTTCTAATTGGGTGCGAATTTCCACCTTGCAGCCATAGTAAATCTGTGCGACAAAATCCACTTCGATTCTCGCAAGAATCAACGGCAACTTCTTTGGGTCTAGGTCTGGCGTAAACACGCGAAAAATATCTTCACGGCCGGTTTCAAACCAGCCCGCCACAACAATATTGTTGATATGCCCAAACGCGTCCGTCTCATAAAACCGTGGTGATACCGTTGTGCTAAACATGCTTACGCCCAATTCTCAACATCGACATGAATGATTCTAATTCGACAGGTTAACCACACTCACAAAATGCGTTAGGCCACGCCCAACGCTTTCCCATGAAACCGTAGATGCTCTTCAATAAAGCTACTAATAAAATAATAGCTATGATCGTAACCATCCTGCATTCGTACTTCTGCAGCGACGCCCGCTCGCTGACATGCAGCGGTGAAGGCATCTGTTTTTAGTTGTTCGGCGAGGAAGCTATCCGCGTTGCCCTGATCGATCAATATGGGAAGATCCTTAGCCTCGCTTTGGGAAAGCTGATGCTCAAGCAAATAACAGGCGTCATATTGCTGCCAGTCTTTTTTATCTTCACCGAGATAATGACTGAACGCTTTAATCCCCCACGGCACCTGTGAAGGATTGACGATCGGGGCAAACGCCGACACCGAAGTAAATTTTTGCGGATTTTTAAAGGCAATGGTTAGCGCCCCATGACCGCCCATTGAGTGGCCACTAATGGCGCGCTTATCTGATACTGAAAAGTGCTGCTCGATGAGTCGCGGCAGCTCATCCGCGATATAGTCATACATTTTATAATGCTTACTCCACGGCGCTTGCGTGGCGTTCAAGTAAAAACCTGCTCCGAGGCCAAAATCATATGCACCCTCTGCATCGTCAGGCACGTCTTCACCGCGTGGGCTGGTGTCTGGAATCACCAGCATAATGCCCAACTCAGCCGCCACACGTTGGGCCCCTGCTTTGCTGGAAAAGTTCTCATCGGTACACGTTAGGCCGGATAACCAATACAACACCGGCACCGATTTTCCTTCATCAATTTGCGGCGGCATAAATACGGAAAATGTCATTTTGCAGCGCAAACTCGCCGACATATGGGCAAACCGCTTTTGCCAACCACCATGACAACGGACGCTTCCAATCTGATCCATTATTTCTCTCCGTTAAGCATGGCGCGTTATCACTTCACCATTAAAAGTGAATAACTGTACGAATGGATTTTCCTTCATGCATCAAGTCAAAGGCACGATTGATATCTTCTAACGGCATGGTGTGCGTAATAAAGGTGTCCAACTCAAACTCACCTTTCATATAACGCTCAACATAACCGGGCAACTCGGTACGGCCCTTCACTCCACCGAATGCCGTGCCACGCCATACGCGCCCGGTCACCAACTGGAAGGGGCGTGTCGAAATTTCTTCACCGGCGCCCGCCACACCAATAATGACGGATTCGCCCCAGCCTTTATGGCAGCATTCAAGCGCGGAGCGCATGACATTTACATTACCGATGCACTCAAAAGAGAAATCCACACCACCGTCAGTTAACTCTACGATCACTTCCTGAATAGGTTTGTCGTAATCCTTCGGGTTAATCACATCAGTGGCACCAAGCTGTTTGGCAATTTCGAATTTATCTTCATTAATATCGACACCGATGATCCGCCCCGCTTTTGCCATCACCGCGCCAATTATGGCGGACAAACCAATCCCACCTAATCCGAAAATTGCTACCGTGTCACCAGGCTGAACTTTGGCCGTATTCATTACCGCGCCCATCCCTGTCGTGACGCCACAGCCCAGTAGGCATACTTTTTCGAGTGGTGCCTCTTTGCTAATTTTCGCTAACGATATCTCCGGCAATACGGTGTACTCAGAAAACGTGGAGGTGCCCATGTAATGAAAGATGGGCTTACCGTCTTTGGAAAAACGACTGGTTCCGTCGGGCATCAATCCCTGCCCTTGGGTTGCGCGAATTGCCTGACATAAATTGGTTTTTCCGGATAAGCAAAATTTGCACTGGCCACATTCAGGGGTATACAACGGAATCACGTGATCGCCCACGGCAACGCTGGTCACGCCCTCACCGATAGCTTCCACCACGCCACCGCCTTCGTGGCCCAAAATTGCCGGAAAGATGCCCTCTGGATCTTTGCCCGACAGCGTAAACGCATCGGTATGACACACGCCCGTTGCTACAACGCGCACAAGCACTTCGCCTTTTTGCGGCGGCATTAAATCAACCTCTTCGATTGACAAGGGTTTGCCTGGTGCCCAAGCGACGGCCGCGCGCGTTTTGATTGGTTGCATGAAGTTCTCCGTGTGGCAGCGCCTCGTATTTCAGCGCGTGACGTTTGAATAATGAGAATGCCAATGCGCCCCTGCTTAAAAGCAGGCTCGCACTAAGCTAAGAATTAGAGGACTGAGTTTAGGTCAGCGAGGAATAACTGCAAGTCATCAGCAGATCGAAGATGAGAATCACCAAGGAGATGAAAATTCTAGTGCGAGGAATCGCCCTTGCTGAGGCAAGTCATACTGAAGCGGCGCTGTCGGCGCGCCCGGGCCTGGGCCACGGCTAGGTTCACGAATATCAGCGTTAAAAATATTGCTGCCTATGAGCGCGAGTTCTATGCCGTCGTGCCAGCGCTTGCGCAAAGTAAGGTCTACACTGGTGTAGCCCTCGAGAGGATCCCTGCTATCGCCAGCACCGCGCTTGCGTTCACCCACCCAAGTGACCTGCGGTGTGAGCAGCCAACGCGGGGCAAACTCCCACGTGACGCGCGAATAGACTTCGTGCGATGGCGCGAAGCCGAGCGGCATTTCGGTATCGCGATCACGGGTACGCTGATAACTGTAATTCATTAACCATTGTAAGCGCGCATTCACCTGTTGTCGGACTTCTGTTTCAACACCCTGACCTACAATCTTGCCAGCATTTTGTGCTGTGTAGGTGGATTGACCTGGATCGGCGACGAAGTCGATATAGTCGCTGATACGCCAGTCATATAAATTCAATGCCAATGTCCACTCGTCATCTGGGCGCCAGTCGAAGGCGAGCTCCAAGCTTTTCAGTGACTCTGGCACTAAGTCCGGGTTGCCTTGCGCGACAGGATTATTAGTGGCGTACAGCTCAAAAAATGCGGGCGCGCGAAATGCTTCGCCGTATATCAATTTAGAGGTCAACGCGTTTGTGGTGGCCCACACCAACGCCATACGTGGATTCACCGTATCGCCCACGTCAGAATATTCGTCGAACCTAACGCCGGTGGTTAACTCCCATCGTTGTGCAAACTGCCATTCGTCTTGTGCAAAAACATAATGGCTGCGCCGGCTTTCTTCCGGCTGGAACACATCTGGTGTGTCACTTACGTCAACGAAATTGGGACGCGGCGCCAACAACGCCAAGCTGGTGTAGTTGGTGAGGTCATGGGTCTCAAACACATCGCCCCAGTGGTAGCCTGCTCCAATCCGAACGCGATGCGACTCCCATCCGCTCCACAGCGCGCTGATATTGGCGCGAACATGCTCTTCCTCAAGCGCGGGATGGGCGATCACACCGTCAGGAAAAACACCGTTGCCGAAATCTGCGCCCGGCGGAAATAAATACGTGCCGCCCGGATTTTCAAAAGCGCCATAGAGATAACTCAGCTGTGCTTCGAATTCCCAATTGTCGACCCAATCGGCGTTGCGCCATGTGAGGTCAGTAGTGCCACGCGTATGAATAAAACGTCCATCGGGGTCCAGCGCATCGTTGATGCCCTGCCCTGTACCGGTATCACGCGCGCGCATCCACGAGGCACGCCACTGTAGGTCGCGCCATTGCGTGTCAAAGCGCAGGTCATATAACTGGGAACTGGTTTGTGCTGCACCGGGAGCAAACGACACCGGTGTCGGCAGGCTGGGATCTAGTACGGACTGAAAGTCGCTCTCGATGATGGCATTGTCGTCTCCCTTGGTGGTGGCAAAACCAATTGAAATGGCCGACTTAAACTCACCCGTCTTGTGGGACTGCAACAATGATGCGCGGCCAGTATCAAAACTGCCCCAACTGGAGCTGATTTGCGTGCCGTCTATATCGTCTGCACTTTTGGTAATGACGTTAATGACCCCTGCAAACGCATCCGCGCCGTACAATGCGGAGCCAGGGCCGCGAATCACTTCAACGCGTTCAATGGTTTTCACTGGGAGACTATATTGGTTTGGAATACGCTCGCCACGATCACCCAAAAACAAGCTAGTCATGGGCACACCATTCACCAGCATCAGCGTTTGCGGGTTATACGTTGATACGATGCCACGGATAAAATAACGCGGCGCATATTGAAAGCTGCCTCGCGACACGTGCACGCCAGGAATCGTTTCCAATATTTCCTCGAGAGTTTGCGCGCCCATGGCAGCAATTTCTTCTGACGTGACCACACTCGCACCCGCCGGTACACTGGCCAGTGACTTAGGTGTGCCTGTAGCGATGCTTACACTGACTTGGCTTAACTCTTCGAGAGACAGAGAAAAGATGTCCTCGTGTGCTCCCCCAGGAGCGGCCAGACAGCAGAGCAAGCCCGACAAGATCTTTTTATTCAAGCGCATTTCTACCCTGTGCTTGGAGCATTGCCATCATCCAGATAGCTATTTAACACTGAGCATACCGGAGAATTTTACAAAAATGCACACTCTATTTTACAAAGTTCAGTGAAGCGGGGTTGTAGTGCTATTTTGGTACGATCATGCGTGCAAACAGCACACTTTCGCCGCCCCTAGTACAGAAAGGACGGCACCGAGGACTGTAACGGTCGCTAGGCTTGGACAAAAAATGTCAGGCAAAAAAATACAAACGAAATTTTTTGCATCGGAGTCAATATGACCAGCGACACCTCCACAGAAACCTCCCCACTTGTGCTAATTGAACGAAACCCGCCGCTGGTCAATATCCGCATTAATCGCAGTGCGTGTCGCAATGCCGTTGACCGCCCCACTGCCGCGGCGCTGGCGCAAGCATTCCGCGATTTTGACGCCGACGATGCGCTTTCCGTGGCCATTCTTAGTGGTGTGGGCGAGCACTTTTGCGCAGGCGCAGATTTAAAGGCGGTTTCCAGCGGCGACCCCACGCGCATGCACAGAATGGAGCCCGACGGTGATGGCCCGATGGGGCCAAGTCGAATGCAATTATCTAAACCGGTTATCGCCGCCATATCAGGTTACTGCGTCGCGGGCGGGCTCGAACTCGCGCTTTGGTGCGATTTGCGTGTTGCGGACGACAGCGCAGTATTTGGCGTATTTTGCCGACGATTTGGCGTGCCGTTAATCGACGGCGGCACCGTGCGCTTACCGCGCTTAATCGGCATGAGCCGAGCCATGGATTTAATTCTTACGGGTCGCCCAGTCGATGCACAGGAGGCGTTTCAGATAGGACTGGCAAATCGTCTCGTCGACAAACAAACCGAAAACGTTGAAGACGCTGCAAAGACGCTAGCGCTGGCCATCGCGGGCTTCCCACAGCAATGTCTGGTCAATGATCGACAAAGCGCTTACCAACAATGGGCGCTCGACGAATCCGACGCCATTCAAAATGAGTTCAAGTTGGGGCTAAAAACCCTCTCCAGCGGCGAAACTGTTTCCGGCGCGCTACGCTTTAAAGAAGGCGAAGGACGCCACGGACACTTCAACGACGAGGAATAATAATTAGCGCTTTCCGTCCGACAAGTTAGTGCTGCCAGAATAGGAAAACTTCAGTGGCACAGGCATTGAACCTAGCAAGGCGCTGCCGTCAATACGGTAAGCAACGGGCTCACCATTTGCTTTGTTTAGCGTCTGAAAAGAAGAAATCATTTCCAACAGGCTCGTATTTACCCGGGTTTTTACTAACGTATCACCCAATGCGGGCAGCTCAATTTTCTCATTACTCACACCCCGCGCAAACGATTTGTCTTCTATAAAAATCTCATAATCTAACGCCCGCACCTTCAACGGATAGGCGTTTGGATTGTGCGCGCGCAACGTCAACTGCCATTGCTGCTCAAACAAGGACGCCCCCAATAATTGCACGTCAGAAAGCGACATCTCCGGCGGGATCGTATCGCGCTTGATGCCCGTACACGCAGTGAGCAACATTACTACAGCGATAACACACGTCGTTTTAGCAAAACACGTCATTCATGCTCCTCAGCATCAACTCTCTTGCACCTGTAAACATCTATCGAAGCACCTCTGACAGCAGCCTAGCCAGAAGAATTCCCATCGCTACGCATTCTGAACGCCCTATTTATCAGAGCATTCAAATGATGCTTGATTAGTGAACAAGTGTTCTTGTAATATTTCGTAGTACATTAATTCATGGGACGATCCACCAGTATGACACGAAGTGATTCACCCAAGCGCGGGCGTCGCCCAGCGGATGAAGCAGAGCGTAAAGATCGCATCATCCAAACGCGCGTGCCTAAGGATTTAGAAAGCACGTTGAAAGAGGCCGCAGAGCGTGAGCGCGTAAGTGTCTCTCACCTTATTCGCAACGTGCTGGAAGATACCTTTAATTTGGTCGACAACATTGTTGCCGACTCTGCGCACTTGGTAGATAGCGTGCGCCGCGACGCGCTAAAGCTGGCCGCGTCCGCCCGAGGCGAGACCGCCAAAGCCACGCCGACAGCGGAAAATAAGTTACCGCCTAGCGAAGCGTCGGCGGCAGAGCTGTTGGCCGAGGTTGAAGCTTGGCAAGACGTCATCGTCAACAAGCCGACACAGTGCGCGAACTGCAACATCGAACTAAAGCGAGGCGCACGCGCTTTTCGCGGGCTCAACAATGCCAACACGGCGTCCGTGTGGCTATGCGCAGACTGCTTAGAAAGTCTGTGAGAGACAGACTGTTTTTTCAAACCAACGGTACAAAACAGAGTAAAAAACAGCAGTAGAAAATCAGGGTCTGAAATACGGCCCTCTTTTTTCAACCTGCTTGTACTACAAAATACTACACCGATAAACATTAATGCCGCTAATCCGGTTATTAACGACAGAGGAACCACCATGGCGATGCCAGCGACCTCAGCACCGATTGCTCCAAAGACCAGCACGGTTAACGACGTAAAAAGCAGCAGTGACTTCGGCAGCACAAGTGGTCTGCGCGCATGGCTAACGGTCATTAACGCCACCATTGCTGCGGTAGAGAGCACCGCATGGCAAGGTCGCGCGTTGGCTGAACAAGCGCTTGATACTTGGCGCATGCTCGGCACCGGCGCTGAAGGTGTCGCCGAGGAATACAAACAACTTTCCGATGAAGCGCGGCGCTGGCCCACCCGTTTAAAAAGACTTTCTTCAACGGGATGGATGCTGACGAAAGTCGCTGCAAGCTATCGCTTCTGGTCGATACGCGCCGCGTTTCTTCCGCGCAGTAAAACGGCAGCGGCGATGGACAAACTGCATCGCCGTAATGCGCGTAGTTTTCGTGACATATCGCTACAACACGGCGGCGCATTTTTAAAAATCGGGCAGATGCTTTCCGCGCGCCCAGATATTCTGCCCGCGTCTTGGATTGAAGAGCTGTCCGAGCTGCAAGACAACGCACGCTGCGCCGACTTCGACAGTATGCGCGCGGTGATCGAAGCTGAATTCAAGCAACCGCTTGATGCGCTATTCAGCGAATTTGAAGAAACCCCGATCGCTGCAGCGAGCATCGGCCAAGTGTATCGCGCGCGTTTACACAACGGCACGCAAGTCGCGGTAAAAGTACAACGCCCTGGCTTAGAAGAACTTATTGAATTGGACATGGCGATACTGAAAGTCTTTGCCGAAAGTCTGCGCGGACTATTACCGCCGACAGATTTCGACACCATCGTCACCGAAATTCAGCGCAGCGTGCGCGAAGAATTAGACTATCGCGTCGAAACAAAATGGATGACGCGTATCGGCAACCTTCTTAACGAAGGGAAAGGCGTGCGTGTTCCCACTGCGGTCGCCGAGCTTTGCGGCAAGCATGTAATTACAAGCGAATTTATTGTCGGCAAAAAGCTCACCGATATCCTCGATCAAAAGAAAATCGATAACGACCAAGACGGTCTCGCCGATTTACTCGGACGCTTGCTAGACTTGTACCTAAAACAAATCCTCCAAGCTGGATACTTCCAAGCAGACCCCCACCCCGGCAACCTGCTAATCACCGACAATGGCGACATCGTATTGCTAGATTTCGGCTGCACAGCTGAATTGCCGGATCATTTCCGTCGCGGCTACTTTGAAGTATTGCGGGCGTCTGTGATCGGAGATTTGGATACTGTCGGGCGCGTATTGTTCGAACTTGGGTTTAAAACACAAAGCGGAAAACCCGACACCCTGATCGCGTTCAGCGACGCCCTGTTACAGCAGCTACGCAACATGATGGGTGAAATTAACGAGGAAGGATTTGTTTGGCCTACACCGGAAGATTTACTCAGCAAGGCAAAGGCTTTGCTGGACCAAGCCACCCGCGATCCTGTTGAAAAGCTGCCCGCAGAATTCATTATGCTGGCGCGCGTCTTCACTACGCTGGGCGGCATGTTTATGCACTACCAGCCACGTTTAGACGTCACGAGATATGTGCTGCCTTATATGATGATCACGCTAGATTAATAGCCGTATCTGTTGCCTGCTTCGATGAGCCGCACCGCGTAATGAACGAACTACTATGTTCATTACGCGGCTGTTTTTCGGCCCGACGTTTAAAACGACTGCGCCCACAGTCAATGATCTCTCTCTGTCTCTGTTAGCGAAGATAATGCCATCTCCTGCTATTTAACCGCGATGAATACTCACCGCCACTTATCCTCACAGTCTGTTATGAGTTGTCATCGACGCGTTAGCCACGAAAAAGCTCCGCCGAGCCGTGATCCGCTCGCGTTGGTCGGCAGATGTTGCCAGCGCCCACGTGCTTGCGCATCATTCAACCAGTGCTGGCGCGAAGCCATTGCTGCGATCAAAAATTAAGCGCGGACAAGGAACCGCCATGCAGGTCAAATATTCACCAGGCTCCATTTCGGCACCAAAATTCGCGGCCATTCAGTGCGCTATTTTGTTATTGCTGCTGTTAACTCAAGTGGGGGCCAACGCTTGGGCGGAACCTGCTGTGCTGAGTTTAAGAGCAGACACTGGTCAATATCCCCTCGGGAAGCATCTAGAGATATTGCGTGACCGAAGCGGCACGCTCGATATCCAAACAGTGGTCGACAACGACCATTGGTATCAATCTCCTAAAGAAGCAGTCAGTCTCGGGCTCAGCGATGACGATTGGTGGTTTCGTTTTAGCGCACACAACGAAGCGCCTTGGGACACGCTCTATCTCCTTGAAGCCGCCTATTCATCCCTCGATTACGTGAATGTGTATGTGCTAGATGATGGTGCCATCATCCAACAGTTTGATATGGGCGATCACTTTCCCTTCCACGCGCGTCCCATTGATCACCACAATTTTATTACTCCGATTAACTGGCCCGTTGATAAAACGCTGGATGTATATGTGCATGTGCGCACCAGCGGTGTTGTGCAGCTACCATTAACCCTCTGGTGGCAGGCAGACTTCGCTATCGTTGATCAACAACATCAGATGGGAGCGGGCCTATACTTTGGCGCCATGCTCATCATGATCATCTACAACCTTTTTATGTACTTCGGCATCAAGGATAGAAGCTTTATTTATTACGTTGGATTTGTTGCTTCTATTTCTCTTTTTGTCGCATCACTTACCGGTTATTCGTATCAATATTTTTGGCCCGAAGCCTCCGAATGGAACGGCAAAAGCATTGGCTTTTTTCTCTCTTCCGCGGTGCTCTTTGCGGTGCTATTCACCCATCGCTTTCTAGATATGGACGCCGAGAGTTGGCCGTTAGCAACACGCGGTGGGATTCTGGCGATCTATTTCATCACCGTCATTATGATGGTGTCTTCAATTTTACTGCCCTACACCATCATGCTCGTGATTGTGATTGTTGGCGCAGTAATCGCCTGCTTTGGCGCGCTGATTCTCGGCGGATACGGCTGGATACATGGTGAAATCGCAGCGCGTTACTATGTGCTTGCATGGGGCTCACTATTAGTTGGCGGAATTGTTCTAGCGGGTAATAAGTTCTCGGTTATTCCGCAAAATATATTCACCGACAACGCGGTGCAAATCGGTTCATCAATGTTAGTTGCGCTACTGTCGTTTGCCATTGCCGACCGCATTAATGAAGAGCGTCGTCGTCGTTATAACGCACAGCGAGAAACCATTTCACATGAACGCGCAGCCAGAGAAGCAAAAGAAGATGCACTGTCTGCGCAACAGCAAGCTAACCGCGAGCTAGAAGAAAAAGTGCGGGCACGCACCGAGGAGCTGCATCAAGCCAACGCCATTTTAGAAGAAATGAACGCCACTGATGCACTCACAGGACTACGCAATCGCCGTTTCTTCGACGACATAGCAAAACGCGAGTACGTTCGCTGTTTTCGATACCAGCGCCCAATCGCATTAATTTTTGCGGATATCGATCACTTCAAAAAGTTAAACGATACGTATGGTCACCTCATCGGCGACGACGGATTACGCGTGGTCGCACAGATCATGGCGAACGCGGCGATTCGGGATTCGGATGTCGTTGCACGTTATGGTGGAGAGGAATTCTGTATCCTGCTACCTGAAACGGAAATGGCTGGCGCCGTGGCAGTCGCAGAACGTATTCGGCGCACCGTCGAAGATGAAGAATTCGTTGTTAACGGAAAGCGCGTCCCTATCACCATGAGCCTTGGGGTGTCCTGTCATCAACCAAAGTCCCCTGACAATATTTCTTTATTGATTAAAGAAGCCGACGAATCCTTGTATAACGCGAAAGGCGCAGGCCGGAATCGTGTCTGCCAGTTTGGCGGAAAAGGGTAGTCCGCGCTCTTTCCGCCCGCCTAGAAGCGGTTTCTCTATTCTCTCGCCATTGCGCCTGGCTCGCTGTAGCCTGATAACTTGTCAATCACTTGCGCGCCTCAGGAGTTCATCATGGCAATCCGACATGCCGCATTGCGCACCCCAGACGAATGCTTCGCTAATTTAGAAGACTTTCCATTTGAGCCGAACTATCTAGAGATAGACGGCCTTCGCATGCATTACGTCGATGAAGGCCCACGAGACGGTGCGATAGTTCTGCTACTCCATGGAGAACCTAGCTGGAGTTATCTTTATCGCAAAATGATTCCTCCCTTAGTCAAAGCAGGACTTCGTGTCATTGCACCTGATTTAATTGGCTTTGGTCGCTCAGATAAACTTCTGCACCAACGCGAGTACAGCGCGTCGTTTCATATTCACATGGTCTGCTCGTTAATCGGCGCACTCGACATCCATAACATCACTCTATTTTGCCAAGACTGGGGAGGCTTAATTGGCCTGCGTATTGCGATGGAGCACAAAAACCGCTTTCGCGGCATCGTGGCCGGCAACACCATGCTGCCGGGCTTTCCGCTCGGCCACCCAAACCTCGTCCAGCGTTTTGGCAAATCGAATTTATTTGCCACCAGCGTAGGGTTCGGCGCTTGGTTTTTGTTTAGCCAACTGAATCCATTTTGGCGCGCGGGTCAAATTCTCCAGCTTGGCACGGCTAGCAAACTCAGCTCTTCGGTTGTTAACGCGTATAACGCTCCGTTTCCAAGCCGCAGTTATATGGCGGGTGCGCGTATTTTTCCGCGCTTAGTGTTTACCGAAATGGACGAAAATAAAAAAGCATGGGAAAAATTACTGGCATGGGAAAAGCCATTTCTCTGCGCCTTTTCTGACCGCGATCCGATTATGTCGCCGCTCTCTCTTATTTTTCAGCTACTAATTCCCGGCGCGGCCGACCAGCCGCATTGCACCATCAAACGCGGTGGGCATTTTTTGCAGGAAGACCAAGGCCCAGAACTGGCTAAAGTGATTGAAGAGTTTGTCAGCAACTACGAGAGCAACTCGGCCGCCAAATAAACGACGACGTTATTAGTTTGATGCGATGTCATAGGGAGGCTAGAGCCTAAGGGCAGCTCTAGACCTCAGAATGCTCCATAGCGAAGCGTCCTCCCGGGCCACATACCAATCCAACGCATATTCGAGAATGCGCTGAAAGCTAACACCCACCGAGTGCCTCCTGCGAAACAAACACTAGTTTGACGTTGCATAACCCTCCACCCGTAAGTAGAATTGCGAATCATTATCATTTGCGATTACTTATCTCTATGAACAAACAGCAACGCGCCCGCTGGCTAAAACGCCTTCATCAGTGGCATTGGGTCAGCTCTGCCCTATCGCTCGCCTGCATTCTGCTGTTCAGCCTTACCGGCATTACGCTGAATCATGCAGCCGATATCGAAGCAACCCCGACCGTCCGTCAGGGGCTACTCGTTCTCCCAGCGCCGCTTCACCAAAAACTGCTCAGCGATGCGAGCCCTGCGGAAAAAAGCGCGCCGCTAGCAAACGACTTAGCGCAATGGATTGAGGAAAACACCTCACTTTCTTTGGATCAGGCCGAGATTCAACAGGACGATATGGAGATTTATATTTCGCTGCCGCGCCCAGGCGGTGATGCATGGGTCAGCATAGATCGCACCTCAGCCGAGCTTGAGTTTGAAGACACTGATCGTGGCCTAATTTCGTTATTGAATGATCTTCATAAAGGCCGCGACAGCGGCGTGGTATGGCGTTGGTTCATCGATATTTTCGCTGTCGCATGTTTATTGTTTTCGCTCACCGGCGTTGCCTTGCTGTATTTGCATGGCCGTCACCGTCCTGCGACATGGCCACTAACCAGCGTCGGACTGATCCTGCCGTGGCTACTTCTTCTTGCGTTCGTTCCTTGAGGTAATTATGCGTTTATTGCTCATCGCTTCTGTACTTATTCATTCTCTGCTATTCGCATCACGGGCCGCGCTAGCCGGAGAATTAAATATTGATATCGATATCCCTCAATTAAACGTCGCCGAATATCACCGCCCTTACTTCGCGCTGTGGGTAGAAGACGAAAAAGGCCAAAACTCTGCACACCTACAATTATGGTATGACGGCGAAACTCGCTGGTTACATCATATGCGCCGTTGGTGGCGCAGAGTGGGGCGCGATGCAACGCTACCAATCGATGGCGTAACCGGCGCGACGCGTGGACCAGGAGGTTATCAGCTCACGTTTAATAGCAAAAACTCCGAACTATCAAAACTTGCGCCTGGAAAATATGACCTCGTCATTGAAGTCTCACGAGAAGTGGGCGGCCGGGAATTAATTCGCATGCCGTTCGAGTGGCCCATTAACAATGCCCGAACTGAAACGGCCGCCGGCGAAATAGAATTGGGCAATATCACATTAACGCTGAACCCTTAATTTTTCGGTCATCGAACTTTCTGATGGAGACATGGTTATGAATATTCTACGTAAAACTCTACCGGCTGCCGTACTGTCATTACTGCTAATCCCTACCCTAGGTTGCGCTCACATGCGCTGGCTCGTGCCATCAAACACCGTTTTATCTGAGCCCGGCGCAGTCACGTTTGATGCCAGCATTTCCAACAACGTGTTCTTCCCAGAACGCGCATTTCCAATTGATGGTGTTACCGTAATTGATCCGGAAGGCAACCGGGTTGAAGTATCCAACACACTCAAAGGAATGCGTCGTAGCGTATTTGATATAGAAGCAGAGAAAGAAGGCACCTATCGCGTCGCCATTGGCGCGTCGTTTTACTTTATTCGTTACAAAAACAAAAACGGCGAGCGCGGTGGATGGCGTGGTGATGAAGCAGGCTTAAACGCCGCACTGAAAGAGGCGAAAGACAACGCTGATGGCGACATACAAGTCACGGAAAGCCACTCGCGCCTAGAAACTTTTGTCACCGTTGGCCAGCCGAGCGTTGAAACCTTAAAACCATTAGGCCGCGGGCTAGAGTTAAAGGCCTCGACACATCCGAACGACTTGTACGCAGGTGAAACAGCACATTTCACTTTCTTACTAAATGGTGAGCCGGCAAACGGTCTGACCGTTTCTGTGATCGCCGGCGGCACTCGCTATCGCAACAACACAAGTGCTCGCACTTTCACTACCGACAAGACAGGAAATGTTGCCATTGATTGGCAGCAAGCCGGCATGTATTTGCTCGAAGTCGAAGCGGAAGGGAAAAGTAGCACTAAAGGCGTTAAACGTCGTGATAGCTACATCGTTACACTAGAGGTGCTGCCCGAGTAATGTCGGACGTCCAATTAATGTGTGTAGCCAAACAGTGCGCCGTAAAACCATTAACTGCGGCACACTGGGTTGCCATATTTTAATTCACCAAACGAAAAACTCGGCGCCAATCCAGGAAACAGCCAAAACGACTGCAGCTCTGAAGAAGGCACGACATTGAAGAAGTGACCATTGCGCACCGACGGCCCCGCGATGGTTTTTTCAACAATCATGGAAATATATTGATCCAATCCGCGCTCCAATGTGTTGCCGTTTAGGATGACTTCCTGCCCCGTTGCGCGCGCATAGGCTCTTACGCCAGAAATGTTTGAATGCTCCGGTGCAAAATTGTCCGCGCTCACGCCGTTCTCGCTGGACACCAGCAAGCCTTCATCAGTGTGCACCACCAAAGAGTGATTGCCCTCGGTGTGTCCAGGTGTTTTCACGAGTGCAATGCCGTCACCCAGTATCGCCGTGTTTTCCAGCATCACAATGCGATGAGGATGTACGCCCTCAATACCATGCGGACAGTACCAATACGACTGAGGTGGCAATAGCGCTTCTGTGGAACGCCATTCTTCTTCCATCACCAATAATTTAGCGTTGGGGAAAAACCCTGGCTGATCGCCACTACCTAGCCACTGGCGAATATCCTGAGTGTGTAAATGATCGTAAGAAATATAGTCCACCTGCTCCGGCAAAATATTTACGCTAGCCAGCGCACTCGCAACACTCGCATAACGCGGCGCCATTAAGCGCTCAAAAAACGGCTGAAAAAAAGTAGGGGCGCGGTGTTTAAAATTCTTAAAGAATGGCGTTTCCGCGTTCGCGTCAATATCGGAGGGCGAAAATAGCAGCGTTTTTAGGCCCGCGGACGAATCAAACTGCACCACCGTCAGTCGATTCAAAATATGCATTAAAGGTGAAACGCCTTGCACGGCATTTAATAACCCGTAGCGCGTCGGATACGGCACTCGGACTAGATTAAAGGTTTGGTAATAACGAACGCGTTTGCCGGACAACATACGATGACGAAAATTAACCGCCGCTGCACGAGCATCACTCAGCCTCGCTAGCGGCGCTAGGCTGATGCGAGAGCGATCTATCTCAGTATCGTAACAAATACCAAAATCTTCCAGCTCTGCACGATCCACGAGTGTATACATCGGCGCCAGCATTGTTCACGGCCTCTTATTGTTATTACCTCATCGTTACAGTGACCTCTGGACGCTGTAAAGCCCTCAAATTGGGTATGCGCGACGAGCGGAGCGATTTCGGCCCATTCAGCCTGATGAATCGCGTTGATAAACCGACCTAAAGCCGTGCATATCGGCGGTCCCGCCTACGAGTAAACATGAATACATTACGGAAGATCAGACAACTGGCGAGGGAGAAGTTGAGAAGTTGAGAAGTTGAGAAGAGGAAGATCGCTTGTTCAACGATGGCGCTGAAGGTCCCCCACAACACGGGCGAGCGCATCATCGAATCGCGCGTCTTTTTGCAGCATGTTAATGGCGCCTTCCGCTACGCCTTCAATTAATTCGGTACGGGTCAACTGGAGCTTATCTGCGCCAACACGGTCGACAAAAATATACTTATTACTCGACGGCAGAATAACGGCCAGTTTTCGTTTGCTTTCTTTGCCATCGCCGTCATGAAAGCTCACCCAAGCGCCAACAAATATTCCACTTACCACCAAACGAGCGCGCTGACGACGCTGCTCTGGGGTTGAGCCATATTCTTGGGTCACTGCAGCACGGCGTGCTTGCTCGACGTCTTGTGCACTTTCTGTTGCAGCAGCTATCTTTTTTTCAATCGCTTTTTCAGAAACGCTGTCGGCCACAGGTTCAGCAAGCGGCGGCGCTTCAAGCTCAGACCTTGCTGCCAAGCTCTGACCCTGTAGGCGCTCTGCGTCCTGTACTGCTCGCAAACGAGCAGTCTCTCGCTTCTCAGCTTCTATTTTTTTCGCGTTCTCTTCGTTTTGTGCTTCTTCTGCGCGGGCCTTCATCTTGCTTCGGTACTGGTTAGCCAACGCTTGCAGCTTCGCAAGAGACCAATCATAAATGGCCAACAACTCAGTCACCGCCGCAACATGTCCGGACGAATACTGAAACGCAAACTCTTCATAACTACAGGTCAGCGCCTTCATACCAAGCTGGTTCACAAACAGCAATTGCTGGTATTCATCCACGCGCTGCAGCAAACGAATCCGTATTTCCTTTTCTGGCAAGACGAACCATTGAGAAGGCTGAATAGCAGAGACTTCTTGCAACAAGTCTGCACTAACTTCTGCGTCCAAGATGTCGAGCGTCGCACTACCTTCTAACGCTGGTGTCGCTTGGTACTCCACAGGCTGACCATGCAACATACAAAGATGGACAACTTCAATATCTTCAAGCACCTGTTTACGCTGCAACTCATCATTAATAACTTTGCTTAGCAGATCGGGGAAATCTTGCTTTAGCTGATCAATAACGCGATGCAATTTTGTTTTTTGCTCAGCGGCATCCGCCTGTAAACTCCACACAAGCAAACCAAAGTTTTTTACCAACCTCGGCCACAGCGGTCCCTTATCACCTTCGTCAAGCAACACCCATTGAAATGCCGGCTGCCAAACATCTACCAGTGCCCGCACCATAAATACAGGCAAGTTCCTGCCAGCGACTTGCCGGTTAATTGTGCGGGCCGCCAATCCACGCGCATATTGAGCGCGCAGCGTGCCGCTTTCGCCTTGAATCACCCTTGCACTGACTTTCTCAACACGTGAGTCAAAGTTGACGCGCCACTGGCGAAATATCTCTATCGATTCATTTAGACTTTCGCCCTGCAAACCATCCAGCGTACGGCCCAACATGTCAGCGATATCGTTTGCCTGCGGATGCGTTGGGTACCAACCCAAAGCAAATTCGCTTAATTCTGATAAGAACGCGACGACCGGATGAGATTTATGCGTTAACCAGCTCGACGGCATCAACGCTTCACCAATCAAAGCGCCAGAATGCTGAATTAATTTTTCTGAAAGTTGCGGATGCAGAGCAGGTTGATTAAAGAAATCGCCGACGATGGCGGTAGCTGTTTTGATCAAACCAAGTTGACGCGGTGCCAACTTTAAGCCACTTAAAGCAGCGCGCGCATGCACAGTGAGATCTTGCGTTAATGGATTTCCACCGCAAAGCACAGCCGCCAGACGTGCGTCGGGAACGGCTTCTTGTTGGGACGGCATTTCACCGTACAAACCAACAAATAATTTTTCCAGATTGCTTGCAGACGAGATCGCCGCGGCACCTGTCGCTTTTAAATTTGATGTCATTTCAGCATTTAACTTTGCTACAGCTCCGAGGAATGTCATGCCGCTACTTTAGTGCAGCGGACCGTTATTCTTCTAATTAAAACTTCCTATTCAGTGACTAACATCACAAGGCTTATAAGAAGAGCTTCCATATAGAAAATAGTATTAAATTTCTTTTGCCACCAATAATTTCCATTCCGCAATATCGGACTGCAATGATTCGAACAAACTGAATCCAGCAATGTAAAACGCGTTCATTTTTTTAATCCAACGAACTTCTCCGACAACGCGAAAAACATTAGCTTGATGTCGCTGTTCACCGCTTTTGACGAAATTCGCACACAAATTCAGAATGCTGCCGACCGGCAGCTCACGGTCTAATCGAATGCGCATGCCGCTTGCCGATACATCCAACAGTTGGCACATCAATAGTTTGGCGGGAATATTGTTCTCGGGATCACTCGATTCAAGCTCTAGAAATATCGCTGCCTTCGAAGACACTCGATAGTCGTCGCGTTGGTCTAGTTGTTGTTTTTCGCCGTCAGTTTCCACAATCGCGCCCAGAAATTTGGCATACGAAAAGGGCTGCATGCTTCGTTGCGGGCACGTACGTGCACCGAGATTCGGCCCTCGTGACTCTTAATACTATATTCTTAGGCTTATCAGATGAAGGGACAGATCGCCTGTCTCGGACAGACGATCTGGAACAGAGGATGGGAGGGAATGTTACTTCTCTACTTCACTTCTCTACTTCACTTCTCTACAAAGGCACGCTCAATGACATACTCGCCCACTTCGCCTTGGCGTGTTTCCTTAAAACCTCGCTCATCG
Organism: Alcanivoracaceae bacterium; assembly: GCA_029213045.1. Taxonomy (GTDB): domain Bacteria; phylum Pseudomonadota; class Gammaproteobacteria; order Pseudomonadales; family Alcanivoracaceae; genus JARGPN01. The sequence goes on from JARGPN010000010.1 coordinate 77,814, forward strand.
AGCAAACGGGTTAAATCCTTCAGCATACTTGGGCTACCGCACAGCATAAAACGGTCATCCTTCGTGCTGATCGGGTCTAGCCCTAAATTAGCTTCCAGCTTGCCGCTTTCCAGCAGATCTGTCAGTCGCCCCTGATTTCGGAAGGGTTCGCGCGTAACTGTTGGATAATAAAGCAGTTTTTCCTTAATCACGTCGCCAAAATATTCGTTGCTTGGCAGCTCATCAGTAATGTAATCCGCATAGGCCAACTCAGACACGTGACGCACCCCGTGGGTCAAAATCACCTTATCAAAGCGATCGTAAATCTCAGGGTCCTTAATGATGCTCATAAAAGGCGCCAAGCCCGTGCCTGTGCTCAGCAACCACAGATTGCGACCTGGCAAGAGATGATCTGCCACCAAGGTGCCCGTGGGCTTGCGGCTGACCAAAATCTTGTCGCCTACCTTGAGCTGCTGCAAATGCGACGTCAGCGGGCCGTCCTGCACCTTGATAGAGAAAAATTCCATTTCTTCTTCATGGTTGGCGCTAGCAATAGAGTAAGCACGCAGCAAAGGACGATCCTCCATCTGCAGGCCAATCATCGTGAAGTGGCCGTTCTTGAAGCGGAAACCGGGGTCGCGGGTGGTACGGAAGCTGAATAACGTATCGTTCCAATGATGAACAGCAGTGACCGTTTCCTGATTCAAATTACTCATGTGGCTACAACCTTGCCTTTTTAGCAGTAGAGGGTTGGCATTGGGGAGTCGGTAATGAGCGCGACTTGAGGCAAAGTCTAGCGATGAAGCCATTTATCTGTAAAATGGGTTATTCTGATTTAATTAATCGATTTTTCGGGATAGCGACCTACTGCTGCCCTCACCTGAACGACCAGCGAGCCAGCAATGCGATACTCATTACGCCAGCTAGAAGTCTTTCTCTCCGCCGCCCACTTTGAAAACATCACCCGTGCTGCAGAGAGCCTGTCTATGTCGCAATCTGCGGCAAGTTCAGCGCTGCGGGAATTTGAGCAGCAGTTTGATATACGGCTGTTTGATCGGGTGGGTAAACGGTTGCAACTGAACGAGTTCGGCCGCCAAATTCGCTCAAAAGCAGAAGCAATGATGGCGCAAGCCGTCGCACTGGAGCAGGCACTCACTCACCATGAAGATCTTGGCCACCTGAAGGTTGGCGCGACACTGACGATCGGCAACTACGTCGCTGTACAGATAATGGCGCGCTATATGGCTCAGCAACCGGGCGCGCGCATTACCCTAGATGTACACAACACTCGGGAAGTCGCCGACGGCGTTTTAAACTTCAATCTCGATATCGGCCTTATTGAAGGTGAGCTACAGCACCCTGACTTGGTGGTGACGCCTTGGCGCGACGACGAACTCGTGGTGTTTTGCGCGCCCGATCACCCGCTGGCGACACGCTCAGCGCTCAGCGATGACGACCTCGTGAACGCGACGTGGATTAGCAGAGAGCAAGGCTCCGGCACACGTCAAACATTTGATCGCGCCATGTACGGCCTTCTGCCACAACTCAACCTCGCGCTAGAGTTACAGCACACGGAAGCCATTAAGCGCGCAGTCGAGGCGGGTTTAGGCATTGGCTGCTTATCGAGAATCACGCTCAGCGATGCCTTTCGTCGCGGCAGCCTCGTCGAGCTACCGGTCACCCATCGTGATCTAACACGACAGTTTTATTTCATCGTGCACCGCGAAAAATTTATTAGCCCTGGCATCGAACGCTGGCTAGAGCTTTGCCAACAAAGCTAGTCACACTTCAGTGACTACAGCGTGTTTTTTGCTCGGTGACCCAGCTCGCAGCATAGAATGATTCATTATTAACCAATCGGCGCGATTATTTGGCCTAGCGCAACTGGTTCGCAGGACCACTCTTCTCTACACTCAAGCCCATTCTGTACACCTTTATATCAATACGACGAACAACGAGAGGATCTGTACGTGGCCAAGAAAACGATGCACAGCAAGGCTGCCCTTTTATTAGACGCACACGTTGCGTTTGCCAGCGAACAGCTCACCGGTGATGCGTTCAAAGGATTGGTTGAGCAGCATGTGGATGCCGCCCTGAAAGATATCGAGAAGGTTAAACTCAAAGACGTTATTTCGTCAGAGCAAGTAAAAACCACTGCCAAGTTCTACGCCAGTGAAATGGACATTAGCCCCGCCATTCCAGAACTGGTTGGCGATATCTCTCGAAAACTCTACAACCACCCCGGCCATGACGACACCGCGTTGGTTGACGTTCTGCCAGACAAACGTTTTAAAGAATTCGCGCGAAAAGGCGCAGAAATGCGTGAATTACGCGAGCGCATTATTCGGGAATCCATCAGCAATCCGATGTATGCCGAGTTAATTGGCGACGTGCTTTATCACGGCATTAAAAATTATATTTCTGACAATCCCCTCACCAAGAAAATCCCTGGCGCGCAGTCGATGATGAAGCTCGGCAAAGGTCTGATGGACAAAGCCACGCCTAATTTGGAAGAAGGGTTAAAGAAATACGTCAATCACAATATCAAATCATCACTACGCGAAAGCGAACGTTTCTTGATGAAGCATCTCGACGACGACGCCATTTATGATATGGCTGAAGAAGTGTGGGATAAGATCAAGCAAAACAAGATCGGCGTTTTCCGCAGCTACGTGAGTGAAACAGATGTAGAAGAAGCCTTCGTCATCGGCTTTGACTATTGGCGATCACTGCGTGAAACCGATTATTACAATGGCTTAATCGATGCAGGCATCGACTTTTTCTTTGAAAAATACGGCGACAGTAAACTCACTGAGGTGCTAGACGAAGTAGGTGTCACTCGCGACATGATCGTGCGTGATGTTATGCACTTTGCACCTACCGTGTTAGCGGGACTGCAAAAGAAGAAATTGCTTGAACCAGCACTCAGAAGAATCTTCGCTCCCTTCTATGAAAGTGACGCCATTACTGCCATTCTTGATGCTTGATTAAGCTATCAGGACGACTAAATGGCACCGCTGAAAAAGCTGCTATCAGGGTGCATCGCCATCCTTATCATGTCCGCGGCATCCGCCGCGGACATTTCCTTCGAAAAAGATGTTAAGCCCATCGTTGACCGCAAATGCGTGGTCTGCCACGGCTGTTACGACGCGCCCTGCCAGTTAAAACTCGAATCCATGACCGGCCTTGATCGAGGCGCCAATAAAACGTTGGTGTATGACGGCACTCGAACCAGGGCCGTCGCCCCCACGCGCCTTTTTGACGATGCCAGCACCACCGAACAATGGCGTGACATGGGTTTCTATTCCGTACTAAAAAGCCAAGCAGACTCCCAGACATCACTCCTGCACAACATGATAGCGCTAGGCAAAAAAAATCCTGTTACTGAAAACGCTCGTCTGCCAGAGAATATTGAACTCGGCGTCACCCGAGTAAATGAATGCCCCACGGCGAAGCAATTTCACACCTACGCCGAAGATCGCCCATTTGAAGGCATGCCACTCGCCGTCACCGGATTGACCGACGCTGAATTTAACACCATGGAAGCATGGATTAATGCAGGCGCCCCGCTCGGTGCTGATACCGTGCAATTAACCCCCGCCCATCGCGCCTCCATCGCCCAGTGGGAAACGTTCTTAAACTATAGCGACGCGCGCCATTTTCTCGTTGCCCGCTGGCTCTATGAGCATCTCTTTATCGCGCATCTCTATTTTTCTGACATCGGCGAAAACAAACGCCCCGTTTTTTTTAATGTAGTCCGTTCACGTACCGCGCCAGGCGAACCCATTGAAGTAATCTCGACGCTGCGCCCGAACGATGACCCAGGCGGTCCTTTCTGGTACCGACTTCGCCCCGTGCTCGGTTCAGTGGTCCATAAAAATCACACCACCTTTGCGCTGAATACTGCGAAGCTGGAAAGAACAAAACAACAGTTTCTAGGTGGCGACTGGGTTGTCGAACGCATTCCTAGATTTGATTACGAGCAACGTGCCAACCCATTTGTGACTTTCGCGGCAATTCCATCTAGTGCTCGCTACCAATTTATGCTCGATGATGCGGAGTACTTTATTCGCTCCTTTATTCGCGGCCCGGTTTGCCGCGGGCAAATCGCGACCGACGTTATCCGCGATCATTTTTGGACGTTCTTTCAAGAGCCTGACCAAGATCTCTTTATTACCGACGCAGAGTATCGCGAGAAAGTATCCCCTTTGCTTGGTCTGCCCGGCCAGAAAGACTCATTGCTGAAGCTAGGCCCAGAATGGTTAAGCTATAAAAACAATCGAAATAAATATTTAGCACTTCGCGACGAAGCCTATAACGCTGCGCTGCCCAACGGGCCCGACTTTACCACTGTCTGGGATGGCGACGGCCACAACGACAATGCCCTGCTAACCATCTTCCGCCATCATGACAACTCTTCGGTGCGTCGCGGCTTAATTGGCAGCGTGCCCAAAACATTTTGGTTGATGGACTATCCGCTCCTTGAACGCAGCTACTATGACCTCGTGGCAAACTTTGATGTTTTCGGCAACGTTGCTCATCAAGCACAAACACGCTTGTATTTCGATTTAATCCGAAATGGTTCTGAAATTAATTTTTTGCGCATGATGCCGCCCGAATATCGCAGCACGATCTTGAATGAGTGGTACCAAGGATCAGCGCAAATAAAGCTGTCCCTTTCTTATACTGAGCTAGACGATACACAGCCAACGGGTATGACATTTCGTACGGTTGATCCGAAAAGAGAGTTCGCCGAGCGACTGCTCACCGAACTGCGCAACGTCAACGCCATCCCGGATGATCCAATTAATCGCTGCGCGACCACACCGTGCCATAGGAACGACGCCCCCGCCGCACAGAAAGGTATTGACGATCTGCTCAGCACAGTAGCGGCTCACCGTGCGGAAACGATGCCAATGATCAGCTATATGCCCGACGTCACCATGCTTACCATTGAGACTGATAGCGACGCGCCGGTGGTGTACTCGCTGGTGCGCAACCGGTCACATTCAAATGTGGCGTTTATGACCGCAGAATCATTGCGCTACCAACCTGAAAGGGACACGCTGACCATCCGGCCTGGCATTCTCGGCAGCTACCCTAATTTCGCCTTCGCTGTGCCAGCGGATCAGGCCACCGCGTTTGTCGCCGCATTTCGATCTGGCAAAAGCGCAGAAGATTTTGACATGCTGGTTGCACGCTGGGGCATACGCCGCAGCCATCCGCAATTCTGGCAGTATTTAGATGGCTACCATAAGTGGCTGGAACAAGACGATCCGCTACAAAGCGGCATCCTTGACATCAATCGCTACAAGAATTTGTAACGCTACTTCACAACCGTGCGGCGCATTGATGCAACATTCACGCGCAGCACGGACAATAGCAGTACCAAATGCAATAAAAATTCGAAAGGGATATGGAGCGGGTCATGGGAATTTCATTGAAAAATTTGTCCATCCTGCTGGTGGAAGATCACCGGCAACTGGCCCAAAGCGTTCTTGAGTATCTAGAGCAGCAAGGAGCAATTGTCGAATACGCAGGTGATGGTCGATTAGCAAAAGAGCTATTACGCGAGCATCATTTTGATCTAATTCTTCTCGACGTAATGCTCCCTGGCGAAGATGGCTTCTCGATTTGTCAGTATCTGAGAACCGAATTAACGCTGGCCACCCCTGTAATATTTCTAACTGCCCGCGATCAACTTGATGACAAGCTGCTCGGATTTTCACAAGGCGGCGACGACTATATCGTGAAGCCTTTTGCGTTACCGGAATTGCTCGCACGAGTTCAAGCGCAAGTGCGTCGCAGCCGCGGGGAAGTCGCGCCCCATGTTTTACGTGTGGCGGATTTGGAACTCGACCCTGCCCGCCAAGAAGTGCGCCGAGCGGGACAGCTTTTAAAACTCTCCCCTACCGCATTTCGGATTTTGCGCATTTTGATGCGCGAGTCGCCCCGCGTGGTAAGCCGTGAGCAACTTGAGCAAGAACTATGGGGCGATTTGGTGCCAGATTCAGACGCGCTGCGCAGCCATTTATATAATTTGCGCAAGGCTATCGATAAGCCGTTCTCTGAGCAGCTGCTGGAAACCCTACCAGGCGTTGGGTTTAGCATACGAGTAGGCGCATCGAGCTAAGCGTATTGCTGTGTTCTAACTAAGCGCGCCTATTTCAATGAATTCTTTGCCATAAAGGGAACGTGATTTTGACCTGCGTTCCCTCACCGGGTGCGCTGGCAACATCAACTTTCCAATGCCCCCGCTCGCACAGCCGGTGAACAATCGCCAAGCCTAAGCCATGCCCCGGCTCTCCGCCGTTACCGCCTCGCTCGAAAGGTTTAAACACGCGGGCAAGCTCTTCGGCATCCATTCCCCGCCCTGAATCGGCGACACAAATATCGTTCTCGCCAATCACCACAACAACTTGTCCGCTACCGGTATAGTTAATAGCGTTGCGAATTAAATTGGTCAGCACAATGGTGAGAATCACTTCCGGCACTTCAATCGACAGCAATGCATTCTGCTGAACACGAACAGCCACTCCTTTTCGTTCTGCGAAGGGTGATAAGCGCTCGGCTAGATTAACGGCTAAGTCATTGAGTACGATCGGCTCCCTCGGCAGCTCGCTGTGCTCACTGCGGGCTAGCATCAGCAACGTTTCAATCAACGCCTCCATATCTTCAACGGTGTCATCAATTCGACGACGTGGCGCGCTCAATCGCTGTGCAGGATCAAGTAACTCTAGATTCGCGCGGATGACGGCAAGGGGTGTACGCAACTCGTGGCTGGCGTCGCGGGTGAACTGACGCTCTCTATCAACAAATATGAGCAACCTCTCCGCGTACGCTTCGAGCGCTGCCACCAACACGGCGACTTCGCTATCCGCCTCAGCCTGAACCTCAGATAAATCTGGCCGCGCAGCGGCTGGGTCATTTACCGACACACGCCGCAGAATTTCCGAAAGCTGCACGAGCGGTGACATTAATTGCCGCGAACGACGCCACGCCTGAAATGAGGTGAGATAAATCACCAACAACACCCCAGTTAATGGCAATACGCCGAACAAAAATGCCAGCACAGCTACGCGCTGCTCATCGAAAATCAAATAAAGACGCGCACCTTCGTGATGTTCAATATACAAAATCGGATTACGACCGTCGTATTGCGCGCGCTGATAGCCATCATCTAATGACCGCAATGCTGGAGGGATAGTGTCACCGCCACCGTTGGGTAGCGCTAACATGCCGAGCAAATGACGGGTATTTGGGCGCGGCTGATTGGGGTTGGCATCATACAAACCCCAATAGTGCTCTGCTTCCTTAATTAACGCTTCCTTGAGGAGAACGTTTTCAATAATTTTCGCTGTAACCCAAACACCCAACACCGTCGCCAAGCTGATCAGCAACAACTGCATTATAAAAACTCTAGTGAGTCGATGCTGAACACCTGAGCGACGTGCCATTACTCCGCCTTAAATAAATAGTGGCCCACAAACCATTCTTCGCCGTCGTTGTAACGGAACAACTCCGAGCATGCCATAAAGAACATACGCCAACGCTGCAACCAAATAGCGGCATTTTTCTTACCATAAGTGTCCACTAAAACCGGCATAATGTCATCGCGCCGAGCATCCGCATTATCCAACCACGCTTCTAATGAGCGAGAGTAATGCTTGCCGTTGACGCGCCAGCTTCCTTCAACCACATAATTTTCTTGGCTTCGCTCAAGCAAATCAAAAGACGGCATCACACCACCGGTAAAGAACATACGTCCCATCCAGTTTTCCTCGCCTTCCACTTCGAACGGATAAAACGCATCACGGTGGCAGAAAATATGAACGAAAAGCTTGCCGCCGGGCGTTAACCAGCCATGAATACGCTCCATCAGCGCTTTGTGATTTCGCATGTGTTCGAACATTTCAACAGACACAACACGATCAATCTTTCCTTGCGGTTCAAACGCCGCAGCATCCGCAGTAATGACCTGTAAATTATGCAACCCTCGCTGTGCCGCACATTCGTCAATAAACGCTTTCTGGGACGCTGAATTGGATACGGCGGTGATGCTGGATCGCGGATACTTCTCCGCCATCCATAAAGACAAAGACCCCCAACCACAACCTAGCTCTAAAACACGTTGGCCATCTTTTAAATCTGCGCGCTCACAGGTAAGGGCCAACATGGTTTCTTCGGCATCAGTGAGCGTGCGAACGTTCTCTGTCCACAGTCCGCTGGAATATTTAAGACGTGCACCGAGCACCATTTTATAAAAGGGTGCGGGAACTTCGTAGTGCTGCTCATTGGCTGCTTGCTGCTCCACGGCAACAGGACCCTGCGCGCAGATCTTCATCAGCTCCATTTTTCGCGCTTCCACGACTTCAGGATTATCTGCTTGCTCGACCCGCAGGCGCTGCTTTAGCAATCTGCGAATACCAAATCGAATAAAGGCGTCCGGAGCGAGTCCTCGCTCAGCCATCTCAATAATCATAAATACCTCATCTTAACGCGGTTACTAATCCTAGAACGTCACGCCGCCATGCAACGCGCTTCGCTATTATTTTGTTTTTGGCCACCATGGGAAAAACATACTTGTCTCTCTCTGATAGCGCTTGTAGTCCTCGCCACGAGACTTGAGAGCTTGCCGCTCGGTATAGGGAATACCGGTGACAAACCAAAGAAACAAAAACATGAAAGCCGGCGCCAGCCACAGCCACATTGCATGCTCGGCACCGTACGCGAGCAGCGGGTAGCTAAACCAGTGCAACCATTCAAAGAAATAATTGGGGTGCCGAGAATAACGCCACAAGCCTTCGCGGCATGTTTTTCCTTTGCTATCTGGCATGGCACGAAAATTCGCCAGCTGCTTGTCCGCTAGCGCTTCTCCGGCAAGGGCAGCAATTCCAACGGCTGCACCGGCCACTAAAAAGCCTGCTGGCACAGCGCGCGTTTCGGTGGCAATTACCCATGCGGGCAACGCAAAAAGCCAGGCCAACAAGCCTTGTGCTTGGAAGAAAAAGAAATGGAATTGATTAATCTTATCGCCCAGCGCACTTCGCATCGCTTGGTAACGACCATCTTCCTCAGCGCCAGCGATACGATGATGAATATGCCAGCCGAGTCGTAACGACCAAAAACCGATCATCAGCGCAGTGATTATTCGCGCGATGCTATCGCCGTCGCCCATAACACAATAAAACAACGCAGCCGCGCCGACGCCAAATGACCATATAACGTCCGCATGGCTAGCATTATGCGTACGACACTGACGCCACCAGCCAATGACACACGCGCCACTTAACACCACTGCTGTTATCCATAACGCATTATTCATGATTTTCTAATGCTTCCTTGCTGACAATCTCATCGTCCTTTGAAAACCTACCATTCAACCTGTTGGTAATCCATGCAAAAAACGGAATTAGCATGCCCCAACCAAGAGCGTAAACGAGCCCGAGTAGCAAAGGATTTGACGTTTGCGCTGCGCCGAAATGAATGCCTGAAAACACGGATGCCACCGATCCGATGGCACCGAGTAACGCGGCGAGCAAGTAGTATCGAGTTAGCCAATTCATAGAATGATTAAATGATTGGGCCAAACCAATCCATAACGCCATGATCCAAAAAGGAGGTAGCCAAGACACTTCCTGCAACGCATAGGCAATTGAACCGGTTTGCAGTAATAGAACTTCAAATACGACGCCAACCAACATCCCTGACACAATAAGTAATGCATCCACACGCCAGCGCCGGGTGACGGTTAAACCCTGCACAATCATTATGCCTAGGGTTAGCGCCGACCAAAGGTTAGTACCGGCGGCCGCGCCAAAAATAGCCGCCCCCCAAAGCAAGTGGAACAAAACAAAGTTTCCACCTTTACCTAAGAGGTCTGTTGGAAACGAGTTCAGACCTTGCATTACAGCCTTGCCGCGAGCGTCACTCAGCATGGTCGCAAACTCCTGTGCGGTGCATTAAAGTCATATTTCCGGCGCTAGGATAATCACCTGAACGCCAGCGCTTTTTGAATCGAACTTGCTGAAACCGTTTTGTTTAAACCGTTTTGTTTAAACAGTGACACCCTGTGAGTCCGGCAGAAAATTGTTACTACGTGCCAGTAGAAAAACAAGACTCAAAGTGGATTATGTAGTGTCGGAATGAGTATAGGGATGCAAGGGGTGAACGGCCCGTGAATCAAGGCCCGTGGGCCTGCGTTCACACAATATTGATCTACGAGGACGGATACTGCGCGCATGAAAAAGCTAACCTCTATGACAGGCCTACTCTTGCTCACTCTTGCTACGATCGGTTGCTCGTCAAAAAACAATCGCAGCTACACTGACGCTTACAGAGCCGCACTGCAGGATCATCCTGGCGTCGCCATAGAAGGGAAGTCGTCGGTAGATGCCTTTCTCGGCGTTTATGATCATCTCGGTGGCAAAGACATCGACCAGTATGTAGAGCGTGCCTACGCGCAAGACCTGTATTTCAACGATACCCTGCACACTATTCGTGACAGGGATACGCTGAAAACGTATCTGATGGAAACCGGTGAGAAAATCGACTCCGTTGAGGTAGAGGTCATGTCCGTCATGCAAGATGGCGCGGACGTCTACGTGCGCTGGACCATGACAACGAAATTCAAGGTGATGGGTAAGAAAATAGATGCGACAAGTGTTGGCATCAGCCACCTACGCTTTGATGATCAAAACCGCGTTATCCTGCATCAAGATTTTTGGGATAACACCGAAGGGTTATTTAGCCACCTACCGTTTATTGGCGGCATAGTGCGCTGGGCGCGCGGAAAAACGTAACGCCAAACTTTATTTAACGACGGCGCGGACATTACATTGCCGTAATGTCCGCGCCCCTGCGTTTCATCAACCCGTATTTCGCATTCCTGCCGCAATGCCGGCAATGGTTACCATTAACGCGCTTTCTATCTGTGCGCTATCTGTCGGCGCCATACGCAACCGATACATCAATTCCGCCTGTAATAAATGCAGCGGATCTGTGTACGGGTCACGCACCTTAATCGACCATTGCATCACTGGGTTATTGGCCAATAGATTTTTATCGCCCACCAAACGCCTCAGTGTTTGAACGCTTGCGGTGAGGCGCTCACGTAATGAAGTGCCCAATGCGATCAGCGCTGCATCGTCAGTTAATCGTTGTTCATAATACGCAGCAACCGCTGGATCTGCCTTGGCTAACACCATTTCCAACATGTCCACGGCGGCTTGGAAAAAACTCCAATGTTCGACCATGTCATTGAGTACGGGAGCACGAGAAGCATCGTCCAACGCTGACTGAATCGCCGCCCCCGTGCCCAACCAAGCGGGCAACATTAGGCGAATTTGTGTCCACGCAAACACCCATGGAATTGCACGTAGCGACGCAATGCCGGCATCTTTTTTTCGGCGTGCTGGACGCGAACCTAACGCTAACCGTGTTAACTCTTGCTCCGGTGTAACGCTGCGGAGGTAACTCACCAGCTCGGGCGTTTTCTGCACGACATCTCGATAGGCTTTCACTGACGTTTGCGTCAATCGGTTCATTTCTTCACGCCAATGCGGCTGTGGCGAACAAGGAGGAAGCAACGTCGCTTCTAACGTGGCTGCAATATACTGTTCAAGATTTTCTGCTGCGACGCTAGGCAGTCCATACTTAAAACGAATCACTTCTCCTTGCTCTGTGACGCGAATACGACCTGCAACTGAACCCGGTGGTTGCGACAACAACGCCATGCGCGTTGGTGAACCACCGCGGCTTACAGAGCCACCGCGACCGTGAAAAAGCGTTAGCGGAATATTGTGCTGCGCAAACAAAGCTGTCAGTTGCTCTTGGGCGCGGAACTGCACCCATGCCGCGCCTAAAAAGCCTGCATCCTTGGCTGAGTCCGAGTAGCCGATCATAATTTCCTGGCCTTCCGCGACGCGCTCACGGTACCAATCTATGGCGAGCAACTCGGTCATGGTTTGCGGCGCGCGCTCAAGGTCGTCCAGCGTTTCGAATAAAGGCACCACCCGCATCCATTGCTGCACACCTGCTTCACGTTGCAACAGCATCACCGCTAATAAATCAGACGGATGATGAGCCATAGAAATAACGTAAGCGCCTAGTGCGCCGGGATCGGCCTGTGCAATCACTTCACATGTTGCGAACACTTCGGTGATTTCATCGCCGCAAAATTCACTAGCAAAAAAAGCAGCATTGATAAGTGGCCGTTTACCCTGCAGCTCACGCAACAAAAATTCTTGGCGCTGCGTTTCATTCCATTCGAGATAGCTACCCAATGACAAATAACGGGTAATGCCATCTATGGCCTGCGCATGACGGGTAGATTCTTGGCGGATATCAAGTTGCAGCAAACTCACACCAAAACAATTTAAGCGACGTAACGTGTCGCTTAAATCACCGTCAGCGATGGTTGCCATACCACTTGTGCGTAGTGACCGATCAATCAACAGCAACGGCTGCAAAAGATCATCATTGGTGGCACACCAAACTTCCTGTTTTGGCTCGCGGTTTTCTAACAAGGCCTCCATGCGCGCGCGCGTTGCGCGAAGCGACTCCCTAACATTGCGCAGCACCACGCGATAGGGCTCGTAAGATGGTCCAGTCACCGCGAGCAGCTCTTCCGATGCTGCCTGCATAGATAAGTCTGCAATCAGGTTTTCAACATCACGCAAATACAGGTCGGCGGCCATCCAACGGGCGAGGCAGAGCACTTCGCGCGTCACCTCAGCCGTGACGTTGGGGTTACCGTCGCGATCGCCCCCCATCCACGATGCGAACCGAATAGGAGCGCTGGTTGCAGGGAGGCGCTGGCCAAGGTGCTGCGAACAAATGGTGTCGACTTCACGCAGAATCGCCGGCACGGCGTACCAAAGAGATTGTTCAATCGTCGCAAAGCCCCATTTCGCTTCATCAACCGGCGTGGGGCGCTCACGTCTAATTTCGTCGGTGCACCACGCAGACAAAATCAAACGACGCATTTCCTGACGCGCGATATCGCGCTCATCATCCGTCAGCCCTTCTCGATCAAGCTGGCTCAATAATGTTGCCATGCGATCATATTTTCGGATCAGCGTGCGCCGCGTTACTTCCGTTGGATGGGCTGTGAGCACCAGCTCCACCGATAAACTTTTCAAACACTGATGAATACTGTCTGCAGGGATATCAGCCGCCAATAGTCGCTCAATAATCTCGCTGAGACTTTGGCTATCACCCGGCGCGTCGCTAAAGCGCTGACGATGACGACGCAATCTCTCACGGTGATGGGTTTCGGCAATATTGGCGAGATTCAAAAATTGACTAAATGCGCGGGCCACGCTGAGTAGTTTCTGATCATCTAAATCGGTAAGTAGCTTTTGTAAGGCGGCTGTATCGACTGCGCCTTGTTGCCGCCCCTGAACCGATACTTTTCGAATTTTTTCAACGGTTTCAAAGAGATCGCTATCATCTTGCTGCATCAATGTTGCGCCAAGCATGTCGCCGAGCATGCGCACGTCGTCACGTAGCGGCGCGTGAATATCTACGTTGCCATGACTGTCTTTTTTCACGATGGCGAATCTCCTGCTCTATGGATTCCTGCTAGCCCCAACTAAAGAGTACAATGTCCAGCCTGCTGAAAGACAGCGGCCGCAGCGCCCAAGGTAACGTAAGTGATGAATCTGCCCAACCGTATTGCCTCTGAACATGGACTAGCGTGGGTTCGCACCGCCGCACGTCTATTATTTGCAGGCTTGGTACTCAGTTATTTTTTAATGTATAGCAACGCGCAATCCGCCATAACGAGTCATTTGCTTTTTTGGGGATATATTATTGCGCAAGGTGTATTGCTGATTCGCGCCGTGCCCGGCCGTGAAAATTTAGCCATGCTTCTCGACGCAATAGCGATAACGTTTGCCGTCGCATTGGACCCCTCCACGCCGCCGCCAACTTTGGCGCTTTTTTTAATCAGCGTAATCAGTGCGGGCATGTTGCGCGGGCTGGGAAGATTTTTTCTGATTTTACTCGCCAACACCGCGCTCATTGCGGTGTTGATTGCATTGCGTCATGGAAAACCCACTGCCTTCGAGTCGTCCAGTGCGTTTTTGCTCGCTACCATAGCGGCTTGCGCTGTGTACCTAGGCGTGCTGATTTACCGCAATAAAATATTAACCCGCCTTGCTCAAGAAGCGACGTGGAAAGATCCTGAAACAGGGCTCATTAGCCATCATGCACTGGTAGCAACCGCGGGCTGGTTATTGCCGTTGCATGACCGCTTAGCCGCCAACCTCACCGTGGTCCTGATCAGCCCCGCGCAAGCAGGAACGCTTACGCAACTGGCAGACAATCTCGCCCAACGCTTACGTAAAAGTGACATTGCTGCGCGCTATGAAGATGTCATTGCTCTGCTTCTTCCCTGCACAACGCTTACTGCCGCAGAAAATTTACTGAGCGACGTACGCGAATCCACACAGCCCTTCTACGCGTCGATCACTACGCTGACAAACGACCAGCATGGCCTTGAGGAAACACTCGTACGACTAGAGCATCATTTGGGCCGCGCGGTCGGTAATGCAGAGCATTGGTTAGCGCACGCCCCGGTACAATCTGCGTAGCCATTTACCTTAAAAGCAAAAAAAGTGTTGCGATAAATTCGCTGCGCACAGCAGCAGGGTCAACCCTGCTGCTGAAATAAGGCGCGCAAATAACTGAGCAATTGATCACCGTCGGATAAATGTGCGCGATAGCCTAAATGGCCGTCGGGACGCATCAACCACAGCCCCGCACTCTCACCGTATTGCGCACGAAAACTCCCGTCCTCATCCACCAATACCGCCACATCAAAGTCCTCAATGTCACGCATGGTATCTGGCATTGCATTGGCCAAAATTAACGATGTTTTTACGTGCTGCCCAAACGTTTCGGGCACTCTGTCTGCCAATGCAAAAGCGGCAACAATTTCATGATGATCCAGCTCAGATGATAGCTGCACAAAAAGATGATGCTTCGGTTCACGCAGGCAACTTTGTAAACGCAGCGCCTCGCCGCTGTTGTAATTTTTTAGACTCGCATCCGGCATACGATCACCTGGTTCTGGCCCGTCATCCGCCAGCGACGCAAAAAGACCTGAGCCCGCGCCGACAATTGCAGAGTCACGGTAGTTCACATCCAGCTGACTCATAGTACGTAGAAACTTCGCCGATAATGTCGGCTGTCGTGCGAGGAGCTTTAACATTGAATCGCGCGCACCGCGCCACAGCGCATTGCGCGAAAATGAACTACGCGAAAGAAAATCCACATTTGTCAGCATGGATTTAGCAACAGGCCGCCGCTCTGTCTCATAGCTATCTAACAATTTTCCGCCGCCGATACCTTGCAAAAATAGCGCAAGTTTCCACGCGAGATTAAAGCCGTCTGCAATGCCGGTGTTCATCCCTTGGGCACCGACTGGGCTTTGCACATGGCAAGCATCGCCTGCCAGCAAAACGCGATTCACGCGGTAACGGCCCGCTAAACGACGATGAATTGAAAACGCGCTGATCCAATAGGGATCGCTTAGCGCGGGAGGCTCAGCAAACAAGTGTGTTAAGCGCTGCTTAAAGGCATCCAAAGAGGGCTCTTCTGGCAATATTTCGTCAGTGGCCACATTGAGAACTAAACGCCAACCTTGCGGTAACGGCAACGCAAACAGCGCCCCTTCTCCACTCAGAAAAGCATGAGCAGACTCTTTACTATGAGGCCAGTCTACGTCTACATCCGCCAGCAAAAACTGGTCGGCATAGTCTACACCTTGGAAGCTTAATCCAAGCTGCTCACGCACCAATGAATTTGCGCCATCACAACCAACAACAAGATCACATTGCAATGTGACGGTTTCTTCCGCGTGCATTAGCCGAGCTTCAACCGCGTGACCGTGCTGGCGAAAATCCAGCAACGCCGTGTCACGCAGTAGCTTCCCACCGATTTGCAGGTAGTGTTCAATCAAACAATTTTCCACATCGGTTTGTGGGCAACTTAACACCCACGGAAACGGCGCATCCAAGCCAGTTAAATCCAGCTCAAGCAAAGGGCCGCGCTGATTGTGCAAATGCATCGCTTTGACTTCGATACTTTGCTGGCGCACCGCCGACAAGACGCCAAGCGCATCAAAAATTTCCAACGTTCGCGCTTGCAACCCCAAGCCACGGGACCAAGGCAGCGGTGCCGGCTCTTTATCAATCAGCAGACAGTCCACACCGAGTTGCTGCAAACGGATTGCCAGCGTCAGCCCGGTTGGGCCAGCCCCCACAATTAACACAGCACAACGGCTTGGTAACGCGGTCATCGCACCACCCTGCTATGCTTGGCGTTAAGCGTTAAGTACGGAGTCATGGTCATGCCGTTCAAATCCTCTTTAGATTCAGTTGAGGCGTATATAACACGCGATGGTTCCGAAATTCGCGAATTATTGCATCCTTCCGTGCATCCTTCAGGCCAAGTTATGCGCGGCGTTCAATCACTGGCGGAAGCACGGGTTGCGCCCGGCCAAAAAACCTTACTGCACAAACACGGACGCACGGAAGAAATCTATCACATCCTCGAGGGGCAAGGCCTTATGCAATGCGGCGACGAACAGTTTTCTGTCACCCTTGGCGATAGCATTCTTATTCAACCTGGGCAGGCACACTGCATCACAAACAACGGTAGCACCATGCTGCGGTTTCTATGCTGCTGTGCACCGCCGTATAGCCATGATGACACCGATGTACTGGAATAAGGCGAAAGCGAGTTCACTTTCCGCCTTTACCCACTCAGAAAAAATTTAACATTTAGTATGAGCGATACAATTAGTTCATGACGCGCAAAATCATTCACATTGATTGCGATTGCTTTTACGCCGCGGTCGAGACACGTGATCAACCCCGCTATCAAGGCAAGCCTTTGGCGGTCGGCGGTGATCCCGGACGCCGTGGCGTCATTGCGACCTGCAACTACGAAGCCCGCGCCTACGGCGTGCGTTCCGCGATGCCCTCTGCGCGGGCAATGGCGCTCTGCCCAGAACTTATTATTGTGCGGCCAGAGTTTGAGCGTTACCGAAAAGTGTCACAGGATATCCAAGCCATTTTTCAACGCTATACCGCCGACATTGAGCCCTTATCGCTGGATGAAGCCTTCCTCGATGTCAGCGAAAGTCCGCATTTCGACAACCGTGCAACACGCATTGCGCAAGCCATCCGCAAGCAGGTTAATAATGAAGTGGGTATTACCGTATCCGCCGGCGTCGCGCCGAATAAATTTCTCGCCAAAATTGCCAGCGATTGGCGTAAGCCCAACGGGATTTTTGTGATCCAACCGGCGGAAGTAGCACGCTTTATTGAAACATTACCCATTGAGAAAATTTTTGGTGTGGGCCGCGTCACCGCCACGCGAATGCATCAACTTGGGATTAAGACATGCCACGACTTGCAGTCGATGTCGCGGTTAGAACTCGGCCAACAGTTCGGCAGTTTTGGTGAGCGGCTTTATCACTTGTGTCGAGGCCAAGACGAACGCCCCGTGCAAGCATCGCGACGGCGCAAATCCGTCAGTGTTGAGCGAACCTTCGACGAAGACTTGCCACGCATTGAGCACTGGCTGCTGGCGCTGCCGGACTTAATTGATCAGCTAAAGCGACGAATGCAGCGCCTAGACCACGGATATATCAATCAAGCGCTCTATGCCAAGGTACGGTATAGCGACTTCAGCATCAGCACCTGTGAAGCGCCAGGGGATATTATTGATGAGGAGGTATTTGCCAATTTGTTGCGCTCGCTATGGCAGCGGCAATCGGCAGCGGTGAGATTGCTCGGTATCGGGGTTCGGCTGCGCGATGCAGATTCACCGCAACAGCCCGATTTATTTCCAGAAGAGCGTCAGCGGGCGCTGGCGTTACAGAGATCCCGCCAATTGTGAATGCATCGCCATACTGCGGCTCGCGCTCACTTCAGCCAACCAACTTTCATAGTCTGCTGGCAGCAACTGCTCCATGATTTCAAATCCCTTGCGCTTGAGCGGCTCTAGCTGGCCGTCTAGGTATGTCTCCAACGTGTCGACACAGTCAGCGCAACGGCTAAATTGTTCTGGTCCGGGTTGGGTCTGCGCCCTCTGTACCGCACGATCCAGATCATTCAGGTACTTGATAAGCATTCTCTCTCTCCGTTTCGGATACGGGCGGGTGACATCCCGACACGCAGCCTATAACAGCAAGATTGAATATTTGTGAAAAGGGATACAACAGGGCAATTGCAACAGGAAGTGTCAGCCCCGACACAAGTGCCGGAGCTGGAGCAATACTTAGCGTGGTTGCATGCGAATCGCGCCGTCGATACGGATCGTTTCGCCGTTAAGGAACGTGTTTTCAATCATATGGCACACTAGCGCCGCATATTCTGGCGGATGGCCGAGGCGCTTCGGAAACTGCGTCATATCAATCAATGGCTGCTTCACCTTGTCGGGCGCGGCGTTCATCAACGGCGTATTGAAAATACCTGGCGCAATAGTGTTGCAACGGATACCCAATGAAGCCAAATCCCGCGCAATCGGCAACGTCATCCCTACCACGGCGCCTTTGGTAGCAGAGTAAGCCACCTGCCCTACCTGACCGTCATACGCCGCCACAGACGCCGTGTTCACGATCAGACCACGATCTCCGTCTTCTCCACCTTCATTGGTCGCCATTGCTGCTGCCGCCAAGCGCAACACGTTGAACGTGCCAATAAGGTTGATCTTCACCACCGTTTCAAACACGCTTAAGTCGTGGGGCGTATTTTCCCGACCCACCGTTTTCATTGCAGAGCCGACCCCCGCACAGTTCACACACACGTGAATCGCGGAGAATTTTTCCAAGGTATTGGCAATCGCCTGCTTCACGGACTCTTCGCTGGTCACATCCGTTTCGGTCCACGCGACGTTATCGCCCAACGCGGCGGCAACTTCCGCGGCCCGCGTCGTATCACGATCCAGAATCATTACCCGTGCGCCTTTCGCCGCCAGCGCTTCGACCGTTGCGCGACCTAATCCTGACGCACCACCAGTTACCACTGCCACTACCTTGCTAATATCCATCTCGGTCTCTCTGCTGTGTCATTTATTGAGAAATACTATCGCGTAAAATCAGGCGTCTTTGATCAAAAAACCACCGAAACTACGGCCCAATAGCGATTAGCGCGCCAGTATGCCGCCGTGCGCCCGCTGCCTCTATAGCGAAAACTGCCAGCTGCGCGAACGCTCGTGTCATTCATGACACAGGATGACTCGGATTAACAACACGTAACTTGGCATTCCTCTTCGTTGGTTTTAGTCTCCCTTGGCGTCAGAATGGTTTGCTACTTATACTGACGAGTACCTTTTGTAATTCTGTGGCTTATTTCTACAGCCAATAGACAGATCAATTGATAGATAAATGGCGCGCCTGAGGGGGAGCGCCATTTATTCGATGCCAAGGATCGGCAACCACAGCAAATCCCGGGGGGAGATTTTTGCAATGTTGGAGATGATCAGTGCGGCACTTCGCCGTAAAAGACCACCAACCCATGGCTTGTTTGATACCGTTGCCTTGGATTTTCGGGTTGGCTTGTTTGATATCGATCTGAACATGCACCTGAATAACGCTAAATATTTAAAGTACATGGATCGTTGCCGGTTAGAGCACGCGGTAAGCACTGGCCTGCTGGATAAATTAATTCAAGCGCGCTGCAATGCAGTGGTTGCCAATACCGAAGTCTCTTACATTCGTGAGCTGCGCCCTTACCAGCATTTCACAGTAGAAACGCGCGTACTCGGCTGGGATGATAAATACGTTTATTACGATCAGCGTTTTATGTCGCAAAAGCGTCTGCACACACACGCGTTATTGCGCGTGGTGCACTTGTATGGCGGCAAATCCATTAGCCCGCAAGCGGTACAAGAAATCACTGGGCTGAATATGCAATCGCCGGTTTTGCCGGAATATGTAGAGCAATGGCGGAAATTATTGGTGACGAAGAAACGTTATACGGAATCGTGATTAATACGTTTAGACGAATATAAAATCTGCGAACATAAAAAAACGCCTCGATTGAGGCGTTTTTTATGTTCGTGACTTATTCAGCAAATCACTAACACGTATTTCCTGAAAAGATTATTTTTTTACTGACAGTGTCTTTATTTTTTACTGACGGTATCTTTGTCATCGTAAGTCCAAAACGGTGCCCAACGTGGTTCTTCGTAGCCTACGCCACCGAAGTAAACACCCGGCTCATCTAAGCGAAGATGTTTAATCTCACGTAGCGCGAAAGCTTCCGGCACTTGTTGCAACGGACCGTCTTGCACGTATTTTTCCGGCTCATCGGCAATTTCTTCAATCACAACCGGGTTCAACTCGGAATAACGGAAGTAATAGGTTTTACCGCCTTCCACTTCGAGCGGAAGCTGGAATACCGTTTTTAGGAACAGAACGCCCATTGGACGACGTGAATAAATATCGTACGTGCCGCCGTGAAGTTCGAGCCATTCATAGCCGCCGCTCTTTAAACCAAACAGCTGCTGACCATCAACAAAAACGGTTGGCGCCTGAACTTCTTCATAGCCCCATTCGGAATCCGGACGATAGATGTACACCATGGCATTACGCGGATCGAGCGTATCTATCGGCTCAAACGTTTTACCTTCAACGGCATCAATAAAGGCACCATTGGTACGCGGAATACCCAGCTGTATGGAACAAGCAGATAAAGATGTCAGCACAATTGCTAACAATACGATTCGCCACTGCATATTATTATTCTCTCCTGCAATCACTCTGGCGTAGTAGTAACAGGCAGATTCTACCTGCCGCAGAGCTTGCCTACTATTACCCATTTGTAAGAGCCGCTCAAGTGCGGCTACCGCTTTTGCCGGAATCTGATAACCTTGTCGCCATGAGTTTAAACCGCGTAAAAACCCCCTGTATAGGCGTCTGTAGCACCACTTTCGGCGATACCGTATGCCGTGGCTGCAAGCGCTATCTACATGAAATCGTTGACTGGAACCGCTATACGGAGGCCCAAAAAGCCTTGGTATGGCAGCGTTTAGACCTGCTTTTGCGCACCGTAGTGAGCAACTACGTGCAGGTCGACGATGCCGCGCTACTGGAACAACAGCTCGCCTTTCAAAATATCCGCCGCCAAGCGGAGCTATCCCCCCACGGCTGGGTGCCCGAACTCCTCAAAGCGGCCGGCTCCACAGCGCTAAATTGGCCAACCTACGGCCTTCGATTCATCGGCGCCAGCCCCGACACTCAGGCCGACATCGCCCCGCGCAAGCTCTATGACCAAATCAGCGAAGAGGTCCACGCCCTGGCAGTGGCTCATTATGATCGAAACCATCAATTGCCGAGGAGAAGGTTAGAAGATTTGCTGGCGGGGATTACGGTGGAGGGTGTGCAAAAATAGTTAGGTGGAGACAGCCCCAGGACTGCAGGCGTTACAACCGGACCGATATCGTTGCTCAGCTCATTCAGTATTTTCCGCCCACTATTGGGAAGCGATAACTTGTGGGTGTCCTTGTTTATTTTTGCGC
Source organism: Alcanivoracaceae bacterium (assembly GCA_029213045.1). GTDB lineage: Bacteria > Pseudomonadota > Gammaproteobacteria > Pseudomonadales > Alcanivoracaceae > JARGPN01. Next base: position 99,330 of record JARGPN010000010.1, read on the forward strand.
TGTTGGCCGCATCAACGCTGTCGTCAATATTGTTCAGCTGATGGCGGTCGTTGTAGTGCAGGGTTTTGTTGCTGAGCACGGTGCCACTGGCTGTGTCGGTAACCACTTCGGTGAGGCGGTTCCACGCGTTATCGAAGGTGTATTGTTCTGTTTTGTCGGGATAGGTGATCTGTGTGTCGGAGCCCGCTGTCGGTCTTCGAAGGCATCACCACCGGTCTCCGCCATCCTCTTCCAGCACATACAGCCCTGCTTAAACGATATGACGCCACCGTGTAGCATCCATTCGGGCGTGTAAGAGCGCCTCTAAGGATGCATCCCCGTGGTACAGACGATTGAAAGGAAAAACCATCAGGCACAAAAAAGCCCGCATAAAAGCGGGCCTTCTTATGTTTGGTACGCCAGGAGGGACTTGAACCCCCACACCTTTCGGCACTAGAACCTAAATCTAGCGTGTCTACCAATTCCACCACTAGCGCATATGGGCGGCATTGTAACAGCCAAATCGAAAAGTGAAAGACCTATTGCGACTCTAGCATGCGATAAATTGCTTTTATCTCGCTTGCCTGCTTCTCCATACGGATATTCAGCTGCACCAACTGCTGCTCCCACTGAGAATCGGACAGCTGAGCTTTGGCGACGACCGGCGCAGGCGTTGACGTGGGCGCAGACGAGGAAAGCCCCGCCACTTTGCTCTCTAGCGCTTTTAAGCGACTTGCTTGCTGCTTTACTAGCTCTTGAGCGGCCGCACCACTGTTGCCTGAAGAATCCAGTTTTGTGCGTAGCTTTTCGAGCTCTGCGTTTAATCGACTGACATCAACCGCCAGCTTGCGAATCCGAGAATTAGTTTGCAGCAGGCTTGATTGGGGCTGATCGCCCATTTTATCAGTCTCCTGCCCAGCCGCGTCTAAACGGCCTTCTAACTCGGCCACACGGTTAGACAGACTACCTACCTGAGCGTTGGGCTGAGTGAGCTGTGCTTGTAGTTTTTGAAGCTGCTGCTTGCTGTCTAGTGCGAAAAGCATGCCCACAACGCCGATAACCACGCCTGCGCAGGCCAAGAGTGATACGGCGACCAACAGCTTAGAGCTCTGCGGCTGCCCCTTAACCTTCTGTTCGGGCGTCACTACTCGATGCGATCCGGTTTGCACCATGCGCGGCTCTGACTTGTCCGACGCGGATGTCCGGGCAGGGCTAACCGCCAGCACGTCTTGATTCAAAGACGCCAGCCGTTTCTGTTTATTTTCTGGAAACTCTGTCATACCCACACCCAGTTCCACCCGATCTTATTCAATCTAGTGTGCCTAAATAGCACAACCTTTGCCCAGCGAAATCAACTGGATGCACCTAAAAGGCCATCCCCACATTACAAGCGGCGCTTAACGCGGCGCGCTTTCAACCCGATCCAGTCGAATATTCACCTGGCGACGATAGGCGTCGAAGGCGCTGATCGCCGCTTCAACTTCGCCGATACGCACGTCTAGGCCATCGCCTTTCGCTTGCACGGCGGCCAACGATTTCAACGACGGCATCATCTGATTCACTTGATCGATTACTTTCTTCTGCGCGGCCACTTTCGCTTCCGCCTGCTTCATAGCCTCGGAGGCCAAATCGATTTGCGTTTGCATTTGATTACGCTGCAACGCGTATTGCTGGCTTTGCTTTTTCAGAGCAGTGATTTCGGCTTCCATCGCGGATACGGACTTACTGATTTCCGCACGCTGTTTTTCTATTTTGCTAATGTCGGCCTGATTCTTTTCAATCCATTCTTTATTGCGTTTGTTGCTCACATCCCACAATTTTCGAATTTCTGATTCGTGCAATTTTAAGTCGTCGGAGATCTTGCCTGATGACTGATTCAAGGATTCATCTGTCGCCGAAAGCTGTGACGCTAAATTACCAAGCTGCTGCGAGGATTGATCTTGGGTCGAGGCCAGTATGGCTCTCATTTCTTGAATTTCGCGGAATAAATAGGCGCTTAGCAGCACCACCAACACAACAAACACAGCCGCTGCATACAGCCACGTTCCACTTAACGATGCAGAAGATGCTGTCGATTTTGATGCTGGGCTTACTTTAGACGAGGGCTTTGACGCGTCCGCCCGAGGCTCACTCTTGCGAGGCTTTCCGGCTTCAGCCGGACGGCGCGCGCGAGCATCGTCAACTGTCACATCATCGATCGCGCCAAGATTAACTTCTTTGTCTCGCGACATTTTTCGCTCGCTCTGATCACTAGTAAAATGTGTTATTAATTTTTCTCTGGTACGGGCTCAAACAAATTGATATCCGTAGCCTGATAGATTTGATCGCCTAATGAATAGTGTCGATCCTCTCCACTTGGAACGAGGGGCTGGAAGACAATCCATGGTCGCTCAGAGCGATGATCGACAAGCGCCCATACACCGGGTATCTGCTGACCCTTATCTCCTAAAATAGAATGCATCCGAAAAATAGCGGCAGCTTTTAATTCTGGGTGTTTGTCTGCATAACTTCTCGCTTCCGCGATTAGCACTTTGGCATATTCAGTCGCGGGGAGCTTATTCTCCACAGTACCGGAGTAACCGACTAAGCGGACTTTGTCATTTTTTTCAAGCAACAATTCGAAGGGATAAATAGCGCCTTGCTCCTGCAAGACTTTTAACGACTCAGTGATCCCTTTACTCGCCAGCATTTCCATTTCCTTCCGCGCTGTCGCAGAGGACTGGTTAGCTTTTTCTGCAGCAAACCCTGTCACAGCCAAAACACTAGCTAAAACAAATGCACCAAACTGCCTGTATCCCAACTTACTCATATAACCACTCTTCTTTAAAAAAATGCCGACCCACCCTATGCGAGCCGGCATCTAATTCGACCGGAATTAACCTGCGAAGTTCTTCGCAGCAAACTCCCAGTTCGCCAATGCCCAGAAGCCTTCCAAATATTTTGGACGGGCATTGCGATAATCGATGTAATACGCGTGTTCCCACACATCGCAGGTTAACAACGGCTTTTGGCCGTCGCGTGCGATCGGGCTATCCGCATCGTCAGTGTTCACAATGTCTAAGCCGTCTGCGGTTTGCACTAACCACGTCCAACCAGAACCAAAGTTGCCCACTGCTTTTGCGTTAAACGCTTCTTTGAATTTATCGAACGAGCCCCACTTGGCATCAATCGCTGCAGCCAAATCACCACTTGGCGCGCCGCCGCCATTTGGGCTCAAGCTATGCCAATAGAAAGTGTGGTTCCACACCTGCGCCGCCTGATTGAAGAGAACACCAGGGCCTGCGCTTTTGATGATTTCTTCCAGCGATTTGCCTTCGTTTGCGGTGCCTGGCACCAGCTCGTTGAGCTTAGTCACGTAAGCGTTGTGGTGCTTACCGTGATGGAAGTCCAGGGTTTCTGCCGAAATATGTGGTTCCAGTGCGTTCTTCTCGTACGGAAGAGCCGGAAGTTCAAAAGCCATGATAAATCCCCTGACGGTTGATGAATAAATATTGCCCTATCAGGAACTTAGCGAACGCCATCAGTCCCTCGAAGGGCTTGGATGATAACAACCCACCAAGCCCCCCGCCAGCGCAGAGCCCATAGAATCTAGGAATGACGACAATTATCACTGCCACTGACTGACCAGACACACGCTTTTGCTCAATCTTGAGTAGAATAGCCGCCTTTCCGAATTGCTGATTCATGATGGAGGCCAACATGGCAGACGACGCAGTAGTCATCGTAGACGGGGCACGCACCCCAATGGGCGGGTTTCAGGGCAGTCTGAGCGCCGTATCGGCACCAGAGCTGGGCGCAACCGCAATTCGCGCAGCAATTAGCCGCGCGGGATTGAAACCAGACGACATCGAAGACGTCATCATGGGCTGTGTATTACCGGCGGGATTGAAACAAGGCCCCGCACGCCAAGCCATGCGCTTAGCGGGTCTTCCTGATAGCACCGGCGCTGTAACCATCAACAAACTGTGCGGCTCAGGCATGCGCGCGGCGATGTTTGCGCACGATCAAATTAAAGCGGGCACCTCTGAAATTATGGTTGCCGGCGGCATGGAATCCATGACCAACGCACCGTTCGTGCTAACTAAAGCACGCGCTGGCATGCGCATGGGCCACGATAAAGTGTACGACCACATGTTCCTTGACGGCTTAGAGGATGCGGAAACGGGCCGTTTGATGGGTTCCTTCGCGCAAGAAGTGGCCGACCAAAAAAGCATTACCCGTGAAGACATGGACGCGTTTGCAATTGAATCATTAAGCCGCGCCAACGCCGCCATCGACAACGGCTGGTTTAAAGATGAAATCGTCCCGGTCACTGTCACCACCCGTAAAGGCGACACCGTTGTTGATACCGACGAGCAGCCAGGCAATGCCCGCGTTGAAAAAATTCCAACGCTAAAACCAGCTTTCTCAAAAGACGGTACGGTTACTGCCGCCAACGCCAGCTCTATTTCTGACGGTGCGTCGGCATTGGTGTTAGCGAAAGAATCCGTTGCCACGGCGCGCGGTTTAAAGCCACTGGCGCGCATCGTTGCGCACAGCACCAACAGCCAACACCCAAGCGAATTCACACTGGCCCCCTGCGGAGCGATCAGTAAGTTGCTGGCCAAAACAGGCTGGAAAGTTGAAGACGTTGATCTGTGGGAAATTAACGAAGCCTTCGCCATGGTTACCATGATGCCGATGACTGAGTTTGGCATTCCGCACGACAAAGTGAACATTCACGGCGGCGCTTGTGCATTGGGCCACCCCGTTGGCTCAACAGGTTCGCGCATTATGCTAACGCTCATTCATGCACTAAAACGCACTGGCGGAAAACGTGGCATTGCCAGCCTGTGTATTGGTGGTGGTGAAGCAGTTGCTGTAGCAATTGAATTAATTTAATTCGCTATAAATAGGTAAAATAATGCGTTTAAAACGCATGTAAAAAAGGGCCGAATAATCGGCCCTTTTTTTATTTAATCATTGAATTAAAAAACTTATGCGTCCATTTTTTCCAGCGTTTTCTTGAGGTTATGCAATGCCACTAAAGACAGATTTTGCATTCGCTCATACAGCAACGGATCAAGAACACACATAAGCCCTTTCACCTGATACGTTAACCTGCGCTGAAACAACGTTCCCGATTTACCCTCAGCACTCGTTGCAGTAAATACATAATTAATCGTGAGGCCGCCACCAGATGTAACACCGCTGGCCTGCCAACATTCACCAGGCTCCGCAATATCAACGTGATAATGGGTTTGCCGGCGCACAGTAATCGGCAACGGCGAGAGTGGTTGCAAACGAATCACTTCATCAAACGATTCGCCTTGACGCATTATCTTCGAGGACGCCTTCGCGCCCTGCGAGCTAGGATGCCACTCATGCCAGCGCCATGGCTGAGTGACATAGGCATAGACCTGTTCAGGGCTGCGCGCGATGAAAATTTTATTCTGTATTTCTCTAACAGGCATGACCGATACCACCGAATTCTAATTATCGAGATCGCCGCCACTTCGCCGGAGTTTCGCCCGTCCACTGGCGAAATGCGCGGTTAAATGCACTTTGCTCTGAGTAGCCCAATAATTCTGCGATGTCGCTCATAGAAAGCCGGGTATCGCGCAAATATTCGTGGGCTAACATTCTGCGCGTATCGTCTAGCAACGTCTGAAAGCGTAACCCTTTTTTCGCCAACTTTCGCTGTAACGTTCGCGCGCTGACATGGAAACTTTCAGCCAGCGCCTCCAATGATGCGTCACCGCCCCGCAACAAACGAATTAGCACGCGGCGATATTCATCACCGTGCTTATTCGCATCCCCCGATGCGCCACCGGAAGATTCGCGCTCCAACATTGTTTCGGCTTGTTGATCGAGCAACGCCAACAATGCCGCATCCGGTTGTCGCAATGGTTGTTGCAAATATTCCAACGGAAAATGGAGCTCCGTTATCGGATGATCAAACACAATGTCGCCGCGAAAAAATTCACGGTACGGCGCTAATTCATTCGGCGCTTCGTTCACAAAACAGACTTTATGTACCGGCCAGTCTGTACCAGTAATATCGCGCGCCAACTGCACCATTGCCGCAATGCCCGTTTCATCGACAAGCTGTCCAGGCTTGCCATTCTCGATACCCCAGCGAATGACGAAGCTCCCATTTTCCATCTCCAAACGAAGCGGATTAACGTCGTACACCAACGACGCATAGCGCTCGGTGCGTGCCAACGCTTCGCCCATATTGGCGCACGCTAATACGAGGTAGCCGACAATCCCGAAATGGCGAGGCGTAATAGCCTGCGCGACACGCAAACCCAACCCCACACCGCCAATTTCCGCCTCAGCGCGCTGAAGCATGTCACGCCATTGAGCGACGGTGGTGTAGGGCTGCTCGCGCTCATTAGGCATCGGGCCCAGCAATGACGCGGCATCGCGCCCCTCTCTCCGAAGGAACTCATACAGCAACGTGACGTAGGTGGTAGACACTCGATTGATATGCATGTCGCCATTTGTCAAAAAAACGACCTCTCCTGTCAAGCTTTACTAGGCCAATTCAACAGATACTGGTCTCATCAAAGCAGCGCTGCTGAATCGAGCAACCACCAAATTTAGGGCCAAACGCCATGCAAGAGCTGATGACACAACTCAACACCCTGCTCACGTCTGTCGACGTTAAAGAGTGGTTATTGGTGTTAATGACCCCATTCTTTGTCGCTGCGCTAGCGATGGAATGGCTGCATTTTCGTGGCACCAACATTTTCCTATTCAAAGACTCTTTCGCCAGCGTGTCGCTTGGCGGCATATACCTCGTCATTGAAGCGCTCTTTCAAGCGCTGTTACTCGTGCACATCTACGGCTTCGTGTACGAGCACCGCCTACTCACCATTGAGATTAATGCGTGGACATTTTTAGCGTTGTTTGTCGGACTAGAGTTTTTCTATTACTGGTTTCACCGCGCCAGCCACCGCGTGCGCTGGTTATGGGCGGCACACGTTGCGCATCACGCCTCCGAACATATGAATTTCACTACTGCTTCTCGACAAAGCGCGCTCTACTTTGTCGGCGGCTACTGGGTATTTTACATCCCCCTAGTATGGCTCGGCTTTGAACCGATTTGGGTGCTATTCATGTATTCACTGAACCTGGCCTATCAATTTTTTATTCATACGCAATGGGTTCCAAAACTACATCCTGTTATCGAGTTTATCTTTGACACACCGTCACATCACCGTGCTCACCATGGGCGAAATGAACGCTACATTGATAAAAATTATGGCGGCGTACTGATTATTTTTGATCGTATGTTTGGCACTTTTTCTGAGGAGTCCGAGGAAGAGCCCGTGGTTTACGGCATTACTCGGCAGGTTAAGAGCTTTAACCCTCTTTGGCTAAACCTGCATGAATGGGTAGATCTTTTCAGAGACGTAAGCAAACCCGGCCCTCTCTCACAGCGCTTAAAGCACCTGTGGATGCCACCGGAATGGGAGCGTCCCGCAGAATCGGAAAGCGTTAGCACAGAGCGCGGCGACAAAATGGGCGCGCAGTAACACCGACAAAATACCGCACATAAGAGAATGCAATGGAACTACAAAACCGAACATTGAAATTCCGCGATTCCTATCGCGCAGCCATGCAGAAAAACTACAGCGGTTTTCTCCATGCGGGGTTTGTGTTTGGGGTCGGCATAACACTCATGCTGCTGTGTTTCTCACATATCAAAGGGCTTAGTTTTTGGGAGCTATTATTTATTCCCGCCGCGGTCCTTCTCGCCAATGTCGGCGAATACGTGGCTCACAAAGAGCTCGGCCACAAGAAACGCAAATTTGCCAAGTTATTTTATTCACGACACACCGGCGATCATCATAGCTTCTTCAATCATGTGAATTATCAGGTTGACGTAGTGCGGGACCTACGCGTCGTACTATTTCCCGCCCTGCTGCTGGTCGCGGTGACTGCTGGCGCGGCAGCACCTATGGGCTGGATAATTGGCAAAGTAGTCTCCCCAAATGCTGGATGGCTTTTTGCAGGAACCTTGCTGTGTAGCTATTTGTTCTACGAGTTTATTCATTTGTGTGATCACTTGCCCGAACACTACGCGATAACACGGTGGCCGCTCATCAAGCAGTTGCGCGAACACCATCGCATGCATCACGATCCTGCCAACGCAACACTCTCTAACTTTAATGTAACCTTGCCCATTACGGATTGGATGCTGGGAACGTTAAATAAAAGATAAGGCACCGATCCCTTCGACGCCTTAAAACATTACGCTGACCTTACGTAGGCAGGATGATTTTTACCTGGTTCGATAATCCCACTCTTAGATTTATTTTTCATCGTACCCATTGCCCAGACTTGCGCTTTGCGACCACGCTCCTCCAGCAATTTCCTGCGCTTTTCGCTAAATCTTCCGCTGGTATACATAAGAAATCGCGGCCCAGCAGTAAGTAGCGGATACCAAGGTTTAATATTTGCTGGCAATCCCAAGCTGTCACGTTGCTCTTTGTTTAAGAACAAACTCGTGGTGCTCAAGTGTTGATGATAAAGCGTTTTCAACAGCAACTTATGCAACAACGGGTGTTTTTTCTGCCACGGGTATTTTCTAGAGAGCGGCTCTTCCGCCAGGGCTCTACCAAGCTCTTTACTTGTCCAATCAGGCTTGCTTTGCGTCATGTAGGTTTGATACAGCAACACCAAGCCGTCGCGCTCAGAATCCACCAACCATTTTTCTTCAACACCCATTAACCAACTTGCGTATTTCCATAGGTGCATCACCGCGCGCGATTCTCGCTGCGTGACAGGGATGCCCATCGCCCGTACGCCCATGAGCATCACAACACCAAACGCCAAATAGGTTGCGACGGTATCGGTTTGGTTAACCGGCAGCCCCCATTGTTCGTTATCCCATTCTTCACGATTTTGTAAATTCCGTCGCACCAGCGCGTGCACAAATCGTACATGTAAAGTTGTTTTGAATCCGTCGGCGAAACGCTCTAGTCCGTTGTGGTCGGTGCAGTCCATCCACCATTTTCCGGTTTCGGCAATGCGGCGCCCGGCGCCTTTGTTCAACGCACCGGTCAGCACTAGGGCTTGGTTAAACCCAGAAAGCAAGTAACCCCCCATCAGAGCAAAATCGCGCAGAATAAAAGGACCGGCCAATCCAATGCGATGAGTGAAACGCACGCCCTCATCTAAAAGTGATTTATCTAGCCACGCAGGTTGTGTATCGATCATCGCAAAAAAATCGCGAAGCGGTTGCGGCGCGTCGGGCACTGCGTCGATACCGGACGCTAACGCGCGCTCAAACATGCCGCGCATTTCGCTGACGCCCTCTTCGTACATCCAGTCGAGCAGCGTATCCATGGGCTGATCGCCGTCCCACAGCGCATCCACCAACGCTTCGTACTCCTCGCGGCTTGGAGACGGGTCTCGACCCAGTAACGCTCGCATCCACGCAGGCTTCGAAATAGTGGCTTTCTCGAAAGGTCGAACTCGGCGCGGAGCCTGACGGCGTGAAGTTGACATCAACATTCCCCCCTTTGGGAATTTAGGTCTTGAGGCATCTGTACGTTATTGCGAATATGTACTCGCATTCAACTCGCATTTTATCTATTCCGAAATTTGTCTATCCCCAAACAAGCCCCATGAGAATGCCATGCGCAAAGTCCCGAAACAGCAACGCTCACGACAAATGGTAGAAACGCTGATTGACGCCACAGCAACGGTATTGGCGGAGCGAGGCCTCGACAACACCACGACCAATCATATCGCTGAATTGGCCGGCGTCAGTGTTGGCTCCTTATATCAATACTTTCCCGACAAAGACTCCCTGATCGAAGCACTCTTAGAACGCATGGTTAGCGACCTACAACGCGCGTTCAATGTGCAATTGCAGCAACATAGCTTAGGGGAATTGGATTTAGAAAATGTCGCGCGTATATCTATCAGCATCGGCTTAGGCACCTTGCGCGCCAATCCGCTGTACTTAGAACTGATGCAAAACTGGCATCGCCTGCCGGTAATGACACCCCTGGATAAACTTGAACAGTATATGTTGACCGTTGCGCGGCTTTATTTCCTGCAACACTTTCAAAGCTATCCCATCACTGATTTGCAAGCAAAGCTATACGTACTGATTAACAGCACGCTATTTACATTAGCGCGCTACCTCAGCCAGTCGAACACAATGTTAAAAGAAACCGAAATCGTGGATGCCCTAGTCACCATGATTCGCAACACCCTAACGCCGTAAGAACAAGCTAATCCATGTGGGAGCGTGCTTGCCCGCGATTGGGACTCAATCTAAGGCCGTATCGCTTGCAGGCAAGCTCCCACAAAAACATAGACACATTTACTGCCCATGAAAGCATCTCAATGCGGCATCGCACCCAGAGAAATGCAACACACACCAAACCCCCTCAACCCATGTGGGAGCTTGCCTGCAAGCGATTGGGCCTCGATTGAAGGGAGCATCGCTTGCGGGCAAGCTGCCACAAAAACATAGAGACATTTGCGGCCAGTGATTGCATCTCAATGCGGTACCGCGCGCAGCGAAAAAACAAAACATACCAACCCACCTCAGCCCATGTGGGAGCTTGCCTGCAAGCGATTGGGCCATGATTAACCGTATACCGCCTGTTACACCCCAACGGTTCATCCACACGCTCACTAGGAGTAGTATCGAAACCAGTATCGATCGAGTTCAGCACTAAAAACGCATGCACAAGGAGATACCACATGTCGACTACAGGCCACGATAGCCTGCACACCGCCAGCGAACTGCAAGTAGGTTCCGCCCGCTACCACTACTTTTCGTTGAATAAGCTGTCACAGCAAGGCTGGGGATCGCTGGAAAAACTTCCCTTCTCATTAAAAGTTTTACTTGAGAATTTATTGCGCTTTGAAGACGGCGATACCGTCACGCAAGACGACATCAAAGCACTAGTAAAATGGACCGAAACGCGCACCTCAGATCGAGAAATTGCCTATCGTCCTGCCCGCGTATTGATGCAGGACTTCACCGGTGTACCGGGCGTGGTGGATTTAGCTGCCATGCGTGAAGCCATCACCAAAGTCGGCGGCGACCCCAATCGCATTAATCCTCTTACGCCCGTTGATTTAGTCATCGACCATTCAGTAATGGTCGATAATTTCGGTAACCCCACTGCGTTCGCCGACAACGTCGAAGCCGAGTACGAACGCAACCGCGAACGCTATGAATTTTTACGCTGGGGGCAAACCGCCTTTGAGAATTTTCGAGTAGTCCCACCAGGCACAGGTATTTGCCATCAAGTTAACTTGGAGTACTTAGCGAAAGGGGTGTGGACAACCGATCTCAATGGAAAAAAATGGGCGTACCCAGACACATTAGTCGGCACCGATTCTCACACCACCATGATCAACGGACTCGGTGTGCTCGGTTGGGGCGTCGGCGGCATCGAAGCCGAAGCTGCCATGCTTGGCCAACCCATTTCAATGCTTATTCCAGAAGTGATCGGCTTTAAGTTAATCGGAAAATTAAACGAAGGCATTACCGCAACCGATCTTGTTCTCACCGTTACAGAAATTCTTCGCGCTAAAGGTGTTGTCGGAAAATTCGTAGAATTCTATGGCGATGGCCTCGCCGACTTAACGCTCGCTGATCGCGCGACGATTGCCAACATGGCGCCAGAATACGGCGCGACCTGCGGTTTTTTCCCCATTGATGCTCGCACCATCGAATATATGAAACTGTCCGGCCGCGAAGAAGAGACGCTGGAATTAGTAGAAGCCTATTGCAAAGCGCAGGGGCTATGGCGCGAAAACGGACAAGCAGATCCAGTGTTTACTGACGCGCTTGAGCTTGATTTATCTCAGGTGATGCCGAGCTTAGCAGGGCCCAAACGGCCACAAGATCGGGTTGAACTAAAGAATGTACCGCAAATATTTTTAGATGTTCAACGCGAACAAGCGCCTGCTGATGACGTTGCCGACATGCAGAGCGAAGGCGGTGCACAAGCGGCCGTTGGCGCGGCAAACGCTGGCGAAGCTGAAATCATCGTCGATGGCGAAAAACACCTTCTCAAACATGGCGATGTTGTTATCGCGGCGATTACTTCCTGCACCAATACCTCAAACCCTAGTGTCATGCTCGCAGCAGGCCTGCTTGCCCAGAAAGCACGCGAGAAAGGGCTGCACAGAAAGCCCTGGGTCAAAACGTCACTCGCGCCCGGCTCGAAAGTCGTCACCGATTATTTAGCCAAGGCGGGTTTGCAAGGCGACCTAAACGCTCTCGGATTTAACTTAGTCGGCTACGGGTGCACTACCTGCATTGGCAACTCAGGGCCACTGCCAGTAGAAATTGAGAAAGGCATTTCTGACGGAGATTTAGTCGTAGCGTCAGTGCTATCCGGCAACAGAAACTTTGAAGGCCGCGTTCACCAAAGCGTGAAAACAAACTGGCTAGCGTCACCGCCATTGGTGGTGGCCTATGCGCTTGCAGGGTCCGTTAAAATTGACATCAGCAAAGACCCTCTCGGCAACGGCAGTGATGGCAAACCTGTTTACTTAAAAGATATCTGGCCGAGCAACACCGAAATCCAAGTGGCACTGCAATCGGTTACTCAAGAAATGTTCCGGCGTGAATACGCTTCAGTCTTCGACGGCGACGCCCAGTGGCAAGCGCTGCCCGCTCCCACGGCGAAAACCTACAGCTGGAAAAGTGACTCGACGTATATTCAGCACCCGCCGTTCTTTGACGGGCTAGAAAAAACGGTCCCTCCGATTAATTCTATCAAGGGCGCACGAATTCTCGCCTTGCTTGGAGATTCCATCACCACGGATCACATCTCACCGGCGGGCACCATTAAAGCGGACTCTCCCGCTGGACATTATTTGCAAGGCCACGACGTTGAACCATTGAATTTTAATTCCTACGGATCGAGGCGCGGTAATCACGAAGTCATGATGCGCGGCACCTTTGCGAATATTCGTATCCGCAACGAAATGGTACCCGGCGTTGAAGGCGGGTTTACCAAACATATGCCACAAGGCGAGACGCTGCCTATTTACGGCGCTGCAATGCGCTATATCAAAGATGACGTTCCTACAGTGGTGATTGCAGGCAAAGAATATGGCACAGGCTCGTCACGAGATTGGGCTGCCAAAGGCACGAATCTGTTGGGCGTTAAGGCCGTCATAGCGGAGAGTTTCGAGCGCATTCACCGCTCAAACTTGATTGGCATGGGCGTTATCCCGTTACAGTTTGCGTCAGGAATCACGCGAAAAACGCTAGGATTAGACGGCTCAGAAGTCATCGACATTCCTGACCTAAACGACAACGTAAAGCCGGGACAATTAGTGAAAGTAGTGGTGAACTTTTCTGACGGGAAACGGGAAACCATTGAGGCGAAATGCCGATTGGATACCGCAACCGAAGTGGAATATTTCCGCAACGGCGGCATCTTGCATTATGTGCTGCGGCAGATGATGAATGAATAATTAACAACCGTTAGATCGACCTATGCCGGTGCGGTTACTTTGGCCGACGGCGTTTTTTATAAGGTCGTATCGCTTGCAGGCAAGCTCCCACATGGACACAAAACCGTCGTGTGAGGGCCTGCCTACTTGCCCCATCCACGACAGCAATACACGGTAGCCTCGGTTCTCTCTCTTTATGTGTGAGCTTGCCTGCAAGCGATTCAGCCTTTGCAAGTATCGCTACTACGCCACATGATCCCCATTAGTCGGCAAGAACGGTTCCCTCAATGTCTCGGCAAAACGACGACACGCATCTGTCCACGTAAAAATACCAGCCAATCGTTGGTGGTGAATCACAACCACCACCGAGCAATGCTCACGGGCCATCATCTCCAACACGTTGTCAGCGCGTTCTTGCGCGTCAACACAGCGCACTGATTCAAGCAAATCGCCAAGCGCACCGTCGTAGCCATTGGAGAGGTGATCGAAATGCACTACCCCAACAATTTCGTTGCTGCCGCGCGTAACAGGAAGATGGTGAACGTTATGATCTTGCATAAACCGTCGCGCTTCGACGGCAGGCGTTTCCGCGTCGAGATGCCAAGGAAACGCGGTCATCAACGCACTGACATGGGGAATCCGTTTCATATTACCTCCTCGCAAGCCCCGTACCCGCGCCACTGGCCAATACTTGCGTTGGGGCTGCGTCTTTCAGTCTACGCCTGTCCCAGTGAGCAGTCTTCTCACGCCTTTCTACAGCCATCCGCATCAATTTACGGGTCTTATTTCGGGGAAACTAGACGGTCTGGTAGACTAGGTGCCCCGTTTTGCTGGATAGTCTCGGAACCCAGAAAATGCGTTGCTATTTGATGCTGACATTACTGACGATTTTAGCGCCGCTGACGATCAATGCCTCAGCGAATGACGCGACGAAAAAAAGCAACAATGAGCTGTTGCTTGATGAGCAACGCGACGCAGAAGCTCGGCGCCAGCAAGAATTAAAATCGCGACTCGATGCGTTGCAACAACAAGAAAGCACCATACGCAACATCAGCGACAAGCAAGCTGACTATATCGAAAAGTTAAAGGCACAAATTGATGCCTTACAGGCTGAAGGAGCCGAAAACCAATGAGCGGTAAAAAAAGGTTTCCGATTGCCCTACGCCCTGTGAGCGAAAGCTGATGCTCGGCAAAATTTTACGCGGCTTACGTGGCAGAACCGAGAGCGCCAGCGACGATATTCCTGTCATTACAGACGTTGCGGAAAATACTCCCGCTGACAAGCCGTTTACGCCAAAGCCGTTTGCGGCAAAATCAGCACCGAAGAAACAGGCCGCGAGCGAATCACCTGCGGCACTGCCAGGCTTGCCGTTTATGATTCGACCGCTAGAACAAGGCGATCTACCGGCTCTTGCTGATGTATTTGTCAGTGCGATTGACGGACTCACCACACGCGATTACGACGAATCACAGCGGCAGGCTTGGCAGCAAAAAAGTAATGCGGCGAATTTTTTATCCGAACTCAGCGAAGGCGTGACGATCATTGCTGAGCACCACGACACGCCTATTGCCTTTGCACAGCTACATCCAAAAACGTATTTCCGGATGATGTACGTACACCCTGAGTGGGCGGGCTTAGGCATCGCGACGCTGATGTATCAATATTTAGAAGATGAAGCGCGCATTATCGGCAGCGAGCATCTAGAGACCCATGCCAGCGATACCGCCCGCCGGTTTTTTGAAAGCGTCGGATTTAAAGTACAAGAAGAAGAAAACGTAGACGTGAACGGCGTTTCGTTACACCGCACTCGGATGTGTAAAAAGCTCTAGCCAAGACTAGACGAACTACGATGCTATTTTGAATCGCAGTAGTCTTGATCGAATGCCCTATCGCTTGCAGGCAAGCTCCTACATAAAGCGAAACCACTAAAGCAAGGTGGGAGCCTGCCCGCAAGCGATACTGCCCCAACCAAACCTTCAACCCTCGCAAGCAACGCCCTACATCAAAAAAAACCACCGAACCAATGTGGGAGCTTGCCTGCAAGCGATACTGCCTTAATCAAAACCCCATCGCGTGCAAGCCAGCTCAGACCGCCTACAACGCTCCAGAGCTTTTATATCCATTTAGTGTCTATCTGCATGCTTCTCTTTACGGTTTTCGTGACCGGTGTCTTTTCTGCGATTTCCATTAGGCGACGCAACTGCTCATCAGGCATGGAAGCACCCACGGATATTTCCCTTTGAACGAACTCCGCACCGCTATCATCACGAAAAAAATGAGCTTTTACTGTGACGGCGCCCAGCTCCCATTCTTTTCTTTGCGCGTACATTCTGAGCGTTATACCAGTGCAAGATGCTAACCCTGCAAGCAACAATTCATACGGGTTTGCCCCTTGATCTGCTCCACCCATAGAGACCGGCTCATCACTTGCGAATCGATGGGTTCTCGCCTCGATCAACTGAGTGTACCCCGTCTCACTCCGCGCAATAACCGTTGCCATAAAGCCTCCTTGTAAATAAAAAGTGACTAAAATTTAGAGCAACAGAAACGTTGGCGTTACCCTAATACCGAAAATGCACTATCCATTTATGCGCTTATTTAAAAGAAGCATCAAATTGTTCTTCAATTCACGCTACACTGATTAAACATTGACCCTGCGCTTAACGAGTAACGTTGTATTTCCGGAAGCTAAACAAGGAGCGACTGTGTCCAACCTCAGTAAGGATTCTGAAACCCTTATTTGCCAAAGCCAATGCGGCGATATAAAACGTCCTGCGTCAGCGTTTATCGCTCTGCCTGGCCGCCAATCCACACTGGGAACCGGCCTCACCATTTCTCGCGTACTTCCCAACGCCAAGCTCCGCATGGTCGGCCCCTGGTGTTTCTTGGACCATATCGGACCAGTCACTTTTTCACCGACGGATATGATCGATGTGGCGCCGCATCCACATATTGGGCTGCAAACGGCGACATGGATGATCGACGGCGAATTGCTGCACAAAGATAGCCTCGGCTACACCCAAGTGATCCGCCCCGGACAACTAAACTTAATGACCGCTGGGCATGGCATAAGCCACTCAGAGGAAAGCCCAGAAGGACGTAGCCCGAACGTTCACGGCGTGCAATTTTGGATCGCATTACCGAAACAAAAAAAAGATATCGCTGCAGAATTTGAACATTTTCCACAACTCCCCATGCGTCAATATAGCCGAAGCTTCTTTACACTATTTATCGGCGAACACGATGGTATGGAGTCACCAGCAACAGCGCATTCGCCGATACTCGGTGCCGAAATCGTGTCACCGGATGCCGATGCGTTCGCACTTCCTTTAGAGACTTCTTTCGAATACGCACTCATGGTCATCGCGGGCGAAGCAGAGCTCGATATCGACGGCGAGACAAACGCGCTTGTGCCCAACAGCCTCTATTACCTTGGCGGCTCACGGGACCAGCTTATGCTGAAAACGAAAGACAATACGCGCGTCATGCTGATTGGCGGAGAGCCGTTTGCTGAACCCGTTTCACTGTGGTGGAATTTTGTTGGCCACAGCAATGAAGATATTCATCAGGCCAAGCAGGATTGGGAAAACAACGATCGTTTTGGTGAAGTAAAAGCCTACACAAAAGGCACTCGCCTCAGTGCGCCGGAATTAGCGCCGACAACACGCATGCGTTAACGGCTAAACAAAAAAGCCACCGTTATGACACGGTGGCTTTCTGTATCCAAATCAAGACTTCATTGCGCCTCAATCACGCACTAGGAAAAGACTTAACTCCGGCACATAGGTAATCAGCATCAACACCGCCAGCAACACCAACACAAACGGTATCGTTGCGCTGAATAATTCAGTCACGGATTTCTTGAAGCGATAGCTAGCGATAAATAAGTTCATGCCCACCGGCGGTGTGATGTAACCGATTTGCATGTTGGCGACGAAGATAATGCCAAGATGGACAGGGTCCACGCCGTAGCGGAGTGCCACCGGCAAGATCAGCGGCACCATAATCACCAACGCGGCGAAGATATCCAGCAGTGCGCCAAGCACCAACAGCACAATATTCAATAACAATAAGAAAGCGAGCTTGCTCTCCACATGGGTTTGAATAAAGGCGAACAATTTCTCGGGGACGCTGGCATAAACGAGATAATCGGTGAATGCCAAGGCGACCGCTAAAATCAGTAAAATGCCGCCCACCATGACCATGGATTCACGCATGATGCCGGGCAAGCGCTTTAACGAAATTTCACGATACAAGAAGACTTCTACGATCAGCACATATAACGCTGTGACGGCTGCGGCTTCGCTCACCACGAGGAACCCGGAGAAGATGCCACCCAACACGACAAATGGCAGCGGCAACTCCCAGCGAGCCTCCCACAAAGCGCTACGCAGCTCAGCGAACTCAAAAGGCTGCTTTGGCACCGGATCTTTGCGCATGGCCCACAAACACCATAGGTACATGGCAACAATCATAATTAGCGCAGGCACTAACCCGGCCAAATACAAATCGACAATATCGACTTGCGGCATATCCAGTTGTTGCGACATTTGCTGCGCAATAATGCCGTAAATCAGTAGCGGCACTGACGGCACAATTAGCAAACCCAAGCTACCTGCAGAGGTCATTAAGCCGAGGTTAAACCGTTCCGCATAACCTGCCTTGGCCAAGGCGGGTAACAGCAAAGCACCCAACGCAACGATGGTGACACCACTGCCGCCCGTCAGCGCCGTGAAAAATGCACACGCCACTAGCGCGACAAACGCCATACCACCAGGCATCCAGCCCAATGCCGCCTGACTTAACCGCATCATACGATCTGCAGTTTTCGATTCGCTTAACAAAAATCCGGCAAAGGTAAATAACGGCAGCGCCATCAACACCACGGAATTCGCCAGCTGATAAATATCGATATGCAGCACAGCCAGTTCGGTTTCCAACGTATAAAAACCAAGCCCCGCCGCACCGAGAATAATAGCGAACAACGGCGCACCTAAAAGCGCCAGAACAACAAGGAGAATAATGCCCGCCACAATCATCCGTGTGGCTCCTGCATCGGCGGACGCCGATCAATTAGATCAAGGACTAACAAAATCGCGTAGCGGCCTGCGATCAAAGAAAAGCCAATTGGAATAATTGCCTGCAAAATCCAAGACGGAATGCCGGCAAACCCCATCGATCCGTATTCGATTTCGCCGTACACGAAAAAGGCCGAGTGCCACGCCACCAATCCACAGATACCTGTGGTAAAGGCGTCAACGAACACCGCAAGCCAACGGCGTAACTTAGGCGATAGATAATGTGATGCGATATCGATGCGAATATGTTCGTCACGGCGAGAGGCGATCATGGCACCGAGCAAGCCGATCCATAACACCGCGTTTTGTAAAAAAGGTTCTATCCAAACGAGACTCGTGCCAAAGAAATTGCGCAGAATAATTTGCAGCACCGCCATCAGCACCATAAACAAAAGGACGGCCACTATTAGGCCGTCCTCAAACCAATGCATCCAACGGATAACTTTTCTCATGGATTAGCAGCGCGGTATTCGTTGAGCAGTGACTGCAAACGCTCCAGCATTGCGGCCGAAACTTCGCCTTCTTCTACTAGCTCGTCGGTCGCTTGCTGAGCATAGTCTTTCCACACTTTAATATCGGCCGCGCTTGGCGTTACCAATTTCAAGCCCTGCTGCTGAATTGCCTCATAGGCTTTGAGGTTTGCCGTACGGCTTTCCGTATCCATTTGTGCAAAGGTTTTTTCTAATATATCGCGCACCACCTGTTGATCGGCGGGCGTCATTTTACTGAAGTGTTTTTTGCTAATCGCGAGAATGCCGTAGGTATATAGCAACGGGACATCAGTGATGTATTTTACCCGTGAATGCCACTGTAGCGTCAGCGCAGCAACCGGTGGCGCAGCAAACGCATTGATTGCACCCGTCTGTAAAGAAGTCAGCACTGTGCCAATATTGAGCATGATTGGCGATAACTCAAACACTTTCGCGGCTTTCGCAGAACCCGTGTCATTCGCGGGCAACCAAAGTTTTTGCTGACGTAGTTCTTCGAGGTTCGATACTGGGTCGGTGCTCATCACATACGCAAAGCCGCCATCTGCCGCGCCGAATGTCACCCATCCTGCATCTTCAAAACCCTGTTGAATAATGGGGTCTAGCGTCTTACGAACATAATCAACTTCTTCATAGGAATTAAACGCTAACGGAAGGTTAAGCACTTGGCTGTCTTTATACTGCCGTGCAAAGGCACCGGCCTGTGACATTGCGCCGTGTAATTGCCCAATGGAAATTTTGCGCATGACGGCACCGTCATCGCCCATCACACCGCCGGGGTAAACCTTAATTTTTACCCGCCCTTCGGTGCCCGCCTGAATAGCATCTCCGGCTTCCTTTAACTGAGTCACAACGGACGTGCCTTCAGGGTACAAGGTGGAAATTTTTAAGGTTTGCGCCTGCGCCAAAAGAGGCAGGCAAAAAAGAAATGAAACAAGGACTCGCAACATGGCAAATGGCTCCAGCAAATTTGCGCTATTCAAAATATTCGGCAGAACCGTCTAGTAATACTTGCGCTTGTTTCTGCGCGTAACGGTTTTGCAAGGTCAGGCCGTGTTCTTCTACGTCAGCCTCAAGCACTTCCTTGAGCAACTGATCATGTAACGCTTGATCGAACACTAGCCGCGCATAGCGTTCTGCACAGAGTGTTTTGGCTAGCAAGTTGCGTCCGCTCGACAACTCAACGGCCTTATCGAAATGTTCTTTTGCCAAATCTGGGTTGCCGCCTAGTGACGCTGGCAAGATACTGTTGAGCGCCCCTAAATACATATGCGCCTGACCAAAATCATAACCTTCATCAAGCTCTACAACGCGGGACATTAAGGCGTTCACTCGCCCCAGTTCGGCCACCGCATTCCAATCATTGCTGTTCTGCTGAATATAGCCCACCCACGTTGAACCTAGGGTATACATCATTGGCACGTCTTTCTTATTTGCATCTTCCAGCAAGGCGTCAAACTGCTCAATTGGCACTTTACGGACCTCGCACCAATCTTTGTCTCTGGCACAGGCAGCTCTAACGGCATAGCCCATTGCTTTATTGGTCAGCCGCTGTGCCCGTGTTTTATCTTCAACATAAATACCCGCATACGCGGAGTACATGCTCGCGCCGCTTTGCAATAGAGATTCTTTTTCTGGCCAATTCACAATCAGGCCGTCAATCATTAACAGATAAGTAGGAAGCCCATCACCAACAAGCTCTAGGTCATCGTTATCCAATACGCCGTAAGGCAAGTTGTCGCCCAGACGCGCGACACCACAAGCTTGTATCAAGCACGCCAAAGAGACGATTGAGAAAACACGGAAAGCTAATCGTAACTGCACAGAAACTCGCTATTTTTAGTCATTATGCGGGCAAGGCCCCTTTATAGCAGGCCGGTTCCCGCAACTCAAACGGGCGGACCCCGACTTGCCCCGTATATTCGGGCGTTGGCGCGCTAAAAGCCCAGCATCAAGTAAGGCGTTTTCGCCAAGCTCCTACACCCGCTCCCAACACGCAGCCACTCAACAAACCTGCTACGTGCGCCGTATTCGCAACCGGGCCCATGAGCCCTGTCATACATAAAAACAACCAACCGACCATCAGAATGACGACTTCCCGTCGCAACCCGTAGCCAGCGCCAGGATTTACTTTGCCGTACAACCATAGATAGCCCAGTAAGGCGTACACCACGCCAGACAGTCCGCCAAAATTTGCGCCACTGTCGTAAAACTGCGCGACGTTCGATATAGCCGCCGTGACAACGGTTATTGCCAGCAACTGCGTGCTCGACTGGAAGCGCTCAATGATGCGTCCAAGATCCAACCACCACAGCAAATTAAAAATGATATGCAAAGCACTAAAGTGCACCAGCGCGGGGGTCAGTAGTCGCCACGGCTGCGTTGCCAATTGGGTCGGGTCAGCAGGAAACATTAACGCAAGATAAAGGCCATCCCCCACCAACCAATAACCTGCGTAAATAGCCACGCACGCCACAAAGACCACCTTCACTACCGGCCCAAGGCTGCTCCACCATTCACCGGTAAACAGCGACGGCTGGGCACCTTGCAGGGCAACAGGCTCGCTCGTCTGCCACGCCAATCGCTGGTATTTGGGCGCGCCAGGGTTCGCCAAAAACTCATCTAACGTTTTCCGAGCGACATCGAAATGCTCCGGCTGCTGTAACAACACCACCGCATCGCCGTTATCTGTCTGCACTTTGGCGGCAATGTTTTGCGCCGCCAACACCTGCACAAAAAGGTTGGCAGGTTGCGCCTGTCGAAAGCGCGCTAATTCAAGCATCTAGCCAACTCCAAGAAATGACGTTTTTATCCAGCCGAATCCAGCCGATTGCTCTAGCCACGTATTATTCGGCTGGCAAATCGGCGATTCGTTCCACTTCTGTCCAGAAGCAGGCCCAATCTGCCACACACTGCGACAGTATAGCGTCAAAGCGGGGCACTAAGTTCTCGTAATCCGCGACGGTGTTGAGTTGAGCGTTGTTGAGAGGCCCATCAAACCAGCGCTGGTATCGGGCAAGATCAGGGTTGTCGGCTAAGGCATCGCTATACTGCTGGCGCAATGCCTCACGCAAGACGTCTCGCTGAGCGAGCATTCTCTCTTCCGGCATATCGGAGGTGTACAGCGATTCAAGCGCCGCGCGCGTCTCGTCGACCATTGCCACGACTTGCCGTCGGGTGGCATCACGACGTTGCAGGCGTTCATCCTGAGCCGCGTTATCGGCACCCAGCTGCGCGCGCCACTGCTTTACCCCCGCCCGCGCCACCGACGTTGCCAAGCTCTCATTAAATTCAGTATTGCCTTTTACATAGAGGCGACGATGAGCCAACTCGTGAAACAATAGCTCGGCAAAATCTGCGTCATCGCCCGCCAGCATGAGGGTCGTCAAGGGATCATCAAACCAGCCCAACGTTGAATACGCGATAGCCCCTGCGGCATAAACTTCGAATCCTTTGTCACGCAATTTTTCCGCATCGCGATTGGCGCGCGCCACATCAAAATAACCGCGATAGGTCGCGCACCCCGCGATGGGATAGCACCACGTTTTTGGCGTAAGCGAGAGCGCGGGTGCAGCAAACACATTCCATGTTGCCCAACCCCGTTGTAGCGGTGGGCTATCGAAAGACACGTAATCGGTATAAGCATCGTCAACAGGGAGCAGCAAAACATCTTCCGCGAAGATTCTTAATGACTCGCTTAGCTGCAACTTTTTCCGCTGCGTTTCAGTTAACGAAATTTCCGAGTGCTCGCCCGCGAGAATTTCACTGACCGGCACCCGCTCGCGCATGATTTTCTGATGACCACTGACCAAATGAGCGTAGTAACCCATCTGGCAACCCGCCATACCGACACCCAGGACAGCGCCCATCGCCATGCGCATAAGAACTACGGCGAGGCGTCTCATGCGCGAGATACGTATGCCCGTTCGCCAGTATTCACTTTTACTTTTTCGCCGACTTCAATGTATTCCGGCACGGAAACGACTAGCCCCGTATTTAGCGTTGCCGGTTTCGTGCGTGCCGATGCCGATGCTGCTTTCATTGCCGGTGTCGTCTCGACAATTTCTAACACCACGGTTTGCGGCAATTCCAAACCTATCACGGTGTCATCCACAAGCAGCACTTGCACGCCTTGCGTCGCTTCCGTAATAAAGGCCATCTCGTCTTCAATGTCGGATTGTTTTAACAGGTACTGAGTGAAATCTTCGTTGTCCATAAAGACGCAGTCGTCGCCATCAAGATAGGAAAACTGCACCTGCCGACGTTGCAACTGCACCGTTTCAACATCGTCATCGCCCTTGAAGCGCTCCTCGTATTTGCCACTGCCAACCACCGCATGCGCCTTGACCCTATACAAGGTGGCTGCACCACGCGCGGAGGGCGACTGCACATCAATTTGTCGAATGACATAGAGAGTGCCATTGGCAGTAATGACTTCAGAACGCTTTAAATCACTGGCTTTGGTCATGGGGATGTCCGTTGATCGCTCTTTATAAAATGTCGGCGTTGCCCCGTCTGGACAGCACAATGCACAGACGGTGCGACGTGTAGACCGCGAATGATACCGGACAATTTAGTTCATGGAGAGTAGTAAGAAGGCGCTCACGCAGGTCAAGAATAGACAGAGAGCAGACTAATCGGCCAATACACGCGCAATGGCTTCGCGAGATTCGCGGCACAAGGCTTCCGCAGCATCTTGCTCCGTCGTAGCGACATCCAATGAAGGCAGGAAACATACTCGCACTCGAATCACATCGCGCCGCAACAATGCCCACAGATGATGATGGAACGCATCGTCACCAATAAACGCCGGCTGAGTATCGACGCGGCCGCGCGCATCTAAATACTGCAGCGCAACCGGCTGCACTCGACTCGTGGCAATCAACGGCGCATTGAACAGCTGTGGAAAGAACCGACGCAAACCAGTGCCGTCAGTGGTGGTACCCTCTGGAAACACTAAGATTGTGCGACCACGCTGCAAATGCTTCGCCACTTCGTGGGACTTCTGCCGCGACTCACCCGCGCCACGCCGGATAAACAACGTGCCCGCCGCAACAGACAGCTGGCCAATCAATGGCCATTTTCGGACTTCTGCTTTCGATAAAAAGTGCACATTACGTTGCGCGCCAATCACCGGAATATCCAACCACGAAACATGATTGCTAACAAGAAAACGCGCACCGGCATCTGCTCTGCCGATCACCTCAACATCCACCGACAGAATGTGCAACAGCCGCTTCTGCCAGTGTTGTGCTGCTCGCCGAACTACCGGACTGTACGGACGCCAAAATGCAAACAGACAAAGCGCCAATAAAAGTCCGTAGCACAAATGCACGACAACACGAAATGCCCGCCAAACACGACGTAATTCATTCGCCGGTGACGGCGAAAACGCCTGCGCATCAATCGCATTTGACCTCTGCAATAACGGCTGCGTCATTACACTGCAACCGGTTGCAAGAAGTGCTGCACATAACGACGCGGCAAGTTATCCAGCGACATCAAAATAAAGAAATCCAAACAGTTAAAGTCAGGGTCCCAGCATGGCTCACCACACACTTGTGACCCCATGCGCAGATACGCTTTTAATAGCGGCGGCATGCGCACTGCTGACCCGGCATCATCGACCGCCTGCAAATCGTTCAGTGGCAACTTCGGTATAACCCGTCGATCCGCTGGCGTTAAATGCTGCTGGCGAATACGCTCGACAATGGCCGACACATCGTAGCCTTCGCTGAGTGCAACACTGGCGCAGCCGATCAAATACTGGATGTTTTCCTGCACCATATATTGCGCCACACGCGACCACATGACGGTAATCACCGCGCCGTTGCGATATTCAGGATGAATACAAGTTCTACCCAGTTCTGCCACGCGACCTTGTAGCGACGACAACATGGTTAACTCAAATTCTTCCGCTGAGTAGAAACCACCGGTACGAAGAATTTTTTCTTGCGGGAGGATTCGGGTATACCCCACCACTTCACCGCTTTCATTGTCACGCACAATAAGATGCAAACAGTGCTTATCAAATCGATCACGATCCAGACCAAACGGCGAATTGATGGTGGCGCCATATTCTTCAGAGAATACGCGGTAACGTAACCGCTGCGCCTTCACGATCTCCCGACGCGAACGGGTAAACGTTGCCGTAAAGCGGGACGTACTCTCAGGCGATGCTAGGTCACGTCCTTGAAGCTTGAACATTTCTGCCGTGGCGAGGAAGGGCTTCGCCAAAGCGCTGTTGATAGCCTTAATCTTGTCTGCGGCGGTTGCCAGCATGCAACTCTCCGATAACCAATTTGGCTTAGGCTAAAAAGTTGCTATTGCAATGCAGTGAACCCCACGTGACAGTTTGATAACATCGACAAACATAAGAATGACAAAAGAGAACGCACAGCAATGAAAGGCAAGATCGCGGCCACCACCCCCTTCCCCCAAGATGTTGAGCAGGGTAAAACCTATTATTGGTGTGCCTGTGGCCTGAGCAAGAAGCAGCCGTTTTGTGACGGGTCCCATAAAGGAACGGAATTCAGCCCTATTGCTTATCATGCAGAGAAGAACCAGATAGTGTTCTTCTGCGGCTGCAAACAAAGTAGTCGCCAGCCGATCTGCGATGGCACGCACAGCAAACTGCCAAGCGATCAAGGCGAACCCAACAATCATCGCTGAATGCAGGACGGTATTGGCATAACGTTCATGCGACGCAGCGACCCATAACACTCACCAAAAGGACGTTCCGGTGAAATTGTCACAGCCCCATCTTTGGCTAAACCCGTTCAAGCGCGAAACCCTCGACACCCAAGTGTTAAAAGCGTGGCGGGCCACGCCCTTATTACAAGGCATCCGCGCAGGGGTTTGTGAAAAGTTGGTAGAGCGAACGCATGTGCGTCAGTACCAACCAGGCGAGTATGTATTTCGCGAAGGCGATAGCGCCGTTGCCGCAGCGCTCATTGTTCAAGGTAACGTCGTTATTCGAAGCGACGATAACGATATCGCTCGCCTCGGCGCAGGTGAGTTTTTTGGCGAAGCGGCCTTACTTGAAGACACGCCACGCTCCGCCAGTGCCGTCGCAGAAGGTGTGACATTAGTGTCCTTGCTTGTGCGCTATCAACTCGAAGAATTTGTGCAGCACCGGCCGCAGGCGGGTTTAAATATTATGACCAACCTCGCGCACCTGTTGCTTGCACGGTTACATCGCGGCAACAACGATCACACTGAAGAAAAAAACGCCAACGACGGTAACGCAGCATCATGAACGGATGGCCTCTTAGACTCGTATTGGTCTCGATTGGGTTAGCCGTTCTTGCTTGGGTGCTATCCCCCATCTGGCTCGCGTTATTAATTAGCGTGCTATTTTATTTACTGTTATCACCACTGGTCAGTATGTTGCTCGCCCGCGGGGCTAGCCGCGATCGCGCCATTATTATGTCGCTACTGCCGGCGTTGCTGATTCTTGTTTATGCGGCCGTTTATTCAATTAACTCGCTGCGCAATTACTTGCCCCACCTCGCCGCTGATTTAGAGCACCTACAGCAAAGCGCGACGCTCGCACTACTGCAATTTGAAACCTATTTAGAACAAATGATTGGTTTGCGTCTGCGCCTAGCGGAAAACGCACAGGTGCTTGACCTTAACGACATACTGCAAACAGATAAGCTGTTAGAGTCCACTGGAGTTTTTGCTAACATTGCCATTAATCTCACACTGGTGCCGCCTATTGCCTACTTTCTTTTGCGCGACTTCCGCCGCTGGCGCGACAACGCATTAAGTCTTCTGCCGAACGAACACTTTGAGCTGGGCTGGCTGATGTATTACGGGGTTAGCACTCGCATGCAGGCTTACCTGCGTGGCCTACTTTGGCAGGCGCTGATCCTTGCTTGCATCACCTCCACGGGCTTTTGGATTGCGGGCTTTCCCTCTCCCATTCTACTCGGCGTACTGACCGGTGTTGCAGGCCTCGTTCCCTACCTTGGCCCCTTCCTCGCCATGATTGCACCACTGGTTATGTTGCTGTCGGCGGCCACCTTTGATCCAGGCTCCATATTGCAGATTTTGCTAGTGCTCACCGTGGGCTTCGGTTTTGACAACCTCATCACTGTGCCGTTTTTATTGGCCGGCACGGTGAACCTGCATCCTATCGTCGCCATGGTGGCGGTGGTGGTCGCTGGGAATGTTGGCGGGATTCCCGCCATGATCCTCGTCATTCCCGTATTGGGGATGCTCAAGATCGTCCTGCAAACCCTACTCAATGGTCTCGGAGCGCCCATAATGCAGCGCGAATAACTCCGAGGCTTAGAAATCACATGAAAAAGGGTCTTTATACCTAGACAAAACAACGACCCAAATATGTAATAATTTTCCGCAAATGCGGGACGCTGCCTTACATTCGGTACTGAGTTACCTCACACTGCGCCCCGAGGAATCCAGTGCCACAGGGACGCTTTATATGAAGCTCACAATACGTAAAACAACACGCGCTATAGCACTTTTGCCACTACTTTCTGCCGCCACTGCCCATGCTGGGCTAGACATGCCGGATAACTATTTTTTCTTCGGCGCGCACGCCAGTCAGTACTTCTTTGATGCCACCGATAGCCTCGATGGCAACACGTTCGAGGATACAACCCTGCCGGGACTGCAACTGGGCTATCGCTTTAGCCCGAGCTGGTCGTTACAGGCATGGTGGGAACGCAATAATTATCGTGCAGAAAACGGCAGCAGCGATGGCGACATGAGCGCCCTGCTGGCCAGCGCCCGTCTACACTTTGATGACACCTCATTGTTTGGTTTCGAACCGTACGTCGGCGTTGCCGCTGGCACACTCGCCATTAACAACACGAACGACAATGATGAAACACTAGGTGGTTTCGAATTTGGCTTGCAAAGCCGACTGCGCCCACATTGGTTAATCGATTTTGGCGCACGCCCGCTGCGTAGCTTCGACAACGAACGTTGGGATACCGAGGCGTACGTCGCACTGAACTTCATGCTCTCCGATGACAAGGGTGAAGGCAGTCAAACATCTGACAGCAACAAACTCAGCGATGCCAAAGACCCTACGGCCGCCACCGTGTTTGGCGACACCGACGGCGACGGCGTGGCAGACGCATTAGATCAATGCGAGAACACAATGGCCGGCACTCAAGTTGATGAAACAGGCTGTGAACCCGACACCGACGGTGATGGCATCGACAATAGCTTGGATCGTTGTGCCGACACGCCGGCGAACACTGAAGTGGACGAAAAGGGCTGCGCAATAAACTAGCTCAACGAAATCAGCTCTGAGAATTAATCTCCACGGAGATTTTTTGCCGTCGAATATGCATAAAGATCAGCGCAGCGCCTGTGCATATTCGACGTATTCATTGAACCTCACCGTCATAACGAGATTCTCACCAAAGCATCTAGCAAAATATTATTGATTCGTCACAGGAAGTTACGGCGACCTTCCCCCCAAATATACGATAGCGAACAGTTATGAAACGGATCTCGGCTACTTTATTTTTTACGCTAGCACTTTTCACAACATCCCACGTCGCCAATGCGGGCGTGACTCGCACTTGGCATATCGCCGTTGAAGAAACGGAATGGAATTATTTTCCTAACAACCCAGGACAAGTCGATCCAGCGACAATGGATGCCACACAGCGAGAAAATATTACCGCTTCTCCAACGTACCTCGGCAGCATCTATAAAAAAGTTATTTACCGCGCCTACACAGACGCCACTTTCACTTCGTTAAAAGAAACGCCTAGTTGGCAAGGTTTTCTAGGACCGGTATTGCACGCAGAAGTGGGCGACAAAATAAAAATTATTTTGCGCAACAATGCTGCGCGGCCTTACTCCCTCGCCATTCGCGGGCTGACATTAAGCAACCCAAGCAAAGATTCAAAACCTGGCGCCGTGCAACCGGTGCCGCCAGGTGCAACACACACCTTTGATTGGCAGGTCAGCGAATTAGTCGGCCCAGGCCCCGCGGACGGCAGCTCCATCGCATGGCTTTATCACAGCGACGTCGACGCACAACGGGATCTGCATTCGGGACTATTCGGCATCTTAATTGTTACTCGCCGCGGACTCGCCGACGCCTCGGGGGCACCCGTTGATATCGACCAAGAAGTCGTGCTCGCCAGCAGTTTAACCGACGAAAACCTCAGCTGGTTTTTACCGGACAATCAACGTCGATTAAAGAATTCAGAAAGCAAAACCAACACCACGTCTTACAGCAACAGCAATCGTATGGCGAATATAAATGGCTACACGCATGGCACCATGCCAGAAATTCGCATGCGTGCCTGCAACAAAGTGCGTTTGTATCATTTAGCGCTGACCGACAGCCTACCCGCCATAGCGCTGCGCTGGCCTGGCAATCCGCTGCTCGTTGACGGCCATCGCACCGACACTCTGACAACCTTGTCGCATACCCTGCGTATTGGCGACGTTGTTGGCACCCTGCCAGGCAAGTGGACCATTGGCGCAAGCCTCCCTGAGCTGCAACGCGCGGGACTCTACGGGCATTACACTCTCTCCGTCGCGGACAAACCCTGCCACTAAGGGCTTTCACGCACATCACGCTCCATTCCCACCGTTGCGCAGTAGTGCGGTTGCTCAATCGCCGACCGCACTAGGCACTTCGGTCAAGCATGTTGCTCGCCGACTGCGCATAATCGGGTCATCTCGTATGAACACCTGTGCGCGTTCAATCATTTTTCACTCGCACGTGTGCAACCTTTACCAACAAGAAGGATTCAATGTTATGGCCAAAGATGCCGTTGGCTACGCGCTTAGCGCGTTAAACAAAATGGCCGGCTCAAACGTACTCGACAAAATTGGGTTACGTAAGCTGGTAGAGCGTATTGCCTATACGTTAACGCGTACCGGCTTTCAGGTGATTACCACCACTGCGCGCACATTTAAATCGACGCAAAAACTGGATAAGCCACAACGACTCAACGCGCCGGGCTACACCACTGACTTATTTGATTTGAATATTACCGACGAACAACAAATGATTCGTGACTCAGTAAAATCGTTCGCGAGCGAAGTGCTGCGGGTTAGCGCGGAAAAAGCCGATAGCGGACATGCTACATCAGCGGAAACGCTCGCCGCCGCGCAAGAACTGGGACTAAATTATTTTGCAGTACCGGAAACGCTCGGCGGTGCAGCCGCAGAACGCTCTGACGTGACCACTATGCTCGTGGCGGAAGATTTAGCGTGGGGCGACATGGGCCAAGCCATTGCCATTCTTGCACCCATGAGTGTTGCCAACGCGCTCACACGTTGGGGCTCGGCGGAACAACAAGCAAAATATTTGCCCGCCTTCACCAGCGAAAACCCGCCAGCCGCAACCATTGCTGTGGCAGAGCCGCGGGTGCTCTTTGATCCCATGCAATTACACACCACCGCTGTAAAGCAAGGTGACAGCTGGGTTTTAAATGGAAGTAAATCACTGGTACCCGTTGCCGCAGAAGCCGAATTATTCTTGGTCGCGGCCCAAACCGACAACGGTCCAGCTGTGTTTATTATTGAGGGTGGCACCGAAGGTTTAGTCTGCGGGGATGATCCGGGTATGGGCGTTCGCGCGGCAGCTATGCGTCCGCTGACACTCACCAACGTAAAAGTACCCGCCGCAAATAAACTCGGTGTTGATGATTTCGATTACCGCGCCTTTATTGATCTCGGCACAATCGCATGGTGCGCACTGGCTGTAGGCACCTGCCAAGCCGTGCTCGAGTACGTTATTCCATACTGCAACGAGCGCATTGCGTTCGGCGAGCCGATTAGTCATCGCCAAGCGGTCGCGTTCATGATCGCCGATATGGCCATTGAATTAGATGGGATGCGTTTGCTGACATGGCGTGCCGCCAGCCGTGCAGAACAAGGTAAATCATTCCAGCGTGAAGCACATTTAGCACGCACACTGGTGAAAGAAAAAGCCATGAAAATTGGTACCGATGGCGTGCAGCTTTTAGGTGGCCACGGCTTTACTCACGAATATCCGGTCGAACGCTGGTATCGCGACTTGCGCATTATTGCTGTCGCGTTCGGCGGCCTACACCTTTAATCGGCGGAGAGAGATAACATGAATATCGAGATCCCAAAAAAATTCAGACCCATCATGAACAACGCACACCAAGTAGCGTTAAGTGTGTTTCGCCCGATTTCACGCAAGTACGATCGCGCAGAGCACGAATATCCAAAAGAACTGGATATGCTCGCGTCAGTATTAGATGGCTTTAATGAAGGCGATCCAGAGTCCAGCGCCGGCGCATCGCAAACCGGTAAAGGCAGACTCACCGATGACGGCTCCGTAAGAAACGGCGCCAACATGAGCACCTGTCTTGGCGCGTTGGAATTTTGCTACGGCGACACAGGATTTCTATTGGCTATGCCACGCCAAGGCCTAGGCAACGCCGCTATCGCCGCGGTTGCCAATGACGAGCAACTTGAGCGCTTTCGCGGCAAGTGGGCCGCCATGGCCATCACCGAACCGGGCACAGGATCGGATTCAGCAAACATTCGCACCACCGCTCAAAAAGACGGCGACCATTACGTGCTTAACGGTGAAAAAATCTATGTCACCTCAGGACAGCGCGCAGATTGCGTGGTTGTTTGGGCTTCACTTGATCCTGAAATTGGCCGCGCCGCTATCAAATCCTTTGTGGTGGAATGGGGCACGCCGGGCATGGAACTGGCGCGCCTTGAGCACAAACTCGGCATTCGCGCGTCTGATACCGCAGCGATCAATTTTACGGATTGCCGTGTACCCGCCGAGAATTTATTAGGCAACCCAGACATCGACGTGAAAAAAGGTTTCGGCGGTGTCATGGAAACTTTCGATAACACGCGTCCATTGGTAGCCAGCTTTGCGCTGGGCTGTGCACGTGCATCGCTGGAGCGCATCAAAGAATTGTTTGAAGGCCATACTCAGTTGGACTACAGCAAACCGGTCGACAATGGTTCGGCGGTGGAAGCTGAAATTTATCGAATGGAAGCGGATCTTGAAGCGGCGTACTGGTCCACATTAAAAGCGGCGTGGATGGCAGATAACAAGAAATCCAATTCGCTGGAAGCATCTATCTGTAAAGCAAAAGCAGCACGGGTCGGCAATTACATTACGCTGCGCTGTGTTGAACTGGCTGGCAGCATTGGCTACACGGAAGATGAACTGCTAGAAAAATGGGCTCGCGACTCAAAAATTCTCGATATCTTTGAAGGCACCCAGCAAATTCAGCAGCTCATTATCGCCCGTCGCTTGTTAGGGCTAAGTTCTAAAGAGCTAAAGTAATCTCGCCAGCGTAATGATGACGGGAAACAAAAAAGCCATCAACGAGAATTCCGTTGGTGGCTTTTTTATGCGGGCCTTCTAAATACTGACTCGTGACTACCCTCTAGTGAATGACTCGCTATTTTCTTTTTGTCAGCATGGAGTCAGATAAAAGGCGGCCAACGACTAATGCGCTAAATCCCTCAACGCCCTCTTGCACGCCAGCGGGATTCATTGTTTTCGACTGGGCGCTCCATACACGCTTTCCATTCGTCGCATCAAACAAGCTGCTTTGCACAAAATAATTCTGCTCTTCGGTGATGTATCCGGGCGTATACACAGTCTGGTAGTGATATCCGACATAGGCGCCATAGCCCATGAAATACGGGACGTTTGCCACGGCCACATATTCGCGGGTCGGCGGCTCATACTCTTGTCTCATTTCTTCCTGCACCAAGACCGCCACAAGCACAGAGTCCACACCGGATTCCTTCACCACTTTCTCGGCTTGCGCACGAATATCGTCAGGATTTTCTTTATCTAAGCCACCTGGCATTTTTAGTGACGCCACCAGACTCTCAATGCCGGCTTTGGAAAGTTCGTCCGCTATGCCCTGCTCAACAACCTGACGTATCTGTCCATTTTCAGACACTGCCAACACTAAGACCTTTTTATACGGCGCCGCGGTTCCTTCCTCTTTTTCCACGGACAAAAGCTGTGTATTCGACGCGCAAGCGGTCATCAGCAGCAGTAAGAACGGTGTAAAGATGCACTTGGACAACCTGATCATGCCTATCTCCTTGTGTGCAATATCGGTAGAGCTGCCAGTCTAGCAAGTCTACGACGGGAAAAAATTATTCTCTCCTGACCGGCGGCCCATTCGATACGATGTAGTCAATTCGAAGGATGAGCGTTCGCTGGCAGATCGTGCATAATGACGGAACAACAATCACAACATGCTGAGGTTCACTATGTTTCGTCCGCTATCAATTCTCGCCATCGCGCTGCTAACCCTTGCTGCAGGATGCTCTGACAGCGACACCCCAGCCCCAGAGGTAGCGCCGAAGCAAGTACCAGAACCGGCAGCTCAGCGAGAAGCGCAACCAGATCCACTGGCCATACCTCAAGTTGAAAAAGGCACACCGACTAAAGAAATACAGGAAGCCCTGTATCGCTGTACCGATGGCCAAGAATTCACCATCAGTTTTGACGATCAAACCGCCAATATGGTGTACAACGACATGCGTCATTCGTTACGTCAGCAAGAAGCTGCGTCCGGAACACGCTACGTAGACGAGAACGTGGAATTTATCAACAAAGGTGATCAAGCCGTACTCATCGTCGGCGACCAAACATTGGATTGCTCCCACGTTGCACGGAAAGCACTGCCATTTCGTGGCGGTGAAGAAGCCTTTCCAAATGAATCAAACGAATCATTTAACTAATGATGGAACGACTCCCGCCGCTGCATCTACTCCGCACCTTTGAAGCAGCGGCGCGGCTGTTAAGTTTTAAGCTTGCCGCCGAGGAATTGCATGTCACTCCGTCGGCAGTGAGCCACCAAATGCGGCAGCTTGAAGATGCTCTCGGCCTAGACTTGTTCTCGCGAGCCAATCGCGGCTTGCAGCTCACCTCTGCGGGCGCCCAATATCAACACGATGTTGCAGACGCTCTCTCCCGCTTGCAGCGCAGCACCGCTGACCTGCATCGGCGATTCGGTCGCCCCTCGTTACGGGCCAGCATTTTGCCGTTGATGGCCGCTGAACTGATTATTCCCGCACTGGAAACCTTTCAAATTGCCCACCCCGACATTGAGCTGCGGATTGAAACCAGTGTAAAAATTGAAGATTTTGCTAGCAGCGACTTAGACGTCGCGATCCGCTACGGCTTGGGCGATTGGTCTGGTCTCGCCAGCGAAAAGATCTGCGACATCGTAGGCACACCTGTGTGCTCACCGGCCTACGCGCAAGCTCTGCAATTGAACTCGATAGAAGATATTCGTCGTTGCAAGCTGCTCGGATTACCGCTGGAAGCCCGTGCTTGGGAGCTGTTTGGCGAAGCTGCTGGTCTGAAGGACTTCCACCCTGAACACAGTCTGTTTCTCGATAGCCTGCTCGCCACTAGCCGAGCCGCTGAGCAAGGACTGGGACTGGCCATCGGTGTATTTCCACTCATGTCACCGCTCGTTCAGACTGGGCGCTTGGTGGCACCATTTCCCATCTGGGTTCCCGTACCTCAAGGCTACCACCTAGTCTGGCGAGCTGAAGATACTGACCGCCCAGCACTGACAGCATTCCGCGACTGGATACGCGCATTGATGGCGTCCCTGCACCTGCCCGCCGGGGCCTCAGATGAAATTCATTCACTTGATGGGGATTTTTTATCGTTTGTACGGCGCGCCCATCGGTCGTAGCCTGCGAGCTCTATCTCGTACTGGGGCAAGGGCCATGTCTGAATCACTGCTTACCGCCATTACACGCTACCGTTGGAGCGTACTGCTACTGAGCTGCTTTGTGCTCGGTGTGTCGGCGCTAAACCTAGCGAATATCAAAATTGTTTCTGATTTCGAAGTCTTTTTTGAAAAGGACAACACCGATTTAGCGGCGTATCACGCAATTCAGGATGAATACACCAGCGACGACAACATTCTCTTTATCGTCACCGCCAAAGACGGCAACGCTTTCAGCCAAGACACCATGACCGCCGTCGAAGCACTCACCGATGCGGCATGGACCCTGCCTGATTCGGTACGCGTAGACTCGCTGACCAACTATCAACACACCCGCGCGAACGGCGACGACTTACTTGTCGAAAACCTAATTGAAGATGCTGCCGATAAAACCGATGCGCAGCTCGCCCAAGCACGCGACGTCGCAATTAACGAAGTCACTTTATATAAACGGCTCGTGCGCGACGGCGATGTGACAGGGGTGAACGTCAACTTTGAAATCAACAACGGTGATCGCAATAAGCGCTTTCCGGAAATTGTTGCCGCCGCACGTAAGCTGCAAACGCAGTTCCAGCAAAGTTACCCAGGCATCGAAATACGCCTTGTCGGCAAGCTGATTAATAATCACGCCTTTCGCGAAAGCTCCTTGCATGACCTAACACACTTGGTGCCCACCGCGTTTGTGTTAGCTCTAATGTGTATCGCAGTATTTATGTGGCGCGGCAGCCGTTTGATTAGCACAGCATTATCCACTACGTTTTCGGTGCTGCTCGTTATTCTGTTTTCTATTTTATCCGCACAAGGCATTGGTAGTTGGCTTGGCATTCCGGTTACACCGCCGGCAGCAAACGCGCCCACCATGATCCTGACGCTAGCCATCGCCGACAGCATTCATATTTTGGTGAGCTACTTTCAATTCCAACGTAATGGCGAAAATAAACACCGCGCAATGATGTCCAGCCTTCGACTCAATGCGTCGCCAGTATTTCTGACCAGCGCCACCACGCTTTTCGGATTTTTGAGTTTGAACTTCAGCGATTCACCGCCATTCCAGGATCTGGGCAATCTGGTTGCCATCGGCGTAACATTTGCATGGCTATTTTCAATGACTTTATTGCCTGCGATCGTGCTCCTCCTACCCACTGGTGTTAAGCAAGTAGAAAAGAATGGCACCGAAAAACCAGAAGCCATGTCACGACTCGCCGCATGGGTGACAAAGCATTACCGCCCGCTCCTCTATTCGGGTAGCGCAGTGGTCGTGGTGTTTGCATTACTGGTTCCACAAAACAAACTCAACGATGTGTGGGCAGAGTATTTCGCAAAATCTACAGTGCAGCGTCAAAGCGGCGACTATGCTCGCGCATACCTGACATCGGTGAACAACGTTGCTTATTCGCTTAGCAGTGGCGAAAGCAACGGCATCACCGACCCTGAATATTTGGCCAAGGTCGATGAGTTCGCTGACTGGTTGCGAGCACACCCCTTTATTAGCCATGTGTATTCATTTACTGACGTGATGAAACGCATTAACAAAAACATGCATGGTGATGACGAAGCGTGGCACAGGCTACCGGATGATCGTCAA
Source organism: Alcanivoracaceae bacterium (assembly GCA_029213045.1). Taxonomy (GTDB): domain Bacteria; phylum Pseudomonadota; class Gammaproteobacteria; order Pseudomonadales; family Alcanivoracaceae; genus JARGPN01. Next base: position 135,614 of record JARGPN010000010.1, read on the forward strand.
CTCGCTGCGCAATATTTATTGATGTACGAACTGTCGTTACCGTTCGGCTTGGACGTCAACAACCAAGTTAACATGGACAAGTCCGCGACCAAATTATTGGCCACCGCAAAAACCAGTTCGACCAGTGACCTGCTTGCCTTTCAAGACGACGCGCAACAATGGTTAAAAGACAATGCGCCGGAATACATGTATCACCCTGGTGCGAGTGGCGATGTCATGTTTGCGCATATTGGACAAGATAATATTCGCAGTATGTTGTTCGGCACGGTGATTGCGCTCATCGCAATTTCCGCGCTGATCGCCATTATGCTTCGCTCGGTTCGCTATGGCGTGATCAGTTTAGTACCTAATCTCGCTCCCGCTGCCATCGCGTTTGGTCTATGGGCGGTGTTCGATGGGGAAATCGGGCTAAGCCTGTCTGTCGTGGTAGGTATGACATTAGGCATCGTGGTCGATTACACCATTCACTTTTTGTCTAAGTACTTACGAGCAAAACGGGAACAACATTTAAACACCACACAAGCAATCGCCTACGCATTTAACACGGTCGGCATAGCACTGGTGGTGACAACAATTATTCTGTGTGTGAATTTTGGCGTATTAGCAATGTCCACGTTCCGTCTTAACTCAGACATGGGAATGATGACTGCGCTGACCATATTACTCGCGCTACTGGTCGACTTCTTCCTGCTAGCTCCCCTGCTGCTTTGGCTAGAACAGAAAGATGAATCACCGCAACTAGAAAACGAAAGTGGTGAGACGCAACAAGTCGTGACTGCGACAGAGTAATAGTTATCAGGCTCTGTCGCTTTTCTGTGAGGGAGTGCGGCTTGCGAGCTGGGGGCATTTTCTAGCGCAGTATCGCTTACAGGCAAGCTCCCACATAAAGACACCAAGCGCTGCGCATCATTTGCGGGAGCTTGCCTGCAAGCGATACGCCCCCAACTAACGCGCTGGACCCGAAGCAAATACCCAAATAATTAAAGAAACGGACTAAACCGGCAACCAACGACGCAGCATTTTTTCTAAGTCTGCCTGACGGAAAGGTTTTGCTAAGAAATCATCCATGCCTGCAGACAGGCACGCTTCACGATCATCTATCATCACACCAGCCGTCATCGCGATAACCGGCAAATGACGGCCTGCTTTTGACAACGTATTATTACGGCGAATAATTCTTGTGGCCGTAAAGCCGTCCATCTCTGGCATTTGACAATCCATAAAGATTAAATCGAACTTGTCACTGGCCAACACAGACAGCACTTCTTCGCCATCTTCCACTACCGTCACTTCGCAGCCCAAACGTTCCAGCATAATTTTGGCAACTTGTTGATTGGTCGGCGTATCTTCCGCCAGCAAAATACGCTTGCCGTGCATTGGAAATATTTCTTCGCGCGGATCCGATTTAAATTCTTCTATATCCAATTCGCCCAATACACGACGCAAGGTGCGCTCTAGTTCTTGACGACGTACAGGCTTATGCATCACATGTGCAAATCCTGCTGTATGCGCGCGAGACAGCTCCCCTTGCTGCAACATTGAGGCAACCAACACCCATACCGGAGACGTTAAGCTTTCGTCACGCACAGCTGTTTCAACCAGCTCAATGCCATCCATGATAGGCATGCGTAAATCCACCAACACGCAGTGATATGGCTCACCAGACTTTTGCGCCGCATTCAATTTCACCAACGCATCATGTCCATCTTCCGACTCGTCACAGTGCATACCGAAGTATTCCAACTTACGACGCAGTATTTCTCGGTTTGCCGGATGGTCATCTACTACAAGCGTGCGTATTCCTGACATATGCGCTGCCCAATTGGGCGCAGGCACGTGCGCTGAGGACGATGCCATCATCACGCGCACAGAAAATGCGGAGCCCATTCCTGGCGTGCTCGTGACAATAATTTCGCCATCCATCATTTCGACCAACTGCTTGACGATGGCCAAACCCAGTCCACTGCCACCGAACCGACGCGCGTGAGAGCTATCCGCCTGTACAAACGGCGTAAACAAACGGGAAATCGTTTCGCCATCCATGCCGATGCCTGTATCGCTAACAACAAACGTCATGCTTTGGCGGTCATCTATTTCCTCACTGCTCACCGAAACCGTCACTTCGCCTTGGTCGGTAAATTTAATTGCGTTGCCAACGAGGTTCATCAAAACCTGACGCAATCGATTGGCGTCACCTTTCACAGCGTCTGGCACGGTAGCGTCAACATCACACACAAGCTCAAGAGACTTTCTAAACGCCTGCTCCGCGAGTAGCTCCATCACTTCTTCCGCTACTTGTGCGGGGCTGAAATCAATGTCCTCTAGCTCTAGCTTACCGGCTTCAATTTTTGAGAAATCCAACACATCATTAATAATATTCAACAGTGCTTCACCGGAGGCATGAACGGTTTCAGCAAAATGATGTTGATTTTCATTGAGGTCTGTTTCTAAAAGCAGCTCTGTCATACCGAGCACACCATTCATAGGTGTGCGAATTTCGTGACTCATGGTTGCCAAGAATTGGGACTTTGCACGGTTTGCCGATTCCGCCGCCAAGCGAGCTTCATTTAATTCGCGGGTGCGCACGGCAACCTGCTGCTCAAGGGTGAGCCGATGGCGCTCTAACTCTAAATCGCGCAGCTCAATTTGTGCGAGCATATCGTTAAAGCTCGCCGTTAATTGCCCTACTTCATCCAATCCTGCTAAACGTGCCCTGAGTGCATAGTCACGACGCTGTGATACATCCCGCGCGACGGTCGCTAAATCTAAAATAGGCGCCGTGGCTTTGTGCCCTAGCAATCGGCCAATCACTGTTGCCACCAACATACAAACCAAAGAGAAAAGCATAAGAGCAACCAAGTAACCGGCAAGCTCCGCCCACAATTCACTGACGTTGGCATGAATGCGGAGAACACCCAGCTGCTCATCTTCGAGCATGATCTGCTCTTCTATATCCACATGCGTGGAGTAAAGGGAATAATCAGTCTCTGCTTGGCAGGGCGCGTCAAAATCTTCGCGTAACTCCATATGCGCGAACACTTTGCCCAGACCGTCCAAAATACACGCCGATGAAATCGTGGCATCTGCCTGGAGTGATCTAAGAATTGCCTGCGCTTCGCTCACATCTGAGAAAGCGAGTGCCGCTTGTGTATTGAATGCAGTCACACGTGCCAAGGTTTCTAAACGCACTAGCGTATCCGAGCGCATTTTTATAGCGGAGACAAGCGCAAAAGCCATCCACGCCATGAGCAACGCCAGCCCACCGCTGACTAACACGATTCGCTGCAGTTTTTTCCGTAGCGGTAAATCAGCTAGACGTGTCACGGCTAACGCACCTCCTGCGCAAGCTGCAACATTCGTGCGCTCACTTTCAGTCGGCTTTCTTGCGCCACTTTTAAGTTGATACGAAAACGCACGTGATCGCCGTCGATAAACAACGACACTATTCCGCCTTGATCAACAAACTGAGTATTTTCACTGATGGTTAAAACAGAATGCGCCACAAACGATGACAACGCTGAAGCGTACGATGTTGTGTCTGGAGGCAAATAGAGAATGTGACACCGGTTGGCTTGCTCCGGCGTATCCACTACGCGCTGGGCAATGACGCGACCTTGCGCTACACGGCCATCAATGAGCGCTAGCTGTCTTTGCTCAACGCTTCCGTCAAGTGCGCAGAGCGTTAATGGCTCATCGTCGGTTTTAAAGGCATCAACCGGCCACTCTACAAACTTGGCGAAGTTGTAGATAAACGCTGCTTTAATTTCATCAGCGCGGGTTACTTCATTGGCTGCGCTTTCAGATAGGGACTGACCACTCACCAGCAGCAAAAACACTGCCGCTAGCCTCCTTGGCCACTTTTCCCAATCTTTTATCACGTATATCGGCCTGCTTCCAAAAAGTGCTTTTACAATACTAAACGCATTGGTTTTATTTTTCGTTGTTAAGTCGATCAAGACTGAAGATTTGTTACTTTTGTGTATGCAAATTAAGCCCGCAATACCATCTATTTACCAGCGCAATAGCCGAGTGTATGCAAGTGCACCCACTCACGATAGCAGAAGTCTACAATTCCACTACACAATAAGCCCTATTAACAAAAAAACGGCCGCCTTAGCAATTGCAATGACTGGGAAAAACGCGTTGAATCCGTGCATCAAGCTCTGCGTAGAGCTACACAAATCCGCCATGCGGCCGAGTGGACATCAGATTGAGCAAAGAAAGCGCTTCTTCTTGGCTACAAATGATGGAAACACGGATAAATAAGAAAGGGTTTACGCAACATGACTTCTCAGTACTTCCGCCGTGGCTCACAGCAACATCGCCGCCCATACGCTCACAGTTCCCGTCGGACTCTCAGTCGCATAGGGCTATATTTAGCCTGCACCCTGCTGCTAGCGCCTCTTAATGCTAACGCCGCGGAAGCGACCGTGATTCTTAGCCAAGAATGCGAATATTTACTTCTAGACTCCAGCCAAGGCCAAGTTTTGATGAAGGTCATTAAAGGTGAGAAGCCGAAGCCTGGCGATACCTTGGTTGGCGACGTAAAGCAGCGAGATTTCAGTGAGCTACAGGTTAAACGCACCAAAGCAGCCATTAGCGTATGGGTAGATATTATCGACCGCTCTGGCTCCAAAGCCCTGATGCGATACAGCCAATACTGCAAATAAGTTAGCGCCTACAAACCCAGAAAGCGTTATTTATCAAGAGATCATATTGAGAAGATCTTGCGGTACATCATCACGGACGGCACAGAATACATTACGACCCTGCCGCTCTAAGCGGATAAGCCCCGAATCTGACAGCTCCCGCAAATGGTGAGAAACCGTCGGCGCGCCGATACCAAGACGCTGTATGTAGTCGGTCAACAAGCAGCCGGGGGCGCATACCTCAGACCCCCCAGCCTCTCTTTGACGGCGAAGAATTTCACTAAATAATCGTAAGCGGTTCGGGCTGGAAAGCGCCTTAAAGGCACGTGAGAGCTGTTCTACGTCCTGCATTACCCTTACTCCGCTGCAAACAGGGCCAAAACCACCCGTACCAACAAAAATACTTTGACGCTTATCGAACTATCAAATAGTTTTATCACTATCGAAATATAACTCTGTGTCAGCGATCTGGCCAGAGAAACACGTTTGAAACTAGCCCTACTCGAAACGAGGCGCAGCATGTCGAATTCAACATTAGATCAGTCTCTTGCCCTGCCCTGTGGCGCAACCCTCAAAAATCGCTTTGCCAAATCCGCCATGAGCGAAGCGCTCGGCACCACGGACAATCGCGCGACCGAAGGCTTAGCAACGCTTTATAAATGCTGGGCGGACGGCGGCACCGGATTATTGATTTCGGGCAACGTCATGATCGACCGACATCATTTAGGCGAGCCAAACAACGTTGTCCTAGAAGACGAAAGCGACATTGAAAGCATCCGCCGATGGGCCAATGCTGGCACGCAAAACGGCGCACATTTGTGGATGCAGTTAAATCATCCCGGCAAACAGACGCCAAAGATGCTGACCAAAAGCTCCGTTGCGCCTTCCGCCATCCCATTTAAGAAAGAACTACGCGGCTACTTCAATACACCACGGGAACTGACCGAAAGTGAAATCTTGGACATTATCCAGCGCTTTGGTCGCAGCGCAGCTCTGGCACAGAAAGCCGGATTCACTGGTGTTCAAATTCATGGCGCCCATGGCTATTTAGTCAGTCAATTTTTGTCGCCACATCACAATCAGCGCACCGATCAATGGGGCGGAAGTTTAGAAAACCGCATGCGCTTTGTTATCGAGGTCTATTCAGAAATTCGTCGTCAGGTCGGCGCGGAGTTTCCGGTGAGCATTAAGCTAAACTCAGCCGATTTTCAGCGTGGCGGATTTACCGAAGAAGAATCCATGCAAGTCGCTGAGAAATTAGCGAGCTTAGGACTGGATTTGCTAGAAATTTCCGGCGGTACCTATGAGTCACCGCAAATGACTGGGTTAGATGTGCGTGAAAGCACGCGTCAACGCGAAGCATACTTTTTGGATTATGCGCAGAAAATTCGTCAGCGTGTATCCGTTCCATTAATGGTAACCGGTGGCTTCCGTACTGACGACGGAATGCGTAATGCACTGTCGAGCGGAGCGACCGATCTTATCGGCTTAGGACGCCCGTTAGCGTTGGAACCCGCCATGCCCAATCAGATACTGACGGGACAAAAGGTGGAAAGCAAAGTGCGTCCAATTCGCACAGGCATTAAGCTAGTAGACAATGCTGCGATGATGGAAACCATGTATTACAGCTATCAAATCGCACGAATGGCGAAAGGAAAACGGCCAAAGCCGAATGAAAACAGTCTGATCTCACTCGTTCGCGCGTTAATCATCGTCACGTTTAGAACCAGTAAAACAAAACGGCTGCGTGCTTAACAATAAAAGAGCCGTGCACTTCCCCATGTGGGAGCTTGTCTGCAAGCGATTCTGCTTAAATCAACGCCCTATCGCTTGCAGGCAAGCTCCCACCTAGATCAAAACCGAAAATCTAGGCTTTCTAGAATTTTCCGCGAAGCCGCGTTCACCCATCAAATTCAAAAACACACACAACAAAACGCACAGCCCTGCGTGGGTGCTTGCCTGCAAGCGATTCTGCCTAAATCAATGCCCTATCGCTTGCGGGCAAGCTACCACATAGATCAAAACCGAAAATCTTGGATTTCTAGAATTTTCCGCGAAACCGCTTTCACCCATCAAATTCAAAAACACACACAACAACACGCACAGCCCTGCGTGGGAGCTTGCCTGCAAGCGATTCTGCCTAAATCAATGCCCTATCGCTTGCAGGCAAGCTCGCACCTAGATCGATACCGAAAAGTGTGGGTTCTCTAATTTCAGCGCAGTCACTTCGATACCGTTTTGTTTTATTTCTCCAAAAAAAGAGGCGCTTACGCACCTCTCTTTAAACTTCTTAATGAAATGACAAAACGCTTATTACAAACTCGCGGCTAACTCCGCACCTTGGCGAATTGCTCGCTTTGCATCGAGCTCTGCCGCCAGTTCAGCGCCACCGATAAGATGGAAATTCGCAGATGCGTTTGTTGCCTTCTCATTTTGTGAAAGCTCAAAAAGCTCTTTCAATGATTCCTGACCGGCGCACAATACGACGGTATCGACGTCTAGCAATACTGACTCACCGCCTTGCGTAATATGCAGCCCTTGATCATCTATCTTGTCGTAACTGCAGCCTTTCATCATTTTAACGGCTTTCTTTTGCAACACCGCACGGTGCACCCAGCCAGACGTTCGACCAAGATCTTTGCCCAATGATGTGGTTTTTCTCTGCAACAAATAAATTTCGCGTTGCGGTGGCGTGACGTCAGGCTTTTCTAATCCACCCGGCTCAGCGCTATTAAAGTCCACCCCCCATTCGCGTAGCCATTCATCTGTGTCCTGACCTTTGGTGAAGTCTGACCGCGATTCATGCACTAAAAATTCCGCGACATCAAAACCGATACCGCCGGCGCCAATCACGGCTACGCGATCGCCTACCTTGGCGCCGCCGCGTAACACTTCCACATAGCTCACAACTTTCGCGTGGCCGACGCCGTCAATGCCAGGTGTTCTTGGCAAAACGCCTGTCGCCACAACGATTTCATCGAAGCCTTCTTTCTCAAGTTCACCGTGAGCAACGCGGCGACCGAGAACAACTTTCACGCCGGTCTTCTCAATACGCTTTTGAAAGTAGCGAATGGTTTCCCAAAACTCTTCTTTACCTGGAATACGCGCCGCCATATTAAATTGGCCGCCAATGCGATCATCAGAATCAAACAAAGTAACGTCGTGACCACGTTCAGCCGCCACGGTTGCACATGACATCCCTGCAGGGCCAGCACCAATCACCGCTACTTTTTTCGGCTTGCGCGTTTTTAAATACACAAGCTCAGTTTCATAGCAGGCTTGCGGATTGACCAAACAGGTCGCACGCTTCAAATTAAAAGTGTGGTCCAAACAGGCTTGGTTGCAGGCAATACAGGTATTAATTTCATCCGCATTACCTGCCGCCGCTTTATTTACCCAATGTGGATCCGCCAGCATTGGACGCGCCATCGACACCATGTCGGCTTTACCCGACGCGATAATATCTTCAGCAAGATCCGGCATGTTAATGCGATTCGAGGCAATCACAGGAATCTTTACTACTTCTTTTACTTGCGCCGTGACATCAACAAACGCACCACGCGGCACGGATGTTACGATGGTCGGCACGCGCGCTTCATGCCAGCCGATCCCCGTGTTTAATAGGGTGACGCCCGCACCTTCCAAGGCTTTTGCCAGCGCTAACACTTCTTCATGGGTTGAGCCACCGGGCACCAGATCAATCATCGACATACGAAACACGATAATAAAATCTTCACCGCATAGTTTTCGGACGGCCTCAACAATTTCCACGGGAAAACGACGACGATTTTCGCTGTTGCCGCCGTACTTATCGGTACGTTGATTAACCCGTGGCGCAGTAAATTGGTTAATCAAATACCCTTCGCTGCCCATCAGCTCGACACCGTCGTAGCCCGCTCGCTTTGCCAGCTTCGCCGCTTTGGCAAAATCTTTTACCGTTTGCTCAACCTGCTTGGTGGTCATCGCTTTAGGCTTGAATGGATTAATCGGCGATTTTATTGCCGACGCAGAACGCGACAACGGGTGGTAGCTATAACGGCCGGCGTGAAGAAGCTGCATGCAAATTTTGCCACCTTCTTTGTGCACAGCGCGTGTCACCACACGATGGCTTAGCGCATCCGCCATGTTAATCATGCTGCCAGAAAATGGGTAAAACCAACCGGAACGGTTTGGATTAAAACCGCCAGTAATGATCAAGCCAACGCCACCCTTTGCACGCTCAGCAAAATAGGCGGCCAGCTTTTTACGGTGCCAAAGGCGATCCTCTAAACCGGTATGCATAGACCCCATCACTACGCGGTTACGCAGCGAGGTGAAACCAAGATCAAGCGGAGCGAGCAAATGTGGATATGTGGCAGACATCGAGTTCTCCTGAAAACAGTCAGCGGCTTGCTAGTGCTGCGCATGAGAAGCATATTTTGACCTCTCACAAGCACTGAATGGCAAGCCGACCTAAATCTGGACACCGTCAAGATAAGCGGGTATCTTGACGGTGTCAAGTTAATCGAACTGGATTTATCCATGAGCTCGACCAGCAAATATCACCATGGCGATCTGCGTGCCGCACTGCTCCACGAGGCGGCTCTGCTGCTGCGTAACGAAGGCATTGACGGCCTTAGCCTGCGTAAGCTCGCGGAAAAGGTGGGGGTGTCTCGCATGGCGCCATATCACCATTTCAAGGATAAACATGAACTACTGTGCGCGCTGGCAGCGCAAGGGTTTGACCACCTAGACCAACTGATGAGCGACGCTAACCTTGTTCCCAGCGATAATCTGGAGGAGCAGCTGCGATCCTTTGTTCGCGGTTACTTACGCTTTGCCACCAGCCAACCAGAACGCTACGACTTGATGTTTGGCCGCCCGATCTGGAAAACCGGCACGCCCTCGGATGAACTGAAGCAAATTGCCTACAGCACCTTTCGCCATTACGCCGAAAAAGTAGGCGGGATGATCAGCAACGGTCGCCTACCGGAAGGCAGTAATCCATTACGCTTAGCACAGGCCAGCTGGGCAACGCTACACGGGCTTTGTCGATTAATGATCGACGGCATTTATGTTAATGCGATGGATATGGATGAAGTCAGCGAGGAATCTATTCGCGTGATGTTGGCTATGCTGAGTGTCGAAAGAACGGACAAATAACCCGTTCAGTGTATTTGCATAAAAAAAAGCGAACACATTCGGTTCGCTTCTTTTATAGCTTCGGCTAACGCCACCTCTTAAGGCAGCTCTAGTATTGCCTCCAAATACACCCTCGCTCGCTGCTCGGCGTAATAATCGATCGTTACCCCAAGCAAGGAGAAGCCCAACAGGCCAACCGCAATACCGGCTGCGATATCTGACTTAACGAGCAACAACAAACCCACCGCCACCAGCGCAGCAAGAATAAAAACCACTCGGTAATACTTAAAGTTACGCACCACCTTTTCCATGCGCTCCCCTTCGGTCGCCACTGCGCCGACGCCATTCTCTTGGTACAGCTTCGCCAGCCCAGACACTTGCTTTGGCGTTTTCAGTGCCAAGCCCACTCCACCCAAAAACGCGAAAACACCAAGAACACAAAGTACGGAGCCCAGACCACGCGCGAAGCTATCTTTAACGATCAACCACAAGCCTGCGCTTGCGATTAACAGGACAATAGCTACAAGCGCGACGGTAATGCCGGTGATTTTTTCCCCGCGAAAGTACAGCTGCATTTGCTCAACAAAATCCATACTTCGTCCTGCCAATTTCCATAAGAGGTTTTGTGTTATGTGCGTTTATCGTTCAAAAACGTTGTGTATAACAGGCGCCATAGGTGCGCAGCGCTGCCAACGCTAGACTAATGAGAATGGTTAATAGGATAGCAACGAAATATGTATTGCCCAATAGACCGCATCACACTCAATGACTTCCGCCACCCGAGATTTGGCGGCGACTCAGCAAGGAGCGACATAAGAGCATAAAAAAACCACCAAGCCTTGTGAGCTTGATGGTTTTTTGTATTGCCATGCATTGCGGCGATACATCGCCGCGGCACTATTACTTCTCTAGAATTGCCACAACCCCTTGTCCACCTGCTGCGCAGATGGAAATAAGGCAACGGCCAGAGCCTTTTTCGTTTAACAGTTTTGCCGCGTTTGCGAGAATACGACCACCTGTTGCAGCGAACGGGTGACCCGCCGCCAGCGAAGAGCCTTTTACGTTAAGCTTGGCGCGATCAATACTGCCCAGTGCTTTGTCGCGACCTAAACGGTTCTTGCAGAAGCTCTCGTCTTCCCACGCTTTCAATGTGGACAAGACCTGCGAAGCGAATGCTTCGTGAATTTCATAGAAGTCGAAATCCTGCAAAGTAATGTCGGCTTTATCGAGCATCTTCGGTACTGCGTAGGCAGGTGCCAACAACAAACCTTCTTTCTTGCCGATAAAGTCTACGGCCGCCGCTTCACCGAATGTCAGGTACGCCAACACAGGCAAGTTGTGCGCTTTCGCCCACTCTTCAGATGCCAACAATACTGCAGAGGCACCGTCAGTCAGTGGCGTAGAGTTCGCCGCCGTCATGGTGCCATTTTCGCCACCGAATACTGGCTTCAACGTCGCCAATTTTTCCAGCGTAGAATCACCGCGCATATTATTGTCGCGCTCCAAACCATGGAACGGCGTGATCAAATCATTCTGCCAGCCGTCTTCATAAGACTTTGCCAACTTCTGGTGTGATTCCCACGCTAGTTTGTCTTGCTCTTCACGAGGAATGCTCCACTCCGCAGCGGTGATCGCTTGGTGATCACCCATCGCCAAGCCAGTGCGTGGCTCGCCATTCTTAGGTACGTCTGGCATAAACCATTTTGGGTTGAACAATTTCAACGCCAATTTTGCTTTCTCGCCGTTTGTTTTGGCTTTGTTGATCGCCATAAACACTTTGCGTTTTTCTTCGTTTACACCGATAGGTGCATCAGAAGTGGTGTCTACGCCACATGCGATAGCGCTATCGATTTGACCCAAGGCGATTTTGTTAGCGACGAGAATCGCTGCCTCAAGGCCTGTGCCACACGCTTGCTGTACATCGTACGCAGGTGTTTCAGGCGCCAACTTAGAACCCAATACACATTCACGCACCAAATTAAAATCACGCGAGTGCTTCATTACCGCGCCGCCAGCGACTTCGCCGATCAGCTCGCCTTTCAAATTAAAACGATCTACCAAACCGTCCAACGCAGCGGTAAGCATGTCTTGGTTAGACACACCGAAATACGCGCTATTCGAGCGAGCGAATGGAATACGGTTACCGCCGATAATGGCGACCTTACGAACTTTTTTGCCTGCGAGCATGTCGAACCCTCCACTGTGACCAAGGCGGCCAACTATATAGATAACCGGGTGAAATTACCCGCCCCAGCGCAGGGCGACGCAATCCCGGAATGTCTGCGGAGGGCAGTCTAGCGGTACGCGCGCGCAGACGGGTTGGCTGTATCGCCCCATCATCTTAAGCAGGCGGTCAATCGCCCACGCCGCTTGCAATGTTTCAATACGCGCCACTGGGGCTATGATTATGTCCCTCTTAGGTGCGAGCCACCCAGCATCAGCGATTGCACCGCTGGCTGAGACCCAATGGCGACGCACCGTTGCGCATCCAAACATTCTGTTGAAAGGACCGAACCATGAGTGATCTGTATCAGGCCATTGCCAATTCTGCCGTGGGGAAAAAAGTGTTCAGCTCACTGAACTTACCTATCCCTGTCACTCTCGACCGTCATCGCCCTGACCAGGGTTCATTTATTTTAGGCAACGTCCTCGTTGGCGCGGCGGCTGGCAGCAAAGCGGCACCCGCTATTTTGGCGACACTAAAAGCCGCCACCGGCGCACATATCAGCACCCTCGCCGGGATGTCTTCAGAAGCCGACATTCAAAAAGCATCCGGCACCGCTGGTGTGAATGTTGAAAACTACACCGCCAGCAAAGAAGACAGCCAAAAATTCAAAGCGCTGATTTTTGATGCCACAGGCATTAAAAATACCTCTGAGTTGCGCGCTGTCCACGACTTCTTCCACCCAGTCATGCGTAAGCTCGACAAATGCGGACGCATCGTCGTAATTGGCCGCCCTCCTGAGAGCTGCTCAATCGAACAACGCATTGCACAGCGCGGCTTAGAAGGCTTAGTAAAAAGCCTTGGCAAAGAAGTGAAAAAAGGTGCCATTGCTAACTTAGTGTATGTAGAAGACGGCGCAGAAAGTCAGCTGGCTGGCCCGCTGCATTTCTTCCTATCACCTAAGTCTGCCTACGTTTCTGGTCAATTGATTCGCGTTGGCGCGTCTGACTTCGGCGCTGACGGCTTTGATTGGCACAAACCGTTATGGGGCAAAACAGCGTTGGTTACCGGCGCGGCTCGCGGTATTGGCGCAGCGATTGCTGAAGTTCTCGCCCGCGACGGCGCAACCGTCATCGTGCTGGATATCCCACCGATGGCCGACGACCTCAACCAAGTTGCGGCAAATATTGGCGGCATTGCACTCGAAGGCGATATCACTGCTGACGACGCGCCTGGGAAAATTTCTGCGGCGGCAAAAGAACAAGGCGGCTTGGACATTATCGTTCATAACGCTGGCGTAACCCGCGACAAAACAATGGCTGGCATGCCTGACAAACTCTGGGACATGGTGATCGACATCAACATTGCCTCGGAAGAGCGCATCAACGCTCAGCTGCTTGCTGACGGCACATTGAATGAAGGCGGTCGCATTGTTTGTGTGAGCTCTATTTCTGGTATTGCTGGCAACATGGGCCAAACCAACTACGCCACTTCCAAAGCTGCGGTCATCGGCATGGTACAGGGTATGGCGCCGGACCTAGCCGCTAAAAACATCACCATCAACGCAGTAGCACCAGGCTTTATTGAAACGCAAATGACGGCGGCTATCCCGTTCGCCATTCGCGAAGCGGGCCGTCGCTTGAACTCAATGAACCAAGGCGGCCAGCCTGTCGATGTAGCAGAAACCATTGCGTTCTTCTCGTCACCAGCGAGCCAAGGCGCCACCGGCAACATCGTGCGCGTTTGCGGACAGAGCTTGATTGGCGCGTAATTCGCACTAATCGCTGTTCCGTTGAAAATAAAAAGCCGCCAACCTTTTCGGGTTGGCGGCTTTTTTTATGCTTCGCTATTTAATCCGTTTCTCGTTTCCTTGCCGCCCGCTCCAACCGGTCATTAAGACGCAAGCATTGCCTGCATTAATGTGGATTGATTCGCAGGCTTCGTGACGTACGCATCCATCCCCGCCTGTAACAACTGATTAACCGATTCTGGGAGGGAGTGAGCGCTCAACCCAACAATACGGATCGCGTTTAATTGATGTACTTTTTCAAACTGTCGAATTTCCACCGTCGCCTGGAGTCCGTCCATGTGTGGCATTTCATAATCAAGCAAAACGATATTGAGCGATTGGTGGTTATCTTTAAATAGCCTTAACGCCTTCGCGCCATTTTCTGCCAGCAACACGTGAGCGCCTAAATGACGCAGCGAACGATCCAGCAGCAATCGGTTCACATCGTTATCTTCGGCCACTAGAATATTCAATCCCGTCAACGGACGCGATTCAAGTGGCGCATCTGCTACCAATGCATCTAGTTCATCATTTTCGTCAACGCCTAATAACGGCACGCGGAACCAGAACGTCGAGCCAGCACCGACATTGCTGGTCACACCAATTTGTCCTTCCATCAGATCAACCAACTGCTTGCTAATCCACAATCCCAAGCCAGTGCCACCAAAACGACGAGTTGTCGATTTATCTGCCTGCTGGAACCGCTCAAATAGATTATTCAAGGCATTAGGCTCAATGCCTATGCCTGTGTCCGCAACCTCGAACTTCACCCAGTTACTGTCTTTTCGCACACGTACTTCAACACTTCCGTGCTCAGTAAACTTAAAGGCGTTGCCAATTAAATTAATCAACACTTGGCGCAAGCGCACCACGTCACCGATCAACATTTTCGGCACTGACGGACTAATACATACACTAAAGCTTAACTGTGAGGCTTGGCGGTGCGGCGTGAACATATGCTGTAGCGAGTCCACCAGGCCATTTAGCTCAAACGGAGCACACTCAATATCCAATTTGCCTGCATCAATACGTGAGTAATCCAAAATATTATTAATCAGATCCAACAACGCCGAACCAGAATGCCGAACGATCTGTAAATATTCTTTTTGGGCATAATCGAGACCGGTATCTGCTAGTAACTCCGTTGCACCGAGAATGCCATTAATAGGCGTGCGTATTTCGTGGCTCATGGTGGCAATGAATTCACTCTTAGCATCGCTCGCAGCGTTCGCAGTAGCTGCCAAGTTACGCAGCTTTAATTGCTCCATTTCGTTTTCGAGGCGCACACGCATGAGGCGTTGCCGATGATCCGTGATTTCGCGAATTCGCGCCGCCAGCGAAAAAGACAACAGCACACCTTCAACTGCTGAACCGATTAAGAAAGTATTATTGGTAAACGCGTTTAACGGCAACAGACCTAATTTCGTTGAACCATAAATCGCGGCACCAAGAAGCAGCGCACCCCACGCGGCGGTATACACCTTTGCGGCTTCATTTCCGGATCGCCATTGACTCAAACCCGCCATCCAGAAAGCGCCGCCACTGACCATCGCATTGATAGCAGACAATTTAAGATGCAGCTCCATGGAAATAATCGGTGCCAAAATAAGCATAGCGAGTGAAATGCTTATCATCCCCATGACGATCCAATAGGCGAAACTACCCCGCCTCAAATCAAGCGTACGAGACGTGAATAACCCACCGGCAAGCATCATCATATTGATGGAAAAACCAACCGTATAATCGGAAACTTCCGGCCATGAAGGCCACAGGAACTGAGAACCAAATCCTGTTTGAGACGCCTGTAAAACCAACACGCTAACGATGTAGCAAATGTAGTAGAAGTACGCGTCCGTTCTGACCGACATCAACAAGCATAAATTATAAAGAATCAGACACATCAACACGCCGAAATAAGCCGAGTAGCGCGTTTGCTGGTACTGATAATCTTGGTAGTAGGCTTCCGGCTGCCACAACACTAACGGCACCTGCATGCTGCCTTTCTCTTCAACGCGCAAATACACGTCAATTTTTTCGCCCGCATTAAATGTAATGGGTACCACAAACACACGGCTATCGATCAGGCGATCACCATACGGCAGCGCGTTGCCTATATGCTGGCTAAAAGAACGACCTTGATCGCTGAAAAAAGAAAATTCGAGGTGATCGACCACCGGCCCGTTGACGACCAAATAACGCTCGTACGTTTCTGCCGTTGTATTCTCTAGGGAAAACCGCAGCCACACAGGAGACGTCATAAAGCCAAAGTTCATTCCGTTGTTTTCGGAAGGCTGCCAAGGCGCGTCAGCGTGGCGCACGTCATCGAGGGTTGCATCGCCAGTGCGATCAACAAAATATTCGGCTTGAGAATCAATATCGATTTTTTTTAGGGAGGGAGAAACAAGTACTTCTGCCTGCGCAGCACTGCACACAAGCAGCACGACGGGCAGCAGCCGGACCAATAACCTACGAAACGAAATGTCTTGGCGCATCGGCAATCCTAAGGAAGTATCTGCGACAACAAATTCATATAGACCGTTATACATCAACCGCTTAACGACTACATCATTATGTCTAGATGCCTTGCTGCTGCCTAGGCAATACGCCGCTAGCCCGCCGACTCTTCCTCAGCTTTCAATTTGCGATATTCAATCGGCGTCATGCCAACCCAGCGCTTGAAAGCGCGATAAAACGTCGATGGCTCGGAAAAGCCGGTTAAATAGACGATTTCATCGATGGATTCTTCCGTGCCAGCGAGTAACCGTTTTGCCAGTTTGCAGCGATATTCCGCCACAAGCTGATTGAAGTTGGTGCCAGCATCTGCCAAACGCGTACGCAACTGACGCGGCTTTATGCCAAGGCGCGCGGCGACTTCTTCTAGATTCGCATGGCCCGATTCGAGCAGTTCAGCAATCAAGCGGCTAACCTGCGTGACCAAATCTTGTTTTTCCAAACGGGCGATTTGCTCGCTCGCCAAGCGCTCATGTAACTGTAGTAGCTCAGGCTCATGGTGCGCAGATGGTAAATCCATTACCTTGCGATCAAACAGAATGCCGACATTAGGCATGCCAAATTTAACTGGGCACCCGTAAACACGCTCATATTCGCGCATTTCGCCGTGCTGATCGTGGCTAAAGTGCACCTCTAATGGCATAAAAGCGCCATCGGTTACAAAGCTAAAAAACTTCACAACGCCCACTGCGGCACATTCATTTAAATGGGCCAGCTTACGGCTCCATAAAAGCTGCTTTAAGAAAATGCCGCCTTCAAGCTCAATCAACTCCGCATTCGCGGCATCTGACAGCAAGCGCTGGTATGCAATCGCGCGATTCAATCCTTCGCCAAAGTTAGGGCTGGAAAGAAATAGATATTCCAGTACCTGGCCTTTGAAAATTGGAAAGTGCGCCCCCAGATGTAAGCCGACCAAGGGATCACCGGAGACCTCCTCGACCGCTTGCCAGAACCATTCTTGCGCGTCGTGAGGGGTGCGCAGTTCAGGCAAGTTCAACGTGGCCTTCTCTACGCCCACTTTGGCCAAGACTGCGTCGGCGTCGATCCCCGCATTTTGCATGGCCCGATAGGCCATTCGCAGTAATACACCGGAGTCTGTCAGGTTAGTCATGCGTCCCCAAATTTCCTTAAATGTTTCCGTCGTCTGAGTTCAACGTCGGCTTTGGGCTGTTTGTCGCCGCACAGAAGAAATTCGGCTCGACAGAACCGTCAGCTGTGTCCGCTACAAACAAAGGGCGAATGTATCACAGCGCCACCTACTCCGGAACCAACCCCAGTAATAGCGCGTCATTCCGATGAAATAAATGCACCGGCGAGCATCGGGATCAAAGACAGTCACTATCGTCCCCACGGCCAATAGTCCCTCACCTAGCCCTCGGTATACTGCCGCCCATTGTTTCTACGGGAGAATGCCGCAATGTCTGAACCAGCTATCCGCGAATTACGCAACGCCCCTTCTATGTTGCCCATGTTTGCCAAAGCGTTAATGCGCGTCACCGTGAAGCCTGGCAAGAACCCGGTGTTACCGGCAATTGGAGCGCGCCTGAGCGATATTATGCTCGACGCTAAGCACCTAGCGGCCTATCGCAAGGTATGCGGCTTCAGCAGCAACGGCACGCTGCCGATCACCTATCCTCACATGCATGCCCACCCGCTATTTATGTCCTTGTTGTTAGACAGCAGCTTTCCGTTTCCAGCCATTGGTCTCGTACACGTTGGCAACCGCATCACGCAGTACCGTCCAATTCAGGAACGCGAGCAGTTAGATGTTGAGTGCCGGTTCGGCGCGCTAGAAAAGAAAGATGCAGGCTTCGAATTTTCAATTCTTACCAGTGTTAGCACTGGCGGCGAGCAGGTGTGGGAAAGTGAGTCCACCATGCTTTATCGCACAGGTGGCGGCGGCAAGAAGAAAGACGCACCGAAGAAAGTCGAGCCCGCCACTGATGTGGTCGAGTGGTCTGTTCCGGATAACATTGGTCGTAAATACGGCGCTGTGTCCGGTGATCGCAACCCTATTCACCTGTATCCGCTCACTGCAAAGCTGCTTGGATTTAAGCGTCAAATTGCACACGGCATGTGGTCAAAAGCACGTTGCCTAGCAGAACTAGAAGCGCAGCTCCCAAAGGGTCCGTTTAGCGTAGACGTTCAATTTAAGCTGCCAATGTTTATTCCCGCTAAAGTAAAATTTGAACAGAAGCCCGTCATCAATGGCATTGATTTCCGTTTGCTGGGCAAGGACGGCATCAAGCCGCATTTGCATGGCCAAATAAGAGAAATTGAAGACTAAGCATGGCTTCTGTCGATGTAACGACACCATAAAAAACGCCTCGATTGAGGCGTTTTTTATGGCTATCTGTTTACGCTACAAGACTAAGGCGTCTGCGTCGCAGGGTTTTGAGGGGTACGCGGTGGCAATGCGAAGCGGAACACTTTGCGCCACACCGTGAACAACTGGTAAGGCAGATTATTGCTGTTGTAGCGAATGCCGTACTCCTGGCACAAGACCCGTACTTCCTTGGCAACCGCCGCGTAGCGATTGCTCGGCATGCGTGGAAATACATGATGCTCGATCTGATGACTAAGGTTACCGCTCATAAAGTGCAGCACTGGACCGCCGGAGATGTTGGCGGAACCCAAGATTTGGCGCACATACCAACGCGCTTTATCTTCATTTTCGACATCGGACGGTTCAAATTCTTCGACGCCATCAGGGAAGTGTCCGCAAAATATCACCGCGTACGCCCAGAGGTTACGAATCAAGTTTGCACCCACGTTAGCCAGCAACACTGAGAAGAAAAATGGGCCAGCCAGTAACGGGAAGAAAATATAATCTTTGCCCACCTGCCAACCGATTTTACGGAACAAACGCTTAAAGCTTGGACGTGCTTCTTCGATCGTTGTTTCACCGGTGCGTAAGCCGCCCATTTTGTCATCGTGAACGGCGACACCCCATTCGAACAAAATAGCCATCAACATATTCGAGATAGGCTGAAACAGGTATACCGGCTTCCACTCTTGCTTTTCACTTACGCGCAGCACGTGATAACCGAAATCCCGGTCCATGCCGACCACGTTGCACCATTTGTGGTGAATATAGTTATGCGAACGCTGCCACTGCTTAGACGGACAGACGCCATCCCATTCCCATTTTGAGGAGTGAATTTTCGGGTCTTTCAGCCAGTCCCACTGACCATGCAACACGTTATGCCCGATTTCCATATTCTCGATAATTTTGGCCAGCCCGAGTAAAAACGCACCCACGAAAAACATCGGGGCGTAAAGGATGCCGGAATAAATAACGATACGAGCCACAAACGCCAAAGTACGCTGGGCTGCTATGACGCGACGAATATAACGTTCGTCAGCGGGACCACGGCTATCCATGTAGCGTTGCCCGATCTCGGTCAGACGAGCGCCGAAAGTTTGGAGTTGTTCTTCGGAAAGGTGTTTAGCTGCAGGAATATTAGGAAGCGCGCTAACAAAATCTGCGGATGCATTTTCCTGTTTCACGGTGAACCCCTTTTAATTTTTTTATTGTTATAGGGCAGAGCAATACCGCCCCGCCGCTAACAGCTTTACGGCCTACAAAGAGGTAAGCTCGCATGTATCAGAGTGTTTAGCGTACAGGAGTGCACTGAAAAAGGAATCCGGCGAACTGCCGAGCAGCCGGAGCGGCTGCTCAGAAATTAGCACCACGCTCAGAGATAGATTCCGAAGAAGTGTCCGGAATTAACCTAAACTAAGCTGAAATTAACTAGAAGCTATTTGCGTTTTACGGTATCCCGCACATCTTCGCTAACATCCAAAACGTCGTCAGCAAAGCCGCCTAGCTCAGAGGTGATGTCACGAACCAGCTGATAGATGGAGTCCTTATCAACGCCCTCTTTATCGCCGTCGATATACCCCTTGGCATAGTCCACAACCAGATTATGGATATTCTCTACACGTGTTGTGCCGGAGGACACAGTGGCCTCCAGCACGCTACGTACTGCGTCGATCAGTTTGATCATCGTTGGTACTCTCCCTTAAGCGGTAACCGTCTCCCGTGCCGCCTTCTTGTTAGGCAGAGAGAGGCGCATGACTTTCGCTAAGGTTGTCCCAAACTGGCGACCGAGTCCATGGCTGTTGTACGGCAGGCCATACTTTTCGCAAATTTTCTGAACATGCTCCGACGCTTCCGCGTAACGGTTGCTGGGCATATCTGGGAACAGGTGATGCTCAATTTGGTGGCTCAGGTTACCACTCATGATGTGCATCAACTTGCTGCCTTTAATGTTGGCTGAACCCAACATTTGACGCAAATACCAGCCACCTTTGGTTTCGTTCTTCACTTCTTCCATGGTGAAATCCGCGACATCTTCAGGAAAGTGACCGCAGAAAATAATCATGTACGCCCACAAATTACGAATAATGTTCGCGGTGAAGTTGCCGGCCAATACCGGCAAAAAGAAAGGACCTGCCAACAACGGGAAGATCACATAATCTTTCAGTGTTTGCTTGCGTACTTTTTTCCACACACCTTTCAAAAACGGCACGGTGTCTTTCAGCGACTTTTCACCAGTGCGCAGTTTTTCTGCTTCAAGGTCATGCAGGGCTACGCCCCATTCGAAAAATACAGCTAAAAACAGGTTCCAAATAGGCTGGCCGAGGTAGAACGGGGACCATTCCTGCTTTTCGCTCATGCGCAAAATGCCGTAACCCACATCACGGTCCATGCCGACAACGTTAGTCCACTTGTGGTGCATGTGGTTATGGCTGTGTTTCCAGTCGCTAGACGGGCACACGTTGTCCCATTCCCAAGACGTGGAATGAATCTGCTCATCGCGCATCCAGTCCCACTGGCCATGCATAACGTTGTGACCAATTTCCATATTTTCGAGAATCTTGGCAACGCCCAACATTGCTGTGCCTGCTAACCATGCAGGTGGCAAAATACCGGCGAACAACAAGCCACGGCCGCCAATTTCTAGCCAGCGCTGTGCTTTAATCACTTTATGGATATAACGTGCATCACGCTCACCCACTGTGCTCATGATGCGGCGGCGCACCTCATCGATTTCTTTTCCGAACTGCTCTACCTGCTCGTCAGACAAATACAATGGCAAGCCGGTACGTTCGGTCATGCTCTTCAGTTGTTCATCTGTCATATGTAGTGGCGCGTTCATAATCTGCTCCTTTGAAAAATGATGTGTCGTGCGGCAGCTAGCCGCGCATCACATTAAATTTTATAAATCGATGGTGACGTTGCCCGCGGCTGCACAGACGCAAATACGTATGGTCTCGCCGGACTCACCAAAGACTTCACCGGTTGCGAGATCACGCACTTGGCCTTCACGAAGTGTGACAACACATTCCTGACAAATTCCCATGCGGCAACCATGTTTTGGTAACAAACCAGCGTTCTCAGCCACTTCTAAAAGAGGCTTATCGCCGGCACCTTCAGTGCTGCTACCTGCATTCCAAAACAACACCGTACCGCCAGCGCCCGCAGGCACCTCGGCGCGGACTGGCTGGAACACTTCTTCACAGAGTTGTGATGATAATTCGTTGTTTTGCCAATGTGTACGAACCGCGTTCATCAACCCTTCTGGGCCGCATACATAGGCTTTACGCTCAGCCCAATCAGGGCAGACGTTGTCGAGCAACGCTGCATCAAAATGCTGACCGCCTTCGCGGGTCAGACTCTGGTGCAAATTAAAACCAGGACGGCGAGCAAAATCGTTTAACTCGTTAAAGTAGATGCAGTCCTTTTCGGTTGGCGCGAAATGCAAATGAGTCACGTCCGCAGCAATGCCGGAATCTCGCAAGCTACGCAGCATGCCCATCATTGGCGTAATACCGGTACCAGCACTGATAAATAGCAATTTGGCTGTTGCATCGGTCGGCAGCACGAAGTCGCCCATCGCCTTATCCAGCGCAATGACGTCTCCAACACGCAGGGTGTCTTGTATATAGGTGGACACTCGTCCACCATTAACGCGACCCACAGTCACCGAGAACGTCTCATCGCCGGGACGCTGTGCAGAATTTACTGAGTAGCAACGCCAGTGACGGACGCCGTCTACATCAACACCTAGGCGTACATATTGTCCAGAAACGGCACCCTGCCAACGGTGATTTGGGCGAATCACCAACGTGACTGCATTGTCTGTTTCACGCTGGATTTTCTCAATGCGACCGCAGCTTTGTTCAGCCCAGAGCGGGTTCAACAATTCTAGGTATTGGCGAGGGCGCAGTGGGCTAGCTAGCCACTGAGATACTCGGGTAACGCTGCTGTTCAAAAGTGATGAGGCCACGACTGGTCTCCGCTGTTGTTTGTTTACATGTGTACACCTTAATCCTGCGCGCCAATTTAAGTCAACACCTGTACACAAAGATATTTTTTACCTATATATTTCATTGTGTTACAGCTGGGCTGTTTTTGGTTTTTTGTTTTTTTACGTTACTATTCAGGTACGTTTACGTATCCTTCACACCACACTAGAAATATTCATGAGATGATGTGTGAGATAGCGGTACCAACATCGCAGGAACGGACGCTGATATAGAGCGCATCGCTTGATACGAGAAGCGTCTAGCCATTAGAAACTAGCGCCTCCAAAACAATAACGTTGAGCACAAAAGTAGAGCGATTAAGGATGACAAGAGTGACCAGAAGCCGCCGCCGGGACGATGATCAACCTGAAGTCGGACGCCGCGACGCACGCAAGCAACGCACACGACGCGCCCTTCTTGATGCTGCTCTGGAGCTTATCCAGGGCGAGCAAAGTTTTAACAGCATCAGCCTCCGAGAAGTTGCCCGAAATGCCGGCGTTGTGCCGACCGCTTTCTACCGCCACTTTAGAGACATGGACGAACTCGGCCTTGCTCTCGTCGATGAATCGCTCCGCGCTCTGCGCCAAATGATGCGTGAAGCCCGCGCCGCCACCTTGCCAACCAGCCATCTGATTCGTCGATCTGTGCGTACCTATTTGCGATACGTTCAAGACAATGAACGCTACTTCCAGTTTCTCGCCAAAGAACGCTTTGGTGGAGGCCGCACAATTCGCCTGTCCATTCGACAAGGCATTCAGCTCTTTATCAGCGAACTATCGACCGACTTGGCTCGCTGGCCCTTCTTAACCAAGTACAGCACCGAAGAACTGCAAATGTTTTCCAGCATGATCGTGAATCTGATGGTAAATATTACTGAGCTCTTGCTCGACACCCCCTATGGCGACGAAGACGAAGTTGACTCGTTGGCTGAACTCGCGGAGCAGCAAATCCTGCTGATCTTCCTCGGCACTGGACAGTGGATTCCGAAATCGGAACGTCGCGCACGCGAAGCTCAAAATGCTGCTACGCCCGAGCTAAAGCCCTAATTTCTATTTCGCCAAACCTAGGGCAACGCAGTTAGCGACCGTTTTATGCAAAAAAACGCACCGAACTTTGCTGAAATTTTTCTCACCAGCACCCCACTGCTTGATGTGCGTGCCCCTGTGGAATTTTCACGGGGTGCCTTTCCGCATACCACCAACCTGCCTTTACTCGATGACGACCAGCGTCACCGCATCGGCATCTGCTACAAAGAAAAAGGGCAGGACGCAGCCATTGAACTCGGGCATCAACTTGTCGGGGGCGATCTACGGGAAACGCGCACCAGCGAGTGGATACGCTGGGTGGAGAACAACCCCAACGGCAAACTATTTTGCTTTCGCGGCGGGCTACGCTCACAAACCGTGCAAGCGTGGCTGGCAGAACGCAACGTTCACATAGATTTGGTGCCTGGCGGCTATAAAGCGCTAAGGCGCTATTTAATCGACCAGCTCGAAAGTCTCAGTATCAACCTTCCGATGAATATTCTTTGTGGTCGCACGGGCTGCGGCAAAACTCGCGTCATTGAAGAAATCTCACACAGCATTGATTTAGAAGGCGCCGCACATCATCGAGGCTCGGCATTCGGTCGTCGTCCCGGCGGCCAGCCATCGCAAATAGATTTTGAAAACAACGTCGCAATTGCTCTACTGAAGCACGCTGCACAATATCAAGGCGCGGTGATTGTCGAAGACGAAAGCAAGTTGATTGGTCGATGCGCCCTGCCCGCAGTACTGCAAAACCGGATTGGCAGTGCGCCGAGAGTGATCATTGAAGAAGATCTAGAAAGCCGCGTTAGCGTCACCCTAGAAGATTACGTTATCGCACCTCTCACTGAATACTCGCGTTATTACGGCGACGAGCAGGCTTTTGATCAGCTTGCGCAATCTTTGCATGATGCGCTCTCTCGCGTTCAACGACGCCTCGGCGGCGACCGCTATAAATTGCTGGCCAGCGCCCTCAGTGACGCGCTGCATCACCAGAAAAATAATAACGACGCACAACAGCATCGACATTGGATTCGGCCAATGCTGCGCGACTACTACGACCCCATGTACGACTACATGCTTGGCCGCCGCGTTGGCGAGATTCTGTTTCAAGGCAGCCGAGACGAGGTCACCGCGTATCTGAAGGCGCGCAGCGAGTAATTAAAACGGTATACTCCCCATCGATTAGGCGTCTAGCTGGGCACGCTTAATTATCATTCACAGCCCAGTGCTTCTCCCCATTGAACGGAGGACATTATGTTCAAGCAACTTACCACCTGTGTATTGGTGATGTTGCTGGCCGCTTGTGGCCAGCAAGAAAGCCAACCAAAAGTCTTCACCTTTACCGCCATTCCCGATCAAGACGAAGCGCGATTAATTGAGCGATTCGGAAAGGTTGCTGACTACTTAACGGAAAAGCTCGGCGTGCCGGTTGAATATGTGCCTGTAAAATCCTACCCCGCCGCCGTCACCGCGTTTAAAAACAACGAAGTGCAACTCGCGTGGTTTGGTGGTTTAACTGGCGTCCAAGCTCGTCGGCTCGTGCCAGACAGTCATGCCATTGCGCAAGGCTATGAAGATCAATTCTTTGTTAGCTACTTCATTGCGCACAAAAGCACAGGGCTTGAGCTAAGCGATTCGTTACCAGAGAGCATCGCTGGAAAAAGCTTTACCTTCGGCTCGAAAGGCTCAACCTCCGGTCGCTTGATGCCCGAGTTTTATCTGCGCGAAACGTTCGGCAAAGCGCCAGAAGAAATTTTCAGCCGGGTTGGATTTTCCGGTGACCACAGCGCAACCATTGCACTCGTACAAAGCGGCGCTTACGAAATTGGTGCGGTGAATTATAAAGTTTGGGAAGACGAGCTGGCGCAAGGAAAGATTAACAATGATGATGTGCGCGTGATTTACAAAACCCCTGATTACGTTGACTACCATTGGGTAATTCGTGGCGACGTCGATGCGCAATGGGGCGAAGGTTTTTCGGAAACAGTCCGCAACACACTGCTCGCCATAGACGACCCGGAAATTCTCGCCGCATTTCCACGAGAGAAATTCGTCAACGCCACAGATGACAACTACATAGCCATCGAAGAGACGGCGCAAAGCATTGGCCTGCTAGACGAATAGGCAATCTGAATGTCCGACTCGCCGCTGATTAAACTCAACCGCCACACCGTGCAACACCAAGGTGTGGCGGTGCTTGAGAATATCTCACTGCATATTCATGACGGTGAAAAAGTGGCGTTACTCGGTGCCAGCGGTGCCGGCAAATCTACCCTGCTCAACGCATTGCGTCAGCAGCTCGGCGAGAATGCGGCATGGTGTCCGCAAGAGGGCAATCTCGTACCAGTATTAAGCGTATTCCATAATATCTATATGGGCGCGCTACCGCGGCATAGCGCTTTTTATAATTTGCGCAATTTAATTTTTCCGAGTGCTCAGCAAAAAACAGCCGTCACGGAAATTACCGATGCGCTCGGCCTCACAGAGAAATTGTTTACCAGCATTGATCGGTTATCCGGTGGACAAGCACAACGAACTGCATTGGGCCGGGCGCTATTTAGCAATAAGACTACCCTGCTCGCTGATGAGCCAGTCTCTAATCTAGATGAGCACCAAGGCAAAGCACTATTGCTCTACGCCCTCAGTCGTCATCACAGCGGCGTAGTCGCGCTACACGATCAGCAGCTTGCACTCGACTGCTTTGATCGCGTTATCGGGCTGAAGTCAGGAACCATTTTAATTGATGCGCCAGCAAACCAGTTAACCCTCGCGACGCTTCAATCACTTTACCAATGACCTCTCACACCAGCGCCAGCGCACTACGTCGCACGAGTCTTTGGCTTGCGGTTATTTGCGTCGGCGCATTCTTTGTCGCTGATATCGACATCACCACCCGCTCACCCGAACTAGAACTTGCTCGGCTTGCGAAAGGAATCATCACACCTGATTTCTTTGCAACGGAACAACTGCTTCATGCTATTTTGAATACGCTGGCCTTCGCCTTACAGGGTGTCGCCTTCGGCGCCATCGGCGGGTTTATATTGGCGGTGTTTTGGCATAAAAGGTGGGTACGTGGCACAAGCGCTGTTCTGCGCGCGGTACATGAACTCTTTTGGGGGCTGATATTTTTACAGCTTACCGGGCTATCAACGCTCACCGGTGTGCTCGCGATTGCGATTCCGTACTGTGGAATTTTTGCCAAAGTATTTGGCGAGTTTCTTGAAGAAAGCGATGTTAAACCCGCGCAAGCATTAACCTATGGCAGCAACCCCATTGTTACCTTTTTCTATGCGCGGCTGCCATTGGTGTGGAAGAACTTTAAGTTCTATGCAGCATATCGCTTAGAGTGCGGCATACGTTCTTCGGCAATATTAGGGTTTATCGGCCTGCCAACACTGGGCTTTCATTTAGAAACCGCGTTTCGGCAAGGAAGCTACTCAGCAGGCATGGCGCTGCTATATATTTTCTTCGCGCTGATCGTCAGCATGCGTTGGTGGTTACATGCCAAGTTAGTACCGCTCTACGTTATCGTCGCGTGCCTCTTCGCGCCACCAATCGCTTCAACTCATAGCACCGGACTATGGAAATTTATTAGTCACGACATCATTCCCGCTCCGTTGCGTGACAATTTCTCCGGCACACTCACACTCAATCAATGGTTTATAGACCTGCTTGTACAGCAGGGCGTTCCGGGGTTGGTCAACACGTTGATACTTGGCTTGTGTGCACTGCTTCTAACTGCCTTACTGACGTTGGTGTTATTTCCCATTATTTCACATCACTTTGTCGGCCCTGTTTCGCGCCGCGTGGGCTATGGATTTTTAGTTGCACTGCGCACAGCACCGGAGTTTTTGCTGGCGTTTATTTTTTTACTCGTGCTCGGCCCATCCATGCTGCCAGGTATCTTTGCGTTGTCCTTACATACTGGCGCCATTATCGCGCATTTGCTTGGGCTCGTGAGCAACACTGTACGGCTGCGCAGTGATAGTCCGCACGGCCTGAACCGTTACGCATTTGAAGTGCTTCCCCGTGTCTATGGGAATTTCCTCGCGCTGCTTCTCTATCGTTGGGAAATTATCATGCGTGAAACCGCCATACTCGGATTGATTGGCATTCCCACCATCGGTTTCTACATTGATTCGGCGTTCAGCGAATTTCGCTTTGATCGCGCCTTATTTCTCATCGGATTATCTGTACTGCTCAATCTGTGCGTAGACGCCTTCTCTCGTTTATTGAGACGATCATTAAAACTGAACAGGCATGATCTCGCCGCCTAACATCGCAAGACTCGTCGGCTGCACTTGCGCCCGCTGAATATTTGCCTACTCAAAAAGAAGGTTGCCCATGAAATTTCCGATTTATCAAATTGACGCTTTTACAGATCAGGTTTTTTCAGGCAATCCTGCCGCCGTCGTCCCGCTGGAACGATGGCTGCCAGACGCCGACTTACAAGCCATCGCGGCGGAAAATAATCTCTCGGAAACGGCCTATTTCGTGCCAGAAAGCGACGGTCAAACCGATTTTCATTTGCGCTGGTTTACCCCAACCAATGAGGTCGATCTCTGCGGGCACGCAACCTTAGCTGCGGCGTGGGTACTGTTTAATAAATTACATTACCCTGCCTCCTCCATTTCTTTTCGCTGTCAGGCAGGCGTTATTTCGGTGGCCAAGTTCAACGATATGCTACAAATGGATTTCCCCGCACGCCCCGCCCGCGATATCCCACTAGATCCCAAGGTGCTAAGCGCGTTAGGCATTCAGTCAGCGGCCGCCATGCTGCAATCGCGGGACCTCTTGGTCGTGCTCGAGACGGAAGAGCAGCTTGCCCGTCTCAATCCAGACTTTAATGCGTTAGGCGCACTAGATTACTTTGGCGTCTGCGTGACAGCGCCGCGCACAGCCGCGCAAGCAAACGCGAACGAACAGGACAGTGCCGATTTTGTTTCTCGGTTTTTTGCGCCCCAACAAGGCGTCAACGAAGATCCCGTCACCGGCTCCGCCCATTGCACACTGGTGCCGTACTGGGCCCAAAGGCTCGGCAACGCAACACTGATTGCACATCAAATATCACCTCGTGGCGGCGTGTTACACTGCCAAACAGATGGTGAGCGCGTAAAAATTAGCGGCCGCGCTTGCTGCTACTTAGAGGGCAACATTAACCTTCCATAAAAGCAGCGCAGAGCCATTAAGCATTAACGGCACATCACTCCACACATGAAGGCGTGTATACGTGAAACGGGTTTCAGCGAAATATGATCTAGTCATGATCGGCGGAGGCCATGCCCACGCGTTAGCGCTGCGCATGATGGCCATGAATCCGCCGGCGAATACGCGTATTACGCTTATCTCACCGGAGCAACTGGCCCCTTACTCCGGCATGCTGCCCGGTCTTATAGCCGGACATTTCCACGTTACAGACACCCATATCGATTTACCGCAATTGTGCCAATGGAGTGGTGTTCGTTTTATTCAGCAGACGGTTTCCGGCATTGACACCACACTCAATCGTATTGCCCTTGCGGACGGCAGCAGTGTCGACTTCGATTGGCTGAGCGTTAACGTTGGCGGCATCCCCAACATTACCTCGACACCCGGCGCCGCAGAATTTTCTATTCCGGTTAAACCTGTTTCAGGATTTTATCCACGCTGGAAATCATTTCTCGATGCACTGTCGACTACGAAGGAAACACAACCAACACTGGTGGTTGTAGGCGGCGGGGCCGGTGGCTGCGAGCTCGTGCTCGCCATGGCGCATGCCGCCGAACGGCGAGGACTCACGGCACAGTTCAAGCTGGTAACGAAAACACTTTTGGCCGAGTACGGAGCCACAGCGCAACGCGCCATGCGGCGCGCGCTATCCGAATATAAGATCGAGTTGATTGAGGGGGTACGGGTCGAAGAAGTCACTGACGCCGCGCTAACTCTTTCTTCCGCATCTGTAGATACACCGACAGAGACGACGAATCTGCCGGCGCACCATGTGTTTTGGTGCACCGGTGTGTCCGCACCACATTGGTTATCCAAGTCCGGTCTCGACTGCAGCGAAAATGGATTTATAAAAATCGACGCGGGACTGCGCAGTGTTTCGCATACCAATATCTTTGCCGCAGGCGATTGCGCGTTGCAGGAAGAAACACCTGCTGCCCGCGCAGGGGTGTACGCAGTAAGGCAAGCGTCAGTCCTTGCGCATAACCTCATTGCCGCTATCGAAGGCGGTGCAACAAAAACCTTCAAACCTCAACGGCAGTTTCTCTCCCTGCTATCGCTAGGTGGAAAAAAAGCCATCGCACATCGCAATGGCCTATCGGTAAGCGGAAAATGGGTGTGGCGCTTCAAAAAATATATCGACCAGCGCTTTATAGACAAACTTAATGTGCTACCCCCTCGACCCGCAATGACGCTGGAAAGCACGGCGCTTGAACGCTGCGCTGGATGTGGCGCGAAAGTCGGAGACGGTGCGTTACGCTCTGCCCTAGTCGGACTCAACCCCGTTGAGCATGAAAATATTATTTCTGGATTAGCGCAACGCGAAGACGCCAGCGCAGTACGATGGAATGCAAACGAACTGTTAATCCAAAGCCACGATTATTTTCCAGCGTTTATCGATGATCCCTATTTGTTCGGGCGCATCGCTGCACTGCATAGTCTGAGCGACGTCCATGCACGCAATGCCACGGCCCATTCAGCCCTAGCCACTGTGTGCATACCCATACATCACCCGCGCTTACAAGGGCGGGATATTGCGCGGCTCATGCAGGGCGCGGTTGAAGAGCTCAATCGCGCAGATTGCGCATTGCTTGGCGGTCATACAATTGAAGGGCCGCAGTTGTCGGCAGGCTTCACCATTAATGCCGTCGGAAAAGAAGGTTTTTTGCTTGGTAAAAGCGGCGCACAGGTCGGCGATAAATTATTGCTCACCAAACCGTTAGGCACAGGTATTTTACTGGCGGCTCTGATGCAACCGATGGCCGTAGGTCGCTACCTTGACGCCATGTTCGAACAAATGCTGATCAGCAATCGTTTAGCGGCGCAGATTTTTCAACGGCACGGTGCGCAAGCCGTCACTGATATAACCGGCTTTGGCTTACTTGGGCATTTGCTCGAGATGTGTGATGCCAGCCAAGTCAGCACCATCCTCAATGCAGACAGCATCCCGCCATTACCCGGTGCCCTGTCATTGATCCAACGCGGTGTGCACAGCACCCTCAAAGCGGGGAATGATGCAGCATTGGCGCGCTGCGAGATCCCCCAGCGATTATTGAATCATCCATTGCTGACGCTCATGACCGATCCGCAAACCAGCGGTGGATTAATTGCCGCCATACCCGCAAATCAGGCCACTGCCTGCATCAACGCATTGCGCGCACAACAGCAAGATGTATGGGAAATCGGGGAGATTTCCTCAACCGGCAAATTCGGGGTGGTGCTGCATTAGGCGCCAACTAGACTTTAAATAGACGGCGTAGCAAACGCGATGACCGCCAAATTTTCATCTATAATTGCGGCAGTCGCGTGCCCACAGCGAAGCAAACAAGGTTATAAAACAAGTTGCTAGCTGACACCGAACGGCAGAACAGCTGTTTAGCTAGCAACAAATAAAAAAGGGTTTCATTGCATGGCTCGTTGGATTCCCGCCCAAGGCAAAACCATCTTACGCCTGTATTTATATATGCTGGCGTGCCTGATGCTCTTGCGCGGAGCACTTGTTTTACTCTATCCAGCACAATTCGCCGAACTGAGCGTTAGCGATTTTTTGCTTTCTGCGGTGTACGGCCTGCGCATCGACAGCGCAACGATTTCAATGCTTTTCTCCATCAACCTTCTCGCGCTTCTGATACCGTTTCGTTTCGCCGAAAGCCTATGGTGGCAACGACTGTGGCTTTATCTCGCACTGCTACCGATGTGGATCATCTTAGCGCTAAGCTGCGCTAGCCTAGCCTACTTCGGAGAGGTTTCACGTCATATCGGCACTGAGTTGGTCTATCTCCGTGACGACTGGCCACTAGTGTTTGATCTGATTTCCACTTCTCGAATCGGCTTTACACTTTTTAGCCTAACGTTCGTTATCACCGCGACCGTTTTTTGGATTAAGTGGGTCGTACCCAAGCGCGCATCGAACTCAAGCATGAGCATCGCCATGCGCTCTGTAGTCAGTTTTACGATGCTTCTGCTCCTCGTCCTCGGCGCGCGCGGCTGGGTACCAGACGGCAAGCCCATTAACGTCATCGACGCTTATTCACTGGGGAGTAGCGCCAAAGCGAACCTTGCTCTCAACGGTGCCTTTACAGCATTCCAAACCTCACGAAACCTTTCTCAAAAATCGCATTTTTCAGCCCGTGAAATGGCAGCCATGGATGAAACGTTCGGAGAAAACACACCGAACCCATTTTTACAGCAACATACAGAGCACCCTATTCAGGGCAAGAACATCGTTTTCGTTTTGCTGGAAAGTTGGAGTTATAAATATATTGATGCGCTCGCCGGCAACAACTTCGGCGTCACCCCCAACATGGACGATCTCGTTCACCAATCGCGGGTCTACGACCAACACTTTGCAGCGGCACAACGAAGCATTCGTGGGATTCAAGCGATTCTTACCAGCGTGCCGGTACTGCCAGGGCAACCACAGCTGTCGGAAGGGCTCGAGTTAATTGAAACTTCCCATATCGGAGAGCTAGCGCATAACGCTGGGTACCAAAGCGTTATGGTGCAATCATCAACGCGCCGCTCATTTCGCATGGACTCCGTATCCGCCAGTCTTGGTTTCGATCAATATTATGGTCAGGAAGACATTCCGCTCATTCGTGAGTACCCACAGGATACCCCTCGTTTTGGCTGGGATTACGATACCCTGATGTTTTTTGAGCAAAAGCTCGACGCGCTCTCAGAAAATAAAAAACCATTTTTTGGTTTCGCGTTCACCGGCACCACCCACGAGCCGTTTGCAGACCCTGGCGAGGCATTTCATCATTTGCCGCATCAAGCGCGCGGCGAAGCAGGCTTTTTAAACACTGTCTATTACGCCGACTGGGCGATTGGCGAGTTCATCCGCGAAGCCAAGCAAAAACCTTGGTTCGACGACACCATCTTTATCTTCACTGCCGATCACGTGCTACACGATAGCGGCGGCGATCTGCGCGAGCTGTTTCGGGTACCGCTTGTCATTTACGCGCCGAAAATATTTCAACCTGAGCGTAGTGAAAAAATTGTTTCACAGTACGACATGCTACCCACGATTCTGGATTTGATGGGAGTAAACGACCCGTTTGTCGCGTTCGGCGAGTCGCTATTTAAAGATGAACGTCTAGATGAAGCCTGGGTATCGCAAGGTGATGTTTTAGGCGTCATTAGAGACAATGCGACAATGCAGCACACGCTGAAGCATCGCTTGGCCGTCGACGCTCCCAACAAACCCGCAGAGTTCACCCAGCAGCTTGAATCACATTTGCTAGGCATAAGTCGTCAGGCCATAACGTTGCTCGCGTTAAACCGATGGATAAAAGGTGCGAAACCGAGCGCGCCCAAAGAGCGCAACCCCTATCAATCAAACTAGCTGTCGTATACATGATGGCTTTAGGCGACACGTCCGGTTTCAATACTGGGCTTCGGGAGAGACGGCCTCCCCCAACTTGTATGATAGACTGAACAATCACACCACCTAAGGAGCACGTTGCTATGTCTATTTCTCGCGCCCTGACCGGCATGTTAGTTTGCTGTTTTTTAAGTGTGCAATTAGTGCTTGTACCGGCCGCTAGTGCAGCCGTGGTATCAACTCAAACCGTTTTGCACACAGAGCAACGCGGCGCTCAAGAGGCACGTATCATTAGTGCACTGCAACGCGCCCAAGCCGTTACCATGCTTAAAGATAATGGCTTATCGGTGGAGCAAGTAGAGCTTCGTTTGCAACGTCTAAGTAATGCAGAAGTCGCACAATTGGCCGATCGCGCCGATCAAATCCCAAGCGGCGAAGGCGTGCTAGGCGTGGTGCTCGTAGTGCTCCTTATTTTACTGATCTTGGAAATTCTTGGCTTCACAAACATCTCTTCTAAAATTTGATAGATGGACTTATTTTCATCGACAAACGTTACACGTGTAAAAAACACCTCTGTGACATTTATGACGAGATACACCAACACTAAAAAGGGCAGCCGTAGGGCTGCCCTTTTTAGTGGGCTTTTGAATATTACCTTGCTGCTTGCATTAAGTGGCTGCCAATCCCTTTCCCAACGACCGCATCAAGCCGGCGCAACGCAGAGTGCCTCTGCCGACATGGACGTTCCATTCTTTGCGCAAGAAAAATATCAATGTGGTCCCGCGGCCCTAGCGAGCGTGCTCAGCTATGCTGGCGTAGCGATTACGCCCGAGCAACTTGTGGACGAGGTATGGTTACCTAAACGACATGGCAGCCTCGCCATGGAGCTTTCTGCTGCCGCACGAGCACGTGGAATGTTAGTGTATCCAGTCAATACAGAAGCCGCTTTATTTGCCGAGTTAGATGCAGGCCATCCAGTATTAATTCAGCAAAACCTTTTGTTCAATTGGCTCCCGCAGTGGCATTTTGCGGTGGTTGTTGGCTATGCCGACAGTGGCGATACGCTCTATCTCCACTCAGGACGAGAAAAGAAAAAAACCGTCGACCTTCCCTGGTTTGAAAACCATTGGCGCAAAGCGGATCGTGTAGGCTTTGCCGTCATTCCGGCAAATCAATTACCGGCGCACTCTACAGCGCTGACACTCGCCACGGCCATTGACGACCTCAGTCACTCCAGCCAGCAGCCCGCCACTGAATATTGGCAACTTGCAGCCAATCGCTACCCACACAGTGCAATTATTTTATTTGGCTATGGCAATGCGTTGTCACGGCAAGCCAATTTTATCAATGCAAGCACGCAATACCAAAGTGCGACAAAAATTAAGCATGATTTTCATGAAGCGTGGAATAATTTGGCGGACACGTATAAGCAATTACAGTGTAAAGAGAAGGCGCTGCAAGCAATACACGTTGCGCTTTCGTTATCACCGAACAACGATCTTTACTTAGCAACTCAACGCGAGATTAATGCGCTCGACAACGAGCAGAAATGCTTAGCGGATGATCCTTCGCACAACTAGGCGCTTAACGACTAGGGAGCAAAGTTTTCGATGCGTTCTTTTTGCTCGCCCTCGTTATTGATCTAAGCGAGTGCGGCGCAGGCCGAGCTTTGAGCTACCGAATGCTGTACTCAACCGGCACAATAAGTTCTTTTGACTCGCCGAAAATGTCATCCGGCATTTTCGGGAACGGCGCTGCGCGCGCCACCATATCCAGAGTCGCTTTATCCAGCAACTCGTAACCCGCACTGCCTGACAGCTTACAGCTCAGTACATTGCCATCGCGGTCTAATACGATTCGAATTTTGCTAACACCTTCTTGATGACGAATTCGGGCGCTACGCGGATAGCGTTTGTGGCGCTCCATATGCGCGATTAAACGACTGTGCCACGTCGCTTGAGCAGCGGATGTGGCAGCCAATGCTTCAGGAGACGGGCTTTTCTGTATCACATCTTCAGGCAGCTCCACGCTTTTCGGCGCGCGATCTTCTTTGACCTCTTGGAATCGGTCATCTTCAGGTTTCTGTTCTGGGACCGGCTCGGGCATTGCCAATGGATCCGGTGAAAGCATCGGCTTTGGCTCAACTACAGGTTTATGTTTTTCTTGTTTCGCACCAACCGGTAGAAGTTTCTCCGGTTGCTTCGGTGCAACAGCCACCATGTCTATCATGATGGCTTCGACCGGCGCGCCGCCACCATGCTTGTCGATATTGCTCCAAATGCTCACGCCTGCTGCAAATCCAACGTGCATAAATAACACCAGCGCAAAGCACAGCGCCCAACGGCCGCCTTCTTTTTTGTTTGGTGTGGAGAAAAACATTTTAATCACCTGAACGCATATAAAATGTTAATGCTTAAAGTTCAATGGAACGATAAATCTGCCATATGACTATTTGCTACCGCCGTCCAAACCAACGAGCGCCACTTTTAAATAACCAGCGCCGCGCAAACGGTTCATGACGTCCATCACTTCTCCGTACGCCACCGCTTTGTCCGCACGAAGGAAAACACGCTGCTCGCGATCCTTGCCGGTAACCACGTCTAGTACGCCGCCGAGCTGTTCCATCGACACATTCTTATCACCTAAAGAGAGCGACAAATCTGCCGCTACCGACAACACAATCGGCTCGTCCTTTTTCGGTGTTGGCGGCGCGTTGGACGCGGGCAAATCAACCGGAACATTAACCGTTGCCAACGGTGCGGCCACCATAAAAATAATCAGCAACACCAACATCACATCAATAAACGGCGTAACATTTATTTCGTGATTTTCAGTGGGAAAGTCATCACCACCGCGCGGTCCAGACATCGCCATTGGGTTCCCCTTAAGCCGCTACACCGCTATTCGTTTTGCCTGCGCCGCGGTCTAGGTCTCGCGCACAGACGCGTTGAATTTCCGACACAACATCGGCTAACTGACCACGATATTCCGCCAATGCCCGAGCAAAAACGTTATAAATCATCACCGCTGGAATGGCGGCCACCAGACCGCACGCCGTGGCGAGAAGCGCTTCAGCGATACCTGGCGCGACAATACTTAAGTTGGTTGTTTGCGCTTGAGAGATACCAATAAACGAATTCATGATGCCCCAAACGGTGCCAAATAATCCCACAAAAGGCGCGGTGGAACCGATCGTCGCGAGTACGCCGGTACCGCGATTTAACTGTCGGCCCTCTTCGGCCTCTAGGCGTTCAAGGCGCATAGCTAGACGTTCCTTAATACCGCCCACGGGCAAGCCCAAGGAATGCTTTAATTCATCTTCTGTCGCCGCGCCAAGCGTTTCATACAACCGTCCTGCGGATAATAATGTAGGCATCGCATCCGCCAGCGTCGCCGCGCTCGCCAGCGCTTGTTTGGGACCTTTCAAATCACTCAGCGCCGCGCGCAATTCGAGAGACTTAAACAACCATATGGTCCACGTCACGATGGAGGCGAATAACAATCCGAGCATCACTGTTTTCACCACCCAGTCGGCGGCAAGAAACATTCCCACCGGTGATAAATCGTGTGGCAACGTCGACGGATCAACCTCTGCGTGCATCGCTGCAGCGATTTGATCTTCACCATTATTGATTACTGCTTCTTCAACAACGTCTACGTTAAGAGGTTCGTTGCCCACGGCAGTATTATTGGCGTCAACATCGGCATACACCGACATCGATAAAAACAATGCGAAAAAGAACACAAATACAGTGCGCAAGTGAGAAGTCATCAACATCTCCGATTCCTTATGCTAGGAGCGCGAAAGAAGAGCGCATTCTAGCGTTAATGAGAATTGATATCAATTAGAGTGCAGCGTTTCTGCAGCCTTTGTACACAGGAAACACGCCTGCCACTTCACCGACCGGATTATTATTACGCATCCGCCCAGCGCCGGAGCAGGTTGTGATATACGCCGGTTAATTGAACCTCTGCCGATTTTTCTGGTGACGCGTGTCGTACACGCTGTATTGCCATATCGAGATCAAACAATAACGTACGCTGGCCGTCGTCACGCACCATACTCTGAACCCAAAAAAAAGATGCGAGCCGTGCGCCACGGCTTACCGCGGTGACATGATGCAAACTGGTTGAGGGGTACAGCACCATATGTCCTGCGGGAAGTTTCACTTTATGTGTTCCGTACGTGTCTTCGATGACCAGTTCGCCACCGTCGTATTCCTCCGGATCACTTAAAAAAAGTGTTGCCGAAATATCAGTGCGCACTTTGTGTGGCGTACCTTTCACCGGGCGAATGGCGTTATCGACATGCGTTCCAAATGACTGGCCTCCTTGATAACAATTGAACAACGGCGGAAAAATTTTTAGCGGTAATGCGGCAGACATAAAAATCAAATTCTGACTTAACGCAGACAGCACCGCTGAACCCAGCTTCTGAGAGGCTTCAGATTCTTCCGGCAACTGCATATTGTTTTTTTCCAGCGCCGACTGATAACCCGCCGTCACCTTCCCGTCGATCCATTTTGCCTCAGCCATAACGGCACGGCATTGCTTTACCTGATCAACCGTCAACACTTCAGGAACTTTCAACAACATGAACAAACCTCCAGATATGCGGCATATTCTTTCGCTACAACCAACGCAGTAGATGCGCGAGAAAAATTTGAATACACCCATATCATGAATAAAAACGCCCCGCTTACTCTGGTAAGCGGTAAAATACTGCCTCAACAAAACGATGCTTTGTTCAATGAGAAAGGCTACACAGCGGCGTGGATTAGAATCCGAAATCCACGCTCGCAATAGCCAATCGACCTTCACCTGGCACGACGTGGCCGCCGCCGACTTGATCGATGTAGTCTTCATCAGTCAAATTTTTCACGTTTAAGCGAACAGTAAAGTTACGATTCAGCTCCCACGATGCCATGGCGTCATACACCAAGTAATCTGGTGCGATGCGCGCGTTATCGTTGTTGCTAAATCGGTCATCAACATACTGAGCGCCAGCGCCAACCGTGACGGCAGGCAACACACGATAAGTCGTCCATAAGCTCACGCTGTTTTCTGGCGTATTGGAAACTTCTTTGCCCACTTCGTCCGCTTCGCCGGAAGAAATAACTTCACTGTGCATATAGGTGTAGCCTGCGGATACCTGCCACGCATCGGTAATATTACCGGTTGTCCCCAACTCCAAACCGTCGACACGCTGCTTGCCTTCAAGCACATAAATATTGTTCGGGTCTGCTGGATCAGTGGTACGCGCATTGGTTTTATCGGTCCGAAATACCGCCGCCGTGACAAGCAAGCGACTATCCGCGAACTCCCATTTTGCACCCACTTCAACGCTATTATTTTCTTCTGGATCAACACCTAGCGTTGCAGAACCACGGCCAGAGCCATCGTTCAGCGTTAAGCCTTCTGCCGAAGGGTTATAGGACACACCGTAACCCGCGTAAATGCTTCCGTTTGCCGCGGGCTTAAAGACCAAGCCGGTACGCCAGCTGAGCATTTCATCGGTTTGGCGTTGGATAGTTGACGTCCAATATTTCACTTTGAACTTGTCGTAACGCGCACCTAAGTTAAACTGCCATTGTTCGCTCAAATCCAAGGTGTCACCGATAAATATGCCGGTGGTATACGCT
This sequence comes from Alcanivoracaceae bacterium, assembly GCA_029213045.1. GTDB lineage: Bacteria > Pseudomonadota > Gammaproteobacteria > Pseudomonadales > Alcanivoracaceae > JARGPN01. The sequence goes on from JARGPN010000010.1 coordinate 174,365, forward strand.
GTGCTTTCCGCTTTTTCGCCGGTGTACACCAACGCTTCGGTATACGGATCGTTCGGATTTGGGTTGTACAAATCCGTGTCCGGTGAATCAGGGCCCGACGCTGCACGGAAACGGTTTTCTTCAAATTCCCGCACGTACTCAACACCAGACACCAATGTATGCCCAATATCGCCAGTCAAAAAAGAGAACGTTAAGTCGGTTTGGTTAGCCATAACCTGATCATGTTGATCGCGGTTTTTATCGTCGCTGCGACGAATGTCCGTACTGGTGGTACTAGCAAAACGCGGAGCAGTAGCAACAAAGTCACGATGTGTTTCACCGTAACGGGTTAAGTTGCGCAGCGTTAATGTGTCGGATACATCCTTCGAAAACTCTACGGTAAATAAGTCGTTCTGAATCGATTCATAATCCCGATCAACTAGCCCGTAGAAGTTGTCGTAATTGACTGGCGCCGGTTTGTTGACGTCATTCGGTAACGCGGTATTGCTGTCTGGCACCCAAGGAATACCGTAGTCCGGCATATTGTCTTGGGTCATGTGCAAATAGCTTACGGTTAAGCGTGTATCGGTGCCGAGGCCAAAGGCAATCGATGGCGCGAACCCTTCGCGGTTTAAATACACTTCATCACGGCCAGCAATATTCTGTTCGTGCTGCATAATATTCAGACGAACACCTGTGTGTTCCGCGACTTTGTGGTTTAAATCTAGCGTTGTACGTTGATATTCATCGGTGCCAACACCGACGGAACCCGTCACAAAGTCATGCTCTGTAGGCTTCTTGCTCACCAGATTGATGGTGCCGCCGGTTGAGCCGCGTCCGGTGAAACTCCCAGACGGTCCTTTGGTAACTTCAACTTGCTCCAAATTAAAGGTGTCGCGAGAGTAGCCGCCAAAGTCGCGCACTCCGTCGATAAAAATATCGGTACGTGCACTAAATCCGCGAATCGACATTTGATCACCCGGCGGCGTGCCGCCTTCGCCCGCCTGCATGCTGATGCCAGGGACGTTGCGCAATACGTCGCGCAAGGTAGTCGCTTCTCTGTCCTCGATAAGCGCTTCAGTAACAACGTTGATCGTTTGCGGAGTGTCCAATAAAGGCGCCGTACGTAGAGGCGACTGCAACGTCTCGGCCTTATAGCTCTCCTCCGTTCCTACTACCTTAACCGCAGGCAACACAGCGGCCGCATCGACTGCGAACGCAACGCCGGATGTAGATGCCAACGCCAGACTAATGGCCGACACCAATAAGCGTCGCTGAGGTAATACGGGAAAGTTTGAACGATTGAGCCTAGACATAAGAAGCGAACCCTCTGTGAAATCACAAATGAGAATGCATCTTATTTAGATTAGCATTAGTAGTCAATGCTTTCGAAGTTCGACTCGCGTCAGACTCGACCGGTGCGGCGCGCCGCCATACAAAGAAGACCCTCCCGCTGAGAGCGGGACAATTGATCAGATCGTGCTGATTACGGCGCGGCTGCGCTCTGCGAGGAATTCGCGTCGGCGCTTTCCTCCGACGTCGCTAATTCCGGATGCTCCGCAATCACGTCATCCCGAGCAGCTTTAAGTTTTTCCAGCTTGGCCTGCCCTTCGGCGAGCTGGTCGGCAGAAACGCCGCCCTCGCTTTTTGCACGCGCAATGGACGTTTCTAATTCTGATATTTTTTTCTTCGAGGCTGCCAAATACGACGCAAACACTTGTTGCTGCTGCCTCGCTTCGTATTCGAGGTACAAATCCGGATCAGCCAATTCTTCTGCTGTAGGCATTTCACGCTCAGGCGGCTGCGCCATCGGGGGGGTACGAGGATCGCCGTGTTCTACTGCGGCACGCAGGGTCGCTACGGCGACATCATTCGGCTGCCATGCCGGCGATTCACTCTCTGCACCCTCTTGCTGGAACGTCGGGGCGGGTTCGAGAAACGCTTTAGAGGTCGCTTCTGAGGAATCTTCTAGCAGATCCGCAGACGTCTGGCCCGACACGGTTGAGTCATTGACGATATCGCGCTGCACTTCACTTGCCTGCTTCACCACGGAAGAAGACGGTTTTTGAGTGAAAAGGAAAAACGACGCCACGGCAACCAGTGCGACGAAAACGCGAACCGGATTTTTTTTATTCATCGCTCGCCCGCTCGCCATGTTCGCTTCCTAACCACACCTGGTTGTACTGAATGTCCGCACCCTGCCAAAGCTCTTTCTTCACGCCGTCAAACTCCGCCAACAACTTTTCTCTCGCTATGGCCTTTGATGCTTCGTAACGCACCCCTTCACTGTCGGGCGGCTGATAACCCATTACTTTTTCATCAAGAAATACAATTTCCCAGACAACGTTGCTGTCCGCAGCGCCGGGGCTGCGAAATGGCGCGGACGCACGTTGCAATGGCTGCACAAAGGCCAAACTTCTCAACCAATGCGTGTGTCGATCTGCACGTTCTATCCAACCTAAATCACCCGGCACCGGCGCGTCCTTATCCTGCGCTTGAGAAAACTGTGTCACGGCGCTAGAAAACTCCAAGCCTTCTTTCAACGCGCGAAATACTTCATCGGCTTTTTCTTGGCTCGCCAATTGAATATGTCGAGCGCGGACTTTTTCAACGCGTTGAAATTGGTCCTTATGTTGCTGGTAATAAACGTTAATTTCGTCTTTGCTGACGGACTCAGCAAGCGCTCTTAATTTTGGGTTGTCGTCATGGATATCTTGCATCATGCCCAGCGCATGCAATGTCTCTTCTTTTTGCATGCGTTCAGCCACCATACGCTCCACCGCAGTCACCGATTCAACTGATAATCCACTTTGGGTTTGGAACCAGTTGATCGCGAAGAGCGTCGCCACCACTTGCGATGTAGCCTGCTCTAAAAATCCCATATTCATATTGTGGAGCTGCACTTTGAGCTGGATATTTTGCCGTGTGTAGATATCCGCCAACGTCACGTCTTGCTCGCTGCCGTCCGCATTACGAAACCTGACAACCACCAAATTTTTTGCGGCTTGTAATTGATCGTCGGTCATCACTGGATACAAGCCGGGCCGCACAGAGAGTAACGGGGTCAATACATCCGCATCGATTAGCACAGGTGTAACGTATAAATCCTTAACTTGCTTGGCGCCAAGCGTGATTAATGCGGCTTCGATACTTCCCGAATAAACACTCCGAATAATTTTAAATAATTCATTTTCGGTGAGCGTGTCGCGGCTATAAGTGACGTTGCCGGAGCCCTCTTCGGCGTGCTCTGTGTGTGGCAATTCTGTGGCAAAAAGATGATTTTCAATCAAACCATCGAGCACCTCACGGCGCGTAATGTCGGGCTTGTTTTGCTTTGCCACGGCGACAAAAAGCTCTACCGCAGCCACGGGGAACTCAACATTGTTCACCCGTGCGGCAACGTCACTAGACGTTGAGCGCATCGCCCACCAGCCACCCGCAGCGGCGACAGTGAGCACCAACAATAAGACAATAAATTTACGCATATCAAACCCGCACGATTGAATGATTTTGTTGTTTGTCTGCCAACGCGCCACCCTGAGTAGTGCGCAGCCTTTTACGGCGAATCCTCAGAAAAAAGGGGAAGCGCTTGCTTCCCCTTAAGGTACATCAGAATCAGCAGATATCGGACATTTCACAATGCCATTTAGTTTCCAACACGATCCGCAGCGTGGTTTAACACATGTACCACCATTGCAATGGCGTGTGGGATAACCACCTCAGCCACTTGCACTCGGTCGGTGTGATCCGTGCTCGACAACACGATACCGCCATTGGCATAGGCAATCGCGCCACCTTGCGTTAACAACGGACGAATATCGTCACTGGCAGGGTTGATCGGGGTGAAATCATTCAGCGCCTGGGTTACCAACGCGGAATCATTTAAGTTCTCGCTATCGTAGTAATCCGCAACCCACGATTCCCAACCGCTGTGATTCAGCGCAGAGGTTGTCCAAACGTGATGTGGCTGTAACAGATCGGTGGTGTGCAGCACGAAGCCCAATGTCTGTGCCGTCGGTGCGGCAAGAAACTGGCTGTACCAATATTGGCCCAAGTTATCGATCGGCTGGAATGGCATTTCTTCATAATCGTCGTACATGGATTTTGATGAATAGCTGCCCTGACGGTAATGCGCTTCGGTGATGCCATAGGTGTTGTACTCGTAGCTGTCACGCGACCACCAGCCCGTCATCCCTCTGCGGCCATCGTCCATGTAATCCCCGTACAACCAAGATGCCGCGATATTATCGATATCGCCCCACACTGTGAGCAAATCATAGTTGTAGCCACCGAAATCATTGCCGTGGGTATCAGAACCACGTGTGTGGTTTTGGAAGTGCCAGTAGGACGTGTAGTTCACTAACGATGCGCCCGCATTAAATACAGGAGCGTAAACGCAGTCGCCGGTCACGGCACCACATAAATAGGTGTCTTGGAAGTCATCAACGTCATAAGCGCCTTGGCCAATCACTTCGGCGAACTGCGTCATTGTCAGTCCTGCGGCACTCACCCATGCCTGCAACTTGGCGTAATTGGTTGTGGTGGGGTGCGCTTGCATATAAGCCACCGCATCCATAGCAATGCGCTTGTGTGTAATTTGTTGGAATGCTGAGGCTGGCGCGCTGATCAATGTTCCAGCGACTGCGCCCGCGAGTGCTAACGCGACTAAACCCTTCTTCATGACGTTCTCCCGATTATTGTTGTCACGGACTGTATAGCGACCGCCGTCTGGCCTATCCCGCCCGAGCTGCGCAAACTTTAGTCACATTCCAATGCACAAAACAGGACATCCACGGACAATGAAGGAACATTTTCTGCCACTTTTTTACCGCTCTGAAAGCCGAGAGTAATAGGGCTGCATGGCAGCGATATGACCACCGAAAGCGTACCTCTCGTATTCACTCGCTCTCGTGTCACAATAACGCCCACCTAGCCCACCCGCGCAGATTCAAAAAGGAGCGCCCTCTGGAAACCGTATTTATCCTCGTAGAGCCCGCCAGAGCAGAGAATGTAGGCGCGGCCGCACGTGCCCTCAAAACGATGGGATTTACCCAGTTATGGTTGGTGAACCCCTGCCCTTTGCAGCCAGAAGCATACTGGGTGGCCCATGAGAGCGCGGAGATTTTAGACCAGGCGCGGCATTTTCCTGATTTAGCCAGTGCGCTAGAGAATGTCGATTTCAGCATCGCTACCGGCGCTCGACGACGTCTTGAAAAGGATGATTATTTGTCGCCGCAGGAATGTGTTCAGGCGCTCGCGGGTAAGCGGCAGAGCGTCACGCGCGCGGCAATGGTGTTTGGGCGCGAGAGCTCGGGGCTCACCGGTGACGAAATGGCCCTGTGCGACGCCGCCACAACCATTCCCCTCGCCGTGACACAGCCATCGTTAAACCTCGCTCAAGCAGTCATGCTGTATGCGTGGGAGTTAAGCGCCGCCAACGCAACACTCAATGAGTGCGCCGCTGCGAAGCATGTTCAACAGTCCGTCGAAATAAATAGCCCAACCTATATCGCTGCCAGCGACCAAATGGATCATCTGCTCACCACACTCAACGTCCAACAACACGACAATGCCCATCAGTGGGCGCGAGAAGCACTGGCACGCTGTAATGATCGTGATCTAGGTTTGCTCATGATGCTGTTACGCAGGATCGGCGAACGTCTCTAAAACCGGTATGATTTCGCAACATATCGCCACGCATTGAACTTTGTTGCCAGCACGTATCCCAAGGATGCTTATGTCTAATTCTTTCAATCTATTTAGTGTACTTCGCGCGATGTGCTTCGGCATTCTCTTCGCGGCAAGCACAGTGATTGCCGTCGCTGCGCCAGACTCCAACCCATTGCCGAGTCGCACCACAGTAGAAAAAAACCTAAACGAACTCGAAAAGCGAGATTCGCTTAGCGAAGCAGAAGCCGGTCAACGAGACGCGCTACGAAGCACCTTGCGCTCATTAGATGAAATTTCTCGCAATAAAAAGCGTTTAAATGAACTATCCCAAGAACAGCAGCAGGCGCCACAAAGGCTAGAACAACTCAAACAAGAACAAAAAAATGATCAGCCTTTTTCCAGCGACCCTAACCCTTTTGCCTCCGACGATATCGCTAGCGTAGTCAGAGCACTCACCGCCTCTCTCGACGCATTGCAATCTAAACAGGAGCAACTCGCACGAACATCAAGCAAGCTCATCAACTACCAAACGCTACCTGAACAAACACAAACCACGTTGCGTCAGGCATTAATGCGCGAAGATGAAGTGCGCCAAGAAATCAACCAACTAAGTAAGGAAGATAGCGAATCCGCGGACTATGAACTCCCTGCGTTGCGGGCCGAAAGAGAGGCACTAAACAGTCGCATTGAGCTACGACAACGCGAGTTGTGGAGCAGCGACACGTTGCGACGTGTGGCCGCTGCTGAAAAGCAGGTTCTGCAAAATGATATTGACTATCTAGAGGCAAAAATTGAGCTGCTTCAAGAAACACTTAACAGTAAACGACAAACCAGAACAGAGAATCTTATTGCCTCCGCCAGCAGCGCCGTCCCGCCTTCCGTGGCTGGCGACCCAGTGCTTGAAAGCATCGCCAACAGCAATAGTCAGTTAAGCCAGCGCGTACTTAAACTAAGCCAAGACACCAATCAGCTGATCCGGGATAACATCGAAATTCGCACCCAACTTGATCGACTGCGTCAGAATGAAACCAATTTGAATGAGCAAATCGACGTTCTTCAGGGAAGTCTTATTTTATCGCGCATTCTCTACGCCACTCAGAAAAGCCTGCCGGCCGTTAACATCAATGAGGACCTAAGCGAGTCTATTGATGATCTGCGTTTAGAACAATTTCGCATCCACCAGAAACAATCCGAGCAAATGCCGCCTAAAGAAGAAGCCCTGCGCTTACTTCACGAAAACGCGCCGAACGCCACACCTTCTGAAGAACTTGTGTCTGCGGTGGAAAAACAACTGGCGGTGCGCAATGAATTACGCGACCAACTCGAAGCAGAACTCAGCCGTTATTTAAACCTCGCCATTGGCATACAGGTTGGCCAAGAACAGCTGTTGGCGTTAAGCCGCAGCTTGCGTGCCACCGTGCGCGAGCAAAGCTTTTGGATGCCGAGCAATCAAGTACTCGATATTAATTGGTGGAGAAACCTGCCCTCCACACTGATTACCCAATGGCAAGATATGCAACCGCTACCAAAAAAAGATGCATGGCGGGCGCTTTTTTCAGAAGGCGTCAGCAGCGGCCTCCCTGTCTTTTTAGTAGCTTTTTTACTATGGCTACGCCGTAGTCACTGGAAAAAGCAGCTGGGTGTTATTGAAGGAGAGATAGGCCGCGTGCAGCACGATAGCCAAGCGCACACGCCGCGTGCGCTGCTGCTCGATGTATTGCTCGAACTGCCAGTGCCATTGTTTATTTGCGCTTTAGGGTTGATGTGTTTATCGGTCGAACCCGCATGGTCAATTTGCGCATCATCGTTGTTTCGCCTCGCGCTACTTTGGTTAGTTTTCGCGTTGTGCATTCGCTTACTGCGCCCACACGGCATGGCGGAAAACCATTTTCATTGGCCACACGAAACAAGCCGCAAGATTCGAAAATGGGTAATCGTCACAGGAATAGGCATGATCGCCCCCACGGCAATCAGTGCAATTGAGGTTCAACGCCCAGAATTGTTGCCCGATAACGTCATTGCCATGCTTTTTCTCATGGGCAGCTCTGCCATTACAGGCATTGGTCTATTTCAGGTCTTCCGAACTTATCCGCTGAAACTTCGTCAAGGCATTTTGCGCAATGGCATGGCGGCCGTCGCGCTATTGATCCCGACTTCGTTACTTTTGATGACATGGCTTGGCTATTTTTATAGCGCGGTAAAATTATCCGGACGTCTGACTGAATCATTTTACTTATTGTTGCTGTGGGTGCTGCTTAGTCAAACCGCTGTTCGCGGACTAGCGGTCGCCGCTCGCCGGCTAAAATTCAAGCGCACGCTCGCCAAGCGCCAAGCCGCCAGAGAGGAACCCCACGATGGCAACGACATCGCAGTTGATGAACCTCCTTTGGATATGGAGCAAGTCAATCAGCAATCGCTGCGCATTACACGCATAGCATTAGCATCCATTTTCGCGGTGGTTTTCTATTTAGTATGGTCTGATTTACTCGGCACATTCAGCTATATGGATACTATTACGCTGTGGCAAACCAGTACCGGCGAGGGTGATCTCGCACAATGGGTGCCCATCAGCCTAGGCGATGTTGTCGCGGCGACAGCAATCATTTTGTTCACTGTTGCACTGTCACGAAACTTACCGGGGTTGCTGGAAGTACTTGTTCTATCGCGCCTTACCCTACGTGCCGGCAGTAGCTATGCCATTACAACGCTGCTGTCCTATGTAATCCTATCGGTTGGCTTTGTTAGCGGGCTCAGCGCGCTCGGTTTTGCTTGGTCGAAATTACAATGGTTAGTCGCCGCACTAGGTGTTGGTTTAGGCTTTGGCTTGCAGGAAATTTTCGCCAACTTTGTTTCCGGTTTAATTATTTTATTCGAACGGCCGGCGCGCATCGGCGATGTTATTACCATTGGCGACTTATCCGGCACTGTCAGCCGCATACGGATACGCGCCACCACCATTACCGATTTTGAACGCAAAGAAATTATTGTTCCCAACAAAAGCTTTGTCACAGACCGCTTAATCAACTGGTCTCTCACTGACTCAATCACACGAATTACCATTACCGTCGGCTTTGCCTACGGATCGGATCTAGATAAAGCGTACGACGTGCTCATGCAGGCCGCGCGAGAAAATACTCTGGTGCTGAAAGACCCAGAACCCGTCGCGCTATTTTTGAGTTTTGGCGCAAGCACCCTTGACCATGAATTGCGCGTGCACATAAAGGAAGTTGTCGACCGATTGCCTGCGACACACGCATTAAATCGTCGTATTGATGCGTTGTGCCGCGAACGCGGTTTGGAAATTGCCTTCAGCCAACTCGATATTCACATTCGTAGCAACGATGGCGATGAACTCAGCGTCACCCCTAGTCAGAAAGATCCCGAGCAAACATAACAGCAGCAAACAGCTCGTCCCATGCGCGCTCTATGGCGCCGCAGCGGACGAGCCGTCAACGCCAATACCCCACGTGCGACGCATTCCCGCGTACCTTATGACACAGAGCTGCCCAAGCCACCGGCCAACCTGCTAAGATGCCGTCGCCTAATTAGCCACAAAGATGCCCAATGCCCTTACTAACCCTGCGCAACATACAACTTAGCTACGGCGCCGCACCGTTATTGCACGGCGTAGAATTGTCTATCGACAAAGGCGAGCGTCTTTGTCTCGTTGGCCGTAATGGCGCGGGCAAGTCGACCTTGATGAAAGTCATTGCCGGCGAGGTGACTGCCGACGACGGTCAGATCGAAAAACCGCAAGGGTTAACGATTGCACGATTGGTTCAGGAAGTGCCCGCCGACACGGACGGTTCGGTCTATGACGTTGTCGCCCAAGGCTTAGGCGACATTGGGGCGTTACTCGCGGAGTACACCCATCTCGGACACGCGCTCGGCGATGGCGACGACAAAGTATTAGACCGCTTTACCTATTTACAGGGCGAAATTGACGGTCGCAATGGCTGGGAATTGGCACAACGTGTCGAAACCATTTTATCGCGCCTGCAACTCGATGGTGATCAGCAGTTCTCTGGATTGTCCGGCGGCATGAAACGGCGCGTATTGTTAGCGCAATCGCTGGTGCAAGCGCCAGATATTTTATTACTCGACGAACCTACCAACCACTTGGATATTGAAGCCATTGATTGGCTAGAAGAATTTTTTAAAAGCTGGTCTGGCACGCTTATTTTTATCACCCACGACCGAGCGTTTGTACGGGCGCTGGCGACGCGCATTATCGAACTCGACAGAGGCAAGCTCACCAGCTGGCCCGGCAACTATGAAAAGTACCTGACCGGCAAGCAACAGCAGCTCGACGCTGAAGAAAAAGCCAATGCCGAGTTTGATAAAAAATTATCCCAAGAAGAAGTGTGGATTCGCCAAGGCATTAAGGCGCGCCGCACCCGTAACGAAGGCCGGGTACGTGCACTGAAAGCGCTGCGCAATGAACGCGCCGGACGACGTGAACGCCAAGGCAAAGTCGCACTCAACATTCAAGCCGGAGATCAATCCGGAAAGCTTGTATTAGAAGCGAAGCACGTGAGCTACGGGCACGACGATCTCGCTATCGTGAACGATTTTTCTACCGCCATTTTACGCGGCGACCGCATTGGTATTGTCGGCCCCAATGGCTGCGGCAAGTCGACCTTACTAAAGCTCCTGTTAGGCAAGCTCGCGCCACAAAGCGGCGAAATCAAACAAGGCACACAACTCGAAGTTGCCTATTTTGATCAGCTGCGCAATACGCTGGACGAAAAGAAAACGGTGATTGAAAACGTCGTCGAAGGCAGTGATTTTATTGACATCAACGGCAAGCAAAAACATGTTGTCGGCTACCTACAAGACTTTTTGTTTGAACCAGCGCGCATTCGCCAGCCGGTAAAATCACTTTCCGGTGGTGAACGCAACCGCTTGCTTCTCGCCAAACTGTTTACTCGCTCGTTTAACCTACTGGTATTGGATGAGCCAACCAACGACCTCGATGCAGAAACATTAGAGTTGCTCGAAGAACAACTGGTCCAATACCAAGGCACCTTGCTGTTGGTCAGTCACGACCGAGAATTTCTCGACAATGTGGTGACCTCCACCTTGGTGTTCGAGAACGGCGAGCTAAACGAATATGTCGGTGGCTATCAAGACTGGCTGCGCCAGCGCCCTAGCGCGGCCTCCTCGGCGCCCTCCGCCAGCGCGAAAGCGCCGAAAGAAGAGAAAGCCAAGCCACCGGCTGCTGCTAAAAAGAAGCTGTCCTATAAGGATCAGCAGGAGCTGGACAAGCTGCCCAGCCAGATAGAAGCACTTGAGCAAGAAATTGAACAGTGTCACACAGCGCTCAATGATCCGGATCTGTACCAAAAAGATCCGGACGCCTTTCAGCGCTATACCGAGCAAAGTCAAAAAGCAGAAAGCGCATTAGAAGTGGCCTTTAATCGCTGGCAGGAACTGGATAGCCAGTAAGCGTGCGTCTAATTTTGCCGTGCAAGGAACCACGCGGGCGGGAAAGCGTCCAAGTTGGCTGATGTGAAAACCGGACGTGTTTTATGACAAAAAGACTGCGCATTTTTTTTATTATTGGCCTTAGTGTTGTTAGCACGTTTCTCTATGCCACAGAGATTGAAGACGAAGAGGAATCCGCCACTGCGGCCAAGCGTTCATCCATAGTCGGCACTGCCTCCGGCGGAGCTGTCGATGAGAACACCAACAATGAACAAGCCGAGGCTAACCAACAGCCGCTAATGCTACTTAATAGCAGCGTTGAACCCGGCTCTTTCAACACACTGCACTGGAGCTCTGAACAATCCTTTGCCAGTATCGCCACACCTGTTCCCGTACTGATTGCGCATGGAGCCCAACCTGGTCCCGTTTTATGTATGACAGCGGCGGTGCACGGCGATGAATTAAACGGCATCGAAATGGTTCGTCGTTTAATGTACGACCTCGAACCGACCACATTACGCGGCACCGTCATCGGCGTGCCGATTGTAAATATTGACGGCTTCCGCCGCGGCGAACGTTACCTATCTGACCGTCGTGATTTAAATCGCCATTTTCCCGGCAGTGCTGACGGCAGTGCTGCAGCACGCATTGCCTACAATTTCTTTACTAACGTTGTCACGCATTGTGATTATCTCGTCGACTTGCATACCGGCTCTATGGCACGCAGCAACTTACCGCAGATTCGCGGCAACTTAAAAAAGCCAGAGATCGTAGAACTCGCCAAGCACCTTGGTGGTATTACGGTTTTGCATGACACCGGAGCCGCAGGCACTTTGCGCCGCGCCGCATCAGACGGCGGCATCCCGTCACTCACCATGGAAGCCGGCGGACCTCACGTGTTGGAAGAGAGCGCTGTGGATTATGGGGTTAAAGCATTGGAAACCTTGCTGGAAAATCTAGGCATGCGAAAGAGCAGCCGTTTCTGGAACGCCCCACAACCTGTCTTTTATGAATCTGAATGGATACGTGCCGGTCAGGGCGGGATTTTACTGTCGCAGGTCAAGCTCGGCGATAAAGTAAAAGAAGGTCAGGTACTGGGTACCGTTGTCGACCCCGTGAGCAATACCGGCAGTGCTATTTTAGCGCCGTTTAACGGACGCATTTTGGGTATTGCATTGAATCAAGTCGTGATGACCGGATATGCGGCCTATCACGTCGGCGTTGAAAAAGCGGCGGAAAAAGTAGAGCAAGAAGCGGAACATTCAAGTGATGTGTCCACCCAACAATCGCCGGCTGAGGGAAGCGACTCAACAACCGGCACAGCGGCAACACCGATGTCTGATTCCAACGCCAGCGACGACGCAAATTAGACAGACCTCATCTGAATACGTGCCCGAAATATAAATTGAGCGAAGTCTGCTTGCCTTCTGCCATCCCCACTGCTAAATAGCCCGCCCTAATGGCGTGCGCGCCGATAAGAATGCTTACCGCTAACAGCGAACTCACCTAACGCCGCCGTAGCGCCCCTTTCCCCATGTGCATAGTGCGATTTCCTTCCCGTGCGCATTTCTTTGGCGAAGTCATAGATTTAACCACGCCCCCCAGCAACGCATTAAAACCCAACGCACACACTGGCTCGTTTGCCGCAACACTTGCTGCCAGCCTGCACAGCCAAACGGAAGCCTTCGCAGGCGATGTTTGAACCATCCTCCACAAACGCAGATAATGCTGCGCTGGCGAGCTTATGCTCGCTCCGGGGAAAGTGATAGACAGCGATCGGTCGGTGGCGAAATAAGCCGTCCGTGCTGTTCATTCCCATAATAAAAATGGAGTCGCCAATGAGCGCCGAGATTCCTGAACGCTTTCCGTTCAGCCTCACCGATGAGCTCTTCTTCCATATTGACCGGCCGGAAACGCCGTTCAGTATTCAGATGGAAGTGCGCCTCAACACAAGCCTTGAACTGGATCGACTACGCGAAGCGTTGGCAACAGCGATGAGCCAACACCCGATGATGCGTGCTGCATTGGCACCATGGTCGGCAAAAGAGCAGCACTACTTCTGGGCAATGCCAGAAGAAATGCCTGCCGTTCCCTTAGATGTGATGGCCATCCGCGACGATCAAGAATTGATGCGCGCGCGGATGCGCCTGCAAAGCACCTCCGTCGGATTAGAGAAAGCGCCACCATTTCATTGCTTGCTGGCGCGGCACGACGATGGCGACTATCTAATGATTAATACCAGTCACATTGCCACCGACGCCACTGGCGCTTACCGTTTCCTTAGCTCGGTCTTGCGTGCTTACGCACGACTACCCGATCCGCAGCCTGACGATTTAGATTTTATGGAGTGCCGCGATCTCGTCGGTCAGTTTGGCTCCCGCGGCCTGACTGAACGCTTTAATCGCGTTCGCCGCTTGGCAGCAATACTCGGCAGCAGCCTAACTCCGCCAGCACGCATCGCCAGCGACGGGGCAGATAAAAGCGACGGCGTATCAATTTTGCCGTTACTGCTCAGCAAGCAACAAACTAGCGACCTGCAAAAACTGCGTTTAAACGGCAGCACCATCAATGATGTGCTGCTGGCAACCTTGCATCTCACTATCAGTGATTGGAATAAACAGCATCATCAGCGCGGCAACCGCATTAGTCTAATGATGCCTATGAACACGCGCCCGGCAGAGCGACGATTTGAATTAGCTGGAAATCTTTCATTGTGGGTTGCGGTGCAATCGCGCAAGGGGAACCGCGTAGATTTCCCCACGCTGCTAGCAGAAATCCAGAAACAAACCGACCTGCTCAAAGAGCACGGCACTGCTGGACTGCTGGTCGACCTGCTCCACGAAATTCGTTCACTGCCACTGTGGATCAAACAGTGGCTACCGAATCTGCTGCCGCTCACCGGCAACCGCTTTGTCGATAGCTCGGTTCTACACAACCTTGGCAAGCTGCCCAGCCCTCTTCCGGACGACAACAAACTGAAGGTGACTGAAATGTGGTTCTCGCCGCCCTGTCGCCTGCCCATGGGCTTGGCTATCGGCGCCGCAACCTACAATAACCAGCTACACCTCGCGTTCCGCTACAGCCATCACCAATTCGATGCGGCGGGAGCGCAAGCGTTCTGCGATCTATTTATGAAAACGTTATCAGCAGCACATGAACAGGTAAAAACAGCGCTGAAGGCCTAATCAGCGGTTGGCTGATTCGCCGAGCAGACCGTCAAAAGAGCGAATGACTGTTCACTGAGATGCATAGATAGTAAGGGAACTCGGCGGTTGCTGACTGCCGAGAGGAGTTTTTCTCCGTGATAGCTCTCCCGAGCAAATACTTATCGGCGCCTTTATGGCGCCGTTTTTTTGCCTACTGATTAGCGCGACTCGCCGCCGGTACCGTCCACAAAGCGCCGATTCATCCCTTCCACAAGATAACGCGGTTGCGCCCTTCTCGTTTTGCTTGATACAGCACCTCGTCGGCGCGCGCCAACATCTGCGCGAAGGTCAACGAATCCCGTCCTTTGCTAGCACACACGCCAAAACTGGCTGTCACGCCAAGCTGTTCGCGAGAATCGGCCAGCACAATGGGCGCTGTCTCAATCGCTCGGCGGCAACGCTCCACCGCTTGAAGCACCGCCTCACCATCTGAATCGGGCAGCACCAAGACAAACTCTTCTCCACCAATACGACCGACAATGTCGACGTCTCGCAATTCGCGCGTGAACACACGGCTAATTTGTTGCAATACGAAATCACCGGCAGCGTGTCCATGTTGATCATTGATCGATTTAAAATAATCGAGATCGACCATGCACACAGCCAAATGTTGGCCATTTCGTCTCACTCGTGCGAGTTCATACTCTGCCTTTTCAAACAATGAACGACGATTAGCTAATCCGGTAAGCGGGTCCGTCGCTGATAGCCTGCGAATTTTTGCTTCGCGCCGTCGCCAGCGATTTAGCAGAATAAACACGGCAAAAAAAACGGTTACGACAAAAGGAACAGAGCACAAAATAATGCTAAACACCCAGTAAACGGAAACACTGCCTTTTACGATGGGATCACTGATAAACAACGGTGCATATTCTAAAATTCCCGCCCCTACTAAACTGGCAAGAAGAATAATGAGCAGCAAACTCAATAAAAAAGAACCCAATACACGCCAATAATCAAACAGAATAAATCCCGTTAAGCTGCCCCCTAATAACATCACACCTAACAGCGGGTTATATAAGCCCACCATGTGTCCAATAAATAATAGAGAAATGCCGTAGAAATAGATCACGCTGCCGGTATAAAAACGGGAATGCCGGTGGAAGCGGCGTAGCAAAAATCCCCAAGCACTAAACCCTAACCAGCAGAGTTGGCTGAGAAAGGCGAACGCATAGGTGAGACGGGCGCCAGACGGCGAAATATAGTCGAGCCCAAATTGCGTAAAAGTCTGCGTAAACCACAGCCAAGCCATGTAACCAGCGAGCAACGGCACCGTGGAGATACTAAGAAGAATTGCTTTATCTCGATCGCTCCAATCAAGGAGTCGCCAGATATTTTTTATTTGTTTTGAATAAAACACTGCTTCCCCCAAGCTAGCGTATTTGTCCATTCATTCTTATCGTTTGGGGGAAATCATCACACGCTCAACTTGATGTTAAAAGACATTCATACAAATAACTTCATAGCCAACGGCTATCTCGGCCAAATTGGCTCCGTAAGAATTCCATCTGATCACCGCGAATACGATGACTATTGGTCAGCGCAAGATACTCCGCCATATTGGGCACATAAGGCAGCGCCAATAACTCCATCGCGCATTCTTCCAAGCGACGACTACCCTTGTGCTGATTACAGCGTCGGCAGGCTGCTACCACGTTAAGCCAACTATCCCTGCCGCCACGAGACACCGGCAGAATATGATCACGGGTTAATGCGTTATCCAGAAATTCTTTGCCGCAATATAGGCAAAGGTTCTGGTCACGCCGGAACAGTGCACGATTGGTTAACGGCGGACGACTACGCGGGTGCGGGTTCACGCGTCCGTGACAAGCCACGATGGAATGTAATTGCAGGTGCGAGCGCAACCCGGATGCGCGGCTAACGCCACCGTTCAAATTAAACACCACGTCGCCCAGTGTCCATGTCACCAGACCTCGCGCATATAAGCCTGCGGCGGCTTGCCAATCGAGCCATTCAACCGGCGCGCCGGAAATGTCCAGCCGTAAAATCCGCTCAGCCATACCTACTCCCCGTTTTAACGCAAAGGCATTGAATACCAGACCTAATCGAAACAAAAAGATATGCCAGCAAAAGGAAACGGGGGCGCAATAGAAGAAACCGAGAGCAACCGCTCGTAAGGACCTTATCTATGAGGGACAAAACGCCGGCCGGAGAAGAAAATAACAAGACAAGATATGCGATACTCTGAGAGGCTACCTTTCCACTGTGACGCAGAGAAAGGCTCGGCTGATAAGCATGAATTTTTCGAAAAGTGTTAGAGGCAAGGGAGCTCTGATCCGACGATTGCGGACCTGATATATTCGCATTCGATCCTCTTAGCTCCAACATACGCAACACCCGACATCGGGTACAAGTTGCATAGATAATAACCAGACATGATCGGTTTTCACAACATGCGCAAAAAAATAGACGGATTTTTCGCCCAATGGGGCCGCATTAGTGCACTGCACCCTTGGTCGATATTGCTTGTCGCGTTGTTATTTACCATTGCGCTAGCGATAGCGCTGCCGCCGCGCTTCGACACCTCCATGGAAGGCTTTTTACGCAAAGGTAGCCCCACTGTAGAAGTCTACGATCAGTTCCGCGAGCTCTTTGGCCGCGACGAACTGATGATCACCACCGTCACCACAGAAGATTTGTTCGACCCTGAATTTATTCAACGTATGCAACAGTTGGAGCAAGACATCTGGAAACAAGTCCCGTGGGTGGACGATGTTATCTTGCTCACGAATATGCGCGCGATTTACGCAGACGGCGATGAAGTTCGCATAGAAGGACTTTTCGAGAACTGGCCCGACAACGCATCACTCGACGAAATTAAACATCGCGCACTGAACACTGAGCTATACCAACGCTTAGTGCTCTCGGATAACCAGCACAGCACCGCCATCCTTGTGCGCCTGCAAAATTTTTATCCCGACGAAGACACTGGCGAGCTTCACAACCTCGGCGAAAAGCAATTCGAAGATGCAGCTATAGGCATGCGCAACGCCATGAGCGCCTTTATTGATGCCGGCGATAACGTCGCCGTCGCCGGCACGCCGGTGGTGGTCAGCCAGTTACAAATCGCCATGCAAAAAGATATGGCGCGTTTTACGCTGCTGACCATTCTATTTGTCGGCGCGATTCTATGGTGGCTATTTCGTCGCTTTAGTGCGGTGGTGTTGCCACTTTTTGTGGTTGTCCTCGCCGCGCTTGGCACACTCGGTTTGCTCGCCTGGACCGACACGCCACTGCAAATGCCATTGGTTATATTGCCGTCATTTCTGATTGCCGTCGGCATTGGCGACAGCATTCATTTACTCTCAACATTTGTGCAAAAACTGCGTACTAGCAACAACGCTGTGGATGCCATCGCTGAGTCGATGCGACACACTGGGCTTGCCATGCTACTCACCAGCCTGACCACCGCCGCCGGTTTATTATCATTCAGTGGTTCAGACATAGTGCCGCTGTCTAGCTTAGGCTGGGCTGCTGCCACCGGCGTGATGCTTGCGTGGATCTATTCCATCAGTCTGCTACCCGCCTTGCTGTCGATTTTTCATCGGTTCTGGCCAACGGGACAAGAAGCTATCGCTCCGCGTGGACATCATGCGATGAACCGCTTTACCGATGCCTGTATTCGCGTTGCGGTGCATTATCCGAAACGCATTGTGTTGGTTAGCGCACTCCTTGCCGTCGGCGCTTTGTGGCAGGCAAGCCAGCTTCACTTTTCTCACAACCCCCTAAAATGGCTACCGGAAAGCTGGCCTATTCGCCAAGCCACGAAAGTCATAGATTCTGAACTGAGCGGTTCGACAAATATTGAAATTTTGCTCGACAGTGGCGAGCTCGATGGCTGGCGGAACGCCGAACGAATCAAAGCGATTGCGGCTCTCACCGACAAATTAAGAAATACAGAATTTAGTATTCAACCGAGAAAGGTTCAGTCACTCAGTGACATGGTACGAGAAATAAACCAAGCGCTAAAAGGCGGTGACAAAAAAGATTATGTCACCCCAGAAAATAACGATTTATTAGCGCAGGAATTGTTTCTGTTAGAGTTATCCGCTGCGACGGATTTGTATCGTCGCGTCGACACTGACTACCGCACAACGCGCATTACCCTTTCCGTTCCCTGGGTGGATGCCTTGTATTACGCGTCCATGGTGGACGAACTGGAAGCCGTCACAAAAGACATTATTCCCGACGACATCAAAGTGACAGTCACAGGGCTCGTGCCGATACTTGGTCGCACTCTCTCTTCCGTTATCGTTGATACAGCGCGCAGCTATATGATTGCGTTTGCTGTTATCGCATTGATGATGGTGTTGATGCTCGGACACCTTAAAACCGGCCTACTCGCCATGATTCCCAACCTACTGCCAATTGTGTTGGCACTAGGCTTTATGCACATGATTGGCATTCCTCTTGATATGTTTAGCATGCTGGTCGGCGCCATCGCCATGGGCCTCGCGGTCGATGACACCATCCACTTTATGCATCACTACCAAGGCAACCGCCAACGCGGCTTTTCTCCACAAGACGCTATCGCCACCACCCTTCACGAATCGGGACGAGCCATGCTTACCACCAGCATTATTTTGGCCGGCGGCTTTATCGTATTTGTGTTTTCGCAAATGAATAACTTAAACGGATTTGGCTGGATAACTGCCTTCACCATTATTGCGGCCCTATTGGCAGACTTTTTACTAGCACCCGCACTCATGATGCTGACGGATAGAAAGGCGTAATGTTCTTGATACGTTATTTCGTCAACTCAAACGCTGGCAACTGATAACACGCCTGCGCAGTACCGCCGGTATTGTCTGTATCAGTCATCACCGCAACGGCATCCGCAGTGTGTGCGTCGATATCAAAATACGTTTTGAAATCGGCCCGCACATCGCGATGAAATGTGTGCCATTCGCCCAAACCGCTTTCACCGGTCTGCACCACCACCATCATGGCATTGCTGGTGAATGGATTAGGCCAGTAGCTGCCCACCGGATGCTCGCGCGACCACACATAATTGAGCGCCTTGGTTTGCCAAGGGAAAAACCCCTCCTGAATAACGTACGCACGCGCCACAAAATCATCGCCCGCCTTGTCCTTCTCTGGTGCATTCTTGCCGGGTTCGATCGGCGCATCCGCCTGCCACCGCCACGTCAAAATCGGGTTGCTGGCTAGCGGCTGATTCACCTCTTGGATCAACCCAGACGCCGCCTGCGAGGACGTTGCACGAACGCATTCACCGTCACGCTGATAGTCCGTATGTCCCTTAAAAATGATCGATTGCCAGCCGTCAATCGCGCTCGGCGCATACTCAGCAGCCATGGCGGCCCCAGCGAACAAACACACCACTGCTCCTAATATCCGTCCGTACATGCCAATTTCCTTCTGAATTTGGTCCATTGTAGACATTTCACAGCCCCCTGAAGTGTCCTACACTATGCGCCTTAATTATTTGCATCGCATAGAACAGCCAACCTGTGCTTTTTGATGCTTGCTGGCCGGGGACATTCCAACCATGAAATTTGATTACCTGATTGTCGGCGCTGGCTCAGCCGGCTCCGTGCTTGCCAATCGTTTATCCGCAAACCCCAACACTAAGGTCGCCTTGCTCGAAGCAGGGCCAACCGACGATTCAATTTTTGTGCGCATGCCCGTCGGCGTTATTTTGTTGATGCGTTCCGCCAAGCGTAACTGGCGTTATTGGACGACACCGCAAAAAGCACTCAATAACCGCTCTGTGTATATTCCGCGCGGCAAAATGCTCGGCGGGTCTAGCTCAGTGAATGCCATGGTCTATACCCGCGGTCACAAATGGGATTACGACCATTGGGCGGAGCTTGGCAACGAAGGCTGGGGCTGGAATGACGTACTCCCCATCTTTAAACGCACCGAGCATCAAGAACGCGGTGAAAGTGAATATCACGGCACCCACGGCAAACTTAACGTTGCTGACTTGCGATTCTCGCACCCGGTCAGTAATGCTTTCGTGAAGGCCGCCGTCGAAGCGGGGTTCCCTGCCAGCGATGACTTTAACAACGACGTCCAAGAAGGCGTCGGTTTGTTCCAAGTGACGCAAAAGGATGGTGAGCGTAGCAACGTTGCTCGCGGCTTCCTACACCCCGTCATGGACAGAGAGAACCTCACCGTTTTCACAGACACTCTCGTGCACAAAGTCACCTTCGAGGGCAAACGTGCCACCGGCGTCGTCGCCAACGTACAAGGCCATATGCAGACCATCGAAGCCGGTGAGGTGATCTTGTGCGGCGGCGCAATCAATTCTCCGCAGCTGTTAATGCTGTCTGGCGTTGGCCCGAAAGCAGAACTCGAAAAGCACAACATCCCAGTGGTACACGATTTACCTGGTGTTGGCCAAAACCTGCAAGATCATCCCGACGCCTTAGCGGTCACCAAGTCGCGAATGCCCGACACCTTGAACCTATCGCCGTGGGCATTACTGCTCACCGGCTGGGCTGGCATTCGCGATTTCTTTTATCGTAGAAATGGGCAGCTCACCTCCAATGCAGCGGAGGCCGGCGGCTTTATTAAATCTAGAGAAGAAGAAGCGATTCCCGATTTGCAGTTGCATCTCACGGCATCGAAATTGGATAACCACGGCCTGAATATTCCGTTCTTGTTTGGCTATGGCTATTCCGCGCACGTTTGTGTGCTGCGGCCGAAAGCACGCGGCTCCGTCACCCTCGCCAGCGCCGACCCAACCGCTGCGCCATTAATTGATCCAAATTTACTTGGTCACGACGACGACATTGAAATCATGGTGCGCGGTGTAAAACAAGTCCGTAAAATTCTTGCCCAAGATGCCTTGAACAACTGGCGCGGCGACGAAATTTTTCCCGGAAAAAACGTGCAAAGCGACGAACAAATTCGTCAATTCCTGCGCGAAAAGTGCGACAACATTTACCACCCGGTCGGCACCTGTAAAATGGGACACGACGACATGGCCGTTGTTGCACCGGACAGCATGAAGGTGCATGGAATGGAGAATTTACGTGTGGTCGATGCGTCAATCATGCCCACATTGATTGGTGGCAACACCAATGCGCCTACGGTCATGATTGCGGATAAGTCGGCGGATTTAATTCTCGGCGAGTAAACTTCCCGCTTATTTAAACGCCAAGAAAAAAGCGCTTCGAACGAGGCGCTTTTTTTGCCTACTACTTTTGTTAACCCTCCCCTCCGGCGCACATTCAAAACGCCATCAAACATTAACGAACACGAAATATTTTCCCCACTTTCAATTTTCTGTCATGAAAAATACTTAGCCTGCCGCCCTATCTTTTACAAATCCAATAAAGGGGATGGATATGAATGCAGTTACCTCTCCACGCGCTCGGCTAGTAGATTTACTCTGGCAACTTAAACAAGCATACGACCATGATGGCGAACAAGGCGAAGTACGCTTTATTCACTTCAATACGTTGCTGAATGACGATATTTATCGCAGCGAAATCGTTGCGAAATCCATAAACTCACGCAATCGAAAAATCCGTGATCTCGGCGCGCAGCTACACGACCTGAATCGCGATGGCATCTTGTTGCATAAACGCTCATCTGGCCAACCGGCTGGTGTGCCGATGCATCTCAATCCGGATATCGCCGAAACAATGGGGCGGCGATCGTCGTTTCAATCAACAGCCAAACGCTGGCCAATGGCAGTGGCCAGCGTCGCCTTTGCCGCCATGCTTGCCATAGGAATTTTCGGCTATCAATTTAAAGACGCACTGCACACGATGCTAGACGGCGAAGTACGTGTACACGGCAGCATTGTCGGTAATCAAACATGGACGGCGAACCGTACGTGGGTGCTCGACGGTATGGTCTTTGTTGAAGAAGGCAGCAGCTTAACCATTGAAGCCGGCACACTTATTCAAGGATTACCCGGATCCGCCTTGGTCGTCACGCGTGGGGCAACACTTTATTCACGAGGCTCAAGGGATAAGCCCATTGTCTTTACTAGCGGCCAGACGGTGGGAACACGTCGCGCCGGTGACTGGGGAGGCGTCGTCCTGCTAGGCAGCGCGCCGATCAATCGCGCCAATGCAAGCATTGAAGGCATCGCAGAAACAGATCCGCGCGGGCAATTTGGCGGCACCGACACGAACAGCAGCTGCGGACTGATTGAATATACGCGCATCGAATTTGCCGGTTACGAGATTTCAAAAGATAACGAACTGAACGGATTAACCTTAGGCGGCTGCGGTAGCGGCACCATTGTGCGCAACGTGCAAGTACATCGCGGACTCGACGACGGCATCGAAGTGTTCGGTGGCACCGTCGACATGAAACGCATTGTCATCACCGGTGCCGATGATGACTCACTTGATTGGGATATGGGTTGGCAAGGTCGCGTGCAATTTTTAGTGATCGAGCAATATTCCAGTGTTGGCGACAATGCCTTCGAGGGGGACAACAATAAAAAATCACCGAACGCTCTTCCTCGTTCACACCCCACCATTTATAACGCCACGCTAGTTAGCCCACGAAGCCGCGAAAAACATCACCGCGCCATGACCATTCGTCACGACTCCGGCGGTGATTTTCATAATTTTATTGTGCAAGGGTTTTCCGGCGAAAGCGTTGATATTGGTGGTGCGGAATCAGCGTACCTGACCAGCACAGGGGAGCTTAGCTTCGGTAATATGATCTTTAACGATATCGGCACACGTGGGCTAGGATGGTTCGAAGAAGAAAATTTAGATCGCGACGATGATGACGGCTTCGACGAACGTCTTTACTTCACCGCACCTGAACAAAAAATTTCGTTTGCCGTCGACCCGATGCTGCCAAGAGAAGCGACCAATATGACTGCACCGAACTTTGCCCCCTCAACTCGCTCCCCGGCACGCAACAATGCCATGCGCCCACCAAAAGATGAGTTCTGGGAAGAGTCCGCCGACTACCTCGGAGCAATTAAGCCGGGCTTACTGAACTCATGGGTAGATGGCTGGACGGCATACCCATTGAACTAATGCAGAAAAACTAGGGGTGCTTGCAATACAGTAAATTGAAATAACCTTCGGAAGACGACATCCGCCTCAAAAAAATACGCTGACACCCTAACAGATGCCAGCGTATTTCGTTGGCTTATGCGCTGTAAAAAAGCCGCGGTCAGCCCGCGTTAGCGAATAACAATATAGAACACACCGCCTTCACGATTAATACGTAGCAGCAAGGCAGCATCTTTATCGGCAATCACGCCTTTCAGCTCATTCACCGACGTAACGTCCTTACGGTTGGCATTAATAATCACATCGCCCGCGCGTACCCCCGCGCGCCATGCAGCACTACCTTGCTCAACCTGTTCGATCAGCACACCTACTTCCGCGTAGCTGACTTCACCTTTTCGTAAGTCGCGTAACGATGCGCCGTCTAGGTGCTTGGAAAATCCAGTGCCCGAGGACGTTTTCTGGCTGGTTTCTCGGATCGTCGCAATCACCTTACGATTCTTGCCATCGCGCACCACTGAGAGTTCGATTTTCTCACCCACCGGCGACAATCCAACCTTGTTGCGTAAATCTGATGCACGTTTCACAGGGCGACCATCCACAGCCACCACGACATCGCCTGATTTCAAGCCCGCGTCTTCCGCTGCACTGTCTTCCATTACCTGAGTAATGACGACGCCTTCTTTCTTATCCACGTCAAACGCTTCAGCCAGCTCTTCGGTGAGATCCTGAATCGTCACACCCAGCACGCCGCGACGTACTTCGCCGTGGTCAATGAGTTGCTGCATGACGTTCTCTGCCATCTCGGTTGGGATGGCAAAGCCAATACCAACATTGCCCCCAGCGGGCGCTAGGATGGCGGTGTTAATGCCCACCAGTTCGCCACGTAAATTCACCAAGGCGCCGCCGGAGTTTCCGGGGTTAATCGATGCATCCGTTTGAATAAAATTCTCGTAACCTTCGATGCCGAGGCCCGTGCGACCCAGCGCCGAAACAATGCCCGACGTAACGGTTTGGCCAAGACCAAAAGGGTTACCAATGGCGACAACAAAATCGCCGACTTTTAATTTGGTGGAGTCCGCGATTTTGATTTCGCTTAGACCTTTTGCATCGACCTTCACCACCGCCAAGTCAACTTCTCGGTCTACGCCGATCACATCCGCTTTCAAGCTACGACCGTCCGTCAAGGTGACTTCCACTTCATCCGCCCCGTCGACTACGTGCGCATTGGTCAGCACATATCCAGACTTTGCATCAACGATCACACCTGAACCGGCACTCGACGCGCGACGCTCTGGCATTTGTCGTCCCGGAGGCACATTAAAAAAGCGGCGGAAGAATGGATCCTCCATTAAAGGATTGCGCTGACGCACCTTCGTCGTCGTAGCAATGTTTACCACTGCCGGAGACGTTTTCTCCAACATCGGCGCCAACGAGGGCAACTCAGTCCCGTCGCCTACGGCACCCGGTAATACGGCTTGTGCGGGTAACGCTATCCAGCTGATCAACACAAAACAAAACGCCTGAACACTACGGCGCAGGAATAACGGTTCGTTCAAGGGGATTTCCTCCTTCTCGATAGCCTATGGCTCATATTCAAACAACGATGACTCAGTTATCCGAAACTTCAGACTCAAAACTAGACAGACTTGTGCGGCCAAGGTTCCGAACAGGCTTCATACAAACGCACTTCATTAAATTCTTGGGACTCAGCGAGGTCCGGCCACGTGGTAGATGCTTGCCGATGAAACAACGAATAACCAGGGGCGGCTAAATCCCGAATACGGGAATCGGCAAGCAGAACCTGCTGAGCCGCGCGAAACGATTCGAGTAGCTCAAGATTGTCTCGGTCATAGAGAATATCAGCGGCGGTAACCACCGATGCGTCCGCTAAACACTTGCCCAAATCCATACTTTGCTCGATCTGCACGCCATTCAATTCAGCATTCGCCGACACCGCCAATAAGGCGTTCGCATCCAGATCGCAAGCGATCACTCGCTCGGCACCGGCCAACGCCGCCGCAATCGCCACCACACCGGAGCCGGGCCCCACATCCACCACACAACGGCCCCGCACAGACTCTGGGTGCATCAACAGATGCTGCGCCAACACTTGGCCACTGGCCCAACAGAAGGTCCAATAGGGAGGCTCCTCCATCAACGCATTAATCACTTCGGGCGCTAGCGCTCGATGCTCAAACAGATCATTTAATAACCAAAGACGAATCTGTGGGATATAAGGTGGTGCCGATACCCGCAAACTTGCCCCCGGAAGGCGATCCGTTAACGCCGCAGACAGCGCCAAAGGCGGCAACGCATTCAGCTCTTCGGCCTCCCTCGTGGGGCTAACACCTCTACTCTGCTTCGATTCGTACCCTTGTTCCACCTTGATTTCTCTCCTCACTCTAAGCCTCGCGTTTCAGAAGCGCGTAAGCTGTGCGATGATTCGCCTGCTGGATGGGAATAAACTCTGTTCCCGCACTCATCACGCGTCTGCCGCATTGGCTTGTGTCCCAAAACATGACGCGTAATGAGAAAGACGCTACGTAACAACACCTAATAATTAGAAGCCATTTTCTCTGGCTCAAACAAGAAGCAGGCTTTTAAAAAGCCGCTCGAAAAGGTTGTGGAGAATAACAAATATGCATTTTTTGCGCGCCGCCCTCCTCGCTGTGCTGTTCTGCAGCGGCAGTGCCTATGCTGAATACCAGCGACATCAATGGGAAGGCAATCTGCCTGAGCGTTTTTTCCAAACCTTTCTTGATCTCTATGAAAAAGATCCTGGCGCCCTTGCGCGTTACCCAGGCGGCTTACAAAATATTTCATCCGAACAATTACACCGCGCCATCGTTGGCTTAGATACCACGCATTTTACCTATATGTATCCCATGGCCATTCGCGGCTATGAATTTTCAGCGTTGCGCGGCACGCCCATCGAGCGTTTATCCGTCATGGCCGTTCGCGGCGACAAGCTCATTCCCATCCCCTTTCAGATTGACGAGTTTGATCGCAGCGGCTTGATCTGGATTGAAGGCTATAACCAAGCGCCCGCCGAAGGCACGCCGGAAGTCTTCGATGACTTTGATGAGGTGGTATTTATGTTCCGCGACGGCGGACAAAAGAATTACGACCCCGCATTGCATGGCACAATTGACGGCCAAGTGCTTCGCGAAGTTAGATTAGATTCCCCACGAAACAACCCTCGCTTTGTTTATTTGGTGCTCGACAATCCTAAACGATCCAGCGCTGATTACGTCAGCATGGATATGGAAAAAGGTCGTCTCGATAGCACTATCGTTGAAATGGAATTCGATCCTAAAAACGTGGCCAACATTAAACACGTAGCACCGAAGGCAGGGCCTAAGCACCATCAGAATGTGGTCGATAACATCTATTTAAACATTAGCACTGGCATCTTGAACGAAAAGTTGCGCGTTGATTTAGATACGCAGAGCAATATTCGCGCTGTGCCGATTGCAGTGAAGGATGGCCCTGTGCGGGTTAGCATGCTGGTGAAAGCACGCATTTGGTATGCCTACTTACCCACCTTCTTCAGCCAACACTTTATGATCAATTATTACGAACAAGCGTTCGTGGTGCCTAGCCGTTTTGCCATTGATAGCATGCGCACTCTGAAATTTTTCGTGCTTTTTTTACGCGAGCCTCGCATTGAAATGGCGGTGGATTTTCACAACCTAGACGGCGCCCGGGTAACATTCCAATCCGTGTACGATGATAAAGATTCCTTCGCTACCGTCGACGGCGAAATGGGTGATTTCGAGAAACGCATGAACAAAACTCGGCTGCCCGGTGACTGGCTATACATGGACTCCAATCAGGGCTGGGACATGTTTTTCAGCAACCATATGCCGGTGGTTGAAGGCGGCTTATTTGATTCTTTCCTAGAAGGAATGGAGCTGTATATGCTCTATCAGGATGACAAGGAAGAAGTTAAATCTTACGAACGCTTCCCTGGGGTTCAGCCTCGTATCGGGTTTACCAGCGCAGGGCTACCGCGCACCGCCATCAAGCTGATGGGCTCCATACCCAAATTGAACTACAGCAAGATGGGCAGCCTCGGCGAAGCGGTGGTTGCGCTCTCCGATCCACGCGTACGCAAGAAATTTAAAGACTATGATGAAGTCGTCAGCGAAGTGCTTGAGCATATGAAAGAGCGAGGCAGAATAAGCACGGTAGAACAACTGGCCGATGCCTTTATCGCCGATCTCAACCGCATGCGCTTTACTGGCATGTCGCGTGACGATCTCAATAGTTTAATTCGCGACGCCATCATTGCCACCAGCAACGATCCTGGTTTTATCGACCACGGCGCGACGCTAGAAAAAATGGTCGAGCTAAGCAAAGAACGGGGCCTCGATATTCTCCAACTGCGCTACGCGACTATGGACAATACGCTGTGGTTTCCCGACTGGGTTGGCCCCGGCGGCCCCGAAGACTTCCATTGGCAAACGGTGCACCCACCAGGTTTCTCCGTGCGCCCTTGGATGGCTCCTGCAATCCATAATGAGGCGCCATAAGCGCGCGCCCATACTGACGTAGCGCCTGAGAAAATGCCTGAACAGAAACGCCTGCCCCTAGCAGGCATTCGTGTTATCGAACTTGGACAACTCCTTGCAGGCCCCTTTGCCGGGACCTTGCTGGCGTACTTTGGCGCGGAAGTCATTAAAGTCGAACCCCCAGGCGGCGACCCGATTCGCGGCTGGCGAAAGCTTGACGACAATGGCACGTCATTTTGGTGGCGCAGTCTGGGGCGCAATAAAAAATGCATCACGCTCGATTTAAAAACAGAGCGCGGTATCGATATTGTGCGGCAGCTCATTGATGGTTCAGACGTCGTGATCGAAAACTTTCGTCCCGGCACGATGGAAAAATGGGGTCTCGGCCCTGATGCCGTCCGCGAGAAAAATCCTAAGTTAGTCTACGCCAGAATTTCTGGGTACGGACAAACAGGCCCTTATTCCGCCAAACCCGGTTATGCCTCCGTATGCGAAGGCATCGGTGGTTTACGCTACGTGAATGGTGTTCCAGGCGAGCGCCCTGTGCGCCCTAACCTTTCCATCGGCGACAGCTTAGCCGGTTTGCATGCGGCTTTCGGTATCGTTATGGCGCTGCTCGACCGAGAACGCGGCGGATCGGGACAGAGCATTGATGTGGCGCTGTACGAATCCGTGTTTAATTTGCTGGAAGCGGTGATTCCTGAATTCGACGGCGCAGGTTTAATTCGCGAACCGTCCGGCTCCACGGTTACCGGCATCGTACCTACCAACACCTATCTCTGTGCCGACGAAAAATACGTCATCATCGGTGGTAACGGCGATTCAATTTATAAGCGACTAATGGAAGCCGCCGGCCGTAAAGATCTTGCCGATGATGCACGTTTGCAAAACAACGCCGGACGAGTAGCCAACGAAAATGAGATCGACCAAGCGTTAAGTGAATGGTGCGCCGCCAACAACAGCACCGAGATATTAAATAAACTCGAAGACGCAAGAGTTCCAGCAGGCCCCATCTACAATGCTCGCGATATGCTTAATGACGAGCACTTTCAGGCAAGAGAGTTATTTGAGCGAGTCGAAATTAACGGCAAGCCGTTAAACATCCCCGCCATCATGCCGCGCATGGATAGCACTCCCGGCGCCACGCAGTGGCCAGGCCAAGAAGTCGGCAGTCATAATCACGAAGTATTGTGTGAGTTGTTGGGGCTCTCTCAGGATGAATATGAAGCGCTTCAGAAAGAGGGTATCTTGGGCGAATAGTTGAATTTGCTACACCAGTGGCGTCATCTAACGCCCTATCGCTTGCAAGCAAGCTCCCACATAAAAATTAAAAAATCCCCCAAACCCGACTAACTCTCTGGCCCCTGTGGGAGCTTGCCTGCAAGCGATTACTGCAGTGATCAAGGCCCCATCCCTTGCAAGCAAAGCTCCTACATAAAAATTAAAAAACACACCAAACCCATCAAACTCTCTGGGCCCCTGTGGGAGCTTGCCTGCAAGCGATTACTGCAGTGATCAAGGCCCCATCGCTTGCAGGCAAGCTCCTACATAGAAATTACGAAATACGCCGCGCCACCTTAATAAAGCCCCACAAAAAAGGGTGCCACGCTCGACACCCTCTCACACGTCCCAAGAACCGAAGCAATCACCAGTCAATGCGACGAATCAAAATATCCTTAAACATCACAAAGTCACCGGCCAAGCTGTACCACGGATGTTTAAACGTAGCCGGTCGATTTTTCTCAAAGAAAAAGTGCCCCACCCACGCGAATCCATAACCAATCACAGGTAGTGCCCAAAGCCACACAAAACTCTGTGTCACTAACACAAATGTAAGCAACGAAATAACCAGAGACGTGCCCACGAAATGCAAGCGACGACAAGTAGGATCGCCATGTTCCTGCAAATAATAAGGGTAAAACTCTGCAAAACTCTGAAAATCGGATTGTTTAATTGTTTGCATTGGCAGCCTCGCCTCGTTCATTTTGCTGTTTTTGATTCTAACAGCCTAGCAACGAACCCAAGTATAAGCTTGTAATGAACCGCTACAATGTCAATGATTGAAAATTGGCATAAATAGAGCTTTTTCGTTTCATCCTGCTTACCCATTGTTATGCCCTTTTGTGCACAATACATGGCCGAAATAGAGAATTGATTTAATGTCAGATTTTATCCCACTCAAAAGCATGCCGTTTAACCTTCATCGCCGTATCGTCGTGCCCGCTAAGCTCACGCCCATTACACGGCACGGCATGGAAGTTGACCCAGAACGTGCTGGGCTTACCCAAGCAGATACCGGCGCGATTTGGCGTGCGATGCGCAGCATGTTCCGCTCAGGTATGAACCCTGCGGTTGGCCTGTGCCTGCGACGCCGGGGCGAAATCATCATTGATCGCACCATCGGCTACCGCAGCCCGATGAGCGATGAGGTCATGACACCGGACACGCCGGTGTGCCTCTTTTCCGCCTCCAAGGCAGTAACCGCCATGCTCGTTCATCATCTTGCTGAGCAAGGTCTCATTGATTTGCACGATCCGATATCGCGCTATATTCCTGAATACGGCTGCAACGGCAAAGAACGCACAACCGTATTACATCTCCTTAATCACCGCGCGGGATTGCCGCGCATTCGCGAGCCGGTTGAACCGGAAGTGTTGTTCGATACGGATCGCGTAAAAGAAATTTTATTTAGCGCTGAACCTGAAACACCCAGCGGTGTAACACAGGCTTACCATGCCATTACTGGCGGATACGTATTGGGTGAACTGGTAGAACGCGTGACCGGCGAATCATTAAACGCCGTACTCGACCGTGTCATTCGGCAGCCCATGGGCATGCGCTATTTTCGTTACGGATTGGATAGAAGTATTCCCGTCGCAGAAAACGCAGCCACCGGCGTCAAATTACTGCCGCCACTTTCTACTTTTGTGAAGCACGCGGTGGGCGGCACTCTCGAACAGGTGGTGGATGTGTCAAACGACCCACGCTTTCGCGACGTGGTCATCCCCGCGGGCAATATTTTTTCCACTGCGGAAGAAGCCTCACGATTTTTTCAAATGCTACTGAACGGCGGGCAGTGGAACGGCCAACAAATCTTTCACCCTGACACTGTCAAAACGGCGATTCGCGGCGCCAGTCGACGCCCACTTTTCGACCGCTCATTAATGTTTCCGTTACGCTTTTCGGCGGGGCTTATGCGCGGCAATCCCGGCATGAGCATTTTTGGGCCTGGCGCCCCCAAAGCGTACGGACACCTAGGCTTTGTCAGCATTCTTTGCTGGGCAGATCCACAGCGAGAACTGGCTGGCGCGATACTGACCACCGGAAAAGGAATTATCGGCACGCATATGCCGAAGTTTCTGCGCCTACAGCAGGTGATTAATCAGCGTTGTATTTGAACGGCTCAGCGTTGCTCCGCTACGCCGTCAAGCTCTTGCTGCAACGATAACAATTGCTGCTCGTGTCGCAATCCCTTAAATAGACTGACGCACATTAATAGCAACACCAATGCGAACGGCAGGCCCACGCTTATTGCGCCCGCCTGCAGAGCAGCTAGGGCCTCTTTACCTCCGCCGAAAAGTAATGCGGCGGCAATTACGCCCTCCATCACGGCCCAAAAGATGCGCTGCGCCACTGGCGCATTGGTTTTGCCGCCAGCAGTAATGCTATCCACCACCAATGAACCCGAGTCAGACGACGTCACAAAGAAAACCAAGACTAAAATAATGCCAAGAAACGAGGTAATTGACGCCATCGGCAGATTTTCTAACATGTGAAATAGCGTAAGCGATACTTCCGAAATGCCGTTGGCCAAAGAACCGACGCCGTTACTCGCCTGTTCCAACGCCGAACCGCCGAACGCGCCCATCCATACCGTAGTGATCAACGTCGGGATTAACAGTACCGCTATCACAAATTCCCGCACGGTGCGGCCTTTCGACACTCGCGCGATAAACATGCCTACGAACGGCGACCACGATATCCACCACGCCCAATAAAATACCGTCCAGCTATGCATCCATTGGCTATCCTCACGTCCAACCCAACTGCTTAGCTGAAAAATATTCTCCGCATAACTGACTAGGGTCACGCCCATCCAAGAAAATAACTTTAATGTTGGCCCTGCCAAAATCAAAAAAAGTAACAACGCCGCAGCAATGAGCATATTTATATTACTCAGTAGCTTCACGCCGCCGTCCAATCCTCGCAGGACTGAAATTAATGCAACCGATGTCACGCCAGCAATAATGATTAACTGCGTCGTAATTGAGTTTTCAACATCAAATAGAAAGTGCATCCCAGACGCCGCTTGTTTTGCACCAAAGCCTAATGACGTGGCCAACCCGAATATCGTTGCGACGACGGCGACAGTATCAATAACGTGTCCCATCCAGCCCCAGCAGCGCTCACCGAGCAGTGGATAAAACGCGGAACGAATAGTCAAAGGCATGCCTTTGTTATAGGAAAAAAATGCGAGCGACAAACCAACCACCGCATAGATACCCCAAGGGTGTAGCCCCCAGTGAAACATGGTCGCGCCCATAGCCATATGCGCGGCCTCTGGGCTGTTCGCCGCAACGCCCAATGGCGTGCCGGCCCAATTGGTGTAATACGCTACAGGCTCCGCCACACTCCAAAACATCAAGCCAATACCCATGCCCGCGGCGAACAACATTGCTAACCAAGATACCGTGGAGAAATCCGGCCGCGCTTGCTCACCGCCCAAACGGATTTTTCCCATAGGCAAAACGACTAGCGCGAGGGCAAACAAAACAAAAATATTTGCGCTCGCCATAAAGAACCAATCAAAGAAATTAATTACCCAATTCTTCACTGCACTCAGCGCACCATTGGATGCTACCGGGGCAATCACGGCGGTCACCACAAAGACAAGAATCAGCGATGCACTCACAAAGAAAACGGGGTTATGTATATCCAGACCCCACACCTTGACGTTGTCTTGACCTAGCTCAAAATCCGTTTCGTAAATTTGTTCCAGTTGCTGCATGTCTTGATCTAATGATTGCTGACCAACTGTTTTACTGTCACCGCCATTTGAGGTCACTTGTATCGCTCCTTATGCTTTGGTTTCACTACATTCCTCAACGTTAGAAATAGAAATCAAAGGACGCATAAACGGTTCTGAAGTTTGCTTCATATACGTCGCCATACCGATCTATGTCGCCGTTCTGCCAGAGATATTCGAGATACAACCATCCTGGCCCGTACTGATAGCTGACGCCTGGTGCATAGGCCTCAACGCGTTCGGCACTATTTCCGTCCGTGTCGGAAATTGCAGTACTGCCCTCTAGATAAAAATGCCAGCGCTCTTTTCGGTAGCCTAGATGTGCTGCCTGACGTTGCGTTTCGACCTTTGTGTTAGCTGGGCAGCTTGCGGCACATGTGGCCAACAAGGCATCCATTCCACCGTAATCGCGTTGCGCGTCGATAAAACGGTACTTAAAGCGCCAGTTGCCATAATTGAAGTAGTAATGAAGGTCGACCGCGTTGTGGGTTCCAACATCTCGCTGCTGACTAGCAACGGTACCCGCTAGATCTTGCAGGCGGCCATTTTGGTAAGACACACCAAAGGTGTGACGTGTGGAGAAATCATAGTCAACGTTCACCACACCGGTTTTAATTTTCCGGTACGTATTCGATGTTCCCCAATGCCCATTATCGTCGACCGTATCTGTACTGATTTCCCCCCAGTCATCCTGATGGAAATAACCCACCGCGTAGTGCAGGGCACTCACATCTTGGGTCCACTTCACACCAACATCCATTTGGTCTCCATAGCCGCCTTCTAGCAAATCACCAGGCCAGAAATTCTCAGTCTTCCACCCAAAAGGCACTTGGCTTTTACCAACAGTGAGCAAGCCTCCCTCTGAGAGGTCGCGGGCAATCCACGCCTTGTGCATCGTTAGCGAGTCACCGCTATTATTATTGGCTGTTTGAGTAAATGAACCTGTATCGAGGCGCATTTCTCCACTGAAATGCCAGGGACCGTGACTGTCATCGTCATTGGCATAAAGAATAAAAGCGGGATCCGCAAAGTTGCCGCCGGTTTGATTATCGAGATCGGCATCGAACGCGGATGTGGGGCCCGTGAAGTCAGACACTTCGGTATACTGATACACCCACCATACGCCAGCACCCAGCTCCGCCCCAGCCATGGCGAAGGCGCTTAAACTGGACAATATCAGGCATAGAGATATCCGTAGCACAGCCCCTAAATACCGACAATGATGTAATAACCCTTCTGTATATTGCACTAGCGCTCCCCTTGGCCGCCGATTTCCGCTGGGATCCCTATTTCAGCCTATGCACGCCTACGACGGATTGCAAACCGGAGCACAAATGCACCTTCAGACGACCTAAGACGTCAATCCACACTGACAGCTCACGTTCGTTCTGGCAGTCTTAAGCAACTCGACATTGCACCGGACAGCCGCTTTGCGCGACATCGCTAGAGAAGGCAGCGGGAACCTTAGAACGTGTCATAAAATAAATGTCGCAAAATCACGATGAGAACATTCGACTAAACCGCGAGGTAACACACATGGTGGTAAACCCACATGCCATGCCCGCCGAATCCTGCATCGACCTATTGTCGCAATATCGACATATTCGCAGTCTATCCGAACGCTACTGCGCGCCACTCGAACATGAAGACTATGGCCTGCAAGCATGCGCTGAAACGAGCCCAGCAAAATGGCATCTTGCGCATACCAGCTGGTTTTTCGAAACGTTTTTACTTAAACCTTTTGTGGCAAATTATCAGCCGTATAACGACCGTTTCGAATATCTTTTTAATTCGTACTACAACGGCATTGGCGCGCAATTTCCGCGCGCACAGCGGGGCTTGCTATCACGCCCCACGGTGTCTGAGATTTACGCCTACCGGCGCGCCGTCGATGACGCCATGTATTTATTGCTGGCCAGCGACGTCGTCCAAAAAACAGATGTTCTTTCCCGCATAACGTTGGGCTTGCAGCATGAGATGCAGCATCAGGAATTATTTTTTACGGACTTAAAATATAATTTTTCTGTGAATCCGCTATTGCCCACCTACCAACCACTGACTGATCCTTGGTTAGAGCCTGAGCCACCCGCATTTGAATGGCGAGCATTCGAGAACGGGATCAGCTTGATAGGCACCGCGAATAAAAAATCTGACGCTAACACTCTTTTTGATTCCTTTTGTTTCGACAACGAAACACCTCAACACAGGGTATTCCTAGAACCCTTTTCGCTGGCCAACCGGCCGCTGACCAACGCTGAAGTGCTCGCCTTTATTCACGACGGAGGCTATCAAAATTCAGCGCTATGGCTGGCTGACGGTTGGCAAAAAATACAAACCGAACATTGGCAGCACCCGCTCTATTGGGTGCAACGAGACAACGCTTGGTTCGAATTCACGCTACATGGATTGCAGCCGCTTGATCCGCACCGCACCGCATGCCACCTAAGCGCCTATGAGGCCGACGCACTAGCGCGCTGGATGGATGCTCGCCTACCTACAGAGTTCGAGTGGGAATGCGCTGCGCAGCGATACAACGCAACGCACGGCATCAGCGAGACGGACGCGCTCACTCAAAGCTTGGCCAATGGCCATTTTGTTGATCACGAGCACTATCACCCTCGCGCCGCAAACCCAGACACACTTTTTGGTGGCATATGGGAATGGACTAGCAGCGCCTATTCACCGTACCCAGGATTTAAAACACCTGCCGGCGCCATAGGCGAATACAACGGCAAATTCATGTGTAACCAGTTGGTGCTGCGCGGCGGATCTTGCGTTAGTGATCGCCGGCAACTACGTGCCAGCTACCGAAATTTTTTCTATCCCCCCGACCGCTGGCAATTCAGCGGTGTGCGACTCGCCAAGGATCGGAGATAAACTTTATGCAAAGTGCCAACACTGCCAGCAATAGCTCTACTGTTTCTGATAGCGCCATTACCTATATTGATATGCATCCGCCGCGTCACGATGTCGTCAAGGAGGTGTTAGCGGGATTTAGCGGCGCGCAGAAAGTACTGAGCCCTAAATATTTTTATGATGAGCGCGGCTCACAGCTTTTCGAAGCCATCACCCAACAGCCCGAGTATTACCCTACCCGCACCGAGCGAAAAATTCTCACCGATAACGCCGGTAATATTGCCGATCTCATCGGTCAAAACATCACCCTGATTGAACCAGGCTGCGGCAGTTGCGAGAAGGTTAGGTTACTGCTTAATGCCCTACAGCCGCACCAGTTCATCGCCATGGATATCTCAGCGGAATTCTTACTCACCGCCACCAATGCACTCGCCGAAGAATATCCATCTTTAGATATTACCGCGGTGTGTGCAGATTTTTCGCAAATTACCGCACTAACCCATCGCTTGAATGACAGCAAAAATGAACATCGTCGTGTCGCCTTTTACCCAGGCTCTACCCTTGGAAACTTTCACCCAGGCGCCGCACTAGACTTCTTGAGCACGGTTCGTCAAATGGTCGGCAGCAACGGCGGATTACTGATCGGTGTTGATCGACATAAAAACGCGGGAATTTTAGACGCTGCCTATAATGACGCGAAGGGAGTTACCGCCGATTTCAATCTTAATGCGCTAACGCATATCAACCGTTTATTGCCCGCGAACTTCAATAACGACACGTTTTCACATCATGCGTTTTACAACTCGGCGCAACAACGAATTGAAATGCACTTGCGCAGCGAAACCAAACAAGTCGTCGATTGCGCTAGTCATGCGATCAACTTCAACGCAAACGAAACCATTCATTCGGAAAATTCATACAAGTACACGCCAGAGCAATTCTGTGCGCTGGCGCAGACCGCAGGGTTCAAGGTCATAAAAACCTGGAGCGATTGCGACGATTTATTCAGCGTGTATTACTGCGCCGCGCAATAAGTCAGCGCCAGCAGAACTAGGTGCTATTCGCAGCCGCACTGCTGGCTTTCCGACTCGGTGATTAGCGCATCTGCATGCACAGACGTCACGTGCCCGTCGCGCTTCCACCAATCTAATCCGCCGATTAACTCCTTCACGCGAAAACCGAGCCTAGTCATCGCCAACGCACCCTTGGTGGATGCATTACAGCCTATGCCGTCACAATAGATCACGATCAGCGCGGATTTATCCAAATTGCTAGTGGTGCGAGGGCTCATGGTTGCATGGGGCAAATTGAGCGACGTAGGAATATGCTCCTTGTTGAACGCCCTTTCTGCACGTGCATCTATAACAATAATATTTTCTTGCTTTTTTAATGCGACACTCAAATCCCAACTATCAATTTCGTACGCGAGCTTATCTTGATAATGCTGAAGCTGTTCATCCATGACACTACATCCATAAAGATCAAATCACTGTGTAAAAAACTCACGCATGCTATGCAGTTAAAACACTAGACACACAGCATTCACAGTCAACCCAATTAGCGCAAAGGTTGAAAGCGCGAAAATCACAAACCTCACTTCAATTTTATTAATCAGAGCCTGCACCAAGCTGTGCACAATCCGTAGCCCGACATAGGCCCACGCCAGCATTAGGTTCATGCCGTCGCCCTGCCCTAATAACGCTAACGCAAGCGTGATTGCATAGAAGATGGTTGGCTGTTCCATCAGATGATTATAGTTATCGGCCTTCCACCTTACCGACGCAGGAAGCAGGTTCATCTGCTCGCCGCGCGGGGCTTGCGAATCAAGTTTCATTTTGGCCTTGGACATTGCGGGTAAGCGCGTGGCGTACATCCACAACCACATCACTAACGTCCATGCTACTAGGACAACTACGGGGGTGAGAATCGGACTTGCTGTAGCCATGCGCAAACTCGCTCTATGTGGTTTTTATGGACTGACGCTACCACACTATAGATTTCAGAATGTGGCGAATGCAATCAGGCTATTACTTACCCGTTAACCGGCCCTCATCGCGAGTATTTCCGGAACATTAATCGCGTTTCCATACTGTATAAACTTTGGCTCAGCGGCTTGGATAGCCAATATCGACATGCGATCGGCAAGCTCGTTACCTTCCACACCAACATGACCGTTCACGTGATACACACCGATCTTATCTTTCAACTTTTGATGTAGTGCAAACGACTGCTTGATCAGGTCGAGGTTTTTAATTTCTCCGCCCTGCTTTTTCCAACCTTTCTTTTCCCAACCGACAGCCCATTGCGTGACACACTGAATGGAATATTTCGAGTCACAATAGATTGCCACTGTATGCCCGCTGCCAAGCTCACGCTCCGCGATTAATAGGGCCTGATGCAACGCGTTGAGCTCAGCAGTGTTGTTTGTGCCCATGGGATTAAATAATCCGTACCACAATTCAGCCACTTTGCCTTCGCGGTACACAGCCATCCCCGACCCTGCTTTCCCGGGATTCGGGTCGCAGCCACCGTCAGTAAAAATCTTCGTGTGCTCTGGCATCTTATCAATGTCTGTTTGGGTATAGGTTTTCACCGTCGTCGCCGAAGATGCCTTAGACAGCTTTGCTCCTGTACCATTTGATGAAGCACTCTTCCGAACGGCGTTAGCGCCACCACTGAATGCTGCTTCCGCCTCAGCCTGCGTCGGAAATGATTTATAACGCGCACCGGTAAAACCATCGACTTGTAGCTTGCACGTTGTCCAATCGGTAAAAATCCCCGTCTGACGACCCTGCCACACCACATAAAACTTTTTTGCCATTATAAGAAACCACTTCACCAGAAAATCAAAAAACGTAGGCATTCAACCTATCTTAACGCGGACAAACTTCTAGAATAATTGTGCCATTTTTCTTTTTTACACTTGAACACGAACGGCATCATGACATACCGACAATACAGAAAATCACCGAATCTCAATCACGTGACGCGTGGGCGCCGCATCCTCTACAACACCGAACTCATGCTGAATATGAACAAGACCATTCCAATCCGCATCTTCAAAGAAATTGATTTCTAGCGGATAAATAGGGCTGTCTGCCAGCACCTCATTGAGGCCGCGAACAAACTCGTCACGCTCCGTCACATACAAGACAATCTTCTTTAACGAGTTCCCAGACACCGTGTAAGCATCGAAGTGGCTAATTCCCTGGCCAAACATGGTCGCAAAAATGGCTTCGAATTCACGCATGGATCGCTGCACAGCATCTGAAGGCATCCCATTATTTCCAGCGCCGTTGTATTTCCAGGTAATTTCAGTACGCAACGGCATACTTGACACTATTTTTGCATCCGGCAATGCACTCACAAAGGTATACACCACTGGGTTGCCCTGCACTTTAGTTTGACCGACCGCCCATTGCTCTTCGCCATGCAGTAACCCAGTCAGACATAGCGCGATAAAAATAGTGATCAACTTCGCCATATTCCCACCACACAGCTCGATGAATAAATTTCTTTCGGCAAGATGCCTAGTTTCGCCATTCAATCATATTCTAGTAAATGATAGATTGTAGAGTGACCCACTGCACAGAACATCACTTGGATGACGCTTCGCTAAAGGAGTAGCGCATTAATGTTTATTATTCCAATTCAAGACCGCGTCGATTGGCGTCATCCTCCTATACTCGTTCTGACTCTCGTCATCCTGAATAGTCTAATTTATTTTTGGTCTATTGGTTATGATGCAAGGCATTACGAAGCATTGAATCAAGTCGATACCAGTAAGCTCAGCACGTATGAATGGCCGATATATCTTTCTTGGCTGGCAGATACGAATCCAGAAAGCTGGCTTGCACTAAATAATCTCCCTGATGCAGAGCGGCCCTCGGCCATGGAATCCGCGTGGTTTGACCGAGAGTTCGATCAAGTCGTCCACACTCAATGGAAAGCAACGCATCCGAGTACCGATTGGCGTGCTTTACGCCAAGAATTAGCCACCGCACGCGACCAATTGAGCTGGATTAGATGGGGGTTTACCCCCGCGATTCCGGAATTCTCTGATGCGTTAACGTCAATGTTCCTACACGGCGATCCATGGCACTTATTCGGCAATATGTTATTCCTACTTTTATTTGCTGTACCGCTAGAAAAACATTGGGGAGCTTTTCGACTATTCACGCTGTATATACTCTCCGGGCTATGCGGCGACCTATTACATTGGATAGCAGCCAATAATAGCTACATGCCGTCCGTAGGCGCGTCTGGGGCGATCTCCGGACTTATGGGCATATATGTCGCGACGTACGGCGTACGTCGCATCGAGTTCTTCTACACTCTCGGCTTTATTTTCGGTAGCTTTCGCGCCCCCGCCATAGTGATGTTTCCCGTATGGCTACTCTACGAACTAATGCAAAATGCGTTCGCCGACAGCAACGTTAACTACCTAGCCCACGCTGGCGGCATGACAGGAGGGCTAGCTTTAGTATTGGCATTAAAGAAACTCGCTCCACGGACGGCACCGAATATCCTTGATGAAACCGCCGAGCGAAATGAGCGCAACTCGGATCCTGTTCCAGCCTATTTAAGGCGATACAACGAAGCACTCGCTTTTGATCAAGTGGTTAAAGGGTGCCAACAGGTTTTGTCAGAGCAAGCTAACAACCAAGTACTTTGGCACTTTTACCTAAACGCCGCTGAAAAATGTGGCCCCGCGGTGCTCGATAAATGCATGCGTGATGCGCTCACGCTATTAAATTCTCCATCACCACCAGATGCGATGGTCGCAGAGCTAATTAACGAGTATTTATCACACAAGGGTGACATTCGTCGCTTGCCTCCCGCCTTTCAACTACTAGAAGCAGAGCTTCACTTTCGACGGCGCGATTTGAAGCTCGCACGTGAGCGCGTGGAAGAGCTCGATAAAATATGGAGCCACGCGCGCTTAACTCGTTTAAAAGAAGATCTGGTTCTGAATTGATAGGACAAGGCTTTCATTTAAGGCGTCTGTATAAAGACATCACCTCGATGCCTTCATCGCTACCAAGCAGCTCGGAAAAATTCTTCTGCAAAAAGCCTAGTACCTTGCCCGCTTTCTCCGCGCTGTCAGAATATTCCAGATAGACACGCGCGAGTAACAAATATGCATCTCCAAGCCCTTCGAAATCTGGGTGCTGGCTGTGCAGATTTACTAACAATACCTTTGCCTCTCGCCACTTTTGGCGCGCCGCCAAACCTCTTGCTAAGGCCATCCTTATATCCGGAGACGAGGGCTTATATTTTGGATTCGTCTGGCGAACATCTAAATATGCGGACACCGCCATTTCGACTCTTCCACCCGCAACCAAAAAACGCAAATATTCATCGGTGTAACCAATGAACCTTTCAGACTGAGGATTCAGTTTAAGAAGCATGAACTTACGCTCATGTAATGCTGCGTCAGCGGAGCCAGAATGCAGCGCACGCTCGACAACCTTTGTCGCATCGTCAATGCGGCCGATCTGCGCGTAGATATGACTTAGACCCAAGGCTTCACGACGCTCATATTCAGCCGGCGCTAAATCTTTTCCACGTGGGCCCGTGCCGCCGATACCGAGTTTATCTGCATGCTCGTAAAGCAAATAGCCCATCATCGCGAAGCCAACAACCCCGCAATAAAATGTTAGCGTTCCTGAAATAAAATCAAGAGCCGATGCCGCAGCGCCATCTGCAACAAACGTGGTAATTAATCCGGGCGCAGAGGTAACACTGGTTAACGCGAACCAAAGCACGAGATAAGGCCAGCCAATCACCCACATTAACTTAAGCCAGTACGCGGGGTTTAACGCTGATATCATCGATTCCGTGAGTGCCAAGGTCATAATGCTAGCGGGAGTGCCGAGCAACGCTAGAAAAAAAAGCGAGTAGCCGAGTAATGGTGAAATAGCGACCAACCCAATAGGCACTGCATACATCACTATGAGAATGAGCACCTGCTTAATAAAGAGCGAGATATCGCCAGTCATTGCGTCACTCAACGAAGGGCGCTGCCACTCACCACGGGAAAGATGTTCGATCACCGTCAATCCGTACCGAACCAGTACAACATTAAAGAACAACGCGAAGATAAAAAGCGTGCTGCTTAACGCCCCTGCAAGCACAGCCATGGCGAGTAAAGCGGGGGATGCCGCATAGCCAAACAGCCGGCCAGACATACGCCAGAACGGCTCCTTATGTGCACCGTCACCGAGATAATCCAACGCTTTCGTGCAAACGGGACAACGAGGCTGGCCGCGCTTGAAGTTGCTTTCTCCTCCGGGGATACAGACATCACAAAGCTCATGGAGGCATGTCTCGCATCTCCAGTTCACACTATTCCTTACGTGGTATTGGCACGACATCCTTGACCCCCCGATTGGTTACGCAGCTCCTGCGCGCTATGCAAATTGCTAGTTAAAACGTCAGGCTGAACTAAAAAATTACCAATAGTCCACATCCAATCAAAGTGACAGATGACGCTCCACGTTATGACCTTCGTGATCAGACCTGAAGATTAAACTTCAATCAGGTGATTACTTCGCTAGTTCCAAAAGATCACGCGCATAGGCATTAATATCAAAGGCAACTTCTTTCTCTAACGTTTCCGCAATATGCGCGGCGAGCGTTTCGGCCATTTTTTCCAGCGCTTCGCGCCGCTCCAATCCCTGCGAAAGAAGATCCATCATCACGAGTCCTGCTTCTCGCGGATGACCTTCTGCAATCTGATTTTCTACTGCGTCTATTAGTGTGTTCAGGGCGAAATCGTCTTCCGCCTGCTCCATCTCTTCCATCTCTATCTCCATTTTCTTTCTTTGTACCGAAGCGCTGAATCATTCGCTGCCGATATAACTTTGCACTAGCACTGTAAAGACTAGGCGATCCGACGTGCTGACTCCAAACAAAAAGAGCCCAGCATTGCTGGGCTCTTATCGCGAACACACTGTCCTGAAGCAGTGTTTACATGTTGGCGAGGATGGCGTCTTTTACCGAGCCCAGCTGCGCATCAATGGTGATCATGCGGCTATCACTGCATTGCTTGATAGCGGTATCTGGATCTTTAAGGCCGTTGCCTGTGAGCGTGCACACGATGGTGGAGCCTTCCGGAATTTTACCGCTTTTAATATCGCGCATTGCACCGGCTAGTGATGCTGCAGATGCAGGCTCACAGAACACCCCTTCTTTTTGAGCAAGAAGTTTTTGTGCGGCTAGGATTTCGTCATCGACAAGCTCATCGAACCAGCCGTTAGATTCTTTTTGCAGCGCCCACGCTTTGTCCCAGCTTTGCGGGTTGCCGATGCGAATAGCGGTAGCAATTGTTTCAGGGTCTTTCACT
This sequence comes from Alcanivoracaceae bacterium, assembly GCA_029213045.1. GTDB lineage: Bacteria > Pseudomonadota > Gammaproteobacteria > Pseudomonadales > Alcanivoracaceae > JARGPN01. The sequence goes on from JARGPN010000010.1 coordinate 217,369, forward strand.
GGGCCGCCACGCATAAAGGGCGCTGAGCCTGCCGCTTGATAGCCAACCATCTTTGGTGCGCTGCCAACGACACCCGCCGATTTGTATTCGCTGTAACCCATCCAATGCGCGGAAATGTTGCCCGCGTTGCCCACAGGCAAGCAATGGAAGTCCGGCGCGCGACCTAGCTCTTCTACAATTTCGTAGGCGGCCGTTTTCTGGCCCTGCAAACGATACGGGTTCACGGAATTAACAATGGTCACAGGGGCTTCGTGTGCGACTTCTTTCACGAGCTCCATGCCTTGGTCAAAGTTGCCACGGATTTGCATAATGACAGCGCCGTACATCATTGCTTGCGCCAATTTACCCATGGCAATTTTGCCTTCAGGAATTAACACAAACGCAGTAATACCCGCTCGTGCAGCATAAGCCGCCGCCGCCGCTGAGGTATTGCCGGTAGACGCACAAATAATGGCGTTGCTGCCCTCTTCTACCGCTTTGGTTACTGCCATGGTCATGCCGCGATCTTTAAAGGACCCTGTTGGGTTTAAGCCTTCATATTTCACGTAGATGTCGACATTTTTGCCGAGCATGTTGGGAATATTTTTCAAGCGAATAAGCGGCGTGTTGCCTTCGCCAAGGCTGATAATTGGAGTATCGTCGTTTACCGGCAAGTGGTCACGGTAGCGGTTGATCAGACCTGTATAACGCTCGCGAAATGGCATGGTTTTCTCTCTGTATTAATTCGCCCGTTTCTGCGCGGCGAGGATTAAATTCTATTTAAATTAGTCGTTGGCTAGAACATGCGAACACACTCTCGCCGTTACCTTACGCTGTTAACAACTCTACGCGGATGCGGACGATTTCGTCGAGCACCGTATCCAGTGCAGCGATTTTCTTCAGCGCCGCATTCAGATCAGCTTCACGCACAGAGTGCGTCATCATTAAAATCGGCACTGGCGCATCACCGTCGACATCTTTCTGCTGCATGGCTTCAATGCTGATGCTGTTATCCGACAGTATCCGCGTGATATCCGCCAAAACACCGGGTTTGTCTTGCACGTGAAGACGAATATAAAACGGGCACACCACGTCATCGATAGGCAATACTGGCGCTGGATTCATGGCGTCAGCGTGGAAGCCCAAATAAGGCACACGCTCGTCATGATCGGCCGTTAATGCGCGCCCCAGCTCAATAATATCTGCGACTACGGATGACGCAGTCGGTTCTGCACCGGCGCCTGCACCGTAAAACAAGGTCGGGCCAACCGCATCGCCATCAACCATAATCGCGTTCATCACACCATTCACCGACGCCAGCAATACGCTGTGCGGAATCATGGTGGGGTGCACACGCAACTCAATACCATTGCCTGTATCTTTGGCGATGCCGAGGTGCTTGATCCGGTAACCAAACTGTTCCGCCGCTTCTACATCTTCGGTGGTCAGGTTGCTGATACCTTCGGTATACACCTTCGAAAACTGCAAAGGGATGCCATACGCAATGGACGCCAAGATAGTGAGCTTGTGCGCCGCGTCAATGCCTTCGACGTCAAATGTTGGGTCGGCTTCGGCATAACCCAGCGCTTGGGCTTCGGCTAGCACGTCAGCAAAGGCGCGGCCTTTTTCACGCATTTCCGTGAGAATAAAGTTGCCGGTGCCGTTAATAATCCCAGCGATCCACTTAATATGGTTAGCCGCCAAGCCTTCACCCAGCGATTTCAAAATAGGAATGCCGCCAGCCACAGACGCTTCAAACGCAACGTCGACACCCTTTGCGTGGGCAGCGGTAAAAATCTCGTTGCCGTGCTCAGCGATCAACGCTTTGTTAGCGGTCACAATATGTTTGCCGTTACTAATAGCCTGCAGAATTAAATCGCGGGCAACGGTAGTACCGCCAATCAGCTCAACCAAGATATCTACTTCAGGATCAGCGGCCACAGCAAAAATATCGCGGGATACTTTGATCCCCTCAATATTGCAATTTGGGTTTTCACGGCGCGCACCGATATGTGAAATCTCAATCGGGCGACCTACACGGCTTGCGATTTCCGCCGAGTTCCGCTGCAACACATTAACCGTACCGCTACCCACGGTACCTAACCCAACAATTCCGACCTTGACCGGCTTAACCATTCGAACGTACTCCGCAGTGTGTTCTGCAACCTACTATTAACGTTTGCTATTAACTGATGCCGTCTTGGCGAAACATTTTCTTGATGCCGCGCAACGCTTGGCGCGTGCGGTGCTCGTTCTCGATCAATGCAAAGCGCACGTGATCGTCACCGTATTCACCGAAGCCAACGCCAGGCGATACCGCTACCTTTGCGTCAGCCAGCAATTTTTTACTGAACTCGATTGAACCCATCGCGCGATATTGCTCAGGAATCTGTGCCCAAACAAACATGGTCGCTTTAGGTTTTTCTACCTGCCAGCCGAGCTCGCACAATCCTTCGCAAAGCACGTCGCGACGTTGCAAATACATGTCGCGAATATCCGCGACGCAAGACTGATCGCCCTCAAGAGCGGCAATGGCGGCAACTTGAATAGGCGTAAAGGTGCCGTAATCCATATACGACTTAAGCCGCGCCAACGCGTGAATTAATTCTTGGTTACCGCAACAAAAGCCCACACGCCAACCGGGCATGTTGTAGCTTTTTGAGAGTGAATAAAATTCGACAGCCACTTCACGCGCACCCTCCACCTGCAATATGGATGGCGCTTTATAGCCGTCGAAAACGATGTCGGCATAGGCAATATCGTGCACTACCCAAATCTTGTGCTCGCGCGCAATGGCGACCACTTTTTCAAAGAATTCGAGCTCTACGCACTGTGCCGTTGGGTTGCCCGGAAAATTCAGCACCAGTAATTTCGGCTTTGGCCACGATTCTTTAATAGCGCGTTCTAATTCGGCAAAAAAATCAACGCCTGGCACCATCGGTACGTGGCGAATATCAGCGTTGGCAATCACAAACCCATAAGGATGAATCGGATAACTTGGGTTTGGCACAAGCACCGTGTCGCCTGGGCCCATGGTCGCCAGCGCAAGGTGGGCGAGACCTTCTTTTGAGCCAATGGTGACAATAGCTTCTTTTTCTGGATCTAGCGTGACGTCATAGCGACGCTGATACCAATCACAAATTGCTTTACGCAAACGCGGAATGCCACGAGATTGCGAATAGCGATGCGTATCACCACGCTGAACGGTTTCTGTCAGCTTATCGACGATATGTTTCGGTGTGGGCTGATCAGGATTGCCCATGCCAAAATCGATGATGTCTTCGCCGCGCGCACGGGCCTCTTTCTTCAATTCGCCAACGATATTGAAGACATAGGGAGGCAAACGCCTGATACGCTGGAAATCGGCTTCCACGACAGCACCTTAACAATCAGTCAAATTAACCGGAAATCGCCCACAGGGAGCGCGGGAGGGCACACCATACTGGCGCGTCAAGGCAACGTCAATGCGAGGAGGAATGCTGTCTGACGGGGTGAAATGGGTTTTCTCGAAAGGGTCTTTTTAGTCGTCGAGGACGCCGCTTAAAAACATTCAACTGGTAGCACAAACCACGCCTTTACCGAGGCAAGGCGTGGTGTTCCAAAATCAGGCGTGGCGACACCTATTTCGACGGAGGTGGACTCAGGTGCAACGCTTCAGCCATGTCAGCAGGGTTCAGATAGCCGCCAATGTTTTCGCCAGATTGCGTGTATATCGACGGCGTACCGCGAACGCCAAATTTCACACCTAGGTTGTATTGCGCTGCGACGGGGTCTTTACAGGCGCCCGCAGGGCTCGCCTCAACACCGTTGAGCTTGGCTTCCGTCAACGCTGACTTTCGATCCTTCTCACACCACACAGCACGCATGGTATTGGCCACCGGCGAATTCATCCCGCCCCGAGGAAAGGCCAGGTAATGCACCGTAATACCCATGTCGTTGTACTCGGCTATATGCTGATGCAGGCGACGACAGTAGCCACATGAGGTATCGGTAAACACGAACACTTCTGATTTTTGCTCTTTCGCCGCATAAGTAATCATGTCGGCAGGCTTAAGTGCTTTTATGCCCGCTTTACGCACACCAGAAAGCTGCTGCTCGGCTAGATTCACCACGCCGCCCTGCGGACGTACAGCGAACATCTCACCGGACATCAAGTACAGACCATCGAGGGATGAATAGAGTCGCTCAATACCGTTAATCTCAACCTGCACAATATTTTCCATAGGCGTTTCGGTTACCGACGTCACTTTCATACCCGGGAAGGCCTTGGCAACATTGCTGCGAAGCTGGGCGTATTGATCATCGGTAGCGTGCGCCAAGCTGGCCAGCAACATCAGGGAAATCATTAGATAACGCATGTTCTACTCCGTTTAGGACTCGTCGTTAGAGTCATCTTCACCCGCAAGAGTTCCGGCGCGGGGGTGATATTGGGCGTGCAATGCCTGCAAACGCTGCTTTGCCACATGAGTATAAATCTGTGTGGTCGATAAATCGCTGTGCCCCAACAATAGCTGCACCACACGCAAATCGGCGCCGTGATTCAACAGATGGGTCGCAAAGGCATGGCGCAGTGTATGGGGAGATAACGGCTTTTGCACCCCACCGACAATCGCCATCTGACGAAGGCGGTGCCAGAAGGTCTGACGGGTCATCATTTGCCCGCGCTGACTTGGAAATAACACTTCGCTAGTTTTGTTGTTCAGCAGCTCGGGGCGAGCATCGCGGAGATATCGCTGCAACCAGGCCAACGCTTCCTCGCCGATCGGCACCAGTCTTTCCTTGTTTCCTTTGCCGACGATACGCACCAAGCCTTGCCGAAGATTGACCTGCGACAGTGTGAGCGACACAAGCTCGGTAACGCGTAAGCCCGCAGCGTATAGCACCTCTAACATGGTGCGATCTCGCAGCCCTAGCGCCGTATCGCAGTCAGACGCGCCCAACAGCGCCTCTACGTCGGCCTCAGACAGGGTTTTCGGCAGCGGGCGTCCCACTTTTGGCCGCTCAACAAGCAATGTAGGGTCTTCCGCTACAGCGCGTTCACGCAACGCCCAGCGATAGAAGCCCCTCAGGGCCGACAATTGGCGGGATACGGAGCGCGCACTCAAGCCTCGCTGATGCAAATTAGCAAGGTAATCAAACATCCGAATGCGATCACACGCCGCTAACCGACTGCCCTGCCCTGCCAGCCACGTGGCGAACTGACTGAGATCACGCCGATAGTTACTCAGGCTATGATCGCTCAACCCTTTTTCCATCCAGCTGCTGTCTAGCCACGCGTCAATTAACGCGAGCTCGTCGTCAGATACTTGAATGACAGGCGGTTGATTTTTGATGGCTTTGTCTCACTTTTGAAATCAGAATAACATATGAACTTAGGTCTAAGGATTGGACCCGTCACCAGTGGAAAAGAACAAAATGCAGATTGGAATCTCAGACCTTCTTAAGCTGACCGGCGCGCAGCTTAAGCATGGCAATCTTGGTCGAGCAGCATTTGTCTGCTGGATGTCGGTACCGCCTTACTTGATGCTCGCGTGCTGGGCGCTGCTTAGCCAAATTGCCATTCCTACAGCAGGCGAATCAGGGCTCACTCTGATTGCCTTGTTTAGCCTTTGCGCCGCCATGCTGCTGTGCATTCTTGCCTTGAGCAGCCTCCATCCAGCGCTGTCCAAACGACCGACTACCTACGCTCACATTGTATTGTGGTGCTACGGATTTTTAGCGGTAATGTCGTGTTATTTACTCGGTACTCTCAATTTGCTGACCGGGCTCATCATGATGGCAGCCCCCACCATTGGCTTGATTCTATTTCCAGCGCGATTAATTGCCACGGTATTTTCAGTCTCGTTGGCCGCACTCCTCATTCTGAGCGCACTGGCAGCCACTAACACCATTGCCTATGCACCGGGTCTAGGCATTCACGCAGATTTCTCGCCCAATGAAAGTTTGTATTTCACCGCCAGCATGATTATCGCGGCCAGCGGTTACGTCGCCTACCAAACGGTTATTTTACTTGCGCTGCTCGACGCGTGGCGGTCGCGAGAAGAGTCAGTACGCCAACAATCTGCCACGGACCCGCTCACTGGTGTCGCCAATAGACGCTATGTCCTCGAACACTTAAACAATGCCATGCACGGCACGAGACGTAACGATCGAATGGCGTTGCTGATGATAGACATCGATCACTTTAAACAAATTAACGATAAACATGGGCATCAAACTGGCGACGAAGCTCTCGTGCGCGTTGCGGAAATGCTACGCCAATGTGTGCGCGAGCAAGATTTAGTTGGACGCTATGGAGGAGAGGAATTTCTTGTGATTCTGCCTGGCACCGACCAACACGCCGCCACAGAAATCGCCGAGCGCTGTCGCAAAGCGGTTAGCACCGTGCGCGTTTCAATGGGTGGTGAAGCCGTTGCAATGACCATCAGCGTGGGCGTAGTGAGTAGAATTTTGCAGGAAGATAGCCACATGGACGATTTAATTCGCTTAGCCGATGACGCCATGTATCGCGCTAAAAAAGCTGGGCGTAATTGCGTGATCGCCGGGTAAAAAACTCTAGCGTTATTACGACCACACGAAATTATGAGCAATAAAAAAGGCCGCATTCATAGCGGCCTTTTTTATTCGAGCATCAAGGAAATTAGTTGGCGCTACGCACCTTTTCCTTAATACGTGCAGACTTACCAGAACGGTCACGCAAGAAGTATAGCTTGGCGCGACGTACGTCACCGCGACGCTCTACTTTAACGCTCTCGACCAGCGGGCTGTGCGTTTGGAATACACGCTCAACACCAACGCCGTGAGAAATTTTACGCACGGTGAACGCAGAGTTCAGACCGCGGTTGCGCTTAGCAATCACGACGCCTTGGAACGCCTGAATACGCTCACGATCACCTTCTTTTACCTTTACGTTTACGGTAACGGTATCGCCAGCGCCGAATTCCGGAAAATCGGTTTTCAGTTGGGCTGTTTCGATTTCCTGAATCAGAGGTTTCTTGCCGCTCATGACTGCCTGCTCCTGTTGCTAATGCTCTAGCGCGTTAATCGCTAATTCTGTTTGCCTTGTTCGCGGAGATATTCCGCCAACAGCGTTTGCTCTTCTTTACTCAAGCCTTGCTCACGCTTGCGCGCTTCGAGCAAATCAGGTCGCCGCTCAGCGGTACGACCCAGTGCCTGTTTGCGACGCCAACGCTCAATGGCTGCGTGGTTGCCGCTAAGCAGTACTTGCGGTACCGCTTTGCCCTCAAACACCTCCGGTCTGGTGTAGTGCGGGCAATCAAGCAGGTTCACATAATCGCCGGTGAATGAATCCTGCTCGGCTGAATCTTCGTGACCAAGAACACCGGGTAGGCGTCTGGCTACGGCATCAAGAAGTACCATGGCCGGCAGTTCACCGCCGGAGAGCACGTAATCACCAATAGAAAACTGCTCATCCACTTCTTCTTCGATTAATCGCTCGTCGATACCTTCGTAGCGACCTGCGATTAACACTAGCGCGCTTTCTTGTGCTAGCTCTTCTACCGCTGCCTGATCAAGTGTTCGACCTTGCGGCGACAGATAAATAACTTTTGCCTCGTTCCCCGCAGCGGCTTTTGCTGCGCGAATAGCACCTTGTAGCGGCGCTACTTTCATCACCATGCCAGGGCCGCCACCAAAAGGGCGATCATCGACAGTGCGATGTTTGTCTTCCGTGAAGTCACGAGGATTAACCGTGGTGACTTCCAATAATTTATTTTCGACTGCGCGACGCGTAACGCCAAATTCAGTCACAGCTTTAATCATGTCCGGAAAAAGTGTCACCAGTGAGATGCGCATTGTGCTCTCTCCTTTTCAGTGACCTGACGGAATAATTTCGGTCAGTTTTTCAGGCAGCTGTTGTAAAACTTAGGGATGGAATTAAAAGTCCGAATCCCAATCGACGATGACAAAACCTCCGTCGATATTCACTTCTGTAACATAGACATCAAGCACCCACGGAACCAATCGTTCCTGTCTGTCCTGGCTGTCTTTGTCGCCACGTACCACCAGCACATCGTTGGCGCCGGTTTCCATCATCGTGGCAATTTTGCCGAGATCTTTTCCGTCAGTGGTTTTTACTCGTAAGCCGAACAGGCTGCTCCAGTAAAAATCGCCGTCTTCAAGCGTCGGCAGCGCAGTGCGCGCGGTAGCGATATCTTTTCCAATAAAGCGTGCTTCCGCACGGGTTCTATCGGTTTCGCCATCAAGCTGGGCGACGAGGCCCTTGCCCTGCACTCTTCCGGCGGTAACTTCTACCGGAACCCAGCCTGCATCGGTTTTCAGATACAAAGGCTGGTAATCAAAAATGTTTTCTTTCGGGTCGGTAAAGGAATGCACCTTTACCCAACCACGAACGCCGTAGGCACCAACAACCTTGCCTACGACCAGCGCTTCAGACTCAGCTAGCATTAGCCGTTCTGCTTGCGGAACTCCTTAACCAGCGTTTTCACGCGGTCAGAGGTCTGCGCACCAACTGACAACCAGTGATCAAGACGCTCGCCCTGCAATTGCAGACGAACTTCACCACCACGTGCCAGCGGGTTGAAATAACCCAGACGCTCGATAAAACGGCCGTCACGTGCAGTGCGGCTGTCAGTGACAACTACGCTGTAAAACGGACGCTTCTTGGACCCACCACGGGTTAGACGAATCGTTACCATAAGGCTTCTCTGTCTCTTCTATGTCCTGTTTCCGGTCTTTTTGCCCGCTTTTTCAAGGAAAAAGCCAACATCAAGCACCGTGCCCCGATCTACCGGGACCCGAAAGGCCGCAGATTGTAGCGACCTAGGCGGGGTTTTGAAAGCGATTTTTTGAGCAGATTTAAGGGTTTGGCTCCCAGTCGTGACCGACAAGATCCTCTTACTAATAGAAGAAGGAGCAAAACGCTGACCAACTCAGGCGCAGGGCAGCCATCACACCGCACTCGGGCTAGCTGTAAGCACCCTGCCGCCGCGACATCTAGCGACTTCTTAACGCGCTTGCACACCCAGCAAGGCGCGCATAGTAGAGCCTCATGAGAGCCCTAGCAATGCCAATAATCCTGCCGTGTCCGCGTGCTGCTCAATCATGTCCGCCAATCGGTCCAAATCCCGCTGCCGGTGGGCATCGTAGTCCACTGCTGCACGCCCCGATGACAATCCCGCCCAATGCAAAATAGCGGTGGCCGCCGGCCCATGGTCAAACAGCCCATGCAGGTAGCAGCCCATGATCTGTCCGTCATCACTGATGGCGCCATCCAACACGCCATCTGCCGAACCATCGGCAAGCCGCAGCATCGGCCTCATGATCGCATCGCCTGTGGTGACGCCGTTATGAATTTCGTAGCCATGGATACTTGTTGTGGTTAATCCATCGTCGAGCAAAAGCTCGCCAGAGACGTTACGCAGCTGTTTGCCTGGCATCAATCGCGTTTGCATGGACAGCCAGCCAAGTCCTGGGCTGCCGCCCGGCTCGCCTTCCAAGCCATCGGGATCGCCGATGTCATCACCAAGCATTTGAAAGCCACCACAAATGCCGAGCAATTTTCCGCCATAACGCAAATGCCGCTCGATATGTTTATCCCAGCCTTGCGCCCGCAAAAAATCCAAATCAGCTCGTGTGGCTTTGCTTCCCGGCAAAATGACTAAGTCTGCCGCCGGCCACGCCTGCCCCATTTTGACGAATATCAGCTCAACACCAGGATGAAGGCGCAGGGGATCAAAATCATTGTGATTACTCATGCGCGGAAATATTGGCACCACTACTTTTAACGCACCAGTGTCGCTGTCGCCGCTGTCCGCCACAGCGTCTTCCGCGTCGAGCACCAAGCCATGCAAATAAGGCAATACACCCAATACCGGTTTATTCGTGCGCTCTTCAAGCCAATCCAGACCGCCTTGCAACAGAGCTATATCTCCGCGAAAACGATTGATAAAAAATCCGCGGGTGCGCTGTTGCTCGCTTTCAGACAATAGATCCAGCGTGCCGACCAAATGTGCGAACACGCCTCCCCTATCTATGTCCGCCACAATCAGCACGGGACAATCTATTTCCTCAGCGAATCCCATGTTGGCAATATCGTTTTCACGTAAATTTATTTCCGCTGGGCTACCGGCGCCCTCGGCAATAATAATGTCGTAACGAGAAGACAACGCACGCCACGCTTCAACCACCGCCTCACGCGCCGTTGCTTTATAAGCGTGATAATCAAGCGCTTCCATGTTACCCAGCACCTGCCCACGAATAATGACCTGCGCACCTTTATCCGTTTGCGGCTTTAACAACACGGGATTCATATCACTGTGCGCGGCGATACCACACGCCAACGCTTGCAACGCAGTAGAACGACCGATCTCTCCGCCGTCCTCCGTCACCGCACTATTTAACGCCATGTTTTGCGCTTTAAACGGCGCAACGGATACACCGCGCCGCGCCAACCAACGACAGAGCGCAGCCACCAAGGTGCTTTTTCCTGCGTCGGAGGTAGTGCCTTGAATCATCAATGTGGTCACGGCATCACTCTTCTATTTTGGCGCTTTCATCGAGTCGCTGATGGAAAGAAAAAATTAAAGCTCAACGCCTTTTTGCGCGCGCACACCTAGATCTTTAAAGGCATGCTTCACGACTTTCATTTCCGTCACAGTGTCGGCCAGATCAATTAATAATTGCGGCGCATAACGGCCCGTCACAATGGCATGCTGCATTGCTGGGCGCGCTTGCAGATCATCGAGCACCATGTCGATATCCAAGTATTCGTAATGCAGCGCAATATTCAGCTCGTCGAGCAACACCATTTGATAACTGTCATCGCTCAACATCTTTTTCGCGATTTCCCACGCGGCGGTTGCCGATGCAATATCACGTTCGCGATTTTGGGTGTCCCATGTATAGCCGTCACCCATAACGTGATAATCCACATTCGGTAAGTCACGAAAAAAGGCTTCTTCGCCGGTGCTGAACGCCCCTTTAATAAACTGCACCACACCGACCTTCATGCCGTGACCGAGGGCCCGCGCTAACATACCGAAGCCGGAGCTGCTTTTTCCTTTTCCGGGGCCGGTAAGCACCAACAACAATCCTTGATCTTTATCCGCACTGGCGATGCGTGCGTTCATAATTTCTTGCTTCTTTGCCATGCGCCACGCGTGGCGCTCTGGTGATTTTGGATCTTGTCGCATAAATGACTCCCGTTTCGGTGTTACCGTTATCTGGGAACAAACACAGCTGTTCCGTTAATATTGCCAACCGCCAATGCTTGTCCGTACAGGCGCTCCAAGAGATCAGGCACCAGCATTTCCTTCGCTGCACCAAAACGTAATTCGCCATCGGGAAACATCAGCAGCAAGTGATCGCACCAACGCGCAGCAAGATTTAAATCGTGCAAACACATAAACACGGCTGCGCCCTGCGCCGCTTGTTTTTCTAACAGCTGCATGACCGCCACTTGATGATGCAAATCCAAATGGTTAGTCGGCTCATCCGCCAGCCAAATTGACGGGGTTTGCGCGAGCGCTGTAGCAATAGCAACGCGTTGCCGCTCGCCGCCTGAAAGCGTAGACACCAACCGATCTCGCATTGGCGCGAGCGATAACTGCTCAAGCGCATTGAGCGCGATCTGGTAATCGCTTGCAGATTCACGCTGCCACAGCGATAAAAACGGATGACGGCCAATCAGCGCTGTCTCTAATACTGTCGCAGGAAAGCTGTCCTGGCGCTCTTGAAACACTAACGCTAAATGTCGTGCAACATCGCGTCGGTTTAATTGAAAAACGGAAGCGTCTTCAAGCAACACATCACCACTACGCGGCGCACGTAAACCCGCCAAAGTATGCAACAACGTTGTTTTGCCAACGCCGTTGGGCCCCAACACACCCCAGCGTTGACCGGAGCAAATGGTAGCGGTGAACGGATCTCCCGCGTTGCGCCCTGGAATGTCCACGACGACGTTGTGGGCGCGCAATGCAATATTGTTTGGGGTGTGATCTTTGACGTTCTGTTGCAATGAAGACATTAGCGACTCCTGTACAACAAATATAAAAAAGTTGGCACGCCGAACAATGCGGTAATCACACCTACCGGTAATTGTTCAGGCGCAATGATGGTGCGTGCCAGAGTGTCAGCAAACGTCAACAACGCGCCGCCCGCTAACGCACTGGCAGGTAGAATTAAGCGCTGATCATTGCCCAGCACCAACCTGAGCATATGCGGCACAATCAATCCCACAAATCCGACGCTGCCTGCAGTGGTCACCGCAACGGCGGTCAGCACACTGGCCATCACGTACACTGTCCACTCTAAGGGGCGCACCGACACACCTAAGGCCGCTGCTTGCAACGGACCGCGCGCCAACACGTTTAAACTTCGCCCCAACGGCAAGGTAATAAGTAACGCAGGAATTAACACTGCCCACGCCATAACCGGCGTGCGCGCATAACTCAAATCACCCATCAACCAATACAACATACCCGGCAAACTGTCCGCCGGACTCATGGTTAAGATAAAGGTAATCACCGCACTCCAACCTGCCGCCACCACAACGCCAGTAAGCAGCAAGCGCGTTGGCGTCCAACCACCGACACCTTGTGCTAATCCAAACACTAAAAGCGTCGAAACCAATGCGCCAAGGGATGCTGATCCAGACACCACCATCATACCGGCGCCGCATAACATGGCCGCTAACGCACCGACTGCCGCACCGCCGGATAAACCTAAAACATAAGGGTCTGCCAACGGGTTGCGCAGCAACACCTGCATCAGCGCACCCGCTAAAGACAGTAACGCGCCAGTCGCAAAAGCAGCGAGCGCGCGTGGCGCGCGCAATGACAGCACTAAATCACGATGGAGCGGTTCACCGCCGCCGGTGAGCACCGCCCACACCTCTGTTAGTGATAACGGAACGCTGCCCACGGCAACGGACAAGCACAACGCAAACACGCCTGCACAACACAGCAAAAATAACGCCGCGCTCATTGTGCATGGCGTGTTGATCCGCGCATTTGCATTAACGTTTTTCACGGGCCACGTCCAAGTGCTGACAAAGAATACGCACACCTTCTGCAATGCTCGGCGATGGGCGCTGAATAGAGGATGGTGGAACAAAAAATAAATTATCGCGACGCACAGCCTGCAAGGCAGAAAATGCTTTCCATGGCTCCAGCCATTTTGCATTCGCCTCACCCATGCCGCTCACAACGATGGCTTCTGGGTCAGCCGCGAGCACCGCTTCTTGGCTAATACGTGGCGCTAGCGTTGGCAAATCACCGAACACATTCACGCCTCCGCACACATTAATCGCTTGGCTGATTAGATGCGTATCGTTCACGGTCATCAGTGGTTCTTGCCACACTTCATAAAACACACCTACAGGCGAAGCGTTCGCATATTTTTGTCGCAGCGCGGCAATGTCGTCTCGAAAATTATTGGCAGCCTGTTGGCCAAATGCGTCTGTACCCGCAAGGGACGATAGGCGTTCAAGTGTGGCGCTCACACCCTCGAACCGTAATGGTTCGCTGAAATAAATCGGGAACCCCAATGCCTCTAGGCGTTCGGTTTGCGGCATTGGGTTGCCGCTGCGCCATGCCACAATTAAATCCGGCTTCAGCGCAAGCACCGCTTCCATATCTAATCGCTTGTAGCTGCCGACGCGGGGCAGCTTCTTCGCCGCTTCAGGGAAATCACTAAATGCCACCGCGCCGACCATAAAGTCGCCCGCGCCGGCGGCATAAAGCAGCTCCGTGGCGCCGGGCGATAACGCAATAATTCGCCGTGCCGGCGCGGCAAGGCATACCTCACGCCGAGCGTCGTCCGTAACGCAAATTTTCGTTGGCGCATGAGCGACACTTTCTTCTGCGCGCAACGCAGCGCTCGCAGACATTGCTGCAACAAGGCAAAAGAATCCAACTAAACGTTGGCGGTGTCGTAGAGCACCTGACATAACAACCCGTTCCTAATTTGCTATGGGCTTCAGCACGGCGAAAGCCTAACGAATATCGTAACGCAGACTTAAAAAGGTCGCGCGGCCCGCATTCAGATAATCCCATCCACCAAAAGCTCGTGCGGTGGCATATTCTTTATCTAGCACGTTGCTCATCGTGACTCGCGTTGACCAGTGCTTGGCAAACTGCCAACCGGCGCGCAAATCCAGCAAACCATAACCTGGTAAGCGCTGGGTGTTAGTGCTGTTGTTATAGCGATGCCCCTGCAGGACAACACTGCCGCCTACACTGATCGCCCCTAGCTGACGGTCAACATCTAAACGCGCGCTTTCTTTGGCGCGACGCTGCAACACCTTGCCGGTTTCTGAGTCCTCAGGATCTTGCCGTGTGATCGCCGCCGCTAAACGCCACTGATTCCACTGTACGCCGGAGGTTAACTCCACGCCGCGAATGCGCGCTTGATTGACGTTGTACGGGCCACCCACACCACCGATAAACGCATAGGCGATTAAATCTTCAACCTCGGTATCGTACACCGCGACATCCCAAAACCATGCTTGATACTGGCCGCGTAACCCTAGCTCCGCCGTTTCAGAATTTTCCGGTTTTAATGCGGGGTTGCCATAGCCAGGGTAATACAAATCATTAAACGTCGGCGCGCGAAACGCCGTGCCGTAACTTGCACGGGCGCGATGGGCATCGCCGATTTGATATCCCAGCGCGATGGCACCGGTGGTCTTTTCCCCAAACGCTTCGTTGTCGTCGTAACGAACGCTCGATTGAATATCCACGTCGCCAAAGGAGAGAAATAGCTGCGCATACCCCGCGCCGTTTTCTCGCTCTTTTTCGTTATAAGCCAGATCGCTTTCAATAAAGTCGTGAATGAATTCGCTGCCGACGACCAATTCATGCTCACCAAACAGTACGCTGTTTTTCCAGTTGGCTGTTTGGCTGCGCGTATTAAACTCGCCGTCTTCGTTACCGTTATTAAAATTGAGGCTGTCATCACGCGCGTCGCTAATTTGCAGTGACGTCTGCCAGCCTTCCGTCACCCACAAGGAGCCCTTAACGCCAGCAACTTGCAGTGCGTAATCAGTATGTAGATCGTCGTTGATATTACTGCCTTCGTATTCAGAACTACCCGCCGCACGAAAACCAAATACACCCAACTCTGCGTTGTTGCCGAAGCGATGCGTCAAACGCGTCGTCACAGATGTGTTGTCATAGCCGCGATCGTCTGCGCCTTCACGCACGGTCGTGCCTGCAGTGTCAAAACGATCTGCGGCAAAGGCATAACGGGTTCCGTCTTGTTCGCCTTCAGCACCCGCCGCAATACGGTTACTTGAAAAAGTCCCGCTGCCAAACTCCATCCAAGAGCCTGGATTACTGCCATCAGCGGTAAAGACTTGCACCACACCACCCACGGCATCTGCGCCGTATAAACTTCCGCGTGGACCTCGCACGACTTCAACACGATTAATTAATTGCGGAGGTAAAAAATGCCACGCTGCGCCGCCATTAGTAGCGGAGCGCATGCGCACACCATCAATTAACAGCAATGTGGAGCTGCTGCCATTGCCGCGCAAATAAACACTGGTGTTTTTCCCAAAGGAACCGTTGCCAATCACTTCAACACCAGCCTGGCCTTGGAGAATATTGGTCAGCTCTAGGGGTTGCTGCTCACGTAATTGTTTTTCGTCGATGACGGTCACCGACGAAAGCGTATCGTTCACCGTGCGGCTGCTAAGCGTCGCGGTGACAACAACAGGATCAAGCATGGCAACGTCCGTGGCATATTCGCCCGATTCGCCATACGCAAAGAGAGAAAAAGGAAGAACAGAAAAAAACACAGCGGCTTTCGCCGACGATAGTCGAATGGTCATAACATCTAATGCCCTTAAGCCGAGCTCGCCCGCACGGCAGTGGATTAGCCGCGGCAAACACTCGACAGGGAATCGATGATTCAAACAATCGCCAACGCCCGTCGTCGCCCACCGCAACGCCTGGTACATTGCAGCGCACTGCAATGAACACCTTCAGGCCGGTCTCCGGGCTTATGAGCGAAAGCATTCACTTTCCGATAATCGCCTTCCCATGCTTGCGCACAGTGGCACTACAATTACCGTTAACTCACTTACCGTTGCGGGGGCAGCGTTGGAATTTGATCGGCGGTTTACAACACAGCGATCAGCACCAACTTCCCGTTTAACACCAACGTTTGCAAACGTCGGGCACCGAAAGGCGGCGTGAAACTACCAATCACGGCGGTCGCGGTCAAAGGAATTCTGCCGACGATGAGCAATCAGCGGAGGGAATTGATAATTTTGGGTAATACCGTCTCAAGATGACGCCATTGCTCTTCACCAGCAGGCAGCCCAAAACGTAACGCCGAGGGTTGATTCAATGACCCCATAAAACAACGAATCAGGACCGCTTGCTTCGCTAGGGCATCGGCAATTGTCACTGCCTTTGGATGAGGGCAGTACACAAACAAATCACAGTGACCCAATGCTGGCAGGCCTACAGCAGACACTAGATTGCTCAACCTTTGTCGATCGGCGTTAAGTACGAGGCGATTCTTCTGTTGCCAGACGTTATTTGCTAACGCATGCGCCATCACAAAACGTGCCGGATGACTTAACGCCCAAGGGCCCAATTTTTCCGATACCGCGTGACACAAACCTTCCGTGGAAAAAACCAATCCCGCACGCAAACCGGCCAAGCCAAAAAATTTGCCTAACGAGCGCAGCACGATAAGGCCATCTCGATCGCACTGCGGCGCTAATGATTGCGCGTCACTGGCTTCGATAAAGGCCTCATCCACGACTAACCAACCTTGCCGCAACGAAAGTTGCGCGTGCCAATGCAGCAAGGTGTCTGCGCTAAATAGCTGGCCAGTTGGATTATTCGGATTAATAACCACCAACACATCTAACGCGGGCAGCGCCGCGTCAATGTCTTCCGGCATTAATTCAACCACCTCATGCCCCGCCATACGCCACGCCCGTGCGTGCTCCGCATAGCCAATAGCGGGCACGCCAACGCGACTGCGGGCACGTAACTGTGGCAACACCTGCAACACCGCCTGCGTACCCGGCACAGCTAAACACCCAACGTTTTCCCCAACACCGGACCAGTTTCGGGAAACGAGCGTTAATTCATCATCGGCTTCAGGCAAGCGCTGCCAAACGTTGGCAGGTATCGACGGAACGGGATATCCGTTGGGGTTAATGCCAGTGGAAATGTCCACCCACTGCTCAATAGGAATCTGATACGCGCGCGCTGCAGCGTTTAACTGCCCACCATGTTCATTCGCGACCACATGCGCGCCAGCACCGCCAAAAAAACTCAAATCATTCATTACTAAATTTCATCTGTGCCGCCGGTTACTCAGAACATTGCATAAAATAAAATGCCGCTCAGAGATAACGACACCAGCCATAATAAAACGCCCCGCCTTACTAGTGTGATTGCCCCGACGATCGATGCACCACTGGCTTCATCGCCCATACCCAACACAGGCCGCTCTTTCCAACCGCCGTGGTAAGGTGCGCCGCCGCCCAACGTAACACGTAGCGCCCCAGCACCTGCCGCCATCACCGGCCCCGCGTTCGGGCTCTCACATTGTCGCGCTTGGCTGCGCCAACATTGCCATGCGTTGCGCGAATGCCCGCACAGGCAATATGTCAGTGCAGTGAGCCGAGCCGGACACCAATTCAACAGATCATCAACACGCGCCACCGCCTTGCCGAATTTTTCAAAGCGCTCTGTGCGATATCCCCACATGGCGTCTAACGTATTTACCGTTCGGTGCAACACCACGCCAGGAAGCCCCGCCAGCACAAACCAAAATAAACTGGCAAACACCGCGTCGGCACCGTTTTCCAACATTGATTCAGTGGCCGCCTTGGCCACGCCTTGGTGATCGAGCGATTGCGTATCACGGCTAACAATACGCGCAACTTGCTCACGCGCCCGAGCAAGATCACCGGCAATCAGCGGCCGTGCAACGGCTTGCCCATGCTCACTCAAACTGCGCAGCGCCAGCGCCAACCACAAACCCATTACTTGCACAAAAAACAATAACTCGCTCGATAACGCACACGACAACCACCACGCCAACAGCGTGGGCGGCGTCACCAACACCCCCATTGCAAACGCACCACGCGCTATCCCGCCTCGCGTTACGCCAGCGTTCAGGTGCAACTCAAGCCACTGTGCGGCACGCCCAAAACCCACTAAAGGGTGCGCGCGACGAGGCTCTCCGAGCACGGCGTCCAGCAACACTGCGAGCACACAAACACCGGCAACAGACAAAAAAGACATCAACCACTTTCCACTGATCGCATTTACTAAGGCCGGCAGTTTACTTGACACACCCACCCACCGGGCAGAGGATTTGCCGCTTTCTCGCAGAACGATTTTCTGCAGTGCCGTACTCAAGGAGTAAGTTGTGACCCAACCCGCCAAGTGGCAGCGCGCCATTCATGCGCCCAACGCTGAGTATCTGAAGGCTGCGAGCGCGCGCCAAACACAACTCACCAAACCGGCAGGCTCGCTCGGCAAGCTAGAACAAACCGCCATTGATCTGGCCGCGCAACAAGCCCGCGAAAAGCCCGCCGTCGATAAAATTCATATCGCGGTATTCGCCGCCGATCATGGTGTTTGCGCTGAAGGCATTTCCGCATTCCCGCAAGCTGTCACAGGACAAATGATTGCTAATTTCGTGCAAGGCGGCGCAGCCATTAGCGTGATGGCCAAACACCTTGGTGCCCACCTAGACGTTATTAATATGGGCACCGCCACCCCACCGCCGATAGACGCAGGCGTCATTGATGAACACATTGCAGCAGGCACAAAAAATTTCATGCACGAACCCGCCATGACGGAAGCTGAATGTGTCGCCGCATTGAATGCTGGAGATCGCGCTGCAGAACGCGCGCTGCAGCAACAAGCGGATTTATTTATTGGCGGGGAAATGGGCATTGGCAATACCACCAGCGCCAGCGCTATTGCCTGCGCATTATTAAACGAACGCGGCATAGCGCTAGCAGGCCCCGGCACAGGCTTAACCTCTGAAGGCGTGGCGCACAAGGCAAACGTTATCGACCAAGCGTTAGCACGGCACGGCAACCAGCACGCACCTTTAACAGTATTAGCATCGCTGGGCGGATTTGAGATTGCCGCCCTAACAGGCGCCATTATTGGCTGTGCTGCACGCGGAATTCCCGTGCTGGTTGATGGTTTTATTGTGTCGGTTGCCACACTGGTGGCCACGTCATTACGACCTGAAGTCGGCGATTGGTTGCACTTCGCGCACCATTCGGAAGAACCAGGCCATACCCGCGTACTGCAAGCATTAAACGCGCGCCCTTTGTTAAACCTTGGCATGCGTTTAGGTGAAGGCAGCGGCGCGGCCGTAGCAGTGCCACTATTGCGTAGTGCTTGCGCCCTGCACAACAACATGGCGACCTTCGCCGACGCAGGAGTGAGTGATGCCTCTTAACAACACCACAACCATTTTCGATGTGATTCGCCACGGCGAACCGGACGGCGGACAGAAATATCGCGGCCATCGGGATGACCCACTTAGCGACCTTGGCTGGCAGCAAATGCGTGCGGCGGTTAACGCCGACGAAAGCTGGGATCTGATCATTAGCTCGCCGTTATTACGCTGTCGGGAATTTGCCCAACAGTTCGCGGCGCAAAAAAATATTCCTTTTTCCGTGGCTGAGGAATTCAAAGAAATTCATTTTGGCAAATGGGAGGGCCTGACACGCGACGAGGTTACCGAGAAATACGGCGATCATCAGGAGCGCTTTTGGCGTGACGCTGAAAATCATCCGCCAGCGGGCGCTGAAACCATTCAACATTTTCATCAACGCATTGGTGAGGCCTGGGAGCATTGGCGTGACCACATCGCCGGAAAAAAAGTGCTGCTGGTCTGCCACGGCGGTGTCATACGGATGCTGTTATCCCATGTCCTGTCGCTTTCGCCCAGCAACGCCATGGCAGGATTTCACGTACCCTACGCCTGTCGTTCACGCATTCGCATAGACCATACTCCCCACGGTGTGCTGAGTTGTCTTGTTGGCCACGGCAATACCGTGACTGAGTAGCACAAAAAGAGACGAAACAATGACTGCGCATTTCTCCCGCATAGAACAACCGCTAAAACTGGCGCTGAGTTTACTCACCCGAATTCCTGTGCGCGTTCACACGCCGGTGCGCGACGAAGATCAAGCAGCCTCCGTCGCATTTTATCCGCTCATAGGTTTATTGATTGGCGTGATGTTATGGCTCACCGCCCAACTGCTTATTGCTAGCAACCCGTTTGTCGTCGCAGTAGTGGTATTAATGATTTGGGTTGGCATTACCGGTGCGTTGCACTTAGACGGCCTCGCAGACAGTGCCGACGCCTGGCTAGGCGGCTTCGGCGATAAACAACGCACACTCGCCATCATGAAGGATCCCGCCAGCGGCCCCGCCGGAGTCGTTGCGATTGTCATCGTCCTGCTGGCAAAAACCGCCGCGATCAGTGCGCTGATACAACAGCAAAATCTACTGCCGCTGATCATTGCTCCACTGCTCGCCCGTGCTGCCTGCAGTGGATTATTTTTAGCCCTGCCTTACGTGCGAGAAAACGGTCTAGCCTCCATCGCCAGCCAAAACATTCACCATTCCAAGGTAAAAAATGTTATTCAATTCTCACTGATCACCAGCGCTCTCGTTGCATTTTTAGGGGGACAATGGGCAATGCTAATCACAGCTGCAATAGTGAGCTTTGTAGGCATGCAGCGAATGAAAAAACGAGTAGATGGGTTTACCGGCGACACCGCAGGGGCGCAGGTAGAAGTGGTGGAAATGATGACTCTGCTCGTCATCGTAATAACGACGTGAAAGGCGGACTGAACTTCTAGGGAAAAGAAAAAAAGCCCCTAACAGCGCCAGGGGCTTTTAAACAGGCTTAGCAAATTTCTTCGCTGCCGAATCTCATTGGATCACTAATTATCTATCCCTAGTTCTCGATGATTACTAGGTTAATAATGTCTCCAGAGATCGATACCCCGATCATAGAGGACGCAATAGTTTGCTTCAAAGCAGTATTATAAGCATCTTTGTTAGCCGTATAATCAGGAAAAACAACGCCCTCCAAACTCATCGTCGCCTTAAAAGTGACAGAGTCTACTTTCTCTGCCGACACCACTTTGACAGTCCCATGGCCCGAACTTGTCTCTATCGGGGTTGAGCCTGTGTTTGTGTTACCGACACTAGGACCATAAGAAAACAGCGACCCTGACATGCTTTGCATAGCGCCTGGGGCGACAGAATCGCCCGCAGTGGCCACGGAGGCCGCGCTCGACAACAGCACAGCTAGAATAAATTTCTTCATAACACGTTCTCCAATAAAATATTCAGTTTAGAAGCTGAAGCTATAGCCAACACCGCCACTGAACTCAGTGTCTTGGCCAAGACGCTCACCAAGATTAATCGCGCCCAACGTGATCGTTACAGGAACGTCGTGTAGTGGCGCAAGTGACACACCCGCATTCAAATCACGACCAGTCCAATCGGCAATCAGCGAGTACTTCTCGCTCGGTATCCACGCGATAGAACCGAACGCGCCAACATCATCGTTGCCGTCGTAGTCAAAACGTCCTTCACCTACACCAAAATTCAGCGCTAACGATGAAGGGTTGTCGCCGCCTAATACAAGAAATTTGGTCACCGCAACATAGTAGCTGCTATCGACGTTGTCCGCGGCACCCCAAGGCATAACATTTTCTGCGCCGATCGATACAGCGAGGTCAGGCTTCAAGGTTTTGTGCAGTTTCAGGCCAAAATTGCCATCTTCGCCAACATCGGAGCCTGGTGCATTGTTGGTTAAGCTGATGATATTGAGCGACGTTTCCAGACCTACTGTTTTCGTCGCGTCACCGAGCCCAAACACCACACCGGCTGAACCGTCGACATCTTGACTTAGTCGCTCTGCTGTTGCGCCACCAATACCGATACCTGCACTGCCCCATGAGGCGCCAAAGCCCACGGGCGACCCCATGGAGATACCTGGCGACGCAGCGGGAGGTAACGCGGAACGCACTAAATCGCGAATTTGCGCTTCAGTTAGCCCTAAATCCGCCGGCGTGAGGACCCGTTTAGATGGGGTTTCTGCAAAGCCTGCAGCAGATAACATGGCGGCACTCGCCGCAATACAACCAACAACCAGAGCACGACGGCTCTTTTGCTTAAATAATAACGTCACGCTACTTTCCCTTCCCGTTTAAGTAATACATATTGCCTGACGGCAGCCTATGCTAATGAGTATTTCTTAGTCAATAAATAACATTAATCACTCACCATCTCGCAAACCAGCCCCCCAAAAAAACTCCCAATTAGATAGAGGCGGCAAGTGTACAGAGGGCCAACAATAAGGGCCGCTTTGTTTGTGCCGATAGATTCAAATACGCATAATCAAAAAACTGCACACTCATGCATCAAATAATTTTCTGAGCGCGTTTAGTTATTTTTAATCGTCATTTCCATACCGGCCACGCTTAACACGACTTTGTCACATTGCTTTGCTAACGCTTGATTCAACCAACCCAACTCATCCGCAAAGCGACGCGTCAACGGGTCCATGGCGATGGTGCCGAGACCGACTTCATTGCTAACGATGACGATGTCACCTCGATAACATTCCAGTGCGTCAAGAAACGAACGTTTTTCTTTTTCGAAAACGTCACCCCCTTCATGCAACAAGTTGCTCACCCAGAGGCTCATACAATCGATCAGTAAGCAGGGAACGTTGTTAGGCGCTTCGTTTTGACTCGCCACAAGAGCGCCTAGCGCTATGGGCTCTTCTGCTAGCCCCCAACCCGTTGGACGGCGCTGCTGATGCTGGTCTATACGCGCACGCATTTCTGCGTCGCCAGCAGTGGCAGTGGCGACATAGATCACTGGCGCCGCCTGGTTGGCCGCAAGATTTTCAGCGGCTTGGCTTTTACCTGAACGGATGCCACCAAGAACAAGGCTATGAGGCACGTAGCTTTCCTTTTTTGAGTTGTCATTTTCTTCATAAAAAAAACGCCACAAGCGAACACATCGTTTGTGGCGTTTTGTTTTAGCGCTCGGTGACGCGGCAACAATTACATACCAGGGAATCCGCCCGGTGGCATGCCACCACCGCCAGCACCGCCGCCGCCCATCATGCCTTGCATGCCACGCATCATTTGTTTCATGCCGCCTTTGGTTTTCATTTTCTTCATCATCTTGGCCATCATTTTTTGCTGTTTCAGCAAACGATTCAGGTCAGGGATGTCGAGGCCGGCACCGGCTGCGATGCGACGCTTGCGTGAACCTTTGATGGATTCAGGGTCACGGCGCTCTTTTACTGTCATGGAATCAATCAGCGCTTCCATGTGTTTCATTTGTTTCATTGCAGCGGGATCTTGTGCCGCTTGCATTACCCCGCCCATGCCTGGAAGTTTATCCAGCAACGAGGTCATGCCGCCCATGTTACGCATTTGTTGGAACTGATCTTTCAGATCCTCGAAATCCATGGCCCGGCCTTTTTTAAACTTCTTGGCCAGTTTTTCTGCTTTGTCTTTATCGAGCTTTCGCTCAGCTTCTTCAACAAGGGAGAGCACGTCACCCATGCCGAGAATACGTGATGCAATTCGTTCAGGGTGGAACGGCTCAAGGGCATCCGTTTTTTCGCCGACGCCAATAAACTTAACCGGCTTGCCGGTAATCGCGCGCACAGAGAGCGCCGCACCGCCGCGTGAGTCACCGTCTGCTTTGGTTAACACCACACCAGTCAATGGCAACGCGGCGTTAAATGCTGCGGCAGTGTTGGCCGCATCTTGGCCGGTCATGGCATCTACCACGAACAGCGTTTCAGCGGGGGTAATGGCTGCATGCAGACGTTTAATTTCC
Organism: Alcanivoracaceae bacterium; assembly: GCA_029213045.1. GTDB lineage: Bacteria > Pseudomonadota > Gammaproteobacteria > Pseudomonadales > Alcanivoracaceae > JARGPN01. The sequence goes on from JARGPN010000010.1 coordinate 241,215, forward strand.
GCCATCATGTCTTCATCGACATGCATGCGGCCTGCGGTATCGACGATCAGTACATCAACATGACGATTGCGCGCTTCGGCTAACGCTGCGTTAGCGATGTCGACAGGATCTTGATCCACCGTGGACGGGAAGAATTCAGCGTCAACTTCCGCCGCCAGGGTTTTTAGCTGTTCAATCGCAGCGGGGCGATAAATATCCGCCGACACCACCATGACTTTTTTCTTTTCACGTTCTTTCAGAAAACGCGCAAGTTTACCGACCGAGGTGGTTTTACCCGCACCTTGCAAACCCGCCATCATAATAATGGCCGGTGGCTTCACTGCGAGGTTTAGCGTTTCGTTGGCATCGCCCATCATGTGGACGAGTTCATCGTTCACAATTTTAACGAACGCCTGACCAGGGTTCAGACTTTTCAGTACGTCTTCGCCGAGGGCTTTTTCCTTCACTTGTTCGGTGAAATCTTTCACCACCGACAAGGCAACGTCTGCTTCAAGCAACGCTTTGCGCACTTCGCGCAGCGTGTCGCGAATATTTTCTTCAGTCAGTTGGCCCTGACCGGTTAGGTTACGCAGCGATTGACCAAGACGTTCGCTGAGATTCTCAAACATGCGTTTTCTCCACTGTGCCTACCGTTGACCCGGACCGGGCATTTTGGCGACGGTTGAAATCGGCCGACGGCGTTAGGTTGGCGATTATAGCCAGCATAACAGCAGCGCGTCATGGCTGTTGCTTCAAAAGGCTGAAAGGCTGTGACACACTTTGCCGCCTATCAGGGCGAGCGTCCCTGTGTTTGGGTACCTAGGAGCACCATGTCTACAGCAATTTGGACCGGCACCACTGCCGTTATCCTCTACATTTTGGCCACATTAGTGGTGGTGCGATTCCTGCGCGGCAACACGGGCTTTAACCGTCCGGCGGTGCTTACACTGGGCCTGTTGGCGCTGCTTTTTCACAGCTGCGCGCTGTGGCACCTGATGATCAGCGAGTCTGGCGTCCGTTTAGGGCTGTTTCCCGTGGCCTCTTTGATTGGCGCAACCGGTGCGGCGGTAGTGATGCTAGCGAGCCTGTACCGGCCGCTTGAGTGGGTTAGCGTGATGGTTTTCCCCTATTGCGCCGTCACCCTGCCGATGGCGATCTGGATTCATACCGGCTACGCCCCCAAACATCTCAGTCACGGCTTAGGCGCACACGTGCTGCTGTCGATCACCGCCTATACATTCTTAGCGCTGGCGGCGTGTCAGGCCGTGCTGGTGATGATTCAACACCAACAGCTAAAAGATGGGCATATTCGCGGCGTTATGCGCTATTTTCCCGCCATCACCCTGATGGAAACAGTGCTTTTCGAGCTTATCAGCGCCGGAACAGTGCTACTCACACTGGCGATTGCTGTTGGCTTTATCTATGTCGACGATCTGTTTGCACAGCATTTGGTCCACAAAACCGCGCTTACTTTGGTCGGCTGGCTAGTGTTCGTGGTATTACTGTGGGGCAGGCACTACCTCGGCTGGCGGGGCGTTACCGCCGTGCGCTTTACCCTTACCGGCTTTATGTTCCTGATTCTGGCATTTTTTGGGACACAGCTCGTGCTTGAGGTAATTCTACAGCGCCACGCTTGACAGGTTTCCGGCAGGCTTCCGACAATAGCCTTCCTCGCGCATTACAGGCATGACATTTTGGACGATTACCCCACGGCGGTTTTAGTTGGCGCCCTCATTGCTTTAATCTTCCTTTCCGCTTTCTTCTCCAGTAGCGAAACTGGGATGGTGGCATTGAACCGCTACCGCCTGCGCCACCTTGTTAAGCAAGGCAATCGCAGCGCCAAGCGCGTTGAAAAAATGCTTGAACGACCTGACCGTTTACTCGGCGTTATCCTCGTTGGCAACAACCTCGTCAATAATGCAGCGGCAACGCTAGCGGCACTGCTCGGTTTATATTGGTTAGGCGAACTCGGCACCGCACTCGCGCCGATTTTTATTACCATCGTGATGCTGATTTTTTCCGAAGTCACCCCAAAAACCTATGCGGCGTTACGACCAGAAGCGGTCGCGTTCCCTGCCAGTTTAATTCTTAAGCCCTTGCAATGGCTGTTCACGCCAGTGGTGTGGACAGTGAACGGTATCGGCAATTTTATTTTGCGCCTGTTCGGGGTACGCCCCGACAAGATTGACGATGATCATTTGTCACCGGAAGAATTGCGCACTGTGGTAAACGAAGCCGGCGGGTTAATTCCGGAAAAACATCAACGCATGCTGCTCAACATTCTCGACCTGGAAAAAGCCACCGTCGAAGACATTATGATTCCGCGCAACGACATGGTTGGCGTCGATCTTGATGCCGACATGGACGACATCATGGAGACGTTGCGCACCTCGCAGCACACACGACTGCCGGTGTACAAAGGCGACCCGAATAACATGGTCGGCCTACTGCACTTGCGCAAACTTAGCCGCCTACTGCTTCGCGACGACATTAGCAAAGCAGATCTCATGCAGCACACGGTAGAACCTTTTTATGTGCCCGAAGGCACACAGTTGCATCGTCAGCTGATTAACTTTCAAAACGCTAAGCGACGCATAGGTGTGGTGGTAGACGAATACGGCGACGTACTCGGCTTGATTACGCTGGAAGATATTTTGGAAGAAATTGTCGGCGAATTTACCACCGACCTTGCGGCCAGCAGCCAAGATATTCACCCGCAAGAAGACGACAGCTACGTCATTGATGGCGGCGCGCATTTGCGAGACATCAATAAAGTACTGCACTGGGAATTGCCCACCGACGGCCCAAAGACATTGAACGGATTAATCACCGAACACCTGCAAGACATTCCCGAAACGAGCCTGTGTTTACGTATTGATCATTACCTGATCGAAATCATGCAAATGAAAGACAACATGGTGAAAACGGTGAAGATGCGGCACGCTAGCAGCTTTATTGAAGAAGCGACTACTGAACAAGAAGCGCGCACTCAAATCTGACATCGAATTAGTCAGCAGAGCCGCTGCTATTAAAATACGGCGCAGGCTTTTTGTGAGGCGCTAACCCTAGAGGTAGAGCTAAGGGAAGGCTCAGCGCTCACAAACCAAATCGTACCCATGTATTCAGAATATTAAGAAACACGTTCAGCCAAGGGTGACCCCACCCAACCAATTATTTCTTCAGCATGCCGCCGAACCAAGCGCCGCCCTTCCTCAATCGCTTCGCTCGCGCGATGAAAGTCCATCATGGCGAAGTCTTCCAGCAACGGTACGAGCGTAATTTCTGGGGGATCTCCCGCCATACGACTGCGCGTAATTCTGTCTTGCATAATATTAATGCTTGCCGCCACTACATCGAAAAACCCTGGCTCACTATTCCCATCGGACGAAAAATAATCCGTCACTTTCTGCCAAATACCATGCTCTTCTGCTGAACCTTTTTCGGTTTTCGCCTGTTGACGCGAATTGTGCGACAAATGTGCGCCGACAAGCTGAGCATTTAGATTTACTGCAATAACAATATCCGCACCCAAGCCACGACACGCAGACACCGGCACAGGATTCACCAAACCTCCGTCTAGCATCCAACGGTCGTCGTACCGCACGGGGGAAAATAATCCGGGCAATGCACAAGATGCTCGCGCTGCTCTTAGTATTGGCCCCTTAGTCAACCAAACCTCTCGCCCCGTACGCATTTCAGTGGCAACACTAACGAATTTTTTATCGAGTTCTTCAATATTGGGATTGGCATGTTGCTCGCGAAAAAAACCAAACAGCTTCTCGCCTTTCACGACACCGCCGGAAAATGTGATATCCATTAAACCAAAGACATCTCGCATCTCCAGCTTCTGCACCCACTCCGCGAATGCATCCAACTGACCGGCCACATATACCGCCCCAACTAACGCGCCAATCGACGTGCCCGCTACAATTTCCGGCTCGATGCCGAGCTTTTCCAGTTCTTGGATTACGCCAATATGAGCCCAGCCCCTTGCCGACCCACTGCCAAGTGCGAGGCCAATTGTGGGAGCCGGTGCGCGATGCGTTTGAGAGGATGTATCGTCTTCGGTTTTTTCTACGTCTTTCTTACTCGCCATGGGTCACCACACAAGGCGCCAGTTCGCCACGCATTCGCTGTTGGGTTCGCTCTATGACTAAGCGCTGCCTGTCGATGTCCATGCGTCCCCACTGGCTAATTTCCATGCCCGTGCGATAACAGCCGACACAGACATCGTCTTCATCCAGCGCGCAAACACTGACGCACGGCGACGGGACAAATTGCACATTAGACAAAACGCTCATCCGCTTCGAGGTGTTCTTTAAAATGTTTGCCGTGCTCGACATAGTGCATGGCGCCCATTTGCAACATGGCTTTGTGGCCATCGGTAATTTCTTTAACGACTTTCGCAGGAGATCCCATCACCAATGAATTATCTGGAATATCCATGCCTTCGGGGACCAAAGAATTCGCACCAATAATACAATTCTTTCCGATACGCGCCTTGTTCAGCACGACCGCATTAATCCCGATCAAACTGTTATCACCGATGGTGCAGCCATGCAGCATCACCTTATGCCCCACCGTCACACCCTTGCCAATCTTCATCGGCACACCTGGATCAACGTGCAGCACGGAACCATCTTGAATGTTAGTGCCGTCACCAATTTCAATGACGTCATTGTCTGCACGAATGACTGCATTAAACCAAACCGTGGCGTTATCACCGAGCTCGACGGAACCAATAACAGTAGCGTTCGGCGCAATCCAATAATTGTCTGTGGCCGTTTTTAAAGCGCGCGAACCTAGCTTATAAATCATGCGGTTAATCCTCGACGGAAATATTGGTGTCGTAAACGTGGTTAAGCACATCCAAAATCATAAAGGCCGTCAGCCCCCAGATCCGGCGCTGCTCAAAATAATAGCTAGGGATGCGCATCTGTCTGCCGAAGAAATTAAACGGTTGGGACATATCGGGCGCTGTCTCAAGGAAGAATGAAAGCGGCACGCGAAAAATCTCGCCTATCTCTCCGGGTTCGGCAATCAGCTCAACGTCCGGCGCGACCAAGCCCACGAACGGAGTTACCTTCATGCCAAAGCGCGATGCCAACGGCGACAGCTCCGCCAGCACTTCTACAGAGTCGGGCAACAAGCCCACTTCCTCATGACTTTCGCGTAAAGCCGTGTGCAAGAGATCTCGATCCCCAGGATCGCGCTTGCCACCGGGAAACGCCACCTCACCCGCATGGGTGGGCATATGTGCAGAGCGCACCGTCAAAATCAAATGCGGATCGGCCTCGGTGGTGAACGGCATCAATACCGCCGCTTCAGGCATTTGCATGGGCAAATCCTGCCGGACGTATTTAGGCAGCCGTTCTCGTAGGTTTTCGATCATGACATGTTCATCGCTATCTTTGCTGGCAGTGCTCGGGGGAAGTCGCAAAAATTCAAACAACAGTTTGAACGCCACGCTATGCAGCGGCAAGCGCTAATCCGGTAACGGGCTCAAATCCATGACGAACGTCGCGAAATCCGCCGCCCCGTGGATTGCGGGCCGCACCCTATGCCGCTAGTCTGAGCCCAGCAAAGGAGATCCCATGAAGTTTTGCAGCCATTGCGGCAACGATAACTTGCGCTACGACATTCCGGCCGGCGATAACCGCCCACGCTATTGGTGTGAAAAATGCGCCACGATTCATTATCAAAATCCAAAGATTATTGTTGGTGCGGTACCTGTTTGGGAAAATAAAATTTTACTGTGCAAACGCGCTATCGAACCGCGTAAAGGCTACTGGACATTGCCTGCCGGATTTATGGAAAACGGCGAAACAATGCAAGAAGGCGCTGCTCGGGAAACGTGGGAAGAAGCCTGTGCAACGGTGAATATTGACGACCTGTACACAGTGTTCAACCTACCGCATATTTATCAGGTTTATATGTTTTTCTTGGGTCGCGTTGCCGATGGAAAATGTGATGTGGGCGAAGAGTCCAGCGACGCAGGCTGGTTTAGCGAAGACGAAATACCATGGGATGAACTCGCCTTCCCCACGGTATCCCGCACGTTGAAGTTTTTCTTCGAAGATCGAAAGATCAATGCATTTCCGATTCGCGTGCAAGACATAGCACCGCTAGGCAGAAAACCCAAAGACGACTAACGCATCAACCAACGGTATCAAACAGCGTTGGATTAATTGACACTGCCACGCCGATGGCGATCAACGCCCATAGCATCCCACCGAGAAGCAGCCAGAGCCAATTCGCTGCGGTGAAAGACTGATTGCCTACGCCTTTGGGATCATCGCAAATACTATTGATTGCGCGCTGCGCAGGCACCATGACGGCAATAATGACGCCACTGGGCACAAACGTTAAAAAGTCATACCACGTAAATGCCTCAGCCTCCGGCACAAGGCGATCAATCACATACCCTGCAATCACCATGGCAATAAATAACGTAGATGCCGACGCATGATTCCAGCGACCAGCCACTTGCCGATCAACTCGGTGTTCATCAATGCGATTAAATAGATCTTTAACGAAAAACACGGAAAAAATACCGCGCGGCACCGGCATGATCTTTTTATCCATGGTCGGCTGCAGTGCTTTCCATTGGCGATAAAACCAATACGCCAAGTAGAGGTTCATGGTCGCGATACACATGACCAATAACTTAAAAACCGACACCACATAGTACTGAGGCATATTGCTGCCCAATGCGTCCTGAAGGTTGGCAGTAGGCGCTTGATACGGATTATTTGATGCAGACGTATTTTCTATTTCCATTCGTAATATTCCCCCTACTTTAAAACCTATCTGCTTAATTAGTGTTGCGTATTATTCGTGTCGAAAATTTCTAACCGTGTCACATCGTAGGCCGGCTCTTCATACGGGTGTGACAATTTTAACGCAGCGAGGGCTGCGGAAAGAATCGTCTCGGCGCACACCATTTCTACCCGATATTCAGGCACAACTTCGACGTCCCCCTGCTCTCCTAAGAAGGGCTTGCTGCCATCCAAAGGACGAAACTGACCCTGACCTAGAACCTGCCATGCACAGCGATCGTAATTTCCAATGCGTCCTGCGCCCGCATCAAACACTGCCGCCTTTACCACTTCAACGTGAGTTTCCGGCACGTAAAAGCATAGTTTAAACAGGTTCATGTACCGCTCCTTGGATACCTTCGATGGAGGACATCGTTAGCTCGCTGCAAACGCGGGCTGAATCCAAATACCTTCAACGTGCACTGTCTGCACGTCTTGGTGATATACGCCACCTTCAATAATGAGTTTGCGCCCCTCTGTGCGCGTAATGCTTGCGCGACAAGTGATCTCTGATTCAATCGGCGTCGATGCCATATAGCGAATATTCAACGTTCCGGTAACACCGATACGCATTGAGGCATGCATGGCGCGCGCCAGCACTGCGTCCATAATCCATGACAAGACGCCACCATGAACCCGGCCCGGAGGGCCTTGATATTGCTGCCCCAAATATACTTTCGCTTCGACGCCTTCTGGGCTCACTTTTTCCCAACGTAGCTCCGGCGAAATGGGGTTCGCTAGGCCGCCCATTGGGTCGTAATCCATCATATCGAAAACGTCGGAGGCGTTGGCCTGCCCGGTGAAAAGCTTTTTATTCGCCGCACGCGTGTCACGACGATCGTGCCCCGCCGCCTGCTTTAAAACATCTTCCATCGTCTGCGCCCACTGCGCTAATTCCTCATTGCTGGCATCCGTGCGAATCAATTTCTCAGATAGCGCGCGCATCGCAGCGGCGAGTCGACGTCTCACTAAAAACGACTGCGGCGGCGGCTCCGAGTGAGCCGCCAGCAGTTGAAATGGTCCGTAGACTTTTTCTTTGTTTTGATCTGTCATGGAGGAAGCCGCTTAATATTTGAATGAAAATATCTACATCGAAGGGTGCCGAGATTTAGTAGCACGGGCAAGGACATTTTGTGTCGACCCAGTGGATCAATGTGTATGCCAATGGCGGATGGTGCGAGCATGATTGAGCGACGTATCGCTTGCGGGCAAGCTCCCACAAAAACTAGAAGACTGAAAGGGTTTTATAAATGATCGTCGGGTCTGCGGATCAGGAAGAAGTGAAATCGAATTGAGAGGCTCAGAAGCGGCGCTGATTTTATGTGGGAGCCTGCCTGCAGGCGATAGCGGCCTTGTTCAGCGCGCTATCGTTGCAAGCCAAGTTCTATCTTGAATGTACGTTACCCCACCCACTTGCGAGCGTTGGCGAACATTCTGAACCACGGCGCGTTTTCATATGCCTTCCATTCTTCTGGCGTCCACGATTGCTGCACAACGCGGAACACACGCTCTGGGTGCGGCATCATGATGGTTACGCGACCATCGGGTGTCGTGAACCCCGTGGCGCCACGCGGCGAACCGTTCGGATTGGCTGGGTATTGCTCCGTCGGATTACCCAAACCATCGGTGTAACGCAGAGCGAGCAGGCTGTTATCAACGCAATGCTGCAAACTCGCATCGCTAATTTCCGCGTGGCCTTCACCGTGTGCAACGGCGATAGGCAAACGCGTACCGGCCATATCAGATAAGAAAATAGACGGCGAGCTCTGCACTTCAACCAATGCGGTACGGGCTTCGAATTGCTCACTTAAATTGCGAACGAAGCGCGGCCAATGCTCTGTACCAGGAATAATTTCCTTCAGTGCGGACATCATTTGGCAGCCGTTACAGATACCTAATGCAAAGCTGTCATTACGCTGGAAAAACTCAGCAAACTGATCGCGCAACTTAGCGTTATACAAAATAGTTTTTGCCCAACCTTCTCCCGCGCCGAGTACATCCCCGTAGGAGAAACCACCGCAAGCCACAACACCTTTAAACGTGTCCAAGGTGACACGCCCTGCAAGCAAGTCGCTCATGTGCACGTCGATGGATTCAAACCCTGCACGATCAAATGCCGCCGCCATTTCCAACTGACCGTTAACGCCCTGCTCGCGCAGAATCGCCATTTTCGGTTTAGCACCCGTATTAATATAGGGCGCGGCCAAATTTTCCGTCATATCGAAAGTAAGGCGGACATTCAAACCTGGGTCATCGGTGCTGGGGATGCTATCGAATTCTTGATCGGCGCAGGTGGGGTTATCGCGTAACGCTTGTAGGCGATAGCTCGTTTCCGCCCAAGTTTGATGCAAACTGCGGCGAGGCACTTGCATCAAAATTGCGCCGCCTAAACGAATACGCAACGTGTCATCGGTGTTCAATTCACCAACACGATGTACGCATGCGCCCAATCCAGCATCTGCGTACTGCGCGATAATCGCATCGGCATCGTCGGCTTTAACTTGAATGACAGCACCCAGCTCTTCGGCGAATAACGCGGCAATGGTTTCTTGATGATCGCCCGCAATATGATCCAACACGAGATCTACGCCTACGCGACCGGCAAACGCCATTTCCGTTACGCTGGCCAATAGACCGCCGTCGGAACGATCATGATAGGCAAGTAATTTATCTTCGCCTAACAATGTTTGCGTCACGTTAAAGAATTGTTTTAATAACTTCGGATCATCTAGATCCGCCGGTTCATCTCCAACAACGCCATATACCTGCGCCAGCGCGGAACCAGCCAAACGATTTTTCCCCGCGCCCAAATCAATCAACAACAACGTTGTATCAGCAATGTTTTGCAATTGCGGAGTAAGCGTTTTACGAATATCTAATACTGGGGCAAACGCAGAAATGATTAACGACAACGGCGACGTCACCGCTTTGTTTAATCCGCGATCACTCCACACCGTGCGCATCGACAAGGAATCTTTGCCGACGGGAATCGCAATGCCCAACTCGGGGCACAGTTCCATGCCGACCGTTTTAACGGTTTCAAATAAATTTTGATCTTCGCCTGGGTGTCCGGCAGCAGCCATCCAGTTTGCTGACAGACGAATTTTTTTCATGTCACCAATATAGCTTGCGGCAATATTGGTGATGGATTCTGCCACCGCCATGCGACCCGATGCAGCGGCATCCACTAACGCAACGGGCGTGCGCTCACCCATCGCCATTGCTTCACCGCAATAGGTGTTAAATCCACTCGCTGTCACGGCGCAATCGGCCACCGGCACCTGCCAGGGGCCTACCATTTGTTCGCGATTCACTAAGCCAGTAATCGAGCGGTCGCCAATGGTGATCAAAAACGTTTTCGCAGCAACACTGGGCAACTGCAACACACGTGTGATCGCATCTTTTAAGTCTACGTCGGCACCGTCAAAGCGTTGACGGACAAAGTCAGCGTGATCGTATTCGCGGGACATACGTGGCGGCTTGCCGAACAACACGTTCATGGGCAAATCCACCGGCGCATTGCCAAAATGTTCGTCGTTGACCTTCAGATGTTCTTCTTCTGTTGCTTCACCAAGAACCGAATACGGCGCACGCTCGCGTAAGCAAATGTCTTCAAAACGCGTCAGCTCTTCCGGAGACACCGCGAGCACATAACGCTCTTGTGCTTCGTTACACCAGATCGCCACGGGGCTCATGCCAGGTTCGTCATTCGGAATTTTACGTAGCTCTAAAATCGCGCCGCGATCCGCATCATGAACCAGTTCAGGCAGCGCATTAGATAAACCACCCGCACCAACATCGTGAATCGAAATAATGGGGTTGTCGTCGCCTAGCCCCCAGCAACGGTCGATCACTTCCTGACAGCGACGCTCAATTTCTGGGTTGTCGCGTTGCACCGAAGCAAAATCCAATTGCTCAGAACTTTCACCGGAGGCCATCGACGAGGCAGCGCCGCCGCCCAAACCGATCAGCATTGCAGGGCCGCCAAGCACAATAATTTTTGATCCCGGCGGAATGCGTTGTTTGTCGACGTGTTCGGCACGAATATTTCCCATACCGCCAGCAATCATGATGGGCTTGTGGTAGCCACGAACTTCATCGCCATTGACGCCCGGCGCTTCTAATTCCAACGTGCGGAAATAACCGCAAATATTCGGGCGACCAAATTCATTATTAAACGCCGCACCACCAATCGGACCTTCGAGCATAATGTCTAACGCCGAGACAATGCGACCGGGCTTACCATAGTCGCCTTCCCAAGGTTGTTCGAATCCAGGAATTTTTAAATTGGACACGGAGAAGCCAGACAGCCCCGCTTTCGGTTTTGAACCACGGCCAGTTGCGCCTTCATCGCGAATTTCACCACCGGAGCCTGTCGCTGCACCGGGGTGTGGGGCAATCGCTGTTGGGTGGTTGTGCGTTTCGACCTTCATCAAAATATGGATCGGCTCATTGCTAAAGCGATACACATTGGTGTTGGTGTCTGGGAAAAAGCGTTCAGCAACCGATCCTTCAATCACAGAGGAGTTATCGCTGTAGGCAGACAACACGCCTTCTGGATTTTTCTGATGGGTGTTGCGGATCATGGCAAACAGAGATTTTTCCTGTACATCGCCATCCACAGTCCATTGCGCATTAAAAATTTTGTGGCGGCAATGCTCTGAGTTTGCTTGCGCAAACATCATCAGTTCCGCGTCGCTTGGATTACGCTTTAGTTGCTCAAACTGCTCAACCAAATAGTCAATTTCATCGTCCGCCAAGGCCAAGCCTAAAGCGCTATTCGCGTCTTCAAGCGCTTTGCGACCACCACCAAGAATATCCACCGTGGATAACGGTGCTGGTTGGTGCTGGCCGAATAACGCACTCGCATCATCGTATTGCCCCAGTACCGCTTGGGTCATACGGTCATGCACCGCCGCACGGGCCGCCGCACGAGTAGCGTCATCATTATTAGAAAGGGTGACATGAAAGGCCGTGCCACGCTCCACACGCCGCACTTTCGTTAAGCCAGCGTTGTGACATATATCAGTGGCCTTAGAGGACCACGGCGAAATCGTGCCGGGACGCGGGACAACCAAGAACAACTCGCCGCCTTCGTCTTCGGCCTCCACGCGCGGGCCATATTCAAGCAAGCGCGCAAGCACTGCCTGTTCGGCATCGGTCAGAGGCTCATGGAGATCAACGAAATGAACGAAATGGCTGCTTAGACCCACGATGGCGGGCGTGCCGCCGATCAGTTTTTCTTTACGAAAAGCGGACAGGGCGGGACTACCGGGCAGTATCAGCATGCTTTGCCTTCCAGCTGGAATTTGGGCGGAACTTGAGGAGGCGCAATCATACGGGATTTGTCCGCGTCTGGCAGCCCGATTTGACCATCTCAGGCACCTTTCTGAGCGATTTCACAGTGACTTGACGGTCGCTCAGGCAGCATACCTAGGAGCCTACTCCCGCCGTTGCCTTAAATTAGGTAAAACCTTTCTAAAACAGCGGATTGTCAGACATCGGGTCATATTAAAACGTCCTCTGTCCTGATAGAGTTCGCTCCAGTTTCGTGACATGGTTCACGCTTCTAGGTGCCTTTAGGGCCTCAGACGCGAGAATCAAAATGGCCAAGTTCGCTAGGAAGGCGACATGGTCGGAAGCGGCAACACCGGACTGTACGGTCCTAAACCGACAGAGGAACCACCGGCAATGAGCGCACTGATTCGCCAAATTCGCTATTTGCTTGCACCTATTGCAGTACTAGGTCTGCTAGCCATGATGGTCGCTATGCGTCCGCTCCCTTCTACTATGGAGCGCGTGCTGACCCGTGGTGAGCTGATCGTGGTGTCACGTCAATCTCCCACCACTTGGTACAAAGACCAGCACGGCGACACTGGCCTCGATTACGAGCTAGTCCGCGGTTTCGCTGATGAGCTTGGCGTTACTCTGAAAATCATTAGCGCGGACTCTATTGCCGAGGCATACGAATTACTCGATAGCGGCGATGCCGACGTCGCAGCGGCAGGGCTTGCTATCACCGCGCAGCGCAGCCTTGATTTCCGTTTCTCTAGTGCTTACCAGAACATTCAAGACGTGCTCATTCAACGTCAGGGCGAGTCACGCCCGAATACGTTGGAAGATCTCGCCGAACGACGCATTGTCGTGCTCGAAGGCTCCGGCCAAGAAGAGCAGCTACGTCAGCTGCGCGCCAAAGGCTTTAATGTTGTCTACGAAAGCGTCAACGGCTCTAGCGCTGAGCGCTTACTGACGCTGGTTGATGAAGGCTATTTTGATTTTGCGTTAGTGGATTCCAACTCTTGGTCCATTCATCGCGCGCTGTTTCCGGAATTACGTCGCGGCATGGATGTTGGCGAGCAGTCTATCGGCTGGGCATTCGCTGGCGGCGATGACACCTTGCGCTTGAGCGCTGAGCGCTACCTCACCCGTAAGAAAGCAGACGGCACTGTTGCTAAATTAGAAGACCGCTTTTTTGGTCACTTGAACCAATTCAATATTTATTCAGCGCGCTCGTTCTTGCAGCACTTAGACGATCGCCTGCCGCAATATGCGGATGCGTTCCGCGAGGCGGCCAAAGAATACAATTTCGATTGGCGCTTATTGGCCGCGATGGGCTATCAAGAATCATTGTGGAATGCCGATGCGGTATCACCAACCGGTGTACGCGGCCTAATGATGCTCACCAATCACACCGCCTCTGAAATGGGCGTTGCTGACCGCACCGACCCAATGGCCAGCATTCGTGCAGGCGCGGCCTACTTACGCAAAATTTATGATCGCATCCCCGCACGCATTCCTGAGCAGGATCGTACTTGGCTAGCGATCGCGGCCTACAACGTAGGCTTTGGGCATATGGAAGATGCGCGCGTGTTAACGCAAAAACAGGGTGGCAATCCGGATAGCTGGCAAGACGTGAAGAAACGTTTACCGCTGCTGCGTAACGCGAGCTTCTACCGCGCCACACGTCATGGTTATGCGCGCGGCGGCATGCAGTCGGTCATTTATGTGCGTCATATTCGTCGCTACTACGACTTGCTTGTATGGGCGAATAACAGCGAACGCCACAGTCAGCTGGTCGCGCTCGCAGACTAATCGCCCTCCTCATTGGCGGCGCGCTGGTTAACGGCGCGCGGCGAAAAATGCTTTCAGTAACGCACTCGCCTCTTCGGCTCTTATCCCAGATACCACTTCAATACGATGGTTATAGAAATCCACCTCTGGCAATCGCAATTGGCTCTCGCAGACGCCCGCCCGAGGCTCCGTCGCACCGTATACCACGCGCGCAATACGAGCATGCATGAGCGCACCAAAGCACATGGTGCACGGCTCAATGGTGACAAACAGCGTCGCACCGGTCAGACGATAGTTTTCGACCTTCGACGCTGCATCACGAAGTGCCATGATCTCCGCGTGAGCGGTGGGATCTTGGCCACTAATAGGTCGGTTCCAGCCACGACCAATACACTGGTCATCGCGAACCACCACCGCACCGACGGGCACTTCACCCACCACGGCCGCCTCACTGGCCAGCGCCAGCGCTTCTCCCATCCAATAATCAAGCTGTTCGGGCGTCATCAATCCTCTCACTGCTATTCTGAGACGGGCCACCATGACGTCTCTGCATCAGCTCGCATGATACAACAAAGACACCCTGCGTTATGGACGCACCGCATTCTTGGCGTCTGCAACAAAAACGCGGATATAACGGCACGCAAACAAGCGCTGTCCTGTGTTATAACTGCGCAATCCGAAATAGAAAGGCACCACGGGAAACACGCATGATAAAACGGAATTTCTGGGCCACTGACTGGTTCGTCGTAGTGGTGATTGCCATAGGCCTTGTGCTCTTCAGTAGTAGCGACTTACTACAAGGACTAGAAAGAACAACTTACGACATCGGCGTGCGCAGTGCTGACCGTGATCCCGGTGACAAGGTGGCGGTTATCGCCATCGACGACGAGAGCATTTCGAATCTAGGCCGTTGGCCTTGGCCGCGCGAAATTCAAGCGCGCATGATCGACAAGCTGACACAAGCCGGTGCAAAAGTTGTCGGCCTGACAAGCTTGCTCAGCGAGCCACAAACCGATCCCGGCTTAGTGAAGCTGCATGACCTACAAAACTTTTATACCAACAGCAGTTTATCTTCGAGTGCGGCAGATGATATTCACGCCGCTGACTTACAACAACTCGGCGATAAAATTCAAAGCGCTGCTATTTCGCTGGATTCTGATTCACGCATGGCCGCCAGCATTCAGGCGTCTAAAAACGTCGTGCTCGGCATGCAAATGATCCCTGGAGCACCCTTCGGCAACCCCGACGCGGCATTGCCGGAATACGTTACCCGTTTTCAAATCACTAGCCCAGGCACGGTCAGTGGATTTCCGATTAACACTATCGACGTGGTGCCCCCCATCGCAGCCTTCGGCAAACCGGCGGCGGGTATTGGCCATATTGTTTCTCTGCTCGATGTGGACGGCGCCATACGGTACGAGCCGTTGATCTTAAGTTTTTACGGCGAACGCTACCCATCACTTGCATTAATGATCGCTGCAAAAAGTTTGAATCTCGGTGCTGAGGATATTCACACAACGGGCAACAGCATTAGCCTTGGCGGATTAACCATCGGCACAGACGATAGCCTGTTGATGAATACGTTTTTCTACAGCAACAAAAACAACAAAGATATTTTCACCACGGACTCTTTTTACGACGTATATAGCGGCAAAATCGACCCAGCAAAATATAAGGGTCGCATTGTACTTATTGGCGCCACCGCGTTTGGCCTAGGCTCCTCATTAAAAACGCCATTGCCCGGCGCGATGGAACCCGTTCAAGTCGTCGCCCATACCGTGGCGAGCATTCTCAATGAAGACTTTTTTACCCTGCCACCTTGGGCAAACGGATTAAAATGGGCGCTGGTGTTAATGGTGCTTGGTTACCTCACCTTTGCATTGCCACGCCTTGGCGCGGGTCTTGGCGCGGGTATTTCAGGCGTGCTGTTGGTCGCGTTCTTAGGAACCGAAATTGTGTTGCTGGGCTTGGAAGGGTTTTGGTTGCCGATGACATTGCCTGCCGTGTTTTTGTTCACCGGCCATCTCACATTAACCACGAAACACTTTTTGATCTCTGAGCAAGGCAAAGAAAAGTCAGACAAAGAAGGCGCGGAAAGTAATCGCATGCTCGGCCTTGCGTTCCAACAACAAGGCCAACTCGACATGGCCTTTGAGAAATTCCGCCGTGTACCTTTATCAGATGACGTGATGGAAGTGCTCTACAACCTTGCTATGGACTTTGAGCGTAAGCGTCAGTTCAACAAGGCCAGCTCTGTATACCAATACATGGCCAAGTACGACGGCAAATTCCGCGACATACAACAACGCACCAAGCGCGCCAACGATGCGCAAGACACCATTATCTTCGGCGCACGCGCGGTCGGTGGGCCTGGCGATACCTTACTTGGCGGTGACGGCAGCTTCGAAAAGCCTATGCTCGGACGCTATCAGGTAGAAAAAGAATTAGGGCGCGGCGCAATGGGTATCGTTTACCAAGGCCGTGACCCGAAAATCAATCGCGTGGTGGCGATTAAAACATTATCACTGTCGGAAGAATTTGAAGCCGAAGAATTAGCAGAGGTGAAAGAACGTTTCTTCCGCGAAGCAGAAGCGGCTGGACGCCTAAATCACCCAGGCATTGTCACCGTATACGATGCTGGTGAGGAACATGACCTTGCCTACATCGCAATGGAGTTTTTAAGCGGCGGCGATTTGCTGTGTTATACCAAACCCGACACCCTGCTACCCGTCGAGAAAGTCTTAAACCTGATACAGCGCGCAGCCGAAGCATTGGACTACGCGCATTCACACACCATTGTGCATCGCGACATTAAGCCCGCGAACTTGATGTACGACCCGGAAAAAGATCAGCTAAAAGTGACTGACTTTGGTATTGCTCGTGTGAACAATTCTAGCCGCACCAAAACAGGTATGGTCGTGGGCACACCGAGCTATATGTCGCCTGAACAGGTCACCGGCAAACGCGTCGATGGGCGTTCCGATATTTTCTCTCTAGGCGTCATGCTGTATCAAATGCTAACGGGCGAACTGCCCTTCCAAGCAGAAAACGCCACACAGATCATGTACAAAATTGCCACCGAAGGGCACCCCAATATTTTGGAAACACGTCCCGGCATCAAGCGCAGCGCACCGTGGGCATCCATCGTGCTCAATCGTGCATTAGAAAAAGATGTCGATAAGCGCTATCAACGTGCGCAATTAATGGCAAACGACATTAAAGCCGTACTGAAAAAAATGGCAGCGGCCAACGCCCGCCAGCAACCACAGTCATAACGAAAGCCCATAGCATGCCTGAGAGCGTCTCAGGCATGCTATGGGGCGGAAAAGTGTTCGCCTGAATTAGTCATTCCCTTCGCCCTTCTTTATTATTCATTCACCTAATGATTTGACGCATTCCCCATCAACGCCAACTCGATTGCGCAGGAAAATACCCATGACTCAAATCGGCACTCCGCTCTCTGGCACAGCCACTCGCATTATGCTGCTGGGCAGCGGCGAACTTGGCAAAGAAGTGACCATCGAACTCATGCGCCTAGGATGCGAAGTTATTGCGGTAGATCGCTATGACAATGCGCCTGCGATGCAGGTTGCTCATCGCCACCATGTGATCAACATGCTGGACGGTGCCGCCATTCGCCAACTGGTTGAAACAGAAAAGCCGCATCTGATTGTTCCCGAAATCGAGGCGATCGCCACTGGCGAACTAGAGAAATTAGAAAGCGAAGGCTGGCAAGTCATTCCTACCGCACGCGCCGCTAAACTGACCATGAATCGCGAAGGCATTCGCTGCTTAGCGGCGGATGAATTGAAATTGCCCACCTCCCCTTTTCGCTTCGCGGAAACGCGCGAAGAATACGATGCGGCCATTGCCGACGTGGGCATGCCCTGCGTCGTAAAACCCATCATGTCTTCGTCCGGGAAAGGGCAAAGCACCATTAAATCAGAGGCGGACATTGGCCCAGCGTGGGACTATGCGCAGTCCGGTGGCCGCACTGGCGAAGGCAAGGTGATCGTCGAAGGCTTTGTCGACTTTGATTACGAAATTACGCTGCTCACGGTACGCCATATAAACGGCACGAGTTTCTGTGCACCGATCGGCCACCGTCAAGAAAAGGGCGACTACCGTGAATCGTGGCAGCCACAAGCCATGTCTGACATCGCTCTAAAGAAAGCGCAGGATGTTTCCCGCGCGATTACCGATGCATTAGGCGGGCGCGGTGTGTTTGGTGTAGAGCTATTTGTAAAAGGTGACGACGTTTATTTTAGTGAAGTCTCTCCTCGCCCGCACGATACCGGATTGGTCACGATTATTTCGCAAAACCTTTCCGAATTTGCACTACATGCCAGGGCCATTCTCGGCTTGCCGATTCCAGTGATTCATCAACATGGTCCGTCCGCCTCCGCTGTACTCTTGGTTGCGGGCGACTCAGCGCAAATGCAATACGGCAACCTCGCCGCAGCGCTCGCAGAAGAAGACACCGACATACGTCTGTTCGGTAAACCAGAAGTGCGCGGTGAACGCCGTCTCGGCGTTGCCCTGGCACGCGATACATCAATTGAATCAGCAATAAACAAAGCACTGCGTGTCATCGAAAAAATTGACGTAACCCTTTAAAGAGGACTATGAAATGAGCAACAACACTCACAGCACCGCTATCGGCTACATTCTTTGGATCTTTGGTTTTATGGGCGCTCACCGTTTTTATTATGGCCGCCAAATCACCGGCACCATTTGGTTCTTTACCTTGGGCTTGTTTTTTATCGGCTGGATTGTGGATTTATTCTTGATCCCCGGCATGGATCGTGACGCCGACGAGCGCTATGTCCCTGGCGATGCGGACTATACTGTTGCGTGGATTTTGCTCGCTTTTCTCGGCGTGTTCGGCATTCACCGTTTCTATTTGGGCAAATGGCTGAGCGGTATTATTTGGCTGCTTACATTCGGTCTATTTGGATTTGGCTTGCTCTACGACCTGTGGACACTGAATGGACAAGTGTCTGAGCACAATCGCAGCGCTGCTTAACCGTTGAGAGACCACGGACATAAAAAAAGCCGACATCAGTCGGCTTTTTTTATGTCCGTGGTACAGCGATCAATTCTTGACTGCGTATTTTCCCGCGCCAAGAAACACTAACGACAAAGCAGTAAATAAATAGAACGCCTGTAATTCAATCGCCCAACCGCCATGCTGACCAAGCGAGAAAATTTGTCCGCTATGGGCCAACGCAATGGCAACCAGCATGTTGCCCACCATCAGCAACGCGCCAATACGTGTCTGGTATCCGACTAACACCATCAGCGGTGCAACAATTTCACCGATTAAAACGCCGTATGCAAAAAAGCCAGGAAGGTGATGCGCTTGCAGCATCCCAGAAATAAATCCGACACCATGCTGCAACTTTGCAACGCCATGCAGCAACATCATTAACGCTAACGCAACGCGAAGGATTAATTTACCAATATCCGGGTTATTCATCTTTCACTCCAATGTGATTAGCGCACCAGAATAATCGGCTCCTATGCTCACCGGCAAGAGACGAAGTGAAATATGCGCAGCAAGTCCAGACTCAGTCAACCGTCGCTTGGTATTGCAGAGTAAAACTTCCGCCGCCGGAAGAAAGGCTCCCGCCCATCAACAAATCCCACTGAATAACTTTACCGCTAGGATTTGCGGTAAAGCTCGGCGTGCCTAGCGTAACCCCCGATGCGGGACAACCTGTGCTGCAACTAAAGCTAGCTTGATTAAGGGTCACGAACCGACTGAGTACATCGGTTAATTGAATATTCGTCGCCGGGCCAGCTCCCGTATTGGATACCACAATCTGATAGGTTACCGGCGTCCCGGGATTCGCTCCGCCAACAACATTTGAGCTTTTTACAACGGTTACGCTAGGCGGGGATACCACCGAGAAGTCTAGATACTCGGAATCTCTAACCCCTTCTGTGCCTTCATTGGCCGTTACTTCGAACCGCCACGCTCCTTGCACGGCGAAAGGATTGACGTTGTAACTGTACTCATAAATTTTTGTGTTAGTGGTCGAGTCGAACACTTGAGTCATCGCTGCGTCATTTTGCAACAACGTTGGCGTCGGATCAGTCACATCAATAGTGGCTGACGAAATATCAAAACTGCCGAATGGGTCGCTGACTTGGCTGCGAATATAAACGGTCTGGCCGGGCTGAATAGTGGTGATGGGCGAGGCAGCAGGATTCGTCGCATAACTTACCGCGTACGCACGCACGCTATCGACGTTAATCACCGTATTCGATGGCAACGTCACTAAGGAAAAATTAGTCGCCGCGCCGGACGGATCTAGCAAGATATTCCGTGCGCCACCACCACCGGTGGTATTGTCCAAATTCAACGAGATGGTTTCACCAGACACCAAACTGGTCGCACCGCTAATCGGCACATTCACCGTATAAGCGGTGGATGTGCCTGTTAGCGTAATAGCGGTTGCCAAAGAACCAATCGTTCCAGACGTAGAGCCAGATAAAGTGAGTGTGAAATTCCGCGCGGCACCTCCGCCAGACTCACGCAAATACAAGGTCACTGGAATCTGGCCGCCGGTCGTATTCAGCGTCAACGGTGCCTGAAGCGCAGGCGTTAAAGTCCAAGTCTGGTTATTTCCCTTAGCAATGGTCAACTCCGCTTGGTTGGTGGCAGGAGCAGTGCGGGACATGGTGCTGTTGCTGTACAGATAAAGCTGCTTGTTACCCGATGAGGGTGGCGTGTTTCCAACGCTAACCTGAACAGATTCGTCCGTGAACAGTGTATTGGGTGCGGGGAAATTCGCGGAGTTTCCTGTCATCGTGACGTCGGATGTTGCGCTGCTGCTGCCAATCGGAAACTTGGCACCACCTGCCGCGAAAGGACCGAAATTCAACGTTTGGCTGGCGCCTGCGGCGTACGTGCCCACGAACCCAGACAGATCATTACCGAGGCTGTCATTCCAATTACCTCCGTTAAGTACCAGAGACTCGTCGCCACTATTTCTCAGGGTGTAGCACACGTAAAGATTTGAGCCCGTTAGCACTGAAAGAGTGTCTAGCTGATCTGAACAGGTGGCATTAGTGCTCACCCACTGATCAAACGTTACGGAAACAGAGGAAACAACGATACAAGCTTCGTTCATGGTGCCGGTGTCTTGGTTAACCGGATCCATAAAGAAAAAACTCCACGCACCAGCGGGATTTTCACCATCAATGGCAGATAAATTATTAGGGGCGTTGTTATGTGGCCGATGGCTGCCACTGTAAGCGGGGTTGTTCCCACAGGCCGCGTTTTCTAACGGCGCACCAGCGGACTCATCATCAAACAGCACATTTATATCATTGCCAGCGCACCCAAACGGCCCGCCATTGACGTTGAAGCCCGTCGCAGTACCTGGGCGCTCAAACAGAGTCACGGCAGTACCCTGAGGGCTGATAATGCGCGCCGTTAAGTCACCGGTGTAGGTATGAGAAATATCGACGTCCACATCCAAGTCAGTGATGAACCCGATATCCGCGATGTTGTAATCAATACTAATGGTTGTCTGATCGCCATCATTAATAGGCCACCCAGCGCCCCCATTGTTGTTACAGGACGTCTGCGCCGCATACGCAGGTACAGATGCCGCTGACAACAGAATAAGAGACATCCATACTAAAACAGGTCTTACAGACACAGCGTTACCAGTCCTTTTTTGAGGGGGTATAGGGGCAAAACGCCACTATCATGAATAATATAATGCTAGTTGTACTACACAGTTAGTGAAATGTGAAAGGCGTCACAAGTTGGAATTATGTAAATTCTCGATAAGCGGCGAGGCCTTCACGCCAAACCCAGCGATAAAGCGGTATCAACCCGAGCCGCTCACGTCAGCGCCGGAAGCCCGCACTAACAAAAAACGCCCCATTAGAGGCGTTTCTTACTACCTACCAAACGCAGTGAATCGCTATTCCCGCTCAATAGCTAAAACGGTATAACATGTTGATTAATATGGATTTCACTTTCCGTCCATTCGCTTAATCAGTAAGTGTGAGGAAGAGCTTTTGAGGCTGACTCGTAGCAATGCGTTAGGGAAAGGGCGATTGAAAAGCCTCTTACCAAAAACTATCAGCTACTATTTGAGTAGCGATCCAATCTGCCGTTTTGATCGATGGGTGATCTATATCACTAATTAAAATGTCACCATTCCTAACACCATAACAACGCGACTCATCACATAAAAATTTATGTGGATAGACTTTCTTCACTTCGGAGAAACTAAAACTATCATAGAAATCAAAAGATCTTTTCGAAACTCGATCGTAATCTGATCTATAAACAAACTTTTCCAAGAGATGTCCTCTTGTCATAACTTCACTGGCCAAACCGCGCCTACCAATATCAATGGATGGAACAGGGTAAATGAGCACAACTTTGTTATTATTTTTTAATAGCGTTGAGATAATCGCCGTATATTTCGCTTTAGTTTGCTTATTTATAAATTCATTTTTGTTTTTCTTAGCGTGGTCGCTATTCGAATCCCAGCTATGACTATATCCTCCGAATACAACAAGACTATTCTTTGCGTTTTCTAACAAATTTAACCTAAATTCATCGATATTCGAATCTAAACCGAATATTTTTCCGGGCCCAGTCATTAATGTCAAAGTGGTGTTTTCAAGCTTGCTGGATAACTGCCAAGCGATTGATACCATATGACTATCGCCCACCAAATAGGCCCTACGCCCCCCCCTTCCCAACTCACAAAAAGAACCCAAAGGCAAAGGCTCTTTACCTTGACGCCGATGGCACCTCAAAAATTCTTCAGGGTGCGCTAATCGATCATCAAATGAAGCAGTAGTAACCTCAAAAGGGACCCTATTCTTAAAACCACTATTAGAATTTATATTGAACCCACATAAAATTATTAGTGAAGCCGCTAAAAGCGCCCCACCAAAAAACTTTTTAGAAGTGACGACTTCTTGCTTTCTAAACGGCTGCTCAATAAACCTGTAAGATATAACAGAAAAGATCAGCGTTAAAACAATCAAACTTAAAGAGAACAGCTCAGTCACTTGAGTATAGAAAGTTCTCGCAAAAGCAAAAATTGGAAAATGCCACAAATAGGCTGAGTAACTGATCAGCCCTATCCATACAAATAGCTTGCTCCCCAAAACCTTTCCGACTAACTCATCCTTAGATGAAAATCCAATAATCAGAGCAACGCCAACAATAGGAATGAGAGTGTGAAAACTTGGATGCGGAGTCTTTTCATCAAAGAATAGGATGCTATAGGCAACCAAAAAAAAACCGAGCATCGGCGGAACACGCTTACCCAACCCATCACCAAACGACTTATTATTGAGCTCTCTGTAAGCAAGCATTGAACCTACTGCCAACTCCCAAAAACGACCGAATGGTAGATAGAAGTTCAAATCAGGATTTTGCGCCTCCATAAGCTGCGCAAACAGCAAGCTCAACAAAGACAGAGCAACGATAATTCTCAGGAAATGCGCTCGGAAAAACTTAAAAGCAAGTATCGCCAAAATTGGAAATACCAAGTAGAACTGCTCCTCAACACCCAAACTCCACGTATGAAGAAAAGGCTTCAATAGTGCACTATCAGCTCCATACTCGGTGGTATTGAAGTAGAAAAAGAAATTGGAACCAAAAAATACTGATGCAAGAATACTATTAGAATATTCAACTAGATCTTTGGGGAGCAGCCACAGCCAAGCCATTGGAAAAGATGCAAATATAACGATGAACAGCATAGGCAATATTCGCCTTGCTCTTCGCTCATAGAAATTTATAAAGCTGAACGAACCTTTAGTCTGAAGTTCAGAAAGAATGATTCGCGTAATCAGATATCCACTAATAACAAAGAAGATATCTACGCCAATGAAACCACCTTCGAACCAAACCTTCCCAAACAACGCTATCTGAGCGTGATAAATAATGACGCTGACTACGGCTATGGCGCGTAAGCCGTCAATTTCTGCTCTGTAGGAAAGTTTAGAAGAATGCACCTGGATCACAAAGCGAACATGGTTCTAAATTTATAGAGACCTAACTTGGTTAACATATTTTAACTATTCCCACTCAATAGTTGCAGGGGGTTTCGAGCTCACATCATACGTCACACGAGATATGCCAGGAATTTCATTAATAATGCGGCCAGACACCAGCTCCAAGAAGTCGTAAGGCAGGTGCGCCCAACGAGCGGTCATAAAGTCGATGGTCTCCACGGCACGCAGCGCGACGACATATTCATAGCGGCGCGCATCACCCACCACGCCCACCGACTTCACTGGCAGAAACACGGCAAATGCTTGGCTGGTTTTATGGTACAAACCTGCCGCATGCAGTTCTTCGATAAAAATGGCATCGGCCAGACGTAAGGTATCCGCATACTCTTTTTTAACTTCGCCAAGAATACGTACGCCCAAACCTGGGCCGGGGAACGGATGGCGATACACCATGTCGTACGGCAGACCTAACTCCAAACCGATCTTGCGCACTTCGTCTTTAAACAATTCACGCAGTGGCTCAACCAACTTTAACGTCATGTTTTCTTTTAAGCCGCCAACATTGTGATGCGACTTAATAACGTGCGCTTTGCCCGTTTTGCTCGCGGCGGATTCAATCACGTCAGGATAGATGGTGCCTTGCGCTAACCATTTCGCGTCTTCTAACTTTGCGGCTTCTGCCTCAAAAATATCGATAAACGTGTTGCCAATAATTTTACGCTTTTTCTCTGGATCCGCTTCGCCGGTTAACCGACCGAGGAAGTCTTCCACAGCATCAACACGAATAACCTTCACGCCCATATTCTGCGCGAACATTTCCATGACTTGATCGCCTTCATTCAAACGAAGCAAGCCGTTATCAACAAACACGCAGGTTAATTGCTCGCCGATAGCGCGGTGCAACAATGCCGCCGTTACCGAAGAATCGACACCGCCGGACAAACCAAGAATCACTTCTTCATCACGCACTTGCTCGCGAATTTGTTCGATAGCGTCTTCAATAATATTGTCTGGCGTCCACAGCTTTTCGCAGCCACAGATATCGCGCACGAAGCGCTCCAACAAACGACCGCCCTGCAACGTGTGTGTCACTTCGGGATGAAACTGCACACCGTAAAAACGCTTCTCATCGTTGGCAATGCCCGCAATAGGACACGAAGAAGTACTCGCGCTGGCCACAAACCCTTCAGGTTGTTGTCCGACACGGTCTCCGTGGCTCATCCACACATCAAGAAACTCTTGGGCGTTTTCTTCGTGATCGACGATACCGTCGAGCAAACGGTTTGTTTCTGCTTTTTGTACACGGGCGTAACCAAACTCATGCTTTTCGCCATGAATAACTTTGCCGCCAAGCTGCTCGGCCATGGTTTGCATGCCGTAGCAAATACCCAACACCGGGACGCCCTGCTCAAAAACGCGAGCGGGGGCACGTGGTGTTTCCGTCGCAGTAACGGTTTCTGGCCCACCGGAAAGAATGACCCCTGCCGGATCAAACGCACGAATTTCTGCTTCATCCATATCGAAGGCGCGAATTTCACAATACACACCAATTTCCCGTACACGACGTGCAATTAGCTGCGTGTATTGAGAGCCGAAATCGAGAATCAGAACGCGTTGAGCATGGATATCTTTCATGGTTCGGTCCGCAAATTGAAAAGGGCTGGTGCGCCAGCCCTTTTAAAACATGTTGCTTACGCGCCAGTGTTTTCACTGGCGCATTAAGCGTTAGCCCACCGGATAATTCGGTGCTTCTTTCGTGATAGTCACATCGTGTACATGGGATTCTTTCATGCCAGCACCCGTCACTTTCACGAACTTCGGCTTGCTCCGCATTTCTTGAATATCTGCACAACCGGTGTAACCCATTGAAGCACGTAAACCACCCATCAATTGATGGATGATATTGGCCATTGGGCCTTTATAGGGAACGCGTCCTTCAATACCTTCCGGTACCAGTTTTTCAACACCGGCGGCGGCATCTTGGAAGTAACGATCCGATGAACCGGTTTTGCCAGACATCGCACCTAACGAACCCATGCCTCGGTATGCCTTGTAGTAACCGCCCTGGAATAACTCAACTTCACCTGGCGCCTCTTCGGTGCCCGCCAATAACGAACCGATCATGATCGCGCTTGCACCTGCGGCTACCGCTTTGGCCAAATCGCCAGAGAAACGAATGCCGCCATCCGCAATTAACGGGATGTCGTAAGCTTTTAAGGCTTTAGCAACTTCGGCAATGGCGGTGATTTGTGGAACACCGATACCAGCAACGATACGCGTTGTGCAAATTGACCCTGGGCCGATACCGACTTTTACCGCGTCGGCACCTGCTTCCGCTAACATAATTGCGGCGTCGCCCGTTGCGATGTTGCCACCGATAACTTGGACATCAGGGAAATTCTTTTTCACCCAAGCAACGCGATCAATCACGCCGCGAGAATGGCCGTGAGCGGTATCGACAACGATAACGTCAACGCCTGCCTCAACTAATGCAGCGACGCGCTCTTCTGTGCCACTGCCTGTGCCGACTGCGGCACCTACACGCAAACGACCTTGGTCGTCTTTGCACGCGCTGGGGTAGCGGTTAGCTTTTTCGATATCTTTTACTGTGATTAGTCCGCGCAACTCGCCGCTGGCGTTCACCACAATGATTTTTTCGATACGGTGGCGATGCAACAGACCTTTCACTTCGTCCGCTGACGCACCTTCTTGAACTGTTACCAAGCGATCTTTGCCGGTCATAATGGCGGACACGGGTTGATTAAACTCGGTCACAAATCGCGTATCGCGGCTTGTCACGATACCCAGTACTTCGTCACCACGGACAACCGGCACACCTGAAATATTATGCGCATCAGTGATGCGTAATAAATCAGCCACGGTCGTTTCCGGCGACACAGTAATGGGATCCTTGACGACACCGCTTTCATATTTCTTCACGGTGCGCACGTGACGCGCTTGATCTTCGATCTCCATATTTTTATGGAGAATACCAAGACCGCCTTCCTGCGCCATGCTAATGGCCAGACGTGCTTCAGTTACCGTGTCCATGGCTGCAGACACGAGCGGGATATTCAGATCTATGCCTTTGGTGAGACGTGTTTTCACGCAGACGTCCTTAGGCAGGACCTCCGAGTAAGCGGGAATCAGCAGCACGTCGTCAAAGGTTAAAGCTTCTTGCACAATTCGGGGCATGTGGCACCGTCAGTTGCGAAAAATAGCGGGCAATTATAGGGGACGGCCGTGAATGGGTAAATCGAAGTCGTCATAATGGGATAACTATCTGCTCATAGTCATACTTAATGACTGCTTTTTGGCGGCGCAGCGGCCGTAAAACCTGTGCTACCCTTGCCCGCTATGCAAAACGACCTTCTCAACCCCGCTCCCGCCCAGCGCGACATCTGGACCGTCAACCGTCTGAATCTCGAGGTTCAGGGCATGTTGGAAGGCAGTTTTCCGTTGTTATGGATCGAGGGTGAAATCTCAAACCTGTCTCGGCCCAGCTCTGGGCACCTATATTTCAGCCTGAAAGACAGCCGTGCACAGGTAAGCGCAGCCATGTTCAAGGGCCGCAATGCGCGGCTACGCTTCGAGCCGCGCAACGGCCTGCAAGTGCTGGTACGCGCCCGTGTCACCTTATATGCGCCCCGTGGCAGCTATCAGCTGGTGGTTGAGCACATGGAAGACGCCGGCGAAGGTCGGCTGCGCAGAGAATTCGAAGAACTGAAGGCAAAGCTCGACGCGGAAGGGCTTTTTTCAAGCGAGCGCAAGCGACCGCTACCCTCACACCCGAAACAAATTGGTGTTATCACGTCGGCCAGCGGCGCCGCATTGCGCGATATTTTGCATGTATTACAGCGCCGTAGCCCGCAACTGCCGGTACTGATTTATCCCAGCGCAGTACAGGGCAAAGAAGCACCCGCGCAATTGCGCGCCGCGTTACAGCGCGCCATTTCGCGCGATGAATGTGATGTATTGGTGCTCGCACGCGGCGGTGGCTCGCTGGAAGATCTGTGGGCATTTAATGAGGAACAACTGGCTCGTGACATTGCTGCCTCGCCCATTCCAACTGTCTCCGCTGTGGGCCATGAAATTGACTTCACCTTGGCAGACTTCGTCGCCGATGTGCGCGCGCCCACGCCTTCGGCCGCTGCAGAACTTGTTAGCCCAGACACCTCCGCCGTGCGCGATGCATTAACGGCGAAAGAAAAACGTTTAACGCAGCTACTTAACAGCGCACTACAACAGAGACAGGAAAAATTACAGTGGTTGAGTAAACGGCTGCCATCGCCGCTCCGAGCATTAGAACGTGCAACACAACAGATTGATGAATTGGATGCTCGACTTGCACGGCAGGTGCAGGGAAAAATTCGTGAAGCGCAACAGCATCTCACGCAGCTCTCCAAGCGCTTAGTCGCCCGCGACCCAAGACAGCAGGTCTTGCTGGCCAAACAACGACTTGATGGATTATCTCGGCGCCTCACTCTGCCCTTGCCTCGGGCGTTAAAAGAAAACCAAAAACGTATTGTACAGCTCGGCCAGCGCCTACATGTTGCTAGCCCTCTAGCCACTTTAGAACGGGGATACAGTGTCTCGTTGATTGACGTAGATGTAGCAGGAAAGACCGAGGTTCGCGCGGCAAAATCCGTCGCCGATATTCACACAGGGCAAACAGTCACGACACGCCTTGCCGACGGCAGCTTTGAAGCGAAAATCGAAAAAATCATGGACGCTCGTCAGACAAAAAATGACGCACCAAAGTAATTAATTTTTGCCGCTGGAATGGTTTCGCCAAATAATCATCCATCCCCGCCTGCAGACAGCGCTCACGCTCGCCGGACAACGCATTTGCGGTCAATGCGATCACGGGTAGCCTTGGCAGCGCGTTCTCCTTTTCAAATTCTCGCCATTCACCGACGGCCGTTAAACCATCTTTAATCGGCATTTGCACATCCATCAGAACACAATCAAACATACCAGCACGCATCAAACCAAGCGCTTCGTCGCCGTTTACTGCACACACGACTTCCAACCCCAAGGCAGCCAACATATGTTCAGCCACCATACGGTTAACGTCATTGTCTTCCACTAACAGCACTCGGCCTTGTAAATGAAAGTTCTGTTGCTGTTGCTTGGTTGCAACCGGCATTGAGGTCGGCGTGAACTTCACCTCCAGATCAAACATGCACGTAAAGGTCGTGCCTTTTCCTGGCGAACTTTCGACGAATAGCTCGCCGCCTAGCAAGCGCATTAACCGCCGCACAATAGCCAAACCAAGACCGGTACCACCGAAGCGACGCGATGTTGAACTATCGACCTGCGTAAAGGCATCAAAAAGTTTTGAAATTTTCTCCGGTTCAATACCGATACCGGAATCCTTCACAAAAATCGCCAGCTTTACGCGCGAGCCATTTACCTCACGAATTTCCGCGCGCACGCGTACGAATCCCTGCTCAGTAAACTTAAGTGCATTGCCGAGTAAATTTGAGAACACTTGACGTACGCGTGTCGGGTCGGAGAGAACCTCGAATCCACTGAGAACTTCAAGCCCCTCTAGCTCTAGGAGCAAGCTCTTTTGTTCGGCGATATAGCGAAAATTACTCACGCAGTTGACCAGCGCTTCGTCCATCCGAAAATACAAATTTTCAATTTCTAAACGGCCACTTTCAACGCGGGAGAAATCTAGAATATCATTGATTACATCCAGCAAATGGGCTGTTGAATCGACTGCCGCACGAGCGTACTCCTCTTGCGCGTCATCTAACGACGTCGTTTGTAGTAGCTGCAACATACCGAGCACACCGTTCATTGGCGTTCTTAATTCATGGCTCATCATTGCCAGAAAATCGCTCTTGGCCCGGCTCGCACTTTCGGCTTTTTCTCTGGCGTCGCGTAGTGAGTCCATGGCCAACTTCTGCTCTAACTGCGCACGCTCCTGCTCAACCGCTAACTGATTAATGTCTGACTGTAACGTTGCTAACTCACCGCGCAGCAAAAGCTCTCCGCGTATTTGATAATCACCACCGCGAATTCTTTGAACAATACTCGATAAGGATTGAATGGGGCCCGAAATTCTATCGGCCAAACGGCGAGCAATCCACAGCCCCAATAGCAACGCAAAAACCGCCGGCGCTATGGACGCAACAATAATTTCGCGCTGGCGCATCGCGATGGACGCATCCGAGATACTCACCTTCACGCTTCCAATACGCTGTGGCCCTGCGACGTCACGTACATCTTCACTTCTAAGAAGTGCCGCGCCAACATCCAAGGGGTGATTGAAAATACTTGCCGAGAAACTACGGGTGGTAATGGGCACACCGGTGACATCACTCGTCACATTGATCAACACATTTCCATCTGCATCATAAAATATTACTGAGCGCACATCTGCGCTTTGCATAGCAAAGTAGGCTTGCTGGCGAAGCTCATCTTTATTGCCAGAGACAACGCCATACTCCGATGCAGAGGCAAGATAGCGTGCCACAAAATGTCCGCGCGTTTGCAAATCACTTTCCGCATCAGAAAACCGCTGCCATGTTAAGGCGAACAACACGGAAACCAACATGATTAGTGCTGGCAACCAGCCCAGCCATTGAAGTTGCTGGCGAATACTTGCGGCGGGCTTCACGGCTTCACCTCATTCAGGTGTTCAAATAGTTTCTCTTTTGACACAGATATTCCCAATGATTTTGCAACGTGCTCATTGACGTCCACAGAAATGGGCGTGGCTTTGTCGCCGCCAAGGGTTTTATTCCTGCGGTAATCACTAACTAACGTTAATACAGTTTCTAGCAGATCATCCGCATCAACATACGCAGAGGCCAAACTGCCTGCCTTCACCCAATGATCATCAGGCCCAATAACTGGACGGCGCTGCCGGTAACCACTCATTAAGATGAGGCGCGCATTTTGCGCATTGAAAATACTGCTGTCAGGGAGCGCCAGCAATACATCTACTTCGTCAAGCAACTTGGAAAGTCCGCGGCTGAGGGGCTCGCCAGGCGCCAAAATTAAAGTAGTCAGAGTGAGGCCAAGTTGCTCGGCGAGATAACTAAGACGAGGGATATCGGCTCGCGTTTTATCGCTCACCAATACGCCGATGTTTTTCTCATTCGGCAATAATAATTTTATTAGTTGCAGCTGCGTAGCTGGGCTTACTTGGGAAAGCACTGCCACTACATTGCATTTTTTAGCGCGCACATGCTCGAGCACCGATTGACTGACCTGCACGCCAATAACAGGGCGCACCTGACGACACGCCGACTCCGTCGCTGCATCACCCAAGGCAATAACTATCTCTGGCGTAGACGTATCAAGATCTAATGGGAATTGCGCTTTCTGTAGGAGTGATCGGGAAAAGGCGTCACGGGCTTTATCAGACGCACCAACGACACTCACTGCGAGCGCCGAAGAGGAACGTGATGGGCTAGTTGATTGACTGGCGACGGGGAATAGCGTTTCCGCGACCGCAGGCACCGCCAGCAGCAGAGAGACCGCCATCCAATATTTCCGCATCCCCTGCATCATTACGCGTCCTGCGTTCTAAAATGTCAGCATGCCGGACACCCAGTAGCGCGTGCCCGTTTGGTACACATTGTCGTCGAAGACGACAGGATCATCTGTTAAATCGTGTTGAACCAACGCCTTAATTTGAATTTCACTTTTCGCCAGTGGTGCGGTCCATCCGAGCTGTGCATCCACACGCTCATACGCCGAGTCGTTGTAATACCGGCCCAAGTAGCGGGCGGCGGAAAACATCCACCGCTCCGTCATATCCCAACGCCATAACACAGAAGAGCCGTCTCGATTGGCGATACGGCTTTCAATTACATTAGAGGTTGATGTGTGCCGATGATCTGCAGTCAGCCTTAATAGATGACTATCCGCGACGTGCCAATCAAGTTGCACTTCCCGGCCATTGATATCCACGTGATCGTCGTTATTGGCTTCGAATACAAACGGATTTAATGCCTCACTGACAAGCTTGGTAAGCTCTTCTTTATAGACACGAATATCCCATTGCAATCCACGCCAACGGCCAAAATAACCAATTTCTTTTGATTCGATCCGCTCAGGCTGCAATAAGCCTTCGGACTGCTGCGTAATAAACAATTCAGGTTTCGCACTACCTAGGGTGCCCAACGGGTCCGACGCGTACGGCTCATTTAAATTTTTCGGATAAATGTGAACATTTGCATAGGCTTCGTAAATATCTACGGTACGCAAAGCCTCTGATGCTACGAGTCTAACGCTGTGGGTTGGCAGAAACTGATAGATTAGCGCGCTACGAGAACTAAAGTTGGCGCCATTAATTTCGTCCTCCTCCCAGTATCCGCCAAAATTAAGGTACAAAGGATCCGCTAGGTGAATTTCCAAATTTCCAAATACGCGGTGACTTAAATTATCGCGGCTACCGCCAAGATAAGCTTCTGATTTCCCCCTGTCATGGCGCAAATTTGCACCGATAACCATTCGGGTATATTCATCAATATAAAACGTATCCTGCACTTCGATATCGTAACGTTCTTCCTGAACATCCAAATTCAAGCCGGCGCATAATGGACCAGCACCGCTGGCCGGTTGAAACGCCCCTGGCGCTCCGGTTAACACACCGGTCAAGCCAACCGCTAATGCATCACGAAAATCGCCCGGCGTGGAAAGAAATACATCACGCATGTACTGCGAAAAATAAAGCGCGGCAAATGGATCCGGCGTGCTACCAGGGAAGCTAGTAGAAGGCAGCTTAAAACAACCGGCGAACTCAGTTTCGTCCTTCGTATATTGAGCATAGGTTTGAACCTTCAGCTCATGACGCTCATTAAAACGGTGCGTCCACACCAATTCCATGAAGGCCTGCTCAGCATTTTCATCGGGCAAGTCGGTATAATCCATTACCGTATAGAAATCAGCACCCTCTCCCTGTCTCTGTAAATATGACTTAGAGCCGCCTGCAAGAAACTCGATTGAATCATCTGTAGTCACTTCAAATGTGCTACGTAAATTCAATGTCTGAATACGCTTTGCATCACGTCGTTGCACATCTTTAAACACTTCAGCACGGTCATCGAAGTACTCGCCGTCATAACCGTCATCGGCTTTTTCTCCGACGGTGATACGCATGGCTTTTCCATCACCATGGGCAGCACTACTTACTCGCCAATCCTGAACGCCGTTGTTGCCCGAGCGAAGCGCGACGCTTGTTCCTTCTACGTCATTGGGATGTCGGCTAATAATATTAATGACGCCTTGGAAAGCATTTGCACCGTATGCTGGTGACGCCGGTCCACGTGTGACTTCAATACGTTCTATATCTTCTATTTCTAGAGGCAAGTCATTCCAGATCACCCGTGACAAACCGGGCTGATATTGGGAGCGGCCATCGATCATGACCAACATACGGCGCACATCACGGGCTTGCGTGCCGTGGTAACTCACGGTGGGAACATTTCCGTCAACCTTTAGCGCAACCATGCCAGGCACGAGCTGCATTAGCTGATAGATTTCACGAGCGCCTGACGCTTCAATCAGTTCGCGATCAATAACGGTAACACTGGCGGGCACCAGCGATTGGGGCTGGCTCAACCTAGCCGGTGTCAGCACCATCGGCACGTCACTTAACGGGACATCGCTTTCTTCATTGAAGGAGATGGACTCCCCTGCCATGGCAGGCACCATGTGCATACAAAGCAATAGAAGTAAGATTCGGTTCAGCACCCACTCCCCCTGGAGACAAGACATAAGTCCATAACATGATTAATGCAGGATACCTGCCAGCAGCGATATCAGAAAGCCGCTGGTCTGAACACGTGCACTAATAGCTAGAGAGAAGTGTAGCCGCCATTGGCGGCCACAAAGGTAAAATCAGCCAGAAAGGCTACTTTTTGGCATGTTTCATCAAGCGTTGCTTACGCTTGACCTGGCGATCCGTCAGCTGATTCTTGCGCCCAGCAAACGGGTTTTCGCCATTGCGGAACTCCACCTTTAATGGGGTGCCCTCGAGTTTTAGTTCAATACGGAATCGGTTTTCGAGGTAGCGGCGATAGCCATCCCCAAGCTCCTCAACGCGATTACCGTGAATAACAATCCGCGGAGGATTATTGCCGCCCAAGTGCGCGTAACGCAGCTTGGCGCGATGACGCCCTGCCATCGGCGGTTGATTCTTGGCAATCATCGCTTCCATCATGGTGGTTAAGCGATTGGTGTTCACTTTCAAAAATGCGGATTGCCACGCACGCTGCACAAATCCGAACAAATCACCCACGCCAGTGCCATGCAGCGCCGAAATAAAGTGCGTACGCGCCCAAGGAATAAATTCCAAGCGCCGCTCCAATTCGTTTTTGACATGCTCTTTATGATCTGACTCAAGGCCATCCCACTTATTCACGGCGATCATTAACGAGCGACCCGCTTCGAGCACATGCCCCAATAAACTGAGGTCTTGATCGGTAATACCTTCCTGCGCATCAATCACTAAAATCACAACATGCGCTTCATCAATTGCTTGCAGAGCCTTGATGACGGAAAATTTTTCGATCGCTTCGAATACTTTGCCGCGACGTCGAATCCCTGCTGTATCAATCAACGTATAACGCTGGTCATTGCGCTCAAAGGGAATGCGAATTGCATCGCGTGTGGTGCCTGCCATATCAAATACCACGACGCGTTCTTCGCCGAGGAGTCGATTCACAAGGGTCGATTTTCCTACATTCGGACGACCAACAATGGCAACCCGAATGGAATCAGGTTCTTCTTCGAGCTCTTCTTCAGGGGCGGGAAACGTTTCCACAAGCAGATCAAGCAACTGAGCCACACCGCGTCCATGGGACGCAGCGATTGCGTGCACATCGCCAAACCCTAAGGCATAAAAATCGGCTAGCGCGACATTTTCATCAACGCCATCGGTTTTATTCACCACCAAGTGAACAGGTTTATTAACGCTGCGTAATTCACGCGCGATATTTTGATCTGCCGCAGTTAATCCTGCGCGTCCGTCAACGAGAAATAAAACCAACGTCGCTTCACCGATTGCCTGACGCGCCTGCTCGCCCATTGGCTGATCAATGCCATCGCCTTTGCTTTCGCCAATACCGCCGGTATCCACCACCATAAAGCGATATTCTTCATGACGACCCTCTCCATACTGGCGATCACGCGTAAGGCCGGCGAAATCCGCTACGAGCGCATCCCGACTCCGAGTGATGCGGTTAAACAGTGTGGACTTGCCTACGTTTGGGCGCCCGACTAGAGCGATGACCGGTTTCAACGGATATTCCTCAGAAAATTCGCACTAAGTGCGATGTGGCGAATCGCTATTTCAGCGACTCGACGCTGTAGGCGGCGAGTTCACCATCGCCGCTAAGCACATATAAAGTGTCATCATAGACTACTGGCGGCGCAGCAAATCCATCGGCATCAAAGAACCGACGCGCAACAATCTTTCCATCAATCGCGTCTAACCAATGCAGATACCCTTCGCGGTCACCTGTGACCACTAAACCTTTTTGAATCGCCGTACCGTTTAGAACACGACCGTAAAGCGCTTCGCTCTTCCATAATGCTGAACCAGTGCGCTGATCAACGCTCCACACTCGCGCGTGATCGTCGGAAATAAACAACGTGCCGGCAGACGAGCTAATCTGCTGATAGCTCGACATATCCTTATCCCAAAATGGGCGCCCTGTTTCGTTATCCAATACGGCCAGCTTGCCTTGGAAGGTCACGGCAAAAACACCACCACCTTCAACAATTATGTTTGCGTCGACATCAACCAAACGATCCAACTCTGAACGACCCGTTGGCTCAGCAACACGCCGCTCCCACACAGGCACGCCTGTGGCTTCATCCAGAACAACGACCTTGCCTGACGCATAACCTGTATAAACGCGACCATTCGTAATAAGCGGAGATGAGGTGCCGCGCAACGTTAGAATGGGAACAACTTCTTCATAACTCCATAGTTGATCGCCCGTGTCAGGGTTCAATGCGACAACACGACCATCAAGCGTTTGAAACACAACTTTGTCTGCGCTAATGGCTGGCGCTGCCAAAACTTCGCTCGACAAACGCACCCGCCATTTCTCTTCGCCGGATACGGCATCTAACGCCACCGCATCGCCATCGCGCGTGCCAACAATTAAATAACCGTAGCCGGCACCGATACCACCAACACGCAAGCCTACATCACGGCGCCATATTTTTTTGCCGTTCGCGCGATCAAAGCAATACAAACGCCCGCGCAAATCAGCCGAATACAAATGCTGCTCTGTCACGACAGGCGCGAGCATCAAGCTGCCATTCCTATTCCCAATACCGGCGCCGCGATGCCATAGACGGTCAACATCAAAACTCTTTTTGAATTTCGGCAGGTCGACTGGCTCAACGGCCTCGGGGTTACTGCTGCAAGCTTGCAGCAGTAATAATGGCAGTAAAACGAATAACAGTTTTTTCACAATACAGGCGCCAAATCTTGCATTTTCATGCGCACCAATTCTTTGTGCGCCTCACCTTCCGTTTTTTCCAGCGCTTCGCTGTATGCTGCGCGAGCGCCAGACACATTATCGCGGGCGCGCAAAATATCACCCTTTATTTCTAACGCTTGGCCAGTAAATGACTCAGGCACTTTGCCCGACACTAATTTTTCCGCCGCGTCTAATTCACCGGTTTGCACATTGATACGCGCCAAACGGATTGTCGCCAACCACTCCAATGTTTCTGATGCCGGCGCATCAATAACCGCTTGAAGCTCTGCAGATGCAGTCGCGTAATCCTCGCCTTCAACTGCCAGACGCGCCAACGTCAAATGGGCGTAGTCGGCATACGCTGAACTCTCATAGTCAGACACCAACTGCTGTGCACTTGCGCGGACAGTTTCATAATCTGTTTCACTATCAGGGCGTGAACGAGCGGATTCCAATCCCTCGAGCATTTTTTGGTAGATCGTAGACGCAGCCGCAGACTGATCTGCAGTGTGGGCCTGCCATTGACGCCAGCCGATTAATCCACCCACTGCGATAACAATAGCAACGACAACGCTAACGCCATTCTCTGCCCACCACTTGCGAATTAGCTCAACCTGTTCTTCTTCTGTGTAATCCGTCATTTCACTCTCCTGATGCAAATTGCGTTGCCAACCAGTCGGCCAGCGCCGCTTGTGCAACTTCTTGTTGTTCGCCATTTCCGCGCAGCGGCTTAATGCCGACGACGCCCTTCGCGATTTCCTGTTCCGCCAGAATCAGGGCAAAG
This sequence comes from Alcanivoracaceae bacterium, assembly GCA_029213045.1. Taxonomy (GTDB): domain Bacteria; phylum Pseudomonadota; class Gammaproteobacteria; order Pseudomonadales; family Alcanivoracaceae; genus JARGPN01. Next base: position 278,333 of record JARGPN010000010.1, read on the forward strand.
CGTGCACCGCTTTTATCCGCCTTCTTCATCTGCGCTTTTAATCCGCCAGCACCACAATGTGACTGTATCTTCAATTCCGGCAAAGCATCACGTAATGCTTCTGACAGCAATAACCCCGCCGTTTTTTCATCCGGCGCTATGACATAGATATCGGCTTGCGGGCGGAGTTCCGGGCGTTGCTGCTCTAACAACAAAACTAAACGTTCCAAGCCCATGGCAAAGCCGACGGCAGGTGTCGCACGCCCGCCTAGTTGCTCGACTAATCCGTCGTAACGTCCGCCCGCACACACAGTTCCCTGTGCGCCCAAGTCGTCAGTAATCCATTCGAAAACGGTTTTACCGTAGTAATCCAACCCGCGCACGAGAGCGGGGTTTAATTGATATGCCACACCCGCTTGGTCAAGCGCTGCGCACAAACCATCAAAATGAGCTTTCGCATCGTCACCCAGAAAATCGCGCAACACCGGCGCATCTTTTAATGCAGCGCGAGTGCCTACATCTTTGCTATCCAATACGCGCAAAGGATTGCGTTCTAAACGACGCTTGCTGTCGTCATCAAGCTGGTCAATCCGCTCACTCAAATAGGCGACAAGCGCTTCGCGATACCGCGCGCGATCTTCGCTGCTGCCTAAACTATTTAGCTCTAGGCGAACCTTGCTCGACAAACCAAGCTCGCGCCACAGGCGCGCGGTTAATAAAATAATTTCAGCATCAATATCAGGGCCCGCCATACCAAACGTTTCAACGCCGATTTGATGAAACTGGCGGTAGCGACCCGCCTGTGGCCGCTCATGACGGAACATCGGTCCGACATACCAGAGCCGCTGCACTTGGTTATACAACAAACCATGTTGCTCACAGGCGCGCACGCAGCTAGCGGTACCCTCAGGACGCAATGTGAGAGAATCACCATTGCGATCGTTGAAGGTGTACATTTCTTTTTCGACAATATCGGTCACTTCGCCGATTGATCGCTTAAATAACTCCGTGTGCTCAACGATGGGCATCCGAATTTCCTGGTAGCCATAGCGATCGAGTACGGATTGAATTCGCACCTCTAACCACTGCCACAGGGAACTTTGCTCCGGCAGGATATCATTCATCCCGCGAATTGAGGCCAGCTTCTGACTCAACTGAAAACTCCTGAAATTCTAATCAACTGCGGACGATAACGCCTTGCGCTTCGTCATCTCGCATTCTTTTCACTTTGGCACGCACCATTCTTTCCAGCTCTTCGACTAAGTCTTCGCGCTGTATATGGTGACTTTTCTCGCCATCGACATAAGAAAGGTTATTCGGTGTAGCGCCTGTTAATCCGATGTCTGCCTCGCGGGCTTCGCCCGGGCCGTTTACCAAGCACCCAATAACAGCCAAATCGACAGATTCATTAATATCTTCTAGCCGCGCTTCCAATTCATTCACGGTTGAAATCACGTCAAAGTTTTGGCGCGAGCAGCTTGGACACGCAATTATATTGACGCCTTTCTTGCGTAGCCCAAGGCTTTTCAAAATATCAAAACCCACTTTCACTTCTTCGACCGGGTCAGCCGCAAGCGAAATTCGAATAGTATCGCCAATGCCTTCCATCAACAGCTGACCGAGCGCCACGGCAGATTTCACTGTGCCAGAGCGGAATGTGCCGGCCTCCGTGACACCAAGATGCAACGGCTGCTCAATTTGCTGGGAAAGTTTTCTGTACGCACCCAACGTCATAAAAACGTTAGACGCTTTTACACTAACTTTAAATTCTTGGAAGTCGTGCTTATCTAGCAAGTCCACATGACGAAGTGCGGATTCAACGAGTGCATCACTGGTGGGTTCTCCATATTTGCGTTGCAGCTCTTTTTCTAAAGAGCCCGCATTCACACCTATACGGATCGGCACATTGTTGTGCCGCGCGGCGGCGATCACTTCGCGCACTCGATCGTCACGCCCGATATTTCCTGGATTAATCCGCAAACAATCAGCTACGTCGGCGACCGCCAACGCAATTTTGTAGTCATAGTGAATATCTGCAACCAGCGGCACTTCAACGCGCTTGCGAATTTTCCTAAAAGCTTCAGCCGCTTCCATTGTCGGCACGGAGACACGAACAATATCCACACCCGCGCCGCGTGCGCGCTGAATCTGCGCAACGGTTGCATCAACGTCACAGGTTTCGGTGTTTGTCATGGTTTGCACTGTGATCGGCGCATCGCCACCCACAGGCACATGACCCACTTTAATCTGCCGGGTTTTCCTGCGCTTAATATCAACTTCTTGATGCATAACTAACCCGATACGTCAGGGTGTGCGAACCACAACAACCCGCCCGGGCGTTGCAGCAGGCACAGGAATAGTCTGGTCGTTCATCTGAATTTGTTCGACGGCAGCCGCGTTGCCTAGCGTGATGCGAAAAGGCGCCTCGCCCTCCAAAATCAAGCGTCCGCCTGCATTGCGCTGCCCAGTATAGATATCGGCACCGGTCGAATCAGACACTTTAATCCAGCAAACGTCGACGAAACTCACCTGCAATCTGTCTTGTGCAGGCGGCGTAATGTCTTCTTCAGGTTCGCGCGCAATAATTCGCTCTGGCGATGCATCCGTAGAAAGATCGGCAGCGCCATCATCAATCACGCCCCCCTCATCCAAGTCGCCTTCTGAAACAGACTGCACCGCCTCGATGTCTTCGGGGGCGTCGATGGTCTGCTCCTGCTCGACTTGCTCTTGCTCGCCAGCCACTTCGCCGTTCGTACCCGTACTCGCAAAAAACGCGACAACAACAACCAACACTAATGCAGCGCTAGCCCAGATCATCCAGGGCTTTAAAGGTTGAGAGTCCGAGGTGGAGTCGACTTCTGCCGCACTACTTTCCGTTTCACGGGAAGGCTCTTCGGCTCGCATTTGCGAGTATAAATTTGCAATATCATCGGCGGGCAAACCAACCAACTTCGCGTAATTACGCATGTAACCTTTGATAAACGCAGAGCCCGGTAGACGCTCGTAGTCGTCTGACTCAAGCGCTTTAACATAGCTCGTAGAAAGTCGCAGGCGCTCACCGACTTCTCTCTCACTAAGTCCTGACTGCTCTCGCGCTGCCTTTAGACGCTGGCCTGGAAGCAATGAATGATTCATTTCGATGCTCCTTTCCACTTCGTCCAAGCCCGAAACTCAGGAGAATTTGGATATAGCTTTTGCAGCGCAAGCTCATAGCTTGAAATACGATCATTCTGTTTTGTATCCGCGGCAATGCGAATACCGAGCCATAATGCTTCCGCCGATTGCGCTTTCGTTCTGCTGATATACGACGAGTAATACTTATCCGCTAACGAAACGTCACCTTCGTTATAATAAAGCTTGGCCAATTCCAATAACGGCGCGGTTAAATTCGGCGCCAAGCGCAACGCTTTATTAAAAGCCTCTTTTGCTTCCGTGGGTTTCTTAAGTTCAACATACGTGCGGCCGATATTTTCTAATGCCTGTCCACGACCGCCATAGGATTGATTATTCGCGGCATCATAAAATTGCTTGAGGGCATCTTCATAACGTTTTTGCCCGAACAGAAGCACACCATAGTTATTGTGCGCCGGTGCAAAGTGCTTATCCGCCGAGATGGCTTTTTTGTAATGCCGCTCTTCATTTTCGACATCCCCTTCATACTGATACAACAACGCCATGGCATTTTGCGCTTCAGGACTTTTGTCGTTCAATACGAGCGCACGAGACAAGTGCTCCCGCGCGGCCCCAGGGTTTTTCACCTTCATATACTCCAATCCGGCGGCCACTCGCGCATCCACCGCTTTCTGCGTGTCTATTTTCTTTTTCGGCACGGCTACACAAGCAACCAAGAAAAAAGGCAGGAGAACAAGGCACGCTCTTCTAATTTTTATCATACTTCTGCAGCCGTCCTGTCGTTGTCGTCAGAATCGCGTAAAAATACTTCCTTGCGCCATCGTTCGCTGCGACGAGTACGATCCACGACGTCGCCAACCAGTTGCCCACAGGCAGCGTCGATATCGTCGCCACGCGTTGTCCGTATGGTGGTGAGCAAACCATTGTCATTGAGGTGCTTATGAAACGCTAAAATATCATTGCGCTCCGAACGCTCGTAACCTGCATGCGGGAACGGATTAAAAGGAATTAAGTTTACCTTTACCGGCAAATTGCGCATCAGCTTCACCAGCTGCCGCGCATGCTCAGGCTTATCATTAATACCTTTTAGCATGACGTATTCCATCGTAATGCTTTTGTGCTTATGTGGGATTTTTTCGCTATAGCGTTTGCACGCTGCCAGCAAGTCCGCCAGCGGATACTTCCTATTCAGAGGGACCAGCTGATTACGCAATTCATCGTTTGGCGCATGTAACGAAATTGCCAATGATACGTCTAGCTCATCACTAAGCTTATCAATCATCGGCACAACACCAGACGTGCTAAGCGTGATGCGCTTTTTAGAAATGCCGTAAGCCAAATCTTCTTTCATGAGCTTCATGGCACGGACCACGTTGACGAAGTTCAACAGTGGCTCACCCATACCCATCATCACAACGTTAGTGATGGGGTGCTGCCCAAGATTAGTGCGAGGTCCGAACGAACGACTCGCCAACCACACTTGGCCAATAATCTCGGCGCTACTTAAATCTCGTTGAAACCCTTGCTTGCCCGTGGAACAAAAACTGCAATCCACTGAGCAGCCAACTTGTGACGACACACAAAGAGTGCCGCGACGCCCATCAGGGATGAAAACAGTTTCAACCGCCCCGCCGCCATCAACTTTAAACACCCACTTGCGGGTACCGTCGCGAGAAATCCCCTCATGGAGGATTTCCGGCGGACGGATTTCAGCGACCTGACGCAACTTTTCACGCAGGGCCTTGCCCACGTCAGTCATGAGCTCGAAATCGTCAACCTGATGGATATAGATCCACTTGAGCATTTGGTGCGCACGGTACTTCTTCTCTCCAAGAGAGAGGAAGAATGCCTCCATTTCCTCACGGGTCTTACCCAGCAGATTGGTCTTTTCGGCCTCAGTCACGGGGTCGCCTTCCTTATATATAGATAACTACTAGGCTAATTGCTTAGCGCAGACGTGGGCAAACTTCATTTGCCTCGAAGAAATACGCAACTTCGCGTGCCGCTGATTCGACTGAATCAGAGCCATGAACAGCGTTTTCATCGATGGTTTGAGCGAAATCAGCGCGAATAGTGCCCGCTTCAGCATCTTTAGGGTTGGTTGCGCCCATCAGATCACGGTTTTTAGCCACGGCATCTTCGCCTTCAAGCACTTGCACAACTACTGGACCAGAGGTCATGAATGACACTAAGTCCTTGAAAAATGGGCGCTCACGGTGTTCTGCGTAGAAACCGCCGGCCTTCTCGTCGTCTAGCTGCATCATTTTCATGGCCACCACTTTCAAACCTGCTTTCTCGAAGCGGCTCACGATTTCACCAATTACGTTTTTGCCTACTGCATCGGGTTTGATGATGGACAAAGTGCGCTCAACAGCCATTAGAAGTCTCTCCAGTAATAAAAAATAGCCTCCCCCAACACGGGGGCCTGATCTGAACCGGCGGATTATACGCATCTGACGGGTCAATTTACACCTTACTTCGGGGGACAACGCTCGATATAAGTAAGCACACACCAACCTTCTCCGCCAGTCGCGGCTTTCCCCGCCGCCCCGCTTTGCATATAATACCCGACCGTTTTACTCTGGTATTCCGCCCAACCGCATTAGCGGCGACCGGCGACCCACTGATTACACTGAGGCATCCATGAGCAATCAGGCCGAACTCGACAAACTGGTCCGCTCCGAATACTCCGCCGGCTTTACTACGTCAGTGGAATCGGACACGTTGGCACCAGGTCTGAGCGAAGATGTGATTCGTTTTATCTCTAATAAGAAGAACGAGCCACAATGGATGCTGGATTGGCGTTTGCAGGCCTACGAAAAATGGCAAACCATGACGTCGCCATCATGGGCGCACATTCATCACCCGCCTATTGATTTCAATGAAGTCTCTTATTATTCGGCGCCACGCAGCATGGCGGACAAACCGAAGAGCCTAGATGAAATCGATCCGGAGCTATTAAGAACCTACGAAAAACTTGGCATTCCTCTGCATGAGCAAGAAATGCTTGCGGGCGTTGCGGTGGATGCGGTATTCGATTCTGTTTCTGTCGCCACAACATTTCGGGGAAAACTGAAAGAAGCCGGCGTTATTTTTTGCTCCATTTCAGAAGCCGTGCATGAATACCCAGAATTAATTAAGAAATATATCGGCTCTGTTGTTCCCCAAGGCGACAACTACTATGCCGCACTGAACTCCGCCGTTTTTTCCGATGGTTCATTTGTCTATATTCCGAAGGGCGTTCGCTGCCCAATGGAACTGTCCACGTATTTTCGAATTAATGAAGCGAAGACAGGGCAATTCGAACGTACGTTAATCATCGCCGACGAAGGCAGCCACGTGAGCTACCTTGAAGGCTGCACCGCGCCAATGCGAGACGAAAACCAATTACACGCTGCGGTCGTTGAATTGGTGGCCATGCCCGGCGCAAACATTAAGTATTCCACCGTGCAAAACTGGTACCCCGGCGACGAAAACGGCAAAGGTGGCATTTATAACTTCGTTACCAAACGCGGCGTGTGCCACGACAACGCTAAGATCTCTTGGACACAAGTTGAAACTGGCTCTGCCATCACGTGGAAATACCCCAGCGTTATTTTGCGCGGCGATAACAGCATTGGCGAATTCTATTCCGTTGCTCTAACACGCAACATGCAACAGGCCGACACCGGCACAAAAATGATTCACCTCGGCAAAAACACCAAGAGCACTATTATTTCCAAAGGAATTTCCGCGGGCCGCAGCCAAAATGCGTACCGTGGCCTTGTGCGGATCAGTCCGCGCGCTGAAAACGCTCGTAACTTCACCCAGTGCGATTCATTGCTGCTGGGCGATCAATGCGGCGCACACACCTTTCCTTATATCGAAAGCCGCAACCCGACGGCCACACTTGAGCACGAAGCCACCACATCTAAAGTGAGCGACGATCAATTGTTCCTGTGTCGTCAGCGCGGAATTGAAACAGAAAAGGCCGTTTCCATGATCGTGAATGGCTTTTGCAAAGAAGTATTTAAGGAGTTGCCCATGGAATTTGCTGTGGAAGCAGGCAAACTCCTCGAAGTCAGCCTTGAAGGCTCGGTCGGCTAATCTGTTCCCATACGAGACACTATTCATGTTGGAAGTTAAAAATCTGCACGCCAGTGTGGCCGGAAAAGAAATTCTGAAAGGGTTGTCACTTACCGTTAACGCCGGTGAAGTGCACGCCATTATGGGCCCGAATGGTTCAGGTAAAAGCACCCTAAGCAATGTACTTGCTGGCCGTGATGGCTACGAGATCATTTCAGGCGACGTCTTGTTCGAAGGCAAGCCGGTTGCCGATATGGCGCCAGAAGAACGCGCCCGCGCGGGCATTTTTCTAGCGTTTCAGTATCCGGTGGAAATCCCCGGTGTGTCGAATATGGAATTCCTCAAAGCGTCGCTAGAAGAAATTTATAAAGCCCAGGGCAAAGAGCCGCTCGACGCAGTGACCTTGCTACGCAAAGCACGCGAGGCCTGCCAGCAAGTTAACTTAGACCAGCAATTTTTAAAGCGTGGCGTTAACGAAGGCTTTTCCGGCGGCGAGAAGAAGCGCAACGAAATCATGCAAATGCTGCTACTAGAACCCAAGCTGGCGCTGCTCGATGAAACCGATTCAGGCCTCGATATCGATGCTCTCCAAGTGGTGGCCAAAGGCGTTAACTCTCTGCGCCGCCCCGATCGCGGCATAGTGTTAGTCACCCATTATCAACGGTTGCTGGATTACATCGTTCCTGATTTCGTGCACGTTCTCGCTGGCGGCCGAATTATTAAATCAGGCGGTAAAGAGTTAGCCCTAGAGCTAGAAGAAAAAGGCTACGGCTGGCTGGAGGGCCACGGCGCATGACGCTGACGGAATCCCTTAAAGCCCAAGCCCTCGAAGGCGCCACTGCATACCAACAACGTAACGACACATTAAGTTCGTTACGCGATGCTGGTCGTGACGCGCTAGAAAACCTGCCGTTCCCCGATAAAAAATCTGAGCGCTGGAAATATACCTCGTTAATCAAACTTCAGGACGGCCATTTAGCAAAGCAGGCGCATAAAACATCCGAGCTTTCCACGGCTGATGTGCCTGACTTTGGGGGCGCCCAACTGGTCATTACCAACGGGGCGCTACCTGCAACACTACCCAAAATTGACGGCGTTATTTTCTCAACCTTAAGCGCAGATAATCCATCGGCCGCGAAAGAATTAACGCCGTTCTCAGGATTCAATGCCGCCACACTACAAGATGGCCTGAACATTCATGTCGCCAAAGGCGCACAGGTTAAGCAGGCACTGCATATTATTTATGTTGGCGAAAGCGATACGCCCGCCAGCGCGGCCACTCGCGTTAACGTGACGCTTGACGAAAACAGCGCTTTCACACTGATTGAGCACTACGCGGGCACAGGCCCGGCACTCACCAGTGCGATCACGCGCATTCACGTTGGCGGCAATGCTGAGCTGACACATTATCGTTTGCAGAGTGAAAGCGCTGAGACATTGCACATCAGTGAGCTCGACATCCAACAACAACGTGATAGCCGCGTACGTAGTTACCAGTTAATGAAGGGAAACGTGCTGCGCCGTAATGATGTGCGCGTATGGATGAACGAACCCGGCGCAGACTTAGTCATTCGCGCAGTATTTTTAGCGCGTGATAGTAGTCACGTTGATAACAATGTCTGCATTGAACACGCTTCACCGCATTGCACATCAGATCAAATATTCAAAGGCATTGCCGGCGAAACAGGCAAAGCCGTATTTAATGGCCGCATTCATATTCACCCTGGCGCTAAGGGTACGGATGCACAGCTCAGCAATAAAAATCTATTGCTCGCCAACACGGCAGAAATAGATAGCAAGCCAGAACTGGAAATTTACAACGACGACGTAAAGTGCGGGCATGGCACTACCATCGGTCAAATGGACAGCGAGCAACTTTTTTATTTGCGCTCACGCGGCGTTGACGCCGAACAAGCCAAACGGATGCTCGGCATAGGCTTTATCAACGAGTTAATTCTGTCGCTGCCCAATGAGGCAATTGCCGAATGGGCGCGAGATTGGCTCGGCGAATCCCTGTAAGGTGCCGCCATGACATTTTCCGTTGACGCAATTCGCGCACAGTTTCCTATCCTTTCCACATCAGTACGCGGCAAGCCGCTGGTGTATCTCGATAATGGCGCGACTACGCAAAAGCCTGAGGTCGTTATTGACGCGTTGAGCGAGTACTACCGCACGCAAAACAGCAATGTACACCGCGGCGCGCATTATCTCAGCGACCTGGCCACAGCTGAATTTGAAGGCGCTCGACAGATCGTTGCCGACTTCCTGAACGCGCAACGAGAAGAAATCATTTGGACGCGCGGCACCACGGAAGCGATCAATTTAGTTGCCCAATGCTACGGCCGTGAGCAGCTTCGTGAGGGCGATGAAGTGCTTATTAGCGCACTAGAACATCACTCGAACATCGTGCCATGGCAAATGGCGTGCGCGCGAGCAGGCGCCACGCTAAACGTTATTCCGATTCTCGACGACGGTAGTCTCGACCTCGATAGCTTTCACTCAATGCTGTCGGAGCGCACACGTATCGTCGCCATTGTTCACGCATCAAACAGTCTTGGCACGTTAAACCCCGTCGCGGACATTATTGCTGCCGCAAAAAAAGTCGGCGCGGTGACGCTGATAGACGGCGCGCAAGCGGTATCGCATCTGCCTGTCGACGTCAAAGCGCTGGACTGCGACTTTTACGCTTTCTCGGGCCATAAGGTGTTCGCGCCAACGGGTATTGGTGCTTTATATGGCCGACACGCGCTACTCGATGCCATGCCACCCTATCAAGGCGGCGGCGAAATGATTGAAAAAGTCACGTTCGAAAGCAGTACGTGGAATGAGCTTCCGTACAAATTCGAAGCGGGCACGCCCAACATCGGCGGCGCCATTGGGCTAGGCGCGGCGCTGAAATGGCTTAGCGCGCAAGACCGCCCAGCGTTACTTGCCCATGAAAACAACCTGCTCGCCTATGCCACAGAGCGCGCTCAGGACATGACGGGCTTGCAATTGATCGGCACAGCCCCCAATAAAGTGTCTGTGCTTTCTTTCTTGCTTGAAGGCGGCCATCCCAACGACATTGGTCAACTTCTTGATCAGCAAGGCGTAGCGGTGCGCACAGGCCATCACTGCACCATGCCCTTGATGGACCGCCTCGGCATTCCCGGCACAGTGCGTGCATCGTTCTCGGTGTACAATAGTCGTAACGACGTAGATGCGTTATTCAACGCATTGGAAAAAGTGAAAACCTTTCTATGAGAGGTTATTGATATGACCGTACAAACTTACATTCCCAGCGACATCAAAGTAACGATGACGACCGCCGCTGCCAATCAGGCACGCAAAGAAATTGCCCGCAAAGGCGTCGCAGGATTACGCCTGAGTGTGCGCGAATCCGGCTGCTCTGGATTTATGTATGTGCTCGACTATGCCGATGACAGCAACAGCGACGACAAGCACTTGGAAGTGCAAGACGGCGTCACCCTGTTTATTGACGCAAACAGCACAACCATTCTGAACGGCACAGAAATCGACTACGTCACCGAAGGCGTAAACAGCTTTTTTAAATTCCGCAATCCAAACGCCACCGGCGAATGCGGCTGTGGCGAAAGCTTTACGGTAAATGAGTAATGGCTGAACAGCGCACTGTTGTCACTTCACGCGACGTTCCCGCTCGCCTCGTGCCGGCAGGCACGCATATCATGATTCCGAAAAATTCGTTCGTGAATTTACGCCAAGCATTAGGCGGGACCTTTACCGTTACCCTTAACGGAAACATGGCGCGCATTGATGGCACTGACGCCGACGCTATCGGCCAACAACCGCTTGAGCTTTCCTTTATGCCCGGTGAGGGCGACGGCAGCGCGCGTGTGGATGATGTTTGGGCTGCGCTAAAAACAATTTATGACCCAGAAATTCCAGTCAACATTGTCGACCTGGGTTTGGTCTACGGTTGCGACGTAATACGCCGAGACGAAAAAAATATTGTTCAAATTCGCATGACGCTCACAGCGCCCAATTGCGGCATGGGGCCAGTGTTAGTTGGGGATGTTGAATATCGTTGCGCACTGGTTCCGAATGTTGACGCCGTCGAAGTTGCTCTACTGTTCGACCCACCTTGGTCGCGCGATATGATGAGCGAAGAAGCTCAACTCGAATTGGGAATGTTTTAATGTCCAGCGAATTTCTTTTCGAACATCCTTTCGGCACAAAAATCACCGCAGAAGAAATCATCGACAGTCTTTCGTTCTTTGACGATTGGGAAGATCGATACCGGTACATTATCGACCTTGGAAAACAGCTCCCCGAATTTCCCGACGTTTTAAAATGCGAAGAGCTTCTTGTACGCGGCTGCCAAAGCCAAGTTTGGCTGCTGACTCGTCCCGACGGCAGCAACGACAACATGCAACTCGCTGTAGACAGCGATGCGCTTGTTGTACGTGGTCTTGCAGCCATTATCCTCGCCGCCTACCACAATAAATCAGCCAGCCAAGTACTCGCCTTCGACATAGAAGGTTACTTTTCCAGCATAGATTTACTCAAGCACCTTAGTCCCACTCGCGGTAACGGAGTGCGTGCCATGGTGAAAAAAATTCGCAGCTCAGCAGAACAGTTAATTCGATAGGCGCTCAACAACACCGACTGGCGCAATAACACAATTTCATTGTTAGCTCGCGACAAGAATATATTTTTTTAATATTAGTTTGCCATACATCCTTTAACATCTTTTCTTAATTTACCTCTTGCAAAAATCACTACGAGATTCGGCTCACACTCTCATACAGAACTATCACGCAAATATAAGAATTCGAACTTACGCTGCTATTCGTATTTTCTATACTCCGGCTTCATTCAGCGGATTAACTAATACGAGAGCGGATCATGCAGACAAATAAAAAGTACTACTGGATAGCGCTGCCTTTTTTTGTAGCGCTCTCCGCGTGCGAAATTGAAATTCCAGAAAACTTGGATAGCAGCGAGACAGAAACTTCACTCGCCACAAGCGGTGGCTCAAACTCAACCGCACCATCATTACCTCCCGTCACACCCAGTGCACCAGATTGCACAACCAGATGTGATTTTGTTGGCTTGCTTACAGATACAAACAAACACACACCGCCTGGACGTAGCGCCCCCGCATTACATAGCTCTTATGTCGATCCGGTTTTTGCTACAACGGTAACGCGCATTACCGGCAGAGCGCAGGTCTCAGGCAGCAGCAGAATTCGCCACTATTACAGCAAGCAGAATCCGTTTAATGCGGACGATAGCTATGCGATTTTTCAAGCTGACGATGGCCACTGGTGGCTCTACAACGCTGCAACTTGGGAACCAATTACAACCGTTTCTGATTGGCCGCACGTGACCAATAGCGAACCAGAAATACAGTGGCATCCAACAAATCCAGATTTATTCTATTTTTTAAAAGACGAAAATAAGTTCGCACGTTTCGAAATTTCTTCGCATACAACAACAATTCTTCACGATTTTGGCGATGACGGTTTCACCCAAACCGCAGGTCGCCTAGAAGCCAATATGGATAAATCAGGGCGATTTTACGCAATGATTGGCAAAACAAGCGGCGGCACAAGTGAAGCGTTTGTTTATGACGTCGTAAATGATCAGCTATCCCAACGCGTTAATGTTAACGCCATTGAACGTGAAGGTATTGACTGGATAAGCATAAGCCAGAACGGCAACTACGTTGTACTGATGGGTCACGATCATTCCTACGTATATGACTTTAACATGAACTATAAGGGACGTTTCCCTTCAGGCAGCTACGGACATGCTGATTTATGCAGTCTTTCGAGTGGGCGCGAAGTTCTCGTGTTTGATGGCGCCGATTATGAAGAAGCATCCGACGGTGACCGCTGGATAAATATGGCATACCTCGATACGGTCAATGGCAATGACACGGGGCAAATTGATCCCATCGCCAAGATAGGTTGGAGCACCACACCGCACATATCGTGCCGTAATACCTCCTTTCCAGGCTGGGCGTTAGTATCGAACCAAGGCAACGGAAGCAACAATTTCGATAAGGAAGTTTATTGGGTGAAGTTAAGTGGCGAGGCGGATACACAACACGAAGTACGCAGGATTGCTCACCACTACTCCGATCGTGAGTCTGGTGGATATTTTGCTGAGCAACACGCGGTCACCAACAAAGACGGCACTAAGATTATCTATGCGAGCAATTACGGAAACGGTGAAGTGGCGGCTTACTACATAAATCTTTCAGAATTCCGCAGACCGCAATAACAGTAAAAAACGTGGCACTGTCCCGGCGCTCAACCGCGCCCGGTCAGTGCATACCAAATCAGCCCTTTTAGCTCATGTAGCGCCGCTGAACTCTTCTCTAATGGACGTACAGAAGGAATCCACAAGCCGCCAAAATTAGGCCTAAATGCCTGCTGATCAACAGGCCAAGGGCATACCGGCATGCCTAAATTGCCAAATACTGAAAGCGCACGTGGCATGTGCATGGCAGAAGTCACCAGATAAAACCGCTCGGCGTTTACCTCTGCGAGGATTGACTTAACGCGCTGCGCATTTTGCCACGTCGTTTTCGATTGCCTTTCAAGCTTCATCCGATCACGTGGAACGCCGGATTGATTGAGCAGAAGAGACATAAGATCAGACTCTTTTACTTCGCCATATCCGCCGCCACTCACAATGATATAAGGCTTCTCTTCAAGTTTTTGCCATAGCTTCAATGCAGAGAATGTCCTGACAAAGGTGGCCTCCATCAGCACTTCCACTTGATCAGGCTGGGCAGTGCTGCCTTTCTTTCCACCGCCGAGCACTACAATAACATCGTCAGCGGAAAAGCCATCGCAGACTTGAGCCGCCCGATAATTTCTCTCGAGCAACCAAACCAAACTGTTCGCGCCGAGCGGCGATGTTAAGAACCAAAAAACCAACCAAGCCGCCAACGAAAAGCGCCAACGTTTGTGCTGACTGCGCCACAGAGAAAAGGTTATCCATGCCCAGGCGAGCATCATCAGCGCCAGAGGCTCTATAAGCAGCTTAAAATATTGCATTATTATTTGCTCGGCAGCTCTATCAAGTACTCATCAACTTGCTCGCCATTCCAATTGCTGGAAAAGAGAATTTTTGTTCCATCACGGTTGGTAACGGCATGCTGTTCTGCAAAATAACCACCCTTTTTTCGGCTTGAATGGTGATGTGCGACTCGGCGTATTTCGCCGGAGCCATCAAGCTTCAACCAAAAAATCTCAAAATTCATGTTCTTGTAGCGCTCGCTCCAGCTATCGCTACCTTGCGTAGAAATAAGCGCCCAACCTGGAAAGTCAAAGTTACGGCATGAAACGTGTGGAGTAGCCCCCCAGCCAATGCGGGTGCCAATTTCGAGCTTTCCTGAATCTAACCAAGCGATATTAATATTACGATCACCGTTGAGCTGTAAATCAGCGCCGTCAAATACCAGCGCCTCCCGTCCCGACGGCGTTAAACACAGATCGCCGTGGCCGTAACTGCCTTCGGGCAATGTGTGCAAGAGCTTTAAGTCTCGATCAAATACCCGGCTAAACCCTTCGCCCATGGTCACGACAAATTTTCCAGACGGACTAACACTGATCCAGTCATTCACCCAGCGTGGATCCACTTCTTTTCGGGATATTATTTTTCGTTCGTTGAGATCGACCAACGCGATCTCTGTCTTTTTATTTTTAGTATTTCCCGCCACGGCATAGACGGTCATATCTTTATCCGGATTTCCTTCCATCATGCCGCTTGCTGCAATGAAACCGAATTTTTCCATATCCAACAGCAATTCCTTTTTCCCAGTTTTAGCATCGAGCCAAAACATCCGAGAAATGTTGTATTCGCTGCCGAAATCCACCAAAAATATCTTATCCTTATCTGTTGGATGCCAATGCACCTCTGCATCGCTGCTGCCCAGAGGCAAATAGCGCACAGGCTCCCATGTAATAGTGTCGAACACCCAGTTGTACCCATCGCTCGACACAAACACCGCACGGCTTTCGTCGGCATTAAACGGATTGCGCTTCGCATAATAGTGTCGTAGACGCTCAACCCCCTTTACCTGACTAATATCGGTAACTCGAGTTATCTTGCTGCCGAAGTCAGGGTCTCGAATGCTTTCGTGCAGCGCGGGCTTTTTAACGTCTGTAATGTCTACGACATTCTTATGCGACGGGAACTCGGACAAATCCGGCTCGGCCGTGACGGCACCTGGCAGCAACACTACCAACGTAACGAAGGTAAACGCGTGCAACGAAATCGACCTACGACAAAGACGAGAGATAAACGGCTTCATCACCTTCCACCCATTGCTTACGAGAGAAAAGTCGCTCCACTCTTAAACGAGATTCGCGGCCCATTGTTAGGTACTTCTCATCTTTGTGCATGGCAAGCATTGCGTCAGCCAACGCATCAACATTGCCTGCATCAAATAAAATACCAGAGACATTTTCATCTACCACTTCGGGACATCCTCCAATACGTGGCGCGATCACCGCCCTTCCGGCAGCCATTGCCTCTCGCGCCGCAAGCGGAAAAGATTCACGGGTGGATGACAATACAAACACATCAAATATAGAAAGGAAGTCGGGAATGTTACGCTTCACACCAGTGAAGATTACTCTGTCGCCCATCGCCAGCTGCTCGGCTTGCTGATGAATCTCCTCGCGCAATGGGCCGTCTCCAACAATCATTAGTCGTGCATTTGGAATTTGCTTTTGAACTTTTTGAAAAGCGGGAAGCAAATATTTATGGCCTTTCTCCTCAGAAAGACGCGCAACAATTCCAAAAATAACATCCTTGGATTTGTCGAGGCCATACTCATCCAGCACCGCCTGTGCCGGGGGCTGCGGTAAGAACTTATCGGTATCAATACCACTATGAATGACCACACTATGCTCCGCCTGCAAACCTGACGACAGCAAACGATTACGCTCGTAATGTGACTCGAAGATCACCTTATCGCAGGCCGCGCGAAGCAACCATCCACCATACCGAAAATGCATTGGATTATGAATATTGTGAATGGTGGTAATTATCGGCAATCGTTTTCCGGAGACCCTATAAGAAAATGGAAGCAGCCTACAGGCGACCAACGCAACGAGTGTTGTCCGTACGGATTGTGGTGCAAGCACTTCAATATTGTTTTCAATAATGATGCGTCGCAACTTTTTCGCTGCGCGCCATAAACCTAAGACCCCACGAAAGTGGAAATCAGTCTCGATAAAGTTAACACCGAGTTTTTCTAATTCGGGCAGTAACTCACCGGTTTGCGTTGCCAAGAAAACCGTGTGGCCCCGTGCGGTGAGATCTGGCCCAAGCGCCAACATATCTGACTGAACGCCGCCAACACCGAATGGCTCTGTCATTAAGTACAACAATCGCACTTGCTTCTCCCTATCCTACTACTTCAGCTACGAAGCGTATCGCTCACGTCAAACGCTCCGGCCTTGCTATTTTGCGTGGGCGGCTCTCGCAAATTGCCGCTGCCGCCGAACGTGCAACATCACGTGCATAAAATCGAAGGCGCCATCGAGCTTTAACCGAAATGACGAAATATCATCACGGTCTGTGATCTCCGTGCGTCGCAACCAATAACGATTAGCGCCTAAATAATTGACGCCCGGAGAAACCGTCACCGCCGCAATATATCCCGCTTCTTGTACATACCGCGCCTCTCTGTCTGTCACATCACCAGATGGATAACAAAATATTCCATTATGAGACATTCCTGCTCGGGCAAAATCATTCAGACACCCTGATATTTCCTCGACACTTTGCTCATCCGGCAGACGACTTAAATAGGGATGAGTGCGTGAATGCGCCCCCACCTCATTACCCTCATGGGCTTGCCATTGCTCTATTTCGCGCCAATCCATATGCAAATTTTTCGGCGGGTTCGCGTAACGGGGGTGTTGCATTTTTCGCGCCGCAAAACCGGTGGTAATAAATACAGTCGCAGGAAGACTAAATTCTTTTAGTACCGGCAACGCATGAACCAAGTTGTCGTGATAGCCATCGTCAAACGTAATCACCACAGTATTGCGCGTGATCTTGCCGCTCGCCAATTCGGTAAGCGCTTGAGACATCGGAATCACGCGATAGCGCTTTGCTAAGAATTCCATCTGTTGGCGAAAAAGAGAGGGTGATACCGTGAGTTGATCATACTCAGGTAGCGAGTCCACCCTGTGATACATCAAAATGCGGATACCTGGGCTGCCCAGATTTGCTAGCCGAGCCATCGGCCAACAGATCCATGCCAGAATCGTCCTTAACGAAACCTTCATTCCTTCCCTCTCCGCGAACCTAGGCAACCTGATTGAGTTTGCCTATACAAATCTTCATAGGCACGGCTTAACGCTTCAGCGCTATAGTGCTTTTGAACGCGAGCCAACGCCGCACTGCCGTATTCACTTCGAAGCGCGTCACTTCTTAGAACATCTGCTAGCGCGGATACCATAGCGTCCTGGTTTCCCGGCTCAACCAGAAGCCCTTCCTTTTGATTTCGTATCACATCAGGAATACCACCGACATGATGCGCAACCACTGTTTTTCCTAGCGCCATCGCCTCCAACAACGCCATCGGCAACCCCTCCCATTTCGAAGGAATAACCAGCACGTCTATAGCGGCAAGCATCTGCGGCACATCACGCCTAAATCCGGTAAAACAAACCGTTTCGTCAAGTTTTAACCGAGTCACATCCTGACGCAGCGCTTCAAGATCAGGGCCATCACCGATAAATAAGCACTGCGCAGCCACACCACGATCACGCAGTTCGGCTAAGCAATTAAGTAAATAGGATTGGCCCTTTACTGGCTCTAAACGCCCAAGCACTGCCATCACGGGTAGTGAAGGGTTCAGTGAAAACTCAGATTTTAAGTCCACCGGAGAAATATTCTCGAACCGCTCGAGATCCACTCCGTTTGCTAAGGTGATAACACGCTTGTCTGAGATACCGTCTTTATTAATTAATTTTTCTGCTACAAGGGTCGTACAGGCAACTAGAGATGTAGTCACTTTCGCCAACATCTTATCAACAATTCTATGCGGCCATTTCTGCCAGCTATTGACGCTATGCACGGTAGAATAAACCTGAGGAACAAGTGCTAGGCGTGCTGCTAACCTGCCCCATGTATCAGCAGTAAAAAGGTGGGTATGTACGACCTGCGGTTGTTTGTGACGCAACCACCGCCACAATCGCCATAACATACTGATATCGACCCCGGGCTTTTTTCCTAAAATAGTAACGGGCACGCCCAGTTCACGAATATTTTTTTCGAACTCCCCGCCCTCAACCAGACACAGCACTTCATATTCAAAGCCCGAGCTGCGATAGCGCAAAATTTCGCATAATAAGCGTTCCGCACCATCCGGCGGCAAGCGATCAATAATATGCACAACGCGGGCAATCATTTACGCACACCACCTGAAGGCCCGCGTGACTCACCTTTTCGAACGGAGTGTGTGGTTTCACCTGTAGTAGCAATTTCTCCTTCCGTTGTATTATCAGGCGTCACTTCAGTCGCCACTCTCACTTTCCTCGCCGTGGGCACTTTTAGTTCCGCAAACAGATGTCCGAGCACCGCCAAGAAAATCCAAACGTATGCGCACACTTCAATGTTCACCATGCGCGAGCCAAACATGTTAATAACGACCACTGCGGCAGACATTCCTATGCCCGCTAGGCCTAAACTTCGTGCGAAACCGTCTACCGCCTTACGCCACACCGCATAGCCGAATCCAAATAGGCACGCTAGTGCTGCCAGAAAAGCTATCAATGCAGGAATACCCATCTGCGAGCTGACAAACAAAAACATGTTATGCGTATCGGATTCGTGCACCTCGACAGTCGTATAGCGTCCCTTAAAATATTGAAACGCCTTAAATCCCTTTCCAAGGATTGGACTTTCCACCGTCATTTTAATTGCTGCGTCCCACAAGATCAGTCGAGTTTGAGAGCTCGCATCAATTTGCTCAGAGTGCGTACCTTGCACCGTGGTCTGCGCCATACGGTCGCGCAATGACGAAGGCACAAGTTGTGGAAACTGCGACACGATAAGCGCTAGCAATAAAATAGCGAGCACAACGTACCGCAAGCCGCGGAACCATGTCATCGCCGCAACGGAAGCACCAAGCGCCAAATACGCGCCGCGTGAAAACGTTGCCAACAATACCTTTGCAATTGTCGCCAACCACGGCAACAACATCCAACGGCGCACCTCAAAGGGCTTAATGGCAATAATGGCGACGAGGATACTGGAGACATAAACCAAAAAAGCGCCGAAATCATTCGGCTGCATTTGCGGGCCTAGAACTCGGCTTTTTTCGAGAGAATCAAGCCCTGATTTCTCGAGCATTTCTTGCACACCAAATACAAGAACAATTAGGGAACCGACAAGCATATACACAGCAACGCGGCGAGCCATGCCTCCGTCCGCAATTAAATTCACAAATGCGAAGTACACTAGAAATATATCAATCCACGCTTTAAATTCGAGTGGCACGTAGCTGATCAGATATGCGAGACCAATATAAAAAATAACCGTAATGCCAGAAAAAATGCTGAGAAGCGCCCAAATCAACATTGGCGTTGTACCTGGCACCTTGCGCCAAATTAACGTATTACGTTGAAATGCGTGGTAGACCCAAAAAAACAACAGCGCCATCAACAGTAGGTTCGTTCCATTGACGCCAGGAAAAATTGCAGCGGGAAAAACGCGGGCTAACGGTATATAAACTAAAGCAACAGCCAAGAGTGTTTCAGGGCTTTTGAAAGATCGTACGAGTAGCATCAACCCAATTAATGCTCCGCCACCGAAGAGAACAAATTTGGGTAACTGAATCGAAAGTAATAGCGGCGGAGCCAACAACAGCATCGGCCAAATTAAGAAAGACAGAGTCCTTTTAATTTCAGCTATATCGAGCCTGCTTGTCTCCTCAGACGCAATCGGAGGAGGAGCCTTCTTTACAGTCCTAACTCCGGAGGAGGCGGTATAGGCCATGATATCCCTGATTCCCTAATAACTTCTTAAGCACCAGCTTAATCCAATGGACCACATAAATGCGCCCCCAAAGAGTTGTGCGCCCTTCTATGAGGCCCGCCAACCAATCATTACCGGTATCAGCGCGTACCGCTATACGCGGTTCGATGATCAACGCCTGATTTGGTTCGTCGTGCCCAAGCATATCGATGTCGAATGTCTTCAAACGTCCGGGCTCAGAGGTGAAGCAAAACTGATATCCGGCACGCTTAGCCAGTTGCACCTCACGCCGACCGAAGCGTCCACCAGGAAACGATAACGTGGTCACCTTCACGCCCAGCCTGTCTTCAAGAATCGACTTACTGATCGCAAGTTCGTCAACGCATTGCTGCTCGGTTAAATCCGGCAAAAACCGATGTGTTAACCCATGCGTGCCAACTTGATGTCCAGCCAAGACAAGCGCCCGCAGTTGTTCCCAGTCGCAATACCCTGGCGTGCCAATAAGTTCAGGCGTCACAAAAAATATCGCTTTCCGCTGAAACTCTTTAAGCAACGGCAACGCAGAGTAGTACCACCCTGCATCACCATCGTCGAACGTTAGCTGCACGGGTTTGCCGTTTAGCAGAGAAAGATGTTCGGCGAAGGTGGATTCAGAAATTGCGTAGGGAAGATCCTCAGCCGGCATATTACTGACAGAATGATGCGCGCTGAATATCCCGTGGTACATCAATGCAATAGTGTTCACGCGGTGCGCTCCCAGCGGGCATCAACCGGTTGGAAAAAATAGCACCATGCGGCTTGTACTGCGGCAAGATTCAACTCCGAGAACAGAAGGGCAACAGAGCCGATACCCCCCTTGCACAAGGGCCATCCGCGAGCGTTTCCGATAGCAAGAACATAGAACGCAAGCTGGGCGATAAAAAAAGGCGTGTAAAAATATCCGTCTAAGAATAAGGGCAGCACCAATAAAATAAGCAGCCAGTAAGGCACGCACAAACGGAATACCTTATGGGAAATGAACTGCCACCAAATGGGGTTTTTCCAAGGAAAAAAAAGCCATCGATGCCTCAAGAATGACTGAAAGTTTCCTGTCAGCGTTCTTACCTTCCTTGCCTTTTCTCTTTTGATATCCTCCGAAACCTGATCGAAAATCAGGGCTCCGGACTCAAATAAAATCCGTTGGTTATCCCTGAGAGCGGGCAGAGGCATCTCGAAGTCGTCAAGTAATGTATCCGCCGGTAGCGGCCGGATATATTCCTTGCGCATAATGTACAACGCACCTGTCACGCCTGGCACTGACAGTAGATGGCTTTCAGCTTGCCGAATTAGCTTTTCATAACGCCAATACAAACCAATACGAGCCTTGTCGTCTTTATCGACAAGGACTAGCTCGCCGCTCACGGCAGCAACATTTGGTTCCTGTATACGTAATACCAGACGCGTAAGGGCGTGAGCATCAAGCTTCTGACGCGCATCAGTGAATAATACTAAATCGTGCCGCGCAGTCTCGATGGCTGCGTTCAGCGCTGTCGGCTTACCGCTGCGGTGCGGCAGAATAATGGTATCAACACCATCCTTCACGCAGCCACGCACCGCATCAGCCGTGCCGTCTTCCTCACCGTCAGAAACAAATATAATCTGAAGCTGACCTTGGTAATCCAATGCGCGCAACGTAGCCAATTTACTGCCAACTCGATGCGCTTCATTGCAAAAAGGCACAACCACGGACACAGCGGGCCAGCTTTCTATACTCGGCGGATTTGACTCCGGCTTTAGACGCGCTAGTAACACCACCAAAATTGGATAGCCTATATAGGTGTACACCACCAATACGAAGGCCAACCAAAATAAAGCTATCACTTATTCTCTCCAGAATACTTTTCGTAGAGATCAGACAAGCCGCAAAACTTCACGCCCATTCCCCCACACCAATCCAACACGCTGGTCATATCATCAACAAAGCGTAAAACGTCATCATTCGACTGCGGGTAAGGTGTTGCCTTGGGAATAATTTCCATCGAGTGAAACATCATATTCAAGACCAACTGACGTTCAGTACGATGCTTTTTAAGTTGGTAACGCACAATGTTCTGCATTTGTTCGACGCTAGAAAACCATGGCCGAAACCAGTGAGGGCTGCGAAACATCCGAGGCTTCATGGTAACGGGTACTTCTAATATGTCGCGCAGCGGGCCAGGTTCAATAATGGTATCCGGTTTCGGGAAAAATGGCTGCTCTGGTGCTTTGCGAAAATCCACCAGTGCGTTGGGTTCTTTCCATGCCAAATAGGGCGTCACACTGGTATCAACGAGATACCCCAAGCGCTCCAAGGAATTTAACGACTGACCGTTCGCCCCATATCGGCCCGCCCGAAAGCTGGTGGGGCGGTAACCAAAATTTTTCTCAAATAAAGCCGTCAAATTAGCCAGCTTTTTATACTCTATGTCAGGTGAATAGCTGCATTGGAAATCGGGGCTATCAACGCCGGCATAATTGTGAAATTTCTTCTTTGGTTCAATGAACGCAGCATGCAAATGCGTGCCGTATTCATAATCGCCTTTTAAATTTTTTAACGTCTCAATTGATTCGGCGTCCTCCATAACTTCGACCGTCAGCAAGTAGGTCGGCACTGCACTTACAGATGAGAACGCAGGCTGTAAAATATTAGGCAAGCCATGGTTAATAGACTTAAACGTTAGCGGATTTGAGCGCGCCCACGCAGAATCGTGGTCACATTCTGTATCAATACTGATGGTCAGATAGACTTCTTCTGTACGGCTCATTTTACCCTTCCAGCCAATGCCGAAACACGGCTCTTTATCGATGAGATTTTTTTTGCCAGCCTCCCGCCGGCGTTATTTCTAAATACAGCTACTGCATACATTGGATCTGTTTCACACCCGTAATTACTTTTATACGACTCATCGCTACCGCGCATAAAGTCAAACCATTTATAACCATGTTCGATGGCACGCTCAATAGCAGCACTCAACATCACACGGCCCGGAGAAAGCCGTCCCCAGTCTTCAATATTCGCTCCAGACTGATAATAGTACGCAGTAGTACCATCTAAAACTTTATACAGTGAGGCAATAGGTTGCGTATTAACGCTCAATGTCGTTAAGCCCAACCTATTGCTTCGAAGCAAGTGTTGAGTCCAATCCTGATGGAACTTCATAAAGCGTCGGCTAGAAAACACGCCGGGCAATCCACGCTGAGCCCAGCGGCGCGCATGCAGCTCTGCTAACGCTTGCATTGCCGCCGGCAACTCATCGGCTGTTTCTACCACACTAATATGGCCGTCGCCGCATTCCGCCAAACGACGACGTGCTAAATTAATTTTCCGACGATGATTTTGCGATAATCCAGACAGGTATTCGCTCCATGTGGCCGGCAACCTGATACGATAACGCTGCCCTGTCTCTCGGAACTCTGTAGTCATTCCGCGACGTTTAAGCTCGGACAAAAGACACTTCAAGATAAGTGAATCACTGAGCAAATCTTTCGCTGCAAATTTACTCCATTCATCCAAACCACAAAGCGCCTCAATGACTTCATTCACTACCGCGGTTTCGCGCCCTGCAATAGCGATAATATCCTGATATTCCGCGCAGACTTCTTCTTTCTCAGACTCCCCCTGCCCTATCAGATGCAGAGTGGCCACATTCAACTTATAAAGCGCTGTCTGAAGATAAATTGGCGCTATACCTATAAGTGTGTCCCCATCGAAAACAAGGATTACGCGAAGCTCATAATTCGACGCCGCGTAATGTTTCCACCAGCAAAGAGAAAACAAATAGCTCGAAAAAGGGGAGCTGCTTATTCTCTGTGCCTCAACGTTATTCCACTGATCCCGCCACTGCTCTAACTCTTCGATAGACGTAATGATGCGATGCGACATCAAGCTAGGCGGTACGCCGGCTTCTTCATTCATTGCACGGGCTCCTTCCACAACATCGTCTTCATTTCCGGTGCCCTGGTCCGCCACAACATCGAACGTGCGAGGTAAATTCAACACTGAGCGCACCCATTGGAATGAGAGCTGTATCAATTGCTGCGTCCATTGAGACAAGTAAAATTCGTGATTTGCCTCAGCGATCACGCTGATGTCATACCCTTTACCACGTAGTTGCCCATCCAAAAACCCATCAACCACGAGTTCACGAAATGCCGTCCAGCGCGCATCACGCTCGGCAAATATCATTTTTTGGGGAATATGGGCTTGCTGCAAACAGCGAAAACTAGAAAAAAACTGCGGATTCTCATTCGCCCAACGCACCCTCACCAAACCTGCTTTTTCTAATGACAAGTAAGCCAACTCGGCCACGGTGGAGACTATGCTGCGCAAAGAGCTTTCACCCAAGAAAATGCGTTTCCATGCATCGAACGAAAATATTTTTCTAATGTATGCGCGGCTATTTGAGACCACTTCACTGCGCGTACGTAATGCTACAGGCCCTTCTTCATCCAGCACCGCAACATGGGAGAATGACAATACCCCTGCCACCCTTGCGTTGCTCGAGGCAGCAGTTAACTGTGCGGTAATAGCACCACCACAAAGACCAGCAAGAATAAACCGTCGGGCCGCATACTTTTCCGTCAAACCCATCATTGCCAGCTGAGTATCATCAACAAATAGACCTGACTGAATTCTTCGGTAATGCGCACCGTTGAACGCTACACCGAACTCCCCGTCACTCTCTCCAATACCCAGAGCATCCATTCTCAAAACAGGCACACCATGACTGGCAAAGAATCGAGCGAAGCGAACATACAAGCGGTGAGGTCCCACGCGATCCTTTAATCCCGCAGGCAATAGCACAACAGCCGCATCGGTAGTCGTGCGCTCTGGCAGCGTCACAATTCCGCGCCGCATTAAACCATCGGCGCCACGAACCTCGAAGATCTCCTCCGTCCAATTCACGCAAACCACTCTATAAACTGCTCAGACACTACGGATGTTAATGCGAACTGTGTCGGATCATAAATTTTTGGCTCGAACCAGTATGGACGGCCTTCAGCGAGTCGATATGTCGCACCCAGTTTGTCGACATGCTCTTGCCAAAACGGCGGCAACTCTGAGTCCTTCAATCCAGTTCGTATAATGCTGACTTTTTTTGCGCTCACCGAGCTCGGCAGAACGACTTTTCGCATTTGCGAAATAAGCTTCGGCCCCAGATCGAAACCTTGTATGTTAATACATCGCCCTTGCTCGGATGCGGCGAGTAGCGCTTCTCTGTTTTCTCTCACACCGCCCCACGTCGCCATTTGTGTTGTAAGGTTCTGGCGAAGTAGCTGCTGAACGTACTCTTCACCAGACGACAATGGGTCTACCGCCATTACGGCATCAACGTTTTCAATATTTGAAAACAGCGCGATATTTGCACCCCAGCGCATGCCCACCACGACGATAGGGCCGTCAACGCGCTCACGCAGAAGATGAATAAGTGAAGCGCAATCTGATGCAGATGTTACGAGATCAGCATTGCTTAATTCCCCCTCGCTATCGCCTTCTCCATATCCGTCGAAGCGAATAACCAACCATCCTTGCTCACTTAGTGACTCTGCGAGGTTTTTTAATATGCGCCGACAGAATAACTTCTCTTCCAAGAAGGGTGAGCAAAGCAAGACTGCTCCGCGCGGGCACTCAGGGGAATGCTCCGCTACGAATAATCGATGCGTACCGATGTCTACGAAATGACTGTGATAACCACTGATCGCCATACTTACTCCAGCGAGACCGCTTCCAGCAGCACCGGCGCTTCATGCAAATAACGGGTAGTCTTACGTTTGCGTAAAATATCCGAAAAAATCCAAGCGGCTTGCTCTTCGCTTACATTGATCTCTTTGGCAAGCTTTTCTGGCGTCCATTCAGCGTTTAAAGCGAACACAGCAATATCCATTTGCTGATAAGGCAAGGCGAAATAAAACTCGTCCTGTCCTTGTGCCAAGCTGTATGTATCGGTCGTTGGCGTGCTATTACAAATAGGGTCCGGCAATTTCAAATGTCGCGCCATCGCATAAACCTGAGATTTATATAGATGCGCGATCGGCTTTAGGTCTGCCGCGCCATCGCCATGCTTAACGAAAAACCCTTGGTCATACTCAAGTCTATTTGGCGTGCCGAGTACGGCATAGTTGAGTCGATCTGCCCAACAATATTCGAGCGTTTTCCTGATTCGCTGCTTGAAGTTAGTTGCTGCGACAATTTGAAGGTATGGCTTAATTGGAAGGCGAACTTGCTGGCGATTTCCCGCTGGGTCTTCCACCACAAGTTCATAGCGATTGATCTGACCGTCCAGCCCGCCACGAATCACAATTTTATTTTTCCAACCATCCGCATATTCAGGCACTACCTCACGAATGGCATCATCACGCCAGCGATAACAGCCAAGTGATTCTAAAGCGCCGGAAATATTTTGCGTTTCATAACGTATACCCAGATGTTCGGCCAGCAGCTTGCCTAAATCAGAGCTTGCAGACGACGAATCTTGCTCTGGCATTAAAATGCCTAGCACACGCTCTTTTCCTAAGGCGCGCACAGCTAATGCGGAGCAAACAGAGCTATCAATTCCGCCCGACATCCCGAGCACCAACCCACGCCGTCCCAAATTTTCCGCCATCGCACGACGAATACCGTCACAAATTTTGTCGGCTTCTTTTTCCAAATCGATATTTAATACCGAGTTCATGCACGTCCCTCTTTTAATTTTTCCTTTTCGCACGACAATACTTCAGATAGTAAATGTCGCTGAATTTTCCCCGACCCCGTTTTGGGCAATGCGGTGAGCACTTCTACAGTGCGCGGCACCTTCCAGCCAGCAAGCTGCGCGCGGCAATGTTTCATTAATTCCATATTTGTTAACGCCTCCCCTGCTTTCAGCACGACAAACGCCCGAGGCACCTGACCAAGCACTGGGTCTTCTAATCCATCCACTGCGCATTCCGCAACTTGGGGAAGCTCCGCAATCACCGCTTCGACCTCCTGCGGATGCAAACGCTGCCCAGACACTTTCAGCATGTCTGAGCGCCGCCCACGAATGTAGAGGAAACCACGTGTATCCAATTCCCCCATATCACCGGTGTTCAGCCAACCGTCAACTAACGTTGCCGCCGTAGCATTGGCGTTGCGCCAGTAGCCCTGCATTACACCGGGACCTCGCACCCAAACGTAACCCACTTCTCCAGCCGCTAATATTTTTTCACTTTCATCGCGAATCTGAATTGCCGTATCCGGCAACGGCCAGCCCACACTGCCACGCTTTTCACTTTGATATTCAGGCGGTAAATAGCTAATTCGCGCCGTGGCCTCAGTTTGTCCGTACATAACAAACAGCTGACGACCTATCAGCAAGCGCTGAATATTCTCAGCCACAGCAGCAGGCAATGCGCCACCAGCTTGCGCAACATACCGCAACGATTGCCAACGCGGATCACTCAATAAATCACGCTGCAAGAGCAACGCAAACAAGCTTGGCACACCATACAAACCGGTTACCTTTTCTTGCTCGACCAACGCTAGCAATCTCTCCGGGTACATTAACGACGCCCCGAACACCAAACGACCTCCGCTGATTAAATGCGTTAGTAATACTGAATTTCCAAACGAATAGGAAAAAGGCAGTATCGCCAAACTGGTGTCGTGCGGGGAAAGCTGAAGATACTCACTGACATCTAGAGCATTCTGCAAAAGGCCTTCGTGTCCAAGCATGACGCCCTTCGGCGCACCGGTAGTGCCAGACGTGTAAAGAATGCACGCTAAATCGGTCGCTATGCCCGATATGTTAAGCGAATCATTCTGTGGCAACGTGTTGAGCGCGATGCAATGCTCAGAAAAACACTCTGTCTTAACCAGCCAAATAATCTCTGGCAACGCAACCAACAACGCTTCGCTCAACTTCGCATTCACATCAACAAATGCGAATCGCGCACCTGAATGGCGAATCAATGCCGTAATATCTTGTGCACGTAGCTCAGGATTAAGCGGTACCGCTACGGCGCCAGCCGCCAACACACCAAGATATACCTGCACCCACTGCGGCGAATTCGTACCAATAATTGCGACGCGATCACCACTTTGCACACCCGCCTGTTGTAGCGCAGTGGAGAGCGCACTAACGCGCTGCCAAAGCTGTCCAAGCGTGATGCGCTCATCGCCATCAACCAGCTGCACTCTTTCCGGGTGACGCTTGGCCTCATTGGCGAGCATGGCGACCGCATTCATCATGCAGCTTTACCCGATTTTTTCTGAATGTAGTGCAGCAGGTTATTCACTGAATCCAAATTTTCAGGCACCATCTCTTCATCTTCCACTTTGATAGAAAATGCTTCTTCTAAGAAGAAAATGACTTCCATCATACCCGTCGAATCTATCAACCCACTATCCAGAAAAGAGACCTCGTCAGATAATGCGCTCTCATCTTCAGTAAAAAGATAGTTTTGTAGAATATACTGACGTACCTGATTACGTGTCGCTTCCATGTGTTCCCCCGTTATGCTGCCGCACTGACAAAGTGCGATTTACCTTCAATGTATTGTTGATGCCAAATCTGCGTACTCACCACACCCGTCAATGCCATCTGATCGCGGGTTGCATTTAATTTTCCAGCCTTCGCTTTGCGCCACAGCAACGCGACTTTATTGGCGTCGAAATACCCGGCTTGCGAGATACTGCGCGGGGAAAGCAAATCCGTCATATATTCAGCATTCGCTAGACTGGTGGCATCTGGCGCCCGGTATGGCTGCTTAGGACGCTGCAATATGCTTTGCGGAACAAGATCTGCCACTGCACGCTTTAGCAACGCCTTTTCGTTCAACCCTGGCATTTTTTGATGTGGCGCCAAGCTGTTTGCAAACTGAACGAGTCGCGGATCTAAAAATGGGAAACGCCCTTCTACGCTGCTCGACATCAACATTCGATCGCCTTGACTAGATAGCAAATACGCATCCATCAAAAGGCGAGATTCTAAATATTGCGCGTGATGCCCTGGCGCCCAACCTTTAGCTTCAATTGGCATCCACCTTGCGACAGACTCCAGCGCTGCGTCACCACTCGCCTTTTTCATGCTCGCACTAAAAAACTGCTTGCACTGCGCGGTGTTACGCCAACGTGGCAGATGAGAAAATAACGCACTGTCTGCATGTTGTAAGTTATCGCCAAAAAAACGCTTTAGATAATTTAAAGAACCCAAATCCATCCAAGGATATAAGCGCTGCAACAACTTCCAGCGCCACGCGGAGTCGGGGTTGCGCGCCCAGAAATGGCGAACTTTCGCTTCCTTGAAAAGATCGTATCCCGCGAAAACCTCATCGGCGCCCTCGCCTGTTAATACAACCTTAAAACCGTGCGAGGATACATGCTGCGATAACAACATCATCGGCACGGGTGCGGTTCGTAGAATAGGGCGTTCCGCATGCCAAACAGCTCTTGGCAATTGAGTGGCTATGTCGCAGTCAGATACTTGCAAGGCCTGATGCTCGACACCTAAATGGGTATAAAGCTGTTGCTGCCACTGCGCTTCATCAACATCAGGATCGGAGAAGTTGACAGAGAACGTTGAAGGCTTCTGTCCCAAGTGAGAAACCAATGCTGTCGTCGCCGAACTATCCAAGCCGCCGGATAAATAACAACCCACCGGCACATCAGCGCGCAAACGAATACGCACCGCATCTTCAAGTAGTTCTCTTAATTCATGGGCCAACTGATCTAGATTTTCTTTACGCTCTTCACCGGCACGAGGGTATTGCCATTGAAAAAACGTCCAGCGCTTCTCACCTTGCGGCGATAACTGTAAGCATTCTCCTGGCGCCAGCTGCTCAATGCCAAGAAATCCGGTAGCTGGAGGCAGCGGCGTCCAAAAAGTAAATATTTGATCTAATGCCGCATGATCGGGTTGTAACGAATTTTTCAGAACAGGGACGAGCGCTTTGATTTCAGAAGCGAAAACAAGCTCTCCGCCTTGGCGAGAAATAAAAAGAGGATGTATGCCTGCGTGATCGCGCGCGAGTAAAAGAGTTTGTTTTTTCTCATCCCACAGCGCGAAAGCGAACTGGCCGTTTAATTTGGAAAGAAATTCGTCGCCGAAGAAATGGTACGCGGCCAATAAGACTTCTGTATCTGACTGGCTTTTAAAGTGCCACCCAGCTTGCTCAAGCTCAACGCGTAGTTCGATATAGTTGAATATCTCACCATTGTAGCTAACCACTAGACCACACTCGGCGCGCATTGGCTGATGGCCACCGGCAACATCGATAATGCTTAGTCTTGTGTGCGCCAACCCTAGTTTTTCGTGCGTATATACGCCGCGGTCATCAGGGCCGCGATGGGATATCCGGGCAGCCATTTTTTCAAGGCGCTCACGAAGAGGCGTAACGGATACGTCAGGCTGCCATATTCCCGCCACGCCACACATTAGTACCCAACCTGTCCGTCGCGGCGAAGCTCTCTTCCGCGCTCGCGCGCCAACAAAGTACCTCGCAAACCAAACTCAACAAAGACAATGGTTTCTCTAAAATCGGCGTCGACTGCGTTGGAATTTCGGCCACCGTAACTTCCACCAACTGCACCGTAAAACAAATTAGAAAAAATATGATCCACGCTTAGGTTCAATTCAAATTCGCGGTCAACCCTGCCAGCACCAAGGAACTTGGAGCGCGAACCATCACCATAAAGATTAAGCGTCGTTTGCTGGGAAATTTCCCGCGACACTCCTACCTCGACAGCAGTAATTTCCTGATCGAGCGGCTGAACTTTATAGTCCTGCGTCTCCGCACGGACGGTCAAATCGGCGCTCCATCGAGAACTTTTCCATCCAGAAATAAAGCTTACTGAATTCAACTGGTAGATATCATTGCTGACTACAAAATCAATATCCACACCCCCTTCAACTGCGTTGGAAATTGCCTCTAGGCCCGTATCGGTTAGGCGCCAGTCACCGCGCAACTCAGAAAAAAATGAGCGTTTCCACTGTTGTCGCCAACTTACAATACCCAAAGATCCTTCATAGCCATCCCCTTCCTCCGGCGTGACCCGGTTGTAGCCTAATTCAAGCCGAATTTGTGAGCGTGTTACCCCTCGACTCAATTCAATTGCTACTTCATCTCGATCAAAATCGGCTACTTGATCTCGCAAGAATTCAGTACGGCCATGCTCTACGTGCGCGCCAATTGAGCTAATAGGGCTGAGCCGATGAAGAATATGCGCGCGCCCTGTGTAGCGCTGATTATCGAACGACAAGGCATCCCCGTACCACGAATTGCCATAGCGAGCGGAAAGCGTTAGCTCATCACGCGCGCCAGCGGAAAACGTTAAATCAGGACCAGTAACAAGTTGATTTTGATCGGAACGGTTCTCCGCAATATCAAGTTCGCGACTGTCGACCAGCCGGCGACCCGCCGCATCCTCCAACACCCACATCAAACGATTTTCGATAATAGAGGCGCTCCATGCGGTGGTCAGGCCGTATCGGGTTTCATCTGCAGCAAGGTCATTGCGATAATCCACGTGCTCCACGTAAAGGATTCCAGAGCCTTGCACGCGACCAGACTCCTCCACTAACGTCAAATCCACCCGTGGTATCAACATATCTTCATCCTGTTCGCCGCTTTGGACTTGCAAGATATTGTTTGAGTGCTCATAGCGACCACTGATGCCGCCCAACACTTCAGCCGCAAACATTGGAAGAGACCCGCAGCAGAGCAGCAGGCCAACTAACACCCGAATGTTCATTGTCACTCCCTAACTACGGACGAAGGCGCGGAATTCTTGGCTCTCGATTGAAAACAATACCGAGAATTCGGTCTTCGCCTAGCGCTTCAATGGCCTGTTCAATTTCGGCAGGCATCACACGTCCATAGGGAACAACCAGAATGATTAAGTCACAATACCGCGCCAACATTTCTGCATCGGCGGATCGGCTTAAAGGAGGCACATCTAACACTAAATAACGATCTGGGTAACGGCGCGCGGTCGCCTCTAGCAATTCTTGCATTCTAACGCTTGAGAACTGCTCACCCTCAAAGCCATTTTGTGTGCCGCGCGGGACTAAGCGCATGCGCGCAATGCCGGACGGATAAATTACGTCAGATTCACTTAAACGAGGGTCGCTAAGAAAATCAGTGATGCCAGGCAAGTCAGGAGACACAAGCTTCAAGCCTTCCTCAATGCCGGCATCCGTATCGCAATCCATTAGCAACGACGACCTAGACTCATCAAGCGCTAACGCTGCAGCGAGGTTTCGGCCAACGAATGATGCGCCGCCATCCTCAACCAAACCGGCAACCATAATCACACCGTTGCGATTTCCGAGTTTCGCCAACACTTGCTGACGCAAACTCCGAATAGCGTTTCCCAATTCAGAATTAACCGCCGACGCATCGAGCAACCGCATTGCTGACAACTCACTACTATCAAGCTTATACGGCTCAACCATTCGTGAAATTTCTTCGCGACTTTGCTGACGTTGATGCAGCTCTAATTGACGCCGATCGGCCGTAGTTAATTCCTGCTTTTTAAGCACCATGGGAATGGTTTTGTGATCCGTCGCAGCCTTTTCCGATGAATTTTTGATTTCGTTTTCCATGCTTATGTCCCTATACCAAGCCAGCGAGCTTCAGCCCGCCAGCAAGTGCATAAATCAATAGTAGCAATGTCGCGACAATGACGCTTGTCCTTACAGCGCCCCGAGCTTGCTCCGTCTCCGACGGCAAATATACAACCGGCACAGATGCCAACACCCGATACCCTAAATTCGTAGAAAGCTGATCGACAGAACGCACCCGAGGATCAAGTTGGACGCGTGCTACCAAGTAGCCAACTGGAACTAAAATAGCGAGTACGACACCCAGCACCATGAAATGCAAAAAGCGCAGACCGGATGGCTTTAGCGGCAAAAACGCGGGTTCATAAATACGTAGGGTCAGACCTTGCTGCCCCTCATCCAGACTCATCGACACTCGAGCATTTTCGCGACGGCGAAGTAGGTCTCGGTAGATATCGCGGTTCACTTCATAATCGCGTGTTAATTCTGCCAACACCATTTCACCCGTATGCACTCGACGGCCGCGACCTACTTCGTCTTTTAGCATCAAATCCAACTCGCGCTTGCGCGCCTCAAGCGTGGCTATCAGCGTGCGAGTGTCGGTCAATTGTTGGCGCAGTTGCTGATAGACGGGACTCAAACGAACACGGTCGTCGACATAGATGCGGCCCTGCTGCTTCGCTTGTTGCTGGGCAACTTCCCGCCGCGCGTGCTCACGCTCAATTTGCCCTTTTAAATCTTCAATTTGATGCTTGATACGCACAATATCAGGATAGGTATCGTGATAGCTCAACCGCAGCTGATCCAGCTCGCTCTGAAGCACCGCAATCTGCGATTGAAACTGCCCTTCACGAGACAAAGACACCTCTACTGCGGCCTCGCCTGAAAGCTGACGCTCAATCGATTCAGCCTTAATCCGAGTTTCGGCCAACTCTAATGTAGCCTGCTCTAAGCTCGTGTTGAGCTCTCCGATACGAATACTAATCGCGGCATCGGTGCCAGGACGTGCATCAAGGTTATCGGAACGAAATTCTTTTAAATGATTTTCAGCATCAATTAACTTCTGGTGGTATTCCTTTACTTGCTCATCGATAAATTGAAATGCTGCAGAACTTTCATTGGCTTTTAATGCTCGCGTTTCATCGATAAACAACTGCGCCATTTTTTCTGTCACTTGATGCGCAGCAACAGGGTTACGATCACGGTATTCGATACGAATTAGATTTGGTGGCACCGTCGCAATATTAATGCGCTTACGCATACGCTCGCGCTCTAACTCCCAAGCCAGCGCATCGTCGTTGCCTTTCATGTTGCCGGCGAACTCAATAATTTGATTCAGAAAACTACGGCCGTTAATCACTTCACGCGCAAGACGTGCGCGATCTGTCGCCGCTGTTGCAACGGCGGCACCTTCCATCAGTGGCTGAATAATCGCTTTTTCATCGAACATGACGGTGACATATGAGGTGTAGGATTTTGGCCAAGTTAGACCAATCACTAATAGCAGTAATGCAATCGCAGATGATACGACGAGCAAAACCCGCCACTGTGACCACGCGATATAGCCGACTTCGTTAATGCGATGTTTAAAGGCGTTTAACATGTCAGATTCCTAAAACAACCTTTCCGGCACAGTAATAATATCGCCGGGCTGCAAGGTGTAATTCGTTTCCAAGTTGCCTTTTTTAAGAATGGCATCCAATTCCACTTTCATTACTGTGCTTTCGTCATTCTGCTGTCGATACAGACGCGACCGCTCCGCGGAGGCAAATTGGCTTGGCCCGCCCGCCTCCAGCACTGCGTCGAGAACGGTCATACCCGGACGATAAGGAAGTGAACGGGGTGTGCCGACGGCTCCGGTAACACGCACGCGCGATAAATATTCATGTGAGCGCAAGTCAGTCACGATCACGGTGACATTTGGGTCACGGACAAAATTAGCCAGCTTGGCGCTGATCGACGCGGCAACATCCATAGGAGCCTTTCCGCCTGCCATCACATCGCCAACGAGGGGCACGGAGATCATGCCATCTGGACGCACGGGGACGCTCAGGGACAGCTCTGGATTACGCCACACATTCACCTGTATTTGATCATCCACGCCAATCAAGTAGGATTTCACCGCCGGAGTGAATTTTTCATCCGCAGCGTGCAGGGCGAAACTGAATGCGAAACCGCCCATTAGTAGGATCCAAAATGCGGCTGCTCGGTAAATGCTTTTCTGCATTACTATCTCTCACTAAGCTAGGACCATACGCTGTATAGCTGGGGCCCATGGATACATCAAACTTTGTTGAGCACTACCAAGTGCTCCATCTACCTGAAAGTGCCGACGCCATTTTGCTCCGCAAGCACTACCGTCGCCTTGCCCAAAAACTGCACCCCGATGCTCCTCACGGTGACGCCGAGGCTTTTCAAACGTTGCAGCAGGCCTACAACGCTCTGCGGCGTTACCACCTTGAGCATGGCTGCCTGCCGCTAAGCACAATTGGATCTGCTCCGCCTCAACTTGCTCCCGGCGCAGGCATTCGCCGTAAAGCCGTCGAGAAAAAAACTTTTAGGAGCCCTCGACGTGCCATTGTTTCGGCGTCCGCCATTATTGGTGTAGCAGTGTGGACATTTTTGCCGGAAAAATTCGGCGCACCTGAATCCGTTTCGCGACACTCAGCACCAACAACACTTGCTTACTCAACGCCGACAGCTATTGGCGAAGGCACTTTTTCACTTGGCGCCAGCTTGACAGAAGTCATCGACGCCCAAGGTGTTCCTGACTGGCGCGATCAACTGAGCTGGCACTACGGGGAATCAAGGGTCTACTTTCACGAAGGGAAGGTAGTGGGCTGGGATGAGCAGCCAAACTCTCCGCTAAAAATAGACCGTTCCCATTTTATCCAAACCCTAAAACCCACTTTTTCCAGAGGTGATAGCCGCGAGCAGGTGCTACGCGCGCAAGGCAAGCCCACCTATCAAACTGACCGCGAATGGCTATACGGCCTATCTAGCATTTACTTCGATCGTAACCGCGTGATTGGCTGGCACGAAGACCCTCTCAATCCGCTGGCAATTCGCCGCGACTAACGTCCGCGACCGAATAAAACCACCTCGGCGGTTTGTAACAAAATCATCACGTCCAGCAACAAGCTATTGTTCTTCACGTAATACATGTCGTACTCAAGCTTGCGCAAAGAATCCGCAACGGATGCGCCATAGGGATAGTTCAATTGCGCCCAACCCGTTAGCCCTGGCTTAACGCGATGACGCTCGCCATAGTAAGGCAACTCTTGGGTCAGCTGATCGACAAACACTGGACGCTCAGGACGAGGACCAACAAAGGCCATGTCGCCCACCAAAATATTAAGAAGTTGTGGCAACTCGTCGATGCGGTATTTGCGAATAAATTCACCCACCCGGGTCACACGCATATCATTCTTCTGCGCCCATTGAGCACCGCCCTTTTCAGCGTTCTCAATCATGCTGCGAAATTTATGCACTTTGAAAAGCTCGCCATTTAAACCAACACGCTCTTGGCTGTATAAAACTGGCGCTCTTAGGCCGTCTTCGATTTTGATCGCGAGGACCGCAAACAACATCAGCGGCCACGTTAACGCGAGCAATAAACCGGCGGCGAACATATCGAATATGCGCATGCTCCAACGACGCACACCCCGATTTCCGCAGCCGTCGCTAAAGATTAACCAGCTAGGCTTAAGCAATGACACATCAATTCGCTGCGCCTCGCGCTCAACGAAGGTAAGAACGTCGGTAATATGGATGCCCGCTAATTTGCATTGCAGCAGTTCATTTACTGGCAAACCAAGGCGCTGGTCATCCACCGCAACAACGATTTCACCAACCCCTTGCTTACGCGCCATCGCCAGCAGAGATTGATGATGATTCACCAATACCTTGCCGTGCATCATTTGCGGCTGCCCTTCAATTGGCAGATAGCCAACCATTTCAAAGCCACGTTGATCTGATTTACGACGCAGTCTTTGCGCGATCAAGTTCGCTTTGTTGCCCGCACCCAGCACGAGGACGCGGCTACGCAATACGTTTTGATTGATGTAATGAGAGAATAAAACGCGCACGAGAAGCACGACAAAGAATGCAAGCAGCAAGCTTAGCGTCAATGCGCCTCGCCCTAAGAAAACGCCCGGCCAGAGATAAAACACCATGGTTAGCGCTACGCCACCAATGATGAATGCCACGAGCGTCCGCAACACCACACCGGTCATGCCATCACGCATATTTGGCTGATATAACCCCAGCGATAACATGCACAAATTCAGCACAACGGCGATAACAATCGCACGCGTCTCAAGCACACCGATGTGCGAGCTGACCATGTTTGGGTCGTCGAAGAATCGCAGGAAAGAACCTGCATAAACGGAGAGCACAAGCACTGCGATCTCCACAGCGCCCAGCATCACATAGGCAATATGAAAATGATGTCTGAAGAAGCGTACTGTAGCCACGTCAAATCCTTTTCGTGAGCCGCGCCCTGCGGCCCCCCTTATCCCAAGTATTACAAACCCGAATCGGTGCTGGCTTTTTATAAGTCAACGCGCCTTTTGCACTGGGCGACCAACTTAGCGAAACGTGAACCACCTCACAATACGACTTTTTACTAATGACATTAACGTGCTGCATCTCCCGCCTCCCTTTGCCGAACCAATATCGGGGCCACCTTTCGCGAAAACCGTCGGCGGCGATAAGAAGGCGTCATTTTACGCGCGCTGATTCAGGGCCATTGTCATCAATAAGCGCAGGAGTAACTGTGCGAAGCTCTACGTAATCAGTCAGTTACGGATTACACAGAATGTACCAAGAGTGCATCTGAAGAATCGAAGTTGAAGGAAAGAGGATAGGAGTAAATCATTAGCCTCTTAGGCCGGCTAGCGTAGTGATATAGATCGAAATTGTTTTGCCATTACTCGGTCTTTGTCCTACAAAACCTGAACAGCCGCAACTTACCCGCCCACAAGGGGTGAGGGTCGCAGCTCAGCTTTATAGAGGTTTTCAATTGATGGGGGCCTGAGGGCCCTCGGGACATTTCATATGAGAAGAAAACGGCGCCCGAAAATCACCCCCGCAGTCGTTCGACCACTAAACGAACATGGTCAATTGCGTGATCAATATCTACGTCGGACGTATTACGCCCAAGAGAAAACCTTAGTGATGCATACGCCAAGTCGTCGGTGATGTGCATTGCTTTGAGTACGTAAGAAGGCTCCACCGACGCAGACGTACACGCTGAACCGGATGACACCGCTATATCGCTGAGTGCGGTAAGCAAGGTTTCGCCTTGCACATCGGAGAAGGCAACATTTAGATGACCGGGCAATCGCTGTGTTGGATGCCCATTCAAGTACACGCCGCCAATTTTTTGTAAACCCGTCCAGAGTTTGTCTCGCATTGCTGTGATTGTTTCTGCATCGCGCTCTATTTGTTGTGCCGCCAACGCAAAAGCTTCACCCATCCCAACAATTTGATGACTCGGTAAGGTGCCCGATCGCATACCGCGTTCATGCCCACCACCATGCATTTGCGCGTCGATTTTAACGTCTGGGCTACGTCGCACATACAAGGCCCCAATACCTTTCGGCCCGTAAATTTTATGCGCTGAAAACGACATGAAATCGACAAATAAGCTGGCGACATCAATAGAAATCTTGCCTGCACTTTGTGCCGCATCCACATGAAATAAAACCCCACATGCGCGGCATATCTCACCGATGCGTTGAATATCGTTGATCACACCTGTTTCGTTATTGGCGTGCATAATCGACACCAACACGGTGTCGTCACGCAGTGCATCTTGCACCGCGTCAACAGACACGATGCCGTCGGGATTCGGCGCCAACCACGTTACGTCAAAGCCCTGAGCTTCCAACCAACGAAATGTATCCAATACTGCTTTGTGCTCTGTTTGCGCAGTAATCAGATGACTCCCCTTTTTTTTGTTGGCCAACGCGGCGCCTTTAATCGCGAGGTTATTCGATTCAGTTGCGCCACTTGTCCAAACAATTTCTCGCGGGTCGGCATGAATGAGATCGGCGACCTGACGGCGCGCATTTTCCACGGCCTCCTCTGCCAACCAGCCGTATAAGTGCGACCGCGATGCGGGGTTTCCGAACTGAGCGTCCACACCGAGAAATTCCATCATGCGCTGAATAACGGAAGGCGCCACCGGCGTTGTCGCGGCGTAATCGAGGTAAATGGGTTTCATGACTGTATAAGAGTAAGGCGACGTGCAGTGCGTTGCTGATTTTGTCGTTCAGCAATGCTTTGAACATCTTGCCGCGCGACTAAATCACCGAGCGAAATATCGGTGAGAAATTGATGGATGCGATCAGAAAGGTCGGTCCACAGATGGTGCGTTAAGCAAGTGGTACCGTCATGGCAATCGCCTTGGCCACCGCACCGTGTTGCATCGACGGATTCGTCGACTGCATCAATAACACTCGACACACTGATGTCCGCCGCTTCACGACTCAGACGATAACCACCGCCAGGGCCACGCACACTGACAACCAGTTCGCGGCGACGCAATTTGGAGAAAAGCTGTTCAAGGTAGGAAATTGAAATGCCCTGACGCTCTGAGATGTCAGCCAGCGACACAGCACCACCGGCCGCGTTCAGCGCCAAGTCGAGCATTGCAGTGACCGCATACCGGCCTTTTGTCGTCAGTCGCATTTCCGCGTGCTCATCAGCCCAACCTACGTGAATCAATAGCATAGAGGCTACTAATCCCGACTATTTTGGTCAAGTATTACCGGCGACGCGGATTATTCCTCGTCTTCTTCCTTTACGGAGTCGAAATCAGTGTCGTTAAGCGCGGGCAGTTTTTCGTCGCAACTCCGAATTCCCTGCTCAGAAAGGGATTTGCACATACGGTCGATCTTGGTATCTACCGCGTGCATATGATCAAGCAAACTGTGAATCGCCTGAGCCACGGGGTCGGCCATATGATCCGTGACCCCATAGGCTTCGAAGCCAATCTTTTTGGCCATCTCTTCACGGTTGCGTTCAGTTTCCGTCTCCGCGCGAGAAATCACGCGGCCCGGAATGCCGACCACGGTAGCGCCGTCCGGTACATCTTTAGTCACGACAGAGTTGGAGCCTATTCGTCCGCCCGTCCCCACCGTAATTGGGCCAAGCACTTTCGCGCCGGCGCCGACAACGACGTCGTCTTTTAACGTTGGGTGTCGTTTGCCCTTGTTCCAACTCGTTCCGCCTAGGGTGACACCGTGATACAAGGTCACGTCATCGCCAATCTCTGCGGTTTCACCAATCACCACGCCCATGCCGTGATCGATAAAAAAGCGCCGGCCTATCGTCGCGCCGGGATGAATTTCGATGCCAGTGAGCCAGCGGCTAAACGATGAAATTAACCGAGCAAGCAATTTCCAATTACGCAACCAAAGCGCATGCGCCAAGCGATGAAAAATCAACGCATGCAACCCGGGATAATTCAGAAGCACCTCGAGACTCGTCCGCGCCGCCGGATCGCGGTGAAACACGGACTGAATATCCTCGCGGACACGTTCAAACATTTAACTCTCCTGTGGCGCGCCTTCGCACGCCGAGCTTGTCACTAACACTCATACCGACTGTGCCAGCCTGACAGAAATCCATACCCTTGCAAACGAAGGAAAATATCCCTTTCAAGCTGATCGACGTATTAGTCGGCTTTGTTATCCATTCTTTTTTCAACGCCCGATAACACACCGCGCAAAATACTCACTTCCATTTTGTCCGGGCGGGCGCGTAAAAATAAGCGACGCATACGCGTAATTACCTGAGCAGGGTTTTCAGGGTTTAAAAATCCTGCCTGCACACTGACGCGCTGCAAATGCTCCAACAGTCGCTCTACATCTTCGTTGCTCGCTGGGGGTTCATCCCATACCAGCTCAGGCAAGGTCATCACGTGACGACGCGAGCGTGCATCAGGACGATCTATTTCGTCGCCGATAATTGCCATGCGTAATTCATAACTAATTAACTGCACCGCCGAGGCCACGTTCAGCACGCCGTACTCACTGTCGGTGGGAATCGAGACATGCAGGTTACAGCGCTGTAATTCATCGTTGGTTAAACCGCGATCTTCACGCCCAAATAAGATGGCGACTTTTCTGTCCGTCTCCGTTGCCACTTGCTCCGCAAGTTGACGCGCAGTCACTGACGGCCAAGGAATACGACGTTGCCGCGCGCTGGTGCCGATCACCAACTCAGCGTCGGCCAACGCTTCATCTAGCGAGCTGCATACTTGTGCACGCTCCAGAATATCCGCCGCACCACTGGCCCGAGCGGTAGCTTCAGCACTGGGAAAATCCTTCGGCTGAACGAGGCGTAAATCGGACAGCCCCATGGTTCTCATGGCGCGCGCGGCGGCGCCAATGTTTCCGGGATGGCTGGTTTCCACCATGACAATACGTATGCGGTCGAGCTGGGACATGAATGTGTTGGCCTGATGTCGCTAAAAATTGAGGGCGAATGATAACAGATGCGCGCCAGAGAGCCGATGCACCTGTATCCAAACCGGGTCTTTTGCTACACTGCGCCGCCTTACCCCCGCTCTTTTACAGGAATCCGAACCATGCTGGCTCCCCAGGTCAACATCGCCTCCCGTGCCGCCCGTCAGGCAGGGAAAATCATTCGCCGTGCCGCTGAAGACGTCTCGACACTGACCGTACAAAAAAAGGGCATGAATGATTTCGTGACCGAGGTAGATCGCGCCAGCGAACAAGCCATCATCGAGATTCTAAGAAAAGCCTACCCTGATCACAGCATTCTTGGCGAAGAAAGCGGC
Source organism: Alcanivoracaceae bacterium (assembly GCA_029213045.1). Lineage (GTDB taxonomy): Bacteria > Pseudomonadota > Gammaproteobacteria > Pseudomonadales > Alcanivoracaceae > JARGPN01. The sequence continues at coordinate 319,835 of JARGPN010000010.1, forward strand.
CTGATTGAGGGACACGGCGAAGGAAAAGACTGGCAGTGGATTATTGATCCGCTTGACGGCACCACCAACTTTATTCACGGCTTCCCCCAATATTGCATTTCGATTGCCCTCGCGCATAAAGGCAAAATCGAACATGGCGTTATTTACGATCCGCTTCGCGAAGAAGAATTTACCGCCAGCCGCGGACGTGGCGCAGCACTCAATGGACGCCGTCTTCGCGTGACCAGCTTACCGTCACTAGAGGGCGCCTTAATCGGCACCGGTTTCCCGTTCCGCAAAGACCAAGCCCAGCATATGGACGCCTACCTCGGCATGTTTAAAGATATCGCGTCTTCTACTGCAGGCCTTCGTCGTCCAGGTTCTGCCGCGCTTGATTTAGCCTGGCTTGCGGCAGGTCGCATGGATGGCTTTTTCGAATTGGGCCTTTCTGAGTGGGATATCGCTGCCGGCGCATTGTTAGTCACGGAAGCTGGCGGATTAATTGGCGACCTCAACGGCGGGCACCGCTTTATGGAAACCGGTTACGTCGTTGCAGGCTCGCCGAAAGTCTTCAAAGGCCTGCTGCAAAAAATTCAGCCGCATATCACTTCGGCGCTGAAAAACAAGTAAGTTGGATTTCGTTTTAAAAAAATCGAACGCCATTATCTAGACAATAAAAAGCCCCGTTACGTATTTGCCGTAACGGGGCTTTTTATTGTTCGTCAAAGTGATTAGACCAAATTAGCCCTTCGCAGGTTTTGAAATTCGGTCCAACACGCCCATGCCAAATGCAGACAACACGAACGTAAGGTGTATCAACACATACCACATGAGTTTGTCATTCGGCACGTTTGCCGCGTTCATGAATACCTTCAAAAGGTGAATAGAAGAAATAGCCACTATGGACGCAGCTACTTTATTCTTCAGGCTGGTGGTGTCCATTTTTCCCAGCCAATTCAACTTCTCGGCATCGTCAGCAATATCTAATTGCGATACGAAATTCTCATAACCCGAAAACATTACCATCACGATCAAACCGCCGACTAACGCTAAGTCGATTAGCGACAACGCCAACAACACGAGATCTGCTTCGCTGACCGTCAGAATGGTCGGAAATACATGGAAAAGCTCTTGAAAGAATTTTACTGCCAACGCCAACAACACCAAGCTTAGACCGAGGTAAATCGGCGCCAACACCCAGCGGGAGGAATACATTAAACGTTCAAGAAACTTTTCCATTACACGTCCTTACGGCATTTCATCAAAATCGTCTTTGCTGACTTCTACCACGATGAAATCGTCTTTCGTCATATTCATCGCCAGCGCGATGCTGCAGACAATATAAATCGAAGAGTAGGTGCCGATTAATACGCCAATCGACATTGCCAGCGAAAAGCCGTGTACCGCCTCACCGCCAAAGAACTGCAATGCCAGCACTACCAACCAAGTCGTTAATGCGGTGTTAATCGTTCTACCCAACGTCTGACGAATGGCATCGTTCACCACCTCGGCAGGATCAGTCAGTCGCGAACTTCGGAAAGTGTCCCGCACATAGTCTGCAATCACGATTGAGTCGTTGATGGAGTAACCGATTAATGCCAGCAGCGCCGCAAGCACGGTTAAATCAACTTGCCATTGGAACAGAGAAAACACGCCCACTACTACAATTACGTCGTGAAACAATGCCGCAACGGCCGCAACGCCAAATTTATTCGAGAAACGAATCCAGACATAAATCAGCATCATGCCCAACGCCATTAACAACGCTAGTCCTGATTCGTCTCGCAATTCGTCGCCCACCTGCGGGCCAACAAATTCGACGCGACGCAGTTCCAGTTCTGGCATCGACTTTTGCAGCTCTTCAAACACCAGCTGACCGACAAGGTCTGCTTGGATATCTTGCTGCGGGGCGACACGAACAACCATATCGTGGGCAGATCCGAAATGCTGAAGTACTGCACCGGAAAACGGAGAGTCATCCAACGCTGACCGGGCATTCTCCAACGCGATGTCTTCGACAGAATGCACTTCAATCAGTGTGCCGCCGGTAAAATCGAGACCCAGATTCAAACCGCGAGTAAACAGCAACACTAATGAGCCGATCACTAACGCTGCGGAAATCGCGCCAAATAAGTAGCGCGCCCGCATGAAATTAAAATCTTTCAAAACGCTCATGATGTCGCCCTCAAATGCTCAGTTTCGATGGCGCACGACCCGCGCGACCGTAAATTAATTCGATGATCGAACGTGTACCGACAATCGCCGTAAACATCGATGTCAAAATACCGATAAACAATGTCACCGCAAAACCTTGCACCGTACCCGTACCCGCCGCGAATAAAATAACCGCAGCAATGATGGTCGTTATGTTGGCATCAACGATGGTGCTAAACGCACGCTCGAAACCTGCATCAATCGCTTGCAGCGGGGTCAGACCATTTTTTAACGACTGTTTGATTTGTTCAAAGATCAACACGTTCGCATCAACAGCCATACCGACCGTCAAGACGATACCGGCGATGCCAGGCAAGGTGAGGGTCGCACCCGGAATCAACGACATGACGCCCACAATAATGACCAAGTTGCCAAGCAAAGCGATATTCGCCACCAACCCAAACACCTTGTACCAGATCGCCATAAACGCGAGTACCAGTGCCATACCTAACATCATGGAATTGAAGCCAGCTTTAATATTGTCTGCGCCGAGGCTTGGGCCAATGGTGCGTTCTTCGATAATAAACATCGGTGCGGCGAGACTGCCCGAACGCAACAGCAACGCGAGTTCAGCTGCTTCTGCAGGGCTATCTAAACCAGTAATGCGGAAACGCGAGCCCAGCGTGTCTTGGATTGTCGCAACGTTAATAACGTATTTTTCCGTGGTGGTGTTATTGCGAATCTGGCGTGCGCCATCTTCGTCAACGTAACGCTCCACTTCTGTTTTTGTTTCAACAAACAAGACGCCCATCGGATTGCCGACATTTTTGCCGGTGATGCGCTGCATTTGCCGAGCACCGGTGCCATCCAAAGTAATGTTTACTTCAGGCGTACCGCTTTGCGCGTCAAAACCCATCTGCGCGTTGGTCACTTCGTCGCCAGTCACAATCGCTTGCTTGCGCAAGATCACGGGACGACCGCCACCTTTAAAGGGAAAGATTTCTGTGCCGGGAGGTGCAATGCCGGTGGCCGCTCGGCCAGCACCAAATTCATGGGCGACTAAACGAAACTCTAGCGTAGCAGTACGTCCCAAAATACGACGCGCTTGTGCAGCGTCTTGAATGCCAGGCAACTGCACAACAATACGGTCAGCGCCTTCACGCTGCACCACAGGTTCGCCAACACCAAGTTCATTCACTCGGTTATTTAACGATGTGCGGTTTTGATCAACGGCGTAATCTTGAATCGATTTAATCGCTTGCGGTGTTAATATCAGCTCAACGGTTTCAACCAGATCGTCCGTATCTTTAAAGGAAAACTCATTCAATTTAGACGTAATAAGCGTTGCGGCATCTTCCGCAGAAGCTTCTTCAGCGACGGTAATTTTCAAGCCGCGCTCAACTTCACCATCGGGGCGCGTGCGCTCAGTTACCTCTACATCGCGATAACGAATGCCCGCATCTTTAAGTAACAGCTTCACTTCACCAGTCCACGCTTCTAGACGGGACTCAATGGCTGCATTCACATCTACTTGAATGAGAAAGTGAACACCGCCGCGCAAATCCAAACCCAGATTCATCGGGCTTGCGCCGATGGAGCGTAACCAATCCGGCGTGGTCGGTGCCAAGTTCAACGCCACAACATAGTTAGCGCCGAGCATTTTTTCGGCCATTTCTTTTGCGCGCAGCTGAGCCTCATTACTGTCGAGACGCACCAACCAAGAAGTACCTATAATTTCGCCTTCGCCGTGAGCAAGCTCTGCATCGTCTAAGGTTTGCAGCACACGCGCTTGCGTATTTGCAGACACTTCTCCGCCGGCATCGGCACTGGTGATTTGGATTGCAGGTACATCAGGATAAAGATTCGGCAAGGCGTATAAACCGCAGACAAAAAATACGGCCATCAGCAAATAGAATTTCCAGCGTGGGTAGCGAGTCATGGCTCTCCCCTGGTTTCCCTTTCGGGAAATGATCAATGATTAAAGCGGTTGCTCGCTTCACAAAAGAAGCGAGCAAAACCTGTTAGCAGGCGACCGCCGTTTTTTATTAGATGGATTTAATGGTGCCTTTCGGCAACGTTGCCTGAACGCTGGCTTTTTGCAGTTTGATTTCTAAGCCGTTGGCAATTTCGATGACAACATATTCATCGGTCACTTTAGCGACCTTGCCCAGCATGCCACCGGAAGTAATCACTTCATCACCCTTTGCGATGGCGCCGACTAACTCGCGGTGCTCCTTAGCACGTTTGTTTTGCGGACGGATCAGCAGGAAATAGAACAGCACCATCATGCCGCCAATCATCAACCAGCTAAACATTGCTTCACCTGGGTTTCCTGGCGCTTGTGCAGCAGTGTCAGCGGCATAGGCAGATTGGATAAACAAACTCATTGGATATTCCCCTTGTGGGTCAGTCAAAGTGACGGCGTTAGCGCGCCGCGCGCATGATAGAAGGCGTCGACAAAGGCCGACAATGTACCGGCTTCAATAGCCCCCCGCAATCCAGCCATCAACGTTTGGTAGTAATGCAGATTGTGGATGGTGGCGAGTTGCGCACCGAGCATTTCTCCGCACTTGTCCAAATGATGCAAATAGCTGCGAGAGAAATGGGTGCAGGTGTAGCAATTACAAGAGCTGTCCAGAGGGCCAGTGTCGTCGCGGTGGCGGGCATTCCGGATCTTTAATACGCCGTCACTGGTAAACAGGTGGCCATTGCGGGCATTTCTGGTGGGCATGACGCAATCAAACATATCGATTCCGCGACGAACCGCTTCCACAATATCTTCCGGTTTGCCGACGCCCATCAGATAGCGCGGCTTGTCGGCGGGCATATCGGGGTTAATTTCACCGAGAACGCGCAGCATTTCTTCCTGAGGCTCACCCACTGACAAACCACCGATGGCGTACCCATCGAATCCAATATCCACCAAACCCGCAAGCGATTCGCGACGCAGACTGCCGTACATGCCACCTTGGACAATGCCAAAACAGGCCGCGTCGTTGCCGTCGTGGGCTTTTTTGCTGCGTAGCGCCCAGCGCAAAGAAAGCTCCATGGAGGAACGCGCTTGTTGCTCGGTTGCGGGAAACGGCGTGCATTCGTCAAAGATCATGCAAATGTCGCTGCCAAGATCGCGCTGCACTTGCATGGCCTCCTCTGGGCCGAGAAATATCTTGTCGCCATTCACTGGCGAACGAAACGTCACACCTTCTTCGCTAATCTTTCGTAACTCGCCCAAACTAAAAACTTGGAAGCCACCCGAATCAGTCAAGATTGGCTTTTGCCATTGCATAAAATCATGCAAATCGCCGTGCTTGCGAATCACTTCGGTGCCGGGACGCAGCATTAAATGGAAGGTGTTACCTAAGCAAATCTCCGCACCGGTGGCCTCTAAATCACGGGGCAACATGGCCTTTACCGTGCCGTAAGTACCCACGGGCATAAACGCGGGGGTTTGCACGGAGCCACGGGGAAAGGTGAGTTGGCCACGACGCGCCGCGCCGTCCGTTCCCTTTACACTAAATTGCATTCTTGACATAAAAATTCATCCACCGAACACCGGAATATTGATACTGACTTTTAGGTGCTCTGATTACTCGTTACTTTGTTTATGTTCAGTATTGTTTATGTTCAGTATTTCTTCGCGGCCAACATCAACTAGTGAGGTGCTGAGTCGTGGTCACTGTCGTATCGCTTGCAGGCAAGCTCCCACAAAAATATCCGTCTAGCTAGACACCGCAAGCTCCGGGCTACCCCTCTGTGGGAGCCTGCGTGCAGGCGATTAGGCCTATATCCCCACCACCATCACTGGCAAAAACACCACGTAAAATTTTTCTTGGTGGTATTTCTTGAGCAGCACTTCTTTTCAATAAACTTTTTCTATAACTTCTTTTCGATAAACATGGCGTCGCCATAACTAAAGAAACGATATTTTTCCCGCACCGCTTCTTGGTACGCATTCATTACTTCATCAAACCCTGCAAAGGCACTGACCAGCATCAACAATGTTGAACGCGGTAAATGAAAATTTGTCACCAGCGCATCAATTACTCGAAATTGATAGCCGGGATAAATAAAAATTTCCGTATCCGCCTGCCCTGCTTTGACCGACCCGTTCGCCGCAGCAGATTCCAGAGCCCGTAACGATGTAGTGCCCACTGCAATTACTCGACCACCTTTGGCGTGCGCGGTATGAATCTGCTCGCACAGGGTTTCGCTCACTTCGTAACGCTCACTGTGCATTTTGTGTTGCTCAACCTGCTCAACACGTACGGGCTGAAACGTGCCTGCCCCGACATGTAGCGTGACAAACCCAGTGTCTACGCCCGCGGCACGCACTTGCGACAGCATTTCTTCGTCAAAGTGCAATCCCGCCGTGGGCGCCGCCACTGCGCCGGGCTTATCGGCATACACTGTTTGATAACGCTGTAAATCTTCAGCATCGTCGGCGCGATCAATATACGGAGGCAGGGGCATATGGCCGATATCATCCAATGTTGCCAACAAGGAATCCGTGCCGGCAAAAAAGAGATGGAATAACTCGCCCACACGCCCGCGCATTTCAGCGCGCACACCATGGTCAAATACCAACCACGTGCCCGGCTTTGGCGATTTCGAAGCCCGCACATGGCACAAGGCTTCGCGCTCGCCAGTCAGGCGCTCAACCAACACCTCTACCTTACCGCCGCTTTCTTTTTGACCAAATAAACGTGCAGGGATCACTCGCGTGTCATTAAAAACGAGCAAATCATTGGGCCGCAAAAAATTTATTAGGTCAGGAAAGTGCTGATGCGCAAGGCCGTCTGCAGTGAGGCTTAATAACCTAGAACCGCGACGTTGCGGGGCTGGACGCCGCGCAATTAGGGCATCGGGGAGGTCAAAATCGAAGTGTTTTACATCCATCGTACTGTACCGGCACGTAGGGGAATTTGAAGGCGCGGCAAGGATAACTGTTTATAGGTATGGAATCACGCGAAAGACCTGCTTATACTGCGCGCCCTGAACGTCATCGACGCTTCAGAAAGCCCTGCCAGAGTGGCGAAATTGGTAGACGCAGGGGATTCAAAATCCCCCGCCCGCGAGGGTGTGCCGGTTCGAGTCCGGCCTCTGGTACCACTTCTTATCGATGAGTCGTCGTTAGGCTTGTCGAGTTTTATAAAGGCGCTCCGTCGTGAGTCAGGATTGGATAAACCAGGACCTGCCACCCGCCGGCCTCGGCCGCCGACTTATCGCACTTACCTATGACGCCTTCCTGATAGCGGCCATTTGGTTTATCACCGGTGGAATCTGGGTGGTGGTCTATCCGTATACTGGTCTCCCCACCGAAAGCATCAACGGCGTTGTCCGGGCTAGCCCCGAAATTTTGCACGGTATTTTCTTTCCATTAATGATGCTCGAAGCGTGGGCGTTCTATGCGTGGTTTTGGCTGCACGGCGGTCAAACACTGGGCATGCGCGCATGGAAGGTCATGTCGCGAGATGTTCACCGTCGCCCAATGAAGCTTTGGCAAACCGTTGTACGGTTCCTTGCAGGCTTTTTCAGCTGGGGCGCATTGGGCGGAGGTTATCTGCTCGCGCTGTCTACCCCCTACCAGACATTGCATGATAAGCTTTCTGCAACAGAAACGGTGATCGTGCCCAAAGCGGGCTAGCGCTGTCGGCATACATGCAACGAGGTTCAAGGATGAGGCTTCTTCCACTGGTCAGCTGCTTATCGGTGCTCGCACTGACAGCCTGTGAGGGCGAAACTGATCTAGCAACGCCATCAACCAACTCCGCGCCCTCATCGCAACTCACCGCCAGCTGTGCGGAGCTAGCGCTGGTATTAACGCCGTTGACCATTAATTTAGAGCTGCTCAACGTAAACATTTTAGGCGGCGCCTCGGGCGGCATTAGCATGACCACGCTATCAGGCCTTGGCGGCTTAAATTCCTATCCGATAACGATTTCCGCCCAACGAACCGCTACCGCTATTAGCACTCCTGTGGCTCACCCAGAGCAGAACGCCGTTATTGCCAGCGCGGGCAATTTTCAGTTTGAGCAAGGCATAGAGCTGACCCCCAATGGCAATAGTGATCCGATCACGCTAGGCGATCCCGCTATCGAAAATACTGACTGCCTTCCGAGTGATGACCAACAGCAGCCGATCGAGGATTTATTTATCGTTAGCACAGGCATTCCTGATCACGAAACAGGAAGCTTTCCCAACGACAGAAACCCGTATGCCATCACCGAGCAGTCCCGCCTTTTCCATGTCACGCTCACGCCAGAACTGGCCGACGCAAATACTGAATTAAACACTACTCGATTTGACGCTATATTGCTCAACGGCATTCCTGTGCAGCTGCGCGATTTAGGCTGCTATAGCTCCTGCGGATTACCCTTCCCCAGCAATCCAATGTTTGAGCCCGCGCTGTACGGCATAGACGAATACAACGGCCACGTTCTTCCTGACGGCAGCTACCACTACCACGCTGATCCCAAAACGCTTTATAGCGAACCCTCCGAAAGCGCATCGCCTATTATTGGGTACGCGGCGGACGGCTTCCCCATTTTTGGCCCTTGGATTGATGACGACGGCGTAATCCGTAAAGCGCAGTCCAGCTATCAGCTCAAAATTGGCGGGCGCCCTTTTCCGAGCTCGCAATTTATCTACAACGGATCGTCCACAGACGACTATGAATATGTCGCCGCTAGCGGCGACTTAGACGAGTGCAATGGCATGGTCGTTAATGACGTGTACGGGTATTACGTCACCGATACCTTTCCCTATATTCTGAATTGTTTACGCGGTACGCCTGACGCTTCTTTTTCTATAGCCGAAATCGAATAAGGCTTAAGCGCTATTTAGTAATTTTATAGTGCAACGCTATCTTATAGTCAGCATTCTGCTGCGCTATATTTTTCCACATAAAGCAATATTCCCCTTTGGATTCAACCACCACCTGCCCTTCATGCTCGAGGACCTTGTCTTCCTTAACGGGATATACGACATCGTTAGCAGTATGAAAATGAATATTGAAATTCACAGCGAAAGGCGCTTTGGTTTCGTAGTCCAGCACATTGCCAGGCTTAACCCAGATGCAATGCTCAGCCACATAGCCGGCGCTGGATTCCATAGAAATTTCTCGCTCCACGCCCTTTCCTCCCGCCAACACTTGCGCAGAAAAAGAAACGCACATAGCGAAGCACATATATTTTATTTTCATTTCACATTCCCTACGAAGCATGCGGGTGAGCATCAGCCCGCGAGACCATTTTCAAGACATCCTAAACCCGCATCCGTTAGCGAGCACAAACGGGGCACATGGAATCCTTTCTAAATGCCATAGACTGCCACGTCATGTGCTTGCCATCAAAGAGATAGAGCTTTTTATCGACTGGCAACCCGCATATCAACTTGATCGCTTGCAGCGCCTGCATCGTGCCAACAATGCCTACCACAGGCCCTAGAATGCCGGACTCGCTGCACAAGGTGTCGGGGCCATCTCCATCTCCGTACAAACAGGCATAACACCCATTTTCGGGATCACGGAAATCGAATACGGCCAACTGTCCTTCAAAGCGAATTGCCGCCCCTGAGATCAGCGGCACTTTATGCTTCCAACATAAACGATTGATCAACGAGCGCGTCGCAAAGTTATCTGTGCAATCTAATGCCATTGATACCTGCGGCAACACAGTAGCCAACCAAGCCTCATCAGCAAACGCTTCGGCGACTTCAATTTCGACTTCTGAGTTTAATGCGGAAAGTTGTGCGGCGAGCGCACTGACTTTGCTCTCACCTTCTTGTGATTCACGAAATGCTATTTGGCGATGAAGGTTAGAATTTTCTAACTGATCACCATCACAAAGAATAATTTTTTTTACGCCCGCACCGGCAAGATACAAGGCCGCAGGATTCCCCAGGCCACCGGCACCGACAATCAAAACCGTCGCCGCTGCGATTTTTTCTTGGCCCTCGATATCTATATCAGGCAATAAAATTTGACGGCTATACCGCAGCAATTGGTCGTCAGTCAGCATAGCCCAAGGTCACCCTGTCGCGCCCACCAAGATCGAGCAGTGTTTCTATTCTGGCATAACCGTGCGCGGAAAAAATTTCCCTCACGGCCTCGCCTTGATCATAACCGTGCTCAAGTGCGAGCAGTCCTTTGTGGTGCAAATGCGCTTTCGACTGCTCGACAATAATCCGAATATCATCAAGCCCGTCAGCGCCAGCGGTGAGTGCGGAGCGAGGCTCAAAACGGACATCTCCCTGCTGTAAATGCCTATCGTCTTCAGCAATGTACGGTGGATTCGACACAATCGCATCAAACTTACCTTGCAAGCGTGCGCACCAATTCGATTGCAAGATACACACATTATCGGCTTTCAAACGGGAGACGTTGCGCTGCACCAAATCGAGAATGGCGACGGAAAAATCCACTGCTTCGAGCAGCCAATGAGGACGCGCCAACGCCAAACTAATCGCAATGGCACCAGTTCCTGTGCCTAGGTCTGCAACACGACACGCAGCTTTGTCAGGCAAACGCGCGAGCACGGCATCGACTAATATTTCAGTGTCAGCACGTGGAATAAGCGTATCGGCAGAAACCAGAAATTCGTGGCTATAGAAGTGGCGGCGACCAATTAAATAGGCGACGGGCTGGCCTTCGCAGCGTTGCGTCAGCCAATCATAAAACTGCTGCGTTTGCGCGGGAGAAACTTCATGTTCCGGCCACGTAAACAAAAAACTGCGGGGCTTTTTCAGTAAATGACAGAGCAGCACTTCTACATCAGTACGTGCACTGTCCGAGGTGTCGCTAAGTTGCTGTATGCCGGCGCGAACTAATTCAGCAACGCTAGCCATTACTGTGCTTCAGAAAGCTGCGCAAGCAAATCCGCTTGGTGTTCAGACATCAGCGCGGATAACACTTCGCCTAAGTCGCCTTCCATCACTGCGTCTAATTTATACAGCGTTAAATTAATACGATGATCGGTTAAGCGGCCTTGAGGAAAATTATACGTGCGAATGCGTTCAGAACGATCACCGCTACCGACCAGTGATTTCCGCGTTGCAGCCTGCTCGGCGTGAATCTGCGCTTGCTGCTGATCCAACAAACGAGACTTCAGCCAAGACATCGCTTTCGCCTTATTCTTGTGCTGACTGCGCTCTTCTTGGCATTCCACCACCACGCCAGTCGGCAAGTGGGTAATCCGCACAGCAGAGTCGGTAGTGTTCACATGCTGACCGCCCGCGCCAGAAGAACGGTACGTATCAACCCGCAAATCTTCACTGCGGATTTCAATTTCTTCTGCTTCGTCCGCTTCCGCCATAATGGCGACGGTGCACGCAGACGTGTGAATGCGACCTTGCGATTCCGTGGCAGGCACACGCTGCACGCGGTGTGCGCCAGATTCAAATTTCAATGCAGAATAAACACTGTCGCCGATAACACGGGAAATAATTTCTTTGTAGCCGCCATGCTCACCTTCGTTCGCACTCAGCACTTCAACTTTCCAGCCACGACGATCTGCGTAACGCGAATACATACGAAACAAATCGCCTGCAAAAATAGCGGCTTCATCACCACCAGTACCCGCGCGCACCTCTAAGAACACATTGCATTTATCGCGCGGATCTTTCGGCAGCATTAACTTCTGCAGATCATCTTCCAATGCTTCGCTTTTAGCACTGGCATCTGCCAATTCTTCTGCGCCCATTTCGCGCATTTCGGGGTCGCTATCTTCTAGCATGGCGCGCGCGGCGACCACATTTCCAGCAGTTAACCTCCACGACTCATAACACTTCACAACATCTTCAAGTTCAGAATACTCACGGGAATATTCGCGAAATTTATTCTGATCGCCAATCACACCAGGGTCGGACAACAACGCCGCCAATTCCTGATAACGATCCGCTACCCGGTCTAATTTTTGTTGCAGGCTGTCTTTCATGAAGGCTCGTCGGTGGGATTCTGTGTGGGTTGCTCTAAATTACTTTCTACTTGGCTATCTGATTGATTATCCGCCAGCAGAATTTCTCGCGCTAAACGCAAAGAATCTTCACGCTGGGAAGCTGCCAGTCGGCGCAGCTGGACACTCGGCCCGTGCAACACTTTATTAACAAGATTGTGCTGAAAACGGCGTAACGTTTCGTCCGCGGCCTGACCTTGCTCGAGCTGACGCAGTGCCCTCGATAACTCTTGTTCCGCCAACGATTGAATTTGTTCGCGGTACGCGCGCAAGGTATCGACAGCGTCTAATTCACGCGCTTCTTTTTCATGGCGCAATAAGGCTTCATCAATAAGCTTCTCAGCCGCACGTGCTGCGCTCTGACGCTGCTTTACGTTTTCTTCAATCGCTTCGTGCAAATCATCGACGGTATAAAGATAAACGTCGTTTAAATCGCCGACTTCCGGTTCGATATCCCGCGGCACGGCAATGTCCACCATAAACATGGGGGCATGACGACGTCGCTTTAACGCGCGCTCGACCATGCCTTTCCCTAAAATAGGTAACGGGCTGGCGGTGCACGCGATCAGAATATCCGCATTTTCTAATGCGTGCGGAATTTCTTCTAAAGAAATAGCACGACCACCCACTTCCTCCGCCAGCACTTGTGCGCGCGGCAAAGAACGGTTGGCAATCACAATGTCTTCCACTTGCTGGTCACGCAAATGACGCGCCACTAGCGCATTCATTTCTCCCGCGCCGATTAATAGCGCGCGACTTTTCTTTAAGTCGGAAAAAATATGCCGCGCAAAGGACACTGCCGCATAAGCAACAGAGACAGGGTTCGCTCCAATTTCTGTTTCGGTGCGAATACGCTTAGCAATAGAAAAAGTTTGCTGAAAATAGCGGCCGAGCCGATTGCCTAACGTCCCCAGCTCGTGGGCTCGCGCGTAGGCATCACGCATTTGCCCAAGAATTTGCGGTTCGCCCAACACCATTGAGTCCAACCCGCCGGCAACACGCATCATATGTCGCAGGGCCTGGTGATCGCGATGCACATACAAGGCATCACTGACCTCACTCACGCGCATTTTTTGCCGTTCTGCGAGCCACTGGGCAATATCTAATTTAGCGTTTTCCGAAGCACCGCTTTCGACCAAGCAATACAGCTCAGTCCGGTTGCAGGTGGAGAGCATGGCAGCTTCAATGACCCCAGGGTGCTGACATAAGTCACGCAAAGCCGCTTCCAACCCAGCTCCAGAGAACGACAAGCGTTCACGCAGAGCCACGCTCGCGGTGGTGTGATTCAGACCCGCTGTGAGCAATTCCATAGGGAAAATATAGTCAAATGACCCGCCGAGAATGGGGTATTTTGGCCGAATTAGCCTAGCGAAACAATGTTGGAAGAAAGCGGTCACATAAATACCCCGACAGCCGCGGGACAAGCAGACGGACAGCCTACGGTGGGCAGCCACCGGCTGCCTGTGCCATGATTGGAGTATTACCGGCCCGATTGGGCCTTAAGTGGATTTTTCGAACTGATGCGTTTTCTAACTATAAAATCTGGGCTAGTCGTCGCGACCGTGGCCCTCGCCGCATGCGCCCAAAAGCCTGTCGTCACGCCAGAGCCAGCCCCGCAAGCCACCGCAGCCCCAAGCAAACCGCTACCACGAGGCTATGAGGCCAGCTCCCTCGCCAACCTATTGGTTGCCGAAGTCGCCGCACAGCGAAGTGCCTACGGCGTAACAATGGGTTATTACGCGGAAGAAGCACGCACCACCCAAGACCCGCTCGTGGCCGAACAAGCCGCAAAGTTGTCTTCCTATTTAAATGATCCCGCCTTGTCCGCCGAAATGGGGCAAATCTGGCTTAACAATGATAGCGGCTCGCGCGAGGCCCACGAGTTATTGGCGCTGAGTTATATCGAGCAAGGTGAAACAGAAAAAGCCGCCGAGCAAATTGATCTGCTGATGGCTGACGACCCTCGCCAAGCGCTGGTCGAACTGGTGGTACAGGCGCGCAATCTCGACGACGAAGGCAATGCGCAATTACTCGCCGCGCTGGGCAGTCTCACCGAGCGCTATCCAGACCAAGCCCCGCTTTGGTATGCACGTGCACTCAACCTCGAGATTGAGCAACGCCCCGAGCAGTCGCTTGTGGCCTGCGAACGCGCTATTAAGCTGGATAACCAACACGAAGATAGCCTGCTGTTAAAAGCACGCCTGCTTTATCAACTTGAACGTAAAGACGAAGCGTTAAAATTTCTCAAGCAAACCGTGCGCAAATACCCTGACGCTAAACGAGTGCGGGTGCTGTACGTGCGACTTCTCATTGAGACTGATCATCTCGACGACGCCGGCACTCAACTCGCAGAACTCAATAAGCGCTACCCAGAAGATTTAGATTTACGCCTATCACTGGCGCTGCTCGCCATGGAGCGCGGTGATCGCAAGCAAGCCGTGTCCACGCTGAACGAATTGCTCGACGCGGGCTTTCGTCCCGACGATATACGCCTTTATTTGGCGAATGCCTCGGAGCAAGACGGCAATTTGCAAAACGCCTTGGATTACTACATGGCCGTGCAGGGCGAAAATCAGTTACGCGCCCGCGTTCAAGCATCACGACTAATGAACGAGCAAGGCTTAGATGATGAAGCCTCGGCGCTGATGAATCGGCTGCGTGATCAACACCCTGATCAAATGCCAAACTTGTACGCAGCCGAAGCAGAAATGCTGAGTCGGTCAAATCGTCCTGAGCGCGCAATGAAGGTGCTTAATAACGCGCTGATTGATCTGCCGAACAATACCGAATTGCTTTATGCGCGCGCCATGACCGCGGAGCGTTTAGATAACCTGCCGCAGCTTGAAGCAGACCTCAGCCGTCTACTCGAACTAAAACCCAATGACCCTACTGCGATGAACGCACTGGGCTATACGCTGATTGATCGCACTGATCGCATTGAAGAAGCCTCGGTGTATATCGAACTTGCCCACGCAGCGCGCCCGAACGATCCCGCCGTGATGGATAGCATGGGCTGGCTACGTTTCCGCCAAGGACGTCTCGACGAAGCGTTGCCGTTATTAAAAGAGGCATGGACGTTATTTCCCGATCAGGAAGTGGCCGCGCATTTAGGGGAAGTATTGTGGGCGCTGGGCCAGCAGGATGAAGCGCGACAAATTTGGCGCGATGGCTTACAGCGCTCCCCCGATAGCGAAGCAATTCCCGCAGCAGTATTACGGCTTACAGGCTCAGAAAAACCGTGAGAGTTGCCGTTGTAGCAACATTGATCGTCGCGCTTGCAGGGTGCCAATCCGTGCCCCCACTTTCGTCAACATCGGGGCGCTCCCCCAACGCGCTAACCAGTTGGAATCTCGACGGGCGTCTCGGTTATCGCGCCAATGATGATGGCGGTAGCGCCAGTGTGTCTTGGCAGCAACGTGTCGAGCACGGGGAAATGGCATTGTCCGGCCCACTCGGCATGGGCAGCGCGCGCATTCGCTGGTCGCCAGGTCACGCGGAACTCGACACGGGCAAAGAAACCGTTACAGCAGACAACGCACAAGCGTTAGCGTGGCGTCTCACCGGATTACAATTGCCTGTTGAAGCGCTTCAATATTGGGTGCGAGGGTTACCGTCTCCGCATAACAAAGCATCTCCAACATTTGGCGAGTTCGGCGAGCTCACCGCGCTAGATCAAGCCGGTTGGCAATTAACGTTTGATCGCTACGCCGCCATCGACGGCTTGCGATTGCCCTTCCGCATTCGTGCGCACCACGCTGATCAACGTTTCACGCTGATTATCAAGGAATGGGAACCGCTGCCGTGAGCAAGGCAGAATTTTCTTTACCAGCCCCAGCAAAACTCAATCTATTTCTACACGTCACCGGCCGACGCGATGATGGCTACCACCTGCTACAAACCGTATTTTGCCTTCTCGATTTTGGCGACACCCTGTACTTCTCGGCTGCGGACCAACTGTCCCTTAGCGTGACCGGCGACGCCCCCGTCGGTGACGACAATTTAATTCTGCGAGCCGCCCGGGCCCTGCAGCAACACAGTGGTTCAACAGCTGGCGCCGCGCTGCGACTGGAAAAACGACTTCCTCAGGGCGGTGGTGTCGGAGGTGGCTCTAGCGATGCAGCCAGTGCACTGCTCGGGCTGAACTATCTGTGGGATCTTAAATTAGATATCGACACGCTCGCGGACATCGGCCTGTCACTCGGCGCCGATGTGCCGGTTTTCGTGCGCGGCCACAATGCGTGGGCGGAAGGCGTAGGCGAGCATTTACAGCCCATTCAATTGCCTGAACAGGAATATCTCGTCGTGCACCCAGGCATTGCCGTGGCGACAGCGATGATTTTCCAAGATCCGCAATTGACAAGGGATACACCCGAAAGTAGAGTAGCGGCCTTTCTCGGGCAGCCCCCCGGCGAGGAATCTAGCAACGCGTTTCACAACGACTGCGAAGCTCCTGCCAGAAGGCATTTTCCAGCAATTTCTACCGCGCTGGACTGGCTTGAGAAACATACGGGCAATGCGCGTATGACCGGCACCGGAGCATGTGTTTTTGCCCGGATCGCCGACCGGCAAACTGGAGAATATTTACTTCAGCAATTGCCACCACATTGGACAGGTTTTGTTGCTCGCAGTGTTACACTTTCACCCGCACACAGTGCGCTGAAAGTTCTACAGCAACGCCTAAAGTAGAGATTGATCTGCTTTAGTATCAGTTCGTGTTGGGGTGTCGCCAAGTTGGTAAGGCAACGGGTTTTGATCCCGTCATTCGTAGGTTCGAGTCCTGCCACCCCAGCCATTATTTCCACAAGTCGCTCGCCGACATTTGGGCCTCTAGCAACCCTAGCCTTCGCCCTAGGCGCACACCTTCTGCGCTGACTCCATCGAAAACATCACTCCCCGCACCGATAGATTCTTCCCAATAAAACAATCTCACCACGCTGCCTGAAATTATTCATATCAGGGCGTCATCAACGCCTATTTTGCTG
This sequence comes from Alcanivoracaceae bacterium, assembly GCA_029213045.1. GTDB lineage: Bacteria > Pseudomonadota > Gammaproteobacteria > Pseudomonadales > Alcanivoracaceae > JARGPN01. The sequence continues at coordinate 336,900 of JARGPN010000010.1, forward strand.
TAAACTTGCAGCCCGCCCTTAACACAGTCGTCGGGAGTTCCTGTGTCCAAGCTCGTCGTTTTTACCGGAAATGCCACACCTCATCTGGCTCAAGCCATGGTGCGCCACCTTAATCTTCCGCTCGGCGCTGCCGACGTGGGCACTTTTAGCGACGGCGAAGTAGCTGTGGAAATTCACGAAAACGTGCGCGGCAAAGACGTGTTCATCGTGCAATCCACCTGCAACCCCACCAACAATAACTTGATGGAACTGCTGGTAATGGCCGACGCATTACGTCGTTCATCGGCGGGCCGTATTACTGCGGTGGTGCCTTACTTTGGCTACTCACGCCAAGATCGCCGCGTACGCTCTGCGCGCGTTCCTATCACCGCAAAAGTAGTTGCCGATATGCTTACCGGCGTTGGCATCGACCGTGTTGTCACCGTAGATTTGCACGCAGATCAAATTCAGGGATTTTTTGATATTCCTGTTGATAACGTTTACGCAACACCGTTAATTGTTGCCGATATTGAACGTCAAAATTACGACGATTTGATGGTCGTTTCTCCAGACGTTGGCGGTGTTGTTCGCGCCCGTGCGCTGGCCAAACAACTTGATGACGCGGATCTCGCCATCATCGACAAACGTCGTCCGAAAGCGAACGAATCTCAAGTTATGCACATTATCGGTGAAGTCGAAGGTCGCAGCTGCGTCATCGTCGATGACATGGTGGATACCGCAGGCACTCTTTGCAAAGCGGCGAATGCGTTGAAAGATCGCGGCGCGAAACGTGTTATTGCTTACTGTACTCACCCTGTTTTATCTGGTGCCGCTGCAGAAAACATCGCTAACTCACAGCTTGATCAACTGGTTGTGACAGACACCATTCCATTATCAGACGCGGTACAAGCCACTGGTCGTATTCGTGTGCTGTCGTTAGCGCCAATGCTCGCGGAAACAATCCGTCGAGTGAATAATGAAGAATCCCTGTCAGCCATGTTTGATCGCTTAGAGTTGGTGTGATTTTTTAGAAAAACATCAGCAATAAAAAAGCCGGCATTCAGCCGGCTTTTTTATTGCTTGGTATTCGAAGTTGGAAGCTCACTGATGCCGACAACTGCATTGTTGTCGGCAGAGTCGCTTGCAGGCAAGCTCCCACATAGGGTCGTACGAGATTTAGGCTCCCTCAATAACACCGCACCCCATCTTCACTACGTCTTTAACGCCAGACCACAATCCGCTCAAAGTTACGACCGCATAAGTTGCCCCGCCAAAACAGCGCGATCTATGTGGGAGCTTGCCTGCAAGTGATTACAGCCTCAACCAAGGCCACCTATCCAAAAAATTAAACCTTAAACCCATTCAAACTGTTCATCGCTTTACTAATATCGCCACGCAAAATATCACCGCTGTAGCTTAGAGCCTCATCAATCGCGCGATCAATTTTATCCTTGTCCGCACGCATAGGCTTATTCAATACATGCGGTGTCACCAAGTGCGCAGCACCTGGATGCCCAATGCCAATACGTAAACGATTAAATCCATTCTGATTGCCATGACAACTAACAATGTCGCGTAACCCATTATGACCACCATGGCCGCCGCCAATTTTTAATCGAACTGTTCCAGGCGGCAAATCCAACTCATCGTGTGCCACCAACATTTGCGCCACAGGAATCTTAAAAAAATTCGCTAACGCACTAGTCGCTTGGCCACTGCGATTCATATATGTCGTAGGAATTAACAGCCGCACCGACTCCCCATCAAAATCAAACTGGCCAGTAAAACCAAAATATTTTTTATCTTCGCTTAGCTGCACACCCTGCTGACGCGCCAACGCTTCAACATACCAAGCGCCCACATTGTGGCGAGTCTCTTCATATTCTCGGCCGGGATTACCGAGGCCTACGATTAAACGAATTGGCGAATTATTTGACATGGTACGTTCCTGTTACGACTTGCCGAAAAGCCTACACAAACTCGGAGAAAAAAGGCAGCTAGAAAAACCACTTGGCAACGAGCACAAAAAAGGGCGCTAAAAGCGCCCTTTTTTGTGGTTGACGGAGAGTGATTACTCTTCGCTTCCTGCTTCTTCTTCGCCTTCCGCTGCGGCATCATCGCCGCCACGAACTTTAGGCTTATGCACTGCTACGATTGGCAAGTCATGGTCATGCGACAACTGAACCAGCTCAACACCTTTCGGCAGTTTCAGATCAGACAAGTGAATAACCTGATCCATTTCTACCTCTGCCATATCGACTTCGATAAATTCAGGCAAGTTCTGCGGCAAGCACGTTACTTCAACTTCAGCTGTGTTGTGCTGAATTTCGCCACCAGAATTCTTCACGCCCACGCACTTATCTTCGTTGATGAAGTGAACCGGTACAGACATGTGAATTTTGTGCGTCTTGTCTACGCGCTGGAAGTCAGCGTGCAAAGGGAAGCCCTTTGAAGGATGACGCTGCAAATCACGCAAAATGGCCTGTTCTTTTTTGCCGGCAACATCAATCGTCAGAATGTGGCTGTAGAACGCTTCGTTTTCTAGCGCTTTTACCAATTCTTTAAACTCAAGAGAGATTTTTTGCGGCTCAGACTTACCACCATAAACGATAGCAGGTACACGGCTTTCGGTACGACGCAGGCGGCGGCTCGCACCTTTCCCTGTATCGTCACGGGTCTCTGCGGACAGAGAAAATTCGTTGCTCATTTTTAGCTCCAATAAGTAGATGTCCCTGCTGACCTTGCGACCAGAATCAGAGGGGGTTTCGCCACCCAGAGGCGGCGAGGGGCGCGATTATCCAGTAGATCCGAGCAAAAATCCACCGATAAACCCGCCTCCCTGTTATCCACCTACTAGGCCCGCCCCGCAAGCCATTCAGCCTCACCAGCCGCCCTATCGCCTGCAGGCAGGCTCCCACATAAACAATCAAGCCATCCCGCCGCGCTAATACCTACTTGTGGGAGCTTGCCTGCAAGCGATTTAGCCTCGCCAGCCGCTCAATCGCCAGCAATCTGAATATCACCAAGAAAAACGCCCCGCCAATTCATTCCCAATCGTGCCTGCCGCGGCTTTCTGCTAACATGCCGCCACTTTTTTCGGAGGCAGCATCCATGGGTTTTAACTGCGGTATCGTCGGCCTGCCCAATGTGGGCAAATCAACTCTGTTCAACGCTTTGACCAAGGCCGGTATCGAAGCGCAGAACTTCCCGTTCTGCACCATCGAACCCAACACAGGCGTCGTGCCGGTGCCCGACCCTCGTCAGGACAAGCTGGCGGCGATCGTCGTTCCTGAGCGCGTACTGCCGACCACTATGGAATTCGTCGACATTGCAGGGCTGGTTGCCGGCGCCTCTAAAGGCGAAGGCTTGGGCAACAAATTCCTGGCCAACATCCGCGACACAGACGCCATCGCACACGTCGTACGCTGCTTCGTCGACGAAAATGTTATCCACGTCTCCGGCCGCGTTTCGCCCCTCGACGACATCGCCACTATCAATACAGAGTTAGCACTTGCTGACTTGGAATCAGTTGAAAAAGCTCAGCTTCGCGCTAGCAAAGCGGCCAAAGGTGGTGACAAAGACAGCGCCGCGCAAATCGCTGTATTTGAGAAATTGCTGCCCGTCCTGAATGAAGGGAACCCTGCCCGCGCCGCCGGCTTGAATGACGACGAGAAGAAAGCGATCCGTTCATTCAACTTGCTCACCCTGAAGCCCACGATGTACATCGCCAACGTCGATGAAAGTGGTTTTGAGAACAACCCACTGCTCGACGCCGTGCGTGAACTGGCAGAGAAAGAAAACGCCATCGTCGTTCCGATTTGCGCCAAGATCGAATCTGAAATCGCCGAACTCGACGAAGATGAAAAAGTCGATTTCTTACAGGAAATGGGCATGGACGAACCCGGCCTAAACCGCGTTATCCGCTCCGGCTACAGCCTGCTTGGCTTGCAAACCTACTTTACTGCCGGCAAAAAAGAAGTCCGCGCTTGGACCATCCCCGTTGGCGCCACAGCACCGAAAGCGGCCGGCGTGATCCACACTGACTTCGAGAAAGGCTTTATTCGGGCAGAAGTGATTGGCTACGACGACTACATTGCTTGCAACGGAGAGTCCGGTGCCAAGGATGCTGGAAAATGGCGACTAGAAGGCAAAGAGTATGTCGTGAAAGACGGTGACGTAGTCCACTTTCGCTTCAACGTCTAACCCCACACAGGCGATTGGGTGCCCAATCGCCTTTTTAATTTCAGCAATTTCTCTTCAGCGTAGCAGTTCCACCAACCGCCCTATCGCCTGCAGGCAGGCTCCCACAAAAGACAAACCCTATTCCCTGACCCACAGCTTGCCTGCAAGCGATCCTGCCTCACCAACGGCACCATCACTCACAAACCAGTCCACACACAGAAAAGACCAACGAAAACAGGCCAATCCTCATTGGCAAAAACAAAGATTGCACCGAAACATCAAAATCAGGGTTGACACTCCACCCGCCCTCCCTGAAAATTCGCGGCCTTCGCTCAAAGCGAAGAACTTAAGAATTATGGCTACGTAGCTCAGTTGGTTAGAGCACAGCACTCATAATGCTGGGGTCGGTGGTTCAAATCCACCCGTAGCCACCATCTCTTGTTCCAAGACACTCCCAGAAAGACCTTAAAACCCCCTAAAAACCAGCATTAAAGCCATTATTCCGTCCATACCGTTCCGACGTATACCTATGGAATCTAGCCCCAATAGGGGGTAGCTTTGGGGGTAGATTGGCACCCGCCAAAACAGTTACCCCCAGACAGGCAGTTAGTATGGCATTGTCAGATACGGCGATTAAGGCCGCAAAAACAGCCAACAAGGCATACAAGCTCAGCGATGAAAAAGGGCTATTCCTGCTAATCAACCCAAACGGCTCCAAGTGGTGGCGGCTCAAGTATCGGTTTGCCGGTAAAGAAAAGCAGCTATCCCTTGGCACCTACCCTGACGTATCGCTGAAAAAGGCCCGCGCCAAAAGGGAAGCCGCCCGCGAATTGCTGGAAAACGGGGCCGACCCATCCGCGCAACGCAAAGCAGAAAAGCTCGCAAGCCAAACAGCCGCCAAAAATAGTTTTGAAGCCATCGCCATTGAATGGTTTACACAAGAAAGCCCCCATTGGTCAGCAAGTCATCGAAGCCGCGTTGAGCGCATTCTTAAAAAAGACCTGTTCCCGTACATTGGCTTCCGCCCCATTGGAGAAATAACACCGCCTGAGCTACTGGCAGCGTTAAGGCGAGTAGAGAGCCGTGGCGCAATCGCTACAGCAAGACGTGGCCGACAAAATGCAGGGCAAGTATTCCGCTTTGCCGTCGCTACTGGCCGCGCAGAACGTGACCCATCCCAAGACTTAGCCGGAGCGCTAGCCACACCAATAAAAACTCACCTCCCATCAGTGACCGAACCTAAAGAAGTTGGCCCGCTCCTGAACGCGCTAGAGGGCTATCAGGGCAGCACAGTTGTTTGCTCCGCCTTACGCCTTGCACCGTTGACGTTTGTTCGTCCTAGTGAGCTACGGAACGCTAAGTGGGCAGACATGGACTTAGAAGCGAAGGAGTGGCGCTTCATAGTCACCAAAACCAATACGCAACACATCGTTCCGCTATCCAAACAAGCGCTTGCCGTACTGCACGACCTACAACCACTGACCTGCAAGAGTGAGTATGTTTTCCCAAGCGCACGCTCTAACCATCGCCCAATGAGTGACAACGCCGTCCTGTCAGCAATGCGCCGCATGGACATAGCGAAAGATGAAATGTGTGGTCACGGCTTTAGAGCAATGGCCCGAACCATTCTTGATGAAGTGCTGAACTTCCGCACCGACTGGATAGAACACCAATTGGCTCACGCAGTCAGGGACGCTAACGGCAGAGCATACAACCGCACAGCGCACCTAGCAGGACGCAAAAAGATGATGCAGGCATGGGCTGATTACTTGGATGACCTTAAAGCTCAGGCGAAAAGCAGCAACGTGGTTTTAATCAACACCGCACGATAAATCGAATTGCTCAGCCTAGCGCGACGGCGCGAAAACCTGTTTCCCTGACAGGCTGGCTGGGCAAACTATTCAGGGGCCACAGGGGTATGGCATGGATAAAACAATACTAGATGAAAACGGCCTTCCAAACTTCGGACTAAACCAGCTATCAATTGTCGATGCAGCAACACTCGTGGCCATATGCCTATACCACAACGGCATTATTGAGAGCCCAGAGATGGTTGGCGTAATTTTTGATGCTGAGGGCTGGATCTCTCGCCCATGGAACCATGCTGAGACCAAGAACGCACTCTTTAAACATGCATCAGAGTACGCACAATCCATCGCCAAATTTGTTGAAGCCAACCACATCACCGCATCAAAGACTTCCCGATGGCTCACAGGCGAAATCAATCCAACCGGTACCTATATTGACCTTGATGAGCTGTATAAATGGGGCGAGCTAACAGACACTCGCATTGAAGGCTATGTCCTTGATGAATATAACGTCGATCAAGCCAATAAATTTGATGAGCTTTGCTTAGCAGACAGGCGCTTCCGCATGAAGCAAGAGAACCCAATATTCTTTGGACTGAGCGATCTATCAAGAGAAGAGCTTGAGGCAAAATATGAGGATATAGCGACCAAATACCTTGCAACGCCTCCCCTCGCTCCACAAAAGAAATTAGAAACAGACAAGAGCGATTCAACACCCAGAGAGAAAAACACGCTCCTAAAAATCATTGCTGCTTTAGATGAAATGGTCAGAACCCAAGAGAAAGGAGAGTGGAGCGAAAAACCATACTCCGATAGCGAAGCAATCGCCGCCCAGATGAGGGAATTAAGCTTAACTAACCCAGCCAAGCGAGAAACCATCTGCAAATGGATAAAAGCGGCGAGAGGCTTGAGCCGTTCTAATTAGGACTCTCCCATGCTAATTAGAACGCGACTTGATGCGATCAGAATTTTACGCCCTATATTGAATAGCCATGTTCCCTACCAAAACGGAGAGATACGGACATGGCCAAGCAGAACCAAGAAACTCTATTACGTCGCAAACAGGTTGAAGCTCGATGTGGAATTAGTCGCAGCTCAATTTACGACGCCATCCAGCGAAACGCATTCCCCCGCCCCGTAAAGCTAATTGGTCGCACAGTCGCATGGACTGAAAGCAGCATTGACCAGTGGATTGCTGAACGAGTCGCCGCCAGCAATAGCGAAGCGTAGGGGGGAGCCGTCATGAATAAAAAAAGGCCACCCGTAGGCAGCCAATCTCACAACATCAATTCTACTTCCCTCAACGCTCAGCGCCAACGCTTGCTTGATGCTTTGAATGCCGCCAGCACGCAGGGCATGACAACCATTCAGATACGCGAGCGGCTAGACATCATGATGCCAGCGGCAAGGGTACATGAGCTGCGCTGGAGTCACGGCTACAACATCTCCCTACTTTGGAGCCATGACGAAAACGCGCAAGGCAACCGCCACTCATGCGCTCGCTATGTGCTACTGCCAGGAACATGGAAGCAGCCAGAGGGGACACTCTAATGAAACGCTTTCTAGTCACAGTAGAGAGGGTTGTCACGGTCGAAGTAATCATAGAGGCCGACACATCTAGCGAAGCAAAACAGCGCGCGCTTTATGGCTGGGGCAAACACTCAATGCAAACCGTAAGCGACCCTCAAGCAGCCAATGTGCGCCAGCTAGATACTACCGGCGGGAGTTGTCATGGCGACTGATAAACGCGCCCGCAAGAAAGGCAGACAAGGTGCAGCTAGCTTTATGGGCATCCCCCACCACATTCTTGAGAGCTGCGCTTATGCGTCACTGGATGGCTGGGCGGTACGTTTGCTAGTAGATATTGCTGCACAGTACAAAGGCTATAACAACGGCGACCTAACAGCGGCATGGACGATCATGAAGCCCAAAGGGTGGCGCTCAAAAGGCACGCTAAACAAAGCACTGATAAAGCTAAAGGGATGCGGTCTAATTGAAATAACGCGCCAAGGCGGAAGGCATAAGCCGTCACTGTATGCGATAACGTGGCAGAGCATTGATGAGTGCAAGGGCAAACTAGAAGTTAAGCCGACAACGAAACCTAGCAACCTTTGGCGTGATTGTAAGTTATCCAGCAATTAGCAGATTCCGTACCCGCTATGTGTACCAATGCGCCCTCTATGTGGGGCAGTCAGCGAGAAATGGAGGCGAACGCTAAAATGATTACCCTCTATGTGTACCAGTCAGGCCCATTTCCAACACCTCATTACCCTCTATGTGTACACCTTTATATATTACCAAGGGGTAGTGTTTTCATTACTGCTTTAATCCTTCTGTTTACTGTTATTTATGCGCGCGCTTTTTTGCGGCTGAATATCACGACCATTGATACGGGAGGGGGTATGCGTAGGTCTAGGCTCATTGAATATAAAGACCATTGGAGTAGCCGTTCTTTCACGCCGTCAAATCAGAAAAACCGTATTTAACGCAACACGGTTCACACCAAAGGCGATAGATAGCGATGAGCAAAAACAGAATGTTTAATGGCGCAAACACTCAACGGCTAATTGTCAGCATCGAAGCGGAAACCATATCTAAAGTAGACAAATTAATTGACCGACGAGAACCTAAACGACACCCAGCACGCGGCAACCGTTCGGAGTTTGTACGGCTAGCCATTGAGCGTGAATTAACACGCTGGCGGAATGATGATTAACGGCTATCTATAGGTGATGCTTTTCCGACACATACACGCGCGCGCACGGGTAGCGCGGACTAATTTCGGGAGCAGTACGCGCATGCGTAAGGGCAACGCTCAATAGCTCCAGTAGGGGGGGGAAGGTATAAACTCATTGGGCATGCCAGCCAAGACCGCCTCCCAAGCCTTTCTTAATTGCTAACGCACTTGCTTCCATAAACAACCACCCAACATGAGCACAGGTAGAGCCGCCTTGGGCAAGGGACAGGCAAAGGGGAAGGCTAAAGACAATTCAGGATTTGGATAACTTGCATCCAGCCGAAAACCAACTAATGAGGTGGCTCTAGCTTCCATGATCATAAAGGGTGAAGTCGTGATCAAACCACAGAACATAAAATATCTGACTGATACGATACCCAACCATTGGCGCCAACCCGTTATATCTAAATACTAACAAGGTAGCCTTATCTGCAGTTATGAATTTCGGGATTGTGGCTCCAGCAATGGCATCACAACCTATCTTTTCAAGGCCGAGCCCGTGCCTGCCTGCCCCCCACGCATCACTCCACCTCAGAGAGCGCCTCCTAAAAATAGACTCAGCAACTGCGATTTTGTGAGGTGCATCCAAGGAGGAAAAGCAATACTTGCCTGACTGTATTCGTTCAAACGAGAAGACCACAGGATCGCTCTCAGTTGAAGCAGGCTCAATTGCCTTAATTAGGGCGCCTTGCTTTTTGACGGGGGCAGAAATATTTTTCCTGCCTTTATTATTTTTTCCCATGCTCCTTGGGCTCTACTCGTGTTATTGAATGCGAGTTTTGAAGTATTGCTTAAGGTCTTCCTCTGGGATTATTCCAGCAGACTCCTCATGCTCAAGCCACGGCGTTTCTTCGTGGGTCATATTGCGCAGCTTCCAAGCAGAAAACTGCCCAAAGACTTCGTACACCTCGTTCAGAAACTCTTGTTGGTCAGCGCCAAACGTACTACACAAGGTAACGCCTTCAGGGGAAGGGGCAGGAATAGCGCTGCGCCCATACTCTTTGTAAGCATGGTATACGTTAGGCACTACCGGTCCATGCGCCCAAGCCTCTATATGGTCTGGGAACAGAGAGTTTTCAAAAATGGCTAGGTGAAAGCCTTGGGCGTAATAAAGAAGCTTTTGTAGCTTCAGATTAGAAATTCCGGTTTCTGCATCCTCTTGGTCGTCACGGACAAGAAAGTACTGCGCAACGTCATTTGCAGATATTTTAGACACGCTTGCCTCCAGCAATCATGTGGCTATCAAGGCGTGCGATTATAGTTATTGGGCCTTGAAAACATACTGGATACTAACATTAGCCGGACAATTTAGTAAAAATTCCGACGAACTGTACATGGGGACAGTTTTGCGGCTCTACGTATATCCCCTACGGATAATGCCTAGACACCAAATACCAAGTAGAAGCGACATCCCCAAATAAACACCCTGAATCAAAGAGCTGCAGGGTTTGCCTATCAAGCGAAATGCCGTCTCTCCGGCTGTCACACCACTAGGCAGGTGTCGCAGGCTTGGGCTAGCTAAAGCAAAACCATTAAACCAATCCGCCAGCCTCAAAGTAATAACGGAACGCTTAACAATGCGTAGGCTATTCACCTATAAAAAAGTAGAACTTACACCACCTGAAAGCGGCCAACCGACCTACATAGCGAACCCAAGCGCATACCAAGACACATTGGCAAATCGGGGGTAACTTTGGGGGTATATTTCAATAGTCATATAATTTTATTATTTATTATCAGTCACTTAAATCTCTAGTTTGACTCCACCCGTAGCCACCATATCGCAGCGCATACGCTGCACATAAAAAAGGGCCGCTTTTAGCGGCCCTTTTTTATTACTCACATTTATTACTCAAACAAAACCAATATCAAGCCGCGTCCATAGCGCGCAACTCGTGCTCACCCAATTGCTCAACATACTTTTCAATCAGCGCACGGTTATCGTGCTGCCAAGGATGAAAGTTCGGGCGATAAAAATCCAAGTACTCCGGAATGATTTTTGTCAGCATGCCCGGCTTTAACAACATAAACTTGGCAAAGCCTAGCGCACCGCGCCAATCCTTTAATTTGCCGTCATGTTTCAACAAGCTGTACTGCATACGGAACGTGATCAACATAAAAAAGAACGTTGCCTTGGCCATGCCCGAGACACGCACCCAATAGTCACCGTCGACCTCTTGGAACACATCATAGGCCACAGACTTATGCTCGGTTTCTTCCACGGCGTGCCACATAAACATGTCGCCGTACATCGCATCCAAACTCTCAATCACGTCGGTTTGTTCTAACATCAAGTTCGCAAGAATCGCAGTGAAATGCTCAAAGCCCACCGTCAACGCCAACTGCTCACGCGGAGAATAACGCTTCTTAGCATAGGCCAACGCTTTTTTCATAAACCCCATTTTGCTTTTTAACGGCAGATCATGCTGCTCGATCAACGCATTATTAAATGCCTCATGCTCTTTACCATGATTCGCCTCCTGACCGATGAAGGCGCGTATCTGCGACCGCAACTGCGGATCAGTAATTTGCGACTCAAAGTTGCGCACCGCGTGAATAAAGAATCGCTCACCATCTGGGAACGACGTCGACAACGCATTCATAAAATGGGTAATCCATGTGTTCTCGCGATACCAGTAACGAGGGATTGCAGGAATCTCATAATCCATACGACGAACACGAATTTTAATTGGAGTTTTGCTGGCCATACTGAACCTCTCGTTCAACTGCGTTTAGCAGGAAGAAAATGTATGGCTATCACTCTACGTCAGAACAAAAAGGCCTCAAGGGCCATGTCGGTCCGGAAATTAGTCATAGGGGGCCACGAAGGAAAATGCCACCTGTCGGTCTCAACGCCTGCTTTAAACGCCCTTCGCTCATTGTTGACGCTAGGCCCATCACAATCGTGAAACATCACTTACTAGGATCCTCGCCATGCGCCGCGCCTTACTGGTCATCCTTACTCTTGTGCTTTCTGGGCTCTATGGCACCGCAAACGCCGCCTGCCCCGACATTCTTAACCATGCGCCGCGGAAGCTGCATTCGGAACAAACGCTGGACCTTTGCCAGTACAGCGGCAAGGTCATTCTGGCCGTCAATACCGCCAGCCAATGCGGCTATACCCCTCAATTCAAAGGGCTTGAGGCCTTGTATCAGCGTTATAAAGATGAAGGGCTAGTGGTGCTCGGCTTTCCCTCCGACGATTTTCGTCAGGAATTTGGCAACGAGGAAAAGACCGCCGGCGTTTGCTATATCAACTATGGGGTGACGTTCCCTGTGTTCGCGACGTCCAAAGTAAAAGGTAACGGAGCGAACCCCGTGTTTGTGGTGCTAAACGAGGCGAAAGGCGCGCCAAGCTGGAACTTCAATAAGTACCTGATTAGTAAGGATGGCGCGGTTCTAGAGCATTTTCCGGCGCAAACGAAACCCGACGATACTGCGCTGATTGACGCAATTGAGCGCGCGATCAACGCCGCTCAGTAAGATTTCGCAATTGTTTATTTGCGCGGCCCCACTGGCCGACCTAGCATGAGAGCCTAACTGGCAGGATGCCACTACTCTTGATGTATAGGACTGGTGTACATGACTGCAGGTTACGTTCGCTCTCCGCGTTATTGGGCTCAGCTATCAACGCTGGCGGCAGCGTATGCTCTCGTCGGAACGCTTAGCCTCGGCGTTATGGTCAACGAAGGACTGGCCAGCTTGGTCTGGCCGCCGTCGGGCATCGCGATCGCGGCGCTATTGCTGCGCGGTTATCGTTTATGGCCTGGCGTCTGGCTGGGCGGCTTTATCACGAACTATATTTTTAGCGGCAATCTTACGCTCGCGGCAGTCATTGGCACCGGCAATACAATGGAGGCGCTGCTCGCCTTTTGGCTGCTACGCCGCGTGCTCGCCTCACAACCAATCCTCGACGGCTTACGCAGCACTCTCAAATTCTTAATTTGCGCGGTAATTATTGCTCCGCTACCGAGCGCAACAACAGGCACGCTTGGCATGTGGGCGCACGGTGTGCTGGAGAGCGAGCAGCTTCTTCGTGTTTTTGGCATGTGGTTTCTTGGCGACTTAATGGGTGTTCTTACCTTCACACCAGCCATCTATCTAATTGGCAGGCGTTTTTCCCGCGAGTTCAATGACGAAACCCTGTCGTTTAAGGCCGGAAATATCGAGCAGGTATTGCTGATTTGTGCCACAGCGCTAGTCACCGTGGCGGTGTATGCATTACCGAGCGACGCGGCCACGCATTTGAACTATTTACCCTTTATGTTGGCGCTATGGGGTGCATTGAGGCTGCCTTTAATACAAGCCATTATCTTGAGCTTGCTGGTATCGGTAATAGCCATCAGCGGCACGGTTGCGATGCTCGCCGATCTAAACCGCGTTGAGATTATTGAAGATCTCACACTTCTTTATCTTTTTCTGGCAACACAAACGGCCACTGTTCTATTGGTGGGCGCCGTTGTGCGTGATCGAGAAAAAATCGCCGAGGAGCTGCTCAAGGCCCAACAAAAAGCAGTGGCCGCCAGCAAGCAGAAAAGTCAGTTTCTGACCAATATTAGCCATGAAATTCGCACGCCGTTAAACGGCATCATTGGCGTCACCGGCATTATGCTGCCGGAATCAACCTCAGACAGACAGCGTGAGCAATTACGTATCGTACAAAATAGCGCAGACAGCCTATTAACCTTGCTCAATGATTTACTGGACCACTCACGTATTGAAGCTGGAAAGCTCAGCATAGATTCACATACCTTTTCTTTGCCGCAGATGCTCCGTGATGTCATCGGATTATTTGAATCACAAGCAGAGGCCAAAGGCCTTCAGCTACGCGCACATTTCTCCGGTGATTTACCGCGCTACGTGGTCAGCGACGACACACGCATTCGACAAATCCTGGTCAATATTATCGGCAACGCATTGAAGTTCACCGAACAGGGAGGCATTACTATTTCCGTTACGCAACAAGAACCTCCGTCGCGGCTAGATGTCAAAAACGACAACATTCTTTTTAGCGTTGAAGACAGCGGGATTGGCATTCCCGAACAATCGCAAAGCAGAATATTTGAAGCATTTACGCAAGCCGAGCACAGCACAGCACGACTATACGGCGGAAGCGGCTTAGGACTTACTATCAGTCGTCAACTTGCCGAGCAACTTGGTGGAAACCTCGAGTTAAAGTCGTCACCGGGTATTGGCACGCGGGTCGATATTGTCTTGCCGCTACGCCAAGCAAGTCTCAATCAGGAGTTCTCCTACCGGCGCACCGTTGAACACCGGGAACTTGAAACAGGCACCAATGAAACGCTTGTTGTGGGTCGACATATTTTAGTCGCTGAAGACAACCCAGTGAATGCGCAGGTCACCGAACAAATGCTACGCAATTTAGGGCACGACGTTACCGTCGCAGTGAACGGCGAAATGGTTATGGCGTTGTGGCAGCAAGGGTTCGATTTGATTCTTATGGATTGCCTCATGCCCGTCATGGACGGCTATAACGCCACGCGCAATATCCGCAAACTCGAGCGTGAGGGAGGACGGCGCATTCCTATTGTCGCTCTCACCGCCAACGCCATGAACAATGAAAAAGATAAGTGCCTTGCCGCAGGCATGGATGACTATCTTGCTAAACCTATCCGCCTACATCAGCTCGATAGTGTGTTGCGCCGCCATCTCCGGCATCGAAGGCACACAGAACGACGTAACGCTTAAGGTGTATTGAGAAGCGTATTTAGCGACATCGCGCTTGGTTAACGCTCCTAGCTAAAGGTTTGCTATCCTACGGAATTCGAATTCATTCAGCAGGCACCACCTCGTGAGCCACAAGCAATACTTACGCGATCGTTTACGCCAACAAATGGACGAGTTTGTCGCCCGTGGCGGACGCGTGCGCAAAGTGGAAGCTGGCGCATCGGGCCAAGGCAGCTATGATCCCCGAAGAACGCATCAGGGGAGCTTTTCTCATCAGCCTACTGCCACGCGAACACCGCTACCGGAAGTTGTCGCCGCCATAGAAACCCGCAAAAAGGCACGCGCCACCGCTAAGGCAAAAGCGCAAAGTCGCCGGCAACCACGGCGTCGTCTAATTTATGACGATTTCGGCGAACCGTTGCGTTGGGAATGGGTAGACAACTAAGTCTGTCATTTCGTTTTGCTCTCATTGCGCACCTAACCTAGCACCCATTCTTTCGTATCTATTCTTTCGTATCTGTTCTTTCGTATCTGTTCTTTCGTATCATTGAATTTTTTCAGTCGTTTCTGTTTTAAATAACGTTTTTAGATAATATCTTTTTCAATACGCGTATCTCGTCAACGCCACTTCCCAATAATGTCAGGAGGACAACCATGAACATTCGCACTCTATGTCTACTTTTCACCGCATTGCTCAGCACCTCAGTGAACGCGGCGGTCACAGAAACCACCATTCAACTCCCCAATAGCCTAGGCACTGCCGTGCTCTATGCAGACGATAAACAAAACGATCGCAATGCCGCAGTGATCGTTGTCCACGAATGGTGGGGACTCAACGATTACGCGCGCGGTCGCGCACGTCAGCTTGCAGAGGAAGGCTACACTGCGATTGCCGTAGATATGTATGGCACCGGCGAGGTTGCTGATCATCCCAAAGACGCCACTGCTTTTATGAATGCAGCGTTCGCAGAGCCTGAAAAAATGACAGCCCGGTTTAATGCCGCGAAGGAAATTCTATTAGCGCAAAAAACCGTGGATAAAAAACGTTTGTACGCGGTGGGGTATTGCTTCGGCGGTGCGGTGGTTTTAAATCAAGCGCGCTTAGGCAATGACTTGTACGGGGTGGCGAGTTTTCATGGCAGCCTAGGCACGGACAAGCCCGCTCAAGCTGGAAAAGTCACTGCAAAATTACTTGTCGCCACCGGCGGTGCTGACCCAATGGTGCCTGCAGAGCAAGTAGGGGCCTTTGTGACAGAAATGGCTAATGCTGGCGTGAAGCTGCAATTGCTCTCGTTCCCCAATGCAAAACATAGCTTCACCAATCCTGGCTCAACAAAAGTGGGCAAAAAATATGATATGCCGCTGGCTTACGACGAAATAGCAGATAAAGAAAGCTGGGCAGCACTGGAAGAATTTTTAGACGAAAGCAAAAAGAAATAGTGCTTTATTTTAAGCCATTCTTTGAGGCTAACACTTGATTGCAAACAATGAGGCCTTAGCAAAGGTCTTATCGCTTGCGAGCAAGCTCCCACATGGGTCAGTGCCGTATTACTTTGTGGGAGCCTGCCTGCAGGCGATGCTGCCTCGGCAAATATTCGCTCACAGGAAAATGAGCTCACGCATAATTCAGCGCTATTTTTTGGTAGCGCTGAATACTACCGATAATTTTGATAAATATTTTCTGCCCACGCGAGCTTATCTAGACGGGCGGCTGTCCAGCTTTGCAACGGCTCAGGCATTTTCTTTGGCCACTTCACGCCATATTGCTTCGGTGTAAATAATGGCGCTAACAAGGCCGCCACAGCCAAATCTGCTCGACTAAAATGATCGCCGACCAGAAAATCCTTCCCGCTTATCCCTGCATCAATATTGGCAAATGCGGCATCCAATCTCGCCGCGCTGTCTTGTGATTCCGCAGGATAAATATTCATTCTTTTTTTCATGATTTCTCGAACTTTGGGAAAGAACATTCTAAACAGCGGCTTTGCTAATAAAGGCGCACCGGACGTTAACGCCGGCAGTACCACTTTGGGATTTTCCAACAACGTAAAATACGCCCAGCGTCGCACATGCGGACCGATATCTTCGTCCGCAAATTTTTCCCAAGCGATAGCCGCCGCCTGTTCTTTTGGCGACGCAGGCGTCAGCGGCTTATCGGGATAAGTAGCGTCGAGCCAATCAATAATGGCGGCCGATTCTTGCAGATATTGGGTCTCGCCTTTTTTATCACGGTAGCTCACGATGGGCACACAGGTACTTGCTGCTACCGTTTTCGCAAATTTAATATGCTGCCCCGGCAAGAGGTTTTTAATCTTATAAGGAACGCCCTTGTACTCCAGCGCCCACCGAACCTTCTCACAATAGTGCGAAATCGGAAATTGGTAGAGGGTTACCGTCATTCTTGGAACCACCTTTTATTGTAATGTTTTGGGTCGCGCAGACCGCCCGTGCCTGACGCACATCAAAGCAGTGTATACGCTGACACCGCCCTTAAAAAAGTTCATTCAGCGGCGACGAGCACCGCCTACAGCCAGAAAATCCTATCATCCGCGGTCGAACCCCTAAGATAAAACCTCATCTAGACGGCGTACCTCGACGGGCGCATAGTCACAAAGAATTCCCTAAAAATGCTGCCGTCTTATTAATACAACAGCCAACCTTGGAGCGCCAGATGTCTATTTCCGTTTACCAATCGTGCATGCCTAGCCTAATCGGCAGTCTTCAAAACCTACACCATATATTAGGCAAAGCGGAGGAGTTCGCGGCCAGCAAGAAGCTCGCCGAGGCGACGCTGCCAAACTACCGATAGGCGGTCGATATGCTGCCTCTGAGCTCGCAAGTGCAAATCGCCTGCGACACGGTCAAAGGCTGCGGCGCACGCCTTGCAGGGGTGGATATGCCTAAGTTTGAGGACAACGAAAAGACCCTCACTGATTTAAAAACGCGCATCGAAAAAACGCTAACGTTCTTAAAAACGCTCAAGCCGGAACAATTTGAAGGCAGTGAGGAAAAGACCATCGAACTGAAGTTTCCTAATTCAAGCTTTAGCTTTACCGGCTTAAATTACGTGAACCATTTTGTGATTCCGAATTTCTATTTTCACATGACCACTGCTTATAGCATTCTGCGTCATTGCGGTGTTGGCCTTGGAAAGAGCGATTTTCTGCAAGGTGCGAACAAGTAGTTCTCGTCGTTGCGTGCATGCTGTGATTTCCCCGCGGCATGCACCTATCATAATTTAGCGATGCCTCAACCACTAAATTGCCTTCACTTTCTGTATACCGCATCGCTCACAACGAAACACAGTGACTAACTTCCCCTGCTGCACATCAAATTGCTTTTCCTTCCAGATGACCCATTTATGAAAGCCGTGCTGGCACATACCCTTGCGGGGCTTGAGCTTCTTTTTGTCCGACTTTTTAAACGGCAAGATGTCCGCCATACCTCTCCTCCTGAAAGCAATTCAACACAAACGCCGACATTTGCGTCTTAGCCCCGTATAATCCTCCCCCTCATTCTGCAACAGGGGCGATATACATGTCTGATTTTGCCGTAGGCCAGCGCTGGTTAAGTGAAACAGAACCCGAGTTAGGCCTGGGTATGATACAAGATGTGGACTATCGCCTGATCAAGGTGTTTTTCCCAGCTAGCGAGGAAGAACGCACCTATGCGCGGCAAAGCGCGCCGTTATCACGTTTAAGCTACGCCGCCGGCGACACCTTGGAAACCGACGATGGCCTCACCCTAGTGGTGCAGGATGTCGAAGAAATGCAGGGGCTGCTGATTTATCGCTGCCACCCTGTCGGCGAACCAGAGCAGGTCGCACCGCTGCCGGAAATTCGGTTAAGTCACCGACTAGACCTCAGCGGCGCCACCGATCGGTTATTTGCTAAGCAACTAGATAAAAATGGCTGGTTCGAATTGCGCTACGCCGCGCTCGAAGCGCGCGCGCATGCCGAGCGTTCCAGCGTACAAGGACTCCTCGGCCCACGCATAGATTTGATCCCTCACCAGCTTTATATCGCCCGCCAAGTGGCGAGCCGCTACGCCCCGCGCGTATTGCTAGCCGACGAAGTGGGTTTGGGCAAAACCATTGAAGCCGGCTTAATTTTACATCAGCAGCTTGTGACCCATCGCGCCCGCCGCGTGCTGATCGTGGTGCCCCCAGCGCTGGTGCACCAATGGTTCGTGGAAATGGTGCGCCGCTTTAATTTGCACTTCAGCATTTTTGATCAAAGCCGATTAGAGGCCTTAAAAGCGCAAGAATCCGAGCTCGAAGATGCCTTTGCCGCCGCCGCCCTCGATGAAATGGATGGCCTCACCGAAGATTTCGGTTTTGATGATGAAGAAGAAGAAGAGCACACCAGCGCCTTCGAAGAAGCACCGCTTGACCGCAACCCGTTCCAAAGCGAACAGCTCATCCTTGTTAGCACGGATTTTCTAGAGCAGTGCAATATGGACCAACTGTGCGAAGCGGATTGGGATTTGCTGGTTGTCGACGAGGCGCACCACCTTGCGTGGTCGCCGGAAGAAGCGTGCGAAAGTTATCAGCGCGTAGAACGACTGGCTGGGGTATCCAAGGGTTTGCTGCTGCTCACCGCAACGCCCGAGCAGCTAGGCCGCGAAAGTCACTTCGCGCGGTTGCGCTTGCTTGAT
This sequence comes from Alcanivoracaceae bacterium, assembly GCA_029213045.1. Taxonomy (GTDB): domain Bacteria; phylum Pseudomonadota; class Gammaproteobacteria; order Pseudomonadales; family Alcanivoracaceae; genus JARGPN01. The sequence continues at coordinate 355,950 of JARGPN010000010.1, forward strand.
CCAGATCGCTACAGCTCGCTAGACGCCTTTATCGAAGAACAGGCGTCCTACCAACACGTGGCAGACATCGCTGGTCATTTGCACGACGACAAGAAGTGGTCCGCTGGGCTCAAAAAACAAGCCGCCGAATATCTGCCTGAATTAGATATTACGGAAAATAAGCGCAGCGAAATTCTCGCGGAGCTCACTGATCGCAGTGGCCCAGGTCGAGTACTTTTTCGCAATACCCGAAAAAATATCGCCGGTTTTCCCGCCAGACGTTTGCGCGCCGTTGCGTTAGATTTCCCCGAAAGCTGGCAGCTCGACAACAATGATCCGCTCGACCTGCAATTACACCCAGAGCGCCAGTTTGCCGATGACAGTTGGTGCAACGACGATCCGCGCGTTGTTTGGCTCGCTGATTTTTTGAAAAAGCATCGCAACGATAAGGTATTGGTGATTGCTGCACACAAAGAAGCCGCCAGTGATTTGCATGCCTACTGTGGCTACAAGCTGGGCATGAATGTCGCGGTATTCCATGAAGACATGGATCTGATTGAGCGAGATCGTGCCGGCGCCTGGTTTGCTGAAACCGTCGATGGCGCACAAGCGTTGTTCTGTTCGGAAATCGGCAGCGAAGGCCGTAACTTCCAATTTGCGCATCATTTAGTGTTGTTCGATTTACCAGCCAATCCGGATTTATTAGAGCAACGCATTGGTCGGCTAGATCGCATTGGCCAGAAAGAAGAAATTCAAATTCATGTGCCGTATTTCCGCCAGCATCCACAAGCCGTTCTGTACCATTGGTACCAAGATGGCATGCATGCTTTCGAACATACTAATCCCGCTGGCACGCAGATTCGTCAACGTACACAAGCGTTATTATCTAAAGCGTTAAGTGCGCCGAAAGATGACGCCATCCTAGAATCGTTGATCGCGCAAACTGCAGCTGTCACCGAGGAAATGCGCGAACTGCTCGAAAGCGGCCGCGACCGACTATTGGAATTAAGTTCCTTCGATGCAGAGGTGGCGGAGCAATTAGTGTCCGCACTACAAGAAGCGGATGAGTACACGCCCATGCCGTTCCTGGAAAGAATGTTTGAGCGCTTCGGTGTTGAAAGCGACTTCCACTCCGAGCACGCCAGCGTGCTGCACCCGAACGAACATTTAGTTGAGCCCTTCCCAGGTTTGCCAGAAGACGGCATTACCGTGACCGATCACCGTGCAACAGCGCTGAGCCGTGACGATATGCAGTACATCACGTGGGAGCACCCCATGGTGACCGGCGCAATTGAATTAATGCTGGGTCAAAGCTTGGGCAAGGCCAGTGTGGCGCTATTGAAAAACAAGCGCATTAAGCCTGGCACATTGCTTGTCGAAGCGTTGTACACGTTAGAGTGCGTGGCGCCTCGCCACTTACAAGCGCAACGCTTTTTACCAACCACACTTATTCGCACATTGCTGGATACAAACGGCAAGAATTTGAGCGAAGTGGTTAACCATCAAGCGTTGAACAAGCAGTGCCATAGACTGGATCGCGGACTTTCAGGAAAAATTGTCAGCAGCCAAAAAGAATTACTGCAGAAGCTTTTGAAAGAAGATCATGCGATTGCCGATGCCCAGGCGAAAGATATTGTTGAAGAGGCGCTGAGTGCCATGCAGACAACACAGCAGCATGAAATCAATCGACTGCAGCAACTCAAGATTAAAAACCCAATGATTCGCGAAGAAGAAATTGAGTTCCTACAACAACAAACCGCGCAACTTGAAAAGCATTTGGCCGACAGCCGAGTGCAACTGGAAGCCGTGCGCGTCATTGTGGTGGGCGAATAAGCGTTTAGTGGAGGGGTTCGCCTGCCAAGGCGAGCAGCTTCGATTAAGGCTGAAATCGCTTGCGGGCAAGCTCCCACATTGGGCATGGCAGCTTCGCAAAGGGAGGGTTTAGATTGAGGGAGGAATCGCGCTTCGATTTAAGGTCTTTCACTTGCACAAGAACATCGCTCCCAGCCCATGCGGGAGCTTGCCTGCAAGCGATACCTGCCTCGAAGAACACACTGTCACTTGCAACTAGCCCCAACATAGTTAGCCGTGCTTCAGCTTTTCTGATTTCTTTCCGCTGCCTTTAACTGAATAACGATCTGGCATCCGTGTCATGGCGCTGGCCGGAAAAACCCCATACTTCCTAATACCAAAGGAACGCACCGCTTCGCGAAAATAAATCGCCTTTCCTCGCCAATCGATGGATACATTGATGTCAGCCAGCCTTTCCCGCAACGGCGGCTTTGGCTCAATAAAGCCCATGTCGAAAAACGGCCTTGTACGCGCCACTCCCCTTCCTCCAAATTTCATCTTTATTATTTGAAGGCAGCATCATCCATAAATTAGTGCATGGGCGGAACAGTCAATATCTCACGTTGCTGCAAGACATTGACCTATGTAGAGGCGATTGCCAAAAACATCAAGAAACTCAGCGGATCAACCCACCGACCTCTACAATTTTCATCGTATTCGTGCCGGCATTCGCACTGATGTAATCGCCTTTAGTTAATATCACTTTGTCGCCACTTTTTACGACGCCAAGCTCTAACAGCACCGCCACAGCTTGTTGATTGACTTCTTCTGGCGGCATGCTTGCGCTGTCAAAGGGCACCGTTTGGACGCCGCGATACATCGCAACACGACGTTGCGCATGTTTGTGCGGGGTAAACGCAAAAATCGGCAATCCTGATCGAATCCGCGACATTTTACGCGGCGTCGAACCACTGTCAGTCATCGCAATAATGGCCGCCACACCAGGCAAGCGGTTTGCAATAAACATCGCCGCCGCGGCAATAGATTCATCAATTTTTTCAGGAAGCCTTTCTTCATGCACGCGTAGTTCACGCAACTGATAGGTGCGCTCTGCACCGAGAATAATCCGATCCATTGCGCGTACAGTTTGCTCTGGAAAACTCCCTGTTGCAGTTTCTGCGGAGAGCATGACAGCATCTGTGCCATCCAGTACGGCATTGGCCACGTCTGACACTTCCGCACGTGTGGGTTGCGGATTACTGATCATGGACTCCATCATTTGCGTGGCGGTAATCACAAAGCGATCAAGCTGTCGTGCACGACGAATAATATGTTTTTGCACGCCGACCAATTCTGCGTCACCGATTTCCACGGCGAGGTCACCGCGCGCAACCATGACGCCATCCGAGGCAAGAATTATCTGATCGAGATTTGCATCATCCTGCACTGCTTCCGCACGTTCGATTTTCGCAACGAGATCACCCTTTCCTCCGGCTTCACGATATAACTCGCGTGCACGATTAACGTCCGCCGCATCGCGTGGAAATGACAACGCAAGATAATCCACATCCATATCTGCAGCGGTGGAAATATCTAGAATATCTTTGTCTGTTAAGGCCGTAGCAGTAAGACCACCGCCTTTTCGGTTAACACCTTTATTGTTGGAAAGCTTTCCGCCTGCAATAACTTTACAGTGCACCGCACTACCGCGAACTTCCAACACTTCCAGCTCAAGCAGGCCATCATTTAATAATAAAATGTCGCCTGCATTACAGTCTTGGGGTAGCGCTTTGTAGCCCAGCCCGACTTGGTGCTCATCACCGGCATCTTCGGCGAGCGACGCATCCAAAATAAAATGTGCATCGTTCTTTAACGTAATCTCACCCTGCTTAAAACGAGCAATTCGAATTTTCGGGCCTTGTAGGTCGGCGAGAACAGCAACACTTTTTTGCAGCCCGTCGGCGGCCTTACGAATGCGCGCAGCGACGGCAACATGATCGGAGGATGAACCGTGCGAAAAATTGAGCCGGAACACATTGACGCCCGCACGAATAAGCGTTTCGAGCATTGCCTCACTTGAACAAGCAGGTCCGACAGTAGCAACAATCTTGGTGCGTCTGAACATATCTATCCCTAATTACAGAATGTGTTTCCAACCTTGGTGAGTGTTGGTTACGCGGCTATTACAACAGAAATCGTGCCCTCAGAACGTTAAACTTGGCACCCGCTGTAAAAAGAGTAGCAACGCTATTAGGGAGTTTACTTGCTAGCGCGTTAGCATTCATCACCGCAGTCATCGCTTGCAGGCGAGTTCCCACAGGGGCCGAGACGCCGGCTCCTAACCATGATGAGCATGCTAGACTGCCGCCCACTCAAATTTTGTGATCCGACGAGGAACCCATGCATTACCTGCCTTGCGTTGAAAAAGAATTGCACACCGACACCCGCGCCGCCGATGCAGCGGTGATCTGGCTGCATGGCCTAGGCGCGAACGGCCATGACTTTGAGCCTATCGTTCCGGAGCTGGGCCTGCCGTCATCCCTTGCTGTGCGTTTTATTTTTCCACACGCCCCAGAGATCCCCGTGACCATTAACGGCGGCATGGTGATGCCAGCCTGGTACGACATTTTGGAAATGAACATTGACCGTAAGATTGATGAGCAGCAAATACTTGCATCGTCGGAGAAAATCCGCGCATTGATCGACCGAGAAATTGCCAGAGGCGTGGAAAGCGACCGCATTATTATTGCGGGCTTCTCGCAAGGTGGCGCGGTGGCCTATCAGTGCGCGCTGACCTTTGAAAAGCCGCTAGCGGGCTTATTGGCGCTCTCTACGTACTTTGCCACGGAGAAGACCATCTTCCCGTCAGAGGCCAATAAGGCGCTCAACACCTACGTGATGCACGGTGATTTCGACCCCGTTGTGCCCGCGCAGCTAGGCGAGCGCGCGGTCGCTCGCCTGAAAGAAATGGGCTACCCCACCACCTACAGCACGTACCCCATGGAACATCAGGTCTGCATGCAACAGATCAAGGCCATTGGCGTGTGGATGACACAACGCCTCGGCTAGCCCTAAATGCCTTGAAAACCAGCTCCACGCCCCCATTAGAACTTCACTAACAAATTAGGCGGCCCACGCAACGTCGGCCGCCGCTTCCATCACGACTCAACGCTATACAAGAGGACCCTGAACATGTCGGCTTCTGTTCAAACTGAAAAACGCGAATTCCAAACCGAGGTCAAACAACTGCTGCACCTGATGGTGCACTCTCTGTACAGCAATAAAGAGATTTTTCTGCGCGAACTTATTTCTAACGCCTCCGATGCGGCAGACAAACTCAAGTACTTGGCCCTACAGGACGACACCCTTTACCAAGGTGATACGCAGCTCGCCATCCATATTGAAACCGACCCAGACGCCGGCACGCTGACCATTCGCGATAACGGCATTGGCATGACGCAAGAAGATGTTATCGCCAACCTCGGCACCATCGCGCGCTCCGGCACCGCTGAATTTTTGCAGAACCTCAGTGGCGACCAGAAAAAAGATTCCAGCTTGATTGGGCAATTTGGGGTTGGCTTTTACAGCGCCTTTATCGTTGCAGAACGTGTCGAAGTTTTTACCCGCAAGGCCGGTACTGAAGCAGCAGCAGGCGTGTACTGGGCGAGTGAAGGGAACGGCGAGTTCGACCTAGGCGACATCACCCTCGAACAGCGCGGTACAAAAATCGTGTTACACCTGCGCGAAGATGAAAAAGAGTTCCTACAATCCTTCCGCATTAAAAGCTTGGTCAGAAAATACAGCGACCACATTGCCGTACCCGTCATGGTGCTAGAAGAAACACCTGCCGAGGAAGAAGGACAAGAGGCCACCTCAGAATGGCAGCAAGCGAACACCGCCACCGCGCTGTGGACTCGCAGCAAAAGCGATATTAGCGATGAAGAATATCAGGAATTTTATCGCCATGTTTCTCACGACTTTAACCCAGCGCTAAGCTGGAGCCATAACCGCGTTGAAGGCAGCCTCGACTACACCTCGCTGTTGTTTGTGCCAGAAAAACCACCGTTTGATATGTATAACCGCGATCAGGCGCATGGCCTAAAACTCTATGTACAACGCGTGTTCATCATGGATGACGCAGAACAATTTATGCCGCTGTATTTACGGTTTATCAAAGGCGTTATTGATAGCAATGATCTTTCACTCAATGTGTCCCGAGAAATTTTGCAGCAGGACAAAACGGTCAGCGCCCTAAAAGCAGCATTAAGCAAGCGCGTACTAAGCATGCTGGAGAAGCTTGCCAACGATGACGCAGACGCCTATCAAAAATTCTGGGGCGCCTTTGGCAATGTGCTGAAAGAAGGACCTGCCGAGGACTTTAAAAATCAGGAAGCCATCGCCAAACTGCTCCGATTCGCTAGCACCCACAACAACGATGCCACACAAAACGTCGGCTTAACGGACTACGTTGAGCGCATGCGCGCAGAACAAAAGGAAATTTATTACATCGCTTCAGACAGCCACACCAATGCCCTAGGCAGCCCGCACTTGGAGATTTTCCGCAAGAAAGGCATCGAGGTGTTGCTACTGTCAGATCGTATTGATGATTGGCTAATGAGTCATCTCAATGAATTCGACGGCAAGCCGTTACGCGATATCGCTAAGGGACAATTGGATCTTGGCGCTCTTGAAGACGAAGCCGAAAAAAAGCAGCAAGAAGCCAGCGATAAAGCGTTCGAAGCACTGACGAAGAAAATTTCTGAAACGCTAAAAGACGACGTAGAGAGCGTGCGCACCACCCATCGCCTTACGGACTCGCCTGCCTGCCTCGTGGTCCAAGATCACGATATGGGCGCGCAAATGCGTCGCATCCTGGAATCTGCCGGGCAAAAACTGCCGGAAACAAAACCGATTTTGGAAATCAATCCAGAGCACCCATTGGTACAACGATTGAACCAAGAGAGCAGTGAAACGCGCAGCGCAGATTTGATTGAAGTCATTTATGAGCAAGCGCGCTTGGCCGGTGGCGACAGCCTGAAGGATGCGGCCGGATACGTTCGCCGCATTAATAAACTGCTATTGGAATTAGCGGGAAATTAATTACTACGTATCAACTCTCAGGATTTAACGCGGCGTTTGCGAGTGGCGAGCTTTAGGCTCGGCGCTCGCATACGTTAGCGTTTGAGTAGCGTTGTCACTCCCTGCTTTACGTAGGTAGCATGACAAACCGCGCTGCAGACACCATGCTGTCAAAGGCACTGCGGGCTAAACTATAGGTGCTCCGCATACAGGCTCGTCAGCTGATCAAGCACCGTATCCAATGCATACGAACCCTGAATTGACTTAAAGCTCTCTCGTCCAAAATCGTCTCTTAGCGTCGCGCTTTCGATGAGCTTTTGCAGGCTATCCGCCATCGCCTGCACATCACCTGCCGGTGATAAAAAGCCATTTAGACCCGGCCGTACTAGATCGACATTGCCACTGACCGCTGTGGCGACAACCGGTAGGCTGGCCGCCATGGCCTGCATTACAGAATTCGGCAAACCCTCTTGATATGAAGGCTGAATATAGACATCAACATCTGCCATAAACCCAGGCATATCATTAATAGCACCTAAGAAACGTACACTTTCTTGAAGGCCCAGCGCCGCCGCTTGTTCGGCAAGTTTCTTATCTTGACGACCAGCACCAGCGATATCCAACACAAAGCTATCAATTCCGCGCTTTTTTAATTCGCCACACGCCGCAATGAGTACATCAACACCCTTCACTGCTTCTAACCGGCCAGCATAACCGAGGGTGACTACATCATGGGTTGCTGCTCTGGAACGCTTAGCGGCCTGGAATCTTGCGATGGGTAATCCGTTACGAATACTGACGATTTTATTTTCCGGATACCCTGCTTTAAGCAACCGCTCCTTTGTGAAATCGCTAATCGTTTGAAAGTAATCGAGTCTACGAATATAGCGATTCATCACATTCCACGGAAAACGATGGCGTAACATCGGATCAAGAACACCTCCGTCAAACTCCCACGCACCAGACACTTTTGCGACCATGATTTTCTTTCGTAAAAATGGTTTAGCTAACCCCATCACTGTCGCGAAATTTTTCACCATATGTACGTGAATCGCGTCGTACTCTTTACGATGCCAAAGCAACCAAAAGAAAACTTTAATCATTAAGATGACGGCTCCGACTTCTTTGATATGCGGATAGCCGATGCGCGTAACCTTGACTCCATGAAATACTTCAACTTTAGGATGCGAAGGTAGCAACCAAGGCACCAGCAGTTGCACCTGATGACCACGTGCGAGAAAACTTTCTGCTAGTAATTCGACTTGCAGTTCAGCACCACCGCGCGCAGGGTAACTTCCATCCACCACCAATAAGATTTTAGGTAACGGCCTTGTAACTGTCATTTCGCGCTCTCACAATGTTGCATACTCGAAGATATCCCTATACCCCAACGCCGCATTGAGATTCCGGTGGTAAATCTCTATTGCTGTGGCGTCTTGCCACCTTTACCACAAAAAGAAACATCAGAACTGTCTTATTATGTGCATCCATTCTCTTATACTCAGGTGTGAGAAAAATGAAACTATTCTACCAACTTACTAATTCTCTCGATGCATTAACAAACTCAGCATTTTCTTGCTTTCTCGATCAAACAATAAAACCTGCACAGCATAGACTAGCAATCCAACTGAGATCTTGGCGGCCAAGGAGAGCAACGGAGAATCGACAGAGACTTGTCCAACAGCTACATACATGACCATTGAAAATATGCTGTAGCGGAAAATCTGGCGCCAAGGCAAGGCGATAGAAAGGTGACGAGAAGACAATCTCCAGGCTATAAAGGCGAATGTTATATAGGTCACCAATGTCGCAATGGCCGCACCTTTGATTCCGAGCCGAGGCACCAGAATAATATTCAGCACAAGATTGAGTATCGAGGATACGCCGAGAGAGAGCATTAGCAGCTTGCTTTCCTTCTTAACGTACAGCCCGGCGGCCAAAATAATAATGGCTCCATCCACGATCATTCCCATCACAATATAGGGCACCGTAACAGCGCCCTCTTGGTACGCGTCAGACGCCATAATTGAAATAAAATCCTGAGCGACCGCAGACAAACCAAACGCGACGGGCAGCGCGGCAAAAACATAGATCTTTAACGATTTTGCTAAAAACTCTTCTGTTTTCTCTCGCCCACTTTCAGACCAAATACGCAAATACATGGGCAATATGGCGGCCGCTAACGATGAAATAATAATGGCGGACACATATTCAGATAAATTGTATGCTGCGGAATATTTTCCAAGCTCTTCAGCGCCTAGCACTAGTTTAATAACATAGCGATCGCCTAAGCTGGCAAAAATTCCTGCCATTTCATATCCCAACATCGGCAGGCCAAACATTACCATCGTTCGATACAGTCGAGGCTGGAATTTCCCAACATGCATCTTCTGGCCGGAGAATACCGGAACGGCCATGAGGATTAACACCAGCGATTCAGACAGAATCGTTGCGATAAAGAACACCCGCAATGAGGTCTCAATCAGAAGCAGTCCGCCTACAACAAATGCTAGGTTTCCATAACGCCCGATCACAGAATAAATCGACACCCATCCGCTTTTTTCCTGCGCACGAAGAATACCGTTAACGCAACTGTGCACCACCCTGATAAAAATAAGTGGCGCGGAGAGAATAAAAATATCCAATAAACTTGGCTTGCTCCAAAAAACATGCTCTGCGGTATAAGCAATAAGCAGCCAACACACTGTCACCAACAGTCCAGTGGCGGCCATTCCTCCGAGGATGCTTGAATAGTATTGCGGTAGCGTCCATTCGTTTTTTCCGGACCTAGTCTCCGAATAAAACATAATAATGGAATGCTGGAGGCCTAACTTTCCGGCAGCGACAAGAAAGGCGAGCGTAACGACAACGAGGCTCATGTTGCCGTATTCATCGACACCTAGAATGCGAGTAAGAATTGGAAACGAGATCAAGCCTGCCAGTGTCACCACGAGCGAGCCCAGCGAGTAATTAGAAACATGTCGCAGAAGATTTTTAAATTGCACGCGGACCCCTTCCCTTGTATTCGCGCTCAATCTAGCGGGCGATTGCCGCTCCCTGATATCGAGTGAGTCGCGTGCGCCGCTTACTTATATTAACCGGCATATTTTTCAGCGCTTCAATGCGAGTGACATCCGACAAGAATGTCTATTCTAAAGCGCTGCGCGCGCATGTTAACGGTAGCAACGAAATGAGTACAGATTCACATTATCAATGGTCTAACAGCTTTCCTTTTTTCATCTTAATCTTATCAATGCTACGCAATTAGCATGAGCCGGAAAGATGTCGCAGCTAATCATTACGCATCAGATCGAGCTAATCCGCGTGGACAGGCTCTCATGCTCAGTGTCGCTCAACGCACGTTTCAACATTTATACACATTTTACCCGAAACTCCGACTACCGATTGGTAGTCATAATCATCGCCACTAAACATTCAAATGATTAGGCCGTATCAATGATTTACATCGGAAAAAAAATGCCCAAGGGGTACATTATGAAAAAATCAGCGATCAACAGTTTCCTCGCAGCCACTGCAATGGCGTGGCTGTCCCCCGCGACTGCGGGCGAAACATTTCAGACAGTTAACGCCACGGAGAATGCATCCAATTCTGAACACAGCGACGCCTTTACATCCATCAACGCTGAGCAACACCAAGACCCTCGTGTTATTCGCTGGCGTTTCAGTCATGCGGAACGTCAGGCGTTACTGGATTACCTTTATCATCATCCAAATCTTACAGGTGCTGAGGTTTCTAACGCCTTCGTCGCACCAACCAGTATTGAGATCGGGCAAAAATTATCATTCGAGCATTTACGCAACGCGCGGGTGGTGCCATCTGCTTTTTCGCCAGCCTCCGCCGAAAGCCGTGCTTCCGTCGTCGACGTCATTATTCAAGGACGCGTAGTTCGCGTACTCAAGCAATCCCGAGAAGTAATTGATATGGCGTGACACACATGCACTGCCTCATTTCGGCACACGCACATCCCGTGGATAGGACATAACGTTTCAGAAAATGCATAGCCGCCGAACGAAGAAAACAGTGAAGGATGTATTATGTGTTTTTCCACCGCACCTCACATCAAAGAGCGACGCCGTATAAGCGTTTTACTTTTTTTATGTTTCGCCCTGATGGTCACGGGCTGCGGAGAAGTTAACCAAGAAGATTTCGAAAGCATAGAAACCGGTATGTCTATTAATGAAGTCCATGCGTTGCTAGGCCCACCTCAAAGCTCTAGCAGCGGCCAGATCGGTGACTATTTTGGAGTAAGCGATATCTGGTATACCCAGGACTTCATTGTCACCGTGCAGTATTTGAATAACGAAGTGAAATTAAAGACAATCGAGATGCGCGATGTCGGCCCATAAAACAACTTATCCCGCTTGTGCGTTTTAAGAATGTTCAGCGTGCCCTTTGAAGCATCGTAACCCAAAAATATTCAGACAATAAAAAAAGGCGCCATCGGCGCCTTTTTTTATTGTCTGTGGTGTGATTACAACCAGTAGACGCATACGTACAAGAACAACCAAACCACGTCTACAAAGTGCCAATACCAAGCGGCAGCTTCATAAGCGAAATGGTTTTCTTTGCTGAAATGTCCTTTAAGAATACGCAGGAACATGATCAGCAACATGATGGTACCCATGGTCACGTGCATGCCGTGGAAGCCCGTGAGCATAAAGAACAAGCTACCGTAGATGCCCGCGTTCAGGGTTAGGCCCATTTCGGTGTAAGCGTGGATATATTCTTCAACCTGTAGGAATAAGAAGAAAATACCTAGCAACACGGTGATGCCTTGGAACAAGATCAGTTTGCCACGCTCACCCGCAATCAACGCATGGTGTGCAATGGTCAAGGTAATTGAAGACACCAACAGAATCGCAGTGTTGATCGCAGGCAACCCCCACGCACCCATTGCTTGGGTTTCACGACCGTCAGGTGTCGTCGTCAGAGGCCACATCGCTTGGAAATTTGGCCACAGCAGTTCGTGCGTCATGGCATTGCTGCCTTCGCCACCCAACCAAGGAACGATCAACCAGCGGGTATAGAACATCGCACCAAAAAACGCGGCGAAGAACATAACCTCAGAAAAGATAAACCAGATCATACCTTGACGGTACGAACCGCTCAGACGGCCTTCATGCAACCCAGTGATAGACTCTTTAATCGTGTCACGCCACCAGAAGAACAGCGTGCCAATCAACCAGAGCGCGCCGGCAAGCAGAAGATAACCAGCGCCTGTGCCTTGGTGCTTAAGGACGTTCTGCCCGAAATCAGTGCTTTGCTGAATAAAGTTACCTGCACCCAGCGCGATCATAAACAGACCAATAGATCCGCTTAGGGGCCACGGGCTGCTATCTGGTACGTAATATTTGTTGTTGCTCTCTGCCATGGGACCCTTCTCCTGTCAGAACTTGTTGCCGCCGGTGGCGGCTAAATCTTTGCTCTTCTCTGCGCGCTCTGTAACGTTATAGAGCGTGTAGGAAAGCGTAATTTGCGTAATGTTTTTCGGTAGCGCCGGATCCAAATAGAAGATCACTGGCATATCCACCGCTTTACCACCGGCAAGTGTTTGCTGATCAAAGCAAAAGCACTGCGTCTTCTTTAAATAACCCGCCGCCAAACCCGGTGATACAGATGGAACGGCTTGCCCGACCACGGTATCGGCGGCGTCATTTTTCGCGTAAAAATTTACCAGCTTAATTTCACCTGGATGCACTTTAACGCTGCGCGTTTCCGGGCGAAATTCCCACGGCATGGCGGCATCGGTTTGGGTAACAAATTGCACCTCTACCGTTCGCGTCTCATCCACTTGTGTGGACGCATCGGCGGCCGTACTGCTGGTTTTTCCGTTGAGTCCAGTAACGTCACAAATAACGTTATACAGCGGCACCATGGCAAAGCCGAAACCAAACATCAGCGTCGCAGCGATCAATAACTTTTTCACGCTGCGCTGTATGCGCTGATCTAAGTTCGGCTGTTGCTCTGCCACGTTAGGCTCCGCTGCGCGCCAGTTATTTAATAACTGGCGGTGTGTCAAACGTGTGGAAAGGCGCCGGAGAAGGAACCGTCCACTCTAGATCTTCTTCAGGTGCATCCCATGGGTTTGCTGGCGCTTTCTCGCCCTTCTTCATTGCGCACAGAATAGCAACAACGAGGAAGATCAACTGAGAAACACCGAACCAGAAGGCACCGATCGAAATCCAGAAGTTATAATCTGCGAACTGCAATGCATAGTCAGCATAACGACGCGGCATGCCCGCCAATCCAACAAAGTGCATTGGGAAGAACAGCAAGTTCACGGACAGCAGTGAGCTCCAGAAATGCAGTTCACCGAGGATTTTGTTTGGCATAACACCAGACCACTTAGGCAACCAGTAGTATGCCGCCGCCATGATTGAGAACACCGCACCACTTACCAGTACGTAATGGAAATGCGCCACTACGAAGTAGGTGTCGTGATACTGGAAGTCCACTGGAGTAATTGCGAGCATCAAGCCGGACAAGCCGCCGCAGGTGAACAAAATCACAAATGCGATCGCCCACTTCATTGGCAGCTCAAATGTCATCGAGCCGCGCCACATGGTGGCCATCCAGTTAAAGACTTTTACGCCGGTCGGAACAGAAATCAGCATGGTCATGTACATAAAGAACAACGTACCGGCCAACGGCATACCAACGGTAAACATGTGGTGCGCCCATACAACGAACGACAGCAATGCGATCGACGCTGTTGCATAAACCATGGAGGCATAACCGAACAATTGCTTACGCGCAAAGACCGGGATAATTGACGACACCACACCGAAGCTTGGCAGAATCATAATGTAAACTTCAGGGTGCCCGAAGAACCAGAATATGTGCTGGAATAATACTGGGTCACCGCCGCCAGCCGCACTAAAGAAGCTAGTACCAAAATGACGATCCGTCAGCATCATGGTGACTGCGCCGGCCAATACTGGCATTACAGCTACCAACAAGAACGCAGTGATTAACCAAGTCCAAACGAACAGCGGCATTTTCATCATTGTCATGCCAGGCGCACGCAAGTTGAAAACAGTCACCACAACGTTGATCGCGCCCATGATCGACGAAATACCCATCATGTGCACAGACAAGATGAACAGGTCAGTCGAGGCAGGACCGTATGTAGTAGAAAGCGGCGCGTAGAACGTCCAACCGAAGTTTGGTGCGCTTGGGTTACCTTCACCGAAAGCACTCATCAACACAGAGCTGATCAAAATGGTGAATGCGAAAGGCAGAATCCAGAAAGACCAGTTGTTCATGCGCGGCAACGCCATATCTGGCGCACCGATCATCAACGGGATCATCCAGTTAGCCAAACCAACGAAGGCAGGCATGATGGCACCAAACACCATCACCAGACCATGAACGGTGGTCATCTGGTTGAAGAATTCTGGATCAACTACTTGCATACCTGGGTACATCAGCTCGGCGCGAATTACTAACGCCAGCAAGCCGCCGATCAAAAACATGGCGAAGCTGAACCACAAGTAAAGAGTACCGATGTCTTTATGGTTGGTAGAGAACAACCAACGTTTTAAGCCATGCGGAGCGTGGTGGTGATCATCGTGGTGATCGTGATGTTCTGCGGTCGTAGCAGTCATTGTCGTCCCCTCCCTTACTTCGCAACGTCGGCGGGTTGAATCAGATCGCCGGTGTTATTGCCCCAAGCGTTACGCTCGTAGGTAATGACGGCAGCAATATCTTTTGGTGTCAGCTGAGCTTTGAAGCTCGGCATCGCATTTCGGCCGTTAACCAGCACGTGAATGTGATCTTCGCGGTGCTCAGCTTGGGTCGCCATTTCAGACCCAACAAAGGTTGGCCCAATGCCGCCTTCACCGTTTGCACCATGACACAAGGCACACGATGCGGCGTACTTCTGCTCACCGAGTTTCATTGCATCATCAAGGCTAGCAAAAGGCGTTAAGTCTGGACCTGATGCGGCTTTTTCTTTTTCGTCCGCAAGCCAAGTTGCGAACTCGTCTTGGGTCACAACTTTTACTTCGATCGGCATAAAGGCGTGGTTTTTGCCACACAGCTCAGCACACTGACCGTAGTAGGTGCCTTCTTGACCTTCAGGAATATTGGTCCAGATTTCGTTTACGAATCCAGGGATGGCGTCTTTTTTGAAGCCAAAGTCTGGAACATAAAACGAATGGATAACGTCGTCTGCCGTCACCAAGAAACGTACTTTCACACCTGATGGAACCACCAACGCTTTGTCGGCTTCAAGCATGTAGTTGTAGTCTTTTTCTGGTGATTCTTTTCCGTAATTTTCAGCCGCTGTGCCGTAAGGGAACAGGCCGCCTTCCAACGCAGGCGTATTAAACTGATCCGCCGGCGTTTTTAGGTTAGAAAAGAAAAAGACGCCAACGTCGTTGTCGTCTTTATAAGAAAGATACTCGTAGCTCCATTTCCAGCGATAGCCTGTCACCTTAACGGTTAGCTCAGAAGCGCTGGTGTCATCCAAGTTGATCAGCACGCGTGTCGCAGGAATCGCCATGGCAATCAGGATGAAGAATGGAATAATGGTCCAGACCACCTCAAGCAAAACATGCTCGTGGAAATCGGCCGCCTTAGGACGCTTGCTGCGTCGATGCGCGAACACCGAATACATGATCAAGCCGAATACGGCGAGGCCGATGGCGGAAACAATCCAGAGGATGATCATGTGCAGGTCATAGACTTCTTGACTGACCTGGGTAACCCCTTGGCGGAGGTTATGGTCGGACCTTTCGGCCCAGTCGCTGGCTACAGCAAAACCGCTGAACATCAGCAGGCTTAGCGCGGCACTCACGCGGCGGAACAGTGTTGACTGCATTGCGTATGCTCCCTCTTTTCCCCAAGCACCAGCCTTAATGGGCAAGCGCACGTTTGCTGCTGGCCGGGTGAGCGGCCTGGAAAGCGTTTCAGGATTGATGCGGGTGGCGACGGCCAGGTCCGTGGCTTGCCTACGGCTCGATCGGGGGTTGACCAAACCATGCGGACCCGAAAAACGCTAAACCCACGCATAAAACCATGAATTTTAAGAAGTTCTCGCTTTCCGAGTGCGGCATTTCGCCCCACCCTGCATTGTGGGCGCTAACTCTAGACATTCAGGGTTGCAAAGTCCAGACGAAAAACAAGGGTTTTGCGCCCCTTTTGACGCATTTTTGTCCACCTATTCAAGCGCTTCAAACAGAAACCTCGACCAGCACAATCATCGCAATCTAAGCAGCGTCTTTTTTGTCTCTTGTGGTATGCTTGCGCGCCTCGCCGGCAGCCACGTCATGACACCCTTGTGCTAAGTCCGTGGCGCAGCATCTATGCCGCAGCGAAACATCCCATTATTAAAGTATTTCGGTTAGTCCAATGAGTAATCCCCGACAAATATACAAAGTCATCTTCCTGAATCAGGGACAGATTTATGAAATCTATGCCACTCAGATTTATCAGGGTGAGCTGTATGGGTTTATTGAAGTTGAAGAGTTTCTCTTTGGTGAGCGCGCGCAAATGGTGGTTGACCCGTCAGAAGAGCGCCTGAAGAATGAGTTCGCTGATGTGAAACGCTCATTTATTCCAATGCAGTCGATTATTCGCATTGATGAAGTAGAAAAAGAAGGTATTGCTAAAGTCATTGATGCGGGCGGCGGCAACGTGGCGGCCTTTCCAATGAATTTCGGCCCCGGCGGCAAAGGGAAAAAGTCTTAAGCCGCGCGAACCAATCAATAGCTACTTGCCAACCAGCGGCATCGGCACGCCATACTTCGCATAAATCGCCGCCAGCATCCCGCTGGCGCGCAGCTTTTCCCAGCCTTCATTGTACATGTTAATAAATCGGGCGCCACGATCCGCCACGTTGTTGCAGGCAAAATAGAAAGGCTCGCTAGCACTAATACGCCCCGCTTCAATCACCAAATTCGTCGCGCCCACCTGCTCCAAGACGTGCATCATCACCAATGGCGACGCCACCAGTGTCTGCACTCGACCTGCCAACAGCATCTGTAGGTTGCGCTGCAACGGCTCTCGACCGTGCGATATGTGAACATTAGGAGGGCGGAGGGCGAGCCAATTGTCGACTTCCGCGCCGTAGGAGTAATCCGCGATGACAGCAATCGTTGTGCCATCTAATGAGGCGGGGCCTTTGTATCGCCAAGGATTTTCCGCCAGCACATAAAACGCCGCGGTGTCATAAGCCAGAGGATACTTCGGAAAGAGCAAGCCTCTACCCTCACTTTTATAGCTGCCCACTACGCAATCAACGTCGCCGCTGTAGGTTAAATCCAGCGAACGCGCCCATCCCATCAACTCATAGTCGACATCGACATGTTCGCGGGTGAATATTTCGCGGAGCACTTCGATAGAGAAACCGGGAAGAGCAGCTTGCGGCTCACCGTTAATCGGGAACCACTCATCGGCACGCACTATTACAACGTCGTCATCAAGAGACTGGCCGCACGCGACAGCACTGAAACAAAGCAGGAAAACCGGCAAGCTGATGGCCAACAGTTTACGTAATTGACCCACGTCTATCTCCGCCACAACAAGAAGTTGAATTCAGTCTATGCCGTTGCCGCACGCCCGGGAAAGCAATTTTAAGGCGCCGCAGCACCTTCGCTAGCGGGCTCTGCTTGCTGACCAATCGGCTGACCGTAGCGCTCGCCAGGATTGACGTCGTGCGGGGTAACCCAGCCCATGTACATCGACAGTAGCAAGAACAGAAATATCACTACGGAAAAGCCAATACGCCATGTTAACGCGCGCACTGTTTTTCCTTCACCGCCCTCGTCGCGCATCATCGATGTGAGTGCGCGAAATAACGACACCACCGCGGCAACCAACAACACCAACACCAACACCTTTACCCACCACATCGTTAACGCCTCCGGCAGCTCACGTGAAATTCTGTAAATAGCGCTCATTGGCCGTGCAATCACTCCACGACCGGCTACAATGGCCGCCCATTCTAGCGGCTGGGTGAGAAACTGCAGTGAATCTTTTCTCCGCAAGGACACCATTATGAGTTCGCGACGCTTTCATCTGCATTGGTTCGCACTGATTGTAGCGGTGCTGGTGGCGGCTTTTTGCGCGCGTCTCGGCGTTTGGCAGCTGCAGCGCGCCACCGAAAAAGAAGCCCTTATAAGCACCATTGAGGCACGCGGCCAACACGCCCCCATTCCCCTTAGCACCCTACTGGCCAAATCTGACGCGGCGCACTTCCCTGTGCAGCTGCAAGGCACATTCGACAACCGGCACAACGTGCTGTTGGACAATCGCATCCTTGAAGGTGTCGCCGGTTACTTCCTGATTACCCCGTTTAAAACCACGGATGGACATTGGTTGCTGGTCAACCGGGGCTGGCTACCACGCGGGGCCGATCGCGCTAAACTGCCCAGCATCACTGCGATTGAAGGCGATGTTAGCGTCACCGGACACACCTATTTATACAGCAGCAAGACGTTCACGCTCGCCGACGACAACCTTGAACATGCCCAATGGCCAGTGCGCGTCCAGAAAATTGAAATGCAGGCAATTGGCCAGCTTCTTGGGGTAGAATTGGCGCCCTTTGAAATCAGGGTGGACCCAGCGGCAACGCTTGAGGCTGGGCCACAGCTAGCGCGCCCATGGCAGGACGCAACCGAGGCCATTCTTGGGCCAGAGCGACATCGCGCGTACGCAGTGCAATGGTTTTCGCTCGCCGTGATGGCACTGCTGGTATTTTTCGCCGCCAGCTTTCGTAAAACAGCTTCGTGAAAACGAACAGAGTTGATTGAGCTACGATGAGCACTCGCACAAAAAACCTCGTTATTCTGGCGCTGATCATTGCCCCCTTCGTGCTGACCTTCGCCTACGTTCGTCTGTTTGTGAATTTCGACAACATGGATCGAAATAACAAAGGAACGTTAATTATTCCGCATGTGGATTTTATCGATTTAAAACCACGTCAACTTGACGGCTCTGCGTTTACCGAACAACAACTCGCCGGGCAGTGGACCATGCTGTACATCGCCAATGGCGATTGCGACACACCCTGCAAAAACGCGCTTTACTATTTAATTATGCAATTGCGCAAATCACTCGATACCGACACCCCACGCGTTCGACGTTTAATTGCTCACACACAAGATCCGAACGTTGAATTACGTGAATTTCTCGACGACAAAATCTCAGGCATGGACGAAGTGCGCATCGACAGCATCGCTGCCGAACATGCACTTTTGCCATTTATGCAAGGCGCCGCCAGCGCAGTTGGTCACATTTATCTCGTCAGCCCGGACGGCAAGATTTTTATCTGGTATTCCTCCCACGACGACATGCAGGACGTATTGCTCGAAGCGGACAAGATTCGTGCGGATTTAAAACGCACGTTGAAAGGCTCACTGATTGGATAGCTCGACAATGCACATTAATGCTTTTGTGAAATTCCAACGCACCTTCGTCATTATCGCTCTGTTGCTAGCGGGCAGCGTCATCATGCTCGGCGCTTGGACAAGACTTTCCGACGCAGGGCTCGGCTGCCCAGATTGGCCCGGCTGTTACGGACACCTTGATGTGCGTAACGCCATTGAGCATGTTAATGATGTAAACCTCGACGCACCCGGTGCATTACGCGAAGCGCATAAAACGGTTCCCGAAATGGTGCACCGTTATTTCGCCAGCACGCTAGGCTTGTTTATTGTCGGCATTGCTATTTTAGCTTGGCTGAATCGCCGTGACCCTAAGCAGCCTTTGGGCTTACCTACCGTGCTCGTCGGCCTCGTTATTTTCCAAGGCATACTTGGCATGTGGACAGTGACACTTGGCTTGCAGCCGACGATTGTCATGCTGCATTTATTGGGCGGCTTTGCCACCTTTACGCTACTCGCTTGGCTCGCTGCTCGACTCTTTCACTGGCCAGAATTTTTAAATGATTGCGA
Source organism: Alcanivoracaceae bacterium (assembly GCA_029213045.1). GTDB lineage: Bacteria > Pseudomonadota > Gammaproteobacteria > Pseudomonadales > Alcanivoracaceae > JARGPN01. The sequence goes on from JARGPN010000010.1 coordinate 375,720, forward strand.
CGTTCGCAATTTACGCGGATTGACCTACGCAGCCATCGCCGCCGTTGCACTACAAATTGCCATTGGTGGTTGGACTACTGCAAATTACGCAGCGGTAACCTGTACCGAGCTGCCCATTTGCGAAACTGGCTGGACAGATCACTTAGATTTTTCTGAAGCCCTGACCTTTTGGGGGCACGAACACGACCGTCCCGATTACGAATTTGGCGTTTTAGAAAACGATGCACGCACTACCATTCACGTTATGCATCGCTTCGGCGCAATGCTGGTTTTTTTACTTGTCGGGCTACTAGTGATCAAAGTCCTCGCACGCGCCCGCTGCCACTTTTATAGCAAGTTCGCCGCCGTGATTGGCGCATTATTGTTAGCGCAAATCGGTTTGGGCATTAGTAATGTGGTATTTGTTGTACCCTTGCCGGTAGCCGTCGCACATAACTTTGGCGGACTCCTGTTACTTGTTAGCTTGGTGCTGTTTGCACGAGCCATTCACACCAAAGCGGAGCAAAAACCTTCATGAGCACGCAAGCCGCGACCGAGTCCGCCACATGGCGTGATTATTACACTCTGACCAAGCCTGGGGTGGTTGCCTTGCTAATGGTGACCGCGGTGGCAGGCATGTTCCTCGCCACTGAACCGGCGGGCATGATCCCAATGGCGTTATTGATTCCTGCGGTGATTGGATTGTCGCTGGCAATGATGGCCTCCGCCGCCATTAACCAAATCATGGATCAAAAAATTGATGCGATTATGGCGCGGACTGAAAACCGTCCTATCGTTACCGGAAAAATTAATACGCGTGCAGCCATCGCGTTTGCCGTACTCCTTGCCGCAGTGTCTATGGCGCTGCTGTATTTCTTGGTCAACCCAATTACAGCATGGCTCACCCTATTCGGATTCGTAGGTTATGCCTTTATTTACACCCTCTATTTAAAACGGGCGACACCTCAGAATATTGTGATCGGTGGCCTAGCCGGTGCCATTCCACCGCTACTCGGCTGGACATCTGTTACCGGTACCGTGGACCCTTACGCACTCTTATTAGTGCTGATTATTTTCGTCTGGACGCCACCACACTTTTGGGCGTTAGCCATTCACCGCGCGGACGAATATGCCAAAGCGGAAATTCCCATGCTGCCCGTCACACACGGCATTCCATTTACTCGCGAATCAGTGCTGTATTACACCGTACTGCTATTGATAAGCTCAATCTTGCCGTACCTTACTGGCATGAGCGGGCTTATTTATTTAGTGGCCGCATTAATTTTGGGACTAGTCTTTCTCGGGCACGCAATAGCATTGCGCTTTACCGATGACCCCAAACTGCCGATGAAAACATTCGGCTATTCGATCACCTATTTATTCGTATTGTTTACCGCACTGCTGGTAGATCACTACATCCCCATTATGGTGCTGCCTGTCGGCTGATTCTCCGACGGGCCTTGCCCCCCCTCCTCACATGCGATTGTCGCAGTCCCATATTGAGTATCCGGCGATAGCGCCGCAGCCTTGATTCAGGTAACTTTTACTCCGCACCCTTATGCAGAGGAAAGTAATAATGGGCCCATGGATTGTTCTCGCTATTATTGTTGGCAGCGTTATTTTCGTCGTCAGCATCTACAACCGTCTTATCGCGCTCCGCAACCGTTTTAAAAATGCCTTTGCCCAAATCGACGTGCAACTGCAACGTCGTCACGATCTCATTCCTAACTTGGTGGAATCCGCCAAGGCCTATATGGCGCATGAAAAAGACACTCTGTCGGCCGTTACGGATGCTCGTAGTTCGGCCATGGGCGCACGCAGTGCCGCCAGCAACCATCCGGACAACGGCAATGCAGTAGCCGCGCTGGGCAAGGCGGAAAGCATGCTTTCCGGCGCACTGGCAAACTTTTTAGCGGTGTCTGAGAATTACCCCGAGCTACGCGCCAACGAAAATATTAGCCAGCTAATGGAAGAGTTAAGCTCAACCGAAAACCGCATTGGTTTTTCTCGGCAAGCGTTTAACGATGCTGTCATGACCTACAACACTTACCGAGAGCAATTCCCGAATAACTTTATTGGCGGCCTGTTTGGTCGCTTCGAGGCAGCTCAACTGCTCAAAATCGAAACGGAAGCGGCGCGTATCGTACCGAAAGTGTCGTTTTAGTTGGCCGCTAAACGCTTCGCCGCTTAACGTCTCGCATCGATGAACTTTTTCGAGCATCAAGACCGCGCACGACGAAATACAAGCCTGCTGGTGTTGTATTTCGTCCTCGCGATACTGGCGATCTCCAGTATTGTGTCGTTAGCTATTTTTATCGCTCTGGCTTGGGGCTCCAACGGTCAATACACCCTCTATCAATGGCTCACCTCCCAAGCATTTTGGTGGTGTTTCGGCCTCACACTGATCGTGATTATTGCCGGCAGCCTGCACAAGTTCTGGCAACTTCGTGACGGCGGTGAAGCACTTGCGCATATGCTTGGCGCGCGCGAAATCCCACCCGACGCAGCGCTGACCGACGAACATCTTCTCCGCAACGTAGTAGAAGAAATGGCGCTAGCGTCCGGCATTCCCGCTCCGCGCACCTATTTACTCGCAAATGAAAAAGCCGTTAACGCGTTTGTCGCAGGTTATCGCCCTAGCGAAGCGGTCGTCATAGTCACCCAGGGCACGCTCGACACGCTATCGCGCGATGAACTACAAGGCGTTATGGCGCACGAATTTAGCCATATTTTTAATGCTGATATGCGCATTAACATGCGGCTGATATCGATCCTTGCTGGCATTGTTGCCATCGGAAAAATTGGTGAATTCCTGTTGCACGGCATGCGTTATCGACGTCGCCCATCCAGCAACCGAGATAACCAAGGCGGCATCGTTATTCTCGGCATTGCACTGATGGTGGTCGGCTATGTTGGGCTGTTTTTCGGACGGCTGATTAAGGCCGCTATTTCTCGCCAGCGTGAGTTACTCGCTGACGCCTCCGCCGTGCAATTTACTCGCAACCCAGCCGGCTTGGCAGGTGCGTTGATAAAAATTCGAAATGGTAGCGGCAGCCATCTCAATACGGTTCACGCGGAAGACATGAGTCATATGTGTTTCGGCGATACCGTGCCATTCCATCTAAAATCTCTGCTCGCCACTCACCCTCCGATTGACGAGCGACTCACCGCCATCGGCGGTGAATGGCTGGCCAGAGCACGGGTGCGCTCCAAGCAAAGTTCAGCAACGGAAAGTGCCTCCCAAGGGAGCACCGTAGATAATGCCCAGCTCAGCGGCTTTGCACCAACACAGCCGCACGCTGCGCACATAAACACGCAAGCACCCGCGGCAACGCTCTCTTCGCAAATTGGCGCGGCGGGCTTGCCGCAGCTGGGCTATGCACAGAGTTTATATGATGCCATTCCTGATGATCTGAAATACACGCTGCGGCAGCCTTATGGCGCGCGTCTTTTAATATGGGCACTGGCCATCGTGTCTAGTAACAACGATGCAGAATCGTTACTTGCACATCTCACACTGAACACAGCTGAACGTCAGCAACTGTTAGATTTAATTGAAACGCTAAACCAGTTAGGCACCCGCCTACGGCTACCGTTATTCGATTTAGCGGTACCGACACTTAAGCAACTCACCCCGCTAGAAAGGGAACTACTGCAACAGCAACTCGACACGCTAGTTCGCGCCGACGGTAAAATCAGTTTGTTTGAGTTCGTGCTAACACGCTTAGTGCAAAATCATCTAGCCGAAAATGCAGGGCGCGTATTGCGAGTGCGCTTCAAACGCTACGATCAAGTGGCCGCGGATTTGCAAATTTTGTTATCGCTACTCGTGCATGCCTCCGGCGAAAAAGACGACGCAGCAGCACAACTATTTAAACGTAGCTGTACCAGCTTAATATCCAACGGCCGAACACTGCTGCCGCTGGATCGCTGCTCAATGGACGCGCTGGACCGTGCGCTTGAAAACCTACGCGACCTCACCCCGCTTTTAAAAGGCCCTTTGGTTGATACATTGGCAGACATGGTGCTCGACGACGGAAAAATTCAAGTATCCGAGCTGGAGCTTATTCGCGCAGTATGCAGCCTTATTGATTGCCCTATCCCTCCGCTGAACCCGTCTCAACGGCTGGCCGCACGCTAGACTCGTCATTATTCATTTCCTCACTTTTTGCCCACATTTCCTGCGAACAAACGCGGCAAATCAATGGCCCGCTGTGAGGGTTTAGTCCACACCTACAACTAAGGTATGATCCGTTAATCTGCAGAGAGAAACCGACCATCGGCACACGGAATGCTGCCTGTGGCGCCCTCTACAAAGCTGCGGTTAACTGTTTACATGGAATGTTCGAGGTCGATTAATGGAATTCAAGAAAATCAGCGAACAGAACGCTTGGGATGAAGTTGCCGCCGCGACAAACAAAGTGCGCAGTGGCGATTCGATGAACCCTGCCCTACTGGAATGGTTTCAACGCCAAGGCGTAGTGGTTGATCAATCCGTATTCCCTGGCATTGGCTTGTTCGATGACGGCGTATTTTCAGGCACGCTCGTCACACAAGATCGCAAAGTCGTTGAGTATTTCGTCGACATGGAATCCCCGGACGACGGCGATTTCGAAGATGTTACCGGCGAGCTCGGCCCGAAAGATCCCTCACACCCTGCCAGCGACGTGAAAGATTTAATCACCATGTCACTGGTGTATTACGACGCGCATCAAAGCAAAGCTGCGTAATACGCGTTTCCCAAATAAAAACACCGAGCCTCGATGCTCGGTGTTTTTATTTGGGGCTATGCAATCTGATAGCCGGCGCAATCAGCCTCGTCGGTATGGCAACAGCGTCCTCGCCTCTTCCTGATAAGCCTGAACGCCCCGCGCTTCTTCTTCACAAAATTGCGCAATGGCGCGATGAAAACGCTGATCCGCCAACCAATGTAACGACCACGTGATTTCCGGCTCAAAGCCGCGCAATATTTTGTGTTCGCCCTGCACTCCAGGATCAAACCGCTGGAGCCCGTTGCGAATCGCAAATTCTATGCCTTGGTAGTAGCACAGCTCAAAGTGCAATCCATCGTATTCTCTCGTGCAGCCCCAGTAACGTCCGTACAGCGCATCGCCGTCGAGTAAGTAAAATGCGGAGGCGACCATTTCGTCATCTTCGAATGCCGCGACCATGGCCAGCTGTGGCGCGAGTGTTGATGCAGCAAGTTGCAGAAAAAACGCCTTTGAGAGATATGGATGCTGGCCCCGCTTGTAATACGTCATGGCATAGCATTGATAAAACCCGTCCCACCATTGGGCACTGATCTCAGCGCCTTGGCACCAGCGAATCGTTAACCCTGACTGCTCAATCAACGCGCGCTCCTTGCGCATATTTTTACGCTTGCGCGACATCAGCGCCGCTAAGAAATCATCGAAATCCGCATAGCCGCGATTGTTCCAACGAAAGTGACACGCTTGCCGCGCCACCAACGGCAACTCCGCCAGCGCCTCGCGGGCTGCTTCATCGGGAAATAACAGGTGCCAACCGGATGCCTGATGCTCGGCCATGACATTCCGCACGGTGTGCCAAAGCGCTTGAACGTCGGGCAACTGGCCGCGCCAACGCGGGCCTGGGACCGGCGTGTATGGAACAGATGTCACCAGTTTGGGAAAATACGACACGCCAGCACGCTGGTACCCTTGCGCCCAGCCATGATCAAACACGTATTCCCCCCACGACTCGTTGCGCAAATATAGCGGCATGAAGAAATCATCCGCGCCGTCAGCGCCGATCAAATGCTGCGCAGACCAGCCCTGCGCGGGGCTTGCGGCACCACTCTCTTCTAGCGCCGCAAAAAAATCCGCCTTTAAAAACGGATATCTGATGATGTCTTTGGTCACCGGGTGTGCCTCTGCGTTACAATGCCGAGCGGATGCGCGCTGTTGCGCAATAACTGTGACGTTACCGTTCGCTTTTTCATTCGGCTACGGATCACGGTCTTTCTTTTTTACATCGTTGGAATGGTGTTTTTACTATGAAATCTTATCTTATGTTTTTTTACTTGGTGTTTGCCTTCTTTTTGGCGCTGCTCGGCGCGTGGCTACTGGTCGATCCAAACTCTTTGCTTGGCCAACTGCATTTAACCCGTGAGTTTATCGCTGGGTCGCAAATGCTTAGCCAACAAACTGGCCTAGGATTCTTGCTCGCAGCAGGCATTAACCTGTTTTGTATGGCGCGTGCCGATGCTCGCCGAGCACTGCATATGCTGGTGTTGCTCTACATGGTCGGTGTCGTCATGACCCACGGCACCGTCGCGTTTACCTCAGGTGCGTGGCTATGGGTTCCCGTGATCATTTACGCCATGCCGCTCATCTCAATTCTCGGCGTAAAACTTCCTAAAATCTCCGCCCCGTCCATACTCAAATCTGGCGAAGAAGTGGGTGAAGTAAAGTGGTTTAACCCAACAAAAGGTTTTGGCTTTTTGCTTGGCAGCGATGGTCGTGAAGTGTTTGTGCATTTCCGTGCAGTACAAAACGGCGGCCGCCGCAGCTTACGTCAAGGCCAAACCGTGCGCTTTACCACCCGCGACTCTGAGCGCGGCGAGCAAGCGGACACCGTTATTATTGAGCGCGAATAGTCCTTTTTCGCGCTCACCTCTGTAGTGATACAGCGAGGCGCACAACAGAATAACAAGGAGCGCCCATGTCGCTTTCCACTCTCGATTTGGTGGTGCTGGCCATATATTTTTCAATTATGGTCGGCATGGGCGTGTGGTTCTCACGTAAAAACACCTCCACCGACGAATATTTTGTCGGTGGCCGGCGCTTTCGCGGATGGGTGATTGGACTATCACTGGTGGGCACCTCCATCAGCTCAATCACCTTTCTCGCCTACCCTGCCGATGCCTTTAAAACAGGCTGGCTGCGTTACCTTCCTAATCTTATGTTGCCGCTCGGCGTGTTGATTGCCGCCTATGTCTTTTTGCCGTTTTTTCGGCGCAGACAAACCATTTCCGCTTACGAATATCTAGAAGACCGCTTTGGTCCGTCTATACGTGTGTACGGCGCGGTGGCATTTATCATTGCGCAGCTGTCGCGCTTAGCGATGATTCTTTGGTTACTCTCATTATTAGTGCAAGAAGTGACAGGCCTTAGTCCCGGCGCGGCGATTTTGTTGTGCGGCGTCATCGTCGGCGCATACACCATTATTGGTGGCATCGACGCAGTCATCTGGACCGACGTGCTGCAAACCATCGTATTGCTGGCAGGCGGCATCGTGTGCTTGTGGGTAATCATTGATTTACTCCCTGGTGGCTTAACGCAAATTATCGATACCGCCAGCGCGGCAGGAAAACTGTCGTTCTCGGAATGGCAGAACAATACGCCGGTAGATTTGCGCTGGGATTTTTCACTCTCCAGCAAAACCGGCACGATGATGCTGCTGATCGGATTAACTGCTTGGTTAACGGAATACTCTAGCAACCAAAATACGGTGCAGCGTTATTGCGCGTCAGCCTCTACAACCGAAGCGCGTCGCGGCATGTTGGTCTGCGTGTTAGCGAGCCTACCGATTTGGGCGTTTTATATGTTCTTAGGCACCGCGTTGTGGGTACTGTTTCAGCAACACCCCGACCCCACCGCGAGTGCTATTTTGGCCGGCAGCGAAAAGGCAGAAAAAATTCTTCCGTGGTTTATTACTGAATATTTGCCCGACGGTATCGCAGGATTGGTGATCGCAGCGGCGCTTGCCGCCGCCATGTCATCCCTCGACTCAAGCATTAATTCAATTACCGCCGTGAGCATCGTTGATATTTACCGTCGGCATTTAAAACCGGGATTGCATGACCAACATTATTTGCGGGCCGCATGGAGCGTTGGCGTTGTTGTGACACTATTGATGATGGCCGGTGCGTGGTGGCTAGAGCATGCCGACACAAAAACGCTGCAAGACACTTCGACCATTTTAGTGTCGTTGCTGAGCGGAGGTTTGTTGGGGCTGTTCTTATTGGGGTTCTTAACGCGCAGCGCTGATGCACGCGCAGCCTGGTGCGGCATTGTATGCACGATGTTGTTCACCGGCTGGACACTCCTCTCCCATCGCGGACTATTGCCGGACGCGTTGCAGGTGCCGTTTGATCTTTACTACACCGGTTTGATTGGCAACGTGCTGATGTTTTTCGTCGGCTATTTTATGGCCCGCCTGCTGCCCCGACGCACCCCGCTTGCTGATGAGCTAACGCTGGCGCGGTAAGGAAACAAAAACGGGAGCGACTTGCGACGGACTATCGCTTGCAAGCGAGCACCCACAAAACCACTCGCCCCATGTGGGAGCTTGCCTGCAAGCGATTACTACCCCCATAACACTTCAACGCTTTTCGAAAACCACCCACCTAAACCCTTACGCAGGAATTTCGGCTTGTCGACGTTTCAGCGCATCGCGAATTAACCAGCCAAACACCCAAAAACATAAGAATGGATCGACCAAATAATCCCACAAATTATCCGAGCCTAGCGCACCAAACCAATAAGCAACCTGCGCGGCGATCAGCACAATGCAGCTCCCATAAGCGCGGCTTATCCATGCATAAAAGCCCACCAATAACAGCGCCGTGCTCAACTCGAAACTGCCGTAACCCAAGCCATACGGATCAAGATACGTAGCCCCCAAACTCATCGGGTAGTACGCCAAGGCAAGGACAGCGATCAACCAACAAGCACTGCGTAATTCGGCAATGGGCATCAAAGTTTGACCGCGCACTCGGTGTTGAATCGCCACCAACGCCAACAAGCCACTGCTGATACTGAAATCGCTAGTAATCGAAATAACCCAGCTCGTCCAGCCCCATGGATACGGCAGCACGCCGATGGCCAACACGACTAAACACCACACCAACCGTGCTTTACGAGATATCAGCGGATGCATAATCCGCAATTGAATCGCCGCCAAGACGAGCGCACCAATCAATATGCTTATCATTGCGCGTCTCCCGTGTTGCCCTGTGATGCACTGTGCGAGGCAGCATCTGCACGCCACCAAAGGTGGCGAATAACACTTTTATTCCACGTATATACGATATGAATATCACCGTTACGCGCGCGAATCATGTAAGGGTAGTCGTACTGAAAACGGCATTTCCCTCGGTCACATTTATTATGCTCAACGCGTTTTAGGATCGTCCCGGGATCGTCAATGCCTTGGGTTTGTGACATTTCCTCTCGGATTTCCTGACGAAACAACGGCAAGGTTTTTTCAACATCACGTAACGCGATACGATCATGAATGGTCGCCGTTCTTTGCCACGTTTTCCCGCCGTCTCGTGTTTCTTTTAAACACAGATCATCACGTTTAAATTCATTGCAGTTACCCGCCAGCAACCAATGGCCCGGACCCACAGCAACCGCACCCACCGCAGATCCAGGATTGTACTCACGTGTTCCAACTAACGGGGTCCAGTGCGCCCCCGCATCGACTGTATCGCTCCGCCAAACGCCATCCCCGCGATCACTGCGAGTGTTGCGCATAAATGCCACGGCATTACGCGCATCTTCAACCACCACAACAGGTTGAATCGCCCCACGGCCAAACCCGATACGATCTTTACCCAACACGCGGTTGTCTTCGCTAACCCGTAACAGCTCGCCAAACTTGCCAAGAAATTCATGGTAAATGGGCAAGCCGATACTGCCGTCGCTAAAACGCACCGGCGTACCTTTGACTAGATTACTGATATTGATAAACGGGGACGTCACCAGCAATTGAGGGTCGCCCCAACTTTCACCGTTATCGTGAGATTCCAACACGGTAATGCGGCTCGCGCCCCATCCGCCGAAACTGACCGTCACAACAAACAGACGTAAACGCCCATCCGGCTCCACACTCAGCACCGCATTGCCAAGCTTGCGCACATAACGGCCAAGTCCCGCCATAACTTGCTCGCGGGTAACCGCAACCCGCTCGTCGCTCCATGTACCGGCCTGAGGGTCAAACACAGCGGTATTAATGCTCACGTCTTTGCCGCCTTCACGGCTACCAGCGAACCACACCGCGCGAAAGGAGCCGTTATCAAGCTCAGCCATGGCCGCAGCATGAACTAACGCTGTGTCTCCGTCTGACGCCGCGCCTTGATACCACTCGGCACCAACCGTCGGCGCCGGCGACAATGCAGCCGGCGGCACAAAAGAAGGCGCTGGGAGCCAAATATGCGCGGGCAAGCTGGCAAAATAGCCCAGTATCAGCAGAGCGCCGACCAACAGATGGCGTCCACGTTGCATTCAAGTTCTCCAGATCGTCATCAAAGCGCGCAAGTATATGGATCTGTGGCCGAGCAGGCCATGCCGACAACCGGCGTCTCTTTGAGCTCTATCAGCATTGTGTCTTATGCTGGTGACTGATAGGTTAATCTGACTCCAAAAACAATAAGACAACAATCGCTTATGGCCCTTACTTGGCTCAAAAAAGCCTCCGGGGGGAAGCAGACTCCGGACCACCTTGCTCGCCTACTTGCCGAGCAGGAGGACTTTAGTCGTCTCCTTCAGGACACTGCCGATATCGTCGTGCTCACCCACGAGGCTGACGGCACGGTTTTATCCATCAATCGCCACGGCCGTTGGCTTTCCGGCATCGGCGAAGAGGCATCTGCCGACCTACACTTCCTAGACTTATTGCACCAGCCGCCGTCGTTTCTTGGTGGCCGTTTGCGTGAGTTGCTAGAGGGTCGTCGTAGCAATTTTCGCCACGAAACGGCCCTCGTACGCCCAGGCGTCGACCCGTTATTACTGGCGTGGTGGCATGTGCCTTGGCACGACAAAAACCAAAGCACCAACACACGCATTTTAAGTATTGGCTTAGATATTTCCGATCAACGTTTAGCCGAAGAGCATCTAGGCTGGCTCGCGCTACACGACCCACTCACCGGTTTGCTAAATCGCCGAGGTTTTCTTGAAACCGCCCGCGAAATGGAGAGCTCCGGGAAAGGTTTTTCTTTAATGGTGTTGGACTTAGATCAGTTCAAAGACATTAACGATTTACGCGGGCACCACCAGGGCGATCGTTTACTGCAACAAGTCAGTCGCGTGCTACGCGGCGAATTACGACAATCGGATATTATTGCCCGCCTCGGCGGCGATGAGTTTGGCGTGCTGCTGCCAAATTCTGATAGGCAAAGTGTGGAACGCGCAGCGCGCCGATGCTGTCATTCATTACATCAAATTCAAGCCTTAGAAGACGACATCAGTGTTGCCATCACAACTAGCATCGGCGTTGTTATGTTTCCCGAGCATGGCAATGACGTCGATCAATTGCTTGCCAATGCCGATATCGCGCTCTACCAAGCTAAGGCGCGGGGACGCAATGCATGGCATATATTTGACGGGGACGACGCCTATCGTGCTCGCATTCACGAGCGAGTTTTCTGGGAAAAACAAATTCGCAGCGTGCTCGATGGTCAACGCATAGATATGCATTATCAGCCGATCATGTGCTTGGATTCCGGCAAAATCAGTCACCACGAAGCATTGTTGCGCGTGCGAGATGAACAAAACGAGCTGCTTCCCACCGCACAACTTATTGTTGCAGCGGAACAAAATGGTTTAATTCACCGGCTAGACGAACAAGTCATCAATGCCGTTTTTGAGCATGCGAAACAACTGCAAAGCATCGGCGAGAACACCACGCTGGCGGTGAATTTATCAGGGCTGTCTTTTACCAATCCTAGATTAGTTGCACACATTGGACGCGCCCGAGAAAAATATTCCGTCGATCCGGCGAAAATTGTTTTCGAAATTACCGAAACCGCGGCGCTCGCGGATATCGATTCATCAATACAAATAATGGAGGCGCTTCAAGCAGAAGGATTTAGCTTTGCGTTGGATGATTTCGGCGTCGGCTTTTCTTCGCTGTACTACCTTAAAAAGCTGCCGGTCAGCTATATTAAAATTGACGGATCCTTTATACGAAACATTATTCACGACAGCGAGCACCAAGTGTTAATTCGCGCGGTGGTCGATGTCGCAAAAGCGTTCAAATTGCGCACTATTGCTGAATTTGTGGAAGACGGCGACGTGATGGATTTGCTCCGTTCACTCGGCGTGAACTATGCTCAGGGATACCACATTGAAAAGCCGCGCTCTTTCGACGAAATCTGGGCAACGAGTAGCGCCTGAGAGCGAACTACCGAATACAAAGGACAGGAATATGAAACACATTCAAAAACTATCACTGACCGGCCTAGCCGTACTCAGCGCGACTATGTTGCCGGGCTGCAGCGAAGACGACGTGAAAGAAGCGCTGGCGGATAACAATGCCACCGGACTTTATGTCGGCTGCACTGGGGAAACCCAAACGTCCGACTTAAACAATCCATGCGAAGACACACAGCGCACACTGGTCGCTCTTGTACAAGGCAACAAGCAGTATCACATCTTCTATAGCGCGATTAATGATGCATCGGAAATTGCAGGTGTTATTACCGGTACATATGAACTCGGAGGTGGCGGTTTCAGTGCAACGGGCAGTTTCGACTACCCCATTAACGGGACCAGAGAAATCACTAATGTGTCAGCCAATGAACCTTTTTCGGCGGCAGGCTTTCGCAACCTAGAAGGTGGCTCTATCACAGCAATCTCCGGAAGCACCGCCAGCTTTGCACTACTATCCGATACCGACAAATACAATACAGCCTTTGCAGCCCCTGCAACGACTTATAATGGTTCCGCAGGTTCTCTCGAAGGCGAACAAACCATTGCACTAACTCTGCTCGGTGACAACAGTTTCACCGCCACCCTATCCTCCGGGTGCGAAATCGATGAAGGAAGCATCACCATCACCGGCAAAGCACTGGCGGTGGTTTCTATGACGGTTGCCACTGACCCCACAAACTGCGCAACACTTTCGGCGCAAACACTTTCTGGAGTCTCATACTTCGAAGATGGAAGCCTTTATATCGCCGCGCTGACGGGCGACAAGCAAGATGGCCTATTTATTTCCGCCTCCCTGCATTGATCTTTACAGGGCGCCAACCGGCGCCCTTTTTATAAATTAGTCCTTTTCATCTTCACGCCTAAACACTGACTGCGCGTTGCCGCCTCAGGTTGCGTTACTTATACTTTTGTCTCCTTCTAGAATGCTCTGGGCTGCGCAACATGCGGTTGTTATACCTTCTATACACTTGGCTAATCTTTCTTCCGCTGATGCTGTTAGAAACGGTGTTCTTTGGTGTGTTGTGTTTATTGCTCGCGCCGTTTATTTCTGCGCGGCGCGTCGGTTTTAGCACCGCCATTCCATGGGCCAAGCTCGGTTTAATGTTTAGTTGGGTCACCGTCAAAGTACATGGCCATGAACATATAGATCCCAAACAAAGTTATATTGTTGTCGCCAACCACCTCAGTCTTTTTGATATTTGGGTGCTGTACGGTTGGCTCAATATGGATTTACGTTGGGTGGCAAAAAAAGAAGTACGCTACATCCCCATTATCGGTATTTGCTGTGTCGCGCTGGGGCATATTTTTGTTGATCGACGCGACAACAACAAAGCACGCGCATCACTCGACAAAGCACGCCACCGTATTGTTCGTGGCACCAGCATTCTGTTTTTCCCTGAAGGCACACGCAGCCGCAGCGGCGCACTCCAGCCGTTTAAAAAAGGCGCCTTTCATATGGCCAAACAGTTATCGCTGCCGATATTACCGGTATCCATTGTCGGCACCCGCGAAATACTTCCCTCCGACACCTCACGATTTACGCCGGGGCGCACAGTCACTCTTGTGATACACCCGCCAATCAGCCAAGCAGAGCGTGACGTGGACAGCGTCATTAAGCTGAGCCATGACGCCATCGCGGCGGGCATTACGACGGGGGTGGCCTCGGCACCAGCAGCCAGCTGAATGGCTCAAATGGCATGATAATTGGCAGAAACTGCGCCCATGTCTGGTGTAGCATCCGTGCTTTATTTGTTCTCGATCAAGGAACCTTTATATGAAATCCCTTAAGGATCGCGTTGCAGTAGTTACCGGTGCTGGCTCTGGCATTGGTCGCGCTTTGGCTATTGAGCTTTCGGCGGCGGGCTGCAAGCTCGCGCTATCAGACATCAACGAAGCGGCGGTAAAACAGGTTGCTGCACAGCTCAAAGAAATGGGTCGCCCAGTTATTGCCGATCGGCTAGACGTCGCTGATCGCGATGCGTTTTATGCCTATGCCGATAAGGTGCAGGCGCATTACGGCCAAGTAAACCTGATCATCAACAATGCCGGCGTGGCGTTGGGCTCCACAGTAGAAAACACCAACTACGAAGATTTTGAGTGGCTCATGGGCATCAACTTCTGGGGTGTCGTCTACGGCACCAAAGCATTTTTGCCAATGATCAAACAAGCCGGCGAAGGTCACATCGTTAATATTTCCAGCATCTTTGGCCTGATCGGTGTGCCCACGCAGTCAGCCTATAACGCAGCAAAATTTGCGGTGCGCGGTTTCACTGAATCCTTGCGCATGGAGCTGGAATTAGAAGGCGTCAATATTTCATGCACCTCTGTGCATCCTGGCGGCATTAAGACCAACATCGCCAAGAATGCGCGCATGGGCAGTGACGTGGAAAAAATGACGGGTATGGATGCGGAGAAATCCCGTCAAGAGTTTGAAAAGTTATTCCGCACCACACCAGAAGAAGCCGCAGCAACAATTATCAAAGGCATTCGCGGCAACAAACGTCGCGTGCTGATCGGCGCAGACGCCGTGGCCATTGATAGCATGCAGCGCTTACTGCCAACGACCTATCAACGCCTAATGGTCAGCGGCCAAAAAATGCTGGCCAAACGTAGCAAATAGCGGTGATATAAAAACCGTTTTCACCGGCCTGTCAAAACAACAAAGGCCCGATACTGGAAGTGTTACAACGGCACTTGCAGTTATCGGGTGATTTGCCTGCGCTCTCTTCACAAACCTCAGTCAATTCGACGACGTCCGCCAATACCTATCAACTTTTAGAAATCGGCAGCGGCACCGGACAACATGCGGCTTACCTTCCGCAATTTTTTCCGCACATACACTGGCAACCTTCCGATGTGGCGGAACACTTGGCTGGCATTCGCTTATGGCTGGCAGATGCCGCGCAACCCAATGTCGCCGAACCACTCGCACTAGACGTACGCAGCCACTGGCCCGAACAACGTTTTCACGCTTTATTCAGTGCCAATACCTTGCATATTATGTCGCAAAACAGCGCAGCCATTTGTATCGCACAAGGAGCGGCGCATCTGCATGACGGTGGTTTATTTTTGCTATATGGGCCGTTTAACTACGGCGGTCAGTTCACGTCGGCAAGCAACGCTCGCTTTAACGACTGGCTGCAAGCACGCGATCCAGCGTCGGGCATTCGCGATTTTGAATGGGTGGAGGCACACATGCAGCAAGCGGGACTGTCACTGCTGGCCGATCACAGCATGCCGGCCAATAACCGCCTGCTGGCTTTCCAAAAGCGACTCTAAAGCGGCTGCGGCCACCATAGCTGGCTGAGTTTAAAACGGAGCTTGTCATACGCTCCGTTTTTTTATTGTTTTCTGAATTTGATATGCCGCGTTGAGCTATTTGCGAGTTGATATGATTGGCGTTGAAAAGACGATAGAGCGGAATTGAAATCAGTTATCACTTGCAGGCAAGCTCCCACAAAAACGCACATGCCCCATGTGAGAGCTTGCCTGCAAGCGATAGGCTACGGCAGCGGGCTTTCTGTTTCGCGGGGTACGACATTGAAAACGACGGGACAACAGCAGCCCTGAAGCTCGCTCCTTAGCGCGAAATCATCTACAAAAACACCCAGAACGCCTTCAAACGATGTCAGTCGTCGCACGATCAATGAAAATAATGTCGCGAAGCCCTACAATGGCGGCTTCTTTCACAGCGGACACCTACGCATGAGTAATACTCCCGGCTGGTCACTCGCCGACTTTGATGTACCGGCGCAAGAAGGCCAGACCCGATTCCACGACTTCGACCTCGCGCTACCTCTGATGCGCGGCATCGCCGAGTCTGGATTTCAGTATTGCACGCCGATTCAGGCAGAAGTACTGACCTACACACTAAAAGGCTCCGACGCCATTGGTCGTGCGCAAACTGGCACGGGTAAAACAGCGGCGTTTTTGATTACCCTCATCAACGACATGCTCAATAACCCGATTGACGGACAACGCTATGCGGGCGAACCGCGCGCGTTAATCATTGCGCCGACCCGCGAGCTAGCGCTGCAAATTGAAAAAGACGCTCACCAACTGACCAAATACACCAATCTGAAAGTGATGAGCGTTGTGGGCGGCATGAACTTCACCCGCCAGCAAGAAACCCTGCAAGGCGCTGAAATTGATATTTTGGTGGCCACGCCTGGTCGCCTATTAGATTTCGCCAATCGCCGCGACTTATGGCTAGACCGCGTTGAGACCCTCGTGATTGATGAGGCGGATCGCATGCTCGACATGGGCTTTATTCCAGACGTGAAACGCATTGTTCGCCTAACACCTCCGTGTACACACCGGCAAACATTACTGTTCTCTGCAACGTTCAATAACGACGTGATGAACCTATCGCAACGCTGGACGCAGGATGCCGAAGTCGTTGAAATCGAACCGACACAAGTGACCACAGACACCGTGGTGCAAAAAGTATTTATCACTGAAAAATCGCAGAAATTTGATCTGCTTTATAACCTCATCACCACAAAAAACTTCGACAAAGTTATTGTCTTTGCAAACCGTCGGGACATCACTCGTCGCCTTTACGAACGCTTGCAGAAAAAAGGATTGCGCACCGCGATGCTGTCCGGCGAAGTGCCGCAAAATCGGCGCGTCAAAACCTTAGAAAACTTTCGTAATGGTCTTGTTCAGGTGCTGATTGCAACAGACGTCGCAGGTCGCGGCATTCATATTGATGGCGTCAGCCACGTGATCAACTATAACTTGCCGGAAGATCCTGAGGATTATGTGCACCGCATTGGTCGTACTGGCCGCGCCGGCAACGATGGCATTTCTATCAGTTTTGCTTGCGAAGACGATGCGTTCTTGTTGCCACAGCTAGAAGAAGCAATTGGCAAAAAGCTCGATTGTGGTTATCCGCCCGAAGAACTCCTGAAAAGTTAACATCGGAGGCGCAGTGATTCCGCAAATAGATCCAGAAAACGCGTTAGAGTTATTTAACGGCAACACCTTGTTCGTCGATATACGCGATCCTGACAGCTTCGCCGCCGCACATATCAAAAATGCGCAGCATTTAGACCAAACGAGCGTGGCGCAATTTTTGATAGACGTGCCAATGGATCAGCACATTGTTGTGTACTGTTATCACGGTCATTCTAGTTTATCCGCGACGGAATTTTTATTAGAACAAGGCTACAAGGATGTGGCGAGCCTGCAAGGTGGGTTTGAATTCTGGCGACAACGCTTCCCTGAAACGGTCATTACCGCCTAGCGTATTCTCAGAGCATTAGCGTGCCTTTCGAACACCCTAAATCTTCAACAACATTCAGATAAAAAACTGCCGGCGATTAAGCCGGCAGTCGAGGCACTTCCTGCGTGCTCTTTAAAAACGTTACGTACTCGCTAACGCGGAATTAAAAACGCTTCGCCATACCAAACGACATCACCATGGGGTCTGGCGCCGCATCAATCGTCTCGCTTTGTCCGCCGCCATAAATTTTCGCGCTCTGCTTCATGGCAAACTTCATCACGGACAAGTTCCAAGACCATTTGCCATCGCGATCGTATTCCAATCCCAAACCACCGCCAAAACCGTGCGCGTCATCAAGTTCGATGTTGCCAACGCCAGGCCAGCCTGCACCGCCTGAGTTGTCTGTTAATACATGCTTATATTGCCACGCAGCCGCTAAATACGTGCGCCAGTGGCCCACTTTTGGCAGATACCAAGCCGCCGACAGCGTCACCGGCAGAGCACTCGCTTTGCCCACACGCGATGCGGTGGCACCATCATTCAGGAATAAGCTTTGCTTGTAGGGGCGCAATGGCAAACCCACCCCCAACGCCAATGAATCCGTCAGCATGTAATCGAATTGCATGGCAAGACGCATTTCATCGGTGTAATCGACTTGCGTACCCGGAGCCACTACAGCGAACTCTTCACCCGCTGTTTCTGGCTTTACTGTGGTCAAATTTACCCGCCAAATCCAATCGCCGCGCTCATAGGCGATAGAAGAGGAAGAAAAGCCAATACCAATAGCGGCAAACAAAGCCGTGGCGACAGCGTGCAATTTCATTGCGTCCTACCTGATTTCCAGCGAGGACTGCACTCTACCTGCCGCCACGACCTTGCTCAAGCAGGCTTATAAGTGCGACTCCGCATATTCTGCCAATTGTGAGCGCGGCACGCCGTTAAGCTGCACCGAGCCGCCCGCATTGAAGCCTTTGAAGCGCTCTGTCATAAAGGTCAGGCCCGAACTGGTCGCCGACAGATACGGCGTATCGATCTGCGCCAAATTGCCCAAACACACCACCTTCGATCCTTCTCCCGCACGGGTGATTATGGCTTTCATCTGGTGAGGCGTCAGGTTCTGGCTCTCATCAATCATGATCAGACTTTTCTGGAAGCTACGACCGCGAATGTAATTAAGCGCCTTGAACTGAATATTGGCCCGCTCCTTCACATATTGAATTGAACCTGAGGGGTTCTCGTCATTTAGGTGAAGCGCTTCAATATTGTCATTAATGGCGCCCAACCAAGGGTCCATTTTTTCCTCTTCCGTACCCGGCAAAAAACCGTGATCTTCTGCTAAGGGCGGCGTAGAGCGGGTAGCGATAATTTTATTAAAACGGCGTTGCTCAACAGTCATCTCAATGGCCGCTGCTAACGCCAAAATAGTTTTGCCTGAACCGGCCGCACCCGTGAGCGTGACCAAGCTAATATCTGGATCGAGTAACAAGTGCAGAGCAATGGCTTGATGAATATTGATCGGCTGTAAGCCCCACGCTTGCTGTGACATTAACGCATCATGCTTGAGGTGCAAAATAGTCACCACTCCCTCGCCGACACTTTGCACCCTGCCAACAAATCCCATTTCATCAATGATGTATTGATTAGGAAAAACTTCTTCTCCAAGTATTTCACTGACTAATAACCCATGAGAAATACGGTGGAATGTTTCTGAGCCTTCTTGCACCGTTTCCACTTGGCTCACGCGGTCCCAAAAGCTGCCCGACACTTCGTAATAGCCCTGAGTAAGCTGGCGAATATCCGACACCAATTGATCGTTGTGATAGTCCTCAGAGTCAATGCCGCACGCGCGGGCTTTTAAACGCATGTTGATATCTTTTGTCACCAACACATAACGACGATTTGGATCACGCTCTTTCAACGCAACAACGTCGTTAATGATTTTGTTGTCGTTCAAATGCTCAGGCAAACAAATATCAGACATGCCTTCCATTCGCGGCATTAACACCGAAAGAGTGCCCTCTGTTTGCCCTGCGCGAGGAATGGGCACACCCGCCTCAACCTGCTCTGGCGACGCATGGCCGAGCACCTTATCAATCAATCGAATCGCCATGCGGCAATCAGTGGCGATATGGGATTTTCCAGATTTAAGCTTGTCCAGCTCCTCCAGCACCGTCATGGGAATCACCACGCGATGTTCTTCAAAGTTCAGCAGGGAATTGGGATCATGAATAAGAACGTTGGTATCAAGGACGTATACTTTTTCGCGCTGGGCGCTTTTGATGGAGGGGGTTTTATTCGATTGATTCACGGGTTTGAGCAATGCCGCGCGCTCTTCCATTCGATTACCTCTTATCTAGCGTCGTGTGTCTTACTTGATAGAAGACTTGATAAAAGCTTGCGGCGAAAATTCGTCGCTCGCTTTTCAGTAACGGCGGTAGACAGAGGTGAGGCCACCTACCACCGATCCCCTTTTGGTTCCGGTAGCTGCCTTTACTTCAAAGACATCCAGGTGGTCGCGACCTGACTCACAATGGCGAGTTCAGCCCTAACATAACTCAGCAATTCAGAGGACACAATACGGTTTTTTTTCGTTTCATCATTTTTTTTAACCCTCCTCAAGTTCCGGCCCATACAGCGGAGGTTTTCTGCAAAACAGCGGCGGCATGGACACTTAAAGTAGCCTCTCGCTCAGCCCATAACGGCAAGTCTTCCGTCATTGGCTTTAAGCGCACCATTTTTTCCAGCCGACCGCCAGTTAACGGCAGATCATCCGCGGCAAAATTTCCAGGCACAAAACTATTCGGTTGTATTTCGCGTTTGAGCCAACCAATGCGGCGATACATCTCTGCAACGAGTTCGCTACAAAACATGGCCGAGTAATCCTTGCCGGGATATCCCGCCAAGTAACCGCGCACATGGCAGAGCACATAATTCTTGTAGGGCCGATGACACAAGCGCAGCGCCAAGCGCTCAACCATTCTTAATTTCGGCGGTGTTAATGACGGGCCATCGAATCGACGTAGCGCGACATCACCTTGGTATTCCGAGATTTTATTGCGAAACGGCACCAGACCAATGCCGTTAACGGGGCGACCTCGCAATAAATCGTTGCTGTCGCTGAGGGTGGTGGATTCAAGCACCAGCGGTTCCGATATACCGCGCAAGCGCACAACAATACCGATATGGCTCCAGTAACTGCGCGTAAACATTCTCACCACATCACTGGCCAAACCGCGACCGGAGAAAAACAACAAATCACCCGTCTTTAACGACTCAGCAATATCCCGTGGATCAACATCCGCTAGAAGCGGAGTTTGCGGCATCAGCGGCACCATCGCGTCCCTGTATCACCTAAGGCACACCTATGCTTGCCGTCAGCAATGACACCAACGTGACAACCTAGAAAAGATTCGATGACGAAATATGGGAAGGTGAGACGGTGTTACGGAGGAGGTGCCAGATTTAGAGGACGTCGTTCCGGTCGAGGTCGTAATCGCTTGCAGGCAAGCTCCCACAGGGGGGCACACTCTCCGGCTCCGTGGTCTATTTTCTATGTGCTATGTTCTCTGTGGGAGCTTGACTGCAAGCGATTACTGCCTCCATTCAAAACCCGTCACTATCAGTCTAGTGCCCCTCTGTATTCATTTTTCTTTTATACAACCCTGACTGTCATATTTTCGCCATGGCCATGTCCCATACTTGTCACCTTTTCGAGGTGCTTCGATGGAAAACAGGCTGTTTGCATTACAACGACACCTACCAGAATTACTCACCCTCGAGTCATTAATGCATCAAGGCGAGCGCTGGATTCGTGCCCAAAAAGTGCATGAGGTTGACGTACACGATCAAAAATTACCGATGTGGGTACTGGAAATGGGATCGCGCAATCCGCGCGCGCCCGTGATCGGATTTTTTGGCGGTGTGCACGGCGTTGAGCGCATTGGCACCCAAATTTTATTGTCATGGTTACATAGTTTAATTCACCGATTGCCATGGGATGACGCACTCAATCAACGATTGCAGCAAGTACGCTTGGTTTTTATGCCGATGATCAATCCCGGTGGCATTTGGAATCGCACACGCTGCAACCCTAACCGCGTTGACCTTATGCGCAATGCGCCGGTAGACGCAGACGAACCCGTGCCCTTTCTCGTGGGCGGCCACCGCATCAGCAATCGATTACCCTGGTATCGCGGCAAGCGCGGCGAAGAAATGCAGCCCGAAGCACAAGCCGTTATCAATGTGGTACGTGATAAAATTCTCAGTGCACCGTTTGCAATGACGCTCGATTGCCACAGCGGTTTTGGGCGTAGAGATCGGATCTGGTGCTGCTATGCGCACACGCGAAAACCGATTCCGCATTTAGCTGATGTCTACGCATTAAAAAAAATGTATGCGGAAAATTACCCACACCATCATCCGTATTTAATTGAACCGCAGTCCGTGAATTACACTACGCATGGTGATTTGTGGGATTTCCTCTATAAAGAATCACTTTGCCTGCATCCACAAAACACTTTTCTTCCCTTCACATTGGAAATGGGATCGTGGCTGTGGGTGAGAAAAAATCCACGGCAAATGCTAGACTTCTTTGGCTACTTCAATCCGATTATTTCGCATCGTCATCACCGTGTGTTGCGTCAACATTTGCCGTTATTCGAGTTCCTCACCGCGGCAACCACCCATTGGCATCACTGGCAGCCACTTCCTCACCAGCGCCCCGCAGTACTCAAAGCAGCAATAGATCATTGGTTCCCCGCGAGCACGGAATAGCTTGCATCCCCGCAGTGCGCTTGGAACACTAGCGTTACACGCAAACTAACGCTTTCTCCAAAATGAAATACTCTGGATACCTCATGACCCTAAAATCACTTTCCGTTCTCGGCCTTGCCCTCATTTTTAGTGGCTGTCAGATGCTCAGCTACCAAGAACCCGAAGGAGATAACAACGCGACTGTTGTATTTTCTAGCGACGATTACGCCGTACAGCCAGCCATCTGCGTACCGGGAAAAGGATTCGAAAGCACCCTAATAAGCGTTGCGAAAAAGCGAGCAGAGTCTCAATTCGCGAACGATATGAATACCGTGTTAAAAAAATCTGAAACCGTGGAAGTAAAAGTGAGCACAGAGCGCAAAAGAGCTAAGGTCGGTTTTATCATGCAGCGCAAACACAACAATGGACCAAGGGAGCGCTGTAAAGTGGCAGCAGAGTTCATGATATCAGCAGGCCAGCAATACCATGCAACGTTCACCAAATCAGGTGAACACTGCGGGATAGCGATTACTGACGCCAATAACGAGCCCGCTACCGACACCGTTATTGTCCCGTGGGGTTGCCAATAACGTGCCCCATAATGACGCCCCAAGATGGGGCGTCGCACCATCTGCGAACACTTTATATGACAACGGCGTCTCAGATCTCGGCAATTATTTCTTACATATTCTTGTAACAACCTGATTTTTGGTGTTTTTAGTAACTTGGCATGGCGAATGCAATGTCAACGTAGCTGCCGCGGCGGCCGCCGCAAGGCTAACTAACTACATGACACTGTCACGAAAGAGGGTTGTCTCAATGAGCAAAAAATCTTTAATCAAAATGACCGCTATGGCTGCAGCCTTCGCTGCGACTGCTGTTCCTTTGGCTGCATCTGCAGAAATTTCTGGCAGCTTGGCTGCATCTAGCTTCTACCTATGGCGCGGACAAGACGTGTCTGGTGGAGCCGGCGCCATCTCTGGCAGTTTAGACTATTCCCACGAAACGGGGCTGTATGCAGGCATGTGGACCAGCTCAGCAAGCCCATCTGCCACCGGCGGCGAGTACGATCTTTACGCTGGTTTCGCTGGCGAGGCAGGTGGTTTTAGCTACGACATTTCATACTGGGACTATAACTATCCAAACGATGACGTTGCCTCTGTCGGCAACTCTCTTGGCGACATAGTTGTCGGTTTGGGCTTTGCAGGCGTTAGCGCAACAGCATATATCGGTCAAGGCGACGATGTTGACAATGAATACTACACGATCGGTTACGACTACGATAAATATGGCATCTTGGCAGGTTTCTGGGCGAACGATCTTGCTGACCCAGAGGATGCTGGCTATGCAGGCGAGCTTGTTAAAGGAACACACGTAAATCTAACTTATACACCTGTTGAAAACTTGGTATTCACCGCCACCAAAATGGTTGACGAGGAAGACGGTGTAGCGGATGACTTGATGTTCAACGTTGCTTACAGCTTCCCACTATAAAGTTAGCTCTCCTCACTTCGGGGCCTTCGGGCCCCATCCTTTTCGGCTCTGCAGGGCACTCTCCCTGGTCCTCGCTGTCTGAACAACGCAGCAGTCCTGCAGAGTCGACTTTTACTTTTCCTCTGTATTACCCTCTCGGCTTTTTTAAACTCTTATGCGGTAGCTCTTTTAGACGGCTACTGCGGGATCAACGCCCCTGCACTTCCCGTCATTAATACTTGAGGTAAACACCTAGGGCGTCGTGGTCGGAAATAAAATATGGCGCCTTTCTCTTGTACAGATAATATTGATAGCCGGCATTTCCGCGACTAAATGCCGCCCTATTTATTCTCGCACTTAACTTCTTACCTATTAAAATATTATCAATGGCCTGCGGATTACATTGATAGATATAAGAAAATCTATCCGCCTCCGGTATTAAATACCACACCGACTCAAACGGAGTTTTATCTAATATCGCAATCGATTCAGCGTACACAGGGTCCCCATAGGAGGAATTAAAATCGCCTAACACCATGACGCTTTCGCCACTTCGTTCTTTCTTCACCATCCAATCACGCAGCACATTTGCTTGCTGGCGACGCTTTGCCTGGACATTTTTCCCTTTACGTTCATCTTCTAAATTAATGCCACTTCGTAAGTGCACCACCGCCGCGGTCATGGCAATCGGCTGCGTCAGTGTTACCACTAAAGGCGGACGACTATAAAGTGGTGAGCGCTTAAACCGCATTTCATGAAAAGGTGATTCAATTTTTCCGATCTTCACCGGCGCACGATACAACACTGCGACATCGATACCTGAAGGGTCGAGACTATCTTTTAATACAAACTGATATTCAGGCCCGCCAATTCGTTTTATTTCATCAGCCAACGCATGCATCATCTTGGCATTTTCGACCTCTTGAACGGCCAAAAAATGGGGCCAGCGTAATGTCGCACCAATATATTCGGCGACGGCATGTAATCGCTGTTTGAAGTACTGCGGAGAAACAGCGCGGTCTGCGCTTGCGTCAGTATGATCATCGACTAAACGCCAAAGATTTTGCGTGGCGAAGAGCAGTTCATTTTTCTCCGCAGGAAAAAGTGCCTGAGGCGCGGGCGTTAATGGGCAACGAGGGGCCGCCATCAGCGCTGACGCGCTGAGGCATATAACAATGAGACAGAAACGTATCGAACGATGTAGCGATAGCGTTTTAGCTATTCTCATGTGGTGCTTATCTCGTTATTTTTTTGTCACGAAGTCTTGGCAAATTTCCATCGCATCGTCGGCAAGTAAACAAATCGACACACTCTCGCCTTCAACCGGCACATGATTCAAACGAAACAGCATCAGGTGCATACCTCCGGGCGAAAATGTCACTGACTCATTCGGCGCCAACGTCAACGTCTTCATTCGACGCATTGAACGGGTGCCATCCTCGTTCGGCGACATATCATGCATTTCCGCCGCACCAGCAATTTCCGTTGATACGCCAGTAATACGAATTGCCGCATCGCCATTATTCGTCGCGGTAAAATAGGCCGCCGTCGTGGCAGACACCGGCGGCACTGCACGCACCCACGCGTTCTCTATTGAGATGGCCGGCTCATTGGCCAATACGGGCATTGCTAATGCGCAGAGAAAAAGCAACACAGCACGCACCAAGAACGCATTAAAGTAATGAAGTAGCATCATCAACCATCTCCTGAATATCGCCGTTTGAGGGATATAACTTTCGAATTCGTCCTTGCTGATCAAGCAAATAAATAAAGTCGCTGTGCGTGAAAAGGCCTTTGCTTTCTTCGCCTTCTACGCCGGTCTCGTCTTCTTCTTGAATAAATACCACGCCATATTTTTCAGCGGCATCTTGAATTTGCTCCGCAGAGCCGGTTAATCCGACAATATTAGGGTCAAAAAACTCTAAGTACTTTCTGATGTGCTCCGGCGTATCACGTGCCGGATCAAAGGTAATAAAGACCACCGCAGTGTCATCGCCGTGCCCCGCCTTGCGAAGGTTTTTCCACACCTGAGTGACCCGCGCGAGCGTGGCAGGGCAAATATCAGGGCAATGGGTGTAGCCGAAGAACAGAAACGTGACTTTGCCTTCCAGCGCCGCCGTATTAAAACTCTCACCATGCTGGTCGGTCAGCGTGACAGCGCCACCTAAGCGTGTATTGATAGGCAATTCAGGAGCTTGCGGCTGTAAACCGATCCAAATCACGGCGCCAACCAGCGCCACAGCCAGCGCAATCGCGCCATTTCTTACCCAATGCATGTGATTCTCCTAATTTACCGACGTTTGGTGAGTCGCAGAAGCGCCTGCCGAGCGCTATAATGCGCGCCCCTTAAGCTGAACCCAAGACATAGACCATGACATCCAAGCTTTATATCCAGACTCACGGCTGCCAAATGAACGAGTATGACTCGTCGCGCATGCGTGATCTGCTCGAAGCCAGCCATGGTCTGACTGAAACGGATAATCCCGATGAAGCGGATGTGCTGCTGCTGAACACCTGTTCCATTCGCGAAAAAGCGCAGGACAAGGTCTTTCATCAGCTGGGTCGCTGGAAAAAACTAAAAACCGCGAAACCGGGCCTTATTATCGGCGTTGGCGGCTGCGTCGCAAGCCAAGAGGGTGAGGCAATTCGCCACAGAGCGCCCTATGTCGACGTAATTTTTGGGCCACAAACGCTGCACCGCTTGCCAGCGCTGATTACCCAAGCGCGTCAGCAGCGTGGACTCGCTATCGACATTAGCTTTCCTGAAATCGAAAAATTCGACAACCTACCAGAGCCATCCGTTGACGGCCCGACCGCCTTTGTATCGGTTATGGAAGGCTGCTCGAAGTACTGCTCATTTTGCGTTGTTCCTTATACACGCGGCGAAGAAGTTAGCCGCCCGGTCGAGCCTGTACTGAAAGAAATTCGCCACCTCGCCGAGCAAGGCGTGCGCGAAATCAATTTGCTCGGCCAAAACGTGAATGCCTACCGCGGCGACGACGGCCAAGGCGGCACCACGGATTTAGCGGAACTGATCGCCATGATGCGCACCATCGACGGCATTGATCGGATCAGATACACCACCAGCCACCCGGTGGAATTCACTGATGCGTTAATTGATGTGTATGCCGATGTGCCTGAGTTAGTCAGTCACCTGCACTTGCCGGTGCAATCGGGTTCAGATCGCATTCTGGCGATGATGAAGCGCGGGCACACCGCCATCGAATACAAATCCAAGCTGCGTCGCTTGAAAAAACTGCGGCCTGACATTTCGTTTAGCTCGGATTTTATTATCGGTTTCCCCGGTGAAACCGACGCTGATTTTGAAGCCACCATGAATCTGATTGCAGACATCGGTTTCGATCATAGCTTCAGCTTTATTTATAGTGCTCGCCCCGGCACACCTGCCGCTGATCTTCCAGACGACGTTCCCATGGAAGTCAAAAAACAGCGTCTGGCGTTATTGCAGCAACGCATTTTGCAAAATGCGATGGATATCAGCCGCAAAATGGTGGGCACCCGGCAACGCATTTTGGTCGACGGCATCTCCAAGAAAGATCCTGGCCAACTGAAAGGCCGCACTGAAAACAATCGCATTGTGAACTTCCAAAGCACAGACCTCAGCCTGATTGGTCGCTTCGTAGAGATCACCATCGATGAAGCCCTGCCCAACTCACTGCGTGCCAGCGGAGCGGTGTTGGCGGAATAATGCTAGTACCCTACCCTGCCCGACAAACCGTTCGACTAGGCCCCTTTAAAATGAAGAGCCCTGCGGTGTGCGTGCGCTCACATACACTAATTGACGTTGCGGCCTTTTCCGACATCGCCGAATCGGTTTATCCTGAACCTACTCAAACAGCCCTAGGGGCCAATCGACCAATTTGAACGCTTCACTCGCCTCACAGAAATTCAGCCTAGAGCCCTACGACTCGCGCCGCGTGGCCAGTCTATGCGGCAAGCTGGATGAGCACCTCAGCCAAATCTCTGGACGCCTCGGCATTGAAATCCTCAACCGTGGCAATGAGTTTCATTTGTCCGGCGACGCCGCAGCCGTCAAGGCAGGCAAAAAAATCATCAATAGCTTGTACATGCAAACCGGCGAAGGCACTGACATCACGCCGGAGCTCGTGCATTTACACCTGCAAGAATCCGACGCCGCACTCGACAACACGGTTGAGTTTCCGCAAGACGAATTAATGATCCGCACCAAACACGCCCGTATTCGCCCACGGGGCGAACATCAGCGTGATTACATTCGTAAGATTCGTCGCAACGACATCAACTTCGGCGTTGGCCCTGCAGGCACAGGCAAAACGTGGCTGGCGGTAGCCTGCGCTGTCGACGCGTTAGAACGTAACGAAGTGCAGCGCATCCTATTGGTGCGCCCCGCTGTTGAAGCCGGCGAAAAACTCGGCTTCCTTCCTGGCGACCTAGCGGAAAAAATTGATCCTTATTTGCGCCCGCTTTACGACGCCCTGTATGAAATGATCGGCTTTGATCGCGTTGCTAAATTAATGGAGCGCATGGTGATTGAAGTCGCGCCGCTCGCGTACATGCGCGGCCGCACGCTAAACGGCAGCTTTGTTATTCTCGACGAAGGTCAGAACACCACCGTCGAACAGATGAAAATGTTTCTGACGCGGATCGGTTTTGGCTCAAAAGCCATTATTACCGGTGACGTCACCCAAGTAGATTTACCCAAGCATGTGAAATCTGGCCTGATGCATGCAATAGACGTATTGAAAGACGAAGCACAGATCGGGATCACGCGTTTCGATAGCCGCGACGTTGTTCGCCACCCGCTGGTACAACGTATTGTTGAGGCCTACGAGCGACACGAAGCAGAGCAATCCAGTGATTGATGTGCAGATCGGCTGTGACGACAGCCTACTCGGCGAGGTGCCCAATGAAGCGCAATTAAGTGACTGGGCCCAACAAGCATTAAACGCGGCATGCGCGAACGATGAGCAGCGCAATGGCGATATCACCGTTCGCATTGTTGACGCCGAAGAAAGCCAAGCACTGAACAACGAATATCGAGGCAAAGACAAGCCTACCAACGTGCTGTCTTTCCCATTTGAGATGCCAGAAGGTTTACCGGCAGACGCCATGTCTGCATTGCTCGGGGACATCGCGATATGTGTCCCCGTGGTAACACAAGAAGCGCACGAACAGGGCAAGACCTTAACCGCTCATTGGGCACATATGATTGTCCACGGCGTTTTGCATTTACTTGGCTACGACCACATCGACGATGCGGACGCTGAAAAAATGGAACTACTGGAAATTACCATTCTTGCCAACATTGGTTTTGCTGATCCGTATCAACTCAGCGCCTAACAGGCAATTAACACTAAAACGCGGCTTAAACAGCCCCGTCATAACGCAAAGGGAATAGGAGCAGTCATGCCGGAAGATGTCACCGACAACGGCACAGGTCGAAGTTGGCTGGAGCGAATCGGTCAGTTTTTTACTAGCGGGCCCAGCTCGCGTGATGAACTCAAAGAGCTGATTCGTTCCCTGAGAGACCGTGACATTATCGACCATGAAACCCACGGCATCATCGAGGGTGGATTGCAGGTTGCGCAAATGCAGGCGCGAGAAGTAATGATCCCGCGCACGCAGATGATCGCTATTCGCGCAAACTGCTCACCCAAAGAATTTCTGCCCACTATTATCGAATGCGCCCATTCTCGCTTTCCTGTACTGGGTGACGATTTCGATGAAATAGTGGGTATTTTGCTCGCCAAAGACTTACTTCCCTTAGCGCTTGATCCAGCAAAAATAGAACGCTTTTCTATCAAAGATCACGTTCGCAAAGCGCTGATCATCCCCGAATCGAAACGCCTAGATTCCTTGCTGCGCGAATTTCGCATCAGTCAGAATCACATGGCCATCGTCGTCAATGAATATGGCGGCATCGCCGGGCTGGTCACCATCGAAGACGTCTTAGAGCAAATCGTCGGCGAAATTGGCGACGAGCACGACTTCGACGAAGATGAATACTTAATTAAAGATCTTGGCCACGACGAATACACAGTGAAAGCGCTCACCCCTGTTGATGAGTTCAACGAGCATTTTCAGTGCAATCTGAGTGATGACGAGTTCGACACAATCGGCGGATTAGTTCTGCAACGCTTCGGCAGACTGCCAGCCAGAGATGAATCTGTTTCATTCAGCGGATTCCGCTTTACAGTCCTCAGCGCAGATGGCAGAA
Source organism: Alcanivoracaceae bacterium (assembly GCA_029213045.1). Taxonomy (GTDB): domain Bacteria; phylum Pseudomonadota; class Gammaproteobacteria; order Pseudomonadales; family Alcanivoracaceae; genus JARGPN01. The sequence continues at coordinate 405,544 of JARGPN010000010.1, forward strand.
CAGTAAGGCTGCTGCGGGTTTCACCAGAAATTGAGGAAATAGAACCCGGATTGGACAGTCAATCAGGCTAGTTGACCTCGATTAACCGTCGTTCCGTCTGACGGGCAGCATTATAAAAATAAGGGGATATGCATGTTGCCAAAGCCAGATGTGGAGTCGCTCGACGGCAAACTCAGCGTAAAGCAGAGTTTGAAGACGGTGCCGTGGGTGTGTCTCGCTTTTTTCGTTGCGTACTTGAGCATTTTTCTCGTATACCAAAAAGACGAACAACAAGACCAACTTGTCCTTGCTCAGTGGTATCAAAAAAGCGGCCTTTTCGAACTTGAATGGGAAAACTATATTTCATGGCTGCGCATCAGTGGCCAAGTTAAAAAGGCCGACGCACTTCAACAGGCACGCACAGCCAAAGACACCCTTACCGTTTTTCGCGCCATGGCATTCGATCCCTCTTTTGAACGGGAGAACCGACTGCGCGGCGACCAATATTGGAATTCGGACCAGCGCATCAAGTGGGAACAAACACGGCAGGAATTCAGCCAGCGCTCCGCAGAATTACCGTCTGTTCGATTTGGCTTGAACCCGCAAACCCCACGTCCCTCAACCTATCTAACGTGGCACTTCCTTCATGATTCGCTGTGGCAATGGCTTGTCGCACTGCTGGTGCTCGCGCCCTTTGCTTGGGCGGTTGAAGGCACTGTCGGCGCAAAGCGCATGGCCATATTATGGATCAGCAGCGGCATTGCTGCCGGGCTCTCCTATGTCGCATTTGTCCCGTGGGGCTATCAGCCTTTAGTGGGCGCCACACCGATTACGTCTGCCATTATCGGCATGTTTTTAGGGCTGTTTGCGCTGCGCAAGATTCCTTTTGTGTATTTCAATCCAAAGCAAAAAAGTTTCGCCGACATCATGCTGCCCGGCGCCATCATTGCACCGCTCTGGTTGGTGCTCCCTATTTATGAATATTACGGCGGCAGCGACGCCCCCTTTGTGTGGGTAAGCCAGCTTGCCGCCTTGATTGCAGGATTTGGCCTAGTGCAGCTTGCCCGCCCCGCAGATGTCGCCGGAACGGAACAAGAACAATCCGATGACACCGACGACAACGGTCACAAACAACTTCGCCAGCATCTGACCTCCGCATGGGCATCCATGTCGGCCTTATCATTTATGGATGCAGAAACCGAATTCAAGCGCGCGATAGAATTAAGCCCCGGCCACTTTATTGCGCTGTCAGGCCTTTATCAGATATACAAACTTGATCCCGAAGCGGAAAGATTTCACAGCACCGCATTAGACGCACTGCAAGCCAATGTGGACAACGAAGGTGAAATTCGTCAGCAGCTTTCGATTTACCGCGATTACATAAAATTTCTCGACGAAGAACAATCATTACCGCTCGATACCGAGATCAAACTGTTGATGCGCTTTACGCGTCTGGGCGAATTGAAGGATGCGGAAAAGCTAGCGGTCAAGATCAATAAGTCCGGCGCGAATCACGCGCTATTAGAAAAAGCGCTCAGCGCATTAGGGCAGGCATTTGCGCAGCACAACAATTCCACCAAAGCAGCTCACTTTGCAAGCTTGGCGGAGAATGTGAAGATGAGAAAGTAATCGAATAGTATTTTATAAAAACATTTTTCACTGAGTATAAAAAAGCGAACCCGACATCAGGTTCGCTTTTCCAACCTAGGACCAATTAACCTTTCTGCAACCCCAGATCAGTGCGGCACTCCGCCGCCAGCTGCTGCGCTTTCGGCTCACGAAACCGCGTCTCGACAAAGCGAATATATTGCTCGGCTTTACCGGCCAAATTAAATTCTTTTTTCAACAACGAAGCGACAAATAAATAGGCTTCCGCCAAGCCAGGCCATGTCGGCGCGCGTTTGTGTAAATCCAGCAGAATGTTGAGTGCGACTTTGGCCTCGCCATTTTCCGCCAGCAACTTTGCCACGTCCCACGTCGATTGCGCGGTGGCAGGCCTGAACCCAGCATCCATTTGCCGATAGCGCCTGACCAATTCAACCACGCGATATTCTTGCTGGTTATTCATCAGCAAATCGAGGTACCGACTGGCGTGCTCTAGCTGATCCTCTTTGCGCCCTAGCGCGGTCAGTAGCTTTTCATATTGCTCATTGAGTGACAGTGAGCCGCCTTTTTTTTCCAACTTAAGCTTATACGTGGATACAACCTTGTCGTACTTCCCTTCACGCAATAGCACAGCCTGACGTCGCTCATCTTCCGGTTTGCGCGCACGCCGCTGACGCATGGCCGTCTCGTCTTGCAGCGGCGACAAATAGCCGAGCTTTTCACGATGCTGACAAATCAAATAGCCGAGTAAATGAGCGGTCAAAAAGAAAAACCAACCGACAATTACGGCCGACGCGGGAAGTCCGATAAAACTCGGCAACAGGTCGTAGAGCACACTGCAGACAATTGATACGCCGATAAACGTCGCAAAGAGAAATAGCGCCGCAAGAAAATAATCTACGCCAACGACGGCCAGCGTATTTAACAAACGTTGCGGTGCCAGACACGCGGCGATATTCCCGTCCAAGACCACTTGCAATAAAGCCAGCGTTAACCAAAACCATGCCAACAAAGCAATGCCAGCGCCTTTGAGCATGCCGAAATAGAAAAAACCGTAGCCTAATGCGACTAGGCCTCCGGCAAATAACAACCAAAACTGTGCGCCCTTGGCGTAGAACTCTTGCTGCTTCACCACTGTGTATTCTGGCGGCCGCATACGCGCGCCCGCAGAGTATTCAACAATGGCAGCAGCCAAAAAACCCAGCGGCAGACCCAGCGCCACGGCAATGCCCACACCAACCCAATTCGGTGGCGCCACAGCGCACAACACCGCCACAGCAAGCACGATCACCATCGGGTCACGACTCATTGGGTATTGCACAAAATGCGATAAAATCTTCCAGAATGGATCCTGCGCAACCTGACGCCCGGTTTGCTTCAGCGCTTTATTGCAAATGAAGCAACGCGCGCGGCCACTGTCGGCGGCCTCATCAGATGCCACACAATCTTCACAAAAATGCACGCCGTCGTCGGGGCAATACCAACTTGCCTGAACCCCCGGATGGTACTTACAGGTATGTTTCATTATTCTTCTCCGCGACGATGCGTTTGGCTAAGCGCTTTCTTTACTAACTTCTTAATGCAAAAGGCTTCTTTTCTCAATGCAAAAGCGATTGACCGCCCTAATTGCCGGACTGCTGTACCCTTTTGCCTTCGCGCCGTATGAACTTTGGCCACTGGTCATCGTCAGCATTGCCCTGTTTTATAGGTTACTGCAAGGCACTCAAAGCAAAGAAGCCGCATGGATAGGTTTTTGCTACGGCCTAGGCGTGTTCGGTTATGGCGTCAGCTGGTTGTACGTCAGTGTGCACACCTATGGCGGTACGCCAATCTGGCTTGCGGTGCCTCTGACTGCTTTGTTCTGCGCTACGTTAGCGCTATACGCTTCTTTGCTGGGCCTGCTGAGTGCGCAACTCAAGCACCACGCGCTCGCCTTTGTTGGGCTCTGGTGTCTCGTCGATGTTTTCAGAGGGTGGTTTTTAACTGGCTTTCCGTGGCTATACCCTGGCTATGCACTCATCGATACGCCGCTGGCAAACCTCGCCACCGTTGGCGGCATTTGGTTAGTCTCGCTAGCCACTGTGTTGTCAGCCGTGGCGCTGGCAACCGTTCGATTCTGGCAACGACAATGGCTCTACCCGCTAGCCGCGGCAGGGGCGTGGATTCTCTCTTTTTTCATTTCGCCACAATTATGGGTCACGCCCACCACCGACAAGATGACCGACGTCGCGCTAGTGCAAGGCAATATTCCGCAAGACATCAAATGGCTGATGACCCAACAAAGCGCCACGCGGCAAATTTATGCTGACCTCACTGAACGCGTCGCCAACAACATCCAACAACCCACGCTAGTGGTCTGGCCCGAATCTGCGATTACCGAGTTTTATCAAGACGCCGTGCCCTTTTTGCAGGCGCAAGGAGAGCGTGTCGCAGAAAAAGGCGGTGCCTTAATCAGCGGCATGCCGTGGCGCGTCAATCAAATGCATGGTTATCAGTTTTATAACAGCATTGCCGTCGTGGATGGCGGTCAAGGCGTCTACCACAAACAAAAGCTGGTTCCCTTTGGCGAATATGTGCCGCTCGAAGATGTGATACGCGGTGCGATTCCCTTTTTTGATTTGCCAATGTCGAGCTTTACCCGCGGCACACCTACACAAGACAATCTTGGTGCGCTTGGTCTCACTATTGCCCCGTTTATTTGCTATGAAGTGTTGTATCCTGAGCTAGTCTCGACACGGAGTCACAATGCTGAAGTGATGCTCACGGTCAGCAACGATGCATGGTTTGGCACGTCTGACGGCCCTTGGCAGCACTTTCAAATGACGCGCATGCGCACATTAGAAACGGGGCGCTGGTTACTGCGCGGCACGAATAACGGCGTCACCGCTGTGATTGATGCAAACGGCAAAGTGCGCGACCAATTGCCACAATTTGAACGTGGCGTGTTAACCAGCCGCTTCTTACCGGTGGCCGGAGAAACACCGTTTATGCGCACCGGCGGATGGCCTTGGTGGCTATTGGCGGCGCTATTCTGTATTCCGGCGTTGCGCAGAGTTATTTCAAGCTCGCACAGTGAGCGGAGCAATAAGGAGTCATAACATGAGCGAATTTAAGAAGTTAACTGACCAGCTTTTCGTTTCCGCGCAACTTAGCCTTGATGATATTCAAGCGGCGAAAGCGGCTGGCTTTAAAACCATTATCAACAACCGCCCGAACAATGAATCCGACGATCAACCGGACGGTGCAGAGATTGAGAATGCGGTGCGCAATGCCGGCCTAGCGTATTACCACCAGCCCGTTGTATCGGGGCAAATTACTGATGAAAACGTCGACGGATTCGGGCAACTACTTAGCAGCGTGGAAGGACCTACATTAGCGTTTTGTCGCACCGGCACGCGCTGCACGTTTTTATGGGCGCTTAGCCAAGCCGCGCACGAGGAATTGCCCGAGCTGGCCAACAAAGCAGCCTCGGCGGGATATGACTTATCGGGGTTAATGCCGCGCCTGTTGCAACGCAAAGCCTAGAACGACGACGTTTTCTCTCGGTGACGTGACATCGCACTGGCCTAGCGCCAGTGCAATCCGTACCAGACCAACGCCAACCACTCGTACCAAATTTCCGGCATCAGCGATAATGCCGCTGCCGTCGGCACCCAGTTTGACGTCGGCAACCGGTCTAGCGGTGCAGGCTCAACGTCTAATCCCTGCGCTCTAAAGCACATCATCGCCCGCGTCATATGGGGTCTATCAGTAACCAAAAGCACCCTGGATACGCCTTTGCGCACCAATAATTTGGCGGCGTTCTCGGCGTTTTCCCATGTCGTGCGACTTTCCTCTTCCAGCCACACCGATTGCAACGGCGCGCGCATGCGCACTTCTTCTGCCATGAGCGCTGCCTCGCTCGGCACATCACCTTGCGAGCCTGTCGGCGATTCCGAGGAGAGGTGCTTGCCACCTCCACATAACAGCAACGGCAACTTGCGCGCTTGTGCTTGCACCAAACCGTGCTGCAAGCGTCGCAACCCAATCACGCCCGTCACATATTTGCCAGCCCGTTGACGATGTCCAGCACCAAGCACCACCACGACCTGTGGACGCACCTCGGTGCCACGACGAAAAAACAAAGGAGGGTACAACGCGCGAATCGTCACCGGCATGGTGCCGAATATCAGCGCAATCAAAATCACCCACATCACCGTCATGCAGCCCCCCCCGAGAATCTGAGGAGCGCGAGGCAACCACGGCAATATTTCATCACAACAATTACGGTCATTTTTATGCTTATAGTTTGTTAGCGCGTTCTCCCTAACATACCCGAAGCGTCGGACCGGCCCAAGCCCCAAGGCTGTCTCGCATGCGACTGTCTGCGGGCGCGCTCGTCATGTATCCTATGCCCCCTTCAATCCCAGCCAACGGCACAAGCATTCGCATCATGGAAAATCAGTACCGTCCCGATCAGGTAGAACAACAGGCCCAGCAATATTGGGAAGCGCAACAGACCTTTAAGGTCACCGAACAGCCAGGCAAGGAGAAATTCTACTGCCTGTCCATGTTCCCCTACCCCAGTGGCCGACTGCACATGGGGCACGTGCGCAATTACACCATCGGCGATGTGATCAGCCGCTATCAGCGCATGCAGGGAAAAAATGTGCTGCAGCCCATGGGCTGGGATGCGTTCGGCTTGCCGGCTGAAAACGCCGCCATTAAAAATAACGTGGCGCCAGCGAAGTGGACCTACGAAAACATCGACTACATGAAAAACCAGCTCAAGCGCTTGGGCTTTGGGTACGACTGGGATCGCGAGATCGCCACCTGTCGCCCCGAGTACTATCGCTGGGAGCAATGGTTTTTCACCGAGCTATTTAAAAAAGGCTTGGTGTACCGCAAGAAATCCACGGTGAACTGGTGTCCTCACGATCAAACCGTACTGGCCAACGAACAGGTGATTGATGGCTGCTGCTGGCGCTGCGACACCAAAGTTGAGCAAAAAGATATTCCGCAGTGGTTTATAAAAATCACCGACTACGCGGAAGAACTATTAAACGACCTCGACCAGCTCGACGACTGGCCTGAGCAAGTAAAAACCATGCAACGCAATTGGATTGGTCGCTCTGAAGGCGTTGAAATGGATTTTGCGCTGGCCGGTGGCGATGCACTGCGTGTGTACACCACGCGTCCTGATACGGTGATGGGCGTGAGCTACGTTGCTGTTGCAGCCGCGCACCCCCTAGCAAAAGCTGCCGCAGAAAATAACGCGGGCGTTGCTGCCTTTGTTGAAGAATGCCTGCATACCAAAGTGGCGGAAGCAGACCTCGCCACAATGGAAAAGAAAGGCGTGTTTACCGGGCAATATGCCAAGCACCCTCTCACTGGCGACGACGTGCCTGTTTGGGTAGCAAACTTTGTTTTAATGAATTACGGCACCGGCGCCGTGATGGCCGTGCCTGCGCACGACCAACGGGATTTCGAGTTTGCGAAAAAATATGGTTTGGCGATTACACAAGTCATCGAGCCTGCGAATGGCGAAGAGATTAATCTCAATGAAGAAGCCTTCACACTAAAAGGAAAATTAATTCACTCCGGTGAATTTAACGGCCTGACATCGCAAGCCGCCTTTGACGCAATCGCCAATGCATTGCAGCAACAAAACAAAGGCGAAAAACGCATTAACTACCGCCTACGCGACTGGGGTGTGTCACGCCAACGTTATTGGGGCGCACCCATTCCCATGGTGGAACTCGCGGACGGCAGCTTACAACCTGTCAGCGTCGACGAGCTGCCCGTGGTGTTGCCTGAAGACGTGGTCATGAATGGTGTGCAGTCACCCATTAAAGCGGACCCAGAATGGGCCAAGACCACCTTCAACGGCGAACCAGCCACCCGCGAAACCGATACCTTCGATACATTTATGGAATCGAGCTGGTATTACGCGCGCTATTGCAGCGCCCGTGAAGGCGACGGCATGTTGGACCCAGACAAAGCAAATTATTGGCTGCCCGTCGATCAATACGTTGGCGGCATTGAACACGCTATTCTGCATTTATTGTATTCGCGTTTTTTCCACAAATTATTGCGCGATACTGGGTTAGTAAAATGCGATGAGCCGTTCAAACGTTTGTTGTGCCAAGGCATGGTGCTAAAAGACGGCGCAAAAATGTCGAAGTCCAAAGGCAACACGGTCGACCCGCAAGAATTGATTGAACAATACGGCGCCGATACGGTGCGGTTATTTATTATGTTTGCCGCGCCTCCTGAGCAATCGCTGGAATGGAATGATTCCGGTGTTGAAGGTGCCAACCGTTTTCTGAAACGCATGTGGCGCTTAGTTGACGAACACAATCAACAAGGCAAAACCGTTGCCTTAGATGTCGCTTCACTGGATGACACTAGCAAAGCATTGCGTCGTAAAACCCATGAAACCATTCAAAAGGTCAGTGACGACGTCAGCCGACGCCTGACGTTCAACACGGCCATTGCAGCCGTCATGGAATTAAGCAACGAAGTCAGCCGCTTTGAAGTGCGCAACGAACAAGATCGAGCCGTGGTACAAGAAGCACTTAATGCCAGCGTCTTACTGTTGTCGCCCATCGTGCCGCATATTGCACACGTTTTGTGGCGCGCACTTGGCCACGACACGGCGGTTATTGATGCAAGCTGGCCCGAGTATGATGAAAGCGCGTTGGTCAAAGACAGCATTGAATTGGTTGTGCAGGTTAACGGTAAAGTTAGAGCCAAGCTTTCTGCGCCCGCTAATGCAGACAAAGAAACGCTTGAAAAACTCGCACTCACTGCACCGAATGTCGATAAGTTTTTAGAAGGCGTGACCATTCGCAAAGTAATTGTTATTCCTGGTCGCTTGGTCAACATTGTCGCCAACTAATAGCGCAAAAAGGCGTTAAAGAGGAGCTGCCGTGGTACGCGTATTAAAAGTGCTGATGATTAGCGCATTGTTGTTGTTCACCGCCTGCGGTTGGCAATTACGCGGCGCGGCGGACACCGTAGAAATCGACAGCTTAACAATGGTGGGCGGCAGTCCTGAGTTTCGATTCTCATTAGAGCAAGCATTGGAAGACGATAACGTGTTGGTGCACGAAGAGTCGCCCACGATATTGGTTCTTTCCAATACAAAATGGCAAACGCGTACCGTCGCATTAGATTCCCTTGGCCGCGCCGCGGAAATGGAAATTAAAATGAGCTTGCGCTGGCAGCTTAATGCTCGTGAAGGCAAGCCCTACAGCGAACGGCAAACGATCAGCACAACGCGTCGCTACCAAGTGTCCTCTGACAATGCCACCGGCGCCGCCGATGAAGACCAACTTGCCCGCGAAGATATGCGCAGAGAAATGATTGCGCGAATCATGCGCGCACTCTCCAAACTGGCACCAACGGTGGACCAGCCCTAATGCGCATCAAGCCCGAGCAACTGCAACGCGCGTTAAATAAGGATTTGCTTCCTGCGTGGCTGGTGGCGGGCGACGAGCCCTTTCAAATAGGCGAGTGCTGCGACACGATTCGACGCACCGCCATAGATCAAGGTTTTTCAGACCGACAATTATTTAGTTCAGACACGGGCATCGATTGGCCGGAAATTCTCAATGCGTCGCAAAGCATGGGCCTATTTGGCGGGCGCACGCTGATTGAAATACGCCTCGACACAAAGCGCCCCGATAAAGTCGGCAGCACGATCCTTCAGCAACTTTTAAACAATCCGTCGCCGGATGTGATGCTTCTCATTTCATGCAGCAAACTGGATCGCCGCAAAGATGTCTCTAGCAAATGGGTGACCGCGCTCGATAGCATTGGTGGCGTCATCGAAATTTGGCCTGTCGCTGCTCCGCAGTTACCGCACTGGATTGAGCAACGCCTGCAAAGCAAAGGGCTGCGCGCCAACAGTGAAGCCATCGCGTTAATGTCTGAACGCAGTGAAGGCAACTTGCTAGCTTGCGCACAAGAAATCGACAAGCTCGCGTTACTGTTTCCAGACGAAGAAATTACGCCGCAAAATGTGCAAGAGTCTGTTGGCAACTCCAGTCGCTATACCGTGTTCGATTTAACCGATGCGTTAAACGATGCGCCGCGCGCGCTCCGCATTCTCGATGGCCTGCGCTCAGAAGGCGGCGAACCGCCGGTGATTCTGTGGGCGTTAACCCGAGAAATTCGCATGATGGAGGCCTTTGCATCAGGCAATAGCCAACACGTCCGCCTACCTCCGCAAAAAATTGCCAGCCTCGAACGACAAGCCAATCAACTTGGTTTGCACGGTCTGGGCCGTGCTTTAACGTTGTCCGCACGCATTGACCAAAGCATCAAAGGCATGCGCGCTGGCGATCCATGGCAAGGTATGGCGGCGCTGATCCTACGTCTCGCCAATTCACCGCTCCCCGACGCGCTAGAACAACTTTAGCCCTCACTCGTTCCACAAAAAAAATCGAATAGGTCACGTTAACGTGGCAGCTTAAGGTGTGCTGTGCTAGAACGGTGTTCTGGGGTCGCTGTATCGGCATCGGGCCGATTTATCTGAGGAGGGAACCTACCATGCACAATATTATTTTTTCCGGCGAATTAGTGGCTGGCTACGAGACTGACGAAGTAAAAGCTAATCTCGCCAAACTTTTCAAGATTGATGACACGGCAAAGATCAACGCCATTTTTTCCGGCAAAGCGGTCACTCTGAAGAAGAATCTTGATGCGGAAAAAGCAGCTAAGTACGAAGCGGTGCTCGGCAAAGCAGGCGCGCTATGCCGAATTGATCCACCGCTGCAGAATTTTGATGATGTCGACGACGGTCTAATGACCACCTCCGGTGCCGGCGTTAGCTTCGACACCGTTGCCATCACGCCGACGCAAGACCTTACCGGCGCCGCCGAACCTGAGGCTGAAGCGCAGAGCGAAGAAAGCTATTCGGCGCCCTACGCCACCCCTGATGCGCCGATTGGCGCAGCTGAAAATGATTCGGGTTCCGGCAAGGGCGCAGTGCTGCCCGATGAAGCCCGCGGCCTTAGTTGGGGCGGCTTCTTCCTAACGCCGATCTGGGGCGTATTTAACGGCACTTTTCTCGCGTTGCTGTCACTGCTTCCTTATATCAACCTTTTAGTAGCCATTTGGATGCTTATCAAAGGCCGTCAATACGCATGGCAAAACAAACGCTGGTCCAGTGTTGAACATTTCAATAGCGTGCAAAAGAAATGGTCTATTGCCGGCTTAATCGTTTTCGCTCTCACCATTATACTGACGGTGGGTTCTGTCATTTATGTGGTCAGCATGACCAATGATCTCTCCCAGTCGTCGCTAGACATAGACGACGCACAATTCGAGCGCGAAATACAGCAAATTGAAGACCCTGAAATGCAGGAAGCGATGCGTAATTTGCGCACGTTGATGGAAGAAGCTGAAGCAGAAGGCGAGTACTACGACGAACGCGACGCTCAGCAAGAGTAATCGCACGCGAGTGTATTGACTCACTCAGCACTGGGACAGGCCGGCAACTTTGCTAGCCTGTCCACCCCCTCACTCGACAATAGATTTCACGTCCATGAGCAAAGATCCCGCCGACACCTCATCCATTAGCTTTACCGCCCTTTACACCGGACACGTTTGGTACGCCAACGGCATGTCCGCGCCCGCATTTCATAACGCTGGCGGCAGCATGCTGTATCACGCCTTGATGCCTTTTGAATTTATCGGCAAACAAATTGCGGGCGGCAACATTAAAACCTTTTTGCTGCAACGCCATTTGATTATTGATGCCTTGGTTGAAAAAGCGATTCAAGAAGATGGTGTTGAGCAAATTTTAGAAATTGCCTGCGGGATGTCGCCGCGTGGCACTCGTTTCTGCAGTCGCTTCCCACAACTCACCTATATCGAAGGTGATCTGCCAGGCATGGCAGCGCGTAAACATCGCCTGCTTACCGAGCAAAAAGAAATTACCGAAAAGCATCAAGTCGTGCCGCTGAATATATTTGCGCAAGACTCTGATGATGCACTAGAAACTGTCATGGCGCGGGCGTTCGATACAAGCAAGCCGGTACTGGTGATTACCGAGGGCTTAGTCAATTATTTCTCGCTAGAAACCATCGATGGATTTTGGAAGCGTTTGCAGGCTGCATTAAGTCACTATCCACAAGGCATTTATCTACTCGATAACTACCCACTTTTTGATAACCATCCGCTGCATAAAACCATGCGCGTACTAGGCGGCATGCTTGGCACCATCTCGCGTAGCCAAGTGAGCTTTCACTTCGGTAGCGACCATGCAGCGAAAAGCCATTTTGAAAGCTTCGGATTTAAAAATACCACCGTGCATAACCCAGCTAACTATTATCAACAACTCGCCATACCGCGCTCACGCGGCAACCCTTTTGTTAGAGTGGTTGAAGCAAGAGTGAAATAGTTTCTCAATGTGGGAGCCAGCCTGCTGGCGATGGGCCTTCGATCTAGGCGGCATCGCTCGCGGGCAAGCTCCCACATCGCTCAATACGCTGATTGCTTTTTCACTTTTCAATCAGGCATAAAAAAGCCCGCACTTGACGGGCTTTTTTATTTATTCTGCTCTTTTTACACTAAAAGAAACTAGCCATATATTTTGTGCACTTGCCCTTTACTACCAGGCTGCAAGAAATATTCTCCGTCTTTCAAATGCGCAGTAAAACGTTCTGCTTGCTCAATATTGCCATGCTTAAACAAGCAGCGCACATACCCTGCATCATCGTAATCAAATGCCAAAAGCTCCAACTTCAATTCCGGCGAGGTGATATACAAAGTGCAATCGCGTGCATGATCCGCCAGCGAGAAGCCGGGGCGCTCTAACTTCAATAAACAGCCAAAGAAATTAATATCAATCACTTTCACTTGTTGATCGAAACGGAACTGATCACCAATGCGTGACTCGCTGATCATTCGGCCGCGAGAATTACACGGCACTAATCGTTCGCTACGACGGCGCTCCAATTTATCATAGGTGCCATGTGGATAGACTTTCACACCTTGCACATTTTCTAATGGACGGCCATTCAGAAACGACGAGAATAACTCCAACGATTGTTCCCGTTTTTCCAGTTGCGGTAAATGGTCCGCGCCTTCAATCAAAGCGAACTGCGCATTTTTACACTTACGCGCAAACGTTGCGTTTTCCCACGGCAAGGTAAAACTATCAAACTCGCCCGTGGTCACTAAGGTTTCGCATTCCGGATAGCCGAGCACGCCCTCCACCGATAACAAGCGACGACCGTTAATTTTATAACGTTCTCGTTCGTTATCGTTCAGCGCTTTCATTTGTCGGTAAAACAAACGCCGCGCGGTGGGCGTAATGCCGGTTTCTTTAATGCGGTGATAATTCACCAGATAAAGCACCACCGCCTGACTAAACTCATCCATACGGCCTTCGTCCAGCACCCGTACAGATTCATCAACCAGCATGCGCCAACTTTTACGCGGGCGCGTCAGAATGCCGGCGACAATAAGTTTTTCGGTGCGCTGCGGATATTTATAGGCAAACGTACTGACGATGGCAGAACCCAACGACAACCCCATAAGGTGCACACTGGGCAATTCCATTTGCTCGACAAAGCCGAACAATAGATCCGCCAAGTCTTCCATTCCCAAGTCCGGCGCGAGCTGATCATTACTGCCTAATGACGGCAGGTCGACCAAGATCACAGGAAAGTCTTCGTGAATGCGTTCTACGCAGTATTTATAGGACGTGAAATTCTGAAAAGCCCCACCCACCACGAGTAACGGCGGACGGTCCTTGGTGCCTGGGTGTGCAAAAGGCAAATAATCAATTCGCCAGCCGCCGACCCAACAGCTGCGCGCTTCCGCCTTGATGGCATTGCGCGAGTACTCGATATAATCAATTTTCATGCTGCCCTCCAACACCGGGCTGCTGTGTTATTGTTTTAAGGCGTTGCCCGCTAATCACCCCCCGGTGATCTTACCGCGGCGCAGTCGGCGTCTTCCGTGCCCGATCCCATCTGGTGATAGGTCTCGGAGCATGCCACTGCGAGCCAGTAATTGTGATTGACAGATAAGCCACGCGTAAAGTGTCAATCATCGTTATAATCAGCCTCTCAACCACTTACTTCAGTAATGATTTGTAATCGTATGGATATTCAGCAGTACATGAGCGACCTCGGCGCCCGCGCCCGCGCGGCTTCACGCCATATGGCCCGCGCTGACAGCGGCGCTAAAAACCGTGCGTTAGCGGCCATTGCCGCTGCATTACGCAGCCATCGCAGCGCGGTGCTTGATGCAAACCGTCAGGATATGGAGCTCGCCACTAAAAACGGCCTCGACAGTGCTCTCCTCGACCGACTAGAGCTAACGCCAGCACGCTTTGACGGCATGGTAGAAGGCTTAGAGCAGGTCATCGCCCTGCCCGATCCTATCGGCGCCATCACCGACATGAGCTACCGCCCAAGCGGTATTCAGGTCGGGAAGATGCGTGTGCCCCTCGGTGTCATCGGCATCATTTACGAGTCACGCCCTAACGTCACCATCGACGCAGCCTCCCTGTGCCTAAAATCTGGCAACGCGGCCATTTTACGCGGCGGCTCAGAAGCGATTAATTCGAATCAAGCTATCGCAGAATGTCTGCGCGTCGGATTGCGTGAGGCCGGCCTGCCTGAAGATGCGGTACAAGTTATCGAAACCACCGATCGCGCTGCGGTAGGTGAGTTAATTACCCACCCAGAATACGTCGACGTTATCGTGCCGCGCGGCGGCAAGGGTTTGATCGAGCGCATCAGCAACGAAGCGCGCGTACCGGTAATCAAACATCTCGACGGCAACTGCCACGTCTTTATCGACGTAGACGCTGATCACGAGAAAGCCATTGCCATTGCCATCAACGCGAAGACACACCGCTACGGCACCTGCAACACGATGGAAACGTTGTTGGTTCACGAAGGTGTGGCTGCGCAGTTGTTGCCAACGCTAGCAGATCAATATCGTAGCGCGGGCGTAGAGCTGCGCGGCTGCGAAAAAAGCCGCGCGCTAGTTGCCGACATGACGCCTGCTAGCGAAGACGATTGGCGCGACGAATATCTCGCTCCGATTCTGGCGATCAAAGTCGTCACGGATGTCGATGAGGCCATGGACCACATTAGCCAATACAGCTCAGGCCATACGGAAAGCATCGTCACCGAAAATTGGACCCGTGCGCGCCGTTTCCTAGCGGAAGTCGACTCCAGCTCGGTAATTGTCAACGCATCGACCCGTTTTGCGGACGGCTTTGAATATGGTTTGGGTGCTGAAATAGGCATTTCCACTGACCGCATTCATGCGCGCGGCCCTGTTGGACTGGAAGGCCTGACCAGCCAAAAGTGGATCGTATTCGGCGATGGCCATGTACGCAGCTGAGCCTCAGCTGCGTCACCCACTGCCGTGACGCGCGCCACCGAAAACACTCGTCCGCTCATTCTTTTCGGCGGCACGTTTGACCCCGTGCATCGCGCGCACATCAGCTGCGCGCTGGCCGTATCAAAAACATTCGACAACTGCACCGTACAACTTCTTCCGAATGCGGCACCGCCACATCGCGACACGCCGATGACTGACGGCCTGCACCGTCTGGCCATGCTGGAGCTGGCTTGTGCAGAGTTCCCTGAGTTGCAGGTCAACGATTGGGAGCTGCGCCAGACCGGATTGTCCTACTCAATTCAAACGCTGGAGCACTTTCGAAAAGAGATTGGCGCGCAGCCGCTTATTTTATTAATCGGCGCCGACAGCCTCGCCAACCTGCACACCTGGCACCGCTGGCAAGATTTTGCGCTGCTCTGCCACCTCGTCGTCGCCCCCCGGCCTGGCGCTGAAACCCCTGCCAGCGCTGTGATTGAGGCATTTCCGGAGGCACCGCATAGTGCTCTTTTGCAACACGCCAATGGCCTGCGCCTAATGCTTAACGGGCCCACGCTGGACCTGTCCGCCACCGCTATTCGTCACGGACTGGCAGAAAAAGGTACGTCCCCAGCCGTGAATAATCAGGTTCTGGACTATATTCAGCGCCATCATCTGTATAATGCCCCTTTAATCACCCGTACCTATCGTACTAACGAGGATTCATGACAGCGTCCAATACCGCGCTTCTCGATATCGTGCTCGACGCGCTTGATGAGATGAAAGCAAAAAATGTTTCATCCTTAGACGTCCGCGAGATCACCAGCGTCGCCGACAATATGGTTATTGCCAGCGGCACATCAACACGTCACGTAAAAGCTATGGCTGATAGCGTGATGGAAAAAGCCAAAGAAAAGGGCTTTCGCCCCATCGGCGTTGAAGGCACCGAAAGCGCCGAATGGATCTTGGTCGATCTTGGCGACGTCATCGTGCATTTGATGCAGCAGGCGACGCGCGAGTATTACGATCTCGAACGTCTCTGGCGCAAACCTGATCATCACCCGGACCGCAAAAAGTCCTAATGCGGGTTCGCTTGCTGGTGATCGGCACGCGCATGCCGGATTGGGTAAACACCGGTTATGACGAATACGCCCGCCGCTTGGCGGGCGACGTACGTCTGGAGCTGGAAGAAATCAGCATGCCCAAACGCGGCAAAGGCGACGTGCAAAATTGCATTAGCGAGGAAGCCGTCGCGCTGCGTAAACGCATGGACAAATACCCAGGCGTATTGCGCGTTGCGCTTGAAGTGGGTGGTCGCCGGTTAGATACCCATAAGCTCTGCGACAAACTTTCAGGCCTGCGCGACCAAGGCCGAGACATGATTTTATTGGTGGGCGGGCCTGATGGATTGCAGCCAGAACTCTCCAAAAGCTGCGACGAGCAATGGTCACTGTCCGACCTCACCTTGCCACATCCCCTTGTGCGGATTCTTGTCGCCGAGCAGGTTTATCGCGCTTGGACGTTGATGACGGGCCACCCGTACCATCGATAAACACGCCAACCCCGTTCACGCTCAGTAACACGAAGGGCGCGCAAAAATCTGACGGCGCTGCTAAGGTATGCAACAACTTAACCGTTACTATGCACCCCGAAACGTACGTCGCCGCTTCCAGCGTTCGCGTTTATTGAAATAGGTTGTCATGCGTTCCCATATTCATCTGCGAGATCATCACCGCGAAGGACAAATTTTTTCCAATCGTTTAGTCGCGGCGATTATTCTTGTTGTATTGATGACACTCATTCTTATTGGTCGCATGGTGTGGCTGCAATGGGCCCAATACGAACGCTTCGCCATTCTCTCCGAAGAAAACCGCCTTCAAACGCAAGCATTGGCCCCGCCGCGTGGACTGATCGTTGATCGGCGCGGCGCTGTGCTCGCAGACAACCGCCCTGACTTTTCCCTCACCGTTGTCCCCGAGCAAGTTAAAGATATCGACGCAACGCTGGCCAAAATCAGCGAGCTGATAGAACTCAACGATGAAGACGTTGATCGCTTTCTAAAAATCGTCCGCAGCCGTCGTCGCCCTTGGGACCCCGTTCCATTGCGCGGCCGAATGAACGACGAAGATTTGGCATTGATCGCCTCGTCATTGCATGAGTTACCCGGCGTTCGAATTAGCGCAGAAGCGATTCGTCGTTATCCCTACGACGATTTATTTTCCCATGTACTTGGCTACGTCAATCGCATCAACGTCGACGACCAAGCGCGAATGGATGAAGCCTCGGTCGCCAACTATGCCGGCACGCACTTCTACGGTCGCACCGGCGTCGAACGCTATTACGAAAACATGCTGCACGGCCAAGTGGGCTATCGAAAAGTGGAAACCAATGCCCGCGGACGTGTCCTGCAAGTTGTCGAAGAGCAACCGCCAATCCCCGGAACCGACTTACATCTATTTTTAGATTTGCGTACACAAAAAGCAGCATGGGATGCACTAGGAAATAGGCGCGGCGCGGTGGTTGCCATCGACCCTCGTGACGGCGGCGTTCTCGCTTTCGTAAGCCGCCCAGGCTTTAACCCGAATTTATTTGTCACCGGCATTTCTCACAAAGATTATTCCGGCTACCGCGAAGATCATGACCGCCCGCTTTTTAATCGTGCGCTTCAAGGGCAGTACCCTCCGGGCTCCACATTAAAACCATTAATTGGGCTGGCAGGTTTGCAATACGACGCCACCAATTGGTCACGCACCATTCGTGACCCGGGTATATTTAAGCTTCCGGATACCAAACGCACTTATCGCGACTGGAAACGCGGCGGCCATGGCATCGTCGATTTGCACACTGCCATCGTCCAATCCTGTGACGTTTATTTTTATGATACGGGTGTCAAACTCGGCATCGATAATTACCACGAGTTCCTCGACAAGTTTTCGCTAGGGCGACTCACCGGCATCGACATCCCCGGCGAAGTGAGCGGCAATCTGCCTTCACGTGAATGGAAACGCGGCGCGCGCAGAGAGGCGTGGTTTCACGGCGATACCGTCAACGCCAGTATCGGCCAAGGCTACGTCCTGGCCACGCCTGTGCAACTCGCCCTTTCCACTGCCATGATTGCCCGCAACGGCGTGCATCTGACTCCACGCGTTGCGTTAGAAAATAACGTGATCGTGCCCGGCATGGACGTGAACTTAAAACACCCCAACGACTGGGCGAGAATGCATAGCGCGATGGAAGATGTTATTCACGGCGCTCGTGGCACCGCCCGCGTCGTCGGCTATGGCAGTAAATATCGCGTCGCCGGAAAGACCGGCACGGCACAAGTCTTTTCCGTCGCCGAAGACGAAGAATACGATGAAAGTGAAATTTCCGAGCGTCTGCGTGACCACGCGCTATTTATCGCCTACGCACCCGCTGATAATCCGGCCATCGCTATTGCAGTGCTAGTGGAAAATGGCTCCCACGGAGGCTCTACGGCAGGCCCAGTTGCTCGCGCAGTAATGGACGCGTGGTTATTAAATAAAAACGGTGAGCTCGATGTGCCGCCGCCGCTAGCGGAAACCGTGCAAGCGCAAAACACCGCGACGTCCGAGACACCCAAAAAGTCCGCCGACGCGGGCAGCCCAACTCCCTAATGGCGTAGCGCAGGAGACTCAGTGCAAAGAGAATATTTACGCCAATTGCCCAGCCATCAACGCGGCCCGATGACGCGTGGTTTCGCGTGGAAACTACATATAGATCCGCCGTTACTGATCGGCCTATTACTGATCATGGGCTTCGGGCTGTTTATTCTTTACAGCGCCAGCGGAGAACACGCCGACACCTTGGCCCGCCAAGGATTTCGTTTTGGTGCTGGCTTTGCCGCCATGTTTGTACTCGCACAAATCCCCCCACGCACCTATCGTTTCTGGACGCCCGTCGTTTTCGCCATCGGTCTCGTCATGCTGATCTTGGTATTGCTCGTCGGCACAGAAGCAAAAGGCGCACAACGCTGGTTAAGCCTGCCGGGCATAGGACGTTTTCAGCCGTCAGAAATAATGAAAATCGCCTGCCCCGCAATGATGGCGTGGTATTTTCGCGAACGCGCCCTGCCGCCCAAGTTGAAAGACATTGCGGCGGGCTTACTCATTGCATTACTGCCCGCACTGTTAATCGGCAAACAGCCCGACCTTGGCACCGCGTTGCTGATTGCGGCGGCCGGATTGCTCGCGCTGTTTATGGCCGGTTTAAGCTGGCGAATTATTTTACTTGCCGTGATTATTGCCGCCGTCGCCGCGCCGCTGATGTACAACTTTGTGCTGCATGATTATCAACGTAATCGCGTTGACACTTTTCTCAATCCCGAGGCAGACCCGCTCGGCACAGGATGGAACATCATCCAATCTAAAACCGCCATTGGCTCGGGCGGCCTCGATGGCAAAGGCTGGCTCAATGGCACGCAGTCACGGCTCGACTTTTTACCCGAGTCTCACACCGATTTTATTTTCGCCGTACTTGCCGAGGAACTTGGCCTGTTAGGCATTCTCGCATTGCTTGGCTTATACCTGTTTATTATTGGTCGTGGCCTGTGGATTAGCCTACAAGCACAAGATGTGTATTCGCGGTTGCTTGGCGGCAGCCTCACCCTGACCTTCTTTATTTATGTTTTCGTGAACATAGGCATGGTTTCAGGGCTTTTGCCTGTGGTCGGCGTGCCCCTGCCTTTGGTAAGTTATGGCGGCACATCCATCGTGACGCTGTTAGCCAGCTTTGGCATTTTAATGTCGATCCAAACCCATCGACGGTTAATCGCTGGCACGTCGTCTGGAATATAAACGCGCTCATTGCGAAAACCGCAGGGAACAGAATGCCAAAAGCAGTTTCTAATCCGTGCGGACCATCGCTACGTCATGGCATGATTCCATGACCAAGTTAAAGCATTAACAGCTCGGCGCTTACCCTACGTGCCGATCACCTAGGAGTTGAAGTGATTAAATCATTGTCCAGTACGCTAACGGCTTCCGCGTTCTATGTTATCGCGGCAGCCGCACATGCCTCTGAAGCGAGCCCCAACAATCAATCGGATTATGTGAATCGCCCAGAAGTTAAAGCAATGATTGATGAGCTGGCGGAGGAAGGACTAGATCGTCAACGCATCACCTCACTGATGTCCCAAGCCAAGCGACAAGATAAAATTCTCGAAGCCATCGCCCGTCCAGCAGAAAAAACCTTAACGTGGGCGCAATATCAAAAGATCTTTATCCAACAAAGCCGCATGGATCAAGGCAACGCGTTTCGCAAAGAACAGGAAGCGATTCTCGCCAAAGCAG
The DNA here is from genome assembly GCA_029213045.1 of Alcanivoracaceae bacterium. Taxonomy (GTDB): domain Bacteria; phylum Pseudomonadota; class Gammaproteobacteria; order Pseudomonadales; family Alcanivoracaceae; genus JARGPN01. The sequence continues at coordinate 425,769 of JARGPN010000010.1, forward strand.
AATCCGTGTCCGGCGTAGATCGCGATATGATTCTCGCCATCATTGGCATTGAAACGCGCTATGGCCGCCAGCGTGGCGGCTATAAAGTTATTGATGCGCTCGCCACGCTGGGCTTTGATTACCCACCACGCAGCACGTTCTTTCGCGGCCAACTGAAAGAATTATTTCGCTTAGAGCAAAGCGCGCACATTGATGCCGCCACCATTACCGGCTCCTATGCAGGTGCGATGGGGTATCCGCAATTCATTCCATCGAGTTACATTAATTTTGCAGTGGACTTCGATGAAGACGGCAAAACCGATTTGGTTGACAACCCCGTCGACGCCATCGGTAGCGTCGCCAATTATTTTAAAGAACATAAATGGCAAACCGGCTTACCTGTTGCGGCGCGGGCACGCGTAGAGGGCGACAAATACCAGGCCCTTGTGAATGACAAAGGCAAGCCAGACATGACGTTAAAGCAGGCCATCAAGGCGGGCATCACGCCGGTGCCATGCAAAGAAAGTGAACACTGTTTCGATAAGCTCGTAAAAGACACAGACGTCGCTCTGCTCGAACTTGAAGGCGAACGCGGAAAAGAATATTGGTTAGTTACACAGAATTTTTATGTGATTACTCGCTACAATCACAGCGTTTTGTATGCCATGGCGGCCTACCAACTTTCGCGTGAATTTGAAAAAACCAATCCGGATAAAAAACACAAATGAAATACGGGCTCGTACTGATCACGTTTTTGTTGGCGGCATGCCAAACACCTGTTTCGCAAACAACACAGCCAAACACCGACAACGGTGCGCCCGGCAGTGATCGGTACAGTCAGCAACACGACGCAGCGCCGGCAGATCGCAACGTGGCACTGCAAACAGCAAACCCTACGCCCGTTTATGAAAGCAAAAGCCGATACGGCAACCACAGCCCCTACCGCGTATATGGCGTGAGCTACACCGTCATGGACAACGGCGAAGGCTATATCGAAGACGGTATCGCTTCTTGGTACGGCAGCAAGTTTCACGGTCACCGGACGTCGTCAGGCGAAGCCTACGACATGTATAAATTATCCGCCGCCCACAAAACGCTTCCACTGCCCACCTGGGCCAAAGTCACCAATTTGGACACAGGCAAAAGCACCGTCGTACGCATTAATGATCGCGGCCCTTTCCACTCAGAACGTCTGATCGATCTGTCTTGGGCAGCGGCGGTAAAACTCGGCATCGACCAAACCGGCACAGGCCGCGTGCGCGTCGAAGTCATCAGCGTACCGCCAAGCAATGCCCCCAACACCGTGGCAGCGGCATTACCGAGCCCGCCACCGAACGCAAACAATGCCGACATTAACACTCAACTGTTCCTCCAAACCGGCGCGTTCGGCCAACTGGGTTCTGCACAATCCTTAGAAACCGATCTCACCACACAATTCGACTGGCCCGTAGCGATTCGCCCTAGCGCTACCCTTTATCGGGTGTGGGTTGGCCCCTTTAATACAGCCTCAGAGCGCGACATTGCCAAGCAACGCCTAGCGGATGCAGGCTTTCACGCGGTCAATGTGTCGCCCTAGTACTTGCGGCGACACACCAAGCAAATGAGGAAATCTGCGCCCAGCCTGTTAGAATGCTGCGCCATACCGTTGCCCAATATCACTTGGCCAATGGAAGGATCACCAAGGCAGCCCCAAAAAGCGGAACTGATTCGTTTTCTGCCAGTCCTAGCCCTTTCGCTTGCGCGCCTAACGTTGCGCGATCAAAGGTGCACGCGCCACCCCGAATAACCTGCGGTAATGAGTACCGCTTACACAGTGAGAGGAAGCATGATCCCCCGCAAATTTGGCCTTTACCTGCTGCTCTGCTTAACCCCCCTTACCGCCATCGCCGGCATGGTGCCGAAAGCACCCGACATCGAAGCGACAGGCTACTTGCTGATGGACGCCAATAGCGGCCAACTGATCGTTGAACACAACGTCAACGAACGCCTGCCTCCCGCCAGCTTGACCAAAATGATGACGTCATACATTGCCGCGTCAGAATTGCACAGCGGTCATATTTCGCTGAAAGATAAAGCACCCATCAGCGTTGCCGCATGGAAAATGGGCGGCTCACGTATGTTTATTCGCGAGGGTACTGACGTTGCTGTCGAAGACCTCATGCGCGGCATCATCATTCAATCCGGCAACGATGCCTCAGTAGCAATGGCGGAATATATTGCAGGTAGCGAAGACGCCTTCGCCGATCTGATGAATCAGCAGGCGGCTCGCCTAGGCATGAACGATTCCCATTTTGTGAACGCCACCGGCTGGCCCGCTGACAACCATTACTCCAGTGCTCACGACCTTGCCATTTTGGCGCGCCACATCATTAACGATTTTCCTGAGCACTACGAAATCTATTCGGAAAAGTCCTTCGTTTATAACAACATCACGCAGCAAAACCGCAATTTAATGCTGTGGCGCGACGACCGCGTGGATGGACTAAAAACAGGGCATACCGATGCAGCAGGCTTTTGCCTTGTTTCCTCAGCAAAAGACGGCGACATGCGTTTAATTTCTGTGGTCATGGGCACCAACTCCGAACAAGCCCGTGCGCAAGAAACACAAAAACTTTTAACCTACGGCTTCCGCTTTTTTGAAACGTACAAAGCCTATAGCGAAGGTGACGGCCTCACTACCGTACGCGTATGGATGGGGCAGGAGAATGAACTTAAGCTAGGGCCAGCGGAAGATTTAGTGTTGACGATTCCACGCGGCAATCATGATCAACTGAAAGCAGAAATGACCGTTAATCCAGACGTGACCGCTCCGATTCATAAAGGCGACATACTCGGCACAGCGATTATCCGTATGGACGGCGAAGTGCTTCTAGAGAAGCCACTGGTCGCATTAAATGACGTTGAGCAAGCCGGTATATTCAAGCGGATGTGGCACCATATTGTCCGTTTCTTCGCGAATTTATTTTAAGGTTGTCTTGCGGCTAGCGGGCATCCTGCCAGCCGCACATTAATTCAGCCTGCACACACGCAAGGGTAGACGCTCGCAGATAAGCGACTACATAACACCAACACCTTATGTCGAGGCCCGCATGGGTATTGCTTATCTCAACGGCGAATTACTTCCCCTCGAAGAAGCACGCATTTCACCGCTCGACCGCGGCTTCTTATTTGCAGACGGCATCTACGAAGTTATTCCCGCCTATAGCGGCGTTCTGTTTCGTCTAGATGAACATCTTGAGCGGCTCGAACATTCGTTACGCGAAATCCAGCTCGACAACCCGCATACGCGCCCGCAGTGGAAAAAAATCCTTCAATCCGTTATCGAAAAAAATGGCGGCGGAAATATTTCGGTGTATCTGCAGATAACGCGCGGCGCGCCAGCCAAGCGTGACCATGCTTACCCAGAGCATTGCGCACCCACTGTATTTGCAATGACTAACCCAATAGCAACACCGGCGGCCGATACGCCTGACACCTGCGAGGGCGTTGCGGTGATTACCATGGACGACATTCGCTGGGCTCGCTGCGACATTAAGAGCATTGCGCTGCTGCCAAACGTGATGATGCGCCAACATGCCGTACAACAAGGCAGCGCCGAAGCTATTTTAATTCGCGATGGTTTCGCCACCGAAGGTTCTGCAACAAACTTTTTTATTGTGTCTAACGGCGTTGTCGTAACGCCACCGAAGAGCCATTTAATTCTGCCGGGCATTACCCGCGACCTTACCGTTGAGCTTTGCCAAGAAAACGGCATCGCCATCGAAGAACGGGAAGTTACCGAAATCGAATTAAAAAAAGCGGATGAAATCTGGCTGTCCAGCTCCACCAAAGAAATCGTCCCGGTGGTTACGCTAAACGGCAATTCCGTAGGCAATGGAGAACCCGGTGAAATTTGGAAATCGGTTGCGCATCTATACGTACATTACAAACGCAAACTCTGTGGTGAGGCATGACAGTTAACGAACATTTATGGGACTTCCCCCACGCCATGACGTTAAAAGTGATGGGCGCTGCTGACGCCCCTCTTGAAGAAGTTGTTGGCGCAATTCTGGATGAATTCCTGAATGATTTTGATCCCAACGGAAATATCTTTGTGACGCCCAGCAGCAAAGGCAACTTCATTTCCGTTAACGCAAAAATTGTTGTGGAAACAAAAGAGCAAGTCGCCGCCATTTACGCATCACTCAATGCAAACAAACACGTCAAGATTGTTTTTTAATGATCGCCCTCTGTGAGGGCGCCCCGTTACAAGCGATAAGTCTTCACCCAAACACCCACCGTTACTCACGCGTTGTTGACCTCAACGCGCTCAGGCTATGACGAAAACGGAGTAGCAACATGCGAATTTTATGGGTGTTTTTTATGGTTCTTATGGCGGGATGTCAGCATCGCCCATTGCCCCCCGTGGCGATGGCAGACTCCGTGGATATCCCACGCTTTATGGGTAGCTGGTTTGTGCTAGCGCATATCCCTCTCACGCCAGAAAAAAACGCGTGGAATGGGGTGGAACACTATCGATTACGTGACGACGGGCGCATCGCCACCACCTTCGTATTTCGCCAAGGCAGCGCTGACGGCGAGCGCAAGGACTGTCACCCCGAGGCAAGCATCGACCCAACCGATAACGCACTTTGGAAGATGCAGTTCTTATGGCCATTCAAGGCTGACTTTCGCGTCAGCTGGCTAGACAGCGATTACCAACTGACCGTGATTGGTCGCAAAAAACGCGACTATGTTTGGGTGATGGCGCGTACGCCGGAAATTTCGCCAGAGCGCTGGCAGGAAATGGAAGCCTTTCTTACACAGCAAGGCTATGACCTAGAAAAACTACGGCGCGTACCGCAGCAGTGGTCAGGCGAACCCGGTTACGATATCGAGGCGATTAACGCCGACTAGTGCTGAGATTCATGTGGGAGCTTGCCTGCAAGCGATGCAGCCTCAATCAAAGCCCCATCGTCTGCAGGCAGACTCCCACATAGAACAAAGCCGCATTGCAGGATTTAAGTGTTTTCACACCCCACCACTACTTCAAAAACCACAACCCAACCACACCCACCTGTGGGACCTTGCCTGCAAGCGATACAGCCTCGATCAAAGTCCCATCGTCTGCAGGCAGACTCCCACATAGAACAAAACCACATTGCACGGCTTACGTTTTTTCACACCCCACCGCAACGGCCCAACACACCACTGTCCGCATCCCCTAAAACAGTTAAACTAGCGCCATGCAAAATGCCCTCACACGCCACTTCGAATGCGTCGACTACCTTCCCTGTTGGGAGGCTATGAAGGCCTTCACAGACAGCCGCGCCGCCACTACCGAAGATGAAATTTGGTTTCTCGAGCACCCTGCTGTCTTTACCCTTGGTCAAGCCGGCAAGCCTGAGCATGTGCTGGCCGCGGGCGACATTCCGGTAGTGCAAACAGACCGTGGCGGGCAAGTCACCTATCACGGTCCAGGGCAAACCGTCGGCTATTTACTGATTGATATCGAACGACTGGGCATCGGCAGCCGCGAGTTGGTATCGCGCATAGAACGCGCCATCATCGACACCCTCTCCGCTTACGACATCGTCGCCAACGCCAACCCCGACGCGCCCGGCGTGTATGTGAACGGCGCAAAAATCGCATCGCTTGGCCTGCGCATTCGGAAAGGGCGCAGTTATCACGGGTTATCGTTAAACCGCGACGTCGTCCTTGAGCATTTCCGGCGCATCAACCCCTGTGGTTATGCCGGTCAGCCAATCACCAGTCTGGCCCTACTCAAGGCCAACCCTGATCGGCAAACACTAGAACGCGAATTGCTCAGCCAATTGCAAAAACATTTGTGCATCAACACAGTCAACGAAGCAGCCGACGCGCCCGACTGGTACACTAAGGCACGTTCCGCACAGACAAACTGAGTGAGCCTGCATCAATGAGCGAACCCCGCACACCTCGCCGCAAAGTTGCCCCCGGAGAAAAACTTCGAGGCGCTGATAAAGTGCGCATGATTCCTGTCGTCAACGACGCCACTGAACACACTGATGACACTCGCACTTCTCGCAACGGCATCCAACGTAAACCGGATTGGATTCGCGTGCGCGTACCCGCCAACGGCGAAATTCAGCGCATCAAAAAAATGCTGCGCAAGCAAAAACTACACACTGTTTGTGAAGAAGCGTCGTGCCCTAATTTGCCCGAGTGTTTTGGCGGCGGCACTGCCACCTTTATGATCATGGGCGACATTTGCACTCGCCGTTGTTCGTTTTGCGATGTGGGCTTTGGTCGACCCAACCCGCTTGACCCTGATGAGCCTAAGCACCTGGCAGAGAGCGTCGCTGATCTCGCGTTAAAATATGTCGTCGTGACGTCTGTTGATCGTGACGATTTAAAAGACGGCGGCGCCAATCATTTTGCTGACTGCATTAACGAAGTACGCGCGCTTTCTCCGCACACAAAAATTGAAGTTCTCGTTCCCGACTTTAAGCTGTGCATGGACGAAGCGCTCAAGATCTTAAACACGTCCCCACCCGATGTGTTCAATCATAATATTGAAACCGTGCCGCGCCTGTATAAAAGCATTCGCCCAGGTGCACGCCTAGATCACTCGTTGAAGTTATTGAAAACATTTAAAGCGCAGAACCCCGATGTACCGACAAAAAGCGGCATCATGGTTGGCCTTGGTGAAACCCGTGAAGAAGTCATCGACGTACTTCAACAATTACGCGATCACGACGTCGACCGCGTTACCATTGGCCAGTATTTACAACCCAGCAAGCACCACGCTGCAGTGGAACGCTTCGTCCATCCAGACGAATTTCGGGAATATGCGCGCGTGGCAGAACAACTAGGATTTACCTCAATCGCGTCCGGCCCAATGGTGCGCAGCTCGTATCACGCGGACTTACAACATCAAGGTATTGATGTGGGCATCACGGCTGAGGGGTAGACATTGTTACCGCAACGCTGCGCCTATTAGGTGTGCCCCGGCGCACCTAATAGGCGTTTAACGCAGCGCCATTCACCCCAATTAACGCAGGTGTCCCTATGCTTAATTTTACCTTCCACAATCCAACGCGTATCCATTTTGGCAACGGCCAGATTCAAGCAATCGCAAAAGAAATTCCAGAAGATGCAAAAGTATTGGTGCTGTACGGCGGGGGCTCAATTAAATCGAATGGCGTTTACGATCAGGTGATCGCGGCATTGGGTGATCGCGCTGTGTTTGAATTTTCGGGGATTGAACCAAACCCAAGTTACGACACGCTGGTTAAATCACTGCCCATCATTCGTGACAACAAGGTTGATTATTTGCTCGCAGTCGGCGGAGGATCAGTCGTTGATGGGACGAAATTTATTGCCGGTGCCGCACTGTTCGAAGGCGACGACCCTTGGGATATTATCGCCAAGCAGCAACGCATTAAGCAGGCATTACCCATTGGCGTAGTATTAACGCTGCCCGCCACAGGCTCAGAAAGTAATATCGGAGCCGTCGTCACCCGCAACGGCAATAAATTGCCATTCTCCAGCGCATTAGTACGCCCAAAATTCGCCGTGCTTGACCCCGCCGTCACATTAACTCTCTCCGATCGACAGGTCGGCAACGGCGTTGTGGATGCATTTGTCCACACGATGGAGCAGTACCTAACGTACAACGTTAACGGCAAACTACAAGATCGATTTGCTGAGGGTATTTTGCAAACCTTGATCGAAGAAGGCCCAAAAGCGCTAGCGGCAAAAACAAAAGAAGATTTAGATATCCGCGCGAACATTATGTGGTCCGCCACGATGGCATTAAATGGCTTAATCGGCTCAGGTGTGCCACAAGATTGGGCGACACATATGATCGGCCATGAGCTAACCGGGTCGCACAATATCGATCATGCACGCACCTTATCGATAGTACTACCCGCCGTAATGAAAGTTCGCCGCGAAGCGAAGCGCGAAAAGCTACTGCAATACGCCGAGCGCGTTTGGCAGGTTACCGACGGCAGTGACGAAGAAAAAATTGATCGCGCCATTTCCCTAACTGAAGACTTCTTCGAAAAAATGGGCGTCCCCACAAGACTGTCCCACGTCGACCTGAATGCGTCACATCTGGATGAATTAATCACTAAACTTACTGAACACGGCATGGTAAAGCTCGGCGAAAAGCGTGATATTACGCCTAAAATCAGTCGAGAAATTCTGGAAACAGCACTCTAAGATCAGGCCGCATTTTCACCCTCCCACAGGAGAAATAGTCTTAGCGCCTTGTGGGAGCGTGCCTGCGAGCGAAAGCCGCAACAGAACGCCCTCACAAACATAAGCCCCTCGCGTAAAATGCACCGCCTATACGCCTGAAACTATTTAACGTGAATGCGGCAGCCCAACCTGAAATATGTAAAAATATCTAACCACTGAACCTGAAGGTCAGCACCAATAGGCTGAGACATTCAGATACGAATGCCGCGCACCAAGGAAACGTCATGAGTACTATCCCCGATTGCCCGCAATGCGGCTCCAGCTATGCTTACGAAGATGGCGCGTTATTAATATGCCCTGAATGCGCTCACGAATGGTCCGCAGCAGAATCAGCCGCTGCCGAAGAAGCAAAGATCATTAAAGATGCGAACGGTAATCCGCTGCAAGACGGCGACACGGTGACGGTAATTAAGGATTTAAAAGTTAAAGGTTCATCACTTGTGGTTAAGGTTGGCACCAAAGTAAAAAATATTCGGCTTGTAGACGGCGATCACGATATTGATTGCAAGATCGATGGCGTTGGCGCAATGAAACTTAAATCAGAGTTCGTAAAGAAAGTGTAAGTCGGGAGCCGATATTGATCGGCATAGCATTCCCTGCGGCACGCATGGGAGGATAAATGATCACTTTGCGACGCACGCTGCGAGCACTGTTAGTCGCAGTGCTATGCCTTTTTCTTGTGCTATTCATTAACACCTTTCGACTGCGCTCACTTCAGCCCGCTCCGGGTGAAAATGTTATCATCACCTACGATGCTGATACCGCAGTGCAACGACTTGTAGGCTTACTACAAATCCCGACGGTGTCCTCTTCCGTTAACCCCTCTCAACACTCATCAGAAAACATCGAAGACAGCAATCATTTCGATGCGCTGATTGCCTACCTGCATGCGCAATGGCCAACGGTATTTAGCACACTCTCGACGCAAACTTTCTCCGGTCATGCACAATTGCTGCGCTGGGAAGGACGCGACAAAGAGCTCGAACCGCTACTGTTACTTGCTCATCTCGACGTGGTGCCCGCCAGCGAACAAAATTGGCAACAGCCGCCTTTTTCTGGCGCTATTCTCGATGGTGAGATTTGGGGGCGCGGCACGCTAGATGATAAAGGGAGTGTCGCCGCCATATTGGAATCCGTTGCTGCGCTTATCCAGCAAGGCGTTCAACCAGAACGCACCCTATTAATTGCTTTCGGTGATGACGAGGAAGTTGGCGGCTATGGCGCGGCAGCCATTAGCCGTTATCTTGCGTCAGAAAATATCACCCCGTGGATGGTGCTAGACGAAGGCGGATTTGTTTTAAGCGATAGTCCGTTGCCGGTGGCCGCGCCTGTTGCCTTGGTGGGCATTTCCGAGAAGGGATATTTATCGGTCAAGCTAACCGCCTCGGCCCCTGGCGGACATTCTTCCATGCCGCCGCGAGAGCTCGCTATTTTCAAGCTAAGCCATGCGTTGGAAAGAATTCATGCACATCCGTTTACTGCAACACTCGACGGCCCAGCGGATAAAATGTTTTATTGGATTACCACGGAGATGCGCTGGCCGGAAAGAGTGTTGTTTTCCAATACCTGGTTATTCCAGCCGCTTATAATTTCTCAACTTGAGCGCTCCCCCGGAGGCAACGCGCTACTGCGCACCACCCAAGCACCGACGCTCTTAAGCGCTGGCGTCAAAGATAACGTGCTGCCAGAAAGTGCCAGCGCGGTGATTAACTTTCGTTTGCACCCCCACGACAGCACAGAAAATGTCATTACCCATTTAACAACGGTCATTAATGATTCAAGCATCACGTTGACTCCCCTCAACGAGGCCACGGGTATTATCAGAAAAGCATCGCGTATTGACCACCCGGCGTTTAATACGCTCGCGCAAAGCATTCGCACAAGCTTTCCTGACGCATATGTGGCGCCGTATTTAATGGTGGGCGCGTCAGACGCGCGGCATTATCGCAACCTTAGTGATCAGGTATACCGTTTCGCGCCACTACGCCTCAACAATGATTCCCTATCGCTTTTACATGGCGCAAACGAACGGATTTCAAAAGACAGTTTTTACCAAGCCATTCAGTTTTACGCGAATCTTATATTTTTAAGCAATGCCACAGCTGACGTCGTCACTCCGAGAGCCGAGTAAACAATGACGGACTCTCTTAGCGACGAAAAAATTCTAGATAGCTGGAAAAAAAACGGGAAGCCATGGACGCGCGCAGTGCGTAACCGTGAAATTCAAAGCCGCGAGCAAGTCACTAACCAAGCCATTATTGATGCACTGCTGGCGCTCTCGCCAACAACCGTACTAGACATTGGCTGTGGCGAAGGTTGGCTTTGTCGCGCGCTTGCCAGCCACCACATAGAATGTGTTGGCATTGACGCAGTAGATGAACTCATTACGCTGGCGCGTACCGCTCAACCACAACGCACTGACGTCACCTATTTAACGCTAAGCTACGACGACTTTTCACGCGGAACACTGCATCAGCGATTTGACGCATTGGTATGCAATTTTTCTCTACTGGGTGAATACAGTGTCGCCGCCGTGCTAGTACAGGCAACGCAACAGATGAACGTCAACGGCAGCATCGTTGTACAAACGTTGCACCCATTAGCCGCGTGCGGCGATCAACCCTATATTTCTGGCTGGCGGGAAGGCTCTTGGGCAGGGTTCAGCAATCACTTTGTTGATCCGCCGCCTTGGTATTTCAGAACCCTCGAAGATTGGCGTGCATTATTTCAATCCTGCGGCTTAGTGATTGAGGCCGAAACGACGCCAATGCTAGACGGCGCGGCGCTGCCCGCATCGATTATCTTTACCGCCCGCGTAGCGCTATAGCGCACCAAGCGAAAACACGCTTGTCGATGAGCAGTCGCCAAGGCAAAGTGAAGACAATTAACCGATTTTTCTCAAGGAGCACCTTGCCGTGTATACAGGAAACTGCCTATGTCAGGGCATTCAGTTTGAAATTGACGGGGAGCTTGCGCCCATCCAAATATGTCACTGCAAGCAATGTCGACAAGCGCAGGGCACGCCCTTTGTGACTAACATTCCCGTTGCCGCCAATGTATTTCGCATTATTAAAGGTGAGTCACTGCTAAAAAGCTTTGAGTCTTCCCCCGGCAAAGTTCGTCAATTCTGCGGGCAATGCGGATCGCCGATTTTAAGCAAAAGGCATAACGCACCGGATGTAGTACGCATTCGCGCTGGCACCTTGAATGAAGAGTTAAAGACGCGTCCTGCATTCCATATTTTTGTACAGGATAAAGCCAACTGGTGGGACATCAATGATGCGCTACCGCAACACGAGACGTTTGCGCCATGACACCTTCTCAAAACATGCCGGCCAACCCAAAAAAAATACGCCAACTTAAACTCGCCGGTGTCGCCTTTGTTTTCATGTATTTTATGTTTGGCGGAATCGGCCATTTTGTTTTCACCCCGTTCTTCGTCAACATCGTGCCGCCTTATATCGTGTGGGCGCATGCCGTTGTCTATATCAGCGGTGTATTTGAAATATTGGGGGCACTTGGCCTATGCATTCCGGCACTACGCCGCTTGGCGGGGTGGGGGCTTTTTGCGCTAACTCTTGCTGTAACGCCAGCAAACATTCACATGTTGCTCAACTCGGAGCTTTACCCTGATTTTCCACCGGCGGTATTGGTATTGCGCTTAGTCATTCAAGTCGGCTTATTATGGTTAATCTGGTGGAGCACAAAGCCTACAAAACAACTCAGCTGACTCTAGCGGGGCACTTCACAGATAGAGCTTAGAACAAAGATTTTGTCCGAGCGCCATACGGCGCGCTCAGACAAGATTTTTAATGTGGAACTTGCTGGTGTTGCGCCCACAAAAAAACGACGCCTATTACAATGGGCACAATGGTGTACGCGATAAAATGCAGCCAGTAGCCGGGCACAGGCCCGAACGCTTTCTGCATCATTGCTAGCTTTGCAAAAAAGGCAGGATGGACCATTCGATAAACGAAAGTAAATAGCCCTAAACTTAATGAAAACCAAGCAAACGCCTGCGTAAAAAACTGCGTATCCATCTAACATTCCACATCAATATTTATAAAAACCGTACCGGTACTCGACGCCCAATTAATGCAACGCTGTACGGACGGGCATCCAATGGCTGATTGCGTTGGACAGAGATCCGTCGGCGCGCATTTTTGCCAACGCGGCATTAAGCTGATTGCGTAATTCCGCTTCATCTCTCCTAACCGCCCACGCCAACGACTCTGTCGTGAGGTAGCGATAAAACGCCAGCAACTCTTCCTCGTCGGCGCCTTCATTTAAACTGTAATGCCAAATTGCCGGCGCATCTTGAACGAGATAGTCCACCTCTTCATTTCGCAATGCATTCACCATGTCGTCGGTGTTTTCAAAATAATGCAGCGTGGCATTGGGAAATTCGCGAAATACATATTGGGAGCCTGTGCTACCGCGCTGCACGGCAAATCGACGGCCTTCCTGATACGCGGCGCCGGTTGAATTTAATGTTCCGAGGTCGCTGCGGCGAAACATCAACATCTGACCGGCCTGCATATACGGCTCGGTAAATAAAACCCGCTGCTGCCGACGCTCAGTAATCGACATGCCCGCCATCACCACATCCACGTCGCGCCGCTCTAACGCCGACACCAGATTCTCGAATGGCATTTCCACCCACTCAATACGACGACCCAAGATCTTACTCAGCCGCGCGGCCAAATCGACCTCCAACCCAGCCAGCTTTTTGTCTGCATCAAGAAATACCACTGGCGCCATGGTTGGACTTGTGCCCACCCGTAACGGCGACGTACTCATTGTGCTTAAGCATCCTTGAATAAATGGCGCTGTGCCGACCAGCAAAAACAGAGTTGCCAGAAACCTTGGAAGTATTTTCTTCATTCCTTTTCGCCCCAGCGCGGCATTAATGTTTGCGCCACCCCCAACTGATCCAATATACGCGCGACAATAAAATCGACTAAATCATTAATGCTTTGCGGCTTGTTATAAAAGCCGGGGTTAGCCGGTGTGATCGACACACCCAGCCGCGCCAATTTCAACATGTTCTCTAAATGTATTGCTGAAAATGGCGCCTCGCGCGGCACCAGTATTAGCTTGCGCTGCTCTTTAATCGCGACATCCGCGGCACGCTCAATTAAATTATTGCTTGCACCCGTGGCGATGGCCGACAAGGTGCCTGTCGAACATGGACACACCACCATCTGGTGCGGAGCTCCTGAGCCAGAGGCAATGGGAGACGTCCACTGCTCCAAACCACACACCGTCAACGTACCCGTGCTAACGCCAAAATAGTCTCGCAGTGCTTTTTCAGTTTCACCTGTTCCAGGAGGAAGCTTTAAATCTGTCTCGGTGCCAATCACTACTCGAGCTGCCTTCGAGAACACAACAAATACTTCCGCGTTGGCCGACAGCAAACACAGCAGCAAACGTAATCCGTATTGCACGCCCGATGCGCCAGTGAAGGCAACCGTGACACGAGGCGTTTGAGGTGTCTGTTCAGGTGCGCTTTCTTTCATTTTTAGGCTCCGATTGCCCCGATTCCACGCGCCATTAACGCCGCGAGAAATGGCAACAGTGCTAATAGATGCAGCTCACTGAAAACGACTTTGCGCATCGCGTTAAATTGCCCATTCGTAGGCAGAACTCCGGACGTTTCTACATTTTTCCGCCATTGGAGAAAACGTACCGTTGGTAAAATAGACCACAACCCGACGGCGATAAACACCGTGATTTTCAAATGAAAAATCCAGTTGTGCATATAAAAATCGACGCTCTTCCCAAACCAGACAACACGTGCAATACCTGTCACAAAAACAAGTAGTGCACTAATACCGTAAAACATATCTACGCGCGCTAGGCGCAGGATGGCATCTTTTGTGGCGGCGCCCTTTAACGTCATCACCTCGATAGACAAGGTGGCAGCGATGCCCATGATGGCCAAGTAATGCAACCCAGCAACTATTGCAGACCAAACACTCATCAACACGATTCCTTTTTAGCTCAGAGCTTGCACTAGTTTTTTATGGATACCACCGAAACCACCGTTGCTCATGATCACAACATTCAATGGTTGTTTGCCGTTGGCATGAGCGACCACATCGGCAATGATCGCCTCGATAGATGACGCGCTACGTGAACGCGTTTTTGTTGCGGAATTCGATGCGCTGACAATATCGTCGAGAGACCAGTCCAGCCCTTCTGGCTGATACCAAATCACCTCGTCGGCATCGACAATACTTTCAGGCAAGCTGGCGCGATGAGCACCCAACCGCATGGTATTGGAGCGCGGCTCAATGATAGCGAGAATTTTTTCGCTGCCGACTTTTTTACGTAAGCCCTGCAATGTAGTGGCAATTGCAGTGGGGTGATGAGCGAAGTCGTCGTAGACGCGTACATTGCTGACGTCGCCAATGAGTTCCATGCGGCGCTTTACGCCAAGGAAATCACTTAACGACTCTGCCCCTTGCGCCAGCGTGACACCACAGTGGCGTGCGGCGAGCAACGCGGCAACGCCGTTCTTGACGCTATGCAACCCGGTCATATTCCACTTAACGCGTGCCGATTCTTTGCCGTTTTCACGAATGGAAAATTCGCTGCCGTCGTCGCTGAGCAGCTGCACGTCAATGTCGGCGTTTGCGCCAAAACGCTCCACCTCACTCCAGCAGCCTTTCTGTAACACTTCCTCCAATGCGGCTTCGCCGGTTGGCAAAATAATACGCCCGTTACCCGGAATCGTGCGCACCAAATGATGAAACTGCTTTTGAATTGCGCCAAGGTTTTCAAAAATATCGGCGTGATCGAATTCGAGATTATTCAGAATCGCCGTGCGCGGTTTGTAATGAATAAACTTGGAACGCTTATCAAAAAAGGCGGTGTCATACTCGTCTGCCTCAACGGCAAAAAAAGGCGCGTCACCGAGTCGTGCAGAAGTAGCAAAATTACCTGGCACGCCGCCAATCAAATATCCCGGGTTCAACCCTGCCGCCTCAAGCAACCACGCCACCATACTGGTGGTCGTCGTTTTTCCGTGCGTTCCCGCCACACCAACTACCCATCTGCCGGGGAGAATCACTTCCGCCAGCATTTGCGGACCCGATGTGTAGCGCAGACCACGATTCAAGACATATTCCACTGCCGGATTGCCTCGGCTCATGGCGTTGCCGACCACCACTAGATCCGGTTCGGGGTTTAGGTGCGAAGGATCGTACCCTTCCATGATGTCGATGCCGGCAGCGCGCAATTGATCGGACATTGGCGGGTAGATAGCAGTATCTGACCCCGTCACCTTGTGCCCTAAATCGCAGGCCAGCTGCGCTAGCGACCCCATAAACGTGCCGCAAATACCTAGAATGTGAATATGCATACTGAAATCTCTGAGCCTGCGCGTTTAATCAGAATGTTCAGCAGTTTAGAGACTCCCCGACAAGGAGGCTACCGACGCGGCCTGTTTGCGCGCCGCGCAGCGATCATCGAAGTCCCATCGCTTGCCTGCAAGCTCCCACAAAAGAGAAACCCTCCCCCATGCGGAATCTTGCCCGCAAGCAATAAGGCAATCACCAAACCCACCATCACCAGCAAACCAACGCCCACAAACGACAAAACCACCAGCCCATGTGGGAGCTTGCCTGCAAGCGATACGGCGATCACCGAAACCACCATCACCAGCAAGCCAGCTCCGGCGAAAGATAAAACACCCATCCATGAAAAAGGTTTTCATCGGTTCTGACCAACAAAGGCCAGACATTCAATGCAAAGCTGGGCGGGCTTGGCTAGAATGCGCGCCAATCCGATTGCCTGATTCGTTACCTCATTTTAAGTTCAAGGAGCCAAACCCATGGCGCGCAAGAATGCTTTCTATGCTCAATCCGGTGGCGTTACAGCCGTTATCAATGCTTCTGCCGCTGGCGTCATCGACGCTGCTCGGGAAAATAAAAAGCATATTGGTAAGGTGTATGCGGGCCGTAACGGCATCATTGGCGCCCTCCTTGAAGAATTAATTGATACCAGCAAAGAATCCAAAGCGACCATCGCCGCGTTGAAGCACACCCCTGGTGGCGCGTTCGGCTCATGTCGCTTCAAACTGAAAGACCTAGAAACGTCACGCCGTGAATACGAGCGGCTAATCGAAGTCTTCAAAGCCCACAACATTGGCTATTTCTTTTATAACGGCGGCGGCGATTCGGCAGATACCTGCCTAAAAGTCTCGCAGCTTTCAGAAAAAATGGGCTATCCCATTCAGGCCATCCACGTGCCTAAAACCGTCGATAACGATTTGCCAATCACCGATTGCAGCCCAGGCTTTGGCTCCGTGGCGAAATACACCGCTGTCTGCGCGAAAGAAGCGGGCATGGACGTTGCTTCCATGTGCGCCACCTCAACCAAGGTGTTTGTGATGGAAGTGATGGGCCGCCACGCAGGCTGGATTGCGGCCGCAGCAGGCCTTGCCAAAGAAGAAGCCGGCGACCCTCCGCACATGATCCTGTTCCCTGAAATCGCTTTCGACAAAGCCAAGTTTTTGAAAAAAGTACAGCAAACCGTGAAGAAAAATGGCTACTGCGTAGTCGCCGTATCTGAAGGCGCACGCGACAAAGACGGCGTATTTCTGGCCGACGCGGGCTCAGTTGACGCCTTCGGCCACAAACAACTCGGTGGTGTTGCGCCAGTAATTGCGCAAATGATTAAAGACGAGCTGGGCTATAAATATCACTGGGCAGTGGCCGACTACCTGCAGCGTTCAGCCCGCCACGTGGCATCCGCTGTCGATGTTGAGCAAGCCTACGCAGTAGGTCGCGCTGCCGTTGAAATGGCGGTTGCTGGCAAAAATGCGGTGATGCCCGCCATCATTCGCGGCAAGGGCAAGAAATACAGCTGGACGATTCAGGAAGCGCCGCTGGCTAACGTCGCCAACGTGGAGAAGAAAATGCCACGTAACTTTATTACCGCCGACGGGTTTGGCATTACCGACGCGGGACGCGCATACCTCGCGCCGCTGATCGAAGGCGAAGACTACCCGCCTTACAAGAATGGCATTCCGCAATACGCACGTCCGAAACTTGAGGCTGTGCCGAAGAAGCTGAAAGGCAAATTTAAGCTGTAAACCAGCCGCCGTAGGCATACGTAAGGTGCCTACACAAACACATAAAACGGGTGTAGCCTCTTGAAGCTACGCCCGTTTTTGTTTGTGGAACTTGTTATGACACTACTCGCCAACATGGACAAAAAAGAATTTGTCTACGAATGCGCATCACGCGCCTTGGCAGCAAGCTTTTCGAACCCCGCAGCGAAACCTTCCATCGCAAGTATGGTCAGAGATGCTAGTAAGTTGTGGGATGAATTGAAGGAATGGGAAAGCAGCGAAAGCTAGGTTCCCTTAACCTGAGGCACCCCCAAGACAGCACCACCCGATACCCATCGGCCCGAATGGAATTATCACTCTTCAACCAAATGGAGTTACCTGTCATGAAATACGTTAAAACGCTTTTAGCCTCCGCCGCACTGTTGTTACTCGCGCAAATCTCTTTCGCCGCGGGCACCATCTCTGTGAACGATCTGGCGCAAAAAATTGACGATGGCAAAGCACCGATGATTATCGACGTGCGCAGTGAAGATGAGTACTTGGCCGGTCACCTACCCAACGCGAAGCTCATTCCTCACGACAAAATTGGCGACTACACCGACAGCCTTGCGGCACAGAAAGACGAGCCAATCGTGGTGTATTGCAAGTCTGGTAAGCGCGCCAACGCCGCAGTAGAGGCACTGGAAAAAGCCGGTTTCAAGAAAATCAGCGTGCTCGAAGGTAGCTTCGATGCATGGCAGAGCGCAGGCAAACCGGTAAGCAAAAAATAAATGGCTCTCACCCCGTCGACCATGCTGCCGTTAGGCACTGCGCTGCCTGACTTCACCTTGGTCGACGGCTTTGGCAAACAGTACACCGCCAATGATCTGGGCAAAACGCCGCTACTCGTGGCGTTTATCTGCAATCATTGCCCCTACGTGAAACATATCGCCGAGCATTTCAGTCAGTTTGCGCGGCATTATCGTAAGTTCGGCCTGCAAGTCGTGGCGATCAACAGCAACGACTATGATCGCTACCCTGACGACAACCCAGAGAAGATGCGCGCAGAAATCGCCCTGCGGCACTACGAATTCCCCTACCTGATCGATGAAACACAGCTGGTCGCCAAAGCCTTTCAGGCGGTGTGCACCCCAGATTTCTTCCTATTTGATCAGCAACGCACCTTGGCCTATCGCGGCCAGTACGATGACAGCCGGCCCGGCAACCAAATCCCTGTCAGTGGTCGAGACATGAGACGCGCCTGCGACGCCGTGCTGGCGGGCTCATCGCCCAGCGAAACACAGATCCCCTCCATCGGTTGCAACATTAAGTGGCGAGACTGACCGACAAGCCACCCCTGTAGGTGGTCAGCGGTGCAAACACGTTGCTATAATCCGCGCCCTCTGAATAACCTCGGCGAAGGACACAACCATGGATTTTGACAAGGTACCGGCGGGCAAATCCCTGCCAGACGACATCTACGTAGTCATTGAGATTCCGGCTAACAGCTCGCCGATCAAATATGAAATCGACAAAGATAGCCACGCGGTATTCGTGGATCGCTTCATGGCGACCCCAATGTTCTACCCAGCAAACTATGGCTACATCCCACACACCTTGTCTGAAGATGGCGACCCACTCGACGTATTGGTTGTTACGCCGTACCCAGTCGTACCAGGCTCCGTTATTCGTGCACGCCCAATCGGCATCCTGAACATGAGCGACGAAGCAGGCCAAGACGCCAAACTCGTAGCTGTGCCACACGAGAAGCTGAGCGCGCTGTACAAAAACGTGAAAGAAACCTCTGACCTGCCAGAACTGCTCATCAAACAGATCGAGCATTTCTTCGAGAACTACAAAGATCTCGAGCCAGGCAAGTGGGTTAAAGTTGATGGCTGGGCGAACGCAGAAGCAGCGCGCCAAGAAATCATCAAATCTGCTGCAGCGTACGAAGAGAAAAAATAATTTTTCTTCGACGATAACGCCGGCTGCTCAAGCAGTGTGGAAGCACTGCATTCAGCAGCAATAAAAAATCCGCCCCTCTGAAGAGTTGGGCGGATTTTTTTTGCCTGGATATTTTTCTCGCGATAAGAAACCGCCCCACACAGCAAAACCCAATGTGGGAGCTTGCCTGCTAGCGATTCGACCTTTACCGGCGCCCCATCGCTAGCAGGCTAGCTCCCACATAGGACAACAACAAAAAGGAAATTTGAAATGTGGGAGTGTTAATGCACGGCAATGGCAACCTCCTTGCAAGGTCACCATAGAACTCGCAAAGCAGCACAACCCCATGTGGGAGCTTGCCTGCAAGCGATTCGACCTTTACCAACGCCCCATTGCTTGCAGGTAAGCTCCCACATAGAGCAAAAAATATTCTTTACTAACCTTGTGTGAGCAGCTGCCTTAAGTCCAACAAAGCGGCATTGGCGCGAGAAATATAATTCGCCATTACTAAAGAGTGGTTCGCCAACATGCCGAATCCAGAGCCATTCAAAATCATTGGACTCCACACTGTTTCCTGTGTCGATTCCAATTCACGAATTACTTGGTTAAAGCTTACCCGCGCGTTTTTCTTTTCCAGCACTTCGGCGAAATCTACTTCGGCGGCGCGCATCAAATGAATCAACGCCCAGCTTCCACCTCGCGCCTCAAAGAACACATCGTCGACTTTGCGCCAAGGTGTTTTCACCTGCATCGCCTGCGTGATAGACGCAGCCTGACTGGCATCAATATCGAGCTGATCGCGCCCAACACTTTGGCTAAGCTTGAGCGACAAGCTGCCCAAACGTTTTTGCACATCGCCCAACCAATAATTCAGATTATCCGCCCGCGCATAGAATGACGCTTCGCCATCACCCGCCTGCAACCGTGTGAGATAAGATTGCAAAGCACGAATACCACCCCGGTATTCAGACTCTGTCGCCGGCATCGCCCAACTGGAATTATCAAAGTTAAACCGAGGCTCTGCTTTGGCAAGATCAAGATCCTCCTGACTTTGCGATTGCGAGCGGCTCATATCCCGACGCATGACGCGAATCATGTCGCGTACCTGCACCAATACGCCGTATTCCCAATTCGGCATATTGTCCAGCCACAACCGATGCGGCAGCACATCATTGCTTAAATAGCCGCCTGGTTTATCCAACAGCGTACTGGCTACTGAAATCAGCGCGTTCGTCGTCGCTTCTCCGACCACCATTTTTGTCGTTGGCTGCAGCGGCGGCATCACTGCTGGTTCGCGGCTCCAATACCAACCTAAGCCGACATTGACGAGTAACAAAACCAGCAGCAAATAGACGAAATACCGCCCCATGCGAGAGGTAGACGGGTCGAGCAAACGATCGCCGACGGTGTCGGTAAGATTTTCTGGCATTTTCATGGGAATCCTTCGGCCTTCTTATAGACTCACTATAAGCACGAAGCGCGGGCGGGGCCAGTTCAGGCGAGTGGTAACGTCACAACAACGTGTGCTGATTGTCCTTCGGCTTTGGGAGAAAACGACAGGCTGCCGCCCGCTAGCTGCAAGATACGCGACACAATAGACAGCCCCAAACCGGCCCCCTGGCTATCATGATGGCCGCGGAAGAAGCGCTCCTGAACACGCTCAGACAGCTCCGCAGAAATGCCCTCGCCCTCGTCCTGTACGGTGATGTCAACACTCTGCGCATGTCGCGATACGGTCACTTGCACTTCGCTACCGCTGGGCGAGTAGCGCAATGCATTTTCCACCAGATTACGCAGCAAAATATCCAGCGCCTCAGAACGGAGCGCCACGTTAGCGGTGTCCGCCGCTTCATCAAGCAGCACACTCTGAGCACGCTTTCCCGCCAGCGGCATCAAATCCGCTAACACTTGTCGCACCACCGGCAGCACCGAGGTTGTTTGCAATAACGCGTCGTGGCTTTGCGGATCAATGCGCGCCAGTGCCAGCAGTTGCGCCACCATACGAGTGGCGCGATCGACACCCGCTTGCAACTGCAGCAACGACAAGCGCACCTCTTCCGGGTCTTTTAGCGTTCGCGCATTGTCGGCATGCAACTTCAACACGGTCAGCAAGGTACGTAGCTCATGGGCGGCATCAGCGGTGAAGCGCTGCTCACGGCTGAGCGCGTCCTGCAATTGCATCATCAAGCTATTAATCGCCATTTCTAGGGGCGCTAATTCGCGCACATTTCGTGCCGCCGTATCGAGCGGCTGCAAATTGTGATGATCTCGCTCTCGCACCGATGCCAATAGCACCGACAACGGCTGTAGTCCTCTTCGAATCGCCGCAGCCACCAGCAGTAGCAATACGGGAATGGCAATGAGAAATGGCGCCACAACTGCCAGCGCAGAACCACGTACTAAATCAGCGCGCGCACGGCCCGCCTCCGCCACCATTAACCATTCCGTATTCGGTAACTGCTGGGTAAAAACATGCCACTGTGCATCGTCAATACGCGTGCGAGACAGACCCGGCTCAAACGCCGCCAACGGTTTCTCCGGCACGCTCTCGCTGGCCAACAGTAACTGGCCGTCATTGCTCCAACGCTGCACCGCGATATATCGCTCGTAAGCATGGCCCGGGCCGGATTTGTGCATCACCGTAGGATCAAGCTGATAATTTTTATCGCTCGACAACAACGCGATCAATCGCGCGTTTTGTACCAGCTGCGCGTCAAAGAGTTCATCCACTTCGTGATAGGCACGGAAATAAGTTGCCAGCGTGACAATGACCGTAGTGCCGATTACCACCGAGGCAATGGCAACAAGTAAAAACCGTCGAATAGAAATCATTGCTCGGCCACGCTGTAACCAACGCCACGCACGGTGCGTATCACGTCACTGCCCAACTTTTTACGCAGGTGATGAATATGGACTTCCAACGCATTACTCTCAACGTCACCAGACCAACCGTATAACGCCTGCTCGAGTCGTTCACGGGTCAGTACGCGGCCGCGGCTGCGCACCAACTCTAGGAAAAGGGTAAATTCGCGGCGCGGCAAACTAATTAATTCACCGTCACGAAAAACTTCCTGGCTTTGCGGACGAATCACTAATTCGCCCAATTGAATTTCTTCGTGTTTGATATCCTCGCCACGCCGCAACCGCGCGCGAATGCGCGCGCGCAATTCGTCCAGTTCAAACGGTTTGGTGAGATAGTCGTCAGCACCACCATCCAGGCCCGCAACGCGGTCATCAAGAGTGTCTCGTGCGCTCACAACAATTACCGGAATCGGCGAATCGCCGCCACGCAACTTTTTAAGCACTTGTATGCCGTCTAGCCCAGGCAAACCGATATCGAGCAACACCAAGTCGAAATGTTCTCGCTGCAACGCAGACAACACTTGATCACCACGATCTACCCAATCAACGGTGTAACCATCGGCGCGCAACGCACGCTGCAACCCGTCGCCTAACAGCGGGTCATCTTCAACCAGCAGCAGTCGCATTTTTGCGATCTCCCCATAAGCACCAATAGCGAACGCTTTGCGCTTGCAAAAACTGTTCTGCCTGCGCGCCTCGCAATAACGCCAACGTCGCCAACATGCCCGCCAACGTACATTGCGCCGCCGACACAGTGACCGAATGAGGGCCATCCATCACTGGCCAACCTGTTTGCGGATTCAGAACATGGCTATAACGTCTGCCGTTGCTCAGTAAAAAACGGCGGCTATCTCCGCTGGTGGCCAATGCGCCATTGCCCAGTAAAAAGCGCCCCGCTATTTTTCCTTCACTTAAACCTTCCAGCCCAACCCGCCATGGCTCGGCGTCGCCACACCACGCCGCGATATCGCCACCAAAATTCACCAGCAACGGCGTGTTTGTTAGCTGTCGAGCCAACATCAACGAACGGTCCACCGCGTATTCTTTGCCAATGCCGCCAAAGTCCAATTCCATTTCCGCCGGCATACGCAGACAACCGGCATCGCGTTCGAGATGCCGCCAGCCAACACGCTGCAACAAAGGTGTGATATTTTTTTGAGAAGGAATGTTGTTCGAGCCGTCGAACTTCCACGCTCGGCGCAATACACCGGAAGTAATATCAAACATACCGTCGCTGAGTTGCCAACAACTGTCGGCATAGTCGAGCAAACGATTTGTTTCTTCGTCGATGTCTACCGGCTGGCCTGCCGCACCATTAATGGCAGCGACAATATTGTCATCGCGATAACGGGAGAATTTTTTCTCCACGCGCCACGCTTCCGCCGCGACTTGCTCGGTGATGTTACGAGCCAATGCACTGGGAATATTACGAAACAATACCTCGCACGGACTGGCCATGGCGGTGAACCCGCCACGCCAACCGTGTGCTGTTTTTTCTAGCCGAACAGTGTCACTCATGGTCGCATCTTCTGCGATTACCAATAAAAGGTATAGCCTACCTGAGTAATAAACGCATCGACTTCAGCAGCTTTGGTATCACCGCTCTGGCTAAACAACTCCAAGCGTGCGTTCCATTCGCGGCCTCGGCTCAACTTGCGTCCGACTTTCACCCCATACGTCATATCGTCGAGATTACCCAAACGATAATCCGACGACGCCTCCGTCAAACCGGCCACATCTGCGGTGGGCACGGACTCATACCAGAAGTCGGCAGCGGTTTGCGTGTAATAACGCAAATGCGGTTGCAGATACCAACCATTGCCTAGTTCATGACGGTATTTGAAATCCAACGTTTGCGAATTGATGCCCCAATCGTCTGTCATATAGCGCAGCGACACAGCCATGGAGTCTTCGTCAAAGTGGTAACGGTTTTCCCAATAAATGGCGCTCTTTGTGCGCGAATCTGGACGCGCTTCATAAAGATAGTCATCAATCGGATTACCCGGATCTAATACGGTGACGATTTTGTACGGGTCGCTGTGATAACCCGATGAATTAGACAGGCTGTAATTCAGTTGCATGATCCAGCGACGGTTCATCACCTGAGTCCAGCCCAACAGAATGTCATTCACCGAACGGCTATCGCTATCACCTTCGGTCAACTTAACGGTGTTCGTCGATGTTGAGGTGGCCGAGGGCATTGACGATAACGGCGTCGGAATTCCGCCCACCGCATTGATGCTGTCGGATTCATGCGAGAATCCCAGCGTCAGCGTGGTATTTTTCTGATTCAAATCCCACAGCAAACCGGCATTAGCACCAAATGATTGAAAATCATATTCGCTGGAAAAATTGGTGCCCGCAGTCCAGCGTAACGTGCGCGTCCACGGACGGGTGTACTGCAAATTGAACGCCGTGCGTGTGTCCTTAAACGTGCTATCCAACGGCACATCACCTGCCTTGGTGGTATAGGCGCTGCCCGATGGATTGGTAAACGTCTGCGGCTGATCACTGACAACAGCGCCGTTATGCGATGCGCCGGTCAATGAATCTAGCGTTAGCTTCATATCCAAGGTGCTGTCGTCGGCAAACTGCTTGCCCATTTTTATAACAGGCTCTACTGCCGTGACGCGATCGGTTTCGCTGTAAAGCAACAGTGCCGTATCAACTTTCCAACCGTGTTCACCTTCCGCAGCATGTAAAGGCGCGCCTAGCAACGAACACGTGGCCGCCGCCAGCGCACACGATACGCTGCCCGCCGATGACTTCAGCATCGACTTTTTCTTTTTTAATTGCATCCGCAACCTCCGCCACCAAAGCCGCGCCCACCGCTGCTTGCTTCCTTACTAAAATAAATATGGTCATCGAAGGCGTCATCGAGGCCGTCGGCAGTACCTGGAATCATGGTGTCTTTTGCCAACAGATCGCGCTCCCAAGGCTTAACGCCGAGGTTCGAGCAACCCGCGCAGGTAACGATTAGTGCGAGAATAAAAAAACGCATCAATGTGCCTCCGGATGTTGTTTTTGAGGGGCTTTATTTAGAGAAGAATTATCTTGCGACGTGTTGAGCAGGTCTTTTAAAAGCGCTTCGTATTCTTGTTCGCGATCGTTACGAAATCCGATATGGCGATGCAGCTCTTCGCCTTCTGCATTCACAATCACAGCCGACGGCATACCCTGCAGGCGCCACTGCTCAGCAAGTTCGCCCTTGGGGTCCATCACCAGCGTGAAATTGGCGGGGTATTTTTCCAAAAAAAGATCTGCGTCGGCACGCTCGGGGTCAACATTAATGCCAACGATCACCAGCCCGTCTTTTCCATATTTTTCCTGCATGGCATTGAGCCAAGGAAATGAATGACGACATGGCACACACCAACTGGCCCAGAAATCTAAATAGATAACTTTTGCATCAGCAAAGCGGCTCAAGGAAAATTGATCACGGCTCAACACCTCAGCGGCGGACGCCGAAAAAGGCAAAGACAAGCATAATAGGGTGAAACAAGTCAGGACTTTACGCATCAGAAACTCCAACAGTACGCCATGTAGATTCGGGGTTGCGCCTTAAAGCTTCCTTAAGAGACACAAGAATTTTGAAAAAATGCCATTTATATCGCCCGAAGGTACTTTTCACGGGGCACGCGGCAACACACAGAGAATTCAAGCAGCCCATAAGGCCGCTGCATCGACCGACGGGAAGAAATATGCATATCAATGCGCTCCGCTTAAGACAACGTTAATCCATAAACCGGAAACTTCCCCAACAATGTATAGTCCGAGGTAGCGGAAAATGAGGGCAGCTATGAAGAAGAATGGGTTAAAACTAGGGTTGATTTGGCTGCTTGTCACGGTCAGTCAGCTGGCAATGGCCAGCCTGCCAGGCATAAATACCATCGATGACGACATTCCGACGGCAGACCAAGCCTTTCAGGTCAGCGCACTAGAGCTTCCTGCGGAACAAGCGATTCAAGTTTCGTTTTCGCTGGCCCCCGATGTCTACCTGTACCGTCATCGCTTTGGCTTCCGTCTGCTCGACACTAACGGCAACGTGCTCAACGACTTTGCTGACTTTGAGCCACCTCGCGGCGAGCCTAAGGTCGATGAAATTTTCGGTGAAGTTGAAGTTTTCCATGATCTGCTTGAATTCAGCATACCCATGCAGTCGGTGCCGCTCGTTGAAGCGGTGCTAGAAGTAAAGTATCAGGGCTGCCTTGAAGACGTGCTGTGCTATCCGCCACGCACGGCAAAACTGCCGATCAACTTTGTCCCAGCCACCAACAAAACCTCCTCGACGGACATCTCAGAAAATGTGAGTACTGCCACAGGAAGCGGTGCAGGCTTTCTCGACACCCTCTCTTCCGATGACGCGAACGCCTTTAGTAATTGGATGAACGGACAAGGCCTAGGCATGACAGTACTGCTGTTTTTTTGCGGCGGCATGCTCCTCGCGTTTACACCCTGCGTTTTTCCAATGATCCCTATTTTATCCGGCATTATTGCCGGTTCTGGCACAGCCTCCGCCAGCCGCGGCTTTAGTTTGAGCTTCGCGTACGTCATGGGCGTCGCCATCCCGTACACGCTTGCGGGCATGCTCGTTGCGCTGTTTGGCGCGGGCCTTAATTTACAAGTGCTGCTGCAACAACCTGCGGCAATTATTTCCTCGGCGATTGTGTTTGTGGTGTTATCGCTGGCGATGTTTGGCTTGTATGAATTGCAATTGCCTGAATTTCTTCGCAGCCGATTAAATTCCGTTAGTGAGCATCAGCACGGCGGCTCACTAATTGGCGCAGCCTTAATGGGCGCTATTTCAGGGTTAGTCGTTTCGCCCTGCGTCACTCCAATCTTAGCGGGCGCCTTAATTTACGTTGCTGGCAGCGGCGATGTTGCTACCGGCGCTTTGTCACTCTTCTTCCTCGCCTTCGGCATGGGCGTACCGTTAATTATTATGGGCACCGGTGGCGGCCATCTTTTGCCAAAAGCAGGCGCATGGATGGAAGGCATCAAACGCTTCTTCGGCATCACCATGCTCGCCATCGCTGTCTGGCTATTGGATCGCATTATTGCCGATAGCTTAGCCATGGCATTGTTTGGTTTTCTGGCGGGCGGCTACGGCATTTACCTCGGCGCGTTTGAACCCGTTTCAGAAAGCACATCGCGTATTCGTCGCACTTTCGCCATGATGATTACCCTTTACGGGGCGCTATTAGTTGTCGGCGCAGCCGGGGGCGGCAGTGATCCACTACAGCCGCTCAATCATGGCGCGGCGCAACAGCCAACAACGTCTGCAAGTTCCGAGTCATCTGACGCGACGGCACAGCAGGCGGGCGCATGGAAGAGGCTTGTCGGTAGTGACGCGCTCGCCACGGCACTGCGTAACGCCAAGGCCAGCGGCAAACCCGTATTGGTGGATTTCTATGCAGATTGGTGTGCATCCTGCAAAGTATTGGAAAAAGAGACACTGACCAAACCTGACGTACTAAGTGCTCTGTCCGAGCACGTGCTATTAAAGGTGGATATCACCGAGATCAACGACGATAGCCAGAAGATCATGGAGAAATACCAGATTCTAGGCCTGCCGTGCTTGGTGTTCTTTGACGCGAACGGCGTCGAAATAGCCGGCAAGCGCATTCTCGGCGAAATGGGGCCGGGCAACTTCCTTGCCCACATGCCTAAAAATTAACCTTTTCCCCTCTCAACACTCAGTTTGTCTCACTCCGCACGCCTGCGGAGTGAGACCCAGATATCAATTTAGTAGCTAACTCCCACGAAACCGCTGCTATTTGTAACCAATACTATTCGCCACTTTATTCCCCGCACAAACTCCCCTAGACTTGCCCCAATTCGGTAACACTTTGACGATATGCTGCTGTTAACAGCTATTTCGCTGCATATCAGGGATTTTACGCAGGGAGACGCCAGTCGTGGCCTCAATTCTTGTTCTTCACGGCCCCAACCTTAATTTGCTGGGCACCCGTGAGCCCGAAACCTATGGCGCCATCACGCTCGACGAGATCAATCACGGTCTGCAAGAGCAAGCGCAGGCAGCAGGGCATCACTTGCTGGCAATGCAGTCCAATGCGGAATACGAATTAGTTGAACGCGTTCAACAAGCCCGCAGCGAAGGCATCGATTTTATTTTGATTAATCCAGCTGCGTTTACGCACACCAGTGTGGCACTGCGTGATGCGTTACTCGCTGTCGATATTCCTTTTATTGAAGTACACCTTTCTAACGTGCATAGCCGCGAAACGTTTCGTCACCTGTCTTATTTTTCTGATGTCGCCGCGGGCGTCATCGTTGGATTAGGCGCGGACGGTTATCGGCTTGCACTCGACGCTGCATTGAAAAAACTGACTGGGAAATAATTAAACGTCATGGATATTCGTAAAGTTAAAAAATTAATCGAGTTGCTGGAAGAATCCAACATCGATGAACTGGAAATTTGTGAAGGCGAAGAATCGGTGCGCATTAGCCGTCACCGCAATGCACCGCCAGCACCACAAATGTATCAAGTGCCTGCCGCTGCGCCAGCGACTTACGCGCACGCCCCTGCACCGGCTCCCGCTGCTGCACCGGCGGAGACAGCCTCCGCACCAGAACCTTCCGGGCATTTAGTACGCTCGCCGATGGTTGGTACTTTTTATCGCGCCGCTGCGCCAGGCTCCAACTCGTTTGTAGAAGTCGGACAAAAAGTACAAGCGGGCGAAGTGTTGTGCATCGTTGAAGCAATGAAAATGATGAACCAGATCGAGGCCGACAAGTCCGGTGTGGTAGAAGCTATCCTCGTTGAAAACGGCGAGCCGGTAGAATTCGACCAACCCTTGATTCGAATCGTCTGAGGGCGCCATGCTGGAAAAAGTTTTAATCGCCAATCGCGGTGAAATTGCGCTACGTATTTTACGCGCATGCCGTGAAATGGGCATTCGCACCGTTGCCGTTTATTCAAAAGCAGATCGGGATTTAATGCACGTACGCCTAGCAGATGAAGCTGTCTGCATTGGTCCTGCATCACCGACTGAATCCTATTTGAATATTCCCTCTTTAATTAGTGCCGCCGAAGTCACCGACGCCAATGCGATCCATCCTGGTTACGGATTCTTGGCAGAGAACGCCGACTTTGCAGAAAGCGTTGAGCGCTCTGGCTTCAAATTTGTCGGGCCTCGACCCGACACGATTCGCTTAATGGGAAATAAAGTTTCCGCCATTGAAGCGATGAAAAAGGCAGGCGTGCCAACCGTGCCAGGCTCCAACGGTCCCGTTGGCGACAACGCCGACGACACCTTGCGCACCGCTCGCGAAATTGGCTACCCGATCATCATCAAAGCAGCCGCTGGTGGCGGTGGACGCGGCATGCGCGTTGTCGAGAGCGAACACCAACTGCTTAACGCGATTACTGTTACCCGCTCTGAATCAAAAAATGCCTTTGGTGATGACACTGTGTACATGGAGAAATTTCTCCAGCACCCGCGTCACGTAGAAATTCAAGTATTGGCAGATGGCCAAGGCAATGCGATTCATTTAGGTGATCGCGATTGCTCGCTGCAGCGTCGCCACCAGAAAGTGGTGGAAGAAGCACCAGCGCCAGGCATTCCCGATGATATCCGCAAACAAGTCGCCGAGAGTTGCGTCAATGCGTGTATCGAAATTGGTTACCGTGGCGCCGGCACGTTCGAATTCTTATACGAAAACGGCCAATTCTTTTTTATTGAGATGAACACGCGCGTACAGGTAGAACACCCGGTGACGGAAATGATTTCCGGCGTCGATATCGTGAAAGAACAGCTGCGTATTGCTGGTGGAGAAAAGCTGTCCATCACGCAAGACCAAGTGCGCCTAGAAGGCCACGCCATGGAAGTCCGGGTAAACGCCGAAGACCCTGTTAGCTTCGCGCCGTGCCCAGGAAAAATAACCTATTTCCATGCGCCGGGCGGCAACGGCATTCGCGTTGATTCACATATCTACAGTGGCTATACGGTTCCGCCTTATTATGACTCACTGATTGGAAAAATTATTACGTGGGGCCCAACGCGTGAGGTCGCCTTTGCGCGCATGCGTAACGCCTTAGAGGAAGTGGTTGTTGAAGGTATTAAAACAAACATCCCTCTGCACCGTGATCGTATTTTCCGTGACAAAGCCTTTGCAAAAGGCTGTGTAGACATTCATCACCTCGAACAGAAACTACGCGGCATCAACAGTAAATAGCCGGGCATAACACGGCGCACGCATTTGCAAGAATGCGGCGCCTGTCGGGAACAAAGGAGTGTTAGCCCGCTAGCGACGGAGTCAGCTCGCTACGCCGTGCCGTACACCGATATCCCAGATGCTGAGAGTTTGTCGCTCGCTATTACTGTCACCCGTTCATTTAATTTAGTTTTGCGGAGCCCCATGGCCTGGTTGCAACTCCACCTTTCAGCAGATGACACTCAAGCAGACTCACTGCAAACGCTCCTCGAAACACTGGGCGCAGTGGCCGTCACCATGACCGACGCCGCTGACCAACCCCTGTTCGAGCCGCCATTGGGAGAAACACCTCTTTGGAAAAGCACCATTGTTTCCGCGCTTTTCCAACAAGACACTAATTCAGATCTGTTAGTGCAAGCATTGCGCTCAGCCATTGGCGATCCGTTACCGACTTACCATTTTGAAATTCTTGAAGATCAGCCTTGGGAGCGCGCATGGATGGACACGTTCCACCCCATGCAGTTTGGGGAACGCTTATGGATTGTCCCGAGCTGGACGGCCGCACCGCAACCTGATGCCGTCAACTTGCGCCTTGATCCCGGTTTGGCGTTCGGCACCGGCACCCACGAAACAACCGCTCAGTGTTTAGAGTGGCTGGATGGCGCCAATTTAAAGGACAAAGACGTGATCGACTTCGGCTGCGGCTCTGGCGTTCTCGCCATCGCCGCCCTGCTGCTGGGCGCTAAACACGCCTGGGCCTGCGATATCGACCCACAAGCGCTTTTGGCAACGCAGGAAAATGCGCAACAAAATGGCGTAGCAGATCGTCTGCATTGCGTGCTCGCGAGAGATCTGCCCAACGACTTAACCTTTGATGTTGTGCTTGCCAATATTTTGGCGGGGCCACTCGTAGAACTCCAGCCTCAGCTCAGCGGCCTGTGTAAGCCCGGCGGCGAAATCGTACTGTCAGGCATACTCGCCGAGCAGGGAGAGCAGATTCGTGCCGCCTATGAACAGGATTTTAAGCTCGACCCAATTGGCCAAAAAAATGACTGGCTACGGGTCTCTGGGCGCAAAAGCGCTTGATGCGAGAACCACTCCCTTGCACAGTGGCGCGAGCTCTGTTTTAGTCACGAGGGTATCGACGCTGGGGCAGCTAGGCGCCAAACGCCATAGCTCAAGCCCGTTTTCAGTAATGAGATGTTTTCCGTGCACCGTTCAATAGAAACATCGTTACTATTGAACGGTGTAAGAACGAAACGCGTAAAAATAAAAGACTTGCAGCTGGAAATAGCGCCATCAAGGCTACATCAGATGACGATATTTTGAGATGCTAAAGGGCCCTAGGAGCCTCTGACGCTATGGCAACACAGTACAAAACAAAATGTCCCCATTGTCAGGCCCAGTTCCGCATTAGTGAACAACATCTAATGCAGGCCAAAGGGCAGGTACGTTGCGGCTCCTGCCTTAAAGTCTTTTTAGCAACCGAACACCTAGTGAATGAAGCGCCAGCAGCCAAAGCGGCCGCGCCTAAGCCGCCTGCGCCCAAGCCACCTGCGGCTAAAGCGCCGGCACCCAAAGCGCCCACCCCCGAAACCTGGACGCTCCCCCCAGAGGAAACAAAGTCTGAGTCCGCATCACGCTGGACCCTCGACGAGGCGAGCGAGAGCAGCGGCGACGATGCTGGACTCATCGACGACTTCTCTGAAGATGAAATTCCCGAAGCACGCCCAGCGTCTAACGATACAAAAGTATCTTTGGGTGGCTTAGAGCTGAGCGACTCGTTTATCTCCCTCGACGGCGATGATGATGAGCGCCTGCGAGACGAAGATTTCTCCGACATGGCGGGAGCCGGTCGCGGCAGCCAAAGCCACGACTCTGATGAGTCTTGGGCTGAAAAATTGCTTGAGGAATTAGACGAAGACGCAAAGCCCGACACAGGCCCGATCTCTGCAGACACGATGAGCCTGCATGAAACAGACGCCGAATCGAGCAAGCGCGAAGCAAAGCAAAAGAAAAAAGAACGCACTAAAGATCTTGCTCAGAAAGCATCGAAAGACGACGACAGCGATTGGGCGCGCGACAACGACAGTGACTTTTTCTCTGATTCGGGATTCGGACTGCTCGACGAAGACGACAACGACGAAGTGGCCGCCATTGAACTGCCCCGTGCTGAAAAGAAATCGGTCACACCCAATATTAAAGTCGATGCCCTGCTGGCCAATACCACCGAAATTTTACGTTGGGGCGCACTATCAGTCCTCATGATGCTGGTGTTCGGCCTGCAATACATGGCTTTCAACTTTAATGAACTCGCACGTACCCCTGAATGGCGAGGCTTTTACAGCACCGTGTGCGGCGCGTTCGGCTGCCAATTGCCAAATCCCTCTGACGTGTCGAAGCTGCGCGGTGCCAATTTAGTGGTTCGCAAGCACCCGACCTTTTCCAACGCGCTTGTCGTGGATGTGTTGCTGTTCAACAAAGCAGATTACGAGCAACCCTTCCCTGAAATTGAGCTAGGATTCACTTCCGTCCAAGGGGCGGCCGTGGCCAGCCGACGCTTCTCGCCAAAAGAGTACCTCCACGGCGATTTAGCGGGCGCTTCACGGATGCCCATTGAAACACCGGTGCATATCTCTCTGGAAATTCTCGACCCAGGTGAAAATGCCAAAAACTACACCCTTCGCTTTTTCCCCACGCCGGTACCTAGCGCCTAACGTAGGCGCCTACGTTAGGCGCTTCCAGAGCCCGTCCCAGCCGGTTATTACCGGCTGGCCTGAATAGCCCTTTCCCCTGCCGACCGGCTTGCCTATCATGTGCGCCCCTCAAGCGCTGTGACCGTTTTTATGCATATCGGCCAATATGAGCTCGCCAACCGCGTCGCACTTGCCCCAATGGCTGGTGTCACCGACTTGCCCTTTCGACAGCTATGTCGTCAGCAAGGCGCGGGGCTGATCGTGTCCGAAATGCTGACCAGCGATCAAAGCTTATGGCGCTCTAAAAAAAGCATGCTGCGTTTACCCCATGCTGATGAGCCAGGCCCAGTGTCGATTCAAATTGCCGGCGGCGATGCGCAACAACTTGCAAACGCCGCGCGCATCAACGTCGATCTAGGCGCACAAATCATCGACATCAACATGGGCTGCCCCGCAAAGAAAGTGTGCAAGCGCGCTGCTGGCTCCGCATTGTTGCGCGACGAAAAATTAGTCGGCGAAATTCTTGACGCCGTGGTCAACGCCGTTTCTGTTCCGGTCACATTAAAATTTCGTACGGGCTGGGACCCGGAAAATAAAAATGCACTGCGCATTGCGACAATGGCAGAGCAAGCCGGCATTCAGGCACTTGCCTTGCATGGACGTACTCGTGCGTGCCGTTTTAACGGTGAAGCCGAATACGCGACCATTGCCGAAGTGGTAAAAACCGTTGCAATTCCGGTATTTGCAAACGGCGATATAGATACTCCGGAAAAAGCGCGCAAAGTACTGGAATCTACTGGGGCCGGTGGTATTATGATCGGCCGCGCTGCTCAGGGTAATCCGTGGATCTTTCGCGACACGGTAAGTTACCTCGAAACCGGGCAGCTACCACCGGCGCCACTAGTCGGGGAAGTGTTTGAATTAGTGCTTGGTCACTTACTTTCATTACACGAATTTTATGGCGCAGAGACAGGTGTCCGAATCGCTCGAAAACATCTGGGCTGGTACACCAACAACTTGTTAGGTGGCGAAGAATTTCGCCAGCAGTTCAACAGGTTGGACGACGCTGCACAACAGCAGCAAGCCGTCGAAACGTTTTTCAAAAAACTTGAACAAGTTACTGACCGCATCCGTTTTGGTCGGTACGGTAACGTATCCGCCGCGCAAGGAACTCGCGACGGACTGAAAGGAGCTTTAGCCGCATGAACTCTGCTGCACGCACACTAGATAACCTGAGCACCACCGAAGATCGCAAACCGGAACTGACACTGGCGCAAGCCGATACGCGCGACACGCTGCGTAACTGTGTTCGTCGTTCACTCGCGGATTACTTCCGCAATCTTGATGGTGAGCCGGTCGCTGAATTATATGAAATGGTTTTGGCGGAAATGGAAATTCCGTTGTTAGAAAAAGTGCTCGAGTATACTCGTGGCAACCAGACAAAAGCCGCTGAAATGCTCGGCTTGAATCGCGGTACGCTGCGCAAGAAACTAAAACAGTACGGCTTGCTATAACGCGGCAGGCCCGCACACCAAGGGGCAGTCATTACTGCCCCTTTTTTATTTTCTGACATTCAGCACGAAAAACCGCACCAACACTATCCGTACCACACAATAGGACACCGCAATGAGCAAGGCTGTGCAACGTGCGCTAATCAGCGTCTCCGATAAAACTGGATTGGTCGAATTTGCCCAGGCGCTAGCCGCCCGAAATATCGAAATCCTCTCTACCGGGGGCACCTACAAAGCGCTCCAGCAAGCCGGCCTCGCAGTGCGCGAAGTGTCTGAATACACAGGCTTTCCTGAGATGATGGACGGCCGCGTCAAAACACTGCACCCGAAGGTACATGGTGGTATTTTAGGCCGTCGCGGCCAAGACGATCAGATCATGGCGGACAACGACATCAGCCGCATCGACATAGTCGTGGTCAACCTGTATCCGTTCCAACAAACCGTCGCCAACCCTGACTGCTCGCTCGAAGACGCCATCGAGAATATCGACATCGGTGGTCCAACCATGGTGCGCGCGGCCGCAAAAAACCACGCCCATGTCGGCATCGTCACGAACCCTAGCGACTACCCGCGCGTAATCGAAGAGCTCGCCGCCAATGACGGCGCGCTGACCGAAAACTTCCGCTTTGACTTGGCCATTAAGGCGTTCGAGCACACCGCCGCCTACGATAGCGCCATTGCCAATTACTTCGGTCGCTTAGTTGCGCCGGGCAACGATCCATTCCCGCGTACCTTTAACCTAAATTTTGTTAAAACACAGGACATGCGTTACGGCGAAAACCCGCATCAGCGCTCTGCGTTTTACACCGAACATGCCCCGCAAGACGCGTCGATTTCGACAGCTCGTCAACTGCAAGGCAAAGAACTTTCCTACAATAATATTGCCGATACCGACGCCGCATTAGAGTGCGTTAAATCGTTTGTGAAACCGGCATGCGTCATCGTCAAACACGCCAACCCTTGCGGCGTAGCAGTCAGCCTCGACGGCATCGGCGCAGCCTATGATCTCGCCTTCCAAACTGATCCTGAATCAGCTTTCGGCGGGATCATCGCATTTAACCGCGAGCTCGACGCAGCAACAGCGAAAGCCATTGTTGATCGTCAATTTGTTGAAGTGATTATCGCACCGAAAATTTCGAAGGAAGCGCTCGCTATCACTGCGGCCAAACAAAATGTCCGCGTTCTTGAATGCGGCGAATGGTCAGCAGATCGCATTGCCGATTTTGATTACAAACGAGTCAATGGCGGCATCCTCGTGCAAGACCGTGACCTCGGCATGATCACCGAAGCAGATTTAAAAGTGGTGACTAAACGCGTCCCCACCGAAGCGGAAATGCACGACCTGATTTTCGCTTGGAAAGTAGCGAAGTTCGTGAAATCGAATGCCATTGTTTATGCCAAGAACCGGCAAACAGTGGGTGTCGGCGCGGGCCAAATGAGCCGTGTTAATTCCGCGCGAATTGCTGCTATTAAAGCGGAGCACGCGAAGCTAGAAGTAAAAAATGCGGTGATGGCATCCGATGCCTTCTTCCCTTTCCGCGACGGCATGGACAATGCGGCCGCAGTGGGCATTAGCTGTGTCATTCAGCCAGGCGGCTCTATCCGCGATGACGAAGTGATTGCCGCCGCCGACGAGCACGGCATGGCCATGGTCTTTACCGGCATGCGTCACTTCCGTCACTGATCAATGCTGCGGCGTGCCTAAACGGCGCGCCGCAGAGTTTTTTTGCGTTTCATCCATCATGGTTCGACTGAAAGGCTTGGCTGACATGAAAGTTTTGATTATTGGTTCTGGCGGGCGCGAACATGCCTTGGCATGGAAAGTAGCCCAATCCTCGCACGTCGAAAAAGTATTCGTTGCGCCAGGCAATGCCGGTACCGCTCGCGAAACAAAACTCGAAAACGTACCGCTCGACGTGATGGATAAAGAAGCGCTAGCGGAACTTGCCAAACGCGAAGGCGTTGCACTCACCATCGTTGGCCCAGAAGCGCCACTTGTGGATGGCTTAGTTGATTACTTCCTGAGCCAAGGTCTGCGTTGCTTCGGCCCCTCAAAAGGCGCAGCACAACTGGAAGGCTCCAAGGCGTTCACCAAAGATTTTCTCTCGCGCCACAATATTCCTTCAGCAAGCTACGGCAACTTTACCGATGTTGAGCAAGCCCTTGCTTACGTCCGTGAGCAAGGCGCGCCTATTGTGATCAAAGCTGACGGCTTGGCCGCAGGCAAAGGGGTCATCGTTGCCATGACCTTACAAGACGCCGAAGACGCCGTGCGCGACATGCTAGCGGGCAACCGCTTTGGCGACGCAGGCCACCGCGTTGTCGTGGAAGAGTTTTTAGAAGGTGAAGAAGCTAGCTTTATTGTGATGGTCGACGGTAAAAACGTCCTGCCCATGGCCACCAGCCAAGATCACAAACGTGTCGGCAACGGCGACACCGGCCCCAACACCGGCGGCATGGGAGCATACTCGCCTGCGCCTGTGGTGACCGCGGAAATGCATGATCGCATTATGCAGCAGGTCATCTACCCGACTGTCGAAGGTATGGCGTCGGAAGGTCACCCTTACACCGGCTTTTTGTATGCGGGCTTGATGATTGGTGCAGACGGCATCCCGAAGGTAATTGAATTTAATTGCCGCTTCGGCGATCCAGAAACGCAACCTATTATGATGCGCTTACAGTCGGACCTAGTGGCGCTGTGTGATGCAGCCCTCGACGGCAAACTCGATAGCATCACCGCGCAATGGGACCCACGCCCTTCATTAGGCGTAGTGATGGCAGCTGGCGGCTACCCTGACGATTACCGCAAAGGTGACGTCATCTCCGGCCTCGATGCTGCGGACAGCAACGGCGTCAAAACCTTCCATGCCGGCACCCGTCTTGAAAACGGTAACGTAGTCACCGCCGGCGGCCGAGTCTTGTGCGTCACTGCATTGGGCGACAGCGTGGCAGAGGCGCAACAACGGGCGCACGAAGGCATCAAACACATTTCATGGCAAGATTGCCAATATCGCACCGATATTGGATACCGAGCCATCGCGCGAGAAAAAGGCGAAGCATAAGCGTCGTATAGATTCCACGTTCTACCAAAATCTGGGCCGCGAAAGCGGCCCAGATCACATTATTCAGTAGCCCGCTCTCCGTATTTGTGACAACGTAAAAGGTCACTGCCATAATCCCGTTTCTTTGGGATTGGCGAAGCAAACTGGAATGCGCAGCGCACCATAAAAAACGCCCTTGTTTTCGTTACACCGCCCATTCGGAATGCCCGAATGGCGCGAACAGAAAAAATGGATCGTAAACAAAACCTACGCACGCATTCCGAAGTGGCGCAGTCAGAAATAGCACGCAGGGAACACTATGAGCGAAAACGCCATTGATCAGGAACGTCTAACGCACTTTATTCCGTTTGATTGCCTGTCAGAATCACATGTCCGTAATATTTGCGGACAAATTAAGGTCATTAGCCTTCCGCCAGCGCGCGTCCTGTTCAAACGCGGCGACCGTACCGACCTCGCTTACTTTCTGATTACCGGCTCACTTGATTTAACCGATGCGAGCTTCCAAGTCCGCAAATTCCCTGCTGACGACGACGAAAATTATCTCGCGCTCGACAATTACAGTGAGCATACGGTCAACGCCATCACTACCGAGCCAACCGTTCTCTACGGCATAGAACGCAATAAGCTCGATCTGTTAATGACATGGACTCAAGCGGCAGAATCCATGCTCGGCGAAGACGATGATGAACACGAAAGAGACTGGATGGACGCCCTACTTGGCTCTGACTTATTCTCTCAAGTTCCCCCGCAAAAAATTCAGCAGCTTTTCACTAAGTTCGAAGAAGCCGAAGTGAGCCTAGGCGAAGTTGTGGTCACAGAAGGCGAACCCGGCGACCGGTTTTTTGTTCTGAAACAGGGCAAAGCCATGGTGACGCGAAAGCAAGGAAACCGAGACGAAACACTCGCCGCTTTCGGCGCTGGCAGCTTTTTTGGCGAAGATGCCCTGATATCAGACACTCCGCGTAACGCAACCGTTACCATGACCAGTGATGGCGTGTTAATGAGCCTAGGCAAAGACGACTTCCGCGACTTGCTGCAAGTCTCCGTTGTGCGGTCCCTAAGCGAAGACGATGTTGAAAAAATGGAAGAGGATGGTGATCGCGCAATCGTGCGCATTGATGTTCGCCTTCCGATGGAATACAAACACGACCGCACAGCAGGAGCGCGCAACATCCCACTCAACGAACTGCGTCGCCAGATAAAATCACTGGAAAAAGATTTTCTCTATGTAGTGAGCTGTGATGGTGGGCGCCGAAGCGAATTGGGCGCCTATTTGCTGACGGAAGCTGGACTGGAAGCCTATGCACTGGAACACAAAGCGGAACCACCCGCAGACGACGCCCCCGCAGAGCCCGCTCCTCAGGAAAGCACCGAGTAAACCGGTGCGCCTGCTTGGGCTTCTAGCGCTTTTCCTATGGGCAGCATCTGTGGCGGCGGCCCATGCATCTGCGCCGCCGCCGTTTTTGGTTCAAGCCGAACAGCACAGTAATCACCTAACGATTTACTCAGAATATCTCACCGATAAAGATCAATCCCTGCATCTCGAAGACTTAGTCAGTGGGCGCTACGACGACGACTTCTCACCTGCTGCGCGAACTCGCGAACGCTTAGGCTATGAAAGCGAGGTGTGGTGGATTCGATTTGCTCTGGAAAACGACAGTGATCAAAACCTAGAACGCATTATCGAGGTTTCGCCTGCCTATTTTGCGCAGCTGACGTTTTTCTCACCAGATGAGAGCGGTGGCTATACCCCGCGTCATTCTGGCAGCAATCTAACGCCGCCATGGGCAGACATCCGTGACCGCCGTTTTCTCCATCGCATCACCTTGCCCGCACACAGCACGCAGGTTTTTTATATGCGTGCGCAAACGGCCGGCAGCCTCAATTATACGTTGACGCTGAATACCGCCTCCGCGCAAATCGAAAACAACTCGCTCGCTGACTTGCCATTTTTAGTGGTCGGGGGATTACTGCTTGGATTACTGCTTTTCAATGCAGGGCAGTTCTATCTTACCCACAACGCCACGCAGCTTTATTATTTAATGACGCTGTTTTTCGCTCTTATCGTAGGCTTCAGCGCCTCCGGTTTTATTGGCGTGGAATACTTTTCTTCCCCCGGATTGCAACCGCGCATAGAAATTTTATCTGTGGCGTTGTGCTACGCATTTGGCTTGCTATTTACGCGTCAATTTCTGCAAATTCGAGATACGTCCCTGCCGCTCGACTTCCTGATGCGGCTGCTCGCGATTAGCTGCTTCGGCATGGCGCTATTGTCGCTCTCCATATCGGTCAACGCTGCATCAAAAATCATTTACGGCGCCTCCATAATTCTGTCATTCCCAATTATCTACGCGGGCATTCATGCGCTGCGCGTTGGCGCGGAGCACGCGCGCTTATATCTTTTCGCGCGAAGCTCCACTGCCTTCATCGCATTTTTTGCTTCACTAGCCACCTTCAATTTCATCTCCATTAACATGGAGCTGCCGCTGATGATTCTTTTCGCGGCAGTATTTGAGGGCTTACTCTTTACCTTTGGCCTAATTAATCAGCGTGAAACATCACTACAGCGGCAGCTCCAACTCAAACAAAAACAAGTACTCGAAGAATCCACGTGGCAAACGCGCAGCGAAACGCTGGCACGCGTTAGCCATGAAATTCGCACGCCTATGAGTGGCATTCTCGGCATGGCAGAACTGCTGTCCGATACACCGCTCACCCCGAATCAAAAAGAATGCGTGCGCTCAATTCGATCCGCAGGCGAGAACTTGCTACGCATCATCAATGATGTCCTCGAATACTCTCGGCTAGAACAAGGCACCACCGACGTCAATCGTGAACGTTTCGATTTATCCGATCTCGTCATGGATGCATTAGAACTGTTTCGAGAGCGCGCAGAAGAAAAACAAATTGAGTTAATCGCGCACATTCACACTAACGTACCGGTCTTGGTGGAAGGCGATCACGGCAAGCTACGACAGGTGCTGACCAACCTATTGGGCGCATGTATTCGTCACACCAGTCATGGCGAGCTGGTGCTCGATGTGTCGCGCGACCCTTCCGGCCTCGCGGATCATTTGCGCTTCGAATTTGAAGGCAGCGCAATGAAGCAAATTCACGAACAGCTCGATGCCTTTACCGACCAGAACACCGAGCCGAAACGCGAAGACAATGACAGCACCACACTAGGGCTTTCTATCGCGCGGCAACTAGTGGATGCGATGAGCGGAAAATGTGGTTTACGTGAAGGCCGCCACGAGAATTTGGTGTGCTGGGTAAATTTACCCATGCCCGGAGCGGCGGAACAAAACGAATTAGAAATGCCCATCAATGGCGCGCTCCTCGCCGGACATTCTATGTTGGTGGTGGATGATTCGAGCACCGTGACGCGGGTTATCCGCCAGCAAGCTCTATCATGGGGAATGCGAGTGACTGTCTCGCACGACCCACGCGAAGCGTTGGCCACCATTCGTACGCAAGCGAATTTAAATGAGCCTTTTGATGTCGTGCTGCTGGACCATCAAATGCCGGGCATTAACGGCATGCAACTGGCCACACGCATCCACGAAGATACGGTGATCAACCATCCGTTGGTATTGGTCATGCTCACCGGCGTGCAGGATGCGCCAACATCATCCATGGCACGCAATGTTGGCATTCATAAAGTACTTAGCAAGCCGGTGTCGGGTCAGCGTTTAAAACAGGCACTGGCCGAAGCACTGGGCATGCTGACCCAACAAAAAACGGCTGAACATATTGAGCAACCTCGCAGCAACTTGCGAGTACTGGTTGCCGAAGACCATTTGCTAAGTCAAAAAGTCATTCGCGGTATGCTGGCAAAACTTGGGCTATCACCAGCGATTGTCAGCAACGGCCGCGATGCGCTTAACGCGGCTCGCGAAGGCGACTACGACATTATTTTAATGGATTGCGAAATGCCTGAATTGGACGGCTTTGAAGCAACACGTCGTATTCGTCAGTGGGAACTCCAAGAACACCGCAAACCGACGCCGATCATTGCCCTTACCGCGCATATTTTGCGCGAGCACCGTGAACGTAGCTTAGCCGCAGGAATGAATGCACACGTGCCAAAGCCCATTGAAATCGGCGCACTCAGTGATGTGATCGTGCGCTTCACCGCATCCGCTGGCGCGCTTGAGCCGGGTTCTCCGCATGCCACCGACGAAACGCACGGGTAAACGAACTTTGCTCGGAAAAGCCGAGCAACAAGCTGATCTCAGTGAGCGACAAACGCCGGTCCAATAAATAGATATCAGCCAAGGTGCGACGCAAATTCTCCACAATAATTTGAAAGCTTAAGCCTTGCTTGCGCAAACGTGATTGCAACGTACGTTCTGCCAAGCCTAAACGCTTCGCCACTTTTTCTAACGTTGGCTCGCCTTCGACAAATAACAAATAAATTTCTCGGCGCACCACTGCGCCAAGATTGGTGTGATTATCGTATTCTGCCATTTTCAGTTTGGCTTCGCGTTGCATCATTTCGCTCAGCCCTGGATCAGCACTTTTCAGTGGCAAACTTAAATACTCGGCCGAAAACTCAACACCATTAAAGTCTGCTGAAAATTCCACGGGGCATTGGAAGTAATCGAGATATCGCTGCGTATCAACGGGGGCTTGGTGAGTAAAACACACGCGCGAGGGTTGCGGCGCATCGCTGAGCAGTTGACGACCAAAAGTAATCCAACCGGTCACTGCCGCTTCATTTAAATGACGCGCCGGCTCACCCGTGACGGGACACTGCCAACGTAACCGCACAGTATCGCCATTCTCCTGCATCTCACTTACGCCAATATTGCCTGCCAGCTTCTCGAAGCCAATCAATCGCTCAATGGCTTCGTGTAACGTGGCACTGGCAAGAATCGCATAGCCTAATACCTGATACGAACGAGGGCGCACCTGACGTCCCACTTCAAATCCGAGTCCGGAGTCGCCTGTTTGTGCAAGGATCGATAAAAACACTTTCAATGCATCTGCCAACGGCACCATCGTCTGGCTTTGCAGCAACACATCCACCGGCAACCCCGCATCACGCAGTAAATCATCTACCGATAATTGATAGTGCTCCGCTAACGACGGCAATATCGACGCCAAGTAAGCGCTCGATAAACTGTGGTCACTGCCTGCTAAACTGATATCGAGAACGTTTGTCACCGAATGATCCATATGAGTTGAAGTGCATGGCTGCACCCAAGACTACCAGAAGTTATACTGCAACCATGAATAGACCTCGCCAACTCTCCGCCACTGACCTGTTGTTAGGTCGCGTTGAAAACGCCCTGCGGACGCTATCGCCTGGTGCGACACGCGCCGAACGCCAGCCACCTGCGCTGCCCACAGCGCCGACTGCGGCTCAGGCCGCCGCCCAGAGCGAATCGGGGAACCTTAGCGGCAACCAGTCCAAGCACATTGCTGGGTTGATGCGCATCAACCACACAGGTGAAGTCTGCGCCCAAGCCCTTTACCAAGGCCAAGCCACTACCGCCAAGCTGCCGCGCGTGCGCATTGCCATGGAGCAAGCAGCTCGTGAAGAAGAAGATCATCTAGCGTGGTGCGAGGATCGCTTACAAGAGCTGCATAGCGCGCCAAGCAAGCTAAACCCGGTGTTTTACGCCATGTCGTTTTCACTAGGCGCTGTAGCGGGGCTTGCAGGAGATCGCTGGAGTTTAGGGTTTGTGTCTGAAACCGAGCGGCAAGTGGTACGGCATTTAGAAGAGCACCTGTCCCAGCTTCCCGCGTCTGATCATCGCAGCCAAGCTATTTTAAAGCAG
Source organism: Alcanivoracaceae bacterium (assembly GCA_029213045.1). Lineage (GTDB taxonomy): Bacteria > Pseudomonadota > Gammaproteobacteria > Pseudomonadales > Alcanivoracaceae > JARGPN01. The sequence continues at coordinate 469,071 of JARGPN010000010.1, forward strand.
ATGCGTGACGATGAACTGAAACACGCGGTGAGCGCTGAACAAAGTGGTGGTGCACCACTGCCCACGCCAATTCGTCATGCCATGGCGTTAATGAGCAAAGTTATGACATGGACTACGTATCGCGTCTAGTCGGAGCCGCGCACAACCGCCCCAAAAAAAACGCCTCTTTCGAGGCGTTTTTGTATTCCGGCAATGCTCAAAAAATTACTCGAGGTTACGCGAGTAGAAAATCTCCAGCATTTCCTTACGCAGACGCTCTTCAATGTCCGCCAGTTCTTTTCCAGAAAACTCTTCGCGTCCCGCACCAAAGAGGTAGTTGTCGATATTAAAATCCTTCAACAACATCTTGGTATGGAAAACATTTTCCTGATACACGTTCACGTCAATCATCTGATAGGCGTTTTGCGTGTCTTCTGTTAGGAAGTTTTGAATCGAATTAATGTCGTGGTCGATGTAATGCTTAGTGCCATCGACATCGCGTGTCATACCGCGTACGCGGTAATCGACAGTCACAATATCCGAATCAAAACTGTGGATCAGATAGTTCAATGCACGCAGCGGTGAAATAACACCACAGGTCGACACATCTACGTCCACGCGGAAGGTTGAAATACCGTTGTCCGGATGTGATTCCGGATAGGTATGTACCGTTACGTGGCTCTTATCAAGATGCGCAACAATCGTGTCAGGCAACGGACCCGGAGCTTCTTCCCAACCATCATCAGATGGTGGGTTCTCGTGCTCGGCAATCAGCATCGTCACACTGGCACCCTGTGGATCGTAATCCTGGCGCGCCACGTTCAGAATATTGGCACCGATAATTTTCGTCACGTTAGTCAGGATTTCGGTCAAACGTTCCGCGTTATACAGCTCATCAATATATTCGATGTACTCTTTACGGTGCTGTTCCGTCTTCGCATAACTGATGTCGAAGATATTAAAGCTCAACGACTTGGTCAGGTTATTAAAACCGTGCAAGCGGATCTTGGGGTTAGGGTCTTTCACCATTTTAAAACTCCCTACGCCAGACCATCAGTCGTTTCTAATGAAACGACCACCAGAGATCGGTGGATGGTAAATGATTTGCACCACTACCCCTTCCGGATCTAAACAATAAAAGCTACGCGCGCCATCCCTATGGGTGCGTGGCTCCGACTTCATCCTGACGCCTTCGTGCTGCAGAAACGTGTACCACGCATCCACATCATCCGGGGCATCCATAATGAAACCTATATGGTCTAACCGTTGAGGCTGAGGAAAATCTCCGTCGCGCCAGCGGTGTAGAGCCAAATTGTCGCTACCAGAACTCAAATAGACATTGTCTTCGTCTGGTCGCCACTCGACCTGCATGCCTAGCAGGTCGATATAAAAGTGTTCACTTGCCGGCAAGTCGCGTACAAACAACGCAACATGACGTAAACCTGCGTGAGGACGCGGACGCTCGGCCATTACGCTTCCTCGATGATCTCGTAGCTATGCTCAATGGCAACGCCACCGCGTGCCAGCATGATGGCCGCTGAGCAATACTTATCAGCGGATAACTCCACCGCACGCTTCACCTGATTCTCTTTCAACTTGCGGCCGGTCACGACGAAATGCATTTTAATGCGCGTAAACACCGACGGTACTTCGTCTTCTGCGCGTTCCGCATCCATCTGGCAGACGCAATCAGTGACGTCTTGACGGGACTTCTTAAGGATATGCACCACGTCAAACGACGAGCAGCAGCCGACGCCCATCAACACCATTTCCATAGGCCGCATACCACGGTTTTGACCACCGTGATCTGGCGGTCCGTCCGCAAGCACCTTATGTCCCGAGCCGGATTCGGCCTCGAAACATACTTCACCCTGCCAACGAATCTCTGCCTTCATTGCCACCTCACCGATTTGGCCGTGCTGAGGACCAACTTATCCGTAGACACGTCGTCTAATAGCGAACAAGTAAGCAATCCATCAAGATCTGCTAAAGACCGCAAAACGATCCCAAGGACAGGCCGTAGCCACATCCACACAGCACCAAGTTCAAGGGCGCGAAGCGTACCACATGCCTGTGCAGACACCCATCCCTTGAACCGAATCTAATGCGAATGGTCGGACATCTGCCCACAACGTGACAGCTTGCCTTGGCAAGGGTGTGAAAAACGGGCAAACTCAACGCGTTAACACGGAAAGTCCTTGAAAACTAAAGAGTCGACATGACCGAACTTGGCAATAAAATCATTTCCAATCTGGATAGCTTTCTGGCGCACTGTCATCGTCGGAAGTACCCCAGCAAAAGCACCATCATCTATGCAGGCGATGAGTCCGATGCCCTTTACTACATCATTAAGGGCTCCGTAACCGTTGTCATCGAAGACGACGACGGTCGCGAAATGATCATGGCGTACCTGAATGAAGGCGATTTTTTTGGCGAAATGGGTCTTTTTGAAGACGCACCGCAACGCTCCGCCTGGGTAAAAGCTAAAACAGAATGCGAAGTAGCCGAAATCAGCTACGCAAAATTCAAGCAACTTGCTCGCGAAGACGCTGACATCCTGTTCACCGTGTCCGCACAGATCGCAGGCCGCTTGCGCGCCACCACCCGTAAAGTAGGCGACCTCGCCTTCTTAGACGTCACCGGTCGCGTTGCAGGCACGCTCCTAGAGCTATGCAAGCAGCCCGACGCCATGACCCACCCAGACGGCATGCAGATCAAAGTGACCCGTCAGGAAATCGGTCGCATCGTTGGTTGCTCACGAGAAATGGTTGGCCGCGTACTGAAGAACCTGGAAGACCAGGGCTTGGTATCGGTGAAAGGCAAAACCATGGTGGTGTTTGGCACGCGGTAAGTAGATCCGATATCCATAGCAAGACGATTAAATAAAAAAGGCCGCTAACGCGGCCTTTTTTATTTCTGCTGGTCAGCTGCGCCAGCGCGCCATTTCTTCCGCAATAAAGTGCTCTACCAAATCACGGAATAATTTTTCTATCACATCCGCCGACAACCCTTCCTCCTCGGCCCATTGGCGGCGCTCGGCCAGCATGGCCGCGAAGCGCTCTGGCGCACGCACGGAGGTTTCGCTGGTTTTGAATTTGGCCGCAGCTTTAACATATTGAAAGCGCTCACCAAACAGCCGTACGACGTCGCGATCGCGCCTGTCTATTTCAGCGCGAATATCTGCCATGTTGGAGCAATCGTTCGGACTTTTCATATTAGGAAAAAAACAATTTTTCTAATTCAGCGCCCGGATCATCGGCACGCATAAACGCTTCACCAACAAGAAATGTTTCCACGCCTGCATCACGCATACGCTGAACATCCTGAACGGTATGAATGCCACTTTCCGTCACCACTAAACGATTCGCCGGTATGTGCGTTAACAATTCGGTGGTGGTGTCGAGCGAGGTATCGAAGGTATGCAAGTCGCGATTGTTGATGCCAATCATTTCAGCATCCAACCTTAGTGCGCGCTGCAACTCTTCTTCGGTGTGAACTTCCACCAACGTATCGAGGCCCGCCTCGTTGGCCGCGGCAAACAACTGCGCCATAAGCTCATCGCTCAGGGCTGCGACAATCAGCAAGATACAGTCAGCACCCAGTGCTCGCGCTTCCCACACCTGATAAACATCTATTGTGAAATCTTTGCGTAGCACCGGTAACGAACAGGCTGCTCGCGCCGCGATGAGATAATCTTCATGGCCCTGGAAAAAATCACGATCAGTGAGCACAGACAGGCATGCGGCACCGCCATGTTGATAACTTTTGGCGATCTCTTCGGGATGAAACTCTTCGCGAATGATACCTTTCGACGGAGACGCTTTTTTGACTTCGGCAATAATAGCCGCTTGACCTAGCGTAAGTTTATTTTTCAGCGCATCAATAAACCCACGCGGAGCATCAGCGGTGCGCGCCTGCGCTTTCACCTCGTCGAGAGAAACGCGCTGCTTACGCTCGGCAACTTCTTCCGCTTTACGCAGAATAATCCGATCTAATACGGTGCCGGTATGCTGCACGCTCATTGTTGCGCCTGCTCTTGTTGTACTTCTAACTCTTTACGCTTTAACAAGTCGGAGAATTCCATTAACTCAATCATCCGCTCTTTCGCTTCGCCGTTGTGCACCATATCTTCCGCCATTCGCACACCGTCTTTCAGCGATTGCGCAACACCCGCAACATAAATCGCGGCGCCTGCGTTAAGTGAAATCATATCCGCCGCTTTGGCCGCATTGGCGGTAGTGCGTTTACCCAGTGCATCACGAATTAACGCTAGTGATTCCTTGGCATCAGCAACGTCGAGACCAACCAATGAAGCAGATTCAATGCCGACATCTTCAGGCGTAAGCATGTATTCAGTCACCTCGCCGTTTTTAAATTCCGCGACATGGGTGCGCCCAGCAAGGCTGATTTCGTCTAAGCCATCCATGCCGTGCACGACCATAATATGCTCACCACCGAGTGCACCCAGCACTTGCGCCATAGGGCGACAAAGCTGATCTGAAAACACACCTACCACTTGGCGCTTCACACCAGCAGGATTGGTCATTGGCCCAATAATATTAAACAGGGTGCGCAGCCCTAACTCTTTACGCGGGCCAATGGCGTGCTTCATGGCACTATGGTGAGCAGGCGCGAACATAAAACCTACCCGTGCCTCACGAATGCATAACGCAATTTGCTCGGGGTTAAGATCAATAAAAATCCCCGCCGCTTCTAACACATCGGCGGCGCCACTTTTTGAACTGACGGATCGCCCGCCATGTTTCGCCACATGACAACCCGCCGCTGCCGCCACGAACGCCGAGGCAGTAGACACATTAAAAAGATTCGCACCGTCGCCGCCGGTACCAACAATGTCGACCAAATGCGGCAAACCACTGACATCTACTGGCGTGACCAGCTCGCGCATAATATCCACAGCGCCTGTAATTTCTTCGATGGTTTCGCTCTTCATGCGCAGCGCCACAACAAAGGCGCCAATTTGAGCGTCGGTCGCGCCGCCGGTCATAATCTGACGCATCACTTCGCGCATTTCATCACGGGTTAAATCAAGCTGATCAACGACTCGCGCCAGCGCTTGTTTGATGTCCATCAGCGTTCTCCGTTGAACGTTTGGTGAGTACATTGCGGTGCAAACGTTTTTGCCTGTGCTGCTATCGCTTGCGGGCAAGCTCCCACATAAAACAATTGTTAAGCGATGCGGGAGTTACTTCACGGCCATAGGGTTTTAATGTGCGCCCTATTGCTTGCAAACGAGCCCCTACATAATGGGTCTACCGAACTTATTCTTTTGAACTATGTGGGAGCTTGCCTGCAAGCGACAATGCCTCTCTCGACACCATCACGCTCACCATTAAACTCCCACCGTTCATTTCAGCGTCGGCGTTCTATCGACCTTTTAAAAAATTATCCAACATAGCATGGCCATGCTCGGTCAAGATCGATTCCGGATGAAACTGCACGCCCTCAACATCAAGTGTTTTGTGTCGAAGCCCCATAATTTCATCCATTTCACCGTCGCCTGTTTGTGTCCACGCGGTGATCTCAAAACAATCTGGCAAAGATGACTTCTCTACCACAAGCGAATGGTATCGCGTCGCCGTAAACGGACTGGGCAAATCAGAAAACACACCCACACCTTTGTGGAAAATCGGCGATGTTTTCCCATGCATAACCTGCCGTGCACGCACTACCTTTCCGCCAAACACTTGCCCCAAACTTTGATGACCCAAGCAAACTCCCAAGATAGGTAGCTTGCCGGCGAAGTGCTTGATCACCGCCATCGACACACCAGCTTCATTCGGCGTGCACGGACCAGGCGAAATCATCAAACGTTCGGGCGCAATGCGCTCAATATCTTCAATGGAAATTTGGTCATTGCGATGCACCAACACCTCGGCACCTAGCTCTTGCAGATACTGAACAATGTTGTAGGTAAAGCTATCGTAATTATCAACCATTAGGACGCGGCTCATGCGTTGTCCTCCTTCTGCAAAGTGAGTCCAGAAAGCGCCATGTTAACGGCACGAAAAACTGCGCGTGCTTTGTTCATGGTTTCTTCCCACTCAAGTTGCGGCACTGAATCAGCGACCACTCCTGCCCCAGCTTGCACATAGAGACGTTCGTCTTTTATGACCGCCGTACGAATCGCAATGGCCGTGTCCATCTCGCCATTGAAACCGATGTAACCAACCGCGCCGCCGTAGACACCGCGCTTTACCGGTTCAAGCTCGTCGATAATTTCCATGGCGCGAATTTTTGGTGCACCACTTAATGTCCCGGCTGGAAACGTCGCGCGCAAAACATCCAACGGCCCGAAACCTTCTTTCAGCTTCCCTTCCACGTTCGACACTATGTGCATCACGTGAGAATAACGTTCGACAACCATTTTATCGGTCAGCGCAACGGTGCCTGCATCAGCGATACGGCCCACGTCATTGCGGCCCAAGTCGATCAACATTAAATGCTCAGCAATTTCCTTTGGGTCAGCCAGCAGCTCTTCTTCTAACGCCTGATCTTCTTCCGCGTTTTTCCCGCGACGGCGAGTGCCGGCAATCGGCCGCACAGTGACCACACCATGCTCAACACGCGTTAAAATTTCTGGCGATGAACCGGCGATATGAAAATCATCGAGATCTAAATAAAACATGTATGGCGATGGATTCAGGTAACGCAGTGCGCGATATAAATCCAATGCAGGCGCCTTAAATGCCACCGACATACGTTGCGCGGGCACCACTTGCATCACGTCACCGGCAAGAATGTATTCGCGGACTTTTTCCACACCCTCCATATAGGCTTGCTGTGGAAACTCAGAAACGAATTCATCTTCGGTGACCGGCGCGCCGTATTTGGTGTGCGCATTGTCTGCAAGCGGCGCACGCAATTTTTCTTCCAACGCATCCAGACGCTGTTCAGCTTTTGCCAATACATCCGCTTCAGTCGGATCGACCAGCACCAGCAAAAACAAACTGCCGCGCAGATTATCAAACACCACGACTTCTTCGGAGCGCATTAGCAGGATATCGGGAACACCAAGCGTATCTTTGCCTGGCGCCTGCCCCAACCGTGGCTCAAAAAAACGCACACTGTCGTAACCGAAATAGCCAACCAGCCCGCCGTTAAAACGCGGCAAGCCATCAATGTCCGGCGCGCGGTACTGCAGGCGATATTGTTCAATCCATGCAATGGGATCCGATACGGCTTCACGCTGCTCGCCTGCCCCGTTGGTAACGACCACCTCACCATTCGCAACGCGAATCACTTCGACCGCCGGCAAACCAATCATGGAATAACGGCCCCATCGCTCTCCCCCTTGCACAGATTCGAACAAGTAGGTGTAGGGCGCGGCAGCGAGTTTGCGGTACGCGGATAAGGGTGTATCGAGATCAGCCAACACTTCGCGCACAACGGGCACGCGATTAAAGCCAGCGCTGGCATAACGATTGAGTTGTTCCAGTGACATTCTTTCCGGTGACATGAGCGTCCCCTAAATATAAAGCCGGTGAAAAGTAATCGAAAATCGCGCTAATTAGCGCACAGAAACGAGCTTCACCATCGCCAAGGGGCGGGTAACAGGACGGGACGAATTGTCGGGAGGGCTGTCCGGATCACCGGGAGTTCCTATATCTGGATTACATTAATAGTAGTTCTGTGTGGATTGTAGCGGTTCAAGCAAAGCGCCGCTACCCGCTAGGCAGCCCAAGCTAACATGTAGAGACTGATTGCCTAAGAAGGCCCATCGCTTGCAGGCAAGCTCCCGCATAAAAGACTCTAACCCCGGCAGCGGGGCCCTCTCCCCCACACAATGGGCGATTTCGTCTGCGAGCGATATCCGCCTAAGCAAACCGACCACGCACTCCAGTCGCCGGCATTAAAAAACAACCAGGCGCGACAATTTGCCACGCCGCCTCGTAAGGCCTTCACCGCTAGAATCGCCGCATTGAAATCTGGGGATACCACACATGCATTCAATGCTCCGACCAAACCTGTTGCTTGCTGTCCTTTTCTCAAGCGGCTTCATCTTTGCAGAAACCAACGACACCGCCACGATCCTGCCGCCGGTGAAAGTGTCGGCGTGGAATGAATCAATGACGTCGCCAGACACTGACACAGCTCGCCAGAAAATTGAGCAAACCCCAGGCGGCGTGGAGGTGATCGACAGTGATCGCTGGCGTGACACTCAAGCAGCCACCATTAAAGACATTCTCGATTATTCTCCCGGTGTGTTTGTACAACCTAAATGGGGGGAAGACACGCGCCTATCTATTCGCGGCTCGGGGCTTTCGCGTAACTTCCACCTGCGCGGCGTGCAGCTTTACCAAGATGGCATTCCGCTAAATACCGCCGATGGCAGTGGTGACTTCCAAGAAATTGACCCTTCAGGGTATCGCTATACAGAAGTTTATAAAGGCGCCAACGCACTGCGGTTCGGCGCGAACTCTCTCGGTGGGGCAATTAACTTTGTCACGCCAACCGGCCACAACGTCGACAGGCTTAGTTCTCGCGTTGATGCCGGCAGTTTCGACTATCGTCGCGCACAAATCAGCGGCGCCACAGTACAAAACAAAATGGATGCCTTTATCACCGCATCACACCAACAGCAAAATGGATATCGCGATCATAGCGCTGGCGAAAATAATCGTATTTTCGCTAATGCCGGATGGCGCTTTAATGAAAATATTGAGTCGCGCCTATACATCAACACGACCAACGTCACGCAAGAAATACCGGGATCGTTAAGCAAAGATGACGCCCTGAATGACCCCACGAAAGCCACGGCTAATAATCTTAATCTCGACTACCAGCGCAATGTTGAATCACTGCGAATCGCCAACAGAACAACCTGGCTGCAAGGCAATACGCGCTATGAATTTGGCGTGTTCGCAATGACCAAAGAACTCATCCACCCAATCTTCCGGTATTTAGATTATCAATACACAGATCAGGGTGGATTTATCCGTGCCACCCATGATGGCCAGATCGGCGACGTCGCAAACCGGCTAACCGTGGGCATAACCCTTCACAACGGAGAGTCCGACAGCCAGCAGTTCACCAATTTGCCCGGCGGCAAAAAAGGCGCCCTACAAGTTAAAACCTTGGATGCGTCACAAAACACAACACTGTATGCGGAAAATGCGCTTTCCATAACGCCCGACGTAGAGCTCATTGCTGGCGTTCAATATATCGATGCGCAACGCAAACGCGATGACAAATTAAATCCCACGGGTCCCGCCAACGGAGAAGTGAATTATTATTTCAGCAATCCCAAACTCGGCGTGCTTTGGCACGTATCGGATAACCAGAAGATTTTCTCTAATATTTCGCAAAGCGGTGAAACCCCCACTTTTGGCGAGCTTAACTTCACCAATGCAGCCCTTGACCAACTAAAACCCCAAGAAGCCACCACATTTGAAATCGGTGGTCGCGGCCGCACGGCCAGCATTCAGTGGGAACTAGCACTGTATCGTGCTGAGTTAAAAAATGAGTTTCAGTATTATGATCTTGGCGGCGGCAACTACAGTGTGTTTAATGCGGACAGAACGATTCACCAAGGCGTGGAGGCTGGGCTCGGCTGGCTATTTTGGGATGGCGTGTTTGGCGACAAAAACACCGATAGCTTAGAGCTGAACGTCGCTTACACTTATAACGACTTTCACTTTGATGACGACGACAGCTGGGGAAACAACGATTTACCCGGTGCACCAAAACAATATTTGCGCACAGAAGTCTTGTATCGACTAAGCGGATTCTTTATTGGCCCTAACACTGAGTGGGTGCCGCAAGGGTATTACGTTGACAATGCCAATACGCTAAGCACTAACAGCTATGCATTAATAAATCTTCGGGCAGGATATGAACACGCAAGATATTCCGTGTATTTCGACGCCAGAAACCTTACTGACAAAGCATATATAGCGAGCGCAAGTGTGACGGGACAAGCCACTGCAAACCAAGCATTGTTTGAGCCTGGCACTGGCCGAGCGGTGTTTGCTGGAGTGCAATGGAAGTTGTAATAAATTTAAACCTAGTCGCGGCGGCGAGGGCATTATCGCTTGCCGGCAAACACCCACAAAAAAGCAAAAGTACGCTGCTCTAGGTGGGAGCTTGCCTGCAAGCGATTGGGCCTCTGCAGCACCCTCTAACTTAACGTTCCAAGAGCCGCACGATTAAACGGTTTAATTTCATCTGTTTTTCCGTCACGGATTTTTTCTAACCATTGCGGGTCCTGCAGTAACACACGGCCCACCGCAATCAAATCGAATTCATTCGCGGCCATACGGCGCTCCAACTCATCGATACCCGTGGCATTCGCGTCGCCGCCCATGCCCATACCTGCATTACCAATAAAATCATCATCCAGCCCAACACTGCCCACCGACATTGTTGGCTTACCGGTTATTTTCTTCGTCCAGCCGGCCAGATTTAAATCTGAGCCTTCGAATTCAGGAATCCAAAAGCGACGCGTTGAGCAATGAAAAATATCCACGCCTGCGTCAACCAGCGGCGCTAAAAATCGCTCTAATTCTTCCGGTGTTTGCGCTAATCGGGCGTCATAGTCCTGCTGCTTCCACTGAGAAAAACGCAGCACAATGGCGAAGTCTTCGCCCACTTCTTTGCGCACCGCGCGAATAATTTCTTGTGCGAACAATGTTCGTTTTTCTATTGAACCGCCGTACTCATCGTCGCGCTGATTGGTGCCTTCCCAAAAAAACTGGTCAATCAAATAACCATGCGCACCATGAATTTCTACGCCATCGAAACCGGCCGCTTTCGCATCACGTGCTCCCTCGGCAAACGCGCGAACAACGTCAGCAATATCGTCGCGTGTCATGGCATAACTGCCTGACTTACCGGGCTTGAACAAACCGGATGGACTGTAGCCCGGCACTTCTTTGTCAGGGCCAATTCCCGCACGTCGCACCGCGCCGACATGCCAAAGCTGAGGAATAATACTGCCGCCTGCTGCATGCACAGCGTCCACGACTTTCTTCCAACCTTCCATTGCCGCACCATGAAATGCGGGGACTTGCTCGTATCCGTTCGCTGCCTTGTGATTCACGGTGGTGCCTTCGGTAATCAGCAAGCCGACCGAGCCCTGTGCGCGGCGCTCGTAATAGCCCACTACGTCGTCATTGGGCACATATCCAGGAGAGCGCATCCGCGTCATCGGCGCCATGGCGACACGATTCTTCAGCGAAAGCGACTTGTGCGAAAACGGGCGAAAGATGGCCGACAGATCAGCTGCCATGAAAACCTCCAAAATATGAATGCATGCGTGTAAAAGAAAAACCGCGCCTCAAACCACCTAGGGCGAGGCGCAAAGAGGAGAAAAACAACAGAAATCAGCGCAATCTGGTTTCATTTAGAAACCTTAGTCCACTTAGGTTGCTTTTTGCAACCTCTTTAATCAGACTATTCCAATGAAAAATAGCCCAGACAGCCCCACCAAACATGCCGAGACGCCAAGCACGAGTAAGCAGGCTTCACGACAACGCTTACAAGATGACCCCTGCTCGGTCGCTCGCGCGCTCAGTGATGTTGGCGACTGGTGGTCGTTGCTGATCGTGCGCCAAGCCATGTATGGCACACGTCGTTATGTGGATTTCCAGCAACAACTGGGTATCGCTAAAAACATTCTCGGCGACCGATTGTCACGTTTAGTCGAGAATGAGGTGCTCAAGAAAGTGGATGTTGGCGAACACGGTCAGCGTTTTGAGTACCGCCTCACCCCAAAAGGGAAAGACCTGTTCACCGTGCTGGTGGCGTTACGCCAATGGGGTGATCGCTGGAATCGCCGTGACGACGAGGCGCCGCTGCGCATGGTCGACCGTCGCCTCGGCCAGCCACTGCAAAACATTCAGGTGTTGGATGCAGAGGGCCAGCCCGTGGGCATCAATGATGTCCTTTCCCTACCCCGTTAAAAGCTCTTATCTTCGCGCCGTGCTCTCTTAGAGAGGACGCACTCCTCCCACCGTAAAAGCCTGCAAGCAGGCTTCTACATATAAAGGGTTTAGAGAGATTCTTGCTCGATGCCCCCTTTTTTCAAAGGGAAGGCTGAGCAGGTACGTCGAACCTTAAAACTACGCGGCTTCCGCCTGCGGACGTGCACGCTGCTCAAACTGATCAGCGGCGAGCTGCCATTCTTCACCTTTGTAATAGGCTTCCACGCGCGGGTTCATCACCTTAAACCAAAGCGGCGGCACCAGTGCGAGCACGTACATGCCGGAGTAACCGGTGGGCAACTGCGGCGCCTCATCATAGTGACGCAATACCTGATAGCGACGCTGCGGAAACGCGTGGTGATCGCTGTGACGTTGCAGATGAAACAAGCCCATGTTGGTGAGCAAATAATTACTGTTCCAAGAATGCGCGGGCGTGGTGCGCTCGTAACGGCCACTGGGCAAACGGCGACGGTGCAGGCCGTAGTGCTCAACATAGTTAATGATTTCCAGCGTGGTAAAGCTCATAAAACTCACGCCAAGGAAGAACAGCGCACCGAGCCAGCCGAACATCACGCCCCAGCCCACCACCAGTGCGGCACTGATCGAATACCACCAGATCAACTCATTGCGCCAATGCACCGCCGGCAAGCCACGACGACGCAGATATTCCGCTTCAAGCTTCCAGGCATTCAAAAAGTTGTGCACGTAGGCGTGCGGCAAAAATTGATACAGGGTCTGGCCGTAACGCGATGACGAAGCATCGTCGGGCGTGGACACGGTAACGTGATGACCGCGCACATGCTCTACCTTAAAACCGGCATAGCACACCAAGGCATACAACAAACCACCAGCCCAATTTTCAATTTTAGTACGGCGATGAATCAGTTCATGGCCAACATTGATGGCCAGAATTGCGCTGACCATGCCCACGGAAAGCACCCAACCAATCTGGCCGAGCAGAGAAAACTGCGGCGTGTTCACAAACACCCACGCGCCGAAGGCGAGCAGTGCGAATTGCGCCGGCACCACCATCAGGGTCAAAAACGCATACCACTTTTGCTTGGCCATGCGCTCGACTTGCTCATCGGTGGGGTTAGCCGGATCTTGGCCGAGGATATGGTCCACCACCGGCAGCGCCACCAGCAGCAGGAACAATGGCCACCAAGCGTAGAGGTTGTATTGGCCGGTTTCTTCCATGAAATGCCAAGCATTCAGCGGCAACCAAGCAATCACAAACACCAGCAAATACATCACTGATTTCAGGGCGATCATTACCGTGGGTGGCAACTTCGAAAACATGGCTCTCTCCCGTTGTGGTTCTTGGGCGTCTCATACGCGCCCTGATGCTGTCCAATGTGGCAGCTGTGGGGCAGCAGTACGGCGTGAGCATTTGACAAAAACTTGTCACTTTCGGACACTGCTGACATGACTGACACGCCTACTCACAGCACGCCGCAGGGCGGCCTCACCGCCGCACGCTATCTATTGCTGCTCGCCGACCTGCTGGCGCAACGCGGCGTCGACACCGAGGCGATGCTGCAACAGGCAGGTCTTAGCGCGCAGACGCCGGAGAAAAATAGCGGCTGGGTGACGCCCGCTCAGTTGCAGGCATTTCTGTTGGCGGCCACCGCGCAGAGCGGCATTACCCATCTCGGCATGCTGCTCGGGCGGCATCTTAATTTCAGTGGTCACGGCAGCATCGGTTATGCCGGTTTAACCGCGCAGAACGCCGATGCGGCAATCCGTTATGCCACCGACGTGTTTCCGTTGGTGACCTCGTTAATGCGCCTTGAATTGCGTCAGCGCGACGGGCTGATGAGCGTAGAGGTACATCCGCAAGTGACGCTCGCCGATGAGACCGAGATGTTTTTGGTGGAAACCCTGATCAGCAGCATCGACCTGATGGGGACGTTTATGTGGGCGCAATATCAGCCCGCGTTCAAAGTAGATCTGGCGTTTGCCGAAGCCGATGCGATTCGTGAGCAGCTCGGTCCGTCAATTTCTCGACTGCGCTTTGAGCAACCCATGCATGCCATTCATGTGCCGATTGAATTGCTCAGCATTCCGTTTCCGTTGGCCGACAGTCAGGCGCATTTACAAGCGCGCGAGCGCTGCGAGCGTGAGCTGGCGTTGCTGCAACGCCAGCAGAGTTTTGCTGCGCGCTTGCTCGAACGGATGCAGCATCAAGAGGATAGTTTTCCGGCAATTGAAACGCTGGCCGAAGAGCTGCATGTCACGCCGCGCACCATTCATCGTCGGTTGCAGGCGGAAGGCACAGGCTTTCGCGCGCTTGCCAATGAAGCGCGTATGGCGCGCGCAAAACAAATGATGCTGCGTGAGCAGTGTTCGATTACCGAGACCGCGCATCGTCTGGGTTATCAGGATTCGGCGAATTTTACCCGTGCGTTTCGGCGCCATACCGGCGTGAGTCCAAGAGAGTTTTTGAAGCAGGCGCGTGAGAAGAATGACGGCAGTTGATGGTTTTATTTAGCGATAGTAGTGGCCAGTCTCGCGCCATCGATCGGAGGATATTACCCGCAGGCCGATGCCCAAGATGATAGATGAACGTTTAAATAAAATGCAGCAGGCACAAAAAGGCTGGCTATAACACGACGAAAATTATCGAGCGTCTGTCTGCACTCACTGTCTCCAAACACGGCTTTTCATCAACTACTCAAGCCCGTTTCCAGACATGAATTTGAATCATTGGCGAGAGTGCATCATCGCGGTCAAAAACTTCGCTCTGCGTCGCGCTGGGATCAGTTTGTTGGCATGTCTATGTCACAGCTTTCTGGGCGCCAAAGTCTGCGCGACATTCAATCCAATTTAGAAAGCCAGCAGCACAAACTGTACCATCTCGGCGCGCAGCCGATTGCGCGATCGACTTTAGCACGGATCAATGAAAAGCAGCCTGCCGAGCTTTATCAATCGCTCTTTTACAAACTTCTGCATCGTTGCAGGCATCAGCCGGGACAGCATAAATTCCGCTTTAAAAATCCGCTGTATTCGCTCGACGCGAGTGCGATTGAGTTGTCGATGAAGCTGTTTGGCTGGGCGTCTCATCGTGAGGACACGTGTAACGTTAAGCTCAGCGTGGGATTGAATCACGGCACCCTCGTCCCTGAGTTTGTCGCGCTAAGTGAAGGCAATGAGAACGATCTCATTCAAGGGCGTCAGTTCAGATTTCCGAAGGGCAGCATTGTCGCCTTTGACAAAGGCTATGTGGATTACGGTTGGTATAAGTCCCTGACAGACAAAGGGGTTTTCTTCGTGACGCGCAACCGCCCTAATGCCGTTTATCAAGTAATCAGCCGCCAAGAAGTCAGTTTTTCAGGGGGCGTGACCAGCGACCAAGTCATTCAACTCAACAGTGCGCATGCGCAAAAACGCGGTGCGCCACGCTTGCGCCGCGTAGGGTATCGCTGCAGTGAAACAGGCAAGCATTACGCTTTTCTGACCAACCATTTTGGCTTATCCGCGGCAACGATCGCGGCCATTTATAAAGACCGCTGGCAAGTGGAGTTGTTTTTCAAAGCGATCAAACAAAACCTGAAGATTAAGAACTTTGTGGGCACCTCTCGCAATGCCGTACTCACGCAGATCTGGATTGCGATGATTACCTATTTACTGGTCGCCTTTGCCCGCCATAGCGCCAAATCAGGCTGGACGGTACAGCGCATGATGCGTGTTTTGCAGCTCAACTTATTTGATCGAAGAAGCCTTGCCGAGATACTCAAGCCTGATCCCGGGCGCCACAAAAAAAGCGAACCTCAAATGAGGTTCGCTTTATGATTGCTAACTGTGGGACACCAGTGGCCCACCGGCGCCTTTTTCGATGCAATCAAACATGCCCATCAAACCAGCGCTTTTCTCATCTGATCAATCACCGCTTTGTAATCCGGCTTACCATAAATCGCCGAACCCGCAACAAAGGTATCTGCACCCGCCGCCGCGATCTCACCGATATTATTTTCGTTCACGCCGCCATCCACTTCGAGGCGAATGTCACGCCCGCTGTCGTCAATCAAGCGACGCACACGCTCAAGCTTTTTCAATGTTGATGGAATAAACTTCTGCCCACCAAAACCAGGATTCACCGACATCAACAACACCATGTCGAGCTTATCCATCACGTATTCAAGGCAGTCCGGTGACGTGGCTGGATTCAGCACCAAACCCGCTTTGCAGCCTTTGCTGTGAATCAACTGCAGCGAGCGATCCACATGGCCGCTAGCTTCCGGGTGGAAAGTGATAAAACTCGCACCAGCGTCGGCAAAAGACTCGATCAGACTGTCCACCGGCTGCACCATCAAGTGCACGTCAATCGGCGCAGTAATGCCGTGCTTGCGCAGCGCGCTGCATACCATCGGCCCGATGGTCAGGTTGGGCACGTAGTGGTTATCCATCACGTCGAAGTGGATCACATCGGCGCCAGCGGCCAGCACCGCATCGCATTCTTCGCCGAGGCGAGCAAAGTTTGCAGAAAGGATAGAAGGTGCGATCCAAGGTTGTTGCTTTGCCATGTTATTGCCTCTAATTCGTTAAAAAATCATCAAGCTGTTGCAAGCGCTGTGGCGTACCGATGTCCCACCACTGCCCCTGATGATGCACGCCACTCACCGCACCCAACGCCATAACGTGTCGCAACAGCGGCGCCAATTTCGCTTCCGTGTTTTTCAGGCCATCGAACAGCGACGGACGATAAAGACCCACGCCTGAAAACGTCAGCCGCGCAATATTTGCAGCGCTATTGTCGCGTACTTTGCCATCGCTGGCTAAATGAAAATCGCCATCGGGGTTGTGCTCAGGGTTATCGACAAGTACGAGATGTGCATTGAAGTCGGAGGTCAGATGCAACGAAGCGAAATCAATATCCGTCCAGATATCACCGTTCACAACTAAAAAAGGTGCGTTATCGCTTTCGCGCAATAACGGCAACGCACGACGAATACCACCTGCTGTTTCCAGCGGCTCACCTTCGCGCGAGTAGCGAATGGAGACGCCAAACTGTGAGCCGTCGCCGATGGCAGCTTCAAGCACCTCGGCCAGCCACGCCGTGTTAATCACAATATCGGTAAACCCCGCATCACGCAGACGCTCGATATGCCAAACAATTAACGGCTTGCCGCCCACCGCAAGCAATGGCTTCGGCGTGTGATCCGTCAGTGGTCGCATGCGTGTACCTAAACCCGCCGCGAGAATCATGGCTTTCATAAATGATTACAGCCCTAGTGATGTGGTGCATGAACTCAATGTTGCGCGTTGAATAGCTTACGGCACGGTGCGCAGCGCCCTATCGCTTGCAGGCAAGCTCCCACATAGAACAAGCCCCCTGTGGGAGTCTGCCTGCAGACGATAACGGCCTAACCGAATACGGCAGCCCCTAACATAATGCGTGGAAACCAATACATCGCGCTTGCATGATCTTAGCGAAACCTTACTCAGCGTTCTGCGCAGTGCCCATCGCTTGCAGGCAAGCTCCCACATAGAACAAGCCCCTGTGGGAGTCTGCCTGCAGACGATAACGGCCTAACCGAGCACGACTCGCTTTAATGCGCGGACCAACCCAAAAACACTACGGCTTCGGCAGGCTCTTTAGCAACTCACCCAATGCCGCCAACTCGGGGCGACGATCAATAACGGTTTGCAGGTACGCAAAAAATCTCGGCACATCTTCAAGATACTTGGGCTTGCCGTCACGATGACAAATCCGCGCAAAAATACCGATAACTTTTAAATGCCGCTGTGCCCCCATTAAATCGCAATCATGCAGAAAGTCTTCAAACTTACTTGGCAACGGCAACTGTGCTGCACGCCCTTTTTGCCAATAGCATTCGAGCCAACGCAATACCTGATCTTCCGGCCAACTGATGAACGCGTCCTTAAACAGGCAAATAGGATCGTAACTAATCGGGCCATACACAGCATCTTGGAAATCGATCACGCCAGGGTTTGGGTCAGAATCCATTAAATTACGCGGCATAAAATCACGGTGTACGTACACACTCGATTGCGCCAGCGCACGCCGTACTAGCACGTCAAATATTCCGTCAAGCTGCTCTCGCAATGCTCCGTCGACGGAAAGCCCCAAATGGCGCTGCAAATACCACTCGGGAAATAACTCTAACTCGCGACGCAAAAGCGCCTCATCGTATACCGGCAACACATTCGGTCGGCTCACCCGCTGGATTTGGATCAGCGCGTCGATTGCTTTGTTAAAAAGTGTGTCAGCATTTTCACTGTTGAGCAGCGTAAGCCACGTTTGGGTACCCATATCAGGCAGCAACAGAAAACCCTGTGCCAAGTCCTGGGCAATAATGTGCGGAGCATTCACACCAGCATCGGCTAAAAGCCCTGCAACATGAATAAAAGGCCTGCAATCCTCTTTATCCGGCGGTGCATCCATGCCAATCAACGTGCGATCACCCACATCGAATCGAAAGTAGCGACGAAAGCTGGCATCCGCAGAGGCAGGCTCGCCCACCACTTCTCGTCCAACTTGCTGGCCGACCCACTCTTCCAACGCTAATTTTCGTCGATCAGCATTTGTATCAATTACGTCGTCATGCGGCTGCATTGGTGCCCTCATTACATTAAACTGCCGCCAGCTTTTTACCTGTTCCGGACTCTGAATGCCACTGCGCCACCCTCGCGTGTTCTTCGCGCTCAGCCTATTGTGCTCAACCTTGCATGCCGATCCGGCCACAAACTGGGTCACTCGCGAGGAAATGGACGCATTGGATCCCGCATTACAGCGGGAAATTCCAGGGCATTGCGACGGCATCTATTACAACACCCTCTTTGCCGAGCCTAGCGCTTCACGAGACACCGTGATCTCTGCAGAACGCTCCACGCTAGTGCAAAACGGCCTCGCAGAGCTCAGCGGTGCAGTAGAGATCAGACAACCGAAACGGCGTTTACTGGCGGACAGCGCGAAAATCGATCAGGCCACCGGCGATTTCACTATGACTGGCGATATCCGCGTCGAAATGCCGGACGTCACCTTTACCGCTGAAGAACTCATCGGCAACACCCGCTCCAAGCAAGCTCAGTTAAGCAACGTCAATTACGCCTTGTTCGAGTTACACGCTCGAGGTTCCGCCGACGGCATCGTGACCGAAGGCGACATCACCACAATCGACCATGGCAGCTACACCACCTGCCCGCCTGATTCCAATACATGGTTAATTAGCGCGTCCGACATTGAACTAGACCAAGAAAAAGGCTGGGGTGAAGCCGAAAATGTCGTGCTACGCGTGCAAAAAGTGCCGGTCTTGTGGGTGCCGTGGCTCACATTTCCTCTGGATGATCGACGCAAATCTGGCCTCCTTTTTCCCACCATTGCCAGCAGCGATGCTGGCGGCATCGACATCACCCAGCCGATTTATTGGAATATTCATCCTCAATACGACGCCACGATTGCGCCACGTCATATTCATGGGCGCGGCAATGGTTTAGAAACGCAATTTCGCTATCTGACCAAGCCAGGTGTCGGCCAACTCGACTACGCGTGGATCAACAACGACCGGCTGTTCAACGACGAAGACCGCGTGCTCGCCAAATGGAAGCACGAAGGCAACATTGATCGCTGGTTTTTTAACACCGACGTTAACTATGTGTCCGATGACTTTTATTTAAAAGATTTGGATAACGGACTGGAAGTGTCTGCAACAACACACTTAACACGTCTCGCCGAAGCAAAATACCAAGGCCGCACATGGCAATTTTTAACGCGGCTGCAAAGCTGGCAAACCATTGACCCCTTGTTGCCTGAAGCCGATTTGCCGTACCGTCGTTTACCGCAAATTCAATTAGCCGGTGATCCGAGCTTGCTGGGGCCTCTGAAGATTGAATGGCTTAGCGACTATAGCTACTTCGACCGCAATGCGAACTTGCCCACCGATGACACTCTCGGCCAGCGCATCCATGCGCAACCCGCGTTGTCGATGCGCTTAGAAAATAATTGGGGCTATATACAACCGCGCGCCCGTTTTTATTACACCAGTTACGACTTAACAGAATCAGGCACGCTGCCGACCGACACGCCAGAACGCGACCTATGGGGCTTTAACTTAGACGCCGGAATGGTATTCGAACGTTACGCCGGCAACGGCACTTTTTTGCAAACGCTAGAGCCACGCATTTTCCTCAACAAGATTCAGTACACGCAGCAAGACGACATTCCGTTATTTGATTCGGACGAATTAACTCCGTCGTACGCAGCACTGTTCAGAGAAAATAGGTTTACTGGCTACGATCGCATCGGCGACGAGCAAAGTGTCACGCTTGGCTTAAGTTCGCGCTTTTTAGACCCACAAACCGCAGAAGAAACATTGCGCCTGCGCATTGCGCAAAAGCTTTACCAGGAAGATCGCGAAGTTCAAGTTGACGGCCCGGTGGAAACGGATAAAACCTCACCAGTTATCAGCGAAGCGAGCCTCCAGCTTACCGAAGAGTGGCACGTGGAATTTTTCAACCACTGGAACTCCTCGCTGAACCGCCGCGAACTCAACGGACTGCGCCTGAGCTTCCAAGACAGCAACGAACGGCTACTCAATCTTGGTGTTACTGACCGGCCGCGCGACGATATCCTGCAAGGGGAACTGGCCGCGCTTGTGCCGGTCAATGATCAATGGCACTTGGTTGGCCGCTGGTTTTATGACGTAAACAACGAACGCTCCCTAGAAACCCTTACGGGCGTTGAATATCGCGACTGCTGTTGGGGTGTTCGCGTGCTGTCTCTACGTGAATTAACGGATGATGACGGCGATGGCCGCCTCGACGCAGAAACTAGCTGGATGCTGCAAATTGTACTGACGGGGCTTGGTGGCTTCGGCGGCGGCATCGACAGATTGTTAGAACGTAGCATTCCAGGCTACAGGAGATACGATGATTAAGCGTTTACTGATCTGCGCATTACTTTTACCCAGTCTTGCGCTCGCCGGAAAAATGGAAGTGCTCGACAGCATCGCAGCGGTGGTGAATGACGACGTCATTATGGCCAGCGAATTAGACCAGCGCGTTGACGATGTGATGCGCAACTTGCAAGCCGACGACCAACGCATGCCACCCACCAGCGTGATTCGCAGCCAAGTCCTCGACCGGCTGATCGAAGAACGCTTACAGCTGGAATTTGCTACCAAAATGGGTATCCGCGTTGACGATACCTCCTTAAACGAAGCACTTTCCGGAATCGCCCGTCAAAACGGTTTCAACCTCGAAGAGTTTGCTGCGCAGGTTCGCTCAGACGGCCTGAACTGGGCGTCTTTTCGCGAACAGATCCGCACCGACATTACGCTAAACCAAGTTCGCCAACGTCGCGTCGGCCAGCGAATTCGCATTTCCGATCGTGAAGTCGATCGCTTTTTAGAATCCGAATTAGGCAAACAGCTCTTTGTAAATGAGTTTCGTCTCGGACATATTCTTATTCAATTACCCGACGGCGCATCACCGGAGCAGGTTAGCGTCGCAGAAAAAGAAGCCAACAGCGTGGTCAAAGAATTACGCGGTGGCGCAGAGTTTAAATCCATGGCAATCAGTCATTCCGATGATCCCTATGCATTAAAAGGCGGCGACTTAGGTTGGCGTCCTGCGGCACAGTGGCCGTCATTATTTTCGGACGAAGCGGTCAATATGAAAGCGGGCGACATCGCTGGCCCGATTCGTTCCGGCGCGGGCTTTCACATTTTGAAAATGATCGACCGCAAAGGTGACGAACAAAAAATTGTTGAGCAGTACCACGTACGTCATATTTTGTTAAAGCCGACCACCATTCGCTCACCGGATGAGAGTCGCAATCTTGCACGCAAATTACACGACCGCGTCGCTAACGGTGAATCCATGGAAGCGTTGGCAAAAGAATATTCCGACGATCCAGGCAGTGCCCGCAATGGCGGCGAACTCGGTTGGGTATCGACCGGCGAAATGGTGCCCGAGTTTGAAAAACAAATGCTGGAAACACCCACTGGCCAGCTATCCAATGTTTTTGAAACGCAATACGGCTGGCATTTTTTGCGCGTCGATGAAACCCGCAATACTGACATGAGCGATGAGTTTCGGCGCTTAAAAGCACGCCAAGCATTGCAACAGCGACGCTATAGTGAAGAGCTGCAAACATGGCTGCGTGAAATTCGCGAAGAGGCCTATGTCGACATCCGCGTATAACGCTGCAGCCAAACCGATCGCCATCAGCAGTGGCGATCCAGCAGGCATAGGCCCCGAATTATGCCTGCAACTAACGGCGCATTTTCCGAATGCGCCGTTAGTTGTTTTAGGTGACATTGAGATGTTGCGCGCACGCGCTGAATTGCTCTCCTTAGATGTCACATTAAACGCGTGGGAAATTGGCGACACCCTCGCCCACCCTAGCGCAAAAATACTTCACGTTTTGCACTGCCCTGCCGGCGCAGCGATTACGCCTGGACGCCCAGACCCGCTTAGCGCTGCCGGCACATTGAACATGTTGCGCACCGCCGCGAACGGCTGCTTAAACGAAACCTTTTCAGCCATGGTCACCGCGCCGCTGGCAAAAAATATTATTTGCGAAGGTGCTGACAAACACTTTACTGGCCACACCGAATTTTTAGCTGAATTAGCAGGCGCATCCAAAGTTGTGATGATGCTTGCCACATCGTCACTCCGCGTTGCGCTCGCGACCACGCACCTACCGCTACGCAATGTCGCCGATGCCATTCAGTACGATGACTTAATCCAGACGATTGAAATTTTATATCAGGACTTAAACAAGAAATTCACCATCGCATCACCGCGAATATTGGTATTGGGATTAAACCCTCACGCTGGCGAAGGCGGTCATCTGGGGCGCGAAGAAATAGACGTCATTATTCCCGCGCTCGAAGCACTACGCGCCAAGGGCATGCGCCTCACCGGGCCAGCTCCCGCCGACACCGCCTTTAATCCTGAGCTACTCGAACAACACGATGCCGTGCTGGCTATGTATCACGACCAAGGTCTACCGGTACTTAAATTTGCTGGTTTCGGTGAAGCGGTAAACATCACGCTGGGCCTTCCCTTTATTCGCACCTCCGTCGACCACGGCACGGCATTTGAATTGGCCGGCAGCGGACGCGCTCGCATTGGCAGCTTAGTTGCCGCCACACAGATGGCCATAGAATTAGTCGACGGCGCGCAGAGTAATGCGCCGAAGACTCATCACGGAAAAAGTTCGTTATGAAAGATCACGCACCGCGTAAACGTTTTGGCCAACATTTTCTTACCGACACAGCATTAGTCGAGCGCATGGTGCGCGCCATCGCGCCCAACGACGAACAATGCGTGGTTGAAATTGGCCCAGGCCAAGGCGCGTTAACCTTGCCGTTGCTCGACGCAATTCAACATTTACATGTCGTGGAACTTGATCGTGATTTAATTGATCGCTTGCAACGCACCATCGCGTCACAACGCATCACCATTCACGCTGGCGACGCGCTGAAATTTAATTTCAAGCCGTTAGCGCCGGAAGGAAAAAAAATACGTATCGTTGGCAACCTTCCGTACAACATCTCGACGCCTCTTATTTTTCACCTTATTGATCAAATCGACTGCATTGCCGATATGCATTTTATGCTGCAAAAAGAAATGGTCGATCGCCTCGTCGCCGTGCCCAGCACACCAGACTGGGGACGTTTATCGATCATGGTGCAGTACTTCTGCCAATGCGATTACATGTTCTTTGTGCCGCCAGAAGCCTTTAGTCCTCCGCCACGGGTAGATTCCGCCGTGGTACGCCTCACGCCACGCAGCGCGCCGCTCTTTCCGGCGACAGACTTCCGGTTATTCGGACAAATGGTGAATCAGGCCTTCACACAGAGGCGCAAGGTGATCAGCAATGCGCTAAAATCATGGTTAACCGCCGATGAAATACGCGCCGCCGGTGTCGATCCGGGCGCAAGGCCAGACGCCATCAGCCTTGAAGGCTTTGTTTCCATGGCGAATTACGCTGCTACGCAGCAAGGTAAAGAGTAAATGACACAAGCACAGGAAGACGCGCGCTACCAAATCACTGTTTCTGTTGAAAGTGAGTACTTACCTGAGCAGAGCGACGCCGAGGGCAACCGCTGGGTGTATGCGTATCATGTTTCCATCCACAACGGTGGCGAAGTCGCCGCGCGATTGTTGACGCGCCACTGGGTGATCACCGATGGCGAAGAGCGCGTACAAGAAGTACACGGAGAAGGCGTCATCGGAGAGCAACCCAGCATCGCGCCGGGGCAAACCTTTGAATACTCCAGCGGAGCAGTCCTAGAAACCTCCGTCGGCAGCATGCGTGGCAGCTACCAAATGCTCGCCGAAGACGGCACCTGCTTCGACGCTAGCATCCCAGTGTTCACCCTCGCGCCCCCAAACACCCTGCACTAACGCCCATTGTGGGAGCTTGCCTGCAAGCGATTCAGCCTCAACCAACCGCCCCATCGCTTGCAGGCAAGCTCCCACATAGAACAAAACCTCCCTGCAAGGCTGTCGAATTCCCCGCACCCTGCAACACCATCCAAACCCACCTAAATGTACCTACCCAACACACAGCAACGCCCATTGTGGGAGCTTGCCTGCGCAAGCGATTCAGCCTCAACCAACCGCCCTATCGCTTGCAGGCAAGCTCCCACATAGAACAAAACCTCCCTGCGAGGCCGTCGAATTCCCCGCATCCTGCAACACCACCCAAGCCCACCTAAATGCACCCAGCCAACACACAGCAACGCCCCCTGTGGGAGCTTGCCTGCAAGCGATTCAGCCTCAACCAACCGCCCTATCGCGTGCAAGCAAGCTCCCACATAGAACAAAACCTCCCTGCGAGGCTGTCGAGTCCGACACACACTCCGCCCTGGCAAACTCTGCAGCCAGCCACACCTTTCAGCTGGTATATTCCCATTCACTTACACTTTGGTTTATTCCTATGAGCACTTACGCCATCGGCGATCTGCAAGGCTGTCTTGAATCTTTCGAATGCCTGTTAGAAAAAATTGAATTCACCCCCGGGCAAGACCGCTTGTTACTCGCGGGTGATTTAGTGGCGCGCGGGCCCGATTCCCTCGGCACCCTGCGGCGCGTCTACGCTCTACGCGACCACCTAGACTGCGTGCTCGGCAATCACGACCTCCATCTACTCGCCCTCGCCCGTGGATTCGGCCCGCAAAAGAAAAAAGACACCGACCTACGCGCCATCATCGACGCACCGGATGCAGAGGAACTCCTTCACTGGCTTCAGCAGCAGCCGCTAGCGCACTTTTCAACGCAATTTAACGCCCTACTTACTCACGCAGGCCTATCGCCCTTGTGGGATGTAAAAACTGCACTGGCGCGAGCAAACGAAATAGCTGCGGTGTTACAGAGCACCGACGCAGCACTATTTTTCGAAAACATGTACGGCAACACACCAACAGGTTGGGACGATCACCTCACAGGCCCCGACAGATGGCGCGTTATCACGAACTATTTCACGCGAATGCGCTTCATTAATCTCGCCGGCGAACTGGAGCTCAACAGCAAAGGCGAAACCGACAAAGCCCCCGACGGCTATATGCCTTGGTTTGAACATCCAAACCGTCTATCCGGCGACACCCTGCTGCTTTTCGGACACTGGGCCGCGCTGGGAGGGGACATTACGACACCCACCCTCGAAGCATTAGATTCAGGCTGCGTATGGGGCGGAACACTGACCGCTCTGCGCTTAGAAGACCGTCAACGGATAACCTGCGATTGCGCGCATTTAGCCTAGCCATCATCGCTAAAGGCGATAACCTGCCTCCTTGTCACTGCGCGACACTCACTAAAATTGAAACGCCCAGCGGACAATAATTCCCGACCAATTGCATTGCGTAATTTCCCGTTGCTTCTGCAATACGATCCACGGCGGCAAAAAAAATAATCCTAGAAATTATTTTTAATTTTTCTTTGACATTAACGAAAAAAAATAGCAATCCTAACAACATGTTGGCGCGCTTTATTTTAGCGCCGCACCACGCCATATAGCGCGCCTCTTGCGGTCGATCAGCTAACTGATTGATTCGGAGCCGATTTATCATCGGTCCGCGAATTCACAGTGCAGCAAGCGATCAGTCAAGCAGCGGGCCACTCTTCTTTTTGCCCGAACGAAAATATTGCCGTCGATCTGGGCCGCACTTTTTCTAAAGCGCCACCCTAACGACAAACGATATTATTTTGCTGAAAACTTTTTCGATAAAGCAGCATCATAGTAAAACGAAAAGAAAAAGCGTGTTGCGCCATAGACGTAACACCTACGACAGGAATTCGCCAAAACATAGACAACCATCGCGACATTTAGGCACTGAGGGAGATAGGTATGAGTTTGCTCAACCACTACCAGACCCGCTACGAAGCCACACAGCAAGAGGAATATTCCCTCGAAGAATACCTCGCTCTGTGCAAGTCTGATCCCACCGCATACGCCACGGCGTCTGAACGAATGCTACTCGCCATAGGCGAGCCGGAATTGGTTGACACCTCAAAAGACTCTCGGCTTTCACGAATATTTTCCAACAAAATTATTCGCCGCTATCCAGAATTCAGCGAGTTCTACGGGCTAGAAGAAGTCATTGAAGATATCGTGGCTTACTTTAGACACGCAGCCCAAGGCCTAGAAGAAAAGAAACAAATTCTGTATTTGCTCGGCCCCGTCGGCGGCGGCAAATCCTCCCTCGCGGAAAAACTTAAATCTCTTATTCAAAAAGTCCCCTTCTATGCGATCAAGGGATCGCCAGTGAATGAATCGCCGTTGGCGCTGTTTGACCCCAATGAAGACGGCGCTATTTTAGAAGAGGAATACGGTATTCCGCGTCGTTACTCTCACACCGTCATGTCACCGTGGGCAGTAAAACGCTTGCACGAATATGGCGGCGACATTTCAAAATTCCGCGTCGTCAAACTATACCCATCAATTTTAGACCAAATTGCCGTGGCAAAAACCGAACCGGGCGATGAGAACAACCAAGATATTTCTGCGTTAGTCGGCAAGGTCGACATCCGCATGCTCGAAGATTTTGCACAGAACGACCCAGACGCCTACAGCTTCTCTGGCGGCCTGTGCCGCGCAAATCAAGGCTTGCTCGAATTCGTTGAGATGTTTAAAGCGCCGATTAAAGTGTTGCATCCGTTACTCACCGCAACACAAGAAGGCAACTACAATGGCACCGAACACATGGGCGCCATACCCTTCGAAGGCATCGTGCTAGCACACTCTAACGAAGCGGAATGGCAAACCTTCCGGCACAACAAAAACAATGAAGCGTTTATTGATCGCGTTTACATCGTCAAGGTGCCCTATTGCCTGCGCGTAAGCGAAGAAATAAAAATCTACGACAAGCTACTGCGCAACTCTAGCTTGGCTGAAGCGCAATGTGCGCCCGACACCCTGCGTATCCTTGCCCAATTTTCGAGCCTCACGCGCCTGAAAGAACCTGAGAACTCCAGCATCTATTCGAAGATGCGTATATACGACGGCGAAAACTTAAAGGACATCGATCCGAAAGCAAAATCCATGCAGGAATATCGCGACAATGCCGGTGTTGATGAAGGCATGGACGGGCTATCCACCCGCTTCGCGTTCAAAATTCTGTCGCGGGTATTCAACTTTGACCATACTGAAATTGCCGCAAATCCGGTGCACCTATTCCACGTGATCGAGCAGCAGATTGAACAAGAACAGTTCCCGCAAGAACGCACTGAACAGTACCGCCGGTTTATCAAGGAATTCTTGGTGCCGCGCTACGTTGAATTTATCGGCAAGGAAATTCAAACCGCCTACCTCGAATCCTACTCCGAGTACGGACAAAACATCTTTGATCGGTATGTCATGTACTCCGACTTCTGGATTCAGGATCAAGAATTCCGTGACCCCGATACCGGAGAGATATTTGATCGCCAAGCACTGAACGAAGAACTTGAAAAAATCGAGAAGCCCGCGGGGATATCCAACCCTAAAGACTTCCGCAACGAGGTGGTGAACTTCGTGTTACGTGCGCGCGCCAACAATGAAGGACGCAACCCCGCATGGCTTAGCTATGAAAAGTTACGCAATGTGATTGAGAAAAAGATGTTCTCAAATACTGAGGACCTATTGCCTGTTATTTCCTTTAACAGCAAAGGCTCCAAAGACGACCAGCGCAAACACAACGATTTTGTACAGCGCATGGTGTCGCGAGGCTACACAGAGAAGCAGGTAAGGCTTCTCTCGGAATGGTATCTACGCGTGCGTAAAGCACAGTAAACAGAAGCACATATACATAGGGCGGCGAACAAGGAGCGCAATTACCAAGGACACCCTACAAACCGAGCAAACAGTCTCAGCTAATGTGGGAGCTTGCCCGCAAGCGATACGGCCTATATCAACGCTTGCAAGTACGCCCTACATTGAAATTAACTAACGAATTTCGCGAGGCATTACTATGGCGTATATCGTTGACCGGCGTTTAAATGGCAAGCATAAAAGTGCAGTCAACCGGCAACGCTTTATTCGTCGTTTCCGCGCACACATTCGCGACGCAGTGAATGACGCGGTATCCAAACGCAGTATCCAAGATATGGAACGCGGCGAACGCATCACCATTCCTCGCCGCGATCTTGCAGAACCCCAATTCCACCATGGCAACGGCGGCAAGCGCGGCATGGTTCACCCTGGCAATAAAACGTTTAATCGGGGCGATCGCATTCAGCGGCCCGACGGTGGCGGCGGACAAGGCAGCGGCGATGGCGAAGCCAGTAATCAAGGTGAAGGCGCGGACGATTTCGCCTTTGAAATCGACAAGCAAGAATTCCTAAATTTTCTGTTCGAAGACCTTGAATTACCCAATTTAGTGAAACGTCACTTAGAAGGCGCGAAAACATTTCGCATTAAACATGGCGGCATCGTTAGCCAAGGAAATCCCGCAAAAATACATATTGTTCGCTCCATGCGGCAAGCGTCCATGCGCCGCCGCGCCCTCACCAGCGCTAAGCGTCGGCAGCTGCGCGAATTACAGGCGGAGCACGCTGATCTACTAGAACAGGAGCAATCGCCAGAGCGACAAGCACGTCTGGCTGAACTAGACGAACGCATCGCCAAGCTAGAACGACGCATTGGCAACATCCCGTTTTTGGACACCGTCGATCTACGCTACAACCATCACATCAAACAGCCCGTGCCCGTGAGCAGGGCTGTGATGTTTTGCATTATGGATGTCTCAGGCTCCATGAATCAGGACATGAAAGATCTCGCTAAGCGTTTTTTTCTGCTGCTGTTTCTCTTCCTTGAGCGAAACTACGAACACATCGACGTTGTATTTATTCGTCATCACACCGCCGCAAAAGAAGTCGATGAAGAAGAATTTTTCTATTCACGCGAAACCGGTGGCACCATTGTTTCTAGCGCCCTCAAATTAACGGCGGACATCATTCAAGAGCGCTACCCCGCCGATGAATGGAACATCTATGCTGCGCAAGCGTCAGACGGCGATAATTGGAATG
Source organism: Alcanivoracaceae bacterium (assembly GCA_029213045.1). Taxonomy (GTDB): domain Bacteria; phylum Pseudomonadota; class Gammaproteobacteria; order Pseudomonadales; family Alcanivoracaceae; genus JARGPN01. The sequence goes on from JARGPN010000010.1 coordinate 498,473, forward strand.
ACGATTCTCCAGCGTGTACTAAAATACTGCGCGAACAATTGCTGCCGCATATGCAGTACTTCTCGTACGTAGAAGTCATGCCGCGTAAACACCAAGCACTTTGGCTTGAATACGAACGCCTCCAACAGGCCATGCCCGATGCCTTCGCGATGCAACAGCTCGACAGCCCTGCGGACATTTATCCCGCGTTTCGTGAGCTGTTCAAACGCCGCATGGAGGACAACGCATGACGCGCCGCGCACCGCTCACCACCGGATCAGACTGGAACTTCGCATTGATCGAAGAGTTCGATCATGAAATTGCCCGCATCGCCCATGAAAAATATCAGCTCGACACCTACCCCAACCAAATCGAGGTGATTTCATCCGAACAAATGATGGATGCTTACTCTTCCGTTGGCATGCCTGTGGGTTATCACCACTGGTCATTCGGCAAACACTTTGTCGAAACGGAAACCCGCTACAAACGCGGGCACATGGGGCTAGCTTACGAGATCGTGATCAACTCTAGTCCGTGCATTGCCTATTTAATGGAAGAGAACACCATGGCCATGCAAGCGCTGGTCATCGCCCATGCTTGCTACGGGCACAACTCTTTCTTTAAAGGGAATTATTTATTCCGCACGTGGACTGACGCAACCGCGATCATTGATTACTTGGTGTTCGCGCGAAAATACGTCGCCGAATGCGAGGAGCGTTACGGCGTCGAGCACGTAGAAGCGATTCTTGATTCGTGCCACGCATTAATGAACTACGGTGTCGATCGCTATCGCCGCCCTTCTCCCATTTCTGCTGAAGAGGAATTTCGTCGCCTTGAAGAGCGCGAGGACATTCTGCAAAAACAAGTGTCCGAACTGTGGAAAACATTTCCGGAAATGGCCCCCGGGGTAAACCGTCGAGCGCTGTCTTATCGCTACCCGGCTGAGCCACAAGAAAACTTGCTGTATTTTATTGAAAAGAATGCACCGCTTCTCGAACCCTGGCAAAGAGAGTTGGTGCGTATCGTGCGCAAGATGGCGCAATACTTTTACCCGCAACGCCAAACCAAAGTGATGAACGAAGGCTGGGCCACTTTTTGGCACTACACGTTAATGCACGATCTTTACGATGAAGGATTAATTAACGAAGGCTTTATGCTGGAGTTTTTGCAATCGCACTCTGGTGTCGTCTACCAACCGCCCTTTGACTCACCGTATTATAGCGGCATGAACCCTTACGCGTTGGGATTCGCGATGTTTCGCGATCTGCGCCGCATATGTGAAGAGCCCACAGAAGAAGATCATCAATGGTTTCCGGATATCGCCGGTAGCGATTGGCTAACCAGCCTGAAATTCGCCATGGAAAGCTTCAAAGACGAAAGCTTTATTCAGCAATATCTATCACCGCGCTTAATTCGCGAATTCAAATTTTTCTCAATACTCGACGACGATACAGACGACCATATCGAGGTTGACGCCATCCATGATGATGCCGGATACCGCGCTGTACGCGAAGGCCTCGCACGGCAATTCAATCTCAGCATCATGGAACCCAACATCCAAGTCTGGGAAGCCAACGTACGCGGCGATCGTTCCCTCACCCTACAACACATTCGACACGATCGGCGTCCGCTTGAAAGCAGCAACGCGCAAGAAGTGCTTAAGCATCTACACCGCTTATGGCAGTTCGACGTTCATTTGGATAGCGTACAAGATGGGCACGTTGTTGATCGGATTTCTATTCCTGCGCAGGCGCCGAATAATCACTCTCATGACTAGCACGTGCGCTCCGCGCCCACGCGACACATAGTAGGTTTACAGCGGCTGTCGTGTCCGGCAGAATTCCGGAGAAATTTCGAAAGGAATCGAAAGCTTGCTCACTTCGTTATATAAGAAGGCCGCACGGACGTGGGTGGCCCTAGTGGCGGTTACGTTTAGCGCATCGGCTATCGCGATCACCCCCGATCTATCCTATCTGAAACCCCCCGACGTTGAAGTTCAAAGCGTTTCAATAGGGTTGGTGACATGGCCCGCGAATGAGAAAGTCATCTTGGGCGATGGTCTATCATGCAACAATAGGAAAGTCGTTCATGCCACCGCCATCGACAACGGCAACGCCTTTGGCTGGACGAGCTACGGCCAGCAATCCTCTGCAATCGCAAAAGTGTTCAATGCCTACGGCTATATTGGCCATGCGAAATCGACACCTGCAGACTTCGCTCTCATTGTCCGCAATCACGGTAACGCACTGATCGAGGTTAAGGTATCTGCCGCATCGTATGAGACTTGCAGCAACGGGCCTAGCACCATGGTGTCCGGCGATTTAACAGCAACATTCAAGCTTTTCACCGAAAGCACACCAACCCCCACCTTGATCAAAGAAATAAATATTTCACAAACGGAAGTGAGCTGGACACGAACTCTCGGAATGTTCCGGCAAACGCTCCTGCAAAGCGCCACCGCAAAGCTACTGCATGACCCTGAGTTACTTTCAACGCTGACATTGACGCCAAACGAAGCGTCAAAGCACACCGTTTGGATAACCCCCGAATCGCCAACACCCGTCGACCTGCACCTACCGGCCATTCACTTAACAATCGACACGCCTACCGACGACTCACCAGAACGATTCTCACTTGGGGATTTTCAGTACGGGAGCAACTGCCAAGCTCGACGACCTATTCGCTTCGAAGATATGGGTAAAATCAGATCACGACTATTAATTCCCGACCGAGAAATTACCTGGGAGCTTGGCAATCGGCTAATCGAAGAAGGGCACATTGTTCGCGGGCATGGCAGCCAAAAGAAAAGCTATTTGAATATTTCTGGAACAGTTAACGACATTACATTCGAAGCCTGCGACTCGGACATTTCAATCGACAATGTGCGCTTCAGTGTAACCGCAAGGTCCTCGAAAAACTATCCGTTAAGCAGAGCGCAAGTTACTGTTTCTTGGCGGGTAGAAGACGAGAACAACCCCGGCACAATATTTAGCATCGACACCATAGGAAGCTCTAGTGCTTTTGCGGCTTCAACATCCGCGCCCGAGGCATACAAGTACGCAATTGAAAACGCCCTGAAAAAGCTGATGAGTCAGGAGGAATTCTACGAGCATTTTTCACTCCAAAAATTAGCGGAAAAAAATGGCAGGAAAATCGATTTTCCTGAACCGACCAGCATGATCATCGGAATGAAAAACCAAGACATTACCCAATGGCCTCTGGATATCCCGCTTCGAGACGTTCAAGCCATTAGCCACACTAAAGATTGGCGCGGGAGTGGCTATAAATATTCAGGCCCAGAGTGCCGCCTATACGCACAGAGAGACGCGCGGGAAGAATACTTCATGTTGCTCTCCTCGCTGCCAACTGACGCAACCTCACTAAAGCGTTCCCTTAATAACATTCTAACGCAGAGCGGATTTAAGCTGGTTGGTAACGGATTACCGGTTTCCCCCTTCCAATCAACCCCAATAAAATTAAATGTTTTCAGTAAAGAGTTACGCCTCGATAGTTGCGACAAGCGATCAACTTCTAGCACAGCCGAACACACTCCAAGGTTTTTCAGAGTGTACCTTGTTTTACACTGGCAGCTAACTGACGAGGACGGCAATATTATTTATGAAGTCGACAGCGAAGCAACCGGAGGCAACTTTGATAAAGAATCACTTTCCTCCAGAGCACTTGGGGAAGCGTTTATCAACGCAAGCAGGGCCTTGTTTTCGAACGACTCAGCCATGCAGGCGATACAAAAAAACAGTGAAGTAAAACTAACTGATTATTTAACTTCAATCTCGGCGTGGTCATTAGCCTATTAAATTTTCCCTTGGGGGGAATTCCAGTGAAAAAAATACATCTAGCAGGACTGGCTATACTTCTGACGATACAGCCTTTAACCGCATCAGCTAACGGAACCTATAAGTGGGTCGATAAAGAAGGACGTGTTCACTTCTCGGACCGCAGCACAGAAAATGCAGAACAAATAGTATCCGATCATGCTGAAACTATCGGCACGCCGGCCATGGCCATCGCGGCAGACACATCAAATCCTCTTATTCGACCATATTCAAGAACTGCGCGCCCATTGGTAATGTCGGCAGTTAACTATGACTGGAAGGAAAAAGTAAACGCGTCAAAAGACAAAATTGTGGTCGGCACATTTAGAAGTGGAAAAACTTGCACGCCAAGAGAAGACATCTTAGTACCAGATGCATATATCTCCCACGCCTCGATATTTACCGATGAGGACAAGCTCGCTTATACAGTCCTTAAAACAATTAAAGCCCTCGATTACACAACCAACCATGAACGCCCAGAACGCATGGTCTCCGAGGCAAGGAAAGCAGGTGGTTTAATACTTGAATCAACCATCATCGCTTTAAAAATAGATGCATGCGCAGAAAACACCAACGAAATAAAGGTCAAAGATATCTACGCAGGAGCATTTAGAAAATCATCAGTCACGGTCACGGTACAATGGAAGCTACTTGATCCTTTGACGTCAACAACCGTGTGGCGAGGCAGTACAATAGGCAACGCTGATTCCGGAAGCCAAGGCGGTGCGCCAGGCACAATCTTGAGCGACGCTATTGTCAGTGCAACACGACAGTTATTAAGTGATGAGACGTTCGCCAATAACTTGCTGGTTGAAAAGAATATTATCTCTCGTTCGCCTGCAAAAGAGTACTCACTTACACCGAGAAGCGCGGCGGTGCAGGCATACCCCATGAGACTAGAGAGCTCACCAATTTCATTTTTTACTCCTGCAACAACGCCTATTTCAATTACCGCATTCTTTGGTAGCGACTGCGCCACCACGAAAAAGCTTAATGAAAATGAAGCGCGTTTATTTGAACGTCGCATCCCAGTGCAAGCAACACTAGGTCAGAAAGTCAGAAATAACCTCGTCGATCTCAAGTATTCCGTCGCTTACGGATTCGGCAGCAAAGGTGCCAACACGGAATTTCGCCACGTCACCATTTCATTAACCAACGTACTAATGGACGTGTGCTACTCCACCTTACCCGCCCAAGCGAAATTCACGGAAGTAAGCAAATACGTAAACTTGGCACGAGGACGTAGAACATTAATTACCGCGAATTATGACTGGGTCGTATCGACTGAAAGTGGCGCTGAAATCGCCTCTGGCTCAGCGCAAGCTAAAGCCGGCGGGCTAGATGTACCATACGATAGTATTATTTTTAACGATGTATTAGGCGTCCAGATTGCAGCCTATCTTTCCCAGAACGAAGACTTCTTAAAGTCAGTCACTCGGTATGTCGTCGACAGAGAAGCGGCTAGCACGTTTCCTTACACGCAAACCCCGCATTCATTGCCCAGCAAAGCGGGCAAAGAAGATCTCATGCCGGTTTTGTTCTCCGGCGTCTCTTTTGTACAAATGCTGGCCGCCTCTAACGTCACCGATTTAGGCTTTGCCTATGCCGGCACTCCCTGCGAGGCAGTCGACAAAATACACCCGGAAAAGGTCGATGGCGGGCCGTGGTATTACCCTTACGATAATGAATATTCACCGGCAATTGCGGACACGCTTAATCAGGCTGGCTTCAAGTTGAGCGAAAAAATTACGGCATCATATAACGATGCCCCCATATCGTTAGAAGCCAAACTGATCGAACTGCGTTATGACATTTGCGCGCCGACCTATGCCCCGACGGACATAAAGGACGCGCGACTAACCCTGAACTCTCGCTTTAAAGTCGGTAGAGCATATATAAAAGTAGAGTGGCGCATGATCGATCGCGACAGCAAAGACGTGCTTTTTACGGATATTTCAGAGGGAGTCGTAGACCACTGGAACATCGCCAGTGATAACTTCAAGAAAGAAGTTCTCCCTGCCGCACTCGCCGACTCTCTTAAAGCAACACTTTCAAAACCTGCTGCAGAAGATGTGCTCACAAGCCACCTCGACAAAAGCTTCTGGAATCAGCTTCTAAACTGGTAGCGTCCTAATTTGGTGTGCCTCAGACGAACGCAATGCCTGGGGCAACTGTAGACTCTCTGACGAGAGTCACATGACGCTGACCTCACACTCAGGTAAGTTATACGCCTAATATAACGACAAAAACCGGAATGCCCGCATGCCCCCACATCCAACCTCGCCTTCTCCGCGCGCCAGCGAAGCCATGGTGCGACAGGCCGTCTCTGCGGCAATCACCACCTATGGATTTATTGCTAGCCTTACATTTCTCGTTGCTCACCTCACCGGTGCGTGATTTGCCAGTGATACGTATTTATTCAAACAAGAAATGTTTATCGAAGGTGCCGCGTACTTAGCGCTTTTGATCTCTGGTGGTTTACTGCTCGGCGACAAAGCCCACGCGGTGAAAATCACAGTCGCTTCTGTGGCGCTGTGGATATATGTTGCCGTGCAACAGGTTGGCTTTGTCTATGTTGTGCAAAAGCAAGTCGCCAAATTCAATACGGATGGAGCGCTGCAATGGAAATTAATTCTTGATGACGCGCTAGTGTTAGGTGTTATTGGGGGTTTACTGCTGTGCGGTATCGCTTGGCTTTCAATGCACGCTATACGTCGCACGAAACAGCCCTAACTATTCTTGCGATACGGAAAACGCTTTCCATAAAAAAGGCACGCCATCATGGCGTGCCTTTTTACGTTCGGTACGCGCTACTTCAGATCAAACCGATCAAGATTCATCACCTTAGTCCACGCGGCGACAAAGTCTTTCACGAATTTTTCCTCGCCATCTGCGCAGCCGTAGACTTCTGCTAACGCGCGCAATACCGAGTTAGAGCCAAACACCAAATCAACCCGCGACGCCGTCCACGTTACCTTTCCGGAAGCGCGATCACGGCCTTCGAATGCTTCTTCGTCGGCAGACGTCGCTTTCCATTCGGTGCTCATGTCCAGCAAGTTCACAAAAAAGTCGTTGGTCAACGTCTCTGGCTTCTCCGTGAGCACACCTTGTTTGTTGTCACTATGGTTTGCGCCTAACACTCGCAAACCACCTACTAGCGCTGTCATTTCCGGTGCCGTCAACGTCAATAGCTGAGCACGATCCACTAACAAATGCTCACCGCCTATCTGGAACTTCGCTTTCTGATAATTACGGAAGCCATCTGCTTTCGGCTCCATCGGCTCAAACGACGCCACATCTGTTTGCTCCTGCGAGGCGTCCATACGGCCGGGTGAGAACGGCACAACAACCGACTTGCCCGCATCCTTCGCCGCCTTCTCAATGCCAACGCCACCGGCAAGCACAATAAGATCCGCTAACGATACCTTTTTGCTTCCGCTATTAAAGTCGTTCTGAATGCCTTCAAGCGTCTTCAGCACTTTCGCTAACCGCTTAGGTTCATTGACCGCCCAATCTTTTTGCGGCGCCAAACGAATACGCGCACCGTTTGCACCGCCACGCTTATCACCGCCGCGATACGTGGATGCCGACGCCCACGCGGTCGATACCATTTCTGACACCGATAAACCTGACGCCAGTATTTTGTCTTTGAGTGAAGCAATATCTTTATCGTCAATAATAGGCTGCTCAGCCTTTGGAATAGGGTCCTGCCAAATCAGCTCTTCCTTCGGCACCTCAGGGCCAAGATATCGCGTCAGCGGCCCCATATCGCGGTGCGTTAACTTGAACCATGCACGCGCGAAGGCATCGGCAAACTGATCAGGGTTTTCCATAAATCGGCGAGATATTTTCTCGTAGGCCGGATCAAAACGTAGCGACAAGTCCGTGGTCAACATCGTCGGTCGCTGCTTCTTAGATGCGTCATGCGCATCAGGCACAACTTCATCCGCATTCTTCGCCACCCACTGATGCGCACCTGCTGGGCTTTTTGTTAGCTCCCATTCAAAGCCAAATAGATTTTCAAAAAAGTAATTGCTCCAACGCACCGGCGTTTGCGTCCACGTTACTTCTAACCCGCTGGTAATCGCGTCGCCCGCTTTGCCAGTTCCATGCTTGCTCGCCCAACCGAAGCCTTGTTCGGCTAGTCCAGACGCTTCCGGATCAGTACCGACAAGATTGGCATCACCGGCACCGTGGGTTTTTCCGAAAGTATGGCCGCCAGCAATAAGCGCCACGGTTTCTTCATCATCCATCGCCATGCGCGCAAAGGTTTCACGAGTATCATGCGCTGCCGCCACTGGGTCAGGTTTCCCACCTGGGCCTTCTGGGTTCACATAGATCAAACCCATTTGCACAGCGGCCAACGGATTGTCTAAATCGCGCTTACCCGAATAACGCTTATCGTCATTCAGCCAAGTCGTTTCTTTACCCCAATACACATCTTGATCAGGCTCCCACACGTCTTCACGCCCGCCAGCAAACCCGAAGGTTTTAAATCCCATCGACTCCAGCGCAACGTTACCGGTAAGAATAATTAAATCGGCCCAAGAAATTTTACGGCCATACTTTTGCTTCACCGGCCAAATTAAGCGGCGCGCTTTATCAAGGTTGCCGTTGTCTGGCCAACTGTTCAGCGGCGCAAAACGCTGCTGCCCACGACCACCGCCACCACGGCCATCGTCTATGCGATAAGTACCCGTGCTATGCCACGCCATACGTACAAACAAACCACCGTAATGACCAAAGTCAGCGGGCCACCAATCCTTAGAGTCCGTCATCACCGCACGTAAATCTTTTTTTAATTCAGCAAAATCTAAGCTGTTAAATTCCTTAGCGTAATCAAAATCCTCATCCATGGGATTCGAACGCGACGAATGCTGATTCAGCAAATCCAACCGTAACTGATTCGGCCACCAATCTTTATTGCTGGTGCCTGTACCCGCCGCATGTGCCACCGGACATTTACTTTTTTCTTCACTCATCGCGCTTTCTCCCTATGAACGTACCAATCTTACCTGCGTCAGTTGTAACGCCTACACAAATAAGGCTCCAGTTGAGACTAACGAACACAGCGATAGCTTTTGCCAAATGGACTTCACAAATGAATGCTTATCCCTATGGATAGCGTACGGCTGAGGCGCCGTGTGGAGGTAGCCGTGCGGCCAGAGTGTGATGCGCAGCAACCCCATGCTCTCACTGGGCGGTGCGCTTAGCTAGGACGAAGAGGATATATGGCGCTTACAAACAAGCGTGGAAGGAGTTAATGCGGCACTAATAAGCGCGAATGGAAACGGGGCTAAGTCTTACAAGTCACAAACACCTGCTCGGTAGTTCATGATGTTAAATGTAAGGTTAGCCCCGCCAGACTGCCGAGTATGCTTTGTCGTTTTAATTACTCGTAACGCACTCTTATGCCGCGAAGATCCAAACCAATACCACTGTGGCTAGACGCATTTGGATACGTGAGGGTGTTATCGTTGTCTCTGGATGATGTATCGCACCCTGCCTTGTTCACAATAACATCAACGGGCAGATGCTGCGCCTGCGCCGCTAGCGCGGCAGATAAATTAGCACGTATTTTATCCTGATTACCTGAGCCCGCGGTGAGACCTACAACTCCGGCCTGACTCGTAGGCCCGCACGTAAAAGTCTCCGTTGGCTGGGAGACGTCAGACAATCGCAACTGCAAAATATTGTCTGAACCACCATCATAGAAAGTGACTTCTTCGATATAAACCCCCTTAAACAACCAGACATTATCCAGAGCAAAAGCATTCTGACCTACCAAAGAGATGAGCAGAAAAAGCGCGGCTGAAAAATATTTAGTAAACATCGTTAATTCCTTTTAGCTTATTCATAATAGGGGTATACCTTTTTTATTTAATCTAAACTTACTGCTACGCCCTTTACCTGTCTACCTAATCCGCCATAGCCATATGTGGCGGCGTACGTATTACAGCCGGAATCTTCAAAAAATATATCCACGGGAAGCCCTTGCGCTTGAGCAGCCAGAAGCTCTCCTACAAATATCGAACTAAGCGTGGAGGTGGAACTGGACCAGTAAGCAGCTTGATACCGGTTTGTGTATCCAGGTATTGGCTGGCTATTGGGTGCACAGGAAAAACCTCCATCGGGCACCGTTGAGCCCGGCGCTGATTCATAGATTACTCGAGTAATGCTGTTTGAATTCTCGTAAAACTGATATACCTTTTTTACATAAACGCCGGTAGCCGCCCACTCTGCATGAGATGACGCGGAAAAAAATACCAACAAACATAACAAGTAACGAATTTTCATAGCATTCCATCCTTCTTCATAGATTATGTTTCTTTCTATAAGCACCACGCACTTACCTTTGCGGCGCTTGCAATACTGTTAGAGAATTTTTAAAAGGCCGCCAAGTAAGTATGCGAGACCTTAATCGCCCATAAGAAAGCCGAAATAAATCTTGCAGGTCACAAACGCCTACCATGTTGTGTCTGATGTTAAATGCAAGGCCAGACCCTGCTGGTTCTCATTATTGCTAAGTTCTGGGTATCCCTTGCTACTGTCATAAAAATTCTCGCAAGCAACACTTGCTCGCAAAGCCGTGACCTAGCGACGATTTAGAAACGGATGATTGAAACTAAAAAAGCCCCAGTAAGTCCCCGTTGTTACTATCGATATTATAATGGTCATGTCAATTAAAAAGCTTGATATCAGAATGATATTTTTTATTTTGTGATATAAATAAGCCGCCAACGCTCAGCACTGGCGGCTTATTTATATCAAAACGAAAAGGAAAATAAGGACACCCATAACTTACCAACAAAAACATCAAGTGCACACCCCATTGCATTCATGGATTGAGCGATAGCCATGTAAAATTATCTCTTGATAAATACTAAAGAAACCAGGGCTAAAGCAGTGAAATGCCTTTACTGGAAAAGGTTGGTGCCCCAAGAGTCGGTGATACCGAATAAAACCATACGTAGAATTTAACCATGCACAACGCTGGCACGCCGCTGATCACACAGCCACTTTCGTCCAATAGTG
>JARGPN010000015.1 GCA_029213045.1 Alcanivoracaceae bacterium
GCTTGCCTGCAAGCGAATCTGCCTAATAAGCACGCTCAGGAGCAGATCATTGAGTGTGCCCTAGCCAAGGATAATGTTTGCAAGGGCCAGAGCGTTATATCCACAGCCCCATCGCTTGCGGGCAAGCTCCCACATAGAACACCAAGGGTTGCGAGGGGCACACAACGCCGAACGCATTCGCCTCATCCTCCCCAATTCAAACCCCAACAACCAAAACGGCACAGCCCCGGTGGGAGCTTGCCTGCAAGCGAAACTGCCTAATAAGCACGCTCAGGAGCGGATCATTGAGTGTGCCCTAGTCAAGGGTAATGTTTGCAAGGGCCAGAGCGTTATATCCAATGCACTATCGCTTGCAGGCAAGCTCCCACATAGGATTAGCACAGAAAACACGGCCTCTTAGGCCCAACCTGTATCCAAATTGCCCTTCATGCTAGGATGCGCGCCTTCCCGCCTCCTCCGGCTTATCGCTGGTGGAGAGCCTGGTTCCATGCTCAATACCTCAGCGGCTCCCTATGCTTGAATCTATCCAACGCAACTGGTTTTCTAATCTTCGCGGCGACATCCTTGCCGGGCTTGTGGTGGCGCTTGCGCTGATCCCTGAAGCCATCGCTTTCTCCATTATTGCTGGTGTAGACCCGAAAGTCGGTCTGTACGCCTCATTTTGCATTGCCGTGGTCAGCGCCTTCGTGGGTGGTCGTCCGGGTATGATCTCAGCGGCCACCGGCGCAATGTCGCTGCTAATGGTGACCTTGGTGAAAGATCACGGCCTGCAATATTTGCTTGCCGCAACGGTTCTCACCGGTGTGCTGCAAATTATCGCCGGCTATTTACGGTTGGGTGAGCTGATGCGATTCGTTTCGCGGTCAGTGGTGACAGGGTTCGTGAATGCGCTGGCCATTCTGATTTTCCTCGCGCAATTACCCGAATTGATTGGCGTGACATGGCATGTTTATGCCATGACCGCAGCAGGTCTCGGCATCATTTACCTATTCCCACTTATTACTCGCGCCGTGCCCTCGCCGCTGATATGCATCGTCGCGCTCACCGCCGTAGCAATGACATTCGGCGTCGACATTCGCACTGTTGGTGACATGGGCGATCTACCAGACAGCCTGCCTATTTTCCTGCTGCCGGACATCCCGTTAAACCTCGACACGCTGAAAATCATCTTCCCCATTTCCGTCACTATGGCGGTGGTAGGCCTGCTCGAATCGATGATGACTGCCACTATTGTTGACGAACTCACCGACACCGACAGCGATAAAAACCGCGAATGCAAAGGCCAGGGAACCGCTAATATTTTCTCTGGCTTCCTCGGCGGCATGGCCGGCTGCGCAATGATAGGCCAGTCCGTCATCAACATTAAATCCGGCGGACGCACTCGCCTATCCACCTTAATTGCTGGCGTCGTGCTGCTGATCTTGGTGGTATTCCTCGATCGCTGGGTATCGCAAATCCCCATGGCAGCGCTGGTCGCAGTGATGATTATGGTGTCAATCGGCACCTTCAGCTGGGAGTCATTTGCCAACCTGCGCAAGCACCCAGCAAGCAGCAGCATTGTGATGGTCTGCACCGTTTTAGTAACCGTATTCACCCACAATCTTGCCTTGGGTGTCGGAGTGGGCGTGGTATTAAGTGCGCTGTTCTACGCCAACAAGGTTGGCCGAGTGTTCTATATCTCCAGCGACGACGGCGATGTCGAGCACCGCACCTATCAAGTTGTAGGCGAAGTGTTCTACACCTCCGCACCGCAATTCATCCAATCCTTTGACTTTAAGGATGCGGTAAAAAAGGTCACTATCGATGTACATCGGGCACACTTCTGGGATCTCACAGCCATTGAAGCCCTCGATAAAGTCATCATTAAGTTTAGACGTGAAGGCACAGAAGTTGACGTCATCGGTTTGAACGAAGCGAGCACAACATTGGTAGATAAGTTCGCCGTCCACAACAAACCGGAAGCAATTGAAAAATTAATGGGTGGCCACTAACGCCTCAACGTAGGCTTAAGGTTGGCATTCGCACCTAGCGGGGGAAGCACATGACACAAGTAGTTGCCTGTATTGACGGCTCGGCCGCAGCCATGACCGTTTGTGATTACGCCGCCTGGGCGGCAAAGCGTTTAGGCGCACCGCTCACTCTGCTGCACGTGCTAGACGAAGCGCGTTTTCCTAGCCCCGCGAATTTGAGCGGCAACATCGGTCTGGGCGCGATTACTAATTTGCAAAAAGAATTGTCCGCACTCGATGAACAACGAAATCATCTCGCCTTAGAACAAGGTCGCGAAATGCTCGACGCCGCCAAGGCGCGCGCAAACGCCGACGGCATAGCGCAACCGACATTACGCCAACGCCATGGCGCGTTGGTCTCGACGTTAACAGATATCGAAGACGACACGCGCTTGCTCGTGATCGGCAAACAGGGCGAAGCGCACTCGGACAACGAAGCGCTTGTCGGCGACAACGTCGAACGCGTCGTGCGTTCAGTGCATCGTCCCGTATTAATTACCACCGGCGAGTACACACCTCCGCGCACCATTATGCTGGCGTTTGACGGTAGCCCCACCATGGACAAAGCCGTCGACATGATTGCGCAAAGCCCTTTATTTCGCGGTCTGCCCTGCCACTTGGTAAAAGTTGGCGAAGAAAACGAAGCATTGCAAAACGCTGCTAAACGTCTTCGCGAGTCGGGCCTTAATGTCGTGGTTGCTGCCGTTGAAGGCGAAGTGGAACAAGCCCTACATACTTATCAAAACCGTAACGGTATTGATCTCGTGGTGATGGGCGCCTATGGCCACTCGCGGATTAGAGAGTTTTTCGTCGGCAGCACCACAAACTCGCTATTACGTGGCGCCACCGTCCCGCACCTCGTGCTGAGGTAACGACCACTCAGCACCAAGCACCTGTGGGAGCTTGCCCGCCAGCGATGCTGCCTAGCAAAACACACAGGGTTAGCGAGTTTGGTTTGAGTGAGCCAAGTGCAATGTTTGCAAGGCAGGAAAAATATCTAAGGCACTATCGCTTGCAGGCAAGCTCCCACATAAGACAATAGATTTTTTGAGGGAGCGCATCATTCCGAGCTCTTTCGTCGCTCCCGCCCCAAGCAAAAACACCAACAACCAAATACGCACAACCCCTGTGGGAGCTTGTCTGCAAGCGATGCTGCCTAGCAAAGCACACAGGATTACGAGTTTGGTTTGAGCCAGCCGAGTGCAATGTTTGCAAGGCAGAAGAAATATCTACGGCACTATCGCTTGCAGGCAAGCTCCCAAATAGGACAATACAACTTAGCCGTTGAAGACTTTATTGGCCGTAGCGTTTGGCGTTTTCTAGGTATTCTTTTTCTTCTTTTGTGCTTTCTCGGCCTAGTGCCTTATTGCGATAAGGAAAGCGGCCAAACCGCTGTATAACTTCTCGGTGCTCTATCGCAAACTGCAGGTTTCCTTTTATTTTTTCGGCAATATCGTCTGGCGCCTGCGCTACCAATTTTTCAAAACAACTGACACATTCATTCTGCAACGTCATATCTTCGGCATGCATTAACGGCATATAAAAAAACACGCGGCCCACCCACGGCAGCTTTCCATCCATACCGCGCGCGACACCTTCCATGACCAAGGTGCGTGCTCTGTGATCACCAGAAAATGCCTGCGCTTCGCCGCGATAAATATTCCGAGTAAATTGGTCCAACAAAATAATCAACGCTAAACGGGATAACGGTTTTGCCTCCCAATCGACTAACTCATTCCACAACGCCGCTTCCACCAACACATCAAATCTTTCGCGAATGGTTTCATCCAAACCCCGACTACCGCCAAACCATATCTGACCCATGTTATGACTCGGCCAACCTTTCTCCAGGCCATCTTCAAACCAAAAATCCAGGATGGGTTGCCATAGCTTTGGCGTTTCAAATTCAATCATGGTGCTAGCGCCAATGTTGGGCAGATTTTTTTGACTTCCACACCCATCACTTGCCACGCATTCGTGAGCAATATTGGTTGCGCACTAGCCGTCGGATGAATTCCGTCTTCTTGCATCATATCGGGCTTCTCATAAACATCAGACAGTAAAAATGGCAACAACGGCACATCCTCAGCCTGTGTGGCGTTTACATACGCTTGGTCAAATAGTGTTCTATACGCCGCACCAAAATTTGACGGTATATGAATACCCAGCACCACAACTCGGGCACCCGCCTCTTTGCTCAACTGGATCATCCGCTGCAAATTTTGCTGCATCACTTTCGGAGATAAACCACGTAACCCATCGTTACCGCCCAGCTCAACGACGACTAATGACGGTTTCGTTTCCCGCAACAACGAGGGCAAGCGCGACAATCCGCCTGCGGTTGTTTCCCCGCTTACTGACGCGTTTTTCACAGTTATCGCCTCACACTGGTGTGACAGTTTTTTGTCGAGCAAACTAACCCAGCCCTGTGCCTTGTCTATACCAAAGGCGGCACTAATACTGTCACCTAAAATCAGGATGGTGTTAGCCTGTAGGGGCGCGCTCACTAATATGCTGCTCAGCAGCAAACCAATGGCTAGAAAAATACGCATGCAAAACTCTCCTCAACAACACACTAACAAGCCTTCCGATACACCGTTACTCGAAGCCCGTGCGCTTTGTAAAACGGCGCCGGGGCCCGATGGTGACCTTCAACTGCTTGATTCTATCCAATTCAACGTAGCAACGGGTGAAAGCGTCGCAATTACCGGCCCGTCCGGCAGTGGCAAGTCTACCCTGCTCGGCTTACTTGCTGGGCTCGACACCCCCACAGAAGGCGAAATTCTTCTTGCTGGAAGCGCCTTCAGTACGCTTGATGAAGACGCTCGCGCCGCCCGCAGAGGCGATATATGCGCATTTGTATTTCAAGCCTTTCACTTAGTGGGCGACCTAACCGCCGTCGAAAACGTCATGCTCCCGCTGGAATTACGCGGCATTAAAAACCCGCAAGCGGAAGCAGAGCAATGGTTAGAGCGTGTCGGCTTGAGCAAACGCACACACCATTTCCCTGGCCAGCTTTCCGGTGGTGAACAGCAGCGTGTGGCACTCGCCCGCGCATTCGCGCTAAAGCCGCAATTATTATTCGCGGATGAACCTACCGGCAGCCTTGACCATGCCAATGGCCAACACATTAGCGACTTACTGTTTGAGTTAAATCGCGAACAAGGCACGGCGCTGGTACTCGTCACACACGACCTATCACTTGCTGAGCGCTGCCACCGCCAATGCCAACTCGATGCAGGTCGTCTGCATGAGTGAGTTTTCACGTTTACTATTTCGCCCGTGGCGGGATAGCGCCTTTCGCGTGTTAGCACTGAGCCTTTTTGTTGCGTCGGTGTCGCTCACTGCCATTTTATTATTGCGCGCAGAACTAGAATCTCGGTTTGAGCAACGCACAGCTGAAATGCTCGGCGGCGATATCGAACTCGATAGCGCTCGCCCCGAAGACCCAGCGCAAGCTGAACTTCTCAAGCAGTACGACACCAGCCGTAATGTGCGGTTTCGCAGCGTGCTCGTTGAAGGCGATGAAATTTTATTGGTCGGCATCAAAGCCGTGGACGATCAATGGCCGCTTTATGGCAGCGCGCACATCGCTGCATCACGCTTCGCAGACACCACCCTCATTGAGCATGGCCCTCAACAAGGCGAAGTATGGGTCGCAGAACAAGTGCTCGATCGCTTACAAGTAAAGGTCGGAGACAGCATCACCATTGGCTCACTGGCTTTACCCATCAGCGCCGTTATTCGACAAGAGCCCGATCAAGGCGCGGGCTTTTATAGCATGACGCCCCGCGTATTAATGCATCACGCAGATTTACCTAGCACCGGCATTCTTGCTCAAGGCTCGCGCGCAAATTTTGAAGTGTCTGTACGCACAGACAATATCGACGGACTGAAAAACGCGTTAGAGGAAACGCTACGACCGGACCAAGAAATCGATACGGTCGGCGAGCGCCAAAGCCGCAGCTTGGGCCCCATGCGGCAAATGACGCTGTGGATTAGTTTGGGCGTTTTACTGATTGCGTTGCTATGCGGTGCCGCCATTTATTTAACAACATCGCTACGTGTCGCGCGTAAAGCACGCCTCGCCGCATTGCTCAGAACATTCGGTGCTCCGCGGGCAAAAATTCTAAGGCGGCTACTCGGCGAAGAACTGATCGCTATTTTACCCGCCGTTGTCAGTGGCGTAGTGCTCGGGATTTTACTGCTATTGTTTACCCGAGAAGTACTCGGCTGGAGTGAACCCTTAGCCGCGGGCGTATCGCAGTGGATGGCAGTGTGTATTGCACCGTTTGCGCTTTTCTCGGCGTTTGCTTTACCGCGCTTAAGCTCGCTGGTACAAATCCCGGCGATTCGAGTACTCAACCGCACAGCAGAAGGCACTTTACGGCGCAACGGATTAGAACTCGCCGCCGCATTAGTCGGCCCAGTACTGTTGGCGGCACTGCTAATGGGTTCGGCGTTTGAATTATTGACGCTGCTGTTATTGCTCGGAGGATTGGGCGCCGTGTTGCCATTATTATTATGGCCAGCACTGCGTTTGCTAGAGCGAGCCGCCAGCAAGTGGACTGTTTCCCGACGCCTCGCCATTCGCCGTCTTAGTCGCCGCCCCGCGACAACCTTACCGTTACTCGCAGCGTTATCTCTGGCAATGACTATTTTAACGTTGGCAGGATTAACCGGCACTGGACTACTGGCCGATTGGCGCCAAAAACTCCCCGACAATGCGCCAAATCATTTCGTGATTAATTTATTCGATGCCGACCGTGACGTGCTCGCCGAATGGCAATCACAACATAATGCCAAACCCGAACCGCTCTACCCCATTGTGCGTGGGCGGCTGACTGAAATTAATGACGAGCCAGTACGCGAGGCGGTAACCAAAGAAAATGACCAAGCAGCCCGCGCACTGAATCGCGACCTCGCGCTAACAGAAAGCGCAACCATTCCGGTAAGCAATCAACTTAGCGCTGGCGTTTGGCATGGCACAACCCCCGGCGAAGTGTCCGTTGAAAAAGAGCTCGCAGAAGGCCTGCAGTTAAACCTTGGGGATAAACTCACCTTCGTCACCAGTCGCGGCGAACTGCACACAAACGTCACCAGCATTCGTGACGTTGACTGGGAAAGCTTTGCGCCGAATTTCTATTTTATGTTTAGCCCCGGCGATTTGGCCAACGAAGACGTCACCTGGCTCACCAGTTTCTGGCTGCCCGAAGGCGACGGCCAGCGGCTCGCACAATTAATGCAGGCACTGCCACACATCACCCTGTTTGACGTCAACGCCATTCTCGATCAAGCACAACAAATCGTGAAGCAAGCCAGCCAAGCAACAGCCGTTCTTGCTGGCCTGCTTATTCTAGCAAGCCTATTAGTGCTCAGCGCCGCACTGCTTTCAACAGCGCGTCAACGTCAAGCAGACCAAGCACTATTACGAGTGTTCGGCGCACAGAAATCACTGCTACGTAGCATTAATCGGTTAGAGTTTTTAGCGCTCGGATTATGCGCAGCCGGTGTCGCGGTGCTGATGGTACTGATGGCGTTGATGCCATTAGCGGCCCTGCTCTTCGATGGTCAGGTGCCGGGGTTACGCTGGCTGCTGTTGCCTCCCTGCCTTGGCGTAGTTGTAGCCGCCATAGGGCTTTTTACCCTGCATCGCCAACAGGCGACGCCAAGCCAGTTATTACAAGACAACTAGGAGGAAATCCTTTTATCTAGCGGCCTTTGGTCGCTAGACTGCGACTCTTTGTACGAAATTGCACGGGAGTACCAATTTTGACAAACCTGATACGACGTTGGCGGCTACTCGTCGCTCTAGTGTTACTCGGTAGCAGCGCAGGCTTACTCGTTTATGGATGGCCTTTTCTTACCTATCCAACCACCAAACTCGAGATAACCCTGCCAAGCCCTATGGCGGCGTCAGAGATCACGCATGCCGAAGCCGGTATTGCAGTCCGAGACATCACCGCACCAATAGGCATTCCGAAATTCGGTTATTCCGCCTTTGCTAAAGACGCTGATGGCTTTCGCACCCGCTTGAAAGCCCGCGCATTTTACCTGCACGCACCGGGCAGTACACCGATGGCCATTGTCCAGCTCGACTTAGGTACCGGTTCCTTGCCGCTGCATCATCGAGTCGCCGAATTGATTGCGACTCACACTGACGTTCCTGCTCACGCATTGAGTTTATTGGTCACCCATACACACTCTGGCCCCGGCAATTATTTAGGCAGCGATTTTTATAACGTCTTTGGTTCAAATCGCGCCGGCTTCGACCCAGCACTGTTTGAATTTCTCAGTCAGCAAATTGCGGATGCAGTGATCGCCGCATACCAACAACGAAGACCAGCAAAATTTGCCACCGGCCAACGGGAAATATGGGGTTACACTCGCAATCGTTCGCTCGCCGCTTGGGCGGAAAACTTTTCTATTCCTGAAAGCGCACAAACCGATGCGCTCGCGCTACGCGCTGTGAATCCGCGCTTATCCATGCTGCGCATTGATTTACAAAGCCACGATAAAAATCTTAACGAATGCTTCTACCCTGCCGCCGCACTCAGTTTATTTTCCATTCACGGCACCGCTATACCCGCATTTACCTCACCGCAGCACGGTGACGTTTGGAGCTGGCTAAGTCGCGAAATGGAAAACAGCATCAACGCAGAGGTGAGTAACTCCGCTGATTGTCAGCGCGCTCAACCGTTTATTCATGGTGCCGCCCAAGCCACCCATGCAGACAACTCGCCTAACATCATCAACAGCGAAAGGGGAAACCGAGAAGCTGCCCGTGTGGGTACGGCGCTCGCCGGCAACGCGAAAAAGTTATTCGATCAATTAGCCCCGTCACTCAACGACACGCTCTCTACGGCAGTTGCGAGCAAACAAATTGACCTGCTCGACACGGTGAACACGAACGCATTTAGTTTGTGCGAACGCGCAGTGGTGGGCGCGTCGCTCATTGGCGCGGCAAACGGCGATGAAGTATTTCCGCTCTCTTATTTACCCTACTTCTCGGAAAACTGGCCACGCAGCGTCTTCACAGATAGTTGCCAAGGCGTAAAGCAATGGATGATTTCAAAACTCCAATTGCTGTTACCTGCAGAGCGATTTCCGCATCAAGCGCTCATTCAAGTTGTGCGCATTAATGAGTTGGTCATCGTGCCACTGCCGTGGGAAGTCACCCTTGAATCCGGCAATCGAATTCGCGATGCGGTGATACAAACGCTGCCCACCGATAAAAAATGGACTGTTGAAATTTCCAGCCTAGCCAACGGTTACTTTGGTTATGCCGTTACACCAGAAGAGTATCAACGACAATATTACGAAGGCGGGCACACGCTTTACGGACCGCACACGGTAGAGTTCTTAGCCGGTGTATCGGCGAGCCTATCAGAGCGCCTCGTCGAACAATCGTCATTCCTAGGGGACATCAACGAGATCCCGCCCAAGTCGGACTTTAAACTCGTCACCCACAGCTATTGGCCGGCCGATGTCACCGAGGCGCAGGCCCAACGAAAGCAAATTCTGGCACCTGAGTTTTTTCCCGCACATAGCACTGAAGCTGCGTTTTGGCGGATGCGCTATACCGATGTGTTACCCAGTGCGTTAGCGCTGCATCAGCCGCTAATATCGATACAGGATTTACGCGGCGCCACGCCCACGACGTTGCTGGACGATGAGCAAACGGACTTGCAGATTTTACTCGTAGAACAAGGCAACACTTCGGCCACATACGAAGTGCGCTGGTACAACCCAATCATCACCGACACAGCCGGCAGTTTCAGCTTTCGCATCGCCGCACGAGGAGAAGAACAGGCGTTACACTCAAGCGCGTTTTAAGTCCTCACCAAAGAGCTGCGCACATTGCCGCTATACGCAAAAAGCCAATGAGTGTTGCCATACAACGTCATCACTTTCAGGCTAGAATGGTGATTAGCTAGGGACGGAGAGATTCTATGCGTAATGGTTACAAAGGCTTGCTCATCAGCTTGCTACCGGCTGCACTACTCGGCTGCGCTTCAACGACGGAGCTGACTACGCGATATCTGATCGACACCCCCGTGGAGCCAGCGAAACGAGTGCTGTTAGTGGCCCGTACACCTGAGACAGAAGTGCGCGAACGCTGGGAACAAACCTGCAGCCCGATTATTGATAGCAGCAAGCTCGAATTAATACCGAGCCATACTGCCCTGCCCCTTTGGTATGAAGCCGGCAACGAACACATTTTGGCATGGGCAAAAGCCCATGACGTCGATGCAATTTTAATCGCAGAACTCACCGGATTACTTTTAGCGCCGCCACAAATTCCGCCGCAGAATTTCATGCAAAGCGAACGCGGCATGGGAGAAGATACTATCGGTGACGCAACTTGGAGCTTTTTTATCGGCCGCAAAGAGAAAGACGCGGCGATCCCCTCAGAAATTCACGAAGTCGAATTTCAATTGATCACCTCTGAAGAAGTTACGTTATGGAATGGCGTCGCCTCCACCCACGAAGCAAATGAACTTGAGGCCATTACCACAAGCCAGTGCAAAGCATTAAAAAGAAATTTGGATGGGCTAAGGCTACTACCTTGATGTGAAAGGTGTAACAAACCAGGCGTCAATGCATCGAACTGCTAGACTCGTACACTTGGAGACACCATGACCAGCTGCACAATTCCGTCGCATTCTCTTGCCACGTTCCCCGTGGCCGAGCAGCCCTTGTCCGCGCAAAACGACACAGGGCGATTGATCCTTGGCGGCGGATGTTTCTGGTGTACCGAAGCAGTTTTTTTGCAACTCGAAGGCGTCGACAGCGTCATATCCGGCTACGCCGGCGGACATCCATCGCAAGCCAATTACGATAGCGTCTGTACCGGCGTGAGTGGTCACGCAGAAGTTATCGAAATTCGCTACCAACCGAACGTCATTCGCTATTCTGATTTATTGCGCCTGTTCTTTGCTGTAGCACATGACCCAACGCAACTTAATCGTCAAGGCAACGATCGAGGCACTCAGTATCGATCTGCCATTTTCTATGAAACAAGTGCACAAAAAGATGCTGCCGAACGTTATATCTCACAACTCGATCAGGCCAGCGTTTTCACGGCACCAATCGTCACAACGCTAGAACCGTTAACAGAGTTTTTCACCGCAGAGCAATACCATCAAAACTACGCACAGCGAAACCCAGGGCAGCCATATATTCAGTTCGCGGCCATGCCGAAAGTTGAAAAACTGAAGTCTAATTTCGCGGCACTATTGAAAGACCCCAAATAGAAATACGTACGCCAATGCATCGCGCAACGCCAGCGCGCCATGGAAAAGAGGACACTATGAACGCTACCACATCAGCCAGCGGCCATGACCTTACGCCATTAACCGATGAGCAAAAGCATACGCTTGCAGAAAAGCTTAACCCTGAAGAAAAGCGCGTACTCCTAAACCAAGGCACGGAACCACCTTTTTGCGGGGGTCTACTGGATAACAAAAAGGATGGCATTTACCTGTGCAAGCTCTGCGCCCTTCCGCTATTTAACGCCAACAGTAAATTCGATTCCGGCACCGGCTGGCCGAGCTTTCACAGCCCCTTTGATCCCGCGCATATTCGAGAAATTCACGACGCCAGCCACGGTATGGTGCGTGTCGAAATTCGTTGCGCCCGTTGCGACGGTCATCTGGGACATGTCTTCCCTGACGGCCCAGCGCCAACAGGCCAACGCTATTGCCTCAATTCGGCGTCCTTAGACTTTGAAGAAACAGATAAAACATAGCCGTGAAAGGTTCACAAAATACTTGCTCGGCAGTAGCGCATTGCTAAACTAGCTCCCGCAAGCCCGTGCCGTTGTAGCTCAGTTGGTAGAGCAGCTGATTCGTAATCAGCAGGTCGGAGGTTCGACTCCTCTTAACGGCACCATTTTTCTCTTCCTTGGTTATTTTTCTCGACCTTTATTTCTTGCACCGTTATTTTCTTACACCATTATTTTCTTACACAAGGAATCCGCACTATCACTTCTCTGCATTGATAACTCATACGCACCGAGCTAACCGCTCATTAACCGACCTAATGTTGCCACCGCTCCCTCAAGCGGAAAGTTTTCTCGCAAGGCACATGAAAGCCGCATAAAGTTTTGATACTTACCGCGTGCGGAAAACAATGCGCCGGGCGCAATGCTGATTTTTTCTTTTAACGCCTTCTGCGCAAGCGCAAAGGTATCGATATCTTCTGGCAATTCCGCCCAGAGTAAAAAGCCTCCCGATGGCCGCGTGATTCTCGTTCCTTCGGGGAAGTGACGCACACAGGCGTCCAACATTCTCTCAACCGACAGCGCAAGGCGCGGACGCACGTCGCGCAGGTGCCGCTCGTACTGACCGCCTTCCATCAAGCGTGTCACCGCGAGTTGCGGCAAGGCAGATGTCGAAACGTTATTCACGTACTTCGCATACTCAACCTGAGCCTGATACTTCCCCGGTACAATCCAGCCTAAACGCAAACCCGGCGATAAACTTTTCGAAAACGAGGAGCAGTAAATAACCTCGCCGCGTTTATCGAAGTTTTTTAACGCGCCCGGACGATCTTGGCTATGACTTAAGTCCCCATAAATGTCGTCTTCGACCAGTGGAATATTTCGCTTATGCAGCAAGTTAAGTAATTCAAGACGCCGCGACTGCGGCATACAAAACCCTAACGGGTTGTTGTAGTTCGGAATCACGACGCACGCTTTCACATCCCAGTTTTCAAGCGCTAGCTGCAACGCCTGCACTGACATGCCTTGTTCTGGGTCTGTCGGAATTTCTAATGCCTTTAAGCCAAGCAAGTCGATAATTCTTAGTAATCCGTAGTAAGCGGGCGACTCCACCGCAACCGTATCACCGGGTTTAGTCAGTACGCGCAACGCCAACGTCAGGGCTTCTTGGCAGCCGTTAGTAATGACAATTTCTTCGGGAGCCACTGAGCATCCGAAGCTCGCCATATGCCGCGCAATTTGACGGCGCAACGGTGCGTACCCCGGCGGCGCCACATAGGAATTACTTAACGCGCGCTCTTGTCGCGCTGACGCAGTAATCGCCTTTTCAATCGCCGCGCTCGGCATATAACTGATGTCCGGAACGGCCGCGCCCAACTGCGCAACATGCGGATCGGCAGAAGTTCTTACCATTTCCAACATCATGTCGTGCCCTGTCACTGGCGTAGGCCGAGCACTGGGCGACGAAATATGGGGAGCCGACACCGACGCCGGCTTACGGCGCATATAAAACCCCGATCGATCCCGCGCTTCGATATGCCCGAGGGATTCAAGTTGGCGGTAAGCACTGAGCACTGTCGCCACGCTGACCTTACGCTGCTGACTGAGTGCGCGGACTCCCGGCAAGCGCTCGCCTGGGTGCCATATGCCTTGCTCCATATTGAGCAAAAGTTGCTGAGCGAGTTCGTTGTAAAGCAGCCCCATTTAGGTCACCAGTACAGTTGCAGCGATAGAAACCAGCACAGATACAACATGAAGCAATCTGTATCGGTTTAAAATTAGTATTGTGAATCTGTACAGGTTGGCTCTCTTCATCGAACCTGTCAATGCACAAGGCGGATCTCGAAAGAGCCACCCACCGAAAACTGGAAATGGAATCAAACTGTGAAAATAGGAACACGTATCGGCGCACTCCTGCTGGCACTGGCGACCGTTAGTTGCGCCCAACCGGACACCTTAAAAGGTGACGCCGCGACATCGATCGATACGGCCTGTACCAGCGCCATGGCGAATAAGCCGCACTGCGGCCAACAAAGCTGGTGGTGGAATTTACCCTAGCCCTTTCGGCGCTAAAAAAACTTCGTCGAATACTTAAACGCATACAACACTAAACCCCGCGAGAACGATATGTACTCAACCGACGCCAGAGTTTGGAAAGACAACGCCATATTGTTACCCGAGCAAGCCACCATTTCAGTGTTCGATCACGGATTGCTCTATGGCGACGGCTGCTTTGAAGGCATGCGCTTTTTTAACAAAAAAATCTTTCGGCTCGATGATCATTTACAGCGACTACAACGTAGTGCCGCAGCATTGACGCTCGACTTACCGATGCCAATCTCAGATATTTACAACGCATTGGCCGCACTGTTGGCCTCAACACCGCTCAACGATGGCTATTTAAGACTCGTTATTACCCGTGGCGTTGGATCGCTGGGACTAGACCCATCGCGATGCAAAACACCGGACATGTTTATCATCGCCGATGCCCTACAACTGATGCCCATTGAACGAATTGAAGCAGGACTGTCCGTGAT
Organism: Alcanivoracaceae bacterium; assembly: GCA_029213045.1. Lineage (GTDB taxonomy): Bacteria > Pseudomonadota > Gammaproteobacteria > Pseudomonadales > Alcanivoracaceae > JARGPN01. The sequence continues at coordinate 14,271 of JARGPN010000015.1, forward strand.
CACGGCCTCCGTGCGCCGAGGCAACGGCGACGGCTTAGACCCACGTATCAAGAGTCTAAATTACCTTAACTCGATCCTCGCCCGACTTCAGGCTAACGTTGCCGGCGCAGACGAAGCGCTGATGTTGAATCAACAAGGCTTTATCGCGGAAGGCTCTGCCGAGAATATTTTTCTAGTTCGCGACGGCATGCTATTAACGCCGTGCGATACCGATGGTGCACTCGCGGGCATCACTCGTGACACCGTATTGCAGTGCGCTGCGGAGCTGAATATCCCAATACGTGAACAACACCTGACACCCTATGATGCGTACACCGCCGACGAATGTTTTTTAACCGGCACAGGTGCAGGCCTACTACCCGTTCGCTGCATTGACGGACGCCCGCTAAAGCATTGCCCTGGCGATTTATACCAACGCCTGCACGACGCATTCCACAAGCGCCAGCGACAGCTATAATATTCCTCGCCAGAAGGCCCGTCGTTCCTCAACCGCATGACCAAACCCGCTTTTTAAGAAGCGTATTCGGTCATGCAGCTCGCCTTATGCTCTGCTACATTAGTGGCCCTAACGCTTACACGTATTCGGCTAGGGCCGTCTCTCCAATAGAGGATTCCAACGCAATGAATTTTCCATCACTCAATTTCGACCTAGGTGAAAGCATAGACATGCTGCGTGACGCCGTAGCGCAATTTGCACGCGCAGAAATTGCGCCACGTGCCGCCGAGATCGATAGCAGCAATGAATTCCCGATGGATTTGTGGCGTAAGTTAGGCGACATGGGATTGCTCGGCATTACCGTCGAAGAAGAGTATGGCGGCGCAGGAATGAGTTATTTGGCACACACTGTTGCCATTGAAGAAATATCGCGGGCATCCGCGTCGGTGGGGTTGTCCTACGGCGCGCATTCGAATTTATGCGTAAACCAAATCCGCAAAAATGGTAACGACGAGCAGAAGCGGAAATATTTACCGAAATTGATCAGTGGCGAGCACGTTGGGGCATTAGCGATGTCTGAACCGAATGCGGGTTCAGACGTTGTCTCCATGAAATTGCGCGCGGACAAAAAAGGCGATCACTATATTCTGAACGGCAACAAAATGTGGATCACCAACGGACCTGATGCCGACACGTTAGTGGTTTACGCGAAAACGGATATCAACGCGGGGCCACGAGGCATCACGGCGTTTATTATCGAAAAAGGCATGAAGGGCTTTAGCACCGCACAAAAGCTAGACAAACTCGGCATGCGCGGCTCAAACACCGGCGAGTTAGTGTTTGTTGATTGTGAAGTCCCAGAAGCGAATATCCTCGGCGGCGAAGGTCAAGGCGTGCGTGTCCTTATGTCTGGCTTGGACTTTGAGCGCACAGTGTTGTGCGGCGGTCCTATCGGTGTGATGGCGGCCTGCTTAGACATCGTGTTGCCGTATGTACACGAGCGCAAACAGTTCGAGCAAAGTATTGGCGAGTTCCAATTTATCCAAGGCAAACTCGCCGATATGTATGCGGGGATTAATGCGAGCCGCGCCTATGTCTACACCGTGGCACGCGCCCTTGATCGTGGCGAGGCCGCACGCAAAGACGCTGCAGGCGCACTGATGTTCTGCTCTGAACGTGCCACCTGGGCGGCCAGCGAAGCCATTCAAATTCTTGGCGGCAATGGCTACATCAACGAAAACGCCACAGGTCGCCTATGGCGCGACGCTAAACTCTATGAAATCGGCGCGGGCACCAGCGAAATTCGCCGCATGTTAATTGGCCGTGAACTGTTTCGTGAAACCAGCTAAACCTTTACTTTGCCTCGCACGCCCTGGACGCCATACTGGAATTGGACAACACTTTTGACGCGGCAAATAATCGTATTCATGCAAGGAGAATAAGATGAAGCGCAAGCAAATCCTGTTCGCACTGATGGTGCTCTTACTGGCAGGCTGTGCCACCAATACGGAGCTTATGTCCGTTTCAATGGATAAAGCATCGAAAGGCAGCTTTAAGAAAGTGTTTGTTATTGCAATAAGCGACGACGACGCCGTGCGGACAATGGTAGAGCAAAGCATCGCAACAGAAATCACCAGCGGCGGCGCACAAGCCATCGTGTCATCCACTGTCATGCCTGGCGCTCTCGCCTCCATGAAAAAGGAAGACCTACGAGCGAAGGCCGAAGCCGCAGTCAAAAAAGCAGGCGCCGACTCCGCATTCGTTGCCGTGCTGTTGAAAGACGAAGTACGTGAACAGTACGTCTCTCCACGCATACAGGAAATGCCCGTCCCTACCACTCCCGTATACATGGGGTTTGGTTCTTACGTGGGCTATCAGCATGAGACGGTTGTGACGCCCGGCTACTTCGACAAACAGCGACAAGTGTTCGTCCAAGCGTCGTTATTCGACGCGAGCACAGGCACTCCAGTATGGCGAGCGCAATCCAAAACCATTGATCCAACAGACCTCAATACCAGTGTTAAGGGTTTCAGCAGTATCGTGGTAGAACGCCTGCAAAGGGACGGCATGCTGGCCGCGCCGAAAGACAATAATGCCCCGCGTAGCTCTTCACGTTACTAACACCTCTCACCTGCAGGTATCCCAGCCATCATGGTCTCCGTGCGTGATGGCTGGCCCTTGTCCTACCGAGCTCGTCCTTTCTCACTGCGCAGACTGAATCAATATTTGGCACTTAGGTGCACAAGTACCGTATCTCCGCCTACAATGCTAACAAGACTCACAGGAAGCGGTTTTATGGGCAGCAACGCCAACGGTTCGATCCAACAACGCTCGGTCAGAGACATAATAAGAATTGGTAGCTTTATCACTGCATTACTGGCCTCTTCACTGGTCTCAGCCGCAGGTGAACGCACTGTTTGTCGCGAAGAAGCCATCACCGTAAAAGCCATACAAAAAGAAGTCACCGCATTAGGGCTACAGCAACAGCGTATTGAGCAGCTTTCTGCTGGCACGCTCCCTGCCGACGTCAATATTGAAGAGTTGTTAGGGGCACGCTTAAACAACGATAGATCGGTTGCGGTCGCGTTTGCGTCCACAAAAAATGAAAGCAACGCAACGCAGGATTGGCCCGAGTCACTCACCTGTAAATCCCTACAAGCCGAATACCAAGAATCGCTAAATGACCTCACTTGGCTGCGCGAAGACATTCGTAAGCGCCGACAGATTTGGTTATCGATACCCACTGAATTGCGTAAGATGCTGCGCACACTTTGGGTATCACGTCAGAAGCTGGAAATTCAGTATGGGAAACTTTCAGAGGCCCTAGCAGAAGCAAAGCTCGATATAGATTTAAATGAATCACCTGTAGGCGCTATTCATGCGCAGCAGCAAATTCTACGCCTTAAAATTCTGCGTTTGCTGCCAAGCATTCGAGAAGATATTAGCCCTTCTGAAATCAATGAATTTTTAAGTCTTTGGCAATACGCCATCGACACCAAGATGGTGATCGGCTTTTTCGATCCAAACGAGGTGAACGCGCTACCCGAAAAAGTGCAGAAAGCTGGGCGAGAATATATCGACATGGCGCGTCTTGACGCGCTGCAAATGCGCTATCTCATTAATCATATTCGTGGCTGGTTATGGCAAAACGCACACGAAACATTTATCGACGGCGTATCGAAAAATGGCGGCATCACCAACTTGCTCGTTTACGAGCTACACGCAATTAAATTTAGACTCAGAGAATTGCGCAACAACATCTCCCTAGAGATCGCCACCCGTACAGGCAGTGAACGTCCGGCAATCGCACTATCATCTCTTGCGCTGAGCTACCTTGTTGGCCTAGCCGCCATGGTATTGCTGGGCTATATCGCCAAGCGCATTGCACTTCTCGTCATAGTGTTTAATGAGCACATATCCCGGTCTGTCAAAAGCCGGCGATGGTTAAGCAATTTATCCCGCGTTCTGGGCGGCATCGCCCCCCTCGCACCGTGGATTGCAGGCTGGTACGGCATCCGCCTTCTTTCCTCTGCATACTCTCACTACGAACTGCCTTTTTTGGTGGCGCTGATCCCCTTTGCGCGAATATATATCCTGTACGGCGTGGTATCGCTCGTTAGTGAGTGGATGATATTGCGCATTGCACAGCAAGCAAGCGTATACCTCAGTAGCGAGCAAGCCAGCCTCATTCGCCCGTCCGCTCGTCGCACTGCCGCAATCATTGTATTGCCTTGGCTGGTTATGGATTTAGTGGCGACGGGAATCGGGCCGTCGCTAATTTTACGCCTGTGCGTATTATTGAGCCTCTTCACGCTCTTCATCGCCATCGCGTTGCTACTTAATAAACGGCGCAGTGATTTATTAGTTGCAGTGCAATCCTTACTTCCCCCCAAGCTGGACCCTGTGGCGGAAAAGCTACTTAATGAGCGCTGGGTATTTTTATTCGCACCGCTAACACTTCCCATACTTCTGCTGTCGTTCATTACCTCCTTTATTCATAAATTACTGATCGATTTCGATTGGTACCGAAAGTTATCGGCGCGCTGGTTTAAAATTAGAGCGCAGGCGTCCGAAGGAGGCGACGACGAGAGCGAAGCAGACGACTCAAAAATCGCCCAAGACTACGGTTGCTGGTTTGTAGATGAAAGCGATGATAAAGATTTGCCTTACATCAACTCAGGGCTACTTGCCGCCACGCGCAAACAGCTTAACCGCTGGCTTGACGAAAACACTGAAGAAAACTCCCTACTTCTAACTGGCGAGCGCGGCATTGGAAAGACCAGCGCATTATCAAAGTTGACCGCATCACTCGCTGAAGATCACCCTGAGCTCAAAGTTGAACTCGTGCACGTCCCGGCAAAAACAAAAACACCTGCGGACGTTAAGAAGCTTATCGGCGACGCGCTGGGAACGGACCTCTCAGATGGCCCTGGCGCACTTGTTCACAGTGATACTGCACGCGATCCAACACTCGTCATTTTGGATAACGCGCAGAATTTCTTTCTCAGCAACGTGGGCGGTATGGAAGGATGGCAAACGCTGCTTAGCCTCACCAACGCGAGATTGAATAATATCTTTTGGCTTATCGTGATCAACAATCAAAGCTGGGCGTACATGAGCAATGTATTTGGCCGAGATTATCAATTCCGCAATGTACTGCGTGCCAAACGCTGGTCGCAAAACGACATTCGCTCATTAATTCTTTCTCGCAATCATTTGAGCGGCTACAAAATTAAATATGATGAAATTTTGTTAGCAAACCGCGGGCCAGAAGCAGGCAACATACGCAATGCAGAGCAACGATACTTTAGTTTGCTGTGGGACGCGTGCAGAGGAAATCCCATGTTGGCACTGCGACTTTGGATGACGTCGGTTCACACCGATGGCAAAGAGGTTGTAGTCGGATTACCTGAAGAGCCCTCCTCCGCCGCCATTGAAAAAGTCGGTGGCAATTTATTATTTGTCTATGCCGCGGTGGTCATGCACGAAAACCTGAGCAGCGATGAAATCGTCGCCGCCACGTCGTTACCCGACAGTGTGGTGCGCTATGCACTGAAAACTGCATTTGACGCAGGCTTTTTGCAACGAAGTAACGACGGCCGCTATCGCCTTGTGCCTCTTTGGTATCACACAATCACTAACTTGCTAGCGCGGAAGAATCTGTTACATGAATAACAACGATATCGTCAGCGATCTTGCGGTCGTCGCAGACATGTTCAATGTCTATGCAATGCTACTTTTAGTTTTGGGTGGCAGCCTTATTTGGGCCATCAACTGGAGCATACGTCGTCTTAGCCAAAATCTAATGGAGCGTTTACCGTCACGTCGCTTCTTAGTTCTGCAAATTTCCACACTGATAAGCTTCACCTTGTATATTGCTGGCACAATCTCATTGATTGTCGGGGTACTTCAACCTCCCAAAGAATTTATGCTTGCCGCAGGCGGCTCCATCGCCGTCGCACTCGGCTTTGCACTGAAAGATATTGCAGCGTCGCTGGTTGCAGGATTGCTGCTGTTGTTCGACCGACCTTTCAGAGTGGGCGACCGAGTGTCATTTGATAAAGTTTATGGGGAGATAGTGTCTATCGGTTTGCGTGCGGTTCGCTTGCAAACACTCGACGACAACCTGGTCACCATTCCCAACTCGCGCTTTATTACTGACGTGGTTGCGTCAGGCAATGCTGGCGCATTGGACATGATGGTAGTGACAGATTTCCATATCGCACTAGACGCTGACATCGAAAAAGCGCAGAGCATTATTCGCGAGGTCATCGTAACCAGCCGCTATGCGTACTTGAAAAAGCCTGTGGATTTTGCGATTGAGGAAGTGGCCGTTGCGAATCGCATTGGCATAAGACTGCGAGCAAAAGCATACGTGCTAGATGTGCATTACGAAAAAGCGTTCCAAAGCGATATCGTCCTGCGCGTATCAACGCTTTTCCGAGAAAACAGTATTAAGCGCCCGTTGTTTTCGGAGTGACTCCAAAAGAGTCACTCCACTTGATCTAATTCCCGCAGCAGCACATACAAATACTGTTAGCGCTGCGGAATGCGACATGTGTCAGTGAAGGTGCGAAGATTTCTCTGGACGCTGCGTCTTTGATTGAAGCTGTGACCTCTGCTCATCAAGTGAAGCGTTTGCTGCCTCGGAGACGATATAACCCGCAACACATTGACTTAATAAACGCCGAACACCTAGATCATCTCCTTCATGCAGCAGCTCTCTCATCGAGCCAATAATGTTCGATAATTCGCCCCATGGAATGAGCTCTTCGTGCGCACGCATGATCGCAGGATGATCAGTGCCAACGCTCTGCTCACCGATTAACAGCTCTTCGTACAGCTTTTCGCCCGCGCGCAATCCCGAGAACTGAACTTCAATATCCCCATCAAGATTGTCGCAATCACGAACCGTTAACCCCATCAGGTGAATCATCGTGACCGCCAGATCAAAGATACGAACAGGCTCGCCCATATCGAGAACAAATACCTCTCCTCCGTTGGCCATACTGCCCGCTTGAATGACTAACTGCGCTGCTTCAGGGATTGTCATAAAGTAGCGCGTTACCTCTGGATGAGTAACGGTCACCGGCCCACCCGCGCGAATTTGTTGCCGAAACAGGGGCACAACAGAACCTGATGAGCCGAGTACGTTTCCAAAGCGCACCATTGAAAATATGGTGTTGCTGCCTCGATCGGCAAAGCTCTGCAACACTAGCTCGGCCATGCGCTTGCTCGCGCCCATCACATTAGTTGGTCGCACGGCTTTATCAGTCGAAATTAGAATAAAGCGTTCTACACCCGCCCGCTCGGCCTCTTCCGCCATCACCAAGGTGCCGGACACATTATTGTCCACGCCGGATTGAATATTATGTTCAACAATGGGGACATGCTTATACGCCGCAGCATGATAAACGGTTTGCACTTGATACTTGCGTAACGTCGACACAATGAGCTTTCTATTTAACACCGAACCTAGCGCTGCATCTAATTCAACACCATGTTCTTCACACAACGGCGATAATTCGCGCTCTAGCGCGTACAAGGCATATTCACTGAGTTCAAGGAGTATCAAACGCTCGGGTTTTAACAACACTAACTGACGGCAAAGCTCACTGCCTATAGAGCCGCCAGCGCCGGTTACAAGAACATTTTTACCTTTTACCGAAGCATGCAATAGCTTCTCATTCGGCGGCACAGAGTCTCGGCCTAGCAAGTCTTCAATGGCAACATCGCGTACATCTTCGATATAAGCTCTACCATTAATAATATCAGGCAAGGCAGGAATCGATTTAACGGTGACATGAAGCGTTTCCAAAAAATGCACAATATCCAAACGAGTTCTACGAGAAATTGATGGCATCGAAAGCAGAACGGTATCAATCGTTCCCTCTTCGACCGCTTTGCATAAGCCGTCGCGCCCCAACACTTTGATACCCTGAATGGTCGTGCCGTGCAGACGTTTATCATCGTCAACAAATACCGCAGGCCAAAAATCGCCATCATTTTGCAACGCCGATGCGGCTTGTGCACCTGCTGCGCCGGCGCCGTAAATAGCCACAGCAATACGCGAGCCAAACGAACCTACCACCCAATATAGATAGCGCCGCATCAGGAATCTACTTCCACCGAGGTAGAGAACACCGAGCAACCAGTAAATAATAAATACCGAACGCGGAACGAATTTTGCTGGCCACATATATGCGAGAGCCGCTAGCACCGCAGTCGCAACGGTCATGCCGAGGACGATAGACCAAACCGTCTCGCTACCGAGGTAGCGCACGACCATTTGATAAAAGTTGCTGAAGTACAATACCGCCACGGTAATAATCGGTGCAGCAAAGATAAGCCAACTATCAAGCGGCAGTGTTAATCCCGTGTCCAAGCGAATAGCAAAGGCCAGAATGATCGCACACGGGAAGGCGAGCAGATCGATGCCGATCATCAAGGATTGCTTCGCCGCGCGCGGCAAAGACAGTAATTTAGATTGGTAACGAAGAAAAATATTCATATTTGTCCTGTGATAACTTTTCCCTGTCATATCTCAAGCGCTACGCAACAAAAAAGTATGTAGCGCGCATCTCTTTGTCGTTTAGAACATCCTGTTTAAACCACTGCATTAAAACGATCGATCTATTGCTGTTCATTCAGCCCGCTACGAATCAACGCAACCAAGCCGTTTGTAGAGCTATCCGACACCGATCCCGTCGCTTCGCCCCGAATATGCGCCAACGTTTCGGTAGCAATTTTTTTGCCCATTTCCACGCCCCACTGATCGAAAGGATTAATTCCCCAAATCACAGCCTGCGTGAAAACCTTGTGCTCATATGCCGCCATCAACATACCTAGCGAAAATGGCGTCAGTGTATCGAGCAACAACGTCGAACTAGGTTGGTTTCCGCGGTAGCGCTTGTAGCCAGGCAACTGCTCGCCGGCCGGCAGGGCCGCCTCACCCAGGGCCAACAGTCGCGATTGGGCTAAACAATTCGCTAACGCCAGCTCATGCTGATACACCAGTTCAACGGCCGCCTCACCGTGCACCGCCTCTTGGTACCGGCTAGCCGGCGCAATAAAGTCACAGGTTACTGCTTGCGTACCTTGATGCAGCAGCTGATAGAACGCATGTTGTGCGTTCGGGCCAACGTCGCCCCATACTACTGGACAAGTTTGCCCTTCAACGGGTTCCCCGTCGCGGCGCACAGACTTGCCGTTAGATTCCATCTCCAACTGAGACAGATACGACGGCAGATACTTCAAACGTCCATCATACGGCAAGATCGCCTGCGCACCGATATGCAGGTAGTTCGTGTTCCAGACGCCAATCAACGCCATCAGGACAGGGATATTTTCCGTCCACGGCGCCGACTCGAAGTGTTGATCGAGTCGGTGCGCTCCTTCCAGCATTTGGCGAAAATTATCCATGCCGATCTTTAAGGCCACGGGCAAACCAATGGCTGACCACACTGAAAAGCGTCCGCCGACCCAGTCCCACAATGCCAGCTGATTTTCCTCGGGGATGCCCCACTCAAGCATGGCATCCGCTTTCGACGACACACCCAAGAAGTGACACCGAATCAACGCCGGATCATCGCCAAAAGCTCTTTCAAGCCAAGCGCGTGCTGTATTGGCGTTATATAAAGTATCCACCGTAGAAAATGACTTGGATGAAATAATAAATAGCGTTGTTTGCGGAGCAAGCTGACGAAGCAAATGGGAAACCTGACTGCCATCCATCGTCGAAACATAATGAATATTTAAACCCTTGGCAGATTCAGGCGCTGTATCTTCCAGCGCACGACAACACATCAAAGGCCCAAGGTCCGACCCGCCAACACCAATATTAACGATGTCAGTGATGGTATCTCCCGCAAACCCTCGCCACTGGCCCGCATGAATTTTTGCGACCAGCGTTTCCATTTTTTGTAATTGCTGATGCACGCCCTTTAGCTCTACGCTTTTTGCATCCTCTGTAGACGGGCTACGCAGCAACCAATGCATAGCCGCGCGCCCTTCCGTGCTATTAATTTTATCCCCTGCAAAAAGCTGCTTAATCCAACCACCTAAATCAGCCGCATCGGCGGCATCAGAAAGTAACTGCAATGCGGTTTCATCAACGCGCTGCTTACTAAAATCTATTAGCAGCGGTCCAACGCGGCGACTAAATTTTTCAAAACGCGCCGCATCTTTTTCAAACAACTCACTGAGATGCACGGTCAGCAGCTTGTTTGCATGCTCGGTCAGTTTTAGCGTGTTATCAGTTGCGCTCATAGCTTCCCACTTGTGCTGTTTCTCAGCCTCGGCCAACGCCGTAGTACTCAAATCCATGCTCCCGCACGTACTCAGGACCGTAGATGTTTCGTCCGTCTAATAGTAGCGGAGTTTTCATTATGGACTTCAGTTTGATGAAATCGGGCTGCCAATAACATTTCCATTCGGTTACCAGCATTAATGCATCAGCACCCTTCGCGGCATCATATTCGTCATTAAAATATTCGATGTTAGGATGCCCCATATATCGATGCGCTAAAGTAGGCATCGCCTGTGGATCATGAATCCTCAAGGATGCGCCCTGCGCAAGCAAAGCGTCTATCAATCGCAATGCTGGGGCATTTTCAATTCGGTGGGTATTTGGCTTAAACGCCGCGCCCCAGATGGTTACCGTTTTATTTTCTAGGCGACGATCATAGTGCTGCCATAATTTTCTAAACAGCACTTCTTTTTGGTGTTCATTGATCGCTAACACTTGATGCAATAACCCAGACGCCACGCCGCTCGACGCCAACGTATCCACTAAGCTCATTAGGTCGCGCGAAAAACTCAAGCCGCCAAAGCCACAACCAGGGTACAAGTAGGCATCTCCGATACGTCCGTCGGCGCCCAAACCTTGACGCACTTTCTCGATATCCACGCCGAATACATCGGCCAAATTGGCCATTTCATTCATAAAACTCAATCGAGTGGCCAACATTCCGTTGATGGCGAGCTTGGTAAACTCTGCCTCTGAGGGCAGCATTGTTAAAATTCCATCGCGACGGCGATTAAACGGACGTAAAACTTCTTTCACTAACTTTTCGGCGGCGGCGTTATTACAACCGAGCACAAAATGTGCGGGGCGGGTAAAGTTTTGCAACGCCGCACCTTCTTGCAAAACATCTGGCAAGCTCACAGATACAAAGCGGGCATCGGATTTTTCTGGCAGAGATTGTTGGAACACTGCCGTAAATGAATCGGTTGTACCCACTGCAAACGTCGACTGATTTACTAACAACCAAGACCTACTAGGCAAGGTAGCAAATCGACGAACAATATCGTTAGCAAGCGGCAGCGCGCTAGGCGCGAGAGAGATAAACACAACACTCACATCGTCGGCAGGCGGCTGATCCACTGACACAAAGACCAAACGACCTTCTTGCTGCTGCTCCAACAAAAGCTCGGGCAAATCGGGTTCACGAAACGGACACTCTCCGGCAGAGAGCGCTTGTAACAGCGGCATATCTGGCACATGCAGCACCACATCGTTACCCGTAGACGCTAACGCTGCGGCAGAAACTAACGCACAAAGTGTGTCGCCATAAACGTCCAGTTTCATGGGGATTCCTATTGATACTGTTTAATTAAATCCGCAAAGCCACTTCCCACTTCTGGGTGGCGTAGCGCATAGGCTAACGTCGCCTGTAAATAGCCGAGCTTGCTACCACAGTCATAGGTCTTTCCGGTCATGCTGTATGCATCGACGGCTTGCTGATCGATCAACGTTGCGATGGCATCGGTTAATTGAATTTCGTCACCGGCGCCTGGTTTGGTTTCTGCCAGCATGGAAAATATTTCTGGCGGTAATATATAACGCCCAACGATGGCGAGATTAGATGGCGCTTTCTCTACGGGTGGCTTTTCAACAACAGCAGTCATCGCCTTGCTTTCACCAGCTTTTGGCGCTTCAGCTTTTAACGCGACCACGCCATATTGATTGACTAATTCGTTCGGCACTGGCGCTACCATGATTTGCGCGTGATTATTTTCTTCGTAGCGCTGAATCATGTTGGCCAAGTCATTATTTTTTTGCTCTTCGTTATCGATCAGTACGTCTGGCAGTAGCACAGCAAACGGTTCATCACCAATGACATCCCGCGCACACAACACGGCATGACCTAACCCAAGTGCTTTGCCTTGCCTCACTGCAACAACGCAAACGTCAGCCGGAATTATCGACTTTAACGTTTCCAACAACTTGACCTTACCGCGTCGCTCAAGCTCAGCTTCTAATTCATAATTCACATCGAAATGATCTTCGATGGAGCGCTTCGCAGAATGCGTTACTAACACTATTTCGCGCACACCGGCAGCCACCGCCTCTTCCACCACATATTGAATCACCGGCTTATCCACCACCGTGATCATTTCTTTTGCAATGGACTTAGTGGCTGGCAAAAAACGCGTGCCTAACCCGGCAACAGGTAATACCGCTTTTTTAACTTGCATTGGATACTTGCTCACTGATGTTGTTCGCGTCGATTGCCCCGACCTAGGGGACAACCCTTTCATTCTTCGAGCGCTGTTAATGCACGCAGGCATGACTATCAATACGGAAATGGCTGCAAGGCAGCCCGTTCAGAATGGATACAGCGTCGTCAGATAGCACTATATCAGGTTGAAGTATTATTGCGCAGGGCGCCTAAGCCTTGAACTAGGCCTAAAACGCCCATTAGACGGGCTAGTTTAGTCGCTATAACCATCTGGGTTCTGATGCTGCCAGCGCCAATGGTCTCTGCACATGGCCTCTAGGTCACGTTGAGCAGACCAACCAAGCAGGCTCTTTGCAGTACTCGGGTCAGCGTAGCATTGCGCCACGTCCCCAGCCCGCCTTGGCGCTATGCAATAATTCACCGTCCGTTCGCTCGCCTTGGCAAACGCGGCCACCATATCTAACACACTGTAACCGCTGCCCGTGCCAAGATTCGTGGTAATCAAGCCGCCACGGGTTTGTAACGCTTTCAAGGCTGCGAGGTGCCCCTCCACTAAATCCATAACATGAATGTAGTCACGCACACCTGTGCCATCTGGCGTATCGTAATCGTCGCCAAACACGCTCAGCGCCTCGCGTTTGCCCACTGCGACTTGCGCAATGTACGGCATTAAATTATTCGGTACTCCGTTGGGATCCTCACCAATAAGTCCGCTTTCATGGGCGCCTGCAGGGTTAAAGTACCGCAGTAGCGCTATATTCCAACTCGTATCGGCGCGGTAGATATCGCGCAGCATTTCTTCGATATGCAGCTTGGTTGCGCCGTAAGGATTGGTCGAGGAAAGCGGAAAGTCTTCAGTAATAGGAACTGATGCTGGATCGCCGTATACCGTCGCAGACGAACTGAAAACCAGTGAGCGAACATCCGCGTTGACCATAGCCTGAAACAATCGCAAGGAACCAACGACATTGCAGTCGTAATATTCCATTGGATTAGCGACCGACTCGCCTACCGCCTTTAAACCGGCAAAGTGCATCACCGCTGAAAATAAATTCGACGAAAATAACGAGGCTAATAACCCTTCATCACGAATATCACCACGGACAAACTGCGCCGTCTTACCTGTGATTTTTTCAACGCGCTGCAGGCCATCTAGTTTGCTGTTAGAAAGGTTATCGAGCACCACAACGTCGTAACCCGCTTCTAACAACACCAGCACCATATGAGTACCGATATAACCTGCGCCACCAGTGACGAGAATCTTATCCATGATCAAACGCCTTTCCTAATTCCTTTAATACTTACATCAACAATGCGTGACGCTATTCTAGCTAACGCTATTTACACTGTTGCCGCGCCCATATGCCCAATATTCCAGCCCAACGCGTTTCAAATATTCGGGATTAAATAAGTTACGACCATCCACAACGACAGGAGACTTCAGCTGCGTCGCCAACCATTCGAAATCGACCGTTCTAAATTCTTTCCACTCGGTACAGATCACCAAAGCGTCTGCACCATCTACTGCTGCGTTACGGCTTTCAACAAAGGTGATTCCTTCGCTACCAGCGTAAATACGCTGTGCCTCTTCCATCGCTTTAGGATCGTACGCCGCCACTTTTCCGCCTGCCGCTAACACCGCATCAATCAACACCCGCGATGGCGCTTCACGCATATCATCCGTTTCCGGCTTAAACGCCAAACCCCATACGGCGATGGTTTTGCCGCTTACACTACCTAGCGCGGACACCAACTTGGTAAATAGACTTTCTTTTTGAAAGGCGTTAACACCCTCTACGGCATGGAGTAGCTGCGGCGTGTAGCCGACTTGCTCCGCCGTACGCGCAAGCGCCTGAACGTCCTTTGGAAAACACGAGCCTCCGTAGCCCGCGCCAGCATAAATAAAGTCGTAACCAATGCGCGGGTCGGAGCCAATTCCGATACGGACATGTTCAACATCCGCACCAAGCTTCTCCGCCAAATTGGAAATTTCATTCATAAAACTAATTTTTGTTGCGAGCATGGCGTTTGCTGCGTATTTCGTCAGCTCAGCCGAACGCACATCCATGAAAATCATCTTGTCGTGATTGCGGTTGTAAGGCGCATAACATTCGCGCATCAGCGACTGCACGCGCTCTGAATCAGTGCCCACAACAATTCGTGCGCCGCGAGTAAAGTCTTCAATTGCCGCGCCCTCCTTCAAGAATTCCGGATTGGAGCACACATCAAACTCTATCTTCTCGGCACGATCCGCTAACACTGACGCGACGCGCGCTTTCACTTTATCGGCAGTACCCACTGGCACGGTCGACTTGTTGATCACCACTTTGTAGTCGTTCATGTACTGGCCGATGGTTTCGGCAACCTTTAGTACATATTTTAGATCCGCTGAGCCATCTTCATCAGGCGGCGTACCCACGGCGATAAATATGACCTGCGCATGTTGAACCGCGTGTTCTGCATCAAGGGAAAAATTTAAACGCCCTAACCCAGCATTATTTTTTACCAACGCTTCAAGGCCAGGCTCATAGATAGGGATGATGCCTGCTTTAAGGTTGTCTACGCGCTTAGGATCAACATCGACACAAATTACATCATGGCCCACATCCGCAAGGCATGCGCCCGCGACCAATCCAACATAACCGGTGCCAAAAATCGATATCTTCATACATGCTCCCGAACAGCACAGCTGGTATCTAGGAATACAGGCGCACATGGCCTGACACGTCCAGACTGGCTAAATAAAATGACCGGAGGGATTCTATCACTCTACGAGGAAGATGTGACTTTATCAGGAGGGAATATCAGGCACGCAGAGATGGAAAGGGGCGCTGTGGCCGGCTTGGCCGGCCACAGCAAAGTGACTATTTCAAGGATTCGACATACCACGGCATGGCTTCATCAATGCCCTGGCTAATATTGTAGGCCGGCTGATACCCCAACAAGGATGAAGCCTTGCTAATATCCGCCTGAGAATGGCGCACATCACCCGCGCGAAAATCCCGATATACAGGATCTTTCGTATACACCGCTCCACTGGTAGCAAGCGCCTCTTTGAGGAAGCTGAACAGCTGATTCAAGGTGGTACGGCCGCTCACCGCAACGTTATACACCTGATCCCGCGCGGCATCATCCGTGGCCGTAGCAGCCAAGATATTCGCTTGCACAGCATTTTCGATATAACAAAAATCTCGGCTTGTTTCGCCATCGCCATTAATGAAAACATCATCACCGTTAATCATCGACGCGGCCCACTTCGGAATCACCGCAGCATAAGCGCCCTCTGGATCTTGACGACGACCGAAAATATTAAAATAACGCAGGCCAATCGTTTTGAATCCATAGGTACGAGCGAACACACCAGCATAGAGCTCGTTTACATATTTGGTCACAGCATAAGGAGACAACGGAGAGCCGATATTTTCTTCAACTTTCGGCAACGCCGGATGGTCGCCATAGGTGGAGCTTGATGCAGCGTAGGTGAAGCTTTTTACCTCTGCGTCTCGCGCAGCCACCAACATATTCAAGAAACCGTCGATGTTGGCCTGATTCGTCGTGATTGGATCATTGATCGAGCGAGGCACAGAACCCAGCGCTGCCTGATGCAAAACGTAGTCCACACCATCAACCGCGCTTCGGCAATCCTCTAGATTGCGGATATCACCTTCGATAAAATGAAAACGCTGCCACGATTCAGCGCCAACCAACTGCTCCACTTGATCAAGGTTATGCTGATGCCCCGTCGCGAAGTTATCCAGCCCTACAACGTTTTGATTCAAGCGAAGCAGCGTTTCGACCAAGTTCGAACCGATAAATCCGGCGGCACCAGTGACTAACCATTTCCGTGGCTTAGCCTGTAACTCGCTTTTAATTTTTTCGTATTGCTCCGACACGACTTTTACTCCCTTTATAAAGCCCTGATCGATTCAACCGATCAAAACCAAATTCTAAACCTTCAACACTGCCTACCGTTCAGCAGCCACTATTTAAGCAACGGGGTTCTCAGAGGCAATTGTCATAACCTCAGTTAACGCCATGCATGTTCTACTAATTTCCTCTGACGTGAGAGTCGGATGCACCAAAAACATTAGACTTGTTTCTCCCAACTCTTTCGCCACCGGTAATCTCTCCGCCGGCCTAAAGGCTGTATCATCGAACGCTTTTTCTAGGTAAACCTCAGAGCAGCTACCAGAAAAACACGGCACGCCACGCTGCTGAATATCCGCCATGATTCGATCCCGACTCCAGCCACTGGCTAGTTTCTCGGACTCGACAAAAACGTAGCACTTGTATGCGCCATGATGAATCGACTCAGGCACAGGCGGAACTCGCAATGCGGGAAAAGCGCTCGCTGTTTCAAATATCTTCATCGCGTTACTGAGGCGAGATCTATTCCATTCTTCCATTCGAGTAAGTTGAATACGTCCAATGACGCCCTGAATCTCCGTCATACGCCAATTCGTGCCAAAGCTCTCATGCAACCAGCGAAAACCGGGGGCGTGCTCACGCTCGTACACCGCCTCCCAACTTTTACCGTGATCTTTATAACTCCACATTTTTGACCAAAGTTCACGGCTATTGGTTGTGACCATGCCCCCCTCTCCACCAGTGGACATGATCTTGTCTTGGCAAAAAGACCATGCGCCAATATGCCCAATGCTGCCAACGGAGCGACCTTTGTAGCGCGCACCATGGGCCTGAGCGCAGTCTTCAATAACAAACAGATTATGCTCGGCAGCCAACGCCATAATAGGGTCCATATCACAGGGCATGCCTGCAAGATGAACGCAGATTATCGCGCGTGTATGTGGAGTGAGTACCTGACGAATAGTCTCGGCAGTAATGTTTTGAGTATCACGATCAACATCTGCAAACACCGGCGCAGCACCAGCATTCACAATGCTGGAAGCAGACGCTAGAAAGGTGCGAGCGGTAACGATGACTTCGTCACGAATATCGGCGCTGGATCCAACACCAAGGGCCTTCAAGGCCACATCTAAGGCTAAGGTGCCATTCGCTAACGCCACCGCATATTCAGCATCGGCAAATTGCGCAAACTCGCGCTCAAACTGACGACACTCTTCACCCGTCCAATAGTTAACTTTATTGGATAGCAAAACGCGTGAAACCGCTTCTGCTTCTTCAGAGGTGAACGAGGGCCATGAGGAAAATGGGGGAATCAACATTATGCTCCTGCAGGCGAAATCAAACGGCTCCCAAAAACACCGGTACTTTAACCTATTAAAGGGCGAGCCGGGACGCCCACGACCGTAAAGCCTGCCTTGATATCACTCACCACAGCAGCGCCAGCTCCGACTATTACATTTGCGCCAATCGAAGTTCCTTGGCGCACAGACGCGCCGATTCCAACCCAAGTGCGATCACCAACAGTCACTGCACCCGCGAGATTGGCACCGGGGCTAATATGCACGCAGTCACCCAAAACACAGTCATGGTCTACTGACGCCGAAGTATTCACAATGACGCCGTCACCAACACGGACATCAACGTTAACCACTGCACCGGCGAAAATAACTGACCCAACACCGATAGACACATAGCGGCTAACCGCAGCACGCGGATGAATCAAACTTACTAGGGGCGCATTAACCTTGCGAAGCATTGCGAGCTTCTCATAACGAACTTCGCTTCGCCCAATCGCAACAACCACCCCATCGTAATCTGACAAAGAGTCTAGTAACGATTGCGCATTTCCCTTTACGGGCCAACACCCATTCGTAAGAGTTTCAGGCCACCTATCATCGAAAAATGCTATTGAGTGCCATCCGCATTCAATAGCGCAATCTGCAACAACTTTACCGTGCCCACTAGCACCCAGTATCGCAAGGGTGCTCATGAACGCGGGCCTGTGAACTTAGACATCGTCGCCTCTCCGTTCGCCGAAATCCCATCCCGAACTAAGACTTTTTTTACTGTCAAAAACAAGATCTTTATATCAAGCCAAAACGATTGATTATCAACATACCAAACGTCTAAGCGGAATTTTTCATCCCAGCTTAACGCATTACGTCCATTCACTTGAGCCCAACCTGTAATACCTGGGCGAACATCATGACGACGAGCTTGCTCCGGAGAATAAAGCGGAAGATATTCCATTAGTAACGGACGAGGACCAACAAGACTCATATCACCCTTAAGAACGTTCCAAAGGCCTGGCAGTTCATCCAGACTTGTGGAGCGAAGAAATCGACCAAAAGATGTCAATCTTTGAGTATCTGGAAGTAATTTACCGTCGCCGTCTCTTTTATCTGTCATCGTGCGAAACTTTAGCATTTCGAATGAGACTCCATCCTTTCCCGGTCGCGTTTGCCGGAACAGTAAAGGCGAACCGTGAATAATGCGGACACATATACCAACAATCACACAAATAGGAACAAGAATTATAGAGGCAGTCAAAACCGCTGCGACATCAAAAAATCGTTTCACAATCTACGTCCAGCCACGACTAGTCTAAAAAAAAATCAAAGTATCTTCGCCAAACTGAACTTTGGTCGAAATTAGATACGGCCCATTGCCTAGCGCCTTTATATCTCTGGCGAAAGGACGCCTTTTCTTCCGAAGCTCTTAAAATTTCATTTGCAACGCCAGAGGAATCTCCAAATTGAAAAATCTCGCCCGTAACGCCTGCATTAACACTGTCTTTAACACCCACCACATCAAACGCAAAGGTTGGCACAGAACAAGCCGCCGCCTCGAGCGCCACGTTACCAAAGCCTTCACGGTGAGTTAGGAATAAATGGACATCTAACTTCATGAATACTTTATGTATATCATCGACATGAGGAACGTATTCGACCAGACCATCTGCAAGCAAGCCTGACAATTCTTGCTGTCCGACGTCATCTTCAACCTGACCAACAATTAAAAATTCAACGTCAGGATCCTCTGCCTTAACAGACCTCACGACCTTTGAAACCTCTTCAACTCCTTTGTCTTTACAAATACGGCCTATAACACCTACACGAAAAACGGAAGAGCTCTGCTTTTCTCGAAGCTCCGAGGAGAACCGAGATAAGTCAACGCCGTTAGAAGACCCCTCCCCTAGGACCACCATATCCTCTGGCTCGAAACCATCATCAATATAGGACTGCTTTAAAGATCTCGAAATTGCCACATTGGAATGAGATAAGCGGAAAACGATCAAATCAAAGAACAAAAAAAGCTTTCTCTTGAACCCTGAGTAGCCTTCATAGGCTCGCCCGCGAATTATGGAATGACGTCTTTTCTGGCCGCATATGAATGATGCGATAGAACCTAACAACATCGCCTTCGGAGTCGAGTAGATCACGACATCAAAACGATTGAAAAAGAAAAAAAGAATCAAGCGAATAAGGCATGTTAGGTCCCATAACAAAGAAGGCTTACGACGAAAAGGAACTCTCACCACCCGTCCTAAGTTACGCCCAACCAAGGCCGCATGCTGGGACTCAGAGCCTCCCGCAACTAGAGTCAGCTCAACGTCGTAATTAGAGCACAAAAACTCAAGCTGGCCACGACACAAGACGTTGAAAGATATTGCATCTGTTATCACCATGCAAACACGCTTAGTCATACTATCTAATATCGTGCTTAGACTGAATTGCAGAGGGATTATCTATTCTATCTTTAACTCGTACCGCAGGGACGCCTGCGTATACGCCATTTATCTCTGTGTCTCTTGTAACAACCGAATTAGCCGCTACAAGGTTGCCGGTTGCGACCGAAACACCAGCAGCCACCACCACGTGCGATGCCAACCACGTCCCTTTTCCAACGGATATGGGCGCGGGATGAGCGCCGCCCTGCTTCACTGAGCCATTCTTAAACCCGTGATTGGTCGACGACATAACGACATATGGAGCGAGAACCACTTCATCCTCTATAGACACACCGCCGATCGCGTTAATCCAAACCCCCTTTGCCAAATAGACGTTAGAACCTATACGCAGCCGGTCTAATGATAGAAGAGTAACATCTCTACCTAACGTCAAGCCCTTAGGTCTTCCGACCAAAAACCACGAAACAAACAAGCCCCTTACTCGAATGAAAATTGAAATATCAGGAAGCCATGCTAGAACAAGCATGCAAAACCAAACCGGCAGAGCATATCTAACTTGATACTTAATCTCTTTAACTACCTTACTCACATACCCTCCCCCAGAATTCAATCTGGCGCGCCCTAGACATACTAGGATCAAACATCTCTCTAACCAACTCAACATTACGCCGACCGAGGTTTTCACGCAGGTTTTCGTCTTTCGAAAGCTTCATAACAAGACTAGAAATCCCCTCAGAAGATTGCTGAGGCACCAAGCAATCAGCGGGCAAAACCTCAGGCACACCACCAACAGCTGTTGCAATACACGGAAGCCCTACCGCCATTGCTTCCAGCAATGCCCGTGGCATCCCTTCCGTGTGAGAAGGCAAAACGAATATGTCTGAGTGAACTAGCAGTGAATACATCTTCTTACGATCCGTCACCGCCCCGACAAATTGGCAGTCGATGTTATTGGCGGCGGCTAAACGAGCCAGCTCCATCCGCTCAGATCCATCACCGATCAATAGCAACGAAACGTCTAACCCTTTATCAATCAAATCACCAATTGCGCGTAGCAAATCAGCATGTCCTTTTTCCTTTTCTAAGCGCCCTAATGCCACCAGCTTTAACGTTTCATTAAATCCATACGAGCATTTAGCCTGCGAAACCTCGGACAAATCAAAACTAGAAAATACGTATGATGGACGTGAACTTTCATAAAGCATCCTCGTCGATTCACTAACAAAACTATTAGCCTTCGAATATCGCGCCTGAAACCGCGCAAAGCGATCCAACACCGAAGCCAAAACCCTTCCGACAAAAGTCCCCCCTGAATAACCAGCGACGCCCTTACGTATGTCGCCAGGAAACTCTCTGATATATGGCAATCTTAGAAGCATAATGTATATAAAAAGCAAATTTGAAATATTTCCGCTTCTCAACAAAAAATGGCTGTTACTTTTAACAATAGTGTAAGCTCGAATAAAAAGTGCAGGCAGCTTTAGTAGAAACTCCCGAGGCCCGACATAGTAGGGCATATCTAAAAATCGAACAGATTCGCCGTCTGCAGCTACCATGCCTTCTTCTAAAGCAGGAACAGACATAACTCTCGCAACCACATTCACTCGATCAAAATAAGAAAGATACTGCTCCCAATACACATAAGAAAAAGCCAGCTTTGTATACACTCTTTCCTCATAACGATAAAATCTGTGCTCGAGAGAAACGGTCAACTCTGTCATCTAGACACCTTTCCTGAGAAGAACTTTTTGACCTTTAACAGCAAACCACACACAAAAAACGATAAAAAGATTAAGCTTAAAACAGAACCCTAAGTAATTCGCCAAATCCGCCCTTTGGACGTAGATAAACGACGCTAGGTAGAAAACGTAAAACAACAGATATAGCCCCCCTCTGCGGGACAGCAGAAAGACAACCAGCGTAATAACTCCTAAAACAAAATACTGTACCGCCACGCCCATCTTCCCGAAATTCATATAACCCTCAGCAACAAGGCTAAACCCCCAGCCACTTGTGCCGCCATCACCGTAACGCATCCGCAATACTTCATTAAACCACTTTCCTGCGCTTTGCCCACCCTCGACAAAAGGCATTGCCCGACGAAAATCCCATACATAAGTAAGGCCGTTCATGCGCGTTAACTTAGAATCAATAACATACTGAAGATTCCTCCCAGCAGAGGAGAATTCATTCTCAAAAATACTTCTTTGTGAAACGAGAGAAAAATCCACGTGATCAACGATGACCACACCTTTTAAGGCCTGCGATAGGGGCAGCAAAAATGCCATTGCAAGAATAATTAAAGCCGGATAAACCGCGGAGAACTTCCACCGGTATAAAAACAAAACAACCACAAGCATAAAAAGATAGCGAAATACAAAATCTCTCTCTCCCGTAACCCCATAACCGAGCAGCAAGACGAAAAAGGATATTCCCACCTTCCACTCCCAGAAGCCGGCTCCTTTCCGAAAGCTCTCAATATTTCTAATGATAGATATAGCCGCCAAAAGCAAAAAAGATATCATTAAATATGAAGAAATAGACCCCGAAAATGAATCAATGACTTCGCGTTTAGATTTGAAGCCGCCAAGAAAAACCCAGAAAATAGCAGCACCGCACACTGCCCACACTACGTAAAAGAGTCCAGCTGGCAGGCTATATTTGATCTCCGGCCGATAAAGATGCATACCTTTAACAATATAATAGCCCAAGACAGGCAAAGAAAATGCCGCCAGCGCGAGATGGCCTAGGAAAACACCAAGCCAAAGATCCCCATTATGTGAAGTAAATATGATCTCATTCAGCGTGTAAAAAGATGAGTACGCGAAGAAAAACAACGGGAACCACGATAACGGGTTCAGAGACCCTACCTTTTGAGTAAAATAGGACAAGAAAAAAGCACAAAAAAAGAAAGAAATAAGTGCTGTATATACACCGCCAAAATATGACAAGCAAAGTGAAACCAGAGAAAAAAACAACAGCAGAAGCACAGTAAGCCTGTCATTCATTTCCTAAACTCTTCATTGACGAGATGCCAATCATCGGCGAACGCATCCCTCACCTCTCTGGCGACCTGCGGTGAGATAGTGCTGACGACTTTCTCTCGTGAAAGAAATGAATAAAGTCCTCGCAAATAGCTCCTGCCTTCATCCGCAAAAAGTCGTCGCGCCAATCGCTTAACGTGATTAAGTGGAAAAGGTGGGCGCATAATAAACATAGACAAGCCGTAAAACCGATGCTCCCTCGCGGGATTTGACTTAATCACCTCCAGCTTCCGGCCAGACAAACCCAAAAAACCCAATAACTCAGAAAATACTTCTTGAGGACGTTCTTTCAGCTCGTCGAGAAAGACAACCTTGATATTATTCTCTCCGAATATTTCACTCCAGCGCCTAACATGTGGATAAAAATTACCGATATCTTTGTAATTAAGATGCTCCCTTACTAAACATTTCTTCTCGTCGAGATCCATCAACTTAGACAGAGGCCGATTCCATGCAAGATCGAAGACCTTCTCTGGATCTCTCCCCGAAAAAAAAAGCTGGTTATGCAGAGATGGAATCATCGTCTGAGGCTCCCTCAAGCAAACGATGATCTTTGCATCAGGGTTGTAATCGTGGATTTTGAGTGGCGCGGCCTTTGAGTACAAATACCAGACAGACGCATCACCATTAAACTTTCCCTCAGAAAATAGCCCCATGTAACTAGACAGGGTGGTATAGCGCTGAAATGCAGGCCAATCCGTGCAAAAATAATGTGGCTCCTTTACATCTGGAATAAAGGCATCAGGGTGAGAGCTTAACGCATCGGCCACAGTAGTAGTCCCACACTTAGGCGCACCAACAATAAAAAAGTTAACTTTCTTTTCCATACATCTCAAACCTTTAAGCTAGGAAAATTCCAAAATCCTTGCGTCTTCCTAACCAGAACAAGAAAAATAGAATTTTGGATCACTATCATCATTGCGGAAACAAATGCCACAGATTCTATCGTTGGTGAAAACCTACCCACCAAATACAGAGACAACACATTCAAAATGGCAAGAGCACAAGTAGTTGTTGACACCAGGCCCTGCTTGCCTGACATATTCAAGATTATACCTACTGACCCGGTTGACAGATTGAATGCCTGAGCCAATGACATAATTAAAAGAGGCACCGCTCCGACAACAAAGTCAGCTCCATACAGCAGCATAATACGCTCAGAAAAGAAGAGAAAAATAAGTACAACAGGGCACGCCAACACGCTCATTACAGCGCTCATTTTTTTGGAGAATACCTTCAACTCTTCATTCCGGCCTTCATTTGCAAGCCGCGCATACCGTGGTGACAGGACGCCGTTAAAGACCATTAAGGCAAAAATAATGACATATGATGTCTTTTGAACGGCATTCCATATCCCTATGTCCTGCGAAGTTAGAAAAGCGCCCATAATGATAACCGCACCCCACTGGTTAACAAAGCCGGCAAGGGATATCGGGAAGAAGGTCGCGCTTTCTCTATATATAGGTAGGAATTTTAAATCCCTGAGGTTTCGAAAAACATTGCCCGCCAAAAACTCTCTGCCCCACCACCATCCAGCCACGGCTTGTAAAATAAGCGCACACACCGTAATCAACATCAGCGTAGAAACTAAGGCGTCACCATGAAGAACATATAAGAAGTACGAACCCAATGATACGATCAGCAGGCACCCACCAGACTCCAAAAAGGATGATAAATAAGACTTTCTAAGACCCTTAAGCACTGCTGAGCAGGTATAGTTCACACTCATGACCATGCTGGCAATCACGAAATAACAAGATGTCTCAAAATCTATTGGATTTACAAATAAAGGTGTTTTTCCATACCAAACAAGCACGGAAGAAACAAGAAAAGAAATAGCTACAGCACCGAAATATATAGCTCCAATCTTTCTTTTAAGTGGAGCATCAAGACTTCGCGCGGCACCTACATCTCTCACTAAATAGGTATCGGTTCCAAACCTCGACAGCAAGGAACAAAAAAGAACTAGTGAATATAGAGAAATATATTCACCCAAAAGGGTTCCACTATAAAAACGCCCGAGAACAAAATTGATGATTACGGTTCCACCAATCACCGAGGCACGAGCTGCAAAGGTGACTACCACTTCCTTTCCTAGCTTCATATGGAAACTCTTTTTTCCACACCACCTAGCCTCATAACATAAATAGCGATTACGAGAACTTTACCGTAGCGTCTAACACCCGTCGTAACAGACACCAGTATTTCCTATAATCTACGAAAGCGAGCTGCAACCCGCTCTAGAACCAGTATATTTTTCTACAACGCCACAATGAGCTCCTTGGCTTTACCCTGAGCTCTCTATGAAAACACACTGTTAAACTACAGCCTTAGGTCAACATCTTCACGAGACAAGGTATACTTCAAATCATACAGAACATGCTTCTCTTTTCCGAAAGAACGGATAACGCTTGGTCCCATTTCTCGAAATTGATTGTGCGCGACGGCCAACACCATACCATCGTAAGCGCCTTTTTTCGGCGTAGCGCATGGAGCTATACCGTACTCTCGCTTTGATTCTTCAGCGTCGATCCAGGGATCATAGACATCAACCGAAACATTATAATCTTGAAGCTCGTTTACAACATCGACGACGCGTGTATTTCGTATGTCAGGACAGTTTTCTTTAAACGTTAACCCCATTACCAGAATCCTAGCCCCGCTTACTTGAATGCCCCTTCGAAGCATTTCTTTGACCAGTTCGCTAGCCACAAACCGCCCCATCCCGTCATTAATCCTACGCCCGGACAATATAACCTCTGGATGATACCCAATAGCCTGCGCCTTATGTGTAAGGTAATACGGGTCCACTCCAATGCAATGCCCGCCTACCAAACCAGGGCGAAACGGAAGAAAGTTCCATTTGGTGCCTGCCGCCTCCAAGACCTCGAGCGTATCAATCTCCAGTCTTTTGAAAATCATTGAGAGCTCATTAATCAGAGCGATATTTAAATCTCTCTGAGTGTTTTCAATGACCTTTGCAGCCTCAGCAACCTTTATAGAGGATGCTTTATGCGTGCCCGCAGTAATAATTGACGAGTAAAGTGCGTCAACAATATCCGCGATCTCTGAAGTAGAACCGGAAGTTACTTTTTTAATGGTAGTAACTCGGTGCTCCTTGTCCCCAGGATTAATACGCTCAGGGCTATATCCAGCATAAAAGTCCTGATTGTACTTCAACCCTGAAACGCGCTCTAACACAGGCACGCAATCTTCTTCTGTAGCACCAGGATAAACAGTCGATTCGTAAATCACGATATCCCCCGCCTTTAACACCTTACCGATAGTCTCGGATGCTTTGATCAAAGGCGTTAAATCCGGGCGTTTATACTCATCAATTGGCGTTGGTACCGTGACAATAAAAACATTACAGCCTCGCAGCGTTTCTATATCGGAGCTAAATGAAAGCTGAGATGACTCAACAAGCTCTTTGCTACTCACTTCTAGCGTTGCATCAATACCGGCACTTAACTCGCCAATACGACGCTCATTAATATCGAAGCCAACAACTTTACGATGCTTGCCAAACTCAGCCGCCAATGGCAAGCCGACGTAGCCTAGACCGATAACAGCAATAGTTAACGAGTCAATATTGATTTTTGTATTGTTTGTCATGGCAATCCCCTGTTTCCTTTCAGTTCGGCTACGGCCATCGCCGGTAAATTGTAGCCTCGTTACATTCCGTGATAACACGTTTACTCTGCGCGGCAGAGTTTAAAAGTCTTAGCGCTTAAGTTTCGGCATCAATACTTTCGCTAATTCCTCAACACACTGCTCAACGGTTTGATTTTCCGTTGCAATTCTAACCTCTGCAGCGCTTGGCGCTTCGTATGGGGAATCAATACCAGTGAATTGTGCGATTTTTCCTTCGCGGGCTTTTTTATACATTCCTTTTGGATCGCGACTCTCGCATACAGACAAGGGAGTATCGACGAAGACCTCATAAAACTCCCCCTCAGGAAACAACGCGCGCGCATCATTCCTATCTTTACAGAAAGGTGAAATAAAGGCGGTTATAACAATCAAACCGGCATCCGCCATCAACCTAGCGACTTCACTTACGCGACGGATATTTTCGGTGCGGTCTTCGTCAGACATGCCCAAGTCACGATTAAGGCCGTGCCGAACATTGTCGCCATCTAAAAGGTAGGTATGGAAACCTGCCTGATGCAAATACGCTTCAAGCGCATTCGCCAACGTGGATTTTCCTGACGCTGAAAGCCCAGTCATCCAGATGCAGGCTGGATTTTGCCTCTTACTTTCAGCTCGATCATTCGCACTACATGTGCCTTTGTGCCAAACCACCTCAGCCTTACTATTCTTCCCACTCATGTACGCTCTACCCCTGCTCTAAATTACTTTCATATTTGTAGCTGTAATAGCCATGATCACGGCCAGCTCTCGGCAGCATATAATTCAGCACTACGCCTTTGACATTCACGCCATTACGCTCTAAACGAGACAGCGCCACCTGCGTCTCTTTCACGGAATTTTCCTCGAAGCGCACGACCATTAGTGCAGTACCTGCAGTTTGGCCAATAATTGCCGGATCAGTAACGGCGAGAACCGGCGGTGTGTCTAGGATAATAAGATCATAGTCTTTCGATACTGTATCTATCATTTGCTTCCACGCGGGCGACATAAGAAGCTCCGCAGGATTGGGAGGAACACTGCCCGCTGCAATAAAAGATAAGTTGGACACCTGTGTTGGCAAGATAACGTCGCTGAGGGAGTGTTGCCCAGACAGGTATGACGACAATCCAATGCTGCGCGGCGCCTTAAAATATTGATGTAAATAGCCTCGGCGCATATCAACGTCAATAAGCAGAACTCTCTTATTGATTTGCGCCAACACCACCGCCAAATTAGAAGAGATAAAGGATTTTCCGATTCCAGGACTTGGGCCTGTAATCATTAACACGGGATTGTTAACATCCATCATAGCGAAGTGAAGGCTGGTACGCAGGCTTCGCAAGGATTCGACGGCTAGATCAGCAGGATCTTCCAAGGAGAGCAATTGTCTCACACCTGAACGCTTGTGCCTTTTACCGGCAATTTTTTCTGACAGCTCTACCTGTGTATCGGATTGGGGCACGGTGGCATAAACAGCGATACCCTCCGCCTCAAGCTGATCCGGTGAATCAATGCCGCGATGAAACACCGCTTCGACAAATGTCCAGCCGATGCCAATCATTAACCCAAACATGGCTCCAAGCACAACAACTAATGACTTACGCGGGGCCACCGGCTCACCATCGACAATAGCATCGTCAATAATTCGTACGTTTCCCACTGTGCCGGCCTTCAAAATACGAAGCTCTTGCACTTTATTTAGCATCTGGACGTAAATTTCCTGATTTACCTGAGCATCACGAGTAAGACGCAATACTTCTTGCTGCGTTTCTGGCAGCGATTTAATTTGCTCATTCAGCTTGTCGCGCTGCACCACTAGGTCGCCGCGCTGCTGCACTAAGGTTTGATATGACGGGTGCTCTTTTGTATATAAACGACTTACTTCACTTTCCTTGAACCGAAGCTCGTTAATTTTGCTTTCGATATCCACTAGCCGTTCGAGAACAGATTTTGTCTCCAAGGTTAGATCAACTGACTCACTTTCGAGTCGATAACGATTTAGCTCGTCCTCTGATTGCCGTAAGTTTTCGCGCATTTCCGGCAATTGTTTATCCAAAAAGTCCAAGCTGTTCTGGGCTTGAGCGGAAAGCCGTTTAATATTCTGGAGCAAGTAGCTCTGCGTAATCGCATCGAGAATAAGCTTGATGCGCGACTTCGAACTCCCCTTATAGGATAGCTTTAGAATCCCGGTATTTTTTCCCTGTTCTGAAATCGAAAAGTTTGAGCGAATCGCTTTGATTACAGAAAGGCGACTCGCCTGAGAAACAACAAAGGTAGAGCCAGGCTTAGCAGATAGAGCCGAAATGTATACAGCAATAGCTGCATCATCGCTCTTGACCATCGTTCCGACTGGACCAGATAGTAGTAAAACCCCGTCTTGATACAACTCGAAGCCATTTGCCGTGGCGACCAAACGAAGATCCTCATCTTGCATCCACTCAGGAACAAAGAATTCATCAAAAGCAATCCCGACTTTTCCGTCGGAATAAGACGCAAAGGGAGGCACTGCAAGAACAGATGCGCCACCGGCACCAAAACGACCAATAATGGGTAAACGATCAGGCCGCACTTTAATATCGAGACGTAGCTGGTCAACGGCATCATTAAGAACAAGACGTGAACGAAGAATTTCAATTTCCGCTTGCGCGGAGCTTTCCTGGACAAACATTTCCGATAATTCGGCGAAGCCAGGCACGCCGCCCTGCTTATCTTCCACTTGCAGCAATGCTTCAGCTCGATAGATCGGCGTAGCAAGAGTTGCATAAGCGATAGCAAGCGCCAGTGCGACAACAGCCACTATGGCAATACGCAAACGCCTATCCACCAGCAATGCCCAGACGCGGGTTAGATCAATTTCATCGTCGGCTCTTTCCGTTTGCTGCATGCTTATCCGTCCACTCAAAATATCGATGTCTAATTAACGAAGTTTCGCCACCCAAGATTGGGCGCCTTCATCAATTAATTTAAATGCGTGTTGATAGACCTCGTCATCACGCTGCCACGGATCCGGCACGTCGGCACCGTCCAACCAGTGGCGTATCAAATAGGTTTTCCCGCCAACAAATGGAAAGCGCCTAATCAGTTCATCTTTCTGTCGCTTTTCCATCACAATAATCAAATCGAACTCGCGGCAAATTTTCTCTTCAATCTTTTTCGCGCTATGGATCGGGCAACTCACGCCGCGCTGCTCTGCGATGGCGCGCGCTTTCGGCGCCATATCATGCCGAGTTAAACCGACTAGACCGGCGGATTCTATGCGTTTATCTGGCAACGCGCTCTGCAGAATAAATTCCGCTGTAGGGCTACGACAGATATTTCCATCACATACCGTCAAAATAGATGCGAACATTTTAATTCGTACCTTGCAGCCGGTCTTCCGCTACCACACCAAAATAAATGGTTTGTGCAGTCGGCAGTATCTGCTGAATCACGCGATTCCAACGCGTAACCGGCGCTGCCGTCACATAGACAATATCGCGCGGCTGCATTTCAAATTGATCAGCCAACACGAACGCAGCCGCATTTTTTGCATTAAGCTGATAGACGTCAATGCTTGGTTTATCGTCTTTCACGCCGCGACGCATAACAAATACACCGGAAGCGTTGGAGGTTAATTCATTTAGGCCACCTGCTTCGGCCAGTGCGCCGGCAAGTGAAAGCCCGTTGCGTTCCATGTACACGGCGCGTGCTTCTCGCACCTCTCCGAGTACAAACACTTTGTTATCAAGATTGCTGGCGATATGTAGAACATCTTTATCGCGCAGTAATATGTTTTGGCGTACATCGCCTTTTTGATAAAGCGACTCAAGAGAAAGCGTATATTCTTTTCCGTCGCGAGTGAGGGTAACGTTCTGCCAGCTTGCGAATTTGGTAATGCCACCGACGACGTTTACCGCATCAATTAAACGCAAAGGAACATTGGTAATAGGCACCGCCCCGGGCGAGGCAACTTCACCGGTCACATAAATACGTTGCGCCCGAAACGCCGCAACGGTGACATCGACTTGCGGATTTTCAATATATTTCCCAATGCGTTTGGTAATAAGATCACGGATCTCTGCAACATCTAAGCCCGCCACTTCAATACGCCCCACGTAGGGATAAAAAATACTTCCGTCGGCGTGCACCCAGTTACCGGATTCTTGCGCACTACGCAGCGAACCTGCCGGGATGGTTAATTCCGGGTGATCCCAAACCGTAACGTTTAGCACATCACCAGGGCCAACTAGGTATTGGTAAGGAGACCCGTCCATTTCGGATATTAGCTCGGCATCAATATCCGCTTTTTCTTCTACAGCATCTGATTGCTCAGGTGTCATTAGGGCGGTACTGATGGGCTTTAACTGAATAATGTCTGGGAGTGGCTCGGCGTCTTTTTGTTTGTTTTTTTCTTCGTCGCTCATGTTTCCCGCAGACACTTTGCTGCCGGGCACAACGGTGCAGGCGCTAAGAAACATAATAAAAACCATTGCAAAAGAGGTAAGCAAAAATCGACGCTTCCCTTGCGCAAAAAAAACCGTTCCACTCGCCAATCTAGTTGTACTCATTTCGTTCCTTTTGTTTTCAACTACCAAGCCTCTCTCTGAGCTGCCAGGTCGCGCTCTTAACCACCGAACGCGTATGTCCAACTTGCCGTCACGGTTGTTTTTTCGAAACCACCAGATACTAACGGCACCGGCTCATCGAGATACTGGGCCTGTATGGCGACGAGATGACGCTGGATCGGCATCGAAATACTCGCACCCCAGACGCCGAGCTTTTGCCGATTCGACGACATCACCAAGGGAGCGCCCGAGGTGGCCGCTGCAGGGCGCATTCTATCAGCCTTATTCAGCTCTGCCTCACTGTAGTTCACAGAGATTTCGTAACGAGGGAGAAAGAACATGGCGCCCAACGTAACAACATCTGCATCACGCTCCCAAGTGCTGGCGATATTCCTTCCCTCGTAGCGCAACCCTGTTTTATAAGTGCTGTGCTCATAGGTCGTCAGGAGCCGGTCGTCGCCAATCCATCCGCCTGCAATGGTGTTGCTGGCCTCGAGAATCCAACGCTGCTGTCCGGCACCAAACTGAGTTGCCCAGTCCACGCCCGCAAGGCCCGCGTATTTTGACGGCAAGCCCCCCGCTTCGTCATCACCTGTTAATTGGAAATACACGCCTACGGTTGATTCTTCCAGCGGAATACCAAGGCGCACATCCGCACTGCCTAATTGATTTCCGGGGTCCTCTCCGTCGGCAAACCCAGAGGTTTCTCCGTTGTCTTTGCCAATGATGAGATTCCACAGACTGCCAAAGGTTTCCGGACGGCCCTCTCCGCCCCACTGCGCAAGCCGGCTGAGGCCCACCTCAAGGTTCGACCAAGGCTTAAAGGAGAAGCGCGCACCCAACAATTTCGCATTTGGCACGGCGCGATGGGACTCGAGCACACCACCAAACAGGGTTAAATCCCAGGGGCCAAGCCAGCGCACTAAGGGCAGATCAGACGCCACCGCAGCCTTTCGTGTTAGCCATAGCGATGGCACTGGACGAGCATTACTGGAGAGCACTGTTGAGCTATACCAGCCCGGCCCCCACCAGCGATCAATTGCGCCTGCACCCCAAAGCCAACCGCCGGCACGTACTGCGACCCAAGAGCCATCTAGTATTGCATGGTCATCGTCGCGGCGCGCATCGATGGCGCTGGCCTCCAGATGCCACCCGAATCGGTCACCACCACCCGTTACCGCCAGCGTTACTTCGCCCCGCTCTCGCGGCTGATCGCCGTATCCGCGAAAAACAGGCTCGGCATTACCGCCAGCAACCGTAAGCAAAGCACGCGAATCCGGATTAAATATTCGAGGTGCTTGCGGAGCCTGCGCGCAGGTCGCGTTTGACGGAGAGGATGTAAAATGGGAGTTACTCATCGGCCATGTATTAGCGATGTCTGGAGAACAGCCTCGATCCGAAAGGATTTGTGCGTTATGGCGGGCGCGCAGATCGTCCACGTCAGACAAAAACGCTGCAAGGGCGGGCGCGGAGAGTATAGATAAAATGCCAAATAAAATGGCACTGGCTAGAACTAAGCAGCGCAAGCGAATCCCTTTGCATTTCGCGGACGCGCTTACTACAACACGCCCCTCCTGATAGAGCGATGATTGTACATGGCATTACATTGCCTTCAATCAATCACGCCATATGGTCGGGCAATTTACAAAGTATTTAGAGGGGATTTAAGAGGTGCCTTGGCACTCAGAGATGAGCGCCAAGGCAAGTGGACTATTTACTTAAGAGTAATACGATCTTTATTGCGTTTCACCGTAGCAGCACCAATGCCTTTTACATTGGCTAAGTCATCTGCGGACTTGAACGGCCCTTTCGACTGGCGATACACCACAATTGCGTTAGCGCGACTAATGCCTACGCCCTGCAATGCTTCCGATAGTTCCGCCGCATTCGCCTGATTAATATTGACGGTAGGAAGCACCTGAATGGCAGGCTCTTTATTCACCGCGTAAGCACTAACCGCTGCAACTGAGCCAGTAGCTAATACCATTCCTAACAACATCGCCTTGAGAATTTTCATATTCACCTCCGTATGTTTGAACGTTTCCAAGGAGATGAAAGCTTATTTGGCGGCGTGCCTTGCCGCCATTAGCGATGCGCTGTGATTCGCGTGCTACGCCTGTTCTAGCTCACGTAGGATGTCTGCCACGGCCTGTGTAGGCTCCGCTGCACGGGTAATAGGACGACCGATCACCATGTAATCAACGCCCTGCTGTTTGGCTTGGGCCGGCGTCAATATACGTGTTTGATCACCCACATCGGTGCCCGCAGGTCGGATACCGGGCGTCACCAAACAAAATGGCTGCGGGCATAAGTCGCGTAACATCGCTGCTTCTTGCGCAGAGCACACCACGCCATCCAAGCCGCTGTTTTGCGTTAGCAGTGCAAGACGGCGAACCTGTTCTTCCGGCGCTACTGTTATGCCAACTTCAGATAAGTCATCTGCGCCCATGCTAGTGAGCACGGTCACCGCTGTAAGCAAGGTTTTACTTCCCGCTTGCTTCACTGCGTCGCGCGCAGCTTCCATCATGCGACGGCCACCGCTTGCGTGCACGTTCACCATCCATACATTCATTTCTGCGGCAGCACGAATAGCACCCGCCACTGTGTTGGGGATATCGTGAAATTTCAAATCGAGAAATACATCAAAGCCAAGCTCGTGCAATTGTTCAACGATTACCGGGCCGCTGCGGGTAAATAATTCTTTGCCAACTTTAACGCGCACTTGCTCGGGGGAAAGTTGCTTTGCCATGCGCAGAGCATCTTCTGCGGAGGAATAATCCAATGCAACGATAACGGGTGAAACGGACATTAATGTTGTTCCTGTTCTTGCTGCGGTCGTATGGTGCCCCAGTGCTTGCAGGTGGGGCATTGCCAATGCAAATGATGTGCGTCAAAGCCACAATGGCCGCACTGATAAAACGATTGCTCACTCAACAATTGCTGCGTGAGGCTTTGCAAAATACCAAAATGTTCTCGTGCAGAACCTTCTGTGTGGCCAATATTCATTTCAATGATGCGACTCAAACCACGAACCGTCGGGTGGGCCTTCATATAATCGGCGATAAACACTGACGCCGCTTTTTCGCCGTAGCGACTGTGCAATCGCTCGGCCAGCTTCAGCACCACCGATGTACTTGGATGATCAATAGCAACTTTGGCCAGCAACTTATCCAGCTGCGCCTCTCGTCCAAGCGCAACATAGCAGCGCTCCAAGTCATCCAATACTTCATCAAAAAAACTGGCGTCTTGACGACGAATACGACGAAATGCGCGAATGGCATTATCCCACTGATGCTCGTTCATTTCATAACGACCGAGAATTAAATTCGCGCGCACACAACCTGGGTCATAAGCTAACGCCCTACGCAATGTTCGGCGGGCGCTATTCATTTGATCTTCGCCATCAAGACGCTCAGCGAGCTCGCAACAATAATGCGCCAGTACAGACGAAACGGAGTTATCGCGAACCAGCAATCGATCCCCCACTGCCAGTGCGTTATGCCAATCTTTTTCTTGCTCAAAAATCGACATGAGATGGCGCATCACTTGGACTTCGCTACGCGTGCCCCGCTCTAACATTTCTTGCAAGATTATTTCAGCGCGATCCAACACACCGGCAGCGATGTAATCGCGCGCTAATTCGAGCTGCACGTCTTCGCGCACTTCTGCGGGCAAATCTTGCTGCTCTAATAAATTGGAATGAATGCGCGTAGCACGATCGACTTCTCCGCGCTTACGAAATAAGCGCGCCAAGCCAAGATGGGTGTCAATAGTATTGGCGTTAACGTCTAGGCTGTTCACAAAAATATCGACGGCTTTATCGGGCTGCTCATTGAGCAAAAAATTTAAGCCGCGCATATATTCATGCGAAAGATTCTTCATGCGATTGCTATGCCGACGACGGCGATCGCGCCGACCAAGGGCGTAACCAATCGCTATGGCGATAAAAAATAATGCAATCCAGATGGGCTGTTCCATCAGCGTGGCCGCCGCTGCACCATTTGCAATAAATGACGCACACCGAAGCCTGCGACGAGGCCAATGCCAGCACCAAATATAAATACGAGGAGCACCAAGATGCCGAGCCCCATCGAAATGGGCGCACCGGGTGCAAACACAGTGAGAGAAACGGTTTGTGGATTCGCTAGAACAAAAAGCAACGCCGCGACAAACAACAACAAGCCTGACGCGATCCAACCTACGTAGAGAAGTCGTGTCATAACATTGGCTCCTTAAGAGCCGGTACGGACGCTCGGCTCAGAGCTCGCCGCTTCCGCCGCTTCTTCTAATGCCAAGTTTACGCGCTCACGCAATTCCTTGCCGGGCTTAAAATGGGGAACATATTTGCCGTGCAACTCCACAGACGCTCCAGTCTTTGGATTACGACCGACACGTGGTGCACGAAAATGAAGTGAAAAACTACCGAAACCGCGAATCTCAATACGACCGCCATCCGCAAGGGCGTTGGCCATCTCTTCGATCATGGTCTTTACAGCTAGCTCCACATCCCGTGGAGACAATTGCGTTTGCCTGGCGGCAATCCGCTCAATCAATTCCGATTTGGTCAATGCCATAACCATTCCCCGGTGGTAGCTCCCCACCTAGGGGGCCACGCCGGATGGCGTGGCCCTAGGGGAGGCTATTTACTCGCCGCCTTCCATCTGCGCTTTGATCAAGTCACCAATTGTTTTTGGAGACTGTGAATCTTGACGCAGACCGTCGATGGCTTCGCGCTCATCTTCCTGATCCTTCGCTTTGATGGACAGGGTGATGCCGCGGTTCTTACGGTCCAGAGCAACGATTTTAGCTTCTACTTCTGTACCTACTGGCAACACTGCGCTTACGTCTTCTACACGCTCGCGAGCTACGTCAGCGGCCTTCAAGATGCCTTCAACGTTGTCAGCCAATTCAACAGTGGCAGATTTAGCGTCAACGGCGATTACCTTACCTTTGACGATCGTGCCCTTCTCATTAACAGAAACATACTGAGCGAACGGATCGCCTGTCAACTGCTTGATTCCAAGGGAAATTCTTTCACGCTCAGGATCGATGGACAGAATAATGGTTTCCAGCTCGTCGCCTTTAGCAAACTTGCGGACCGCTTCTTCGCCCTGCTCTTCCCAAGAGATGTCTGACAAGTGCACCAAACCGTCAATGCCACCGTCCAGACCGATGAAGATACCGAAGTCAGTAATAGACTTGATCTTGCCAGATACCTTGTCGTCTTTGGCGTGAGTAGTCGCGAACGACTCCCATGGATTCGCCTGACACTGTTTGATACCTAGAGAGATACGACGACGATCTTCTTCGATGTCGAGGATCATCACTTCTACGTCGTCGCCAATAGACACGACTTTGGAAGGATGAATGTTCTTGTTGGTCCAATCCATTTCGGATACGTGAACCAGACCTTCAACGCCCTCTTCGATTTCAGCGAAACAGCCGTAATCGGTAAGGTTGGTGATCTTCGCTTTAACGCGAGCACCAACTGGGTAACGCTGAACGATGTCATGCCATGGATCTTCGCCAAGCTGTTTCAGGCCGAGAGATACACGCATTTTTTCGCGGTCGAACTTAAGAACTTTAACGTCGATTTCTTGGCCAACTTCAACGATTTCGCTTGGGTGCTTGATGCGCTTCCAAGCCATGTCGGTAATGTGCAACAAGCCATCGATGCCGCCGAGGTCAACGAACGCGCCGTAATCGGTAAGGTTCTTAACGATACCTTTAACTTCCATCCCTTCTTGCAGAGATTCGAGCAACTGATCACGTTCTGCGCTGTGCTCTGCTTCCATCACCGCACGGCGAGAAACGACCACGTTGTTACGCTTGGCGTCGAGTTTGATAACTTTGAAATCTAGATCCTTGCCTTCCAAGTGCGCTACATCGCGAACCGGACGGATATCTACCAAAGAACCCGGCAAGAATGCACGGATCGGGCCGATATCGACGGTGAAACCGCCTTTTACCTTGCCACTGATAATACCCTTAACGATTTCTTCCTTGGTGTAGGCTTTTTCAAGCTCAGTCCACACTTCGGCGCGTTTAGCTTTTTCGCGAGACAGGCGGGTGAAGCCGAGGCCGTCGTCGATAGCGTCAACCGCTACTTCAACGTCGTCACCTACTGCAACTTCGATTTCCCCTCTCTCGTCGAGGAATTCTTCACGGGCAATAATGCCTTCAGATTTAAGACCAGCGTTTACAGTGATCCAATCGCTATCGATGGCAACAACTGTACCGGTGATGATGGAGCCACGGGCTACGTCTAGGTCTTTTAAACTTGCTTCAAAGAGTTCAGCGAAAGTTTCGCTCATGGAAGGTACCTTTGGTTTTCAGCCATACCTGCCAGCCGGTATGGGTCAGCTTAAGTTAAATTCGTCAGGGTTCTGGCTGGACACCGGGATGAACCAAGACAAATCGCCCGCGACAGACTTACGTCTGCCAAGCACAGCGACGTCAGATCAGGGTCGGTTAGACCGAAAGAAGGGAACGTTGTTGTGCTTCATCAAGGATCCGGTCGACCACTTCAACGACCGAGAGTGCGGTACTGTCTACGACCAATGCATCGTCTGCAGGGCGTAGCGGCGCCACATCTCGATTCATATCACGCTCATCCCGGTTGCGGATATCCTCGATAAGGGCGGCGAGGGTAGCACCAAATCCCTTGTCCTTCAACTGGTTATAGCGCCGGCGGGCGCGCTCTTCAGCGCTGGCAGTGAGGAATATTTTCAATGGTGCGGCAGTGAAAACTACCGTGCCCATATCGCGGCCGTCGGCCACCAAACCTGGGCTCTGTGCAAAGGCTTGTTGACGGCCCAGCAAGGCGTCTCTAACTGGTTGAAAAACAGCCACTTTTGACGCCAACTCGCCAACTTGCTCATTGCGAATGGTGTCGCTGACATCGTCACCGTCAAGAATGACGAGTGTGTCCCCGCCCTTCTCAACAAATCTAACAGGCAATGATTTAGCCAGCTCAATGAGCGCGGACTCGTCATCCAACGACACCCCGATACGCTCAGCGTGAAAGCCCAGCACCCGGTAGAGTGCGCCGGAATCAAGCAAATGCCAGCCAAGCTTTACCGCTACTTCGCGCGCGACGGTGCCCTTGCCAGAAGAAACAGGCCCGTCGATAGTAATAATTGGAACGCTCATAAGGACTCCAGTTGTACGCCAGCACCGCGCGCCAACTCGGCAAATCCGGGGAAAGACGTTGCTACATTTGCGGTGTCATGGATCACCACAGGGCCATCGGCGCGTAATGCCGCCATGGCAAAACTCATTGCAATGCGATGATCGCCGTGTGACTGAATTTCACCGCCGTGTATTTGACCGCCCTGAATACGAATGCCGTCATCGTACACTTCGTTGTCGATACCGAGCGCAGTTAGGCCATCGGCCATTACCTGAATGCGATCAGATTCTTTAACACGTAATTCTTCCGCGCCATGCAGAATAGTTTCACCTTCAGCGCACGCCGCCGCTACGAAAATCGCAGGAAACTCATCAATGGCGAGCGGCACAAGATGCTCAGGAATAACAATACCTTTGAGTTTTGCGCTCTTTACGCGCAAATCCGCCACCGGCTCGCCGCCCGCATCGCGTTCATTTTCAATGCTGATATCGGCACCCATCAATTTCAGAATGTCGATCACACCGGTGCGCGTGGGGTTAATGCCAACGTGCGGTAACAATAAATCCGAGCCTTGCGCGATAGACGCGCCCACCAAGAAAAACGCAGAAGAGGAAATATCCGCAGGCACCTCTAAGTTACACGCCAT
The DNA here is from genome assembly GCA_029213045.1 of Alcanivoracaceae bacterium. GTDB lineage: Bacteria > Pseudomonadota > Gammaproteobacteria > Pseudomonadales > Alcanivoracaceae > JARGPN01. The sequence goes on from JARGPN010000015.1 coordinate 53,227, forward strand.
TAATTTCCCGCCGCCTTGCAATGAACAGGTTGCGCCATCGCGCGCCACGGAATAACCGAAGCCGGTCAACATGCGCTCAGTATGGTCACGTGTCGGCGCAGGCTCGGTAACGGAAGTTATGCCTTCAGCGTACAAACCGGCGAGCAAAACTGCCGATTTAACCTGCGCAGAAGCCACGGGCATCTGGTACTGCATACCTTTCATTGACTTGCCACCACGAATATTCACCGGTGGTGTGCCGTTGCCGGTTGTCGAAATCGCCGCTCCCATTTCACGTAACGGTTTCGCTACACGCTCCATCGGACGACGGGTTAACGACTCATCGCCGGTCAGCTCCACATCAAATGCCTGCGCGGACAACAGCCCCATCAACAATCGCATCGAGGTGCCGGAATTGCCCATGTATAAACCACGGGCGGGCGGCTTAAGGCCGTGCAAACCAACGCCGTGCACACGCACCTTGCCAGCGCTCGGCCCTTCGATCACCACGCCCATATCGCGAAATGCCTGCAGTGTAGCCAGAGCATCCTCGCCTTCTAAAAACCCTTCAATTTCGGTTACGCCCTCGGCCAGCGCGCCGAGCATGATTGAGCGATGGGAAATCGATTTGTCGCCGGCGACACGAACGCGACCGGACAATTTACCGCCAGGCATTACCTGCCACTGGGCGCTTGCTGATTGAACTGCTTTACTCATGGAAGACTCATCTGTAGTCGTCGTCGCTCGGGTAAATGAAGACCGAGCACTGAGCGCCAAAAAGTGGGCGCGTGCCGAATTGGCGCGCGTCATAATAGCGAGTAATTTCTCGCTGTCACCTTTGACAACAGCCTCACGGAACTGCGCGAGGCCATCACTGAACATGTCGAGCGCCTGCAATACGGCGTCACTGTTCTCTTTAAAGATATCGTGCCACATGCCCGGCTCACTCGACGCGATGCGGGTAAAGTCGCGAAATCCGCCCGCAGCGTAGCGGAAAATATCCACTGAATCGCCCTGTCTGGCCAAGGTATCGACCAGCGAAAAGGCCAGCAGATGGGGCAAATGGCTAGTTTCGGCTAGCACGCGGTCATGCTCCTGGGCATCCATCTCTAAGACTTCTGCGCCGAGCGCCGTCCACAGCGCGCGGATTTTTTGCGTCGCGGCGGGATCAGTTTTATTCGTTGGCGTAAGAATGACGCGATGCTGAACGTACAGATTAGCGTCAGCGGCTTCGACACCACTTTTTTCTTTGCCGGCGATGGGGTGCCCCGGCACTAGCCGTGAAATAAATTCAGGCAAAGACGCTTTGGCCGCGTCGATCACGCTGCCTTTTACGCTACCGCCGTCGGTGATGATCACGCCCTTTTTTAGGCCCGGCTTAATGGCCTCTAATGTCGCCGCCATGGCGGAAACCGGTACGGATAAAAACACCACATCCGCATTACGTACCGCATCGGCAAAATCACTGGTTGCTTCATCTACCACGCCGAGCGCCAAGCCTTTTTCTAGCGTGCGCGCGGAACGTGACCCCGCCACCACCTTGCTGGCAAGTCCACGCTGCTTAATACCTGCGGCGAACGAGCCGCCGATTAAGCCCAATCCGATTACAGTAACTTTGTCGAATAGCGGTGCTGTCATGCCAATACCTTTTCTAGCGCTTTCAAAAAGCGTTCATTTTCGCGCGCGAGCCCCACGGAAACGCGTAAATAATTGGGCATACCATACGCGGCAATCGGTCGCACGATCACCCCTTCTTTTAATAGCGCATTGTATAAAGGCATTGCCTCGCGCTGGCAATCGAACGCGATAAAGTTCGCCACCGACGGAATCGTCGACAATCCTAATCGCTCAAAACCCTCCGATAATTGGCCCAAGCCGGAGGTGTTTTCGCTGCGACTGTCTTCCAAATAATTAGAGTCTTGCAGCGATGCCTCAGCAGCAGCAAGAGCAACCATGTTGCAATTAAATGGCTGCCTTACTCGATTGAGAACATCTGCAATCTCCGGCGACGAAACGCCATAGCCGATACGCAATCCCGCCAACCCATGAATTTTTGAAAACGTGCGCGTGACAATTAAATTGGCATGCTTCGCCAGATAGCTCATGCCATCGGGATAGTACGCTTCTTCGACGTATTCGAAATAGGCCTCATCCAACACAACCAAAACATCTTCGGGCACTTTGGCGAGAAATAATTCCAGCGCGGAGCGGTGAAACCAAGTGCCCGTTGGATTGTTGGGGTTTGCCACAAAAATGATGCGCGTGCGCGGTGTCACTGCGCCAGCCATGGCCTCAAGATCATGACCGAAACACACCGCAGGCACTTGCACCGGTGTAGCCGAACACGCCAGCGTCACCAATGGATACACCGCGAAGGCGTGTTCGGAAAAAATAACTTCGTCACCCGGCGCAAGCCAGCTGCGCGCTATAAGCTCGAGCACATCGTTAGAACCGTTGCCGAGCGTAATTTGGTTTGGCTGCACGCCGAACTGCTCGGCGAGCGCCGACTTTAAGCGAAACCCCGAACCATCTGGATAGCGATGCAACTCTTGCAACGCGGCCTTCGCAGCGTGCAGCGCTTTATGTCCTGGACCCAGCGGATTCTCGTTACTGGCCAGCTTCACAATGTCTTTGATGCCGAGTTCGCGCTCCAGCTCGTCAATAGGCTTACCAGGTTGATAAGGTTTGAGCTTCTGCACACCAGGGTTAGCGAGTTGAATAAAGTCACAGGTCATGAGAGATGTCCCAGAGTTTGTTTTCCTCACCGTGAGGAGTAATTACTAGCGGCACATTGCCAAATCCATTTCGCTTGCGAGCAAGCTTCCGTGGGGAATTTAGAGCCCCATAGAATGACACTAGGGCCAACATTGTACAGCTTTCAGCGCGAAACAGAGCCGATGATTTTTCGGGTGTATGTGTTGGGTAATGTAGGACTTTATCGAGAAATGAAAGGGATAAGCATTTCGCTAGATTGTTAGCGACGGCGTGTGCAGCAGAGTGAGAACGCTTGCTGGCAAGCTCCCACAGGGGCCGAGAGAGCTTGCTTGGATAGGCGTACGCTTAATCTTTTACGGGAGCTTGCCTGCAAGCGATGGGGGCTAGCAGTATGCGGCTAGGACTCAGCCCCTCATAAGAAAGACTCTACAGAACCGCTTTCGGATAAGACCCAAGAAAACGAATATCCAAGTCATCGGCTTTTAGGTCATCAAGAACACGCTTAACTTCTACGTCATCTCTATGGCCTTCAAAATCGATAAAGAAGACATAATTCCACTTTTCAGTGCGCGACGGTCGCGACTCTAGTCGAGTCAGGTTGACACCGCGAGACTGGAATGGCTCTAACACGTGATACAACAAACCTGGGCGATTTTTGCCACTAACTGAAATACTGGTTTTATCATAGCCGGAGGCTGGCGTGTCTTGACGACCAATAATAATAAAGCGCGTGGTGTTATCAGGAAGGTCTTCGATATTGCGCTGGATAATTTCCAAGCCGTACAATTCAGCAGACATTTCGCCGGCAATAGCGGCGGCGTTCCACTCGCCTTCTAAACGTTTCGCCGCGGCGGCATTAGAGTTTACTGCAACACGCTCTACGCCAGGCATATTAGCATCCAACCATTTTCGGCATTGCGCCAAGGTTTGCTGGTGCGAATAAACGCGGGTAATTTTTTCTTTGCGTGTATTCGGCCCGGACATTAAGTGATGGTGAATACGTAACTCAACTTCGCCGCACACTTTGAGCGTTGATCCCATAAACGAATCAAGCGTGTGATTCACCACACCTTCGGTGGAGTTTTCCACAGGCACGATACCGTAATCCGCGGCACCCGCTTCAACCTCACGAAACACTTCATCAATAGCGTTTAAAGGCGAGGCATCAACGCCATGACCAAAATGTTTCAGCACAGCCTGATGCGTAAAGGTGCCTTCTGGCCCTAAAAACGCCACGCGCATTTTCTGTTCGAGCGCCAAACACGCGGACATCACTTCACGAAATAACCGAGCAACAACTTCAGCATCTAGCGGGCCTTGATTGCGTTCTTTTACTTTACGCAACACCTGCGCTTCGCGCTCTGGCCGGTAGAAAACGGGAGAATCGCCATCAGCCTTCTTAACGTGCGCCACTTGCTGCGCCAGCGCCGCGCGCTGATTCAACATTAGCTGAAGCTGAGCATCTAACGCGTCAATCTGGTCGCGCAATTGCTCCAATGTGATTGTCTCGTTTTTGCCGTCTGTCATTCGAATCTGCCGCTTCCGTCTTTACTTAAATGCATTAATACTTTTTTGCCGATGCGCTTTACTACAAGCAATGCGCCACTTAACCGTTACGCTTAGCGAAATCTTTCATAAAATCAATAAGTGCGTCGACCGCAGTTTCCGGCACAGCATTGTAAATACTGGCGCGCATGCCCCCAACTGAACGGTGGCCAGCCAAATTCAACAGTTTTGCCTGATCCGCTTCTTTTAAAAACGTTTTATCCAGTGCGTCATCCGCCAACATAAACGGAACATTCATCATGCTACGGCAATCAACCTGCACTGGGTTACGGTAAAACCCGCTGGCATCAATATAGCCATAAAGCTTTTCAGCTTTACGCTGATTGCGCTTTTCAATGGCACTGACACCGCCCTGCGCTTTTAACCACTCAAACACCAAGCCTGCCAAGTACCAAGCATAGGTCGGCGGCGTGTTGTACATGGAATCGTTGTCCGCATAAATTTGATAGTCGAGCAATGCCGGCGTATTCGCACGCGCCTTACCTAACAAGTCCTTACGGATGACGACGACCGTAATGCCCGCAGGACCAATATTTTTTTGAGCACCTGCATAGATAACACCGAATTTAGTGACATCTAACGGCGTAGACAAAATAGACGAAGAGAAATCTGCCACCAACGGTACAGTGGTTTCAGGAATAAAATTAAATTCCACGCCGCCGATTGTTTCGTTGGGGGTGTAATGCAGATATGCCGCATCCGCCGAGGTTTGCCATGTCGCCTGCTCCGGCACATAGCTAAAATTGCGATCAGCACTCGATGCAACCACATTCACGCGACCAAACTTCTTCGCTTCTTTAATGCCTTTAGCAGACCATTGCCCTGTGTCGACGTAGTCAGCCACACCGCCTTCTGGCATTAAATTCAATGGCACCATTGAGAATTGCTGCGACGCACCACCTTGCAAAAACAACACGGCATAATCGTCGTTAATGTTGAGCAAATCACGAAAGTCCTGCTCCGCACGCGAGGCAATGGCGACAAATTCCGCCGAGCGGTGGCTCATCTCCATCACCGATAAACCACGGCCTGCGTAATCAAGCATTTCTGCCTGCGCTTTTTTTAGAACTTCTTCCGGCAACGCCGCCGGACCGGCGCAAAAATTATACGCGCGTGTCATGCATCAACCTCTGTACGATTACTCTTGTTCTGCCGGCGGTTCGGCATCTTTAGATTCTTCAGCGTCAACAGCCGCTTCACCAACAACCGCAGATTGATCTTCTACGCTTGCTTCAATGAGATTGCCGTCTTCGTCGAACTCTTCGTCTTCGCCTTCTAACTCAGGAATACGCTCAACACCCACCAATGTTTCGTCCGTGGCGAGACGAATCAGCGTGACGCCCTGCGTGTTACGACCCAAGCAGCTGACTTCGTCAACGCGAGTACGCACCAAGGTGCCCTGATTAGAAATCAACATAATGTCTTCGCCGCCGAACACCTGGGTGACGCCAATCAACTGACCGTTACGATCATTCACTACCATGGCAATAATGCCTTGGCCGCCGCGACCCTTGCGCGGGTATTCAGTAATATCTGTGCGTTTGCCGTAACCTTTTTCAGAGGCCGTCAATAACTGGCCGCCCTCTTCCGGTACCACCAGCGCAATCACTTGCTGATCGTCTTTCAAACGCATGCCACGCACACCGCGGGCTGTACGACCCATTGGGCGCACATCGTTTTCATCAAAGCGAACCGCCTTACCCGTATTCGCGACCAACATAATATCTTGCGTGCCATTGGTCAGCGCGACATTGACGAGGTGGTTACCTTCATCCAACTCAATCGCAATCAAGCCAGTTGAACGCGGACGTGAGAACGATTCCATGTCCACTTTCTTCACGGTGCCATTACTGGTCGCCATAAAGATGTACTTACCTTCTAGCTCTTTCGCCATCGGCAAAATAGCAGTGATGCGCTCTTCAGGACGCAAAGAAGGAATCAAATTCACGATTGGCTTGCCGCGCGAGTTACGTCCGCCTTGCGGCAATTCGAATACACGCAACCAGAACACGCGACCTTCGCTGGTGAAACACAACAGGGTGTCGTGTGTGCCTGCGACAAGCAGATGCTCAACATAATCTTCGTCTTTCACCGCCGTTGCCGCTTTACCGCGACCGCCACGTTTTTGCGCACGATACGTATCAATCGGCTGAACTTTCGCATAACCGCCATTGGACAAGGTGACGACAACGGTTTCTTCAGCGATCAGATCTTCCATGGTGAAATCTTCGCGCGACGCCTGAATTTCAGAGCGACGATCGTCTGCGTATTCATCACGTACCGCTTGTAACTCTTCGCGAATCACCTGCATCAATTTCTCAGGATCGGCCAAGATGCCACCAAGCTCGGTGATTTTTTCCAGCAGATCTTGGTAATCCGTAACGAGCTTTTCTTGCTCCATGCCGGTGAGCTTTTGCAAACGCAAATCCAAAATGGCCTGCGCTTGATCCACCGACAAATAATATTTGCCATCACGCATGCCAAATTCGTCGCCCAAACCATCAGGACGGCATGCATCATCGCCACCAGCGCGTTCGAGCATGCGCGTCACATTGCCTGGCGCCCAGCCTTTCGCAATTAAGCGTTCTTTTGCTTCGGCACCGCTTGGAGACTCTTTAATCAGTGCAATAACGGGATCGATATTCGCGAGTGCTACAGCAAGACCTTCTAATACATGGCCCTTCTCTCGCGCTTTACGCAATTCGTAAACCGTTCTGCGCGTCACAACTTCACGGCGATGACGCACAAACGCTACGAGCATTTCTTTTAAGTTTAATGTTTTCGGTTGGCCGTCAATCAACGCGACCATGTTGATACCGAACACGTTTTCCATCTGCGTTTGGCTGTACAAGTTATTCAGAATAACTTCTGGTACTTCGCCGCGACGCAGCTCGATCACAATGCGCATACCGTCTTTATCAGACTCATCGCGCAGTTCGGTAATACCTTCAATTTTTTTCTCTTTAACCAGTTCGGCGATTTTCTCAATCAATCTCGCCTTGTTCACCTGGTAAGGAATTTCGGTAACGATGATGGCCTGCTTACCACCTCGTTCCATATCTTCAATTTCTGCACGGGCGCGGGTGTAAACACGACCACGGCCGGTGCGGTACGCCATCACAATGCCAGCGCGACCATTAATGATACCGGCGGTTGGAAAGTCTGGGCCTTTGATGTATTCCATCAATTCATCAATGGTCAGTTCACTGTTTTCAATAAGCGCTAAACAACCATCAATGACTTCACCCAAATTGTGGGGCGGAATATTTGTCGCCATGCCCACGGCAATACCCGACGAACCGTTCACCAATAGGTTCGGTACACGAGTCGGCATTACTTCAGGAATTTGCTCTGTGCCGTCGTAGTTAGGCACGAAGTCGACGGTTTCTTTGTCGAGGTCGGCAATCAACTCGTGCGCAATTTTTGACATACGCACTTCGGTGTATCGCATCGCCGCCGCGTTATCGCCGTCGATAGAACCAAAGTTACCTTGACCATCAACCAGCATGTAACGCAGAGAAAACGGCTGCGCCATACGAACGATGGTGTCGTACACAGCAGAGTCGCCGTGCGGATGGTATTTACCGATCACATCACCGACAACACGTGCAGATTTTTTATACGGCTTATTCCAGTCGTTGCTCAACTCGTGCATCGCGAACAGCACGCGACGGTGCACAGGCTTTAAGCCGTCGCGCACATCGGGCAGAGCACGTCCCACGATCACGCTCATGGCGTAATCGAGGTAGGACTGTTTGAGTTCGTCTTCGATATTAACCGGGGTGACTTCTTTGGCGAGATCCGTCATGTGATTCTTTTGTCCCCTACATCCATCTTGTCTGATTACGTGGCAAAACTTACATGGCAAGACTTACGTGGTACATCCACGAAAACTGCGAAGTAAATCCGTGGTTTAAATGGCAGCGTCATGCACGCGTCTAAACCGGTTCACCCAGTGCCCGTATGGACACCGCGAAAGCCGAGCATGATAGCACATGAAAGCGCCTCTAGTGGCTACTCAAACGTGCCCAATGTGGTTCCTGTGCAGTTTGCAGTCAATGGCACGCAAAATGGCCCCACAGACGTTATACTGCGCGCTCTTTGAACACTGGCGGAGTGCCAAATGAGCAATACTTCGGGTCAAGCGGACCTGATCGTCCACGCGCGCTGGATCCTTCCCATTGAAGGTGATGAAAAAACGCTCAACCATCACGCGTTAGTGATTCGCGACGGGTTAATTATTGATCTATTACCCAGCGCCGATGCAGAGCGACGCTGGAGCGCCGACGAAGTCCTTACCTTAGATCGGCATGCACTCATGCCCGGCTTCGTCAACGCACACACCCATGCGGCAATGAATTTGTTTCGCGGCCTAGCGGATGACCTGCCACTGATGACATGGCTTGAGGAACATATCTGGCCTGCTGAAAGCAAATGGATGAGCGAGCAGTTTGTCCATGACGGCACACGCTTTGCCGCCGCCGAGATGATTCGTGGTGGCACCACTTGTTTCGCCGACATGTATTTCTTTCCCGATGCCATTGCCCGCGCCTCTGTTGAAGCGGGATTACGCGTCACGGTGTTCAGTCCAATTCTCGACTTCCCCACCCCAATGGGACAAGGCCCGGATGACTATTTAAAGATGGCGCTTGCCTCGCACGATACGTGGCGCTACGAAGCGCTGGTCAATGTTGGCTTCGGCCCACACGCACCTTACACAGTGTCTGATGAGCCCTTACAGAAAGTCGTGACATGGGCTGAAGAACTCGATGCGCCAATCATGATGCACATTCATGAAACCGCGTTTGAAGTGCAATCAGCGCAAGAAAGCACTGGGCAACGACCACTCGCGCGGCTGCACCAGCTTGGTCTGCTGTCACCGCGGATGCTTGCTGTCCACATGACGCAGTTAACGGATGACGAAATAAAGCTGGTTGCCGAAACGGGCACCTCTGTCGTGCATTGCCCTGAGTCCAACCTGAAACTCGCCAGTGGCTTTTGCGCCGTTGAAGCGCTACGCCAACACGGCGTCAATCTGGCACTCGGCACAGATGGTGCGGCGTCAAACAATGATGTAGATATGATTGGTGAGTTACGCACTGCGGCACTGCTTGCGAAAGGTGTCGCAGGGTCTGCTGATGCACTGCCGGCCTCCGCCGCATTAGAGATGGCAACCCTCGGCGGCGCTCGCGCGCTCGGCCTAGATCAACAAATTGGATCCCTGGTGCGAGGCAAACAGGCCGACGTGATTGCCATCGACCTAGGCGCAGTGGAAACCCAGCCTGTGTTTGATCCGTTAGCACAAATTGTTTATGCCGCTGGCCGCTCACAAGTCACCCACACATGGGTTGCCGGGCGCTGCCTTATGGCAGACCGTGAACTCAAAACACTTAACGAAGCTCGGGTGCTGCGCGACGCGCATGCATGGGGCGAGAAAATTGCCGGAGACAAATAAATGACGGCGACCAATGTCGATCCAAATGAAATTGCCAAGTTTGAAGAGCTGGCTGAACGCTGGTGGGATCCGAACTCAGAGTTTCGCCCGCTCCATGAAATTAATCCGCTTCGCCTAAATTACATTGATGAACGCGTAAACCTGCCTGAAAAAAAAATCATTGATATCGGCTGTGGCGGCGGGCTCGTTTCAGAAGGCATGGCGCGGCGCGGGGCCACCGTTACCGGCATTGATTTAGGCGAAGCGCCGCTTGCCGTGGCACGGTTGCACGCCGAAAAAGAAGGCATTGACGTTGAATACCTGAAAATTCCGGCTGAACAAATCGCTGAAGAACGCGAGGGTCAATACGATGCGGTGACCTGTCTCGAAATGCTAGAGCACGTACCCGATCCGGCGTCGATCATTGCTGCCTGCGCGCGACTCGTAAAGCCCGGTGGACAAATCTTTTTTTCTACCATTAATCGCAACCCGAAAGCGTTTTTATTCGCCATTGTCGGTGCAGAATACGTTTTGCGCCTATTGCCACGCGGCACACACGAATACAAAAAATTTATTCGTCCGTCTGAGCTCGCCGCATGGTGCCGCGACGCAGGATTGCAAGTACGCGACACCACGGGCATGACCTACAACCCATTAACCGAGGTCTATCGACTAGGCCGCGACGTGGACGTTAACTATTTAATGTATGCGGTTAAACCCCATGCCTGATGCCGTATTTTTCGATCTCGACGGAACATTAATCGACACGGCACCAGACTTTTATACCGTGATCAACAACACGCTGGCGCAAGCCGGGCGCGACCCTGTGAGCTTTAACGCCGTGCGTGAACAAGTCTCAAACGGTGCGCGCGCAATGATAGGATTGGGATTTGGCTTGCAGCCCGGCGATGAGAAGTTTGACTATTGGCTAAACCAATTTCTGGACCAATACGCTGAGCACCTTGCTGTGGACACCGTGCTTTTTCCTGGCATGGACACTGTGCTTAACAAGCTCGATGCCGCCAATATTCCATGGGGTATTGTGACGAATAAGCCTTCTCGTTTTACCTTGCCCGTATTAAAAGGGTTGCAGCTCGATCAGCGCGTTGGCCCTGTGATTTGCCCCGACGATGTCGTGCTGCGCAAGCCAGACCCAGAAGGTCTATTTATGGCGGCGAAGCAAACAAACAGTGACCCATCTCGGTGTATTTATGTTGGCGATCACGATAGAGATATCGCCGCGGGCCGCAATGCAGGTATGACAACCATTGCTGTGCTGTTTGGCTATATCGATGCGACGGAAAACCCTGCTGATTGGCGCGCCGATCATTATGTTGAGCACGCGGATGACCTGCTACCGTTACTGTCTTTGACGTAACCAGCCGATTTACTTTTTAGTACGCGCCACCACGACAATTTGGACAAACTTGTTTGTAAAAATGTGGCGAAACATGATGCTTGTAGGAACACACCATGACAGATGTGCAGCAATACGCCTTTGATTACCAATGCCCCGAGCAGGCACTCGCGAACCGCGTGATTCTTGTGACAGGTGCCGGAGACGGCATCGGCAAAGCAGTCGCGTTAGATCTGGCGCGCAAGGGCGCGACGGTTATTTTACTCGGGCGCACGCAGGAAAAGCTCGAAGCCGTCTACGACCAAATCAAAGCCGAAGGCGGTGCCGAACCCGCCATGGCTCCGGTGAATTTAGAAGTGGCGCGCCCTCAAGATTATGAAGAGCTAGCAAATTTATTTGAAAAAGAATTCGGCTGCATCGACGGCATTTTGCACAATGCTTCGATATTGGGTGAAATCACACCCATCGAACAATACGGCTATAGCACTTGGGAAACGGTCATGCAGGTCAACGTGAACGCGGCGTTTTACCTGACTCGCGCATTGCTGCCATTACTGATGAAATCAGACGATGCATCAGTAGTCTTCACCTCATCCAGCGTTGGTCGTAAAGGCCGCGCATTTTGGGGCGCCTATGCAGTCAGCAAATTCGCCACTGAAGGCCTAATGCAGGTACTAGCTGACGAGCTAGAGAACGTCTCGAATGTGCGAGTGAACTCCTTAAACCCCGGCGCCACCCGCACAGCCATGCGCGCCCTCGCCTATCCCGCCGAAGACGCTGGCACACTGAAGGCCCCGTCAGACATCACCGCTCCGTACCTTTATCTACTTGGCCCCGCTAGCACTGGCATTACCGGCCAAGCAATCAACGCACAACCACGCTAACTCTCTGCGGCGGCACAAGTGACTAAAGTCACGAATGTCGCCCACTTCAGTGACAACACTGACCACAAAAAACCGCGCTTATGCCAAGCTCTCTTAGTCACAAGCGTGCATACTGACGACGCTGTCTTTAAGGGTCGCATTAAACTGCGAGGCAGCAATTACGTCCTTCTCCTCTAATATCTCACTGCTTACAGAAGGCGTTTACAACGGAGTTTAATAATGAAAAAAATACTTCTCTCGTTTTCTTTAATGTGCGCAACAGTTATCGCATCGGCTGGCAGCGAATTTCCGCTGACACCGCAGCAACAGAAGAGTCTTAAAGAGGCATTACCCGGCGTAACCCTCAGTGACGGCCAAATCGAAGCGCTCCGAGACGTTTTCTATACTCACGACCAATCGGTGCGTGTCCGCATTAAAGCAATCAGCAAAATGATTGGCGTCGATCAAATGCCCCCCGGTGAACGCTTACACCGTCGCATCTGCATCTGGGACATTGTTGGCAGGAACGGCCCTGTCTTTACCGCAGCACAAGAACAACGCGCATTAGCCTTGGAATATGGCGTCAATCTGGAAATGATTCCTTATACCAATGAATCGGTCATGGTCGACGAATTTAAAGCGGGTCGTTGCGACGCGGCGCTGATGAGTGGATTACGCGCGCGTTTATTTAATTCATACACAGGCACAGTGGACGCCATTGGTGCCGTGCCAGATCAAAAACATATGCGCGTGTTACTTGAAGTCCTCGCCGACCCGCGACAAGCCGGCAAAATGGTCAGCGGCGACTACGTTATCATGGGAATCTTTCCCGCCGGCGGCGCCTACATTTTTGTAAATGATAAAAGCATTAGCACACTCGCTAACGCCGCAGGCAAAAAAGTAGCGGTATTGGACTACGATCCAATGCAAGCCAACATGGTTGCAGCGATCGGCGCTACTCCCATTGCTACAGACATTGTGTCCGCACCAAACAAATTCAATAACGGTATTGTCGATGTACTTGCCGCGCCATTGGTGGCATACGAACCACTCGAGCTCCATCGCGGCATGGGCAAAAACGGCGGCATCGTTGACTACCCTTTAACGCAGCTCACCATGCAGCTAATCGGCCATAAAGAAAGTTTTCCCAATGAAGTGTCACAGATCATTCGAGAGGCCGTGTTAGAAAGCTATGACATGATCATCGAACGATTAAAGCAAGAAGAAAAACGGGTGCCAGACCATTGGTGGATTAAAATTCCTCCCAATGAAAAACGTGAATATGAAGTCATGATGGAAGCGGCGCGCGTTAGCCTAAGAGATCAGAAATACTACGATGGTGAAATGCTCACCCTGCAAAGAAAAATTCGCTGCAAGCTCGATGTGTCACGACCAGAATGCGCGGACCCAGGCGAGTAAACTCACGGCAATGCTAACGGCCGCGTTTTTCTTCGCGCCATTACATACAAATTATGAGGCCATAATGCGATCAGCAAAAGCACGCCAACTAAAAGTATCGAAGCGGCTGAACCGTTTAATCTCCAGCGTCGCGCTGAGCATTGGCATAGCGTTGCCTTTTATTGCCAACGACGGCTTCGCCGCAGAATCCGTGCCCATGACCGCCACACAAAAAGCGGAGCTTTCTCGTGTTGCACCGGGGCTCAACATTACCCCTGAACTAGCAGCAAAACTTCGCGCTACCGCTTACGATCAATCACTCACTATCAATCAGCGCATTGAAGCCATTAGAGAACTAGCTGGTTACCCGAAAGGCGAGGCTATCCGCCGCAAAATTTGCATATGGGATATTGTCGGGCGCAGCGGCCCAGTATTCACGGCGGCGCAAGACCAGCGGTTACGCCTATTAGAGTATGGCGTTGATGTGGAAATGGTTCCCTATACCAGCGAAAGCGTTGTGCTTGAAGATTTAAAAGCAGGCATTTGCGACGCGGCGCTCATTAGTGGTTTGCGCGCTCGACTGTTTAATAAGTTCACTGGCACTGTTGATTCAGTTGGCGGGCTGCCAACCTCGAACCATATGCGCATCTTGTTGCAGGTATTGGCCAGCCCGAAGTCGGCTGACAAAATGCAGAACAACGACTACGTGGTGATGGGCATTGCTCCCGCCGGTGGCGCATTCATTTTTGTGAATGACAAAAGCATCAGTAGCCTAGCGAAAGCTGCTGGAAAGAAAGTCGCCGTTCTCGATTACGACCCAACCCAGGCACGCATGGTTGCGCAAATCGGTGCGACACCCATCGCATCAGATATTGTGAGCGCGCCGAATAAATTTAATAACGGCGTTGTCGATGTGTTGGCGGCTCCGTTAATTGCCTACGAAGCGCTGGAGTTATACAAAGGCATGTCACCAAACGGCGGCATCGTAAACTACCCGCTGGCGCAGATTTCCATGCAGCTTATTGGTCGCAGTGATCGCTTCCCAAATGAAATTGCGCAGCTAGTAAGGGAAGCGTTTTTTCAGAATTACGATGTGATTATGAAGCGCATCAACGAGGAAGCAGCGAAAGTCCCTGCCAAATGGTGGATAGAAATTCCCGACAAAGACAAGGTGGAATACGAGGTGATGATGCAGCAAGCGCGCATCCAATTACGCGATGAAAAATATTACGATGCTGACATGCTCACACTGCAACGGAAAATTCGATGCAAGCTGGATCAGTCGCGGGCGGAATGCGCCAATCCTGTTGAGTAACTGGGATCTTTAACGATATACCGGCCTGCAAGGCAGCCATCGCTTGCAGGCAAGCTCCCACAAGGGCCACATCGAGAAAGGTTGGCCGACTTGGCGACCTTCATTTTTCCTGAGAACTAAAAAGAACTGGGCACTCGCTTAGAAGGTCATCGCTTGCTGGCGAGCTCCCACGTGGGGCCTGCCTAGAAGGGATTGATTGGCTTTTTTGCCTTTGATTTTTCTGAGGACTTAGCAGGAAAAATTGATCGCTTAGGCTTCTCGTTTGCAAGCAAGCCCCACATCATTTGTAGCACCCTTGTGGGAGCTTGCCTGCAAGCGATTCAACGTTGACTAGTGCGCTAAGCGTTGGAACTCTTTCACACCTGTGTCGGTGCTCAATAAACCCAACGCCAATCACGTTACATCAATGCAAAAAGCCTTTCGGCAAAGTCATGTCTTCCATGCCCGCCCAGATATCAACCCGCGCATCACCGAACACATCCAGCTCTGGCGCAAGCGCCTGCACATAACGATCAAAATACAAAAACTGTTTTAACAGCAGAGCGAATTCGCGCGGAAACCGAATGCCATGCTGCTCACCGATATTAATTAAATCAAACAATAACCGATTTACTTCTCGATCATTACGATCGCCCTGAATCAAGGTAGTAGGGTCAACATTGACCAAACGATCTTGGAATTTTTCTATATCACGGGCCAACGCATCGACATCGACTTTTTCATTCGTCATGCCGATGGTCGCCATGCATTCGGCAATTGCGCGATGATCGTTGCGGCCAATAGCATCGAAAAACTGCGCCATGGCTTCCCAAGTAGTTTTTCGAATACGCCCAACGATGCCAAAATCAATAAACCCTACTCGGCCATCTTTGAGCAGCATCAAATTTCCAGCATGCACATCCGCATGGAAGAAATCACATAACATCAAACTCGAAAACCACGTATTCAGGGCACTAATTAGCGTTTCAGCTGGATCGTCCGTGTAATCCTTCAACACTTCAATATCCGTTAGCGGAACGCCGTAAAAACGCTCCATCGTTAGCACACGACCTGTGGTGTAATCCAAATAAGGCGTCGGTGCTACAGCGCGGTTGTTACCAGTGCTCTGCAAAAACTCATTGAATCGCTTGAGGTGATCCGCTTCTTGCAGAAAATCACACTCTTCCAGCATCGACGCCTGAAGCTCATCAATGACACCGGACACAGCGGCTCGGGAAAACCCCGGGGTGACCAGCTCCATCACGCGAGCTGCGAGGTAGATGAAATTGAAATCTGTCAGCAGCACATTGCGCACACCAGGCTTTTGCACCTTGATCACCACATCTTCACCGGTTTTCAGGCGAGCAGCGTGCACTTGGGCGATGGACGCAGATGCCAGCGGCTTAGGGTCAACCCAGCTATAAAGCTCTTCTAACGGCTTGCCCAGCTCCTCTTCCACGGTCTTACGAATAAAGTTAAAGGGCAGCACAGGCGTACGATCCAAGCACTTTTGGAACTCTTCGACGTAAGCCTCAGGGAATACCGAGGGTGAGCTGGCAATAAACTGCCCCAGCTTTATATAGGTCGTGCCTAATTCTTCGCACGTTTGACGCAATAACGTTGGCAGTGGCGGACGATTTCCGAGAAACCAGCTAGCCCCTGATTTGGCCAGCACAGAAACCGTCTGCAAGACTCTCACCCCGCCCAACGCACTGGTCAGCGCCAAACGCCAACCTGAACGGCTGTTCTCCAACCAAGCCCGAGTATCTGATGTTTCTGAGTTACCTGTCATATCAACGCTCTTATGCTCATTCATGGACCACATTTTCGACAATAACGCTCAGAAATGACAGAGAATTCCATGACTAAAGTCATTCACGTCGGAGTTTTGTAACGGCCAGCTTGTGCGCCACAGAGGCTTTGGGTAGTGTTTACGCCCGTTCCAATAACAATAATTTTTCCTGTCGGGAGCAATTAGATGGTTTCCTTAGCTTGTCTGCGTTCAGCCAGTGCGCTGCGTATTTTAGTCATCGGGTCACTGGTCGCAGCGCTACAAGGCTGCGGCATGATTTACAAAACCACCGGTGATGTACTGGTGAGTTTTGGTCGCGCCGAGATGGTGCCCTACATGATGTCCGATGATGATAGTCGCATCGCTTGTGCCGCCGGCGAAGCGCAAACCCCTCTCCTTCTCTCTTTCCAACGCGTCGGCTCACACCCAGACAAACTAGCAGTGCTTCTGTATGTCACTGCGGCAAGCTGTACTGACGCCCTCGCCGCAGAAGAAGAGTTGCGTTACTTGCGCGCTGTTAAGCAAGGTAACGTGGCTGAAGCACAAGATGCCCGTACTGCACAAAAACGCTACGCCGCCATTTCAGCGCGTCGTCAGCACGAATCTTACCGTCGCATGATCGCAGCATATGAGCCTAAAGGCGAAGAGTGCCCTAAGCTTAAATCGGAGTTCGATCAGCTAGTTTGGCTAATTGGCAACCTCGGTGGCGTACAGGCACTCATCAATGATGGCGTGGCGGACGGCACCGTAGGCGTTCCTCGCGATCTAGCCGCTAAAGTTGAGCGTGGTGTAGCCTGCCTCGACAACGATCAGTGGTGGGGCGCTCCACGCGGCATCCGCGCGTCTATTTGGAACTTGCTACCAATGTTGGCACCTAAAAATGCTAAGCCTTGGGAAGAGCTTGAAATGGCAGCAGAAAAAGGCGCGAAAGCTGGCGTACGTTTAGGTAGCGCTATGTATGCATTGTCAGCCTACAGCAAGGGCGACAACGCGCGCTTACGCACAGCAATTCGCGGATATGCCGCCACCGATAAAGTGAACGCCGATTACCAAATTATCGACATCATGGCCGGCACAATGGTGCGCACCATTTCCGATAAAATATGGACAGAAGCAACAGGCAAGCGTACGCCACTGGGCGGCCTAGGCACCTTCTGGGACGACGCGAAAAGCACGCCGTCAGTGAACATCGACGACCTGCTATAAGGTTTTTGTCAGGCCAGTGACATTTGTTGCTGGCCGAAGTTTTGTACTATTTGGAGAACTTGGAATTTATGCGCTACGCAAAAGTAATCGGACTTGCGTCCGCCCTCGCCCTGGGTATGGGGGCAATGAGTGCCCACGCTGTGGAAAAACGCACCTTGTGTGTGTTCGACATCATCGGCACCTCTGGCGACACCTACAATGTAATGACCGACTATAAAACAGCGGCATTAAACTGGGGTGTAGATCTGGACCTTAAGGTATATACCGACGAGAAAATCGCCGCGGAAGACCTTAAAGCAGGCCAGTGTGACGCAGCCGCAATTACGGGTATTCGTGCGCGTCAGTTCAACCAATATACAGGCAGCTTAGACTCCGTTGGTTCTTTGCCATCTTACGAGCACGTGAAACAAGTGATCGCAGTGTTGTCCTCTGGGCACCCCAGCATCAATAGCAAAATGGTCAGTGGCAAATACGAAGTAGTCGGCGTGGCGCCAATGGGCGCGGCATACTTATTCGTAAAGGACCGCACCATCGACACTGTTGGTGAGCTTTCTGGAAAATCCATTGCTGTAATGGAATACGATGCAGCCCAAGGCAAGATGGCAGCCAAAGTAGGCATGTCACCGGTCATGTCAGATATCACTAACTTCGCTGGTCGCTTCAATAACGGCAGCGTCGATATTTGCTTCGCCCCATCGCTGGCTTATTCAGCGTTAGAATTGTACAAGGGCATGCAGCCAAACGGCGGCATCATCAAATATGTACTCGGTCAGCTAACCCTTCAGGTACTAGTGCGCCAAGATCGCTTCCCTGCTGATTATGGCAACAAGTCTCGTAAATACATGTTCTCTCAGTTTGATCGCACCATGCGTCTGATCGACAACGCAGACGGAGAAATCGACAAAAAATGGTGGATCAACATTCCTCAAGCGGACGTTGCCCGCTATGACGAAATGCTCCGTGAATCACGTATCGCTCTTCGTGACGAAGGCATTTACGACCCAGAGATGATGACTTTGCTGCGCAAAATTCGCTGCAAACTCGATGCATCACGTGCGGAATGCGTAAGCCCGCAAGAGTAAATTTTGTACTATTATTAGCATCAATAAACGGGGCCCTTGGCCCCGTTTATTTTTTAGCCAGAACGCTCGTTCTGGTAGACCATCTTATCGCGCCCTTTTCCAATTTTTATCTGCAATTTCCTGCATTTCCGGTAGGCAAGGCCTATTCGGTGACATAGAATCTTTTAAACTCTGCGCTACTAAAATCAGGCCAAAGAACGAGCTTTATCCAACTGCTCTTCGGCCATAACAAAAATCGGGACCAGCATGCAAACAACCTACAAAATTGGGAATCGGTCTGTATCTGAATGGCTGTCTTCCCTTCCAACGCTTGTCATTCTTCTCATCACTATTTTTCTCGCCTCCGGCGAAATCATCCACTCGCAGTTACTGCAAGTTGGACAAAACACGTGGGACGATTATTTCCTTCTACGCGGCGCGGGGGTTGTTCAACAACCCACCTGTGAACGCGAACCCAACGTTGATGTCGCCCTAAAAGACGCTATCGCTAAAAAAGAGGCGGCCATGGCCGACGATCCGCTCGCGGATATTTTTGGCAGCGAAATTGATGAGGGCGCTATACGCCAATCCATTATCGGCGCAGCTCAAATCTGTCGAGAAAAATGGTCAAAATTCGAAGAAATAGAAGCGCGCGTCACACCCGGCGTTAAAGCGTTTCGCGTTTTAGAAGTCGGCGTTCAGCGTATCGTTAGCACACTCAACGAATACAAACGCCTGCTGCTTTGCATGCTCGTCTTGATTTGTGCCACAACGGCAACCTTTGCGCGCCACCACATCGCTCTGCGCCCGGCTCGCACAATTAAAGATCATTACATTTCTACAGCCGCTCAGCTAACGGCAAACTTAATGTTGCTGATGTCGGCGACGGTGTATCGCCACCAAGAGCAGCAAAGCATGCTGCAAGGTGTGCAAGTCCAAGATTTCTATTTACACATTTTCTGGATTCTCGGCTTCTCCGCGCTGGCGTTGACCAACTTGTCACAGTTAATTAAGCCGCCTAAAGATCTCGAACAAGGTGGTGGCTGGGGCAAAGCATTCCTCACCATTCCGCTGTACAGCTTTATGTGTCTCACCGCAGGCGCGCAGTTTATATCCCAGGGGTACTACCACGGCATCAGCGTATACCTCGGCATGATGATGGAACTCTCTACCCTGTTCTTGAATCTAGCGCTGTATATCTGGATTGGTATGTTGCTCAAGCAAACGCGTATGGCGCATTTGGTGTTTGATATTTTCCGCCCTTGGAATATGTCACCTGAATTACTGTGCTTCGTTGTACTATTTGTTGCAGCATTCCCGACCGCCTACACAGGCGCGTCAGGTATTTTCGTTATTGCCGCTGGTGCGACCATCTACAACGAATTAATTCGCGCAGGCGCACGCAAGCAATTAGCGTTGGCAGCTACAGCAATGTCTGGCTCCATGGGTGTTGTACTGCGTCCTTGCTTGCTCGTTGTCATCATCGCTGCACTGAACAAAAGTGTTACCACGGAAGAGCTATTTACATCAGGCGTTAAAATCTTCCTCACCAGCTTGGTATTGTTCTTCTTGGTTTCACAATTCTTCCGCAAAGAACCTGCGCGCATTGCACCGTTCGGTGAAGCAGTTCCACAAAGCATTCGCCGCCTTGCACCACTACTCCCTTATGTTGTGATCATGGCGTCTATCGCCTTCTTCTTCCGCGACATTCTCGATCGTAAAGTTGATGAATTTTCCGCACCCATCATTTTGCCGGTAATGCTGTTAGGCGTTTTGATTTACGAGAAATTCAGTCACCAAATCATGAAAGTCGCACAAATAGTGCTGACGTTGTTGGTTGTGCTCTCGTTCTATCAATTAGCAATTACCAGTTTCGACGCACCCACCGCATTCGGTTTGAGCGGCATTGACAAAGCACATGTCAGCGAAATTTTCTGGCGCGACGTGCTCGGCGCAGCGCTGCTAATTCTCAACTTCCGTTTCGGTCAAGAAGCGCCGTCAGACACGAGCGAACACACGCCCACAGGTGATGTAGACAGCAAATTCGAAGGGGCCATTCGCACCGCCACCAACGAAACCACAGGTCACATTGGTGCGCTGCTAATGCTTATGGCGTTATCGGTAAGCACCGGCGGCATTATCGAGCGTTCTGGCTTAATGCATATGCTTCCCGAAGCGTTCGCAAGCATCTGGATTGCCACAGCGCTTCTGGTTGCAGTAATGGTGGTTATCGGCATGATCATGGATCCATACGGCGCTGTGATCCTGGTAAACGCGACCATTGCGCAAGTGGCCTTCAAGAACGGCATCGATCCTCTGCACTTCTGGATGATTACGTTAGTGGCGTTCGAGTTAGGCTACTTAACCCCGCCAGTGGCACTCAACCATCTATTATCGCGACAAGTGGTCGGTGATGACGAAGTGGAAAGCGCGAGCATCCCAGATGCGCCGTTCTTCCGCCGCTATGAGAAGTACATTCTTCCCATCATCGTCATGGGTACAACTTTGCTGATCGTTTCCTTCTTGCCGTTAATGTCGGAAGGCATTCACAGCTGGATGTTTGAAAAGATCGCTAGCGGGCAGTAATACTAATGGCTGATCAAAAAAAGCCTTCACGGACTGAGCAGCGGCCCACAGAGCCGCTGCCAACCAGTTTGCGGCCGGCTTGGATGTTAATGTTATGTTTGTTTGCCGTGGTCTGCGCAATTGCACTGGCAGCCTATCTGGTGGATCGTTCTATATATGGATTCTAGAACTTCCATGATCGCGTTGGTTCGCACTACACTTAGAGAAGTGAACAGTAGAAGATAGGCCAAGGCGAACGCTAAAGCTGATACTCTACCGGTGCGAACCAGGCTTTCAGGCAACAGGTTTTTCGGAAACACGCTTTTCGGAAAAAGGGCACTGCAAGGATGAGCGAACATACTATTACCGAAAATAGACGGCACCCTCGAATTTTTCGAGAAGATACGCTGTCTGTAAAAGTGATTGATTCAGCACGCGGAACGCCTGCTGAAGGCCCTGCTCTGTACTGTTCAACGGTAGATATTTCCGCCTCGGGAATGCAAATCCTGATCACCGATCCCCTTCCTATTCGTCAACTCCTCGATATTTGGATCGTGCTGTCTGATAACGTTGGCACGTTCAATTTGACGGGAAAAATAAATCGCATTGTCGAACTCGACGACCCAGATGAACCGGAAGGTTTTCTGACAGGTATAGAGCTTCTTGATACCAGCCCAGATATAAAGGCTTGGCGCGAAATTTTCTAAGGAACAGAGATGTGTCGGCGACCGTTGTAACCGTCTTGGATTAACCTCAGCGAGACACTCAGGGACGTAATAAATAAGGGCGCAATCTCTCCGCGACCTCTTCTAGTTTTTCTCTTTTCTTTTTCATGCTGCCAAGCGGCAACATGCGCGTCCACCAACGCATAATCATTTTAAACGTATCGCCTGCACGCCGCGGAATAACGTGCACATGCACATGCGGCACATGTTGATTCGCCGCCTTACCATCATTCACCACCACATTGTGCGCATCGAGGGTTAAACCGGCATCTTTATGCGCCTGAATAACACGTCGTGCCAAGGTAAAAAGGTGCGCAGCAATGGCTTCGCTTTGTTGCTCAAGTAGCGGCGCATGGTGCCGAGGAATAATAAGAGTATGGCCCTCTCTTATGGGAAATAAGTCGAGAATCACCACCGCGAGATCGTCTTCGTAGAGCACCGTGGCCGGCGCATTGCCAGCCAAAATCTTACAGAAAATACAGTGCTTCGCATCGATCATTTATTGTTTTGCATCCATAGCTTTCGCACGATCATCAATGCATTTCACGACATTCAACAACGACAACAGCGCGCACAATAAATTACTGTGCTACACCTGCATCCGTGGACTCAGACTGAGACGCCGCTTTTCGCTTGCTGCGCCACCACATAAAAGCAACGAGCCCTAAAGAAAAGAGTACCGACAAGAGCAATGACGTTCCTGCTCGCCATGCACTACCACCGTCACGGAACAATCCTTCAAAAATAGCGACCAAGAATGCCGGCGCCAAACGTTCGTGATCGGCGGCCACGCTCCAAGGTGTGAGCGCCAGCACAACAGGCAACACGCGCAACACGTTTCTCCATAACATCGGCAGCTTGCGCGTCCAATGCCACCAGATGCAGATCATCACGAACGTTGCGCCGAGATACCACGCCCAGGCCGTTAAATAACTTGTAGCCGACAAAAGATTACCTCACCCATTGAACAATACGTTCTTCCAATAAATCTTCAGGCACTAAGGCCTCACTTATCACCTTTCCGCGCACCGAAATCCCTGCATCCACCACGCTTGTGCGTGTGCCCGTCAGCAAGGGATGCCACGTCGGCAATTGCTCGCCACGCGCCAATCGACGATACGCGCAAGATGCCGGTAGCCAATCGTAGCGCTGCGCTATATCGACACTCACTTGCAAACAATCTGGCACTACTTTTAACCGCGTCGCGTACGACGTGCAACGGCAAGTTTGTGTATCCAGATAACGACAGACCACATCGGTGAAGTGAAGTTCGCCGGTATCTTCGTCCTCTAGCTTCACCAGGCAGCACCGGCCGCAGCCATCGCACAGGGCTTCCCATTCGTCCTGCTCTAGCTGGTCGAGTGCGAAGTGCTCCCAAAAACGATCACGCATTGTCGTGCCTCGGCATCAAACTTGGCTCTTGTTCAGCGGGCGGCATTTGCAAGTAAAAGCCTTGCTCTTGAATCATCGCCATGACTTTTTTCACATCGGCGCGCGCTAATGGCCGCTCCTCTCGCAGCAACAAATCCATTACCAAGGACATGTCGCCGAACTGTTTCATCAGCGGTTCAGGCAACGAATCAAGCTCAGTGCCCTTCTTAACGTAAAGATACATCTCAGTACGCTTGCTGCTTCGAAAAATTGAACAAAGCAAATATTCACTACTCATTCTAAATTTCCAAATCTAGATCAACTTTTATGCAGACATTCGCTTGCACGTAAAACATGCATGCTGGGTTCGGCCAACCGAGCCAGACTTACAGCATTTCCAACAACGGCTCCGCCACTAATTTCAATCGCCAGCCAGTCATCGCATCGGGGATCTCTTCTGGGTTTCGGGTAAGCGCTTCTAACCAACGACGTCGCGCTAGAATTTCAGGCGTCACGTCCAGCGACTCTGCAATTTCTCCGACACGTTTACGTAAGCGCTTGTGCATATCGCGCTGTGCCGGATCCGGCATTCCCGGCAAAGCGTCGGGAATATCATCGTTTTGCGCTGCCTCAATTTGCGCTAGCGCTTCCTCCGCATGCTTGCGAATAAACGACGGATGCAACCCTAAATCCGTTAATTTGCTACGGGTAGGCGACGCCTCCTGCGCAAGTACCAATAGCTCCACATCTTTAATAATAAAACTTCGCGGCAAATTTAAGTCCCGCGCCTTACCATCGCGCCACGCAGCCAAGGCACGTAAGTTTCGACGAGCACCACCGTCTAAAGAGCCAGCGCCTTTCACTTGCGCCCAGAGCCGATCAAGCTTTGCCTCGACAGCAGCATCTTGCAGCATGCGCGCGCATTCCTCTTCCCACCACGCTAGCCGACCACGCTCGGCCAACTTCGCCTTTAACTGACGATGTACTTCTGGCAGGTAATGCACATCCTGCACGGCATACTCAAGTTGCTCTGCCGTGAGCGGACGCTGTAACCAATCGGTCCGCGTGGCGCCTTTCGGCAACGCGACGTTCTGGGTTAATTCGACAATTTTTTGGTAACCGCACTGCAAGTCGTAGCCGCATAAGGCACCGGCAATTTGCGTATCTTCTATTTTGGCTGGAATAAAGCCGGGCCAAGCTTTGAAGGTTTCTATATCTTCCGAGCAACCGTGCATTACCAACGTTCGCTGCGACAGCAAACGTTTAAGCGGCTCGCCGTCGGACATCGGCTTAGGGTCAATAAGCCAATTGCCCTCGTCCTGATTGATTTGCACCAACGCTAACGCCGGCCAATACGTCCGCTCGCGCATAAACTCGGTATCGAGGAACAGCGGCGCGTCGTGCGACCAGCGCCGATCAAGCTCTGCCACTTGCTCAGCGGTGTCTAGCCATTGGTAATTCATCGTCATTCATTCACAACCTGTATTTGAAGGCCGCAAGTATACGTGTCTATGCGGAAAAACCCGAGCCGCAAACGCTAACACGGCGTCGCGCCGCCCTCGCCCAGCTTTCACAGGGGTCATAACACCTGTGCAAAAGAGCTCTTTCTGGTACCCTGTGCGGCCTCAAAACAGGACTCGGTACAGGAATCACACCATGACCACCAAATTGGTACTCGTGCGCCACGGGCACAGCCTCTGGAACCAAGAAAACCGTTTTACCGGCTGGAAAGACGTGGACTTGGCCGATCAAGGCCGTGAAGAAGCAAAGCGTGCTGGCGAGCTTTTGAAAGAAGCAGGCTTTGAGTTCGACATTGCCTTTACCTCTGTGCTGAAGCGTGCCATCCGCACCCTTTGGAGCATTCAGGACGTCATGGACCTAATGTGGATTCCTGTTATCCGTAACTGGCGCTTGAATGAACGCCACTACGGCGCCCTGCAGGGCCTGAATAAAGCGGAAACCGCAGCGAAATATGGCGACGAGCAAGTGATGATCTGGCGCCGCAGCTACGACACGCCACCACCGCCAATGGAACGCACTGATGAGCGCTACGCGGGCAAGTTACCTGCATACAAAGACTTAGATGAAAGCGACGTGCCACTAAGCGAAAGCTTAAAAGACACCGTGGATCGTTTTGTTCCGTACTTCGAATCAGAAATCAAACCGCACATTCAAGCGGGCAAACAGGTGCTTATCGTTGCGCACGGCAATAGTTTGCGCGCGCTCATTAAGCACCTGAGCGGCATTTCAGAAGAAGAGATCGTGAAACTGAACGTCCCCACGGGCATTCCTCTAGTGTACGAACTCGACGATAATTTGAAGCCGATCAGCGATTATTATTTAGGTGATGCTGACGAAGCGAAGAAAGCCGCAGAAGCCGTCGCAAACCAAGGAAAGAGCAAATAAGTTATTGCGCCAACATCGCTATAATTAATTTGCCCAACAAAAAGCCCCTGATATTTCAGGGGCTTTTTGTTAATTACGGACTTTTCTTTGTTCGTCAGCTCGCTGGCCGGCGCCCCGATCGCCCCAGCAGCACCCCTTTCGTCCTTTCATTCTCGCCGGGCCACTTAATGCGTGCATGGCGTTGACTGAAGCGCTATCACAAATTGTCACTTGGGTGGTCGCACCCGCTCGTCAAACCAAGGTATCCTTGGAGCACTTATTGTCTTTCGAATAACAAACAGAGAACGGACACCCAATGCGCAAAATTTTATCTCTTGCAGCCGCTGCGCTGCTGACGTTATCGCTTCCCGCTCATGCGGAAATGGAACGCAAAATCTGTGTTTTTGATTTAATCGGCAACGCAGGCCCAGTGATGGGCGCCATGAAAGACTGGCAAATTGAAGCCATTAAATGGGGCATCAAAGCTGAGCTTATCCCTTTTACTAACGAAGCGATTGCGGCCGAAGATTTAAAAGCAGGCAAATGCGATGCAGCATTAATTACCGGCATTCGTGCACGCTTATTTAACAGCTATTCCGGCACGCTTGATTCCATTGGCGCAGTACCGAGCATGGATCACTTGAAGATTTTGCTGCAAGTATTGTCCACGCCAGGCAAGCACGCTGACAAACTCGATCACGGTGCGTTTTCCGTGATGGGCATTGCGCCTGCCGGCGGCGCTTACATTTTTGTGAACGATCGCACCGTCAACACGCTAGCGAAAGCAGCGGGCAAAAAAGTTGCCGTGTTGGATTACGATAAAACACAAGCAAAGCTGGTGGCACAAGTAGGCGCAACCCCTGTCGCTTCTGACATCACTAATTTCTCGACCAAGTTCAATAATGGCGTGGTCGATGTGATCGCCGCGCCACTTGTGGCATACGGCGCTTTAGAGCTCTACAAAGGATTATCGCCAGACGGTGGCATTATCAATTACCCGTTAGTGCAGTTAACCATTCAGTTGGTTGCTCGCAGTGATCGCTTTACTCCAGATATCTCACAAAAATCTCGCAAGTATTTCTATAACAACCTTGAACGCATTGTTGAAGCACTCGATAAAGAAGCGCAGCAAGTCGATCCGAAGTGGTGGGTGGAAATTCCAGACAAAGATAAAGTCGAATATGAAGTCATGATGCAGCAAGCGCGTTTACAGCTACGTGACGAGGGCTTCTATGACTCAGACATGCTGTCACTGGAACTTAAAGTGCGCTGCAAGCTGGATCAATCACGGCCTGAATGTGTGAACCCAAAGGAATAACGACCAACGCTCTCTAGAATAAAAAAACGCCTCAATTGAGGCGTTTTTTTATTCTTCATATTTCACACTTAGAAACAGCCACTAAAGCCCAAGCTGCTTGGCAATCACTTCATTCATAATTTCATAGGTGCCGCCACCAATAGCGAGGATTCGATTATCGCGCGATAATCGCTCTACCACTGATTCACGCATGTATCCCATACCGCCGAAAATTTGCACCGCATCATAGGTAACACGATCAGACACACTCGTTGCGAAATTCTTCGCCATCGACATCTCTTTGATGCAATTCTCTCCCGCTT
This sequence comes from Alcanivoracaceae bacterium, assembly GCA_029213045.1. Lineage (GTDB taxonomy): Bacteria > Pseudomonadota > Gammaproteobacteria > Pseudomonadales > Alcanivoracaceae > JARGPN01. The sequence continues at coordinate 80,558 of JARGPN010000015.1, forward strand.
CAATACGCGATGCGATGCGATACGTGTACTCTCGGCTTACATCTACTTGCGTCGCCATCTCGGCGAGCTTATGCCGCGTCACTTGAAACTGACCAATCTTGCGACCAAATGCTTCACGCTCTTTGACGTAATCGAGACACGCCTCCAAGGCAAGTTGCGCGGTCATGTTGGCCATCACGCAGAGCATCAAACGCTCCATCAAGAAATTGGTCATGATGCAAAAGAAACCGCCATTTTCGGGGCCAATCAAATTTGCCGCCGGCACGCGGCAGTCTTCAAAAAACAGTTCTGCTGTGTCGCTTGCCCACCAGCCTGTCTTACGTAGTTTTCTACCGACACTAAATCCAGGCGTACCCTTTTCGATCAACAACAAACTGACACCACCGAAGCCGCTGTCGCCAGTTCGCACCGCAACTGTGTAGTAATCCGCGCGCACACCGCTGGTAATAAATGTTTTGCTGCCATTCACAATGTAGTCATCACCATCGCGTACGGCGCGAGTTTTGAGGTTAGCCACATCCGATCCGCCACTCGGCTCGGTAATCGCCAATGCCGATATTTTTTCACCGGACAGCACACCGGGAACAACTTTCTGTTTGAGCTCGTCGCTGCCCCACTTCACCACCGGCGGCAAGCCGATATCCAGCGAACCCAAGCCTGCCACCAAGCCACCGGACGTGGAGCGCATCAGCTCTTCCGATGCGACAATCTTCATAAAAACGTCGGGGCCAGTGCCACCAAATTCTTCCGGGTAACCGATACCGTTAATGCCGGCATCTGCGGCTTTTTTGTATAGCTCGCGGGGAAACTCGCCGGCCTCCTCCCACTCGTCCACGTAGGGCAGGATTTCGCGCTCAACAAACTTGCGCACGGTTTGACGCATTTGCTCGTGGGTTTCGTTGAAGTAGCTTTTGCCTAAATCGCTGGTTGCTGACATGAGGTTCTCCATTCAATGCGGAGAACGTACCAAGCGCTTGCTTGGTACGCAATAACCGAATCATACGGATAATGACCAGAACTTATAAAAAAATGTCAGAAGCGCCTAAATGGCGGGGCTTTAGGAGGAATGCGGGACCTTTTGACGGCCTCTGAGGGCATGCGCCAAGGTCACGCCATCGACGAACTCCAGCTCACCGCCCATGGGCACGCCTTGGGCGATACGGCTAACGGATACAGAGGTTCCGTGGGTCATGTCGAAGATGTAATGCGCGGTCGCCTCGCCCTCCACCGTCGTGCTGGTGGCGAGAATGATTTCCTGCACGCTGCCGTTTTTAACCTGCTGCTCCAAAGCATCCAGTCCAATATCTCGCGGACCAATGCCGTCAATGGGCGACAAGTGCCCCATCAACACGAAGTAACGTCCACGGAACTCACCGGACATTTCGATGGCCAGCACATCAGCAGGCGATTCAACGATACAGACAAGCGCTTGATCACGCCGCGTGTCTAAACACACAGGGCACAATGTTTCCTCAGCAAAATTACGGCACTGCTCGCAGTGCTTCACGCCTTCCATCGCCGCCGACAAAGCTTCCGATAAGCGATTACCGCCTTCTCGGTTTCTTTCCAGCAACCAATAGGCCATGCGCTGCGCTGAGCGCGGGCCTACGCCCGGCAAACAGGTAAAGGCGTCAATGAGTTCTTGTACGAGCGGCGCGTGTTTCATCAGAACATTTTAAACCCTGGTGGAATGGGCATACCGGCGGTCATTTTTCCCATCTCGTCTTGCTGCTGCTTTTCGACTTTGCGCACAGCGTCGTTCACGGCGGCAGCGAGTAAGTCTTCTAAGATCTCTTTGTCTTCTTGCATTAGCGACGGATCAATTTCAACCGCGCGCACATCGTGACGACCATTCATTGTCACTTTCACCATGCCGGCGCCAGACTCACCCATGACTTCTGCGAGGGCTATTTCGTCCTGCATTTTTTTCATTTTCTCCTGCATGGCTTGCGCCTGCTGCAGAAGATTATCCATATCAAAATCCATGATTTTCTCCTTACTTATTTTTCACCGGCACAATCAGTCCGGTTCAATCGATTCGATATCCAAACGCGCATTAAAGTCGCGCTCCAGCGTAAGCACCACAGGATCTTTACTGATCGCAGCACGGGTACGCTCTAGCTTTTCTAAACGCGCCACTTCCGCGCGTTGCGCCGGTGTGCCGTCATTGCCCTGTTGGCTTTCTATATGCAGCACCACACCACTATTCAGTGTTTGGCCAATAATACGCTGCAACTCTGCCACACGCTCTGGCGTCGCCATCATCTGATGACCCACGTCGATGGTGAGGCGCCAATCCTTTCCGCTGCGGGATTTCAGCACGGCGTGATGGGCAAGGTTACTGACCATGCCATCAAGCGGCAGCGATGCAACTAACGCCGCCCACCACTGGCCGATATCACCGACATCATCCATCGCTGGTACTGGCGCGCGTTGGCGCACAGGCTCGGCGTTGGCGGCTTGTAAAGCAGGTTTTTGCGCAGGACTAGATGGCTCTGCTGGCGGCACTGACGCACGCTCACGTTGCTGCATCGCCTGCTGCAACGCAGAGGGAGCAGAACCTGAAGGTGCGTTTATGTTGCCGGTATTTCCGCTGGATGTTGCGACCGGCGCAGACGCCGGTCTAACTGACTTTTTTACGTCAGCGGCCCCTCCCGCGGGCAACACGCCGTCGGGACGGAACAGCACCATGCGTAGCAGCAGCATGTCCAAGCCCATACGCGCATCCGGCGCATCGCCTAAATCACGACGGCCACGCAAGGCGATGTCGTAATACAGCTGAACTTGTTCCGCTTGAAACTTACCGGCTAGCTCAGTGATGTGCGCATCGTTCTGCCGCTGTGGAATGGCTTGTGCGATAGCAATCGCGTGCAAGGTGGAAATCATTTCATCTAACAACGACAACTCGTCTGGAGACTGTTCTGCAACTTCATCTAACGCTGACAACACAGAGCCAGCGTCACCGCCGACAAGTGCTTTTAGCAAATGTACGACATGCTCACGATCCACTGTGCCCAGCATGCTGCGTACGGACGACTCAGTGAGCTGCTCGCCACCAAACGAAATCGCCTGATCGGTTAAGCTCAACGCGTCACGCATGGAACCGCGCGCGGCTTGACCGAGCAACGGCAGCGCGGGCTCTTCAAAACGAATCATTTCTTTGTCGAGCAGGACTTTTAAATGCCCGGCAATACGATCGACCGACAACGCTTTTAAATTAAATTGAAGACAGCGCGACAGAATAGTGACCGGCAACTTTTGCGGATCCGTTGTCGCCAACAAAAACTTCACATGCGGAGGCGGCTCCTCCAGCGTTTTGAGCAGCGCATTAAACGAATGCGCTGACAGCATGTGTACTTCGTCAATCAGATATACTTTGTAGCGACCACGGGTCGGCGCGTATTGAACGTTATCCAGTAGCTCACGGGTGTCTTCTACTTTTGTGCGACTCGCCGCATCCACTTCAATTAAATCAACGAACCGCCCTTCGCTAATTTCCTTACACGCGCCGCATTCGCCACAAGGCTGAGAACTCACGCCCTTTTCGCAGTTTAAGCAACGCGAAAGAATCCGTGCGATGGTGGTTTTGCCCACTCCACGGGTGCCAGTAAACAGATAGGCGTGATGCAAACGATCCTGATCGAGCGCGTGAATCAGCGCTTTAGAAACGTGCTCTTGGCCAACCAGCTCGTGGAACGTGCGTGGACGATATTTGCGCGCGAGAACTTGATAACTCATGGGATGCCGAATTCATGAATGAAGCCGGTATGCTACCAAGAATGAGCGATGAAAACAGGCGTAATTGGAGGCTAGAAATGGAGACAGCCCTGCCAGCCACACCCCGGCACACGAGGTCACTGCTACCGTTGCTTCCTTCCGGACCTGGCGGGGTTCACAGCTATTCGTTGCGGGGGGACCGACAGGGCTGCCATTGAGCTCCCTTTCGGAGAGGCGGCATTGTCGCGAATGGTTCCGACCTTTGCAAGCCAAGCGTCACAGAGCGACGGTTTGTTTGTCCCAATCGCTCATCAATTGCACAAATTGCTCTGCTGGCATGGGCCGACCAATCAAAAAACCCTGCGCTTCGTCGCAGCCGAGCGATTCTAGCACTTCGAGCTGAGAGGCTTGTTCAACGCCCTCCGCCAGCACATTCATCTCTAAATGTCCGGCCAATTCAATAATGCCCGCAACCATGACTCGATCCTGACGGTTCTCAACGAGATCCTCGATAAACGATCGATCAATTTTAATGGTATCGACGGGCAACTGGCGCAAATGCGACAAGGACGAGTAACCAGTGCCAAAATCATCCAACGATAGACCGTATCCAAGCGCGCGTAAGCGACTGAGCACGCGAATCGCGTACTCGATGTCCTGCATCGCAGAACTTTCGGTAATTTCAAATTCAAGCTGTGCAGGAACTAGGTTGTAACGCGTGCGTACCTCTTCAATCCGCTCAATCAAACTTTCATCAAATACCTGACGCGCGGACAAGTTAATCGATAACACCAGCGAATCGTGCAAATGCCCCCACTGAGATAAATAGCGGCAGCTTTCTTCTAGCACCCAATAACCAATCCGCAATATTTGGCCGGTTTCTTCCGCGACAGGAATAAACACTGCAGGAGAAACACTTTCACCGTTGGGTGAGCGCCAGCGCAGCAACACCTCCGCTCCTGCGAGGTCTCGTCCTTCAAAACGCATACGAGGCTGAAACACCAGATGCAATTCTTTATCTAAATCCATGCGGCGTAATTGCGACGCTAAATCAGCAATACGTTGCGACTCGCTCATCATGTTTTGATGATAAAAGCTGTGCCTGTTTTTACCGCTTCGTTTCGCGTGATACATGGCAAGATCTGCTTGACGCACCAGCTCCTCAACTGTGTATTCCGCGCCCTGACAAAGGGTCACGCCAACACTGCACGACAACGCAAACTCCACGTCATCGAAACGCACAGGCTGGCGCACATGCGTGATGAGTTCATCAATCCATTTGCGAATATCCTCGCGCTGGTTTAATCCCGGCACGTAGATAACGAATTCATCACCGCTTTGGCGCGCCACAATGGCGTGGCGACCACCCGAATTCTCTAACCGTTTGGACATCGCGATTAATGCGGTATCGCCCGCCTTATGCCCCATCGTGTCGTTTATTAATTTAAAATCATCGAGGTCAACAAAGGCGAGGATCCCGTCCCCGTGCTTTTCCCGATTCTGGGCAACAAGTGACTCAAAGTTTCCTCGATTCGGCAGCCCAGTGAGCGCGTCATGTGTTGCCATAAACTGCAATTGCGCTTCTTGTCGCTTACGTTCGGACACGTTACGCACAATGGCGACCAACTGCTCCGCCTCAACGATGGCCATGGGTGATACGACCATTTCCAACTCTAGATTGGTGCCGTCACGGTGACGGCCAACCGCATCACCCGGCACTCGAAACTGCGCCGCGTAATTCACCAGCATCTGTTGTAATTCTTCGGCGGTACGTGGTTTTAAAAACTGAGGCATTAACAACGCGACGGATTTTCCGAGCAATTCGCTTGCCTGATATCCATAGATTTTTTCCGCGCCACGATTAAACCCGGTAATCACGCCGTTCATGTCCGTGACCACCACACCGTCGGAAATCTGCTTGAGCATAACGTCCGTCCACTCGCGTAATTCCACTACACGACGACGACTGCGTAATACTCTTAATAATGCTCGCTCATGAATTTGGCTAGCGAAATCCGCACGTAATTTCTCGCTCTGGTATAGCGCTAAAATTAATGATGCGCTGGCGAATACATACATCACTTGCGACGTGGCAAAATTCCACGCGGCGACCTTGGCTTCGGTGATTTGCGGCGTAAAAACCCATTGCGCGGCCAGCACCACAAAACATAGCGCTGCACCAATAAATCCGGCTGGTCGAGATAAATCTCGGCGTAACCAAAAATGCCGCGCAATGCCTGCATAGGCGATCGCGATTAACAGTGATCCAGGCAAAAGCCGCAAGGCTAGTTCAAACTTGAACCCAATGGCGGCTGCCATCCAGCAACAATACGCAGCGAGGAGAGGAAGAAAAACAGACGGTAATCGCCGTTCGGAGAAACGCTGCAAACCAGCAAAAATGAGTGCGGCACGAATCGCAGGTTCAAATTCAACGAACCATTGAACGGGCGCAGCCCAGTCAAAAACCATGAGCAAAAAGTGTCTGATAGCGACGAAAACCATCGCGAGCGACATCAGTCCGTATCCACGACCCACACCACCGCGGCCGTATCCCCAGAGAACCAACGCCAACATCAAGGCACTGACTGTCATGCCGTAACGCATGACGTCATAAAGCAATTCAGGCGAATGCATGGACTCTTCTTTTTTATTTGTTATCAGTATCAGACGATTCGAACCTGCCCATCCCCTGGGGATCTTTACCGCGCTTGTGCCTGCAACGGCTCGCCTATCATGAAAACCATCATACTGGCGTTTTGCCTACTTTAAAGCACAATTCCGCGCTGGGACGGAAGATTCGCTATTTCGTCTTAGAGAATCCTCAAACTACAGGCAGATCACGTCATATTAGGCATACACTGAAGATACGATGCCAAGGAGAAGTCTATGTTGCGTATTGCGATCAGCGGTTATGGACGTATAGGGCGGTGTTTGGTGCGCGCTATCCATGAGCGAGGCCTTGAGAACCAAATCGATCTTGTCGCCATCAATGACTTGGAAGACTTTCAAATACTCGCCCACCTGACCCGTTTCGACTCCACGCACGGCCGCTTTGCAGAGCCTGTAGAAGCCTCGGGAGATACGATGCAGATAGGTCAGTGGCGCAGCAAGCTGCTGTCCGAGAAGGACCCGTCTAAGCAGCCATGGCAGGCGCTTGACGTGGATGTTGTGATTGAATGCTCAGGCAAACTAAAAACCCGTGACGCGCTCGGCGGCCACCTTAGCGCCGGCGGCAAGCGTGTACTGGCGAGTTATCCCGTCGCGGATGCCGATATCACTGTCGTCTACGGCGTCAATCACAAGCAAGTAGACTCGACGCATCGGGTTATCTCGAATGCCAGTTGCACCACCAATTGCCTCGCGCCGGTCGTCAAAGTGCTAGACGATAATTTTGGCTTTGAGCAAGGGCAAATGACGACCATCCACGCCTACACCAACGACCAGAACCTTATTGATAAGGCGCATGGCGATATTTACCGTGCGCGCGCGGCGGCGGTATCGATGATCCCTACTCAAACTGGCGCAGCGAAGGCGGTGGGGTTAGTGCTGCCGCATTTGAAAGGCAAGCTCGACGGTATGGCGGTACGCGTGCCAACGCTAAATGTGTCGATGATTGATTTGCACTGCCTGTTGAAAAAAGAAACCAACATTGACGAAATTCATGCAGCACTCGCAAAAGCCGCCGCCGGCGACCTGCATGGCGTGCTGGCGCTCAATGATTTGCCGTTGGTGTCGGTCGATTTCAACCACCAACCTGAATCGAGCATCGTCGACACGGCCAATACTCGTGTACAAGGCAAACAAGTGAAAGTGATGAGTTGGTACGACAACGAATGGGGCTTTACCAATCGCATGGTCGACATGCTGCTGCACTTACGGGAGAGTCAGTAAGCGTGATCGCCGTTCACCTTTCGGCAACTTGTGACTAATCGCTAGGCAATAAAAAGGGGCGGGATTACCCCGCCCCGCTACAAGGCCTTTATGCCCTGTGTTTGCCGTTCAAAAGAACGGACTATAGTGATCTTCGTGTCCCGCTTCCTTGGCTTCGCGGTGCCGCTCTTTCATCACCGATTCAATTTTTTTCATCTGCTTATCATCATCTGCGTCGACCATCACCAAGTAACTGGAGGCATCTTGATCAAGATTGGGCATGTAGGGCTCCAAGTGATGATTGCGACTTGAGATGCCGCGAATGCCACCAAGCCATGCGCCGAAACACATAAAGAAGAGTGTGGAGCCGATGACGGCCTCACTCCCCAAATCGCTGCCCCATGGATCCATACCAGCCAGAACAAAACCCACCGTGACTCCCATAGCCATGCCGTACATGGCGCCTAGAAAACCGGAGTGCATAATGTCAGTGTCCTCCAGTACGGTTGTGGTGTTGACGTGAGCCATCTCCAATGCAGCGAGATTTTTGCCGGTCACATGTATACGGCTATCGCCGATACCCGCTCCGTGCAAATCCCGACTGATACCCATGACGCTGGGCAGCGATTTGGTCGTGTAGTAAATCCGCTTCATATTCACACTCTCCCTGAGCATTGAATCCACCTTCATTTTTACGCCTAAACGGGATGCAAATCAGCGTCATCGCTAGACAGAGTTTGTCTATTAGCCACAGGCTGATAACCAGCAGTTATGAGCCTCTGTATGCGCCTAGGTGGGAGCTTACCTGCAAGCGATACGGCACAGCCCACCGATCAATCGCTAGCGGGCTAGCTCCCACATAACAGAATGCTCAGTGGCAAAGGCTGAGTTGAAATAATTCATCGACGGGAAAAATCAGAGGAGAGAAGCAGAAAATGAAAAACAAGCAGACATAAAAAAGGGCCCCGAAGAGGGACCCTTTCTTATTATGGCGCGCCCGGAAGGATTCGAACCTCCGACCCCTTAGTTCGTAGCCAAGTGCTCTATCCAGCTGAGCTACGGGCGCTTTTAACACTGTCATCTTTTTAGGAGCTGAGCATGCCCCTCAAAAGAGGCGCGCATTATTTCCAAAGCGCTGTCGTGAGTCAACCCGCAACCGCTTAATTATTCGGCACTTTCCATCTGTTTTTGCAGATAATTCTGAATACCGACTTTATCGATCAATCCGAGCTGGGTTTCCAGCCAATCAATATGCTCTTCTTCCGACTCGAGAATGTGGTCAAAAACATCACGCGATACATAGTCTTGCACTGATTCCGCGTACTTAATCGCTTCTTTCAGCAACGGAACCGCCGCATGCTCAAGCTTCAAATCGCATTCAAGCATTTCTTTGGTGTTTTCACCGATCATCAACTTGCCGAGATCCTGCAAATTGGGCAAGCCTTCCAAAAACAAAATGCGTTCAATCAACAGATCGGCATGCTTCATTTCATCGATGGATTCTTCGTATTCCTTTTTGGCTAATGCCTGCAGGCCCCAGTCTTTGTACATTTTGGCATGCAAAAAGTACTGGTTAATCGCCACCAACTCGTTACCAAGTGCCTTGTTTAGATAGTCGATGACTTTCTTATCGCCTTTCATGACGCCTCTCCATCAGCAAAAAATAAGCGAACATTGTTTGCCAAGACGGGCAACATCTCAACCTGTTTCAATTTTTTTCTTGAAGAACAAAGAGTTAAGAACGATTACGACTCGTAATCATTAAGCGGGCATTGACCAGTAGGCAACAGGCATAATTTCACTGGCCCGGGAAGGAGCGAGCTCGGCATGCGCTTCGCGCAAAATGGCGCGGGCCTGGCGAACACATTTAGCACATTGGCTGCCAACACCTAAGTCACTACGCAAATCACGCAGGCTCTGGCAACCTTCCGCCGCCGCGTCGCGAATTTGTGTATCGGTGATGCCTTTGCAAAGACAGACGTACATGATTGATTGCTGCCGTAGCCAATGAATATGTCCGACATAGTAATGTTAATGAGAATGATTGGCAACTCTATTTGACTTCACGGCTCTCCGCTTAGCCCTTCTTACCCTCATCACTATTTTCGCTACTATCCACTGCATCTCGCCAAAAGCGCTGGGCTATGGCTAGCAATACCGCGGTGCTCCACCCCATCAGCAATATCCCGTTAAGGGCCTCAATCCCGGCCATTAAGCGCCAGTTTCGCTCGATAACGACATCGCCATACCCAACAGTGGTAAAGGTGATCAGCGAGAAATACAGCGCCTCTTCCAAATCAACCAGCGCCAACACACCAGGAATCCATCGGTAGGCAATCGCCCAGACTAATATCTGCGCCACATGCAGTGCTGTTAGCACTGCTAACGTTAACCCCACGACCCTCAATAAGGTCGACGTGCCCGCGCTAGCATGAAAGCTATTGAATCGCCGTCGCTGTCGCTGAATCCACCACGCAGTACCCACCGCGTGCATTGCCATACACAGAGTTCCCAGCACAAAGCCCAACAGTATCGGCAGCACCATCACGCACCCTCTTCGCTTTTCTCGGCATGAACAGCCGAGTAAGCTGATCATCCTTACTATTCATTGAACAAAAATATACGGGCAGTTTTGCCCCGAATTAAAAATAACGTTACTCACAGTCTGACTAACCATACCGCACTCAACCAGCGAGTTACCCAATGACCGGCTTTATCTTTACAACCACGCGCAGCGTAATTTGCCAGCCCAGCGCCAGCCACGAACTAGCGCAACACGTTGTTAGCCTCGGCATTCAACGCCCATTTGTTGTCACGGACGGCGGCGTATTAAAAACAGGCATCATGGGACCGGCGCTAGCGTCATTAACCTCAGCGTCGCTCGATTTTGCAGTCTTCTCAGATGTCGTAGCGGACCCTCCGGAGGCCGTTGTGGTGCACGCCGTTGAACAAGCCCGCGCGCATCAATGCGATGGCATTATTGGATTCGGTGGCGGCAGCGCAATGGACACTGCGAAGTTAGTGGCGTTACTGGTACGCGGCGAACAATCACTGGCAGAGGTCTATGGCGTCGGCAATGCAACGTGCTCGCGCTTACCGTTAATTCAAATACCCACTACCGCTGGAACAGGCTCAGAAGTCACGCCGATTGCCATTGTTACCACCGGCGAAACAACGAAAATGGGCGTGGTGGCGCCGCAACTACTGCCTGATTTAGCAATTTTAGACGCGACACTCACTACTGGCTTGCCTGCTGCCGTGACTGCCGCAACGGGTATCGACGCGATGGTGCATGCCATCGAAGCGTACACCAGCAAACTGAAGAAAAACCCTTACTCAGACATGTTGGCGCGTGAAGCGTTACGACTGCTGTCACGCAATATTGAAACTGCGGTACATCAGGGTGACAACGTCGAAGCCCGCTCAAACATGTTGCTCGGCGCGATGCTTGCCGGCCAAGCGTTTGCTAATGCGCCAGTTGCCGCCGTTCACGCATTGGCGTATCCGCTAGGCGGCATCTATCACATCCCTCACGGGCTGAGTAACTCGCTTGTGTTACCGCATGTCATGCGCTTCAACCTCGCCTCGGCAAGTGATGCCTATGCCGAGCTAGCACCGATTGTATTACCGCAGGGAAGAAGTCTTGGCGCGAATCCGGCAGAAACACTGATCGATTACCTGGTTGAGCTGAGCAAAAATGTGTTACTTCCGCAACGATTGCGCGATCTCGATATTCCCGAAAACGCCATCGGACAACTAGCGTCTGACGCCATGCTGCAAACACGGCTGCTCATGAACAACCCACGAGACGTCAGCGAAGACGACGCACGCATTATTTATCAATCAGCGTGGTAACGCTGCGCGAAATAAAAACTGAAGGCGATAGAAAAGATGTCGAATGAAAAACATATTGGCGCACGCGATGAGTACCGTTACTTCATTCCGATTACCACGCGCTGGCATGACAATGATATTTACGGGCACGTAAACAACGTTACCTACTACAGCTATTTTGATTCCGTGGCGAATCACTATTTAATTCACGAAGGCAAACTCGATATTCACCACGGCGACACCATCGGCTTAGTCGTGAATTCCGGCTGCAGCTATCACGCCGCCCTCGCCTTCCCAGACGAACTTGAAGGCGCCTTGCGCATCAATCGGCTCGGCAACTCTTCGGTCGAGTACGGCATCGCCATCTTTAAAAACGGGGAAGAAAAAGCCGCCGCAGAAGGCCACTTTGTGCACGTGTTCGTGAACCGCGACACTCGGCGCCCAACGAGCATGCCGGAGACACTACGACAAGCCCTGAAGAATATTTTAGTGGCGTAACCTTGCTTGTGCATCGGCTGAACATTACCAAGCATTAGAACGCAAAAAGCCCAGCAAACGCTGGGCTTTTTGGTGTTGCTAATAATGGCGGTGAGGGAGGGAGTCGAACCCTCGATACCCTTTTGAGGTATACTCCCTTAGCAGGGGAGCGCCTTCGACCACTCGGCCACCTCACCGCAAATCTCTCTTTTGTGTCTTCAACGCTCAGTTATCAACATCGCGTCTTTAACTTAGAGCGTTTTAAGTTCTGTTTATATTTCAAACAGTCTTGTTCCGCACAAAAGAAAGCGGCAGGTCATCTGACCTGCCGCGGGCATGATACCACTTCTTTTCAAAATTCCCAGCCCGAAAATCAGCCAATCTCGCTATCTGATGTTTTTTCGTTCTGAATTCTTAAATAAATCTCTTCTCTGTGTACGGCAACTTCCTTCGGCGCGTTCACACCGAGGCGAACCTGATTGCCTTTAACGCCAAGTACGGTAACGGTGACATCATCACCTACCATCAGAGTTTCGCCAACGCGACGAGTCAAAATAAGCATGGTGGTCCCTCCAGGGTCCTTTTAGTTCAGTGAGCGCAATCGATGCGGCAGGGTACCGGCTACTCCGTGTTTCCATGGTAACGGGACTGACAGCCCGAGCCCTTGCCATAGTTAAGAGTCAGCATTATGAAAGAAGTTCTTCGTAGTGTCTGCTTGATGGTAACCCACTAGAACCACCGGAGTCTCAATTCTGACAAACGAAAAAGCCCATAACCGCCTAAAAAACAATCGGTTATGGGCTTTCATGTAACGCAGATCAAATAATGTACGATTGTACATCGAATCATTAAACTTCGTTAATTCACTTCTTTGTCTAATTCAAATGCACTGTGTAACGCGCGAACCGCTAATTCGAGGTATTTTTCCGCAACCACCACAGAGATTTTGATTTCCGATGTGGAGATCATTTCGATGTTCACGCCTTCCGCAGCAAGGGTTTCGAACATCCGGCTTGCCACACCTGCGTGGGAACGCATACCAACGCCAACCAACGAAATCTTGGCAATTTTGTCATCGCCACTCACTTCGCCCGCGCCCATTTCTTTCACGGAGTTTTCCAAGATTTTCTTGGTTTTGGCGAATTCATTGCGGTGAACGGTAAAGGTGAAATCCGTTGCGCCTTGCGCGCCGACGTTTTGCACGATCATATCCACTTCGATATTTGCGTTGCCTACGGGGCCCAAGATTTTGTATGCGATGCCAGGAATATCAGGCGCATTACGCACTGTTAATTTGGCTTCATCACGTGTGAAGGCAATTCCGGAAATAACCGGCTTTTCCATATCAACCTCTTCGTCAACCGTTATCAGGGTGCCAGGACCCTCTTCAAAACTAGACAGTACGCGCAATGGCACATTGTATTTGCCGGCGAATTCTACCGCACGAATTTGCAGCACTTTCGAACCGAGACTCGCCATTTCGAGCATTTCTTCGAACGTAATCGAATCTAATCGACGCGCTCTATCAACCACACGTGGGTCTGTCGTATAAACGCCATCCACATCGGTATAGATCTGACATTCTTGCGCTTTTAACGCAGCGGCCAACGCTACAGCAGTGGTATCAGAACCACCCCGCCCTAACGTGGTGATATTGCCGTCGAAATCGACACCCTGAAAACCAGCGACCACGAGCACGCGCCCAGCATTTAAATCTGCCCGCATTTTTTCTTCGTCGATTTTCTCAATGCGCGCTTTCATATACGCATTATCGGTGTGAATGGGAATTTGTGAGCCGGTGTAAGACCGTGCGTCTTGACCGATTTTTTGCAATGCCATGGACAACAGGGCGATCGTTACTTGCTCGCCTGTGGACACCAAGACATCCATCTCACGCGGCGTTGGCTCATCCGTAATCTGATTCGCCAAACCGATAAGTCGATTGGTCTCTCCGCTCATTGCGGATACCACCACAACGACCTGATGACCGTCTTGTCGGAATTTTGCGACCTTGGCGGCAACCGCCTCGATTCGCTCCACGGTACCTACCGAGGTACCACCGTATTTTTGGACAATAAGCGCCATAAAAGGTTAAACAGTCCGTAGTTAGTGAATTATTTGCTCAAAAAAGGCGCAACACTGTAACAGGATTGCGCCTTCTTTTCATCCGACAGCGACGAAGCTGCCTTGCTACTTGTCCTTCGCCCACGCTTCAGCCGCGGCAAATGCTTCATTCAATGCGCCAGGGTTAGTGCCACCGCCCTGTGCCATATCTGCACGGCCACCGCCTTTGCCGCCGAGCACTTCAGAGGCCAATCGCACCAGCTCACCGGCATTAAATCGACCGGTTAGGTCCTTGGTGACACCCGCAACCAAACTGATTTTTTCGCCTTCAACGGCGGCAAGTAGAATCACGCCGCTGCCCAATTTGTCTTTCAGCTGATCGACTGCTGTGCGCAGGGTCTTGCCGTCCGCGCCTTCAAGCTGGGTGACCAACACTTTTACGCCGTTAATCTCTTTCACCGACGACATCAAATCATTGCCGCTGCCCGACGCTAACTTTTGCTTAAGACGATCGATCTCTTTTTCAAGCTCGCGAGAACGTGCGGCCAACTGCTCGACGCGGCTGAACACTTGCTCCGTCGAGGTTTTCAGCACGCCTGCCACTTTGGTCACCGTGCGCTCTAACTCGCGCATGGCATTGAGCGCACGAGCGCCCGTCACCGCTTCGATACGGCGAACACCAGAAGACGACGCGCCCTCGGAGATAACCTTAAACAAGCCAATATCGCCAGTGCGAGATACGTGTGTCCCCCCACAAAGCTCCATCGAAAAATTATTCTCGCCCATGCTTAACACGCGCACATCGGCGTCGTATTTCTCGCCGAACAATGCCATCGCCCCAGCCTTCTTGGCGGATTCGATATCCATTAATTGCGTGTTAACCGGCGTGTTCGCCAAAATCTGTTCATTAACGATGGCTTCAATTTTTTCGATCTGCTCGGCAGTGACGCTTTCACCGTGAGAAAAGTCGAAGCGCAAATAATCGGCATTCACTAACGAACCTTTTTGCGAAACGTGTTCACCAAGAACGTCGCGCAGTGCGGCGTGCATTAAGTGCGTTGCCGAGTGATTGCGCATAATGGATTTGCGTCGCGAAACGTTGACGTTCGCCGCAAGCTTTTCACCTGCGCTAAGCGCACCGCCTTCCACTACGCCCATGTGCACAATCGCTTTCGCACGTTTACGCGTGTCTTGCACAGTAAACACTGCATTGCCGACGCGCAGTTCGCCTGTGTCACCGATTTGGCCACCGGACTCGGCGTAAAACGGCGTGCGATCCAATACCACCATGCCGGTTTCACCACTTTGCAGTGTTTTGACCTGTTCGCCGTCGCGATACAACGCCACCACGGTGGCTTGGTCGTCTAGCAATTCATAACCGGAAAACTCGCTTTGCTCGTCGATCTGCATGCGATCGCTGTAATCTGCAGCAAACGCGTCTGCTCCGCGGGAACGGGCGCGCTGTTGTTCCATGCACGTTTCAAAGCCTTCCATGTCTAGCGTCAGCTCGCGCTCACGGGCGACGTCGTTGGTTAAATCTGTGGGGAAGCCATGCGTGTCGTACAGGGTAAAGACCACGTCGCCGGGAATTTCAGTGCCCTTTAAATTAGCAATCGCGCTTTCAAGTACTTTCATGCCGTCGGCAAGCGTGCGAGCGAACTGTTCTTCTTCCGCAAGTAGCGCCTTTTCGATACGCGCTTGGTTTTCGACCAACTCGGGATAGGCATCACCCATTTCCGCACGTAACGTCTTCACAATTTTGTAGAAGAATGGCTTTTCTTGTCCGAGTTTGTGTCCGTGACGCAAGGCGCGACGAATAATGCGGCGCAATACGTAACCGCGCCCTTCGTTGGACGGGATCACGCCATCGCAAATTAAAAAGCTCGCAGAGCGGATATGGTCGGCAATCACGCGCAGAGATTTTTCTTCGAGATTTTTGGTGCCGGTGGCTTCGGCCGCCGCATTTAATAAAGTCTGGAACAAATCAATTTCGTAGTTGGAGTGCACATGCTGCAACACCGCCGCGATGCGCTCCAAGCCCATGCCGGTATCCACGCTGGGCTTAGGTAGCGGTTTCATTTCGCCGTCTGGCTGGCGATCGAACTGCATAAACACCAGGTTCCAGATTTCGATATAGCGGTCGCCGTCTTCCTCTGGCGTGCCTGGAGGGCCTCCCCAAATACCTTCGCCGTGGTCATAGAAAATTTCGGTACACGGACCGCACGGGCCGGTGTCGCCCATCTGCCAGAAATTGTCTGAAGCGTACGGCGCGCCCTTGTTATCGCCGATACGGATAATACGTCCTGCTGGCACACCCATATCCTTCGCCCAAATGTCGAAGGCTTCGTCATCGCTGGCGTACACGGTGACCCAGAGCTTTTCTGCGGGAATATTCATCCACTTGGCGCCGGTTAAAAATTCCCACGCAAAGCGAATGGCATCGTGTTTGAAATAATCGCCGAAGCTAAAGTTACCGAGCATCTCAAAGAAGGTGTGATGGCGCGCGGTGTAACCGACATTTTCCAGGTCGTTATGCTTGCCACCAGCACGCACACAGCGCTGGCTGCTGACCGCACGAACGTAGTCACGCTTTTCTCGGCCAAGAAAGCAGTCTTTAAATTGGTTCATCCCAGCATTAGTAAACAGCAGGGTTGGGTCCTCGTGAGGCACCAATGAACTGGACGGAACGACTGTGTGGCCCTGTTGGGCAAAATAGTCGAGAAAGGCCTGGCGAATGTCAGCGCTCTTCATAAATACGGCATACCGGATTTTCAAGGGAGGCCAAGTATAGCGAGGTCGGCGCTGTGATTCGATGGGGTCAGTGCTATCAAAGTGATCTATTGTCGATTAGGCAGTTTTACGGGGACGCACGTGATCAACTACACGCCGATTTTCAGCTCTTTTCTGTGCGAAAAACACTCAGCTAGCTGAACCAAGCGGCAATACATACCGCGATCACTAACACCAGCAACACCCAGCGCAACACGGCTTGCGAGACGTTCAGCGCGAATTTAACGGACAGCTGGACGCCCACCACCTGTGCCGCTGCCAACACTAATCCCGGCACCCACTGAACTTGATCACGCGCAACAAACACCGCAAGGGCAACAATGCTAAACAGTGCAGTGCAGGCCATTTTCAATGCGTTACTTCTGACCAAGTCGTATCGCAGGGCACCAGCTAAGGCGACGATCAAAATAAACCCCACCCCTGCTTGGATAAATCCGCCGTAAAGTCCCGCTGCGAATAACCACGCGTAACCCGATGGAGATTCGGAAAGGCTTTTCGGGGTGGTGCCTTCGCTGGGAGCAACCATGGAGGGCTTAACCACCATGGTAATTGCCATGACAATCATGGTGGTGAGCAAAACCGGTTTAAGAATCTCGGCAGGTAAATAAGAAGCTGTGAGCGCACCAATAAGCGAACCGATAAAGGTGGGAATTAGAATCTGAATCACAGCTCCGCGATCTAAGGCACCGTGTCGGTCAAAGCCTTTTACGCCAGCAAGTGATTGGATTAATACACCGACACGGTTAGTGCCATTCGCCACGTCTGCGGGCATGCCCAACATCATTAGTGCAGGGAGCGTAAGGAACGAACCGCCGCCAGCCAGGGTGTTGATAAACCCAGCGACTACCCCAGCACAGATTAAAAGCAGTAGCGTTAGTGTATTTAAGTCTTCAATCATGTCAGGCCTCAATGCAGGGCTTGAGTATATGGAATTTGGAAAAAGATTTGCGGGCTTTGTTAGGTGTGGTGTTGGCGAGGGAGGAGTTTAATCGGATTGGCCAAGTTAGTCTTAGTGTCTAGTCGAATGCGGGAGACACTTGGGAGGCCGTATCGCTTGCTGGCAAGCTCCCACAAAAGATACGCCACCCTGCAAACTAACCTCGACAATCGGCACGAAGCTCCGATCTAGGTGGGAGCTTGCCTGCAAGCGATACGACACATGCAAAAACCAATCGCTGCAAACCAGCCTCCACCGACGACACAAAGCACAGCCCGATTTTGGAAGTCGAATGCAGTAGAGACTTGGGTGGCAGCATCGCTTGCAGGCAAGCTCCCACAAAAGATACAAAGCTCAGGAAGGCGGTGTTTTAAAGGGAGAGTGTGTAACGGTTATTCAGGATCGATGCTTAATGCATTGAAGCATTGTTCGGCGGTGAAGCCTCGGTATTGCAGGAATCGTAACTGACGGGCTTTTTCTTTTTGATTTTGTGGATCAGGCTTTACGCCGAAACGACGTTGCCGCGTTTCGCTTGCCTTTTCGAACCAATCGACTTCCAGTGATTCGATCTTTTCTTCGAGCAGATGCTTATCGATGCCGCGTCGTTTTAAATCTTGGCGAATGCGCAGCAATCCATGCCCTCTCTCGACAGACATGCGCAGAAAAATATCCACATAACGCTCGTCGTTGAGAAAGTTTTTATCTTCCAGCCAAAGCAATATGGGTTCTGCTTCAACGTCTTCCCCAAACTTCTTTTCTAGTTTTTGCGTAATTTCATGACGCGAGTATTCACGACGTGCCAGCCAATTCATGGCGGCACGTCGTAACTCCGCAGCGTCAGCGACTTTCTCAGTCATCGGCCTCAGTCTCAGCCGCTTCTGGCGCTGCAGCAGCACTCGAAGAAGTCGGTAGGGACAGTAGACGGGCGCGGATTTCCACTTCAACTTCTTCCGCTACTTGTGGGTTCTGCTTCAAAAACTCACAGGCATTTTGTTTGCCTTGACCTATTTTGTCGCCGTTATAAGCGTACCAAGCACCAGACTTATCAATCAGACCGAGCTGCACACCGATATCGAGGACTTCACCAAGGTTATTAATGCCGCTGCCATAAAGGATCTGGAATTCAGCTTGCTTAAATGGCGGCGCCACTTTGTTCTTAACCACTTTTACGCGTGTTTCGTTACCCGTAACTTCGTCGCCCTGCTTCACCGCACCAATGCGACGAATATCCAAACGGACGGATGAATAGAACTTCAACGCGTTACCGCCAGTGGTGGTTTCCGGGTTGCCGAACATCACACCAATCTTCATTCGAATCTGGTTAATGAAAATCACCAAGCAGTTTGCGTTTTTAACGTTACCGGTGATTTTACGCAGCGCTTGGCTCATCAAACGGGCCTGAACACCAACGTGGTGGTCACCCATTTCGCCTTCAATTTCTGCTTTCGGAACAAGTGCTGCCACGGAATCGACAATGATCACATCAACGGCGTTAGAGCGAACCAGCATGTCGGTGATTTCCAGTGCTTGTTCACCCGTGTCTGGCTGAGAAACGATAAGATCGTCGACGTTAACGCCGAGCTTTTCAGCGTAATCGGGATCAAGTGCGTGCTCCGCATCAACGAACGCGCAGTTGGCGCCGTGTTTTTGTGCTTGAGCGATCACGGACAATGTGAGGGTGGTTTTACCGGAAGACTCAGGACCGTAAATTTCAACGATACGTCCTTTGGGCAAGCCGCCAATGCCCAGCGCGATATCTAAACCCAGAGAACCGGTAGAGATTGAAGGAATGCGTTCGCGCTTTTGATCGCCCATACGCATAACCGAACCTTTACCGAATTGACGTTCAATCTGTGCCAATGCCGCTGAAAGCGCCTTACCTTTGTTGTCATCCATTTTCTCTGCCCCTTTTGCCATCTTTCGCTTACTTCCCAATTCTGCAAATTGATGTGTTCCGAGTATTCCAATACTTCGGCCCACGCGACTCATGGAATGCATAATGCACCGACCTTTTGGACACTGTCAATACGGACAGTACCATTAATGCAAAAAAATCGGTGCCTTATGATAATCGTTTGATCAAGCCTTCCAGCGCTGCCACCACCGTGGCGTGTCGCACCTGCTCACGGTCGCCGCTGAACTGAAACGCTTGAGCCTCAACATAGCCGCGCTTCTGGCCCCACGCTATCCACACTAAACCAACAGGCTTGTCAGCCGTGCCACCATCTGGCCCGGCGACGCCACTGACAGCAACGCTTAAATGCGCTCGCGAATGTTCCACCGCGCCTTGCGCCATGGCCTTCACCACGGCTTCGCTCACTGCCCCATGGGCCTCAATAACGTCCAACGGCACACTGAGCATTTCGTGCTTTGCCAAGTTTGAATAGGTCACGAATCCGCGTTCGAACCACGCTGAGCTGCCCGCCACCGCGGTGATGGCTTCTGAGATCCAACCACCCGTGCACGACTCCGCCGTTGCCACGAGCACTTTATGCCGGTGCAGTAATTGTCCGGCCTTTTCTGAAAGATGATAAAGCGAAGGGACCATGTGTTGGTTCGTCGTGTTCTGGTGCGCCATGAAAAATTAAGCCCCTATGATGAACGACTACCTAAACTGTGCAACAGGCATCGAAGATGTTTTTCGAAAATATCGAGGTACCTCAATCCAGCATGCATAAAACAACAGCTAACCCGATCACCTCCTGTTCGCATTCTATTGAACACCTAATTTCATACCTTGTTGCGAGTAAAGGCTGGCAAATTCTGCTGCCGATGCGAGAATGCGCAAAACTAAAAAAGGCGGGGACGCTATGACGGAATATTTGCGTGATAACTACGAGGAAGTAGACCTAACACCTGGGCGCGGCAGACTGAGCGCCACTATCGCAGTAGGGCTTGGCTTGCTCTCGGCGCTTGCCGGGCTGTGCTTTCTATTCCCCGAGCTTTTTACCACACCGGAATTCCGTGGCTTCTACAACGCGACAGTGCTGCGCAATATCCTATTCGTGGCCATTGCTACCGCCTTCTTCGCCGGATTTATCAGCACCTTGCGCCATGAAAACCGTCGCTTTGGTTTGATCGGCATGTTGCTTGCCTGTGTTGCCGCTTTACTGGGCTCAGGCCAGCTCGACGTACCAGCTGTGGCTGGTCGCAGTGTGTACGCCGGTATCGATTACTTCGTCCTGACGTTACTGGTGCTCGCGCTGGTGTTTATTCCCCTCGAACGTCTGTTCGCCAAGGTGCCTCAGCAACGCATATTGCGCAGTGGTTGGGTTACCGACATGAAATATTTTCTGTTTAGCCACGTCGGCCTACAGCTAATCAGTTTTTTCACCGTGATCCCGATTCAGGTTTTTCTGCACAACAAAGTGGATATCGGGTTTCAACAAGCCATTGCGGCGCAGCCATTATGGCTACAATTTATTGAGATTCTTCTCGTCATCGATTTTGGGACGTATTGGATTCACCGCACCATGCACGAAGTGCCCGCGCTGTGGAAATTTCATGCAGTACATCACTCTAGCGAACAAATGGACTGGCTTGCCTCAAGCCGTTTGCATGTGGTGGAGATTCTTGTAAATCGATTTGCCGGTTACTTGCCGATTTTTATTCTCGGTTTCGATCCGGCAGCGGTGTACGCCTATCTGGTGTTCGTGTCGTTCCACGCTATTTTTATTCATGCCAACGTACGCATTCGTTTTCCGGTATTGCGCTGGCTGCTGGCCACACCAGAATTCCATCACTGGCATCATTCGTCAGAGGACGACGCCGTGGATAAAAACTATGCCGGTTTTTTACCGATATATGATGTGCTGTTCCGCACCTGCTATTTGCCCGCACATGTCGCCACGCGATTTGGTACTCGCGCCTCTACCCGCGTGCCGGAAGGTATCGTGGCGCAATTTATGTTTCCGTTTAAGCGGGAAGTTTCACGGGAAGAGAACGATAAATAGAAGTCAGGCGGAAAAACCACGAAGGGGTACGGTGCTAAGAACGCATGTCAGTGCGTTCTTTCAATTCGCCTCCGTCTTCCCTGAAGGTTAATGCTTTCATTCCACCCGCAAAAATGCCGGTGTCATTGACGCAGAAGGTCTCTGACCGGAATGCGCTGACCCTGAACCCGAACGCAGGCGATGAATGTATTCCTGATACTCAAGAATACGAACTTCCAAGGCGATCCGGTCATCGCACAGTGCGCGCGCATCAATCATTACCTGTAACGCACGTTGCGTGTGCCCCAACTTGTGCAAGGCGCTCGCATTTCTGAGGACGTCGTGGAGTGAAGCGGGTGCAGAAACGTAGCGAGGCTGGCGCATCAACGCCAGATACAAAAGCGAACCCACTGTTCCGATAACAATAATAGCGACAAGCATCCTGCTCTCCGGTATACAAAAATTCTTACCCTATTCCCCGGCTGCTCTATTGTTATTTAAACGATGGTTTTATTGAGCTGATTTAACTCTACTACAAAGATGTGCAACGCTACGTGACGTTTGGTTAACTTATGTAGTATGTGAACTAGTGTTCATTTACACCGCCACATCACATTCTTTAAGTATTTGCTAACAGAGCGCACCCAACAAAATCCGGTCGCAATGTATTTTGCCTCGCCCACTACAAGCGCAATCCCAAATTTGCCGAAACATAACCGCCTTCTGCAATCGTTTCGCTGGGGTAGCCAATCAGCGAATAACTGACTCCCATCCCCACAGACACGCGCCGAAAAAACAACAAACCTAACTCCCCGCCGACTTCACCCATCGCGCGCGTTCGAGGGTTATCAAAGTTAAACCGCGCAGCACCGAGCCCCGCATACGCGCAGATGTACCAACGTGTATTATCCGTGAGGTATTCCTGCATCTCGCCGAACACCCCTATTGCAGCGGCGTTATATCGGTTGCTGTACCGTCTTCCTTGCTCATCAACGGCATCCATACGTGTATAGTGCGCATAAAGGTAATACTTGGGTAACGCCACCTGTATCGAACGAATACGCTCAACGTCTAAGGAATAGTCGGCATACCTATTCGGATCAACCTCATCTTCATCGATATCGGCGGTAATACGGCCATAATCACTGTATTCAGCCGTAAGGATAAACGAGCTCGAGCTATCCGCATGAGCGACGCCCAACAAGCTGCCGCACATCAGAAGTATCAAAAGGACCGTTGCTTTCATTAACATCTCTCGCAGAGAAATATGGGAAGATCTCCGATCGCCCAAATGAGTTAACCAAAAAGTTAAATGGGAACCGAGGGTTTAAACCCGCTCTCGTTTTTTACATTTCCAAACCCGGACAATCCTATCATTTACAGGTCCACCCGATGAGTATCAACTGGTTCCCCGGTCACATGAACAAGGCCACCCGAGAGATCAACGAAATCCTGCCCAAGGTAGATCTGATTATCGAAGTGGTGGATGCGCGCTTGCCGTATAGCAGCGCCAATCCTGTGATCGAACAATTCCGCGGCAACAAACCTTGCCTAAAGCTACTCAGTAAAAGTGATCTGGCCGACCCGGAACTCACCCAGCAGTGGCTCGACCACCTGCAGAAAGACGCCAACGTTCGTGCCCTCGCCATCACCACGCACAAACCAGACGCCATTCGCAAACTTGCCGACACCTGCAAACAGATCATCAACAAGAAACATGATTGGGCCACCGTCACCGCACTGATTACCGGCATCCCCAATGTCGGCAAGTCCACTCTGATCAACACCCTGACGGGCCGCCAAATTGCCAAGGCCGGTAACGAGCCCGCCGTCACGCAACGTCAGCAGCGCATCAACCTCGACGACCAACTTGTGCTCATCGACACCCCAGGCATCCTCTGGCCAAAAATTGAAAACGTCGCCAGCGGCTATCGCCTCGCCCTGTCCGGCGCCATTAAAGCCACCGCCATGCAAGAAGACGACGTCGCCCTGTTCGCCGCCGAATATTTTATGCAGGCCTATCCTGAATTAATGAAGGAACGCTTTAAGCTAGAAGAACTGCCCGAAGAAGGCGTGCTGTTCCTCGAAGTGATCGGCAAACAACGCGGTTGCCTAGGCCGAGGCGGACACGTCGATTTCGACCGCGCCGCCGCACTGCTGATCAATGAATATCGCAGCGGAAAGCTCGGACAGATTTCGCTGGAAACGCCGGACATGGCAGAGAAAGAACATGTGAGTGTTGCGGAGATTCGTAGGCTGAAAGCGGAAGAAAAAGAAGCGAAAAATAAGGAAAGGAAGGCGGCTTATAAGGCTAAGAATAAGCGCGGGAGTTAAGGGCTGGCTTCCCGCTTACGGCAAGAGTGCGTGTCCCTTATTGTCGTCTATTAAGAAATGAAAAAAGATAAAAGGGACACGCACCTCTGCAAGAAATGGAAGTCCTTCCCCTCTGCCCTAAGGCAGCAGCTCCCGACAGATTTTCTGACGCTCGGCATCGGACCGAGGGTGCGACAACAACCCTTCCACAGTGAACACGCAGATCTTAACCAGCGCGCCGTCGCGCTTGGCTTCTCGGTTCCGGTGATGTCTATTTCGTGCCATGTCGCTGCTCCAGTGCTGTGCCACTGGCGGAATGGCTCCACGGCGATATCATTTCACACACTCTTGAATGCCATTCAAGATGGACGTAGGATGCACGTCACCACATCCCCGATGGAGGCACCATGAACGAAACCGAACATACGCTGGCGCAGCGCAGCACAGCTGAGCTGGTGTCCCTGTTTGCGCAGATGGACGCACCAGACATCGAAGAAATGCACGGTGAATATGCGGCACGGATGCTGGCCCAGCCCAGCCGCCTCGCCGACGTGATTGGCGGCGTCGCTCTCGACAACCCTTGGCTTCACTGGCTGTGCAAGGCGTTTCGCCCGGTGGACGCAAACAACGGCCGCGGCTACAACACCTTTCAACAACGCGGCCAGCTCGTGCAGCGCTACCCGATGAACACCCTGATCGCACCGTCACGCTTTGACGGCAAGCCTGCCTACCAGTTGATCTACCGTCACTACCACTCCGTATGTGGCAGCCTGAATATGGTGGACGAAGTGCGGCGTGCGGCGCCGGGCGTTTACTTGGGACTGGGCACATACGGCCTGACCAACGCCATGCGCCGCACCCCTTACCCGTTCGTACTGGTCGGCCCGCAGGGTGACTATCGCGGCGATATCGGCCGCCCACGCAAAAACTTTCAACCTAGCGCGCGCGAACTGCCTGCGCTTTTTCCAGTGAGGACATCATGAACGAACCCCAACGCACTGCTTTGATCACAGGCGCCTCCGCCGGTATTGGCGAAGCCTTTGCCCGCATGCTGGCACAAGAAGGCTACAACCTGTTGCTGGTCGCGCGCCGCGCCGAACGTCTACAGACGCTGGCGACGGAGCTGGCAGACCAACACGGCATTCAGTGCCAGAGCTTCGCAGCCGACCTGACCGATCCGGCCTCGCCCGCGGCCATCATCGAACACGCGACCGGTCTCGGCATCGCTATTGATGTGCTGATCAACAATGCCGGTCTGTCCGCCAAGGATGCGTTCGCCACAACGCCGTGGGCAAAACACGCCGCCGATATTCAGCTAATGGTCACCGGCCTGACCGAACTCTGTCATCGCGTCCTGCCCGGTATGCAGGCGCGCGGCTGGGGACGCATTATCAATCTGTCGTCGATTGCTGCGCTGGCGCCGCCGGGAGCAAGCCTGCTGTACACCGGTATCAAGAGTTACGTGCTGAATATCTCGCAGTCGCTGGATATGGAACTCAAACCCCAGGGCATTCATGTCACTGCCCTGTGCCCGGGCTTTACCCGCACCGAATTTCACGACGTGATGGACACCCGCGATCAGGCAGACAACCTCCCCGCCATACTCTGGCAGGATGCCGATGATGTGGTGCGCGAAGGCTGGCAGGCAGTCATGAAAGGCAAACCCGTGTGCGTACCGGGCAGCGTCAACAAGATCGTTGCCGCCAGCATGCTGCCGTTACCGGTTTCGGTGCGCTATATGTTGGGCCGCAGTATGAATCCGTTCAAACACACGCAGTGATCACCGTGCGCGATTAACGCCCACGCCGAAGAGACAAAGGACAAAGGGGCACACACTTCTTCATACATCAGTGCGTGCCCCTAATTCTTTCTTTTTCCTAATGGCACGGTAAAGATCAGCAACTTTGCGGGTCTTGATGGGGAGTGGGAAAGCTGACCCCAACTTCGGCTTTTGCTACTCTTCAAAACTCATTCATTCCAGCAACAACACAAGGACAGATCATGAAGATGGAAACCCTCGCCGTGCGCGCCGGCTTTCAGGTGGACCCTACGACCAAGGCTGTCGTCACACCGATTTATCAGACCACCTCCTACGCCTTTGACAACACTCAGCACGGCGCGGACCTGTTTGATCTAAAGGTGCCGGGAAACATTTATACCCGCATCATGAACCCGACCAATGCGGTACTCGAAGAGCGCGTTGCCGCCATGGAAGGCGGCGTTGGTGCGCTGGCCGTGGCGTCCGGCATGGCCGCCATCGAATATGCGTTGGAAACCATTACCGAAGTCGGCGACAACATCGTCACCACCAGCAAACTCTACGGTGGCACCTACAACTTTTTTGCTCACAGCCTGCCACGTCGAGGCATCGAAGCACGCTTTGTCGGCCACGACGACTATGACGCCCTTGCCGCTGCCATCGACGACAACACCAAGGCCGTCTTCTGTGAATCCGTCGGCAACCCCGCCGGCAACATCGTCGATATCGCGCGCCTAGCCGAAGTAGCCCATAAGGCCGGCGTACCGCTGATCGTCGACAATACTGTAGCGACGCCCTACCTGTGGCGGCCGTTCGAGCACGGTGCCGATATCGTGGTCCACTCGCTAACAAAGTACATGGGCGGGCACGGCAACTCGGTGGCGGGCGTGATTGTCGATTCCGGCAAATTCCCTTGGACCAAGCACAAGGAGCGTTTCCGCGTACTCAATGAGCCCGACCCGTCCTACCACGGCGTGGTCTATACCGAAGCCCTCGGCGAAGCGGCCTTCATCGGTCGTGCCCGGGTTGCGCCGTTACGCAATACCGGCGCGGCCCTGAGCCCGTTCAACGCGTTCCTGATCCTGCAAGGCATCGAAACACTGCCGCTGCGCATGGACCGCCACTGCGAAAATGCCCAGAAAGTTGCCGAGTTCCTGCGCGACCATCCCAAGGTGAACTGGGTTAACTATGCCGGCCTGCCGGAAAGCCCGGACCACGAATTGGCGCAAACCTACATGAACGGCCGCGCTTCCGGCATTCTCAGCTTTGGCATTCAGGGCGGCCAGGAAGCTGGTGCTCGCTTTATTGATGCGCTGCAATTGATACTGCGACTGGTGAATATCGGCGATGCCCGCTCCCTCGCCTGCCACCCCGCCTCCACCACGCACCGTCAGCTGGATGACAAAGAAATGGCCAACGCCGGCGTCAGCCGCGAGATGGTGCGGCTGTCCATTGGTATCGAGCATATCGATGACATTCTGGCCGACATCAGCCAGGCACTGGACGCCGCAGGTTGATCGGTTGACCGGAAAGCTGGAGAAGGCGCCAGCTTTCCGGTCAGGCTGCTACGGCAATAAGTTGAACAAAAAAAGCAAAAAAAAAGGACATGCACTTGTTCGTAAAGAGGTGCGTGTCCCTTGATCTTTCCTTGATCTCTTTTCCATTTTCTTCCCTACATTTTCATCCATTCAGTATGGCGGCGTCTCGCAGGGCACAGATCAAGGATTCCTTTGAGGGAGATGTTAGCCTTACCAGCGGAATGCTCATTGCTTTTGACACTTGTTCCGACGCACTCAACTCAGCTTCTGCCAATTCAGATATATCTTTAACCGTCTGCGGAGCACCTCGCTGCTTCAACCTTTCCAGCACTACAGATACTGGGGACTCAATAAGAATAATGGAGGAAATTCCGAGACGTTTAAAAACATCGGGAGAGATTTTTTCTATTTCCCCAACCTTATTTCTAAGGACAAAATGACCATCTAAAACCAATGTTACATCACCAATTTCCTGAATCTTATCGACCGCGGTCACAAGAGCCTGTTGATTATCATCTATGCTTTCTGTGCACTTATCGCTGTCCCAGTTTCGCTCCCCATCAAGCATGTTAAGAATAAGGGAACTTGCTGTAGCGTGTAAAAACCCCAACGATTCTGCGGCAGGTTTCCCTAAAAAAGTCTTTCCCACCCCATGCGCACCCGCCAAAAATATAACCATGTATCGGCCTCAACTATCGATATTTTCCTTTATGGACTCAAACTGCTCACCTGTCAGATAAGCATAAGACTGCGGAGCGCGCATTCCGGGAATCGCCGCAGACAATGAACACGGACTCTCAAACTCATTAACTTTCCCCAGTAAAATAGCGTTGCCCGTTGACACGCCAGAAAAATATTTCCTAAGCTCGCTTCTAGTTAGTCCGCCGCCATATAACTTAGACATTTCCCACAGAGCGGATTTCCCCCCCCTCACTACCGCCTTAATCTCAACCACGGCTTTAACCTCCATTTCAGGAGACGTGGAATATACAACCAAATGTGTCACCTCCCTAGCCGCCCAAACCCTGCGAAACTCAACACGCTTCGAACCATCCAATATTTTCTTGACGTATTTTGGATGAACAGAAATCAATACTGCTCTAGACTCCTGTTGCATTGATAAGCCTCCGATATCTTGACTCATCAAGCTTGACGATGGACTGTGGCGGCCCTGAAAGTACTCCATTTTCTTTTAACTCCCCAAAGGAAATAGGCGATTTAAAATGCTTTATTACCCTAAAAAGTATGACCTTGACTTCTTTTCTTGCCATCTCAGAAATCTGTTCAAATGAATAAACTGTGCGACGACTTACTTGTGCCGATATTTCTTCCGGGTCAGAAGAAACCGAAAAGTCATCAACGACTCCAACCGTAGTAATAACCTTTTCATCATGAGAACGATAAAAAATAAGAATATCACCTGCAGCAATACTTTTCGTCTGAGCATTACATAAATAAGCCAACTTTATCGCATTGCCAATGTGACGCTGAGGGGCTGTAAAAAGTGTAAGCTGTCTACTCTTCTGACTCGGATAATCCGGAAAGAGAATGTCGTGATACTCAGGAACAATTGGAACAAGATACTTATTAACGTCTTTATCCTGACGGAAGTGCGGATAGTAAAAGCGAACAAAATCCTTTGCTTCAACATCGGGCTTTGGAGGAAGCAAAGGATGCTTCTTTACCCAAACCGTATCGCCATCATAATTTCCCGAATAACTGAAAAACCCAAAATCCGCCAAAAGTGAAGCGAGATAGTGCTGTTTATCCGCATTACCATGGACAAAGATATTCAGACACTCGTTCTCAGTCGCGTAGCGAAACGCTGCCTTCAGAAAAAGCTCACCGATCTTCCTCCCCCTAACCGATTCTCCAACCTTAAAAGTGCAGAGCTTCAGCGCCTTTCCGCGAAGAACGTCTCCAGAGTCAGTTATTTTTTCATCGATTTGCTCTGCATAAACACAGAGCGCACCGAGACTGACTTCTTCGTCACGGTATATCCATGCTCGCCTACCCTCTTGCGCCTTTTTCGCAAACCAACCATCGAATCCTTGATAATCTTCTCTAAGACCATCAAAAAAACTCCCAGTTAACTCTGGCGAAATGACATGCAGTGGAACGTCTTCAATATTGGGGAGGGAGACCTCAGCAGGCTCATGCAAACGACGGAGCCAATCTTCCGCCGTTTGAATGTTGTAAACCCGATCACTTAACCCGTATTCGCGAGCCTTGGCATGAATACCCTTATCCTCTGTAATCAGAGCATGAACGGCATTGCATTTAAGAGCATAGAGAATTGCGTTGTCACATGCATCATTTGGTGACGTGCTTTCGTCATTCCAGGGGCAATCGGGAACACCTTCTAGTTTCTCGTACTGCTCCATCCGTGGCAGCGTTCGATTTCTACGATCAACATCACGATCTCTATCCAGATCATCCAGCGATGCAGGGTGATAAAGAAGCTGGTGCCCGCCTTTTCCGGCTAATCGAATAAAATTCTTAAGATTTCCATTCAGAACTATATACGAGTCCTGTAATGGAATAAGAATATTTGTATCGAGCAAAAGGCGCATGAGGTTATTTCTATTCTTTCAGGCTAGGTTTAGACATGCCATTAGTCAGGTAAAAAACCATTAGATCTTTAGAGGCCAACCCTAATATTCAACACCACTTCTTCCCTAAGTCTATATGGCTGTCGCCAAATTAAACCAAAAGCTAAGACACCCACAACTTCCTTCAGAAAAACGCACTTCCGCCATACGCCAAAACTGACACCAGAAATGACGCGCTATGACTGCCTCCACTTAGTTTTACGCACTAAAGCCTCGACACCCCAAGCCCCCTGCCACCACAAATTCCGCCATTAGAACAAAGAGACACGCACCCCTTAATACAAAAGTGCGTGTTCCCTTCCCAATTCTTTATTCTTTTGTGTCCTAGCTCTTCTTGTTCTTTTGCTACTGAGGAGCGATCACGCTGAGGCACTCTGAGCCGTCAGGTTTTGCTCTGCCAATGCCTGGCTGCGCAGCCAATGACGACCACTTTCATCAACTTCTCTGGCCAAGTTCAACACACTAACTCCCTGCTCCCGGGCCAGCGCGACTATTTGATAGGCCTGCCGCAACAGCGCGTCCATTTTCTGTTCATGCTGCGCCGACGATATCTGCTCTGCGTTAGACGCCCGATAAAACGCAGCTAGGTGCGCAGATACCTGCAGATAAAAATCCGCCAAGCTCGGCTGGCGGCAATGCGCTAATCGATAAAGGTCCGCCACCACATCCTTGATGGATTTCAGGGCATAGACGCCTTCGCTGACACCTCGCCGAACGCGGCCGAGGCGCTCTACCTGACGCTCATTCATCGCTTGACGAGCCAGACGGTTGGCGTATTCCGCCAGCAATAACTCACCGTCGGTAATTTTCTGGTAGTCCCGCTGAAACTGCTCCAGAGAACCACACGCCAAAGGCGCTCGACACTGTTCTTCGATAGCGGTCAGCAAACTGCTGCTCTGTTGCTCTAGAAGAATCAAAGCTGGCTCCACCGTTTCGGGCGAGATTTCCGTAAGTAAATCTCCTTGAGCTGAATGGCCTACATGTTTGCGAATCCAGGAACCTATCGGTTTCAGGAACGGCGCAAACAAAAAGATTCCGAGCAGGTTAAAACCGCTATGAAAAGCAACGAGGGCAAACAAGGGATCGCTGATCCCGAGTGCGGCAGCGATACCCGGCCACCACGGCAACAGAAAAAGAAAGGCCAGCACCGCCGTCGCCAGATTGTAAAGCACGTGAAACGCGGCCACCTGCATCTTCTCTGCAGACCCTTTGATCACCCCCAGCAACAAGGTCATGGTCGTTCCCAAATCCGCGCCAATTACTAACGCCAATGCTTCGGGGAAGCCAATCACTCCGCCGTGGAGAGCCGAAAGGGTAATCAGCATGGTCGCAGATGAAGATTGAATGACCGCCGTCAGCAGGGTGCCGACCAACGTGTACGCAAGCGGCGGATAGCCCTGTAACCAACTCACATCGAAACGCAGAGCAACCCCTTCTGCGGCCAGCTTCATGTTATCCAGACCAAACACCAGCAAACCAAAGGCGAGCATAAGCAACCCCAGTGAGTGCCAGCGCCCCTTGGGAAGCAGGATGCAGACAAGCCCGCCTGCTCCTGCCAATGGCAAGCTGATAGCGGACAACGACAAGGTAAAACCCAGCAGCGCCACCAGCCAACCGGTCAGGGTGGTACCAACATTCGCGCCGAGCATAATCGCCATAGCATGGCGTAGCTGCAGCACCCCAGCCGCCACAAACGCCAGCACCAGCAAGCCGACGAGCGAACTGCTTTGCATGATTGCTGTGATCAGAGCGCCGGAGAGAATACCGGCCATTGGTGTGGCGGTCGCCCGCTGCAACATCCCCGCCGCCTTCTCACTGAACAGCGACTGAACAGCCTGTTCGATTTGTTGCATGGCAAACAGAAACAACCCCAGTCCGGCGACAAAGCCAACCAGAATGCTCACGACGCATCCCCGGCCAGCAGGTGCCGATACCGTTCAATGCATTCCTCATTCTCTGTCGGATAGTCCGGCGCCAGTTCGGTCAACACATGCGCCAGTATCCAGGCCACTTCGGCGCGGGCCGCCGCCTTGTCATCATTCGCAATGACATGCCAAGGCGCGTGTTCCGTGTGTGTGGCCATCAGCGTCTCGTTGACCAGATCCAGATAGTCGTCACGGCGCTGCCAAGTTTCCACATCGGACGGATCAAACTTCCAGCGTTTACGGGGCTTGTCCAGACGCTTGAGCAGCCGTCGGCGCTGCTCATCTTTGGATGTATTCAGCCAGATCTTAATGACGCGCGTACCTTCGCGGTGCAGATGTTGCTCAAAACAATTGATGGCTTCATATTTCAACGGCCAGTCCACACTGCTGTACGCAGACACCGGCCACAACCGCTCGGCAAGTACGGACTCATAATGGCTACGATTAAACGCCACCACTTCGCCACGCTCTGGCAAATGTCGCCACACGCGCCAAAGAAAATCATGGTAAATCTCATCACCGACAGGCCGCGAAAAGGTATGCACACGAAATGCGGCTGGGTCCATGGCATTGGCCAAGGTGCGAATCAGACTGTCCTTGCCGGCCGCATCAAGCCCTTGCACTACCAACAGTACGGCATACCGACGATTGGCATGGAGCCGACGTTGATGCTCGCGCAACAGCTCTACAGCCTCCGCCAGATCCTTACTGCTAACTTGCGTCGGCAAGCTCCGCACATCCAGCCGCCCGGACTGCGGCCAACCGAACTGGTCCAGTTCCATCACCCCTCCCGAATGTCACACATCCATGATAAACGCCTGCCGCAAAAGGCAGGGCTCCGGCTAGAGTCTTGATGCCTCAAGCACCCCTGCCACCACAAACTCCACCATCATGGGGTAGTGCACTCGGAAATGCGACGACTCGACTTTGCCTTTCGACAGTGAGTTCATTCTGAAATTATCGGCAAACAAATTCATGGTGCAGCTCAGCATTAATTGATAAATATGCAGCGCCGTCTCAGGTGGCATCTTGGGAAATATCGTCTGTAACGCGGCAATAAAACGGGCCGCCATCGGGTTGAAATGTTCTACGACCAACAACAGCACAAAGGAACGCGAGTTGTGCATCTGTGCGATGAGTCGTAAGTAGTGACACCAGCCTTGGTCTTCTTCGCTGCGCACCAGCAGCGGCATGGCAAACGCATCGACCCAAGCGCGCACGCGTGATTGGGCATCGCCATCGGCGGGCAGCGCGGCGAGTCGCGCCTCTCTGTCTGCGTTGATCAATGGCGCGCGACGGCTGATCACCGCCTTAAATAATTCTTCCTTGCTGCCAAACAGTTCGTTGACGTCGGCCAAGCGCGTGCCCGCGCGCTGGGTGATATCGCGCACCGGCACACCGGTAAAACCACGGTCGGCAAACAGACACTCTGCGGCATCCAGCAGGCGTGTGCGCGAGTCGCCTCTAGCATTGCTACTGTCGGCTTTTGTTTTGCTGGGCATACCCATCTCCCTTCAATCTTGTGCGAATACTAACGTCTCCGGCTCCCACTAGGAACATTTGTTCCGGCTTGCTATAGTCGCAGCGGAACATATGTTCCGATTTAAACTAGGAGCCTTTATGCACACCGTTCCTCCATGCAAATACGGCACATGGCGACTCGGCCCAATGCGCAACACCACGCGCTTTGCTGAACCTGCACGGTTTCGCGAAGGCCTTTACACCCTGCACGGCGGTGCGCATGCGTGGATGGTGCCTAATGGCGCGTGGGGCGAAACCAATCTCGGCGTGATCATCGGCGATGGCACCAGTGTGTTGATCGACACCTGCTGGGACCCTGCCTTAATGCAGGAAGTCATGAGCCATATTGCACCGGCCATCGCCAACGCCCCCATTGAGATCGTGATCAACACCCATGCCGACGGTGACCATTGCTGGGGCAACCAACTATTTCACGACAAACAAATTATTGGTTCTGATGCCTGCATCGCGCAGATGAAGCACTATCATCCGCGCTCGCTTTCTGCATTAAAAAACGCTGGGAAACTGCTGCGCCACATTCCCTTTGCGGGCATCAATTGTTTCGGCCACTACATGTCTGAAATGTTTGCGCCTTACGATTTTTCTAAGGTGTGTATCACCCTACCCACTCACGGCTTTCAAGAAAAAAAACTACTGCGTATCGGCAATACCGAGCTGATTATTTTTAATGTAGGCCCTGGTCACACCGACGGAGATTCACTGGTGTACTTGCCGCAGGAAAAGGTTGTATATGCGGGCGATATCTTATTTGCCGACTGCACGCCGGTAATGTGGTCTGGCCCAGTGGGAAATCTGATCAAAGCATTGGAAACACTTCGTCATCTTGATGCGAACGTGATTGTGCCAGGGCACGGCAGGCTCGCGAACAATCGGGATGTAACCGCCGCCATTCAGTATTGGCAATTCGCTGAAGATCAGCTTTATCGTTGCTACCAACAAAACATGACGCCGTTTGACGCTGCCCGGAGTGTATTGCATAGCCCGCAATTTTTATCCTCACCCTTTGCCCATTGGGATTCACCGGAACGTATACTCACTAATGCCTACGGCCTTTATCGCGAATGGGGCGCGCGCTTGACTAACCTGCCGGAAAAATTAAACGTGATGAATATCCTTCGCCAACAAGCGATGCTGGCATTCTCCGTGCCAACGGCAACACCCAAAATTATGCGCCACCGTTTGGGCTGGGCCCAAACACACTAATACTTATGTTAGGAGACAGTATGCACACCCCGAACAAGCAAGATCTGCAACCTAAGGCGGGCTGGCAACACGCTGACACACCACGCATTCCGCCGCTGACTGACGCAGAAACGAACCTCCCGCAGCGATTGCTATTAACGGCCATTCGACGCATTGGCGGCCTGAATGCTGAAAACCTTTGGCGTTTACTGCTGCGGAATTTTCGTTTGATGCGAGGAATGCTGGGCTTCGCCTCAAAAATGATGCCCAACGGTGAGTTACCGCGCCGCGATACTGAACTTGTTATTTTGCGTGTTGCATGGAATTGCCGCTGTCGCTATGAGTGGGGCCAGCATGTGGATATCGGTATGCGTGCGGGCTTGAGCCGTGAAGAAATTATTCGCGTTCCGTTGGGTGCCGATGCGCCCGACTGGCACCCACAGCAACGCGCAATTCTTCGCGCCTGCGACGAAATGCATGCGGAACGCCTTGTTTCCGACGAAACGTGGGGTGCGTTAAAGCAGCACTTTAATGAACGGATTTTACTCGAATTGCTAATGCTTATTGGTTTTTACGAAGGATTGGCGGGAGTGCTTAACAGCACAGGACTGACGCTGGATAATGCACTGGAATCGAAACTCGCGGCATTGATGCCATAGACGATTTTGAAAATTCAGAAAGGGTCAACACGCGCGCATGAATTGCATATCAACACGCGGCATTCATAGCGCGCACGACCCGAACAATCCTGTGTGAGCATTATTCTTTTTGGAAGCTCCTAATTTAGAAGTCTCACTTTGGGAATTCCTACCGACCTAACTCAAAGATCATCCAAGCGATGCACTTGAGTCGTCAGCAATTGAGCTTCCTGTTTTTCCAGTGCAAGCAAACTGTCGACCAGCGAATGGCTAGATTCCACTGCCGCCTGCGCTTGCAGATAGCGGTAAACGTCCATAATTTTTTCATGCTGCGCGATAACCACGGCAAAGACCTCTTCTGTGGACTTTCCGTGAAATATTTCATTGAGCACTGGCTCCGGTTTCGCCGGGGCTTTGTCAAAGTACTCATAGACCCAAGTGTCCAGTGCGGCGGGCGATGCGTCTGCCTCGCTTAATTTCAAAACTCTGTCTAATTCGCGTTCATGAGTGCTGAGATAATTCATCAGCATTCGATTTCTCTCGCTATCGGTTTCGCTAGCGCAGTATTCCAAGCAATCGGCCAAATTGCGATGCATGCTGCGCGTCCATTCGAGAACGTCAGCTAACGTTTCCACTTGCATAGGTGCGCTCCTTATCGCGCTGTTATCTCGTTAACCCTACCAACTTTAGATAACGTTAGCATTGCTTGCCGCTATTGGTCGTCGCTCATTTGCTCCAGAACGCGCTGCATCATTTCCATGTGGACCTGCATGTTTTGCATATATGCTTGGGTCTGATCCATGCGTGTTTCCATGTTTCCTTCGCCAGACATCATCAGCTTCATTTGCTGCTGCATGCCCTTCATATGATTGTGCATCATCGACATTTCCATTTTGCCGCCCTTGGTCATTTCCATTTCGGATCTGTGCTCAGACGCTTGCACGTGCTCCTGATCCATTTTCATCATGCCAGAGCCTTTTTCCGCACTGACAGGCATCGCAAACACCAGCATCAAAAATGATAATAATATCCCTGCATAAGTCATGGTCTTGTCCTTTAGAAGTAATCAATGAAAAGTCACTGGATAGATAAATTAAAGAAAAACATACGCAGAGCTAGGAGAGTGCCACCCTCAGCCTGGGCGCAACGAATGTATCGCCGCGCACAAACGCTAGTGTGTATGTTGGCCATCAGTGTGATGGCCTCATTAACACCGCGTCTGTACGCTAGGCCGCATAGACCAAGAGAAAAAGAATAGAAAGGTGACAATCCGTAGAAGCACGAAAAAAGAAGAAACGGAGGGGGCACCCACAACTTTTTTAGAAGACTGCGCTTTCGTACTAGGCTAAAAACCTTTAATCAGCACTGAAATGTTGTGGTTGCCTCTAGCTTTCCTACCATCCGCTAACGCGCGGCTGATCCGCGTTGTCACAAGGCGCCTCTTCCTGGCACTGCATCAACCACTGACGATACGATTCGTTTGCCGACCCAAATCCACCACACCGTCTGCACTGCGAATGGTGGCCACCACCTGATCACCCGGTTTGAGGTATTCATCGCGGCCCGCCTGCACTTTCATAAAGGCTTGCCATTTTTTTGCTTCCGGCAACAACGCGCCGAGTTTTTGCAGGAGCGGCGACGGAATTGACAGCGCGCAACCGGCGGGTGTGCCGGTCGCGATCAAGTCACCGGCATGTAAATCCTGCACGCCAGAAAGTTCGGTCAGCGTTTCGGCCGGCTTGAACACCAAGTTGGCAGTACTATCCTGCTGGCGTACGTCGCCATTAACGGTCAGCGTTAATTGCAGCGCATTTAGGTAGTGCATTTCTTCCGGCTTGAGCAGGCGCAAGTAAGGCCCCACTGGGCCGAAAGTGCGAAAGCTTTTTCCTTTGTAGAACTGCATTTCCGGAATCTGCACATCACGCGCGGAATAATCATTCACGATCACCAGGCCGGCCACATACTCGTGCAAATTTGCATTGGTAACGTCTGTTGGCGTGGTGATGGCCTGACGCAGAATCAATCCCAATTCAATTTCATAATCGAGAAAGCGCACACGTTGGGGCTTGATCACATCGGTGTCCGCGGGTGCCAGACAACTGCTGGCCTTGGTGAAAATCATGTTGTAACTCTTGGCGTCTGGGTCCATGCCCGATTCGATCATGTGCTGTCGGTAATTAGCACCCTGACAAATAAACTGCTGGTTGCTGGTTACCGGTGACAACAGACTGACCGCTGCAACATCAACAACCGTATCGCTCGTCGTGAGATCACTGTTGCGGTAGGCATCAATTAAGTCACCGGTGCTGACATAACGCGTCTCCAGAAATCTGATCTGGCCTTCGTCGAGCACACCCCAACGGACTTCATCTTGATAAACGCAACGCACAATATTCATGGGCTTTTCCTGTGTCTTCGGTGTGTTATTTGAACGCGCATCGGCAGACAATTTGCTGTCCGTCACGGTGGCGCTTTCCTTGCTGATAGCGGTTAGGCTAGGCAACGAGGTCGCCAGTGCTATCGCCTTGATTATCTGGCGTCGTGTCGGCATGACTAATCACCTCAGGTAAATAACCGCGCAAGCGTGATCAATTTTTTCAGCGACACGTCGGGGCTACGCCGCAAATTGCGCAGCATTAACGCGATATTTCCGAGTGAGAATTTAGGCCGGGTAAAACTCGCTGGCATCGGCTGTCCCCATTGCGACATGGCTTCGGCGCTCACAGGGTGCACCCCCATGGGTACGTTGGCGGTAAACACGTCGCCGTCACAATAGTGTTCATGCTTGGCGTTCCAAGGATCCTGCCAGTAGTCAAAAATCTGGCTACCGAGAACATGCCGCCCCATACCCCACGCATGTCGATAACCACGCTCACGCAAAATTCTCTGGCCCATGCCGACGGCGTCCTGATCCACTAGCTCAAACGCACTATGGCTGTACTGGGCAGCGAAGCCTTGGGCGAATGCCAGGGTGTGATGGTCCGCCGGCGTGTCGCCGAGGTCCAACCGAAGAAACACCACTGCTGGCGAGCCGTCCGGCAGCACCTGCACATCACTGGGAATCAAACCGAAGTGTTGCGTGTACCAGCCACAGGTGGCCTGAAAATCTGCCAGCTCCAACACAACATGACCGAGCTTGATCACCTCGGGCACTCCCACTGGCGCACGCTGGGTATCATTGACGCGCGGCATCTGATCCACCGTATTTAGTGCTAACGCACTGCGGTGAGGCAGCGCGGCTTGCGCCTGCCGACCGTGGACCGCTTCCACCAAAAATCCAGAAGGGTCGCGCAGTTGCACGCATTCGCCGCCACCGGGTTTGTTCAGCGCCTGCACGACGGATGAGCCTGGCAATGCCGCCAATGCCAGCAAGTCGTCGCGCGACGCCACCTCCAGTGCAAAGCCGACAAAGGCCGGTTTATCCGCCTTACGCAGTTCATAACAAAACGGTGCCGCAGCTGTGCCACGAAAATAAATTGCCTGCTCAGTACGATGCATTTCTATCAAACCGAAATCAGCGAGAAATGCTGCGGCGCGCTCCAGATCTGGGCGCGCCCAAATCAGGTATGCAAGACCGATTGCCTTAACGGTGGGCGCGCTGTGACGCGCCGGTTGCGATGTGGTCAACGTGATCATTCAGGCCACCTTGTGTTGTATATTCAACGAAGTGTGTTGCGTCGGCGCGTTGAGCAAGGCCAGCGCCTCATTAATCAAAGTATCGGCACTCGCGGCGTCACCGGCTGCCATCACCACTCGGTCTGGACGTACCAACACCAGTGAACCTGCAGAGGGACTGCCGGAAACCAAATCATCGGTAATATCTTCAACTGCCAGCGCGCGCCCCAACACCTGACCACGACGCGCAATATGAATACAAACGCCACCAGCCTGCTCGAACGCGCTCAGATGCCTTTCAGAAACCTGCGCCAAAGGATCCACGCCAAGCCCCAGTAGCACAAAGCGCTCACCCAAAACATCGTCACTAGCACACACCTCACCGTCGCGTGTTCGCACCCAGCCTTGCGGGAACCAGCTCCCCGGACGCCGTTGACCGGCGCGGCGTTTCGCAAACAGGCCACTGCGAAAAGCATTGGCGGGTTTGATTTCGAGTTCTTCAAAATAGCGACGAATCGGCGCGAACACCCTCGTGCTGCGCATGACGCTATGAATCACCAGTGACAACGCCGCGTTTGCGGGCATGACAAGCGTGCCCATCAGGCGCGCGAGACGGATCATGGCTGCGGCATGGGGTCGCCGTTCCACGCTGTAACTATCGAGCACGGCCTGCCCAGCAAGACCATCGACCACCCACGCCAATTTCCACGCCAGATTAGCGACATCGCGCAGCCCCGCCACCAACCCCTGACCGACGAAGGGTGGCGTGATATGCGCCGCATCACCGGCGAGAAATACACGCCCTTTTGAAAACTGACGCGCGCAGCGGCTGTGAAAGCGGTACACCGCCTTACGCTCTATTTCCACCAGCTGATCACCAGACCACGGGCGCAGCAATTCACGCACGGTGTCATCCTGAAGCATAACTTCCGCCGTCTCACCGCGCTGCAACATAAACTCCCAGCGCTGCCGATTCCCCGGCGCCACCATGTGCGGTGTCGGCCGACGGTGATCGCAAATAAATTCGACATGGTCTATAGGCGTGCCTACGTTACGCGCATCGACGATCAGCCAATCCTGCTGATACGTTCTTCCCTCGAAAGCCTCACCAATGGCATCCCGAATCATCGAGCTGGCGCCGTCGGCGCCAACCAGATAATCACAACGCACCTCGTGCAGCTCGCCCGCCTTGTCTTGCACAATTGCCACTACGTAAGCGCCCTTATCTTGAAAACTCTTTACGCTGACACCGGTAATCGCCGTGACCATGGGCAACTCATCCACCCGCTTTCGCAATGCGGACTCAAGATCGGGCTGAAAAAAAGTCACTAACTTCGGATGCCCATCGATGCTGCCCGCGGTGTTCACGCGCGCAAACTCGCCCAAATAAGGACAGTGCATTTTCACTTGCGGGATAGCGACAGTGTCGAACGCATCTTCCGCCAGCCCAGCCATTTGCAGAATGCGCAGCGCTTCGTTGTCCAACGCAATCGCACGTGGGTGCCGGAGAATATCGTCTGCCTTATCGATCACTAGAGTACGCACGCCATAGCGACCCAGAAGGCAGGCCAACGCGGCGCCGACCGGACCATATCCGCAGATCACTACGGACACCTGCTTCGGCAACACCGTCTTATTATCATTCATCGGGAAGGCCTTTAACTGATCATTAAATCTATAATGATATTTTTATCAGTATAGATCAAAGTCATTTAATGCCATACTAATGATGGCCGCAGCCACAGCCTTGCCTTAGCGGAAAGCCAATTAATTTCAGTGAGATAGCAAGCAATGCACAAAGATATCCGCGGCGACGACGCAGACAGCACAGAATCCCGAGGCAGCCGCCGAAAACGACAGACCCGCGAAAAGCTGCTACAGGCAGCTATGGAGCTGATGGCCGAGCGGGGTATGGACGGCGTGGCCATCAATGAAATTACCGAGCGCGCGGATGTCGGCTTTGGCACCTTCTATAACCACTTTCCTTCCAAAGAAGCCATTTATGCGGCCTTGATCAAGCAGGTGTTTGAGGATTTTGCCGATCACATCGATGCGCGCAAGCAAGGCATGACAGACCCCGCCGAGATCTTGGCGTTTTCCATCCAAATGACCCTACACAAAGCCACCACCGACGTGCTTTGGGGGAAATTTCTGGTGCGAGAAAGCATGACCCCAGAAGCCCTCACCCGCGGGCTGGGACAGCGCCTTGTGCGTGACGTTCTGACCGGCGTGCAACAAGAACGCTTTACCAGCGATGACCCCGTTACCTCCTTTATTGCCCTTTCTGGCACCGTGATCGCCGGCGTGATGGCCCAGCAAATGACGCTGGATGCAAACTCGCCAGTGCATCATCTAAGCAGTTTTATTGGTGGCAGCCTTGAAGGCCTGCCGCAACGTATTTCAAAAACAGCATTAATGTCGCTTGGGATTTCACCAGAGCAGGCAGACGCTATTTCCAGTTCGGTGGAAGACCAACTTTAACAAGTCAGGCAACGCCTAGCGGAGACTGCAGGCGGATCAACAACGTTTACGAGAAAGAACCGCTTACTCAGCCCATCTAAAACAGTGCATGTTTCAGTTTGACTCATCAGCAGCGCAGCCATCGAACCGCCCAGCAGCTTCGTTTTATTCCTGTGATCCACTGCTAACGACGTCGGCGATAGTCCGAAATACCGTCATGGCTTCGAACTCGTGGGCCTTAAAGTCCGCATCCGCACTGGTTTTGACTATCACTAGATCGGCGCGCGGATTTACATAAATAAACTGCCCCCATATACCAATGGCGCTGTAGTCGCCCTGCCCCTCTCGCGGCACCCACCACTGATATTGATAGCCCCAATCGTGGTCAATTTGGCCGGGTTGCAGCCACGGCTTATCCGGCGTCGTTGCACGCTTCACCCAATCCTCCGGCAGTAACTGTTGCGTGCCAACACGCCCCTGATGCAAATACAGCAAACCCAACCTAGCAAAATCCCGAGGGATGGCATTCAACCCCATAAAAGCGACTTCATCGCCATGCACATCCGTCATCCAACTAGCGTCGTGCGTTGCGCCAAGTGGCTGCCACAACTTTTCCTGAAGATATTCACCAAGTGGCCGACCACTGACCGTGCTGACTAACAAACCCAGCGCCTGAGTATTGATACTCGCGTAATGAAAACGCTGTCCGGCTGGCGCGTTGCTGCCAAATTTTTCTGCGATATCATTAATGCCATGACGCCACAAATACATCTGATCAAAAATACGAAAGGCGTCCGTGCTGTCGTCATCGTAACGCTCGCTAAAATCAATACCGGATGACATCTGCAATACATCTGCGATGCTCGCGCCATGAAAACCCGATTCACGCAACGATGGCACGTACTCGGTAATGTCATCATCAAGACTGCGGATCAACCCTTCTTTCAACGCGATGCCTACCAACGTGGAAACATATGACTTGGCCACCGAAAATGACGTGGCGTGATCCTCGCCGCCATAACCACCAAAATAACGTTCATCGATAATCTTTCCGTGATGAATCACAATAAAACTCGTCGTCGCACTGCGTTGCAAAAACTCATCCAATGTAGAATTCTCGTCATCGTACTGGTACTGCACTGACACTTTTTCCGGCGCGAGCTCCCACGGCCTCGGCGCACTAGATCGAGATATCGTGCGCACTGGAAATACATGCTCCAGATGACGAAAATTTTCCTGCACATGCCCCGGCCACAGAAAAGTAATCTTTGGCCAGGCATAGCCGGCAAACCAGCTCCCCCCAATTGCCGCCATCAGCGCAAACAGTCCTATGGCAATACCACGTAGCTTCACTGGTTTTTCTCTATGTAGTCGTCCCTTCATATCAGCCTCACATATATCCTTGTTTCGCGAATTAACGATATTTAATAGCAAAAAAAATCAGCAACAAGTCAGCCAGCGCTGTATCACCGCAAGCAACTCACGAACCCGGGCCTTGTTGACGCGGTAATACACTTCCTTCTGACGCTTCTCAGCAACCAACACACCCGCGCGTTTGAGAATAGCCAGATGTTCAGAGGTCGTAGACGGCGCAATGCCGACCCGCTCTGCAATTTCACCGACGGTATGCTCCTGCTTGTCGGTAAAGATGCCTAACAGAATCTGCTGACGCTTTTCATTCGCCAGCGCT
Organism: Alcanivoracaceae bacterium; assembly: GCA_029213045.1. Lineage (GTDB taxonomy): Bacteria > Pseudomonadota > Gammaproteobacteria > Pseudomonadales > Alcanivoracaceae > JARGPN01. Next base: position 123,453 of record JARGPN010000015.1, read on the forward strand.
TTGGAGAATTCCAGCAGACCGTCGCTAGTAGACGAGAGATCAGACATCATGCCACCTTATATATCGTAATTTCCCGAAATATAAACATGATGACACAGCAAAGCAAGAGAAGATTAACGTGAAGCCTTCCCGGGAAACGGCAAAGCCGACACCGTATTCATACCTCTGCAGGCGGCTTCGCCTCACGCTGAATAGCAATGCTGTCACGTGCCCGAATCGTGGCGGTCCGGTGTTGCTGATTACCGCTGCCTTGAACCGTGATTGCGCGCGTAGTGATATTTTTCTCATCGCATAGCGGCTCAGCACTCCCTACATCGAGAGGGTTGGGTCCTTTTCTCTTAAAAATCACTCATTAACGCCAAAGCTAATAATTGCCTAAATATCTTGCAGGCATTCGTAATGTGTTTTGAAGAACAAACACACCACATCTGTGCGGTTAAATTTTATGTTCTTACCAAATAATCAGTAGAAAGATACGGCTCTGCTTGTAGCTGGAATATCTTTCTTGGTTGGTCCGCATGGCCATTCATTCGCCAGTGCGCGCAGCGAATATTATCGACCACGGTGATATCCCCTGTTTGCCATTTAATTAAACGCGAATGCTCGAAGGTTGCCTTAATCAGTTCATCCATCAGCTTAACGCCTTCGGGGATCTCGGTGCCGTTGCGATCCGACAGCGTCCACTTCATTTGCCAGGTGCTGGCCATGCATTCTTTGTCCAACGGTGTACGCTCTGGAAATGTTTCGCTGGCGGCGCTGTAAACGCTGTCACCAAGGTAGGCCCAGATCTGCGGACACGGTAATCCGGTCTCTGGATGCTCGCAAACGAAGGGAATGTAATCCAACACCATCTGCTGGTAACCGTCAGAGCGTAAGTAATGCTTAATCCTGCCGAGCGTGAGGATTAATCGCTCCAACCAATTGACGCGCTTGATGCTGGTGAATTCAAATTGCTGCCAGCTATTGCGCAACGCGTCTTGCGTTGCGGCAGGCAGCGACTGAAATACTTTATGCATATCGGCCACCCCAGTTTCACCCCAATTCTGCGCCGCTTGCTCGCAGAACATAAAGAGATAGCGTGCACGTCGGTTGTATACCCCGCCCTCGATGTGCGGGCCTTGCACTGAGTTTTCTATGCGGCCAAGCTGTTGCAGCTGGGAATTAATGTAACTGCGATTGTCGCCGGCACCGAGAATACCATCAGTAATTCGGCGCACAAAAGTAATAATAGGGCCGGCAACTTTAAGTTTATTAAAAACATTCCAGAGTTTTATCTTTAAATCTTTTTCGAGAAAGCTTTGAAATTGCTGCGCGTCGTCTAAGTCAAACCCGCGCAACACAATGTAGCCCAATTCACGAGTTTTCTCGTAAACAAACTCTTTCCATTGGCTACGGTCAATTGGAAGATCAGCCGGAGTAACAATGTGCGGGAGTGATGCATAGCGAAAAGCATTGGGCGAAGTGTCATTCTCGGAAAATTTTTCCATGATTTTTTTACTAGCTTCCATACTAAATACCCCCTTATTTCCGCTTAAATAAGCCAGCCAATAGTAGCGCTCTGAGTCTTCTTATATTTCCGCTCAATTATCACGGTGTCATCTTAAACACCTCAATAGTCATAAAGGGACATAGCTTTGACCTATGCGGACACGCCGTACTATATGCGCACCAGAAAGTTATTTACCTCAAAGCTGCGCATCGACTTGCACCAATATTTTTGGATTTTGTTGTATGCTGCCCGCGGACGCTGATTGGAAAATAGACTATGGCTAAAAAGGATTTCATCGCGCAATTGTTTCGAGTGCGACGCGAACGCTATGGCATATCAGATGATATTTTTTGGGGCTGGTATAATCCCGAGGACGGCCACGTCGATTGGAAAACGTGGCCCCACGCCGACGCAGACGGTATCGGTGGCTTTGCCAAAATTCTTCGTCGACTAGGATTTCCTTGCACCACGCTACCGGTGTGCAATGAAACCTATGAGCCTAGCTGGCTGGAAATTATTTGCGCCGGACGCGCCTACCCAAGAGCATCCGCACCTAAACGTGTCCACTGGAAACAGACCTATCCGTTTACTGTCAAAGACCGGCGCTTGCCAGAGGTTTCTTTTCTTACTCAAGAACAAACCGCGGCATTGAAGAACAAGGCAGCAAAATCCGGGGTGAGTGTTGGCGATGTGGTTTTTTCTACTCTAAGCCGAGTTATCGCACAGCATTTAATTAGCAGTGAAGAGCCGTTCTACTGGTTTCTGGGCGTTAACGTGCGCGGCGCAGCGAGAGTTGCCGATGAAAGCTTTAATCAAGCGTCAGGCATCAGCCTGCTAACCTACCCTGATTCAAATGCCGCACATTGGAGAGAACAAATACGCCTCGGCCTAAAGTCCAAGCGTCATTGGGTAATGTGGAAGCTAGCGCACATCGGAAAATATATTGGCGACAACGGCCTTTCTCTGATGTATCGGCTTTCCAACAAAAACACCTTCTATGCTGGCAGTTGCGCGAACATGGGCGACTGGCCATTAGACGATAAACAAAACCCCAACATTACCGACAACCGGCTGCTTTGCGCAGTCGGGCCTGGCACGAAGAATTATCCGGTTAATGCGTCACTGATTGGCTGGAACGGCATGGCGGTTCTGGTGCTGAAACTACACCCTTTCATTTGTGAAAACCAAGCTCAAATTAGAACCCTTGTTGATGCGTGGCGGGATGAGCTATTGCACGGACTTGCCTAATTTATTGCTAAGACCATGGCTAAAAGCCTCTTAGCAATCACACCTTCTCTGACGGACCCGAATTGACAACACTAACCTTCGGATTAGACCTGGATAGCGTGAATTAAAAATGGAACCTACTTAACTTCCGTTAAATCGAAAATCTGCTTTATTTTCCCACCTTCACGGATGGATGTAAGAACGGAATTAAGCTGTATTGGCGCAAAGGCTTGTCCCTGTAGCGTGGCGATCTCAATATAAATATTGGTCACGGCGAGTACGTTACTGGAAACGTTCTGATCACTGCGTACAACACCGAAACTAATATTCGGATCGATGAGATCAATCGGTTAGTTGTCGAGTAGCGCGGTATCAATAGAAGTAATCCCGTCTGTTCCACCATCCCATTGCAGCACGGGAACGGTAATTTTGTTTACCTCCGCGCCCAGCGGCTTTAGATGATTTAGGCATTCTTCCATCATTACGCACGCGCCTTGGAAATGACCGCGACGCTCGCGAGCATCTTAAAAAATTCTGCGGCGACTTTTGTACGCCTCGCACTTCGAGCCGTCACACCAAGTGCCAACGCTCTATGCAATACAAACTCATAAACTAAAACCTAATAATCCCAAACAAAAAAAACCTCTCTATATTCTCTTCCAGCCGAATTGATCGCCTGTGCGAGCCCTTATTGATCAATCTTGTCCAGCTTCTGGCACTTACGGCAATGGCGTACCGCGCGAGCCTGATTGATACTCATGCCTGCATGCTCGCCAGAAACCTAGCTGCAGAGCGAGTGATACAAATCATGGGAGTTTATTGATGAAAGCGGTGATGACATCTGGCTGGGGTTTATCGGCAAAATTGGTCGTCGAAGATCGCAAAGCGCCTGCTCGCCTCGGGACAAATGATGTGCTGGTGCAAGTGCATGCGGCGTCTGTGAACCCAAAAGACTGGAAGTTAAATTATCACCTCGCGGTGTTGGCGACGCCGCTTTTCATTAAAAAAATATCGCCGATTTTTGGAGATGACTTATCGGGCACTGTTATCGCAATAGGTAGCAACGTCACTGATTTTGCTATTGGTGATGCGGTGTATGGCATGGACATGCGTCTGCGCACTGCCTCCTTGGCAGAGCAAACCCGCATTAGTCAGCGCCGCATCGCGAAAAAACCAGCGAAATTATCATTTGCGCAAGCGGCCGCCATGCCGCTTGCGGCACTGACCGCGTTACAAGGGTTACGCAAAGGCAAAACCAAACCCGGCAGTTCGGTTTTAATTATTGGTGCGTCAGGTGGAGTTGGATGCTTCGCTGTGCAAATTGCAAAAGCGATGGGCGCGCACGTTACGGGTGTTTGCAGCAATCGCAATAGCGAGTTCGTTTTGTCGCTTGGCGCCGATGCGGTGATCGATTATACCCAAGGTGATTACCGTCAGCAGGTACGCCCCTTCGATTTAGTATTTGATGTAACGTCCTACGAAACGCCACTCACTTGTTCAAAACTGATGGCAAAAAACGGCTACTTTATTTCTACCGGCGGCGACGGCGCATCGATGTTTGGCACACCATTTTATCGACTGCTCGGCAAGAACGCGGGCACAGTGGTAGTGGAGTCATATCGAGAAGATCTTGAAGAGTTGGCCGCGCTGGTTGAAAGCGGCAAGCTAACACCCATCATCGACAGTCAGTTTCCGTTATCGGAAAGCGAGCAAGCCTATGCGCGCAGTCGCACAGGTCGTTCACGCGGGAAGGTCGTGATTAATATTATTGGGGACGCATAGATAGGCGGAATCGATTCAGTTTTTATCTCAACACGTTGTACAGAACCCCAACAAACAGGCCGATAAATGAACCGGCCTTTTGTGCCGATTGTCTTTGTATCTCATCAAGCGCACTGATTGCATCACTGCTTCACCCGCCGCGCGTGATTCTATTGCGTCTTACTTGGCAGGTTTTCATAGGGTACAGTACGGCACGTTCTATTTAGCAGAGCACTTCCTATGACTACTCCTAACGCGCTGACCCTCTACACCATCAATATGTCGCACTACAGCGAAAAAATTCGCTGGCTGCTCGACTACGAAGGCATTCCGTATGTTGAAAAGGCGCTAACCCCTGCCATACATGCATTGCCTATGTTGCTAAAAGGAGGCAGAGGCCAAACAACGGTTCCTTTGGTGCAAAGCGGCAATGTTCGCGTGCAGAACAGTCCGCGCATTGTCGATTGGCTAGCGAGAGAATACGGGCCATTAACATCATTCCCCGAAGCATCCCGCGATGAAATCGTCGCCATACAACGCCGCTTTGATGCCATCGGCAAAGGCGTTGCGCGCTATCTATATTTGCCTGGCTTTGCCCATAGCGCATTGATTTTGGATATCTGGACGCAATTTTCGACGCCATGGGAAAATCGCGTAGTGCGCGTCACCTACCCCGTCATTAAGGCAATGTTTCAACTCAAACTGAAGATTAATAAAAAGGACGTTGCCATTGCCCAAAAGCGAATTGACGCAGAAATTAAATGGCTCGAAGGGCGTATAAAACAAGGTCGCTATCTTGTCGGCAATAATTTAACCGTTGCCGACATCACCGCAGCGTCCTTGCTGGCGCCGCTGGCGTGCCCACCAGAACATCCCATTTACGGCACGGTTGAGTTCCGTGAAAAAATGGCCGGTGCCGCACAAATTTGGGCAAATAGCCCAGCGCTGCAATGGGTCCGCGATCTTTACGCGGAACACCGCGGTCAGATCTGGAAGGTTATGCCGAACGCGGCCTAACCTTCCTGCCCTGCACTGTTGGAGTCGCGCTTTTAACAGCGCGGCTCTCTCGCCAAAGCAACAGGATTGCTTGATTTTTAATAAAGCACGTTCACTCACTCGAAATTTCGACCAATCATCCCTAAATTCTTGACGCCAGCACGTGTTGCCGCCATTTTCCTGCCAGCTTTCTTCCACCATTTTCTGCTGCAATCGCTATCGCGACCTCTGGAATTGTGGATGTCTATTTACGTGTGAGAATAAGGCATGTCGGAATCTTTACTGGGTATCGTTGGCTAAAACCACGAGTCATCCTTTAACCCTGAGTAATAAGATGGGTCATCCAAAAAACGTGCAAACAAGTAGAAACAAAATCAGGCGGTCTTGTTTGGGTTGACCGACAAAACAATCGTTCCAGCACTATTGGTGAGCCCGGTCTCTCCAAAAATGGGCGTGGGTAACGCGCTAGCGGTGGTTGATCACTCCGTCATAAAAAAGGCAAAGGGAAACATTCCACATCTATCACGCACCCCAGCCAGATCCAGATCTACCAAGAAAGCATCAAGACTGCCTGACTATCTCCTTTAGGAAGCTCAGCTGCCTGCTTACTACATCGCTGAAAAATGGCTCGAAGTATGGTTCAAAGTGGTTGGCTTTGATCGTTGCTACAGTCAGGTAGGAATTGTTCAATTTGCGGATTGCTGTCTCAACGAAAGGGGCGACCGTATCTTCCGTTGCACCCAATAGAAGAGTCGGAATTTTAATATCTTTTAACCGTTTGAATGGCCGATACGGCCCCATCGTCATTAATGAACGTGCGGCGACCCGATTATTATATTTTCGGCCAACGCTTACCTCGGCCAACATCAAAGCTTTATAGGCGTCATCTCGATCCATCGACGACAGCGCACCGGGCTCGCTTACAACGGGAATATAAATAGGACGCCCAAGCTTGAGCATATCGGCGATAGCGTAGATCAAGAACTGCATCAAACGCAGAAAAGGTACTGCTCGCACCGCAGCCATCCCGTCAAGCATTGGAACCTGCGCGATAAGGCCAGCAAGCTCCGGATGATCCGCCGCCAGATCCACCGCATGCCCGCCCCCGAATGACGTCCCCCAAAGCACGATACGAGAGGGATCAATACCCGGCAGCGACTTCAAAAAAGCAAGCGCAGCATCGGCATCTCGCATTCGCTGTGGCGCCGATATCGTTTGCCGAGGAACGCCCGCGCTCTCCCCCCAGCCACGATAATCAAACGTCATCACCATAAAGCCAGCCCGCGTAAACTCTTCATAGTAAGACACCGTTAACGCGTCTTGAACGCCCCCCCAGCCATGCAACATAAGGATGGCTGGCAATGCATCATGGCCGGCATTGGCGGGCCGGTGGAGTGTGGCGCCACACCAAACCCCTTGGGAGTAGAAGCCTGTACGCTCACTGTCACAGGTCAAATCAGCAGGGCTATGTCTCAGTGTTTCCATGGCATGACTCCAATGGGGTAGAATTATCTTGTATTGCATTCAAGAATTAATATTAGCACTCTTGAATAGCATTCAAGAGTGGCTCAAACGACTTCAGGAGCAGGCTGGGTGGCCAAGAACAATCGCGACATTGATTTGGACGTAAAGAAGGAAGAACTAGAAAAGACCGCAGAGCGGCTGTTCGTGACATATGGATATGATGCGACATCCATGAGCCGTCTTGCTAAGGAGTTGGGCGTCGCCCCCAATACGCTTTACTGGTATTACGCAAGCAAAGACGAGCTGCTAGTGGGCGTGCTTAACCGCCGCTTAGGGGAGAGCATAAAACAACTTCCATCACTCATGGGCACCCCATTAAAGAGCCAAATGAACTGGGCATTACAAGAGTTTGAACAAAGCAGCGCGCTAGTGAATACCGTTCACGCCAAACTGGATCAATCTCCCGTGATCCGACAATGGCATGACCAATTCCATCGTTTTATTGAAGCCGCCGTTATTCACACTCTCAAGGCAGAGGGCGCCAGCGATAAAAGAGCCAGTATGTTGGCCACAGTCGGAACCTTCCTCGTAGAAGGCTTACTGTCTCACCCGCACAGCAGCAAACAGCAAGAAGATATTTTGGAATGGTTTTCTATTAATGCACTGGGTGATTTAGGTTAGTCGTTTTAGAGCACACAGCAGGCACCATAAAATCTTGCAAAGTCTCGAGGTTCGAAAACGAGGGCCCGCCTCACTTTCACGTCACTAAAAAACCAAACGACGCTGTCAGAGACATCTTACAAAACGAGAAGTTGGGGTGCGTGCCCCTGTTTAATTTTGAACCCAAGAGAATTACCTAGCAGTGGAAAAACACTCAAAATCAAGTCAGTGAAGCGATAACTCTTGGGTGCCCTTGTTTGTGCTTTGTTTGTGCTTGGGGAGCCTGAGACCATCTTGACCCATGAGGCAAGAGCCATCTACTCACGAGTTCTATGTTCGGTACCGCCCCGACGGTTCACACCAGCCATGCTTGAATAAGCATGAAAAAACTTTAAAAGGAGACTCTCATGTATATCGGCGGCGGCATTCTCGGAACCATTCTTGTGGTCGTTCTCATCGTCTGGCTCGTTCGCAGGGTCTAGACAATTCAGTAAAGCTTGAAATGGGTGACCTGCTAATTTTGCTGCAAGGGGCTGGTGGGCACCGCTTTCAACCTAAAGAAAAAAATAAGAAAAAAATTAAGGACACCCATAACTTGCCAACAAAAATATCAAGTGCATAACCCATTGCATTCATGTGTTGAGCGATGGCTATGTAAAATTATCTCTTGATAAATACTAAAGAAACTAGGGCTAAAGCAGTGAAATGCCTTTACTGGAAAAGGTTGGTGCCCCAAGAGTCGGTGATACCGAATAAAACCATACGTAGAATTTAACCATGCACAACGCTGGCACGCCGCTGATCACACAGCCACTTTCGTCCAATAGTG
>JARGPN010000003.1 GCA_029213045.1 Alcanivoracaceae bacterium
TACGCATCAGACGGTAGCTTACAGCCATCAATCGCAAAGTGCTCTCTACCCACCAGTCCGCTCTTACAACAAATCATCAGCACTTTGTGAAAAACCGATTTCATTTCTTCCGAATAACCGCTGACGAAATCAGCAATCGTAGTGAAATGAGGCGTCTTTCCGGCAGCCAGTGCCATGAATTTTAAATCAGTTTTACAGCTGCGCTCGATAGCACGACTCGATGTGATGCCACGGTAATACGCATAAAAGATAACACGCAACAAAATCGCTGGGGGATACGCTTTGCGACCCACTTTTTTATTTTTGTACCGCTTATGAAATTCATCAAGATCAAGCGTGTTTGTGATCAGCTGGTATAAACAAAACTCAAAGGTATTTTCGCCAAGCACTTCCAAATAGTTAATATCGAGAAATACACTTTGGTTGAGATTGTCATCAAGGTAATTGGCCATAAATAAACCGATCAGCGGGTGAAACGCCTATTTTACAATATGAATCGAGCACTGGCGTGGGTTTGAGCTATTTTTCTACAGCCTGAACGCCGCGCTCAGGGGAAAAACGGAGCGGAACTAATATGTGGTAAAGCGAACGCAGCGAGCCACAAATTAGTGGAGCGTAGTTTTTTCCCTTGCAGCGCTTTGTTGAACGAAGCCGCTCCGCGGCAAAATTCATGTCACCCCTAAAAATAAAGATAATTCCCCTACGTGCTCAACCCCGAGCACGACAACTAGAGGAATATCTTTATGAACAAAGCACAGCAAAAGCGATTCGATTCACTGTACCGCAAACATCTTAGCGCACTGAAGCGTCAGGGCAAAGCGGACTCGACCATTCAACTATACAGCCACGCCATTCGGCGCGTGAGCGAGTATTTCGATTGCCCGCCGGACATCCTCACTGTAGAACAACTCGAAGGGTACTTCGAGTCCCTCGTCAGCACCCACTCCTGGTCTACGGTGAAGGTCGATCGCAACGGCCTGCAGTTCTTTTATCGGCATGTGCTCAAGCGCGATTGGCAGTGGGCGGACATCGTTAAACCTCCCCAGGAGAAGCACCTCCCGGATGTGTTGACGCTTAAAGAGCTGGAGCGGCTGATTAATGGCACGCGCGAGCGGCGCTATCAGACCTTTATCCTCACCTGCTTCAGCATGGGCTTGCGTCTGGGCGAGACCTTGAACATCCGCGTGGCCGATATCGATAGCGAGCGTAACCTGCTGCACGTGCGCCAGGCGAAGGGCAAGAAGGACCGTTTTGTCTTTATGCCCAAAATGACGCTTGAAGCTTTACGTGCATACTGGGCTACCCATCGCAATCCGAAGCTGCTCTTTCCGCACGGGCGCTCTGCCGAGGAGCGACGCAAGGCCCGTGATCCGATGGATCGCGGCGGCACCCAAAAATCATTCAAAGCCATTGTCACCGACGTCGGCATTCGCAAGGATATCTCCATCCACACCTTGCGCCATTGTTACGGCACGTTGTTGACCGATGCGGGCGTCAGTCTGCGAAGCATTCAAGAGCAGATGGGGCACGAATGCCCCAAAACCACCGCGCTGTACACCCAGCTATCGACTTACTCCCAGACCGACACCGACCGGCGCATCAATGGTCTGCTGACCAAGCTGCGTGTAAATTGGGGGCAATAGCATGACATTGCAAGAGATTGTTCGACGTTACCGCCACCGTTTTACCGACCAATTCGGCCACACACTCAGCCGCGACCAATGGTCTGCCCTCAACGCGATTGAGGGCTGCCGCCAAGGGCCGTATGGTGAGATGCAGTGGCGCTGCCAAAGCTGCTCTCACAGTGCCCAAACATTACGTTCGTGCGGGCACCGCGCCTGTAACCTCTGTCAGGACCAAAGCACTCAAGCCTGGCTGCAGCGTCAGGAGCAAAAGCGCCTACCGGTGAACTATTACATGGTCACCTTTACATTGCCCAGGGAGCTGCGGGGCATTGCCCGACGAAACCGGTGCATCTGTTACGATTTGTTGATGCGTTGTGCCGCGCGGACGCTCAAGACCTTTGCTCAAAACGACACATCGTTAAGCGGTGAGCTGGGCTTCTGCGCCGTCCTGCACACCCACACCCGCCGCTTGGATTATCACCCACACGTGCACATCGTCGTGCCCGGCGCTGCGATTAATAAGGCGCGCCGTCAGTGGTGCAAAGTCCGCGGGCGCTACCTATTTAATGGTCGCGCCTTGGCCAAAGCCTTCCGCGGTGCCTTCTTGAAGGCACTATTCGATGCGGGGATCGCACCCGGCAGCACACCCAGGCAATGGGTGGCGCAGTGTAAACGTGTTGGCAAAGGCCAAGAGGCGCTGCGCTACCTCGCACGCTACTTGTATCGCGGTGTCATTAGCAATGCCAACATTCTTTCCGACGATGGTCGCAACGTGACCTTCCGCTACCGCGACGCCGACACCCACCAATGGAAAACTCGTTCGGTGACTGGCGAAGAATTCATAGCACTGCTCTTGCAACATTGTCTGCCGAAAGGCTTTCGACGCGCGAGGGATTATGGATTTTTACACGGCAATGCAAAAGCCATTCTGCGCGTATTGCAGTGGATATTGAAGGTGCAGAGACCAACACCACCGAGCAAAAAACCTGCGAGCTGGCCTTGCCCTCACTGCCGCGCCGCTATGCGTGTGACAGGGGTTTTTCATCCCAAAGCCCAACCCGGATGAAAACCTCTGAGCACGGATGCAATCAATTCGTGGATTAACACACCTTAAATAGGGGAGTCAGCAAATTATGTGACATCAATTTTTTATCGCCCACCGGGCGAGGATCGCGCTCGCCCATAGAAAAGGCCGACGACTAAAGTCGGCCTTCCAAGATTTACCCACCGTCGATTTAATTACATGAATAGAGCTGGTCGGGCTCGTTCAACAATCAGATATGTTGCGGCATGCGCAACATATCCTTATTTGTTAGCCGCATTCAACTGAATATCCGGAAGATTATCTGCCACCTCGCGATATGTCTTTTTTGATAGAAGCACGTCAAGAACAGGCGTTGTTGGCTCTGCCCATATTTCCGGCAGATCGGCCTCTCCCGCAGTGACTATAGGAAATGCCAAGCGCTCCGTCGGGGGACAGAAATCAGCCGAGACGCCCTCCTTATTTCCTCTAGCATCAACTCGATACCACCCATGCTCTTCAAGATACAAAGCGTTCAAGCCATGCAGACAAAAAGGTGGCCCATCACCATCATCACTGATGGTTAATCGTTGATAGCATAGGCCTGCCGGTATTCCATTTGCTCGTAGCAATGCTGCCAGCAAGTGGCTCTTCGCGTAACAGTAACCTGTTCCGTGTTTCAACACGTCGGATGCCTTACATGTCACAGGATCACACTCGTAATCCCAGCTATGCTT
>JARGPN010000002.1 GCA_029213045.1 Alcanivoracaceae bacterium
CAACAAACACAAACAAAAATCCAAATCGAACCCCCTGTGGGAGCTTGCCTGCAAGCGATTCTGCAATAAGCAGAACACAACCCACTCAAATGAAGCCAACCATTTCTTTAAAGTCTCAGAAAACAAAATTTCAATGCCCAAATAAAAACAGCAAGAAATACTTTAATGCTTCGACAAAGTTGCATGCTGGGAGTATTTAGCTAGGCAGCTATCGCTTGCAAGCAAGCTCCCACATAGACATCGCGCATTGCACTGCTGGAAGAAAAACCAGAAAGCCCCCAGCGGGCGATACACCGACAACAAACACAAACCAAACTCTAATCCGACGCCCCTGTGGGAGCTTGCCTGCAAGCGATTCTGCAATAAGCAGAACACAACCCTCTCAAATGAAGCCAGCCACCTCTTTAAACTCTCAAAAAACCAAATTTTAATGCCCAAAGAAAAACAGCAAGAAATACTTTAATGCTTCGACAAAGTTGCATGCTTGGAGTATTTAATTAGGCAGCTATCGCTTGCAGGCAAGCTCCCACATAGACATCGCACATTGCACTGCTCGAAGAAAAACCAGAAAGCCCCCAGCGGGCGATACACCGACAACAAACACAAACCAAACTCTAATCCGAAGCCCCTGTGGGAGCTTGCCTGCAAGCGATTCTGCAATGAGCAGCACACAAGCCTCTCAAATTAAGCCAACCACCTTTGTACCTTTTCCAAACCTCCCCCACAAAAAAAGCGGGCCCAATCATGGGCCCGCTTTTCATTACCGACTGAACTACATCAACTACTAGAAGTTATAGCGACCAAACAAACCAAAGACTGTCGCATCATCGCCCAGTCTTAGCTCGGCACCTACATCAACGGCGGGTGTTGCGTGATACAAGGCATTGCCATACACACCAAACTCGCTATCACGAACATCTTGCAAAAATGCACCACCTGCCAGCTCTACTTTATCCGTCGTTGCATGACGCACACCGCCGGCAATAGCAAAACCTGTATCATCATCAAAATCATAATCGATATGAATAATGTCACCGGTTACCACCAAATCTAAACGCTGCTGTAATGGCGTATGAAAACCTAAACCACCACTCATCGCCCAGCCATCAAAGTCGCCACGGCCACGATTATAATCGCCATCTAAAAACTGCAAACCCGCCCGCACAAACAAATGTTCGTCCAAGGCATAAGACAGCTTGCCGTCGAGCGCATTCACATCAACACCGCCGTCCCAATCTTGCGACTCGTAACCACCCTGAACGTAGGTATAAGAAAATCCGTTATCTCGCACTGCGGAAGTACGCGTTTCTGCTGCGACCACGTTCGACGCCAACACTGCCAACGGCAACCCTGCAATTAGGCCAATACGCTTCATTCACCTTCTCCTGAACTCTGTGATGTTTATCGGTGCTACAACGTCCATGTTAGGGCTGTTAACCAACCAAGCATTAACGTAAAAGAACGCGCCATACCGCGCGGGACCCTACACACAGCGCAATCAGACCGCCAATTGTAAGAAAAAGTTCCACCTTGACCTTAGGGCAGCACCGATGTTTTTTACTATAGAATAGACCTAGACGTTTGCACTAGCTCTTCCCAGCCAATCCATCGCCGTTTTGGTGACGCGCTTAATAAAAGGACAACGTATGACGCCCCTACACACACTGCCCAAAAAACTCCGCAGCTTGCTTCTTACTCTCTCAAGCAGCGCAGTTCTGCTAATCCTTTCCGGTGCGGCAATGGCCAACCCAGAAATTGAGATATTCAAATCACCCAGCTGCGGCTGCTGCACCAAATGGGCGGACTATCTCAAAGACAACGGCTTCGACGTGAAGCTAAAAGAAACCGAAAACCTTAACCCCATCAAAATGAGCGCGCGCATTCCAGCGGGCAAAGGCAGTTGCCATACTGCATTTATTGATGGCTATGTAATTGAAGGGCACGTGCCCGCAGAAGACATTAAGCGCCTGCTAGAAGAAAAGCCTGACGCACAAGGGCTCACCGTGCCAGGCATGCCCGTCGGCTCACCCGGCATGGAAATGGGCGCGCGCAAAGACGCCTACCAAGTCCTGATCTTTCAAAAAGACGGAACCACGGAAGTCTTTAGCGAGCATTAACAGATAGCGTTCAAACCGCGTGACTGGCTAACTAATACGTTGAAGTGACGCGGAATAAAAAACGGCGACTATAAAAGTCGCCGTTTTTTATTTCAGAGCACTTAAGGCTGCAAACGCAACACCGGTTCGTTCAGCTCCGCCATTTGATTGCGCAGATTGAGAATTTCATCGCCCCAATAACGTGGCGAGTTAAACCAAGGGAACGCTTTGGGAAACGCAGGATCTTGCCAACGCCGACCGATCCACGCCGAGAAGTGCAGCATCCGCAAGGTACGTAGCGGCTCGATAAGATGCAACTCACGCGGCTGAAAATCGCGGAACTCTTGATAGCCGTCAATGATCTCCGCCAGTTGTCGTGTTTGCGCTTCACGATCACCGGAGAGCAGCATCCAAATATCTTGCACCGCAGGCGCCATACGCGCGTCATCTAAATCAATAAAATGCGGATTATCATCACGCCACAACACATTGCCCACGTGGCAATCGCCATGCACACGCAGCAATTGCACATCCTCTACCGCCGCAATTTTTTCATCAATGGCTTGCAGTAAGTCTTTAGTCAAACTGGTGTACGCGAGACGAAGATCATCTGGCACAAAATGCTCGGTAATATAGGCCACCGCATCATGACCAAAACTTTTGCTGTCCAACGTCGGGCGCACGGCGAAAGGCTTCACCCCGCCAACGTTATGCATGCGCGCTAAAAAACGCCCTAGCACCAGAATATGATCATAGTTATCCAGCTCCGGCGCATGACCGCCTTTGCGCGGAAATAGTGAGAAGCGAAAATTCTGATACTCAGACAATGTCGCATTATTCGGATCAGCCGAATGCTCATCCGCCAACGGCGCAATTACCGGCAGCTCGGCATCCACCAATTCGCTGACAAACTGATGCTCTTCAAGAATTTGTTCGTTCGACCAACGCTCAGGCCGATAGAACTTAGCAATCAACGGCGTGCCGTCTTCAATGCCAACTTGATAAACGCGGTTTTCGTAGCTATTTAAAGCCAATAGACGGCCATCAGTAATGAGCCCTCGGCTTTCTACAGCCTCGAGAATGACTTCAGGCGAGAGGAGATCAAATGGGTGTACGTTAGCTGTGCTCATAGCGAGCAAGACTAGCACGAAGCCGCTTTCGCAGCTTGTTGTTTAATACGGGGCGGCGCCCATTTGCAGGTGCGCACACCAAAAGAAGGCGCAAACCTCACAGTTCGGCGAATACCCTATAAAGAATGATCATGCTCAGAGACCAACAACCACTGGCCGTTTTTTAGCTCAAAACGGTACTCAATCAACCAGTCAGTGTTTTCCTTAAACACCTTCACCGTTCGCACCGCATCGCGACGTGCCGCAGGCTCAACCTGAAACGAAAGATCGTGCTCCGCGATGTATTCGCTTAGCACCGGCTGACGTGATGCGGCCTCTTTGCTGATATCGGACTTCACCACCTGAGAATCATCGTCTCCGTTTTCATTAACGCCGAACTCATCGCGATAGACCGATAAAGGGAATGTTGTCCTGTCGAGTTCAAATGCTTTTTCAGAGCGGAAGCGATCGAAAAACAGATCAAAGTCTTCACCCTGTGAAAACCAGCCACTGCAACCGAACGCCGGCAACGTCACGATGATGATTAGAAGTGCTCTCATTGCTCTCACGCTAACCCCGCCTCTGAGCATGGTGCTCATCACTATTATTGTTATAGTGGAACGAACTTTTCTAAACCTGATTGCGCGCTTTTTCTGGGCTAATACTCATTGCTTACCTAGGAAGAAGTAAGCGTACCCCGTGAATCATTTTCTTTCTAACATCTCTAGCCTAGGAGAAATTCTAAACGCCCGTCTGTCTTTTTCGGCGATATTTCTATTATCTCCGCGCGAACTACATTTTCAGCAACAAACGGGTCAGCATTCACTCTTTCTTCTAAATCGGCCAAGGACACGCCGTGAGCAATGATTGACCCACCCTGCCCCGGCTCAATACTGCCGGCCAATAGAAAAACCTGCTCATCAAAGCCCTGCTTCAACCATTGGTTATGGCCAGCCATAAACTCACTAGCGTTGCCCTTATTGTCTGCAAACCTTAACAACACGACGAACATTGAATGTCTCCTTAAAATTCACTGGCATGCTAAAAGCTGAACAAACCATGATCTAACGGCAGGTCTCAACACTCAAAAAAGACCCACCGCGTTCTTTCATTGATGGCTATTTACGGCCGACCGGCAGCGAATTCAAAAATGGCTCTTTGCACCCCATAAACGTAGCACCATTTTGATCAATTCGTTTGGGTGTCACCGTTTTCGATGCGATAGCACCCGGTATCAAAAGAAGGAACCCCACGCAGAAAGCAAGCACATAAACAGGCCCAGAGTTCGACATGCCCAACGCTAATGATCCCAACATGAGCGCCACCGCTGGAATAAGAAACATACTCATATTTCTTCGCCGCTTCTTCGCATGAATGTCGCAATACCCAGGTGACACCTGCATGGACTTTCTCATAATCATCGCAACGATTATGTAAATGAAGAGATTGATAAGGATCAGCAAAAACAGCCAAGGACTATGCCAATACATTTTTCGCTGCTTTGTCGGCTGCTTAGACGGGGCGTTGCAGATAATGCATCGCTCGGGAAAATCATGGTTTGCGGGAACAAAAACAAGTTTCCCGATTCGCTGACACGAAGCAGTAACGCCATCGTTAAGATCAGACTTTGGTGCTGCATATAGATTTTCATTATGCATTAGGCAACTTCCCTGTAACGCCAGTACTTACGACGGCATTCAGTTTAACCGAAAAATCGAAAAACTTTAGCCCAAAGACGGAGCGCTTCTTAAGCTTTCTAGGCATATCACTCATCATCCTTCTGGGGCTTAAAGTAGAACGCCTTAATTCGAGCCAGTGGCACGCCGTGTAGAATAAACATCAACGGAATCATATAAACCGCCAACGGAAATATGACGACAAAAAGCCTGTGTAATTCCGAACTCTCATGGCCAGAGCTTACCGCCATATCACCTAGACCGTAGCCCACAACTGCACTAAATAACGCACATACGTGCAAAAGAACCTGGTGCGAACCGAGCCAACTCGGCGCAATCAGCACCAGCAGATCTTTGATCACAAGCAATCCCATAGGAATCGCCACGAAGAATAACAACGAAAACCACGCGCCAAGCCATGATTCATTATTTGTTCTTGATATGGCAAAACAGAGGAACCCAATCAAGAGCACTGTATACAATGCTTTTTTTGCTACGTTCATTTATTTATAACGCACGACTTCACCTGCACAAAACGCATTCCGCGCATGCGAAGCCTTGCTTTATATAACCCCTCTGAACATCACTCAATTTTTTGATCTTACACACCGCTTATCCAGCTCTTCGGCGTGAGATTAGCACCCGTGCTGCCCCATGCCAGTAGTGAAGCACAGATGCGCACTTTGAATCGTTTGCGCTTCTTGAGTTAAACGAACAAATATATACATCTCATACGCCTGATAAGGCGCCAATACATTTCCCAAACTATAATTTCTTAAAGTGAAATCATTGGGAGTAATAACATTCCATCTAATAGGATCAGGCTCTGGCAATTGCTTGTGACGCCAGTAAATTTTTATGTCGCTTACGCCTTGTCCGCTTGGAAGCTGAATATCATAAGAGAAAAGAGCGTTAGCTCTAGTATCGCTTATCGTGGTTTGATCAAGGGTTAAATACACCGCTGGCGAAGTGGGGGCTGGCGTTGGACTGGGGCCAGAACCACTACAATCTAGTTCTGCGCCTTTACCGTTTGCTTCTGCTGGAACAGTGGTAGTCCTAGTTTCTTGGCTCGCACCACAAGTGTAATTTACTTTAAAGTTTTTCAAACAGCCTTTGGCTGGATCACCCAATGTGCTGACGTCAACCGGAAAAGTACAAGTAGGATGGCCATTGCATAGATTCGACACTTGCTGAGTCGCATTACCCTCAGCTATGTTCGAACAGTTCGCCACATACTTCGGTGTAGTGGTCTCGCCATAGGTTGCCGATTCAACCGTGATGCCGTCACCATCTCCGCAAAACAGCGAAATATCTTGCTTGGCGGCTTCGTTTACTACTCCACCAATATCTACTGTCCTATTCGTCGTTGAATCCCCACAGGTAAAAGTTGCCTCAAAATTTTTGAAGCACCCTTGAGCGGGATCATCCTGACTACTAGGGTAAGGGACTTGCCACTGACAGGAGTTTTGACCATCACACTGTGACACCAGATCAGTCATGTAATTTATTTGCTCAGATGCTGCGGGCGCAGTTGAACAGTCTTTTGTACTGCCGGGAGGAGTGGCGATCTTCGTGCCGTATAACGCTTGTTTTATTGTAATATTATTGTTGCTCTCAGCCAAAGCTAGATTAGCAAAAGCCAACATAGATAAAGCAATCGCGGCAATAATCTTATTCATATTAATTCACCTGCAGTATTTTTATTAGTTAGTAACTCAGGAACCTATAACGCCAAGCGCATGGCTAGCAACAAACACACCGCTGTCTAAATCTAGCACCCACACATATAAACCCTGATGTCACGCTTCAACCTTGATGCTATGCGCTTGTGTATTCAAAATCGTAAAAGTGTTGACTATTTTCGACGCGAATTTCCATTTTTCCGGTTAAACCCGTTAGCTCTCCAGTTCCTGAGTCCGGCACAACCTCTAAGATGAGATTATCATTACCCCCTGACATAGTGCCAAAGTGTTGTAACACGAACGTTCCTCGCTTATCAAAAAGAGAACCAGAGACTTGTTCTATTGCAACATAGCCAGCAGAGCCTTTAACGGGAGTCATCACGTTGAGCATTTCACCTTTGCTTTCGGCCGACAGGTCACCATGAAATGTTTTGTCTATGGACATGCGACCTAGATTTGAACCTTCAACGCCTTCTGCATAAGTTTCCATTGGCTTAAGCGTGACATCAAATTTTCCTGATATTTTCATTTTTTATAATGTCCTATTGAAGTTGGTGCTACCAACACGAAATGGATATATCCGGCTTTCAAATAAAACTACACGCTAACGTCGGCCTTGAACGATTTGTTAGCTAGCGGCATGGATATCACAAAGCGGGGTTGATATTCACGCGCCCAGTTGTTTGAAGACCCCATCGCCAGGTTGCAGATCAACATATTTGTGATTTGGAAAGTATGACTTATAGAGCGCATTGGCTTCTTCTTTTGAAATTATTGAGTCCTTATTGGAATCAGTTTTCTCAATTATGGAGTTAAAATAGGCATTTTCTGATAGGAAATATTCTTTCCGGTATAACGTTAAAATTAGGAATCTTGCATTTGTTAGATTTTCCTGTTTTTTATCAAATGGAAAGCGATCTTCAATTCTCTTAAGGCTGCAAGTAAAAGTATCTCTTGCGCTTGCAGATGAAAAATTGATCGGCTTTCTTAGATCATCTGGGCGAACGATCTCTTTTCTATAAACACAGCCACTGATGGCCATTAACATAAGTGGCAGAATCAACATTTTTGTTCTTTTCATTGTGACTCTTCCTCGGCGGGAGTATGACAGCTAACGCCTTGGTCACGCGCCCGTCGCGTGCACCTACTTGTTAATTTCCCGCCACATGGCTCAAATAGATAGCGTGTAGCGATAACATAGGTCTTTCGCCTCGATGCCTATTCTCTCTTTAAAGCCGGCATTCGCCACAGCCGCTGTCTTTCGCTTTACTCCCCAACCGGAACCCAGCCCAATGCCCTCATTTACAGGAACAATATTGGACTCATCCATCAGCTTTTCTGCCGGGTAAAGGGGTATATACCATAGGAACCCATAGAACTCGTGGACTCTTACCTTGTACTCGCGTGACCCTACGACTTGTTCTCCCTTGAATAGGGTCGCGCGACTCCAGCCAAAAACTGGCCTGTATGTGGGAATAATTCCTAGGGTCCACGCGGAAATAGCAGGCATTACGCCTGGAGCTCCGCCATTCTGTATATTCGTGTCAATTGCATATGCAAACTCGGTTTCCCCGTATGAAGGGCACTGTATGACATCCTCGTAAGAGAACTTCATCCTAGATAATTCGCCCCCGATATATCCCGCGCATCCGCCTAAAAGTGCAGAAGCCGCAACAAGCATGACTTTGAGTTTGGGCATAAGACTCATCTAAATTAACGCCGCAATAAAAGGCGAGCGTTAGCGAGTCCAGCCCACGTTTTTTGTGGGCGTTTTTTAATTGCCTTGTTAGCGCGGGCCGTGAATTTTTGCATTGTATTCTTCCATTTCATCCCATGCTTTTCTCATTTCACGTGGCATTGCCTCATAGGCCCAGCTTCTATTGCACTTGCCGTTAATGAAGTTCAAGTGCTCTAAGAAAGAAACATTAAGCGCATTTTCTAGATCTGAATCTGCGCTGGTAAACAACTTAACAAACAGGCTACATACTTTACTAAACTCACTAGAACTCCCTGAATCTATGAAAGATTGCGCCAAGTGACTAAAAGTACCAATCTGTAAATGAAGCAACCCTTCATCCTCTTCAATTTCTTCAGATAACTGAGGAAAGAGAATCAAAATTTCATCTAACGCTTCTTTGCCGGAAATCATATTGTGCCGCTAACGCTTTTGTCATTTGCGTTTTGGTTGTAGTGGAGTTTTGGGGTAAAGTGGCGTAGCCACCCCAAAACGGAGCGTAGACCAAAACGTCAAATGGACAAACTTGTTAAATGTCTTGCTCATACCAACCATCAGTTAACATTTCCTTGAAACTACTGTACCAGCCAGCATCCATACCAAAGTAATCATCATTGGTAAAAATTAGCCCCCAAGTATCGCCACCCGCGCCATGACCACCTAAACAGTATGCTGCACCAACATTACGTTCACCAAAATCGGCAAATTCCCAAGCAGGAAACTCTTTGTCGTTTCCGTATTCCCACTTGAGAACCTTTTCCTTTAAAGGAACCAATAAGGAGATAGCATACTCTTTAAGCCCTGGCTCCATAGTTTCAATCTCTTTATTGATGAGAGATTGCATTTCCTCTTTTGATGGCAATTTATTCATATGGACATTTAACGTCTAAATCAGCGGCGAGTTTACTAGTCCGCTGCATTTTCTTGTTCAATGTTATTCATGCTGCGGCTCAATTCTTGTTCAAGCACCGCCATATGTTGCATTAATTCTTGATATTTCATTCTAGACGCATCTAAACGGTGCGAAACTTCTTCGCAGCTTTTTGAAACATGGTAGTAATGATCAGTCAACTGATTGTCATCAATATACTCGCCATCTTCATGGAAGATTTTATTTCTATACTCTTTTAAACTGCTTTTTTCTCGCTCGAGCATATGCCTTTTATCTTGAAGCATATGCATTTCTTTTTCGTAGTTAGCCATTTGGTGACGAATGTTTTCTAGCTCTTCTGCCAAATGCATCTGTTGCATCTTTCGATGTCTGTATAGCTCTATTTCTTTCATTCGCCTGTGCGCCATTTTATCTCGGCGCCTAACTTCTCTTATCTCTTCAACAATCTCTTCACTTACTTGTTCGCCCAAGTTCTCTCTGGCCAACTCAAGGAAACGGTCAGCTTGATACATATGAAAAGTTTGATTTACTCTATCTTTAAACTCCTTTACCAGTTCAGGGCGAGGGCCTACCGTCTTACCCTTAAATTTTTCCCACCAATCTTCCTTTTTGTCATCCGTAACTAGCACAACTCCTTTGCTTAACTCAGTCGCTTTATCTATTACTTGAGTCCAGACTATAAGGTCGCCGTACTTTCTGCATTTCTCCGCAAAAACCTCACTATCTCCTGATTTCGAACCATCTTTAAAACCTGGTGGAATTTTTTGCTTGTATCGTTCTTCACCCTCAGTAATTAGCTGCTCTATCCTCTCCTTCTCGTAAGGCAGACCAACACAATTTTCAAATATGCTAGCGATAGAATCTTTAATTTCATCGTTACTAATGCGAGTTGTATGAACTGATTTATTATCCTTTAACTCATTGCATAGCTCATCAAAAATACTGCTCACTTTTTTCATGATTCCTTTACTAACAAAAGGGTGTTGGCGCGCATTTTCTAAGTCTCGCTTTAATGACTCAATTGATTTTACCGTATCATCGTAAGATTTTTCCTGCTGATCGATTACCGATAATCGATTGTTTAAATATTCTTCAGCTGCCCTATGTGGAAGCCATGCTCTATCTTTAACTTTATCTAAAATACGTAGAAACTCATTACGAGTCGTATCTGAATATCTATAGAGATTTAGAAGGATGTTCGCATCAAATACAAAAAGTGACGTTTCCCAGACCTCTCTTAAGCTTTTATCACTTTCCTTAAAATGACCAGGAAATAAATCCTTCATGTTGCCTCCATCATAGAACGCCTTTGTCAGTTGCGTTTTGGTTGTAGTGGATTTTTGTGCAAAAGTGGCCGAAGGCCATGCACAAAAAGGAGCGAAGACCAAAACGTCAACTGGACAAACCTGTTAGAGCTGTAGCTACACATGGTCTTTATAGCTAAGCTCCATATTTATAAAATTAATTTTTAATTCAATGCCACTCGAAAATAGTATTCTATGTTCAAAGCCATTTTCTAACAGCTCTACCTCATCGTAGCCGAGATCTCCATAACCAAGGGGGCCGGGTAAGCCTTTTTTCTGATTCGCCACACTCTCGAAAAGCGTTACCCCGCTATATGAAAGAGTTATTTCCCGTAAATTACCCTTCCCATCATCATTGTTTAGTTTGATACGAAGCTCGCCTACATTTCCAGCGTATTTCAAATTAGTTACATTGCCATCGTGAAGGTATATTTCGTCGTGGAGTTTCTGAAACGCTACTGGAATATTTCCTTTTATGGACTGAAAATATTCTTCGTAGGTATCAAGCGGATCGGGTTCGTTTTCCATTTCCTGAACTCCATTCCACCACTCAAGTGTAAAATATTTCATAGATTATTCTTCATTGGTGCTCTAACGCCGCCAGCAGGCGACCATTTGTAGTAGAGCGAAGCGGAACGAAAAATGGGTCGCGCTGCCTGGCCTTGTTAGCGACACCACTATAGGAACTCAAAAGACAAACTGGCGCCAAGTGCATATAGCTCACCTAAATGCTTTGACTCGATATAACCGCCTTCTTGCTCTTCTGAGTATTTCACCGGTAATACCAAGTTGACTTCAATGTATTCTGGATTGATCACATCGGATACCTCACGCATATGAGTTACGCCGCCGACATACTCAAGAATTGCAGGAATCATCTCGGCCAGCCTAACCTCTTCGTTAAAAGGAACCGCAAACTTTACAGCCGATCGTCTGAGCAACGTGCTCGTACCCGGTTTGACAGGAGCCCCTTTTGTTCCAACGTAAGAAGGTTCTACTCCAACGAGGCTTACCACTTCTAATGGGCTCCTTTCGAATCCCCTAAATGTCAGTGACGCTTCCCTTCTCATTCAATACTCCTGACTTTCCGCGATCGCTAACAGTGATTAGATAGCCGTCTTCGATAATGCAAAAAAGAAGAAGGCTTTTAAATATGCAGTGCGTTTTTTGTGCATTGAAAAATTCAAATCAGATCAATACGTTGCCCGTGCACTAACGCGCCAATTCTTTATAACATGCAGGGCTTGGGTAGGAAATTATTTATACTGTACAAAATAGCAGGTGGGATTTTGAGTGGTGGCAATTTGAAATCAACGGTGCTTTGCATGCTGTGCGTGCGTGCTTTTTGGTTTGATGCGTGCATGAATTCTCGCGATGAATGTTGAGTCTCGTTCTTTTTTCTTCCCTCCTACTCCCTGCTGTCCCATCCATCCGTCAAACAGCCATTAAAGCGTTGCAGGATTCGGCCTTGCTCGGCGCGCCAGTTGCCGCTTGGGATAGGCTTTGATGGTGTGGGTGTTTGGCGATGGTAGTAAATCCACGCACGGCCGTAGGGGGTGGGGATTTGTTTGCGTTGGTAGTAGTGGGGATATTCCTCGAGCTGGTCGAGCTGGTGCATTTGTCTCTGACTGACGCGATAGACCTCGCCATGGATGCGTTGTTTGCCGTTGAGGCAGAGCACGGGATAGGGGCCAAGTGAATACAGGTGGTATTGGGGAGCGGTGTTCGCTGGGCCACGGTAGTGCGCGTGGCGCAAGTAATGGTGATTGGCTTCTTGCTTCATCAAGGTGCCGTAGACGAAGACTTGGTGGTGGCGCATGGAAGTGGCCTTTGATGGGTGGGGCTGAATATGGCTAACGTGCTTTAAACGTGATTATTGGCGTTGCAGGTTAGCGCGGGCACACAATTTTATGGGTGGTGTTTTGTTTTCTGCGTTTTGTTGTTGGGCTCAATGGGGTGATATCGCAAAAACAATATTTCCATCATCAAGATAGCCAGCATTACTGCGCCTGCGATGCCAACCACCAATGGATCGCCGACTATCTTAGTCCACACGAAGCCAGCCAGAACGATCAGATCAAGAATAATTGCGACGATCAAAATACTCGGGCTCGCGTTAATGTCATGTCGGAGATTACGCAATATTCCCCAATGTACGGCTATATCCATAATTAAATAAAAGATGATGCCCATGGCCGCAATACGCGTTAGATCAAAGAATAGCGTTAACAGCAAACCTAACACGACGGTATAAACGAGGGTGTGCTTTTGGATGCTGCCAGGCATGCCAAAATGACTATGGGGAACGAGTTTCATATCCGTCAGCATGGCCAGCATACGGGACACCGCGAATATGCTCGCAATAACCCCACCTGCTGTGGCCAACATGGCCAGCACCACCGTAAACCAGACTGCGTATTCGCCCAGCGCGGGTCTTGCGGCCGCGGCGAGCGAGTAATTTCTTGTTTCGATGATTTCCGGAAGCGACAGATTGCTTGCGACAGAAAAACCCACCAGCGTATAAATCACCACACACAGCGCGATGGAGATCATGATCGCCCTGCCCACATTGCGGTGAGGGTCTTTTAACTCCGAGCCACTATTGGTAATCGTGGTAAAACCTTTAAAGGCTAAAATACCCAGTGCCGTTGCACCAATAAACCCGGTCAGCGAGGCATCAGAGCTGACTGATGAAAAATTCACTTCCACCGTGTCCGCGACCACCACGCCCACCACACCGAATAGCACAATACCGCCGATCTTAATAACGCCGAGCACCGACGCCACGCCTTCAATCATTTTGTTGGCAGACAGGTTGATCAGAAACGCCGCCAACAATAATCCCGCGCCCAATGCCGGCACCCACAAGCTGGAATCGTCGATGCCAAACAGCTGCAAGGTATAAGTGCCAAATGTACGCGCCAGAAAACTCTGGGCGATCACCATGGAGAAATACATTAAGAGGGAATGAAACGCGGTGGGCACGGTGCTGCCGTAAGCCTTTTGCAGGTACATGGCAATCCCGCCCGCCGAAGGATAGGCATTCGACATTTTGACGTAAGAGTAGGCGCTAAACGTAACGATCACAGCGGCGGAAAGAAACGCCAAGGGAAAAAGGCTGCCCGTCATCTCGGCCATCTGACCCGTTAAGGCAAATATGCCCGCGCCGATCATAACGCCGGTGCCAAGCGCAACGGCGCCGACTAATGTGATGCTATCTTTACGATACTGCTGCGTGCGTTCCTCGTTTTGATTCATAGGACAGCCTTGGCACGGTTATTAAAGAATGGTGTGGCAAAAAGACAAAGGCAGACGTGAATTTATTTGGAGATTGCCGCCTTGATTGTACGTCAACGCTGGCACCAAGGGCTAAATTTTATGGATGGCCTTTATTTTTCGCGCAAGTAATGGTGATTGGCGTCTGGCTTCATCAAGGTACCGTAGACGAAGATTTGGTGATGGCGCATGGGAGTGGCCTTTGATGGGTGGGGCTTAGGCGCGCGTAGAGTACAAATCCGCTGCACATTGCGCTAAATATAGAGCCTCGCTCTATTTTTTTAATACCATTTTTTGCGCAGTTACTGGCACCTGATTATAAGTGGTTTCAAATGTCTCGGTAACACTGAAACCGTATCGCTGATACAAGCCTTTAGCCGGATGATTTGAGCTGGCGACATACAAACACGGCGACCCTTTGATGAGCGGCAATAAAAACTCAAGCAGCTTTTTACCTACGCCTTTTCCCCGACACTGCGGATAAACAAACAAGGCACGAATTTCATCGCCACACATAGCGGCATAGCCAAAAATACGATCTTGTGCCTGAAACAGATAAATATCTGACTCCATTAACTCGCTGAATCTCACCTGATCTTTCTCAAGTGGCAAAAGCGTGAAGCTCTTTTCTTCGAATTTGAGCTCATCCAGCTTTGAATGAGTATAAATATCGAGAATCGCTGGCAAGTCATCGTGTCTATACGCTCGGATACTCATTTCACACCCGATAGCGCCTTAGATAATTCATAGAAGGGCAAGTCGGGACACCCATAACTTACTCACTAAAACAGTACGCAATCTGTAAGACGTAATTCACAATAGCCATGAATGTTATGGGTGTCCCAAGCTATGCCGAATGTCATAAATATATTGCCACAAATCAACAAGCTAATAGTTATCAGTACTTGATTCATACGCTCTCGAGGGTTCTCTCTTACCTTGTATTTTGCATAACTTTTGAGTTCAGGGCCGTCGCGCGTGCTACGAATTATTGGGCGCGCTACGTAGGAATTGTACGACGCCGAGAAGCTTCAAAGGCCCTTCGCTGTTTCGTTACTTCATAGAGCACAATGCCGGTTGATACCGCGAGATTGAAGCTCTCGATAATTCCGTGCATTGGAATGCTTACGCACAGATCGCAGCTCTCAATGGCCAAGTCACTAATGCCGTCGGACTCATTGCCAAACCACATGGCAAGCTTCTTGTATTTTGTGAAGTTAGCCACCTCAACGGAGGCATTCTTCTTTCCTTTGATGTGCGGCGAAGTGGCAACAGACCTGAAGTTATTTTTCTGCAAGTGCTGGAGACAGGATCCGGTGTCGTCGAATCTCTTCACGAAAGTCCACTTCACAGCGGACGCAGAAGCCTTAAACAGGGTCTTATGCGCTCGCATGTCCTGCCAGCTTTCTGGCATCTGCCTGGCTTCATCGACGACGTAGACCTTCTCCGCCCCGATAGCGTTGACGTTCCGGATAACCATCCCAACGTTTTTCCAGTCTGCGGGGTTCTCAAGAACGACAATTACGTTCTTGCAAACGTAAGGCTTGATCTCGTCGGCCCTTTTTCGAAGCGGGCTCTTCTCTTTCTTCTCACTCATCCTGACGATCTCACTCCATTCCTTGCACACCTAACGTCTCAAGCAGCGGACCGCGTTAGCGCGTCCAGCCACCAAGTGGCGGCTGGCTTGACTTGTTATGTATTGCTTTCACACGAATCCCCGTTGCATCCAGCTTTGCCTTTTGAGGCCATTTTAAGAAATGGGGGGAAATATAAAACCAAACCAAATAAAAAATAGACAGGAATATTTAAGCATATTTTTCTTATAGCGTAGCCACGAGTAAATACCTGTCCACTTTTTGATATTAAAACTATTTCACCTTTTTCCAATTCGCCCGTAGGTGGGATTTCTGCAGATACTGATATCCGATTCAGCCAATCCAACTTAGAGTCAATTGCTGTCTGCTTCGCGCATTCTGGACAATTTTTGTGGTAGTAAAGTGTATACATGGTATTTTTTGCCTATAGATACATAACGCTCCACTAAACGGGGAGCGTTAGCGAGTCCGGTGGAGGTCACGCCTTTTGTGGCCGGAATTTATTTGAGCGGTTTGTTAGAGAACTCTCTTAGAATATCAACATACCCCACTTATGTGATTTTGAGTCTAAGAACAGAAACTCATCATCTCCAAACTCAAATTCGTAATGCTCCATGCAGCTATCGAAATATACTTGGATATCATTCCAGTTTTCCTTTTTAAACATGCCCACTACGAATACGTTCCGCTTTTCCAGCCCATCTATAGATTTTGATTTTAGCAACTCGTATTTTTCGGCATCCTTAAACATCATATCAATGCACTTTTTGTAGTCATTATTTTGTTTAAGCTCCAGAAACACATAGTTCCCATTCCAGCCACTATATGTAAATCCAAAATCCACATACAGCCTATCTCCACCATGCTTTCGCCGATCTCCTTCAAATTCATTCTCCATATCCCATTCTTTAATTCCAGGATACTCATCAAGATATATCGCCAATTCAACCTGCCACCATTTTTCCCACCCAGTTATACCGATTTCGGTAATTTGTTGCAGGCCTTTCGATATGTGTTCCTGAGAAAGGAATCCATCCATTATCTCTCGAACGACATTCATATCTTCAATAAATGTTTCAGGCATGGTTTTCTCTAACGCCGCGCTAATGGGCGTAGTAATAATGGCGACTTTTTTGTCGCGTAGCGCAGAAAAGGTGCCATTATTACGGAGTCCTATTGAGCGCTTTGTTAGCTATTGTTTTGCCTTTGATGTTTATATATAGATGCTCCCATTCGCGTTCGTGAACGATCTCGAAATTTGAAAGGTTTGCACATCGTGTTATAACGAGCTTTTTCAATTTTGGAGCAAACTTAAATATTGATTCAATTGTTTCTAGATTTCTACAATAATGAATTTGTAACTCTTCAAGCTCATCTAGGAATGGCATGCCATCAAGAGTGATTGGGTTACACCAGTTTAGTTCAAGTTTTTTTAGGCTATTTGGAAGGCCTATACTGGTATAAGCTTTATCTTTAGGCTTGAATCTCCATACATCTAATTCTCTCAGATTAGCAAGTTGCTCGAGGCCCGAATCTTTTCGAACTGGCTGCCAAACGGCTTTCTTGAGCTTTGAAAATTTAGAAAAATCTATTGCTGGCCGTTTGTCTTGCACTCCAAAATACTCAAGTTCATTGAGTGCATAAAGACCACTTATATCTTTAAGGTTTATTTCCCAAAACCAAACTTGCTTTAAAAATGGAAGCTCATTAAAAAAGTTAAAGTTATCTTCTTCGAAGCCAAATGCTGGGCTACCAAAAGCACCAAGAATCTTTCTTTCCTTAATTTCACGTATACAGCTCTTTAATTGAGTTGTCTCAATTCCTAATGAATTAGTAATTCCTAGGTCAGCTGACTCCAAGTATTTTCCGATTCTTTCTATTGGCATACGTATACCTAGCTAACGCCTCAAACACCGGCTTGGGTGAGATGGCGGCTTTTTTGCGTGTTTTTGCAAAAAAGGTGACAGCTTGCCCAAGTCCGAGTGCTTTGACTTGTTACAAGTTGGTTCATGCGAAGTACTCAATTACAGGCTTATCTTCAGTAACTATATGGTCAGTTAAATGAAATACATCACTGATCCATTCGTGAGCAAGAGCCTCTTCGCGGTTTAGTATGTTGCCAAGAAAGTCTACGTGGCTCCAAGGTGATTCTTCTTTATCGATAACTCTCACAACCCAATTGTCTTCGGTAGACCAAATATCTACAGCAACTGCTGTGCGTAGCTCGGGACTTCCTTCTTCTCCCCATTCTCCCAGACCAATAAGTGAATGGGCAATTTTGTCTTCGTGACCTTCGGTAAAAAGCACGTAATAGACTGCAAAGGCATCACCATCTTGATACACAAACCTTGTAAGTCTAACTGTTGTATTTTCACAGCAGCTGCACTTTTCTCTAGTTGGTTCTTCAAACTCGATTTCAATCATAATTTAAGACTTGTAACAGTGATTATATAGCCGTCTTCGATAATGCAAAAAAGAAGAAGGCTTTTAAATACGCAGCACGGTTTTTCCGCATAAAAAAAATCAAACTAGATCAATACGTTGCCCGTGCACCATCGAACCAATTCTTTATAACACGCACGGCGTGGGTGGCAAATTATTTATACTGTACAAAATAGCAGGCGGGATTTTGCGTGATATTAAATTGGCATTGCGGTGTGTTTAACGCAAAAAGGGCGCGTCTTTCGGCGCGCCCTTTTGATTTTTTGAGGTGTTAACGTTAGCTAGCCGGTGTTGGCCAGCGTTTGTTGTTGTTAAATCAGTTCCCCGGAAATAGCCTGTCAGTCAGTGCTTCTAGGTCTTTCGAGACACGAAGCCATGCTTTGTCTAGGCCTTCTTTTGTTTCATTCCATGCTTCGCCTGCGTTGTCGCGCAGTTCGTCGATGCGGTCCTGCATTTCTACTAGCACTTCTTGGAGCTCCATTCTGTGTCGCTCCCAATGCTCTACGGCATCGCCGGACACTTCTTTTGCGCGCTCTTCGAGCTTTTCTAGCTCGTCATCCCATTCGTCGAGTTTTGCTTTAATACGCGCAATGTAATCTTTGCGATCAATCATCGGATACTCCTTGTCTACAAGCCTTTTGGGCACTAGCACGACGTGCTGGAGCAAGATCAGTCGCTCCGCATTCCGCTTTCAGCGTCGCGCGCTCTCGGGCTACGGTCAAGTCCTTGCCGATGTATATAGCAAAACAAGATAACCAGCGTTTTTGGAATAAGGAATTGGTACAAAAAGGCCGGAATTGTGGGGAACTGTGCGGGGCTGGTGTGGGTTTGTTGCGGAGATGGCGCAGAGATAAGTGCAGAGATAGTGCCGAATATTGTGTGACGAGCGCCTAAGCAGGCGCTCGTTTGGAGGTGTTTGTGTTGTGTCGCGTGTTAACTGTTCATCACTACGCGGCCATACCAGCTTTTTAGATAATTGGTTTCTGGGATGGCGGGATGTACGGGATGGTCTTCCGCTTGCCCTTCGCTGGCGAACACTTGCACGTAGCGGTCTACGTGGCGTGCGCTGGAGCGCATCACGTCGAGCAGTTGGTCGCGTTGCAAATGCATTGAGCACGATGCCGACACAAGGATGCCGCCGGGTTCAACGAGGCGCATGGCCAGTTCGTTAATGGCGTGATAACCGGCCAAGCCGTTTTTAATATCTTTTTTGCGTTTAATAAAGGCCGGTGGGTCGATAACGACGAGATCAAATTTTTCGCCGTTGGCGATTAACTCTTTCATGCCGGCGGAGGCGTCGGCCTGCACGGTGCGCATTTTGTCGTCCACTTTATTGGCGACGGCGTTGCGGTGTACGTGGTCGAGTGCTTTTTCAGAGGAGTCGATGCAGGTGACGTGGGTGGCGCCTTTGGTTGCCGCTAATACGCCCCATGCGCCGCAATAGGAAAACACATCTAATACGCGTGCATCATGTGCCAGCGGCACAATGCGGCGGCGCGCAGCGCGGTGATCGTAGAACCACCCTGTTTTTTGTCCGGCGGCGAGCGGCGCTGTGTAGTGCACGCCGTTTTCAACCAGAGAGATTTCTTCGAGCAGCGTGCCTTTTATGGCGCGCACATCATCTTCTAAGTTTTCTTGGCCACGGGTGGCGCTTTCGCTTTTTACGATGATGTTGTCTGGAGAATACAGTTTATCCAGCGCGCCGGCGATGGCGGGCAGCGCTACGTCCATGCCGGCAGTGCCGGACTGAATAACGAAGGTATCGGCAAAGCGATCGATCACGAGCCCTGGCAATAAATCGCCTTCGCCAAACACGGCGCGGTAACAAGGCTGCTGAAAAATTTTCTCTCGCAGTGCAACGGATTGCGCGATGCTGCGTTCAAAAAACTTTTGGTTGAGGCTTTGTTTGACGTTGCGGGTAAACAGGCGGGCGCAAATCAGCGAGTTGGGGTTGGCGTAGGCGCGCCCCAGCGGTTTGCCGCGTGAGTCTTCGATGATCACTTCAATGCCCGCGGGTAGGGTTTTCAGCGGCGTGGCGTCGGTATTAATCTCGTTGGAGTAGATCCACAAATGACCCGCGCGTAAGCGACGATCTTCTCCGCGCTTTAAACGCAATACAGGCAAGGTCTCTGTCATGATCTGTTCCGAAGCAAAATGCGGGCGGGCAGTTTATCACAGACTTCCGCCGGAGGCTGATCGAACGCGGCGGGTTGCCGCGCTGAGTGCAAAGACTATTCGGATACGCCAAGCCGCACGGGCATGGGCAGATCGGGCAAGTGCGCATCCATTAAGCGCAGCCGCTCTTCTAACACCATGAGAGCTTTTTTGTTGTCGCCCATGGCGGCAGATAATCGCGCGAGCTCAGCCAATGCGGTGGCGTTGCCGGCATTACCCGCGGATTCGAAGAAGGCGCGCGCTTTACCCCACAGTTGCGCGCGCAATGCGACGCGACCTGCGGTGAGCAGCAAC
Source organism: Alcanivoracaceae bacterium (assembly GCA_029213045.1). Classification (GTDB taxonomy): domain Bacteria; phylum Pseudomonadota; class Gammaproteobacteria; order Pseudomonadales; family Alcanivoracaceae; genus JARGPN01. Next base: position 20,277 of record JARGPN010000002.1, read on the forward strand.
ACGGCATTGCCGGGGCGTTGATCTAACCAGCCTTCTAGCAATGCCAATAAACGCTCAGGCGCGACGTTTTGAATGCATTCTAAAATTGCAGGCAGACGATCATCCCACTGGCTTTCGATGTCTTTGCGAATGACTGAAAGCGCTGCTTCGCCGTCGCCAAATTGCGCTAAGTACCCGGCGTATTGCGCACGCAGGGTGGCTTCGCGTTGCATGGGGGCAGGCATTTTTTTCCAGATATTACGCAGTGCGTCGATGCGCGCTTTGGTGTCGGGCGCGGCGCCGTCGGCGGTTTGTTTTAGCCAGCCATGCCAGGCGCGGCGTTCAAATGCGTAGAAGGCTTTTTCATTGGTGCTGTGCTGTCGCAATGCGGGCAGCAATGGCATGAGGTTAGACCAGTCTTCCATGTGCGCCAGTGTTTCGGCGAGCATGCGAATTAATCGAGGATTTTTGGGCGCGATGTCGCGCAGCACATTTAATTCATTGCGTGCTTCGCCTGGGTAGCCTTCGTCTAATGCTAGGTGTGCGGCCATCAGTCCGGCGGCTAAGCGGCCGCGTTTTTGGTCGTGGGCCATTTCTAAATAACGTCGTACTGCGGTGTCGTCATGTTGTTCGGCGGCGGCTTGGGCGGCGCCCAGTGCTGCCATCACGCGCCACTTTGGCGAGCCAGCCGCGGCCGACAATAACCGCTCGGCTTTTGCCCAGCGCCCTTCGACTAACGCATAAAATCCGGACACCATTCTTTGCCGCGCAAGATAATCGCGCCAGCGTCCGCCCGCACCAAACGGTGACAAAATATCCCACACGGTGGCTAACACCAGGGTAACAATTGCCACGGACGTGGCCGCTAAAATTAATACGAACAACGCGAAACCTAACGTGGTTTCCATTTGCCAGCCGTCGCGAATAATCAGCACGTAGCCTGCGTCTTCCAGCATCCACATTCCGAAAAGAATGCCTGCCAGCGCCATCAGCACCAGCAAGATCACTGATTGCTTCATTGATTAAACTCCGCTTGCAGCCCTCGAATGGCCGCGATGCCTTTGCCAATTTCTGGCAGTGCTTGCTCGACGTTGGCATCGAGCAATGCTTGCAAGGATGCTTTCACGTGCTTCACTTCTGAGTTGTCTTCAACCAGCCACGTGTTTAATGCGCGCTGCGCTTGTTGGATCGCTTGCCGATAACTTTGCGGTTTACTTTGCAACAGTGAGAGTTGTGCTTGCTGTAAATTATTGTCGAGATATAAACGCAAGGTGGACGCTTGTTGTGCGTCGAGCGGCAACGGCAATGGCGCCTGTTGGCGACGCACATTCACCGGCAATGAATATACAAACCTATCCCACCAACCCGCTTCCGGCGGCGGTGATGTTTTGTCTTCGCGCTGTTCGGTTTTTGCGGTGACAGGCAATGCCATTAAGGTGATGCGCTGCTGCAACACGCCTAATTTTAAAATCAGCGCTTGCACGTCGACTTGTTCAGCGCTGCTGAGCGCATCTAAATCGGCAGCAACGGCTTTGCGTGCGGGTAATACGCCGCTGTCATTAATGCGCGCTAAGGTTTTATCTGCCGCTTTTAATAATCGCTGGGCCGCCATGATGTCGGCGGTGAGGAGAATGCGCTCTTGGGCAAGATTGGCTAATGCTTCGGCTTCATTTAATAGCCAGTTGCGTTGCCCGCCGTTTTGTAAATTCGCTAACGTCTCGGCACGCGAGGCGAGTTCAATTTCTGTTTGATCGACACGCTTATTCAACGCGGCCAGCTCGGTGGCTTTTTCTGCACCGAGGGCGGTTTGTCCGCTACGCAATGCGATAATTTCTTCGCGCAGTGCGTCATCGGTTGCGGTGATTTCTTCTAATGCGTGCCAACCAAACCAACCGGCAGCACCCACCGCAATGAGCACCAGCAATAACAAGATATTTGCCAGCGCAGCACCCGCTTGATGTTGCAGGCTATGCATGGTTTTGAATGCCCGACGAGGTTGTTGTTGTAGAGGGGTCGTTCGCATCAGTAAATCCCTAAATTCAGCGCTTGCCAGACATTAACCCGAATAACGGCATAACGCACGTTGCGCGCGATTTTCGTTACGGAATATTGCGGGATTTTAGGAATTTAGCGCAGCGGCGTTAACCGGCGGAACTCACCGGCAACACGCTCTGAATTGCGCTGAGCATGTCGGCGTCGTGGGGCGACGCGGCGGCGACGACGGTAAATCCATCGGCACGGATAATCTCTGCGATACGTTCACTGCCTGCAATCACTGCACAGTCAGCTGGCACATTGCTGGCAATGCATTCCCAGCTTTGCTGGCTGGTCACCATCACAGCATCAACTCGCTCGGCGGGCCAGGCAAAATGGCTATCGCATAAGCGGCGGTACAGCACCACTTCATCCAATGCGTCGGCGCGCGCTCGAATCACTGGCGCGAGCAACTCGCGGCCGCCTTCGCCGCGAAGTAGCAGCACTTTTTTATTGTGCAAATCTTGCAAGCTCGGCATGGCAAGCAAGGCTTCACTGTTAAAGCCTTGGTCGGGATGATCGGGGGTGATACCCGCTTCTTGCAGCACATGGGCAGTGGCTTCACCCACCGCCAGCCAGTGCACACCGACGGGCCATTGTGGCCAAAAGTCCTGCAAGATGGACAGCGCATAGTCCGCCGCATTGCGGCTAATAAAAATGACGGCGTGGTAGCTGTCGAGGTTGAGTAAAAATCCGCGTTCCGCCGCGCTTAAAAAGGTTTGTTCAATGGCCAGTGCGGGGCTATGCGTGACCGCATAACCTTGTTGCTGCAACGCCGACGCCAAGGCTTGGTGCTGGCCGTTGGGGCGGGTAATCAGCACATGTTTTTTCATTCGCGTCCGTACACTTTTGCGAGAATGCGGTCAGCGCCTGCCGCCAGCAATTGGTTGCCGAGTTCAACGCCAAGTTGTGCGCCGCTTTTACGCTCGGCGCGGCCTTCAACGCGCAACACTTCGCTGCCGTCTTCGCTGGCCACCAACGCGCGCAACCACAGCTCGTCGTTATTCAGTTCTGCGTACCCAGCGATAGGCACCTGACAGCCGCCTTCAAGACGACGGTTCATTGCGCGTTCGGCGACAACGCGATCCCACGTATCGACGTCGTTTAATGGCGCTAATAACGCGCGGGTTTTTTCGTCACCGGCGCGGCATTCAATGCCGACGGCGCCTTGGCCAACGGCGGGCAAACAGACTTCGGGTGGTAGCTCATAACGAATGCGCTCATGCAATCCCAAGCGCTTTAATCCTGCCGCCGCTAATAAAATGCCGTCGAACTGGCCGTCGTCGAGTTTGCCCAAACGGGTTTGCACATTGCCGCGCAAACTGATGATGTCGAAATCGGGACGCAGTGCTTTTAACTGCGCGCTGCGGCGTAAGCTGGATGTCCCTACGCGCGCACCCTGCGGCAACGCATCAAGATTTTCAAAATGATTGGAGACAAACGCATCACGCGGATCGTCGCGTTCGCAAATAACCGGCAGCTCAAAACCTTCGGGCAATTCCATCGGCACGTCTTTCATGGAGTGCACGGCAATGTCTGCCTCGCCCGCCATCATGGCTTGCTCAAGCTCTTTCACGAACAACCCTTTGCCACCAATTTTTGCTAAGGGTACGTCGAGGATTTTGTCGCCCTGCGTTTTAATGCGGATCAGCTCAACTTTCAGCCCCGCGTGCAAAGACTCAAGACGTTGCTGAACATATTCCGCCTGCCAAATAGCAAGCGGACTGGAACGGGTGGCGATACGCAGGATGTCTGTCATGGGAAACCTCGAAAACTAAGCGTCGCTATTGTGCCAGAAACGTACGGGGAGTTCGCCCTGCCTGCATCGGTTTCAGCACTGCCGCTGTGCGGGCATACGTGCACGAGGGCAACTAAAAATCGTCACCGATGAATAAAGGGTGCCGCCACGTTGAGAAAGACTTCTTGTCGGGTTTGAGTGGTTTGGGGTGGTGACTGCTCCATGTGGGAGCTTGCTTGCAAGCGTAGGGGGTTTACTTAGCGCCGTATCGCTTGCAGGCAAGCTCCCACCGGGGGCGGAAAAATGTTGCGGGGTGGCGCGAACAAGAAACGTTAGCTCTATGTGGGAGGTTGATTGTAAGCGTAGGGGTTTTACTTGGCGCCGTATCGCTTGCGGGCAAGCTCCCACAAGGGATGGGAAAATGTTGTGGGGTGGCGCGAACAAGAAACGTTAGCTTTATGTGGGAGCTTGCCTGCAAGCGATTTTCCGTGACGGGTATCGTTATCTGCAATCGGCTACCGCGCAATCTGTCGCACAATAAAAAAGGCCCTGTTGGGCCCTTTTATTGTGCTTCTTTGTTTCTTGCTAACGGCAAGACTTGGTTGCCGTATTAGTTGCCGTAAACCACTACGGTGAACTCAGCAAGAATGCCGAAGAAGTTTTGTGATTCATAATCCACGTAGTGGATTTCACGAATGCCGCCGTTACGGGCAGCGGTGTTAATGCTCGCGTCACCGGTGGCGATGATGCCGAGAATGGAGCGCACGCTGGCACGGCCAACACGGGCGGGTTGTTCTTTCGCCGGTGTTGCAGTCAGGGGTGCAGAAATATTGGAATACATTAGGCCTGATACTGGGCTAGCAGCAGTGGCGCAGCCACCGAGTAGAGCAAAAGAGACCAGCAGCACGAACAGCTTTTTCATGGGGTTCCCCTATTGTTTTTCTGGTTGCGGGTAATGGAATTCGGTGCGGAGCAAGCATAGCATGAAAGCGCCAACAGGCCAGCGGTGCAGCAGGCCTGCCTGACGGCTTTTATGCTGTGTTTCTGTTACAGCTTCGCCATGACTTTTCGTAAGCCCGCCACATGGCGACGACTTACCGTTAAACGCTCTTCAATGCCACGCAGCCGCACTTGATAGTGGCCTGCCGTGGACATCTCCATACCTTCTAAAAAAGCCAATGAAATCAGAGCATTGCGGTGTATTCGGACGAACATGTTAGGAAATTCGTCTTCCAACTCTTTAAGTGTTTCGTCGATCAGCACTTCACCTTCGCCATGGCGCACGGTGACGTATTTTTGGTCTGCCATGAAATAACGCACGTCATCAATGCCGACCAACTCAATGCCTTTATGGGTGCGCGCGCTGATGTGCTTGCGGCGTGGTGATCCGTCGCTGTGCACTTCGCCTTCTAACGCCTGCAATTTGCTGCGTGTCATGCCTTTGGCGCGACGCAACGCGGTGTTGAGGTCATCGCGCGATACTGGCTTGAGCAGGTAATCCACGGCATGCACTTTAAAGGCTTGCAGGGCGTGTTCGTCGTAGGCGGTGCAGAAAATAACAGCCGGAGGCGTTTCGCTTTTTAGCAAATGCTCCGCCGCTTCGATGCCGTCCATGTCCGGCATCCGAATGTCCATAAGCACAACGTCTGGGCGACTTTCTTGCGCCTGCGTCAAGGCTTCACGGCCGTTGGAGGCCTCTGCCACCACCGCCATGCCGTCTAAATCTGACACCAGCCGCACTAAACGGTCACGCGCCAGTTTCTCGTCATCACATACCATTACCCGCATAGCGACTCCCCTTTCGCAGTGCCGTTGTTTGAGGCCGTTGCATCGGCCCTTCAACAGTTCTTGAACGGATAACTGATCAGCGCTTCGTACTGATCCGTCATTGGCCGAGCGTCTACTCGCGCCTGCTCACCATATAAAGCTTGTAGCCGGTGGCGAATATTATCCAGCGCCATACGATTGCCACGATGCGGACTTTCGCCTGGCGGTCTTGGGTTCCTGACAGACAGTACTACGCGACCGCCCTCCAGTGCACCTGTCACGGTGACCAGCCCGCCTTCAGCAAGCGGTTGAATACCATGATAGATAGCGTTTTCCAGCAACGGCTGCAACGTTAATAATGGAATCTTTGCCTCACTCAAGGCTTCATCGATGTTCCATTCAAGCTGCAAGCGCTCGCCCATGCGCAACTGTTCGATGCGCGCATAGCGCTGACACAGGGCAATTTCCTCGTCCACGCCCACTTCATTGCCTGAGTCTTTCAAGCTGGCGCGAAATAAGCGAGATAAATCCTCAACCACCTGCTCTGCCGTGTCGGGGTCGACGGCGATCAAGCTGGCGATAATGTTCATACTATTAAACAGAAAGTGCGGACGAATACGCGACTGCAATGCCTGAATGCGCGCTTGTAGCTCGGCTTCGCCTTTATCACGCAGCTGTTCGTTGACGTACAGGTAGCGCATCACAGTACCGGCAATAATGGCCGCAATCACCGAGTTAATCAGCACTTCTCGGCCGAGCAAGCCTTGCATCGGCTCTAGTGTCACCCAGTGCATGATCGCCCGGGTTAGCACACTGAACACAAAGGTATCGGCCACCACCAACAGCACCACCAACACGCCCGCCATGGACAAGCTCTGCTGATTGATCCAACCGCGCAATGAGCACAGCAAGGCCGCACTGGTCAGCGCCACCCATTGAATAAACAACGAGCTCAGCGCCAAGCGCTCGAAATTAAAGCCTTCGTAATAGTAGGCCGCCAGCGACAAGACCACCGCCAGCAACTCGGCCACCACCACCACGATAAACACCGAGCGCGCCGAACACAGATCCGGCAGAAATAGCCTCGTTGCCGCATCCGCTGCGATGTCATTTTCTTGTTCTAAGGCCATTCGGCTCTCCATAGGGGTATGCGCTTGTAGGCCGGCGCACCGCCGGTGCGAACAAACGTCAAACGATCCCTGTTATACCTCAGCAACGCGGCAGACGAAAATGCTATACTGCGCGCCTTTGCAGCTACCCAATTGAACACGGCGATGACACAGCAGAAACAAAACACCCTTTGGGGCGGACGCTTTAGCGAATCCACCGACCAGTTTGTACAGCAGTTCACGGCCAGCGTGAACTTCGATCAACGCATGTATGCCCACGATATTCGCGGCTCCATTGCCCACGCCACCATGTTGGCCGAGGTCGGCGTGCTCACCAACGACGAGCGCGATGCCATTGTTGAAGGCCTGACCGAGATCAAAGCAGAGATCGAACGCGGCGAATTTGAATGGTCCGTTGAACTCGAAGACGTGCACATGAATATCGAATCGCGGCTTACCCAGCGCATTGGTATCACGGGTAAAAAATTACACACGGGCCGTTCGCGTAACGACCAAGTGGCCACCGATATTCGTTTGTGGCTGCGCGATGAAATTGATTTTATCGACGGTGAAATGCAACGCCTAATGGAAGGCTTTTTAACCCTTGCTGAAAAAGAAGCGGCGACCATTATGCCGGGCTTCACGCATTTACAAACCGCACAGCCGGTGACGTTTGGTCATCACTTGCTCGCCTGGTTTGAAAATATTCGTCGCGACCGCGAACGTTTGGCCGATTGTCGCAAACGCGCCAACCGCATGCCGCTAGGTTCCGCCGCATTAGCAGGCACCACCTATCCGATTAATCGCGAACGCACCTGCGAGTTGCTCGGCTTCGATGAAGTGTGCTTTAACTCGCTCGACGCCGTGAGTGACCGTGACTTCGCCATTGAGTTTTGTGCTCTCGCCGCCATTTGTATGACGCATCTCTCACGCATGAGCGAAGAGTTGGTGTTATGGACCAGCGCGCAATTTAATTTTATTAATCTGCCTGATCGGTTCTGCACCGGCAGCTCGATCATGCCGCAAAAGAAAAATCCAGATGTGCCAGAGCTGGTGCGCGGCAAAACTGGCCGTGTAAACGGGCATTTAATTTCATTGCTGACGTTAATGAAATCGCAACCCTTGGCGTACAACAAAGATAACCAAGAAGACAAAGAACCTTTGTTTGATGCGGTGGATACACTGAAAGGATGTTTGCGCGCTTTCGCTGACATGATTCCTGCCATCGAGCCGAACCGCGAAGTAATGCGCGAGGCGGCGCGTCGAGGTTTTGCCACGGCCACTGACCTCGCTGACTACCTTGTGCGCAAAGGCATTGCCTTTCGCGATGCCCACGAAATTGTCGGCAAAGCGGTAGCCTACGGCGTTGAAAAGAAAAAAGATTTGAGCGACATGCAAATTTCAGAATTAAAGAAGTTTAGCGATCAAATCGAAGAAGATGTATTTGAAGTGCTGACACTGGAAGGTTCTGTTAGCGCCCGTGACCATATTGGTGGCACTGCGCCGGATCAGGTGCGCGCGGCCGTGGCGCGCTCGCGTAAAGCATTGAAATAGTTTTGGGCATTGGCCAAGGAAAGCGGAACATGAAAAATGCAATGTTATTACAACGTGGCAACGCAATGCGCCTTACTGCGCTGATGTTTTTTTCTGTTCTGCTTTCTTGTGTTAGCGCGTGCGGACAAAAAGGCGATCTTTATTTCGCGCCTGAACCACCGCCAGTAGTTGAGTCGAAAGGTGAAACGCCACCGCCTGAACAAGCGACCAAAACCGAAGTTGAAGAAGTAAAGAAAACGCCAGACGCCGACAAGAAAGAAGGCGAACAGCAAGCACCTAACAAAGAATAGCACGCAAGTAGGCGCGCCTCGTTTTACGCTTACTCTACTAGGCAGAGATCATGGACCACTTTCAATACCGTAACGGCGAACTGTACGCCGAAGAAGCCCCCGTCGCGCAACTGGCCGAACGCTTTGGCTCGCCGCTGTACGTTTATTCGCGGGCAGCGCTTGAGCAACATTACCTCGCCTTTGAAAATGCGTTCGGTGAGCATCCGCATCAAATTTGCTATGCGGTAAAAGCCAATTCCAATATCGCGGTACTGAATATTTTGGCGAGGCTCGGCGCTGGCTTCGATATCGTTTCTGCTGGCGAACTCGAACGTGTATTACGGGCAGGCGGCGACCCAGACAAGATCGTGTTTTCCGGCGTGGGCAAAACCGCCGAAGAAATGGAAATTGCACTAGAGAAAAATATTCACTGCTTTAATGTTGAGTCCGCCGCGGAGCTTGATTTGCTAAACCTCGTGGCAGGCGAACAAGGCAAGGTCGCACGCATTGCGCTGCGGGTAAATCCAGATGTGGACGCACAAACACATCCGTATATTTCCACGGGCCTGAAAGAAAATAAGTTCGGCGTGGACATTAATGATGCCGTAGCCCTGTATCAACATGCGGATGACCTTCCGCACATTGAAGTGATCGGTGTGGATTGCCATATCGGCAGCCAGCTGACCAAACTTGATCCGTTTAAAGACGCCATTGATCGCGTGCTGGCGCTGGTTGAAAAACTCGAACACAGCGGCATACGCATTCGCCATCTCGATTTAGGCGGCGGCTTGGGAGTGAAGTACAAAGATGAAGTGGTGCCTTCTCAGGCAGAGTACATCGCCGCGCTAAAAGAAAAGGTGGCGCCGGATATGCCGATTCATATTGAACCCGGTCGCTCTATTGCCGCCAATGCCGGCATTTTTGTTACGCAGGTGTTGTACCTAAAGCCGACAGAACACAAAAACTTCGCCATCATTGACGGCGCGATGAACGATTTAATTCGTCCTGCTTTATATTCAGCATGGATGGATGTGGTGCCAGTAAAACCCCATGACGCCGATTGCCGTGAATGGGATTTGGTTGGCCCTGTGTGTGAGACAGGTGATTTTCTTGCCAAGTCACGCACACTTGCACTGGAAGCCGGCGATTTGCTCGCCATAAAAGGTGCGGGCGCGTACGGTTTTGTGATGTCGAGCAATTACAACACGCGCAATCGTGCTGCTGAAATTGTTGTCGATGGCGACCAAGCCTTTGTTGTGCGTCAACGCGAAACCTACGAAGAGCAGTTGCGCTTAGAAAGCTTGCTGCCCTGATAGAAAAGCAGCACAACATGATAAACGCGAGGCCAATGTGCCTCGCAGTCATGTTAGTACACGTATGACAATAATAATTAGAGCGCCCTATTATAGCGCGTCCATTCTTTCCGATTTTTTCTCTGCTTTTTGTACCACCCTTTTTGCGCCAATCTAATTCGCCACATTGAGCCGATCTCTGGCATTCTGTATAAAATGGCCATCACACTAAGAGTGCCTTCGATGTCTAACAGTACCGGCTTCTGCCACCCAAAGTTTAATAAAGTTCGCGATGCGTTTTTTCAGCAAATGAAACGCTATCCTGGCGGCGGCGCGGTGAGTGTTTACCACCAAGGTGAAGCCGTGGTGGATTTATGCACCGGCACGCGCAACTGGAACGGTGATCCATGGCTGCCGGAAACGTTGTCGGTATCGTTTTCCACCACAAAAGGTGTGGTCAGCGCGTTGCTGCATCAACAAGCAGCAAAAGGTTTGGTGAATTACGATGCACCCGTTGCAGAGTATTGGCCGGAGTTTGCCGCAAACGGCAAACAGAATATTACCGTGCGCGATTTACTGACCCACCGCGCAGGCATGTTCCGCATGGACACGCTCGGATTATCATTCAACGAAATTACTGACTGGGACCGTGTGTGCGCTGCCTTAGCCGCTGCGCCCGCCGACAACAGCTCAGCCCCCCACTCTGTTTACCATGCGCTAACCTATGGCTGGCTTGTGGGCGAAGTGGCCAGTCGCGTAAGCGGACAAAATATTTCTGACTTAACCAAAACGTCATTAGCTGAACCGCTCGGGCTCGACGGATTATTTCTTGGCACCCCGGACAGCGAACATCATCGCGTGGCGGATCTCCTCATGGGCAGCAAGCCCGGCAGTAACACGCGCAGCAAACCCAATTCAGCGAAAAAGAAAAACTCGTTGAAAAAAGAGATTCAGAAAGGCGTACGCGGCGCATTCGACAAACTGATACATTCAGGTGTCATACCTGATATTACCCGCTTCGAAAAATCCGTCGCCGTAAAAAGTTTTCACGCACAGAAATTAACGACACCTGAGGTGTTGCGTGCGGCAATGCCCGGATTTAGCGGCGTGTTCACGGCGCGATCGTTAGCACGTTTATATGCGGCACTTGCCAACGGCGGCGCCCTTGATGGCGTATCCATTTTGCCCGCAGAAACAGCCAATTTACTCAGCGAACGTCAGGTATTTACGCTCGACCGCGCACTGTACACACCGATGCGCTGGCGCTTGGGTTATCACCAACCTTTTGTGTGGGGATTAAGACGACCTGAACGCGGCTTTGGGCATTTTGGCTACGGCGGCTCCGGCGCGTGGGCCGACCCCGACAGACAACTCGCCGTTGCATTAACGGTGAATGCCGGAGACGGCACACCGTGGGGCGACGCGCGCATTTTGCGCGTTGGCGGCGCGGCGCTGAGAAGTTGCTAAACGTCTAAGTCTGTAAAGCGTCGAGCCCTGAAAAAAACGTTTTCAGTAAACCCCTGAACCAGCGATGCGCTTGATCATTTTCAAGCGCGACCGGCCAGATCAAATAAATCGGCACGCTTTTTACGGGCACGGGAAAAGGCAGCACTTGCAGTTGATAGGTGTCTGCCATGCGCTGCGCAAGACGTAACGGCACCGTGGCAATCAAATCACTCGCTCCCGCCACCGACAATAAGTTGCCGTACTGCACAACTTGCGCGCCGATCTTCCGTCGCCAGCCTGGCTTTCCCAGCACTTGATCTAAAGGCAATACGCGACGGTCTCTCAGCGGCAAAACAACATGCTCTGCCTGCAGAAATTGTTCGAGTGAAATATTTTCCTGAATATGTGGATGATCCCGTCGCACCACGACAGCAAGTTTTTCTTCGCTCACCACTTCGGCATTAAGGCGGTCGTCTTCGGCCAGTTCTGAATCCAATGCGAAGTCTGCTTCGGCACTGATTAACTGCTTCTCCCAGCCGTCTGCCTGCGACAACACCTGCACTGAAATCTGCTCGCTTTGCTGACGCATTTGCGCCACCAAAGGCCCAAGCATTAGCGATTCGAAATAATCCACGGCAATAATTCGAAAGGTCCGATCGCTACTCGCGGGATCAAACTGACGCCCCGGGTCCAGCGCCTCACCTAACATGCCGAGCCCAGCACTGACCTGCTGATACAGCGCCTGAGCGCGTGGCGTGGGCGACAGCCCCGCGCGTGTACGGGTAAACAACACATCGTCCACGGTCAGCCGCAAACGCTGCAGCGCCGCGCTCACCGCCGGCTGGCTCATGCCCAGCCGCGAAGCCGCACGGGATAATTGCCCCTCTTCCACGACGGCCACAAACACAGGCAATAGATTGAGATCGACCGATCTTAAATTCAGCTTCATGGATATTACTTATACAGCATATTGATTAGACCGATAAGGGTAAAAGCACGACGATCTAGGAGTGCTATAACGGAGACAACAACAATGACTATTAATGATTTTGTGGCGCTGTCGGTACTGGCGTTTGTACTGATCGCCGCTTTCCTCGAATGGGCCTCAGGCCGCAGCGCCAACGGCGCACGCACTCCCCGAGATTGGAAAATAGCAGGCATTACCACCTTTATGATGATCGCTGTGCAGCGCCCTTTGGTGTTACTGATCATTTCGTTTGGCTTAAGTCGGCTGATTCCGTCGAGCGCTGGCGCGTTATCGTGGCTGGACAACGATTACTTCTGGCCAACGCTGATCGCCTTTTTCTGCCTCGAAGAATTAATTCACGGCGCGGGACATTATTTCGCCCACAGTCGCCGCCCCAAAGCGCGCTGGGCGCAAACCGTCCAAGCGTTTTATAAACTCTCGCACCGTCCGCACCACATTAGCGGTGACGACGAGCGCGGCAAAATTAGCGTGACGCAAACCTTCACCAACGGGTGGATGTGGTGGCTGATCATGCCCAACTATTGGTTCCAATTGCTGTGCTTATACCTCGGCCTAACCGAAGTCTTTTTGTGGGGCACGGTGGCAAAAGGGTTATGGGCCGCGCATACCCATTGCAACTGGAATTACGATTTGTATTTTCACAACCATCAATGGGCCTGGGTTCGGAAAACCATGTGGGGTTTGGCGCACGTGTTTACCTTCCCGACGCAGCATCACCATCACCATGCTCGCGGCAAGAACTCCGCCAAAAATGTGTGCGGTTCGTTGGCTTTATTTGATTGGCTGATCTTCGATACGCTCGCCATTGAAACTGAGCGGCCTGAGATTTACGGCTGGAGGCAGTCGGAGAGAGAGCAAAAGAGCGTGCTATATCGCTACTTTAATACTGATGTAAGTCAGTATCTTCGTCGCTAACGATAGAAGTATAAAAAAGGCGGCACCAATAGCCGCCTTTTTTATTTCATCGAACATCGCTACTCGTCGTAGCCCGGATTTTTTCGATCCAATTTTCGCAACAATCCCGGCCACGCCAGTGAGCCACCTAGCCCTTTCGTCACTTGTTCGGCCTGTTGCTGAATACCCGCAACAATTCGGCCATCGACCTGCACCAGTTCTTTTCCACCGGCCAGCGCACGCACTTGGATCATGCAACTCGCTTCAAATAAATACATAAACAAGAACGCATCCGCGATGGTTTTACCCACTGTGAGCAAGCCATGATTTCTTAGCATTAAGAAATTATTGGTGCCGAGGTCTGCAACCAAACGGGGCTTCTCTTCATCGTTTAACGCAACGCCTTCGTAATCGTGATAACCCAATGACGCCAACACAAACAATGATTGCTGCGACAGCGGTAGCACGCCGTCTTTTTGTGCAGACACCGCCACACCATTAATCGAATGCGTGTGCATCACGCATTGCACATCCTCTCGCGCTGCGTGCACAGCACTGTGGATGGTGAACCCAGCAGGATTAACGGGGAATTCGGAGTCCGCCACTTTATTGCCTGCCAGATCGATTTTCACCAAACTGGAGGCTGTAATTTCTTCGAACATCATGCCATATGGATTAATTAAAAAATGATGCTCCGACCCAGGGATGCGCACCGAAATATGGGTAAAGACTAAATCGTCCCAGCCGTATAGCGCGACCAACCTGTAGGCCGCCGCCAAATCCACACGCAGCGCCCACTCTTCTTCAGACACTTTTCCTTTTAGTGATGGCTGTTCAAACATATTTCTCTCCCGTGCGCATGGCGCAATTTAAATAACTATATTCATCAATACATCGCTCGACGTTACCTCGCCGCAACCTACACATCATGTATTGAACGGTTATCTACAGCGCTTATTGAACGCGTGCGCGTGACGATTTGAAAGACAATTTAACATCAGATGCTATCACTTTGCGGCCTTTCTAGACGGCAAGGCGAATGCCATCATCCTTTGCGCACCGTTCAATGACGGCTGAACCACGGCGTTATCGTGTGAATAAACGCCACTTCAACTTGGACCTTTCCGCATAAGGACATTGTAATGACACCAGCTCTAAAAAAATCGTTACTGGCCGCCAGCATTATGCTGCTCGCCAGTGAAGCGTCTTTTGCCAGCCACAACTGTAGCTCCACGCCTTTTGGCAATAACAATGGTTCGATTCCACCTAAGGCTGAATATAGCGGGCCGCTTTTTCAGCTTAGCCACGACTATCCAGACGCGGCGTCAACATCGGCATCGCCGTGGCGCGATGCAATCGGACAACAAACTATTACCGTCGACAACGCTGATAAATATGTCGCGGCATTAAAGAAATTTATTAGCAGCGATTTTCGCGCAATGATTGCCGACGCCAATTGGAACCCAGCAAAAAACGGCTGGTACCACGCGCCATGGCTAAACTGCGAGCGCGAAAGCATTCATGGCATGTATGTGGGATCGAGTGATTTTGATAAAGATCTTTTCGACGGCACGGGGCTGAAAAAAGATTTTTCTACTTATGTGCTGACTATGTACAACGAAGTGGCCGCAAATACCTTGTATAACGTTTGGCAAACTGACGCCATGAACCCTCAGATCACCGCCACTGACACTCAGTTCGCTGAGAACAGTGTCGTGACAAAATATGCGTTCACCACGGCGAACTCGGACAACTGGGATGCTATGCAGGGCGCGTTAGAGTGGCCACTTTATATCACCGTCAATGCCACTACTGGTGACCATAAAACATCGCAATTAGATAAAGCGTCTTTAATGCAATTTGATTTGATCGTTAAAGACACGCAATCCGCGCCGGATACGGGCTGGGTGTTCGCCACACTGGTGTACGATAAGGATGCGCCGGGCAAAGACGTGTGGGACAAGATGGTGCCACTCGGTGCGATGTGGGGGAATGACCCGGAGGTGAACTCCACTAAAAATCCTAGCCAGCCATTAACGCAAAACTGGATTAATCCCAACGCGCCTGAGTATGCGAAAAAGACACTGGGTTGGGGTGGGCGTTTATCTGGTCCGAATGACGGTGGCATGAACGACGCCATTGTGAACGTCGATGGTAAGCCGACAAAAATGAAAAACTTGCCGTCGTCATCGTGCTTGAGTTGCCACGGCTCTGCCGAGTGGCCCATGCACTCATTTCTACTGCCAACCACCACCATGCCGCCGCAATCAAAAGGCGATTACCTGATGATGTGGCCACCGGGTTCGCCGCAATGGATGCAATGGTTCCAAAGTCGCGCAGGGAACGTGCCGCAGGATATCGGCACCACTGCCTTCGATTACGACATGGTGTTTGTATTTAAGTCGCTACCCGCATGGCAGAAAGCAACCACCGGGCGCCCAACCTTGCTGCAAGGATTGGATCGCACCGGCAAACCGATTAATAAATTCCAGAACTATGATGGCTCGATGCAAGAATGATGTGATTCGGCGTGGCGGGTCGGGCTCGATCCGCCTTAGCTGAATTACCTTCTTTATAGGTGTGGTGTTTGCTTGCAAGGGTGTGGTGGTTTTTGAAGGTTGAATCGCTTGCAGGCAAGCTCCCACATTGGGCGAGCATATTTTGTGTTGTGCCTGTGGCTAACGCAGCACTTAATGCTAAACCTTGCTGCACAAAGTAAACCGAACCTGAACAGTCAGGATTCTCTAAATCTGTACCCCCCATGAAGCTGTGATTTTATCTACCCGAGCTGTTTTGGAGTTTTTATTTTTTTCTAGGCGTGGTGTTTGCTTGCAAGGGTGTGGCGGTTTTTGAAGGCTGTATCGCTTGCAGGCAAGCTCCCACATTGGGCGAGCATTTTTTGTGTTGTGCCTGTGGCTAACGCAGCACTTAATGCTAAACCTTGCTGCACAAAGTAAACCGAACCTGAACGGCCAGGATTCTCTAAATCTGTAACCCCCATGAAGCTGTGATTTTATCTACCCGAGCTGTTTTGGAGTTTTTATTTTTTCTGGGTGTGGTGTTTGCTTGCAAGGGTGTGGCGGTTTTTGAAGGCTGTATCGCTTGCACGCAAGCACCCACATAACGCCAAGACTTTTTAAAGGTGTCTTGCACAGAGGCACGCCGACTTACCTAGCGAATAGCATCGAAACCACCAGCCCCCTGTGGGAGCTTGCCTGCAAGCGATCCCCACCTCACCGAGTACGATTGCACGCAATGAGATCCCCTGCCTCCTTAACAACTCTCTCATCATCGCACCCCGTCCTTTTCATTCACGCCACGCACTGAGCATCTCCAAGTTGCCCGCCTCCACACAAAAGCCGACAATAGTTAGCTCTACATCTTCGACTAAGTGATTGGATCGATCATGAAACTGCGCTTCACCAAAATGCACGGCCTCGGCAACGACTTTATGGTGCTTGACGGCGTTCGACAGCGGCTGCCTGAGAGCGGCCTGCCGATGCCTGCTCATCAGATTCGTCATATGGCGGACCGGCATTTCGGTATTGGCTTTGATCAGCTGTTAATCGTGCAACCTTCCTCAACGCCGGACGTCGATTTTCGCTATCGGATCTTCAATGCGGACGGTTCCGAAGTGGGCCAATGCGGCAACGGTGCGCGCTGCTTTGCACGGTTTGTACGCGAGCAAGGGCTCACTGATCAGCACGATATTCGCGTTGAAACCGCCAGCGGTGAAATGACCCTACACGTGACCGACGACGAGCAAGTTACCGTTGATATGGGCGCGCCGCGTTGGGCGCCCGCGCAAATCCCGATGACGGCAGGCGAGGAAGCTGACACCTATTTATTAATCGCCAACAACAATGCCTACGAAGTCGGCGCTGTTGGCTTGGGGAATCCGCATTGCACACTGCTGGTGGAAAACGTCGATACCGCGCACGTTGAAACCGTTGGCCCCGCTCTAGAAAGCCACCCCAACTTCCCTGAACGGGTGAATGTGGGCTTTATGCAGATCGTCAGCCGTGACCATATTCGCTTACGCGTATTTGAGCGCGGCGCTGGCGAAACCCTGGCCTGCGGGTCTGGCGCCTGCGCCGCCGTGGTCATCGGTCAACGCCGCGGCTTTCTTGATGAAAGTGTACGTGTGGAGCTGCCTGGCGGATCGCTGACGGTGACCTATCGCGGCGAAGGGGGCATTTTGATGACAGGCCCCGCGACGCACGTCTATGATGGCGACATCACAATTGAAGGGCCGAACGGTAAATAGCGGCGAAGGAAAGGGATTACAGATGAGCGAAGACTCAAACATCAAGGCTGATCAGGTAGCGGCTTGGCTGAGAGACCACATTGATTTTTTTCAGAAACGCCCCGAATTACTTGAGCTGATTCGCCTTCCTGATCCACGCGGCCCTGCCGTATCGCTGCTGGAGCGTCAGGCGCAGATCCTGCGCGAACGAAACGAAGAGCTACGAAATCGCCTGAACAACTTGATCGACGTTGCCCGCGAAAATGACAGTCTGTTTGAGAAAACGCGCAAACTCACTCTCGCATTAGTCGAGCAGCGAACGCCGGAAACGTTATTCCGCACACTTATCGACAGCCTACACAAAAGCTTTGGCTCCGATGCGGTGGCATTGATCGTCTACGACCGTGATTTAAATCTAAGTGGCGAATTGCGTAAAAACGTACGCTGCCATGCTTACGCGGATTTACCGGAAGCGCTGCAATCCATGCTGCGCAGCGGCAACGCCTTTTGCGGCGTGCTGCGCCCCGCAGAACTTGAACAACTTTTCCCCGAAGATGCTGATGATGTGAAATCTGCTGCCATGGTGCCGCTGGATTTCAACGGTAAGCAGGGCTTGCTGGCCATCGGTAGTTTTAATGCCCAACATTTCCGCAGCTCCATGGGCACCTTGTTTGTGTCGCACATTGGCGAAGTGCTGGCGCGTCGTTTGGCTGACTTGCTGAAGAACCACGGTAAATTGGAAGCGAAACGCGCTTAGTGTTCGGGTGATAAAGCCTGCGTAAAAAAGACCGTCGGTAGCAACACGCTAACGGCGGTTTTTTATGGAGGTCGTATCGCTTGCAGGCAAGCTCCCACATAGGGATGAATTGATGCTGGCGTAGGATTAATTGCCCCAACTCACGCCCCAACTCACGTCCCAACTCACGCCCCAACAACCCCTCGTTATTTCCGAGCACAATCATATGAATTAGGCACAGCCCCCAGTGGGAGCTTGCCTGCAAGCGATGCCCCCTCACCGAACACTCATCACACAACCGAGCCCAACCTGCTTAATAACTTCCTCTGCACAAAACACTCCCCGCCTACTCACAGCTCCGATTCATATTAAAATCTCCGTCCCAATGTGGGAGCTTGCCTGCAAGCGATGACTGCTTAGAAAGCTTGCGCTAACTTCCGCCTCTTCTTTAATGCTAATCTCTCAGCATGAGCAATTCTTTTACGCCTGACATCGACGGCTTTTTACATCACTTGGTCACCGAGAGACGACTCTCTGCGCACACGGTGGATAACTACGGCCGCGACTTACATCAATGTGCAGATATTCTTGTCGAACGCCGCTTCACCCATTGGAGCAGCGTTGGCGCGGATGAAGTGCGTGTATTAATTGCCACCCTGCATCGCCGCGGCAAAGGCGGCAAAACGTTGCAGCGAATGCTGTCTTCTTTGCGCACGTTTTATCGCTGGCTGCTACGCGAAGGCAAGGCGCGAAATAATCCTGCCGATGGCATTCGCGCGCCTAAATCTGGTCGGCGTTTACCCAAAGCACTCGACGTTGATGAAATCAGCACGCTGCTGAATACAAAAATCAGCGACGACCCTCTGCAACTTCGCGACCTCGCCATGATGGAAATGATTTATTCGTCTGGCCTGCGGCTCGCGGAAGTTTTGAGCCTTGATATCGACACCATCGATTTTCGCGACGGCAGTGTGGTAGTGACCGGCAAAGGCAGCAAAGCGCGACACTTGCCGGTTGGCGTGCCCGCGCTAAACGCCGTGCGCAAATGGCTAAAAGCACGCACGCTGATATTAAAAGATACAAATGAGAAAGCACTTTTTATTGGGCAAACCGGCAAACGCCTAAGCACTCGGTCTGTGCAATCTCGCTTAAGCAAAGCGGCGAAAGAGCGCGGTCTCGATCAACATCTGCACCCGCATATGCTGCGGCATTCTTTTGCCACGCACATGCTTGAATCCAGCGGCGACTTGCGCGCCGTGCAAGAACTTCTCGGCCACGCCAATCTATCGACCACCCAGGTTTACACTCATCTAGACTTTCAACATTTAGCGAAGGTCTACGACGCGGCGCATCCTCGCGCGCAAAAGAAGCCGGATAAGAAATAGTAACAACTATTTTATTGCACTCACGGCGGAGAAAATGAATTCTTACAGATCTTGTGCAAGATATTCTTCCGGAGACATACCATGCTACAAATGAAAACATGCTGCGAAGAATGTAATTGTGCGCTGGCGCCAGATGGCATTGCTTTTATTTGTTCTTATGAATGCACGTACTGTCAGAAATGCGCAGAAGAAATGTCGCACACCTGCCCCAATTGTGAAGGCACTTTAGTATCGCGGCCTACACGCCTGATGAACCCAGCACAGGTTATTGCACAACGCAGCAAGCGCGCGTCGTAAAAATCCTTAACCCACCAACAGCATTATCTGCTGCCACGCCAATACGCCACACAGCACAATGACGGCAACACATATGGCCGCAAACAATTTAGCGGCGAGAGTCGATTGTTGTTTCGGTGGTGAAAGCTGCGCGCTAATCCACTGCCGCAATAACGCAATATTTCGCGTGTTGGCTTTAAAGGCAACGTCAGCAATATCGCCGACAAAGGGGACTAAACCCACCAAAAAATCGAAGCCGATATTGAGCAACATGCGCACACGCAATCGCCATGGCGCACCTAAGCGGGTGGCCTCAACAAACAGCGACAGCGAAATCATTGCGCCGATGGCGTCACCCACCACCGGCACCAGCCCGATAATCGCGTCAAGACCAAAACGCACACCGATTACAGGAATTCTAAAGCGAGAGTCTGTGAGTGTCGCGACGCGCTCCAGCCGAGATAAACTCGCTTCAAGCGCTTGGCTATCGACCCTGTTTGATTCTGTATCTGCTGAAGGCAAATCAATTCACCACGACAAATAATTGGTCGCCGTCAATTTCAACGGGCCATGTTTTGAGCGACTTCTCTCCACGCACAACATTCAACAACTGAATGCCCGGTGGAAAGTTTGCCCAGTCTTCAACTTCGCCGGTGCGAATATCAAAGCGCGCTCGGTGAAGCGGGCACTGCACACATTTGTCGTTGAGGATTTTTCCGCGCTTTAGCGGTGCAAAAACATGCGTGCAACGAGGCTGAGTGGCAAAGAATCCATCAGACAGATGGAATATCAACACAGCTTCTTCGCCCGCTTGAATTAACCGGCTTTCGCCTTGGGGAATGTCACTGGTCTTGCATGCTGCAATACGCATTTTATTTCTCCCTGTTGTTTTTCAAATTTCCAGTTGGTGGTGCTTTTATCTTTCATCTGCTTTGTTGAAAATTTTGGTTCTTGTGTGGATGCCTGTTTGCCTTTCATTGGTTCTTGGCGACTACTGTATCGCTTGCAGGCAAGCTCCCACAGGGGCTGGTGCTCGTTTCAGCTTTTGAGCAGCTTTTTGTGATGCTCATTTCATCTCGGGTCTAGTGCCTGCTTGCTTGTCATCGGACCGTGGCAATTGCTGTATCGCTTGCAGGCAGGCTCCCACAGGGGCCGGTGCTCGTTTCAGCTTTTGAGCAGCTTTCTGTGATGCTCATTTTATCTCGGGTCTAGCGCCTGCTTTCCTTTCAGTGGATCTTGGCTGCTGCTGTATCGCTTTCGGGCTGGCTCCCACAAAAGATTAAGAACCCTGTGGGAGCTTGCCTGCAAGCGATACGACCTAACAAATAGCGCACCGCTCACCAACACTCCCCAAACATAACCTAAAGCACCATTGCTCAATGGCTATTCTTCTAAATACGTATACCCAGCCAGGCCATCTCGAATTTCACTTAAAAACTGTTGGCGCTCGGCGTCTTCTAATTCCGCCGCATGACAATGATCTTGCAACGCGTCCATTAATTTATCTGGGTCAAAATTCACATAACGCAATACGCTACTCACCGTATCACCTTGGATTGCGTGATCAAGACATATTTCACCGCCGCTACCGATTTCGACATCCACCGAATCGGTATCGCCAAACAGGTTGTGCATGTCGCCAAGAATTTCTTGGTACGCACCAACCATAAAGATGCCTAGCTCACCGTTGTTGCCCGCTGGTAGCGGCAAAGTGGTTTCGAGCCCTTCGCCATCCACGTACTGATCAATACGTCCATCCGAATCACACGTAATGTCCTGCAACACCGCGCGCAAGGTTGGCGTTTCATTTAATCCGGTAATCGGCAATATCGGGAAGATCTGATCAATACCCCACACATCGGGTATGGATTGGAACAGTGAAAAATTCACGAACAGCTTGTCGGCCAGCTTTTCATTTAATTCATCCAGCAACGCACGCTGATGTTTACGCGACGGATCAAGCTTGCTGCGAATTGCCAGCTGACAATTCACATACAGCTTCTCTGCTTCGGCGCGCTCGCTTAATGTAATTTGCCCTTCAAGAAAACGATGATGCGCGTCCTGCCATGTGGACAACACCTCTTGATAGATCTCCAGCAAATTCGCGCTGCCCACTTCGAGTGCTTTAACAAGCTGACCCAAATGCTGTAGCTCTGGCGCCGCGTTATCACCTGGCGTTGCCACGTCGCGCTGACGCATTAATTCTTGGTCAATAACGTTTACCAACAACACTGCATGATGCGCCGTTAACGCTCGGCCAGATTCCGAAATAATGTTCGGCATTGGCAAGTTTGCTTTGTCCGCACTTTCTTTAAGCGTTTGCACAATATACCAAGCGTAATCCGCTACGCCGTAGTTCATGGAGCAATAAGAACGTGAGCGTGTGCCTTCATAATCCACGCCTAGGCCACCGCCGACATCCATGGTGTCAACATTGGCACCTAATGCGCGCAACTCTTGATAGTACCGCGCAGCTTCGCGCATGCCGGATTTAATATCTTGGATATTGGCTACTTGTGAGCCCAGATGAAAATGCAACATGCGAATGCAATCGAGACGATTGGCGTTGCGGCATAATTCAACCGCTTCAATAAGCTGTGACGCTGACAAACCAAACTTGGATTTCTCGCCGCCAGAGTTTTGCCAATTACCCTTGCTCACTGACATCAAACGAATGCGCAAGCCGATGCGCGGCGTTACTTTTAACGCAGCCGCTTCACGCAGAATCAAATCCAACTCGGACAGTTTTTCCACGACGATATGAACGTGAAACCCCAAACGCTCGCCCATTAATGCCAAGCGAATATATTCACGGTCTTTATAGCCATTACAAACGATAGTGGCGCCCGCACCGCGAGACAGCGCCAACACGGCCATGAGCTCCGGCTTGGAACCCGCCTCAAGACCAACCACTTCGCCTTCGTCGGTGGCGCGTAACAGCTCTGTCACCACACGTCGCTGCTGATTCACCTTAATTGGATAAACCGGCGTGTAACCGCCGCCGTAACCCTGCTCTTTGATCGCATGACGAAACGCGCCCGCTAGCACTTTAACGCGCTGCCGCAAGATGCCGCCAAAACGCACCAACACAGGGCTTCGTAATCCCGTATTACGACAAGCGGCCAGCACATCCTCTAAACGCGCGCTTGGACCGTCGCTCATGCCGCACGGCTTTACCGTGACAAACCCATCGCTGTCGACACCAAAATAGCCCTCACCCCAACGGTCAACGTTGTAGATGCGCAATGCGTCGCTGGTCTCAGGTTTGTTCATCATCACTCCAGTAAAAGTCGCCGCGTGGACCGCAAACGAATCAGGTATCTGCCGCGCATTATGGCAACTCTACACCCTGCGTGCACAGAGTTTTGCCACATCGACACGCCATACAACCGCCATCTGTGTATGGTACAAAGACCATCGGCATTACCCAGATCAAAACAATCCCCAAAGCAGTCTCAATACGGCTGATATCTGGTAGCGATTTAGCGAAACATTCAGGCTAGAATGCGCCCCTTGCGGACGGCTGGCTCCACGCAGCGCGTAGCGTGTTATTTAGGTAGTTTTCACTTCGGTGGATTTCAAAGGAGACACCCATGACCGAATCAAAGTGGTTTTTTGAGCATTTCGACACAGCGGGCACCGCATTTGGCCTGCGTCTAAAGCGCAAAGTCGAAGAAGTGCAAACCACCTATCAACATATCGAGATGTGGGAAACCGACACCTTTGGCTACCTGATGACCATCGACGGCTGCACCATGGTGACCAGTCGCGATAATTTTTTGTATCACGAAATGATGTCGCACCCAGCACTGTTTGCACACGCCAATCCAAAAAACGTCGTCATCATTGGCGGCGGCGATTGCGGCACGCTACGCGAAGTACTGAAGCACCCTGGCGTTGAAAAAGCGACGCAGATTGATATCGACGAAATGGTCACGCGCATGTCGGAAAAATATTTTCCGGAACTGTGCGAATCCAATGACGACCCACGTGCCGAGCTGTTGTTTATTGACGGCGTAAAATGGATGCGCGAATGCGACGCAGGCAGCATCGATTTAATCATCGTTGACTCCACTGACCCTGTTGGCCCCGCGGAAGGATTATTCAAAGCGGACTTTTTCCGTGACTGTCACCGCGTACTGCGTGACGGCGGCATCATTGTGCAGCAATCCGAATCACCACTGCTACACAGCGATACCATCATTAAAGATTTGCACGTCAACATGCGCGAAGCCGGTTTCAGCTCAACGCAAACACTGCCTTTCCCGCAGCCGGTGTACCCATCAGGCTGGTGGAGCTGCACCATGGCCGGTAAAGATTGCGACGTGACCACGTTCCGAAAAGATGCCGCATCAGATAAAAGTTTCGACACGCTGTACTACACCACAGAAATTCATCAAGGCGCGCTGCACTTACCGCCGTTTATGCGCAAGGCGCTTTCGTAAAGTCTTGATCCTCCGCGTCACACATGGCGAGAAATTTCGCTGGCCATGTGTGACGCGGCCGGCTAAACATTATTCGTGCTTTACAGCACGATTTCTATCCAACACGCCGATCATTGCGGTTTTTAATATTCACATAAAGCGAATACCCAACCGCCAACGCGACAGCCATGCTTCCCGGCACCAACAAAGCTTTAAACGCCATTGATGCATACAGCACAGCACCAAAACTTCCGCCACCGATAAAGCCCGCAATAATTAAACAGTACAAACCCACACGTCTGCGATCTAATTGTTGGCCTCGTAATTTTAGCCCGAGCATAATTCCGATATCGGTAAACAAGCCGGTGACATGGGTTGTGCGAATTAACGCGCCGCTGTAGGTGGTAACTAACGCATTCTGTAATCCGCACGCCGCGGAGGCGAGATAGTGGCCTGACACTGAGCCGCTCATTAATGCCGCCATTGCGGCAAACAACAAGCCACCTTCCAACAACAACGCAAAACTATAATTGCGGCCCAGTTTTAGCGCGGTATTGCCGACGAGAAATCCGCTGAGCGCTGACCCCGCAACAAAACTCAGCAGCACATACACTAAATGCAAAACCACCACATTACCTTGAAATAAATTCGCACCTAGCAGCGTTGCCGTGCCAGAAAGATGTGACACGGATTGGTGTTGAAAACCCAGCAAACCAATAGCATTGACGCTGCCCGCCAACACCGACAAAAAGAACGCCCCGAACTCAACCCATCTCGGTAACTTAGAGATCACTGATCCCACTCCTTTAATCCATGCACAAATAATTCGCGCAACCAAATGTGCGCGGCGTCGTTTTCCTGATCCCGATGCCAATACAAATACAACCCCATGCTAGGCAACGCCACTGGCAGTGCCGTGCTGACAAAGCGCTGCTTACTGGCCAAACGCTGGGCGAGCATTTCCGGCAAGGTGAGCAATAAATCGGTTTCGGCGACCACTTCTAATGCGGCCTGATAATGTTGGCAGCGCAGCCCGAGTTCGCGGCGTTGACCGGTTTGCGCCAAACCGAAATCTTCCAAGCCAGGACCTCGTCGCCGTGAGGACACGAGCACATGACGGGCAGCGATGTACTTTTCTAGCGTTAATGGGCCGCGGGCAAGTGGGTGTCCTTTACGCATCAATACAACCAGCGACGCATTCCACAAAGGCACCTGCTGCACTTCGGCTGCGGCGGGCAATTGTACATCCATGGCCAAGTCCAAACGGCCGGCCGCGAGCTCCTGCGCCATATCTCGGCGCGAGACGGTAATGGATTGCACTTCGACCGCTGGCGCGTGCGCCTCCATATAACGCACTAATGGCGGCAACACGCAGGCTTCAAGCCCATCGCGCAATCCCAACACAAAGGTACGACGGGCACTGGCGGGGTCAAAGCCGCGCTCACCGGTAATGCATTGCTGCAACCCGGCCAACGCATCACGCACAGGCTCCGCCAGCGCCTTGGCGCGTGGTGTCGGCACCATATTGTTGCCGCGCCGCACAAATAGCGGGTCATCAAGGCGATCTCGCAGACGGGCCAATGCATGACTCACGGCGGGCTGCGTCAGGTTTAAGTGGCGCGCCGCGCGGCTGATGCTGCCTTCTTGATAGATGGCCTCGAACACGACAAACAGGTTCAGGTCCAGCTTGGCTATATTCATTTCATTCATAGTGCATGATAAACACTATTCATTGGATTGATGCAACGTGTAGCGCCAGACTAAGGGCCGCTTCAATGCACCCGCATCAGGCCCCGATCAGTCCCGGAGAGCACCCATGGATTTTTCACATTCCGCCAAGGCAACTGAGTTTATCGAACGCGTCACCCGCTTTATGAAAGACGAGATTGAGCCGCGCGAAATGGCTTATCACCATGAATTGCAGAGCCTTGATAAACGCTGGGTGGTGCTGCCGATCATTGAAGAGCTTAAAGCGAAAGCGAAAGCACAAGGCCTTTGGAATATGTTCCTGCCGGACGAAAAGCTCGGCGCTGGATTATCCGTATCTGAGTACGCAGCCGTTGCTGAACTCACCGGCCGCTCAGCGATTGCGCCTGAGATTTTTAACTGCAACGCGCCCGATACCGGCAATATGGAAGTGCTTTATCATTACGGCAGCGACGAACAAAAAGCACAATGGTTAACGCCATTGCTAGAAGGAAAAATTCGTTCGGCGTTTTGCATGACCGAGCCCGGCGTGGCGTCGTCGGATGCCACCAACATGGAAGCCACCGCCAAAATTGACGGCGACGAAGTTGTTCTTAACGGACGCAAATGGTGGACCACCGGCATCGGCCACCCGAATTGCGAGGTCATTATTTTTATGGGCCTTACCGATCCTACGGCACACCGCCACGCGCAACACTCAATGGTGTTGGTGCCCAAAAACACACCCGGTGTTAGCGTGCCGCGCATGCTGCAAACGATGGGCATGTACGATGAGCCGTACGGCCATGGCGAAGTGCTTTTTAACAATGTACGGTTGCCGAAGTCTGCGATCATTGCCGGGCCGGGCCGCGGCTTTGAAATTGCACAAGGTCGTCTTGGACCGGGTCGCATTCACCATTGCATGCGATTAATTGGCCTCGCGGAATTGGCACTAAAACTTGCCTGCGAGCGCGGCACTCAGCGCGTTGCCTTTGGCAAGCCACTGATCAATTTGGGCGGTAACCGTGAACGCATTGCCGACGCTAGAATTGCCATTGAGCAAGCACGCTTATTAGTGTTGAAAGCGGCATGGTTAATTGACAGCAAAGGTGTGTTTGCCGCGATGAGCGAAATTTCGCAAATTAAAGTGATCTGCCCGAACGTTGCACAAAGCGTGATTGATATGTCGATGCAAATACACGGCGGCGGCGGCATGAGTAATGATTTCCCGTTAGCCGCAGCATGGACCATGGCGCGGGCATTGCGCCTCGCGGACGGCCCAGACGAAGTGCATCGCGGTTTGATCGCAAAATTCGAATTAATGAAATACAAAGGCTAGGCCTTCACCTTAAGGGGAACATACTGTGAATAAACGCGTATTAATTACTGGCGGCGCTTCGGGCTTAGGCAAAGCATTAGCAACCGAATTTCTAAAACAAGGCGATAAAGTTTTAATTACGGATATTCACGAACAACGCGGCGAAGAAACCGTATTTGAATTACGCACGCTGGGTGAAATTCATTTTCAAAAAGCCAACACCACCTTGGATGACGACTGGGATGCATTGGCATCTTGGGTATCGGAAAAATGGGGCGGCTTAGACGTGTTGGTGAATAATGCAGGCGTTGCCGCTGCTGGTCGCATTGACACCATGCCAATGTCTGACTGGGAATGGATTCTCGATATCAATTTGAAAGGCGTCGTGCGCGGCTGTCGCGTGTTTACCCCTATGATGAAAAAACAGGGCAACGGCCAAATCGTTAACATTGCATCGCTTGCCGCCGTCGCTAACGCACCGGCAATGAGTTCTTATAACGTCACTAAAGCCGGCGTGGTGTCATTGTCCGAAACGTTACGCCACGAATTGTCGTCATACGGCATTGGCGTCACGGTGGTCTGCCCAAGCTTTTTCCAAACCAACTTGGCCGACACCTTGCGCACATCTGAGCAAGGCATGGACAGCACTGTGCGTAAATTGCTTGCCGGCGGAAAATTGAGTGCAGAACAAGTGGCGAAAAAAATTGTTCGCGGCGCCAATAAAAATACCTTTATGGTGCTGCCGCATATTGAAGGCAAGGCGCTGTATTTAATTAAGCGTTACGCGCCATTTTTGTATAATCGCGGGCTTGCTGATGCTGGACGAAAATTGCGTAAAAAACTGGAACGCAATTCATGAAAGATACGTTATTAGATAGTGCCAAGGCGGTACGCGATGGCGAATCTTTTGATGTACAACGCATGGACGCTTGGCTCAAAGAGCAAGTGCCAGATTTGCGCGGCACTCCCGAGGTTGCGCAATTCTCTGGTGGTGCGTCGAACCTGACGTATCACTTAAAATACGAGAACCGTGATCTTATTTTGCGCCGACCTCCTTTTGGCCATATCGCCAAAGGCGCGCACGACATGGCGCGCGAGTTTCAGGTACAGGGCGCGCTAAAGCCTGTCTACGATGCCGTGCCGACGATGGTCGCACTGTGCCAAGATCAAAGCGTGATGGATTGCGACTTTTACGTGATGGAACGCATTCTCGGCATTATTCCTCGCGCGAACTTACCTCGCGGTCTCAAATTAGACACCACACAAACGAAACAGCTTTGCCTCGGCGTTATCGACAAATTGATTGAACTTCATCAGGTGGATCACAAAGCCGCTGGCCTCGACGAACTTGGTAAAGGTTTTGGCTACGTTGAGCGGCAAATCGGCGGCTGGTCAGCGCGTTACGGAAAGTCGAAAACGTGGAATGTGCCCGGCTGGAAATATGTGATGGACTGGCTGCGCGCCAACATGCCCAACGATATTGCCAACGTTATTATTCATAACGATTTCCGATTCGATAATGTGGTGTTATCCGAAGACAATCCCATGCACATTATTGGTGTACTTGATTGGGAAATGGCCACACTCGGCGACCCACTCATGGACCTCGGCAATACGCTGGCATACTGGGTCGAAGCTAACGACGATAAAATTCAGCAGTCACTGCGCCGCCAACCGACCCACTTGCCCGGTATGCTTACCCGCAATGAAGTGGTTGAGTACTATTGCGACAAAACCGGCTTCAAGACCGATAACTGGGCGTTTTACGAAGTCTATGGTTTGTTCCGGTTAGCGGTTATCATTCAGCAGATTTTTTATCGCTACCACCATAAGCAAACGCGCAATCCAGCGTTTAAACATTTCTGGCTCGCAAATCACTATCTGCATTGGCGCTGCAAGCGCATTATCACTCGCAGTTAATTGCGCACTCTCTTTTGTGCGCCGAGAGCCTCGCTAATATTTATACCGGAATTTTATGGCTGCCATTTATTTGATTCGCCACGGACAAGCGTCCTGGGGAAAACGTGATTACGATGCACTGTCTGATCAAGGCATTGTGCAAGCGCAAGTACTTGGGGAAGCGCTAGCAAAACGCATTCCCGCGCCCGATCTTATTATCTGCGGCAGCATGCGCCGCCACCGGCAAACCGCTGAGCACGCATTAACGGCAATGGGTCTTCCAGCAAATTGGGAAGAAGATAAAAGCTGGGATGAGTACGATCACCAAGAATTAATCGTTCGGCAAAAACCCATTTATAAAAGCCGTACATTAATGCTCGCGGATTTGGCACGCACTTTGCGGCCCAAGGAAGCATTCCAGGAAATGTTTGAAAAGGCGTTACATCGCTGGGTCGCACAACAACACGACAGTGAATATGAGGAATCTTGGCCTGCGTTTATTCAGCGGGTTATGGGCGGCCTTGAAGTGCTATCGCAAACCAATGCGAAGAATACGTTTGTATTTACCTCCGGCGGCGCCATTAGCGCGGTGGTCAAGTCTTTGTGGAGCACCCCCGATAGCGAATGGATGCAATTAAACCGCGTGATAGCCAACGCCAGCGTGACAAAAATTGTAGTAGGCCGCCGTGGCTTACACCTCAGCACGTTTAATGAGCACTCGCATTTTGAAGGCGAACACAGCGATTTACTGAGTTATCGATAGCGGCGTTTGCAGCAACCAACGGGAGACGATCATGCGTAAAACAATTCTGATTACGGGCGCAAGCTCAGGCCTTGGCCGAGGCATGGCGCGCGAATTTGCCGCCATGGGACGCAACTTAGCGTTATGCGCTCGCCGTACGGATCGACTCGAAGAACTTAAGCAAGAACTCGAGAGCCAGCACGCCGACATTAAAGTCTCCATCAAGGCACTCGACGTGTTGAACTACGAACAAGTGTTCGAAGTGTTCAAAGCGTTCCAGCAAGAATTCGGCACCATCGACCGCATTATTGTGAATGCCGGCATGGGCAAGGGCCAACCACTAGGTACCGGATACTTTTGGGCGAATAAGCAAACCGCCGAAACAAACTTCGTCGCAGCATTAGCGCAATGTGAAGCTGCCATGGAAATTTTTCGCGCACAAAACGACGGCCACCTTGTGATGATTTCGTCGATGAGCGCCATGCGCGGCATGCCCAAAAATCTCACCACTTACGCCGCCACCAAAGCTGGGGTCGCCTCGCTAACGGAAGGCATTCGTTCGGAGATGATTGGCAAGCCGATTAATGTCACCACGATTTACCCCGGTTACATTCGCTCCGAAATCAATGAGAAAGTGAAGAACACGCCGTTTATGATCGACACCGAAACCGGCTGCCGCCTGCTGGCCAAGGCAATTGAGAAAGAACCCAATGAAGCCAACGTGCCGAGCTGGCCATGGGGGCCCATCGGGTTTTTAATGCGTAACCTGCCTCTCAAAATGGTTTCAAAAATGGGCTGAGCACTTGTTCACGCTGGGCTCAGGGGAGTACCCTCCTGAGCCCAGCCACGAATCATTGTTGCGTTATGTCTTATCTCTTTATGCCCCAGAATACGGCACCAACATCCCTCAACCCTTTCCAGCTCAGCGTGTTTCGCCGTTTTTTCATCTTTCCCGCCCTATCACTCTGCCTTTTCACGGCCGGCGGCCTGTCATCCGTATACGCGACAGAGGGTAGCTGGGAGCCAACACTGGAAGGTGAATTTCGCGGCGACATCAGCACCTGGGCGCGTGAAGTTCCTGGGTTCGACTTAAAGGCATTTCGCGGCCGTGTAGATATGCCGTATACGGCGCTGGAAGTGCTAGCGGTGCTTGCCGATTTCGATAATTTCCCCAAATGGGTGTTTCAGTGCGATGACGCGCAACATGTGCGCGAATTGGGCAATGATGTGGTCTATATTCACATCAAAGGTATATGGCCCGTCGACGACCGGGACGTAGTAACACGCACACGCATCATTCAAGACGCTCGCACTAACAAAATCGTTATTCACTCTCGCGCGGCAAACGAATTGCTTCCTCCTCGCGAAAGTACGGTACGCATGCCCGCACTTGAGAATCTTTTTATTCTTGAGCCGCTCACCGATGGATGGACGCGCGTGACGTTCCAAACCTTTGCCGACCCCGGCGGCGAAATTCCATCTTGGCTTGCTAACTTTGTATCGACGCGAGCACCCCTCGATACGTTGACCGGTATGCGTGAACGTTTATCACTTAAGCAATATCACATTAACGATTATCGCGAATTGGGCTTCACTTTGCCCGGCGTCGAAACCATGGACTTTTCCCAAAAAGCTCCGCGTGGCGATAAGCGCTAATTGTTTTGCTGCGGCGCATAGCTAGCAGGAAAAACGCACGCATAAAAAAAGGACACCCTTGGGTGTCCTTTTTCTTTTCTACTGTGTTTCTGCGTTACCGCAGAAGGTTCAGCACACTGCGTATTACTTACCGCCGTTACCAAACTCTGGGTATGCTTCCATGCCACACTCTGACAGGTCGCAACCTTCGTATTCTTCCTCTTCGGAGACACGTAGACCCATTACCACTTTGAGGATTCCCCAAACAATCAAGCTGGTCACAAATACCCAAACGAAGATGGTGCCCGCGCCGATCAACTGACCAGAGAAGCTCACACCGTCGTTAGTCATTGGCACCAACATCAGACCGAGGAAACCACACACGCCGTGAACAGAGATGGCACCGACTGGATCGTCGATTTTCATCTTATCCAAAGCCAAGATTGAGAACACAACCAACACGCCGCCGATGGCGCCGAAGATGGTAGCTTCTAGAGCGGTAGGTGTAGATGGCTCTGCAGTGATCGCAACCAAACCAGCCAGTGCGCCGTTAAGCAGCATTGTCAGGTCAGCTTTGCCGAACAGGATGCGTGCTACAACCAAGGCCGCTACGGCACCGCCCGCTGCTGCTGCGTTAGTGTTCAAGAACACCATTGCCACAGACGCTGAGTTTGAAATATCACCCAACTTCAGTACAGAACCGCCGTTAAAGCCGAACCAACCCATCCACAAGATGAAAGTACCCAATGTCGCTAACGGCAAGTTAGCGCCTGGAATTGGGTGGATCTCACCGTTAGGACCGTATTTGCCTTTACGTGCGCCGAGCAGAAGAACACCGGCTAATGCTGCAGCAGCACCTGCCATGTGAACAATGCCTGAGCCAGCGAAGTCGCTAAAGCCAAGATCGCCCAAGGTGTACATGCCGAATACAGAGCCACCGCCCCATGTCCAGTTGCCTTCCATTGGGTAGATAAAGCCAGTCATAACAACAGCGAAGACCAAGAATGCCCACAGCTTCATACGCTCAGCTACCGCGCCAGAAACGATCGACATTGCCGTTGCAACGAACACAACTTGGAAGAAGAAGTCAGATGCACCCGCATAAATAGAACCGCCACGGAAACCGTCTTCGCGTGCAGCGAAGTCAGCCAATACCGCGTCAGCATCTACACTGCCGATACCGCTCAGTAGCAACTCGCCGCCGTACATAATGGCGTAGCCGCATACTAGATACATGATGCAAGAGATCGCATACAACGCGACGTTCTTGGTCAAAATTTCGGTGGTATTTTTAGAACGCACCAAACCAGATTCGAGCATGGCAAAGCCAGCTGCCATCCACATTACTAGCGCGCCACAGATCAAGAAATAGAACGTGTCGATGGCGTACTGAAGTTCAAAAACATTATTTTCCACGGTGAAACCCTCCGAATGGAAGCATCAAAACTGTTGGTCTGGATTCGTTACGGTTAAACCGCGTCTTCGCCAGTTTCCCCAGTACGAATTCGAATTGCCTGTTCCAAAGTAGTGACGAAGATTTTGCCGTCGCCAATTTTGCCGGTGTTAGCGGCCTTAGCGATGGATTCGATCACTTGATCTAAAGAGCCATCAGCGATAGCCACTTCGATTTTTACTTTGGGCAGAAAATCCACCACATATTCCGCACCGCGGTAGAGCTCGGTATGACCTTTTTGACGGCCAAAGCCCTTAACCTCGGTGACAGTGATGCCTTGTACGCCGATCTCAGATAACGCTTCACGCACGTCATCTAGTTTGAACGGCTTGATAATGGCAGTAACAAGCTTCATGTCGGTCTCCTGATGGCTCGCGCCCCGATAGGCGCCTTACCGTTCCGATTTGAGGCGGAGCCTCATCCCGTTTTAAGTCAGAGGAAATCCCTCTGGTTGAGCACATATCGCAAGCTCCATGCCAGATTGGCATACCCCTTAAAAATCAGTCAGTTAGGCAATGCGCAAAGAAAAGCACAAGATTCACAGAGGCCACATTGGTGCGCGCCCCAAAAGCGCGCACAGTTTTGGTGCTTCGCCGAAAACACTGCAGCCCGTGCTAGACTTAGCCGCACTTGCAGGGAACAGAACCATGAATGATCAGCCGTTTATTGACCGTATCGTCGCCGAGCTCAGCCAGCGCCTGCCGGCGGGCCTAGGGCAACTTAAAGAAGAAGTGGAAGCCAACGCACGCGCGGTTATCCGCGAAGCTGTGTCTCGACTGGATCTCATCAGTCGCGAAGAGTTTGATATTCAACAGCAAGTGCTCGCCCGCACCCGCTCACGCTTAGAGCAATTAGAGAAAGTGGTACAAGAACTGGAGCACCAGCTGGGCGAGCGTTAATGCGACTGTTGTTATGCCTGCTTTGCTGCCTGCCGATCATTGCGACGGCCGAGGAGGCGCTATTTGATGCTGTCTGCCTCGGCGACACCGCCATTCAAGCCGCGCTCGATAACGGTGCAGACGCCGATCAGCGAGACGCTGAAGGACAAACGGCGCTGCATCGATTGTTTCGCTGTGGTGCGAACGCGGACGATCCAGCCTTTCACCAAGCCACACGTATTCTGCTTGACGCCGGCGCACCGCTAGACATTGTCGACCAACAAGGACGCACACCGCTGCATGCAGCGCTGGAACATGTTGCCGAGCAAACATCCGCGGTTAACCTCTACATAGACGGTGCACGGCTTCTTATTGCCCGTGGCGCTGACCCGAAGCGTGCAGACAATAACGGCGTGCAGCCATTACATCTCGCCGCCGCAGAACCCAACGCCATTGTCAGCCAACTGCTGCTCGACCTCGGCGCTGATCCTTACAGCGAGGATGCCAACGGCTATGACGCTCTCTGGTATGCGCTGGCTGCTGAGCGCAACCTCACCACCTTCGCGCTGCTATTTCAGCAACGCGCTGCGCAATTGGATGGCACCGCGCTTGCTGATATCGCCAAACAAACTGCCCATCGCGGCCAGTACGCAAAACTGAATTTAATTTTGGAAATCGCACCGACAATACAGCTGCCGCCGAGCGCTGCCACACAGGCACTGGCTGAAGCAATTTGGCAAGGTGCTGTTTTGCCGACACTGGAACGCATAAACGCAGCCGGCGCAGAGGCCGAATCGCTACAGCAATTAGATCAACGTGATTTAGCGTGGCGACTCGCCGCTTTACATCGTGAGGACGAATTACGCTGGCTTATTGCGCACGGCTGGGACATCAATGTATTGCCGTACAGCGGCTATCCATCGCTTTATTTTGCCGACGATATCGCTGTAACAATGTTGCTCGCCGCTGGCGCAAATCCAAATTTAAGAGGTGATATCGAAGGCACGGTGCTCACGCCCACCGCAACAGCGAAAGATGAGTACGCCGATATCAATATTCACACCAGCCAAGGCCGTAGCACCGCGTTATTTGATGCAGGCTATGAACCTAAATTTGATGCCCTGGGCCAATCAGATTTAGCACTGGCCATCGGCAATGATGACTTATGGTTAGTGCGGCAGTTATTAACGCGTCAAACATTAAGCGTCGTGGATTATGAAAAAGCCGTAGTGCTCGCATTACGTCAAGGGCGCCTACCGTTAATACAATCCGTACTGCGCGCCTCGCCGATTGAATTAAAAAACTCCCCACTTGTGCTGACCCAATATTTGCTCAGTGAAAACCCTGATCCAGTGATATTGGAAACGTTACTCATTGCAGGTGCCGACCCCAATGCCGTACACAGCAGCGATGACCCCGCATTATTGCTAGCAGCACGGCGCCAGCTTTGGCCGCTGGTAAGCGTATTATTACAACACGGCGCAGACCCAACACTTGCCAACGCGCAAGGCTGCACCTTGCGTTGCTATGAATGGTCAATGCCAGAAAACCTGCAAGCGCAATTACACAAGCCCGAAGGTTTGCAATGGCAAGCGCCGACACTCGATCAACATCCAGGCGGCTTTTTTGCGCTGGCGATGATTCCGACATTAATGATTTGGATTTTTACACTGGCGTGGCGACTTGTTAAACATCAGTCGTTGATCGCGCCCACTCTGTGGTTGAGCGGCGCATTAATCAGTGCAGTTTTAACAGGTGGCGCATTGTTTTATCAATGCGACCCATGCGTATTGCAATCAGCATTTTTGCAATCTGTGCTAACGGCACTGGTGGCCGTCAGCGGATATTTTCTTTGTATGGTGGCAACGCATTCGCGTCAGTAATTTGCCGCGCTAAGATGACGCACAGCGGAATTTTTTTCTATTCCGATCGACGGCTCTAAGCGCTGCGCCATCCAAATCGGGCCGCACATTGCTTCAACATGTGCTGCCGCACGGCGACGGCTATTTGCCTTTTTAACAACACTTGGATATTTACTGCCATACGCCAAACCTTCGCCGTCCTCGTCAGACGCTGCGTGATAACTTCCGACAAAATCCAGCGCATTGGGCGCACACGATACGGCATTTAAAACATCTCGCGTGATCCACGCGTTGGGATTATTTTTTTGATCTTGCTCGTGCACCAACGCCCAGCTGGTCGACATTTTCTCCGCCTGAACCCCTGCGGCTTGCACACCGTGCAACATGCCTTGCAGCCATGCCTGGCATAAATCACTGTCGACATTGCTATCACAGGACTGCTGAATGCGTTGCTCCAACGCAAGATAGCGATCCAACTGGCGTTGCTCCGCGGAATCCGCGTGCAACAAAGAAATGGGTAACAAGCTAACAATCACAATGCCTAGCGCTTTCATAAGCAATCATCCCTGTGCCGTGTCCGTCCTTTGCCTTTGCCTTCTATCTTTTGAGACGGAGGCGCGTCAATGCATTTCGTTAGAGCACAGAATGCGCCGAGATTGTCTGCCAGAACAATAGCTAATGTCTTACATTTATCCACGGCAAGGCCGTCATGCTGATGTTTTCTGGGTTTTCTGCCGTACTATTTTTTTGTAATTTTTCGGTAAGCTTTCTGCACAAATGTATAAGAAAATCGCCACTGTTAATCACCGCTTACCGCGGACGCCCCGCCACGCCTTTGCCTTACTGCACTCTTCAAAGTTTCTCCTAGACTACCCAGCACAACACGGGAGTCCGCATGGGGATATCGCTAATACACACGCGTGCGCAAATTGGGGTGGATGCGCCCTGCGTACAGGTAGAGACACATCTTGGCCCCGGCTTACCGGCGTTTCATATTGTTGGCCTTCCAGAAGCCGCCGTGCGTGAAAGTCGCGACCGTGTCCGCTCTGCAATTGTGAACAGTGGGTTTCAATTTCCGCAACAACGCATCACGGTTAACTTGGCGCCCGCAGATTTACCTAAAGATGGCGGCCGTTTTGATTTGCCCATCGCCCTCGGCATTCTTTGCGCGAGCAAACAATTACCGGAAACACAGCGGCAAGAAGAATTTCTCGGCGAATTAGCCTTGTCCGGTGATTTACGTCCGGTTCGCGGCGTGCTGGCCGCCGCACTGGCTAGCGGGAAAGAAAGTCGCTGTTTAATTGTTCCGTACGACAACGCGCAAGAAGCATCGTTGTGTAAATACACGGAAGTGCGCGCGGCCAAATCGTTACTCGAAGTGTGCGCACATTGGCGCAACCTCGAACCGTTAAGCACCATCGAGCCGCTCACTATTTCGCAACGCCCGACGCACACCGCATGTTTGTCACAGGTACGCGGACAATTTCAAGCACGTCGCGCATTAGAAATTGCCGCCAGCGGTGGCCATTCATTATTAATGAGCGGCCCGCCGGGCAGCGGTAAAAGTATGCTCGCCAGTCGGCTTCCAGGATTGCTGCCGCCGTTAGACGAAACCGACGCGCTAGAAGTTGCCGCCGTGCATTCATTGCACCGCAGCAGACGCCCCGATGAATTCTACGCGCGCCCGTTCCGCGCACCTCATCACACCGCCTCCGCAGTCGCACTTGTGGGCGGCGGCAGCAGACCAAAACCCGGCGAAATTTCATTAGCGCATCACGGCGTTTTATTTTTAGATGAGTTGCCTGAATTTGATCGAAAAGTGTTGGAGGTTTTGAGAGAGCCGTTGGAAACCGGAGAAGTGAATATTTCTCGCGCCACGCAGCAGGCGGTTTTTCCCGCGCGCTTTCAATTAGTCACGGCAATGAACCCATGCCCGTGTGGCTATCTCGGCGACCCGAAAAAAAGCTGCGGCTATCACTGCGAAAAAGCCAAGCGTTATCAGGGAAAGATTTCCGGGCCGTTTTTGGACCGCATTGACTTACAACTCGAAGTACACGCTGTCCGCGCTGACGAACTGTTAGATTCTGCGGACGGCGAATCAACCGAAACCGTCAGCAAGAGAGTGCAAGCAACCCGAAAGCGGCAGCTTTATCGGCAGGGAAAATTAAATCATTTATTAGAATCGGATGAATTAAAAATGATTATTCATCCGCATCGCGAATGGCTCGCCAACGCCATGGATAGACTTTCTATTTCAGCACGCGCCCTGCACCGTATTGCACGAGTAGCGCGCACACTCGCGGATATGGAAGGTAATGACGCCGTTACGCAAACTCATTTACAAGAAGCGCTCGGTTTTCGCATTCAGAATTAGCGCGCTAAAGCAGCCAAGCCAAATATGTACTGAATGAATGCCTACCAGTTTCGTGGCTCTTGGATGCACCGACACTTAGTGCAACATGCGGCGTCAACCAGACATCTACGTCGGCACCAAACGTACGCCCGATTGTTTTTCCGCCACTAAGTGAGTGACCAAAGCCACCAGAAACAGAAAAGTACTCATTCAGCGCATGCTCATACCCTATTGACCACCCAGTTGAGTAACGGCGATCCTCATCATTAAAGGTAGGCAATGAAGACGTCTCAATCGGCGTCGGCGAAAAATAGCTATAGATCGTATAGTTGCCAGACAATTCGGACTCATAATCAATGCGAGTGCGCCCCACAGAAATATAAGGCGTTGAGTAAGCCCCGCCAAGAACGCTCCAGGTGAGAGACGTCCCAAGCGATTTCTGATCAACTAAACGTTTCGACTCCACCAGCGCATACTCGTTACTTAAAAACGGCCCTGGTAGCCGCAGGGTGTCGAAATTAATCTTGTAGCTTCCTCTGCCTGCCCCGACGCCCCATGAAAAGTAGTCGTTCAACCGCAACGTAAAACCGATCCCGCTAGAAATATCGAAATCCGCCTTATAGCCATCTCCGTGATCACTGGAAGCTTGTGAAATTGACGCCTTAAGGCGCGTAGTCGGACCTAAGCGCTTCCTAAGTGTTTCTCCTCGTGGACGCGATGTCGGAGATTGGCTTTCAGTAGAACCTTCGAGATTATCGGTTTCTTGACGGCTTTCATCGCTTGAAAAATCCAGCGGCACATCTGAATCATCGGATATGG
This sequence comes from Alcanivoracaceae bacterium, assembly GCA_029213045.1. Classification (GTDB taxonomy): domain Bacteria; phylum Pseudomonadota; class Gammaproteobacteria; order Pseudomonadales; family Alcanivoracaceae; genus JARGPN01. The sequence continues at coordinate 59,059 of JARGPN010000002.1, forward strand.
CTTCTAATGCGGCGGCCGAGCTTGAAAAGGTAAAACCCCAAAAACCTAGCGCGCAGGCAACGACCACCGCGTGTCGCGTCATCCAATAACGATTCATATTTCCCCCAGGAAATAAACTGTGCCGACATTGAACGAATGCAACTGTCGGCTCGCGCAATAACGCGCGGCCCCTATATGTGCACAAAATGTACGCGCAAGCATGATGTCAAAATGAAATCGGAGCACACCAAATGACTATCTGTATGCGCCAAAGAGATGCGAAGTTTACTTGGAATGGATTGAAATTAGAAATTAATCAGAACTAGAAAGCCGCCCGCACTAACAGCGAATATGTGCGAGAGGCTTTCCAGTTAATACGTTAAACACTAAAAAGTAACGTAGAGGTTTCCAAAGAATGAGGTGATTTCCGAATCGTAGCCGCGCCCTGCGCCCAGCCCTAGGGCGATGTTTTTGGAAGCCCACATATTCACTTCAGCTTCCATGCCTCTATCATTCATACCATGACTTATATTGTGGTAAAAACCGCCCGAGACAGAAAAGAAGCTATTCGCAGCATGCTCATAACCCGCGAACCAAGACGTAATATAGCGACGCAAGTCGTCGGTGTTTAATTTTGTTGTTTGAACGCTAAGCGGCGTCGATGAAAAAAAGCTGTATAGCGCATCACGTTGCACAAAGCTGCGTTCGGTATTCTCTAACTGACGAGATACACGCAGGAACGGCGTCGACTCGGCCTTACCAAACACTTCCCACGTTAAGCCCACTGAGTAATTTTCTCGATCCAACGCCCCACTTACGTCACTTAGCGTGTATTGCAAAGCGCCAAGATTCACCGTGCGCTGTGTGTCGTAGGAAATACTCCCTTTGCCCTGAAGCAGGCTGACTTGCCCGGAGAAATATTCATTGAAGTGATACGAGGCGCCTAGCGTAAACGCAGGATCCTGATCGAGCGTATACCCGTCGGCATCTTTATTGGAATAAGTGCGCATGCCAATGCGAGCGTAATCCGCTGCGCCAACGCGGCGCGGTCTTTTTCTCTCAGCGGGTTCTGGCAATGTCCACGGCTGATTTTTTTCGCCGTCCTTGCGGGCCGGTACAGTTGTCTCGCCTAAGTCTGCCAGCGGGGCGTCATCTTTCTCGCCCTCGTCTGTTGTCGCTGCATCCGGCCAAGGCATCGTATCGTCGCCATCTAAGGCCAATGCAGACAGCGGCATCAGTAAAACAAGGCTACCCAGAGCGCCACATAGGACATGCGCCGCACCAATCAATTTCAACGTTTTCATTTTGCCCCCAAGGCAATGCTCGTTCTTATTATTCGTCGTTCGCAGCATTGAGCCGCGACTTGCGGCACATACCACCCTCTCAGCGGGGTTCTCATAGCGCGCAACCATGGATGCTATCAGCAATAGCACCGCATCCAAATCGGGCAATTCTCCTAGATACAGACGCCCAAGTGCAGGCATGGAACGGCTCTAAACGGACATCTCCCCATATGCGGCGACATTCAAAATGCCATGCTGGGGGACTACAGGATATACAGAATACGGACAGCACCCCCCCTAAACAGGGGGCTGCTCTTACTGTCGCATCGCGCCATTATCGTAGAGGGGAAATCCAAATTACATTTACGGAGATTACGGATGAAATGGAAGGCCATTATCGGGGCGACATTGTTGGCAGCCAGCTCGGTTGCTTGGTGCGGACCGGAAGACAAAATCAGCGGCAATGACGTATTTACCCAGCCAAAAAAAGAATTTGAATTCGGCAAGCTGAAGTACCTAAAAAAGTCGGACACCATCATTATTCCAACGGTAGTGGTACGACTGCAGAACTGGGGAACACAAGGCGCCATGTCACAAACACGTGGCAATGCAGCAACGCAAACTGCTAAAGCGCGATCCACCCTGACAGTGGCCGTGGATCCGAAAGTCGCACAAGAACTTGCCACCTCATTGCAAAAAGACTTGGTCGAGAAAATGCGTGCAGCGGGCTGGAAGGTGCTGACAGAAGCGGATATTCGCGACAGCAAGTCCTATCAAAAATTGAAATGGGAAAAAGACAGCGAGCTGGGCCAAGGCTTAGACGTAGAAAAGGCCGACGGTAAAGTGTTTGGCATCGGCACGGCAGATAGCTCAGGCAGTGGTTACTACATTGCCGTTCCCGAAGGCCAGAAGATGCTGAAATACGGCATTACCGGGCCAGCGTGGGCAATGAAAAAAGTCGCGAAGGAATTTAAGGCCAGCCTGTTTATTCCTACTTACACCATCAACACCATGTACTTTGACGCCGATGAAGACACCAGCATCTTTGGTAATCGCGCCAGTGCATCCGTTGATTCCGGCCCACTGGTTATGCTGGAAAATGTCTCGGTCATCTATTTGAATCCTAAGTTTGCTGGCAGCGGTATGTCACTGACGGGCAAAGGCATGTATCGCAATAATGGCGTTGCAGGCGGTGAAGTTAAACAGGCCAAAGACACCTCACCTTCGGCAGCAAATGCGCTAGGCGCCATGTTCCGTGCAGTGGGTGGCGCAGGCATTAAAGCAAGTTCTTCAGAGATGGTAATTGAGTCAGATGAAGCCGTGCTGAAAGCCGAAGCGCTGCGCTTGGCTAAGGGTTACAACGATATCGCCGCTCGTGCTAGCGCGCTGTATATCGGCAAGTAATCACGTGGTTGTATAGATATAGCAAAGACAGCTGGGGCCTCCCCAGCTGTCACTCCTCAATGTTGACGATTCCTAGTTTTACTGCCTTGATCGTCGCTTCGGCGCGACTGCTTACCTGAAGTTTTCTATAGACCTGCTTTAGATAACCAGCGCCTGTATGCGCCGATATACCCATCTTTTTCGACGCATTCGGCACACTGAACCCGCGCGTAATCAAAGTAAGCAACTCTTCCTCTCGGGTAGTCAACGGCGATGCTACCGGCTCAACGGGACGAAACTGATTGAGGATTTTCTTCGCTATAGCGGCCGACAAAGGTGGCCGCCCATCAAGAATGCCTCGCAAGTTATTGATCAGCTCATGCTCTGGCTCATCTTTCAGCACATAGCCATCCGCGCCTGCGTGGAGTGCATTAAAGAGGTTTTCTGAGTCATCGAAGATCGTAGTCACCACGCAATAGCAGTCCGGCTGCTGCTGCTTAAGCGCGCGAATAATCTCAGTACCAGAGCCATCAGGCAGGCCAAGATCAATCAGCGCTAATGACACTCTGTGCTCGTTGATCAGCCGCAACCCTTCACCCACCGACCCTGCCTGATACACGGTGTCGGCCGCCAGCTCTTGCTGCGCCAGCCCGGCGAGCCAGGTGCGCACATCCTCAACGTCTTCAATTATTAACACTGTGCTTGTCATTGACTCTGCCAATCCCTGCAATCGTGCTGCTATCATCTCATGGCGTTTACGCTTCACAACCCCCGCGTTCGCGGGGTGAATACAAAGCGGCACCTAAAGGATTGATCAACTATGTCAGTGCAGTCACGTCTTTTTCTTGGATTAGCGTTATTGCTGATCTTTACCGTCACGGTCATCGCAACCGCATTGTCCCTACCGGCCACCGACTGGCATTTTTCCAACGGCGTAGAATCTCAACTCCTCGCCCGCGAAGGCGCAGGGTCGACACAAACGGTCAGGCACTTTAACGCGGACGGAAACATTATCGCCGGCGACATCGTGCTCAACCTAGAAGAACCCGATGTTGTCGAAACCTACGACGACTTCAATGAGCTCTTAAGTCGCCATGAAACTCTGAACAACGCGCTTCAGGACGGCACGCTGACCATGGTGCTGAGCGATGACACAGAAATACCGTTAGCGTCTCGGCAACGACATTTTTCAGAATTACCCAGCATGTTCTGGTTGCAAGTTGGCTGCGGTTTTTTTGGCTTTCTTATTTGCCTACTTGTACTCGCGCCTCGCCCCAACGACTCGGCGGTTCGCGCCTTCGCATTATCCGGGCTTGGCTATCTAATCTCTGTCAGCGCCGCCGCGCTCTACAGTACGCGCGATTTCTTTTTCGACGGACAACTGTTTCACGCCCTATCCATATTGAATCATTTCGGCGCCGTACTGTTTGCGGCAGCGCTCGCCTCGCTGTTATGGCGCTACCCCAATCGCGTCGCCGGAAAATGGATAGATGTTCTTGCCTACGGGGCGCTTATTACCAGCGTCATTATTGACGCCTTCCAGCTCGTCGATGGCCCTGCCATGGGACACTACATTTGGACATTTAGTTTATTTTTGCTTGAGCTTCTAGGCGCCGGCGTTCAGTGGTGGAAAGCTCGACATAACGCCCTCGAACGCGGCGCGGTACGCTGGATGCTGTTGTCATTTTCGGCGGGCACTTTTTTCTTTACGGGCGGCATCTTAATTCCAGCCATTTTGCATATTCAGCCCCCCGCATCCCAAGGCCTGCTTTTTACTACTTTCCTACTTTTGTACGCGGGCATGGCGCTTGGCGTTGTGCGGTATAAATTATTTCAATTAGAGCGCTGGTGGTTTTCCATCTGGGCATGGTTTCTTGGTGGCTTCGCTGTGGTCGTGGTCGACATCTTATTGGCCAGCCTACTGACGCTCTCGAACACGTCTATTCTCGCGTTCGCCACAGCCATCGTCGGCTGGCTTTATTTTCCCGTGCGCCAATGGTGCTGGCGTCAGTATCTAAACCGGCGCGGCAAAAAATTGGAAAGCTGGCTTCCTTCCGTGGTCCCTCATTTATTATCCGTCACCTCGCCGCTGCAACTTGAAGAAGCATGGCGTAACGCACTGACGGAATTATTAAGCCCTTTACAGCTAGACACGGAACGCTACGCACATACCGACAACATTCGTATTAGCAACAATGGCAGCACACTAGAAGTGCCTTCCATCACGAATGACGGCACGCTGCGTTTGCAACACGCCAACCATGGGCGTCGATTGTTTGTTGAAGATGATCGTCGCGATGTAGAAACATTGTGGGCATTGTTTGCTGTAGTCCGTGACGGACTAGAAGCTCGTGAGGACGGCGTTCACAGCGAGCGAGATCGCATTCGTCGCGATATTCACGACGACCTCGGCGCTAAACTACTCACCATGCTGCATCGCAGTAGCGACGACGAACAACGTGGCCTAGTCCGCGATGCGCTCAGTGATTTACGCGATCTTTTACGCAGCATGGAGTCCGGCCCTGTTTCCCTGCTCGCCGCCTGTGACATATGGAAGCAAGAGGCGCAAAAACGCTGCACCGCCAGTAACGTGCAACTTCAGTGGGACATGCTCAACATCGAAGAAAATTCGGAGCTGTCGCCTGAGCAATTTAGCCACCTCACCCGCGTATTGCGCGAGGCCATTAGTAATGGTCTACGTCATGCACAACCGAGCCGCATTGCTGTAGCCATTGAGATGAAGGCCGAGGAACTTTCTTTCAGTGTTGATAACGACGGTTATGACAGCACTGACGACTCAACGGAAAAAAATGGCAATGGCATAGACATTATTCGGCATCGCACGAAACAGCTCGGCGGCACCGCGAATATTGCCGGCAATAACGGTCTCTGGCGCGTGATGATTTCAATTCCGGTGAGCAGCCCATTGTTGGCGTAATGGTAAAAATTCTTGTGGGGAAATTATAGCCCTGAGCAAAGATGCGCCCCATCCACTGGAATTGCAGCGCCGCTCATATAGCGAGATGCATCGGACGCTAACAATAGGAGCGGGCCGTCGAGATCAGGCAAATTCCCCAACCGACGAAACGGGATGCGCTTAATTAATTTTTCGCCGAGCGGCGACTGCATAAACTCGCGGTTGATATCCGTCATAAAATAGCCAGGGCAAATCGCATTGCAACGAATATTGTCACGCGCGTAATCCAAAGCAATCGATTTGGTGAGCTGCACCACCGCCGCCTTTGATGCAACATACGGCGGTAATTGCGCGCCGATGCGCAGCCCTAACACCGAGGCAATATTAATAATATTTCCGGGGCGTTTCTCCTGACGCCAACGTTGCACGGCGAACTTAGATACTGCCCAAACGCCTTTCAAATTGGTGTCGATCACCGCGTCCCAATCGTCTTCCGACAGGGCATCCATGGAACCCTCGCGATTAATGCCGGCATTGTTAATCACCACATCAATCGGCGGCATTTGCGCAAACGCCTGTTCTACGCTGGCCACCTCAGAGACATCCATGCTGATCACCGTTGCGGAGCGGCCTAAGGCCTGAACAGCGCGCGCCGTTTCTGCCAATTTATCCACGCGCCTAGCCGCCAGCACGAGGTCTGCCCCTGCCTGCGCCAAGGTCTGGGCGAAATGCGCGCCGAAGCCGCTTGATGCGCCCGTCACCAACACCGTCTTGCCGTCGAGTCGAAAGATCTCGGTCATTACTGCTCCCTAAGTCACTGAACGCATTGGGACAAAGGCTACCGGAGATGCAGAGCACCGCAAAGATTGTTCTGAGCCTGAAAATCGCAAATTTTTTCGCGTTTTTAGGTCACCTCAGGCCAGCCTGATCATTCTCTGTGCAGACACACCAAACGGTGCTGGAGACGTTGCCCACGACTGGTATGATGGCCGCCCTATTCGTTGAGGCCACGCAGTGACCGATCTTAATCCCCGCCAATTAGAAGCCACACGTTATGCCGACGGCCCTTTGCTGGTGCTGGCAGGGGCGGGCTCGGGCAAAACCAGCGTGATCACAAAAAAAATCGCCTGGTTAATTCAAGAGCGTGGCATGAACGCGCGACATATCGCAGCGGTTACTTTTACCAATAAAGCCGCGCGGGAAATGAAAGAGCGAGTGGGCTCACTCGTATCACGGGCAGAAATGCGCGGCTTAATTGTTTCGACGTTCCACAATCTTGGCTTGCGTATTCTTAAACAAGAAATGGTCGCCGCCGGATTACGCCGCGGCTTCTCCATTCTTGATCAATCTGATAGCAAAGAATTATTAAAAGACCTACTGCATCGCGGCGAGTCAGAGCGCGACATTCAAGCGGTCGATTATATTCAAAACCGTATCTCACAATGGAAAAATGATCAGGTTAGTCCTGAGCACGCCACGTCGTTAGCGGAGTCCGACGACGACTTGCGCGCCGCCATCGTATTCAACGAATACAACCGCATGCTGCGCGCCTGTAATGCGGTGGATTTTGATGATCTGATTCAGCTGCCCGTTGAACTGTTTAAACAACAGCCTCGCATTTTAGAAAAGTGGCGTAACCGCATTCGCTATTTATTGGTGGATGAATATCAAGATACCAATACGTCTCAGTATGAATTGGTAAAGATGCTGGTAGAACCGGCGGGCAAATTTACAGTGGTAGGGGATGATGATCAGTCCATCTACGCATGGCGTGGCGCGCGGCCAGAAAACCTTGCCCAACTGCAAGAAGACTTTCCCGATTTAAAAGTGGTTAAGCTCGAACAAAATTACCGCTCTACCGGACGCATTCTAAAAGCGGCGAACGCGGTTATCGCGAATAACCCGCACGTTTTCGAAAAAACGCTTTGGTCAGATTACGGCTACGGCGACCCGATTCGTTTTGCCACACTGCGCGATGACACCGGCGAAGTGGAATGGATTGCCGGCGACATTATGCATCGCCGCCTCACCCAAGGGTTAAAGTGGAGCGACTTTGCCGTGCTGTATCGCGGCAACTTTCAGTCACGACCATTAGAAATGCAGCTTAAAACCCTGCAAATTCCTTACAAAGTATCCGGCGGACAAAGTTTTTTTGCGCGCGCAGAAATTAAAGATTTAATGTGCTATCTGCGTTTGCTCGTAAACCCTGACGACGACAACGCGTTCTTGCGCATCATTAATACCCCGCGTCGCGAGATCGGCCCAGCCACGTTAGAAAAACTCGCCAACTGGGCAACACGTCGCGGCCAAGGCCTGTATCACGTGGCAGACGATTTTGCCTTGCAAGAAATTCTTGGACCAAAACCAGCCCAACGCCTGGAAGAATTCAAAAGCTGGATGGACGCCAAACGACAGTTTTGTTTTAGCGAAAATAGCCTGGCCGCCGTAAAAGAATTAATTTCCGACATGGACTACGAAGGCTGGGTCACCGCGCAGGCAAGCAGCCCCCGTATTGGCGAAAAGCGCGTTGAGAATGTGTGGCAACTGGTCAAGAGCATTCAAACCATGCTCGAAAAAGATGAAGACAACGATCTAGAGTCTGTCATCGCGAAACTTGTGCTCATTGATATGCTCGAGCAACAAAATGAAGAGGACAATTCAGACCGAGTGCAATTGCTAACGCTTCATGCCTCTAAGGGTTTGGAGTTTCCGCATGTATATTTGATGGGCGTTGAAGAAAATTTTCTGCCGCATCGCACCAGTATCGAAGAAGATAATATTGTTGAAGAACGTCGCCTAATGTACGTGGGCATTACCCGAGCGCGACAAACCTTGGCCATGACCCAAGCCATGACGCGCAAGCAGTACGGTGAAAAAATAGATACGTCACCAAGCCGCTTCTTGGAGGAAATTCCACAAGAGGATATCGAGTTTATCGGTGAAGGCGTGGTGGTGGACGAAACCAAAAATGAGCAAGTTGCCCAAGATACATTGGCAGCGTTAAAGGCCATGCTAGGCGGCTAATCTACGCACTCTCTTCGGCCATAAAAAAACGCCTCCGAAGAGGCGTTTTTTTATGGCTAAGTTCAGCCAACGAAATGTGTGAAGCGTTACTTCACACTTTCAATCATATGCTCAACCGCTGCAGTAATTTCGTCATCCGAGCAGTTACCGCAACCGCCTTTCGCAGGCATGGCATTGAAGCCTTCCAGCGCATGCTTCACTAACGTCGCTTCACCTTTCTTAACGCGTGGCGCCCAGTCAGACGCTACACCCAATCTAGGGGCGTTAAGCATGCCCGAACCGTGGCACATAGCGCAGGCCGCGCCATACACTTCATCACCGCTGCGTGGGCCAGTGGCGACTTCTTCCGACGCCGTGCCGCACTCTTCACCGTCAACACACACAGAACCAACCGGCTTAACACGGTCAGTAATGGCGCGCTCGCTCAAAATTGAGCGCTCGCCGAGTGGATACGGGGAAATTTCTTTGGTGCTCTGACCAGCAACAAGGCTACCAGATGCAAAAACACAGGATGCGACAAGCATCATTAGGGAAAGCTTTTTCACGATTTACACCTCTAAGGGCCTGTTAATAGCAATACTACCGGCCATGCGGCCGCTTGAGCGTGAACGGCGCGCATTATAACCATGACCGGCGGGGAATACACGTCTGGATAGCCAGCTTCTGGCGAATGCTTGGGTCAATCGAGCCGTTTGTGCAGAGAATCAGGACTCATCCATCTGCATTTGCGGCAATGACAGCACAAAACGACTGCCTTCACCGGGCTGGCTCGTGACGCTGATATCGCCGCTATGACGTTCGCTAACCACTTTGACAAAGCGTAGCCCCAAACCTGCCCCGCGTATTTTGCCCACATCACCGCCCTGAGCGCGTGAATAGCGATCAAACACATGGGCAACAAATTCAGGCGCTATGCCAATGCCTCGGTCACGCACTTCGCAGCAAACACGTCCATCGGCCGCAGACAGCGTGACATCAATGCTATTGCCCTCGTGGCTATATTTCACCGCGTTGGTAAGAAGATTCACCACCAAACGCTCTAGTAATTCATGATTGCCGCGCACCCAAACATCGTCACGGGCATCGTAATGAAAGCGAACCCTCAGGTGCCGGTCAGAGGCCTGCGCTTGCACCTGCTCAATGGCGCTCTCCACCACCGGCAACATATCTAGCTCAGCCATTTCCACACGGCCCAGCGCCTCAACGCGGGCGAGCTGCAAGAACTGTTCAGAAATGCTCAAGTTTTTTCGAGCATGCAATTCAATGCTATCGAGAAATTCCTGAATGCCGGCCCCTGATTCGCTGTGCCGCATTTTTTCCGCCAGCGCCAACACAGAGATCATCGGCGAGCGTAAATCATGGGATAAAAAGTCCAACAATTCCGTACGCGTGCGCAATGCACTTTTGATCGCGGTAATGTCTTTAATCGTAATAATTAAAATTCGTCCGGGACGACTGCCCGCTTGCGACGACGAGAACTCCAATAGAAGCTCTGCACCACTTTCGCTTTGGCATTCCAACGAAAGCTGATTACTTAACAATGCTTGGCTTACCATGGTTGGCCAGTCGCCCAGCTCCGCCTGCCATGTCAAACTGCGCGTTAAGTCGAGCAGGTGCAGTCCTTCGATCTGGCTTGCATCAATTTTCAACCATTCCATTGCCCGACCGTTTGCAAACAATAAACTGCCACACGCATCGCATAACACCACGCCTTCGCGGAGCTGCTCAAAACTGGCGCTGAAAAACTGTGTTAGGGCTTGCTGGCGTAATTCTTCTTCGCTAACACGCTCTATATAATTTTCTACTACTTCATACGCCGCGCCGCTCGGCGCGCTTAATAAATTCACCCGCCCCGTCATGGCAACAAGCCATTCGCGCAAGCGCAAATCAACTTCCTCGCTACGCCACAACACGCTGAGCTCATAACGCTGAGCGCCACGCTGAAAACTAAAGTGATCTGCGCGAGCCGTTTGCCAGGTGCGTTCGTTAACGTCTTCACCGCCGGTTTGCACTTCGCGGCTGCCACGCATTTCCAAACGCCATGCAGTAATTGGCAAGGCACGGTCTAACATTCTTAACAACGGCGCCACCGACGATGCTTCGCCCAGCCTTCGGTTTAAGGCCGAATATTGCGACAGCCGCGATAGCGCCGCTTTTAAATAATCTAACGTGTATTCCAATCGCCGCCACGTCCACAAGGGGTACGCGATTAATGTCACAAGCAGGGGCGCGCCGATGGGCATCCACACTTGTCCGTAGCGCAACAACGCCTGCCCTAACAGCACGATCATGGCCAGCATCGCGGCAATCATTGGCATGCCCCAGCGAGGCGGGATCAATGGCAAGACCAACGGCGACAACATACCGATGACTAACGTAAGCACTAAAATCCAACGCGTGCTCATGCGCTCAATTAGTTGTTGATGGCGCAAGCCGTCAAAAATATTTGCATTGAGTTCAACGCCGGACATCAGTTGGCCTTGCACCGACAACGGCGTGGCCATTTGATCGCCTAGCCCAGCGGCCGTCGCGCCCACGAGCACAATGCGGCCCTGCAATAATTGCGGCGGCACGCGCCCTTTAATGACGTCAACCGCTGACACTTGCGGATAGGTTCCGGAGTCTCCGGCAAACGACATAAAGCGCTGATACTCACGTACATTGGCGAGCACGCCACGTCGCGAGGCTTTCGTCACGGGATACTGCGCAGCAACGTCAGGAGAAATATCGTCGAGCATCGCCAGCGCAATATGCGGCCACCACGCTTGGCCAATGCCTGAACGTAAAAACACCGAACGCACTACGCCGTCGCTGTCCATTTCTAAATCAACGTGGCCTAACGCGCGCGCTTTGCTGGCAAAACGATTATGAGGAAGTAACTCTATTAATTGTCCGCCCGCGGTTTGCTGTTCAATGTGCACAGGCAGGTACACATTGCCATGCTGCTCCATGGCATCGGCTAATCGACGATCAGAATCCGGCTGGCGTAAATCAGGCTCAGTGAGTAATAAATCAAACAACACCGGCCCTGATTTATATTCAGTAAGGCGCTCAATTAGCTCCGCTAAACGCGCGCGATCCCAAGGCCAGCGACCCATTTCACGTAAACTAAATTCATCAATACCAACGATGATTAATTCGGTTTCTTGTTCATCGGGCAGCGCACTGAGCATGCGATCATATAAATAACGATCGAGAAAGGTGGGACTAAAAGCGAACACCAACAACACGCTTAACAGCGCGATCACCAACGTAACAAGTAAATGCTCAAGATAAAATCGACGCTGATGGCGCGTTCGCAACGACATACGCGCTCCTAAAGCGACAATATAATGGCAGCGCCAAGAAGAAAGACGCCAAAGCTTGGCCAAAACTTCTGCTGATCTTCCTGCAGCGCCTCTGGCGAGGTGTCCGGCTGAACGGGTTCAGCGATGGCAACCGTGGCAATAGCTTCACCCCCACGAATACCTCCAGCGTCGATAGCCCGCACAATAACTTGATACTCGCCTTCGCTAAGTTGCGCCTGCCACTGATCGCCCTCTATTGATTCGCTGCGCAACAAACGTTTATCCGGCGAGCTAAACAGTTCCAACCAATAACGCTTCGCGTCCGGCAATGCGCTCCAGCTTATGTCAACGGTATGGTCATCTACATGGGACGCCAAGGAAACCGGCGGCAACACTTTTGTTGGCGCGGTGGGCGCTTCACCGGGTGCGGCAGAGCTGGCAAACCCAGCATCCACTAATTGCTCTTTGCCCTGCGCAGACAGCGCCACCGTGCCTTCATGCACGATGTTGTGCGTCACCTCTTCCTGATCAACTTCCACGTCAAAGCGGGTACCGCGCACGGCGGCTGCCGCACTGGGCGTCACGATAATAAATCGGCTGTTGCCGGTACCCCGAGGGCGCACATAGGTGCGCAACTCGCCGCGCTCTAGACGCAAACTGGTATCCACCATGCCGGTGTCTTCGAAGCGACTGTAGCGATCAAAAATGACTAACGATTGCGGTTTAATTAACAGTTCAGATTGGTCTGCAAAGATCACCCGTGCGCTGCTTACGCTGCCGGTTTCCAACGCATCGCCGGTATCGATCACTGAACCGACAGACAAGTCCGTCTCGGTTTCACCGCTTTTTCGGTACAGGGTTACGTCGCCGGACAGTGACATCAATTTTGCCGGCGCCGGCTGTTGCTTCAGCCAATCTGCGGGAATGTTCAGCACGGCCCCGGGCGGAATCGCGCGGGGTGAGGAAATGCCGTTGTGGTTAGCGAGTTCTCGCCAACAAAAATTGGGGTCGCGGGCGAAGTTTTCACACACTCGCCACAAGGAATCGCCAGGACGGAAGGTGTACTGCACGTCCTCGGCCAGCAATTGTCCTGCCATGATGCAACACCACAGCGCCAGCCAAATTCTGCGCATGCTCACTCTCCCTGTTCGCCGGCCTCTTCGAGTCGATAACCGTGCTGATACACAGTTTTAATACGATAACCCCTTTCAGGGCGAATTTGCAGACTGCGACGAATACGGCTGATGTGCACATCAACCGTGCGGGATTCGATGGGCGTCATAATGCCCCACACCTTTTCCAACAGGTGCGCGCGGGATAGCAGCTTCCCGACGTTTTGAAACAGATAGCAGGCGAGGTCAAAATCTTTGTCAGTTAACCGTGCGGGCTCACCTTCCACCAAGATTTGACGCTTCTCGCGATTTACATGCCATGCACCGAGCGTGAACTGAGGGTCATCGCCCTCCGACGATACGCCTGAGCGGCGTCCCAATGCATTAATGCGCGCCAGCAATTCAGCCTGCCTAACCGGCTTAACCATATAATCGTCTGCCCCGTGAGAGAGCGCACCGACTATGGAAGTTTCATCGTCGCGTTGTGTGGCAAACAGCACAGGGACTTTATTGCCCGAGGCACGTAACTCCTCAAGCACGGCAAACCCAGTCATGTCTGGCACCTCCCAATCGAGGACCAGCAGATCAAACGTTTCCCGGCGTAGCAGCGTCATAAATTCGCGGCCACTGTCGTAGTGTGTGCAAGAATGCCCTGCTTCGACTAGCCAATGTCGCACCAATTCAGCTTGGGCGGCATCATCTTCCAAATAGGCAATACGCAAGGTCCATCTCCTTGATCAGGCAGAGCATAAAAGGGTTGCTCGGCTAGGATTGAAAAACTGTGTAAAACGCATGAAATAGAAGGTAACACCACGCACAACAATTATGAAATTGTTTGAACACTCCCCCTGTTTAGGGGTGAAAATTAGGTGCTCCGCGCAATTGATACACGTGTTTTGCGTTCGGCCACTGCTTAAGCGCTGGTGTACTTCAGGCCAATCACACCCGCGATAATCAACCCCACAAACACAACGCGCGTCCACGTCGCCGGATCGTGGAACCACAGCACGCCGAACAAGGTGACCCCTGCAGCGCCCAATCCCGTCCACACCGCGTATGCAGTGCCTACAGGAATGCCGCGCATGGCATACGACAGCATCGTCATGTTCAATGCCGTTAGCGCGGCCGCCGTGCCGATAGACAGCCAACCCGGCGCCATCTGCACCCACTTCATGCTTAACGCCCACGCAATTTCGACAAATACCGCGGCAAACAACACAATCCAGTAAATAGACATGAGCGCGCACTCTCCAAAAACGGGCTCATTCTGAAGCGCAACGCCGGAAACCCGTAAGAGACGTCGCTGCGAAATCATAAAACCGACCGCGCAAAGTGCAAGCCTTCGGTGGACGGTCCGCGACCATTGCCGCTATCATTCGCCCCCTTAACGCCGAGCAGTGCTGCTGAATTAGATATCTACGCAACAACCTGCTTAGATATTACGTACCGCAAAGCACTGCTAAAGGGTCAATCTAGCGCCCTACGTTTATAAAGTTTAATGAGTTTTGCACCCGTAGCTCAGCTGGGCGTAGTCGGGAATTGTGAAAGCACCGCTTTCACCCGACGGAGCGACACGAGCATGCAAGCGAGTGGCTGGGCCTGACGCGAAGCGGAAGGGAGTACTGGCAGTGCGAAGCACTGCTAAAGGGTCAATTTAGCGCCCTACGTTTTTAAAGTTTAATGAGTTTTGCACCCGTAGCTCAGCTGGATAGAGTACTGCCCTCCGAAGGCAGGGGTCACAGGTTCGAATCCTGTCGGGTGCGCCATAAACGAAAGCCACCAATCCAATCCGGATTGGTGGCTTTTTTATTGCTTACTGGTCTGCGTGGCTATTCCTGCTCATCGCTATTCAGCGGGCCGCCGTATGTGTCTAGGTTTCGAATCTTTACCGAAAACTGCGGATCCTCCAATGCGACATTCTCAGGCACTACCCGTGATTGCGCGCGAATACTTTCAATAGCGCCCTGCTGCCAAAGAACGTCTTTTTCTGACAGCAATTCATCGGCATAGCCGGGCAATAAAATGCGGTAATCCAGCCAATGATATAACTCAGGGTTACGGCCTGATTCCGCCAGCAAACCGGTTAAGCAGTTATCCGTGAGCGTATTATAAAACTCTGCCCGCCTTTCTAAATTTTCAGACCTGCGCAAAAAACTCAGCAACAATGCTCTTGCTTGCAACATGGATCCTTTCAGCGGATATAAAAAAACCGGCTCTTTACGCACATGGGAGCGCACACCAATCACATCCTGCTCTGTCGCTAGCACGACAAACTTGGTGTATTCGCGGAACAGGCCGACCACCGGATCATAGCCGGACTGATCGTTGCGCACGCGCGCCTCGATAGAGACAACGAGATACTGATTCTCTTCAAACTCAAAACTCACAAACGCATGCGCCAACCCGCAGCACCCGAAATGGGAAAGACCAAACCAAGCGCCGCGTAACTTAGACAGCGAATATGTTTTATCTATATAGAGCGCGTCCGTCACAGCGCCATCGGCCGCATAACGAAAATCGCGCAGCGATTTCACTGTCAGCGTATCGCCCTGCAAATGCGCAACAGGCATACGTTGATATTGCACGCGCCAATCGCCCTGCTGCGATGCAGTGTGCGAAAAGAAATACACGCCATACACGGCCAGCAATACCGCAAACGAAAAAATCACGATCCGCTTCTTAGACATTAATGTTTTTGCTCCGTCGTCATGCGAGCCAATCATCTGCCAACAACTGCCACTGAGCGGCTAATTATCTCGGCACCTGCCGAAACACTATGGTTTTGTACGCCACAGCCATATTCTATTTTTACTAGGCTTCACTCAACACGGACGACGCCGTCGCGGCCATATCACGGCATTGAGCATAGATCAGGAGGATCAGTGAGCACAGTCTCTAGCCCACCATGCTTTCATCGCCTCACGCTCGTTATGGTGATTATCACCCGCATGGAACGTTAAACCATGCGCGCCCGCTTCCCTGTTTCCTTGTCTCAGCGTTTTTTTGGCGCGACTATGCAGTTGCTCTCTGTTCACGGTAGCAATAGTGTACGAAGCAATATATCGCCAAGAAAAGCTGAGGGGAGGCAAAGTAGCGTGGACTGTTTGCTATGCGGACATCAAGACGTCTCGTTATTTTCACAGATCGGCGCGCTCAATTACTTCCGCTGCGATCAGTGCCAGCTTGTTTTTCTCGAACCGTCGAGCATGCCCGACCAAGACGCCGCGAAAGCCCATTACGATTTACACGAGAACGATCCCAATGACCCAAACTACCGAGCGTTTCTGAGACGCTTGGCCAACCCATTGGTTGAAAAAATCACAGCGGGAAGTTACGGATTAGACTACGGCTGCGGGCCGGGCCCCGGCTTAGCCGCATTGCTCGGCGAGCAAGGGTTTTCAATGGAGGTGTACGATCCGATTTATGCCGACGATGAAGACGTGTTGGAGGAAGCCTACGACTTTATCACCTGTACGGAAGTCGCTGAGCACTTTCATTTACCAAAAGCCGAATTCGAACGATTCGATCAACTTCTAAAACCCGGCGGATGGCTCGCCATTATGACCAGCTGGCTAACCGACGAGATTGATTTCGATCATTGGTATTATCGCTGCGACCCAACGCATGTGTGTTTTTATTCGCCGTCCACATTACGGCACTGGGCAAACCGACGCGGGTGGGAATGTACTGCGCCCGCATCTAATGTGATCCTGTTACGTAAACCGAATAAAAAATAAATCGGAACTAACAAGGAGGCCAAAGAGCCTCCTTGTTAGTTCTAGCTGAAAACGCTCGAGTTCGATTGACTCAAGACAATAGGCCAAGCTTATCTGGCAAAAGCAGCGACTCCCTCTGCCGCACCATTACCATCATCCAGATAGATCTTGCTGACTATAGCATCCCCTTGGTCTGCGAACGCACCGCTTATTCCTCCAGCATAACCAGAGCCGCTGGCGGTAAGCGCGATCCCTCCATTATAAAAATCAGAGATAGTGTTGCCGCCGCCCGCAGCCGCATCATAAGTTAATGCGCCAGCGGTGCTATCAATATTAAACAACATCGTCTGGGTATTGAAATTAACATCAATTTTTCCACCAGTAATATTAACTGATAGTCCACTAGTCCCTATCTGGTCTGTCAATGTAGTACCACCCACATAACTATACGAAGCCGTACCAGAAAGACGTGAGGCATCAAGATCCTCAGGCGATGCCAACAGGTTGTCGGCCAGCATGAAGTGCCATTCTGAAAACGGAACAGTGTTTGACAGCGTTCCATTATCATAAACACTATAATTATTTGAGCCCCAAACACCCCAATTTATTAATGCGCCAGAATCAGAAAGATATGCGCCCATTTGCGTTGGTGTCGCGGAGGCGTTCGGTACAACCTCGTAAAAAACTTCTCCATCATCAATCGTTAGCCGCGTAGGAATTCGTCCCACGCCAAAGCCGGCCACTTCGACACTTCCAGGAGCCGTCACGTATTGACCTGTAAAACTATAAACTTGGAAATAGCCAACGAACCCCGGCGTGCGAGATCCGCCTAAGTTACTGGTTAAGGTTTGATTTAAATCTTGCCCAAATTCCAGGTTCTCTGCCTCGACAAACTCAACAACTCCCTCTTCCGCATTCAGGAACAACGGCTTCTTGCCGGGCATTAGAACCGGCGCACCGCCGCTCTCTGGTACAAATACCACCTCACCTGGCTTGAGCAATCGGGCGCCATCATTCCCCTTCAACTCGACGCTTCCCTCTTCCAGAAACACGTAAGTGCCGGGCGCCTCACCCGCAAACCCGGGCAAGCCTTCAGGAGGAATGCTAATTACTTGATAAACCGTGCCGCGAATACCGATGGTGGCAACACTGGTTCTTTGGGTGACTTTTTGGGGATATTTTTGGCCAATGGCGCCGGTGATTGAGCGCATCCAACCGGTAAATAATTTTCCGGCTTGCTCGTACACACCCTCGTCATTGCCGAAGGTTTGTTTTTCTATTTGATATTCGCTGCTACCGCGCAACGCGATAAGTGCACCGTCGCTGAGCCGAATTTGCGCAATGCCTCCGCGCCCGGTAACTACGCGATCGCCTTCAAAGATTTTTGCGCCGCTTTTCCCGCCGCGCGCGCTATCCTGAATATCAACAATGGAGACGACGCCTCGGGAATAAATGATTTTCCCAGCTTCCACCACAGCTTGCGCGGGCGCCGCCATAAATATCAGAGCCGCCACTAAAGCGTTTGATACCGCCACTCGATTGAACATTTGCATCACCCAAGCTCCCTCTTAGAAGTAGTAATTTAAGCCAGCGGAAATTACCGCTTGGTCATAAGTAAACGCGTCTAGTGACGACTGTTGATCGCGGTACAACGCCTGACCGCGTACCTGCCATCGTTGGCCAGGGAACCAGTCATATAAGAGTGAAACGGTTACACGGTCATCATCGCGTGAACCAGAGTCGCCGTTGATCGCTTGACCTACTTCGTAGTCGGATCGGTAGCCGACCTTGCTGTATCCCAAGCTGCTACCGAAGCGGTGTTTCGCGGCAAGCTGGTACCACGCCAACCCGCTGATGCCATAAATCACGCTGTCGCCACCCGCGCGACCATTGTCAGCCGCTTCGTAATCAACGGTGAAGTCGAAACTGAGGTCCCAGCGGGCGCTAGGCTTATTGGTGATACGCCCGAGCAGGCGCGTCGCCATGTAGTCATAAACGTCCAGATCGAAGGCCACCTGACGCACCTGCAAACCGGTAATAAATTTCGCCGAATCAGAGACTTGCTGGCGGTACTCGGTACCCACACCGTACATCGTGTAGTAGCTTTCGCCGTCCAAGTTCAGGCCGGACAGATCGGCGCTAACCGCCCACTCATTGCGGCCATCAACGTCTTTGACCCACTCGGCGCGACCACCTAAGTAGTCTTGATCAAACTGCTCGGCTTCATCTTCTTGGTTACGACGAAACATGGCATTGCCGCTCAGCGTGAGCTTTTGATCTGGCGCTAGATCGAAGCGATGCCAATAGCCGCCTTTCAGGCTTACAAAGGTAGAGTCCACCGCACTCAAGGTAGCGCCAGGGAAAAACTCCAAACCTTCCGGCCAAGTGCCAACGTTATCGTCGTTGCCGACTTCCGCGCCCACATACCCGCCATTACGGCGTTGGCGCTCATTGCTGGCTTGGCGATTCAGCTCTTTGTTAATTGCGTCGATGCGCTGTTGCGCTTCTGGTGGCGGATTCAGCGTTTCCAGCTTCTCTAGCTCGTCGGCAGCGGCATCGCGCTGACCAAGCTGAACATAGGCCGTCGCCAATTCTAGCCGCGCACCCGCGTGGTTAGGCTTTTCTAGCACTGCGCGCTCTAGCGCAAAGCTCGCCCGCGCAGGCTGGCCGGCGCGCACCGCAGTTAGGCCGAACCAATAATCGTAGTCCGCATTGCCGGCATAATTAGGCTCTTCAGCCGCCAGCGATTCATACGCCTGCTGCGCTTTCCCTTGCTGCACATCAGCCTGAGCTTGGCTAATCAAATCCGCTAATGCGTCCGCTTGCGCCAACGGCGACAACAGCCACAACGCACCAAATAAAGAAGAAACCCGAAACAAACGGATCAGAGACATAAGGCATCCCGCCCTTAGTTGAAAAATGATTGAAAGGATTAGAGTGTTTTACCCCAGAACTGCATAGGTTTCACCGACTCATTTGTATCACCCACGTCGAGCCAGCGGAACTGCGCTACAGCGCCGGGGAGTTTAACGTATCCGCGGCCCAGCCAAAACGAAGTCAGCTCGCGCGCCGACGACGGGCGCATCGGGTGCTCCGCAGGCCGCTCCACCGCACAAAAGGTGCTGAACGAATAACGGTTTTCACGGGCAAAGCGCTCGCGCTCGTCAAAAAAACGGTGCCCCAAGCCCAATCCGCGATAACGCGGATTCAGTACCGACTCACCAAAATAAAAAACAAATGACTGCTCTCTTCCCGCCTCGACGAACGGCTGCCGGAACTCGCTGTCCGCATCCAGCAAAGGCAGCCCACTCGACGCGCCTACCACCTGATCGCCATCGATGGCCAGCACCATCACACTTTTTTCTGAGTTCACATATTTTTGCAGATACTGTTGTTCGTATTCTTCTGTGCCGTCATATAGGTACGGCCACTCTCTGAACACTTGAATGCGCAATCGCGCCAGCGCGTCTAACCACGGCTCGATGTCCGCGCCGGACACACTTTCAACAAACACTGCCATACGCACCCCCATGCTTGACTGCAAACACATTAGGATAAGGCCCGCGCCGGGGCGAGAACGGGTGGTTTTTTGTTAGACGTTTTTTAGAAATGGCGGATGAGAGCGCGCACTATGCGCGCCTAAACGCAGGAGGCTAATGAGGCAATCAATCGATGGACGTCGAGCTTCAGAAGAACTTGATCATCATCTCCGTTGTACCACGCTTCATTGGCCAGCCTAACAACCGACGCGTCTTCTGCGAGTACTGGCGTAAATTCATTTTCAGGAATCGTCACTAACGGTTCGATACGATCGACGATGACCATCACCGTTTCGTTTTTGTTTTCCGAATTCTCACCCATCACAACAAAGCTGTCGCAACGTGACGCCGGCAAAGACAATAATTCAGACAGCATAACGAGGGGCACCGTCTGCTCGCGCCAGATTATTTTTTCCTGTCGCTTCTTATGTTGCCACTGCCCCACTTCAAGCACTTCGGTGTAATGCACAGCGAAGACTATATCGCCAACATGGAGGCGCAAATACTGACTCATGACACTTCCATTAACGCGGCGAGACCTTGTGCTTGCTGCGCGGCTAAATCAATGAGTCCACTTGCCTCGAGGATTAACACCGGATCACCGTTCCCTAACACCGAGGCACCTGACACACCGGGCAAACTAGCAATGTCAGGATGACAATCACGAACGAAAATTTCCTGCCTTGCATTCACTTGGCTTACCAAAATACCGATCTGCCGTCGTCCATCGGAGACGAGTAAAACAGGAATAGATTGCATGCCCGCGAGCCAATCACTCTCCGGCTGCGAGAAAAGATGGGGTAACGTATACACTGGCAATGCATGGTCACGATGCATAATCGCCATCTGCCCCTGAATACTCTGCACAGATGTTAGCGGCACCTCTATGGCCTCGCTGATGCTGCGCTCGGCAATGCCATACACTTCGGATTCGCTGCTGAATAAAATGATTCCCTGAATCGCCGCCGATAACGGCAAATGCAGCGCGATATGACAACCTCTTCCCGCATTGGACTGCAGGGTAATTTTACCGCCGAGCTGCTCCACGCGTGTACGCACGATATCCATGCCGACACCACGGCCCGATGTTTCGGTAATACTTCCGGCGGTTGAAAACCCAGCATCAAAAATAAGCGCGTGTAATTGTTCTGTTGAAATGGTGAGCGCCTGGGCCTCCTGAAGAACACCACGCTCGATCGCTTTCCGGCGAATCTGCTCATCATTTAGGCCGCGCCCATCATCAATTAACTCGATCAGTAATGAACCGCCTTGTTGCCGCGCGCGCAACACCAAACTGCCCTTGGTCTCCTTGCCGGCATCAATCCGTTGTTGTGGTGTTTCAAGACCATGGTCGAGCGCATTTCTAACCATATGCATTAGCGGTTCGGATAAAACATCCACCATGCTTTTATCAATGCGCGTGTCTTTTCCTTCCATCACCAAATTAACATCTTTGCCTAACTGGCGGGCGAGACGCCGCACCAACACAGGCACACGTCGAAATATGGTATCGACGGGCACGACTCTTAAATCGAGGGCATCGGACTGCAGCAAACCCAATGACTGCTGCATTTGGCTATCGGTTTGGCCGAGGCGCTCCATCTGTAGAATCATTTCATCAACGCAGTCGGACAGCTCTTGCTGTTCGTCCACGGCCAACGCTTTTCTGCTTGAAAGCCTGCGACTAAACGCCTGAAACCGTAGCAACAAATTTTCGGTTTCGTTACCGCGCAAATGGTAATCCATTTGATTTCTAAGCAACGCCAACTCACCAATACGCGTGACGAACTGATCTAATCGACCGCTCGACACACGCAATGTATCGGTGGCGGATGACTGCTCTTGTTGCGGAGCATTGTCGGAAGCGGCACTCCGCTCCGCGTGAATATTTTCAAAGCGTTTGCTTTCGATAGATGCAACGCCGCGATATTCCACCGGCTGCACAGACAAATGAAAATGCTCGGAGTGATATTCCTGAAGTTTCGCTATCAGCGCAGTGGCGTCACCGGTGCATGCAGCAATAATACTTAAACGAGTTGTTTCGGCACTTAAATCGCCGGGCCGATCTGAGGCAAATACGGTTCGGTTACTTAATACCTCGGCCTGATCGCTAATAACTTGAATAAAATTATCTCTGAGTGCTTCGGGGCCATCCATATCGACTTCGATATCGAGTAGCGGAATTTTGCGACGGCAAAATTCAACCATCTTGCTTAAGCAACCTTCGTGTAACGTTACGACCAGCGAATAAGGAATATCGAATTCGTCGGTGAGTGTGGCGCGATCATCGGGCGCCTGCTCGTGAGAGTTTGCGTTGCGGGCCATTTCTTGAAGTGTGGTCAGCACTCTGCCGCAAATTTCAGCGAAGGCGTCGTCTTCTGCTTGTCCTTCTTCTATTTCCAAACACAGGGAATAGGCGCTCATTAGTAATTCAGCTAATTGCGCAGGCAGCGCCAAGTTACCGCGCTCAACTTCTAACAATATTTGCCCAACAAAACGCAGTAGCAAAGCCAGTGACGAGAATCCGCATAGCCGAACCATGGCGCCTAATCGTTGGCCGCTTTCAATCAGGCGCGTTACGTCCTCACGGACAAGGCTGGCATTCTCTAGTCCCTCAACAGAAAGACATTCAATCGCCAGGGCATTGATTTCAGGCACCCATAGGGGCTGGGCAATTTTAGCGAATGCGTTCGCGCCACAATCCAAACCAGAACGTTTTCTTAGCGGGTCTAGTCTTAAACAAAAATCTGCTGCCAATATTGCCGGCGACTTCACATCATCGGCGGACATTTCTTGAACAATTTTTCTCAGCGCCGGAAATCCTGCGGCATCACATGCCGCCACTAAACGATCAAGTTCCTTGGGGCGACGTGTCGCTTTTCCCGCCACCCACTTAGCGATGGCTGGCCATAACGTTTCGAGAGATTCGGCAAATTCGGAAAAAATCTTATCCACGGCAACAGGTGCTTCTTCATGCTCAGGCTGCTCTGCCTCAACTGGGCGCGCCACCGCTTCTTGCGGTGGTGTGCCGCCAAGCGAGACCAACATGGCGCGCGCCTGTGCTAACAACTGCGCATCACCGTCCGGCGGTAATTTGGTGTTATTCGCTTGCGCCAATTGCACTTTCAAGCGCCCAGCGACGGCAACAAGCAAATCTCCGATCTCATTGGTCATTGTCGCTTTTTCACCGCGCACAAGATCCAGAATATCTTCGGCGGCATGTGCCAACAGCTCCATGTTGACGAAATCCATCATCGCCGAACTGCTTTTTATTGTGTGAAATAATCGGAACGTGCTGCCGATATCCAACGTCGTGCTGTCCGACGCGGCAAGGGATTCTTCTAACTCATCGAGCTGCTCAGACACTTCAGCAAGAAATGCTGGCCACATTTGATCGAAAAGGTTGCTCATTATTCTGCCCCCTCTAGCGCGGTCATTACGCGACCGCCTTACGAATCACGCCCAACAGTTCTTGGCTTTTTCGTTCTTCTAAATCCATCGACAGCACACCAGAAGGCTTCGGCACAATGTCCGCCGCACCGAGTGACAATGCTTCCACTGCTTGCGGTGAACCGAGTTGCGCTACCGAGGAAATAATAACAATGCGCGCGTTGGTCAGAAGCGCGGCATGGCGTAGAAATTCAAGACCGTCCATCTTTGGCATTTCAATATCGAGCAGAATTACATCCGGATCTTTTTGCGCGGTGCACTCTAATGCCTCAAGTCCGTTGGCGGCCTCATCAACCACTTCAAAATCAGAATCCTTTTCAATAATGTTGCGAATTACTCGCCGCATAAGAAAAGAATCATCCACGATCAACACTTTAATGCGCTTAACGTTCATGGTGACTCTCCCTGTTTTTTGCTGCTGAGGCACTGCGACCAAGACCGGCCCACGCATTCAGTTTTTGCGCTATGCCTGGCACGGACATCAGCGCGCTCGCGGCGCCCGCCTCGGCAGCCGCTCGCGGCATGCCAAATACCAAGCTGGACGTTTCATCCTGACAAAGTACGGGAAATTTTCTTAACGACATCGCCAGTGCGCCGTCGGTGCCATCGCTGCCCATGCCGGTGAGAATAACTCCGGCGGCGCTACGCACGTTTTTAGCCACCGAATGGAACAATGCATCCACCGAGGGATGGATGCCGTACTTTTCTTGCAGGCGCACACGTAACACGAAGCGATCATCAATTGAGGCATGCACTTCACTGTCGGTACCACCTGGCGCAACAACAACCATGCCCGGCTTTAACGCCATGCCGTCATACCCTTCCATGGCGAGATGCCCAGTGGCCGACGCAACATGCTCGGCAAAGCTGCGCGTGTACACCGGCGGCATATGTAAAGCGATCACAACCGGACAGGCCAAAGGCTCAACGCCCGCCAATAATTCCGGCAAAATTTTTGGCCCGCCGGTGCTGGCGCCAATGACAATCATGTCGGGCTGCCCAGGCGGACGCAGCCGCGAAAGGTCGCCACCCACCACCGGCAGTGCGCGTTCCGACGCATGCTTTTCACTGAGGCGCCGCAGCGGCATCACTGGCCGCTTTAACGCCCAGTAGCGCACTTTTTGAATCAATTCTTTTTCAATGGCGACAATGTCTAAGCTAACAAAAGAAGATGCTTTAGGGATGTAATCCACTGCCCCTAAATCGAGCGCTTTGAGCGTTGTCTCTGCCGCGCGCTGGGTCAAACTCGACACCATAATAATGGCCGTCGGACAGCGCTCCATAATATCGCGGGTCGCCGCTAATCCATCACCGTCTGGCATTTCGACGTCCATAGTGATTACGTCTGGGCGGTGCATTTGTGCAAGCCGCACTGCGTCATTGCCGTTGGTGGCTTCGCCCACCACTGTGATGGCCGGATCATTCGCCAACATTTTTCGTAGCGCGAGGCGCATAAAGCCAGAATCGTCGACCACTAGCACCTTAATCATGATGACTGCTCCTGCTCGGGAAGCTCCATCGTGGCCAAGTCATTAAGACTGATCAGCGACACCAGTTGGCCGTTATATTTCACCGTGGCGGCATAACGAGAATCAACTGAACGCGATTGCTGAATATCACCTGCCGGTACGTCAATAATGCTATTCGCTTGTTCAAGCTCCACGGCGAAACGCTTGCTGCCCTGACGAACGATGATGAATCCTTCAAGCAACGCCGGACGGCTGGTATCGCCGTAAAATACGGACGATTTAAGCACCGGAATCACTTCGCCTTCGGCGCCAATTAACCCGGAAAAATTATCGCTATTAATGGAACGCATACGCTGCAATGGCGAGAGATTATCAATACATTCCAACGGAATCGCGTACGACTCATCACCCCAAGCGACTAATAAAAAGCGATGCCAGACTTGCTCAATATCGTTGTCGCGCTCATCGCGGCCCGACGTGGGAATAAAACGATGCAGGTTTGGAATGCTGGCATACAATGCCGACGGCGAAAGAATCGCGCACAGTGGTTCGTCAGGGACCTCAATCACACCACTAATGAGCGCGTTATCACTGCCCACCCTGCGCACATGCTGGTTCGCAATGGCGCGCACCGCATTCACATTTTCAATGGCTAACAGAAAGGCATCGCCTTTTTCAGAAACAATAACCGCCTGCTCGCTGACGCACCCTTCCAGACCAAGACACGCCGCCGTATCGACAACCAGAAAGCTTGCCTCACGTACCAACGTTAGGCCCGATATCTTGCTATCAGCGCCGGGGATTTTGGTAATTTTTTCAAGAGGAATAATTTCGTGGCATTTCAACACGGGCACCGCAAAGACCTGATCGGCGAGCGACAGATAAAGAAACAAATTTTCCAAACCGCGATCATGGCCTTCTAGCTGCTCAGCGTTGTGATGATCAGCCACCAAGCCAGGGCGCCCAGATACTTCTCTGTGCTTATGCGAGAAACTGCAAAGGTACGTTGGATCGAGTAAAAATACGTTACCGCCTTGCAACGTCATTTCTCCGACAACGGCACTCACACTATCCGCATCTTGCTCCATTCGAGTGATCGACTCGCGCATTTCATCGTCGATATTAATCTGTAGCACTGCACGCTCAATCAGCATGATAACCTTGCGATCATGCCAACTAAGAACAAGCACCTCAGCGTTTACGTTAGCACCTTCACCATTTGAAAAAACACCGGATAAATCCAAACAGGGCATAAGATCGCCGTCCATGTGCGCGATACCTTTAATATGATCAGGCGCGTACGGGATAGGATGTATCTTCGGAATTTCGGCTGTTCTTACCACCGCGCTGGACGGCACAGCAAAACGTTTTCCGCCGCTCTCAATGAGCGTCCAGTTGTGTTCTGTGAGAAGTGATGAGTCGCGATTATTTTTTTTCATAAAACGCACACCTATTTATCCATCGAGGCGTCAATCGCGGGGCATCGACTTGGTCAACCAAGCTCGGCACCAACACACCGCCTGTCCGCATGCTGCGGCTAATCATTTCATGAATGGTTTTATGCCTATCATGGTCTATGTAGATCAGAACATTGCGGCAAAGCACCACATCGCACTCTGTTAGCGGAGGATTCGATGAAATCAAATTAAACGTATCAAAACGAACGTGCTGCGAAATGGAGGGCAACACCGACATGTACTTTGCTTCGTTTCCGTAACGACCTGGACCACTGTCCATCGCAACAAAATAACGCTGCCAGCCCCCGGGCATTTGCCGGAAGGCACCGAAGCTAGACGCTTGATAGCACCCAGCGCGCGCCACACGAATCGCTTGACGCGAGATATCAGTGCCAAGCACTTCGAGCTTCCATCCATCCTGTAAACGGAACCCGTCGCTCTGATGAAA
This sequence comes from Alcanivoracaceae bacterium, assembly GCA_029213045.1. Classification (GTDB taxonomy): domain Bacteria; phylum Pseudomonadota; class Gammaproteobacteria; order Pseudomonadales; family Alcanivoracaceae; genus JARGPN01. The sequence continues at coordinate 86,123 of JARGPN010000002.1, forward strand.
GCTTGCATAACCGGCGGCACATAACGCATTCAATGCAAGGATAGTTAACGTATATGCTTCCTCGCCTGTTGCGCACGCGGCCGACCAAATTCGCAAACGCTTATCGTCTTTTGCGCGCTGCCGGATTAGCTTTGGAAAAAACTCGTCCGTAAGCGGATCAAGCTGCATGGTGTCACGGAAAAAAAACGTTTCGTGATTGGTAAGATCTTCGACAATGGCGGTGAGATCCTGATAATTTCTGCCGTCTTTCGCGCCTTTGATGAGGTTCGCGACGTCGCTGGCGCTGACATTGCGCAGCACCAACGCGAGCTTCCGCTCTAACGATGGCGTACTACGAAATCCCGTGTAGGTATTGATGGCCTGAAGAAGCTGACGCGCCAAGTCGATATTGCCAGCGTCGGCTTTCGACACAGGCACCGACGTCGATGCCGGAGGCGTTCTTTCGGCAACGATGTTGGTGCTCGCCTCAGCCTTCGCTGGCGCATCTCCGGCACGAGTAAACTTCCTCAGTACCGAGAGCATGTCATCCAGCGAACCTTCTTTTCTTTCCATGAGTCCGGCCATCCTTAGATATGGAACTTGCCAACCTCAGCGTTTGTTTCGTCGGCAATGCGCGACAATTCCAGAATCGTCTGGGTGATTTCTTCCGCAGCGTTCGCATTGTTATTCCCGATGCCCTTTAACGTATCCATGTTGTGCTGCAGCTCTTCCGTGGTCGCCACTTGCTCCTCCATGGACGTTGCGATGCCTTGCATCATTTTTTCGGTTTCTGTGGCGGCGGAGGCGATTTTACCCATCTCATCGTTAACGCGATCCGCGGCACCTACAGCGTCCGTGGCGTCGCGTGTGGCCAAGGACAACAAGTCGACAATTTCTTGCACCGATGCTTTTGAACTTTCTGCCAACTTACGCACTTGATCAGCCACCACGGCAAACCCTTTGCCATGCTCACCAGCACGAGCCGCCTCAATTGCTGCGTTTAAAGACAGCATGTTGGTTTGGCTGGCAATACCGCTAATTACCTCGGTGATTTTATTTATTTTCGTGGAGTTTTCAGCGATGCGGCTGACCACCGCTATCATATCTTTCATTTGCTGGCGGCCATCTTCTACGGTACCCGCGGCTTCTTTTGAAAGCTGCGTTGCGCGCTCTGCATTGCTTGATACATCAGACAATACCGCAACGGATTGATTGACCGCTGTCACCGCCTGCTCTATTGCTTGGCTTTGTTGTTTTGCGCCGTCCGCCACCATGCTGATGGCGTTACTGCTTTGTGACGCGGCAGACGCAACCTGCTGTACAGAATTACCGATTTTGGACATGCCTTTTCTGAGATTGCCTAGCGTTAAGGAGCTATAAAACGTCATCGCCAAGGCAACCAGAACGATCACCGCGGTCACCGTCCAAAGCACGTTTACCAGTGTGTTGGCGTGGGATTCTGCTGTTTTCATTTTTTCAGTCATTGAATCTTCGGCGCGATTCAGCAGCGTACGCACTTCTTCAGATAGGGCCTCCTGATCTGATTCAATCTGCGTCGCCAATTCTCCGGCACCGTCGAGATCTCCAGCATTGATTAACGTCACCAACTGGTGCGCCGAGTCAATATACTGGTCATACGCTTTTACGATTTGATTCACGTCCTGCATAAGCGAATTAAGCTCATCTTGTAGCGCCGCATCATTGTCATGCGTCAATGCAGTTCGGATATCTTCCTTGGTTTTTTCAAGCTCGCTTTTTATTTCTTTCTCGACAACGGCAATCTCGCGAATCATTTCATCGACAACGCGCTTTCTGTTTGTCGACACTGTCGCACCGGAATAACGCAACATTTTCTCAATAAGATAATTTTCTCTCTGCTGACCTTCAGTGACTTTGGTGATATCACCGATTAATGGCATCACATCTTCCGTGACGGACACGATCTCACGATCAATGCCTTTCATGCTGTAAAGAGAGAATCCAGACAGCGCAATCAGCCCGACAACAACAAGCGCTTGTTGTAGATTGATGCGAGTAGACAGACGGAGGTTTTCGAGCATGGCCATATTCAATCCCTGTTTTTTTACTAATATTTGGCTTTATATGTGCAATTGGCTTTCCAATAGGTTTAGTGATTCTTTACCCTATCCAGCACTTTCTTAATTTCCATATCTACCGGAGGCTTGGTCAGATAATCATCACAACCTGCAAGGTCCGCGCGAACGCGGTCAATTTTTGTTGACTGGCCCGTTAACATGGCAATAAAGCTGTTATCTTTATTCTTCAGCTTACGACACAGCTCATAACCATCCATGCCGGGCATAATCACGTCGAGAAACACCACGTCATAGTGTTTGCCTGCTGCCATCTCCATGGCTTTCTCACCATTCTCTGCAAAATCAATTTCCAGATTGGCAAAGCCTTTGGCGATTTCTTGCAGCTTGAATTTCATAAACTGGCGAGCAGGAAAGCTGTCATCAACCACTAACACATCAAGGGTCTTTCCAGCCGCACCATTGACTGTCTGGTGCTCAGAATCGGAAGTAATCAGCTCTAGAAGTTCAACAAACTTTTTAAACATGAGCGGACGTTTTATTGATTTTCCGGAGGATGGCGTTGCCGAGGTATCCGTCGCCACCATAATGCCTACGCACGCGGGGCGTTGCTGGTGCAGGGCCTGCCAATTTTTCATCGACTCTTCGTCATCGGCGTTAATAAACACCAGATCGGCCTGATCTTCGGCGGTAGGTTCACCGAAGACAAAGCGATCATTTAACTCAGGGGCAATACGAAACATACTTTTGATGACCAGAACCTCGCGCGGCTCCAGCCCTATATGAAAAATGCGCGAATGCGACTTCGTTGTCTGTCGGCTATCAAGTGCCATGGCACATCTCCTTTGCTCTCATCCCGTCCAAAACCCAAAAAGGTGCGCATCCCGTAGTGAACGAAGTGCGCATCCCTAAATGACTCAGCTGTATACCGTTCCTAAACAAACGATATGTGAAGTTCACGTCATGGAATAGCCGTCAAAAAAGCAGCAGTATTCGCAGTCCCCGCGTATATCATTGATTTTTATATAAATATATTTGCATAGCTGTATTTCTATGGGGACAGATGGTCTTCGGCATACGACTAACGGCCTAGTTCGGAGAATATACGTGCTGGCTAGGAAGGAGGGGTTATACGCAGAACAACAATATTGATTAAAGACCTAAAAGAAAGCCGATGGGCGTTACCGCCCCACGCAAATCGACACGCCACCTTGGCTCACTGATTCACTTCAAAATAACACCAAGAAAACAAAGACAAAAATTGTCGCGCTTCTATTAGGCGAATCATTTGCCTTCTTTTTATCTTTCGATACCGTCTATACCGACAGCACTTTTTGTTTATTAGCTATGCCGAGCAGCAATTAGATCTTCATGAAAGTTGCTTCTACTTTATAGATCATTTATCGATCAGACGTTAGCATCGTCACTATTAAATACATACCGAGCTGCAACGTGTCATACCAATGAAGCATTGAATACTTCATTTCATCAGGTTTTTAGGAGAACTCAGAATGATAAAATCTATTTCCCTCGCACTGCTGATATTCCTTGCTGGCTGTGCGTCGAACCTTATTCAGCCTCAGCCAGACAGTATTTATAAAATCTCCTCGGGATTTGGGCAAAACACCCCGCCTACCTATATTCGCTTTTACGAAGACAAGACATATCGGTCATTAGATAATTTTCAGGGCGGCGATGATGAAGCGGTCAATATTCTGAGCAAGCGAGCTCATCAAGCAACATCTGCAGGGACCTACAAAGTGAGCGCAGAAAGCGTGATGCTTAACTGGCAAAAAGGAAACCTGACCGGAAGTAAACGATTGAGGGCGCGCAACGGCGAAATCATCGGAACTCATGCAGGCTCTGACAAAATTGATCTGCTGCCTGTTCGGTAATGGTCAATACCATTTTCTGAAATTATTCAACTTTGTCGGCGTAAATATTGGATATCTTGGTTGATTCATTTAATCTACTTATTACAAAACTAAAACATGGAGAAGTGTTCGTGAAATTAAAAAATCTTGCCTTGCCAGTTGCACTAGTATTTGGGGCTTTACCTGTTTTGTCGCAAGCCCAGTTGGCTAAAGGCGACAAGGAAGTTGGCGCAACGCTGCAGTACCAAAGCGTTGATTCTATCGATATCACATTACTGACCGGCAGTGTCGGTCAAATGTTTACTGACAAACTGTTGGGTAAGTTCGGTTTATCCATGGTCGACGCTGATGGCATGAAATCCACAGCATTAGCCGGCGAAGCTCAATATCTTCTCGGAGACGGCGGCGCCGATTTTATCCCGTACGTATTGGGTGGCCTTGCCATGTATGACAGCGATGCAGCAGAGGACATTGAATTTGGTTTCTCTATCGGTGCGGGTCTCAAACAGTTTGTTAGCGAGCGCACTGCGGTGAACTATGAATTCCGCCACACAGCGTTACCTGATTTTGATATTGATGGCATCACTATCGGTATTAACTTCTACTTCGATTAATCGATATTAGTCAGTGGATGTCGCCTGGCATTATTTCACGCAAAAAATGTCGCGCAAAAAAAGAGCCTCTTCGGAGGCTCTTTTTTTAGGCATTCAAGAGTGCAGCCTATTGCGACGCATCCTCACGGCTTCGAACAATACTGTAAACACCGATAACGTCTTTTTTATAGCCAATCAGCAATACATCTTGATCGCCGATACGCTTATACAGCAGTGAAGCTTTTTTCGGTGCATCCGGAATGCTAATTTTCGCTAATTCCTGACCACGCTCAATATCCCACAGGAACAAATAATTTCCCGTTACCGCGGCAAGATAGCGCCAGTTATAGATAAAATCACAATCCAACACTTGGGATGTGCCGTACTCGCCTTGCGCACGTTTCGACACAGACGCCGTCTCGAAGGCATTCAATTCTTTCTTTTCATCTAACGCGAGCACGTGCACAACGGATCCGTATAAGCGCTGCGGCTGCCGCCCTAAATCGGTATCACGAATATAACCAGCTACGGCAGCGACGCTGCCCGAAAGTGCTTTCACGCTGCACGTGGCACTTTCTTTCAGCCAGGTTTCATCCTTCAGCGATGCCAGCGCAATTTCATCTTTAGTGAGTTGTTCGCGCGGCTTGCCAAAACGAACGGTGGTGGTGACATCACTTGGCTCAAGCGAAAAATTAATGGACCGCGGCTTGGCAAAATCCACCACCTCTAGCCCCACAGAGCTTGCTGCGATGTCAACGGCACGCTGCACGGCATTAACCACCGCGGCTGCCGCAGTAACACCGTCAGACGCTGGATTGCCGGGCGCGCCCATGGGCGATGTAGTCGTCGCCTTGACCTTTGCGTCCGCGCCGACAAAACGTAAATCAGCCTGTGCCGTTGCGGTGAACGTATTGGCCAAGCCATTGGCCGAGTCTGCGGTGAGATAAAGCACTAACAGTCCGTCGACATCATACTGGCCTGCGTTCTCAACAAAGCTTTCCGCGGTGATTAAAAATCCAGGGTCTTCAAGTTGCTTCCATACATCTTTCAATTCATTTGCTTTGTCCTGATCCAATACCGTCAGACCGTTATCCAACAAAATATTTTCCAGTCGAGTTTGTGCAGATCTCTGTAAACCGGACGCGATGCCCGATTGCGGATAGATCAATACTGCAACCTTATCCATCATTGCAATATTGGTTGCAGCGGTGGCCCATGACGCACACGAGATGCAAACCAGCGCCAAACACTTAATCAACAAAAGCCTCACGTTCTCACTCCTGATACAGATATTCTTGCGTTTTCTTTTCCCAACGCTTGACGACATTCAGGCTTAGCACATCCATCGCCATGTCCGCAGAAATCGGATTCCAGCCGCCAACGCCAGCAAAGCTATCACCTAGCTCTACGCCAATGTCGTTGACTAGATAATTCGACATCTTGCCTTCAAATTGAAAATCTTTGCCGGCTGGATTCTTGCTATTACTGCGAGTCTTCATCTGTCCGTCGGCCGCCACTAATAGCAGCATCTGCTCAGTCTCAATGTCGTCATTGCTGGCTTGTGCCAACAGCGCCGTGACTTCGGACGCGGATTTCTGACTGCGAATCACCACCGCCCCGTGTTGCTTGAGTATCGCGGTAATTTCCTGACAGGGCTTCTCCCAAAGTGCAGCGCTTCCATTAATTTTTTGCACACAGGCAAGCTCGACTTTCTGCCCCTCGAACTGCTTTCGCCAACTGAGTTTTTTTAATTGCGCAGGACTGCAATGCAAGTCGTAGGACGCTTCATCGGCCCGCGTGCGCCATCCCTCCAAGTAGGAGTTGTCCATCACCATCTGATATTGAAGCAAGGCGCCGCAGCCGTTGTTTTCAGATTTTTCCATTTCGGCAATCCGAAATGCCGATTTCTCGGCCACCGCGTATTCACTTTCTTCAAAGGGGTAATCGGCTTTTAAACGAATGAGCTTTTCCAACGCCTGCTTTTTCATTTTATTTTTTCGGTTGCGATTAGGCTCGCTGGCAATCTTGTTCGCTAGCGCATCTACTTCGGCAAACACAGCGGTCGAATCTCGCAAGAGATGTTGCCTTTTGTTAAGCGAGTCTAGGCGACGCTGAAATAGCCGAACATAATATTCTTGGCCTTCTGACTCAGGCAGTAAGGAAAAATTGATTTGGCTTGCCATGTCGACGGCGGTGTCGCTGGCAATCACACGATCGGCCAACACAACGCTCTCGTCCGCAGCTTTTTCATCCAGCGCAATGGCTTTCGCCAAAAGCCCTTGCTGTAATTTCTTTTCGCGTTGGGTTTGCACGAATTCACGCGGCACAACCGCGAGCACCCACACTACACAGCTGTCTCGGTCTAGCCAGTTATCGCGGAAGGTGACATTTTCAAGAGATGCGTTCGCCGTAGTATTCACCAGCGACTCCACATTTTCCTCTAGGTAAGTCTTTCCACCGGTTTTCATTTCCTGCTGACGAATAGAGAGCTCGCTCTTTACGTCTACTTTGATCGTAGTGGCAAGGTTCGCCAACGCATTTTGCTGCGCTTTTTCGAGCTGCTTGGCAGATTTCTTTTCATATTCCTGCAGGCCCACGCCGACGTAAAACCCTTCAATATTAACGGCGCTGTCCACCCATGACGGTTTGGCGGCTGGGGGAAGAAAGTCGCACTTCCTTTTTGCCACTGCTGGCGCCGAAATGAAAACCCCAACGGCCAACAGCGCCCATATTAGCTTTTTCATATTGGATTACTCGCCTTCTGGTGAGGCGGCCATCTCTTTCTCCACCTGTTTTAGAATCGACTCCAGCTCGGAAATAAGCGCGGCAGTCTTATCGTCGATGGATTGATAGCTAACGCTCTCTCCGTCGAAACTCACTGATTGGTTTGGCTGAATAAAAAATTCTTGCTTGAAGCGCTCGAACGCTTTTTTCTGACTTTCTTGGTACGCTTTGAAGTCGTCTTTTTGAAAGCTATCGAAGAGATCTTTTTGCGCTGCCTGGAATTCTTGGAAGGTCATGTCGTCTGGATAGTCGGCGATGGAAAATGATTTTCCCTCATTGGCACTGACATTAATCAGGCCTTCGGTCAGTGCTACTTGGCCTGCGTCACCGTCTAGATCAACTAGAAAGCGGGTACCACGAATCCCCAGCGTTGCCACTGTGGTATTCACGCCGTAATTCCTGCCGCGAGACTCTGCCGCAGACGGAATTTTGCTCAGCACGTAGTAAGCCGCGCCACGTAGGTGATCAAAAAAACCGGCCTCTTTAATACGCATTTCACTGTTAGCGCCCAACACGCTTGCCAAACCATCGCTATTCTTTACTAGGGCGCGACTGTCCTCGCCAACCCTGATTGATTCGCCGTAATCAATTTCGTCGCCAGTCTTTCCCGCTTTTTTTACGCTGCCATCTTCAGCCAACAGTTCTACGTAGCCCTTTACATACAGCAAATCGGCGGCGACGGTGAATCCCGAGACGCTGCACAAGCATAATAACCACAAGCCTTTCATCCATGTCTTCACTGTCTGATCTCCCGCCATTTATTCGTTTCTGCCACGCTAAAGGGGCTTAATAAGGACATATACATCGCCTGAATTTGGATTCAGCCAAAACTGTTCCACCCGTGCTTTTACTTCTGTTTTTTCCAGCGTAACGCGAGTGTTTTGTGAAGCATTTGATCCCGCGCGCGTGCCACTTTCATATTCATTAATCAGCAGCACACTTTCAATTGAGATGCCGCGCTGCGATGCCAGCTCTTGTCGCGCACGCGCGACCGCGAGTTTTCGTTGCGCATGCACACCTTGAAAATGCGTACCGGCAGCGCCCACCACGCCATCGCCCGGATTATTTATCCATGTCGGCGCCGCGCTCTGCTTGGTGGCGCATGCGGTGGTCAACATCAGCACGGCTACCATTAATAATCGCGTCACTGCCTTCTCCTAAGTTTCGTTGACACCCAGCCTCGTCTTCACAGCATGACTGGAATAGCTGTCGGCGCTACTTTTTCGTACTGAGGCATCACCATGCCAGCGTCGGCACCAATGTAAGTTGGGTCGGCAACATTATAGATCTGTCCGCGGTATTCAATTCGCGCGCTTGGCAACGGCGCTTCCAATAACACGGCCGTGGCAACATGCCCCGGGTACAGCAAACCAATGACTGGCACATCAACAAGATTGCGCGCCAACCACGCAAATAACACGGCGCGGTCTTCGCAATCTGAATAGGGATAATGAAGCGTTTCTTCAATCAGTAAATAATTCTCATAGCCAAAACCCTCACCATCAGTTTTGTAGTCAAACGCTTTTTGCGCGAACCTCAGCAGGAAGTTAACAGCTTCATCCTGAGGTAATTTTTCGACAATAGGCCGCAGCTGATCAAGCAACTCGTTGGCAGTGCGTTGACTGGGCTGGGAATCAAAATAAAACTCAAAGTCGGTTTGCGGGTACGACGCGAGGAATTCAATTTTATTTGCGTCGTAGTGCGCAGTTAACGCATAGGGCTTCCCACGAAACTCAAAGGTTAGCTTTCGCTCTCGCCACTTTCCGGAATCCATCTGCGTATGATCGTTGCGTAACTCCAGCAGTTTATTTGCACCAGGGTACGCACCTTCGTAGGTGGTAAGATTCGGCACCGCTGCTCCCGGCGCTAGCAAGTCGATAAAGTAACGCTGGTTATCAATTTTCAAGTACTGCGCTTCGTATACCATTTGCCCCGTAGGCAAATACAAATGCATTCTGTCCTCGGAAAAGCCCACCTTGCAGCGATAGCCGAGGCGGGTAAGCAGGAACCATTGCAGTAACACTTGTTTGTCCTGATTGTTTGGAAAAACTTCAGCGGCGTAACTGCGCACCAGTTGCATTAACGCCCAATCGTTATAGCCACTTTGCTGTCCGCGCAATTCAATTGCCTGTAATAATGGCTCAACCGGCAGAGGCGCAGCCGCTTTCCAAAAATCAGCCACTGATTTGCTTGATCGTCTACTAAACGCGATCTGGCTCAAGCCATTAACCTGCGGGAGCGAAACCTGTACACCGTAGAATGAAAGTTGAATGGACGGCACCGATGGCGTCGCGGAAGGAGGCAACGGGCTCGGCTTTGGGGGCGGCTTCACCGCCGGCGGCTTTGTGATAACAGGTTTTGGCTGAGGCTCTGGTGTAGGCGCTGGTTTTACCGGTATGACAGGCAGGGAGGGCGGCGCTACATCTGGTGCAATGGGCATGTGCACCGGCTTGGGAGCTGTGTCCCTGACGACACCCGAATATGCCTTAAAAGACGTCCACTGACCTTCAAGGTAGCCCACAAACGCCTGATCTTGCGCCGATAGGTAGCCCGAGAAATCCGCCTTCTGCTGTGCCCGCCACGCGGCGTAGTCATCGTCGGCTGAACCCGCAACCCCAGACAACAGCCCAATAAAACCCGCTAAGCACCACTTCCGGCTCAGTCTCATGTGCATACCTGCAAATTGTCGTGACGAGAAAACCGTACGGAAGAAAAGCAAACGGGGCCATTTGGCCCCGTTGCTACAGACAGTTATTCAGACATCCGGCCATTCAAATAATCGTGGCCCTGCTTAGCGCGAAATTGCTGCCAGGCCGCGTTATCGTTATCAAAGCTAGAATCAGCAGCCGCCTTTTCGATGGTGCTGTTTATCTGGCTCATCTTCGCCGTTTCGTCGTAACCGACCAGCACATAAAGCACATTGGAAGGAGACGTGGTCGACTTGTAGATACGGGTGTCGGACAGCTGTTGCTTGGTAAACAGCTCCTTCACATCTTCAACAGCGGAATCCACCGTTTCGTTCTGCCCTGCGAGCCCGGTGGTGCCGATATATTCCTTAAATACCGCGGCCACTTCGACGCCGATCTGGTTCGCCAATTGGCGACGTGCATCCGCTGCGGCTTTGTTCTTGGTGAAGGCAACCCCAGCTGCGCTCATTTCCGCGGAACCCACGGCAGAGATTGCCAACCCTTCAACTGGCTCATCGCAAATCCAGCCTGGCGCGGCTTCTTTAGGTGAATCTGGCCATGCACACTCCAGCGCCACATTTCCACTACTTGCACAAGCAACAAACAATGCACTCGCTGACGCAACAGCCAAAGACCTAACAATTGATTTCATTCTTAATCTCCATATGGAATTCGATGTCCTAAACGACGCAAGCTAAATCTTCGTAAAACCGACCTAGATAGATACACTGCACGGTAAGTGGGAGTCAAGAAAACCGCCGAAACAATGGCCAAATTGCACACTATCTGGGCTAAGTGGTTTAAATAAAATATCGTCACAAATAATACTGATCAGTATCATTTATCCGGCGACGCTTGATCCTATACAAATCAAGATCGATATAAAGTCCGAACTGCTTATGCAGCACGACCAACACTCTGCACGATAGCAGCCGAGATTATGATGATGGGCATACGCGCTGAATCATTACGCACAAAAAAGGGCGCTACGAATTATTCTTCGCAGCGCCCTTTTCGAAATCCGCATTTTTCTCACGCAACCTAATCAATGGAAATGACGGCGTCACCTCACCTTCGCGCTTGGTATACCCGCTAGGATGTTTTCGCCACTTGCTTATTTCGTATTGCCTTGAGTGGTGCGGACAGTCGCTCAAGATGTCGCGGATGAACCGTCGCGTAATACTGCTGAATTTGATGAATGTCGCCTTCGATGTCTCCGGTAGGAGTGAACACGGAAAGAAACGTAATTTCCTTTTTCTGGTAATCGGCGGTTGCAATCACAATCGGCACGCCGGCCTTATGGGCAATGTGATAGAACCCTTTTTTCCATTGCTCAGTGCCCGAGCGTGTCCCTTCCGGCGACACCACCATGGCAAATTGATCACGCGCGGCAAATTGTTCAACGCTCTGCTCCACGACACCGCCCGCCTTGCTGCGGTCAACGGGAATGGCGCCGAGCCAACGCAGCAGCGGCCCTAATGGCCCCTTCATCGCGCTGTCTTTAATCATAAGCTTGGCATCGAGACCGATTTGCATCATTGCAGCGAAGGTAAAAATGCCGTCCCAGTTAGACGTATGCGGGCCGCCGATGACTACCGCTTTGGGTACATTCGGAAAATTATTGGTCAAACGCCAGCCGAACAGTTGTAGGAACAGCTTGCCCAGCGCACGAGAAAAAGCGTTGCCGCGTTGCGGGAATTGCGCTGTGTTGGTATCGATCATTATGAGGCCCCAGCTTAACTTTTAATTATAGCGTAATCATACGGCAGCTGCGGACAGAGTGCTTACGAATATGTCGGCGTGCAGACCACATCCTCGGTAAAGGGCTAGAGCTAGCGAAGCGACAACAATGTCGCTAACAATAATGCTAGCGCAGCGATAACCAATAGTCGGTATATCCAACGGCGAAAGCTTTGTTCGTCAATACGATGATGTAGGTGCTCACCTAGAACAATACCGATGGGAATAAGGGGCAGGTAATACAGTAGCGCGGTCCAGCTGTGCGCCAGACGGCCCTGAGCTAAAAACACGGCAGTCAATGCCGCGTTTAAGCTAAACCAAACAACAATCAGCGTCGCGCGCAAGCGTGCTTTATCGAGAGCTGTTCCGGCCAACGCGTACACTAAAAGTGGCCCTCCCGAGGCAAACAATCCATGCGTGATGCCCGCAGCGGCAACAAGCAATCGTGTTAGCAGCGTACCCGCACCATTGCCTGAGTCGCGCACATCGAACACTTCAATTTTTATTGGCGCGCGAAGCTTCAATAGCTCGCGAACGGCAAACCACAGAATTAGCACGGCAAAACTTATTTTCAGTGCGATGCCGCCTAATAGGGGCTGTAGCGCTAATCCGGCGAGCGTGCCGACAAACATAAATGGCAGCACCAGCTTTTGCAGCAAAGCTTTATCGATAAAGCGCCGATGCTTCCAAGATAAAAAACCGGTCATACAAATGTTAAGCGGCACCAGAACGGTTTGCAGCCAATCAATCGGAAAGAATAACGCGCCAAGTGACAAGGCGATAACAATGCTACCAAATCCGGTAACGGCTTCTGCGGTGTAGGCAAGCAATATAAACAGCCCAAGTGCTATATAGCTGATCGTCATTGTTGCAACTCAACAGCAAAACGCTTGCTCATAATTGCCAAATATCTTGACGGCCATACACGCCAAAGAATGCTACCAAATAAAGATAGTGGGTCGGGAAATATCCAGCGCTTTCCTTTCTTTTGCGCGAGCAGTATTTTCGCAGCCATCCATTCCGCACTACGGGTTTTGCCGACGGTAGAGCGCTGATGCGACGCAGGAGCGCCGTCGCCGCCCAGTGCATTCTTTTCAATAGGCGTATCGAGGAATGATGGGTAGACGTTTAATATTTTTATTCCTTTTCCCGCCACCTCACAACGCAACACTTCAAAAAACTGTGCTAACGCACTTTTTGCTGAACAGTACGCAGCGCGGCCCATCACAGGCATCCAACCCGCCATGGAGCCGACGTTAATAATGGTTCCGCGGCTTGCCTCTAAAAACGGCAGCGCCGCACAGGCCAATTGCACCGGCGCCTGCCAATCCACGGCCATGACTTTTATTAGTACTTTGGGATCGGTATTTTGCACTAATGAACGATGCGTTATACCGGCATTGTTAATCAACGTGTCTAAGCGTCCGAATCGCTCTTTGATAGCGGTAAAAATAACAGACTGAAAAGATTCATCGGTAATATCGCCCGTCAGGCTCGCCACCCGTGCGCTCCCAGAAAGCTCCTGTTCTCGCTGAAAGAGTAGGTCGGCATTCATATCGACTAACACCACGTGGTCGCCTCGCGCGTATGCGCCGCGTGCGAGCGCCCAGCCGAGTCCACTAGCGGCCCCAGTAATTAACGTAACGTTCATAATTCACCCCGCGATCGCGCATGCCTTGCAAAATACAAAAATGCTTCTTCTGACGTTTTCTCCGGAGTGAAAGAAAATTCTGATTTTAATTTTTTATTACTCAGTACGGGTCGGTAGCGTAGGAAATTTATTTGCGACGGCCCGTAACGCGTCAGGCCAACTAATTTTCCTATAGCGAGAAATGATTTAAGGACCCGTGCAGATAATCTTAGTACTGGCTTGTTTATCAACGCGGCAATTTCTTCCATTGTCAGCGTGCCGTCACCGGCAACATTGAAAATGCCACTCGTTGAATTCACCACGCCTTGCTCAATAATGGAGAGCAGATCTTTGTCCCAAATAAAAACAAACGGTGCAGCACTGCCTTTCACGGACAGCAGTCTTTTTCTTTTGAACAAATTGGTAATAAGGTTCTTTGTGTTTGCCCCGAGCACAGTGCCGACACGCAGTATCAGCTGCTGCAGCTGCGGATGATCACGCCGATAGGCTTCTAACATCTCTTCGACTTGGCGCTTATGATCTGAGTAGGCAAATTCTTTATTTCCGCGCAATGCATCTGTTTCACTTAACCATTGCGGGTTATCCGCGTGATAGCCATAAGCCGCGCCAGAACTGCTCACTACTATATGTCGCACGCCAGCATTGACGCATGCAGTCAGCACATTACGTGTACCGTTTACATCGATATCGAAGTCGCGCTCGCGATTTCCACTGTCTTCCAGCACCGCAGCCAGGTGTACGACGTGGGAGATCTGCTTGTGGACCAGCATTGAGGAAAGCGCAGGGTCGCGGATATCCATTGCGAGCAAAGGGAAACTCGCACTTTCGTCGGCACGTAAATCCACGCCGACTACTTCATACCGTTGCGAAAGACGTTCCGCGAGCTGTCGCCCGATATAGCCGCCCGCACCCGTGATCAATATTTTCATGCCGGCCTCCTTGACCACACCATTGCCAAAGACAGCCCTGAAATTAGGTGCCAAATACCCCAGCAGGCTGCAATTAAAATCATGCCGGTGGATTGCGGAAAAAAGGTAAACAGCAGCGTCAAACCCAATCCGGAATTTTGTATGCCGACTTCCATGGTCACGGCACGCCGCTGGTCCACCGGCAAAGACATACATTTCGCGGCGAGCGCGCCAATGCTCAACGCCATTGCATTGTGAAAGATTACCAACGGCACAACGGTTGCTAGTGCGTTGCGAAGCAGATCAATATTTTTATTGAACGCAATAGCAACAAACCCTAAAAATACCACCAACGACATCACTCGCATGGGCTTGTCAGAGGCCGTAGCAAAAACAGGGAATCGTCGCCCCACCCACATTCCTAAAACAATGGGAACTCCCAAAACAACAATCACTAACGCGAGCAACTCAACAGGCTGCACTGCGATGTCTCGCAACATTTCTCGCGTGTTAGGGTTTAACCACCCATATAAGGCAAAATTAAATGGCGTCATTACAACTGCGGCAAGGGATGACACCGCCGTCATGGTCACTGACACCGCCACGCTACCTCGTCCGATCCACGTCATAATGTTGGAGAATGTGCCGCCCGGGCACGAGGCCACGAGAATCATTCCGAGTGCTAACTGTGGATCGACATTTAACAACCATGTCGCCAAGCACGTTAGCGCGGGCAATATTAAGAACTGCGCGAACAATCCCACCATCGGCGCGCGGGGCGACTTCAGTATTCGTGTGAAATCTTTCGGCGTTAACTGCAACGACACGCCAAACATCATCGCCGCGATGGTGCCATTCAGCAGCACTAAATCTGTACTGCTAAACTGCAATCCAGCCTCTGTCATTGCGCAAGCTCCGCCGCCGGTGAAGCCATGTCTTGCTTCAGCTCGCGAATATGCTTCAACACGGCGGAGAGGTACTCGTCTTTATTCACGTAGTACGCCATACGATCTAACTTAAGATAGTTATAACCGCCATTGAGCTGATGCGTCGCACGCGCTTTCTTTGTTTGGTGGAATCGCTGCGCAGAAACCGCACCGCGCTCAAGTTGATATAGGTATAGCGCTACTAATTCTGCTTGTTTATTACGCCCTTCCCAGCCAAGACCAGTGGCTTCGACCATACCCATTAGAAATAAATTATCGTACTGAGGATGAAAAGCATTTAGGTAAAGCTGCGGCGATGCGCCCTGCCAGTTCAAATTATCCTTCGAGATAAAGGGATAATGCAGCGCGTAGCCGGTGGCTTGTAAAATTACATCGTAATTAGCCTGATCACCATTTTTGAAAGTAACCGTATAGCCTTCACAATGATCGATGTCGTTACGAACGCGGACGTCACCGTGACCGGCATGATGCAGCAGCAAAGAATTCATCACTGGATGCGATTCGTAGATACGATAGTCTGGGTCTGGCAGCCCATAATCTGACGGCTTACCGAGCACCGCGCGAATTAACATCGTGTCGACTATTTGTTTAATGCGGCGCGGCAAAGGCAGCTTACCGCCGAAGGTGTCGATCGGTTTGCCGAGTAAAAATTTCGGCATAAAGTAATAGCCGCGACGCACGGATAAATCGACGCTCGCGGCGTGATGTACTGCGTCCACGGTGATGTCTGCGCCGGAATTTCCGCAGCCCACCATCAGTACGCGCTTGCCGCGAAATACGTCAGGACTTTTGTAATCACTGGAATGCATTACGGTGCCGCTAAATTCACCGGGCAACTTAGGTTGATGCGGTTCGTGCAACGTACCGTTGCAGATCATCACTCCTGCAAAAATTTGACTCCGCGTTTCATCTCCGCGACGCGTGGTCACGCGCCAACCACCCTCTTCTTTTTCGACATTCACGACTTCGGTATTGAATTCAAAATGCCCATAAAGGTCGAATTTTGACGCGTAGTCGCGGAAATATTTTTTAAGCTCGCGATGATGCGGGTACGTCGCCACGTCATCCCCCATGGGGAATTCCGCGAACTCGGTCATGCGCTTCGACGAAATCAAATGCGCAGACTCATACATGGTGCTGGTTGGGCTATCGATGTCCCACAAACCACCCACGTCAGAATGTATTTCAAAGCCCACGAACGGCAAGCCAACCTTTTGTAGATTGCGCGCCATTGAAAGCCCCATTGGGCCAGCGCCGATAATTGCGTACATAGCGTTTCCGTTGTTTGTCGTCATACTCGTCACACTAATGATAAAGACGTACTCTGTAACGGCAGATTCGAGACAGGCTACCGTTAAAACAGGACCTCACAGCGACCCATGCATACACCTACCGTCACCCTGCGTTTCAGTCAGGCACTTATCCAAGCCGCACAACGACTTGGCTTGCCGCCACTGGACACCCCGCCGATCGAAGAACGGGTGCCGCTTGAAGTGCAAGACACGCTTTGGCAGGAACTATGCGCTCAGGCTAGCGATCCTTTGATCGGCATTCAGCTCGGCATGGCGTTGCAGGTCGGGCATCTAGACGTTGCCGGGATGCTGATCATGAGCTGCGAAACCTACGGAGAATCGCTTGATGTCCTGTTTGAGTATTTACCTATCATCGGCGAAGGGGGTGAGGTCAATGTCAAGCATGAGGGCGACTCCGTGCTCGTTGGCTACACGCCGATCTATCACGTCTGCCGCGCGCAGCGGGTCGAGGCTGTTTTGAGCGCCATTCTGCATTTAAGTCGATGGAGCACCGGCGGTTTGTTTCAAGCGCAATCGATTCACTTTAGCCATGCTGCATTGCACGAGGAGCACCGCTACCCCGGCTTGCTGGGCTGCCCGGTCAGCTTTTCGGCGTCAGATAATTATTTGCGCTTCGATAGCAAAATGTTGGCGCTGCCTTTAATTCAAGCGAACAGCGCGTTACGCGATCACTTACGCGAACTGGCCGACAGCACCTTGCGGCAACTTGGCGAGCAAAGTGTAGGCGCGTCCGTGTCTGATCTAATTCGACAACACCCCCGCGCCGGCAAAGAGCGGATCGCGGATTTACTTGCGATAAGCGGACGTCACTTAAATCGCAGACTGGCGGAAGAAGGATTGTCGTTTAAACAATTACGCGATAGAGAATTGCAAAACCTGGCCGAAGCGGCACTTCAGCGGGAAGGAAAAATTTCAGCCGTGGCGGAAGAGTTGGGCTTTTCTGATGAAAGCGCGTTTGCAAAAGCGTTTCGGCGTTGGACCGGAAAATCTCCGGCGCAGTTTAGGGATCAGGGTTAAGCGCGTCTGAACGCACCACCGTTAACGCACCGGGATTGCCGATGACGGACGGCATGGCATCGAACATTTCGCGTGCGGTACGCACTAAATGAGGCTGATCATAAAACCCGGCTAAAGCCGCGAGTTCGGCATATTGCATACCAGGCTGCCAGCGATACAGAGCTTGCTGTATTTTTAGGTGGGCAAGAAATCTTCGCAGCGTTACGCCGGTTTGTTGTTTAAATAAATGGGTTAATCGAGAACCGGATAAATTCGCCATGTCTGCTAACGTTGCCAGCTCTAGTCGCTCGGGTAAGTGTGTTCGCAGATATTGAGTGACTGCGGTGATGCGTGGATCCAGAGACGCCTTATCATCTTTATTGTGTGAAACAGTCTGCGCAAGCTGCTCCAACCATTCTTCGGCTTGGTGAATGTTTTGCTGTTCTGCGCATTGTTCTAGGTCAGCAATATTTTCTGCGGTGATGGACAGCGGAGCATGGCCCGCTGTGTTAAGCGCGCATTTAAAATGCTGCCAAAGAGGCTCGTCTGGATCTAGGTGAATAATCAGTGTGCGCTGCCCTTGGCTATCTAGGGCTTGCTCTATTTCTGGTGCGACAATGGCACCGTCTAATAGATGCCATTCGCCTTCAATTTGAATGTTTATGGGGCCATCCAAACCGATTAACACCGACGCGGCAACGTGACGATGCGGGCGGTTATGAATGCCGTTGCTCAGCAATAACCAATAGCTCGGCCACAAAAAAGCGGTGCCTTGTATTGTCATGCTTGCAGGCACGCGCTGGTTATCTTTTTCTTCTCTGCCACTTATTCGCCGCTCCGTTAGCCCGACATGTCGCCACATCATCGCTTCCCGAGCGACGGGAAGTTCGCCGCAATTAATGGGGAAGCGCGTAACGCGTTTTAATGCCCAGTTTGGCAGCAACCTCGACAGAAACAAAGATTGGACCGATCAATAGAAAGATCAGATCATCAATAAAGCTCGGCTTCTTGCCTTCTACTTTGTGGCCGTACACTTGCAGAATCCAAGCAAACACCCACACGGCGAGGCTGATCCACAATAGTGGCCAGCCTTGTTGCTCTATGGCAATTACGCCAAGCACGGAGGCCGCAAACCAGCCCACCATAAGCACAAAGGTACCGATGGATAATCGCAAATAGAGAAGGCCTGCGAACACGCCCAATAAGGTTGCGCCGTTTACCCAATATGCATTGCTGGCCGATAGGCCGAGCCAGTTGCCAACGGGGATCAGCCAGAGCAGTCCAAGTGATGCGAAAAAGATGGCCGGCACGCAGAGGATATGAATGTACTGGTTGACCGGGTTGCGGTGGCTTTCGCCATAGGCCTGAAGAAATTGTTCTAGTGAACGCATGGCGTCCTCCTTGCTAGCTCAGTATGTAAGCCCGATGTTGAGGGCTAATAGAGCCCTGCATTGAGTATAGCGCCGAAGGGTAGATGAGTGGTGTCTGCCTGCCTTGTACCGAACTGCTGGCGGCGGCGTGTTTTTGGGAGGTCGGATCGCTTGCAGGCAAGCTCCCACAGGGGGTGGAGGCATGATCCGGAGGTTGTATCACTTGCGGGTAAGCTCCCACAGGGGGCTGGCCCGCATGAGTAATGGGTTGTCTTTTGTGGGAGCTTGCCTGCAAGCGATTGGGCGCTTGAAAACTATTCAAACGCCCAATCGCTGGATTATTTCAGCGGTGGCTCTGGCCAGAACGGTGTGGCGGGCATGTCGGTGGAGACGTTGCCGGTGAACACTGGGTCGCGCTTTTCCAAAAATGCCTTGAATCCGTCGCGACCATCCATGCGCTCGCTGGTGAGATACATTAACCGTGAATCAATTTGATGCGCGTACATCGGGTGATCAAAGTTCGGATTACGCCATAACATTTTGCGCGCCAAGGCAACGGATGTTGCTGCGCTTTTGCGCATTAATTTTTCCGCCAAGGCATAGGCGGCATCGAGCACACTTTCTTTGGCGTGCAGGCTTTTAATTAAACCTGCGGCATGAGCTTCTTCGGCGGTAAAAATATCGCCGGACAGCACCCACTCGAGCGCTTGCTGCATACCCACTACGCGCGGCAAGAACCAGCTTGAGCAAGCCTCCGGGACAATACCGCGCTGACTAAACACAAAGCCTAACTTCGCGCCTTCTGCAGCAATGCGAAAATCCATGGGCAAGGTCATGGTAATACCAATGCCAACCGCCGCGCCGTTAATGGCCGCGATAACAGGCTTGTCGCTATTAAAAATGGCCAATGACAATTCGCCGCCGGAGTCGCGCACTTCTTCAATATTTAATTCTTCTTCTTGGGGAATGTCATAGCCGAAAATATTGCCTTCGGGACGCACTAATTCCATCCCTGCACAAAATGCTTTTCCTTCGCCCGTAACAACAATCACGCGCACGTCGTCATCGGCGTTGGCGCGCGCTAAAGCATCAAGCATTTCCTCTTTCATTCGCAGCGTCCACGCATTCATGCGATCGGGACGGTGCAGCGTGATGGTGAGAATGCGATTAGCAACGTTATAGCGAATGTCTTGATAGTCCATGAAACTTCCCGGCGGCTTAGGCGTTAATTATTTTCGGAGGAAAACTCTAAGAGACTAACGCTAACAGGATGGCCGCTAGGTGCCAATTCATGAATAAGCCAGCCGCTTGTTGTTTAAGGCCAAAATGAGGTTTTTTGGCGGCGGAACTGAATGAGGAGGGAACAAAGAGTGTGCGTCGACGGCTCTACCAAGAGCCGTGGCGGCATTGACTCCGCCAACCTCTGTATAAAGATTAGACTGGGTTTTCCGTATCAGCCTAAGTCGCAGGCACGGCGCATATCTTTTAACGCACCCAATACTTGGCCACGCGTGAGCATGCCAACAAGACGCCCGTCGCCATCAACCACCGGATAAATTTTTGGCTTTTGCTTTACCATCAATTCAGCAATATCGACCAAAGTGTCATCTGGTTTTACCGACAACACATCTGTGTGCATCACATCATCAACGGCTGGCGAGCCTTCGCAGTGATAGCTCGACACGATTAAGCTGCGCAAACAATCCTGCTCGGAAATAAACCCTACCACGCGTTCGCTGCTGTCGATGACTGGCAAGCCAGTCATCTTCAACTTTAATAGCGTATCAACCACTTCAGTTAAATCCGTGCCGACGCGAATCGCAGATGGATGTCGCGCCATAACGTCTTTCACTTTTTCCGCTTCCGTCGACATCTTCACGCCCTCCTTAGGCTGACGATGGCGGCGATTAGCTGGCTGAAGCTAGCCATTTTTCAAGATCGTCCGCGCCACCGATATGTTGCCCTTCAATATACACCTGTGGCGTTGTTCCGCGACCGGTAATTGCGGCCAAGCTGCTGTAGCTTAAGCCGTTACCGTTCAGCTCGATTTCTTCAAAATGGTAACCCTTATCGCGCAACGCTTGCTTAGCACGCGCACAGTGCGGGCAACCTGGCTTGGTAAACAACGACACGCGCTTGGGTTTCTCGGCGCTGCCATTAATGTAGTTCAACATCGTATCGGCATCAGACACTTCAAATGGGTCGCCGGGCTTCTCTGGCTCGATAAACATTTTTTCAATCACACCGTCACGCACCAGCATTGAATAGCGCCATGTGCGCTGACCAAAACCGATTTCTTTCTTGTCGACAAGCAGGCCCATTTGCTCGCTGAACTCGCCGTTGCCGTCGGGAATGAAGCGAATGTTTTCTGCGCTTTGATCCGCCGCCCACGCATTCATCACGAAGGTATCGTTAACCGATAAGCAGATAATGTCGTCGATACCATTTTGCTTAAACACAGGCGCTAACTCGTTATAGCGCGGCAAATGAGTAGACGAACAGGTTGGCGTAAAAGCACCAGGCAGTGCGAACACAATGACGTTCTTGCCTTTGAAAAGCTGATCGGAGGAGATGTCTGCCCAGTCTTCTGCCACACGGGTATGAAAGGTGACACTGGGGACTGGCTGGCCTTCTTTGCTCTGGAACATAAAAAACTCCTGTTTCGAATTGGGTCATCTAAGTGATGTAGCCATTGTCAGGGACAGGTATTGATATGCATAAACAATTGAAGTTATAGATTCGATAGAAAAATTAAATTGAGGTTCTAGGCCGCCTTGCTAGCAACGGCAACATCAGCAGCAAGCCGAACAGAAACCCGCCGCCATCGCCGGTTATAACGCTGTCGCTCGCCGTTGATTGCCCTCCGCCCTGATCGGACCAGCCGATATCATCCATCAGCGCCACCGTGAGATCGGGGATAAAAGAAGGGGTGTTGGCTGGCTCCATTAATTCATCAGGGCTTAGCGCGGGAGAAAAGTGCGCCGCAGTTGCCGCTGGCTCAAATGTCGAGGGCGCGAACATCATTACCTTTCCCTGGGCGACGCCACTACTCAACAACGATGCCGCTTGGCTGACCGCTGCGCCATCCCACACCAATTTATTCATCGACGTGGCCGCATTAACACGCTCTCCATTCGTCATTTCAGCTTTCGATAGATGCGCACTAGAATTTAAATCGTATAAATACCGAAGAAAAATATCGTTCATAGGAATCGGGGACGCGCCTTGAAAAGGCGGCAGCTCAATCAGCTCGCCACTGCCCAAGTCGGCATACAATTGAAAGCCAAGCCCGTGCGCCAGCTCGTGCAATATTGTGCTGTATAAACTGATGTCATTCCCTAATGGTTCGGCGTTGCCGTAATACCAATCACCGCCACCCAGACACGCGGCATAGGCATTGTCGTCAAGGCGCGCATTCAAGTTAATGCTGATGTCTGACGCATCAATGCCACTTGCAGGCGGCACCACGTCAAACCCCGCCAAGGCACTTGCCAAGGCGACGGGATACACCGTATTGCGAAATGGCGCGTTAGCAAAATTTGCCACAATACTCGTCGCGCCGCCGTTACCGAGCACGGCACGGTCAGCCTCACAGGGCATGGCGTCATCATCAATAAAAGCAATATTCACTTCAATGGGAACGCTACTGGACAGGCGATCCGCCCAAAACCGCACCGCACGCTGGGCGACTTCCTCGCGGTCGGCATCATACAAAGTGTCATCGCTGGTAAAATTTACAGAGAACGTTGATTCACTACCAACAACCACAAACGCACTGACTAACGGCGAAACGAGCAACACTGCGACGGCCATTATCAAGGAAACAGATCGGCGGATAATGTTCACTACTGTTCAACCTTTACGTTGCCGTCTTTATCGAGCCGCGCGGTGGGCACGTTGCGATATCGATCACTCATGTTAGCGCTCACCGAGCCATCGGCATGATGAGTCACCTCTAGATCGTCATCACTTCGGTTTTGTAGCGCTTTTACTTTTTCGTCAAACTGAGCATCGGAACGCTGCGATTCATTGTTCGCGTTTTTCTCGACAACTGCGTCCGTGGTTTTTGCTTTTAGCGGGGTCTCAATGTGCGGGGAATTTTGCGAATCACTGTGCAGATCAGCGTCCTGTTCAATACGCTCTTGGCTCACCACTGGCGCACTTGCAGACTCGCCCACACGACTCTCTCGTGAATCCTGCACATACGGATACACGCCTAGCGCGATGACAATGGCGGCAATCGTTACTAACACCCAAATCCGTGGCTGCATACTTTCCCTCATTACGTTCTGTAAGCTTACGCTTTTCCGCAGTATAGAAGACACCGCTTTTAAGCCCAACCTGCAATGCTATTATTGCGCCCTGGGCGTGAGGTGCGCGGCAACGCTCCATCGGAAAATCACCGCCGCGCAAACGTTTGTCGCAGTAGGAATATTGCATAACGCAGAACCAAGCCTCAGTGTATAAACCTATGACAAAGACATGGCGCGACACCCATCAAATACTTGATGAGATTCTGAGCAGTTGGACACACGGTATCGCCACCGCATTAAGTGTGGTCGGCACTGTGGTGCTGATAGTGGGCGCCAGCAAACTTGGCGACATATGGAAAATGGTGAGCTTCAGTATTTTTGGCGCCTCCTTAATTCTGCTGTACCTCGCCTCAACGCTGTACCACAGCGCGAAACACCCGAACGCGCGCAAAGCCTTCAAAATGCTGGATCATTGCGCGATCTTTTTATTGATTGCTGGCACTTACACGCCTTTCTTGCTGGTCAATTTGCGCGGCCCGGTGGGCTGGACAATGTTCGCCGTCATTTGGGGGCTTGCCTTCACCGGCGTCGCGCTGAAATTAATTTATGCCGACAGATATAAAATTGCGCGCGTGATTATTTATTTGGCGATGGGCTGGCTGATTATGTTTGCCTCGTCCTCGCTGATGGAGAATCTTAGTCAACTTGCGCTCAACCTGACGTTAGCCGGCGGCATCGTCTATACCGTCGGCGTGATATTTTATTTATTTCATAACATTCCGTTTAATCATGCCATTTGGCATCTGTTCGTCATCGGCGGAAGCGTCTGTCATTTCTATGCTGTGTATTACGGCGTACTGCCCTTTACCGGAATGGCGTCGCAGTAACATTTAATTTTGCCCAAAAAAATGGCCGCTTATTGCGGCCATTTTTATTACAGAACATTTATCGGCAATTTTAAATATACCGTTCCATTATCCTCAGCTGGCGGCATCTGCCCGCCCCGTACATTCACCTGAACCGACGGCAATATTAAACGCGGCATATCCAGTGTCGCGTCCCGCGCTTCGCGCATGGCGACAAATTCTTGTTCGCCCACACCATCGTGCACATGGATATTATGCTCTCGCTGGGCAGCCACCGATGTTTCATATTTGTGCTCGCGTCGATCGCCAGGGTAGTCATGACAGACAAACACGCGCGTCTCATTCGGTAACGCTAATAATTTTTTGACTGACTGATACAACGTTGCCGCGTCACCGCCGGGGAAATCACAACGTGCTGTGCCGACATCCGGCATAAACAACGTATCGCCAACAAACAGCGCATCGCCGATCAGGTACGCTAAGTCGGCTGGGGTATGACCCGGACTAGACAGCACCTTGCCGGTTAGGCCGCCAATAGAAAACGTGTCGCCATCGGCAAACAAGTGATCGAACTGGCTACCATCATTAAGAAATGTTTTTTCGAAGTTAAATAACGTGCTGAATATTTTCTGGACGTCTTGGATTTTTTCGCCAATGGCGATTTGACCACCGAGCTGTTCGCGGATATACGGCGCAGCGGAAAGATGGTCGGCATGGGCGTGGGTTTCTAAGATCCAATCCAAAGTGAGCTCATGCTGGCGAATAAAATTGACCACCTTCTCAGCACTCTCCGTATGCGTTCGCCCAGATTTAGAATCGAAATCCAACACTGGATCAATAACCGCCGCGTGACCGCCGTCGCAGTCATAGACAACGTACGAGAAGGTTTCTGAATCGTTATCGAGAAAGGCCTGTACTTGCGGGTTCATACGATACTCCGAATGTTATGCTTGATAACATAATATATATTTGTATAATGTTTTCAAGTAGCAATTTACATATGACGCCTGAGATGCAGTAAGGGATATAGAAATGGGTCAAGTTAAAATCAAACCTGATGCGATGCGCGCTGCTGCCGGCCAAGCCAGTTCGTTACTGCGCGCCCTAGGCAATGAAGACAGGCTAATGCTGCTGTGTCAGCTGAGCCAAGGCGAAGCCTGTGTCAGTGACCTTGAGCTTGCCTGCTCGATTTTTCAGCCGTCATTGTCTCAACATCTTGGCGTCTTGCGCCGCGAAGGCTTGGTGGATACCCGTCGCGAAGGCAAACACATTTTTTACCGGGTGGCTAACGACGACGCTCTGGCGTTATTGCACGTGTTGTACAGCCGATTTTGTCCTCAGGGAGACTACTAATGACGATTGATTGGCATGCCTTTACACCGTGGATGTCACTTGCCGGCGGCATCATGATCGGCGTGGCGGCGGTAATGTTTGTATTGCTCAATGGCCGCATTGCGGGCATTAGCGGCATTCTTGGTGGGCTGCTCAGACCGGTAAAAGGCGACCTGCTTTGGCGCGTCGCGTTTCTACTTGGCATGGTCGCCGCACCACTGACGTGGCAAATCATGGCGACGCTACCGTCGATGCGCATCGATGCAGACTACCCGTTATTAATTGTTGCCGGACTCGTGGTTGGTGTGAGCACGCGCTATGGCTCTGGCTGCACAAGCGGGCACGGTGTGTGCGGTATTTCTCGAATGTCGCCGAGATCACTCGTTGCCACTGCCGCCTTTATGGCCAGCGGTTTTGTCACTGTGTTTGTTGCACGACACCTTCTTGGAGGCTAACTCAATGGAACGTCACCATTTTTCTGCTTTGCTTACCGGTCTTATTTTTGGCGCCGGCCTGCTGCTTTCCGGCATGGCCAATCCCGAAAAAGTGCTCGGCTTTCTCGATGTGACTGGTGCATGGGATCCGAGCTTGATGATGGTGATGGGCGGCGCGATTGCGGTCGGCATTGTCGGTTTCGCTGTCGTAAAGGGCCGCTCACATAGCCTTTTCGGTGAGCCCATTTCTCTGCCACAACGACAAGACCTGGATAAGAGATTAATCATTGGCAGCCTTGGCTTTGGCATCGGCTGGGGGCTAGCGGGGTTTTGCCCAGGCCCAGCACTGGTTGCTGTTGGCACAGGCTCGATAAAAGCCATTGTGTTTGTGATGGCGATGATCGCCGGCATGGCCATTTTCGAAATCCTTGAGAAAAGAAAGTCCGCATGATGCCTACGACCAAGATTCTGTCCGCGCTCATTCCACCTTGGTGGTCGCGTTATCAACAACGCTTTATTGGCAACGATATTGTTGCCGGTTTGATCGTTGCGTTGATGCTGATTCCGCAGGGGCTAGCGTATGCCACGCTCGCCGGACTGCCGCCGCAATACGGACTTTACGCCAGCTTATTACCGGTTGTGCTTTATGCCGTGTTTGGTTCTAGCTCAGTGATGTCGGTGGGACCCGTTGCGATTACGTCGTTGCTTACCGCCAGCGCGCTGGCACCGCTGGCACTGACAGCCAATGACTACGTTCTTGCGGCGGCACTGCTCGCGTTTATGTCGGGCGTATTTCTATTTCTCGCGGGCGTTTTACGCTTAGGCGCGCTAGCGCAATTACTCAGCCACCCCGTCATTACCGGATTTATTACCGGCGCCGCCATACTGATTATTATTAGCCAGCTTAAACCTGTATTTGGCGTTTCCGTTCACGGCGAAAATACGGTTGCATTAGTCCTTGCTCTAATTGCCGCGCTGCCGACGGCCAACTGGCTCGCGGCGGCCCTCGGTATCATCGGTGTCGGCGCCTTACTGCTGTCACGTAAATATACGGTCTCGCTGTTAATAAAAATCGGCGTAGCCAGCAATATCGCGCGCACGATTCAACGATTGGTTCCCATGTTGCTGCTGTTACTCGGCGCAGCACTGGTGTTCGTGTTTGACTGGCAAACTAAACTGGCCGTGGTCGGCGCTTTACCTGATGGCATGCCCACCTTTGCCATGCCGACCTTTAATTCAAGTTGGTTCGAGCATCTTTGGGTGCCCGCCATTGTCATCGGCTTGCTTGGCTTTGTTGAAAGCATTTCCATTGCTCAATCGTTCGCGCAAAAAAAACGCGAACCGCTGGATGCCAATGCTGAATTACGCGCACTAGGAGCCGCCAACATTGGCAGCGCTTGGGCTGGTGGGTTTCCCGTTACGGGTGGCTTCTCGCGCACTTTAGTGAATGCCGAAGCAGGCGCACACAGTCCGCTGGCGGGCGTTTTTTCTGCTGGCTTTGTTCTGCTCGCCCTGTGGTTTGCCACAGCGCTATTTTCATTTCTCCCCATCACCTTGCTTGCCGCAACCATTATTTCTGCCGCCGTACAGCTGGTGAATATTTCCGCCTTTCGGCATGCGTGGCGCTACGATCGTAGCGAAGGCGGCGCAATGCTTGGCACTGCAGGCGGCGTGTTACTGATGGGCGTTGAAGTGGGCATTGGCATCGGGGTCGCGTTGACGCTCATCACTTTGGTGTGGCGCGCCAGTCGTCCGCATATTGCTGTTGTCGGGCTTATTCCCGGCACCGAACACTTTCGCAATGTCACTCGCCACCGCGTAGAAACAAACGACAAGGTATTAATGCTGCGCGTTGACGAAAATCTTTTCTTCGGCAATGCCGAAAGTGTGGCAAGCGAAATTATCACCGCGCACACCCAACACACTCACTGTCACGACGTGGTGATTCTTATGTCGTCGGTTAGCCGCATCGACGTCACCGCCTTAGAAATGCTGCACCGCTTAAATGACGACTTTCGCTTAAGAGACATTCGGCTTCATCTCGCCGAAGTAAAAGGACCGGTGGAAGATCAACTCAAGGAAAGTGATTTTGGAACCGAGTTAACCGGCGAGATATTTTTGACAGCGTATCAAGCGTTCCAAAAATTATCCGGAAATAGTTAGGGCCTGAAATCAGGCCCTAACATATGCACACTCACAAACACATAAATCGCAGACTACAATAATTTTGCGATATCTTTCTCGATCGACGCCGGGGTATCCGTTGGCGCATAGCGCTTCACAACTTTGCCATCTTTGCCTACCAAGAATTTAGTGAAATTCCACTTAATCGCTTTACTGCCCAGTAAGCCCGGCGCTTCCGCTTTCAAATGCTGATACAGCGGATGCGTGCCATCGCCGTTGACATCAATTTTGCTGAACATTTGAAAATCGACGCCATAGTTCACTTCACAGAATTCGCTGATCTGCTCGCCTTCACCCGGCTCTTGCTTGCCGAATTGATTACAGGGAAAGCCAAGAACTTCTAGGCCCTTCTCTTTGTACTGAGCGAACAGCTCTTGCAACCCTTTGTACTGTGGCGTAAATCCGCACTTGCTGGCGGTATTCACAATCAACAATACCTTGCCACGGTATTGTTCAAAATTAATATCTTTGCCTGTTAAAGAGGCTGCTGAAAAATCGTAAACGGTGCTCATGTGGATGTCCTTGTGTCTAAATTCTTGTGTCTAAATTTGAGATGGCGCTTACTTACCGTGAGCGCCCATGGGACGCCTGTAGCGCGCTCACGTCAAGAGGCTCTCGCTATCAATGCAAACGTGTTTCACGTTTGTTCACTCAACGACGCACGCACTCGCAAAAATCACCGCCTTTTTGCTCCATCACCGGCACCGCTGACCCTTTGGTCACCGAGGAATTCCTATACACATCGTCGGCCGTGCTGCGCGCAGCGCTGAAAGCGCGACAGCTGCACCGTTACGCGTTAATGTGAGCACATAAAAGACAACAACTGTTCTTGCTTAGGAAACACGATGGATTGGCAACGCCTGCTTAATAAAAAACGCTTGGGAAATCGTCCCGCCAAAGATGAAAGTGGCCGCACCGCCTTCTTACGTGATCACGATAAAATTGTCTTCTCTGGCGCGTTTCGTCGCCTCGCTCGCAAGACACAAGTGCACCCTTTGGCCACCAATGATCATGTGCATAATCGTCTGACTCACTCCTTAGAAGTGTCCTGTGTCGGTCGCACGCTCGGCATACGGGTAGGCCAACGACTCAAGCAAGATGGGCATCTGCCAGATGATATCGACGCCACGGACTTAGGCGATATCGTGCAGTCTGCGTGCCTCGCCCATGATATTGGTAATCCGCCGTTTGGGCACACTGGCGAACGCGCGATTCGCGCGTGGTTTCGCCATCAAGGCGCGCGCTATTTATCGATGCTCACCGATGAGCAACGTTCTGATTTGGAATTATTTGAAGGCAATGCGGAAGGCTTTCGTATTTTAACCAAGTCGGAATATCACGTTTACGATGACGGCATGCGTTTAACCTACGCTACTCTGGCGACATTTTTGAAATACCCGTGGCTATCCCATGCAGGCGCATCACAAAACTGTCCTCGTCCAGGCAAGTACAGTGCGTTCGTTGCAGACCAAGATGCCTTTCAAGAAGTGTGTGAGGCAACGGGATTAGTCAAACTCGGCAACCAACATTATGCACGCCATCCGCTCGCCTATTTAATGGAAGCCGCAGACGATTTTTGCTATGCGATTATTGATTTAGAAGACGGTTTAGAAATGGATTTGCTGCACTGGGATGAGGTGTTCGCACTCCTTTCTCCTGCAATTCCTGATAACGATGAAGTACGCAAACTGATTCACTCGGATTTTCGCGTGGGTCGAAAAGCATCGCTTTTGCGTGGAAAAATCATTGAAACTTTCATTGAAGCAGGCGTTGAATCTTTTATGGCGAATCACGATGCGTTGCTCGCCGGCACACTTCAAGGCGATTTAATTTCGCACTCCGAGTCTGCCGTGCGAGACGTAGTGGAAAATGCTAAACAGCTAGCGCGTACGAAAGTGTTTGAACACCCCCGCAAGGTCGAGTTAGAAATTGGTGCGTACGAAGTGATTAGCACGTTGCTCAATGGATTAATTGAAGCAGCCGTGTCGTACGCGCAGGGCGACGAATCCAATTACCGGCATTTGCGCATTATTGATTTAATCGGCAAGCACAGCTTTCCGCCGTCGCTACGCGAATTGCCAGAACAAGAACGTATTTATCAATGCATTATGCGTACAGTGGATTTTCTGTCTGGGATGACGGATAACTACGCGACATATTTAGCGAAGCAATTTGCGGGAATGGCGGAGTCGCGGTATTAGAATCGAGGCCGCCGTGAGGCGGCCCCTTTCTAACAAAGCTTACTGCTTGATCAGCAACGCGAGATTGGTGAAGTCATAGATCGGCTCACCGTCTGTGGTCACCGTATCCTTGCCACTGAACACCAGCAGGTTCCCACCGGCCTTATTCAGTTCGACCGTATCGCCTGGGCCAAGTGTCAGCGTCACGGTGGCGCCGTCATCTGTCCAAGTGCCACTTAGCTGTTCAACAGAGGTAGTGGCAAAGTCCGGGTCAAACGCCTGGCGGCATGAGGACCCACAGTCACCGTTCACGGCATCGACCAGAGAAGAACGGTTTTCATTGATGGTGCCGGTGAACGTCTCGTTAGCATCGAGGGTGAAAGACCCCGAGGAGCTAAACGTCGTAATTTCCGAATAGCCTTCGTTCACAGCAGTGCCACTATCAGCAGCGATCTCTACCGCCAACTCAATAAACGTATAGGTGCCCGCCACACTGCCATCACCGACTACGCCTTCCAGCGCATCAATACGCTGTGAGTTGTCGTTGATGGCCGCGATCAAGGCAGCAAAGTTCGCGTTAACCTCCGCGGCCACCGCTGGGGTGCTGGCGGAGAACGTAGTGGTGTCAGTACCAGCAGTCACTTCACTTGCAAATGCGCCGGAGGAAAGCATGGCAGCCGTGAGGCCTGTCAGGAGTAGCTTTTTCATTTCATATACCTCTTAAGGTTTTTCCTGTTAACCAACGGCCTCACTGCCAGTTGGCTTCGTCCCAATTAAAATTGTTCCATACCGCGTCGGGCGAACCGCCGCCCTCTACAACAAACGTTGCTGTTACCGCGCACGCGCTGGTCACAGGGTTTGTCGTGGTGTACGTCGTAGCATCGTCGGCGGTTAAGCCTCCACATCCAGTGACGCTAGCGATTTCGTAGCCACTATCTGGCGTCACGGTGAATGAGGCGGTGCTGCCGTGATCTACCTGCTGGGTGGGCGGCGAAATTGAGCCGTTTGCGCCAGCGGAAGAGGTCACTTCGTATTGCAGCAAATCGAACGTCGCCACCACTTCGCACGCTGCGGTGATGGTGTCCGTGGTGTAGGTATCGCCACTGAGATTGCCACCACAACCGGTGACACCAGTTAACGAATAGCCTTCGTCGGCGGTCACGGTAAACACCTGCGCGGAGCCCTGAAACACTTCCGGATTCGCGGGGGTGAAGGAACCGTTCGGCGCCGTGGTAGTTACTAGGTGAGTGATCGCCGAGAACGTCGCGTTGACCGTACAATCGCCGGTGATAGCCGCCGTGGTGAACGTATCTCCGGACAAGCTGCCGCCGCACCCGCTAGCGCTAACCAGTTCGTTGTTTGCATCTGGCGTCAAGGTGAATGCGGGGGTCGAACCGTACAATGCGGTGACGCTTGTCGGTGACGCCGACCCTGAGCCTGAAATGCTCGTGGACACCGTGAAGGATTGCTCACTAAATGCCGCCGACACAGTGCACGCTTCGGTGATTGCGGGAGTGGTGAAAGTAAAACCATTACCCACTGGCGACAAGGTTCCTGTGCCGCAGCTCGCGTCGACAGAATCGAGCGTATAGCCGAGTGCAGGCGTCACCGTGATGACCACCGTATCACCATGAAACACATCACTCGAGACTGGCGTTAGCGTGCCAGAGCCAGCCGTTACATCGGTGGACAAGACGTATTCAAGACGTGAGTACACAGGCGTAATCGTGCAGGCGGCGGTAATTGCTGCCGTCGTATACGTATTGCCCGACAGAGAACCGCCGCAGCCACTTACACTATCGACCGCCCAGCCCACCGCCGGCATAACCGTAAACTCAGCGATAGATCCGTGATCAAAATCATCACCGCCAGGCGCGATCACCCCGCCTTCTATATTTATTACGTTCACTGAGTATTGCTTCAACGCGAAGGTTGCAGACACCGAACAGGTCGCGGCGATATCGTTTGCGGTATAAACATTGCCGCTAAGTGATCCACCACAACCCGTTACCGCCTCGATATCGTGGGAGGCATCTGGGGCCAGCGTAAACTTCACTGTTCCACCGTTAAGCACACTCACTGACGCGGGTGTAATAGCACCCCCTGCGCCCGCCGACGAGGTTACCGTAAACGCGGAAACACCCGCGTACACTGGGTCTGTCGCGAAGTCGCCGATAGCCGACACGAGGTCACCATCGTTAATCGCCGCTAATGAACCGCCACCATCGATCGCGACTGCTCCTGCGCCGTCGACCAGCCCATCAAGCGTGCCGTCGCTCCCATCCTCAGCCAACGCCATGACCGCAGCGAAAGGATCCGCCGCAGGCGCATTCGAATTCGCCAATTCAGAT
This sequence comes from Alcanivoracaceae bacterium, assembly GCA_029213045.1. GTDB lineage: Bacteria > Pseudomonadota > Gammaproteobacteria > Pseudomonadales > Alcanivoracaceae > JARGPN01. The sequence goes on from JARGPN010000002.1 coordinate 118,619, forward strand.
AGACCGCCCAAGATCGCCGCATATTGCAGGGCGTCATCGCTGGCGCCGCTTGCTGTAGAAGGCACCGCACTTAATGGATCAAAGCTTACGCCCAATACGCTGTTCAGCTTTTCGCGGCCTGCGCTCAAGGCATCGTCGAGTGATGCCGTTGGGTTATCCCCCAAGTGCTTGCGCGTGCTGCGCACTAGCAGCTCGGACACGGGCGTCACCGCCACAGTGTCAGCACCGGTGGGCAACAACGAATTCATTTCACCCGCTGTGACGGTCCCGCCGGTTGCTTCGTCGGTATAGGTACCGCCGGTGGCAACGACTAACAACGGACGTGGGACACTACTGGGAATGCTGACCGACCAAGAGCCGTCGGCGGCCGTTGTAATTGGCCCGGCCACCGCAGCACCGGTCGCCTGACCGGCAGCATCCATTTGGAAAATATTTAGCGTGGCGCCGGCGACGGGGCCTTTGGAAACAAGGCCGCTAAGCGCAGCATTCGAAGAGCCGCCGCCCCCGCTGCTGCTGTCACCGCCGCCTCCGTCTCCGCAGCCGGCAATTGCAATCGCCGCCGCCAGACAAAGTGGTTTTAAGTTCATCCAGAAACTCCTCGTTACCCCAAGATCTCTAACGATCTTTTTTACAGGGCGAGGAAAATTGGCGCATCCCCCATATAGGGTATGCGCTATCAATCAGCGAAAATATATGTGCGGAAATTTCACGCAGCTGTCACGGTCTGCATGATTTTTTCGAGGGCCGAATTAAATGCTTCCGGCAATTCTAGCTGCGGAAAATGCTTGGCATCGGCAAGTACCGTTTCTTTCACGTAGGGTGCGCAGCGCGTGCGCGCCTCATCGGATATCAAACCACCGTTCAGCACGTGGATAGAAATATTGCTTTGCGCCAAAGCAGTTTGCGGCTGCCAGCGCAGCAGGTCACCCCATAACGGCAGTGCCCAGCTTGTATCTGCGCTAGCCATATCGTGATGTAGCTGCGCCTTCAGCGCAGCGGGTAAATCTTCACGGCAGTTTGTGTCGACGAGGTTCTGCATAGCGCCAACAAAATCAGCGGCAAATGCCTGCTCAATTTCTTCCGCCATGGCCTCCGGCAAATCACCATAGGGAATCACGAAGGTATCAATCAGTATCACAGCACGCACTTTATTCATCAGACGCGCCGCCTCCAACACCACAGCGCCGCCCATGGAATGCCCGACCAAAATCACTTCACGTCCACCTTGTTGTGCCGTGATCAATGCAGCGATTTCTTCGGCCATCCCAACAATCGTGGCATCTAACGGCGGCGTCTGCGCACTGTCGCCGTGGCCTGGCAAATCCAGCGTTAGCACTTCGCCGAAATTCGATAGCAGCGATAATTGCCCCGCCCAATGCCCGCGACGACACGCCCAGCCATGCACCGGCACAATAAGAAACTCCTCGGTACCTTTTTTAGCCCTCATCCGAGTCGCCGCTAAACCGCCAGATCTTGCAGTTAGTCGCTCAAAATTCACTCTTCCTTCCTCTTCTTCCTGCAATAGTTAAAAATGATATCTAAGAATTTGTCACAGCCCATCCAGTGCAGCAAGCATTGCACGATTATTGCTAGTATATGCAAGCCATCACATGGAGTTACGTTTTGCATTTTACGGAACAACAGCAGCACCACTTGCTAGACCGACTTTACCTCGCGCCGTTCGAGAAAGATGGCTGGCAAACTTTTTTAGCTGATCTTGTTCAAGCCTGCGACAGTCGCTCCGCGCGATTGCTGACACTTAACGCAAACGCCGATCGCGTTTACAGCAGCGTGCAAGTGAATACCGACGCTAAAGCACACCAAGCCTATGTGGATTACTACGTGAATCACTGCCCCTGGCGGCCGGAGCTTGCGCAAAAGGAGCCCGGACAGCTGTACTCGACATTTCTAGATTTTTCCTGCAACCAACAACAGTTTTATCGCAGCGAATTTTTTAATGACTGGGCCCGGCCACAGAATATTCATCATGGCGCTTGCGGTACGGCAGGAAGCTATCAGGATTTAAATTTTCAATTGTTAGTACAGCGCACTGGCGATCAAGGGCATTTCGACCGTAACGTGATGAGCGCACTGAATGGCTTGTTACCGCATGTTCGCCGCGCCCTGCATATTGAAGCACTGCACTGGCAACAACGCTGCCTGCGCAGTGCGCGCGAACAGCAGCATAATTGTGCCGCCATGATGCTGCTTGATGAGCAGGGGCGCGTCGCCTTTATGAGCGAGGAAGCTCAAGCATATTTTTGCGACGGCGGCGCTATCGGCTTGCGTGACAGCGCCATTTATTTGCGCCACGCAGCAACTCAACAAAGTTTGATGTCGACCATCAGCGAAGTATTAAACGCTCGCCTCGCGCACGCGGGCAACGTCATCAATGTGGAGCGAGCAGGTCAATCTGATCTGCGCCTGTTGGTGATGCCGGTACATCCGGACGCCACCGAAAACCCGTTATTCCCCACTAGAGCCTTCGCTGCCGTGTTTATCATCGACATCGAATCCGAAGTGCATATCGATGAACATCTGCTGGCACAACTGCTCGGCCTAACGGCGGCGGAAGCACGTAACGCCTCAGCAGTGGCACGGGGAATGAGCCCCGCAGAACTCGCTCGGGCATTTAATGTGTCGATACATACTGCGCGCAGCCAACTTAAAAGCGTGTTCAGGAAAACAGGCACCTCATCGCAATCGCAACTCAGCAGCCTTATTTTGAACTCGCCGGCAGCGCAACGTGGACCGCGAGGCAATCTGTCCAGCATTGCCGACAGAATCTTTAGCTAACGCAGCAGTTTACATTGCCATTGTTTTAATCTGTGGGCTTGCCGCGCATCGCTTTGATTTGCCCGCGCTTGGTTTTGCTGTCCATCCGACGCTTCTGAGAGGCTTTTGTCGCGCGTGTCGGGCGGCGCGTTTTTTGGATAACCGTGGCGGCTTGAATCAGTTCTTTTAGGCGCATCAGCGCATCATCACGATTTTTTTCTTGGGTGCGGAATTGCTGCGCCTTGATAACAATAACGCCTTCTTTACTAATGCGTTTATCCGCCGAGCCAAGCAAGCGTGACTTATAGAACTCCGGCAAAGAAGACGCATGAATATCAAAGCGAAGATGAATGGCTGACGAAACTTTATTGACGTTTTGGCCACCCGCGCCTTGGGCACGGATAGCCGACAACTCAATCTCTTCGTCGGGAATAGAAACACCGGCTGAAATAACTAACATAAAAATGTTGGTACGTGATGGCGAATGAATGAAGCACGTTAACTCGCATCACTTTAACAGTCATTGAGGCGAAAAGACTAATTCCATTTTCTTTGAATCCGGCACCTGATGACCAGAGCGCCGCCCTGTGAAATGCTTTAACTTAAGTACTTTCAAGCCTAATCGATGATACAGCGCCTGCGCGCGCGGGTTATTGCTAGCAACATCTAACGCGAACGTGCGGTAACCGCTTTCTCGCGCCGAGTGTATATGCTGCTCCAACATTCTACTGCCGATGCCCTGTCCGCGCATTGCCGCGTCGACGCCAAAATTAGCCAAATACAATTCATCTCTCTGCGGCGGCCTCATCACACTGCCCACATGATTCGCTCTGAGCAACACACCCCACATTTTCCGAGGACCAAAAAAACGCATGATGTTTAACGTGCTGCCAAGCATTAAACGCTTGTACATATAACCGTCGTAAAAACAGCCTGTGGCTACCACTTTTTCATCTACAAGCGCCACCGTTACATTATGATGCCCGCATAAACCTCTACCACTGAGAAATTCGTAGCGAATATAGTCGAGCACATCACCGTCTTGGAATTTATACAGAAAGTCGTATAGCTCGGGACCAGAGCTATACATCAATGACGCGACTGCATGAACATCGTCAGGTTGCGCGGGGCGGATAAACATTTTTCAACTCCTTCCTTGGACATTAACACCCTATCCTTTGGGTGAATTTTTCGTGTATGGAATATTACCACTTCATCATCGGTGCTGGATTCAGGGGATGTCGTACAAACCAGCGCAGAGACCGACGTAATAGCATGCGATGAAATCCCGCATTGGGGAACGTGCTTTTTAGTTGCACAATGAAATGCCTCGGCAAGCCAGCGCGCACAATGCCCAACGAAAAATCAACGAGATCTGCGCGGCGAAATAATTCGACCAGCGGATACGTCTTATCATCACTCTTCGTTAGCTTATGATGCTCTGAAATCATTTGTTTTATTTCTTCCGTCCACTCACTGAGCCCACTCTCTTGAAGATATTTTTCCGCTGGAGGCAACGACGGTGGAATGTAATCAAGCGTATCTCTTACCCACAAGCCGATATCGTGAAAGCATGCCGCGATACACACCTTCTGCTTTTCAACATCCGATATTGGTGCTGGGCTAAGCGCAAAACAGCAGTGCACCATGCGATAGACATGGTTTTTATATCCGTCGAAATCCGCTCCTATCTGCGTCTTCCAAGGCGCAAGGATTTCCTCAATCAGAGCGATGGGCGTATCGATTAGGATTTCATGGTTAGTAGCGCTGCTCACAAGGCATCCCCAATATATTGGCCGCGCAATTGCGCGCGGCAACCTTGCGTCTGCTCAATGTAGCATAATTCGGAAATGATTCGCCCACGAAATTGAGCGCACAATTAGAACAACATGAAAAATAGCGAAGTGCATAGTTCGGATTTGATATTGAATGGACATTAATCGGGTATTCTCGCGGCGCCGGCGAGATTAATTCGCCGCGCCGCGAGCAAACCATTCAGATTAATTGGTGAGCTTAATCACCACGTCGATGCGACGGTTTTTAGCCCGGCCTTCAACGGATTCGTTATTGGCGATCGGACGCGTTTCACCATAACCCACCGAAGAAATTTGCTCTGGCGTGAGCGTCATATTGGTTTTCAAATATTCCACCACCGCGGTCGCTCGCTCTTCCGATAACGTTAGGTTGCTGGCGTCGCTGCCGTACGAATCCGTATGCCCTTCGATAGTAGTATGCGGCGTATTGGATATTTCGATCGCTTCTTTGACTTTTGCCAGCAACACTAAGTGTTCTGGTTTTAGTTCTGACCTGTTGCTATCAAAATTTAATCCAATCATACGAATAATCATGTTCTTGTTTTGGCGGAAAATTTCCGCTTCGTTCGGCTCAAAAATGCTTTCAAGGTTAGCGAGCAATGCACGGAAGCGCTCTTCCGCTGCGAGCTGCTCGGACTGAACACCCAATATCTCAGAAAGCCGCGCAATTTCCGCTGCTTGCTCAGCGCGCACTAACAAACTCTGGTCTAGCTCTTTCGACCGTTTCTGCAAATTCTTTACAGACTTAATAATTTCCTTTTCAGTTGCGTCGTAACCATCGTGTAGCGATGCCACGATATCTAACTCACCCGCTATAGCTGTTAGGGGACGCTCGTAATTTGTGATGATATCTTCGACGGAAAAATCTTTTTTCTTCACGCCAATGGAAAGCTTGGTAATGGTGATGGCATGCTGCGCTTCATTGCGCGCCCGGCGCGCGAGATCGCGGGGATAGTCCGTATCATAACGATTCTCGGTTAGCTCCCGCTCTGCGTCGGCCAGCAAAAGCTTTGCGTCAATAAATGTCTTAGTGGCGTAGCGATCGGCTTTCAGCTCTTTGGCTTTTTCAATGAGGTTACGTGCGCCACCAAGATAGTTGGTCTTAATCGCCTTTAATTCTGCTTGATAGAAAAATTCGGTGATTTTCTTGGCGTCTTCTCGCGAGTTCTTCGTCTTTCCATCTTCAAAGTTAGAGGCTGCATCGTTGAATTCATCCTCCGCCAACTTCCAAGCCTCACCCGCGTACTGAGGCGCGCTCGCGGATAACGCATTGGTGCGCGCTTGTATTACGCCTGCAAATGTCGTTTGTGATTGCTGCGTTGTTGCCATCGCTTGGTTTAAGTAACTTTGCGAACGGGACAGTTCTTCGCGAATGTCCGCAAGGCTGCGGTTCTGGTAAAAACGATTTTTCGCGCTTTTATAGTATTTCACTGCCTTGGCGTAATTCTGTGGCGCCAGCACATCCACATGGGCGGTTTTGGCGTTAGCGAGGCTCTGCTCAATCTCTGAAAATAATTGATGATGGACAACAGCACTGCCAGCCGCCGAGGCAACATTGGACATCGAACTGATTGCCACGAACAAGCTCAGCAGAAAAGCATGGAAAAACTTCATGTAGGAACCCTTTTATTATATTGACGGCGATTAATTTTTCGCCGATTCAGAAAGCGTGGGGGTGATTAACGTCAATCCGGTCAAAACTGACATCTCTTATAACATTGCGTAGCAGGCGGAAACACCCATCAGCGTTTGCGAATGGGGCTAGGCTTCTTGCTCAGCCGATTAACGGTCACCGGCGTGGTCACCTTGGGCACAAAGAAAAGGCTTATTGCTCGCTTCGCTTTGCTGGGGATCGCTTGCAGGCAAGCTCCCACAAGGGCAGTGCTTGGGATTTGCCGTGGTTTTCATATTGGCTTTCAGGCATGTCTGCATTGGAAAAACATCACCACAATCAAATGCGGCGTTGTTCTAAGTGGGAGCCTGCCTGCAAGCGATGGTGCGGTGATCTAGGCTCAATCGCTTGCAAGCAAGCTCCCACAGTTAGCTTCTTAGGCGTTGGTGTAACCCGGAGGCGCGGTAGACGGGTTTGTTAAGGCATGCGGAGAGTTGTGCCTCATGGGTGGCGAGGGTCAGGTGTTGTTTGGCGCGGGTAATACCGGTGTATAGCAATTCGCGAGTGAGCACGGGACTGTCGTCTTCGGGGAGCACGAGCAAGACTTGGTCGAATTCGCTGCCTTGGCTTTTGTGGATGGTCATGGCCCAGGCGGGCTCATAGGCGGGCAGTCGTGATGGCGCGATCAGTTTTACGCCGCCGTCGCTGGCGGGGAAGGCAATGCGCAGTACCTGCTCACCGGGATCACTCGCATGCGGCGCACTAGCACTTTGTGTCTCGACGTTGTTGGTCGCGCCCGCTTTTTCTTTTTCCTCTGCACCGATCGGCACCATCACAGCGATGCCGATGTCGCCGTTAAACAGGCGCAGGTTCCAGTCGTTATGTTTGAGTAGCACGGCTTTGCCGGGGAACCAGCTGTCAGGGGCGAATCCAAACTGACGTTGCAGTTGCAGCTCCAACGCGGCATTCAATTGATCGATGCCAAGTGGCCCACGACGTGTTGCGGCAAGCGCGCGGAATGCGCTGAATTGTTTTAGCAAGGTCGCGGGATCGGCGCCCGCTTCAGCGGCACTGATAAGTGGCGCGTACTGTTTCAGCATGGCGTTGACGATATCGCTGCTGTTGGGGGTGAGCCATTGCAGATCGTCGTGGGTACTGTGCTGCAACGCCGTGATGGCCTCCTCATTATTGCTGCGGCTTGCTTCCGCCAAGGCCGCAATGGCCGAGTCACCCGCGAAGCGGTGAACGGTTTGCAAGCGCACCACGGCGCTGTCGACCGCACTTGTCGCGCTCTCCACCGGCAACGCTTCGCAGCCGGCGTGTTGCAATCGTTCGGCAACGGCATCGTTAAACATATTGCTGGCATTGCCACACACATCAGCGAACACGCTGCCGGCTTGCACAGAGGCGAGCTGATCACGATCACCCACTAAATAAAGTGCCGTGTGGCTATCCAACGCATCGACGAGTTGCGCCATTAATCCTAAATCAACCATGGAGGCTTCATCGATTACGATCACATCAAACGGCAACGTGCGCTGTGCGTGGTAACCGGGCTGACCTGTCATCCCCATCGCCAACAACCGGTGCAATGTGACCGCTTCCTCGGGGAGCGCGGCGCGCAATGCATCATCAATAGCGAGCGTCGGCAACGCGCTTTGCAATGCTTCGGTTAAACGCGCAGCGGCTTTGCCCGTGGGCGCTGCCATGGCAATGCGTGGCAGCGGCTTGCCGTCTTCTTGAGCGAGGAATAAATGCAACGCCAACATGCGCGTGACGGTCCACGTTTTGCCCGTACCTGGGCCACCGGTGATCACGCCGAATTGATGCAGCGCGCAATTTAGCGCAGCGGTTTTTTGCCAAAGATCGGCGCGAATACCTGACGCTTCTTTTTCTTCGGACACGGAAAATAATGCTTGGCTGAGCCGCGCGGCATATTCAGGAGAGCTGCTTAACGGCTGGCACCGTTGTTGAATCGCATCACTGATACGTTGTTCGCACAACCAATGACGACGCAAATAAATCCGAGTTCCGTCAAGCACCAATGGCGCGTCGCTCGTGGTCACACCGAGCGCACTGGACGTCAGGGCTTTTAACGCTGGCAAGGCTGGTACTTGCCATGGACAGTCACGTTGATCAAAAGGCTGCGCGGGCGGGCGCTCCAAATCAATGCAAACGTGGCCCGCGCGATGCTGATAACTGAGTAATGCGGTGAGCCAATAAATATTCTCGTCGTTCCCGCCAGCCAGTTGATATAGCTGTTGCGCCAACGCCGTGTCCAACGCGTCGATTTTTTTCTCGCGGGCGAGTTGCTGTAGCCATTGCGCCGCGATCATTGCACGACTCCCGGTTGCTCGGCACTCAGCAATTCATCCCACTGTGCCAACTGCTTACCATTAGGCTGGCGCACCCACACGCCCTGCCCCGGCGTTTTTCCATCCATGCCGCGCAGAAATAAATAGGCCACGCCACCAAAATGTTTTTCCGGCGTGTAATCGGGCACGCTGTGTTGCAAATAGCGATGCAGCGCGACGCTATATAGGGCGGCTTGAATATCGTAACGGTGTTCGGCCACAGCGTGGTCCATTGCGTCGCCGTTATAATCGCTGGGCTTTTTGCCGAGCCAATTACTTTTATAATCCACCAACCAATAGCGGCCTTGATGTACGAACACCAAATCAATAAAGCCGCGCAGCATGCCTTCCACGTCAGCGAAGGTTAAGCTGGGCTTTCTCAAATCTGGATTCAGCAAGGCCACGGATTGCTCTAATTTTCCGGCGTTCAACTTGCCGAGAGAGAGAACAAATTCTAGCTCGGGAACAAAGCCATCAATGCCTCCCAGCACTAACGGTTGATCGTGTTGGAATGGTGTCGCCAATACGTTCTCGACCATCTTCACCAACACCGGCAACCATTTTTCATCGAAACCATGATCGACGAGTTGCTGTTGGCAAACGGTTTCGATGCGAGCAGGCTCGGCGGCACGCAAGTCGAGCAACTCAAAGATAGCATGCAAACAAATACCGGCGCGGGCACCGCGCGGAAAATTCGCCACATCGAGTTTGTCATCGGCGCTGTCTGGCAAGCGTGCTTCGTTAGCAAAGTGCGCCGCTTCCGGTGCATCAAGATGACGGGTTAATCCGGTGTAACTATTAATGCGCCAGTGATCGTTCAGTGTCGGCAACGGCGACGGCAACGTCAGTGTGTGCGGGCTACCGACCTGCGCCAGCGCACCCGCCTTGCCGGGCATGGTTTGCGACACAGAAATTGTTTCTCCTGCAAGCGCATTCGCAGCAGCGATCACCTCGCTCCATGTTGGCTTGTCATTCTCTAACCGCAGCACATTTGCCAGTGGCGAAGCGCCAAAGGATTTTTCACCTTCAGCAGTGACATAGCAGCGGTACACGGAGCGCGTTAGCGCAACGTAAAGCAAACGCATTTCTTCGGCGCGTTGTTCAAGGCGTGCTTGTTCTTTTTCATCGGCGCTCGCGTTATAACGCGCATGCAACGCACCGTCTTTATCGTGAAACCAAGTAACGTCGCCGCCCTGCGCTTTGCCCGGTGCGGACATGCCCGCAACAAACGTCATCGGGTACTGCAACCCCTTGCTGCCATGAATCGTCGTAATTTGTACGAGCTGATCATCAGTTTCTAATCGAAGTCGCTGCTCATCGCTAACGTCACCGTCGCCTTCACGTTGACGCTGCAACCAACGCGCTAATTCGCGGGGACCGATGCCGAGGCTGTATTGATGTTGCAGCAGTTCGCATAGGTGCAATAAATCCGTTAGGCGCCGCTCGCCCATCACCTCCGCCTTTAATCGCTCAAGCACCTGATAGTGTTCAAACAATTGGTATAACGCCGGAAGAATGCCGCGGCGACGCCATAGCGCTTGCGCGCCATAAAAAACATCGACCACTTGCGACCACGCATCTTCGTCGTGAAGCAGATGATGCAGGTCAGCCAATGGCAAGTTCATCAGACGGCTGGCCAGCGCATTACGAATTAATGCGCCATTTTCTGGCTCAACCAATGCGGCAAGCAGCAGTTGCGTATCGGCGGCTTCGTCGCTTTCCATGACGCCATCACGGCCGGCATAGACACACGGCAAACCAAGTATCGCTAACGCATCGCGAATGTCGCGCGCTTGCGAATGGCTGCGCACCAACACCGCGATATCGCCAGCTTGCAGTCGTCGTGCGCCGATTTTTGCGTTGCTGTTACCCAACAACCGACGAATTTCTGCGGCGATCCATTCGGCTTGCCAAAGATGCTGACTGGCGGCATCGGCAGTCGCGATATCATTATCTGCTAACGCGAAATGCAAGGCCTTGTGTTGATCATCGCCGGTGAACGGTTCGATATTATTTGCCGCCGCCACCGGCTGAAACGTTAGCTTGCGAATCACAAACGGATTGTCACCGGCAAAACAATGATTAACAGCGCTGACCATCTCGGTTGTGGAGCGGAAGTTGGTGCCGAGATGAAACTGGCCGGCGCTATCATCCCGAGCACTTAAATAGGCATAAATGTCAGCGCCACGGAAACCATAAATGGCCTGCTTCGGATCACCGATCATCAACAATGCGTTGTCGCCACTTTGCCCGTAGAGCGTTGAAAAAATAGTGTACTGAATGGCGTCGGTGTCTTGAAATTCATCGACCATGGCGACCGGAAAACGCTGGCGCAATAATCCGAGTAGCGGGGCTGCATGCTCCGCAACGATTGCATTACGGGCTTCGACTAATAGATCGTCCGCGCTCAATTGCCCGTGCGCCGCTTTTAACTGCGCTTCTCGCTGCAGAATCTGCGCACGTGCATGGGCCAACACCGCCGGTTTGGATTGGGCATCGGCTTTCTCAATGATCGGTAAACACTGATCGACGAGGGCATAAAACGAATGCGTTGGCACCTGATCATCTTTACCTTTCGCGCAGCGTTCATTAAGCCATTGCTGCGAAAAACGTTCGAACTCGATGTTCGGCTTACCACCCTGCGCCCATGCATTGAGGGTGAGATAGGTTTTATCCAACGACGCGCGGCGCACCCGGTTGCCGTTTAAGATTTTTTTCTCGAGCGCATGGCATTGCAGGTCATAGGCTTGCTGCCCTTCCGCTCGCCAGGCACTTAATAACGTTTGCAGTGCGTCGTCTTTCGCCACGTTCGCCGCCAGCGCAGCCTGCAGTGTTATCGACGGTGTTAACGGCGTATCTGCTTTGCTCAGCAGCGACTTAAGTTGGCCATGCAGTTGCTCGGCATCGCTAAACTGGCTAATTAGTAGTTGCGCAATAGGGCCGTCCTGCCAGCTGTGCTGACGCCAGTAATCCTGCACTGCTTGCTGACGAAACTCGCTAGCGCTGTCTTGCATGTCTAAATCAAAGCTGATGCCTGCTTCAAATGCATACTGACTCAACACCCGCTTACAGAAGCCGTGAATGGTGTATATCGCGGCGTTATCCATGCATGACAACGCCAACTGCAAACGCTTTTTCGCTCGGTTCTTTTTCTCGGCGTCATCAGTGACCGAGGTTAATAAATCGACAAGAAACTCATCATCATTGTCGCCATTGACGACATCCAGAGCTTCGCGCAACCGCAACCGAATACGCCCACGCAATTCCGCCACGGCGGCTTTGGTAAACGTGACGACGAGAATTTTTTCTACATCAAGCGGATCCGTATCAATGCCGAGCACCCAGCGTAAGTAAAGTCCGGTAATACTCCAGGTCTTTCCGGTACCGGCGCTCGCTTCAATAAGCTGCACACCGTTGAGCGGCAAGGTTTTAATATTTAGGGCGGCGGGCGCTTGACGATCAGTCATACGATTGCACCTCCGCGTGGCTGCGCAGCAATGCCCACAGTGCATCGGCGTAAGGTGCGATTTCATTTTCTTCTGGGGCAAACTCAAACACTCGCATCGCCGCTGCGCTTTTACTAATTTCGACTGCGAAGGCGCCGTCAACATCTGCATCGTTGAGCCACGCCCACGCTGTGTTCGGCAACAATGGCAATGGCGATTGCAAACCTTGTAGATAAAAGTTCGTGAGCTTGTTTAACGTATCTTTAGCGACGCCCGCGTCCAGTGGCAGGAAGGTAATGGCAATATCTTCATACCAACCGCGACTGGTGCGAGCGCTGTCGGGCAACGCCAAGGTGTTTAACACTAGGTGGCGTAGCCACGGCAAGATAATACGGTCTGCGCGCAACGGCTGTTCTTGCCACGGTGTTTTCTTGGCAAACTTTTCCATTAACTTTGAGGCAGACCAAAACAGTAAACCGCCCGCGCTATGATCGGGAAGATTCGCCAATAATTCGGTGCCCGCATACACATCGGATACGGTCAGCGTTTCTACAGCCTGCGGCCAGCTTGCTTGAATACGCTCGGCAAATTGCTGCGCCATGCCTAGTTCTTCATTAATGCTGAGCTCGCCTGCTGGGCCGGGTGGTACCCGCCCTTCGAGATGCCATCGCTGCTTAAGATCCACGCGTACTGTTTGCTGAGGCGCATTGCCGTGCAACGCGTCGGCCGCACTTTCATTGCGCAGTTGCCATTTTTCTAAACCGGTAAATTTAAACGGCTCGTCGTCTTCGAGCTGGTCATCGCGTCGACTCAGACGCACACGCAGACGTTGCTGGAGAAATGTTGCGGCGGGGTCGGCAAGAAAGCGCGCTAGGTCTTCTAACGTGATAACGGCCGGCAGTTCACATTCCGGCAGGCTATTGTCCGGCGTTTCGCTGTCCGGTGCATAAGCATCATCGCTCTGCGCAACGCGGTGCCACAGTGGTGACCAGCTTTGCTGCTGAGGAATGGCGGCGGAAAAATTCTGCGCATTAAATGGCTGCAAAGTATGTTCCGTGAGCAACACATGTGTTGCCGAGGTGTGTCCTTCTGCGTCAAACGCACGATCGATATAATCGATTAAATCGGCAACCACCACCGACGGAGGCAATACTTCATTGCTGCGAATATCACGGCCACACCAACTGATATAGAGTTGTTCGCGTGCAGACAGCAACGCTTCCAAAAACAGATAGCGGTCTTCCGCGCGGCGAGACCGATCACCGACACGCGGATAGGCAATCGTCAGATCATAGCCGGGAGGATGTTCGCGGTGCGGGTAGTCGGCTTCGTTCATGCCGAGCAAGCACACCACCTTAAATGGCACGGTACGCATCGGCATCAACGTACAAATATTTACCGCGCCACTAAGAAAACGTTGGCCGCCACCTGCGCGCGAAAATTCTTGCGCAAGTACATCGTGCAGCACATCGACTGGCGTCACGTCTTGCATTTGCGCCAAGGCCTGATCGTGAACAAAGGCGGTAAGTGTTTGGCGAATTTTTTCTAGGTCGAGCTGGTCTTTATCGTCGCCGTCGAAAAGCTCATCAAGCATTTCAGTGAGCAGCGCGCGCCAATCGTTTGCGCTTCGCGCTCCAGACATTGAAAACGTATGGCGCCGTAACGTATCCATTAATGCAGTTAATTTACCTGCCAACGCAACTTGCCCGTTTTGTATGCCGGGCAACGACAATACGTTTTCCCACAGATGTTCTTGGTCGCCACTGGCTACCGCCAACAATAAACGTTCAAGCCCTGCTTGCCAGGTGTTTTGCGCGTTGGCTGAGAAACCCAATTGCTGACGGTGCGCACCATCCAAACCCCAACGAATGCCGCTGGCGCGAATCCACTCTCGCAATAGTGGCAATTCATCTAATTCAATATCAAACCGTTTGCGCAGCGCGGGCACTTCCAGCAGGTCGAGTACCTCGTTTGCGGTAAAACGATTTAGCGATGGTTTGAGTAAGGTTAAAAACGCGCGCACCATTGGCACTTCGTCAGCCAGCGTCCTATCTGCCACGGCCCATGGAATAACCGCCTGCCCTGCTTGACCAAATACCGCTTCTACTAATGGCGCATAGGGCGCCACGTCCGGCACCATGACAATGACGTCACGCGGTTTCAAATTTGGATCACGGGAAAACATATCTAACAAGCGATCATGCAGCACTTGCACTTCACGCATGGCGCTGTGACAAGAATGCAAACTAATGTTAGCGGTCGGCAACGGACGCGGATTGCCCGCACTTTTATTTTCTGGTCCGTTATGTAGCGTGAAGATATCGGCCTGAATCGCACCTAATAATGAACCATCGTCGGGCAGTTCGAATAACTCTTCATCGGGCTCGATAAATTCATCCCAATGGCCGAGCAATAATTGGAACTGACTTTGGCCCTGCTGACCGAGAGATGCGAGCAACGGGTTGCCTGTGTCATTAAATAGGCCGTCAAACAATCCACTGCTTTCTTCTGCTTCTATCGCCGCCTCTGGATCCGCCACTTGAATGCGGAGCTGCTCGCGCAGCACAGATTTTTGATCGCGCAGATCCGCCCAGTAATCAGGAGAGGGGTTGAGCAGAAAAAGATGCACGTCGATATGTGCCGCAAACACCTGCAGCACTTGTAGCAGTGCGGCAGATAAATTGCCGGTGGCGAACAACACCAATCGCGGCGGCAAGTTATGCTCGTCTGCTTTGGTTAATAAGGATTGCCAGTGGTGCACATCCATTAATACGGAGCGGCGCGCATGATCGTCCGGCAACCACTTCTGCAACAGACGCCACAAGGCGGGCTGCCATTGTTGTCCATCAGGTATCGCCACCGGCGACCTTCCTTTCGCCCACGCTTGCAACCAATCCGGACGATGCATTTGGTATTGATCGTATAAATCGGCGAGCCTCAAGCATAGGCGGTAACGCTTTAATGCGTCGGCGTTATTGAGGTACACACTTAACGCCTGACAGTCAGGCGTCGCTATTATTTCATCGAGTTTTTGCCAGAGCACCCAGGTTAACGGAGCCTTATCCCATACGGACTTATCGGGGACGTGCGCAACAAGATGTCGATACTGTTGCCAAAGCCAACGCGCAGGGAGCGGGAAATTAAATCCTGCGGCAATGCCAAGACGTTGCGCCAAGCGTATTTGCAGCCAAGTGCCCATGCCCGGGCTCGACACTAAAATGGGTTGTTGTATGAGCGGAGCACCAGGCTCGCGCGCCAGCAATAATGCCAACGCGTCGGCCAAGTTTTCTAGTCGGTTTGATTGATGCAGCACCAACATTAGGTGGCTCGCTGGATCAACGACGGCGGCACATGCAAGGCGGCTTCACGCACGTCATCGGGTAATAATATTTCTGTGGCAAGCGGTAAATGATCTGACAGTTTACAACCGTCGATCACTTCTGTGCGCGTTGCCTTTAATCCAGGCGACAACAAAATATGATCGATGTGACGATCCGGTGCCCAGCTAGGATAGGTTAGCAAACCAGTTTCCGGTGAACGCAAACCTAATTCAGCAAAAGGTGAGTGCGCGAGATGATCCAGACGGCAATTAAAATCGCCGAGCACCGCAACGTGCTTGTATTGCTGCAACTGGCCGCGCAAATAATCCAATTGGATATTTCGGTATTTTTCGCCCAGCGACAAATGCACTCCAGCAATAATCAGCGGCGCATCCGGATGACCATAGTGCGCGATGATTGCGCCTCGCCCAGGCAAACCCGGCAAGCGATGGTCTTCCACTTTGTACGGCGTTAAACGACTTAATAAGCCGTTACTAAATTGCCCTAGGCGACCAAGGTTTCGATTAAGTTGCTGATGGGAGTATTCGAACTTTGCCAACGACGCCATATGCTTAAGCTGATTAACGTTGCGCGAACGCATACTACCGCCATCCACTTCTTGCAGCGCAACGATGTCGAAGTTGCGCACAACAGACGCCATTAGCTCAATATTTTGCAGACTGCGCGAATGCGCAACTAAATGCTTCCAACTGCCGGTAATGTAGTCGCTGTAACGCTGACTACCAATACCCGCCTGAGCATTAAACGTGAGCAGACGAAGCGTACTCTGCGGCAAGGCCACTTCATCGTGTTGATGCAACGCACGTTGCTCGCCGTCTTTTACAAGAGAAAAGCCCGCGGGGCGGGCTTTTAACTGACTTAATGCGCGACGGGCTTTTTCTAGCAGCATGTTATTTTACGTCTCGCTAATGTCGCCGGCCATAAAGTCGTCATTTCAGCAGAAAATATCTCCGCGTCAGCGACCAGCGCACGAGATTTCGTTGGTGAAAAATCGCACGCTAACGTCTGGCATTATTGCGCCAAAATTACTTCGCCAATAATGCCTGTTCTTTCGCTACCAAGTAGTCGATCACCTCGAACGTTTCGACATCGTTCTTAAGGTTTTTACGCAGGATCACATACTTGCCGTTCACGGCAAACGCCGGTACGCCAGTAATCTTATATTCGCGTGACAGGCTGTCTGCCTGACGGGTTTTCACCGACACGCCAAATGAAGAATACAGTTCGTTGAATTCGTCGTTGCTCACACCATATTTCTTAAAGAAGGTAGCCAAAGCGGGCACCGTGAATAACGGCTCGCGGTGCTTATGGATAGCATCAAACAATGGCTTGTGAATTTTTTCGCCCAGCCCTTTTGCTTCAGCCACATAGAACGCGCGCGCTAATGGCTCACCGCCTTTAATGAACAACACCGGAGTGCGAACAAAATCTACGTTGTCGGGCTTCGTGGTCAACCAGTCGGCAACAATTGGCTCGGCGTCGTAACAATGCGGACAGCCGTAAAAGAAAAATTCACGGACCTCCACTTTGCTAGGGTCCGCAACGGCCACTGGTGCTTCGAGTATTTGATAGTGTGTGCCTTCTGCAAACTTGGCGTGCTCTGTTTCCGCACAAGCTGTCATGGCGGCGGCCAATCCTAACGCAGCAACAAACCCACTTAATGATTTGAGCATCCCGATCTCTCCTTTTGAATTCTTTTACGATGGTATCGGTGGGACAAACACGGCGTAAGATAATTCCCCTTGCCGCGGCGCTTTCTCGCACCGTCTTTAGCGCGCCCTAATGCGCGCCTCAATAAAAAAGGCAGCCTAGGCTGCCTTTTCCATATTACCGGATTCGCGCTGCGTGTGTACCACAGCAAACCCTGTTAGAACATTTATTTACCAAGACCTGAAATAAAGCTAGAAACCGCTTGGATTTCTTTATCGCTCATTTTAGCAGCAGTGGTCTGCATCATGCCTGGCGCGTCTGGATCGGCATCGTTGTTACGCTTCACCACGTCGCCTAAGTCCTCGCGGCCTGCCGCGCGGAAGGCTTTCAGCTGCGCTTCGATATAACCCGCATGCTGACCACCCAATGCAGGGAAGCCTGCGCCGTCTAGGCCTTGGCCAGATGGGCCATGGCAACCTGAACAGGCAGCCAAGCCAGTGGACATGTTGCCACCACGATAGATTTTTTCACCCAACGCCAGCAATGCAGGGTCTGCTTTGCCGATTTCGATCTTTTGCGTTGCGTAATATGCCGCGATATCAGCGATGTCCTGATCGGATAAGCCGCTCACCTGACCTTTCATGATGGCGTTATCACGGGCACCACTCTTGAAGTCGTGGAGCTGCTTGGCAAGATAGGTTGGATCCTGACCCGCGATTTTCGGGTAGGCAGGCGTACCGCTGTTGCCACCCTGACCATGACATGCACCACATACGGCCGCTTTATCTTTACCAGCGCTCGCATCACCTTCAACGGCCAGCAATGGCGCGCTGAATACTACAGACAGCAATAATACGGAAACTTTGCTCATCAACTTCATGATCAACCCTTACTTGGTCATGTGTTCAATCAGTGCACGGAAATCTTCGTCCGTACAATCGTTGCACATGCCCTTAGGAGGCATGGCATTAAAACCTTCGCGAGCATGCTTCACGAGCGTCTCCATGCCTTTTTCAAGACGAGGCGCCCAAGCTGCTTTATCCCCAGTTTTCGGCGCACCTGCCGCACCGGTACCGTGGCAGAATGTACAAGACTGGTTATATTGATCTTCAGTCCCTGCGTGAGCGATAGCTGCCACAGAGGAAAGCAGCAAAACTGCTAGGTATTTACGCATGAAGTCATCTCCAAAATGAGCACTTACAACGCAGGCTGCCAGAAGAAGGCATTTGCTACTAGTCGCGAACTCAGCTAAAACGCCTAACCAACGCGACCGGCGCGCATTATATACCAGCGGTCTGTGCTGTCATACCCGTAATGAATGCAAGGAAATCACGTGGCCTTACACCCGTTAGAACGCCTACTTCACAGCGTTGAGTTTCTAAAAAGCGCCCAAAACACCAGCCAATGTCCGCCGGACGTTGGCTTTGAGGTGGCCTTCGCGGGACGCTCCAACGCCGGAAAGTCTAGCGCGATCAACCGCTTATGCACACAAAAGTCTTTGGCGCGCACATCAAAAACGCCCGGGCGCACGCAGTTGCTGAACTTCTTCCAAGTTGACGACGACCGTCGTCTCGTGGATTTGCCCGGTTATGGCTACGCCAAGGTCAACAAATCACTCAAAGAGCAGTGGCAAAAAGATCTGGATGGCTACCTCGCCGAACGCGAGTGCCTAGTGGGGCTGGTGTTGATGATGGACATCCGCCACCCGCTGAAGGATTTCGATCAGCTTATTCTTGAATGGAGCGCCGCATCGAATATGCCCCTGCATATCCTGCTGACCAAAGCGGACAAATTAAAATACGGCGCAGCCAAGGCGACG
This sequence comes from Alcanivoracaceae bacterium, assembly GCA_029213045.1. GTDB lineage: Bacteria > Pseudomonadota > Gammaproteobacteria > Pseudomonadales > Alcanivoracaceae > JARGPN01. The sequence goes on from JARGPN010000002.1 coordinate 137,430, forward strand.
CTGCTGAAAACACGGCAAGCATTAAAAAATCACCCTGCACCACTTTCCCTGCAATTGTTTTCCGCGACCCAAGGCACTGGGTGTGAGGAAGCGTGGGACAAGCTGGGGGAATGGTTGGAAGTGCCGGTAGAACAGGAAATCAAACCGGCCGACTAGCCGCCACATAAATCGCAGGCAAAAAAAACCCCAGTAGCGATCGGGGGAAGGGAATGACGCTACTGGGGTGCTTGCCCTCCGGTTCACTGGGGGATGAACCGGAGTGTTCAGAGACCATATGAGCTGGTGAGGGTTTCTGGGGGATCGGGGCCAGCTCACGGTCATCTGTTATGACGCAGGCTACGCCGCAAAGTTCCACCTCGCATTGGTTTTTTCTGCCATTTTTTTTTAATTTCATATTATTCATCCGCTTTGTGATCTAGCTCTCAAGCACGACGATGAATATATCTTCGGCGCAATACTAACGCCGTAGGGACACTTAATTATTTCTCATGCCCGCGTGCAACACGACGGCATTCAACCATGTGGTTTGTTATTTATTTCTATTTTTTTTCGTCGCGGATGCGTCACTACCGGCGTATAGAAAAAGCGTTTTTATTGGGTGTCGATGTCACACAACAATACTTGTTTCGGCCTGTCAAAATTACGTCACTTGGTGTGTGAGAAAAGCAGCGAAAATATTTAAAGCAAAAAAAACCTGACAGCGACTGAGGGGAGGACGCGCTGCCAGGTTGCTTGCCTCCGGTTCACTGGGGGATGAACCAGGAGTATTTAGGCTGCGGAACCGGCGAGGGTTTCGGGGGATCGGGGACCAGCCCGCAGCGGTATATAAGATAGCGCGAACTTAATGAAAGTTCCGCTACGTTTAGTGTGAACTGCCGACATTCTTTTCGGCGTGTGTTGCAGAATGTTTCGGCAACGACCAGTTTAATATCAGATAGCCGACAACCGCGGACAACACTGATCCCACCATGACACCAAGCCGTGGCCCAGCGCCGCCATCACTGCCATGACCGTCGCCAAATGCTAAGCCGCCAATAAATAAACTCATCGTAAAACCAATGCCGCACATAACGGATAAGCCGGCCAACTCACGGAACCGCAATCCGCTCGGCAATTTCGCTAGCCCTAACTTCACGGCTACCCAGCAGGTGCCAAAAACGCCCAATTGTTTTCCTACAAAAAGTCCCAACGCGATACCCAGCGGGATCGGCTCAAGCAAGCTTTTTAAGGTCATGCCTTCAAACGACAAGCCTGCGTTCGCGAAGGCAAAAATAGGCAATATCGCAAACGTCACCACGCCGCTTAAGCTGTGCTCAATATGTTTTAGCGGCGAATAATTGGGCTGCGCCGGATCGCGATACGGAATAAACATCGCCAATGCAACGCCAGCAAGCGTGGCGTGTACACCAGACTTCAATACCGACGCCCACAGCACCGCACCGACTAAAAGATAAGGTGCTTCAGACATGACTCCGCGACGATTCATGATCGCCAAAATGGCCAAACAGATGGACGCAACAATCAACGATAACAAGGCAAGATCGGAGGTATAAAAAAGCGCGATAATAATAATGGCGCCAACATCGTCGAAAATAGCGAGGGATACCAAGAACACTTTCAATGCGTTCGGCACACGATCACCCAACAAGGTTAAAACACCCAACGCAAATGCAATGTCCGTCGCGGTTGGAATTGCCCAGCCACGCATTGCATGATCGTTGTCGCCATTAATCATGAAGTACACCACCGCCGGCATCACCATGCCGCCGACCGCGCCAATGGCGGGCAGGATAACCTGCGCCGGTGACGACAACTCTCCATCAATAATTTCGCGCTTTAGTTCCAAGCCAACATAGAAAAAGAACAACGCCATAAGGCCGTCGTTTACCCATAACAAAATAGGTTTATCTAATTCAAACTTGCCAACATGAATACCCGCATAGGTATGCAAGAAGTGATCGTAGTATTCGGACAAGGGCGAGTTCGCGCAGAACATGGCAAGCACCGCAGCGGCCACCAATAAAATCCCGCCGGCCGAATCGTGCTTAAGAAACTCTCTAACCGTTGTGAGCATTTATAATTCCCCAACATACTGTTTATAAAACTGGCGGGCTGTGCGGCCGGACCGCCCTCCCTTCTCCATCGAAAAACGACGGGCCAGTGTGTGCAATTGCTCACGATCAACAACTTGGGGGAACAGTCGGTCAATCATGGCAAAATATTGATCTTGGCTGATTGGGTAGAACGATAAACAAAGCCCAAACCGATCTGCCAAAGAAATTTTTTCTTCGATGGCGTCGCCCAAGTGCAACTCACCATCAATAATTTTTCCGCCAGCATTATCCTGATGATACTCAGGCAGCAAATGACGGCGATTCGAGGTTGCCATTATCCGTACGTTATCCGGCGGCAATTCGATGGAGCCTTCCATCACGCTTTTCAAGTGCCGGTAACCGCGTTCACCCTCATCAAAAGACAAATCATCGCAGTAGACCACAAAACGAAACGGCAGTTCACGCACTTGATCGACGATATCGGGCAACGAGGTCAGATCGTCGCGATCCACTTCAATAACACGTAGACCAGACGCCGCGTATTCATTGAGCATCGCTTTCACCAGTGACGATTTACCTGTGCCTCGGCTGCCCCACAACAACACATGGTTGCAGGGCTGGCCAGATAGAAACCGTTGCGTGTTGTGCTGCAATTTTTTTGCCTGCACATCGATGCCTAGCAAATCCTCAAAAGTGATTGGATCAAGGTGCTGCACCGCACGCAACCGGCCCGTTGCCGGGCGCCAAATCGCCGCGAGCGTGTTGCGCCAATCCATCAGTGCGCCTCGTCCCAGTTAGTGCCCACGCCGTGCTCAACCAATAAAGGCACCTTGAGTTGCGCCGCAGCGGACATGCGCTTTTTGATTTGATCAACCAGCTCGTCACAATGTTCATCGGCGACTTCGAACACCAGTTCATCGTGCACCTGCATAATCATCAGCGCATCTAACTGTGCGCCGGCCAGCCAATGATGCACGTCAATCATGGCTCTTTTAATGATGTCTGCCGCAGTGCCTTGCATTGGCGCGTTAATCGCGGTGCGTTCAGCAGCTTGGCGCATATTAGCGTTCTTGCTGTGAATTTCGGGCAAATACAAACGGCGTCCAAATAGGGTTTCGACATAGCCGTTATCCGCCGCACTGGCGCGGGTGCTTTCCATGTAACGCTTCACACCCGGGTAGCGGTCAAAATAACTGTCGATATAGCCCTGCGCTTCGCCGCGCGGAATACCTAATTGCTTCGCCAAACCAAACGCGCTCATGCCATAGATCAGGCCAAAGTTAATCGCCTTGGCGTTGCGCCGTTCGTTATCAGTAACTTCTTCAATGGATTTTCCAGCAACTTCGGCAGCCGTGGCGCGGTGAATATCTAAGCCTTTTTCAAAAGCCGTTAACAACCCTTCGTCTTCAGACAAATGCGCCATGATGCGCAATTCAATCTGCGAATAATCCGCCGCGACGATTTTCCGGCCTTGCGGCGCACAGAATGCTTGGCGAATACGACGGCCTTCTTCTGAGCGTACAGGAATGTTTTGCAGATTCGGCTCTGTCGACGACAACCGGCCGGTGGCGGCAATCGCCTGATGGTACGACGTGTGCACTCGACCAGTGCGCGAATTAATCATTTCCGGCAGCTTATCGGTATAAGTGTTTTTTAACTTTGCCATGCCGCGATAATCCATAATCACCTGTGGCAATGGATAATCTAACGCCAACTCTTGCAACACTGCTTCAGCCGTTGACGGTGCGCCCTTTGGTGTTTTCTTAATAACCGGAATGCCGAGCTTTTCGTATAGCACTTCGCCGAGCTGCTTGGGCGAACTTAAATTAAATTTATCCCCTGCTAGGTCATACGCTTGCTCTTCAAGCTCGACCATTTTCTTTGCAAGTTCATTGCTTTGCTTGCGCAGCATGGCGGCATCAACATAGCAGCCATTGCGCTCTATGCCAGAGAGCACCGGCACGAGTGGAATTTCGATTTCATTAAAGACTTTTTCCAAACTTGGAATGGCCTGCAATGTGGGCCACAGCGCTTGGTGCAAACGCAACGTAATATCGGCGTCCTCCGCTGCATACTCTCCGGCTTCGTCCAAACCAATCTGGTTGAAGGTTAATTGCTTCGCACCCTTGCCCGCGATTTCTTCAAACTTAATGGTTTTATGACCCAGATATTTTAACGAAAGCGAATCCATATCGTGTCGTGTTGCGACGGAATCCAACACGTAGGATTCCAGCATGGTGTCCCACACAATGCCCTGCATGGCAATGCCATAGTTTGCCAGCACGCTCATGTCGTATTTTAAGTTTTGTCCGATTTTCTTAACGGACGGATCTTCCAGCAACGGCTTCAATGCTTGCAGCACGCTGTCTCTATCCAACTGATCTGGCGCACCGGGATAGTCATGTGCAACCGGCACGTATACGCCCTCGCCTGCCTCTATGGCAAACGACACGCCAACAATTTCCGCATTCATATATTCGAGGCTAGTGGTTTCGGTGTCGAAGGCGAAACACTCGGCGTGCTTAAGCTTTTCCAGCCAACCGTCGAAATCTTTTTGCTCAAAAATAACCTGATAATTTCCGCGGGATATATCTGATTGCAGTGCTGGCGGAGTGGCCGCCGCCGCAGCTGATGCCGGCGCCGCGCTGTCGCCGCTGTCCGCCAGACCTTTACCGCTGAGCGTTTCGTCGAGCCAGCCCTTAAACTCCAATGAACGAAAATGCTCTGCCAACGCCTCGTAATCGGGCTCACTTAACACCAGATCCGCCAGCGTTTCTTTTATTTCACAATCGGTTTTAATGGTGGCCAACCAATAAGAAAGGCGAGCCTGCTCCTCATTTGCCGCGAGCTTTTCCGGCATTTTTTTCGCGCCACGAAAATCCAATGACGGTACTTTGTCGAGGTTTTTATAAATTTCATCGACGGAACCAAGACCCTGAATAAGGGCCAAGGCAGTTTTTTCTCCGACACCGGGAACGCCGGGAATGTTATCCACTTTGTCGCCCATTAAGGCGAGGTAATCGATGATCAATGACGGCGGGATGCCGAATTTTTTCTCGACGCCTGCGGGGTCCATTACCGTATCGTTCATGGTGTTTACCAACGTCACCTGATCATTCACCAATTGCGCCATGTCTTTGTCGCCGGTGGAAATAATCACTGGGTAACCTTGCTCGGCGAGCTGCACCGCCATCGTGCCAATGACGTCATCTGCTTCGACGCCTTCTTCAACTATTAATGGCATACCCATGGAACGAATCAATGCATGAAGCGGCTCGACTTGCTGACGTAATTCGTCCGGCATCGGTGGGCGATTCGCTTTGTATTCTGCAAACTTTTCGTCGCGAAAGGTTTTTCCTTTGGCATCAAAAATGACGGCCATGTGCACTGGCTGATAATCTTTTAAGAGTTTGCGCAACATGGACGCAACGCCGCGGATGGCGCCTGTGTGCCGATGGTCTGAGGTTGTCAGCATGGGCAAAGCATGAAAGGCGCGATACAAATACGAGGAGCCATCCACGAGTATCACTGGTCGTTTTTCAGACATTCGTTGTCCTGTTGGCGATGCTGTAAAAAGCGAAAAAAGAAATGACGCACCCTCGATGAGATTGTCCGTCTGAAACGGCCCACATCATAACACTGTTGTGAGACGACCACTGTATGCACACATGACGCGTGCAGATGAACTTTTGCGAAACGCAGGAGAGATTGCAATAGCTAGCCGTTCAGCCGCCACAGAGGGCGACTGAACTAATCGAATAGAGATCGGAAGGTTCAGAAGTATTGCTTAGAAGAACACCTGGAAGCCGGCTTCGATGGCATTCACGTCGACATCGTATTTGCTGCCGTAATCCATGTATTCCAACGACAAACCGATTTTATTGGGCACCTGCGGCACCCGCACTTCCAAACCAACACCAACACCCCACGACACGCTGGCGTTATCGTTATGGCTGGTTCGCTCCACGCATGAAGTCGTACAGGTTTGAATGGTAGTGTCTAACGCCACTTGGGCGGCACCTGCATTCGCTTGAACAAACATTTTATCGACCATCGGAATGCTGATCAGCGGAACATTAAACGCCCAGCGCGAGGTGAGATATGCGCCAAACAAGTTATCAATATCGTATTGGATTTTTTGGTTGCCGAGCTGATCGCGCTCGTGCCAAAACCCACGCGCGGCGCGTACTTCGACACCCCAATGCTTATCAATCAAGCCGCCCATGCGCACATGAATGCCACCAGGGGATTGCTTAAGTGAATCGGTTTCGATATTGGCGGAAACCAAACCAAGGCCGGCGTACGACATTGGGCTTTCCTTATAGATAGCGACACGCTCTGGCTCTGCAGGCGCTTTATCTACCGCCAAGACAGGCAGACTGATCGCTGTCGCCAAGGCGCTTAGCGCAACGCGGACACCCCACATGTCATACTCCTTACTTCTACTGTTTATTGTTATTCGGCTAATCACATTACGCCGAGTTCTGTGCTCGTCAGTATACGCGAGCCTTGCGCACATGAAAGCGCCAAGTAGCGCTCACCAGCACAAACGCTTATCTCTCCCATGCGCACACCCACGCAGCTGTCGTATACTGCGGCCATGAGCGTCTTTACTCCGATTTCAGATTCCGCCATTTCCTCCGTTATTGCTCCACTTGGCCTCACACTTGTCGGCGCCCAAGCGGCAACCCATGGCATCGAAAACAGCAATTATTTGCTGCGCTGCGCCGATGCCAACAAACAGCCAATCGGCCTTGTACTTACACTGTTTGAACAGCGCCCCGCCGCACAGCTGCCATGGTTTGCAGCGCTGCTGAGCGGACTTGCCGAGGCGAAACTGCCCGTTCCCGCGCCGATCAGCGTCGGCGGCGGCCCGCTTTTGCAGGTTGAAGGCAAGCCAGGATTTTTGGTGCCGTGGCTGCCGGGAGCGCATGTATTTCAGCCGAACGAACAGCAATGCTTGGCGGTCGGTCAACTGCTGGCAAGCCTGCATCAATGCCCAACGCCCCGAGGCGAACCGCCACACAGTGAGCGCCGCCATTTGCGTTGGCTGGCCGAGCAGCTGCCACGACTGTCTGACACAGATCGTGGCGCCGCCAACGAGGTGCTGGACACTTGGCAGCATGCCGCCGGACGGCGAACACTGATCCATGCGGATCTATTTCGCGACAATGTGTTATTTGATGGCGACCATGTCAGCGGGCTGCTGGACCTGTACAACGCCTGTTCAGACTTGCCGATTTATGATGTGGCGGTGACGCTTAATGATTGGTGCGTTGATGATGACGGGCGGCTTGTCACCGCGCGGATGAACGCCCTACTGAGCGGCTATCAACAATGCAGACCGTTAAGTGATGAAGAAATGAAACAGTTGCCGCTAGCGCTAGCCACGGCCGGTTTGCGCTTTTATTTATCTCGCCTAGCGGCACAACAGTCCGCAGCACTGCACGCCGATGCACAGGGCACGGTGAGCAAAGATCCAGAACCATTTCGGCAGATTTTTTTGCAGCGCTATCGCGACTGGAAGGCGGGCTAACTAAGTCTACCTGCCTGGCCCAGTGAGAATCAGGTGCGTTACCGCTTGATGCCATTCAATGTCGGACCAGAATTCAGCACTGCGCGGGCGCGCATGATGCGCGGTAATGAGTGCGCTCATGCCTTGCGATAACGACACCTTAATGATGCTTTCCGAGACCTCTCGCACCCAGCGCCAGTCCGCTTGGCTCTCGCTCGCCAACCGCACGTAACCCGCGCAAATAACGGGCTGTAAACGGCGCAAACGCGAGAATTCGCCTAAATTCTCAATACGATCCTCGACCCGCTGCAACCAAAACGTACCCCGCGCACGCCACGCCAATGCGGCCACTCGCGTTTGCAATCCGCGCGCAAACCGATTGCTGCTTAACGCCAAGGGCGAGGCACTCATCAAGCCAACACGGGGATCGTCATCGAGCCAGAGATGTGTGTCGATAAAGTCCAGCTCGGTGGTGTCGAGTTTGCGAATGTGTTTTTCCGTATGCCCGTTTACGGACACCCCGAAGGCGATGTCGGGAAACCTAGCACGCAGCGCGCGCGGCACAGTTAATAGATATTCTTCGGCGCTACGCTCAGCGTCCTTGGTCCAGTCGGCAAGGCGCGCCAAGGGACTGCGCGGGTGGCGATTAAACAGTGCGCGATATGCGCCATGGGTGGTGTCTGGGTCGGTGAACTCGTGACAAAAATCTACCGCAACTACCGTGTCGAGCAACTGACGATCGCGCAGCAAGGTCAGCGTTTGTGACCACACATTAACGAAATCTCGGGGGCGACGCACAAAGGAACGACGCGCTTGGGTGTCATGCAGAAATTCGCTGGTGAGCCACAAACGGATATTGCGCGCCTTCGCTAACGTGGCCAGCTCCACCAAGCTATTGCGCGGGTGCATCCACACGCTTGGCTCACCGGCACGCGGCACCTCGAAACGGTCCTCTACGGCGCTGTCTTCGCGGGCGGCAATCAGATGCGGGAACGCATCCACACGCAGGGCGTTATAGCCACGTTCGCACAGCTCATCGAGCACCCGCGTGAGGGAACGGTACTCCCCCTGCGGCGCATCACGGCGCATCAGCCAGTCATGGCTCCAACAGGCCATGGCCAAGCGCGGCAACTGTCCCCCTCGAATCGACAACGACGACTACTCCAAAACGTCAACAGCACGAAAACCGCAGCATACCGGTTTCTTCAGCGGCCTCAATGGCAGTTGGCCGCCACCGCCTAAAAAGGCGTATTATGACGGCATGAGAAAAATATGCCTGTTACTTCTAAGTGCGTTATGTCTGCCAAGTATTGGCGGAATAGCGATGGCGTCCGAGACATTGCCCGATTCGTCAGAATCGGCGGCAGAAGACACCCCGCAACAACGCGCCGCCATGGAGAAACGCTTCAATTCGCCGGCAATGAACAGCGAAGAAATGCAGGGCTTATATCTGCAAAGCCCCATTGAACTCGACAACATCGAAGAAGAAGGCCTCCGCTCGGTGGCCGATCAAAATCGTTATTCCGAAACCGACTTGCTGTTTCGCGAACGACTCAATAGCCGCAACGAAGCCACAGGCCCGACGCCGGAATTTGAACGCCCGCCTATTGCCCTGCCACCGCCGAGTAACATTCCGCAGCTCTAAAAACCGGCTCTTTTTTGCGAATACTTTTTGCCTGAGCACTCTTTTTACCCAAGCACTCTCACGCAGTCCGTTACGGCGCTGGCGCAACTGGGCCAGGCAAGCCACCCAAGCACAATAAAAAGCGCTGCGCCAAGTGGTTAATTAAATCCGTATAGTGCGCGCTGGTTAAATCACGGCCCAAGGGATCAGCATCCACTACGCGGCAATTATCGTGACATAACCGCTCTAACAACGGGCGCCGCGCTTCAGGCTCGGCCATGGCGCACTGCACCGACTGCGTCTTCATTTGCTGGACCAACATAGTAAACCGTCTTGCACTGGTACTGCTTTGCAACGACTCGCTGATCATTAACGGCGGCTGTAGTGCCAACGCATCGGCCAAATATCCCCAAGGGTTGTGCTGGCTTAACCACGCTTGCTGCTGCACCGCAGACAACCGATTTTTTTGTTCGCCAATGGCGCTTGCCAGCGATTTATCAAATGCATCATAAGCGCGTTGCGCACGCGCTTGATTCAAATTTAAGGACGGCGCCAGCGACACCAATTGCCGCGCCAACAACAACATATTGTCCGGCGACAACCACAGGTGCGGATCTAAATCAGATTCATGATGTTCATGCGCTTCATCGTCGTGATGATGGCCGTAACGCACAGTTAATCCGGCGAGACCTAACACCGCCAAGCGCTGCCCCCGCGATTTTTCGATTAACGCTTGTAGATTCGGCTCCGCGTCGGCACCCAACCAGACCAGCAAGTTTGCGTCGCGCACTTGCTGTGCTTGCGCGGGCGTGAACGCGGCAAAGTGTGGCGTTTGATTTGGCAGCAACAATGTTTTTACATTGACCTGGTCAGCATAAATTTCCCGCACCAACATCGACAGCGGCTCAACACTGGCGACCACCGTTATGGGCATCCGCGCAGGCTCCGCCTGACTAAGTGCCGAGAGCATCACGCCCAGCCATCCCATCACTAAAAAAGTACGTTTTTGCACACAAACCTCAAATTAAAGAACACCCAACGACGTATCTCGCCACAACAACTGTGCTCAGGTCGGGCAGGTAGTCTATCATTGGCGCCGGGTTAGCTAGGAGAAATTCATGTCGCAGCCACTGGTGGCGTTGCGAGACGTCAATCTGCAACTTGGTGGCACACACGTGCTGCAGCATATTGATCTGCAACTTCACAAAGCGCGCATTACCACGCTGATCGGCCCGAATGGTGCCGGCAAAACCAGCTTGGCAAAAGTTGTGCTTGGCCTACACACGCCAAGCAGCGGCACCCTGACCCGCAAGCCCGGATTAAAAATTGGCTACATGCCGCAACGATTACGCATCGACGATAGCTTACCACTCACCGTCGACCGGTTTTTATGGCTGGCGGACCCTGCCCATAAAAACGAGCGGCGTGCCGCGTTAGAACGCGTAGACGTGGCAGAGTTGCAATTTAAACCCGTGCAACAATTGAGCGGCGGCGAATGGCAGCGTGTACTGCTAGCGCGGGCACTGTTACGCAAAGCGGATTTGTTGGTGCTTGACGAGCCGGCGCAAGGCGTCGATGTGATCGGGCAGAATGCGCTGTACGGATTGCTCGCCGAAGTGCGTGATGAAATGCACTGCGGCATCTTATTAATTTCTCACGATTTGCACTTGGTTATGGCCGCCACCGACGAAGTGATTTGTTTGCAGCATCACGTGTGCTGCTCCGGCACGCCCGAAGCAGTATCCAAAGACCCGGCCTTTCACGACATGTTTGGCGGCGCACAAATTCCGGCGGCGAACTTGGCGCTGTACACCCACGATCACGATCACGCTCACGATTTGCACGGTAACGTCGACGCCGACGGCAATCATATTCACGGCGACCATTGCGGGCATCATCATGATTGAATTATTGCTGCCGCCATTGCTGGCAGGGCTTGCCGTGGCAACAGTCGCCGGGCCAATGGGTGCGTTAGTCGTGTGGCGTCGCATGGCATTTTTTGGTGACACACTCGCCCACGGCGCATTACTCGGCGCGGCATTCGCATTAGCCGCCGACATTAGCTTGTACCCAGCCGTTGTATTGATGTGTTTGTGTTTGGCGTTAGTGCTTGTGGCGCTTCAACAACAACGACAACTTGCCAACGACACATTGCTCGGCATGGTCGCCCATACCACGCTGGCGCTCGGCATTATTGCCATTAGCTTGCAGCCCGAAGTGCGCGTCGATTTATTCGCATTTTTATTTGGCGATTTATTATCGGTATCGTTTGCAGATGTGGCGTGGCTTTGGTGTGGCGCCGTATTAATCTTGGCAATATTAGTCTTCAGTTGGCGTCGCCTATTAAGCATCACCGTCGATGAAGATCTCGCCCAAGTCGAAGGCGTCTCCGTGACCGGCACGCGCATTTTATTGATGTTGTTGTTGGCGCTATTAATTGCCGGCGCGATTCGCACAGTTGGAGTGTTATTAATTACGTCGCTGCTGGTCATTCCAGCCGCCAGCGCACGGCGTTTATCGCACACACCAGAACAAATGGCGGTGCTCGCATCTATATTTGGAATTTTCGCCGTAATCGGCGGATTGGTTTTAAGCTGGTTTGCCGACACCCCAGTGGGGCCGTCCGTGGTGGTGGCCGCAGCCGCGATATTTATTCTGACATTAGCGCGTAAAAAAGCCTGAGTTTTTTACGCGCTTAGTTGGGCTATCGCCGCGCCATTCATTGATTGCGGCGTTAATGCTTTTATTCAGCGCAGCGCGCGTTACGCCCGTTACTTTTTCTTCTTGGGCATGATGTATTTCATCAACGTCATAAACCACATTAAGTGCCCCGGATCGCCGCTGATTTTAATTTTGCCTTGTTGCATGCCGGTCATAAACGCCATTTGGTTTTTGCCGGATTCAATCAAGGTATCCGCTGCGTACTGCGCCGACTCAAAGTTCAAGGTCACGCTCGGCTTTGGATGTATGCCACTGCGCGCAATCACTCTGCCTGGCAAAAAATGAAACCAGCGTGACGGTGCGCCGCCGTGGGTGCGCCACTGCATCACAACGTCGCGATTTTCTAACTGCTTGCGAAAATCAGGATTGCGCCACGCCAACCAGCGTAAGCGCAAGCCAAGGACCATCATCATCAACCAAAACTTCATGCGATCTTCCTCGATTCGCTAACAAGCAAGGTCACCGAGCGCATACACGCTCGATGTCAATTACGGTAACAGCGCCGGCAGTTCTTTGTTGAGCGCTTGTTTCTCCGCACAGGCGGCGCCAGTTAAAGCATAGCCGCAAAGCAAACCTGTTTTATCACGGAACAGGCCTTTAATGTCGAGCCCTTCGCCTTCGCAAATCCATGCACCTTCGGTGCCATGCGGCGCGGGACACACCACTGTCGGGCAGGCTGGCGTTTTAATAGTGACGGGCATCACGCCGAATGTCACTTCTGTTGGCTCGCCGGTTAAGGTTTTTGCCAAGGCGCGCGACGATGCCATCAGCGGCAAAATATACGGCAACACATAGCCTTCCACTTCAGCACAGTCACCTAGCGCATAAATATCGTCAGCGCTGGTTTTTAAATGACGATCCACCACGATACCGCGATTCACATTCACGCCCGCTTCTTTTGCGAGCGCAATGCGTGGACGTAAACCAACCGCCGATAAAACGATGTCTGCCTGTACCGACGAACCATCTGAAAGCTCAACGCGCACGCCATCACCTTCGCGATGTACCGCTTTGGCTAATGGACCGAAGTGGAATTTCACACCGATTGATTCCAGCCCTTTTTGTACTGCGTGTGACGCATCTTCCGGCAACAAGGTCGGCAAGCAGCGGCCTAAAGGCTCAACCACTTCGACGTCGAAATCTGCGCCGGCCAGGTCATTGGCAAACTCACAACCGATTAACCCGCCGCCCAAAATAAATATTTTCTTTTTGTCGGCAATCGCATTCCGGAAAGTACCGTAGTCAACCAGGTCGTTGACCGAATACACCAATTCCTGTGCGTCGCCTTCCAGCGGCGGACGGAACACATCAGCACCCAAACCTAACACCAGTTTGCTGTACTTTAATGGCGCACCATCAACCAAAATTTCTTTCTTCGCGCTATCAATTGCCGTCACCGTGACGCCGCTACGCACTTCTACGTTTAGCGAGGCCTCAACCTGTTCAGGTTGCGCCATGGCTAAATCATCCGCGGATTTGTTTTTGGCAAAACCATTGGAAAGCATTGGCTTGGAATAATTGCGGCCATCGTCAGAGGTGAGCATAACAACCGGTGTTTCTTTATCGAGCTTGCGCAATTCCTTCACTAGGTTAAAACCAGCAAGGCCAGTACCAACAACGACGATGGGTTCCATGAGAACAATCCTTTCGGGATGATCGCGTCACAAGATGTGCGACACGGTGGAGAAGTGCGGCGCCTATTGAAGACGCCGTTACTAATGCGCGGTGCTATAAAGTCCATGTTGTAGATTCACGGGACACACAGCGCGAATTACTTAGATTTCTACCATTTCGAAATCGTCTTTCGATACGCCGCAATCTGGGCATACCCAATCTTCAGGCACATCGTTCCATGCTGTGCCCGCAGGAATACCTTCTTCCGGTAAACCTTCTGCTTCGTCATAGATGAAACCACAAACCACACATTCCCACTTACGCATGCCAAAACCTCTTTAATGTTTGGGTGCCCCGATGCTTGCCGTTGGCAGCTATCCATTGTTGATCGAGGTGCCTTGAATCTCGCCCGCTAGCCTCTTGGCCTGCGATATTGATAGGGCGCATAAACTAGCCACCCACCCGCAAAAAATCAATGACGTCATTGGGCCAAACACTCGGTCATTCGGGCCGGAGGGTGGATTCGAAGCGGTGCCTTGCATTGCTGACGGCAATCTCCGATAGTCCCGACGCGTGACGTGGCCGCCCGTTTTGCGGACCCCGCGCCAGCCGAATGCCAATCTGCGAACACACGAAGCGGTGGAAATGAGACCAGCAAAGACGCTAAACCCGACCCTGCATTGGCAGCCGCTAGGCGCACTGTATCCGCCAGCAAACGTCATGTCGTGGTTGGCGGACAGTGGCTCGTTGACCCGCCGCTTACAGCGGCACGGGCATTTCCAAGTGATACCCCAGTATCAGGAAATCGACACACCGCGCGCCGAAGAGGCTTACTTACTTGGCTCTGACGGACGTGAGCGCTCACTTATACGCGAGGTGTTGCTTTGCCTAGACGACACCCCGGTGGTCTTTGCCCGCAGCATCTTGCCGCTAGAAACGCTCACCGGCGCCAACCGCGTCCTCGGCCATATGGCCAAGCGCTCCCTCGGCGCGGAGCTGTTCAAAGCACCCAAGGCAACCCGTGAGCAGGTCTGGGGCGCGCGCCTGCTGCTCCCCGCTTCGCTGAGTCACCTTCATCACAATGAACCCTGCTGGGGGCGACAAAGTCGATTTCTGAAGCGCGGCGCACCCTTGCTAGTGTCTGAAATTTTTTTGCCGGCCCTGTGGCAGCGGCTCAATGAATCCATAAACTAGGCGTCGTGAGTCTGGGAATTTCGCCCAAGCACCGCTCCTCCTACTTTCTTTGCTGGCTAGAGTGTCTATGTTTGAAATCGTCGCACAGCGTTACCCCAAAGTTTGGCCGTACATCCAACTGATGAGACTAGATCGGCCCATTGGCACGCTGTTATTACTGTGGCCGACGCTGTGGGCAATTTGGGTCGCGGGCGACGGCAGCCCAAGCTTGCGCACCTTTATTGTTTTCACGCTAGGCGTGATTGTGATGCGCGCTGCAGGGTGTGTGATTAACGACTACGCTGACCGCGACTTCGACGGCCATGTTAGCCGCACCAAAGGTCGGCCGCTGGCCACCGGCGCAGTAACGAGCAAGCAAGCACTGGCGCTGTTTTCTGCGCTCGTCTTCGTCGCGTTTATATTAGTGCTCTTCGTGAATCGCTTTACCTTTTGGCTGAGCTTTGTCGGCTTAGGCTTGGCCGTGTTGTACCCCTTCACCAAACGCTTCACGTTTATGCCGCAGATATTTCTCGGGGCAGCGTTTTCGTGGGCGATCCCCATGGCGTTTGCTGCTGAGACCGGTGAATTGCCGCCCGCCGCATGGCTCCTGTATACCGCCAACCTACTGTGGACGGTGGCTTATGACACGCAATACGCCATGGTCGATCGCGAAGATGATTTGAAAATTGGCATCCGTAGTACGGCCATTTTATTTGGTGACGCGGACCGCCTGATGATCGCCCTGCTGCAAGGCATGGCGGTGTTTACGCTGTACATGCTGGGGCATAGGCTTGGACTGAGCTGGGCCTATTGGCTTGGCGTTGCGGCGGCGACGGGATTATTCGTTTATCAATTTTTGCTCACCAAAGAGCGTCAGCCGGCAGCGTGTTTCAAAGCCTTTTTGAATAACCAATGGGCGGGCATGGCCATCTTTGCGGGGTTGTTGCTGCATTATTTGTTGGCGGCGTAAGGTGTTTGGGAGGCCTGAGAATTGGCCTCGCCTCTTGAGGGAGCTTGCCTGCAAGCAATACGACACCCCGTCGTATCTCCGCAATACTTTGTAAAACCACATCAAATACCGCGCCTATCGATATATTCCTCGCAACTGTCATATGCTTGTCACATCAAAGCAATCAAATAGGCGGCACACAATGGAAAAGAAGTCGCTAACGATGGCCAAACATAAAATTCTGATTATTGATGACGAACCAGCAATTCGCGAGATGGTGGCGATTGCGTTGGAGATGGCAGATTTCGACGTATTAGAAGCGGAAGATGCCCAGAGCGGGCACTCGCTTATTGTCGATCAACGCCCAGATTTAGTTCTGCTCGATTGGATGTTGCCGTCAGTGAGCGGCATCGAGCTGGCGCGTCGCCTAAAACGAGACGACACCACCGCTGAAATTCCTATTGTCATGCTTACCGCCAAGAGCGAAGAAGACAACAAGATCCAAGGTCTTGATGGCGGCGCGGATGATTACATCACCAAGCCGTTTTCCACGCGCGAATTAATTTCGCGTATCAAAGCGGTATTGCGTCGCTCCTCGGCGATCGCTGCTGAAAAAGCCATCGAGATTGACGGCTTATGCCTTGACCCAGTCAGCCACCGCATCACCGCGAATGAATTTCCCGTGGAGATGGGCCCGACGGAATACCGCTTGCTGGAGTTCTTTATGAGTCACCAGGAACGCGCGTATTCACGGACACAGCTACTCGACCAAGTGTGGGGCGCCAACGTCTACGTGGAAGACAGAACCATCGACGTGCATATTCGCCGCTTGCGCAAAGCGCTCGAACCGTTTGGCTTTGATCGCTTTATTCAAACCGTGCGCGGCACCGGCTACCGATTTTCGACAAAAACCGCACGGGCGTCGTGAAACCTTTATACTTTCGCAGAACGCCCCACGGGCGTTGATTCAATAGCGCTAACCATTTGAATCAACGAATAAAACGTGGCGATGCACAAAGTGATTGGGAAGCGCCATGAAAGCCAGTCTGGCCCGAGAATTTAATCGCCTGCTATTGCTCAGCGGCATCGCCGTAGCAGCCTCTGTTGCGCTATCGAGCTTGTGGCCGCTAATCATTGCACTGATCGCCTATATTTACTGGAGCACCACGCAGCTTTTCCAGCTGTATCAATGGCTCGTTCGCGAAGACCATATCGAGCCGCCGGACAGCAGCGGCCTATGGGGTGAACTCTATACCCGCCTAGAGCATTTATTTCGAAAAGAGCAACGCGCCCGCGGCGACCTGCAAGGCATTATTTCGCGCGCTCAAGAATCCGTTAACGCGCTGGCCGACGGCGTGATTCTGATTGACCAAAATGGTTACCTAGAATATTTCAATCAAGCCGCCGCAGGGTTTCTTGGGTTTCGTCGCTATAAAGATGAAGGCCAGCCGCTGACGAATTTAATTCGCCACCCTTCTTTCACCGCGTATCTAAATAGCGGTGTGTTCAAAGAACCTATCGACCTCGTGTCGCCCAAAGATGACAACTTGGAACTACAAGTACAGGTCACGGAATTTGGTGAGGGCGATAAGTTAATTTTAATTCGCGACGTCACTCGGCTACATCGCCTAGAACAAATGCGAAAAGATTTCGTGGCCAATGTCAGCCACGAATTAAAAACGCCCCTCACCGTGCTAAAAGGTTATTTGGAAACCTTGCTCGACGTCACGCCCGAAGAGCAAACACGGCTCCATCGCGCGCTCTCGCAAATGAATCAACAGTCCTTGCGCATGGAAGCCCTAGTGCATGATTTGCTTTTATTATCGCGATTGGAAAGCACACAGGCAGACGATGTTCAACAAGCGGTGTTGGTGCATGGCATGCTCAATCGCATGCGTGAAGATGCCATTTCAATTAGCGCTGATAAACACCATCAAATTGAATTAGACGTACCCAAAGAAGCACGTGTGATCGGCCACCCTGCGGAGCTGGACAGTGCGTTCAGTAATTTAATTACCAATGCGGTGAAATACACACCGGCAAATGGCGTGATTAAAATTCGCTGGTGGCAGGATGAAAAAGGCGCGCACTTGTCTGTGGCAGACAACGGCTTGGGCATCGACCCGCGTCATATTCCACGATTAACGGAACGTTTTTATCGCCCGGACAATAGTCGCGTTACCCAAACCGGCGGCACCGGCTTAGGCCTCGCCATCGTCAAGCACGTATTACTGCGTCACAACGGCAGCTTGGAAATTCAAAGTGCACTCGGCAAAGGCAGCACCTTTACGTGCCATTTTCCACCGGAAAGATTGGTCAGCAAGCCGACCGCGGTGGCGGGGTAATTGTTGGCGGCTGTGCTTAGCAAAGGCCGCGTAGAATTGCGATGGCGTATCGCTTGCAGGCAAGCTCCCACATGTACCCTCTAGCCCTGCAAGCCTGCGGGGCGTTCGCGCAACCTGCCTAACACATAAAGCACTGCACCCTATTATTGGTGACGCCCTTGTGGGAGCTTGCCCGCAAGCGATGGCTGAAGTGAACGGAGTTGCTACCACAGAATGCCACCCACACAACCAATCTCAACACTCAATAATGCGGTGGCTTCTCATCAATAATATTCGCCGCCGACATGAGGTCGGCCATTTCTGCCATACGACCTGACACCATGCCGAGATGTTTTTCTAACGTATCAACGCGCTGCTGCAAATCGGATACGGTTTTATTTAACACCAGCAACAGGTCATCCTGATACGCCAGCGTGGTTTCAATATCTAATAAACGTTCGTCGCTCATTGTGTCCTCACCGTTATGCTCTACCTTCTTGCTGCGCATCATCGGCGCGCAGGCTACCTGTTGCAATTGCCCAGGTGGTTTTTTGCCGCTATCCTTGCCCTCGTCTTGGGGGAGTAGTCACTGCCCTGTCAGACGGCCGTCAACATAATTGCTCCGCAGAGCATGGCGGTCGTGTCTCTCGCCCTAACCCAAGGGCCCGCGAGATCGACGAGACCTGAGGCACTTACATCTCCCATGGCGGGACAGGTGTTGGTGTCTCATGGAGCTCAGTCAGTCCCGCCGCGGAGAATTAAATGGAAGCTTTCCTTGCCTCACTAGCACTTGTCGCGCTCGGAGAAATCGGCGACAAAACCCAACTGCTGTCGTTCGCACTCGCCAACCGTTACCGCGCCCATTGGGCGATTCTCGCTGGCATTACTCTGGCCACACTGATCAACCATGGCCTTTCCGCGTGGCTCGGCGTTTGGCTCACGCACCTTGTCCCGCTCCATTGGATGCAGTGGATACTCGGCGGTAGCTTTATCGCGCTGGGCCTTTGGATGCTGATCCCCGATAAAGAAGATGAGCTAGAAAAAGAACGCACCTGGGGGCCATTTATCGCCAGCTTTGTTTTATTTTTCTTGGCGGAAATCGGCGACAAAACCCAGATAGCCACCATCGCCCTAGCGGCCCGTTTCCCCGCAGATTTTGCCGCAGTGTTAAGCGGCACCACGCTCGGCATGATCGCCGCAAACGTCCCAGTGATTTGGCTTGGCGCCAAGCTCACCAACCCACGCTGGGAAAGCTGGGCCCATCGCATTAGCGCAATACTTTTTGTAGGCTTTGGCGTTGCTTCGCTGATCGCACAATAAGCACGAAAAATTAAGGATTCAACATGACCACATCAAACTGGCCTGGAGATGCACTAAAGCAACTTTCCGAATTCGCCACCGATGCACATTCCCGCATCCAACAGGAATTTAGTCACATCAATCCAGTTGTCGGCGTACGTCGAGGCATGCGCGAAAAAGGCATCCCCGCCGATGCGATGACCATCGACTGCCTCGCGTCCGCTAAACGCATTGTGCTCGTGTTGCACGACGGCCAACCAGATACGTTAATCTATCAGTTTGCAAACATGGACGAAGATAGCGATGCGCCATATCAGCAACATGCGTTTAGCGCGCTGTCAGCGGACGTTTTGTTTGAATGGATGCGCGACTACTTTTCGGTGCAATAAATAGTGCTCAATCCTTTCCCCCACTAAATACTTTTTTGCCCGACCCGCGCACTCAGCTGCGCGGCACTTTCTTTTCGCTCCGAGTAGCGATCCGTTAAATACTCTGTGTTATCGCGCAGTAGTAACGTGAATTTCATCAGCTCTTCCATCACATCGACGATTCGGTCGTAGTAGGCAGAAGGTTTCATTCGATCATTCTGATCAAATTCGAGCCAGGCTTTTGCGACGGATGATTGGTTAGGAATCGTAAACATGCGCATCCAGCGGCCGAGCACGCGAAGTTGGTTCACCGCGTTAAAGGATTGCGAGCCGCCGCTGACCTGCATCACCGCCAAGGTTTTTCCCTGCGTCGGACGCACCGCGCCTATCGAAAGTGGAATCCAATCGATTTGCGCTTTCATGATGCCCGTCATCGCCCCATGGCGCTCCGGCGAGCACCACACCATGCCTTCACTCCATGTGACCAGTTCGCGCAACTCTTTCACTTTCGCATGACTGTCGTCTTCTGCGTCTGGCAGCGGTAAATCACGCGGATTAAAAATCCGTGTTTCAGCACCCAAGGATTGCAAAATTCTCGCCGCCTCTTCCACGGCGAGCCTGCTAAATGAGCGCTGGCGCAGTGATCCATAGAGCAACGCGATACGCGGCGCATGGGTGGATGCTGCCCCGACCAGACGCGCGCTGTCGATAGCGTTAAAATTTTCTGCTTCGATGTTGGGCAAGTCTTCATTACTCATTGTTTCTGATCCCTTCAATTCAACACACCACCGACGTCACTCTGGAAAATACCGACGCGTGCGGTTCGCCAACGCCACCAGTGACAGCATCACCGGCACTTCGACTAACACACCTACCACCGTTGCCAGCGCAGCACCCGAGTTTAATCCGAACAATGAGATAGCCACTGCCACGGCTAATTCAAAAAAATTGGACGTGCCGATCAGGCAAGCCGGCGCGGCGATACGATGTGGCAGGTTTAAATATTTTGCGCCTGCAAACGCGATAAAAAAGATGCCGTAGGATTGCAGCAGTAAAGGGATGGCAATCAACAAGATCACCAACGGCTTACTGATTAACGTGCCCGCCTGAAACCCAAACAGCAGC
This sequence comes from Alcanivoracaceae bacterium, assembly GCA_029213045.1. Taxonomy (GTDB): domain Bacteria; phylum Pseudomonadota; class Gammaproteobacteria; order Pseudomonadales; family Alcanivoracaceae; genus JARGPN01. Next base: position 158,196 of record JARGPN010000002.1, read on the forward strand.
ACTACCGTGAGAAGCAACCCCAACACCGCTAACGGCTTGATGCGATGAACGAATTGGGTGAGTGCCGCGTCACCACCTTTCGCCACCAGTCGATGCCGTGCGGCCGCGCCGCCGAGCAGTGGCAGCACCACATACAACACTACTGAAAGCAGCAATGTTTCCCACGGCACGTGAATGTCGCTAACCCCGAGTAGCAACGCGGCGATCGGGGCAAAGGCAAAGATCATGATAATGTCGTTTAGCGATACCTGAACCAGCGTGTAATTCGGATCACCCTTGGCCAGCTGTGACCACACAAACACCATGGCGGTGCAGGGCGCGACGCCGAGTAAAATCATACCGGCGATATATTCAGTGGCGCTTTGCACATCAACTAAATCAACAAAAAGAACGCGAAAAAAGAGCCAGCCGAGCAACGCCATGGTGAACGGCTTTACCAACCAGTTAATCACTAGCGTTAGCCAAATGCCTTGGGGCTGCTGGCGCACTTGTTTGATCGCGGAAAAGTCGACCTGCACCATCATCGGAAAAATCATTGCCCAAATCAGCACACCAACAACCAAATTAACATGGGCGAACTCGACCGCTGCAATCGCTGCAAATACTGCGGGAAATAGCAGGCCAAAACTCACGCCCGCAATAATACACAGCGCCACCCACACCGACAGGTAGCGTTCAAAGAACCCAATGACAGATATATTTTCAGGCATCGCTATTGCTCTGTGGTGTTAGCAAACTGTTTCTGAATATCCGCCAATGCCTGCGTCAATTCGGCGGGGCTTAACAATGTCAGCGGCAACGCAATAAGCGCGTCAATGCGTTGCTTCATTTCGCGATAGGTTTGCTCAAAGGCTTTCGCAATGTCTTCTTTGCTGCCTGTCACATGCGCGGGATCTGCAACGCCCCAGTGCGCTTTTTCTGTGTTACCTAGCCATATTGGGCAGCTCTCGCCAGCAGCGGCGGCACACACGGTGATGACAACATCGAGATCGACGTCTTGGTATTCATCCCAAGATTGTGATGACGGCTGGCCGACGTCGATATTGTTCTTTTGCAACACCGCGACGGCATTGTCATTAACCTTCCCAGTGGGAAAACTGCCAGCGCTGTACGCCACAAGGTGACCCGCACCCAATTGATTAGCAAGTGACTCAGCAATGATTGAGCGGCACGAATTACCTGTGCACAGAAACAAAATTTTTATGGGCAGATTCATTTTTATTCCAAATTTTTTGACGAAGTTCTTTATTCATTAGTCGTGCTGTCTTCTAGCGCTTATTAGCCGCAGCAGGCCGCCCCACGTTTGAGCTCAGCGCGATAGAGAGTTCGCGCAGGCGCGGTCAGTTCATCAATCACCGTCAGTGCCCAGGCAGGAAGTTTCTCGGCGAGGCGGTAATACACCCACTGGCTGTCTCGGCGATCGGCAACTAACCCAGCACTGCGGAGCACAGATAAATGTCGCGACACCGTCGGCTGAGGAAGTTGCAGAGCCGCAACAAAGTCACACACACATATTTCGCCGTAGCGCTGCATCAGCATCACCAAGCGCAAACGGGTGTCGTCGGCAAGTGCTTTACATAAGGTGACGGGGGCTAAGCTCATGGCGGATCTTCTATGTGAATTCGGCGTTTATGGGGAATTCGTATATATGGATATGCGCATATGCTAATACAGCCCATTAATGAAGTCGAGCCCTGGATCGATGAGAAATCGCTGTAGGCGTACTTAACAAAGTATATGAATATTTGAACCTAAGGGGGTCTTGCGGAGGTCGTTATCGCTTGCAGGCAAGCTCCCACAGGGGGCTTTCAAAACTTCGTGCTTCGCGTGTAGGTAGCGTTCCGGCAACGAGATTGCGTGTTAAAGAAAATGTGATAGACCTATGTGGGAGCTTGCCTGCAAGCGATGCCAGCCTCTCAAGCCAGCACCACCTGCCTGCAACGAGACGCCGTTAGTTACGACGTGCCGCGAACCTGTTTTTCCATTT
>JARGPN010000005.1 GCA_029213045.1 Alcanivoracaceae bacterium
ACGAAGAAAGTATTGTCTGTCACTCATGGGTAAGTTGGGAAGAACTTAAGGTGTTTCTTCCTAATATTGAAATTCATCGCGAGCTTTCGGGTTGGCCATTTATATTTAGTAGCATGGAAAATCTTGCAGAAGAGTACGGCAGCCAAAATGTGAGGCTTGTTGTAGCATTTGACAACTATGGGTAAAAAACCTTTAACAAGGGTAGGCAGCATCAGCCCTTCGGGCTTGGACCTCCTTTCAGTCGGCCGCTGCTACCGGCGTTAGCGGATCAACTAATTAGCCGTAGTGTAGCGACTATTTTTTGTTGGTAACACCAGCATCCTAAAGATGCCCATACTATGAATCTATTCGAAGAGCTAGAGCGTATAAGTGGACAAGGCGGAAAAGAGCTTCTGATTAAGCGCTACTTACTAGATTGCATTGAAAAATATGTATTGTTTAGATCAAGCGGAATACTAGAAAAGAACTTAAGGGTTGCTCGGCTGTTCTTAAAGGGGTACGCCACAGAACAGCAAATCCACCATGCGGAATGGGAGCTTGAGGGGGAAGCATTCGGAGCTGAGTACTATTCAGATATTGAATCCAGCTTCTCTTTTAGATGTAATAATGAAATTAGATCTGACCTTGTAAAGGTTAGGCTAAAATTACGCTTGTCCAACAAGGAATCGAGGTCCTATTTAACAGATATGGCCTATTTTATTGATGGAGTTTTTTCCTATGTCGAATGCACAGCCAATGGCATCCCAGGCAGGCAGTACGAGCGGTTTATGTGCCAAGCACTATTTACAAAGTATTTTGGCGGGGCAAATGGCTAGGATTAAGTTTGAAATACAACGTCAAGTTATATGACTTGGTGTGCTTGGCCCACTTTAGTGGATAGCTACACAAAGATTAAGTCTGTGTTTTATCAAATTTAAGTAGCAAGATTTAGGTATTTTATGGTGCTAAATTCGGGCCACAAAGTGTTTATTGCTAACAATCACATCCATGGTCCCATGATGCAGGGCGTTAGATTTTCTGTCCGCTCTTCGTAGAAAGATTCAATAAGAGCAAGTAGCAGAGTTAGTGGTAGGCGGATATATCTATAACCAAGTGTGGATTACAACCGTTCCCGCACGAGAAAGCGGGAAGCCGTTAGTGTTGTAGTTTTGTTGCGCTATGATAAAGGCGAAGCCTAGCCCCAACGAAGTACCACCGATGTTGCTTTTTTGTAGGGTAGTCGTTCAGGCAATAGCCCAGTTCCAACTAGTTTTTAAATTTATCCTTCTGGTATGCTACGGTTATAGCGGTAGATAATTTAAAGGTATTTGGTTCAGTGCAATACTCAAACAGCAAAAATGGCATACCTAGCTTCAAGTTTGAAGAGCAACGTCAGGGTATATGATTGGTGCTAGATTTGGACAGTAGTGTGTTTATTGCTAACAATGTCATCAAGTGGAGGCAACTACGCTGCGCGATATTTTGCGGTGTCGCTATGCGCCACTTTACCGCAAAAATCGCTCCGCTACGCAGCCCCACTTATGCACGGCGTTAAGCCGAAAACAAGGAGGTAGATATGGCGATGCAAACCTATGTGTTTTATGAAAAGGACAAACAGCCTGATCTTCAAGCTTTGGCAGCCGTTATCAAAGAGAAAGGGATCGATTATTCTTTCGGCGAAGAATTTGATCTAGAGGCATCGGAGTATGGGTTTGCCTCGGGCAAGTTTGAGGGGCTTGAGTCTGGATTTGATTTCGTCAGAGACGTCTATAACCCGGATGACTGGAATTGGGAGGAGAATGATCTTCCAATCCTCGGGCACCCTTACTATATCGCCGTGTTTAATACCTACTCAAATGCCCAAGAAATTGTCGGGATGATGGCGGTATCGTCGGTACTGGCTGAAATCACTGGCGGTGCCATGTTCTCGGATTTCTTTGATGATGAACTGATTAGGCCGGAGAAGGCCTTTGAAATGGCTAATGACATTATCGAGAATTCACGAGATCAATTTAATGGCCCAAGCAAGATCAGGGCTGCAACGGCTTAACATGGCAAAGCAGGCGTGGACGCCATAGGCGGCCCCGTTTGCGACGTAATTGGAAAGGAACGGAGCCGATTAGATGGATCTTCCCTATCGCGATAAATTCGATTCTATTCCTGACGTAGATCCTCAAAAGCTCGTGCAATATTTCAATCTTGAGTATGGCTTAGAATTTGGCCCGGAGGCCAAGAAGTTCACTGAGCGAGATTTCCAGTATCTGGGAGTCTATGAAATTGTAGGGCGAGAAACCATGGTTTGGTCTGTCGCTGGAGTCGAGGTTTGCGCGACTGCACAGCCCTATGAGAATAGTTTTATCCTCGGCATGGACAAATGTCCGGTAGGGGTGGAGCCAGTTAACCAGGCCAAGTAGCCAGGGACGAGCTAACGCGCCCCCTGTTGCCAACGTTATCTCTTCATAGGGAAATGTATGGACATACTAACGATATTTTGAATGACTATGGTATCTACTGCGATACTCAATTGAAGAATGAATTTGGTTCTTATCAGCCTTCTGGATATGATGCTATCTATCTCTATCAGCGCTATAAGTGTCGAATTATCGAAGAAAGAAATAGAGTGGTTAAACAGACTCAAGACCTGATGGTGCCTTCTGACTATTCCACTGCGTCCCAAGAGATAGTCACAGACATAGCAAATGGAAATAGCTTAAAAAAGTACCAAAGCAGAAGGCTTAAAGATCTTCATTATGATGACGATATGCTTTCGCATTGGGGAATCCAGCATTTACATTTAGGAAGAGAAATAGAAGAAGATGGCTTCGTGAGGAGGACGGGTGATCTGTTGTTTGTTCACTTCACAAAAGACTATGCACATATTTTGGGTATTTTTAATCATACATCTTGGTGCGATTCTGACCTTATAGAGGTTATTCATAATAATTGGCCTGATCAGCTAACGGTCTATAAAACTAATTCGACTTCAGGCTTTACAGAAGTAGAAACCGCAGTTTTAAGAAGGAAGCATGGTAATTGCAATGTGGTGGTTAGTGATGGTACGGAATATCTTCCGCCAGGCTTGGGAGTTACAACTAATGGTGCTCCTATCAATGCAGTGCTTAACTCTCAAAAAGTAATTAATATGTTTAATGATGAATTTGAAGTTATAAAGGAAAATATTTCTCAAATTCTAAGTTCGGATCCGCTAAACAGAGAAAGCGATAGTATCACAATTGGCCTCATTATGGATTCGGTCTTGAATAGGTTTGTTTATGTTGTCAAAGAAACAGGATTCAAGTTTACAGTATCAAGCTAACAAGCGTCTGTTGTCGGACGTTGTAGTTCCCCCGCTTTAGTGGACACTAAACTCTAACTAGAGATGAGGTGCTCCATGCCAAGATACAACCAGCCAAGAAAGGCGTAGCGCTACACAAATGAGGTCAAGGCGAAAGCTGTTTATAGCTTAGCCATCTAAGCCACTTGCCGTCACGCCGTGTTTAGCCGCACGCTTTTCAAGTTTCCGTTGTTCCTTCAGTAAATTTCGGTTCACGCTTTGCAGCTTTCGGATCTGCCGCTGAATGCTAATTCGCTTGCGAGCCAGTAAGTTGGCGCCACCAGCACAGTTGACGGTGCTATTGCTGATCGCCGTGAGGATGGGGTTGATTTCATCGAGGCCGAACCCGAGTGTCTTTAGGCCTTTCAAAATAGCCATTTGCCCGACGGCGCTGTCCGGATATACCCGGTATCCGTTAGAGGCTCTTTCTGCGCCCAGCAACAAACCTTCGCGTTCGTAGTAGCGCAATGTGTGCCTGCTGAGGCCGCTGAGGCGTTCTAGCTCACCTATTCGCATATGCTGCCTATTGACTGTAGACCTTACTCTACAGTTTATGCTCGCAGGTCTGGGATTGAAATTGGAGTTAGCTGTGTATCATTTACTTTCACGTCGATCTGTCGACATAGCGGCGTCGGCAGAAGCTGTATTCGCCTATGCAGCGAATCTTGAGAACTTTCCAAATTGGTTTCCGGGAGCGCTGAGCATTCAAGCAATGGACTCGCTCGCAGTGGATGAGGTTGGAAAGACCTACAACGAGATTGTTGCATTGCCTTTTGGCCGGAGAGCGCGGGTAAGAATCAGAGTAAAAGAAGCGGAGCGCCCGATCCGGATTGTCACTGAAGGCAACTTTCGTATGTTGCTTCCTAGAATGGAGATGAGGCTGCAATCTCTCGGCGAGGGCCGTAGTCGTATGGAATGGAAAATGTATTCGCGGCGAACCGGTATCATCATAAAGTTGCTTCTCCCAGTTTTTCGGCTCGTTGTTGGTGCGAGAAGCCGTGTTGCGCTTTTGCGATTAAAGATATTATTGGAATAAGTCGCTTGATCTGGAAATATTACAGGGTCAGGCCTTACATTGAACATCAGGCTCCTTTGTTTAGATTACGCGAGTTCTAAGGCCTGACCATGTAATGTCGCTACCATATTAATCAAGCGAACAATCAGGAAGCATGATGAGTTTTGAAGAAGTCACGTTAGAAGGAGAAAACGTCCGGCTAGAGCCCTTACAGGATTCGCACGTAGAGGGATTGTGCCAGGCGATTTCTGACGGAGAGTTATGGAAGTTATTCGTGACGCTGGTTCCGCACATTAATGATATTGATACGTTCATGGCTAATGCCCGTTTAGCGCATCAGTTGGGAGAAGGGCTGGTTTTCGCGACCATTGATAAACGCACTGGAAAAGTCGCCGGGTCTACGCGCTTTATGAAAGCTAACCTTGAAAATAAGCGCGTAGAAATTGGCTTTACCTTTTTAGGTAAGTCATTTCAAAGAACCAAGATTAATACAGAAGCGAAGTTGCTTATGCTTACGCATGCCTTCGAGACATTGGAACTTAACCGAGTAGAGCTGCTCACAGACTATCTCAACACCACTTCCCGAAATGCAATTTTGCGGCTTGGCGCTAAGCAAGAAGGCATTCTTAGGAATCACATGGTTATGCCGGACGGCAGAGTAAGAGACTCCGTTATTTTTAGCATACTCAAAAATGAATGGGCCGGTGTTAAGCAGAGCCTACAATATAAACTCGCTTAACAGCGTTCGATCATGAAGATTGTAATCTCTTATTCCCAACCTGTTTCGTCATTTAACTCCCCGGAGTCACCTTGAGAAAAATCCTAATCTTTGGAAATTCAGGCTCTGGAAAATCCACATTAGCGAAGCAGCTTTCTGCTAAAGAAGGGTTGGCCCATTTAGATTTGGATGTATTGGCTTGGTTGCCTGTGTCGCCGCCTGAACGCATGGCTATTGAAGAGTCCAAGTTAAAAATAGACGCGTTTATCAGTGCGCATAAAGGGTGGGTGGTTGAAGGGTGTTATACCGATCTACTAGAACTTCTTGCGCATGACGCTTCGGAAATCGTATTTATGGATCTTAGCGTGGAGCAGTGTATCGCTAACGCAGAGCGCCGCCCTTGGGAGCCACATAAGTACGCGTCGAAAGAAGCGCAAGATGCGAACTTGGCAATGCTGATAAATTGGATTAAAGACTATAAGGCGAGGAATGATGCATTTTCCTATGCGTCGCATCGTCAATTTTATGATGCCTTTCAGGGTGCGAAAAGTGCTTACACGGAGAATCAAGCGCACATAGAGCCAAGCCGTCTAATGTAAGGTTTACGGGGTCAGGCCTTACATTTAACATCAGGGTCGATTATGTAGATTAAGTAAATTTAAACGCCCCCTAAAGCTGCTTGGCTCCAAGGGAAAGATCACGTCGAAAATCTCTTGCCTTCTAAAACCTGATAAGGAATGAATAATGAAAAAAACAAATCTATCGCCAAATGGGTTCGTAAAAATGTCCAAGTGGCTTTTCTTGCCCTCCGCACTTATCGCGTTATGTAGCACACCCGCTATGGCGGCAAATGGAGCGGCGGGAACCTGCTCGCCCTCATTTTCTGACTATAAAGTTGAAATATTTTCTAATAGCTCGCCAGAGCAGGCGTCAATTAATCAAGATGTAACCATTTTTGTTCCAAATAATCCGATGTACAAAGTGCTGGGCGGCGGAGCTATTGTTCATACTTTAGATGGCGACTCCTTTTTGACTGCCTCCTATCCTGAAGTAGATCCAGGTGAAACTGTGCCCATCGGTTGGACAGCCAGCAGCAAACATATTGGAGAGGGAACAAAGGCAAGAATAACGGCTTACGCCATAGCGGTGCTGGATCCGAGCGATTGTTGGAACGTTAAAATGTTCAATAGCGCTCCTTCCGCAACAGCAGCGCATCCTGCTAGCAGCGTTTCTGTAGGCAGTGGCTATGTGCTAACCGGCGGGGGCGCGAAGGTGGCTCAGCATGCAAACGGGAATGGTAATTTCCTGTTTAAGTCGATGCCAAATAGCAGCGGTAACGGCTGGGATGTGCAAAGTAAAGATCATGCCACTAGCGATCCGTCGACAATCGTTGCTTATGCGATTGGTATTCAAGCTAGCGGCGCTGGCGTGGTAACGCCAAACAGCCATTCGCTTGCCGGAAAGCCTTCCAGTGCATTGAATAATCCGAGCGCCTATGCAAATGGATATAACACTGTCCTACCTGGCATCAATTGCACGTTAACCGGTGGCGGTGCGAACGACGCATGGACGGGGTTCGGTAATATGCTCACGGCTATTTATCCGGCGGGAACAGCAAAGTGGCAATCTTTTGCTCGTTCTTGGAGTACGGATGATGCGTCAGTGTTAACCGCCTACACAGTCTGTCTCAATTAGGTAAAAAATTACTCAATGGTCAGATCGTTCTCTTTGCAACACTTGCGATCTCTCTTGAGTGCTGTCGGAGGCAAGCCTTACAGTTAGCACCCATATCGTCATGCGATTGGGAAAATTGTAGAGCCTAATCTAGTAGTGTCATTCGCTTCGTTCGCCGAAGCGCTTGACACTCCCTCGGAGTAATAAGTGTTGTTTGGCTACAGAATCCCACCTCTTCTTCTCACCGTTATGTTGGGATTAGTCATATTGACGAGTTCAATGGTTTTTCCTCGCCTTTATCCCTTTACGTTCTTCGTGCTCGCGGCGACGGTGTTGCTTACTGTGATGGGCATTTTGTTTGCCGTACTGGGCGTTATAAGTTTTCGAAAAAGAGGCACAACTGTTAACCCCATTAAGCTTGATCAAGCCACTGCTTTGGTAGCATCGGGCGTCTATAGGGTATCAAGAAACCCTATGTATGTAGGGTTTCTTTTGGTGCTTACAGCATTAACTGTGTACTCAGGCAATATCTTGTCGATGATCTTGGTGGTGTTGTTTTTTCTATATATGAATTTTGTTCAAATTGCGTCAGAAGAAAGCGCTTTGGCCCGTCTCTTTGGGCTGGCGTATAACGAATACAAGACAAAAGTTCGCAGGTGGTTGTGAGACGGTAAGCCTATGCGGTATGTATAAGAAGTGCTTGGCATCCGTAATGTCCTAATGTGAGGGGGGCAAAAGTAATGTCGAATAAGTCTAGACAAACCCCTGTTAACTCTATACTGTCCTTAGCAGCTAGAAAGAATTCTATTATTTAAATCCTACATTTCGTTGTCTTATTCGTAATTCTCCGTCCTGCAGTTTCTAAATACCAGTCTACATTTTAAGCATTCAAGCCTCTTGAAGGCACTTTTGTATATAAATTTCAGGATATCATTATGTCTAATACAACTACTGGAACCGTTAAGTGGTTCAACGAATCTAAAGGCTTTGGTTTTATCGAGCAGGAATCTGGCCCAGATGTTTTCGCACACTTTAGCGCCATTGTGAGCGAGGGTTTTAAAACTCTTCTCGAAGGCCAGAAAGTACAGTTCGTTATTGCTAATGGCCAAAAAGGCCTGCAAGCAGAAAATATCGTTGCTATGTAATCCATAGTTAGCGTTATTTAAAAAAGGGCAAGTCCTTCGGGGCTTGCCCTTTTTTTATGTTTCACGACATCAGTGGTTTCTTGATGCGCTGTCTATTAAGCATTCGCCGCGACAAGCGCCGAGTTCATCAGCGCCTATTCTTCTAGTCTTATGGGCGATAGTCGTATTGCGTAAACCAATCGTCGGCGAGGTGTTTGTTGTGTTCGACGCCATCGAAGTAGGTTCGTGCACTGTTGTCACCCTTGAGTTGCAGGTTAAGCCATGCAGTCACCAACACTTTGAAGCGCGTTTTCTCGGCAGTATCGTTTGAGCTGGAGGATTCGTTGCTGGAGCCGACCCAGTCGAGGTGGTCTACGCCAGAATAAATCGCCAGCGTGCGAACTACGTTGGCGGGCAAACTTTGAAAGTACGTTTCGGAAGACGTGGCGGGGGCGATGATGTCATTCGCGCCTGCAAGGATAAGCGTCTTGGCGTTAATGTTGGCGTAGTTAATGGCAGCGTAACCGTCGTAAGGCGCCATGGCGACGACGGTGTTTAATTGGTTGCCCAGTTCGCCCGCGGCTAACAATGCACCTCCACCGCCCATGGAATATCCGGCGATGCCGATTTTGTCGGTGTTGACGTCTTTGTAGATCGGGCTTAACCAATTTCCGGATTCGCTTTTTAGTTTACTAAAGCCAGCAAGGTGCGCTTTCTCCCAGGTTGATGGCACACCGAGCACATTGGTCGGCGTCATGGTGATGACGATGTAACCGTGGCTCGTGATATGGTCCGCGAGCCAGTACATCTGCTCTTTGGTGTTCGTGAAACCGCCGGTCAGGGTTGTGGCGGGGAAGGGCCCGCTGGAACGATTACACGGATAAGAAATGCGTGCAGATCGATAGCCGTCATCGTCGAGCCTGCTGTCGTAACTGCACACTCTGTGTGTACCCGCTGCGCCGACATCGCGCGCATATGGATCGTTGCTGCCGCCTGGGCTGCCATCTCCGCCGCCACATGCTTGTAGCAGTGAGAATAAAATAAGCGACGTCATTCTAAGAAATAATTTGGGAGTCATGATCAATCCTCTTGTTGTTTTCTGTGATGCTTAGGCACCTTTATAATTTTGTAGCGATACTGAGTACGGTGAGCCAAGTTAGTGAATTCGCTTATCTAGTAGAGAGCTACGCGCAGTGCGGAGCAATGGCGTGGCATGAATTCAATAAAGCGGTTAATTTTTTATCAGTCATTCGTACGGAAAGTTTTGCTTGGCTCAGATAAAGGTATGGAGATAGTGAGAAGAATTTTTTGATGTGCACGGTTCCTACAATTTGAACTCTAGATAAGTCCGTACATTTGGATTGTGATGCGAGTAATACGGCATCGAAATCAGTTCTTCTTTTCATCACCCAAGCGGTATTGGCTTCGTTATTTCTAAGATGGCCTATGGCATTCTGTGTTACTTAAGTACTCAGCATGCTTCTTCTAATTAGTATTTCACCCCGTCTCACATGATTTTGTATTGGCGCCGCTTCTTAAGCCGATTCGCTTCACGCGTGGCGTGATAGATCAAAGCGAATTACACTCGGCATACTTATTAACGTAAATAACGGAACACGTAAATGAAGCAGGTCTGCGTCATTAATACGATACTGGTGCCGGAAGGGATGGAGTCGGAAGCAGAGTCAGTGCGCAATGAATATGTTGAGTACTTTCAAAAGCAAGACGGCTTTGTGAGCTCGACTTTCTATCGGTCAATGTCGAGGGAAGCGAGTGGCGAAATAAAATACGTGAACATGGTGGTATGGGAGTCCGCTGCTCATTATGAAAAAGTCGTAAATCAAGGTTTTCAAAACGAGCAGGGCAAAAACAGCGACGGCATGCGTGTGCTAGGGCAGGGATTTCCGGCGCCTATCACTGTTTCGCCTGGGCAGTATCACATTATTGGGCAAACCATCATTGGGCAAACCATCGCGTAAGCGATCAGCGGTAATCGGTAGCACTGTGCACTAGTAATTAAGACTAATCCGCTTACTTCGCAATACGCCGAAACACGCTAGTAGCCAAAGCAACATAACGCTCGGCACACCTCCGTTGTCCTTGTCTTCATCAGAGAGTTTTGCGCGTCGAACAACGTCGTCGGTTAACAGCGCGGCGGGGCTACTGTCACTCTGCGTGCCGCCGACGGTTAATCGTACTGACGACTCGGAATTCTTTTCGTAACGCAATTGGATTTGATCGCCGTTCGTTAGCCAAGCATACCCGCTACGGAAATCCGATGGCGCGTTTAGTGTGTACTCGGCACCCGTAACGACAAACGGTACAGACACGCCGTTTTCCAACCCGCCGATAGTGATCACGGACGACGATACCGTACCCTCCGATTCAAATTTTGTGGCCGTCATAGCGCTTGGCGTGACGGCCCACGCTTCGGTATCACCGTCGCCATTGGTATCGCGCAGTCTGACTTTAATCACTTTCTGAATGGAGGAGTCAGGATACCTTAGCGTTGAGGCGAGCATTAACGTTGCATCCGGGAGTACCACCGCGCCTGCGGCTTCGAGGTGGCTAATATCTTCCGGGTCCTCACCCAAGTCGAGGAAGTACGTGCCGTAACCGATGGCGTCACCGTACGGACGCGCAACAATTGCTTCGCGACGCGTGCCTTCACCTGAGTCTTGATCGCCGACGATTAGAATATCGCCGTCCGGCTGCAACAAAACGGAACGCCCCATAGTGCGCGTGCGGCCGTTCACAGCATCGATTTTTTCATAACCGGTGTAGCCGCCGATGGTCTCATCAAGTGTACCGTCGGCCATGATGCCCGAGAGCATAATGGATTGTTCGTCGCCCTCTATCAGGCTACCTATAGCAACGATGCGGCCATCTGGGCGTGCAGCAATATCTGCGACGGATACTGCCGCTGGAGACGCGGCGATATAACGCACGCCATTAACGCTGAAGCTGGTGTCTGTATTACCGTTTTCTAACAGGCGCGCGACAAACCCTTGCTGCGGATCGCTGCCGGACATGTCACCGGCGAGCAGCACTGCGGCATCGGGCTGCACGAGCATGGTCGTTGTACACGCGTCAGCGTCGGTGTCGATGGTCGCAATGCCGTCGAGAGAAAAAGAGGTATCCGGCGTGCCGTCGGCAAGTAATTGAATAACGACTGGGTGTGTTGATGCATCCAGCGATTCGGCGCAGCCGGCGATTACGAGATTACCGTTTGGGCGTACGACTACCGCATTAAAAAGAACTTTGCGAAAACCAAAGTCATTAAAGAGGATGCCTTCGTCCCCCAAGCTGCCATCCCGCGTACCGTCAGGAAAAATGCGAGAAATAAAACCGCCGCTGGTGCTGTTGCCCACCACAACAAGGCTGTCGTCTTGCTCGGTAGATATGGCAGTTATTGATGCGTTTTGAACGGGTAAATATATTTTGCTGGCGCCATTCGGATACTTTTTCCAGTCCCCAGAAGAGGTGTAGCGCATAATAAAGGGTTGCGGCTTTGGGTCTGGTACGGGGAGGAGCGTCTGGGAGGAGCCCGCAACAACTATGGTGCCGTCGGGTTGTATCAATGCTGCATTAACCTGAGTGAGAGAAGCTATATAGATTTGCAGCTCAGTGCTCATGAAGGAACGGTCTATGGAAAAATCCCCGCTCGGAGGCGGAGTCTCGATGGGGTCAATACTAATAGAGCCACCACCATCTCCGCCGCCAATGCCAATGGAAATGCCATCGGCCAAAGCGGCCGACGAAAAACCAACAAAAGGCAGCAGGCAAACAACGCTAAGCATTTTACGGAGCCACTGCGAAGCAGGCTGAGACATATTGCGATGAAGACTATCCATATTGAAATCCATTTTCTTATTGTGCTGCGCCGTAGGCGATCACTGGAAAGCCTGTGTTCTAGCGCGGATACCCCATTGTACGAATTCAGCGGGGGTCGCGCTATCCATTGAGCACGCCCCCAGAGTACGTTGCCATGCGCCCATACGTGGGGTATGCACCGTTCGAATGAGCGGCTTAGCAGCGGTTACGCCCGTCAAAAGCGAGGGGGGCATGGTGATGGAGTAGTAGCGCGGTCTCCTTCGGAAGCTCTGGTTAGTTGAGCCCAGACTGGCGAACGCGCTCAGATGAAGACAATCATCCGGTGCATTGCTATAAATGGCCGAGTGTTGCACTCCGATTGACTATGTATTTAACGCGTGAAGTACACGCTCGCGCAAAGCCCCAGCTTTCTTGTGCGGCTGGTTAAGTATCTGGAGAAAAAATGCCGATATCAGGTGAATGTTTTTGCGGAAGTATTCAATACGAAATCAGCGGTTCCTTAAGGGACGCTCGGTCATGCCATTGCTCGCGCTGCCGTAAAGCCTTTAGTTCGCAAGCATCGTCTTACGCGCTGGTGGATCACGATGACTTTAAGTGGTTGCAGGGCGCTCATTTATTGACGAGCTATACAACGCAGGAGCATTTCGGCTTGCAGTTTTGCAGTCAGTGCGGGTCTACGCTCTGCGGTACATTTAATGGGCGAGTCCATGGCGTCACGCTCGGGTGCGTGAATGGTGACCCCGATGTTGAAATTGGCTATCACCTTTATGTGGGTTCCAAGGCTGCCTGGGAAGTTATTCCAGAAGGCGTAAAAGTCTATGTCGAAGGCGCGCCGAACGAGCTAGATTAAACATGGCTTTTAAATGAATAGTTGACCTCTACTCGGAGTCATCCAATGAAAATATCTGTTGAAACTCTTGTTAACGCGCCTATTGAAAAAGTGTGGAGCGCCTACACAACGCCGGAAGATATTAAGCAGTGGAATGCGGCATCGGATGATTGGCACACCACTGAGTCCACCGTTGATTTGCGAGAGGGCGGTGAGTTTTCTTCGCGCATGGAAGCAAAAGACGGCAGCGTCGGATTCGACTTCGCGGGCACTTACACCAAAGTGGTTCCGCATCAGCTGATTGAGTATTCTTTCGGTGAGCGCAGTTGCATGGTGGAATTCTTGTCCGATGCGAACGCCGTCACGGTGCGCGTCACATTCGACGCGGAGAACGACAATTCTGTTGAGCAGCAGCGTGATGGGTGGCAGGCTATTCTGAATAATTTCGCCAAGCATGTTGAAACGCACCACTGAGTTCAATGTTTTAAAATGAAAGTTGAAAACGTAAACGGATTATCGCGACCGTGACGTTCGAAAAAGCAGGGAAGGCCACGCAATGAGTAACGACGATTTTTCAATTCAAGGTCAATGCACCTGCGGCGACGTGCAGTACACGCTAAGCCGCAAACCCATGATTGTGCATTGTTGTCACTGCTCTTGGTGCCAGCGAGAAACCGGTACGGCGTTTGCTTTAAATGCTTTAGTTGAAAGCGAACATCTTATTGTTGAGAAGGGCACGGTAGAGAAAATCAAAACACCGTCGAATAGTGGTTTCGGTCAAGTGATTGTGCGTTGCACTAAGTGTGAAGTTGCCCTGTGGAGTCATTACGGCGCCGCCAAAGAAAAAGTAGCCTTTGTACGCGTCGGCACCCTAGATAACCCTAACGTGTGCCCGCCTGACATTCATATCTTTACATCCAGCAAGCAGTCATGGGTGACCCTCGACGACACCGCAACGCAAGTCGATGAATTTTACCGCCGCAGCGAGCTATGGTCTGAAGATAGCGTAAGACGATATAGGGCGGCGGTTGACGCCTGAGGTGGTTTAAAAAACCTTAACGTAAGCCCACTTCAAGAAAACCACCAATAACAAAAATACCGGATGATAGATGATGGAGATAAACACCATCGCGCTTTCCGCTGAGCCTTCTATGCTTAACGCTTTAAGCAAAGCAGGCATCAGCACGGCAATGACGCACAGGTAGACAACCGAGCCGCCCAGCGAGTAGAAAAAATAGCGCCACGTGTCGGAGATGAAAGCGATATAGAGAGCGTTTGTCAGCATAAAGCCTATAAAAACCAAGCCCGCGATCAGCCACGCCTTATCGGCAGTTTTAGGCCCGATAATTAAAATTGATGGAATGGTGAGAAAGAGAAAAAACGCCGCCTGAATAAACGGTTTTTGAAGTAATGCAACAAAGGTTTCAGCCATAACATTCATCTTTAATATGGGCAATTAGGCATCGCGAACGTCTGGTATCGTTATAGGGCGATTAAGATGTGGCGAACATGCAGTTCGACATCCAGCTTGTCACATCTTTGGTGAGCGACTTGTGCCCCACCAGCTTTAAATTGCCCGTGCGTATTTCTTTCTTGTAGGTTGTTTCGCCCATCCATATTTCCGATAAGCATTTTACGGTGCAGGTGAAATAGACATCCACTTCACGGCACGGATCATTGGTGCACACGTCGATAATGTCGCCATTCACCATCACCCACCAGTCAGGGTGTGCGTTCGTGTCGGTAAACTGGAAACGAATGGTGGCTCGTCCGCCTGGGATTTGTTCAGGCAAGATGCTCCGCTGTAGATAGAGCATCAAAAAGTCCACGTCAAAATCTAATTCGGTTAAATGCTGGCGGGTCCAGCGCATGCCCCAATTGCCCAGCTCGATAAAAATCGGCAGAAGTTCTTTGGCTGCGGGCGTGGGCAGGTATTCATAGCCTTTCTGGCCCTGAATTTTCTTCTTAACAATCAAGCCGTATTTATCAAGCGAGGTAAGGCGTTTGCTCAGCAGCGCAGGCGAAATCATACTCAGCCCGCGTTGCAGCTCATTGAACCGCGTACTGCCCATCAGAAGCTCGCGCAGGATCAATATTGTCCACTTTTCTCCGAGAATTTCTGTGGTCTTCGCAATTGGGCAGAACTGACCGAATTCCATCGGCGTGTCCTCGTGATGGCGTTAAAACAAACTAACTTCAAAATAACTAGTTGGCAACTTCAGAAAGTATAGTTTGTTGCTTCGGTTGCTGAAGTTAAATGCGCGGCAGGCGCGGGTCACAATATCCCCTCACTGATATTCACTTTGAGGAAACGACCATGTCTAACTTTACTATTCATACCGAAAACACCGCGCCAAGCGAGTCCGCACCGATGCTCGCCCAGCTTGCCGCAGCGATTGGCTTTGCACCCAATATCTTTGCCGCAACCGCTGAATCATCGCCGGCACTGGCGGGGCTGATGGCGATCAATGGCTCCTTTGCGGCGTCATCATTCACACCTGAAGAGCAACAACTGATCCTGATGGCAACCAGCGTGGAAAATGGCTGCGTGTACTGCGTAGCTGGGCACACGTTGATGTCGAAAGGCTTGGATATTTCCGACGACGTTGTCCAGGCCATGCGCAACAAGCAATTTATCAGCAATCCTCGCTACGCAGCATTGCGTGAAATGGTTGGCGCGCTCATCCACCATCGCGGCCGTATCAGCGAAACGACGATGACGAATTTCCTGGAACAAGGATATTCCAAGGCGCAGTTCTTCGAGTTAGTGCTAGGTGTCAGTGTTAAAACATTCACTAATTACGTGAGTAATGCACTCACACTCCAGCTTGATGACGCCTTTACGCCTTACCGCTGGGAGCGCCCGGCGGATTTAAAGAAAACGGCATAGTTGAAATTTTATAAGGCTCCCTCGGGAGCCTTTATTCGTGTGATCACATAATTATATCGAGTGAATAGCCTATTCTAATTTTCTCCTATTTCCTTTAGATGAGGTGCAAAATCTATTGATTTAGAGCTGTGAAAAATTAACGAAAAAATAAAAATACGGCCTGCGATAACGTACATATTTGCAAAAAGTTAATTACGTCAGGAAGAATTTTTGGCATGGAATAAATTATGCGGATATTTATTTTTTATATTTATTGTGGTTCTTTCTGGCTGTGCGTCAAATCAAAAAAATTCAGATCAATGCGGTTGCCAAGTGGATGCCTCAGTTGGTAGCAGAGAGATATTTTCTGAGAAGGAGCTGGCCGCATTGTTTTGAACTTTAGTGATGCGAAGCGTGTCCCTGATGACTACGATATATATAGCCTAGGTAGAAATAGCATTACGGACCTCGGCTCAGTAAATGTCTTCCAGGTCTTATACAACGTCGTTTATGACAATCTCACTCAAGAGGGAGTCGGTGAAAGGCTCGCCCAAAAAACGGCTAAAAGTCCCGTATTTACATACAAGCTAAACGCTTGGGCTGCGGGCTATGACAAGAGCGTTTGCCGCTTACAGAGAGATCTACCCAACCCAGCGGCGCTATTGCCGCGCAAATGACGATGAATCGCTTTAGACATTACGCATGACGAGAGATCTATACAGATCTCTTAATCCCGCCTCACGAAACAACTGCGTTGTTCCCAAGATTGTTGATATTCCAAGATTGATTCAAGGCTTTCGGAGACTGTGATGCTGAAAACACCGTCGGAATGCTAATGATCCGCATCGATAGCGTTTAAACCCCGCCTTTCTGCCACTTATGTTTTGACAGGAATTCATTTCTCAGGGAGACTCCGGTGCTATTATCTTGTAATCATTGAAATTGATATCCCAGAGACTGTTTTGAGCCAAGCACCCGAAGAAAAGTTAGAGTCATCAGCAATCATCACCGATGCAGAGGTAGTAGCCGCAGAGGCGCAGGAGCCTAAAGCTGGGCTGATGTATATTGTCGTGCCGATGATGCTGCTGTTTTCTAGCGCGATCATGGCTACCGCTTGGCTGGGGCATTTGCGCTTTAAAGAAGACCTAACGTTTTTGATGGCAACGCTTTTCGCTTGGCTGCTTGTGCTCCCAGAGTATGCACTCAACATATTGGCGCTGCGGCTTGGTTATAGAAAGTTTACCGGCGGGCAGATGGGCGCATTCCGGCTTTGTACCGGCGTTGTTTGCATTGCCTTTGTCTCGCATTATGTTTTGGGCGAGCAGCTCACCACTCAAAAAATACTCGGTTTTGTTGTTATGGCATTTTCGATGATTCTGATATCGAGCGCCGATAATAAAGATGTGGAGCAGTAGCGAATGGTTCTTTACGCGGTTCCACTCATGCTTTTTGCGTCCAGCCTGTTGATGGCGTTTGCTTGGCTGGGGCACATTCGGTTTCGTCATAAAGGCTTCCTTTTCGCGCTTCTTGTAAGCTGGTTCATCGTGCTGCCAGAGTATTTGCTGAATATTTCAGCCATTCGCTGGGGGGTTGGCACTTACCAGCCGAGTGAAATGGCGGCGATGAATCTCAGCTCCGGCGTGATCTGCGTTGCTATTGTTGCAAAGGTTTTCCTAGGAGAGCACCTGAATCGCCGTCAGATATCCGGCTTTTTTTTGATGGGCCTCGGAGTATTCATGGTCGTACTTAAGTAGCTCTCAGCGTTTTAATCCTGCTTCCAGAATTCCTTTCTACAGCTTTCTCAGACTTCCTTTTCGTACACCGTGCCGCCCATTTCGGGGCGGTTCCTCGCATTCACCGACGATTTTCCTGTAAAAGATAAAAGTCACCCAGACCGCCGGTGCACAGTCGCGCGTTTTGGGAAAGCTGGCAGCTAGAAAAATTTAGGGTTCCGCTCTTCTATTGGGCATCACGTTAGCATTTCGTCGCATCAGCAAAGCAAAGACATAAAATGGGCGGCTGCTCGTGTGTGCAGTATAAATAATTAGACAGCATGCTTTTTTTTCTGGAAACATAGCAGGCTGTCTAATAACTGTTAGGCATTCCAGAGAGTCATGAGCAAGTATCCAAAAGTAAAAGATCCTGAAATGGTGGGTGAGTACTCCGGTGTCGCTAAAGCCGGGGGTGGGTATGTCTGGGATGAGGTCCTTGAATATCGCGTGTGGTGCCACCCGCACGATGGAGCGCCAGATTTAGCAGAAGGTAGCGACTACTACTATGCTTTTGAAACATATGAAGAAGCACTGGAATGCGCTAACGAAATTCCTGGCAGCGAGGCCCCGCTCGCGCTTATTTTGCAGCGTGAGTATATTGACGAGCCTGAGGCAGGAACATACCTCCACAAGAAGGAGGAGCGTATTGCGGAGTGGCCTGTAGAATTTTTGTCTCGCCCCAGAAGAGACCAGGATACTATTCCGAAATTTATGGCTCCAGATGCCCCATCCAATAAACTGGACATAATTCGTGGCAAAGCCTAACAAGTCGCTCAAATTCGTTCCGGCCGCAAAAAGCGCGGCCTCCACCGGACTCGCTATCGCTCGCCGTTTAGCGAAGCGTTATGTGTAGCAACCGATGAAACAGACTATCTTTGCACCATTTTTTATCGTAAGCATTTTCGCAGCTATTTTGTTTTATATTGGCGAGGTAACTTTTTCAAATGCATTCGGCTGGCTAGGGTTTTCGATCGCGATAGGATCAGTGAGTTATTTCATGGTTTTCGCGCCTTATGGCTTACGTACGCATACCACCGTATTTGGTCGGCGGCAAAAGTATAGGCGCCCTGTAGCAGAGATTCCTGGCAAAATTGCAGGGTTGATTTTATGTTTAGTTGTTATCTGTTTGGCTATTAGCTTCGGGTTTTATACTTATGCATCTTAAAACACATAACAATACGTGGCAGGCGCGACTGGCTTACAGCCAGCTAGCTGCACTAGGTATTATGTGATTAAAAGATGAGAGCTTTTGCACTATTCATATTTTCACTATCCAGTGCCGTCATAGCGGCAGAGGATATTCTCGTCTTCGGCCAGGTCGTAGATCCGGCGGCATCTCCTATGCTGCTACGAGTCTGCGGCACAGACAAAAATGTACGATTGGGAGTGATGGCATCAGCCAAGTATGATTGGTTTGTTCGTCAAGTTTCTGAAAAATCTTCTTCCGGGTCCGTTTTGGTCGAAGTTCGGGGGAAGTGGAATGGGGAATCTCTTGAGCAGATGGATATCCTTAACGTTGAATCGGGTGCTTGCAATACAGCGGGCACATAACAAGTAAAGGCAGGCCGACCGCTACGCGCCGGCGGCTTTGAGCGTTAGCTTTCAGGGGATTTGTATGCGCAGCCTGTTTTTAATCATCTTATTGTTGTCTTCATTATCTGCCAGTGCGGGACAGTGGTATCAGGACGAAGCGATTGCTGAATCCCGCCCAGACATAGGCTCAAGCAACGGGTTCGGCGCAATGATAATTATGACAACGGACTCTCAGGAGGCCTTGCGAAACTGGGCGCAGCCTACACGCGGAGTATATTTGCCACGCTCGGAAACTGTAGAGAAGGGGCGCCCAATGGAAGCGCTGATTGTGTTCTCGGGGTGTAGACCGAACGATAAAGGAAATTGTGTTGTTGCGGCAGACTACAAGATATTAAAACCAGATGGTTCTTTATATGCCAAATATGAAGACACGGAAGTATGGAGAAACAAGCCCGTAATACCCGCAGGGAGAGTAGGACTGGCGGTTGATCGCGTCGGGCTTATAGCAGACCCAGACGACCCAATAGGTGAGTATAAAATTCACTGCACAGTCAGGGACACCATAGCAAATTCGGAGTTTACTATTTCCGCTGGGTTTGTGGTCGTCGAAGCTAGCAAGAAACCGCACCCGACCGCTGACGCGCCGGTTGAGTAAGTTGTTAGATTTATCTGGAGAGGTGTCTATTGGAAGATTGGATGATGGAACAGGTTTTTATACTGGCCGCAACGATTGTCCGGTCTATTGGGCTTCTTCCTGCATTGTTGTTCGTCGGGCTGGTGCCTTGGTATATAGGTGGCTTCTATATATGGAAGAGCGGCGCAGACATTGGCCCACTAAAAAGGCTAGGGGTTGGGGCTGCGTCGCTGGTTTTAGGTCTTGTGATGTCATCTGTGCTTGTGATCTCAGCCATGGTGGCAGGCAGATGGGGGTAGTAAGAACCTAACAATCGGCTTACCGGATAAATTTCCGCTGTCACCTTTTGTGCGAAATACGGCACAAAAGCCGCCATCAAAAATTCATCCGGTGAGCCGGACGTTAGGACTACGGGAGAAAATTAGAAGTGGTGATCTTGGAGGCAGCGTTTAAATTCTCAAAGAGCCTTTTCAAAATGCTGTTTCTGGCTCTTTTGTGTGTCCTTATTTCGGACAAAGTTATTTATGCCCAGGTGACGGGCTGTGTGAAGGGGGCGCTTGCCTACCAAAACTGTACATTCAACGGAGTTGATGTTTCAGCGGAGATTACGCTGCTAGGATGGGTGTGCATTTTACTGTTCTCTGCGTGGGTCTGTTCAGGGCTTCTATCTCTTCTTCTCTGGCCGTTTAGGCCTCTCAAGGAGAGTCTTAATAAGTCAGTGAATCCAAGTAATGACGCGCCGGCTGACTAATGCGTTAGCCTTTATCTATGAGGGTAAAAATGAGAGCTCTGATTATTATGCTACTAATTTTGGGGCTTTCTTCAGTTTGTATGGCTGACAATATGCGTGATGCTGAGAAGTATTCACCAGGGGAGCTTGCTGCTATTGCGGTCGCAGCGGAGTCTTTGGCAATTTGGGGAGCTTATGCCCTCGGTAGTGATACTCAGAACAGCCAGAGGAATGTGAAGGTTCTTGTTGGTGTTCAACTAGGGTGGATGTTGGGTTTACTAATGGGGCCTAGTGAAACCGCTCCCCCCAAAAACTTGGCTTTCTACGTTGAGCCTAGTGGAATAGGCTTAAATTATAACTACTAGGAGGCTAACAAGGTCACGCACCCAATTTAAAGCCCAGAGCGCGGCGGCTTTGCTCTATGTGGCTCTGACGGCTCTTCCCTTAAGACTGCCGTATCGTTGGTGTGCGTAAACACGACATATATTTCCTCAGCTAGCGAGCCTCTCGTCTATTCAAAACGCTCTTCCTCTGCGCACTTTCTTTTCCGCTCTGAACGTGTCGATAATAGAGTTCCTCCGCGTTAGGAGAAGTTTCCATGATTCGTGCGCAGTTACTGACGGTGGCGAATGCTCTGAACAACGATGGTGAGTTGATTCAGGGGGGTAGAGCGCTGATTGATCAATGGCGTGAACGACCCAATGCGGTGTTGTGGTTGGATTTGGTCGATGAAAACAAAGTGTCTGAGCAGACACTGTTAGAAAGCTTGGGTTGCCACCCTTTGGCCATTCAGGATGCGCAGCGAGATAGACACCCTCCTAAGTTCGAAGAGTTTGATCAATTCAGTTTTCTGCTTTATCGCGGTGTACGCACCGTGGCCGACGCGCTGCATATTGATACGGTGCAGATCAGTTTTTTTGTTTCTTCTAATTTATTGATTACTCGTCGTAACGGCCCTTCGTTTGGTATTGAGGGTGTCTGGTCGGATGCGTCATTGAAAACGTTAATGAAGGCGCCGGCAACGGTGTTGATTGCGGTGATAAAAAACAGTGCGCAGGTTTATCTGGATGCGGTGCTTCAGTTTGAGGTGCGGCTAAGTGAGATTGAAGATTCCATGAGTTCGCGCCCAGATGACGCCATGATGCAGGAGTTGATCTGGTATAAATCTAGCTTGCGAAAATTGAAACGGATTTTTAATTATCATGAGCGCATCTTTGAATTGCTGCTGAAGGAGCCTTCTCACTTTATTGATACGAGCAACTCCGATATGCGCCATGCGGTGCAAGATGTGTATGACAAGTTCGAGCGCCTACAGAGTTTGGCGAGCCTTTATTACGATATATGCGGAGACCTCATTGAGGGCTATCTGTCGTTAAGTGCGCATAAGCTGAATAGAACGATGCAGGTGCTCACCGTAATTACGGCGATCTTTATTCCGCTAGGGTTAATGGCGGGCATATACGGGATGAACTTCGATAATATGCCTGAGCTGCAATCGCGTAATGGCTACTATATTTTATTGTCGGTGATGTTTTTTACCGCATCGGTGCTGTTGTATATCTTTAAGAGAAAAGATTGGCTCTAACATTTTTGTGCTGATGCATTTGGGAGAGGGTAAATGGATTTGACATGGTTAGAGTTTAGCGTGCTACGCCATGGCCAGTATTCTCTGACCATCGGTGATTTATTATTGGCGTTGTTTATTTTTATCTTTGCCTTGCAGCTATCGTCGTGGGTGCGACGGGGCACTACGCGGGTTATGCGAAGCCCTGATAAAAGCAATGCGGCGCAAGTGTATGCCATCAATCGTTTAATTCATTATGTGATCGTGATTGTCGGCATTATTTTTTCCATCTCATCGTTGGGAGTGGGTGTCGATAACTTGTTGTTGGTGGCGGGCGCGCTTGGGGTGGGTATTGGTTTCGGCTTGCAGCATATCGCGAATAATTTTGTTTCCGGCATCGTGATTATGCTGGAGAAGTCGCTGAAGGTAGGCGATTTGATTGAGCTGGAGTCTGGGATTTTCGGGGAAGTGATTGAGTTAAATATTCGTGCGACTCTTATTCGCACGAATGACAATGTTGATATTCTTGTGCCTAATTCAGAGTTTATTGCCGGGCGCGTCACAAACTGGACGATGACAGATTCTGTGCGCCGTTTTCGGATTGCTTTTTCAGTGGCGTATGGCAGTGATAAAGAGCGAGTTAAAAAAGCAGTATTGGAGGCGGCGGGCAATGTGTCGCTAACACTCAAAGCGCAAGCGCGCGGCCCTACGGTGTGGATGACGGGCTTTGGCGATAGTTCGTTGGAGTTCACGTTGGGTGTGTGGGTGAACGCGGCAGCGGTGAAAACACCCACCTTGGTGACCAGTGAGTATTTGTGGGCCATTGACGATGCGCTGCGTAAGTACGAAATAGAAATTCCGTTCCCGCAGCGCGATTTGCATTTGCGTTCCGCAAAAGGCTGGCCAGTGGCGAAAGAGGTAAAGTCTGAGAGCGAGGGTTAGTTCTGAGTCTGAGCGATCAATGCTGATGTCGAGGAGATGCTGATTTTCTCCTCGATGGTTTATCATGATTCTGTGTTGCGCTGAAAACTCTTTATTAGAGCCCTAGATTAGAGCTTTAAATAAATCGCGATGATTAAAAGCCGTTCATCTTATCGATCAATTCTGGCTTATCGATATACGGGTTTCTATTCTTTTGTACCCGCTCAATCGCATTATTGCGCGCACGCTCTGCGTCGTCAGGCGGGTCCATTTTATTCCAACGTTGGTAGGTTACCAGTGGCCCGATCAAAGGCAAGTCGTGTTGCATGTGCATATAAATCATTGCGCGCGCGACGTTGCCTTTGGCATGGTCCGGCGGATCAAATGTTTGATAGGAGAGCTGGTAGCCGCATTCGCGTTCTTCAACGCTGTCTGGCAAATCGCCGAATAAACTGCCGCGCCGTTTAATTTCGATAGAGCGTTCGATGGGGTAGATATTGTGCAGGTCACCGCCGACATCGTCGTAGCCGGGCTTGCTGCTGCATTGACGAGACGTAATGCAGTTGAAATGACGTAACAGTTGTTTTTCGCTGTAGATGTAATCCACTTTAATGCGGTCGCCAGGTTTGAACGGCGTTTGGCAATAAAGCGTCGTACCGCCCGCCGCATAGGCAGAACGGATTAACCTGTCTTCAATGTCTTCCGCATTGGCGTTCGTCACTAGTGCCATATTGATTAGTACTATCGTGGCGAAAACTAGCGTTGATAACATCCTGTTAAATTTCTGCATTGCGCTCATGGCCCAGTGATTACCAAACAATTGTATAAACATTACCTCGATCTGTGGCCGATTAATTGTACAAATCGAGTAACGTGTAGAGTTCCCCTCTTTTTTATTATTATCGTGTGTTATTCGTTGGGCTATAGCCCTTTAAGAAAAGCGCCACTGCTGCATCGACTTCTGTTTCTATCTCGCCAATGCACTCGCCTCCGGCGGGACAAAGCAACGCACTCATTTGATAGTCGCTTTTTATTAAGCCGAAAAACTGCCGTGCGGCGAGACTGGCATCGTTTACGGTTAGCTCGCCATTGTCACTGGCGCGCTGTAAATATTGCGTGAGGTGATTGCGCAGGCGAAGCGGACCCTCTTCATAGAAGGCTTTGCCAAGCTCAGGAAACTTAGGTCCCTCGGCCACCATTAAGCGGAAAATAGCGATGGCTTCCGGCGACAGCACCATATCTAAAAAGACGCGGGCGATGTGCGTAAGAATATGTGCAGGACCGGTGGCGTCGGCAGGTAAGGCTTGCAGTCGGCTGATTAATTCTTCGGTATTGGCGGCCACCATCGCGCAGAATAAACCGGCTTTGTCGCCAAAGCATTCATACAGGGTGCGCCGTGAGCCGCCCGCGTTGGCGATGACCATATCGAGGGTGGTACGTTCATAGCCGTGTTCAAGGAATACATCCTTGGCGGCATCGATCATGGCCAGTCGCCTTGCTTGTCCCCGCGCAGTGGCGGGTAACGCACTCGTGTTCATGTGTCGCGTACTCCTAAAAGGCTGTTCTGCGGGTCGCTCTGGACGTCAGTTTGGCAGCAATACGCATATTTTGGCACAGCGTGATTAGTATATCGCCTAAGGTCGCCCGTACCATCGAATGATGTCAATTCGGAAGTATAAAACGATGCCTAGACCCGACGACTTGCATATAACGCCGAGAAAACCGGAATTTGAGCTGCTTAAAAGCATGCAAAAGCAGCGTTATTGGCTGGCGAATGACCCAGTGTTGACGCACTTTTTTAATGCATTGCAGGCCACTTTTCCGGAAGGAGAGCGCTTCTTTATCGATAGCGCGCGAGAAGTGCGCGACAGCCTAGGCGAAGAAAACCTCCCTGAGCACCTTGCCGACGATATCAAAGCCTTTATTCATCAAGAGGCCTGGCACGGTAAAGCCCATGACGAATGGAATCAGGTGTTGATCGATCTGGGCTACACACGAATGGAAGAGTTCGATGCTCAGCAGAAGCGTTTACGTCGTTGGGCGAACGAGAATATCTCACCGATGATGCG
Source organism: Alcanivoracaceae bacterium (assembly GCA_029213045.1). Taxonomy (GTDB): domain Bacteria; phylum Pseudomonadota; class Gammaproteobacteria; order Pseudomonadales; family Alcanivoracaceae; genus JARGPN01. The sequence goes on from JARGPN010000005.1 coordinate 24,600, forward strand.
CTTGGCCGTCACCGCTGGGGCGGAACATATGACGGCCTCGCTGGCGCGCATGATGCTAGAAAAACGTCGCGATTTAATCGACGAAGCTGCCGAGCCGGTGCGTAGTTTGCTGGCATGGCACGCGCTAGAAGAAATTGAGCATAAGAGTGTGTGTTTTGATTTATACCAAGCTGCCGGGGGCGGGTATCGCCAGCGTGTGCTGGGGTTGGTCTTTGCGTTTTTAGATACACTGCGCTTGGCGCGTTCTCGGCATAAATATTTATTGCAGCAAGATGGCCTATGGAATTGGCGCACGCGCGTGCAGGCGTACAGAAAAGTATGGGGGCCGCGAGGCATTGTTGGTCAGATGATTCCTGAGTTATTGCGTTATTTAAAACCTGGGTTTCACCCGTGGCAAACCGATGAACGCGCGGCGTTTGAAGCGCGCTGGCAGACACTCATTTCAGATTTATCGAATAAAGCGGCATAATCCATCGCGCTAGCATTGTTCGATGCTAAACGATAGGAGTGGATTGTGGCCGGAGCCAGTTTATTAGCCTTGCTTGATGACATCGCAACGTTGCTCGACGATATTTCGTTGATGACGAAAGTGGCGGCCAAGAAAACGGCTGGTGTGCTTGGTGATGACTTAGCGTTAAATGCTGAGCAAGTGTCCGGCGTACGCGCCGACCGCGAACTGCCGGTTGTCTGGGCGGTAGCGAAAGGCTCTTTTGTCAATAAAGCCATCCTTGTTCCTTCCGCATTACTCATTAGTGCTTTTATGCCGTGGGCGATTACGCCGCTGTTAATGCTGGGCGGCGCATTCCTATGCTTTGAAGGCGTGGAGAAAATCGCGCATAAGTTTTTACACTCGGACGAGGCCGGAAAAGCAGCGCACAAAAAAGAGCATTTAGATGCTTTGCAGAATGCCAAGGTTGATCTTGTGGCGCTAGAAAAAACGCGCATTAAAGGCGCCATTAGAACCGATTTTATTCTTTCAGCAGAAATTATTGTGATTACGCTAGGGGCAGTGCAAGCGGCAACGTTTTTGACACAGGTATCTGTGTTGGTAGCCATTGCGGTGTTAATGACCATTGGCGTGTACGGGTTGGTCGGTGGCATCGTCAAGATCGACGATGTGGGTTTGCTGTTGGTGAAAAAATCAAAAGAAAACCAAAACAAAGTTTATGAGGTTTTGGGCTTAGGCTTGCTAAGCCTCGCGCCGAAGCTGATGAAGTTTTTATCCGTTGCCGGCACCATCGCCATGTTCACCGTGGGCGGTGGTATTTTAATGCACGGCATTCCCGGCTCCCATGAAGTGATGCATCACCTCGAAGAAAACCTTCACGCAGTGGCAACTGTCGGCAGCGCATTGGCGTTTAGTGTGCCGGTGCTGCTGAATATTGTATTGGGTTTGTTCGCTGGCGCTGTGCTGGTGTTGGGGGCCACGGTGATTGGGCGTATTCGTAAAAAATCGTAGGCAAGGGTGTTCTTGTCGATTGCGTTTACCAAAGCATAATGCCGAAACGCCGTAAAACTAAGGCGAACGTGGCGAAGCACGCTAATGTTACGGCGGCACTAATCGTCAACGCAGACCAAAATTCGAACTTAGACAGAAGCCACGGAAATAGCACAAACATCGGTAATGTTGGCAGTACATACCAGAAGGTGTACCACGCATGGTTGGCGATTTTCGCGGTTGGCTGACCGTCGAGGTGTAGCCATATCAGCACCATGATGGTTACTAACGGCAATGAGGCGATCAGTGCGCCGAGACGGTCGCTGTGTCGCGCTATCTCCGATACTGCAACGATAATAGCGGCTGAGACCGCGTACTTAATGATTAGCATGGACATAGATTTACCTTGGTGCTGCGCGTTTATTAGCGAACGCGTAGTGTGCCCTGATACATGTTCATTTGGCAGTGCATCGCGTATTCGCCTGCTTCCGGCTTTTCGATGACAAGTTGATAGGGCTTGTTCATCGGTAGCTGAACACTAATATTCAACCCATCAATGATAAAAAATTCAGAACATGGACTGGCGTCTTTCCGAACAATGTCGAGGGTAATGGCATCGCCCGCTTGCATATCAATTAACGCTGGTGTGTAAGTGCCGTTGTCGACGGTTAATGCAATATGGCCATTGCTCGCGGCAACCCCTTTTCTCGGTGTCCAAATCCAGAACCACCATATTGTTGCCGCGATGAGCCCGACCCCTAACCCGTTAACGAAAAAAGTTATCATGCGTCGCTCCGTGTAGTGTTGGATGGATGCTTATGGGCTTTAAATAAACGTAATCGATTTGCATTGGCGACCACGGTAACCGAAGACAGTGACATGGCGGCGCCCGCCAAAACAGGGCTGAGCAATAGACCTGTGAACGGATAGAGCACGCCTGCGGCAATGGGCACGCCTAGCACGTTATACAAAAATGCGCCGGCGAGATTTTCTTTAATGTTTTTCACCGTCGCGCTGGAAATTTCGATGGCATCGACAACGCCGTGCAGCGAGCCGCGCATTAATGTAATGCCAGCACTTTCGATGGCAATGTCCGTGCCCGTACCAATGGCGAAGCCAACATCGGCCTCGGCTAATGCGGGTGCGTCATTGATGCCGTCGCCGACCATTGCAACAATCTGATTGCCGCTGCGCAATGCTTTTACTTTTTGTGCTTTATCGGCCGGCAAGACTTCGGCGATCACATCATCAATGCCTGCTTCACGCGCAATCGCCTTGGCGGTGCTTTGAATATCACCGGTAATCATCACTACTTTCAAGCCAAGTTGATGCATGCGCGCAATAGCGTCGCGCGCATCCACTTTAATTTTATCCGTCACCCCGATTACAGCGATCACCGTATTATTGCGCGCCAAATAAAGCGGGGTGCCTGCGTCGGACGTAATACGCGTTGTGGCGTCGTTGCATGCACTGGTGTTGATACCCAACTCTTCGAGCCAGCGCAGATTGCCAATCACTACTTGTTCGTTGTTGATGGTTGCACTAACACCTTTGCCGTTGGCAGATTCAAAGTGTGTGGCTTCTGGAAGTGTGAGGTTTTTTTCTTTTGCGCTATTCACCACTGCATTGGCTAGAGGGTGCTCTGAGCCTTGTTCGAGCGCGGCGGCGAGTGCCAACGCGGTATTTTCGTCAGTCTCGCCGAACGTAATGATTTGCGTAACGGAAGGCTTTCCTTCAGTGATTGTGCCGGTTTTATCCAGCGCGATGACCGAAATATTTGCCGCCTTTTGCAGCGCTTCACCTTCGCGAATTAAAATGCCAGCTTCAGCGGCTTTGCCAATGCCAACCATAATCGACATAGGCGTGGCTAAGCCCAATGCGCAGGGGCAGGCAATTATCAGCACTGTAGTTAAGGCGATGAGTGCGTAGACACCGCGCGGGTCGGGGCCAACGTTAAACCAAATCATGGCGGCAATAATCGCGATGATAATCACTGATGGCACAAACACGGCGGATATTTTATCCGCTAGGCGGCCAATCGGTGGTCGAGATCCCTGCGCACTTTTAACCAGCGCAATAATTTGCGCGAGCGCGGTATCTTTTCCGACACGTGTCGCACGAAAGGTAAGGGTGCCTTGCTGATTAAGCGTGCCGGCGGAAACCAAGGTGTCTTTTTCTTTGCGCACAGGTAACGGTTCGCCGGTTAACATGGACTCGTCAACAAAACTGCTCCCGCTGACCACCTCGCCATCCACTGCTATTTTTTCGCCTGGGCGCACGCGAATGTGATCGCCCAGCTGAATCTTTTCGACAGGCACATCGTTTTCGTTGCCGTGTTCGTCAATAACGCGCGCTGTTTTTGCGCGCAGATCGAGTAACCGTTTAATCGCTTGGCTTGCTTTACCTCGGGCGCGCACTTCCAGTGCTAAGCCAAGATTAATGAGACCAATAATCATCGATGAGGCCTCAAAATAAACGTGCCGAGCGGCTTCGGGTAACACCGAAGGTGCGAGCACGACGGCCATGGAATATAACCATGCGGTGCCTGTGCCCACTGCAATTAACGTGTCCATGTTGGCATTGTGGTGAATAAATGCTTTCCATGCGCCAACAAAAAAGCGACGGCCTGCGGTTGCCAACACCGCTAAGGTGAGCAGGCCGGCAACGAGCCAACCCCATTGGCTCGCCGAGCCGGGCGTGACCATCATGGTGCCGCCGAGTAATCCCCAGAGCATGAGTGGCACGCCAAGCCCCAGTGCAATAATCATGTCGCGAATTAATTGGCGATAATACTTCTGTTCTTGTTCATCTCGCTGCGCGTCAACGTCATCATTTTCTTCAATCAAGGTGGCGCCATAGCCAATGGCTTCGACGGCTTGTGTTAAAGCTTGCGTTGGCGCGCCGCCTTCAACGTACGCGGTATGGTCGGCAAGATTCATCGAGGCGCTGGTAACACCCTCGACATTCGACAACGCTTTTTCAATGGAGCTCACGCAGCTCGCGCATGTTGCACCGCTAATAGCGAGTTGCACTGATGAGTCTTGTGCGTGTGTTTTGGTGTGCTGCGCTGTGTGGTTCATAAAACGCTCCGTGGTGAAAAAGGTGGTGCTGTAATTTTCGTGAAGTGTTTTTTAATTACGCCGAAGCGGCACTCGCAGTGAAACCCACTGCGTGTAAGGCATCGATAGCCTGTGTCTCGACTATCCCTCGGTGTCTTACGCTCACTCTGCCAGTTGGGATATCAATGGTTGCCTCGCAAAACCCTTCTAGTGCTGACAAAGCGTTGGTGGCCTTGCGCGCGCAGCCTCCGCAGTGGATGCCACTCACATCAAGATTGAAGGTCGATGTTTTCATGGTGTTCTCCTCGGTGTAGGTCGTCAAACCAGTGTCAAACCTATGGGCCGCCACAGGGTCAAGGATGTTTTTGATTAGGGGTGTTTTGGGCGGTGATTGGCCGTTCGTCGTCACGCATCTCGGTGCGCGGCATGTGTCACGACAGCACAAACTGACACGACGAAACAGTTGCGCTACTATTTATCCATGATCCACTTTCGCCGAACGTTAATTCTGCTTTTGATTGCTGTAATACCGTTGCAGGGCATCGCTGCGTTTAACGGTGCTCAGGCGAGATGTGCGATGCATGACGATTCAATGATGTCTGCAATGCATCATGCGGACATGCACGCGGTGCACATGCCGTCGACACACGCAATGAACGATGGCAGTGAGCATTGCTGTTCTGACGATGCGATGCCTGCGCAACATTGTCAGGCTGGGCACGATTGTCATGTGACGCAGCCGTCCATGGCGGCAGCGGCAGATGTCTTCCTTGTTGTGTATCCAGAGCAACATCGTGTTGTAACGTCTATTCCTTTCAAACCGCTCCCCACGCTTATCGCTATTTGGCGACCTCCTTCGTTAACGTTATTCGCTTAACGCGTTAACGCAGTCTCTCTATTGATGCGCGCGCCGCGTCGATGGGTCGCTAGACTTTTACAACACGCATATTTTTTCGCGCAAAATGCTTGTGCGTTGTTATACACATCGGTGTGTAGACGATGCTGAGAAAATGCGAAACCAGTAAGGCATGGAAATCGTTGATCAACAGAGTTGGTTTGTCATGCCGTGTCGGAGATTGGAAATGAAACCTACGAAGACAGACACACGTCGAGCGGAAGCAGAGAGCATGCCTCGGCGGCGCTTTGTGCAAGGGCTGGCAGCGGGCGGCGTGCTGATGGGCATGTCCGCGCGCAGTAATTCGTTGTGGGCCTCACAAGCTACTACGCAAACAGGCGGAGCCGTTTTAACGGGCAACGAATTCGATTTAAATATTTCTCATGGGTCGGTAAATTTTACTGGGCGCGTCCGTAATGCCACGGTGATTAACGGTTCCATTCCTGCGCCAACATTGGTGTGGCAGGAAGGTGAAACGGTGACGTTGCGCGTGACCAACAACATGAACATGCCGACGTCGGTTCATTGGCATGGAATTATTTTGCCGTTCCAAATGGATGGCGTGCCGGGCTTAAGTTATCCAGGTATTGCGCCTGGAGAAACATTTACTTATCGCTTTAAGGTGCAGCAGAGCGGCACCTATTGGTATCACTCGCACACGGGCTTCCAAGAAATGACCGGCATGTATGGTGCGATCATTATTGTGCCGAAAGAGGGCGAACGCATTAAAAGTGATCGGGATCATGTGGTGTTGTTATCGGACTGGACCGATGAAGACCCGATGGCAGTGTTTGCAAAACTTAAGCAGCAGGGCGATTACTACAATTTTAATCAGCCGACGTTGCCAAAATTTTTGAATGATGTCTCTGAGCGTGGTGTGGCCGCGGCCCTTGAGCGCCGCAAAATGTGGAATCAAATGCGCATGAGCCCAACGGATTTAGCCGACCTTTCCGCGCAGACATTAACGTATTTAATGAATGGCACTACGCCTTCTGGAAATTGGACGGCACAGTTTAAACGCGGTGAAACCGTTCGATTGCGCTTTATTAATGGCGCCAGCAATACACTTTATGACGTGCGCATTCCCGGGATGACAATGCAGGTGGTGCAAGCCGACGGGCAAGATGTTGAGCCGGTGAGCGTGGATGAATTCCGCTTTGGTCCGGGTGAAACGTATGACGTGTTAGTGCAACCGCAGGACGATGCTTACACTATTTTTGCGCAGACAATGGATCGCACTGGTTATGCGCGCGGCACCTTGGCGTTGGCAGAAGGCATGCAAGCACCGGTGCCGGAACTTGATGAACCGCAATGGTTGGCCATGACCGACATGATGGGCGCGATGGCCGGCATGGGCGAGGGCGGTTCAGGTATGCAGCATTCGGACATGCAACACGCGGACGTGCAACATTCAGGCATGCAACATGGAAAAATGTCCATGGACCACAGCGCCCATGGCAGCATGGATGGCATGGACCATAACGCGATGAATATGTCTGACGATGCGCCATCATCGTCACTAGAAATACCTTCGAAGGACGTCAATCACGCGAGAACAGAATATGGCGCGAGCACGGATATGCGCGTTGATATGCCGCGCACCAATCTTGATGATCCTGGTGTTGGTTTGCGTGGGAATGGACGTCGAGTATTAACCCATGCCGATCTGCACACCTATGGTGGCCCGCTTGATGGCCGTCGGCCGACCCGCGAACTTGAGCTGCACCTAACGGGAAATATGGAGCGCTATAGCTGGTCGTTTGATGGCTTGGAATTCGGTCAATCCACGCCGGTGCATTTTAAACATGGCGAGTGCGTGCGCGTGATTTTGCAGAACGACACCATGATGACGCACCCGATGCATCTGCACGGAATGTGGAGTGAATTGGAAAACGAAGCGGGCGAATTTATGGCGCGCCGCCATACTATTTTGGTGCAACCTGCGCAGCGCATTAGCTTTTTGGTTAATGCGGATGCCGTTGGGCGGTGGGCATGGCATTGCCATCTTCTTTTCCATATGGATGCCGGCATGTTCCGCGAGGTATTGGTGGTATGAAAAATTTAAAAAACCTAGGCGAAAAAATTCTCGGTTACGTGTTGCTCAGCGTTTCATTGCTGTGCTTTTCATCGGCGGCACAAAGTGAGTCTATGCAAATGGATCACGGCGATATGAGCATGCAAGGTGGCAGTGCGCCGGACGATGCTCGTGATCCGAACGGATATTCCGGCGGATATAGCATTGATGGCGGTCCTTATGCATTGTCGCCAAAGCGCCAGCTAAAACTTGCCGACGAGCATCATTTTTGGACGGTGTTGTTTGATCGATTGGAATACGTGCGAACCGATGATGAAGAAGGCATGACCTATGATGGTCAGACGTGGTTTGGCGGAAGTTTTGATCGGCTGGTGCTAAAAGCGGAAGGCGAAGCCGCAAATGGAAAATTGCAGGCCGCGCAAACGGAATTGATGTGGGCACACGGCGTGAGCACGTTCTGGAACACACAGCTTGGTGTGCGCTACGACAGCGGTGAAGGCCCAGATCGTTCGTGGTTGGCGTTTGGTTTTCAAGGGTTGACGCCGTATTGGTTTGAAGTCGACGCCACCGCATACGTGGGTGAAGATGGGCGAACGGCTTTCGATGTGGAAGCGGAATATGATCTATTGCTGACGCAAAAATTAATTCTGCAGCCCCGTGGAGAGCTTGGTGTATTCGGCAAAGCTGATGAGGCGTTGGGTATAGGACGCGGCGTTTCCAATATGTCGTTGGGCCTCCGGCTGCGTTACGAGTATACGCGTCAGCTGGCGCCCTACCTTGGTGTGGAACGGGAGCAAAAATTAGGGGATACCGCCGACCTCGCGCGTGCAGCAAATGAGCCGAGCGCCGAGACACTATGGGTGGCCGGAGTGCGCTTTTGGTTTTGAGCCATGGCGCGGCATGTTGTTGATAAGAATGCGGTAACGATATGAAAAATGTTTTTCTTGTATTGATTGGTGCAACCATAGGCGCAGCGCCGGTATCGTGGGCCCACGGCCCAGCACCAGATTGCGCCGTATTACTGAAAATGAGTGATAAAGAAGCCTATGCGCGAGGACCTGTGCTAGAAGCGATCAGACGTGAATGCGTCACGGCAGCATTAGAAGGAAGCGAGAAGAAAGCTGAAGAAACGAAAAGCAGACATGGCGCGTCTGAGAAAAATAACGTTGAGTCTGACAGCGTGCCGACACGGTAGCCGTATTCTTTAGTGCTTTGATTTAGGCGTTTTGTACCCCGACGATCTACACAAAAGATCGTCGGGGCACAATCGCTTCAAAAATTACGCCGATGCGCGGACAAATTCGAAGTCGTTGAGATTCGGACGTTTTGTCGAAGCGCGATAAGTGAAAGTGAATCCGGGCCAGTTGACGGTATTGATGCCATCGTCAGTGATGTACCAAGAGGTGCATCCTGAACTCCAAATCCCATCTTTCAGCCTTTCTTGTATAGCGTTGCCATAACGTTGTTGCACAGCCGCTTTTACATTCATTGCGGTATTTTTCTTGCTCTTGAGAACGCTGAGGCATTGCATCACAAATTGCACTTGTGATTCGAGCATGAACACAATCGAGTTGTGCGCAAGATTGGTGTTAGGGCCATACAGAATAAATAAGTTTGGAAAGCCCGATACGCAGATGCCTTTGTAGGCTTGGGCGCCATCCTTCCAAGCGGTGTTCAGGTTGATGCCTCCCATGCCGGTGATGGTCATCGGCGTGAGAAAGTCGGTGGCTTTAAAGCCAGTGCCGTAAATAATCGCGTCGACGTTATGGTGCGTACCGTCTTGCGTCACCACACCGGTTTCGTCGATGCGTTCAATTTTATTATCAATAATATCGAGGTGATCCTGATTCATCGCCTGATACCATTCATTCGAAATCAGAATGCGTTTACAGCCAATTTTATAATTGGGGATTACCTTGGCAAGTTTTTCAGGGTCTTTGACGTGCTTCTTGGCAAGCGCCTTGGCTTCTAACGAAAATAGATCAAGGATCTTGTTGAATCGAGTAAAGGCGATGGCGCGGCTTTCGTTTTTCCAATAAATAAAGGAACGGTAAATGCGATCGACAATAGGTGCTTTTTTAAATATTTCTTGCTCCCATTGCTGGAACGGCCGGTCTGGTTTGGAAATTACCCACGCCGCAGAGCGTTGGAACAGTTTTAACTGTTTCACCTTGGACACGATTTCCGGAACAAACTGAATGGCACTTGCACCGGTGCCAATGACCGCCACTTTTTTGCCCGTCAAATTAGCGCTGTGATCCCAACGGGCGGAATGAAACGTGGTGCCTTTGAATTTTTCCACACCGGGAATATTCGGGTAAGCCGGTTGGTTTAATTGCCCGGTGGCGCTCACCAAAATATTGGCGGTAATGGTGTTGCCGTCGGTGGTGGTGATTGCCCACACAGCGCGTTGCTCGTCGTAGCGTGCGCTAGCGACTTCTTTGTTGAACTGGATGTGATCGCGGAATTGATACTTATCGACGCAATCTTCCATGTACTGCTGAATTTCTTTTTGGCGCCCGAATTTGCGTGACCAGTCGTGCTTCGGTTCGAACGAATAGGAGTACAGGTGCGACTGCACATCGCACGCGGCGCCGGGATAGGTGTTGTCTCGCCAGGTTCCGCCCACGCCATTGGCTTTTTCAAGCAGGGTGAAATCTTGGATGCCGGCTTTGCTGAGTTGCATCGCCATGCACAGGCCGCCGAAGCCGGTGCCGATAATGACGCAGTGAAAATGAGAAGGTTGCATTGTATCTCCGAGCGCACCTGTCTGAGTGTGGCGGCATAATAGTGGGTTGAGCGTCAGGATGGGATGACTTGGCGGGACAAAAAATCAATAATAGGGGACACTCTAACATTGCAGACGCGCAGCGCCGACCATAGGGGGCCACATTAAAACGACGGCATCTGATTGGGATTTCCCTCGAAGCATCACCAGCATGCGCTTGATGGCGGAGTTTGCCGCCGACAAGGGCATGGAGGCTGGCGACTGCTTGAGAGATACCGGCGTTGCTTTCGCGGCGTTGTCGGATCCGAACGCGACGGTCACTGGTACGCAGGAACTCCAGCTTATTCGTAATCTGTTGCGCCATTTTCCTGATGAGCCAGGCCTTGGCCTGCAAGTGGGTAGCCGTTACCACTTCACCAGCTTTGGCGCGCTGGGCTTCGCCTTAATGAGCAGCCCTTCAGTGCGGAGTGCGCTGGACGTCGCGCTTGGCTACTTTCCTCTCACCTTCGCGTTTACCCGCTTTAAAGTTGAAGACAGTGCCACGGCAACCCGTTTGGTGATCGATGATGCCGCCGTGCCGATGCCGTTGCGGCGCTTTTTGGTGGAGCGCGACAGCAGCGCATTGGTCACGGTGCAGCGCGATCTTATTCCTGACATGTCGGTGTTAACATCGGCGTCGTTTCAGTTTTCCGCGCCGGAATATGCAGAAATGTTTGAACAGTATTTGGGCGTGTTGCCGGAATTTGACGCGCCGTTGAATGTCGCCATGTTAAACCGAGACGTTATATCGCTGCCGTTGCCCTTAGCTAACGCGCTGACCCAGCAGGCGGCCATTGATCAATGCCGTCAGTTGCTCGATGAGCGCATTGCAAGAACGCAGCTTTCCGCACAAGTACGAGAGCGCCTTGCGCGCGGCGCGATGCACATGCCGGAAATGGAAAACGTGGCGAATGAGATGTGCCTGACAGTGCGGACGTTACGGCGCAGATTGCGTGACGAAGGCACGTCATTTATCGAGCTTCGAGATGAAGCGCGTTGTGCGCTGGCGCGCGAATGGCTGCGCGGTTCTAAGTTAAGCGTTGGGCAAATCGGCGAACGCTTAGGCTACGCTGAGGCGACGTCTTTTATTAATGCGTTTAAACGTTGGACGGGGGAAACGCCCCATGTTTTTAGACGCCATACTGATTAAATAATTTTCGCTATCTTGCTTGCTAAAGCATCACAAGGAAATACCCATGTCACACGTCGCAATACTGTTCGATATCGTTAAAGCAAGTCTGCAAAGTGTTGCGCCCGCGTTATCGGCGAAACAAAAATTTCCGAACCGATCACGGACATCCGCGTTTACCGCAATACTGACTGACAGGCTATTGCGTGAGTCTATCGGCAAGCCGATTACGTGGATGCGTGCGCGTCAAAATACGTTGAAGCTTTTTTCGTTGGATATGTCGAATGTGACGTTCAGTAAAGAAAGTATCGCGGGGCTGTCTTGCGTGGTGTGTGTGCCGAACGATATCGAGGTAAAAAGCACGTTGGTTTATTTTCACGGCGGCGGCTATGCGGTGGGCACGGCAGCGGGATATAAAGCGACCATTGCGACGTTAAGCGTTGCCGCCCAGGCTAAGGTTATCGCGGTGGATTATCGTCGCGCGCCCGAGTTTACTTTTCCAACGGCCAACGATGATTGCTTGGAGGTAACGCAAGAGGTGCTGCGCGATGAGCGTCTGCCTGTTTTCTTGGCGGGTGATTCCGCAGGCGCTGCGCTAGCGCTAGATATGCTGACCCAGCTAAAAAGCAGCCCTGAGCATGCCGCTGCGTTCGCTAAAGTAAAAGCCTGTGCATTAATTTCGCCGTGGGTAGACCCAACGTATGAGTGGACTGAGCAGCAGGCGGTGGGCGACGATATTCTTTGCCCTGCATTATTACATTACTGGGCGGGAAAATATCTCAGTGACGCGGAGAAGCTAAGCAGCCGGGTTAACTTCGCTAATGCTGCGTTAGAGGGGTTTCCGGATATGTATATTCAAGCGGCGGGCGCTGAAATTCTTCTGCGGCAAATTTTAGACTTTGATCAACATGCCAAGGCATCAGGGGTTAACGTTAAGCTTGATATCTTCCCCGATCAATTTCACGTATTTCAAACCTTTGGCATGTTTGCGCCGGAATCTCGCGCGGCATTGCGTAAGATAGGTGATTATTTCCTCACTAAGATTTAGCAATCGTATTTTCGCTAAAGCGTAATGCGATTCCGGCCTGTAGCTTTCGCTTTATACAGCTTCTGATCGGCGCAGCGTGTTAAGTCGTTGAGGAAGTTGCCGTCGCGGCCCAATTCCGCTACGCCGCCGCTAACGGTTAGCGAAATTTTCAAGCCGTTAAAGTGGAGTGGAGTGGTGGCGAGTTGGGAGCGTATTTTTTCCGCCACGGCATGCGCTTGAGTGCTGTCGATGCCAGGCAGTAATAAGCAAAATTCTTCACCGCCTAAGCGGGCCGCCAGGTCTGTCTTACGCAGACCTGCCTTCAATAATTTTGCGACATGCTGAAGCATTTTATCACCGGCTTCGTGACCGTGGTTATCATTCACATTCTTAAACAGATCCAAATCCAGCAGCACAACGGACATGGGGTCGCCTAGTCGCTGATGACGGGATTGTTCGTACTCGAACCTGCTCTGCAGATGAGCGCGATTCGGCAGGCCTGTGAGCGGATCTGAGTGCGCCAACTTCACTAAACGTTTTTCAGATTGTTCGCGCGTAATTTCGTACACGTGAGCGAAGGCAACGAGGCACAGTGTGAGCACGCCAATATTGCTGAGAATCACGGGCTGCATTACGTCAGGGTTATTTCCGTACCGCCAAAAGAAAATGCCCGAAGCAATGGCGATGTAGCTGACCGACATGATCAAGCCGAGTCGACGCCCCAATAACAAGTGCGACACCATGGGAATCAATAACACCCAGATAAACACATTTAAGGTGGAGCGAGGCGCGGCGAGCGCGAGCATCATGACGCTAAAAAACGGCACCAGATACGCGAAAACCCAAAACTCCAGCCGCTGTGTGTGGCGAATGCCCAAAAGCAACACGATGGAGTATGCGGCCATCCCGAGCTCCGCGCCGGCGACCACATAATTTGCCCGCCCCATATTGATATAGGCGAACAGCAGGCCGCTAACAAAGGTAAGGACAAGCAGGGCGGTCAGTAATGCCTTCCTATAAGGTCGGGCAAGTTGCCTGTGCTGAGTGGCGTCGTTAAACATGTATTGCTCGGTGTGGTGCAACTGGTTTGTTGAAGGCGCAATCCGTGCGAGGTATGAATAACACAATATCGACGCGTGAGGTAATGCCACGAACGTAAATCTTGCCGCCGAAAGCTTAAGCAAACGTGAAATGCATCGTCAATGAAAATGGCGTGGTGAGCTAGGGTATTTGCTCGATCAGAGTGTTAGCGTAGGGGCATATTCTGTTATATGCATACTTCAGAGGCGTGGACACTTCTGCTGAGATCAGTAAGCACGATTATGTGCGCGACCAGCATCTGGGCCCCACTGATGTAAGGATTTAGTGATGAACGATAAGAAGTGCATTGTGATTACTGGCGGCAATACCGGTATTGGCTTAGCGACAGCAGCCAATCTGAGCGCGCGCGGCCATTCAGTGATTATTGCCTGCCGTGATCAAAACAAAGCTCGTCAGGCGGTCGAAAGCATTCGCGCTAAGCGGCCGAGTGCCGACATTGAAGCGCGCACGCTGGATCTTGCGTCATTCGAAAGTATCCGCAGTTTTGCTACGCAGCTGCTCGGCGATCGGCCATGTATTGATGTGTTGATCAATAATGCCGGTGCGTATCCAACGCGTCAGCAATTCACGCAAGAAGGTTTCGAGTTACAGTTTGGTGTGAATTATCTTGGCCATTTCTTGCTGACGCATTTGTTGTTGCCGGCACTGCAGGTCAGTGGCGACGCGCGCATTGTGCACTTGTCATCAATCATGCATCACTTGGGCAAAATTGATGAGAGCACGTTTAAGGGGCGCAAGAAGTATTCAGGTACGGCGGCCTATGGTCAGTCGAAGCTGGCAAATTTGTTGTTCAGTAATGCACTAGCCAAGCGATTGCCCACAGGCATCACCAGTAATGCGGTGCATCCCGGCGGTGTGGACTCGGATATTTATCGCGAATTGCCGACATTGGCATACAAAATTTTGCGGTTATTTTTAATTTCCACCAAACGCGCCGGTGCCTATGTTGCCGATATGGCGGTATCGCCGACGTGGCAGGGACGTAACGGCGAATTTAAATCGGCGCATGGTCCTTTGCCAGTATCGCGTCGCGGTCGCGATGCTGCGCTTGCAGATGAGTTATATGAAAAAAGTTGTGAGCTCGCTGGTGTCGCAGCAATTTAATAATACCGAGTCGGCGCAAAGCGTGTCGCGTTGGAGGAAGTAATGAGTGGAGTAGCCTACATCGATAAAAATGCTCGTCAGGCGTCTGAAAACATCACCGTGCGCCGCATGGACTTTGATTTTTCTGATCAGTTGCGCGAGTTTTGGTGTGATGACAATCCTGTGCTGACGGCGTTCTTAACCGGTTTGTCTGTCTCCTTCCCGGCAGGCGAACGCTTTTTTATCGACAGTGTTCGTCATTACGAAACGCAGCTGAAGCAGTCAAAAAATACAAACCCAGCACTGCTGGCGGATATTCGTGCCTTTATCGGTCAGGAAGCCCATCACACGGTAGAGCACCAAGCGCTGAATGGGTTTATGGAGCGTAAGGGTTATCCGATCCGCAAGATGGAATCGTTTATTGCCGAGCGCATTAAGATGATGCAGGGAACCTCGGCGCCGGAAGTGAATTTGGCGCGGACGGTGGCGCTGGAACATTTTACCGCAATCATGGCTGCGGGCTTTCTTAGTCACCCTGAATTGATGGATAAAATGGATCCGGAAATGGCGGCCCTGTGGGGCTGGCATGCGATCGAAGAGATTGAGCATCGGTCGGTGGCTTTTGATGTCTATCAGGAAGTCGTCGGTGATGATGCATTGCGTCGTCGCACCATGCGCACCATTACCTACTTTTTTATTCTAATGAATACGATACGCACCCTGCGTTTGCTGAAGGTGTCGGGTAATAGCTTTAACCTTAAGGCGTGGGGTAAGGCAGCGAATATGTTATGGGGCTACCCTGGTGTATTGCGCAAGATCGTGCCGCAATATCTCTCGTATTACCGTAAGGGCTTTCACCCATCGCAGCATGATGTTTCAGCGATTGTTGCTGCAGCGAAAAAGAAATATTTGAAGGAAGCGTAGCTGCGCTGTATTCGTAGGCGTGCCTGAAATAAAAAAGCCCATCTACAATGCGTAGATGGGCTTTTTTTGTGGAGCTTCTTATTACGCGGCGTTACTTTCTTCGTATGCCTGATAGACCAGCTTGTAGTCATCAAGCTGGAAATTGCTCAGCCGGCTTTTCAATTCAGAAAGTGACCAAGGCCAGGCAGCAAAGTTACGACCGTTTTTATCAAGGTAATAGCTCTGACAGCCGCCCGCGTTAAACACGGTGGTTTTGAGGTTTTCCTGTACGCGTTCGTTGTGGTGTTTGAGGACATCTGTGCGAATGGTGAACTTGCTGATGCCTTTTGATTTGGCTTTCTTTAGGCCGTCGATAATGTAATCGAGCTGCGCTTCCGCCAGACCGATAAACGAGTCATACACCAATACGTTCGGGCCAAGCACCAGAAATGCATTTGGCACATCTTCAAGGGTGGCGCCGAGGTAGGCTTCCGGTGAAGTGTCTTTCCATAAATCATAAAGACGTTCGCCTTTGGTGTTGAACACCTTGCGCCCAATCGGTGGGTGCGTCACTTCAAAGCCTGTGCCCCAAATAATAACGTCCACTTCGTGGCGCTCGCCGTTGGCGGCGATCACCGTATTGCCGTCGATTTCCACTAAACCATGTGGGATTAACGAGCAGTTATCGGCTTGCAGCGCTGGGTAATAGTTGTTCGCGAACAGCAAACGTTTACAGCCGAGTGTGAAGTTCGGTGTTACCGCATCGCGCAATGTCTTATCACGAATCTGCAATTTTAATAATTGTTTGGCGGCGTTGCTTACTGGCTGCAGTAGCGTAGGGTTGCGTAAGCCAAAGTTGATCACATTGAGAGAGCTTGCAACGGCCTTTCTCCAGCTGCGCTGAATAACCGGAAACTTTTCGATGACGCGTTTGCTGCGATCACTGAGCAGCATGTCTGGCTTGGGTACCACCCAAGGCGCGGTGCGCTGAAACACAAACAGCTGATCTACTTTAGGCTGAATCTGTGGCACAAACTGGATCGCTGACGCGCCTGTGCCGATCACTGCGACACGTTTACCGGTGAGGTCGTAATCGTGATTCCATTTGGCGGAATGAAACATCTCGCCTTTAAAGGTTTCGATGCCGGGAAGCGCGGGCATTTGCGGTTCGGTAATTGGGCCTGTGGCAAAAATAACCGTGCGCGAAAGATACTGACCAGTGCTGGTATCGAGTACCCACAGGTGGCGGGACTCATCCCATTTTGCATTGTCGAGCGCGCAATCAAATTCAATTAACGGCGTAATACCAAATTCGTTACTGACAGTTTCTAAGTAATTAAGAATTTCAGGCTGTCTGGCAAATAAGTGGCTCCACTCGGTGCTCGGCGCAAACGAGTAGGAGTACAGAGAGGAAGGAACATCACAGCCGCAACCAGGATAAGTATTTTCGCGCCAGGTACCGCCAACGCGAGAAGCCTTCTCAATAATTTTGAAGTCGTGGTAACCCTCTTTCTGCAATTTGATGGCAGCAGCGATACCGGAAATGCCGGCGCCGACAATAAAGGTGTCATAGATTTTTGCCGCAGAGGCGGACGTTTTTTTTGCAGTGGCCATAGTCGGTTGCCTCTGTGTTTATTTAACGAAACGATAAGAGAAGCCCAAGAAGCGGGCGTAGAGATCGGGTGAGGCCCGCTTCATCATCCAGAATAATTTGGCGTCCACTTGTGGCGTGGTATAGAGCTCGCCTTTATCTAAACGGTTTAACGTGAGCTTTGCGACGGAATCACTGGTGGTCATGGCATAATTCATCAGCGCATGGTCGGCCAGTTTTGAATAGCGCTCGGGAATGCGGCCATCTTTAATGATATTGGTCGGCACGAGCGTTGGGCACAGCACGTTGACGCTAATGTTGTCGCGTTTGAGTTCAGCAAAAAGTGTTTCTGACAGTGCGCGCACGCCGGCTTTGGTGACGTTATACGCACTCATTTCCGGTGCCGCGGTAAACGATGCCGCAGAGGCAACATTGATAATGGCGCCGCGTCCTTGTTGCTTAAAGCCTGGCACGAAATAATGACAACCGTGGATGACGCCCCACAGGTTGATGTCCATGCACCATTTCCAATCTTCCAGCGTCAGTTCATCGAACTTTCCACCGAGGCCAACGCCCGCGTTGTTGATGACCAGCGTGACGGGATGTCCCAGTAGTTGTTCGGATTTTTCCGCCAACTTTTTAACTTGATCCGCTTTCGCTACGTCGCATTTCACTGCGTACGCGGTGCCGCCTTGTTGCTCAATCAACGCCACCGTTTCTTTGGCGCTATCAAGGTTAATGTCGGCGCACACTACTGCGCCATGACGCTTAACCAGCTCCAGTGCAAAGCTGCGACCAATGCCGCTACCGGCACCGGTGACAACGGCGTAAGCGTTTTTGCTTGGCTTCGCCGATCGCCATTTCAGAATATTGTTCATCGCTTTTACCCTTCAGGGTTGTGGTATTGGGCTTCGCCGTGCGCTTAGGCGCGCTTGGGCGGATAAAATTCTTTCACCATATATGGCGTGAGCAATCCGGTTTCCGGATGCAGCAGTTTCTCCTTGAAGTACTCAAGGTAAGCGCTGGTGTCGTGGTCATTCGGGTGGAAATCACGGCGCACATAATCGAGCAGGTGCGGCAATGTGCTGCCCCAGATGCCTTCCTTTGGGCCGGCCAATAGGCCAATGCTGTACTTCACATCTTTCCAGAACGACAGCTTGAGAAGATCACGAGGCTTACGCAGCAGAGGAATGGCCGCTGTTGCCACTGGGATAAGGAACAAGATGGTGAAGAACGCGAGGAAAAAACCACTCATGCGCAGTGCATAGTTGCCCGATAGCGTTTGGTAAACGTCGTAGGCGATATCTTTGTGCTCAGATTCTTCGAGCATGTGCCACATCCACATGGCGCGCTGACGTTCGTCGCTGGATTCATAAAAGATATCTTCGTTTTTCATCATGTGTTCTGCGAGCACGGCGGTGAAGTGCTCAATACCCGACATCAACGACAGTTGCATGCGATTGGGCAGTTTCTTGAAACCGTATTCGAACACTTTATCTGCAAGAAACTGATACAGCGGCACAGGGAAGTGGTGCTTGGCGAGCACGTCATTCCACTCGCTGTGCATTTTTGAGTGAATCGCTTCTTGGCCGATCAATGCTGTGACGCGGCGCTTTAATTCTGGGTCCGTAAGGAACTGGCGGTGATAACGGGCCGTGTCGATGACCAAGTCTTCGCCGAACGTTAGAAAGATAGACAGTGCTTCGAAGTAGGCGCTGGCCATGATGCTGTTTCTGAAAAACCGAGTATCCGCTTCCGCTGGATCAAAATTAAATTCCATATGGCGGATTGGCACATCAGGTTTGGCCATTTTCGGGGCGTTATTCTGGAGGGCTGTGGCACTCATATTGGTCCTCGGGATTTGATTGCGTTTTGGGCCTTGCGTAGTGGCACCGATGACGTATTTATGTACTGTTACATTAATCAATGTAATGAAAATGCTGGGATTGTCTGACTATTGGAGTGACCGGAATGTTCGGAGGCATGTCTCTTATCGTCAGTCGAAGGATGAATGTGAGTGTTCACTTTCTCTGCCGGATGCGCAGGGTCTGTATACATTCTTCATCGTGTTGTTTTGATGTCGTGAGGAGATGAGCGGCTAGCGCAAAGAGGTATGCAGGGGGTTCTTGATTAAGCCCAATGAGGTGGCTTTGTTCTATGTGGGAGTCTGCCTGCAGACGATGGGGCTTTGATCGAGGCTGAATCGCTTGCAGGCAAGCTCCCACAGGAGGTGGTTCTGTGTTTGGGGTTGGAGTTGATGACGGTTGGGAAAAGCTTCTGACGCGAATGTGGTCTTGTTCTCTGTGGGAGTCTGCCTGCAGACGATGGGGGCTTTGATCGAGGCTGAATCGCTTGCAGGCAAGCTCCCACATGAGGTGGTGCGGTGTTGTGGGGTTGGGAGGTGGTTGAGGTTGGGAAAAGCTTCTGACGCGAATGTGGTCTTGTTCTCTGTGGGAGTCTGCCTGCAGACGATGGGGGCTTTGATCGAGGCTGAATCGCTTGCGGGCAAGCTCCCACATGGGGTGTTGCGGTGTTGTGGGGTTGGGAGTTGGTTGAGGTTGGGAAAAATTTCTGGCTTGAATGTGGTCTTGTTCTCTGTGGGAGTCTGCCTGCAGACGATGGGGCATTGATCGAGGCTGAATCGCTTGCGGGCAAGCTCCCACATGGGGTAATGCGAGGCAGCTCGTGCAAATGAAAATTGGTGGGCCCACCTGGACTCGAACCAGGGACCAAGGGATTATGAGTCCCCTGCTCTAACCAACTGAGCTATAGGCCCTTCAAAAGAAGGCTTTTGAATGTGCACGTTTTCACGGTGCGCATTGCAAAAGTTTTTATGCGGTGTTCAAAAAACTTAAAAAAGCAGATAAACAAAAGCCGCCGAATTATTCAGCGGCTTTGTTTTGGTTTCAAGCGTTTATTAATTATTTCCGCCGTCGCCATCCAAGAAGCTGCGCAGATGCTCGCTGCGGCTTGGGTGACGAAGCTTGCGTAGAGCTTTGGCTTCGATCTGACGAATACGCTCACGAGTAACGTCGAACTGCTTGCCGACTTCTTCGAGAGTGTGATCGGTGTTCATGTCGATACCAAAACGCATGCGCAATACTTTCGCTTCGCGTGCGGTGAGGTTGGCCAGTACTTCACGAGTCGCTTCTTCGAGGCCGATCATTGTGGCTTTGTCGATCGGTGATTCGATGGTGGCGTCTTCGATAAAATCACCCAAGCTTGAATCTTCATCGTCGCCGATTGGCGTTTCCATGGAGATTGGCTCTTTGGCAATTTTGAGTACCTTGCGAACTTTGTCTTCCGGCATTTCTAAGCGTACGCCCAGTTCTTCCGGAGTCGGTTCACGACCCATTTCCTGCAGCATTTGACGCTGTACGCGGTTGATCTTGTTAATCGTCTCGATCATGTGCACCGGAATACGAATGGTGCGCGCCTGATCCGCAATGGAACGGGTGATCGCCTGACGAATCCACCATGTTGCGTAGGTGGAGAATTTATAACCGCGACGATATTCAAATTTATCTACCGCTTTCATCAAGCCGATGTTGCCTTCCTGAATCAAATCGAGGAACTGCAAGCCACGGTTGGTGTATTTTTTCGCGATAGAAATAACCAGACGCAAGTTCGCTTCGACCATTTCTTTTTTGGCGCGGCGGGCTTTCGCTTCGCCGATAGAAACGCGACGGTTAATTTCCTTGATTTCGCCGATCGGCATACCGAGTTTTTCTTCGATTTGCTGAACGCGACGCTGCGCACGCAGGATGTCATCTTTTACTTCGTTCAGACGGTCAGCAACTTCTTTGCCTTTTTTGGTGCGAAGTTGTGCGTCCAGCCATTTCAGGTTGGATTCGTTGCCTGGGAAGGTTTTGATGAAATCAGTGCGCGGCATACGGCCACGGCGTACTGCAAGCAGCATGATTTCTTTTTCTTGCTTACGTACAACGTCGAGCACGCTACGCACGCTGCGCAGAAGTTCGTCGTAAATACGTGGCACAAGTTTGAACAACGTAAAGTGCTCGGCGAGTGCTTCCATGGCCTTGCCAGTGCTGGCATGGTCACGGCCGTTTTTCGCGAGGGCTTTATCAGATTTATCCAGCAACTGCGCGAGCATTTGGAAACGCTCTGCGGCCAGTACTGGATCTAAAGAGCCATCATCTTCGTCGTCATCATCATCGCTGTCATCGTCTTTGTCGTCGCCTTCAGCTTTGGCCTTTTCTTTCTCGGCTTTTGCTTTGTTGCGCTCGGCAAAGGTGGATTCGTTGTTGCCGGATGTCGCGGCGGCGCCGTCGTCATTCGGATCAAGGTAACCCGCGATAATGTCTGAGAGGCGACGCTCTTCGAGTGTCACTTTGGTGTATTCGCCAACAACGAAATCGACGGTGCCGGGCCAGAAGGCAACGGCATGCAACACTTCGCGAATACCTTCTTCGATACGCTTGGCGATTTCAATTTCGCCTTCACGGGTGAGAAGTTCGACGGTGCCCATTTCACGCATGTACATGCGCACCGGATCAGTTGTACGACCCGGTTCGTTTTCTACGGACGCCAAAACAGCCGCTGCTTCTTCTGCAGCAACTTCGTCGGTGTCGTCGGCATTGTTGTCGTTAATCAGCAACTCGGCATCGGAGGCTTTTTCAACCACCGGAATGCCCATATCGTTGATCATTTGGATGATGTCTTCCACTTGATCGGTATCGGTAATCGAATCCGGCAAGTGGTCGTTCACTTCAGCATAGGTCAGGTAGCCCTGCTCTTTGCCTAGTGTGATCAACAGTTTTAGCTGAGATTGTTGCTGTTCTTTCTCGGTCGCCATGCGTTACGCCTGTGAGGACAGAGTGGAAAAGACCCAAGCCTTGCGGGCTGGGAACTCGATGAAACCGCGCATTATAGGGATATATGGGGGCCGCTGCCAGTAAAGACAAGGGCTTATGCTGCCGACTGTCGTTATTCTTCGTGTGCCATGCGCTGTTTGGCCCGTACTTCGGCGAGTCGCTGGTTGATTTCGGCGAGTTGGCGAATGTCCGGAGCGGCTGCGTGACGGGCTTGATGGTGGCGCTGCTCTAGATATCGAATTTCCAGCGCACAGATACCGTCTTGCCAGGTGCGCATGCCGCGCTGCGGGTCTTTCGGCACGCTGACGGCGCGGCGCATTGCTTCGGCCACTAGCTCGCCTTGTTCCATGGCCATGAGGCTGCCGAGCACATCAGGCGTGCTGATATTAGGCTGGCCTGTGATCATGGCGGCGATCTCGACGAGCAAATCGAGTTGCGGTTCGTTGAGCTCTTCGATGTCAGCGGGCAGCGGATTGGCGGTGAGCACTTCGGGGTAATCAATCAGGGTGAGCAATAATCGCTCGGAGAGATTGAAGTGCGTGCTGCCTTTGTTTTGTCGCGCGTGACGAGCGTTTTGCGGCGCTGCGGGTTCATCGTAGCCGCCCTGTTCTGATTCGTGATCAGGGGGAGGGTAGTGGCCATGATCGTCGTACCCTTGCCCGGCTTGCAGCATGTAATCATCGTAGTCGGGCGCATCGTGTTGCGCTTTCGGTGCGCTTGCGCGTTGTGCTGGCGGTGGGCTGGCCGGTGCCTTGGCTAGCGGAATCAAATCATCTTCATGCAGGCGTGTGAGGTCTGCGAGTTCGCGGCGTAATAATTTTTTATATAAATCGCCGCGGACTTTTTCAATATACGGCATGGCCAATTTGGCCAAGCGGGCGCGACTGTCGACAGAATCTAACGGTAGGCCGTCGCTTAAATGATTAAACAAATATTCCGATAAGGTCGGCGCTTTATCGGCGAGCAATAAGAATTCTTCGCGGCCTTGCTCGCGCACGAGTGTGTCTGGGTCTTCACCGTCGGGTAAAAATAAAAAGCGCGCTTGTTTGCCGTCTTCCAGTGCCGGCAGAGCAGATTCCAGTGCGCGCCATGCTGCGCGACGGCCTGCTTTGTCGCCATCGAAGCAAAACACCACTTCGTCTACTTGGCGAAAAATTTTTACGGCGTGTTCTTCGGTGGTGGCAGTGCCCAATGTGGCCAGCGCGTTATCGATACCGCTTTGCGCGAGCGCGATCACGTCCATATAGCCTTCAACGATAATTAATCGCGTGGACTTTTCTTTGGATTGCCGCCACTCCCAAAGTCCGTATAGCTCTTGGCCCTTGTGAAATACTGGGGTTTCTGGGGAGTTTAGGTATTTCGGTTTGCCGTCGCCGAGCACGCGGCCGCCGAAACCGATGGTGCGTCCGCGGCTGTCGCGAATAGGGAAAATAATTCGGTCGCGGAATTTATCGTAGGTGCGGTTGTTATCTTCGCGGCGCACCAGTAGTCCAGCGGTGAGCGCTTGTTCTACGCCGGCGTTATCCAGTGACAAACCCGTCATTAAATTATCAAAACCTGGCGGCGCATAGCCAAGGCCGTAACGCTTGGCGATTTCACCGCTTAAGCCGCGACCTTTTAAATAATCCACGGCCACTTTTTTCTCGGGTGCGCTTTTTAGTTGCTGGCTGTAAAAGCGTTCTGCGCGTGCAAGAAGATCGTAAAGGACTTGCAGGCGGTCGCGGTGTTGGCGCGATTGTTCTGCGCGTGGGCCTTCTTCTTTGGGCACATCCATGCCGACGCGATTAGCGAGTTGCTCAACGGCCTCAGGGAAACTAAGTCGCTCGTATTCCATTAAAAAGCCGACAGCGTTGCCGTTGGCGCCACAGCCGAAGCAGTAATAAAACTGTTTGTCCGGTGCGACTGAAAAAGAAGGCGTTTTTTCCTGATGGAACGGACAGCAGGCAGAATAATTCCGTCCGGTTTTTTTAAGCGGCACGCGCGAATTCACCAGCTCCACTAAATCGGTGCGGGCGAGAAGGTCTTGAATAAAGTGATCAGGAATGCGAGCCATAGCCCGCCATCATAACGGCGCTGGGCAGCTGTCTCTACAAACTTTGTCAGATTCTTGGCGGGAGAGAGGTGGGCGTAAAAAGGCAAGGCAATGAATTTGGATTTGTTCTATGTGGGAGTCTGCCTGCAGACGATGGTGCAGTGAAGGAGGCTGAATCGCTTGCAGGCAAGCTCCCACATGGGGTCGTGTGGTGTTGTTAGGTTGTCGGTTTTGATTTTGGTTGGTGGTTTGCGAGGTGTGGAAAAACTACCGACTGCTGATGTGGCTTTGTTCTATGTGGGAGTCTGCTTGCAGACGATGGTGCATTGATCAAGGCTGAATCGCTTGCAGGCAAGCTCCCACAGGGGGGTGTGCGGGGTTGTTGGTTGTCAGTTTTGATTTGGGTTGGTGGTTTGCGAGGGGTGGAAAAACTACCGACTACCAATGTGGCTTTGTTCTATGTGGGAGCTTGCCTGCAAGCGATAGGGCGCCAGTTGAACGCGACTTCGCGGCAAAACAAATTTGATCTAGTGTCGATCGAGGGGGTTTTTAAAGGCGTTGAGCAGAAAAACTAACCGAGGCGAGCTTTAATCAATCCGCTGACGGCGCCCATGTCGGCGCGACCTTGTAGCTTAGGCTTGAGAATGCCCATTACTTTACCCATGTCTTGCATGCCGCTGGCACCAGTGGCTGCCATGGCATCTTCGATCATTTGGGTGATCTCAGCATCGGTGAGCTGTGTGGGCAAAAATTCGCGCAGCACTTCTATCTCGGCAAGTTCAACATCAGCAAGATCCTGACGCGCGGCGGCAGCGTATTGGCTGGCGGCGTCTTGGCGCTGTTTGATTTGTTTGTCGAGAATGGCCAGCACACGGGCATCATCGAGCTCGATACGTTCATCGATTTCGATTTGTTTGAGTGCGGCGAGTGCCATACGAATAACGCCAAGGCGTGCTGTTTCTTTAGCACGCATGGCGTCTTTCATGGCTTGCGTTAACTGATCCTTAAGGGCGCTCATGGAGCACTCCTGGGGGAATTAGTAAAGACGCTTGCGGGTCAGCTGCTCACGCTGCAGCTTTTTCAAGTGACGCTTCACTGCCGCAGCAGCTTTACGTTTGCGTTCTTGAGTTGGCTTCTCGTAAAACTCGCGACGACGTACTTCAGCCAGTACACCAGCTTTTTCACAAGAGCGCTTGAAGCGGCGTAGTGCCACGTCAAACGGTTCGCCTTCTTTTACTCTGACTTGCGGCATTCGCAATCACCGTCCGTTAACTAGAATTTGTGGAGCTCCGCGCACTGGCGGGGCAATGGGTGGCGCATTCTACCCAAGTCAGTGATAAATGCAAAGTGCCAAGGCGACAGAAGTGAGATGGCCTGAATTGGCGGGTGTGGGAGTGGGGTTTTGGGGTGTTGGAGTGTTTGATTAGGCTGAATCGCTTGCTGGCAAGCTCCCACATGGGGCTTTGTTCTGGGATGGAGCATCTTGCCAGGGGCTTATCGTCTGCAAGCAGACTCCCATATAGAACACCTACATTGGGGGCTGATTTCCTTGTGGGAGCTTGCCAGCAAGCGATTCAGCCCTATTTCATGGCGCTATCCAGTAGATCGGCAATGCTTTTCAAGAAGACTGCCGCTATCCTTGCGCCCATGAAAATCCTTGGCATTGAAACCAGCTGCGACGAAACCGGTGTCGCCCTCTATGACAGCGAGCGCGGCCTCACTGGGCAGGCGTTGTTTAGTCAGATTGACCTGCATGCAACCTATGGCGGTGTCGTGCCGGAGCTGGCAAGTCGCGACCATGTACGTCGTTTGCTGCCGTTGGTGAAGGAGGTGCTAGAGCAAGCGCAATGTGCACCCACGGACATTGATGCGGTGGCCTATACGGCGGGGCCGGGTCTCGCTGGTGCCTTATTGGTTGGGGCGTGCTCCGCGCGCGCGCTGGCCTTTGGTTGGGGCGTGCCGGCGCAGGCAGTGCATCATATGGAAGGGCATTTGCTGGCACCATTACTCGAAGAGGGCGGCCCGGATTTTCCGTTTGTGGCGCTTCTGGTGAGTGGCGGTCATACGCAGTTGCTGGAAGCAACGTCGCTGGGTGATTACGCCTTGTTGGGCGAGTCGCTGGACGATGCCGCAGGTGAGGCGTTCGATAAAGCCGCCAAAATGATGGGTTTGCCGTATCCCGGTGGCCCTCGTGTTGCGGAGATGGCATTGCAAGGCAATCCGGAGCGATTCCGTTTTCCGCGCCCGATGGTTGATCGGCCCGGCTTGGACATGAGTTTTTCCGGATTAAAAACATTTTGTTTGAACACCATAAATGCCTGCAAAGGCGAGGGTGATTTAGCTGAGCAAGACTGCGCGGATATTTGTTATGCGTTTGAAGAGGCGGTGGTGGAAACCTTGCTGATTAAATGCCGCCGCGCGATGGAACAAACCGGTTTAAAAACGTTGGTGATGGCGGGTGGTGTGAGCGCAAATAAAAAATTGCGCGCGCGATTGGAAGAAGCATTAGGAAAAAAAGGGGTGCGAGTGTTCTATCCGCGCCCTGAATATTGCACTGATAATGGTGCAATGATCGCCTTCGCCGGGGCGCTGCGTTTAATGGCGGGTGATCAACAAAAAGATTTGGCTGTATCCGTGAGGCCACGCTGGCCGCTGGCGGAACTGTCCGTGCCGAGTGCTTAGAACTCCTTATTGGTCAGTGCCGCTGTGCTGACGTCGTAAAATATTCCCTGCAAATATTCAAACCCTGCAATGTGGCTTTGTCCCATGTGGGAGTCTGGCTGCAGACGATGAGGCTTTGATTGAGGCTGAATCGCTTGCAGGCAAGCTCCCACATGGGGTGTGCCTTTTGATTTGGTGGTGTTGAAAAAATAAACCCAGCAATGTGGTGTTGTTCTATGTGGGAGTCTGCTTGCAGACGATAGGGCTTTGATTGAGGCTGAATCGTTTGCGGGCAAGCTCCCACAGGGGGCTATTTCTTTTTCTTGAAGCCGAGTTCTTCGCCGGTTAAGAGTTTGCGGATGTTGCTGTGGTGGCGACCTAGCAGAACGATGGTCATCAGCAGGAGTGCCGGTAAGGCTGCGGGCAGCCACAGCCAGACAAATACCGGCATGGCAATAAAGCTCAGCATGGAGGCGAGCGAGGAAATGCGGGTGGCAACGAACACGGTTACCCAGATCACGCCGGTGGCGAGACCGATGGCCCACTGGAGTGCGAACAGCAATCCAAACGCGGTGGCCACGCCTTTTCCGCCACGGAACTGAAAGAATACGGGTAAGAGATGCCCTAAAAAGGCAAAAAATCCTGCCAGAGCGGCAATCAACGGCCCAAGTGATAGATAGTGGGCGACCAATACTGGGATCACACCTTTCAATACGTCGCCGAGCAGTGTCAGCGCAGCAGCGGGCTTGCCGCCTAGCCGCATCACATTGGTGGCGCCAGGGTTTTGCGACCCTTCGGTTCGTGGATCGGGCAGCCCAAACAGGCGGCAGACTAAAATAGCGCTAGAAATCGACCCGCCTAGGTACGCTGCAGCAAAAAGCAGCGCTGTAGTGAGTGCGTTGTCCTGTAACGGGGAAAGGTCCACCTTTATACTTCCTGTTTTTAGGTCGCTGGAAAGCCTGCACGAATTTTCAGTCAGGTGCTAGCGGCGGCGTCAGGATTTTTGCAGTAAAACACGACTCGCCGTTCCCAGATACGGCGCCAGTATAGGAAAGAGCATGGATATCGTTTACATCCGCGACTTAAAAGTCGATACCGTCATAGGGATTTTTGACTGGGAGCGGCGCATTCGCCAGACAGTGAGTTTGGATTTGGAAATGGCGACGGACATTCGACGCGCTGCCGCCACGGATCACATTAACGAAGCGCTCGACTATAAGTCGGTAGGCAAACGGTTGATCAGTTTTATTCAGGAGTCCGAATTTCAGCTAGTAGAAACGCTGGCCGAGAAAATTTCAGACATCGTCCTGAACGAATTCGGTGTGACGTGGTTGAAATTGCGCTTATCAAAACCCGGCGCGCTACGCGGTTCAAAGGATGTCGGCATTATTATCGAGCGTGGTGAAAAGGCGTGACGCAGCAAGTGTTTCTTAGCTTCGGTTCAAACATCGATCGCGAGAATAATATTCGCGGTGGGCTGGATGCGCTGGCTAAACAGTTTGGTCAGGTGCGGTTAAGCCCCGTGTATGAGAGTGAGTCAGTAGGGTTTGATGGCGAGCCGTTTTTAAATCTTGTTGCAGAAATTCATACCCGCTTGAGCGTGGGTGAGTTGGCCCAGTTGCTGCGAGATATTGAAGCAGACCATGGTCGTCGTCGTGGTGAAAAGAAGTTTTCAAGCCGAACGTTGGATATCGATATTTTGACGTACGACGATTTGGTCGGTGAGCACGATGGCGTGAGTCTGCCGCGCGATGAAATTCTTAAGCATGCCTTCGTGTTGCGTCCGCTGGCGGATTTGGCGCCGCAACAACTTCATCCACAGCTGAAAAAAAGTTATGCCGCGCTACAGCAGGAAAAAGATTTTTCTGATCAGCGTCTATGGACGGTGCCGTTTCACTGGCCGACGCAGACTTGAGTCGGCCAAATTGATTTGATGCGTTTGCACCATCAAGAACTGCTTTATAAATCGTATTGGTGAGCAGGCATCTCACTTTGCGTCCATTTGAAAAACTCATAGTCCATGCGCGTTAACCCGCCGGGGTAACGACTGTCTAAATCCTCAACGGACGGCCAGCGACGGGATTTCTCCATGTCGTGAAGTACGCGTCGCAATGTGTTTTTTCCGGTTTCACTAGACAGCATAAAGTAGGCGGTCGCCCACGCGATGGTGTATGGCATCGGGTCGGCGTTGTGCGCCATGGTGCGCCACTTGGCTTCTGGGATGCTTAGATAACTGCGCAAGCTAATCAGTTGTTTGCTTTCTTGCCAATATTGAATGCGCGCGGCTGATTCAGGAATGGGGCGCACCACATATTTTCCGTTTTCTTTGGACAGCATTTCAAAATATTCCGCCATACCTTCTTGGAGCCAGCTTGGCGCATAGGGCGATACTTGCGCCATCACAACGTGGCTGCTTTCGTGCAAAATTGTGCTAAGCACTTCTTCTTGTGAGCCATGATTCCACACGCCGACTTCGCGGCTTTGGGTGAGGTAGGCGCCCAGTGCGTTGGTTGGCTTCGGGTTGCCAGTACGCTCGGCCATCCATCGGTTAAAGCTCGCCTTGTCGGGCAGCAGTGTAATTTTCACTTCTACCGTTTTATTTAAGTCGAGGCGAAAAAGCTGGCGGTAGATTTTTAGAATGGCAGGGATTTTTTCCTGCAAAACATTCATGCTTTCTGTATTTAGGGCGAAGCCCTCGGGGAATACCTCTAGCTTGAGCTGCTCGCGCTCTGGTTGTGCTTCGATGTTGACGGTTTGTACTTCCTGCTCTTCCGGCGCGCGATCCCCAAAATGTACGCGTCCCTGTTCGTCTCGCCATTGATAAAGCTCCGCATAGGACGGCGAGGCGCTAACAAATGAGGCCGCTAAAATGCTGAGGACGGTAATGCGTGTAATAATTCCCATTACACGCCTTTGCAGTTCGATTTTATCCATTCTTTTATCTTCGATGAGTGATGTGCCATTTCTTCGTCGGTCATATAGCTGCGCTCGCCGTTTTCTTCGCGGGTGTAGACGCGGCCGTCAAATTTCCGTAGCTCGTAGCGGGCGTTATCACAGGCACGTTTTTGCTTAGATAACAGCTTTTCTTTTTCCTGTCTGGCGGTGTCGTCGATCTTTTTCTTTTCCGCTTGTGACTCGCGCAGGCGGTCAACGCGCTCGTTGATGCGTCGAACAGATTCGTCTTGGCCAATCTTAGGTTGGGTTTTAATCTCAAACGTCTCTGCGTCGTCGCCGGGAAAAGGCTTGTCGCTAAATTCAATATTGCCGTTCTTGTCGACGCGTTTATATAACTCGGCGTGCGCTAGAAGTGGGGCGGCGCAAAGGAGTATAAAAATTATAAAACGCTTATTCGCTGTTCGTTTTTTCACGGTAAGTTAGCCTCCTGCCAAACTCAAAGACCGTCCGCCATCGACTGCCAGTATTTGTCCTGTGACAAATGACGCATCCAGAGCGAGCCATTGCACCGCATTGGCGATGTCTTCTGGTTGGCCGGTGCGTTTGAGTGCGGTGGCTTGAATGATGTCATTTTGATTTTGTTGCCCTTGCTCCGGCCACATAATTGGGCCTGGCGCTACGCCATTGACGCGAATATCTGGGCCAAGCTCCCGAGCAGCGCTGAGCGTGAGTGATTGTAACCCAGCTTTCGCCATGCAGTATAAATTATGCTGAAAGAGCGGTTTTTGCGCATACACATCAATAAGATTCACGATGCTTCCTTGATGCGCGGACAGCGCGGGCGCAAGCGCTTGCGTTAAAATAAACGGCGCACGCAAATTGCTGTGCAACAAACGCTCCCAATCTTCATCACTCGCTTCGCCAAAAGGCGTCGCGTAAAAACTGCTGGCATTGTTGACTAACACATCGAGCCGTTGCCATTGCGCAAGCGCTTGCTGAGCGAGTTCACGCACAGCATTAGGGTCGTCTAAATCTGCCTGTAGGGTGCGCGCAGAATCTTGCCTTGTTGCGTTGAGTTCGGCGGCCAATGTCGCGGCATCGGCATCGCTGTTGCGATAATGAATAATCACATTTAAACCGCGTGCGTGTAACGCTGTGGCGATGGTCTTGCCAATGCGCCGCGCCGCGCCAGTGACTAACGCAACGCGCGTTGCGGTCGTGTTCAAGTCGTTTGGCATAGTCGTTTATGCTCCGTGAGCGCGGCAACGCGCGCCTGTTCAATAGCCTTTCCGAGGTCAGGGCCGCTGATGCCTTGTGCTTGCAGTGCAGCGACATCCACGATGCTCGCGGAGCGTGCTGCGCCACGCAAATATTCGGCTTGCGGATAGGGGTTATCTTCTAGTCCTGTGCGTCCGCGTGCATCCGCTTCGCAGGCATCAATAAATCCATCAAGTCGCTCAGGGCGGCGGATAACGTCGAGGGATTTAAACAACTTCCATAACGTTTCGGGTCGCAACTCAAATGCGCGGTGCGCATGGGTATGAAATTCGGCAACCAGCGCGCCAAGTTCTTGGCATTCGCGCGGCACTTTTAATCGCGCAGACATCACGTTCGCCAGTTTTTTGCTGCGCACTTCGTGGGCAATATGTCGCGGCCATTCTTCCTGTGGTGTTAACCCTTTGCCAAGGTCGTGTACAAGCACGGCGTAACGCGTCGCCAGCGGCGCGTTCATGTTTGCGGCTTGTTCTAGCGCAAGATACTGATGTTCTAACGTATCAACTTCCGGGTGATGTTTTTCCGGTTGCGGCACGCCGCGCAACGCCGCGAGTTCAGGGAAGCATGCGTGTAGGGCGCCGCAGGATTCCAGTACTTTAAAAAATACCTGCGGGTTTTTTTCCATTAATGCGCGTTCGGTTTCTTTCCAGATACGTTCCGGCGTGAGGTGCGCGAGTTCTCCGCTGTCGACCAATCCGCGCATTAACGCAAGCGTGTCATCCACAACATAAAAACCGAGCGGGTGATAACGCGCGGCAAATCGAGCCACCCGCAGCACGCGTAATGGGTCCTCACCGAAGGCATCACTGACGTGGCGGAGTTTGCGCGCTTTTAAATCCTGCAGGCCGTTGTAAGGGTCGATCAGTGGGCCACCGAGTTCACGCGCCATGGCATTCACCGTGAGGTCGCGCCGCTGTAAATCCTCTTCCAGGGTGACGCTGGGATCAGCATTAAACACAAAGCCATGGTAGCCGTGGCCTTGTTTTCGTTCGGTGCGCGCTAGCGCGTACTCCTCGCCGGTTTGCGGATGCAGGAACACGGGAAAATCACGCCCCACGGGCTTAAAGCCCTGCGCTAGCATGGCGTCGGGGGTTGCGCCGACCACCACCCAATCTCGTTCTGTCACCGGGCGACCAAGAAGCTGATCGCGTACCGCTCCGCCCACCAAATAATTTTTCATTTCTGGGATTGTTGTCCTGTCGTTTTCAACGCATCATGTTCGCATGATGATGATAAGCCGCAAACCACGCAAACCGATGTTCACGCGCATCGCCCCTCTGGCGATTTGCAAGCGTGCGCTGCGCGTATGGCGTGCGAGGTCGCTGTTGGCTATCTAATTCATACTCACTGAATTTCAAAGAAGCCGCAGCGTACCAAACCTGCGGCTTTTTTTATGCCTGCAGGTTGTGCGCTGCCCACATAAGGAGAAGGAACGTGCCTACTGGGCTTGCCTATTTAATCGTGGTGTTGGTTTGGGCAACAACACCGTTGGCCATCAAATGGAGCGCCGAGGCGCTGCCACCGGTGATGGCGGCCATGAGCCGAATGATGATTGCGGTGGCCATCGGCCTGCCGTGGTTGTGGCTGCAAGGCAAACGACTAGATTGGCAGCGTGGTTCAGTGATGGCTTACCTTGCGGCGGTGCCCGGCGTGTTTGGTGCCATGGCCTTGAGCTATCTCGCATCGAGCTATGTGCCGAGCGGCCTGATCTCCGTGATGTTTGGCCTCGCGCCTTTGTTGTCAGGGTTAATGATGCAATGCCTGCCGGGCAGTGTGCGCCTCAATGGCTGGCACTGGATGGGCTGTTTGCTGGGCGTGGCAGGGCTGGCCGTCGTGTTCTCCAATGGCCTGACTGGCAACGGCAATATGTTGATTGGTGTGTTGCTGTTGCTGGGTGCGGTCACGGGCTTTGCAGCCACCGGCATTTTGGTGAAGCGCCAAGCGATTCATATGCCGCCGCTGCAACATACCTTGGGCGCACTGATTTTGAGTTTGCCGCTGTACGGGCTGCTGAGTTTTGTCATGGGTGAGCACTTTGTATTGGGTGAAAACGTCATGGGGTTGTGGGCCATTGGTTATTTAGCGGTGTTTGGCTCGCTCATTGGGTTTGTTTGCTACTTCCTTGTGCTGCAACGCTTATCGGCGGCTACGGTGTCATTGGTGACCTTGATGACGCCTGTATTGGCGCTGGGTTTGGGAGCCTTGTTCAACGGCGAACAACCGCATGCGAATGTGGTGATCGGCGCGGCAATGATTATTTCTGCACTGGCGTTGTATATCTTCGGCGACCGGCGCGTGCGTCGGGCCATGCTGCCAGCGTAGGTGCAAGCAGGCGAGCGATAGTGGTGCTGACATAGGCCCTATCGCTTGCAGGCAAGCTCCCACAAAGGCAACTGCAAAAACCACAGGCATGCCATCAATCCCCCTGTGGGAGCTTGCCCGCAAGCGATCTCTGCGCCCGACTAGAACTCCAACACCCCCAATCAATCACCACCGAAAGATCGACTACGCCCCACGGATTTTGCCATTTGCTCCATGTGGGAGCTTGCCTGCAAGCGATATCAGCCCCCAGCAAGAAGCCCAACACTGCCAAGTAAACCGCCCACACCCAGCCCCCCAATGACCAGAAATGACTCCGTTTGCCATTGCTCCTGCACGCTATCAATGGTTTATTGCCTGCTGCTTATCGAAGGCCTCGCCTTTGCCATTTTCTGCAGTAGGAGTCGCATGTGAAAACGCGTATTACGGAATTGCTCGGCACTAAATACCCCATCGTTCAAGGCGGCATGCAGAATGTCGGCTATGCGGAACTCGCAGCAGCGGTATCCAACGCAGGCGCACTAGGCATCATCACCGGCTTAACCCAGCCAACACCGGAAGACCTAGAAAAAGAAATCAAACGTTGCCGCGAAATGACCGACAAACCGTTCGGCGTGAACCTGACAATTTTGCCAACCATTAAACCCGTCCCATACGAGGAGTACGCGCGCGTCATTTGCGAATCCGGCATTAAAATTGTTGAAACCGCTGGCCGCAACCCCGAGCCATTCCTACCAATCTTTAACGAATACGGTGTGAAAGTCGTTCACAAGTGCACCTCCGTGCGCCACGCCCTGAAGGCTGAAAAAGTCGGCGTGGCTGCTGTCAGCGTCGACGGCTTTGAATGCGCAGGCCACCCTGGTGAAGACGATATTCCAAACCTAGTATTGCTACCCGCCGCAGCCGCTGTATTAAAAATCCCCATGCTCGCGTCCGGCGGCATCGGCACAGGCGCACAAATGGCCGCATGTTTAGCGTTAGGTGCCGACGGCATCAACATGGGCACGCGCTTTATGGCCACCAAAGAAGCGCCGATCCATGAAAAAATCAAACAAGCCATTGTCGACGCGAGCGAACTGGATACCGCCTTGGTTTACCGCCCGCTGCGCAACACCGCGCGTGTGTATAAAAACAAAGTCGCCGTCGCCGTGAATGAAATAGAACGCGAACAAGGCAAAGACATGGCCTTCGAATTAATTCGCGACATGGTGGCAGGCACCAAAGGAAAAGTGTCCCTCACCACCGGCGAAATTGATCATGGCATTTGGACCTCAGGCATGGTGCAGGGATTAATTCACGCCATTCCAAGTTGCGAAGAATTGGTACAAGAAATCATCGGCGATTGCGAGCGGACCATTCGTGAGCGCTTGAATGGTTTTATTGGCTGATTTGTCGATTCTGCATGAATATTTAAAGGCCGCTTAGCGGCCTTTTTATTAGTCAGGCAGTGTGGCAAAGAAACATAGGTATCGAGCATCAAATAATGATTCGGTTGGAGTGGGTGATATGAACAGAGCATTGGTAAGGAATGGTTTTATTGCAGCAGGCCTAATGAATATTGGCGGTGTGCTGCTGTTCTCGCGTGCCTTTACAAATGAAGTGCTGAATAACGCCGATCCAGTGGTGATGTCGAACTTCGGTCTCTTGATGATTATTGTCTGGGGATTGGCGTATATCGGCGCCGCGGCCATTAGCACGAATGTTAAGTGGCTGGCGGCGGCATTCGCGCTAGAAAAATTAGTCTACGTGGTGGTGTGGGTGCGTTGGGTTTCAGAAAATAACGTCTCGTCCGTATTTTCCGAAGATATGTTTGCCGGCGCTTTTTACGCAATCTACGGGCTAAACGATATACTTTTTATGTTGTTCTTTATCGGCGTATTTATTTCACAGTCAATTGGGCATAGAGATTGAGGCGTCAGACCTTGCATTAACATCCTTGCATATTTAAAGGCAGCTTAGGCGCCTTCTGTATTAATGCAGCGTGTTGCCGAAGACGCATCGAGAGAATGAACTTGCGTGCGAGGAGTGTTTGATAAGTGCGCCAGCTGATGGAGTTCAATATAAGGCCTGATCCTAATGTACGCGCATTTATTTTAGCGCATAAGTAAAAAGTCGGTTACCTAAGAAAGCCGCCAGCGCTGAGCGTTGGCGGCTTTTCGTTTAATGCTATAAAAGAAAAATATCATTCTGATATCAAACTTTTTAATTGACATGACCATTATAATATCGATAGTAACAACGGGGATTTATCGGGGCTTTTTTAGTTTCAATCATCTGTTTCTAAAACGTCGTTAAGTCACGGCTTTGCGAGCAAGTGTTGCTTGCGAGAATTTTTATTGCCTAATCAAGGGACTGAAAATATGAAATTCAAGGGATCAATAGGGGTGATTCTTGGTATTGCAGCGTGTGCGCTTAGCGCCACCGCAAGCGCGGCCAGAGACTGGATGGTCTTCGATGCAGAAATTGTCGACGTGGCCATGTATTACGACGGTAACTATCATGTAAAAAGAGTCAGGTTCAAATCGGACAACATAGACACTCGTGTGACCTGTGATCCCACCGAGACTCCAGATGCGAATAACATTCGTGTCGCATCGAGCTGGACGAGTCAGCCTCCCTCGAGCACAGGCATGGCAATGTATTCAACCTTGCTGTCGGCCCAAGCTCAGGGGTTAACGGTAAACCTATATATGGATAGCTCTTTATGCTCGAATGGAAATTATGGGCAGCAGATATCTGGCGTTCAGATTAATAGCGATTGATAGGTTTTATTTAGATTGCTCGCCTTTCTAGAGTCTTGAGCTATTCCGCTTAAAGATAGACTTTTGTGTTTGCGGAGTAGGGTAAATCCGCAAGTGTTTCTGCTGATTTATTGAAAAACAATAGCGCAGGTAGGGTTTTTGGAGGATTTTTTGTGGCGAATAAAACGTTTCTACTTTTTGCAGCGTTGTTTTTTACGGTGGCTTCTGGCGTAGTCGGAGCCGCTGAACAAAAGCAGTATTATCATGCATGGGTCGGAGATATTAACTTGGACGGAAGCCCTGATTTGCTTCTGGAAAGTTATACTTTAATTATTCCTCTGACATCGGGCGTTTTACCTGTTGGTGGACACGGCGATCTGATCGCATTTTGCGGTGATGTAGATGGGGGTTACACAGAGTGTAATTCCGTGGATCCCAGCGCTCTCATTTCGCCTGTAAAAATGAGAGTTATGCTAAGCGATGTTAATAACGACGGCTTAACTGACTATTTTCTTCGCCCAGTAGAGAGTGGTCCAGACAGTTTTATTCTTGTGCAGAGTGGTGCAGGCCTAGAAGTCACCGCCATTATTCCAAGCTCTCAACTAAATGAGAATATTGATTTATCTGATGCACAAGTTTTTGTGCGTTTTAAAGACATTGATGGCGACGGATTACGCGATCTAGTCGCGACTACATCAGGGGTTTCCTATGTAGCTTATTCCAATGTTGGGGGGGCTGGTGAGCCGCTTCTCTCGCCTGTTCCTGAATCTGCAGGCAAATCCGCTGTCGAGTTTCTTCATGAGCCTCAAGAAGCTTTAGTCGCTGCGCGTCCGAATTACAGCATGCAAGTTACACCGACAGGACAAATTTCATTTCGCTATCCAATTTACCTTCCTCCATCCACAGCGGGGAACGTGCCGACGATCTCTATAGCGTATCAGTCTGGAGGCGGCGGAGGTTTTCTGCCAAACGGGTGGTCGCTAACGGGGTTCCCTGTTATTTCGCGCTGTTCAAAGGTTAACTACGAGACCGGTAGGACGGCAGGCTATGCCTTTACGATCTATGATGCGCTTTGCGGGCAGCATGGGAGGCTTCTTCCTGTTAAGGGGTATATCGAGCAAGAGACCGCGTGGGGGCAGTACATATATCAATCGGGTTCAAAGAATTGGGTTGATACTGGCAATGTGAATGCGGTGTCAAAGTGGCGTCCTATTACGGAGACGCTACCTGATGGTAGTCATATTGACTATCAGCCGTATCAGGCGTTCGCAAACACGTCATATAAATCAGCAACGCTGAGCTGGGCCGCTGCGGAAATTTATTCCGCCAGCGGTGCGGGGTCAGCCTATACCTACTTTACAGATTCTGTTAGTCCTCGCCCCAAAAAAATCACTTACGCAAACTTTACAGTAGAGTTTGCGTATAAAAAGTACCGAGGAGTGAGAAAGTCACTTGGCGCTAAATCCGTGTTGGATGTTAATTATTATGAGCTCTATGCAGAATCTGATGAGCTATTAACGACGATCACGGTGTCTGATTCGCTTAGCCCGGTGCTTACCTATCACGTAGGTTACGAGTTTAGTGCAATCGATGGCGCGCCAATAGTTAAGTATATCCAGTCATGCGAAGTCAGCGATGGGGAGGAGCTTTGCAAGCCAGCAGTGTTGTTCGATTTTAACGAAGGTCTTTCCTCTGTTGCACTCCAAAAAACGGAAGACTTCATCGCAAGCGGAAAATTTGATTCGCTCGGAGGGGACGTTGAATCTGTTATTGCTGATTGGGATCTCGATGGCATCGCAGATATCATTACCTTGGATAACTCAGGAAAGAACGGGGAGATTAAGGTTTATAGGTCGTCCGATAATTTTTCTGCGCAGGTGTTGCTCGCGTCGTCATCGTCACAAAAACACAGAGGAGGTTTGGCCGCTCTTGATATGAATGCGGATGGACGCCCCGAATTAGTATATATGGAAAGAGAGGGGACTGAGAGTTATCAGATTGGCGAGGCGTACACTACAACGGGCTATTATTATGTTGCGTCATCAGGAAGTCCGGGGTCAGGCTGTGTTCAGCAATATATTAGCGGTTCCCCAAGCAGCATGTGGCGTTGCCAAAGTACGGTGAACGTTCCTGCAGAGACTGCAGAATTCTATCGATATGCGTGGAAGCGTTTGGATACAACAAGCACGAATTACCCCCCTTTGCCGACATTTTGTATTTATCAAGGATCGTATAACGAATGGAAGCCATTTCTAGAAAAGCTTCGCCCGTCGGTGAGAGCTGTTCCAGGAGGGGATAAAGTGATGCTTTTGGGGGACTCTGGAGGAGAGTCTGGCTGTACAGATCCTGACAATAAATATTGGGTGTCTGCGTGGTGGGAAGGCAACGTGAATTATGCGAAGACCAGCGACGCTGGGTACACTGCGCCCGTTAGTTTATATCGTCGAGATTTGTCGGCAACGATACATCTCTCATCGATAAACGATTCGCCTTTTTGGAAGAGCGCGGACGGTTTTAAAGTGATTACTGAATCAGGGGCGACGCAGTATAATTCTCTGCCGGCAGAGCGGAGTGTTTTTTTAGATGTGAATGCTGATGGTCTTTCTGATTATATTTACGCAAGAGAAGATGCTGCAACGGGCGAGCTCTTTTGGTGGGCGTCGCTAAATGGAGGTGGGGTTTTTCTGCAGCCTTATAAAATGTCTAGTGCGAAGAATGTGGATATTGGGTTAGACCGTCGTTCTGAAAGTGACTTTAACGTTAAGCCATTTGACTACGACGGCAATGAATTTCCGGATATCTTGCTGGCAAACGAAAATGGTGCAAATTATTTTATCTATCAGGCCTATCCGGGTGAAGACGGCAATGTTTATTTTAAAGAAATAGACACACGTATACCTACATCTGTCTCGCCTGACAAAATTCGGATCGCTGATTTCGATGGTGACGGAAAACCTGAAATTGCTGAACTTTTTAAAGACAGCGTTGACATTATTAATATTGATAGGCCGGACAGAGGGCTTTTGCTGGAAGTGAAAGAGCAGTGGCCTGGTGCGGATGCAGAGTTGGCTTCAACAACGTTTACGTGGTCGCGGTCTGTTGTTGGCGACTCGGCGAGTTTTACATTCGATGACTTTCTAAATGATGAGAATTACTCTTTAACGGCATTTATACCTGTTGTAAAAAAAATGTCGTCGCCGAACGGAATTGGCGGCATTGGCCACACTAAATTTCACTACGACACCTTTGTAATGAATCGGCATGGCCGAGGTTTGCTCGGTGTCCGATCATTTGAAAGAAGTAACGCTCAAGCAAAGAGTTCAGAGATTTACAAGTACGATGTGTCTCAAGAGAATTATCTCACATGGCCGTTCCTCGCTCTTAGAGAAAAGATACAAGAAAGTGAGGGCGGGTTGAAAAAGACGCTTTATGGCGTAGTTAGAAAGGCCACTCATGTATGTTGGCCGGAAAGCGGTGATGAGCCTGTTTTCTGGTTCCAATATTCCGGCGGTCAGGCATCAGAGTCGTGTAATTCTGGGGACAATGAAACAGTATTAGATGGCGTTGCATTGCTTGCTGCGAGAGCTAGCTATTTTGATCAGGATGGCGACGAAATCTCATCCGAGCGGGTCAGCAATGAATATGACGAGAAGGGAATACTTTCTTCTGTTACTACTGAATATGGCCTCGCGGCGTCCGCAAGCGAAACATGCAGTGTATCGGATTGCCTGCCGCTAACTCAGACGCATCTAACCCAAAACGCCGTCAATAATTACACGTACGAGAACAGGGTATACGACAGTGCCTCTCTCCATGCCACGCATACCCAGTCAGTGGTTCGGACTGGTCCATTTACTCGTGGTATTGAGGATGTTACCGAGCAAGTGGAGTGGGGCGAATCTGGAGGCCCAGTTTTTGCGACGGGCGACGAGGGAAGTGTTTTTTCTGGTAACGTTGGGTCGTTAGAGTCTTTGGTCGGGCCCTATTCTGTTTCTCGACAGTACGAAATGCATGACACGATGTTTAGCCCGCAAAGCGTAACAGAGTTTGCGGGCACTGACCGCGAAAGGTTAGTGACGTATCTGAGCAGTAAGTACTCATCTCGTTACAGGTATGTCGGCAAAGAAATGACGTCTTCTGAAAATACGTCAACGGAGTTTTCTCCGTCAGGAGCACAGACTGTTTTTGAAAAAGTTACCCAATGGAAAGCCGGGCCGTATGACTTTGCCGAAAAGATAGAGTCCGGAAGCTCAACAACAAAGGAAACCCTTTCCAATATTCTCTGGGACAGCGCTACTGGTCAGGTCGCAAGCGTGACGGGTGATAACGCGCTGACTAGCCAGTTCGTTTTTGATAACTTTGGCCGCCCCATTTCTCAAACGGCTCCCAATGGCGTAACGCTAGCCGTTGACTACGAGTTCTGTAACGGCGCTTGCCCCAGCTGGGCTCAAGATGCCCTTATGTACGTGATACAAAACGATGGTGAGTCTGAAAGCAGAACATACCTAGACTTATTGGGTCGAGAGGTTGCTCACACAGAGTCGTCGTTTAGTGGGGATGCCATTGTTGAGTATCTGAGCTACGACAATAGAGGGCGTGTTATAGAGCGCTCCCTGCCGTACTTGGATTGTGTAGGGTGTGCAACAAGTGGCTCCATATTCTGGCAATACAGCGAAAGGTATGGACAAGTTGAAGAGGTGCGTCCGAATGGCTTGCGTATCCTCAGCTATACAAAAGCTGCGCCTAGCGGTGGGACGGTTACCTCGACAAGTTATGAAATCTCAGGCGATACGATTGATGATGCAGGTATTGTGGGCAGCTTGCCTACTGCCGTGACGAATGTGACGTCGTATAGCGACGTCGTGGGTAACATAGTTAGAACAGAAGAGGTGAGTCTTGTAAATTCCGGGGTTTCGGAAACAGGTGTGCCGAGTTCGTCTGATGAAGTGATCACTGAATATCGCTACGACCCTAGAGGAAATCTCGTCTGGTCTAGGGTGAATGCGGATAACCGGACAGTGGTAGTTCGCACTTACGGCGTGGAAGGAAACTTAACCGGAGAATACGATCCAGACCAAGGCGCTAGCTTGTATCGTTGGAGTATTTTCGGTGAGCTGCTTGAAGAAAAGTATGTTGGGCTAGATGGCGCGTCTGAGCGAGGCTTTACTTACGGGTACGATGGACTAGGAAATATTACTAGTCGTATAAGCCTTGCTACTGGTGCAGAGACTCTCTACGACTATACCTCCTATACCGAGAATGGCGGTACCGTTCAATGCGGTACTAATCTTCTTTGCAGAATTAAAGGGCCCGACAGCAATGGGGATGCATTGCCCGATGTTGATGAGCGTTTTAGTTATCATTTGGTGAATGGTGAAGGCGGTGCTGGTCAGCTTTCAGCTCGATCGCTGATCATTAATGCGCCAGGACAAACCGCCCAAAGTTTTGCGTTCAGCTATACCTATAATGCATTTGGTGCGCCGGCCACCGTGAGTTACCCCAATGGGCTTGTCGCAGGGTATGAATACCAGGCTGGAGTGGTCCGCAAAATCTACGATGTCAATCAGGCCACCATTTGGTGGGAAGCAGACGAGTACGACAGCTTTGGTTCACCTTCTGTTATTTCCCTGGGTAATGGCGTCAAGCAGGTGATTTCTCGCGACGCAATAAGTGGCCAGGAAGTGGGTCGCGTTGCCAGTCTTGATATCGCACCCAACAATAAAGTTCAGGCCAGCACTTACGGTTGGGATTCGCTCGGCCGCCTTAGTTATCGCCAAATAAAAGACACTGCGGCTGACTCTTCCGTGCCCAATAAACTTCTGCGCCATCAGATCGAACGATTTAGTCACGATGCGTGGGATCGCCTGCTTAGCGCGAAGTCCCGAGTGATCGAAAATGGCATAGTGACCGCGCAGCAGGATGCCGCCTATGGTTATGACGCACTTGGTAATTTGAAAGCACGGAATGGAACAGCCCTGTCTTACGCCACTCCTAACTCTTCCGTTTGTGCACATAGCGGCTTTGCTCCGGGGCCACATGCAGTACGTGAAGTGGGTGCTCAGGAATACTGTTATTCCGCCTTCGGTGAGGTTGCGTCCGTAGGCACGAGAACTTACAGCTGGAACCCCGATCAGACGGCGCCTACGGGCATTGCTGATGGCGTGCTCAGCGCAACCTTTTTGTATGGCCCAAGCGGCGCCAAGAGATTCCAGCTTAGCTCTGATGGTGCAGCAAATGCGTCACGCTGGTTTGCTGGTGAAGGTTACGAGCTAGATATCGCTAACTCAGTCACCACAACGCGTATTTATCTTGGCGACTACGCTGTTATTGAAAGCGTCGGCGGCGTTGCTACCACGCGTTACACCCTGCGAGATCATTTGGGCAGCGTGGAAGTGATTCTTGACGACGATGCGACCGACGGGACGAGCATTTATGACAGCGTTATCGCGAATCAATCATTCGCGCCTTTCGGCCAGCGCCGCGATGCTGACTGGGTGGGAGCTTCAGGTGCTGCCGCGCCATTAGACGAGGGCTATACAGGCCACCAAATGTTGGATCAGTTCAACCTAATTCATATGAATGGCCGCGTTTACGATCCCACAATTGGGCGTTTCCTAAGCCCGGATATCATCATTCAGGCGCCGTATTCATCGCAGAGTTATAATCGGTACAGCTATGTGATGAACGGGCCGATGATGGGGGTGGATCCTAGTGGGTATGAGGCGTGCCCGTCGGGTGTTGGACAAAACTGTTACTACGCCCCTGTTCCTTCTGATGCTCAGCTCTTTCCTTCTACGCATAATTTCATGGCGAGTGGGAGTGGCCATCAAGTTAGCTTGGGCTCTCTTGAGTCTTGGGCATCAGGTCAGCAGTTTATGATGCCGACCCTTCACGGTCTGAAAACGGGAGATTATTCTGGCGTAAACTCTGCTGTCACTCAGAGCCGCAACGTAAACTTTAGTACGGGGTTTGCTACTAGAGTGGGAGATGAGCTGATCCTATACTCGTACAACGACATCATGCGTCCGATGTTCGCTCAGGAGTATGGGGTTGATCTTCCGTATGCGGACACCTTTTTTGATGAGCCTGAAACTCCCGAGGCCCAGTTTGGGTATGATCTTGGTGTATTGGGGGCGTTCGCGCTTACGAGGAAGTCGGGGGGTGCAAACAAGGCAGTAGCAGGAAAAATAACTGGCTATACGAAGCATGGTTTAAATCAGGCTGTTGGACGTAATGGCGGCAAGGGAGTAAATGCTAAGCATATGCTTGATGCAGTAAAAAACCCTAAGAAAGTTGTAGAAGGTGCTAATGGTACGATGAAGTACCAAGGTAAGAAGGCAACAGTTATATTGAATAGCGAAGGAAAGGTAATTACTACATACGGCAAATCCCGTGGACCTCAAATATGGCCACAAGGGACAACGCGCGCTTCTGGTAGTGGGTCTGCTCAAAGACGGGCAAATGAAGCTGGATTTAGTTACAACCCCAAAGCTATTAGGTGACTATGATGCAGTTTAAAATTAATCACTCCGATTTAAAACTACTTGTCGATGCTCTTGAGGATTCTGATCAAGTCATGAAGCTAAAAAATGCTGAACAGCATTTTGAGAAAGGCAAGTATCCGACAGGCCGGTATGTAGTCGACCTGTCGAACGACGAGACTGAATCAATAATAGACACACTATCGGACTTTCTTATGAATTCAGGATTGGATGAGAATGGGGAACCGAATGTATTAGGCCTCCAGATAGAAGCACTTATTGATATTTTTAACGATAGCTAAAGAGATTTGGCAAATATTCGAAATTTAATAAAGACACCCAAGTATGAAAAATAAGAAAACAAGGACACCCAAGAGTTATCGCTTCACTGACGTGATCTTGGGAGTTCGTCTCGTGTTTAGAAACTTTCTCAGGGTTAGTGTGTTATGCCATCAGGAGAAGATGCATGACACGCGCACGCCGCCACCAAATTGCCACAGAATCTACACCGTATTATCACTGTATAAATCGTTGCGTCCGCCGTGCGTTCTTGTGCGGCACGGATCGCTCCAGCGGTAAGAATTTTGATCATCGTCGTGAGTGGATGTTAGAGCGTCTGACGGCACTGACTGAGATTTTTGCCATTGATCTCTGTGCTTACGCACTCATGTCTAATCATTATCACCTCGTGTTACGTATTGATACTGCGGGTTAAGAACAAAGGACACCCAAGACTTAGCGTTGATCCGACGCGTTCTTGAAAAAAAACAACGGGACACCCAAGACTTAGCGTTAATCTGACGCGGTCTTGAGAGTTCGCCTAGTGAGCGATTTGTGTCTTGCGATTACCGTGTCATGCCATCAGGAGAAGATGCATGACACGAGCGCGCCGCCAACAAGTTTC
Source organism: Alcanivoracaceae bacterium (assembly GCA_029213045.1). Taxonomy (GTDB): domain Bacteria; phylum Pseudomonadota; class Gammaproteobacteria; order Pseudomonadales; family Alcanivoracaceae; genus JARGPN01. Next base: position 68,771 of record JARGPN010000005.1, read on the forward strand.
TATCGAATCTACGCCTTACTACCACTGCATAAAATAAAACAAGGACACCCAAGAGTTCTCGCTTCACTGACGTGATCTTGAGTGTTTTTCCACTGCTAGGTAATTCTCTTGGGTTTACGGTGTTATGCCATCAGGAGAAGATGCATGACACGAGCTCGCCGGCAGCAAATTGCCACAGAATCCACGCCGTATTACCACTGTATTAATCGTTGCG
>JARGPN010000001.1 GCA_029213045.1 Alcanivoracaceae bacterium
GGACGCCAGGCGAAGGTGGTGCAACGCTGTGGACTGCTGACGTAACACTCCAAGTCAGTGACGGCATTGAAATCGCAACGCAAACATTTAGCGTTGCAGTCACACCTTCGAACAATGCACCGACGATTACTTCTTCACCCGCAACAAGTGCTGTGGAAGATGAAGCCTACCTGTATCAAATTGTGGTAGCCGATTCCGACGATTCCAACAACGGCAGCGACATTGGTTTTGCTTTAACCACTGCGCCTGCGGGTATGACCGTTTCGTCAACTGGCTTAATCGAATGGACGCCAACGGTTGGCGGTGTGTCTGAAAATGTTGCCATCTCTGTCACGGACGGTGGCGAAAATGGCGCCGCTGCAGCGACACAAAATTGGACAGTCACTGTTACCGATACCAATGACGCGCCAGTAATTACATCGGCCGCGCCAACGACGGCAACGGAAGATGTGCAGTACAGCTATCAAGTGCAAGTGACCGACGCAGACGATGCGAATAACGGCACAGACTTAACCTTTAGTTTGCCCGTCGCGCCCGCAGGTATGACGGTTTCAACAACAGGTTTAATTACTTGGACGCCAGCCAATGGTGTTACCAGCGAGAACGTCACCGTTCGCGTTGCCGACGGCGGTGAGGGTGGCGCGCTGCCAGCTGAGCAGTCTTGGACGATTTCAGTCACGGGTGAGAATGATGCGCCAGTGATTACCGAAGGCAGTACTGCGTCGGTCACTATGTCTGAAGATTCTGCGCCAACGCCATTTGCGCTGACGTTAAACGCTACCGATGTGGATAGCGCAACACTAACGTGGACGATTCAGTCGGCGGCCTCTAGCGGCACAGCGAATGCTTCGGGCACAGGATTCAGTAAAGCGATTTCATATACGCCGAACGCGGATTATTCAGGCACCGATAATTTTGTGGTGCGCGTCAGTGACGGCGTTGCATTTGCAGATATCGCGATTGCCGTCACCATTGAGGCGGTTAACGATGCGCCAACTATTACGTCGAGCGCAGTGCTGACAGCAAGCGAAGACGTTTTATATCAATATCAAGCGCAGTCCGCTGACGTCGATGGTCCGTCTGCAACATGGAGTTTATTAACTGCTCCAGCAGGCATGAGCGTTGCGCCGTCTACGGGCTTGGTGCAGTGGACGCCCGCAGAAAATGGCGCGGACGTTTGGACCGCTAATGTGTCGTTGCAAGTGACCGATGGCGATCAATCTGCGCAGCAAGACTTTGTCATCTCTGTGACGCCGGAAAATAACGCGCCAGTGATCACTGAGGGTGCCAGTGTTTCCGTGACCATGTCGGAAGATTCAACGCCGACACCGTTTGCACTGACATTAAATGCAACCGACAGCGATAGTGCGACACTCACTTGGTCGGTATTTACCGACGCAACCAGCGGTACCGCAACGGCAAGTGCAGGCGGGTTAAGTAGCGTTATCGGTTACACACCGGCGGCTAACTTTAACGGCAGCGATAGTTTTGTGATTCGCGTAAGCGATGGGCTTTTGAGTGACGACATTCTCGTCAATGTTGACGTTGAAGCTGCAAACGATGCGCCGGTGTTTACGTCGACTGCCATTCTCACGGCGACAGAAGATCAGGCTTATCAGTATGCAGCGACGGCAACAGACGCTGATGCAGAGACGCTGACGTGGTCTCTCACTACGTCGCCGAGCGGCATGACAATTGACGCAGCGGGTGTGATCAACTGGACGCCAGGTGAAGTAGGCGCAAGCGGCGCATCAGAAAATGTTGTTGTGGCAGTCAGTGACGGTACCGATAGCGTCACGCAAAGCTTCGCGATTGCAGTGGCACCTATGAACGATGCACCGACCATTACCTCTTCTGCGCCAACCAGTGGAACAGAGGGCGCGCTTTATCAATATGCGTTGGCGGTCACTGATCCGGATGACGCCAACAATGGCACCGATCTAACGTTTGCGCTAACGCAATCTCCTGCGGGCATGACGATTTCTCCAACCGGTGTTATTGCATGGACGCCCCCGAACGGTGTCGCCAGTGCCGACGTGTCTGTGTCAGTAACGGACGGCGGTGAAGATGGTGCGGCGCAAGCAACACAGTCGTGGACAATTTCTGTTGGTGATGTGAACGATGCACCAACGATTACCTCGTCTGCACCGACGACGGCAACAGAAAGTGCAGCGTACTCTTATCAGGTGGTGGTGAATGATCCGGATGACGCCAACAACGGCGCTGACTTAACCTTTAGCTTATTGGCATCGCCTAGTGGTATGTCGATTTCTGCAACCGGTTTGATTGCCTGGACACCGGGCGAAAATGGCGCCGCGGTTTGGCAGGCAAACGTGCAAGTGCAGGTTGCGGACGGTGGGGAAAATGGTGCAGCTGCTGCAACGCAAAGCTGGACGATTGATGTCACTCCGGTGAACAACGCGCCAACTATTGATCAAGGCGAGACGGCGGCGGTCACCATGTCGGAAGATGGCACACCAACACCGTTTACCTTGCTGCTTTCTGCCACCGATGCTGATAGCGCCACATTAACGTGGAGCATTTCTAGTGCGGCGGCGAACGGTGCGGCCAGTGCGTCCGGCACCGGCAACAGCAAAAATATTTCGTACATACCGACGGCGAACTTTAGTGGCAACGACAGCTTTGTGGTGAGCGTGTCCGACGGCGAATTCACTGACGAAATCACGGTGAATGTCACTGTTGAAGATCAAAATGATGCGCCAGAAATTACCTCGGTTGCACCGACCGCCGCGACGGAAGATGTGCTCTATCAGTACAGCGCGCAAGTAACGGATATCGACGGTCCTTCGGCGACGTGGAGCTTGACTCAGGCACCTGCGGGTATGACGGTTTCTGCAGGGGGTGTTGTGCAATGGACGCCACCAGAAAATTCCAGCACGCCATGGTCTGCGCCGGTCACACTGCAAGTTTCTGATGGCACTGCGACCGATACGCAATCGTTCTCGATCTCTGTGACGCCTGTAAATGACGCGCCAATTATTACGTCTAGCGCGCCGACAACTGCCACGGAAGAAACAGCGTACAGCTATCAATTAGTGGTGAACGATCCTGACGATGCGGGTGCAGAGCTAACATTTAGCCTCACGCAATCGCCTGCCGGCATGACGATTTCTGCATCAGGGTTAATTGCGTGGACACCGGCAGAAGGTGTCACCGAGGCAGACGTTACAGCGAGTGTTGCCGACGGCGGTGAAGATGGTGCCGCAGCAGCAACGCAGAGTTGGACTATCTCCGTGACACCAGTCAATGATGCGCCAACAATTACTTCAGTAGCGCCGACCACGGCGAGCGAAGATGTTGAGTACCAATACCAAGTTGCCGTCAGCGACGCGGACGACAGCAACAACGGCACAGACTTAACGTTCTCGCTTACTGTTGCGCCGACGGGCATGACCATTTCGTCTACCGGTTTCATTACTTGGACGCCGGAAAACGGTGTGACTGATGCGGCCGTTACCGTGAGTGTTGCTGACGGTGGCGAAGACGGTGCCGCTGCGGCAACGCAAAGCTTCACCATCACTGTCGCGGCATCGAATGACGCGCCGGAAATTACCGAGGGTGATAGCGTCGACGTGAGCATGGACGAAGACGGTTCGCCCATCGCGTTTGCGCTGCAACTTAATGCCACGGATATCGATAGCGCCACGTTGCTCTGGTCAATTCAATCGGCTGCCACACAAGGCTCCGCCAACGTTACCGGCGCGGGAAATAGCAAAGTTGTCACCTATACGCCGACCGCAAATTACAACGGCGCCGATAGTTTTGTGGTGCGTGTCAGTGACGGCGAATTAACCGATGACATCACAGTCAACGTCACGATTAATGCCGTTAATGACGCACCAAGCATTACTTCGATAGCGAATCTTTCCGCAACTGAAGGCGTTCTGTATCAATATACGGCGACTGCCGCCGATGTAGATTCTGCCTCTTTGGCATGGAGTCTGGTCAACGGCCCGACGGGTATGAGTATTGGTGCTAGCAGCGGTGTGGTGTCATGGACGCCAGCCGATAACGGCAGCTCGGTGTGGACGGAAAATGTCAGCATCCAAGTGTCTGATGGCAGCCTCGACGCCACGCAAAACTTTACGATCAGTGTGACGCCGGTAGACAGTGCGCCGGAGATTACGGAAGGCGCATCCGTGTCGGTCACCATGTCTGAAGACGGTGCGCCGACGGCCTTTGCGCTAACGCTAAATGCGACAGATGACGATACTGCCGGTGCATCACTGACGTGGTCAGTATCGAGTGCGGCAACCAACGGTCTTGCGGTTGCGTTCCCAACAACGGGCAACAGCACTGCGATCAATTATTTTGCTAACGCGAATTATTTTGGCACTGACTCTTTTGTGATTAGCGTCAGCGATGGAACGACTGCGGATAGCATCACCGTGAACGTCACCGTTGAAGCGGTAAATGATGCGCCGGTTATTTCCACAAGCGCGCCGTTAACTGCTGATGAAGGTATCGCGTATCAGTACGACGTGAATGCTACAGATGTTGAAAATGATACTTTGACGTGGAGCCTGACCACTGCACCCAGTGGCATGACGATTAATGCCAGCACTGGTGTGATCGATTGGTTGCCAGGCGATGGCGGAAGTGCAACATGGAATGCGCCAGTTACCGTTAGCGTGACAGATGGCTCCACGGCGACTACGCAAAGTTTCACCATCAGCGTGACGCCAGAATTACCAGTGGTGGGTCGTGTTGTAAAAGGCGTGCTCGCTAACGCAACGGTACAAGCCAGCGTGTACAACGCGGGCGCGTGGAATGTCATTGGCACTACCACCACCAACGCAAACGGCTACTTCGGTTTCGATTTGGCGCCGCAAGCCGCGCCCGTACGATTGCGCGCCACCACCACGGTAAGCACATTAATGACGTGCGACGCGCCGCTGGGTTGTGGTGCCGCAGCGTTCGGTGAATCCTTTGCACCGGAAGTGGATGTCACCTTGGACACGATTGTTCCGGGCAGTCAATTCGCCGGCCCGATTGCCATTACGCCGATCACCAATATGGCGGCGCAATGGGTCAGTGATATGCCGCGCGGCGTGAACGACGATGTGATTCTTTTGGCCATGCGTCGCGTTGCCGACTTGTATGGCTTAAATGAAAATTTCGCCTACACGCGCGCTGTGGATGTCACCGTTCCTGCAGAAGTGTCAGCGGCCGCGGCCAGTGATATGGATCTGGTTCGTCACGCATTATTTGCGGCGTCTGTACAGGAACTTGCTGCATCGCAAGCGTTGACAACTAGCTCCGCCAATAGCGGTCTTGCGCAAATGTTCTCGCTGCTCGGCGGCCAGATGTTGTTGCAGACGGGCTCTATTGATCTTGCTGAATACGGGTTAGACACCACTGATCCAACGGTGAATTACAACGGCCTAGATCTGATGGTGACATCGGCTCAGGCGGTGGGTGCGCAAGTGAATGTAGGCGGTGCACTGGATGCGTTGCTGACCAGCTTCGACACACTGCTAACGCGTTGGGGCGATCGTATTGTCTCGTCTTTGGGTGAGGGCACAGGCTACGCCGCGGCGAACTTTAATCGCGCGCTCGCGCCGCTGGATGAATTCGACTACTACTACAATCTTGCTGAGGCGGCGGAAGCGGGCATTAATGAAGTTAACCGTAGCGTGAGCTGGATGTATGTCGATGAAACCGCGCAAACTGATACAGCAAACTTAGTGACGGCAATGACAGAGGTGTTGTCGAACGGGTTCTCCGCAGCGATTTGTGTGCCGGCGAGACGGAACAGCTCATCGTGTGATGTGGAGTCGACTTTCTCGGTGTCGATTACTAGCTGTAGCGCTTTCAGCTCTACCTGTAAAACGACAATTACCGGCACAGTAGATGGTCAAACTGCAAACGTGACCATCGCAACCACTCCGGATATTCGTTATTTGCTCGGCGGCGCTAATGCGTTCGGCTCGCCTGGTGCGTATGACAATTCTAACGGCATTACCCTGTGTTATAACGGAACGATTACGAATAACACCGCGGTAATGACGTTAACGAATTTCTGCGTAAATCCGAATCTGTCGAATAATAATATGGATGAATTCGATAGCTTCACTGCACTGAACTATACGAATGAATCGTTGTTAAATCCGGCATTGGAAAATCTTATCGCGGATCTCTACGTTTATGTCCGTGTGTATGGCTCTGCAAAAATTCAAAGCCAAGCCTTGTTAGATGTTGGTGATGGCGCCGGCCCTAAGAAGTTGGTGTACAACATGCAGAATATGGATGCCAACGTGACGTTCAATCGTCGCGTGATTACGCAGAGCGAGTCTGGCCCAATTCTTACGATGAATATGAAAACGTTGCAGCGGACGAATCCGGCAGGTGAAACCTTATTTAACTTGGCCGGCACTGACATGTTTAATTTATCGTTGGATGACACCAGCTCCTTGCACATCGCCAACGGAGCGGTGAATGTTGGGTTGCCAGAAATTCGTTCTATCACAGACGCAACGATTACCGGTTTGGCGCCGTTGAACGATGTGATTACGGATTATCTACTAAGCATGATCGATACCACCGTGCCGGAGCCGGTCGTGGACTGGGATCAATTGCAGATTGATCTGCAGGATGCGATACCAAGTGGAACGTCAACGCTGGAAGTGCGTGATACAACCAATAAGTTGTACACCTTTACCTTGAATGCCGACGGCACAGTGGACGTTAGCCAAGTTAACAGCGCGGCTAATGCCATGACCATCGACCTCAAAGGTGTTGCGGGTTATGTTTACGCGGACGATACGCTGGTCTCCACGGGTCATCTTGGTAATGCGGAAGATGGATTGCTGTTGAGTCTCGTCAATGACACCCAACGGACATACCCCAACAGTAACCCAAGTACGACGGCTCAGTTGGATGGCTTGGTCGCATTGTTCCAAGCGCTGTTTCCACCAGCGCCGGATCCTGCGCCGTAAATGGCCGCCCTCTGAGCAAATAAAAAGCCCGCATATTGCGGGCTTTTTATTTGCTCACGTTTTTCGTCGTGACTAAAACCAAGCGCGCATCCCCGCGACTAACGCAGATTGCTCTGCGTTATCTCCGGCGGCCCGCGCATTGTCTGCTGTATCGCCGTATGACTTTAGCCAATCAACGCCGATGTATGGTGCGAATTGGGGAAGTATTTCGTATCTCAGTCTTATGCCTATTTCGATGTCAGTGAGGCCTGTACCGATTCCGTAGCCAACATCTTCTTTGCCGTAAAAGTTGGCCTCAATTTCGGGTTCGAGCGCCATCTTTTCCGTGAGCGATAATTCATAGCCCGCAACGAGGGATAGATTAGTGAGGCCGCTCTCGCCGATGTAAAGCGCCGCTTGTGCGTCAATAAAGAAAGGTGCTAATCCTTGAATAGAAACAAATCCCCAGTCGCGACTGGGATTGCTTGGCTGGAAATCCCGTCGGCCTCCAAGTTGCATATCCCAGCTTGGGTTTAGCGCGCGCTGCCAAGCAATATGCACTTCATGAGCGTCGGTATTGTTATGCAGACGTTCGCCTTCCGACGAGGCAACGAGCTTGTGGGTGTTTCCGCCGTACCAACCTGATACATTCCATGCGGCAACATCGCCAGCATCGTTATCTCGCCATTCGAGTTCGGTGGCGTCTAACATCAGCTGATTGCCATTGGTGCTAACGAAAGGTGCAGTCTCGGCCGTTGCTGGGGCGTGAAAAAGAAGCGGCGGAAGAATGGCGAAAATTTTATTTTTTGTCATGTGCGCTACAGTATCCAGTGTAAATGGAATGTCCCACATTGTTGGTCGTGATGTTAGTGGCGGCGTCAGTGTTTTGGTGACGGGGTGAATATTAGGTGCGCGCCAAAGCATCCGCATGATTTTACTACGGTTATAGCCTTGCAATGCGAGGCGCCCTCACGCAATCTTGGCCCATGTTTTAAACAATAGTGAACGTTAAATCCGTACAGCCGAAAGCAAGAGGACAGCATGAAAACCCTTTCCCATCTGTTCAAGAAGAACACCGAATGGGCAGAAGAGATTGAAAAAGAGCATCCGGGCTTTTTCACTCAACTGGTAAAGCAACAGAACCCAGAATATCTATGGATTGGTTGTGCGGATAGCCGTGTGCCCGCCAACGAGATCGTTGGTCTAATGCCAGGGGAGCTATTTGTTCATCGCAATGTGGCCAACCTCGTCAATCATACAGACCTCAACTTGTTGTCCGTGCTCCAATACGCCGTGGACGTGTTGCATGTGAAACACGTGATGGTTGTTGGTCACTATGGTTGCGGCGGTGTGCGCGCAGCGATGGAAGACAAGCCATTAGGGTTGATTGACAACTGGCTGCGTCAGGTTCGGGAATTGTATTTGCGCAATCGCACAGAGGTAGATGGTTTGCCGACGATGCACGAGCGCGTGAATCGGTTATGCGAGTTAAATGTTCAGCGCCAAGTAATGAACGTAGTGCATACCACTGTCGTTCAAGAGGCATGGCGGCGTGGCCAGCCGCTGAGCGTTCATGGGTGGGTGTATGCGTTAGGCGACGGGTTGCTTCGAGACATGAAACTAACCGTCAGCAGTACGCAGGAATTGGAAGTCATGGAGAAAGATTTTTACCTATAAGGGACAGTGAATTGAATTGTGCTCGTGTGTGAGAACGGTGGCGAAAACGCTACAAGCGTTAACTGAATTAATTTTTCTCATTAGCACACGAGCTGCTTTCATTTAACACGCCATGTTTTTGGCAAACCCATCCTAGACTCTCCGGTCACCTTACCGTCTATCCCCTCGCTGTAAAAATCTGAAAAACATTATGGTTTTGCCTGTGGCGCGCCACTAAAGTTCTCCGCAACACCGGCCGGTAAAGAGCCGGGCATCACGGAGAGATTAGCTATGTTTGTTCACGTGCTACGCCCCATCATGTCTGTTACATACTTGGCATCCGCGCCAGCGAAATTACTGCGCGTGTTGTTTATGCTTTTAATTTCTATTGCTGCATCGCCGGCGCAAGCCAATGGCGAGTACGATTCATTCCTTTTGGATGTCTTTCGTTTGGAGCGCTGTGGGTTTATGAGCACTTCTGAAACTGCTCGGGCAGGCAGGGCAGACGATTGCCGTGCAGTGCTAGAACAGGCGGAACAAGAAGTCTCATCCGTTTCGGATGCCGACGTAGCTCGGCAGGCGGATGTGAGGAATAAATGGATTGCGCTACGCACTATCTATGAAGCGGCGCTCAACGACCCACAACGATTTCGTGAGCCAATCACGGCAGATAAAATTCGCTTTGGCCGTGAAGCCTTGGTGAGCTCTCTGCAATCGGATTTGCCAAAGCCTCCGAGTCCAGTGGCATTGGCGATTCAAATGGAGCGTATCGCGACAGAATATGTGTGGCGCGCTGAATCAGTGATGGGCGCAGGAATGAGTGCCACAGAAATTCTTGATATTGAAAAAATGGTGAGCGAAGCAGACAGGCAATTTAATTCGTTGGCCTCGCGATTTGGAAAAGATGCTAATTTTCGCGCGATTTATGCAAAGTATGAGTTTATTCGCACATCATTGATCAACTACAACAGCGATACTGTTCCATATATAGTTGATCTTTATACCGACAAAATCTCTAAGGGACTTGGCGACATGGCGCGCATTTAAATTACATTCGAGGGGCGCGAGCGTTCGCTGACGAAAGGCTTGGCGTCAGCGGTACCCCGGACCGTATTAGATGTGCGTGTTTTAAATTTTCTGGTAAAGGAGCGCTACTATGGGTGTTCCAAAACAGGGCGGTGTCGTCGCTCTTAGTCAGTAAGTCGCAAAACGCTGCAAAGGATTTTCCGGTGTATGTGGGGTCGAGCGACAATCCAATTGTTTTACCACGCTCAAGGGCGAATTTAGACTTTAGTGTGTCTGCGCCGTAGCCACCCCCTAAGTAACTATCGTGCCATACAATATTTTCGTCGTGCCTAGTGGAAAGCTTTTTTGAGTGATGCTTCAATGTTTTCCACGCGCGTTGACGGAAACGTTTTACACCTTCCAGAGAGCAAACGTCGATCGGCCCGAGACTGGTACGCGCAGATTGCACTGCGTGAATGGTGCATCCCGGTAGCGCTAACGCCGCGCCGATGGACAGCCCTGCCACTGTTGTGCCACTGCCGGTGGCAACAACAATATCTTTTGGCATTGCGCATTCGCCAGATTCAGCTTGTAGGCTCAATTCTATGGCGGCATTGATGTATGCAAATACCGCACTTTGTTGAGAGCAGCCTGGGTACATAAAATAATTTTTTGGGTTCAAACGCTGAAGCGTAAAGGCCCAGCTGGAGAGCGCGCTAAGAAAGTTACTGCGTGGCAAAACGTTCGCCTGATAATGATCGATTAATGCTCGGTTTGTGCACACAGATGCGCTATTCGGCTGTGGGAAGGTGTACACGTCAAAATCAATATCTTGTTGTTGGCATACCATGGCGGTTGCTACTGCAGCGTTGCTGCCGCTGGGTGCGAAAGTAATCACGCGCTCTGCTCGCGAGCGTTTAATTTCAGCGAAGACGAATTCAAGTTTGCGTATCTTGTTGCCACCGTATTGCTCTGCACATACGTCATCGCACTTAATCCACGCATTCTCCGACAGTGATTGAGCGTGCATCACCGGTGTGGGGCCATTACACAGAGCAATCGGATTCAGCGATCGCGCAAGTGATGGAAAATAATCAAATAGCGGCCAACGATTAGTAGCCATGCCCTTGCTCCAATGGCGCCCACCAGTTCACGATCCCATCAGCATCCAGTGCGGCGATATCGCCAAATTGCAACAGAACGGATTCGCTTTGTGTGGGGCGAAAGAAAACGAAATCGTTCGCTTGCAGGCCGTATGCGGCGGACTCATTGAACATCATTTGATTCGAGCTAACACCATACAAAGAGTTCCGCTGCATGCCTGCAGGAGACTCTGGTTTTGCGAGCCAGTTACCACCGTAGATAAAAAAAGTGTGACGGCGGTTTACATCCCAAAGCGCCCAAGCATCGCCAATAGGCAATGGCCCGGGAATCTCAACGCCGGGCTGTGACTTTATGATGGGACTTGCAATAAACGCTGCTGGAACAAACTGGCTTAGCGACGGCAAGTCGAAGTCGGTGGGTTTTACTAAGCAAGAGCCTGCTGATAGCTCGTTAAGTGGTGAGCGTTCATCGTGCAGAAAAAACGTAGGACTGCCGGCACCGTTAAAGGTCAGCTCATCATGATAGAGAGCCGAGAATTGATTACGCAAATGATCAATGAAACCCGCGTAAACCATTTGTGCCTTCCGTAAGCTGGTGTCGGCGGACTCAATAAAAGAAGGGAGTTTACCGACGTGTGCGTCGTAACCCATGAAACCAGAAAAACGCAGATATTTGGAATGCTGGCTAATTAATGTCAGGCACTCGTTGAGCTGTTCAAAAGTCTTCAATCCTCCGCGATGCAGCCCGACATCTAGCTCAATATTAATTTGTAATTTTTTGTCCAGTTTTTGTGCTAGCGCTAGGTATTGGTGCAATCGTTCGGCGCTATCGATAAGCCATTGCAGTTGTAGATCAGGAATAAAATTACTCTGTGTTGGGTGCAGCAAGTAAAAATTTTCTGCGGCATCAACGGGAAGCGGCTTGCCTAACAATATATCTGACTGCGGGTATGCCAGTGCTACGGCATTGGTAAATGGCTGATGAAAAGTCATTATTCGATGTGTATGGGTGAGCGACATGATCTCACCGAGAAGTGGAATGGACGGCAATGATTTGGCGACAATTCTAAAATTCTTGTTCGGCGCTATGTTCTGAATAAGGGTGGTGCAGTTCTGCTTGAGTTTTTCTCTGTCGAGTATTAGCAGTGGGCGTGCGATACGATTTTCACGTAGCACCGTATTGAGGTGGCTGAAATAGTCGCTATGCGGCGCGCCTTTATCGTTTGGTTTTAGTAGCCATCCGCCGAGTAACAATCCTGTGCTCGCCAACAAAAAGTTGCGTCGCTTCATCCTTTTTCCCTAAGAAAACGATCCCACGCCTAGAATTTTCTGGAGGTGTGTATTCATAAAACGTTTTTGCGGATCAAGTTGTTGGCGTATTGCCTGAAACTTTTCAAAGCCTGGGTAGATGCCAGAAAGTTGTTCGGCGTTCATCGTATGGATCTTCCCCCAATGAGGTCGACCGCCTGCTTTCTGAAGCAGTGGCTCCGCCGCCGAAAAATACGGCTGGGCGTCTTCTTTGTAGTATTGATGTAGGGAGATGGATGCGCCAGGGCGTTCGCTAAACATACCGATTAAACTGTTGTCCGCCGCGCAGTAACGAAACTCGAGGGGAAACATAACGTCGATGTCTCGCCGATTTATTTCTTCGCAAAGATTCTCAAGAACCGCTAAGCCTTGATCAGCGTCGACGGTATATTCCATCTCATTAAAGCGCACGGTGCGAACGTTGGCATAAACGCGATGCGCGGGGCCCTGTTTAATTTCTTCTTTGATTAAATATTGCAGTAGTTTTTGAATCGGCGCCACGAGCCAGTTGGCATGCATTGTGGTTTCGCAGGCCATCTCCAATAGGTCATTGGAATTGTCCTCCGGAAAGATAAGGGCGTCGTCGTCGATAATGTCCATTGTTTTCACGATGGCTGTGCCGCCTTGGGGAAAGGCAAACATTTCAATGTTTCGATGTTTGTCCTTGTCTCGGTCCACTAACTGGAATGCGTCCTTGAGGGGCATAACACGGGTTTTCTCTTTCAAGAAATAGCGTGGCTGATTTTTGAAAGTAATCTCTGTGACGGCCCCTAATGCGCCGAGTGAGCAGATGGCGGCGCGGAACATATCGCCGTCGGATTGATTTAGAGATAGCAGGTCGCCCTGTGCCGTCATTAGTGTCAATGATTCAACGAGCCCAGAAAGGCTCGGCAGGTCGCGGCCCGTGCCGTGAGTTGAGGTAGCGATGGCGCCTGCCAGCGACTGCAAATTAATGTCCGGTTCGTTAACAAAACTTTGGCCGACGGCCCACGCCTGTGCGCTGGCGCCGCCGAGTCGAGTGCCCGCGCCAAAGGTCGCAGTATTTTTGTCGGAATGGTGTTGTCGCAGGCCGTTAAAGGCTTCCAATGAAATAAGGGTCTCGTTGGTCGGCACTAGCGCAGAAAAAGAATGGCTGCCGCCGAAGCACCGAACCGTGCCGGTGCTTCCTCGGAGCAAATCTGCTAGCTGCGTTGTATCGGTTGGATAATGAATAGCGTTTGGAGACGCGTGTTGGTTGCCCGACCAGTTGGCCCAGCGGTGAGCAGCGGCTGCGCTTAAACGAGCGGGCAGGAGGGCGGCGGCTGCGCCGAACCCCGCGAGCTTCAATAATGACCGTCGATACATAAACACCAAGTCCTTGGGCGTGTAGGGCAATACCCCTCTTAAGTGGAACGATAGTGCATAAAAGTAACAATAGATAGCCGTGTTTTGTCTACTTTGTGGTCCAGTTCATGCCTGTAAGTTGCTCCGACAGCGCCCAAAACTTGGCGCCAAGTTCAGTATCGCTGGCATACCGCCGAATGAACGCGGGTTTCGGGTAGCCAATGGCCTCGAAGGGGCCGTCTGGACCATAGTAGTCACCTCCGCCCACCGAAGGAGCCGTTGCCGCGTACAGTGTTGGCAGAGCTCCCTTGGACGCACTTTGCGTGAACATGCCCCAGAAAAAGCGAGTGAGGGTGCCAAAGCCGAATCTGGCTTGGCTGGCGATACCCGGCTCAACCAGATTGGTGTTAGATCCGCCGGGGTGACACGCCACCGAGATTGCCTTGGCGCCGTCTGCGGCAAGGTGACGGTTAAGCTCTAGGGCGAACATCAAGTTGGCGAGTTTAGATTGGCAATACGCTTTGTGGCGTCCGTACTCGCCGGCGAGCGTAGGGTTATCGAAATGGATGCGCCCGCCTCGATGGGCGAGGCTGCTGACGGATACCACGCGCGCGCCTTCTACGTGGGCAAAGCAATCGCGTAGCAGCAAAGTAAAGGTGAAGTGCCCTAGGTGATTCGTGCCGAATTGCTGCTCAAAACCATCTTCCGTAAGGCCTTGCTCAAGCCACATTACTCCCGCGTTGTTAATCAGCAGATCTATGCGTGGGTGGCGTGCCTTGAGGGCCGCGGCGCTGGCTCGAACCTTCTTTTGGCTAGCAAGGTCGAGCGCATGAAATTCTAAGCGTGCATCAGGGTAGGATGTGCGAATGTCGGCCATCGCCGCCAGCGCTTTGGATTCGGTGCGGCATGCCAGCACGACAGTGGCGCCTTTGCCTGCTAGTTCGCGCGCTGCCTCTAGGCCGATGCCGCTGTTCGCGCCGGTGATCACTGCGACGCGGCCGTGTTGATCAGGGATGTTTGCGTGCGTCCATTTCATGGGGCGTTCCTTTTGGATAATGACGTTGCGTTGATGGTGTGATCGGCAGCCGAGCTGTTCTGCCTGAGCATAACTTCCGAGCGTGGGCGCCGTCTTGAGGCGCGCTACCTATTGACCCGAATTACACTATCACGCATCGTTAGCGGGCAGCTGAGCTGGCAAAATACAAGGACGAATTTTGGGCGGATATTGCGAGTGCGAATTGTTGTAAGCGCCGTGTAGTGCCTAGCCATCGTCTGGATCTTAAGAACTTCTCCCCCCTCTGACGAATCCTCAGTTAACGCCTTCCATTGTGGGTCGCCGCTTTTGGCCTGCGTGAAGGTTAATATAATAAGAAATAAAAAATAGAAGAATAAAAAGATGCTGTTTAATACACCGCTATTTTTCTGGTTTTTTGCCAGTTTCTTTATTCTCTTTAATTTCGTTTTCGTAGAACGTCGAAAGCATCTCTGGCTGTTGTTGATCAGTAGCTTTGTTTTCTATGGTTCATGGAACTATGCGTTTATTTCGCTGTTGGTGTTTAGCGCCATATGCGATTACTCCATTGCGCAGCGCATCGAAGACAATGCCGATAATCAGCAACGCAGAAAGCGATGGTTGATCCTTAGTGTGGTCATCAATCTAGGCGTGCTGGGCATTTTTAAATACAGCAATTTTGTGCTGCAAAGTGCCTCGGACTTCATTGGCCTTTTTGGCGTGGATGCTAGCATTCCCATGTTGAGCATCATCTTGCCGGTGGGCATTTCTTTCTACACTTTTCAAAGCATGAGCTACACCATTGATGTCTATCGTGGTGATATGAAGGCGCACAAAGGATTTTTGGAGTTCCTTGCCGCGCTGGCATTCTTCCCGCAGTTGGTGGCGGGTCCTATTCTTCGCGCGCAACATATTTTGCCGCAACTTGATGCCATGCCCGTACCGACCTGGTCCAATGTTAAGCAGGGCTTGATGTTGGTGGTGGTTGGGCTTATCAAAAAGACCTTCGCCGATTTAATGGCGGGTCCCGCCGCCATGGCATTCGATGCCAGCGTGCCCATTAGTTCGTTCGACGCATGGATCGGGGCGTTCGCGTTCACCGCACAAATTTATGGGGACTTTAGTGGTTATACGGATATTGCTATCGGTGTGGCGCTAATTATGGGGTTCCATATCCCTACCAACTTTAATCTTCCCTATATATCCAGTTCACCGGTAGATTTTTGGCGGCGATGGCATATCTCACTTTCCAGTTGGTTACGCGACTATTTATATATTTCACTGGGTGGAAATAGAAATGGCCATCGCACCCGAAATGTTTTCTTAACGATGTTGCTAGGTGGTCTGTGGCACGGCGCCGCCTGGACGTTTGTGATCTGGGGCGCGTGGCATGGCGTGATTATTAGTATCACCCATTGGATCACTCATTCTGCTATCGGCAGATGGGTGGATGACCACAATAATATATTGGTGCGATTGACGAAGATTGCGCTGACATTTTATTTGGTGGTGATTGGCTGGGTGTTCTTTCGCGCAACCAGTTTCGGCAACGCAATGGTGATGTTGCAGCAGATGCACGGCATTGGCGAGCTGGGTGCATCGCAAGCGGGCGCGAGCATTGTCATGTCGTTGGTGGTCGCGGGTTTACTCGTTATGCACGTGCTTGATGCATTGCGGATTCGATTCGCCGACGCATTAGAATCGAGAGATTGGTTGTTGTGGCCGTTGTTAGTGTTGGGCTTTTTTATAACGTTACTGGTGGGAGACCCGGGGCATGACTTCATCTACTTCCAGTTCTAAGGATCGGATCAATAAAACGGATCCGGATGATCACGTTCGTTTTCATGCTCGTCGTGTGATGGCGATAAAAATTATTGCCTTCGGCGGCGGCGCACTTTTCGCAGCAATGTTGTTGGTTAATATTTTTGTGACGACGTTGCGGGCACAGTTTCCGAATCCTTTTAGCGTGCAGCGTATTCAGACGTCAGCAGATGCGCTGTCGTCGGCGTTAGAGTTGCCCGCTTCGGATCAGCGAAAAGTGGTGTATGTGTTGGGTTCATCATTGATTGAGTTTGGCTTCTCGCCAGAGATTTTTGACCAGAGATTGCAAGAGAGCGGCGTTGAAAGTGTTTCCTATAATTTTGGTTATGGGAATGCGGACCCATCAATTCATCAGCGATTCGTCAAACGTTTGGCGCAAACGTTCTCTGAGAAACGCGATGTGATCGACTTGGTGGTGTTCGAGTTTTCGCCATTTCAAGCAACGCGGCGCCGTGCTGAGTTAACTGGCCAGTTGGATCACGCGGCCCGCGCCGCCATGGGCACATGGCGGGATTTTTTAGAGGTCGCGAAAGACGACCATGAAGAAGCCATCGCCTTAATGAATACGCGCTACTTGCGAAGAGGTGTGCCGGCGGAAGCAATTACAAATTTAATTTCCATTCCGATTAAAAATGCTGGTCGCCTTGATGCGAAGATTGAGGAAGACGATGCTGAGCCGCTTGATGTGTTGGGCTGGGAGCTTTACGACAGTTTGTTAGCGCAGTGGCCTCACGCGCATCCCCCAGGTGGCTGGTTTGTTGAGAACAGGGGCGGTTTTCCACCCACCGCCAGCGATGAGGCGTTAGCGCTATCGGCGAAGGTGATGCAGCGAATGCAGCATCCCGATCGAATGGAGGCGTCGCGGCAGCAGAGACTGGCGTGCTGTGATATGGAAGATTTAAATATTGATCCGCAAATGCTGGACAAGTTTATCGACGCGATTCGGCAGGCGCAGACAGTGAGTCGTCGGGTGGATCTGCTTTTGATGCCGCGTAATCAAGATATTATTCATCTCACTGCCGCTGGCCGGAAAAATTTACGCGAAGCGATAGAGAGAATTCAACGCGAAACAGGGGTCGCGGTAATCGACTTTACCGAGACGCCGTATTATCACGTCGATCAATTTTTCGATGCGGACCATTTGAGCTTGTTTCAGGGGCGGGAGCGTTTCTCTAAACAGCTTGCCGATTATTATGCGCAGCATGGGTTGCCGAATTAACTGATGTCGATCATGTAGGGTGATCTATGTCCTGATCGCCCTACATAGTCGATACATCGGTTTAGCGTTCGTCATCTATGCCCAGAGAATCCCACAGCGCGTCTATCCGTTGTTTTATCTTCTCGTCCATTTCGATTGGCGTGCCCCATTCGCGGGTGGTTTCGCCGGGCCATTTATTGGTGGCATCGAATCCCATTTTTGAGCCAAGGCCCGCCACGGGTGAGGCGAAGTCCAAATAGTCGATGGGGGTGTTTTCAATAATGGTGGTATCGCGGCTAGGGTCCATGCGCGTGGTCATCGCCCAGATAACATCCTTCCAATCGCGCGCGTTCACATCGTCGTCGCACACGACGACAAATTTGGTGTACATAAACTGCCGCAAGAAAGACCACACGCCGAGCATCACGCGTTTGGCGTGTCCCGGATACTGCTTCTTCATTGTGACAACGGCCATGCGATAGGAGCAGCCTTCCGGCGGCAAGTAAAAATCGATAATTTCCGGAAATTGTTTGCGAATAATCGGCACAAATAATTCGTTCATGGCCGCGCCAAGCACCGCAGGTTCATCCGGCGGCCGACCTGTATAGGTGCTGTGGTAAATCGGATCGCGTCGATGGGTAATACGCTCCACCGTGAACACCGGAAAGCGTTCGACTTCATTGTAGTAACCGGTGTGGTCACCAAACGGGCCTTCATCTTCCATGTCGTTTGGATAAATAAATCCCTCAAGCACAAATTCCGCGCTGGCGGGCACCTGCAAATCGCTAAGTTGGCATTTCACCACTTCGGTACGACTGCCGCGCAGCAGGCCGGCAAATCCGTACTCACTCAGGGTGTCCGGCACCGGTGTCACAGCACCGAGAATAGTGGCGGGGTCCGCGCCCAGTGCTACGGCAACCGGGAAGGGTTCGCCGGGATGCGCTTTCTGCCATTCCTGGAAGTCTAGCGCGCCGCCGCGATGACTAAGCCAGCGCATAATCAATCGATTGCGTCCGACCAGCTGCTGTCGATAAATGCCGAGGTTTTGCCGTTCTTTGTGTGGCCCTTTGGTGATGACCAATGGCCACGTCACGAGCGGTGCAGCATCCCCCGGCCAACAGGTTTGAATGGGTAGTTTCCTTAAGTCGAGTTGATCACGCTCTAGAACCACTTCTTGGCATGGTGCGCTGGATAGCTGCTTAGGGTTCATCGCTAAGACTTGCTTCACCAGCGGCAGTTTTTCGATGGCGTCGCGCAGGCCTTTCGGCGGCTCAGGTTCTTTCAGGTAGGCTAGGAGTTCGCCGAGCTCACGTAATTCGCTCACCTCTTCGCGGCCCATGCCGAGGGCGACGCGCTTTTCAGTGCCGAATAAGTTGCCGAGCACAGGGGTGGTGAACCCTTTAGGGTTCTCGAACAATAGTGCAGGGCCGCCTGCACGGAGGGTGCGGTCACAGATTTCGGTCATTTCTAAAAAGGGATCGACCTCTACACTGATGCGTTTTAATTCGCCGCGCTGTTCGAGTTGCGCGATAAAGTCACGCAGATCCTTGTATTTCATGAAGACTCACCGATGCATGTCGAGTAAGGGCGAGCGTTGGCGAGCTGCGGCCAACGCTACGAAGTAGGCCGAGTATAGCAACTTTTCTAGGAGTAAATTCCCTAAGTGCATGATAAGTAAAGTGTTGGGTGTCGTGCTGTGGGGGCTGCGTGCGTCGGCATAGCGGTAAGATAGGCGGCGGTTTTATTGATTGGCGAATCTGCTCTAGAATGCGCGGCAGAACTGATGTCTGGAGAGACGCATGCTAGCGGAGTTATTCGCGCCAAAGTTTCTGGTGCTCTATACCTTTATTATTACCGGCACCTACGTGCACTTTCGCGGCAAGGTGCGGCATAAAATTGTGCGCCAGCTGCTCGATCATTCCACCATTATGGCGCCGTACAATTGCTTCGTGTACGCAACATCGGCAGTGCCTAATAAGCCCTATGTCGACATGAAACATCTGCCCGACCTGCAAGCGCTTCAGGAAAACTGGCAGGTGATTCGTCAGGAAGCATTAAATCTTTTTGATGAGGGGTATATCAAGGCCGCCAGCCAGCACAACGACTTGGCGTTCCACTCGTTCTTTAAAACCGGCTGGAAACGTTTTTATTTAAAGTGGTACGGCGATCCGCTGCCTTCCGCAGAAACGCTTTGCCCTAAAACAGTCGAGATGGTGAATAACATTCCATCGCTGAATGCGGTGATGTTTGCATTGCTTCCCGCGGGCAGCAACTTAGGATTGCACCGCGATCCGTTTGCCGGTTCTTTGCGTTACCACCTTGGTTTGATTACACCTAATTCGGATGATTGCTATATCGCGGTCGACGGCGAGTCATACTCGTGGCGCGATGGCGAAGGTGTTGTGTTCGATGAGACCTATATGCACACCGCATTTAACAATACCGATGTGGACCGCATTATTTTGTTCTGCGATGTCGAGCGCCCATTGCGTTGGAAGTTTGCGCAATTGATTAACCGCTTCTTCAAGAAAATTGCTGTGGCTTCTGCCGCAACACAGAATGAAGAGGGCGATAAGGTCGGTGTGCTGAACAAGGTGTTTAGCTACGTTTATCTTTTCCGCGCGCGCGCGAAGGAATTGAAGAAGCAGAGCAAAACCACCTACTACGTTCTGAAGTGGTTAATGATTGGCGGCGCTATGTACTACATCTTTTTCCGCGGTCTGGGTGCTGGCGGTTGATGGTTGTGAAGTAAGCGCTGTTATAAAGTAGAAAATAATAAAAAAGGCGAGCCGTAGTGGCTCGCCTTTTTTATATCAGAAGAAGCCGCCTATTTATTAAATTTTTCTAATTGCTCCGGCGTGGCGGCGACCTGGTGCTTTTCCTTCCATTCGCTGTACGGCATGCCGTAAATCACTTCGCGAGCTTGTTCATAGTCAACCTTCTCACCTCGCTCTTCAGCGGCAGCGCTATACCACTTCGCCAGACAGTTTCTGCAGAAACCCGCGAGGTTCATTAGGTCAATATTTTGTGCGTCTTTGCGGCTATCGAGATGTTCCAGTAGGCGTCGGAATACGGCGGCTTCAATGTCGGTTTGTGTGCTCATTGAGAGAACTCCTTCCGTTGTGCGTTTAAATAGGGTTCAAAACAACAAAGCCACCAGCTCAATAAGCGTGGTGGCTTTGTGTTGATCACTGCAACAGTGGTCGGGTTACTTGCGCTTCATCGCCTCAAAAAACTCGCCGTTGGTTTTGGCTTGTTTCATGCGGTCGATGAGAAACTCGATGGCGGCGATTTCGTCCATGGGGTGCAGTACTTTGCGCAGAATCCACATGTTTTTCAATTCGTCTTCGCTCACCAAGCGCTCTTCGCGACGGGTGCCTGATTTCTTGATATTGATTGCAGGGAACACGCGTTTCTCGGCGACTTTACGCTCAAGGTGCAATTCCATGTTGCCGGTGCCCTTGAATTCTTCGTAAATCACTTCGTCCATTTTGGAGCCGGTATCAACCAATGCGGTGGCCAAAATAGTCAGAGAGCCGCCTTGTTCGATATTACGCGCTGCGCCGAAAAAGCGTTTTGGCTTTTCTAAAGCGTGCGCATCGACACCACCGGTTAATACTTTGCCGGAGCTTGGTTGTACGGTGTTGTAGGCGCGAGCGAGGCGGGTAATAGAGTCGAGCAGAATAACGACGTCTTGTTTGTGTTCCACTAAGCGCTTGGCTTTTTCGATAACCATTTCGGCCACTTGAACGTGACGTGCTGGTGGCTCATCGAATGTGGAAGCAACCACTTCGCCTTTTACAGTGCGTTCCATTTCCGTTACTTCTTCCGGACGTTCGTCGATCAGCAATACGATCATGTGAGCATCTGGGTTGTTACGAGAAATAGACTGAGCGATGGTTTGCAGTAGCATCGTTTTGCCGGCTTTCGGCGGTGCAACGATAAGGCCGCGCTGGCCTTTGCCGATGGGGGCAACTAAGTCGATTACACGGGAAGTAATGTCTTCGGTCGAACCATTGCCGACTTCCATGATGAAGCGGCTGGTCGGGAAAAGCGGTGTAAGGTTTTCGAAGAGAATTTTGTTTTTGGCGTTTTCGGGTTTGTCGAAATTGATTTCATCGACTTTGAGCAAGGCAAAATAACGCTCGCCTTCTTTCGGTGGCCGAATCTTGCCAGCGACTGTGTCGCCTGTGCGCAGATTGAAGCGGCGAATTTGGCTCGGCGACACGTAAATATCGTCGGGTCCAGCGAGATAGGAGCCTTCGGAGCTACGTAAAAAGCCGAAGCCGTCTTGCAGGATTTCGAGAACACCGTCGCCGTAAATATCGGAGCCGTTTTTCGCTACTCGTTTCAGAATAGAGAAAATAACGTCTTGTTTGCGGGTACGGGCGAGGTTGTCGAGGCCCAATTCTTGTGCGATTCCGAGGAGTTCCCCAATCGGCTTCTGCTTGAGTTCAGAAAGATTCATTGTCTTTTGAGTTTAGATCCAGAGATTAGTAAACAGGGAGTACCGAACGGTACTGATTAGGTTTTATAGGTATTTATCTATAGATGTTTGTCTTGTTGCTTCAAGTTAACTGCCAAATCTTAAAATGCTGCTATTGAAGTCTGCAAAGGCTGTCGCGGGTTACCGGTTGCGCTGCATTAATGGAATCGGTGGCCGGATTAATCTAGGCACTTCAAATACGCATGGCTTCAGGTGGTGACACCTATGAGAAAACAAGTGAGGTTTTCATCTGGAAGCGAGCTCGGCGAGGGGCCGATTGAAAAGGAAGTGCTGTACGCGACTGCTTTACGTAGAACGAATCTAGCAGTATGAGGCAGGGCTGGCAAGCCCCGCCTAAGCAGGGCACACCGGATTTTTCAGCAGATCCGCCGCTGAATGTGACGCATTTCGAAATTAAATGGTGCTGTCGAGGAATGCGGTCAGCTGCGACTTGGACAAAGCGCCGACTTTCGTGGCTTCTACCGCGCCGTTTTTGAACACGGTCAGGGTAGGGATGCCGCGAACCCCGTACTTGCGCGGTGTGTCCGGGTTTTCGTCGATATTGATCTTGGCAATTTTCAATTTGCCGTCGTATTCCTTGGATACCTCTTCAAGGATTGGCGCAATCATCTTGCACGGACCGCACCACGCCGCCCAGTAATCTACCAATACTGGACCTTCGGCCTTAAGGACCTCGTCTTCGAAGTTGGCATCGGTCACATTGATAATGTCGCCGCTCATTGGAATCTCCTGCTTAGGGTTTAGCGAGGGAGTGATAATAACAGAACTGGGCCGGTGTGGTTCAAGGATTACGAGGTGATAGCGTCAATAGGCAATGCCTCTGGAAAGACGGGCCTTGCGATACGTGCCCGTGGCATCGCCGTTATTATTTGACGAAAAAATCGCCAGCCTCGGCCGCGCTGACGCATAAATGTCAGCCGCTATCGGGATAATATCTCGGCTTGCCCTGCAATTTGCCCACAAAGATAGCAACGTCATGTTGATCGGCTACAATCGGGCCATTCATAAAGAGGGATGACAGGGTGTCAGAAGAAGATCGCAAACAGGTGGCGGCCATTGATTTGGGTTCAAACAGCTTCCATATGGTAGTGGCCTGGCAGGTTCAGGATGAACTGCGTATTCAGGAAAGTTTGTCCGAGAAAGTTCAGCTCGGCGCAGGCCTCGACGGCAGCAATAAGATTACTGACGAGGCACAAGAGCGGGCCTGCGAATGTTTACGTCGTTTTGCTCAGCGTATTGAGGGAATCCCTCGTGGGTCGGTGCGTGTCGTGGGAACGAATACCTTGCGTGTGGCACGAAACGCCAAGGCCTTTTTACGCATGGCCGAAGATATCCTTGGTCACGACATTGAAATCGTCGCGGGCCGAGAAGAGGCGCGATTGATTTATTTGGGTGTGTCGCATCATTTGCCAGATTCAGATCACCGACGACTGGTGGTCGATATCGGCGGCGGCAGTACCGAAGTGATTATTGGCGAGCGTTTTGAATCGGTGGAAACCGAATCTCTGCATATGGGATGCGTGAGTTACACAGGCCGATATTTTGCTAGCGGCGAGATTACCGAAAAATCGTTCGATAGGGCGGTGACCCGAGCACGTCAGGAAGTTTTGTCGATTCAGGCGGTGTATCGCAGTTTGGGTTGGCAGCAAGCGGTGGGTGCCTCCGGTACCGTCAAAGCAATTGCGCAAGTTTGCGAAGACAATGGATGGAGCGAAAACGGCATTTCGCTCGATGGCCTACAGAAGTTGCGTAAGCGACTGATCAAAGAAGGTCGTATCGATACATTAGAGTTGAAAGGATTACGCGCTGACCGCGTGGGTATATTTCCGGCTGGCGTGGCGATTTTATTAGGCATCTTTGAGCAACTTGAAATTCAACAAATGGATGTGTCGTCTGGAGCGTTGCGAGAAGGGTTGCTGTACGACTTGATCGGGCGTTTTAGTCATGAGGACGTGCGCGAGCGTTCGATTGAAGCGCTAATGACGCGCCATCATGTGGAGCGCGGCCAAGCCGAGCGGGTGATGGCGACGGCGAAAAGTTTATACGTGCAAGTCGCGAAGTCGTGGAAGATTGAAGAACAAGAGTATGCCGACACATTGCGCTGGGGCGCGTTGTTGCACGAAGTGGGATTGGCCGTGTCGCATAGCCAGTTTCATAAACACGGCGCGTACTTAGCAATGAATTCTGACTTGCCGGGATTTTCTCGCCAAGAGCAACAAATGGTTGCGCTAATGGTGCGTGGTCATCGGCGTAAGGTGCCGCTATCGGCATTGGAAGATGTGCCAGTTGAAACGCGCGAAGAACTTTTACGGCTGTGTTTGCTGTTGCGTATTGCAGCGCGATTGCATCATGCGCGCAGTGATAATCCGATGCCGGAGATTAAGGCGAAAGCAACCGGCAGCGTGCTGCGTTTAGAGTTCCCCTCGGATTGGCTACAGCAACATCCGCTAACGCTGGCGGACTTTGAGCAAGAACAAGAATATTTCCTTGGTGCAGGCTTTGAATTGGAAGTGATGTAGCGATCATCGGCGCGAAATAGTTCGCGCCGCGTTCGTCTTTTTTACGATAACCTGTCTAATAGCCATTGCTGAGCGGCAACATTATTCTCGACATCATCAGGGTCATTGCTGACGCGCTCATAGCCGCCGTCTGATTGCATGGTCCATGCCTGCATATTGTCGCGCAGATAAACCTCTAATCCTTCCTTAATTACACGTGATTTTAGTTTTTCATCGGTAATTGGAAAGCAGGTTTCCACTCGGTTGACTAAATTGCGTTCCATCCAATCTGCGCTAGAGCACCACACTACTTCGTCACCGGCGTGATAAAAATAGTGAATGCGCGTGTGTTCGAGAAAGCGTCCAATGATTGAACGCACGCGAATGTTCTCGCTTAAGCCTGGAATGCCGGGGCGCAAGCAGCACATGCCTCGCACGATTAAATCAATCTCAACGCCCGCCGCGCTGGCGCGATAAAGCGCCTGCATGATTTGCGGTTCGGTGAGTGAGTTGAACTTGGCAATAATGCGCGCCTTGTTGCCCGCAGTGGCCTGCTCCGTTTCAAACTCAATCATTTCCAGTAGGGATTTGTGCAGCGTAAAAGGCGAATGCTTAAGCTGCTTCAAGCGCGCAGGCTTGCCCATGCCCGTGAGCTCTAAAAATATCTTGTGAACGTCCTGACATAAATCTTCATTGGCCGTGAGTAAACCGTAGTCGGTATAGAGCTTCGATGTTTTGACGTGATAGTTGCCGGTGCCGAGGTGTGCATAGCGTTTAATGCCATCGGCGCTACGCCGCACCACCAAAATCATTTTCGAGTGGGTTTTATAGCCGACGATGCCGTAAACCACGATAGCACCTGCTTCTTGTAACCGACGAGCACCCTCAATGTTGCTTTCTTCATCGAAGCGCGCGCGTAACTCGACAACCGCGGTAACTTCTTTCCCGTTACGCGCAGCAGTTTCTAGGTGATCAAGAATTTCGGAGTCGGTGCCGGTGCGATAAATGGTTTGCTTAATCGCCAAGACTTTCGGGTCGCGTGCGGCCTCGGCTAAGAATTGAACCACTGGCGAGAAAGACTCAAAAGGGTGATTAAGAAGCACGTCAGTTTGATCCAGCGTTTCGAAAATATTTTCACTGTTTTTAATAATTGCCGGCACTTTCGGCGTGAACGGCGTGTTCCGTAATCTAGGACGTTGCACATCAGTAAACATGCGCGCTAAATTCACCGGGCCGTTCACCTCATATAAGTCTTCGCTAGAAAGATCAAATTTATTCAGCAAGTAGTCGGTCAGATGACGCGGACAATTGTCGGCGACTTCTAAGCGTACTTCGTCGCCGTAGCGACGCGACAGTAACTCACCTTTTAATGCGCTGGCCAAGTCGTCCGCGTCTTCGTCAACTTCAAGGTCGGCGTTGCGGGTGCACCGAAATTGGTAGCAGCCGGACGCTTTCATGCCGGGGAACAAGTCGGAAACGTGCGCGTGAATCATTGATGAGAGAAACACAAAGCAGTCGCCGTTATTGCTGATGTTATCCGGCATGCGAATTAAGCGCGGCAGCGATCGCGGTGCCGGCACAATGGCGAGGCCAGTGGAACGACCGAAAGCATCTTTGCCGTCTAGCGACACAATAAAGTTTAGACTTTTGTTCACTAAGCGCGGAAACGGGTGTGCTGGGTCTAACGCAATAGGTGTCAGTACTGGATACACTTGATCGCGGAAATAGCGCTTCACCCATTCCGCCTGCTCTGCACTCCAGTCTTCACGCTTCAGAAAATGCACATCTTCGGCGGCGAGGGCCGGCAGCAAAATATCATTAAGAATGTGATACTGGCGGTGTACCGCTTCGTGGGTGATCTCGCTAATGCGTTTTAGGACTTCTTCCGGGAACATGCCGTCGGCGGCCGGTAGCCCTGTATTGGTTTCCATACGGTTACGCAGACCGGCAACGCGAATCTCAAAAAATTCGTCCATGTTGCTGGAGAAAATAAGCAAAAAATTGAGCCGCTCCATTAATGGCTGACGCTCATCCATGGCCATTTCTAGAACGCGCAGATTGAACTGCAATAAACTTAGCTCCCGATTGACGTAGTATTCGGGGAGGTCGAGGTCGAGAGCCGGCTGGCCGGCGGCCAGATCATTCATGGGTGCTTCCTAAATGAGATTGTGAACCCGCTATTGCAACGGATTTTTGTGAATGTCGTATGACAACTACCTTAGCATAGGCGATGGTATGGGCGGCAGTATCGGTAGGCCGGCATTGCCGCGTTGGTAAGCATGGCTAAGCAATGGCGTTATCTATAACAGGTTAAGTTACTAAGGAGCACGCATGTCGCGTTGGCGTCCGCCGACCCCTCCGGCGTCGAAATACATTACCCCAGGCGGCTATCGGCGCATGAACGAAGAGCTGCAGCACCTGTGGAAGGTGAAGCGGCCTGCGGTCACCAAATCGGTGCAAGAAGCTGCGGCGCAGGGCGACCGCTCGGAAAATGCGGAGTACATTTACGGTAAAAAAATGCTCCGCGAAATTGATGGTCGTATTCGCTTTTTGTCCCGTCGCCTGGATGACATGGTGGTGGTGGAGCGTGCGCCGGATGATACCAGTCGGATTTTTTTTGGCGCCTACGTTGAACTTGAGGGCGAAGACGGCGTCTGTGTGCAGCACCGAATTGTCGGTCCCGACGAATCTGACGCCAAAACCGGTGGAATCAGTATAGACTCGCCGTTGGCCCGCGCATTATTAAAAAAACAGGTCGACGACGAAGTCGACGTGCAGACGCCCGCTGGGCTGCGCTGTTGGATAATAAATAAAATATGGTACGACTATGAAAATTGAAAATACGGATAACCCAAAAACAAACGCTTTAGGGCAATTTGTGCGCCGCTCACTGATGGGTGGCTTATTGATTATATTGCCCATGGCGATTGTCGGGTTCTTCTTTAAATGGCTGTATCAAATGGCGTCGGGATTAATCTCGCCGTTTACCAATGTGTTTATTAGCGTGTTTGGTTTGCCGAAGCCTGTCGCCGACCTATTGGTAGTCGGAATGTTAATTCTGATTTGCTTTGCCATTGGTAATTTGGTCGCAACCCGACTGGGTGCATGGCTATGGGACAATGTTGAGTCCAGTTTGATGCAGCGTGTGCCAGGGTATCGGTCCGTGCGTGAGGTGACCGTTCAGCTTTTAGGGAAGTCTACCGACTCACCCTTTAAGCGTGGCGAAGTGGCGCAGGTATGGTTGTATGGACGTGCGGTGCCAGTGTCGGTACTTGGTTTAGTGACGTCACGCCATGCAAATGGTGGTTTTACCGTTTTCGTGCCGACCGGCCCGAACCCAACAAGCGGATTTATTTATCACGTTCAGGAAGATCTGGTCGAAGTGCGTAGCGACATTCGCGTTGAGCAAATGATGAAAACGGTGATTGCTTGCGGTGCTGGCTCTGCAACGTTATTGGCTGGCACGGCTCCGAAACCATCAGTTTCGTAGCCGTGATCTCGCCGCACTATTTTCTGAATAAGCGAAACAACCCAAAGGCGGTACAGGCTGAACCGGCAATAAAGAGGATCATTGTTGTGGTATCCCATTTATTGGTGAGCGAACGGGAAAGCTGATTGCCCAGCACTTGGCTTTCCTGATAGCCCCAGAACAGCAAGCCCAAACCAATAACGAGTACAACAATTGCTGTGGTTTTACTATTCATGGTGTTTTCCTTGTGACGTGTTTCTGCGATAGGTTGAGCTGAGCTTACTGTATTTGGGCGACGAGTTTCTATTGTGCGGGGTCGCCAAGTTTTATTCACTCATCTTGCGCTGCTCGTTCTGCCGCTTCGTACTCTTCTAAGACTTCTAATAGCGCTTCTTCCGCGTCGTCATGTTGGCGTCGCACATTGCCTTGGTTTTGTAGCGCGTCCTTGAGTATTGCAGCCTTATCGGCCGTATACATATCCGTATCGGCCAGTTGGCTTTCAATGACGTGCAGTTCGTTACTCAGTTTTTCCAGTTGTGCTTCAAGTTGTTGAATACGTTTTTGCAGTGGTCTTAGCTGTTCGCGTTTTTGAGCCGCTTGTTGGCGACGCTGTTTGGCATCTGCTTTTGACGGTTCCACTTCCGTCGCGGGCTTTTGTGTGCGAGCCGCCTTGTTGCGTTCGCGCAACCAGCGCGCATAGGCGTCCAGATCTTCATCCCATTCCGTGACAGTGCCGTTTGCGACTAATACGAGTTCATCAACACAGGTATCTAGCAGGTGGCGATCGTGGGATACCAGCACCACAGCGCCGGGAAAATCTTGTAGGGCAAGGGTGAGCGCTTCGCGCATTTCTAAGTCGAGGTGATTGGCCGGTTCATCGAGTAGCAGTAACGCGGGGTTTTGTTGAATTAATAGCGCGAGTGCCAAGCGTGATTTTTCGCCGCCAGAAAAACGTCCCACATTGGAATAAACATCGTCGCCTTGAAATCCAAAGCGCCCTAGTTCTTTGCGTACTTGAAGTTCTTCCCAGCGCGGTTGCGCCTTTTGCATTAATGCGAACGGCGTGCCGTCTTTCGGTAACGCATCAATTTGTTGCTGGTGAAAATAGCCGATCACCAGCTCTGGGCCTTGTTCAATTTTTCCGCCAAGGGCGGTGAGTTCGTTCGCCAGCGTTTTAATTAATGTCGACTTGCCCGCGCCATTTGGGCCGAGTAAACCGAGTCGTGTTTCCGGGCGAATACTAAAGCTGACCTTGTCGAGAATGGGCTTTACGTCGTCGCTGCCGGCGCCGTATCCGCATTGAACATTGCGCAGGTAGAGCATTGGGTTTGGCAGTTTCGCCGGTGCATTAAATGAAAAACTAAATCCGGATTCCACATGCGCTGGAGCTATTGTTTCTAAGCGGGCCAGTGCCTTTAACCGACTTTGTGCTTGTCGCGCTTTGGTCGCCTTGGCACGAAAGCGGTCAATAAAGCTTTGCAGATGCGCCGCTTGTGCTTGTTGCTTTTCGCGCATGTGGTGTTGTTGCGAAAGACGCTCAGCCCGTTGCCGCTCGAAGTCGCTGTAGTTGCCGCTGTAAAGTGCGAGGGTGTGCTGTTCAATAAACAGCATATGGCCGACAACGCTGTCGAGAAAGTCGCGGTCGTGGGAAATTAATACGATGGTTGAAGGGCACTCGCGCAACCAGTCCTCTAGCCAAAGTACGGCATCGAGATCTAAGTGGTTGGTGGGCTCATCCAGCAATAATAAATCCGCATCGGCGAGCAATACGCGGGCGAGATTCAAGCGCATGCGCCAGCCGCCGGAAAAGCTCGCAACGGGATTTTGTTGTACCGATTCGGCAAAGCCCAGCCCGGCCAATACTTGTGCCGCGCGCGCAGGTTGAGACCAGGCATCCAGCGTTTCCAATGCTGCATGGGCGCGGCCAATGGCGCTGCCATCTTCGCTCGCTTCGGCGTTGTGCAACGCCTGCTGTGCTTGGCGAAGAGGGAGATTGCCATCGAGCACATAGTCGACGGCGGATTGTTGTAGCGCCGGGACTTCTTGGTCCATTACGGCGAGACGCCAGTCGGCGGGAACACGGCAATAGCCTGTGTCGGCATCGAGCTTGCCTTGCAGCATGGCGAGTAACGAGCTCTTGCCGCAGCCATTGCGCCCACCCAAGCCCACTTTCCAGCCGGCATGCAAACGCAGCGTGGCGTTATCAATCAGAATGTCGGGGCCTCGGCGAAGGCGTAATTGTTCAAATTCAATCATGATAAAAAGGCGCTGGGTGGGTGAGCGAATATAGTCAGGCGATTGCAGCGCAGTGTAGGGTAATGGCCTGTGAGACTAAAGCGGCGAGCGTGATTGAGCTGATGGATGATCTGTGGCGATATGCATTAAGAGCGTGGCGCAAGCCTGGCGTGGAACACGCCAGCTTGTGTTTACAGGACGACTTTTCTGCGCCGGTTTCACTGTTGTTGATGGCTGGTTGGCTGGGCGAGCAAAAATACCCAGCTCAGCCTGCTTTGGCCACGTCGTTGTCTGATTACGCGCGGCAATGGGACACGCAAAAAGTAATGCCGTTGCGCGCGTTACGTCGGGCAGCCCGGCGGCCGCAATGGAGTGAATGGAAGCGGTTGCTGCGCGATGCAGAGCTGGAAGCGGAGCGCCTAGTGCTGGCGGAACTCGAGCAGATGGTGTTGGCGCAACCTCGTGCAGCGGAGGTTGGCGATACGACGCGTGCGTGGTTGTTGTTACTGTTGCCAGAGAGCGCAACCTGCCAAGAGCAGGCGCAGCACATTGAAGCTTTCCTCTCCGCGCTAGAAGCAGACGCAGCGGGTTAGTGCGTTACTGGTATACGATGCCGCGACTGATGTTGCAAATCTCTCGTTCAGCTTTTTTCGTCTGCTGCAGCGCTGCGACGACGATCCACCCATTCGCCGAGTTCCTCGGCGGCCATCGGTTTGGCAAGAAAATAACCTTGGATCATGTCGCATCCGTATTGGCCTAACAGTCCAAGGCTGACACTGTTTTCAACACCTTCGGCGACAACGGACAAGCCCATGTTGTGGCCTAGCTCGATAGTGGAACGCACGATGACGGCGTCGTCGTCGTTTTGATCGAGCTTCAAAATAAACGATTTATCGATTTTTAGTTCATCAACCGGCATACGTTTTAATTGTGACAGTGATGAAAATCCGGTGCCAAAGTCGTCAATAGATAAACGCACGCCCATGCTTTTTAAACGATTAAGCATGGTGAGTGCTTGTTGCTCGTCTTGCATGATGGAGCTTTCTGTTAACTCTAGGCAAAGATGCCCAGGGTTGACGTCGTAACGCACTAACAAATCGGACAAATAACTTGGCAGTTCTTTATCGGTTAAATCGTGTGCTGAAATATTCACGGACAACGACACGTTTAATCCACCGGCATGCCATTGACCGAGCTGGCGCATGGTTTGATTGAGCATCCAGCGAGTCAGTTGGTTGATGTAGCCCGCACTTTCAGCAATAGAAATAAATTCTTCCGGATTCAAATTGCCAAATATTGGATGGTGCCAGCGCATCAATGCTTCCGCGCCGATGTAGGCGTTATCAGCCAATGCAGCTTTCGGTTGGTAGTGCATGGTGAGGCCGTCGGAAACGAGGGCTTCTTTCAAGTCGCGCAACAAACCTAAGCGGCGCAAATGCAGTTCGTCAGAGCCAGGTTGGTACAAGCTGATCTGTGCCCCGGTTTCTTTTGCAACGTGCATCGCGATGTCCGAGCGGCGCATAAGCTCTTCGCTTTCACTGCCGTGGTCGGGAAAGACCGCAATGCCAATGTGCGCGTTAACGCTAAGGTTTAAGTCTTGTAAATCGACGGATTGCTGCAACGCTGAACAAATGCGCTGTGAAATTTTTAGTGCGTAAGACGCATCAACCTCTTCGAGCACCACCATAAATACGTCGGCGCCTAATCGAATGACATGGTCGCGCTCTTTGACGCTGCCTAATAAACGTAGCGCTACGACTTGTAATAAATTATCACCAGCTTGGTGGCCAAACACGTCGTTTACTTCTTTGAAGCGGCGCAAGTCGATGGTTAGTGCAGCGCATTTTCCGCTGATCGCGCTCGCCTGTCGGATGGCTTTTATCATGGAGCTGCGCGCAGTGCTGCGGTTGCCCAACCCGGTGAGCGGATCTTGCCGTGATTGCTGCAATATGCGTTGCTCGCGATCTGAGATTGCACTTTGCATCGTTGTAAAGGCAGTGGCGAGTTCAGAAAATTCGTCGTTGCTATCAACAATGACGTCGTCGTTGTAGTCGCCGCTGGTGATGCGGCGCGCGGCATTGACGAGGGCGCGAATAGGGCGTGTCACATCACGCGCTAATACTGCGGCAATAATCACGGCCACTAAAATGCCGATTAAGTTTAGCCAAAGTAAGTTGCGACTTAATATTTGATATGGTTCGAGCACCTTACTCATTGGAATTTGCAGGACGGCATAAATGGGCGCATCGCCCTGATCTAGCCGCCAGCTTAGCGTTAGCATTTCATCTTCGCCTAGCTCGCGAAGCTGTGCGCCGGTCGTCGTGTTTTTTTGTTCTAGCAGTGTTGGTAGCCGTTTGGCTAGATCT
This sequence comes from Alcanivoracaceae bacterium, assembly GCA_029213045.1. Classification (GTDB taxonomy): domain Bacteria; phylum Pseudomonadota; class Gammaproteobacteria; order Pseudomonadales; family Alcanivoracaceae; genus JARGPN01. Next base: position 32,440 of record JARGPN010000001.1, read on the forward strand.
TGTGGCAGCGTGCTAGCGATATAAGCAGGGGTACCCGCCAGTCGAGGTGACACAAAAGAAACCTCAAGTCCGGTTAGCTGTTTCATGTCTTCAGCGATGGCGCTGTTCAGGGCAAAGCCCATGCTTGCCGCGCCAATGGGCTGCGGTGCATTGATGGATGTGATGACCACTTCGTAGGGCTGGCCATTGAGCAGCCGCACTTGCATCGCCGCGCTGTTTTCGCGCTGCATAAATACGGGGTCCGGATCCGCGCTGGCGCCGTCCAGATTCACGGTGATCCCTGATTGCGTAATGACCGCCGCATATTCCGCACCAATGCGCGCGGCGTGATTTTTCAGTGCGGAATGAATTGTATTGGTGTCGCCGGTGGCGATGGCTTCGCGGAATCCAAAATCGCTAACAAGTACAGCGGTGGATTGTTGCAGCTGGGTGCCGCGATTAAACAGCAGCTCGGTAAAAATATCGCCGCCAATAGTAAGTGTATGGCGACCGTCTTTGACCTCGGCGCTGCGAATTACCGCGCGCGCTGCGAGGTAGGTACTTACCTGAATCACCACAACTAAACCAATGACCATTAGAAGTAGCTTCGTAACGTAACTGTTGAGAAAGCTCTTCGAGGTGTTATTGCTCATTGAATGTTCTCCGGCGGAACGGATTGTCCGCTGGTGCCGCGGTGGCCTCACGTGGATCAGGGTTGAGTACGGTGAATTTGTGCGAAACGGTTGCTCCTTGTGGGCGTACCGTGGTGATCAATTTTACAGGCATTTTGTCTGGCGCATAAGGATGCCAAAAGGTGATCGAGTATTCGCCAGGAGGCACGTCAAAGCCCGCGCGCCCATCACTATCGGTGACGCCGAACCAAGGGCTGTCGCTGACATAGATGTAGCCGATCATTTTGTCGTGAATATTACAGCCAAGCGTAACAACGCCGGCGGTTTCAAATTCTACGGGTGCAGCAGGTTCGCCGCTGTACAGAGGCAGCTCAAAGCGCTTTGCGGGTGAAAACGAATATACCGAGTGACGGATATTGTCGCTGTTGGGAAACGTCACAGGGCTGCCTGTGCGGATAGCCAGAACATGCGGCACGAACTGTTTATGCTTTTGGTCCATGATCGCTAGTGATGTGGTTGGGGTCCCCGTGTCGCTGTGTGGCGAAAACGGTGTGATCGCTACCACAGCATTGGCAAGCCCAGACAGTGTTGGCCCGGTGACCGATGCGGTGAGCGGCGCGGCGGTAGTGCCCGACGTGGCGGCAAGGATCAAGACGGTGGCGAGTATTGTCGCGTCGAACCGACGTCGCGTAACAGACAGATTCATATATTCAATATGCTACTTTTGGTGGTGTCGCAGTGAGCGCTAACGGCGGGCGAGTGGTTGGCTTAAACCGGCAGTGATCACTGTAGCGCGATTGTTGGCGTTTGTACTGTAAGAGTAGACGCTGAACTTGTAAAAAGTCATCTAATGCAATGATTTGCATTGTTTTTTTCTGGGTAGCTATCGAAACCGGTGCATTGTGCGCATCAATCGGCGCTGAACTTCCAGCCATTCAATCATACGCTGCCAATCGTCTTTATCCGCCTTCGCCGAAGGATGGTCAATTTCAGAAACACCGATGCCAAGGCCGGTCGCTTGCACATAGAGCTGAGTGTCTCTGAGCGTGGCCAAAAAGGGTATTTTCAAGCTGTTCAAAAACGACTGTAGCTGCGTATAAGTGCGCGTGCGTTCCCGCGCGCGGTTCGCCACCACCGCGATACGACGGGGACTGCGGCGATAGGCAGGCGAGAGCATCACTGCCTGTAAGAAGCGCGTGGCAGCACGGATATCGATTGGGCTTGGAAGTACCGGAACCAGTACTACGTGAGCGGTCCTCAGTAGCGCGTCCAGTGCGGGGCCTTCGAGTCCTGCGGGCGAATCAATGACCAAGTACTCACGGCTTTGGCGAATGACGCTTTGCAGGCGCCCAGCATGAAAATCACGATTGATCGACAATGACAATCCATGGATTTCGCCGTGGGCCTTCTTTTCGCGCTGTCGTAGCCACTGACTGGATGATTGCTGCGGGTCCATGTCGAGCAATGATACGCCGTGACCACGGCTGGCATAGCAGCTGGCTAAATTGGTCGATAGGGTGGTTTTGCCGCAACCACCTTTGGCATTGGCGACCAACACAATGAGGTGATCTTGAGCTGGATCCTTGACCACGCGGGCTGTGGACGCCAGCCCCTCATCATGCGTGGAGGCCAGTTCATTCGTTATAGTCATAGTTCCCTCATCCCTATGACTGACTATACATGAAGCGCGCCTGCTCTCCATCGGGGGGAACCTTGATTTTTCATGGTTGTCATAATTGCGGCTTGGCGCCATGACAAGGGCGCTAAGCGTCGGTATGCTGTGCCGCTAAAATTCATTGGGGGAAACAATGAAATATTTCTTGCTTGTGTTGGCATTGATCGCTGCGCTAGTGGCGGCGCTGATGTTTGTCCCCGCTAAGGACGGCAAGCCGTTGCTAGACCCAGAGCGTGTTAAAGCGACGGTTGAGCAAACCTCAGATCGAATTACCGAGCGTCAGGACGGCTGGATTGATGAAGCCGAAATGGACGTGCTTTACCGTTGGAAAGATAAAAACGGCAATTGGCAGTACGGTGACCGACCGCCGAAAGGTGTTGAAGCTGAAATAGTGAAAAAGAAAAGTGTTAAAACCATCCCTGCAGATGGGTCGCTGGATTCAACCAGTGGCGCACAACAGGGTAATCAATAAATGCCGGACCGGAGTGGAGGCAAAATGAAAAAAGCAGGATTAATAGTAGCCAGTGTGCTGGCATTAAGCGCGTGTGGAGAGAACAGCGTGTCGTTGGATAGCGACATTAACAAAGCGTCTTACTCCATCGGCTACAAAACCGGCGAGCAAATGAAGGGTCGTATGGACGATCTTGATTTTGAAGCATTTATTGCGGGTATGCGCCAGGGTGCAAAAGGCGACGGCGAGAACATGAAACTCACCGCAGAAGAAATGGATGCAGCGATTGCCGCATACCAACAGCAGAAGTTTGAACAAATGGAAGCTGACATGAAGAAAGACGCGGAAGAAAACCTCGCGAAAGGCGAAGCGTTCCGCAAAGAGAACGGCGAAAAAGAAGGCGTGACCACGCTGGAGAATGGCTTGCAGTATGAAGTTATTACCAGCGGCGACGGTGCACAGCCAACGCTGAATGATACTGTTATTGCGCATTATCACGGCATGCTGATTGATGGCACTGTGTTTGATAGTTCAGTGGACCGCGGCGAGCCAGCAACATTCCCGCTGGGCCGTGTGATTGAAGGTTGGCAGGAAGCGTTAACGCGTATGCACGTAGGCGACAAGTGGAAAGTGGTTATCCCACCTGAGCTTGGCTACGGTGAAAATGGCGTTGGCGATGCAATCGGCCCGAATGCTACCTTGGTATTCGAAGTTGAACTGCTTGAAGTGCAGAAAGGCGACGCGAAGTAATATTCGCGCGTTGCCAAAAAAAACCGCCGCTTTCGCGGCGGTTTTTTTATGCCTACCAAAACGATAAGCACTTATTGCGCTAGTGCACGATCGCTTGTAAGGGTACTTCTTTTTGATGAATGCTAACGATCAGCTGGTCCTCTAGCTCAAAGCGTTGCTCTAGCTTTTCCAGCAAATGAGACAGTCGTTGTGGCAATGACTCAAACATATTCGAAATATGCTCTTCCGTATCAAAGTCATCGTTAAACGCTAAAGCCTCATCCGTGGAGTCGTCTAAACGTCGCATGATGCTGCGTGTGAGATCTGGATTGTCGCGCTCGAAACAACGCGCCTCGCGCTCCAGCTCTCGATAAATTTCGAAGTACCCAGAGCTAATATAGTCCATCAACATTTCACAAAATTCTTGGATGCGATGGGTGACCCCGACGGGGGAGTTGGCATGCAGTTGGGTATTTCGAATCATGCCAAGTAAGTGCAGCAGCTGTTGGCGTTCGCGTAACCACTCTTGTACGAGCGCCTCGATGCGCTGCCATTGGGCCATCGCAGTTTGAGCAGTGGTGGCCATATTGAATCCCTCCAAATATGTTCCGTTGTTTGCGCTTTCTTTGTGTTGGATGAAAAAGTTAGAGCGCTACGTCGGTGGGGGCAATTGGCCGAGGGTGACATGGGCCGCATTTATGCCGACAAATTATGTTTCCGAAAGCAAAACAACGGCTTGCGATAAGACCATTTTTGTATAAAAGGGATTTGGTTAGAGCAGGATTGAATTTAGTGCGTACAGTGAAATCAAACTGTGAGCCAACTGATTTATTTTGTTAGCAATTCTGCGACCCATGGCCAGATCATTGGCAGCGCCATTGCGGTAAACAAACCGGTAAGCCCTAAGGCGAGGGATGAGAACGCGCCAGCGCGCTCGCTGAACTCAAACGCTCGGGAGGTGCCTATAGCGTGCGCCACAATGCCTAGGGTCAGTCCGCGTACGCGGTCGTCGGTGATTTTTAATAGCCGAAACACCACCGGCGCCATCATTACACCGACAATACCCGTGATCGCAACAGCGCCAGCCGCCAGAGGCGCAATGCCACCAGTGAGCTTCACCACTTCCAGTGCAATCGGTGTGGTGATGGATTTTGGGGCCAACGAGCCCAGCACATCCGCGGGTGCGTCAAGCCACCATGCCAATCCTACGGCGATGCTTGCGGCCAGCGAACCGCCAACGACAACCGCCACTAGTACCTGACCACCGACGGCGCGTACGTGAGTGAGCTGGCGGTACAGGGGCCACGCTAGCGCTACCGTGGCGGGGCCGAGAAAAAATTGCAGTAAACGGGTTTGATCCATGTACTCGCGATAGGAAATGCCGAGCAGGGTGAGCATGGTAATAACGGGAATCATTGCCACCAAAAACGGATGCAGCAACGGCTGAATTAAAGGGAAGCGATGGCTACGCTGATATAGCCATACGGCAAAACGGTAGGCGCCTATGGTGAGCAGCAAGCCGAACAGCGGCGTGTGGACCAGCGCCGTCATGCGCTTGGCCTACGCAGAAGAAGCTTTAACAAGGCAGCGATAATAAACATCGCGGCAATGGTGCCAAAAACAATCGAAACGAGCAGCGCCAGGCCGTATTCAGAATAGCGATCCCATTCCAGCACGATACCTACGCCAATCGGGAAGAACAGCAGGACTAAATTACTGATTAACAAATTTGCCGCTGGCGCCACCCGGTGTAGTGAAGACGCGCGAAAGATCAACGCGATCAATAACAGCACCATGCCTGCCACTGGCCCTGGGATGGGCAGTCCAGTGAAATGCACGAGCACTTCACCGAGAAATTGGAACAGCAGCAATAACAACAGGCCGTCGAGCATGGGCGGTAAAAATCCTTACTGAGCGCGATACGGGCGGAATAACTGGAACAGCACCATCGCGGTTAATCCTACGCACAATACTAGCACCCACGCTGGCATGCTCAATCCGAGGAATTGCCAGCTTAATTCTGCGCACTCACCTGAGCCGTGCAGGACAAGGCCGATCACGTCTTGCATGGGGAACACGTCTAGCATGTAGTCCAAGCCGGGGCCGCAGTCGGGAATTTCATCCGGTGGTAAATGCTGCAGCCAAACATGACGGCCGGCGACGATGGCACCGCCGATGGCACCCGCGCCTGCCAGTGCGGCATAGATTCTTTGACCTAGCGCGCCAGGGTTATGCGCAAAGGCCAGCAAGAAGAACAAACCCGCCACGGTGACGCCGACGCGTTGAAAAATACATAACGGGCAAGGTTCTAGGCCGTCGACGTGCTGAATATAGAGCGCGGCAGCCATGGCGCCAGCACAGATTAAAAACCCAGCGAGTGTGACGAGTCGCGGGGCAAGCAGGGTGTTTAGCGTTGGCATGTGTATTCTCCGAATCGGCTAAGCGCTGGCGAAGGTTAGGAAAAAGCGCCGCTAGCAGCAAGTTATCTATTTTTTCGTGCGCCCAACTGAGAGGCCAGATAGGCAAGGAGGTTCCGACCTTGTCATTATCTTTTGGAATCTTTAGTCCGCGAAGTACCTATTCAGGTATTCATCGAACGGTATTTGCGGTTCGCTCTCAAGTTGCTTGTGCTCGGTGAGTGAATTCGCCGCCAGTTCGTTAAGTTTTTTGAGTGTGACTTCATCTAGCGGGCGGGCGCGGAAGTAATCACGGTGCGCCAGAGATTGATTCATGGCGAACGAATAGAAGCTCTGCTGGCGTAGCTCCATCTTCTCAAGCACTTGAGCAGATGGAGTACGCTCAGGATGTAAAACTTTTTCTTTTTGCTTTTGTAATGTGTCGCGATAATTTGTGCCGCCATGAGTTTCATCAAACAATTCTGCAATTGATGTCATCGCATCAATGATTTCAAGCGACCAAGTTTTGAATGTGGTTTGCTGGCAGCCTTTGCATAGTCGAATGCTAGTGTTGCGACCGTTGTAGACCACCTGCCTAATATTTTGTTTGGCGGCATGCAAATCGGACATGTCCATTTTGGGTGAGCCAACCAACAAACAGTAAGTGGCGAACAAATCCAAAAAGCGCATATCCTCCAGGCTAATACCAACCGGATCGAATGGATTTAAATCCATGACGCGGATTTCAATGTACTCCACGCCGCGCTGTTTTAGTGCAACGGTGGGGCGCTCGCCGGAATGCGCCGTTCGCTTAGGGCGAATGGATGAATAGTATTCGTTTTCGATCTGTAGAATATTGGTGTTGAGCTGTTGATATTCGCCATCTTTCTGAACGCCGATGTTTTCATATTCCGGCTCGGAAGTTTGAATCGCATACGTCAACGAGCGGACATATTCTTCGAGGTTGTTAAAGCTAACATGGAGGCTGGACTGGGCGTTGTTTTGATAGCCCAAATCACTCATGCGCAAACTTGTGGCGAACGGGCGTAGTAAAGTTTTGTCATTCCGTTCAAGGAGCTGGTGTTTGCGCCCTGCCAAAAAGGAGCTGCACATGGCAGGTGATGCGCCAAATAAATATACCAGTAACCATGAGTAGCGTTGGAAATTACGCAGCAAATCAAAGTAACGCGCTGAAATAAAATCCTGTAGAGGCTGCTTGTCGTCTTCTAAGCGTTGATGCAGTTTCCAAAACTCTTCTGGATACGAAAAGTTGTAATGAATACCTGCGATAGCTTGCATTTTTCTGCCATAGCGATGCCAGAGACCGCGTCTATAAACGTGCTTCATTTTTCCGACGTTGGATGTGCCGTATTCCGCAATGGGGACTTCAAGGTCATCTTCAATCATGCATGGCATGGAATTGACCCAAAGAATTTCATCGCCAATTTTGCTGTAGACAAAACGATGCAGTTGATCGAGAAATTCCAGAGGCTTGGTCAGCTCTGCGCTGGGCGGCGTAATAAACTCGAGAAGCGCTTCTGAATAATCGGTGGTGATATAGGGGTGCGTTAATGCAGAGCCGATAGCTTGCGGATGCGGGCGTGTTGAGAGTCGGCCTTGGTCGCTAATGCGCAGGCTTTCTTTTTCAATGCCACGACGAATGCCATTGAGTGTTGGCGCTGCGTTACTGTCCTGTAGCGCCTTAATTCGACTGCCCAGCAAATCGGTCATACGAGTCCCCTTAGAGTGAGACGAAGGTTATCAGATACGTCGACGTCTAAACTATGGCATCCGGCGTTACTGGATCAATGCTGATGTGGCGCTGTGCGGTACCGCGATTTACGACGGTCTTATCGCTTGCAGGCAAGCTTCCACATGGGCGCAGTGTTTTTGTGGGAGCTTGCCTGCAAGCGATGCAGCACTAAGTAGCGCTACAGCCTTTGCAAACAAGCTCATCCCACAATGTTACAGACGGCCTTTCTTTTTCGAGTCTACCTTTGCTTGGGCAAATAGGGCGGCCATGGTGTTGTTGCCTTGGCTGCTTTCTTGCTTGCGCCCGCCTTTTTGTTGGCGCTGCCCCTGAGGGCGCTGACCTTGCGGACGACGTTCTCCGCTCGCGGCGGCAGGCTTTTCGTCATGACGATCTTCCATGCGCATGGTCAGGCCAATACGTTTCCGAGCAATGTCGACTTCCATGACTTTGACTTTCACGATGTCGCCAGGCGAGACGACTTCGTGTGGATCTTTTACGAACGTATTAGAAAGCGCTGATACGTGCACTAAGCCGTCTTGGTGTACGCCGATATCAACGAAGGCACCAAAATTGGTGACGTTGGTGACGGCGCCTTCCAAAATCATGCCCGGTTTCAGATCTTTAATGTCTTCTACGCCCTCAAGAAACTCTGCCGCTTTAAATTCGGGGCGTGGGTCGCGTCCCGGCTTTTCTAATTCGCTAAGAATATCCGTAATAGTCGGCACACCGAATTTTTCGTCAGTGAAGTCTTCGGGTTTGACCTTTTTTAGAAAGCCAATGTCGCCAATTAGATCTTGCACGGGGCGGCTATTTTTCGCGGCGATTTTTTCCACCAACGGATAAGCTTCTGGGTGAACCGCGGAAGCATCCAGTGGGTTGTTGCTTTGCATAATGCGTAAGAAGCCCGCCGCTTGCTCGAATGTCTTGTCGCCTAAGCGCGGCACACTTTTGAGTGAATCACGGTTGTCGAACACGCCATTTTTTTCGCGGAAGGCAACAATGTTACCGGCGATGGTGCTGTTTAAACCGGAAATGCGTGATAGCAACGGTGCCGATGCTGTGTTGACGTCCACGCCTACTGCGTTTACGCAGTCTTCAATAACAGCGTCCAAGCTGCGAGCGAGTTTTAATTGGCTCACGTCATGCTGGTATTGGCCCACACCAATGGATTTGGGTTCAATTTTTACAAGCTCGGCGAGTGGATCTTGCAAGCGTCGAGCAATGGATACCGCGCCGCGGAAAGAAACGTCCAAATCAGGGAATTCGCGCGCCGCTAATTCGGAAGCGGAATAAATAGAGGCGCCCGCTTCATTCACCATGATTTTTGTCATGTTCAGGTCGGGCAGTTTCTTCAGTAGCTCGCCAGCGAGTTTGTCTGTTTCTCGGCTGCCGGTGCCGTTACCGATGGAAATTAATTCGACGCGATGCTTTATGCAGAGCGCAGCAAGCGCGGCAAGAGACTGGTCCCACTGATTTTTCGGAACATGTGGAAAAATAGTGGTGTGCTCTAAAAGCTTGCCAGTGTTATCAACCACCACCACTTTAACGCCGGTGCGTAATCCTGGATCGAGACCCATGGTGGCGCGCATGCCAGCAGGAGGTGCCATCAACAGTGCTTTCAGGTTGCGCGCGAAAACGCTAATGGCTTCTTCTTCCGCCAGTTCGCGAATGCGACCAATTAATTCTGTTTCTAGGTGCGTATTAAGTTTGATTTTCCATGTCCAGCGAACAGTTTCGCCAAGCCAGTTGTCGGCGGTGCGGCCTTGGTGTTGCCAGCCGATACTGTCGGCAACCATGGCTTCGCATGGATGAGGCTGGGCCGCTTCTAATTCTTCCGGCAGCGCCATGGAAATATGCAGTACGCCTTCGTTGCGGCCGCGCAATAATGCTAGCGCGCGGTGGGACGGAATATTTTTTAGTGCTTCATTGTGTTCGAAGTAATCGCGAAACTTGCTGTTTTCTTCTTTCTTGCCGTCGGCGACCTTTGCTTGGATTTCGCCTTTGTCCCAAAGCCAGGTGCGCAAACGTGTGAGCAGGTCTGCGTTTTCGGCGAAGCGTTCCATAAGGATTTGCTTAGCGCCATCGAGGGCGTCTTTGCCGCTTTCGATTTTGTGCTCAGGGTTAAGGAATTTCGCGGCTTCGGTTTCTGGATCAAGTGTGGGGTTTTCCAGTATCGAATCTGCCAGCGGCTCTAGGCCTGCTTCGCGGGCAATTTGTGCACGGGTGCGGCGTTTAGGTTTGTACGGCAGATATAAATCTTCGAGACGGGTCTTGGTATCGGCTTCGAGAATTTGCTTTTTAAGTTCGGGGGTTAGCTTTTCTTGCTCGGTAATGGACTTAAGGATCGCTTCGCGGCGCTCTTCCATTTCTCGTAGGTAGCGCAGGCGTTCTTCGAGGTTACGTAATTGGGTGTCGTCTAGGCCGCCGGTTACTTCTTTACGGTAACGGGCAATAAAGGGCACGGTAGACCCCTCGTCCAGCAGTGCAACGGCTGCTTCAACTTGACGGGGAAGGCAGCTGATCTCGCTGGCAATAATTTCTTCAATAGGGCGCATGAGTTCTCACTTCAGAATAAAACAAAACGGCGGGCATCATAGGAAATGATGCCCGCCGTTTATAGATTGACGTATTAGACAATTCGCTGTAGACCCCAGCCGCTGTCCGCTAGCGGGATCATCAGTTAAGCCAACTAGCCAAGCAGTTCATTGATTTTGCTAATCAGCTCAGATTCTTGAGGAGGCTTGATCAAATAGCCAGCTGCGCCTTGGCGCTCGCCCCACACTTTGTCTGTGTGCTGGTCTTTGGTGGTGACCAAAATAACCGGAATGTGCTGGGTTTCAGTGTCTCTGGTGATCTTGCGGGTTGCCTGAAAGCCATTGAGTTCCGGCATCACGACGTCCATCAAAATCAAATCTGGTTTTTCTTGTTTCGCAACTTCATACCCTTCTAGGCCATTAGTTGCGGTAACGGTGGTATGCCCATGGTTCTGAACAATTTTGACTAAATTGGTTAATTGGGTAGGCGAATCGTCTACCACTAAAATCTTTGCCATAAAGCTCTCCGAGTGCTGACCGCTGTAGCGGCTCTTTTCTAGGGGGATCATAACAGCGCGTGGGCCTCCGGTAACCTGTTGAATCTTGGCAAAAGGTGTCAGGGAGTGTCAGTTTGTGACCGGACTACTCAGTCGCCCCTTATTTGGGAACGAGTTTGCGCCCGGCCGGTCTGATCGCTCAGTAAAATCAGGCGTTGCAAAGCTGCTGGAGTCTGCGGAAACTGCCGGAACCAGCGGCAAGTGAAGCCAAGAGCTATAAGGATAGCCATCCCGTGGGGGCTGAACGCGCGCGACAATTTTTATGGTGTACTCTGTACGCTTTGCGTTGCTGTGCTATTTACACAGATTGTGAGTTAGGTTGAAAGGTGAGGGAAGGATGTCGGCAGAGGAAAAGTCGCTCGACAAGATACTGGTAGTGGATGATGACGCGCGTTTGCGCGGGTTGTTACAGCGGTTTCTTGAGGAACAGGGGTTTTACGTTAGGGCGGTGGGTGATGCCGAGCAAATGGATCGCGCCCTAGGTCGCGAGCTGTTCTCTCTGCTTGTATTAGACCTGATGCTTCCCGGTGAGGACGGTCTGTCTATTTGCCGGCGTCTGCGTCAACAGGGCAGTGACTTGCCGATTATTATGCTTACGGCGAAAGGCGACGATAACGAGCGTATCGAAGGCTTGCAGGCCGGCGCCGATGATTACTTGCCGAAGCCCTTTAATCCGCAAGAATTGGATGCCCGTATTCGTGCCGTGCTGCGGCGTCGAGTACGTGACTTGCCTGGCGCGCCGAGTAAAGAGCAAGAGATGGTCTCTTTTGGGCCTTGGTCGTTAGATCTCGCCACGCGGAGTTTGACCCGTAATGGCGAAGAAGTGAGTCTTACCACGGGCGAATTTGCCGTGCTTAAAGCGCTCGTCCAAAACATGCGTGAGCCGCTCACCCGAGACAAGCTGATGAATTTGGCCCGAGGACGTGAGTGGTCAGCCATGGAGCGCTCGATTGATGTGCAGGTATCGCGTTTGCGTCGCCTGTTAGAAGAAGATCCCTCACACCCACGTTACCTGCAAACCGTATGGGGTGTGGGTTACGTTTTCGTTCCGGACTGACTGTCTAATGCGTTGGCGTTTGCCACCCAGAACCGCTCTTGGCCGCGCTGCGTTGGTGGTGGGGCTGGTCGTCGGTTTAAGTCAGGCGTTAGCGTTGTGGTTTTTTGCGCGCAACGCCTACCTCCCCGGTATCCGCGAATATGCGGAGCTCACGGTTCTCAATGTTGAGTTAGCGTTAGACGGAGGCACCGATTCCGCGACGGCGCAACGCATCGGAAAAGCGACTGGCATTACCGTGGTGAATAGATATGCCGGTGTGCCACACGAAACGTCTTTTTTATCTCGCTCCGTAGTCGATCGCTTCCAAGAAGAAGTGCAGGACCGACTTGGCGAACCCGTTACCGTGCTGCTCGAAGATGACCGCAAACCTATTTTGTGGGTAACGGCGGAATCGTTTAACGGTCGCTGGCTACGCGTGCCAATGAATTTTTTCCGTGATTACGATCGATACGTTTTATTAAGTTGGGGTGTTACCGCGCCAATCTTAGCGTTGATTGCAGGCCTGTTGATTGCGCGTGGGTTAAGTCGTCCGTTGAAACAGCTAGAGAAATTGGCCGCGACTATTGGCCGCGGAGAGCCGGTGACCGCGTTAGATGTGCGTGCCGGGCCAGAAGAAGTGAATGCGGTAAGTCGTGCGTTTAACGATATGGCATTGGCGTTGCTGCAAGCGCAGCAAGACCGCGCCTTGTTGTTGGCTGGTGTTTCCCATGACTTACGCACGCCACTGACGCGATTGCGTTTGTCTGCCGAGTTTTTAAAAGATGCAGAAATGCGTGACGGTATTATCGGCGACGTCGAAGACATGGACGAAATCCTCGAGCAATTTATTGCGTTTATTCGCGATGGTTCAGACGAGGATCCAGATCCAGAAAGCATCAATATCTTGCTCGAAGAAGTACTACATCGTTTTGAGCGAGACAATATCCATGCAGTGATTAAAGATGTGCCTCGTTTAATGCTGAAGCGTTTAACGATGAAGCGACTCATCACCAATCTTATTACCAACGCGTTGAAATATGGTTCGCCGCCAGTCGAAATTCATACGCTTGTTGATGGCAGTGATGTCGTGTTACGCGTTCGCGATCATGGTCCTGGTGTAAATGAAAAAGATATTCCGATGTTGCTCGCGCCATTTTCCCGTGGTGAAGTTGCGCGCACCACAAGTGGGTCTGGGTTAGGCCTCGCTATAGTGAGCCGTATTGTCGATATGCATCACGGTGCCATGAAGTTAAGTAATCATGAAGGCGGCGGGTTAGAAGTGGAAATTCGTCTGCCGGTTGCTGCACGTTATATTAGTCCTGAAGCACTTTCGGTAAGAGTGCGTTAGCGATTTTTTCATTTGTAGGCAAGTAAACTTTTCTTCTAGGCCGAATCGCTTGCAGGCAAGCTCCCACAAAGATCAGAGGATTTTTTCTGTGGGAGCTTGCCTGAAAGCGAGGCGATCCACTCGAATGCATTCGCCGTTAAAGTAAACTCCCTGCATCAACCGACAAAATTCTTGACCATAAAAAAGCACGCCGAGGCGTGCTTTTTTATGGTGCTTCTATGTTGCGCAAAGTTACGCAAAGTTGCGCAAACGCTTAGTGTAATTTTAAGCGCGGCCTAACCATGCGGCTGAATTTTCCGGCGATTAACAACAATAATGTTTTGGGCCAGCCGTACAGCACAGCCTGGTGCATTCGGTAAAGGCCGATATACATCAAGCGCGCCAGCCATCCTTCAACAAAGAAATTGCCGCCGCGCAAATTGCCCATCAACATACCCACAGAAGAATAATTGCTTAGTGATACAAGCGAACCGTGATCTTTGTAAACAAATGGACGCGGTTCGCGATTAAATGTCACTAGGCGAGTTAATTCTTTGGAAAGGTGCTGCGCCATTTGTTGAGCTGATTGTGCTCGAGGCGGCACAGGGCGTTCCATGTTCGGAAGTTGGCAGGCGGCGCAGTCACCAATGACAAACACGTTGTCTTGGCCTTTGGCGCGCAGATTAGTTTCCACTTCAATTTGGTTAATGCGATTGGCGGTTAAGCCATCAATGTGAGCGAGTTGCTCATTCGCTTTAACGCCTGCCGCCCACACTAATAAGTCGGCTTTAATGTCGCCGTCATTCTTAGTAACGAAAACGCCGCTTTCCGCGCGCTCAACCATGACGTTGGTGCGTACTTTTACGCCAAGGCCTTCGAGTCGTTCAGTGGCAGCGGCAGAAACTCGTTCACTTAGCACTGGCAGAATACGTGGCGCTGCTTCAATGATCTGAACGTCTAAGGTCGAGCGATCTAAGTGCTCGTGCCCGTAAAGTTTCAGCATTGAGACTGCGTGGTGAATTTCCGCCGCGAGTTCAACGCCTGTAGCGCCGCCGCCGACAATGGCAATCGAAAGCGGTGTGCTGGAGTAATTAGCTTGCATGCACGCGTTTAAGAAACGTTCGCGGAAGCGGTCTGCTTGCTGACGGCTATCCATAAACAAACAGTGCTCGCGCACACCTGGCGTGCCGAAGTCGTTACTTTGGCTGCCAATGGCAAGCACTAAATAATCGTAGTCGAGTTCTCGCTGCGGCAGAATTTCGCGGCCTTCTGGCCCGAGCAATGTCGCCAAGATCACCTTTTTCGCTTTGGTGTCGACGTGCATCATGCAGCCTAATTCAAAGCGATAGTGATTCAGGCGTGCGTGCGCGCGGTAATCTACTGCGTCTAAGTCGGCGTCGATGGCGCCTGTGGCAACTTCGTGGAAGCGTGGCTTCCAGACGTGGAAGGTGTTGTTATCGACCAGCGTGATATCCGCGGCATTTTCTCGGCCAAGTTTGCGGCCAAGTAACGTCACGAGAGGTAGTCCGCCGGCGCCACCACCCACCACAAGAATTTTGGGTTTGCTCATCGGGAATTCCCAGGGAACTGCGAGAAGCGCGCAGTCTATCGACAAAACTGAGCAAGTCCAGCTTTTCCCCGACAGATGTAGGACGTCGCGAACATTGTCTACAATATCCCGTTTTTTCGGGGCAAATATAAGGCGATCCAATGAGGGATTTTGCGGATTGACTGGAAAAAAGTAGTAAAAGGAGGTATCACTCTTGTCAGGCTAGCGTCACGGTGAGTGCGCGCGACATATAAACAAAAATTTGGCTATGCAGGTAAAGCAATGTTGGGCGGAAGGTTGAGCGAAAGAGCGGGCTGGAAAAAGTACGGGTGGGTATTCATGGCAATGGGATTATTGCTGATGAAGCCGCTGTGGGCGTTTGAGCAAAGCGACATGGTGCTGATGTTTGGCCAGTACAACATGCTGTCCGGCGATCTCGGCATGATCAGTTACAACCCAGAAAACGGCGAGTACTTACAAGAAGCTCAGGATACCTTTGATTCAATCAGCGCCGATATGGAGCAATGGATTTCAGCACTGCCAGAAGAGAAGCGGGCAACGGCGGAGCAAGAGTGGAAGAGTTTATCAGGGCTGCTGTTGGGAGAAAGCGGCTATCCAGGTCTATTTGAAGGCTACGACTTAAATGCTGATGCCTCTCAGCGTATCCATTTTGATGCCCTGCAAGCCATGCTGACAGCAACGCCTGAGCTGGCTGATGACAAGCTCTCAGATATCCAGCGATTGTATTTAAAAATTTCCAGTGCGGTGGCGGGCTATGTATCACTGACGTCGAATCCTTTTGGCAGCATGGCAATGAGCATGAACGACGGAGATCTGCGTTTGGTGACGCTTGCTGCTGATATTGATGGGCTGTTTACAAAAGCGATTAACGAAGCGAAAGACGATTTAACCAAGCAGCAGTTGCGCCGTCAGCAATCTAAATGGCAATTTATTCGCGGCACTGTTGTGCAGGCGTCGCAATCTGCCATGCCCTATATTGTGCGTTACCAAGGCAAGCAAATGCTTAGAGCACTAGCGGTGCTGATTGAGAGCTCGAAGGCGGCGCCGGCCGCGCCGTAAGTGAAAGTCTGTTGTTGTTAAAGCGTGAACAGGAACAATAAAAAAGGCCGCCTAATTAGGCGGCCTTTTTTATTTTCTTCGCGTTCGCAGCGGTTAGGCCTTGGGCCCTGCGTTGCGAATGTCCTCTGAAACGTCGGCGTACTTATCAGCAAAGTTCTGTGTGAACTGTGCGGCTAAGTCTTTCGCTTTCGCGTCATAGGCAGCGCCATCTTTCCATGTGGCTTTAGGGTTAAGCAATGAAGCGTCAACGCCTGGAACGGATTTTGGCACGTCTAGATTAATGATATCGAGGTGTTCTGTTTCAGCGTTATCTAGCTCGCCGGACAAGATTGCGTCGATCACGCCGCGAGTAGTCGGAATGCTGAAACGCTCGCCTTCGCCGTAAGGGCCGCCGGTCCAGCCAGTGTTGACCAAGTAAACGTGAGAGTCGAATTCCGCAACGCGTTTGATAAGCAGTTCTGCATATTCGCCCGCGCGACGTGGGAAAAACGGTGCGCCGAAGCACGTAGAGAAAGTGCTCTTAATGCCTGCGCCTGCGCCCATTTCCGTTGAGCCAACCAATGCGGTGTAGCCTGACAAAAAGTGATACGCCGCTGCTTCCCGTGACAATTTAGACACCGGAGGCAATACGCCGGTTAAGTCGCAGGTTAGGAAGATAACGTGCTTTGGTTCGCCGGCACGGTTTTCGATAACGCGCTTGTCGACATTTTCTAGCGGGTAAGCGGCGCGGGTGTTTTGCGTTTTAGACACATCGGTGTAATCGGGAATACGTGTTTCAGTATCAATTACAACGTTTTCTAATACCGCGCCGAATTTAATCGCGTCCCAAATCACAGGTTCGTTTTTCTGTGACAGGTCGATGCACTTCGCGTAGCAGCCGCCTTCAATATTGAAAACAACGCCTTTGCCCCAGCCGTGCTCGTCATCGCCAATCAAATAGCGTTTTGGATCAGCGGACAAAGTGGTTTTGCCTGTGCCAGATAAACCGAAGAACAATGCAACGTCGCCGTCTTCACCAACGTTGGCCGAGCAATGCATTGGCAATACGTCTTTTTCAGGAAGTAGGAAGTTTTGTACCGCGAACATCGCCTTTTTCATTTCACCGGCGTAACGCATGCCAGCGATTAACACTTTGCGTTTGGCGAATTGGAAAATAACGCAGCCTTCAGAGTTAGTGCCGTCGCGTGCTGGATCACACTCAAAGTTTGCTGCGTGCAAAATCTGCCATTCTTCTTTGCCGCGCGGATTAAATTTTTCCGGACGGATAAATAAAGTGTTGGCGAACAAATTGTGCCACGCAGTTTGTGCGGTCACTTTCACGGCGATGTAGTGGTCGGCGTCAGCGCCAACGTGCAGGTGTGATACGAAGGTGTCGTCTTCAGCAACGAACGCTTCAACGCGATCCCATAACGCATCAAATTTTTCTGCATCGAATGCGCGGTTGATCGGGCCCCAGTGGATGTGCTCGCTGGTGGACGGCTCGTCAACGATAAAGCGGTCCATCGGCGAACGACCTGTGCGGTGGCCGGTATCGCAAACTAGCGCGCCATTGGCGGCCAGCTGACCTTCGTTGCGTTGAATTGCCAGCTCAACAAGCTGTGCAGGGCTTAAATCGTTATAGGCGGTGGGCGTCGTCATCTTTCCTTTCCTGGGCTTGTGGCCGGACGGTTTGCAAATTGGGTTCGCCCCTTTCTGTCGAACGATGCCACGACAAGGGTTTGCGGGCGTCGTTTTCTGTCCAGAGACATTTGCTGGCCCCGTGCCAGATAGCGCTGACAGGGCCGGCCCGCCGGGCGGTCACCCAACGGTCAATAATGGCGCGCGATTATGCCAGAAAGGTACAGCGATGGCGACGCAGGAACTGGCCGGTCAGTCACACAGTTTTTGGCGTTATGGCAAAGCGGGCAGCGTAAGGAGGCGGTGGGCTCAAATAGAGCAGCCCATCGGGGGTTTGTGAGTGCTCAGTTCTGCGCGGATTCGCGAATCATCTGCGCCAGATCAACGGCGTCAAAGGCTTCGCTTTGTCCGCAAAAGTCGCAGCTAATTTCGGCATGGCCCATTTCATCAAGGATGGCTTGCAGCTCCCCTGTGCCAAGGGAAAGCAGGGTGTGGCGCACTTTTTCTCGCGAGCAAGTGCAGCCGAAGTGGAGCGATTGGGCATCCGGCAGCTGCGGAGGCGTTTCGTGAAATAGGCGATGCAGCACTGTTTCTGCGGGCAGGTCGAGCAGCTCTTCCATGGTAAGGGTGCCGGCGAGGGCTTCAATGTTTTGCCAAGCGTCGTCGTTGTGTTCTCGATCAGCAATGCGATCCGGCAGGCGCTGAAGTAGCAAGCCTGCGGCGCGACCATTGCCCGCAGCAAGCCAAATGCGGGTGGTGAGCTGCTCTGACTGAGCAAAATAGTGTTCTAAACAGGCGGCCAGCGTGGGGGCGTCTAGCGGTACGACGCCTTGGTACTGGTTGCCGTGCGTGGGACGAATGGTGATCGCCATTAACGCACCTTCGCCAAGTAATTCTTCCATGCTTGGCTGTGCCCCCTCGAAGTGAGTTTTCTCGTCGAAGCGCGCCAGCCCGCGAATTTCGCCTTCGTGGGTAGCTTCGGCGAGCATCAGGGTGACGGGGCCTGGGCCTTGCGCTTGTAGCGTCAGACGTCCGTCAAACTTCAATGTGCTGGCCATCAGCACCACGGCTGCCATTGCCTCGGAAAGGAGTCCCTGAACGCTTAACGGATATTCACGGGCTTGGAGGATGGGGGCGAGGCTGGTTTCCAAGCGCAACACTTCGCCACGAACGTCGCTATCGGGGAAGAGGAACCGTTGTTTGCTGTCGGCGTTGCTCATGGCATCTCCGCAAATTTATGTTTGATGGTCACGAAAGCGGCGCATATCGCGTCGCTCTTTTTTGTTGGGGCGGTGATCTGGGCTGGGGTCAGTGATCGCCGCAGCGCGTCGCTCGGCACTCAGCGTTTCGCGGCGCGCAATACTCTGCTCGGTTTCCGTATAAAGCAAGGCGGCCTGCTCGGCGTTGCCGCGCTTTTCCGATAACGCGAGCACCTGAATATCGCGCAGATCATGGCCTTGGCGCACCTGCAGCATTTGCCCAATACGCACGGCTTTGCTTGGCTTTACTCGCTGTCCATCAATATGCACTTTGCCGCCATCCACCATTTCTCGGGCCAGCGATCGGGTTTTATAAAACCGCGCGGCCCATAGCCATTTGTCGATGCGCACGTCATTCATAAGCAAAGCCCTGCGAAGTGATTCACGTCGGCAGTACGTCTAGCCATTGATCAATACCGGGGTATGGATCTGTGTGCGGCCGTTTTGGCTGGCTAGAATCCGGATGCAAAATGCTGGCGAGATGGCCTATGCCGTATTCGCTGGCGGAGTGCAGCACGGCAAGCGAGTCATCGACGAATAATGCGCTGCTTGGCGTAAAGGGATGTTGCTGCTGAAGTTGTCGCCAGAAATCCTGGGACTCTTTTGCCGAGCCGTAATCGTGACTCGACACTAGCTCGTCGAAATACTGGCTAATATTGGTGCGCTCAAGTTTCACATCCAAGGCGTCGCGGTGGGCATTGGTGGCCATGACCACTTTGCGGCCACTTGCTTTAACGGCGTTAAGGAATTCCAGTGCGCCGGGGCGCAGCGCGATGCGATCGCCGGTATGCCGCTTCATTTGCGCGATGTTGAGTTTGAGTTCGTCGGACCAAAAATCCAAACAGTACCAATTGAGGGTGCCGTGATGACGGGCAATCCATTCAGCAATAATCTGCAGCGAGGCGTCCGGCGACAGGTTGTTCGCTTTCGCGTATTCCTGCGGCACATGCTGTAACCAAAACCAATTATCGTAGGCGAGGTCGAGCAGGGTGCCGTCCATGTCGAGCAGTACTGTGTCGATGTCTTGCCAATAAATCATGGGACTCCGTAATGCGTTATGCTTCTCAGCGTGAGTGGTGCCTGTCTGTGTGGCGCTGAAAGAATCTATACAAGGGTAATTATGGAGCAGAAGCCGGAAATTCTCGACACGAAGCTGGTTGCGCGCAGCAAACTTTTTGGTATTGAAGAGTTGCACCTGCGCTTTAGCAATGGCGTTGAACGCACCTATGAGCGTTTGCGCACGCCGCCACTAGCGGCTGTCATGTGTGTGCCCATGCTCGACGACGACACCGTTGTGCTTATTCGTGAATATGGGGCCGGATTGGAAAATTACCAGCTTACGCTGCCCAAAGGTGGCTATGAACACGGCGAGGATTGGCAAGAAGCAGCCAATAGAGAATTAAAAGAAGAGGCGGGGTACGGTGCCAATTCGCTAACATTGCTGAAAAATCTCACTCTGTCGCCTGGCTATATGGGCCATCAAATTAAAGTGGTGTTGGCGGAGGATTTATTCGCAGAGCGTTTGCCGGGCGATGAGCCTGAGCCGCTAGAAGTTTTAACGTGGAAGTTGTCAGCGCTGGACGAGCTCGTTGCTCGTGAAGATATGACTGAAGCGCGTGTGATTGCCGCATTGTATATGGTGCGTGAGTTGTTGGCGAAACGTCGGAAAGGAAAAGTATGAAGCAGCTAATGAATGACGTGGCGGAGTTGTCGAAACGGGCAGGCGAAGCCATTTTGAACGTCTACAACCGTGACGATTTTAATGTTGAAACGAAACAGGATAATTCGCCGATTACTGCCGCGGATCTTGCCGCGCATAAGATTATTGTTGCTGGATTGAAAGCGCTGACCCCGGATATTCCGATTCACTCTGAAGAGTCAGAAGGCATCACATGGGAAATGCGAAAAGAGTGGAAGAAATATTGGCTTGTTGATCCCCTAGACGGCACTAAAGAATTTATTAAACGCAGCGGTGAGTTCACCGTCAATATAGCACTTATGGAAAACGGCGAGCCGATCTTAGGCGTGGTATATGTGCCGGTATCGGGCGTGACCTACTTGGGCGCCCAGGGTGAGGGCGCATTTCGCCGTGAGGGAGCTGTGGAAAAAAATATTCATGTGCGCAAAGTCAGTAGCCCAGCAATTATGGTGGCTAGTCGCAGTCACGGCGCGGATAAGCTTGAAGGTATTGAAGCGGCAATTAAGGACGCATTCGGTGCAGTTGAGCTAACGAATATGGGCTCGTCGTTAAAGCTGTGTTTGATCGCTGAAGGGAAAGCGGATATTTATCCGCGTTTAGCGCCTACGTCGGAGTGGGATACCGCGGCGGCACATGCAGTTGTGACGGCGGCTGGTGGTGTGGTGACGAACTTAAAATTCGAAACATTGAAATACGGAAAAGAGAATATCCTCAATCCCTATTTTCTTGTTTTAGGGACGGAGCCTGCACAATGGTCTTTTTTGCAAGGTGTATTGGCTGAGCATTGAACAGCCAGCTTTTCTTGTGGCTCGGGATTATTTCAAAACAAATTGTCATTAATATTCTCAGCGGAGAGTTTTATGTCTGAACGCGAAGATCTAGCTTTTGATAGTCACGGCGTTGAATGTCGGGGCTATTTATACCGTCCTGATAACGCAGCCAGCGATGTGCCTTGTGTGGTGATGGGGCATGGTTTTGCCGCAACTCGGGATGCTGGGCTGGCGCCGTTTGCTGAAGCGTTTGTGGCGGCAGGGTACGCCGCCTTTATTTTTGACTATCGCCACTTCGGCGCAAGTGGCGGCGAACCAAGACAACTATTGGTGCCGAGCAGAGAAGTAGAAGACTGGCTGGCGGCGACGAACTTTGTGCGCGGATTGCCGGGAATCAACGCAAAAAAAATCGTGCTATGGGGCACCTCGTTTGGTGGTGGGTTGGTCACCGTAGCCGCAGCGCGTGATGGCAACGTGCAGGGTATTATTGCGCAATGTCCAATGATGGATGGCGCGGCATCGGTGCGATCTGCTCTTGGCTACGCGGGCATCATGCACGGATTAAAGCTCACGGCCCATGGCGTCTTGGATATGTTGCGTGCCAGTGTTGGCATGTCGCCACATTATATTGCGTCTGCAGGTCGTGTTGGCGAAGTTGCGGCGATGAGCGCGCACGATTGCTACGACGGCTATACCGTGTTGTTGCCGGAAGGTGCGCCGAATCTCGTCGCTGCGCGCATTGCTGCCACACTAGGTCTGTTTAGACCGATTACATTCGCCAGTAAAGTTACTTGTCCAGCGCTGATTTTGATTTGCGAAACAGATACGGTTGCGCCGGTCAGCTCCGCAGAAAAGGCGGCGGCGAAAATGACCGATGCAAGGGTTAAGCGTTATCCGTTTGGACACTTTGATATTTATCAAGGTGAGGCGCGCGCCAGTTCATTGAAAGATCAGCTGGCATTCTTGAAAGAGTGTGTGCCTGTTTAATTTCTCTTGCTCGTCATGGGTGAGTGTGTCTTTGGCACACTCACTCTTCAGGTAAATCAGCTTCTTCCTCTTCGCCTTTTTTTTCTTCCTTGTCGGCGTCAACATCAGTGCTAGTGTCCACATTTTCATTGCCGGGATTTTTATCCGTCATAGGCAGCATGCTCGGACTATCCATGTCATCGAACTGATCGTTATTCACCGCCCAAAAAAATGCGGCGATAGCGCCAATTAAAATCAGCAGTGAAAGCGGAATCATAATAATTAAGATATTCATAACGGCACGGAACTCGGTTGTGCGGCCTTGCTCGAATACTGGCGCCCGATGCGCATGGCATTGAGAATAACAATTAACGAGCTGGTCGACATGCCGATTGCTGCAAGCCACGGCGGCACAAAGCCTAGCGCTGCCAATGGCATGGCGAGCAAGTTGTAGCACAGCGCCCAACGTTGATTTTGTTTCAGTATGCGCATCGCTTGAAGTGCCGTGCGACGCGCGTCAACCAAGCCTGTTAGTTGCCCGCCGCATAACACAATGTCCGCTTGTGCTTGGGCCAGTTCGGTGCCGGACGCTAATGCAACGGAAATGTCTGCGCCGGCTAACACAGGGGCATCATTGCTGCCATCGCCCACCACCAGCACACGATGCTCGTCTTCTTGCATGGCGGTAATGCGTGCGAGTTTGTCGGCGGGGCGTTGGCGGCCGCTCCACGCGGTAATGTTGAGCATATCTGCTATGCGCTTCACGCGTGCATCGCTATCACCGCTTAGAATATTGCACTGTATATTTTGTTTTTGCAGCGCGGCAACAGCGTCGATGGCGTCGTAACGCAGTGCTTCATTTGTTCTGAACGTCGCAATTAGCTTTCCATTGCGGCTAAGTACAGTGTCTTCAATAATCGCCTCATCTTTAATGCCGCCACTTGAAATATCTAGTGCGAATTCTGCGCGACCTAATTTAAAAAAATCGCCATTAATAAAGCCGTGAATGCCGTTACCCACTTCGACGCCGATACTGTCGGTATGGTGCAACGGCTTGGTGTTGGTTTCTATAAGGGCTTTGGAAAGTGGGTGGCTGCTGGCTTGCGCAAGGCTGGCGGCGAACTGCAGCGCTTCGTCATTAGAAACACCTTCGTGTGTGTGTTCTATCGACATGCTCGGCAGGGTAAGCGTGCCGGTTTTATCAAAGACAGCACGATCAAAGGTGGCTAATGCTTCAATGGCATCAGGCTGCACAATCAGCACGCCGCGCGGCGCTAGCACGGAAATGGTACGCGTGATGGCAGCTGGCACCGCCAATGCAAATGCACAGGGGCACGACACAACAAGTACCGCTAAGGTCGCTTCTAATGCACGGTCAGGTTGAATTAGCAGCCAAGTAACGGCGGTGATAACGGTTAAACTCAAGACGCGAATAACAAATCGCGTGGCGGCAACCTGTCCCGCTTGGGCAAGGCGCGGGCGCATCGCTTGCGCCCGCGTAGCAAGACTAGCTAACGTGGCAAGAAATGTATCCGCGCCGCTATGCGTCACGCAAAACTCTATGGGCGAACGCAGTACAACGCTGCCCGCAATCAGCGCATCGCCACGTTGTTTATGTTGTGTTGCGGCTTCGCCGGACAGTAACGCTTCATCCAATTGCGCTGCTTGGCTAATGAGCAATCCGTCTGCTGGGACATGCCCGCCTTCTGGCACTCTTACGATGTCGTCGCGTTGCAGTTCATGCACGCTTACTTTTTCGTAGTCGCCGTTTTTATCCCGTCTTTCTGCCCACGCGGGCGTTAGTCGGGCTAATGCATCGGTGCTGTCCATGGCGCGGTGACGTACGCGCATTTCTAAATAGCGGCCGGTTAATAAGAAGAACACCAGCATACTGACAGAGTCAAAATAGACTTCAGCGCCACCTTGCGTTGCTTGGAAAAGGCTTGCGCCATAAATCAGTGCCACCGCGATGCTTATGGGCACGTCCATATTGAGCTCGCGACCGCGCAACCCTCGTAATGCCCCTTTAAAAAAAGGCTGCGCGGAATAAAGCACAACTGGAGAGGTCACCAAGAATCCTAGCCAGCGGAAAAAGTCGAGGGTCGGGCCGTTGATTTCGTCGCTAGGGCCGAGGTAAATCACCAGCGCAAACATCATCGCCTGCATCATGCCGAAGCCGGCGACAAGTAAGCGCTTAAGAAGATCGCGGGATTCGTCTTTGCGCGAATCATTAAGTGAGGCGCTATCAAGAGGACGCGGGTTGTAACCTGCTTTGGAAAAAACAACGAGTAAATCGGTGAGCGAAATATGGGCTTCGTCAAATACTACTCGCGCTCGGCGAGTTAGCGCGTTGATATGAATTTCTTTTACGCCGCTGGATTGCAAAATGACGCGCTCTAGAAACAGGACGCAGCCGTTGCAGCGCACGCCGTCGATCAATAGC
This sequence comes from Alcanivoracaceae bacterium, assembly GCA_029213045.1. Classification (GTDB taxonomy): domain Bacteria; phylum Pseudomonadota; class Gammaproteobacteria; order Pseudomonadales; family Alcanivoracaceae; genus JARGPN01. The sequence continues at coordinate 56,892 of JARGPN010000001.1, forward strand.
TGTACTTCATTTTTGGTGCCGTCGATTTTTCGTAAAACATGGCGCTGTAGCTCAGGTCGTTGCCACACTTTATGGTCGGTTTGAATAACACCTTCGGTATTCGCGTGTTGGTGAGCGCGAAGTTGATAGAAATCCGACAGACCCATATCATGAATCCACCTGGCAGATTCACGGCAGCTTATGCAGCACATGGGTTGCGCTGATCCATTGATGGCTATGCTGATGTGTTCAGATTCTTTCGGCACTGGCGCGCCGCAATGAAAACAAATTTGCGTGGACATCAGTGTGCGTTGGCGGGGTGTGTATCGGCGGAACCAGCTCCCGCCGCATGTTCCTGTTCTGAGCTTTCAGAATTCTGTGAAGCGTTGGTGCTGGTGTCGTCGCGAGTAAGCGGTATGCCAAACACTAACGTGCCATTTGGTTTGGTGTTGGCGGGGTAGGCATTATCGATTTCGAGACTGACTACAATCAGGTGCACGCATCCGGCGAGGATTAGCAAGAATAAGCCTATGCACATCCACAGAAGCGGCACCTGATACCAGCGTGTCAGGTCGTCAGTATTATTTGCCTGCGCTCGCGGTTTCATTGCCAAGTATCCACGCGGTAATTACACGAATTTCGGCATTGGACAGACGATCCTTCCATGCAGGCATATAGCCTTGCCGGCCTTTGTCGATGGTGGTCATGAGTTCTTCGATGCTATTACCGTAAAGTGAAGCGTTATCGGTGAGGTTGGGCGCACCCAATGCCTTATTTCCTTTAGCGTCGGCACCGTGACATGCCGCGCAGGTGCCGAAGTAATTTTCTCCTGCGTTTGCAGACGGGCCGTCCGCGGATTCACCGGAAAGGCGACGTATATAGTGCGCTAAATTTTTTACTTTTCCGTAGCCTAATGCCTCCCAGCCGGGCATCACGCCGTTGCGGCCGTCGCGAATGCTTTTCACAATATCTTCGGCGCTGCCGCCGAACAATGATGCGCCATCCAGTAAATTGGGTGCCCCGATAACTTTATTGCCTAAGCCGTCACGACCGTGGCAGGCCGCGCAGTTATCTTGAAAAAGACGGTGGCCAATGTGCAGCGCTTGCGGATCTTGTGACAGCGATTTAAAGCTCTGTGTCTCTGCGCGTTGCATTATTGGATCCAGTAATGCGTCGTTGACGGCAATGTCTCGCTCGAGTTCTCCCTGTGACGTCCAGCCGAGTGTGCCCGGGTTGTTGCCAAAGCCAGGATAGAGCACCAAATACGTGATACTAATAATAAATACGCAAACAGAGGGTACGTACCACCACACTGGCACTTTGCGCACGCCTTCTCGCAGAACACCGTGTGCCCATATGTGGCCACTGGTGCCATCTTTTTCAGTCGGGATGGAAACGCGTGTTCCCCAGAAAAATAAAAACAAAGTAATGCCAATATTTAGCACCACCAATCCCATAACCCACAATGACCAGCCTGTACTCATGATCAACTGTCCTCGTTGTCTTGATGTTGTTGCCCAGCGCTATTCACATACGGTTCTTTCGGATCTTCCATGGGCAATTCAGATAACTTATCAAAAACTTTTTTGTGTCGAGCGCGCCACGCCCAAACCCAAATGCCAATAAATGTCAGCATTATGAGTACGATCATTACGCCGATGGCGTTACCCCATAGGTCTGTCATTGTTTGGCTTTCGGTAGAACGTTGTCGATGCCAAGTCCTTGCAGGTATGCCACAAGCGCATCCATTTCCGTTTTGCCGTCCACAGCAGCCAATGCCGATTCAATGTCCGCCTCGCTGTACGGATCGCCGAGTATGCGCAGTACGCGCATCCGTGCCTGAATATCGGCGCCACTAATTTTTTTCTTGGTTAGCCAAGGGTAAGGCGGCATGTTTGATTCGGGCACGAGTTGCTGTGGGTTTTCTAAATGTCGGTGCTGCCATTCATCTGAGTATTTTCCACCGACACGGGCAAGATCAGGGCCGGTACGCTTGCTGCCCCACTGAAAGGGTCTGTCGTAAACGGAATCCGATGCCGCAGAAAATTCGCCGTAACGCTGGGTTTCAAAGCGTTGATGGCGAATCATTTGCGAATGGCATAGATAGCAGCCTTCACGCACATATACATCCCGGCCCGCTAATCGCAGTGGCGAGTAAGGTTTTAATCCTTCAGAAGGCTGCACTTTGTTGGCTTCAATAAATAGTGGTGTGATTTCAGCTAAACCACCGATGGAAATCATCACCGCGGTTAACACACCTAACAGCCAGGCGCGTTTCTCAATGGCTTCAAAATGTTCGTAGCGAATTGGAAATTTCATACCTGCTCCTACCGTTCTGTTTCGGCTAGCGGCGCGGGATTTTGTTCCGGCGTCGGCTGGGGAATCGGCACAGGAATGGCCTTGATTAAATGTGCTCTCGCGGCTGCAGCGGTGTGCCACAGGTTCCATGCCATCACGACCATGCCGCTGACGATAAACAGTCCGCCGACAAAGCGAACGACGTAATAAGGTCTGATCGCAATCAAGCTATCCAAGAACGGGTGGGCCAGTGAGCCATCAGGCAATGTTTCGCGCCACATTAAGCCTTCCGTCACGCCTGCCGCCCACATCGCGCAGATATAGAAAAGGGTGCCGAGCATATGCAGCCAGAAGTGTAACTCCATGCCTGCGTGGGAATGCATTGGCCGACCTAGCGCGCGAGGCGCCATGGCATAAAGCGAACCGATGGTAATCATGGCGACCCAACCCAAAGACCCAGAGTGCACATGCGCAATCGTCCAGTCAGTGTAATGGGATAATGAGTTCACTGATTTAATCGCCATCATCGAGCCTTCAAACGTTGAGGCGGCATAAAACACGAGCGAGAGAATCATAAATTTGGCGGCGGGATCGGTTTTTAATTTACCCCATGAGCCGTTAAAAGTGAGCAAGCCATTTGCTGCCGAGCCCCAGCTGGGGATAAGGAGCAATATGGAAAAGGCCATGCCCACTGATTGCACCCAATCGGGTAGCGCGGTAAATAGTAAGTGGTGAGAGCCAGCCCACATATACACAGAGATCAGCGCCCAAAAATTCACGATGGAAAAACGATAGCTCCATAACGGCTGCTGCGCTTGGCGCGGCACGAAGTAATACATCATGCCCAAGAAACCGGCCGTTAAGAAAAATGCCACCGCATTGTGTCCGTACCACCATTGCACCATGGCATCCACTGCGCCTGAATACACCGAGTACGACTTAGTAAAGGAAACAGGAATAACTAAATTGTTGACGATGTGCAGCAGTGCCACAGCTAAAATCAATGCGCCGTAATACCAATTGGCGACGTAAATATGTCGTATCCGTCGACGTGCAAGCGTGGCAAAAAAAACTATGCCGAAGCTGACCCATACCACAGCAATGATGATATCGATCCACCACTCGGGTTCGGCGTACTCTTTGCTCTGCGTTAAGCCGAGGGGCATGGTCACCATCGATAACAAGCAGATCAGCTGCCAGCCCCAGAACGTAAACGTGGCGAGTTTTGTAAAGGCAAGTCTAGCGTGGCCGGTGCGTTGCACAACGTAATAACAGGTACCCATTAATGCCGAGCCGCCGAAGGCGAAGATCACGCCGAAAGTATGGTCGGGACGCAAACGACTAAAGGTAAGCCATGGAATGCCGAAATTCAGAGAGGGCCATTGTAATTGGGCGGCGATATACACGCCGATGGACATTCCTATAACACCCCATATAGCAGAGGCTAAAAGAAACAGTCGAACAACGTGATCGTTGTAGGTTTCATTCTGTTGCATGTGATCCTCACGCCTACTTCGTTTTATTGGAAGTGGTCGATCGCCATGGGCGACACGGCGCTATTGTGCGCCGAATGTAATCAATCGGTAAACCGGAAATTTTAAACAGTAGATGAAATTGCATGGCTCAACATTTGATGCATGCGCGGTTTTTCCCCGAAATATCGCCAAAAATATTGTTTTTGCGGGATTAGATAAATTTATTTTTTAAAAAAATTACAGTAGATATGGCAAAGAAATTTGCAGAGAGGCGCAATAAATATTAAATCCACTTCTTATTGATAATCGTTACCGCGCGAATGGTATTGAAAATAAGTTTCAATTATTTATTTTCGTCGCTTTGTTTTAATGTCCATGCTGTTAAACGATGTGCGATGGGTGCAATCAGGGAGACTAGGGGAAAGGCGACAGCCCACGCAATAACAAAGGCGCTTAGCCAGCGCAGCGGATATCCTGAATCCATGCCCGTGTTCACTAGGGTAATCACTGCTGACATCATTAAAGACATTAAGCAGGACATAAAGAAAGCGAAGACAAGATTGCGGTGACGAGCGCTAGGGAAGCTTCGGGCCATGACGTGCTCCTGATCGACATAATGATAATGGGGCTTTGCGCGGGTGTTCAGATTGAAGCGGGTGCGATGAAATCGCTAGCCTAAAGCAAAAAAGCCCCGTAAACGGGGCTTTTTTGCTTTGGAGATATGGTGCCCGGAGGCGGAATCGAACCACCGACACGAGGATTTTCAATCCTCTGCTCTACCGACTGAGCTATCCGGGCTAAAAGAGGGCGCTATTAAAGCGATTCGTCTGGTCAAGGTCAAGGAGGGGATGCAGCGGAATTTACTCTTCTATCCAGTTCCAGACGCGTTTGCCTAGATACCAACCAATTATGCTGCCCACGACGCCTAAGAATGCGCCTAGCAGGGGCGATTCATTGGCGAGGCTCCACGCCAAGGTGGCGATGCCGCAAGACACGAGTAGCGGGATAAGCAGCTTCATTCAGGGGTGTAGCCTTCCGCGCGGTCGAATTCTTCATTACTTAAAAAAAGCTCTCGCTGTTCGTCGAGGTAGGGGCGGGTATTGGGGTCCATCACGTTGAGGTGCTTTTCGTTGATCAACATGGTCTGTTGTTTTAGCCAGTCTTGCCACGCCTGTTTTGACACGTCTTCAAAGATGGCGGCTCCCTTGGGGCCGGGGAATGGCGCTCGCTCTAGGCCTTCTAGTTCTTTTTGATACTTCCTGCAAAAAACCATTCGGGTCATCTGAAATCCTGCAATGTGGGGTGGTGGCGTGGGCGATTCAGCGCCTAACGTGATGAGAGTTATTGTAGAAGGGCGGGCGACGATGACACAACTCCGACTGATATGGCGAAAAGTGTTTTGCTAATGAGCTTATTGCAGTTGCGATAATAGCTTCTTAACGGGCGCCGCGAGGCCGAGGCGTCCGGGGCTGTGGGCGAGTATCCAGCGTTGATGCGGCGCATCAGCGACAGATCTCTCGTTGGGTCGGACACGAATACGTATCGGTGTGATGTCTAAGTGGAAATGGCTAAAGGTGTGGCGAAACGGCGTCAGCGTGACGATGTTATCGCCGCTAAGGTTGAGCGATTTAAGCGTTTGCGCAATGTCGTCGTGACTGTCCGTTTGCGGCGGGCACCAGAGCCCGCCCCAAAGTCCCGATGGCGGTCTTTGTTCGAGCAAGATGGCGCCGTCGGCGTTTTCGAGTAGCAACATCACCGTGGATTTAACGGGGATCGTTTTTTTCGGTTTGCGTCCAGGGTATTCGTGTTGTGTGCTGTTGCGATGCGCGATGCATTGTTTTTGGAGCGGGCATTCGCTGCAGCGTGGTTTGCTGCGGGTGCACAGGGTTGCGCCAAGATCCATCATCACTTGCGTGTAATCGCGCAGGCGATCTTCGGGTGTGAGCTCCTCTGCGACGCGCCAAAGCTGTTGCTCAACGGCGCGTTCGCCTGGCCAGCCGGCAATGGCATAGAAGCGGCTGAGCACTCTTTTTACATTGCCGTCTAAAATGGGCGCGCGCAGCTGCATGCTGATGCTGGCGATGGCGCCCGCGGTGGAGCGGCCGATGCCGGGCAGTGATATTAGCGATTCAATGTCTTTCGGAAATTTTCCAGCAAACTCGTTAACGATTTGCTTTGACGCTTTATGTAGATTGCGTGCGCGCGCGTAGTAGCCTAGTCCCGTCCAGTGATGCAGGACTTCATCGGAGGGTGCGGCGGCCAGCGTAGCGACATCAGGAAAGCGTTGCATAAAACGTTCGAAGTACGGAATCACCGTGCTCACTTGCGTTTGTTGCAACATGATTTCCGAAATCCAAACGCGATACGGAGTGATTTTTTTTTGCCACGGCAGATCCTTGCGGCCGTGCTCGTCATACCAAGCAAGCACGGCTCGTTGAAATTGTCGTGGCGTCAGCGTTGTGGCGGCAGAGCTCTCGGTCACTTGAAAAGCTTATTTAGTTTGTCGTTGAGCTGCTTTTTCACTTCTTCGTTGGCTTTTTGCTTGGCCGCATCTTTAATAACTTCTTCTGCCGTGCCGCCATCGCTTTCAATGCCATATTTTTCTTTCAGTTTTTCAGCGGCAGCCTTGGCGGCAAGGTCCTTGCCGATTTTCTTAAATCCATCTTTGTCTGGACGACACCAATCTGCGGCACTGCCTTCCAAGTTGCCTTTGCAGTGCAGAGGCCAGACTTGGTCTTTCAGATATTTACTTTCGCTAATATCTGGCGATTGCATGGACAGCTGAAAATCAAATTCTTCGCTGCGCAGATTTAAATGCCCAGCCCCATTCACTGCGCCGCGATTTAGCTTGGCGTCCAACTTGTCGATATAGGCGATTTCTTTTTCAAGATGTGCGGCGCCAGTCAGATCAATAATTTTCGTATCCTCTGACAACTCTAAAGGCAGTTTTCCAGATTCTTGTCCTGGAATAAATGCTGCGAGCTGTTTGTACGCGCCGAGCATGTCGTTAATGCCGCCGACCAACGTATTGTGCAGGTTGGCGCCGCGCACGGTGCCATCGACTAGTTTAAACGTCGTGGTGCCTTTGGCATTTTCGACAAGCGCTTTTTCACTATTTCCTTTGCTAGAGAAGTCCAGTGCCATATCTAAAATGCCAGTGAAAAGATCATCCTCTAACGCCATGGTGGCTACGGGTTGAACTTGTACATGCGTAACTTTCTTGGAGAGTGTCATTACCGGAACATCGGTGCGCGCGTCGAGCGATGCGGTGGCGGAGAAGGTGCCGCCTAGTGCTTTGCCCTGTGCTTGAGTGAGTTGCATCAACCCTTGGTTTGCTTTGACAACGAAATCCATCTCGCTGGCATGAATGTCCATCAACGAAACGCTGCCTATATGTAGCTTTCCATCAACGATCAGGGCGCGTAAATCTTCCAGTGGCAGTAGCGCTTCGTCTGATAAAGGCGGAAGAATTCCGGTGGTAGCGTTGCTGGCAACAGCGCTTTCTTCTGCAACCTCAACATCCGGCGGCATATAACCGTCGGCCACAAGTTTATCCAACGATAAATTGAACACAATTTTTCCGCTGTCGATATCTGCTAGGCCAGCAGAGCCTTGAATGGTGCTGCTGTCTAATTTTATGGTTAGCGGGTTCAGCATAATGCTGTTTTCTGGGCCGGAAAGTTTGGCTTCGAAACTCACGCTCTTTAATGCGCTGGGGTCGCTTGTTTCAATGGGCGCTTCACCGATGGCTTTTAATGCGGCGTTGGCATCAAAGGGCGCGGTCTTTAGTTCGCCAGCGAAAATCATTTTTCCGGAAAGCTGGTTGATGTCGACGCCACCGGTGGTGCGTGTGCCGGCTGCCTCTAATAATAATTCGCGCACGCTAACGCGGTCTTCGTCCAGCGCCGCCTCAACGTTCATTTTTGTGTGCACGGATAACGGTGTGACGGTTACACCGCCAATGTCTGCATCAACGGTGAGTGGCGACAGTTTGAAAATGTTCTTATCGAGATTCATAGCAAGCACTGTGTCGATGCTTGTATCAATGCGAATATCGCTTTGGTCTTGGTAGCGCAGCGATGCCTGTACGGGGAATGGCTGGTCTAGCGAAACGTTTTGCGCAGATATATTGGCGTGCTCGATCACAATGTCGGTGCCATCAGCTAGCACGCGGTAGCGTACGTTAGCGTCGCTAACGACAATTGAGGGAATGGAGAGAGGGATATCAATACTACTGCTTTCTGCCTCAGTGGCCGCATCCGGCGTTGCCTCTGCAGGCGTGTCTGACGCAGCGATGCGTTCCCAGTTCGGTCCGTTCGGCCCTTCGATCAAATTGAGTGTGAGTGCGTGGATGCGAATTTCATCCATTTCAACTTTGCCGCTTAAAAGAGGCCATAGCGCCACACCCAAATGAGCGCTATCGATGCCCGCAAATAATTCTTCGTCGTCCACTATGCGCGCTTCAGTGTGCCCGATTTGTACGCCCAGTGACGGCCAGAAGGTCCACGCGAGGTCGCCGTTGATGGTGAGGTCTAGATTGGCGTTATCGCGCGCCGCGGCGGAAATTTCGGGTTTGAAGTCATTCGGATCTATCAGGCGTGTAATCACGAACACGGCGATGGCCAGTACCAGTATCAGGCCGAAAATGATGGCCATTAGTATTTTCACCGTTTTCGCCATTGCTCTCTCCTTGCGTGCTAGCCGCGTGCGGCTGATCATAGGGGTGTTGCCCGAGGAAAATCATTCCTCAGGCGCAGAGCATAGCAAGGCTGCTATCACTCTGCAGTGCGCATCAGTATCGTGTACCGTTTTCCGTCTAGGCGCCACAATGCCTGAACGTTCTGCTTGGATACATATCGTCAGCAAAAGGGTTGCTGGTTAGGGGGTTTGGGTGAATCAAAAGTTCCATGTTTGGGCGCTGATATTATTGTGCTTGCCCTGTCTGGCGTTTGCCGACACCGTTCGACCTTCTCCTACTGACCTGGAAATTAACCTCGGGCAGAATGTGGAAGTGCTGGAGGATACAGAGGGTCAGCTCACCATTGAGCAAGTATCGACCAGCTTTAGTAGCCGCTTCGCGCCAAGCAAAACCGCAAACCCGAGCTTCGGCTTTTCAAGCTCTGTGTATTGGCTGCGGTTCACGGTGGATGCTTCGTCCATCGCCAGTCAGCGTTGGTACATCGTCCAGCGCCATCCGATTGTTGATCATTTGACCCTGTACACCCCTGTGACTGACGAACTTTACGTGCCTACCGAAATGGGCGATGCGCTGCCGTTCTCTCAGCGCATTTTGGAGCATCGTGAGTTTATCTTTCCTCTGAATACAAAGCGGTCAGGGGAGCAAACATACTATTTAAAGGTATCTGGCAAGGGTGCATTAACGCTGGAATTAAAGCTGTCCTCGGCCGAGGGGCTTATCGAACGTACCTATCAAGAGCAGCTGATCTTTGGGCTTTTTTACGGCGCCCTTTTAGTAATGCTGATCTATAACTTTCTGCTGTATTTCTCGGTCAGAGACGTCGCCTACCTTTGGTACATCATGTTTCTTGCGGCATTTATTTTGTGCTTCGTGAATATTAACGGCCTAGGGCTGCAGTACTTCTGGAGGGATAGCCCTCGTTTAAACGAGGGCTATCCTATTTTTGCCATCTTCGGCATGATCGCGCTGGTGCAGTACTCTCGAGCGTTTTTGAGTTTGCGTGAAAAATTTTATCGCTATGAAAAATATTTGCGCAGAGTGCTTTACGGGTTTCTTGCGTGCTTCGTTGCGGTGTGGATCCTTCCGGCGCCTTGGTCATACCACCTTGGTTCGTTAGTGGTGTTGATTACAGCCTGCTCGCTAACGTGGATTGGCTTCGGCACGTGGTTGCGTGGCTACCGTGCCGCTCGATTTTATGTGGCTGCATGGTCGTTGTTTCTGGCCGGATGTTTTTTCTTTTTCCTCGACAATACCGGCGTATTGCCGCACACCAATTGGGGTAATTATTCGCCGCATATTGGCAGTGGCTGGGCAGCGGTTTTCCTTTCCTTGGCTTTGGGCGAGCGCATTAAATTGCTGGAAGCCGAGCGAGATGAATTAGAGCAGAAAAATCATGAAACCTTGCAGCGACATTTTGATGACGTGCAGCGCTTGGATAAAGATAAATTAGTGTTCTTGGATTACCTAAGCCATGAATTGAACACGCCGTTAAATTGGCTAGCCAGTGCGCAGATGCTGGAGGCCGGGAAATTGCCGCCTGAGCTGGAAGAGGCGGTCTCAATGGTGCACAAGGGGCAAGATCGCCTGCAACGTTTGGTGTCTGTGTCGTTGCGCTATTTTGACCTTGCTAGCCGCAAAGAAAAACCCGAGTTAGTGCAGAGCGCACCGATGTGGAAATTGGATCGCATCATGCGTGCTCCTGAGCGCGAGGAGCAAATGGCGGCGCGCAATATTCGGTTGGTGAACTCGATCCCCGCGGATCTTTGTGTGCAGGCAAATGATGGCGAATTAACCGAGGTGATGTCGCTGGTGCTGGACAATGCGATTCAGTTTTCCGGCGAAGATTCTGACATTGTTGCCAGTGTTCAGTATGAAGAAGACGGTACCAAGGCGGTGGTGCGTATTACGGATTCTGGTCGAGGTATAGCGCAAGAGAACCTGGCTGCCATATTCGAGCCGTTCTTTATGGTGGGCTCGCATCATCAAGTCGAAGGCTTTGGATTGTCGTTGCCGATGGCGAAAGTGATGATGGAGCAGGCGGGGGCGGAAATTTGGGCAGAGAGCGAGGGTCGCGGGAAAGGTGCGACCCTGTGTCTGCGAATGAACGTGCTTAAGGCTTAAGGCTTGTTAGGCCTGAAAGGCCGGCACGTTCTGCTAGCGTATTTAACGCGTCCGGCCAGCTAAATGACTGATGCTTGGCGGCGAGCCGTAACGTTTCAGCTGCCACGCCGCGCCCTCGGGTGGCAGGGTGAACGACCAGTTGCGTTACCCTCCAGTCCGATCCTTGTCGCTGCAGTAACGCCACGCTTACCGGCCGAGCGTTGAATATTCCCACCCAAAGCTGCGTTTCTTCAGCGATTAGAGGTCCCTCTAGGGTGGTCTGAACGTCGGAATCTTGCTTTAAAACGGCCCCTAGTTGATCTAAATCGGGCTTATCGAGCGAAAACTGTCGAATTTCGAGCGGCATGCGGCCTCCTGCGGTTGGTTCGCGACGCGGGCGGCCCGTATAATAGCCGCCCTGTCGTCGGCCTGCAGGAAAATCCTTTCGGTCGATGCCAATTTCTCAGTGGAGGTTATGAATGAGCCAACGCAGCGCCAGCGTGAAACGCGATACGCTGGAGACGCAAATTAGCGTCAGCGTCAATCTTGATGGCACCGGCCAGTGCAAACTGGATACCGGCTTACCATTCCTTGAGCACATGATCGACCAAGTGGCGCGTCATGGCTTGATTGATATCGACATTCACGCCAATGGCGACCTCCACATTGATGCCCACCACACGGTGGAAGACATCGGCATTACCTTGGGGCAAGCACTTGCCAAGGCGTGGGGCGACAAAAAAGGCGTTCGTCGTTACGGCAACTCTTATGTGCCGCTCGACGAAGCGTTATCGCGCGTGGTGATCGATCTTTCTGGCCGCCCAGGCTTGGAAATGTTTGTGAATTTCACCCGAGATCGCATTGGCGATTTTGACGTCGATTTATTTTATGAATTTTTCCAAGGTTTGGTGAATCACGCCAAAGTGACTGTGCACATCGACAACTTGCGCGGTAAAAATGCGCACCACCAAGCGGAAACAGTGTTTAAAGCATTTGGCCGCGCGTTGCGCATGGCAGTGGAGATGGATCCACGCATGGGCGATATCACACCGTCTACTAAAGGCACCCTTACCGAAAAGTAAGGCGCACCAGTAAGAGAGGTTTTTTGTGAGTGAAACCGTTGCCGTACTCGATTACGGCATGGGCAATTTGCACTCCGCCGCGAAAGCTTTGGAAAAAGTGGCGGATGGGCAGCGCATTGTTGTTACCTCCGATCCCAAAGAGGCGATTGCTGCCGACCGAGTGGTGTTTCCGGGTGTTGGCGCTATTCGTGATTGCATGCATGAGCTGCGTCAGCGTGGTCTTGATCAGGCGATTTTCGAAGTGGCGGCCAGCGGTAAGCCCTTGCTCGGCATTTGTGTGGGCATGCAGGCGCTAATGGAATCCAGTGAAGAAAATGACGGCGTGCAATGTTTGGGGCTTTTCCCCGGCAAGGTGCAGCACTTCGGTGAGCGTTATGGCGAACTTGGCGAGCGATTAAAGGTTCCGCACATGGGGTGGAACCAAGTGCAACAAGAGTCGCACCCAATGTGGGAAGGCATTGATGATTTTAGTCGTTTCTACTTTGTACATAGCTATTGCGTAACCGGCTTGCCTGAAAATCAGGTTGCAGGGCGTTGCGATTATGGTTTGCGTTTTGCCGCTGCCGCCACCCGCTCGAATATTTTTGCGGTGCAATTCCATCCGGAAAAAAGTGCACCACACGGTTTGACTCTGCTCGGTAATTTTTTGCGCTGGCAGCCCTGATAGTTTGAGGTTTTATTCAATGTTGTTGATTCCCGCGATTGATTTAAAAGACGGCAAATGCGTACGCCTGCGACAAGGTCGCATGGAAGACGATACGGTGTTTTCGGAAGACCCTGTTGCCGTTGCTGCGCACTGGGTGGAGCAGGGCGCGCGTCGTTTGCATTTGGTCGATCTCAATGGCGCGTTTGCGGGCGAGCCGGTGAATGGCGACGTAGTAAAGGAAATCGCGAAAAAGTTTCCGACCTTGCCGATTCAAATTGGCGGCGGTATTCGAACCCCAGAAATTATCGAGGCCTATTTGTCCGCCGGCGTACAGTGGCTGATTATCGGAACAAAGGCGGTAAAAGAACCTGAGTTTGTGCGTGATATGTGCAAACAGTTTGCGGGTCACATTATTGTCGGTCTCGATGCAAAAGACGGTTGGGTGGCAACGGATGGCTGGGCAAACGTCACGGATGTTAACGTCATTGATTTAGCGCGCCAGTTTGAGGGCGATGGTGTGAGCGCCATTGTTTATACGGATATTAGCCGCGATGGCATGTTGCAGGGCGTGAACGTAGAGGCAACGGTGCGTCTGGCAGAGGCAATTTCAATTCCAGTCATCGCATCTGGCGGCATTACGGATCTGAATGATGTGCGAGCACTGTGCGCTGTATCCAAAAGTGGCATTGAAGGCGCCATTACAGGCCGAGCAATTTACGAAAATACTTTGAATTTTGCCGAAGGCCAGACGCTATCGGATCAATTGGTGCAAAGCACCGGAGTCTGATTATGGGATTGGCAAAACGTATTATTCCATGTCTCGATGTCGATCAAGGGCGTGTTGTGAAAGGCGTCAAGTTCGAAAATATTCGCGACGCGGGTGACCCGGTGGAAGTGGCGAAGCGCTATAACGAAGCCGGTGCGGATGAAATTACGTTTTTAGATATTACCGCGAGCCATGAAGGACGTGACACCACGCTGCATACCGTTGAACGGATGGCGTCGGAGGTTTTTATTCCGCTCACAGTCGGTGGCGGCGTACGTACTTTGCAAGATATCCGTAACTTGCTGAATGCGGGTGCGGACAAAGTCAGCATTAACTCCGCCGCGGTGCATAATCCGGAGTTTGTTCGCGAAGCTGCCGATCGCTTCGGGTCTCAGTGCATTGTTATTGCCATTGATGCAAAAAAAGTAAGCGCAGAAAGCGAGCCGAACCGTTGGGAGATATTCACTCACGGTGGCCGCAAGCCAACCGGGATCGATGCAATTGAATGGGCTGAGCGCATGACACAATTCGGTGCCGGTGAAGTGTTGTTAACGAGTATGGATCGTGACGGCACCAAGAATGGTTTTGATATCGCGCTTACTCGGGCAATTTCCGATGCGGTAGCGGTGCCAGTCATTGCGTCCGGCGGTGTTGGAGCCTTAAATCATTTAGTCGATGGCGTTTTGCTGGGTGGAGCGGATGCTGTGCTGGCGGCGTCAATTTTCCACTTTGCTGAATACTCGGTGCAAGAAGCCAAGGAGTATATGCAGGCCGCTGGCATCGAAATGCGTATGTGAGCAGCGTGCTCTGAGACGCTGGTCACAGGTTTTCTCAGCCTTCGCGTAACAGTATGTATGCGCGGAGGTTTAGGTGATTGCCGCTCCGTGTTCCCTTGTTATACTGCAGTGACTCATGAATAAATGAATTAAAAAAACGAGTATTAAAACACGGAGAGAAGCATGGCATTAGGGCCTAAGGGGCTCCCGCAAACGAGCGCACTGTTTGCACTTTTCTTCATCCTTCTTTTTCCCTCCGCGGTATTTTCCGCAGGCACTCCACTGGATACTGGACTCGATCCCGACTGGAAGCTGATCAGTGATCGCAACGATATTCAGGTCTATATGCGTCACAGGGAAAACTCGCGGTTAAAAACTTTTCGCGGCGTTACGCAAATTGAGCTGGCTGATGAGTACGCGCTTTCGGGCTTGCTGAACGATTATGAAAATATGCCTAAGTGGCTTCATTTCGTGGACAGTGCAGTGGAGTTCGATCGTGACGGCCCATTGTTGCGCTATATGCGCTTCGGCACACATCTTCCTTGGCCGCTGGCCGATCGAGAAGCGGTATTGCAGGTGGATGTTCAGCAGAAGCTGACGCCAGAGGAAGAGGCGGTCACGATGAAGCTGACCAATCGCCCTGAGTTATTGCCAGATGATCCCGCCTACGTTCGTTTTCCTGAAATGATTGGTGTTTTCAAGCTGCGCAGGCTTGGCGATAACCTTGTTGAGATCACCTATGAATTAGTGCTCGATCCTGGGGGCTACATTCCAACGTGGTTGGCCAATCTGTTGTTGCGGGATGCGCCGTACTTCACGTTGGAGCGCTTGCGCAGAATAATAAAAAGCCCTGAATACCAAAACCTCTATGATGATTACATAGAGTTGCGTGGCCCCGGACGTCCAACGGAATTACCACCAGCGCGTAGTTATATTTATGGGCATCCGCCAGTGCACCCCATCAATATTCTGACGTTGGAAGAAGCAAACCCTAAACAGTAAAGCAGGCTAGTAGGAGTCCTAAATGGAACAGGGTCCGCTCATAGAAATTGGCCTGCCTGCGGCGCTTTTTCTCATCATGATTGGTATGGGCATGACGCTCACACCAAAAGACTTTCGGGAAGTGTTGGTGGCCCCGCGCGCCACTCTATTTGGTTTGCTTGCCCAAGTTATTCTTATGCCGTTATTGGCATTTGTTCTGATTCATTTCTTATCCTTGTCTCCGGCATTGGCGGTAGGCCTCGTTGTTATTGCAGCGTGCCCTGGGGGCACGACCTCAAATCTCTTTGCGTATCTAGGCGGCGGTGATGTAGCGCTGTCGATTATTCTTACCGTGCTTGCCAGTTTAATTGCGATTGTAACGTTGCCGTTATTTGTGTCGGTAGCGCTTGAGCAATATCACGGTATGTCGGCGGTGGTAGAGCTGCCGGTATTGAAAACAGTGTTAGCGTTAGTGGTGATTATTTTAGTGCCGGTATCGTTAGGCATGCTGATAAAACGCTACGCCAATGCCTTTTCTGAGCGCATGGAAAAAGTCGTTAGTGTGTTTGGCTTGGTTGTGCTCCTTGCTGTCATCGTTGCGATTGTTTCGCAGTTAGGTGACCGCATGTTCGAGCTGATTCGCCAGGGTGGTGTGGCTGCAATTTTTCTGAACATTGTTGGATTGGGCGTCGGCATGATTGGCGGACGTTTGGTGGGCTTGTCTCGTCAGCGAGCCTTTACTGTCGCCATTGAGATAGGCATTAAGAATGGCACCTTAGGTTTGCTTGTCACGCTCACGCTTTTAAAATCTAGTGAGATGTCAGTGCCGGCGGCAGTCTATGGTGTGTTGATGTTCGCATTCGGTTTTTTGATGATCGGTTATGCCAAATTAACGGGCATAGCCGGCGGCGAAAAGGCGAGTTAATTTACCGGTTGTGAGTTAGGTGTGCGAGCCTTCGATGTGTCGTCTTGCGCTGTCATTACGGGTGGCGCGCTCAATAATGAAGACGCGGGAACGAGTTCGACGCCAAGCTGATCTAGCAAAGGCAGCACACCCTGCAAATACTGAATCGTTTCGGGGTACGGATGGCCAATCGCAATGGCGTGTCCGCGCCGCTTGGCAATGCGAATCAGCTTATTAAATTGTTCATTAATTTTTCCCAGCGTGCGTACGTTATCGAGAAAAATATCCCGCCCGCCCGTGCGTAAACCGTATTCGCGCGCGGTAGACTCAGCGACCGTATCCGGTGTGGTACGGCTATCAATAAAGAAATAATGGTTTAACGCTAACTCTTCCATTAACCAGCTCATGGGTTCTTGCTCTGCAGTTAAAATGCTGCCCATGTGGTTGTTGAGCCCCTGTGCTTGCGGGATGCGCAAGAAGGCTTGCCGCACAGTGGTAACCAGCTTTGTGTGGCTCATTTCGTCTTTGATGCCGCCTTTGTCTAATGGTCTGGTGCTGGCGGTTTCCATCGGCAGGTGAATCATCACTTCTTTTCCCGCGAGCACCGCGCGTTCTGCTAAGCGCGGCCCATACGGCGTCTCGGGAATAATTGCACAGGTAACTTGTGCGGGCAGATCAACGACGGCTTCACCGCGTAAACGGTGATAGCCGATATCATCAATAATGATCGCAATGCGAGGTGATGCTGTGGCACAAAACGGCCAGCACAGTAGCAGTGCCAGCAGTACGCGCTTCATTGCTTATCCTTTTTTATCGGCGCGCTGGCATCGTTTTTTTGTGCTGCAGTATGAGCGGCCGCAGTGATTTTTCGGTTCGCTAAATGCACGCCTTTTAATATTGACAACGCTTCGTACAATGCGTAGTCACGCACTGCCAGTGGCGCTTCTTTTACGGCCGCTTCTTTATCCGCATTTTGAGTATTTTCCAAATGTCCGCGCAGGTTGGCTTCGCGGATATAGGCTTCATCCGTGGCCAACTCGACCTTGGCAACTTCCGTCAGAATATCCGGAATAATACCTTCCGCCTGAATGGTGCGGCCGTTCGGAGTGTAGTACCGCGCGGTGGTGAGTTTTAATGCGCGATTATCATGAAGCGGCAGAATGGTTTGTACTGAGCCTTTGCCGAAAGTGCGTTGGCCAACAATGATGGCGCGCTCTTGGTCCTGCAACGCGCCCGCCACGATTTCCGATGCGGAGGCGGAACCAGCATTTACCAATACCACGATAGGCAAGCCGTTGAGTAAGTCACCTTGCGTGGCGGCATAGTTCGTACGGCTATCTTCGTCACGACCTTGTGTGTAAACAATGAGTCCGTCATTTAAAAATAAATCAGAAATTTGTACGGCGGCAGACAGTACGCCACCGGGATTGTTGCGCAAATCAAGAACCAAGCCGTGTAAGTCGCCATTGGCTAGCAGAGCTTTAAGCGCTTTTTCTGTGTCGCGGCCGCTTTGACTTTGGAACTGGGTAACGCGCAAATATCCGTAGCCCGGTTCGAGTACTTCGTGGCGCACGCTGCGGATAAGAATGCGGTCACGTTTAAGTATCACGTTGCGGGGCTTTTGATCTCCGGCAGCCAGAATAGATAACTCAACTTCTGAGCCGATTTTGCCACGCAATAATTCTATTGCTTCGTTGAGACTTAAACCTTTTACGAACGTCTGGTTGATTTTGAGAATTAAGTCGCCGGCATTAATGCCAGCCTTGCTGGCGGGCGTGTCGTCAATGGGTGAAACTACTTTAACAAACCCATTCTCTAACGTGACTTCGATGCCGAGCCCGCCGAACTCGCCGGAGGTGGTGACCTGTAAATCATCAAACTCATCAGGCGTTAAATAATTGGAATGTGGATCTAGCTCGTACAGCATGCCGCGAATAGCCGATTCCAATAATTGTTTATCGTCCACGTCGTCAATGTAGGTGGCGCGAATGCGTTCCATCACTTCGGCAAATACCCGTAGCTCAGTAACCGGCACACCTTGCACTTCCGCTTGCGTATCGAGAGCGGGGTCGGCGGCGAAGGTAAGAGAGGTGGCGCTAAGACATAGGCCGACAGAAATAGACAGCAAGGATTGACGAATTCGCATCACTAATTTTGTTTCCCTGTTGGTGCGCGTCGCGCGGTGATAGGTGTTTGATCAGCCGGCGGCGTGCATAAAATTATGCTGGTGTGTTTAGCGCTTAACCCTGTGCACGCACGTGTTTGCCACGTTTATGACAGGCGCGACACGCGTGTTGTTGCATGCCGGTGAGCGAAAACAATTTTGTTTTTTGTAAGCGCGGAGTCTGAGCACACATCTGAGCAAACACGCTGAAAGGAACGTCACCTCGACGCCGCCAGTTTGGCTCTATTTAAGCGCAATTGGAGGCAGAGTAACACGGCTATTGCACCAGCGGTCGGGATTCACCGGTGAGCCGTTGCGGCGAATTTCAAAATATAACCCGGCGCGATCACGTCCGCCTGAATCTCCTGCCAGTGCAATAACATCACCGGTCGAAACCCACTCACCCACTTCGCGCATTAGGCTTTGGTTGTAGCCATACAGCGTTAAATAGCCGTTACCGTGATCAATGATAGTGAGCAAGCCATAACCGCGAAGCCAGTCAGCATAGACCACACGGCCGCTGTGGATAACACGTACTGGCGCGCCAGCCTGCGCGTTCAGCAATACGCCATTCCAGCGCACGGGTCCTTCTCGTGTAGCACCGAATCGTGCCAAAAGGTCCCTTTTAACTGGCCAGGGCAACTTATTTGCGAGTTTGCCGAACGGGGCGCCGCTAGGATTGGCGGGGATATCTTTCAAGGATTGCGTCATGTCGCGCAGTAACGATGACAGGCGCTTTTCGTCGCCGCGCAGGCCGTCTAGACGGTTCTGATTACTGCTTAGCTGGCGATTCAAGCTTGCTAGTGTATTGGCGCGGTCTGTGCGAGCGCTGTCGAGTTTGCTGCGCTGTGCCTTCACGGCTTGTTGTCGGTCTTGCAGGTCTGAGCGCGCCTGCTCGACACGTTCGGCCATGGCAAGCAGTGATTGAAGTTCTTTATTGAGGCCGGTCACACGCTCCGCGCGGGCACTTTGAAAGTAGTCTTGGTAGCGCAGCAGTCGCGCAATGCGGTCGGGTTGTTCTTGATTGAGGAGCAATTTCAGCGTTTCTTGGCGGCCACTCATATAGCTTGCCCGCGCTGTGCGAGATAGCCAGCTGATTTGTTTGACGCGCTCCTGCGCCATTTTCGCTTGTTGGTCGCGTAAGCTAGCCAGTCGCGCGGCGGCCTCTGCTTGTTTGCGTTCGAGGACGCGGGCCTCTTTCGCAAGCTCCCCGATCTCGCGTTCAACCTTCCGTAATGCCACCTGCTCGCTGTCACGCTGGCCCAGATCAGCGCTGATGCGCTTCTCGAGCTGCTGAATATTGCCGCGCAGAGCGTCAAGCTGGGCACGGGAGGCCGTTTCAGCGAGCGCGGGCACACTGAGGCAGAAAAGGCAGGTGTAAAAAAACAGTCTCATGGCGGGCGTTTTACCTGATACCGACGCGCGGGGGAAGAGTAGGCGTTCTTCAAGTGCGGTCAGGCTGCTATACTTGCCGCCTTTTTGAGATGCCCCTAAGGTTTACCTGATGGATAAGATTATAGAATTTGCGAGCGCCCATTACCTGCTCGTGTCTGCATTTTCCCTGCTGCTCGCCTATTTCTTTGCTCTAGAGTCGCGCCGCGCGGGCACGCCGGTGTCGCCGCAACAGGCCACCAACCTAGTAAATCGGGAAGAAGGTGTGATTCTTGATGTGCGTGATACGGATGAGTTCCGTCAGGGCCATATCGCGGGCAGCATCAATATTCCGTCCTCGCAGCTTGTCGAACGCTTGGCTGAGCTAGATAAATATAAAGACAAGCCGTTGATCATTACGTGTAAAGGCGGGCCGTCAGCGTCTGCGGCGGGAAAAATCTTAAAACCAAAAGGCTTTACGCGGTTGATGCGCTTGCAAGGCGGCGTACAAGCATGGCGTGATGAAAAACTGCCAGTGGTTAAAGCCTAATGGCGGATGTCGTTATGTACAGCACACCTTGGTGTGGCTTTTGTGTGCGAGCGAAAAAATTATTGCAGGCGAAAGGCGTTAGCTTTACCGACATAGATGTGTCGGCGGATCCAACGAAAAAAGCCGAAATGATGCAAAAAAGCGGACAGCGTACGGTGCCGCAAATTTGGATTAACGACGAACATATTGGCGGTTGTGACGAACTTTACGCCCTGGAACGTGGCGGCCGTCTTGATGAAAAATTGCAGGGTGGGAGCCAACATGACTGAAGAACAAAAACGCGTATTTCAAGTGCAGCGTATCTATGTAAAAGATATTTCCTTTGAAGTGCCTGGCGCGCCAGAAGTGTTTCTGGAGCAGGGGCAACCCAAAGTGAACGTACAGTTGGCGAACCAAGCGCGTCGGGTTGGCGAAGGCGACGAGTACGAAGTGGAAGTGACGGTAACTGTGACGTCGGAAGTGAACGAAAAGTCTGTATATATTGCTGAGGTAAAGCAGGCCGGCATGTTCACTATTTCTGGCGCGAGTGATCAGGAAAAAGAGCAGTTACTTGGTGCGTACTGCCCCAATTTATTATTTCCGTACATTCGCGAAGCCATCGCCTCATTGGTGGGTAAGGGTTCATTTACGCCGTTCCATTTGCAGCCGATTAACTTCGATGCGTTGTTCCAACAGGCGCAAGCTAAGCGTGCAGAAGAGCAGGCGAAAGAACAAACCGCGCACTAAAAATGGTATTGAGTATCAAATAAAAACGGGCCTAATTTAGGCCCGTTTTTATGTGTGCGCTTTTAAGGAAAAGTCAGCCCATATTCGGAAAGCCTAGCTGGCGCAGTCCTTCATAAAGCACAACTGCTGCGGTGTTGCTGAGGTTTAAGCTGCGGCTATTTGCTAGCATCGGCACGCGTAACCATTGTTGGTCGCTAAAACTGCTTAAAACTTCCTCCGGTAGGCCTCGGGTTTCCGGACCGAATAACAGCACATCGTCGGTGCGAAATTCGACATCCGTAAAACCCTTGTTGCCCTTTGTGGTAATCGCAAAAATACGTCGCTCGCCCATCGCCGCGAAAAACTGTGCGTAGTCGGCGTACGTTGAAACGTCGGCAAAATCCCGATAATCCAATCCGGCGCGACGTAGCTGCTTTTCTTCTAAGGTAAATCCCAACGGTTCGATCAAATGCAATTGCGCACCAGTGTTGGCACACAGCCGCATGATGTTGCCGGTGTTCGGTGGAATTTCGGGTTCGTATAAGGCGATATGTAGCATGGGCGGCAGTATACCTGTGATCGTAAAAATAGGGAGACTGTGTAGTGCGTTGTGCCTGTAAAAGAGCAGAGCGCGGCAGCAAGGTTGTTGGCGCGACAAGTCAAAAAAGGCCAGCATTGCCGTTGGGCGAAACCAGAAAATAGTCTGATGGGCAGCCGGGATAATGCCACCTAGTCTGGCGTTTGCGCTTTTTATCGCGGCATTTTGCGCGAACAGCTTGGCCCGCTTGCCTCCGCAGGGCATCATGTTCGGCCGAATAAACGCTGTAGAGAGCAACTATGCCAGTCTGGGTTGATGCGGATGCCTGCCCGAAAGTGGTCCGCGATATTCTTGTAAAAGCCGCGCAGCGGACTGCCGTGGTCACGACATTTGTAGCCAATCAGCGGGTGCCATTGCCTCCTGGGCCGTATTTGAAAAGCATCCAGGTCAGTAGTGGCTTTGACGTGGCCGACGATGAAATCGTATTGCGTGTTGTTAGCGGCGATTTAGTGGTGACGCAAGATATTCCGTTGGCCGCAGAAGTGATCGAAAAAGGCGCTGTGGTGGTAACGCCGCGGGGTGAACTACTGGATAGAAGTAATGTTCGTGGGCGCCTTAATATTCGTGACTTTATGGATACGATGCGCGCCAGCGGAGTGCAAACCGGTGGGCCACCGCCTTTATCGCAAACCGATCGACAAGCGTTCGCGAATATTTTGGATCGTTATTTGGCAGGTTCGTTGAAATAACGTTGTGGTAAGCCGCGAAAGTTGCGCTTAGCTAACGAGGGGAGGGGGAATGACTGACATTACAGAGTTAGATCATAAGGCTGCTTACGGAACACTTGATGCGTCGTTCTTGGCTGCTGGCGGTATAGAGGGCATCGAGAAGTTAGTGAAGGATTTTTATGATCAGATGGAAATACTTCCCGAAGCGAAAAAAATTCGCGATATGCATGCCGCTGATTTAACGGAATCCCGTGACAAATTAGCGCGATTTCTATGCGCTTGGATGGGTGGGCCTCGCCGCTATTCTGAGAAATACGGGTCGATCAATATTCCCGGCGCGCATCGTCATTTAAACATTGGTGATGCGGAGCGTGATGCTTGGCTGCAGTGCATGAGCAACGCCATTGCCATGCAACAATACCAAGATGACTTTGCGGTGTATTTGCTTAAGCAGCTGCGTATTCCCGCTGAACGCATTCGTCATGTTTGTCAGATGCCGAAAGCGTAACTTCAATCTAATTCAGTACTTTTCTCTTCTGCGCCTGCAGCAGAACGCCCGCACAAGTGACGTCCTCATCGGACAGCGACTGCCATTCTGGCGCGAGCCGTTCGCGCGGCAAGCCGTCATCACGGTTGTTGCGAATGGCGCAACGAATTTCAAAATCCGCCGCTTCTATAAAGTGTAAATGCCGTGAGCATGGCTGGCGGTTGAGAAAATAGGGGCGTTTGCCAATGGTCAGCTTCCATAGTGCATTTGAGTACGCCCATGTGCCGTTCCACTCACTAGTAATATCGTGTGAAGTGAAATCAATCTGGTGTGACATCCAGCCACCCGGCTTTAGCCACTTTGAGCAGGTCTGGTAGATGCCGGAGAGATCAGGGACATACTCCAGCACTGTATGCGAAATAATCACATCGATGGAGCCGTCGGGAATAATATTGGTGTCGTTCCATGGCGCGACATATTGAACGGAGAGGTGTGTTTGATCTGCACTGCGTTTCATTAATGCCGCACGAATTAATGCGATGCGTTCTGGTGCGAGTGATTGTTGTAGTCGTTCTTCTGTGAGGATATGACTGGGAAAACGATTTTCATCTAGGTATTGATCGAAGCTGGGTATGTGTTGTCGGGTCAGCCCTGTGCGTTTATGGAACATGGCAACCATTGCGTCGAGCATCGACAGCGTTTTATCCGGCGATTCAAATAGCACCACATCGAGCGCGTAATAATGGGCAACCCCTGAAAGTAGTGCGGCGATGCCTAAGCCAAGAGATTGCCCCGGCCCAAATTCCGCAAGCGTTTTCGGCATGGTTCGCATGCCGCTCTCCCAAAGGAGCGTTAGGTGTTTAAGCCAGAGGTCGTAATAATATTCTGCGCCGCCGGCGCGAACCGGCTTGCGACGATTAATAACGCCGTAAAGGCCCGGAATAAATGTTGCCATGCCTTTGAATACAGGTGCCCACTGCGCCACGTTGCGCTCCTTGGCTAGGGTGTTCCGAGTGATGCCTTTGAAGCCCTTAGGTGGCATCTTAAGGGTGTTATAAGACTGCTATGCCCTTTGTCCGAGCCCCTATTCTAGCGGTTAATTTTTAAAAAGGTATCTGCCGTTACGGTGAAAAATCGATTTTTCTAATAAAAACGCTGGCGGTGCCCAAAAGTATCATTCGCCGCTGAAATTTTATGGCGTGACTAATAGTTTATTCTTGATGGCTTAATGGGCGGAAATTATGAACACGTAAGGATGGCTATGATTTACCGAGGTGATAACGATTCGATAAAAGAGAAGGAGGTCGTTTTACGACGCCGAGTTGAAGCGGCTGAGTTGAGGATCAGTCTTCGACCGGTTCGTTATGCACGCCAACACGCTGACAACCAGCCAGCCGATATTCATGCTGATAAACGTGTGACTGAAGAAGTGATCGCCAATCGCCATTTT
Organism: Alcanivoracaceae bacterium; assembly: GCA_029213045.1. Lineage (GTDB taxonomy): Bacteria > Pseudomonadota > Gammaproteobacteria > Pseudomonadales > Alcanivoracaceae > JARGPN01. Next base: position 80,591 of record JARGPN010000001.1, read on the forward strand.
GTAGAGTCCCATTGCCCAGCCCAAGGTAATCACGCCGGTGGCGGCGACAATTTTTTTCGAACGCGTGCGTGCTAGCAATACAATGCCGAGCAATCCAAAGCCGCCGCTGGCATGGCCCGCAGGAAAGCATCGTTGCAATGCTTTGGGTTTCTCTTCTTTGGGCCAGCCCTCGGTGGCTTTGACATAGGGAAGTGTGCCGCCGAATGCTTGCAGTGACCCTGGGCATGCGACGTTGGTGTGGGCTTTTAATGTGCCTACGATAGAGGGGGTGATAGCCATGGTAAGAAATGCGATGAGTAGTGCGCGTCGATAGGGTTGCAGTTTTTCGTAACGTTTGGCGTAAATCAGCGTAATCAATAATCCGAGCGCAAAAATGCCCAGCGCTATTTTAATGCCGTCATACAAAATGAACCGACTGATCGGTTCTTGCCGATCCCAAATCCATTGTTGGGCGCTACTATTGTAAAGCCAATGCTGAACGGTCATGTCGATATCAGTCAATTCGAAAGCGAGCATTGAAAAAAACAGAACAATAACGCTAAGCAGCAAATGAACACGTGAGTTATTCAGCATTATCGAGCCTAAACAGTTCTAGGTCTGACTCAATGTCAGTAGTGTTTACCTCGAAAAAGGTCAGCACACTGGAATAAATCGCATCGTGACTGGTGCCTTTTAGTTCTAGTTCGGCGAGGCTTTCTTCATCAATGTCATTTTCTTCGCCTTCCCAAATAATCAACGGCACGTTGGTTTGTGCGGAAGGCGCAAAGGCATAGGGTGCGCCATGCAGATACATGCCGTACTCGCCCAATGATTCACCGTGGTCGCTAACGTAGAGCATCATGCTTTCGTAACCGTCCTGGTTTTTTTTCAGGAAGTCGATGACCTGCCCAAGAAACCAATCGGTATAGCGAATGGCATTGTCGTACGCGTTGATGATTTCATCGTTGCTGCACTCAGAGAGTTTGTTGCTTTGGCACGCTGGCGTGAAGTGTTCGAACTCCGGCGGATAGCGTTTGTAATAGGCAGGGCCGTGGTTGCCCATCTGGTGCAAGACGATTAGCACGTCGCCTGACTGCGCATCGATATATTCCTGTAGGCCGTCGAGCATGCCGACATCACGGCACTCGTCGTCACACACCGGGTTGCGTTCAGGTGTTTTGAAGTCCTGGTAATCGACTCGCAAGGCAACGCCTTTGGAATCCGAATTATTGTCGCGCCATAGCACGGACACGCCAACGCGCTTTAATACATCAAGTAGGTTCTCAGACGCGCCGGCTTCACCGACATTAAAGTCAGCGCGATTGATGTCACTGAAAATGCATGGGACTGAGACAGCGGTAGAAGTTCCGCAGGCAGAGACATTCTGATAGGTATAGATCTCGTCCATCTTTGATAGCACTGGGTTGGTATCGCGCGGGTACCCGTACAAGGAAAGATGATCCGCACGGGCCGTTTCGCCGATCACTAAAATCATCAGCTCGCGGTGCGTATCACCCTCTGCGAGCGTGGCGTCTTCGGCGATTTCTGTGATCGGACCAGATGTTAAAACATTCGGTCCGCCGCCGATAAATTTCGCTAGCGAATAAATGGGATAGGTCGGCGTAGCGTAATAGCGCACCGGTTTGAACTCGCGAAAAAAACTGGCGTAGGAAGATCCAAATAATAAAATTAGGGAAACAATGGTGATGATGACGCCGCCCGCCAACGCCATTCGCATACGCGTTTCTGAGCGCCAGCTATTGCGACGAATGCGCACCCGCCAAAGCAGCAGAATCGGAAGTACGCCAAGGAGCAGCAGACGCGCTATTAATTCCAGCGTAACCAAATCGAGGGTTTCACGAATATCGGTCTGTGCCATATTGAGAATCATGGTGTCGTCTATGACAGAGCCGAAGTGGTCCGAAAAATAGGCCGCTGATGCAGCGACCATTAGCAAAACGGTGAGGACGGGTTTAAACGTATAGCGACTACTTGCTGCGAGAAGTAATAGTGCCAAAACACAGGCGTGTACTACTGCCAGCGAGCAAAGAAAAAGTACGTTGCCTTCTGACGGCGGGAAGGCATTGGCGGCGGTGGAGAAAAATTGCCAATTCGCGCTTAATGAGAGAAAAGCTGCTGAGAGAATGATCAGGCGAGAAGTTGAAACAGTCATCGAGTTCCTCAAGCGATAGCCCTAATGCCCAGCCGCGTTTTCCCTCACGCTCGGGCGTCGTCGAATGCCAATCAATACAATACTCGCGTGCATAGAGTCGGACACTGGCCGCACTGATGTGTTCTTTGGAATCCGCGAGGAGTACGAGTATGACAAGTATTAAGGATTGCTCGGTAGCCTTAAGCAAGCCTTAACGGCACCAGCTTTTGTTAGTAGAGCGGCATTCAGGCAATAAAAAGCCCGGCATTAGCCGGGCTTTTTATTGTTCAACGTCCGTCGTGCTTAAGAGCGGCTTGCGCGCTTACGCTCAGACTCGGTGAGTAGCTTTTTACGCAGGCGAATGCTTGAAGGTGTTACCTCAACCAGTTCGTCATCTTCGATAAAGTCGAGCGCTTGCTCCAAGGACATACGAATCGGCGGCGTCAGAACGATGTTTTCGTCTGTGCCAGCGGCGCGAATGTTGGTCAGCTGCTTGGCTTTCGTCGGGTTAACAACCAGGTCGTTGTCGCGTGAGTGAATGCCGATCAGCTGGCCTTCGTACACTTCAACGTTTGGATCGATAAACAGACGTCCACGCTCCTGAATGGTAAACAGCGCATAGGCCAGCACTTTACCGGCGACGTTAGAAATCAGTACGCCGTTATTGCGTTCTGCCACTTTGCCGTCACGCATTTTATCGTAGTGAGCAAAGGTGCTGTTAAGAATGCCGCTGCCCGATGTCAGGGTCATAAATAACGAGCGGAAACCGATCATGCCGCGTGAAGGTGCCAAGTACTCAAGACGCAGGCGGCCTTTGCCATCGGGCTCCATATTGGACATGACGCCACGACGTATGCCGAGCTGCTCCATGATGGGGCCTTGGTGCTGCTCTTCAATGTCGATCAATAAGTTTTCGTACGGCTCGTGTTTCACGCCGTCGATTTCTTTAATGATCACTTCAGGGCGGCCAACGGCTAGCTCGAAATTTTCACGCCGCATTGTTTCGATCAATACGGACAAATGCAGTTCGCCACGACCAGAAACACGCAGTCGATCTGGGCTTTCAGTATCTTCAACGCGCAGTGCAACGTTGTGTTTCAGCTCTTCGTACAAGCGGTCACGGATGTTGCGGCTGGTGACGTATTTGCCTTCTTTACCCGCAAACGGTGACGTGTTTACTTGGAACGTCATGCTTACGGTTGGCTCGTCGACGGTCAGTGGTGTCAGCGCTTCAACATTGTTCGGATCACAAATGGTGTCGGAAATGTCGAGCGGATCTAGGCCGGTGATACAAACGATATCGCCAGCAGAGGCTTCAGGCACTTCAACACGGTCAAGACCGCTGTGGCCCATGATAGTGAGCAGTCGACCGGAGCGTACTTTGCCATCGCGGCTGATCACTTTAACTTGTGCATTCGACTTGATTTTACCGCGCTTGATGCGGCCAATGCCGATCATGCCAAGGTAAGAGTTGTAGTCGAGCGAAGACACCTGCATTTGGAAAGGGCCGTCCATATCGACGTCAGGCGCTTTCACTTTATCGACGATGGCTTGGAACAATGGCGTCATATCGTCAGCCATGTCTTCTGGGCTCATGCCCGCGATGCCATTCAATGCAGAGGTGTAGACAATAGGGAAGTCGAGCTGCTCGTCGGTCGCGCCAAGGCGGTCGAACAGATCAAACACTTGATCCATAACCCAGTCAGGACGGGCGCCAGGGCGGTCGATCTTGTTGATCACGACAATCGGGTTGAGGCCTTGCTCAAACGCCTTTTGCGTTACGAAGCGGGTTTGTGGCATTGGGCCATCTACCGCATCGACCAATAAGAGTACGCAGTCAACCATCGACAGAACACGCTCAACCTCACCACCGAAATCGGCGTGACCAGGGGTATCGACGATGTTGATGCTGTAGTCATTCCATTTCAGGGCGGTGTTTTTCGCCAGAATGGTAATGCCGCGTTCTTTTTCCTGGTCGTTGGAATCCATCACCCGTTCGACGTTACCAGCGCGGTCGCCAAGGGTGCCGGACTGCTGCAGGAGCTTGTCCACAAGTGTGGTTTTACCATGGTCGACGTGGGCGATGATGGCGATGTTGCGCAGACGTTCAATCACAAAAAGTACCGGGTGTTGGGCAAAGGGCGCGCATTATAGCAGGTTGGCAGCTAAGTGCAGCTGGCGTTCGATAATTGGTCAAATTAAATTCAAAAGGCGAAGAAAACCCCCTCAATTATCGCCAATGCATTGGTTTTGTGGGGTTTTTTTGTGATTTCTAATGTTGGGACAGGTGTGCTGGTAATCAAACTGCAATAAACTGACGCGGCAGTAGGGCTACTTTTGTGCAAGTTAGGTCTTTGTTGCCGATTATCTTGTCTATATATGCATCATATGCATCCTATATATAGGTATTGAGCTCAGGTGTGAGAATCGTAGTGTCATTCTGCCCTAGGGCGTCTTTACGATGAGCGTTCATAAAGGCGTTTTTCGTGGGAAACCCTTTGTAGGGATGCTTGTCCAATCCGCCCCGAATTACTGATAGGTTGTAGATGCATGATGAATGTTGGTCTTATCCGCTCTGCATTGACGTGTTTTTCGATGATGATGCTCTTGCCCGCCGTCGCGCTGGCGGGGCCAAAGGAATCTTCGAGCGAGCAGTCCTCCAACAGTGATACAGTGCGCAGCCGGCACATTTACGGTGTGGTCGAAGAGGTCTATGTCGAGGAGCTGGGCATCCGCTTGTCGACGAAAGTGGATACTGGTGCGGAGAGCGCGTCGTTAAGTGCGACGGAAATCGAGCGCTTTAAGCGCGACGACGAAAAGTGGGTGCGCTTCAATCTTGCCGTCAAAGGCTTTGAAACCAAGCAAATAGAATTACCGTTATCTCACAATGTTCGCATTCTTCGTCGGGCTTCAGATTATGAGAGAGGCGCAGACAAAGATTACGCACGTCGTCCAGTTGTTGAATTGACGTTATGTGTGGGAAATCGGAAGGCCAAATTCAATGTGAATTTGGCGGACCGTCGTCGATTTAGCCAGCCAATGCTAATAGGCCGTGATGCATTAGTGGGGTTGGGCGCGTTGGTTGACGTAAGCGCTGAGAACGCTATGGGGGCTCCGACGTGTGATGGCGCTGATCGTGCCACGCAAGCGGACCCTGAATTAATTAAAAACAATAAGTCTAGGCAAGAGGATTCCTAATTAATGCGTTCAGTGCGTTTGCACGCCACTTTGTTGGCGCTGGTGTTGCTTGCCTTGGGTTTGACCAGCGTGTTCTGGCAAGTATTTGTGCGCGACATTCCATTGCTGGAATCGGAAACAGATCCTGTTTGGATTATTGATACGCGATTAGAGTTTGATTCGAAAAAAAATAATCCAGTAAAAGTGCAAATGTTTGTTCCGCCAAATGGCGATTTCGTTACGCTGAACGAAAGTTTTGTATCGAATAACTATGGTGTGAATGTGCATAAGTCTGGCGAAAACCGCCAGGTTACTTGGTCTACGCGACGCGCTGATGGTCATCAAGTTTTATATTATCGTCTCGTGCTCACGAGGCGTTTTTCAATCGCAGATCAAGCAGCACCGCCAGGGCCCCAGTTCAGACAGTCAGCACCGTTACTCGGTGCAGAAGGATTAGCCGCCGAAGCATTGTTGGCGCCGATTCGCGATCAATCCGCAGACATTGAAACTTTTATTAGTGAAACAATTCGTCGCGTCAACGACATAAAAGACGACAACGTCCGTGTGTTGTTGCGCGGCGATTATTCTGTTGCCAGTCGCGCAGGCGTTGTCGATTTGTTGTTGGCTGCTGCGCATATTCCCGCAGAGCAGGTGCATACCGTGCGTCTTGGGTTGCAGCAATCGCAAGAGCCAGAATTATGGTTGCGTAGTTATAATGGTAAAAATTGGCTGTACTTTAATCCGGCGGATGGCGTGCAAGGCTTGCCGGAGGATCGCTTGGTATGGTGGTCTGGCGATAAGCCATTAGTGAAAATTGACGGCGGTCGTCACTTACAAGTTGGCTTTAGTGTTAGTAAGAACGAGATGAGTGCGATTCAATTAGCGCAGTCGGTGCAGCCCCTGCAAGATCGATCGTTCTGGACTCTTTCGCTGTACGACTTGCCGCTCGAAGCACAACACACATTCCGCATTATCGTAATGATCCCGCTTGGTGTCTTGCTTATTTTGTTGCTGCGAAATTTGATCGGGCTCGAAACCCTTGGCACGTTTACGCCTGTGTTAGTGGCGTTAGCATTCCGCGAAACAGATTTAATCTGGGGCATCATTCTGTTCACGGTGATTACCGCCCTGGGCTTGTCGTTGCGTTCTTATTTAGAACAATTACGTTTGCAAATGCTGCCGCGTTTGTCGGTGGTGCTCACGTTTGTGGTCATTTTAATTACGGTGATCAGTGTGCTAACCCATAAGTTAGGGTTAGAGCGCGGCGTGTCAGTGGCGTTGTTCCCGATGGTGATTTTAACCATGGTCATTGAACGGCTTTCAATTGTTTGGGAGGAGCGCGGCGGCGGTCACTCAATGAAGGTCGCGTTCGGCACATTAGTCGCGGCGACGCTGGCGCATTTAATTATGTCGCCGTCAGAACTGATTTATATTTTCTTCACGTTCCCTGGCATCTTGTTAGTGCTGGTAAGTATTATGTTGTTGATGGGCCATTATCGCGGATACCGATTAATGGAACTGATTCGCTTTAAAGCGATGACCAAAGAAACACCGGAAAAGTGAGGCGCCCATGTTCGGAATAAGCACATGGCGAGCATTGCGTAACCGGGGTGTGTTGGGCATCAATCAGCGCAATTGCGATTTGGTGTTGAAGTATAACGATCGGCATCTTTATCCGTTGGTGGACGATAAGTTACTCACCAAGGAGCGCGCCATGGCATCTGGCATTCGCGTGCCAGAGTTGTACGGTGTGGTCTCCACCGAGCAAGGTATTTCGGAGCTGGGACAATTGCTCAGCGCGCATTCCGATTTCGTCATTAAGCCTGCGCAAGGTGCGGGTGGCGATGGGGTGTTGGTGGTGAACGATCGCTTCGAAGGTATGTATCGCGCCAGTGGCGGAAAATTATTATCTCTAGAAGATCTAGAGTTCCATATTTCAAGTATGTTGTCCGGCGTATATTCATTAGGCGGCCATCGTGATCGCGCGTTAATTGAATATCGTGTGAAGCCTGATCCGGTTTTTTCTGCCATAAGCTTTGAGGGCGTGCCCGATATTCGCGTTATCGTTTTGCGTGGCTATCCGGTGTTGGCGATGTTGCGCTTACCAACGCGACAAAGTAATGGAAAAGCAAATTTGCACCAGGGAGCGATTGGCGTGGGCGTGGATATCGCGACCGGCCAAACCCTAGGTGGCACTTGGCACAACATGAAAATTCAGCGCCACCCTGACACCGCGAATCCAGTATCCGGCGTGCAGCTGCCAAACTGGAACGAATTTCTGCAGCTCTCTAGTGTGTGTTATGAACTCACGGGGCTTGGCTATCTGGGCGTGGATTTAGTCCTAGATGAAACGCTAGGGCCGATGATTCTTGAGCTGAATGCGCGTCCGGGCCTCAATATTCAGATTGCCAATGATGTCGGCCTAATGAGCAGGGTGAAGCAAGTCGAGCATCACTTGGCGTCGACTCGATTACCTTACGGCGGTGAAACGCCGATGCAGCGTGTCCGTTGGAGCCAGGCCGCCTTCTTTAAAGAGTAGCGCGGCAACCGGCGAATTCTGCGATTTGCCGCGCGGCTGGAGACCGACCGCGCGTCCTTGGTATACTCCGCCCCCTATTTCATAACAGCGATCCTAGTCGCCGGAAGTTTTTGCCTGTGTCCGTTTCTGAAGTTGTTCCTCGTCGTGCTATTGCGCTTGTCTCAGGTGGTCTCGATTCCATGCTTGCTGTGAAGGTAATGCAGGATCAGGGCATCGAAGTAGAAGGCGTGAATTTTTATACTGGGTTTTGTGTAGAGGGGCATACACACGCCATTCGCGAAAAAGATAAAGGCAAAGACAAGCGTAATAATGCGCTTTGGGTTGCCGAGATGCTGGGCATTAAGCTGCACATCATTGATATCTCTGAAGAATATAAAGATGTGGTGCTGAACCCAAAGCATGGTTACGGCGCCCATATGAACCCGTGTCTAGACTGCAAAATCTTTATGGTTGGCAAGGCAAACCTAATGCTCAACAAGGCGCGAGACTTGGCGGCAGACAAGGGCTTTGATTTTATTGTCACCGGCGAAGTGATTGGCCAACGGCCGAAATCCCAGCGTAAACAAACCTTGCCAATGATCGCGCGCGAGTCTGGTGCGGAAGATCGTTTGCTCCGCCCGCTTTGCGCTAAAAATATGGAACCGACGTTGCCTGAGCGGGAAGGCTGGGTGGATCGCGACAAGCTACATGATTTCCATGGCCGTAATCGCAAGCCACAAATGGCTCTGGCGAAGCATTTTGGTTTGGATGACTACGCGCAGCCAGCGGGTGGGTGCTGCTTTTTAACCAATGAAACCTATTCGAAAAAGTTGGTGGATTTGTGGCAAGCCCGTGATAAGCGTGATTATGAACTCGACGACATTATGTTGTTAAAAGTCGGCCGTCATATTCGTCCGCGTTCGCATTTTAAGCTGATCGTCAGCCGTGAGGCCGGCGAGAATGCCTTTCTAGATGGCTACCGTTATTTGTTTACCAGCATGCACACGGTTAGCCACAAAGGACCGCTGGCATTAATCGATGGCAAGTTAGAAAGCGCGGATGAAGAGGCGCTGGCGGCCTCGATTGTGGCCCGTTATTCCCAAGGACGCAGTGCCGAGGCGGTCACCGTAGAGATTCGCAGCCCGGATGGCGTGTGCAAGCAAGTGACCGTGCCGCCCATGCCGATTGACGCGGTGTTGCCCGAGTGGCATGTGGGGGATGTATGACCGAGCGTGCGCAGCTTGATGCAAGGCGGTTACTCTGTCCGATGCCGGTCATCAAGACGCAGAACCGTGTTGCAGAGTTGGAAAATGGCGCTGAGCTGGAAGTGATTTGTACTGATCCAGGGGTGTTGCACGATATCCCCGCGTGGTGCCGTGTGAACGGTCATGAAGTGCTGGAAACAGGGCGCCGCGAGAATGAGATTTTCGTCGTTTTGAGGGTGTCGCACAGTTAATTGCTCCCATCCTTGTATACAACAGACGAAAAGGCCGTTTTTCTTTACCACAACCCATTGAATCCCAACTCAGACACGGGGATGATTAGCCCCCGTCGCCGCGTATAACAGCGATAGGCTCTAAACGGGGGCCATATCCGAATATGTTCTGCACCGACTTCGCGCAAAAAGTGATTTTTTGCACAATATTGGTGCTTTGCAGGATTCGGCTTCCGCGATTTCAAAGAAATTCCTTGGTGTGGTGCATGGCACGCAAATTGCTGCTTTGCTGGGCATCCACATCGGATTATGTACGCCGGTAAAAATTCAATTCACGCTGTTCCCGGGAGGACGCAACATAATGTCTGGCAAGACTCTCAAGCTGATTAAAGACAACGACGCAAAATGGGTTGACCTGCGCTTCACCGATAGCCGCGGTAAAGAGCAACACGTCAGCATCCCTGCTACTGAAGTGAAGGATGATTTCTTCTCTGAAGGCAAGATGTTCGACGGTTCGTCAATTGCTGGCTGGAAGGGCATCAACGAGTCAGACATGATTCTTATGCCGGACGACAGCGCGTCAGTTATCGATCCATTCACCGACGTAACGACTGTAATTGTTCGTTGTAATATCGTTGAGCCTTCAACCATGCAAGGCTACGAGCGTGACCCACGCTCTATCGCAATGCGTGCTGAGGAATATCTGAAATCTACAGGTATTGCTGATTCCGCACTGTTCGGACCAGAGCCAGAATTCTTCATCTTCGATTCTGTGAAGTGGAAGTCCGACATGCAGGGCGCGATGTATGAAATCTACTCTGAAGAAGCTGCTTGGGTATCCGGCGACGACTTCGAGAAGAACAACATCGGTCACCGTCCTGGCGTTAAAGGTGGTTATTTCCCAGTTCCTCCAGTAGACAGCCTGCACGACCTTCGTGCTGCAATGTGTGCTGCGATGGAGCAAATGGGTCTGGAAATCGAAGTGCATCACCATGAAGTGGGCACAGCTGGTCAGTGTGAAATCGGCGTTGGCGCGAACACCTTGACCAAGAAAGCGGACGAAGTTCAGATTCTTAAATACTGCGTGTGGAACGTGGCTCACGCCTACGGCAAAACAGCCACCTTTATGCCGAAGCCTCTGATCGGTGATAACGGTTCTGGTATGCACGTTCACCAGTCCTTGAGCAAAGATGGCAAAAACTTGTTTGCTGGCGATCAGTACGGTGGCCTGTCTGAAATGGCACTGTTCTACATCGGCGGTATCATCAAGCACGCTCGCGCGATCAACGCTCTGACTAACGCTTCTACTAACTCGTACAAGCGTTTGGTTCCAGGCTACGAAGCGCCTGTTATGTTGGCGTACTCTGCGCGTAACCGTTCTGCGTCGATTCGTATTCCTTGGGTTTCCAGCCCGAAAGCGCGTCGTATCGAAACTCGTTTCCCTGATCCATCAGCGAACCCATATCTGTGTTTCGCTACCCTGTTGATGGCAGGCTTGGACGGCATCAAAAACAAGATTCATCCTGGCGAAGCTATGGATAAAGACTTGTATGAGTTGCCACCAGAAGAAGCGAAAGACATCCCAACCGTGGCTCATACTCTGACCATGGCGTTGGATTGCCTTGAAGCGGATCACGAGTTCTTGCTGCAAGGCGACGTGTTCACTAAGGACATGCTGGATGGCTACATCGGTCTGAAGCGCGCTGAAATTGAGCGTTTGAACATGACTCCGCACCCAGTTGAGTTCGACATGTACTACTCGTGCTAATCTTCACAGCACAGTCCTAAAAAAGGCCGCGAAAGCGGCCTTTTTTTTGCCTCGTGAAGAGGCCAGAATGGAGTGATGCCAGTGGAGATAAGCGAGATGAAACGTTCTGCAGTACTAGCTCTTTTGTTGGCCGCGCTGATGTCGTCGGTGAGCATCGCTGAGGAAATCGAGGCGGATATTGATCAAGGCTCGGGTGAAGGTCGTGACGAAGCGGCAGAAATGGCACCACAGCCGAAAACAATTTATAAGTCCTATGATGCGGACGGAAAGTTAATTTTTACGGATGAGCGAGTTCCTGGTGCGGAGCCTGTGACAATTCGTCCGGCGAACACCATGCCGAAGCCGAAGGTGGTGCCGGTCACACCTGAACCCCCAAAGGCTGAAGCGCAGTACTCCGTAAGCATTACTTCTCCGGAAAATGAGCAAACCTTCCAAAATGTGAGCGCGCCAATTCCTATTCAGGTCAGTGTTATGCCGACCCTGCCGAAAGATTATCGACTGAAAGTAACCGACAACGATACCGAGATCGCCAAGAGTGGCGCCGGTTACCAACTCGATTACGTCGAGCGTGGGGAGCATCGCATCGAAGCAGTATTGCTCAATGAAAATGGCAAAATGGTGTCGGCGGCAAAGCCTGTGGTGATCTTCGTTCACCGCACCAGTGTTCTCCTTGGTCCCAATGCGGATAAGCCAGACCCCAAGCCAAAACCTAAGCCTGCACGCTAGCGAATCACCGCACATTGCCCCACAATGGTGCAATGTGCGGTGCGCGACCCTTTATAGTACCCCCGAGCCCACACTACTCCCTGCGACAGTGCCCAAATTCGAGGCTCGTTGTGGCCTGAAAATTGCTTTTCTGCGGATATGGGCATGATTTCCGTTACAGACACTTCGCTACATAAGCGCTTACTCGATAATTTGCGGACTTCCGTCATGTTATTGGATGGCGATTTGGTGGTGCGCTACTTGAATCCCGCCGCTGAAATCTTGCTCTCTACCAGTGCAAGCCGAGCGTTAGGTTCGCCGTTACCAGACTTCTTTTTTGCCGACGAAGAAGTGCGTACAGCACTGGAACAGTGCATCCAAAACGGCCATCCGTTTACCCGTCGCGAAGCGCATTTGCATGTGTCGCCCGGCGTCGAGGCTATTGTTGATTACAGCGTCAGCCACCTCAGTGAGCCTGGGGAGCCGCAGACGCTGCTGGTGGAGATTCAACCGCTGGATAGGCTGTTACGTATCACCCGTGAAGAAGCGCTGATACACGCTAACCAGGCAACCCGAGCATTAGTGCGCGGGGTGGCGCACGAGTTAAAAAATCCACTCGGTGGTATTCGCGGCGCGGCTCAGTTGTTGGAGCGAGCGCTGCCTGATCCCGAGCTTGGCGAATACACCAAAGTGATCATTCACGAAGTTGATCGGTTAAGAAATTTGGCAGATCGCATGCTGGGGCCGCGACGGTTACCGCAGATCGTTGATGTGAATGTCCATGAAGGGCTGGAACATGTTCGCCAGCTAATGCTCGCCGAGCATCTTCATTCGGTCACCATTGATCGCGATTATGATCCGTCGCTACCTGAGTTGCCGGCCGACCGTGATCAGCTTGTTCAGGTGCTGCTGAATTTAATACGTAACGCCGTGCAGTCGCTGACTGAACATAAAGTTGAGGACGGTCTTATCATTTTGCGCACGCGCGCATTGCGACAATTTACCATCGGCATGCAGCGACATCGTTTGGTGGTACGTATCGATATTGAAGATAACGGACCAGGTATTCCGGAAGATTTAAAAGAAACCTTGTTCTACCCCATGGTCAGCGGCAGAGCGAATGGCTCGGGGTTGGGTTTATCCATAGCCCAGTCAATCATGAATCAGCATCGTGGTTTGATTGAGTGTGAAAGTGTGCCGGGCAAAACGGTTTTTAGTTTGCTATTGCCGATGGAATCCGTGCCTGCTGACGGGGTCTCGTCTACCGACAGAGCCCCATATACCGACAGAGAGAGTCACATACTATGAGCGCCAATATTTGGGTTATCGACGATGACCGTTCAATACGGTGGGTGCTTGAGAAGGCGCTGGGACAAGAGAATTTCGACGTGCATAGCTATGAAGATGCCGACGAAGCTTTGAATGAATTAGAAGACGGCGGGTCCCAGCCGGACGTGCTGATCTCGGACGTGCGCATGCCAGGCACCGATGGTTTGCGCATGCTGAAGATTTTACAGCGCAAGTATCCAGAGTTGCCGGTCATTATTATGACGGCGCATTCTGATTTGGATTCCGCTGTGGCGTCTTATCAGGGCGGTGCATTCGAATATTTGCCGAAGCCCTTTGATGTAGACGAAGCTGTTGCGCTGGTAAAGCGTGCGCTACGTCATCGCGCCGAACAGGAAGGCGGCCCGATTGAGCAACCCGTGGATCTACCGACAGAAATTATCGGTGAAGCGCCTGCCATGCAGGAAGTATTTCGTGCCATCGGGCGTTTGTCGCACTCTAACGTTACCGTATTAATTAACGGTCAATCCGGTACGGGTAAAGAATTGGTTGCGCGCGCGTTGCATCGTCATTCCGTGCGAAAAGAAAAAGCTTTTGTTGCGTTGAATATGGCGGCGATTCCTAAAGACTTAATTGAATCGGAATTGTTCGGTCACGAAAAAGGCAGTTTCACCGGCGCCAACGCGCAGCGTATTGGTCGCTTTGAACAATCCAATGGCGGGACCTTATTTCTAGATGAAATTGGCGACATGCCGTTAGAAGCACAAACGAGATTGTTGCGTGTGTTGCAAGAAGGGGAGTTCTACCGGGTAGGCGGCACTACGCCAATTAAAGTGGATGTGCGTATTATCGCTGCCACACATCAAAATTTAGAAAAGTTAGTGAAAGACGGTGATTTTCGTGAGGATTTATTCCACCGCGTAAACGTTATTCGTATTCACATTCCACGCTTGTCGGAACGCCGTGAGGATATTGCTCGGTTAGCGCGACATTTCTTGCAGCGCGCCGCGAAAGAACTTGGCGTTGAAGCAAAAACATTACACAAAGACACGGAACGCTATGTGTCTTCTCTGGCGTGGCCCGGCAACGTGCGTCAGTTGGAAAACGCGTGTCGCTGGTTAACAGTAATGGCTTCTGGTCGTGAAGTGTTAGTAGATGACTTGCCGCCGGAGCTGAAACAACAAGAAGCCAAGCCAGAAACCGGCGGGGACTGGGAAAAAGGATTGCGCTTGTGGGCGGATCGCGCCTTGTCATCGGGCGGCCGCGGCATTCTTGATGAAGCGGTTCCCGCGTTTGAACGGGCCATGATTGAAGTGGCGTTAAAGCATACCGGCGGTCGCCGTCGCGATGCCGCCACGTTGCTGGGTTGGGGGCGTAATACATTGACGCGAAAAATTAAAGAACTGGGTATGGAAGATGAGCTTGCGCAGGACACAGACGAATAGCGCAAAGCATTTATATTGTTAGGCCTTAGAAAAATAAAAAAACCACCGTCAGCATCACGGTGGTTTTTTTATGGGTGAACAAGATTACTGCTCTAGCGCGCGCTTGGCGCTCAGCGATTGCATCATCCAATCGCCATCAAACACCCATTCTGATTCAACGCGGTAGAGCTGTGCAGTGTTGGGCAGCCAGCCGCCATCGCCGCCGGTGGTTAAGGCATTAAAGTAAGCCGTAGCGCGGCTCTTATTCATGGCATCAGTTTCAACGCGAATATTCGTGAGCGTCACCGAAATATTCTGATGTCGATAAAATGCAGCCAGCAATAGTCGCTGAATATCTCGGCGATTCATCGTGGAGCCTGAACCTTCACTATGAAAACTTTCGTGCAAACGACTCATCACAGGGCCGCTTTCCCGCTCTTGCAGCGCAACCGCCATTTCGTTTAGCGCGTCAGTAATCGCCTGCTCCGTCGGTGGTGAACTGCAGCCGGCAACGAGCAGTTGCGTCAGCACAACGCACAGGTAAAGTAAGTGTCGAATTCTTGTAGAGGTTTGCATAGGTGTCACTGTATCCCGAGATAGAGCCATTCGACCAGTTCCAGCTGCAGGTTGATGAAATCCACAGCTTGTATGTCGAGCGCTGCGGAAATCCGAATGGTGAGCCGGTGCTGGTTTTACATGGCGGCCCCGGCGGCGGTTGCAGTCCGGCCTTGCGGCGTTTTTTTGATCCCGAAAAGTGGCACATTATTTTATTCGATCAGCGTGGGGCGGGTCGTTCTCGTCCTTATGCTGGCCTACTCAATAATGCCCTGCTGCCGTTGCTCGATGACATCGAAAAAATCAGGCAGCGGTTGTCGCTGGAGCGTTGGTCACTGTTTGGCGGGTCATGGGGTTCTACCTTGGCGCTGCACTATGGGTTGGCACATCCGGAGAGGGTTGCGGCCATGGTGTTACGCGGGATATTTCTGGCACGCCCGCAAGATCTCGATTGGCTCTATCGCGCTGGTGGCGCCTCGGCGATGAAGCCGGATGCATGGGATGCGTTTTTGGCGCCGCTGTCCGAGGATCAACAGCATGACCCTCTGACGGCCTACTATCGCGTTCTTGCCGATGACGATCATGTTGACCTAACGCGTTACGCCCAAGCGTGGTCGGCGTGGGAGGCGACTTGTGCAACCCTGTTGCCGAATGATGCGGTGCGCGCTGGGTTTAGCCATGCCGCGTTAGCCATTGCCCGAATTGAAACGCACTTCTTCGCCGGTGCGGGCATGGCTGACGCTGCGCCAATACTCCCTCGCATGGCGAAACTTGCCGATACGCCGAGCTGGTTGATACATGGCCGGTACGATCTGGTATGTATGCCGGAGCAGGCGATGGCGTTACATAAACAGTGGCCGAGCAGCACGTTGCGCTGGGTTGAGGCGGCGGGGCACTCCGCAATGGAGCCTGATATCTGTGCGGCGTTGGCCTCGGCTACGGAAGAGATGTACGTAAAAGTGAAAGAATTATGAGGGCGGTGGTACAGCGAGTCTTGTCCTGCGACGTCACGATTGATGGCGAAGAGTGTTCAAAAATTGGGCGGGGGGCGTTGGTGTTGCTAGCCGTCGAACATGGCGATGATAACGCGGCTGCTGAAAAATTAGCCAAGAAGTTGTTGGCATTCCGAATGTTTGCGGACGATGCCGGAAAAATGAACTTGAATATTGCACAGGCAAATGGCGAATTAATGATCGTTTCGCAATTCACCTTGGCCGCCAATACGCAAAACGGAAACCGTCCGAGCTTTACGTCTGCCGCGCCACCCGCACTGGCACAGCAGCTTTATGAGTATTTCGTCACAGTATTGAAACGCGAAAATAGTGCGCCGGTGCAAACGGGTGTTTTCGCCGCCGACATGCAAGTCAGTCTCATTAACGACGGCCCTGTTACTTTTACTTTTCAGGTGTAACGAGGGTGTTGCAAACTTTTCAGGCTTAATGAATGATGGTTCGCAATGGTTGCGTCAGGAACGACGTGATCGAACCAGGAAGTTCATTACAAGTCGGAGATCGATATCATGAAGAAAGCCATTCTTGCTGCTGCTCTTTTAGGTTCCTCTTTCGCTGCACACGCCGAAGCACCAGGCGGTCCAGGTTGCGGTTGGGGCAACATGTTGTTCGAAGGAAAGAGCGGCCTGCCATTCCACCTTTTGGCAACTATCGTTAACGGTACTACAGGTAACGCTACATTCGGTATGACAACTGGCACCAACGGTTGTTCAACTAGCGGCTCCCTGACTTATAGCGGCCAAAGCCTTTTGGCTATGAATGGCGTGCTGGAAGAAGTTGCACAGGATATGGCGGTTGGTGAAGGTGAAGCCTTGACTGCATTGTCTATGTCTATGGGTGTTCCTGCTGCTGAGCGTTCACACTTCAACGCTGTAATGCATGAAAACTTTGCGACTATCTTCTCTGCTGAAGACGTCACTGCTGGCGAAGTTGCTGACAACATCGTTGCAGTAATGAAGCAAGACCAAAAGCTAGCGAAATTTATCTAATTTTTGCTTAGTGAAAAGAATGCCCTGCTGTTTATGCAGCAGGGCATTTTTGTTTCTGATCCGAAGACCTTTCCATGCCTAAACTTTTTCTGCGCCGCATTACCTTTGCTGGGTTTTTCATTTTATGCGCGTCATCGGCGCTCGCCGTTGACACGAATCAATTGGCCGAAGATCCGGAATGGCTCGCGCTTTTGCACATCAATCGTGGTGCGACGATCCATAGTCGCAACGAAAGTTATGTCGACGACGAGAATTTTTTTATCGCGGAGGACGGTCAGTCTGATCGTGTTGCTGAACTCAACGCCAGCATTGCGGCCATGCAGCCAGCGCAATCAGAGGCGCGTTGCAAATTTCCTGCGCGGTATCGCTTTCTTGCTAGGACGTTGCAGTGGAGCGAGGCGCAACCACTGGCGCATTGCACTGAATATATAGAGTGGCGCGACCAGATTCCTTCTGGCCGGGCGGTGTTGGTCTTTCCTGCCTCCTATTTAAACAGCCCGTCGTCGATGTTTGGGCATACCCTGTTGCGATTAGATAGTAGCGCCGAGCCGGAAAGCGTTTGGAGTTCGTGGGCGGTTAATTTTGGCGCGGTGACCAGCGAAAAAGACAATTCCTTGCTTTACGCTTACCGTGGTTTGGCTGGTGGTTATCCTGGGCGTTTCGTGATTGTGCCCTACGTCACCAAGGTCCAAGAATATTCGCATATGGAAAATCGCGATATATGGGAATACAGCTTATCGTTAACCGACGCTGAATTGGCGCGGTTAATTGACCACCTGTGGGAGCTGCGAGAAATAAACTTCGACTATTATTTTTTCGACGAGAATTGTTCATTCCGTTTGCTTGAGCTGCTGGATGTTGCGCGTCCCGGTGACAACATTATTCAAGGCTTCCGTTTCGCTGAAGCGCCAGTCAATTCAGTGCGTACTCTCTATCAGCAAGATCTCGTTTCCGATCGCGTCTATCGCCCGTCGAAAGCTGTTGAGCTACAGGCGGACTTGGATGCACTGAGCGGCAAAGAACTACGCCTGGCAAAGCGCTTATTTAAGAATCCCGCTATTGCGCAAGAAGAAGAGTTTCAGCGTTATGCGCCGTCACGCAGACATTTGATGGCGCGCGTTGCGTTTCGCACCCTGCGTTTACAAGAGCGTAAGCACGCGCGCAGTGATGACGTTGCCGCACGAAGTTTTGCCCTGCTGCGGATTATTAGCGACAACCCATTTGATGAAGATATCGACATCGCTACGCCGGCGCCGCCGGAAGATGGCCATGGCACGCAGATGATTGGTCTAGGCGGTGGGCAAGTGGGTGCGCAAGATTTTGGTGAGCTATATTACCGTTTTACCTACCACGATCTGATTGATAACCATCGCGGTTTTTTACAGGGTGCACAAATAGAAGCGTTGGATTTCCGGCTGCGTTCTACTGAGTCGGACGAGTTAAAGCTGGAAAGTTTGGACATCGTGCATATTCGGTCGCTGGCGCCACGCAATCGATTTCTCAAACCAATTTCTTGGTATGTGCAAGGTGGCTTGGAACGGGCGCTAGCTGGCGGTGAAAAACGATTGGTACGGTTTGTTCAAGGTGGTGCGGGCGGTTCTTGGCGGTGGGGCCCTATGCAGCCCTACGCGCTCACGACCCTGCGGTTGGAAAATAACAGCGCGTACGATCCATTAATGGAGGGCGGTGCTGGTGCTAACCTTGGTGTGCTTTGGTATTTTCCACACCTTGAAATGAACGCCAGTGTTGAGAGCGTCTATTTTGGTAACGACGAATATCGAAATCGCTGGCAAGTGGATATGAATATTCCGTTGAGCCGCCAAAATGGGTTACGCCTTGAGTGGCAGCGCGATGTCTGGCGCGACGATGCAGAACAAGGGTTTAATATCGCATGGCGACATTATTTCGATTGATTGGCGTGCTGGCGTTTTTCGCCGTCGCTGGTTGCAGCTCATTATTTTTCTATCCCGCTAAGCCGTGGGCGCAAAATCCGACGCGTATTGGTTTGGGCTATGAAGATGTCATTTTGATTCATCCGAAAGGCTTGCGAGTGCACGGATGGTGGTTGCCCGCTGTAGGCAAGCCGCGCGGCACCGTCTATTTTTTGCATGGCAATGCGCAAAACATCAGCACGCATATTATGAGCGTCAACTGGTTGCCGGACGCCGGCTTTAACGTGTTCCTGTTGGACTATCGCGGGTACGGCTTAAGCGAAGGCAAAGCAAAATTTCCGGAAGTGCTAGCGGACATTCAATTGGGGCTTGATTGGCTTGGGAAATCGTCGCGCCTAGATGGCAAGCCGCTGATTGTGTTTGGCCAAAGCTTGGGCGCAAGTATGAGCATCGAAGTGATGTCCGAGGAAAGCAACCAAGGTAAGGCGCAGTGTGCAGTGTTTGAGGCTGCATTTACCGGCTATCGAGACATTACTTCGGACATCATGAAGCGAAGCTGGTTGTTGTGGCCGATGCGTCCGCTAGTGGTGCCTTTTATGCCGCCGCGAAAATGGGATCCGATCGAAAATATCGGCGCGATTACCATGCCTAAACTGGTGATGCACAGTAAAGAAGATGATGTGATTCCTTATAAGCAGGGCGAAGCTTTGTATGACGCGGCGGCGGCGCCGAAAGAGTTTCAGGCGTTGCTCGGCCAACATATTGAAGCAATGCGCGATCCGAGCGTGCAAAAGCGCGCCGTCGATTTCTTCGAAAAGCGCTGCGATGTCGCACCGCGAGAAGTGATGTCGCCCGTTACGCCGTCCCGTGAACAAATTCCAGCGCCATCGTTGCCTGTGGCACCTCCTGTCTCTGACAGCACGGACAGCCGCACGTTAACATTCTAGTGCGCATTGTTTGATTATAAGTTTGGCGTAAAGAAAAAGGCGAACCTGGTGAGGGTTCGCCTTTTTTGTGCGTGCGGATTGTGATGCTTCGCGTCAGTTATTGTTCGTTAGTATCGTCTGGCCGTATTCTTTTGCCTGTGAACTTGGCAAAGATTAATCCGGTTTCAAACAATAACCACATCGGTACTGCCAGCAGTGTTTGTGAGAAAACATCTGGAGGCGTTAAAAACATGCCTAACACAAAGCATCCAACCACGACGTAGGGTCGCGATTTTTGCAGTGTTTCAACCGTGGTAAGGCCGGACCACACTAATAATAAAATGGCGATGGGCAGCTCGAAGGAAAGGCCAAAGGCGATAAACAACGTGCTAATAAAATCTAAGTAACGGCCAATATCCGTCATCACCGCTACGCCTTCCGGCGCAATGGAGGTGAAGAAAGCAAACAGCAGTGGAAATACCACAAAGTAGGCGAATGCGACGCCGCCATAGAACAGCAGCACGCTGCTGGCTAATAAGGGAATGGCAAAGCGCTTTTCATTTCGATATAGCCCTGGAGAAATAAATGCCCAGGCTTGATGCAAAATAAAGGGCATGGAAAGCATTAGTGCGGCGTAAAAGGATAATTTAAAGGGCACTAAAAATGGCGAGGTAACGTCGGTAGCAATCATCGACGTGCCGGCGGGCATTACGTCCATTAATGGCTTGGCGACCAGTGCGTATAACTCTTTGGAAAAATAAAACAGCACAAGAAAGATAATCACAACCGCGACGGTGGCGCGCAGTAAGCGATCGCGCAATTCGAGCATGTGCGTGATCAGCGGTTGGTTTTTCTCGTCGATAGGAAGCGGCTCAGTCATGTCGTTTGGCTGGCTCTACATCTGAAGAATTATCGGAAGATGGTTTATCGGGCGGAGCAATGGAGTTCTCATCTGCAGCATTGTCCGTCTCGGTTTGGTTAATGATTGTGTGTTCTGATTCTTTTGCAGAAGCGCTTTGCGTGCCGCCACTTAGCGTTTTTTCGTCGAGGCCAAGTTCCGCGATTTGCTTGCGGAATTTTTCCTGCATTTCTTGGTTGTGCGCTTCGCGCTCTAGCTCGTAACGAAGGTTGTTAAAAGTAGAGCGTGCACGGCCAGTCCAATAGCCGACTTGGCGCACGACCTTGGGCAGGCGCTCGGGGCCGAGCACCAGCAGCGCGATCACAAAGACCACAAGTAATTCGAAAAAACCCATATCGAACATTGGCGGAACTCTTCGATCGATTCGAGTTTAGACGTTGTTCTTGTCTTTCTCGGTGCTGTTATTGCTGGACGATGTTTCTTCGTCAGCAATGCGTTTTTGTTCCTGATCTTTCTCGCCTTCTTTGACGGAATCTTTAAATCCCTTCACGGCGCCACCGAGATCGCTGCCAATATTGCGCAGTTTCTTGGTGCCAAAGATCAGCATAATGATGACAAGAACGATCAACAGCTGCCAAATACTGATACCGGATAGCATAGTTATTCTCCGCGTGTGCGTGATTGTTTTTCTTCAATGCCTGATAAACCAAAACGACGTTCTAGTTCATCCAATACTTGCTGCGAGCTAATGCCTAACTTCGTCAGCATGACTAAGGTGTGAAACCATAGGTCAGCGGTTTCACTGATTAGCTTTTCTGGGTCGCCGCTGACTTCGGTGTCGCGCGCAGCAAGAATCGTTTCCACCGCTTCTTCGCCAACTTTCTCGAGAATTTTATTCAGGCCTTTGTGATAAAGGCTGGCGACGTATGAGCTGCCAGGATCCGCCTGACGGCGCTCCTCCAGTACAGATTGTATTTGATTCAATATATCAGTCATTTAAGTCTCCAGACTGCTAAACAGTGTAGCAGAAGCAGGGGTATGTCGCTGTGCTCAATCCGCCTTGGCCGCGTTCACTATCGACGTAGCGCCCAGCCAAGCAGCAGTAATCCAGCGCCGATACAGCCGTATGCCACAGGGATGGCGACAAACGCGCTCGCACCCAATAACGCGCTGCCGCCGATGCCGGCGAACAATTTGCGACGATGGTGCAGCAGTTGTGTGGCGATTCGCAATTCTTGGTCGCGCTGTTGCTGCGGCAGGCCGCGTAAATTCTCCAGTGCGTCGCGCAGCATGTCCGGCATGTCTGGGAGTTGCGCGAGCCACTCAGGCGCTCGTTGCTGAAGCTTTTTCAGTGTCGGTAATGGGCCGAATTCTTCCAGTGCCCAGCGCTCTAGCAAAGGACGGCCTAACGTCCAGATGTCCAGCTGCGGGTAGATGCTGCGGCCTAGGCCTTCCACATGCACCAATGTTTTGAGCAGCAGGATGTATTGCACAGGGGCTTCAATATGGAACTGCCGGGCGGCATCAAATAACTTCAGCACCAATGGTGCGAACTCAAGTTGATCGAGTGGTTGCGACAGCATCGGGCCGACAATTTCTTCCACGGTACGTTGGAAGCGTGAGCGGTCGATGGGCACGGTTGCCCAGCCCGCACGTACCACTAAATCGACCATGGCAGAAAAGTCTTGCCGCATGACCATTAGCGCGAGGCGACCCAGTAGGTGTAAATCTTCGCGCGAAAGGCGACCAACAATGGCGCAATCCACCGACATATATTGCGGCGCTTCGGGGTTGTTCGGTGACACAAAAATATTGCCGGGATGCATGTCTGCATGGAAAAAATTAAAACTGAATACTTGCGTGAAAAAGATTTCTACGCCGCGCTCAGCCAATGTGCGTGGGTCTATGCCTGCCGCTTTGATGCGTTCAATTTCATTGACGGGGATGCCGTATATGCGTTCCGCCACCATAATGCGCTTCGTGCTAAATTCGCGATGCACTTCAGGCACGAAAAGCAGCGGGCTAAATAAAAACTGGCGGCGCATGGTCTCAGTGTTCAGCGCTTCAGACTGAAGGTTTAACTCGCCACGAATAATGTCGGCGTAATCACTGACCACACGTGATGGACGAAAATAGCGGGCGTCGCGCCACAGCCTTTCTAGCCATCTTGCCGCTGAGTACATGACCCGTAGATCGCGATCGACAATTTTTTCAATGCCAGGGCGAATCACTTTTACTACGACTTCGCGGCCATCTTTGAGGGTGGCGGGATGCACCTGTGCGACGGATGCTGAGGCAAGCGGCACAACGTCGAAACTGCCGAACAAGGTTTCAACGCTTGCGCCAAGTTCCTTTTCAATAATGTTTTGCGCAACGTCGCCGTCGAAAGGGGCAACTTGGTCTTGCAGCTTCGCCAGCGCATCGGTCCATTCGGGCGGTAATAAATCGCGGCGCGTAGCGAGCAGCTGTCCGAACTTAATAAAAATTGGGCCGAGCTCCTGCAGGGCTAAACGCAAGCGTTCACCTTCGGTTAGGTTTCGCGGTCCGAACCAAGCAGCGGGGTGAAGATATTCTAAGATGGTGAGCGGAATTAACGCAGGATGTCGCGGCAGCAGAGAGACCAAGCGATAACGACATACAACATGGAATACGGTGAAAATTCGCAACAACGCTGACATCAGGAGAGGTTTCCTGCTTTTTGTTTTAGGCGGTCAATGCGCGCGGCTAACCGATCGGTGTCCGACCGTAGCTCGTCCACATCTTCGTAGAATTCATGCACATCGCGCCGCAACGCAAGCAAGGTGGATTCTTCTTTTAAAAATTCGCTAAGCTGCCCACCCAGACGAGTGGCTGCGTTGCGCGCCCAATCGAATAATCGGCGCGCACCTAAATCAATTTGCTGGGCGATTTCGCTACCAATGACGGGTTCCATCATGGCGCCCCAATCAATGTCTAACCGTTTTGCTAAGGCAATCAGCGCCTGCAAGAGTTCGCGATCGCCTTGAATGCTGACAGGGCCGCCAATCACAGACGGCGCGCCGCGCCATTCGAACAGTTGCGCTAGCAAATCGACAACACTGCCTTGCAGGGCAACATCCGGTTGTGCGTCACTGCCGTGATAAAGTTCTACGCCGTCTTCTACGATCAGAATAAAAATACGCATCGGCGGCATGGTGAAATGCAGTGATACAAGGCGACCGCTATGTTCCGCGAGATCACGCGCGGTGGCCGGGTCGCTTCGCAATGCGGTGTTCACGCCGCGCTCAAGTGTGGCGAGTGCCGCGGCCTCAAAAAAAGAAGGCGGTCGCGCGTCGTCGCGCAAGCTCATGATTTAAACCCGCGATGTAGCGCGACAACACCGCCGATCATGTTGAAGTATTCGCTGCGAATAAAACCTGCGTCGGTGACCATTTGTTTTAACGTTTCTTGGTCAGGGTGCATGCGAATTGATTCGGCGAGGTACTTATATGATTCAGAGTCGTTGACGATGGCTTTTCCCAAGCGCGGCCATACGGCGAAAGAATAGGCATCGTACATTTTGCCAACGGTATCGCTGGTGGGTTTGGAAAATTCCAACACCAACAAACGGCCGCCGGGTTTAAGCACGCGTAGCATGGAGCGAAGTGCCGCATCTTTGTCGGTAATGTTGCGCAGGCCGAAGGCGATGGTGACGCAGTTAAAGGTATTGTCGGCAAAGGGTAAGCATTCGCCGTTCACTTGCACGACTTGTGAGTTATGCGCGCAGCCTGCATCAAACAAACGGTCACGGCCAACGCCAAGCATTGCATCGTTAATGTCGGCGAGAACAACCAATCCCTTGTCGCCAGTAAGGCGCGAAAATTTAATCGCCAAATCGCCGGTGCCGCCAGCGAGATCAAGGACGGTATGTCCGGGGCGAATACCCGCCATTTCAATGGTGAAGCGTTTTAAAATGCGATGGGAGCCGAATGAAATTAGGTCGTTCATCATGTCGTAGCGACGTGCCACTGAACGAAAAACGCCGGCCACTTTTTTTTGCTTTTCTTCCCACGCTACCTGCTGATAGCCGAAGTGCGTTGTTTTCTGTTCACTCATGATGGGAGCGTCCTAGGTCAACGACATTAGTCAAAAGGCAGCGGGTGTTGGTCTAGCACCCGTTGCATGATTTTTTGTTCGGTCTGGGCAACATCACGCAGTAGCACTGCGCAGCTGGGAATGCCCTTCATAACGCCGAAACCGAGATCGAGGAAATCATACAGGTTGCCGAAGCCCGCCGCATGGGCTGGACGGCGAACAAGGCGAAAAGTGGCCTGAATCATCCGGCTGCGCACGTAGCGATCCACGTGAGGGCCAATTTCTTCGATCAGAGACAGCTGTAACGCGCGCAAATCCTCTCGCCCTAACGCGCGATAGGCCGAGCACCAGAGGTCATCACGCAGTGGCTGATCAAGGTGGTCACCGAGCACTTCGGTCATGGCCTCATCCAGTTCTTGGGTGAGGATGGCGGCTTCCAATACGGTGGCGGAGGTGTTCATGACTTTCTGTGGCAGCAGGCTCATGGCCTTGGCGAGCGCGCGGCGAATATCAATGGCCACCGGCTTTAGGTCGCGACCACCGTAGACATCGTCGATAAGAAACTGCGCTGCAGGTGCGGTGGCAGGTGACTCCAAAAGGTGCTGGTGGGTGTCGAGCAGACGATCGCGCTGAAAGCCCTGCAGCATCGTTAGCCGCAGATTAAATTGCACGTCCTCGCCATGTTGGCGCAGCGCAAAAAAACGCTCCAATCCGTGTTGTAGGCGCTCGCCAGCGTCCATGGTGTCTCCCCAAAGAAAAAGCCCGCCGGATTGTAGCAACAA
Source organism: Alcanivoracaceae bacterium (assembly GCA_029213045.1). Taxonomy (GTDB): domain Bacteria; phylum Pseudomonadota; class Gammaproteobacteria; order Pseudomonadales; family Alcanivoracaceae; genus JARGPN01. Next base: position 106,102 of record JARGPN010000001.1, read on the forward strand.
GCCGGCGGGCTCCATAGGTTTCGCTGCAATGAGCTAGCGTTTTATCGGTCAATGAGTGCGTACTAGAGAATATAGCGACTCAAATCCTCGTCACCGGCGAGCTCCCCAAGGTAGCGATCGACCGCTTCGGCATCTAGCACCAACGCTTTTTCGTGATATTGGGTGGCGAGATCGTCGGCGTCATAGCTGATTTCCTCGAGAAGTTTCTCCAGCACCGTGTGTAAGCGCCGCGCGCCGATGTTTTCGGTGCGCTCATTCACTTGCCAAGCGACTTCCGCCAAGCGACGGATGCAGCTATCAGTGAATTCAATTTTGAGCCCCTCGGTGGCTAACAGCGCGCGGTACTGTTCCGTTAGCGATGCGTTGGGTTCAACCAATATGCGTTCGAAGTCTTCCGGCGATAATGCGGTGAGTTCGACCCGTATCGGCAGACGCCCTTGTAGTTCAGGGATTAAGTCTGAAGGCTTGGAAAGGTGAAACGCACCGGAGGCGATAAACAGGATGTGGTCTGTTTTGACCATGCCATATTTTGTGCTGACGGTGCAGCCTTCAATCAACGGTAATAAATCCCGTTGCACGCCTTCGCGACTAACGTCCGTGCCGCTGGTTTCGCCACGTTTGGCCACCTTGTCAATTTCATCAATAAAGACAATGCCGTTTTGCTCAACCATTTCTACGGCACGCGCTTTGACTTCATCTTCGTTGACGTGCCGCTCAGCTTCTTCGTCGCGCAGCATGCGCAGCGCATCTTTGACTTTAAGCTTGCGGTTTTTGCGCTTGTTGTTGCCCATGCGCGAAAACATGCTTTGCAGCTGGTTGGTCATTTCTTCCATGCCAGGAGGCGCCATGATTTCGACGCCCATTTTTGATTCCGCCACGTCGATATCGATTTCTTTGTCATCGAGATCCCCTTCGCGCAATTTTTTTCTAAACAGTTGGCGGGTAGTGCTGTCGGCCGGCTCATCGTCGCGAGCGGGGCGCAGCAAGGCGTCCAGAATGCGTTCTTCGGCGGCTTCATCTGCTTCGCCGCTGTGTTGCGCGATGGCTTGTTGGCGCAGCATTTTAATGGCCATTTCCATCAGGTCGCGGATGATCGATTCAACGTCACGGCCGACGTAGCCGACTTCGGTGAATTTGGTCGCTTCGATTTTAATAAAGGGCGCATTGGCAAGGCGCGCTAAGCGCCGAGCGATTTCGGTTTTGCCAACACCCGTGGGGCCGATCATTAAAATATTCTTCGGCATCACTTCATTGCGCAGCTCTAGAGGCAACTGCATGCGCCGCCAGCGATTACGTAACGCCAGCGCCACCGCTTTTTTCGCGGGCAGTTGGCCAACAATATGCTTGTTAAGTTCTTGAACAATTTCCCGTGGGGTTAAATCTGCCATATCAATTACCAGGTCAACTCTTCGATGGTTTGCTGTTGATTGGTGAACACACAAATATCACCTGCAATGGTCAGGCTTTTTTCGACGATATCGCGTGCAGAGAGTTCGGTGTTTTTTAATAGCGCCGTGGCGGCGGATTGTGCGTAAGGCCCGCCTGAGCCGATGGCGATCAAATTATCTTCCGGTTCGATCACATCGCCGTTGCCGGTAATGATCAGCGATGCTTCTTCGTTGGCGACCGCGAGCAAGGCTTCGAGACGCCGCAGTGCCCGATCCGTGCGCCAGTCTTTGGCGAGTTCCACGGCGGCGCGCACGAGCTGGCCTTGGTGTTTTTCGAGTTGCGCTTCGAATCGTTCAAACAAGGTAAAGGCATCGGCGGTGCCACCGGCAAAGCCAGCAATGACTTTGTTGTGGAACAGGCGGCGCACTTTGCGCGCGTTACCCTTCATGATGGTGTTGCCAAGGGACACTTGGCCGTCGCCGCCAATCACAACACTGTTGCCTCGGCGTACGGATACGATAGTGGTCACTGGGAGCTCCTTTGTTAGCGATGGGCTTATTAGTGGGGGTGTGCGCCCGTCAATTCAAGGGTGTGTTTGGGGCACGGCCTCAGGCAATGACTCATGTTCGCCGCGCTGACGTGAGCGCAAGATGAAAAAAAGCCGCCAGATCAAAGGATTTGGCGGCTTTTAATGGTGTTCTTTGCTGGGTGTGACGCTAATTAGCCGCCTTTCTTCACCTTAATGGGCAGCGTTTCAACGCCGACGGAGGCCATTTTGTCCTGCGCTTTGTGCAATGCATTGATGTTGTCAAAGGGGCCGATCATCACGCGATGCCATGTATCACCAGACTCTAACTCCACCGGCTGCACTTTCACGCTGTAGCCCTGCAGAATCAATTCGGCGCGACGACGATCCGCGTCGCCTGAATTTCTGAAGCTGCCAGCTTGCAGTAAAAATTTTTCATCTGGGTTGTGGTTTTGATTGGCGGGCTGTTTGGTGCCAGATGAAGTGTTGCGTGTCGGTTCATCTTCCCCTTTAGGGACAATGACTTCCATTTTTGGCAGTACGGCATAGAAATCAAAGCGCGGCGCTTTTTCTGTCGGCTCGGGTTTTGCTGCGGGCGTTGTTTTTTCCGTTTTCGCAGCCATCGGGCGATCTGGGTTAAAGCGCAATTCCGCTAGGTGGTACAAAAAGGCAATAAACAAGCCGCCGACTACGCCGGTAAAAAGCCAAACCCAACCGGGGACTTGGCGTTGTTGATGAGAGGCTTTGCTAGCGCCGCGTGTTGAAGGCTTCCGTGTGGCCATTTACATACGCTCCAAGGTGTTAATGCCGAGCAATGACAAACCCGTTTGCAGGGTGCGCGCGGTGAGCCAGGATAATTGTAATCGGCTGGCGCGTTGCGCTTCATTTTCTGCGGTGAGAACGGGGCAGTGTTCGTAGAAGCTGGAGAATATACCCGCCAGCTCGTAGAGATAATTACACAACAAATTCGGCAAGCCTTTTTCGCCCACACTGTTGAGCACTTCGCCAAACTGAAGCAGCTTGTTGCCCAGCTCCTGTTCTTGTTCTGCATCCAAGATGATGTCGCCGGTCAATGTGGCGGGATCAATCTCGGCTTTGCGGAAAATACTGGCAACGCGCGTATAGGCATACAGTAAATACGGTGCGGTATTTCCTTCAAAGCTCAGCATTAAATCGAAATTAAAAATATAGTCACTGCTGCGGTTTTTCGACAGGTCAGCGTATTTGACCGAGGCGATGCCGACGGTTTTTGCAATGTTATGCAGCGTCTCGTCGTCCAGCTCTGGGTTCTTACTCTTGACCAGTGTCAGCGCGCGTTGTTCCGCTTCATCGAGTAAATCGACAAGTTTTACCGTACCACCATCACGTGTTTTAAACGGACGGCCGTCTGCGCCGTTCATGGTGCCGAAGCCCATGTGCGCGAGCTGCGTGTCGACATTGACGAAACCGGCGAGCTTAGAGACGGTGAATACTTGGTTAAAATGCAGCGCTTGCCGTTGGTCAACAAAGTACAGCATGCGGTTGGCATGCAGTGTGTGTTGGCGATAACGCAATGCGGCTAAATCGCTGGTTGCGTAAAGATAGCCACCGTCGGCCTTCTGCACGATAACCGGCAAAGGCTCGCCTTCTTTGTTTTTAAACTCATCGAGGAAAACACACTGAGCACCGTTGTCTTCTTTGAGTAACTTTGCCTCTTCTAATGCGCTGATGACTTTGCTGAGGTCATCGTTGTAGGCGCTTTCACCGCGAACGTTGTCAGCGGTCAGGCTCACGTCTAGGCGTTTGTATACTTCTAGGCAGTGGCTGAGCGAGATGCGATTAAATTCGCTCCATTTTTCTAGGCAGGCAGCGTCGCCGCTTTGTAAGGCAACTACGAGTTTGCGCGCGCGGTCTGCAAATTCGGTGGATTCGTCAAAGCGCATTTTTGCGGCGCGATAAAATCCTTCGAGGTCTGCCAGCGCTGTTTCGTTATCGCCGGATGGCTGCTCTTCTAAATAGGCGATCAGCATACCGAATTGCGTGCCCCAATCGCCCACGTGGTTTTGGCGAATAAGGGTGTGTCCAAGAAATTCCAGTGTGCGGACTACCGCGTCGCCAATGATGGTGGACCGCAAATGGCCGACGTGCATTTCTTTGGCGAGATTAGGGCCTGAATAATCAACCACGATAGTTTGCGGTTTGCGCGCGCGGGGGACACACAGGTGGCTATCAGCGAGCGCTGCTTTGAGCTGCTTGCCGAGAAAATCTTCTGTAATAAAGAAATTAATAAAACCGGGGCCGGCGATAACAGTGCTCGCTATTGCATCGTCTGCGGGCAGTGCGCCGATAAGTAGCTCGGCAAGATCGCGTGGTTTTTTGCCGGCGGGTTTCGCCAGCATCATGGCGACGTTACTGGCGAAATCGCCATGGGTTTTGTCGCGGGTACGCTCCACTTGAATTGAGGGCGCGGTATCAGCAGGCACTACACCTTGCTGTCGCAGGGCGTCGATGGCGGTATTCAGTAGGGCGGCAATACGTTCTTTCATGGCGTCTTTAAGTGGTATGCGTAGGTGGCAAACTAGGCCGGCGATTGTACGGGAATTTCAGTCTGATTGCGCAGGATGTTGGCGCAGGCTTACAACATATCAAGCGGGTCCACATCTAAATTCCAGCGGCAGCGTCGCGCTAAGGGATGTTGCTCAAGCACCGTCAGGACTTGTTCAATGGCGCCGTGCAAAGGAGCGCGATGATCTGCGCGCATCAGTAGTTGAAAGCGATAGCGGCCTTGGCGGCGTTCGAGCGGCGCAGGTATCGGGCCAAGCATTTGTACTCTTGGGTCGACTTCGATGCTGGCAAGGTCGCTGAGTAATTCAAAACTTTCTGCCGCTTTCAGGGATTCGCTGCGCAGCATGGCCAGGTGGCCACATGGAGGCAGTCCTGTCATTTGCCGATCTTGCAGCAACGTGCGGGCAATGGTTGCGTAGTTACCGCTGAGGAGTGTGTGCAGCAGCGGGTGCTCTGGATGACGGCTTTGGATGATGACCGTTCCAGCATGTTGCGCACGGCCCGTTCGTCCCGCGACTTGCAAAATAAGTTGCGAGGAATGCTCCGGGCCACGGAAATCGGCACTGAGAAAACCGCCGTCAGCGTCCAGCACGATGGCCAAGGCAAGGTTGGCAAAGTGGTGGCCTTTGGCGAGCATTTGCGTACCGACCAACACTGATGCTCCGCCGGCGTGGGCTTTACTAAGAGCTTCGTCCAACGCGCCTTTGCGTCGAGTGGTGTCGCGATCGATACGCAGCACGGGAAATTTCGGCAATGCTTTTTGCAGCTGTTCGGCAATTTTTTCGGTGCCGCTGCCGGCATCGGTTAACGCGCTGGAGCCGCAGCTAGGGCAGTGCGCGGGCACGCGCCGTTCGTGTTCGCAGTGGTGACACACCAACTTGCCGAAGCTTTTATGCCACGTCAGAAAGGTATCGCAGCGTGGGCACTCGGCTTGCCAGCCGCAATCATTGCACTGAATCACGGGGGCGTAGCCGCGACGGTTAATAAACACTAAGACTTGCTGGCCTGCATTCAGTGTGGCGCGGATGGCTTCTAGACTGCGTGGACTGATGGGCGTGTTGCCGGGTAATTGGCGGCAATCTTCCAGTTTGAGGGTTGGCGGATTGGCGTCGCCGGCGCGTTCGCGCAAATGGAGGTGACGGTACCGTCCTTGCTCGGCCAGATAGAGTGTTTCCAGCGCAGGCGTGGCGCTACCGAGCACCACCGGGATATCCAGCATGCGCGCGCGCCATACCGCAAGATCGCGTGCGTTGTAGCGTAACCCTTCCTGTTGCTTAAACGAGCCGTCATGGGCTTCGTCGACAATAATCATTCCTGGGTTTTGCAGCGGCGTAAAAATGGCGGAGCGGGTGCCTAGAATAATTTTCGCGTCGCCCTGACGGCTGCGCACCCAGCCATGTAGGCGCTCGCGATCGGTCATGCCGGAGTGCAGTGATTCAACCGGCACATTAAATCTCTTTTCGAAACGTCGCACCGTTTGTGGCGTGAGGCCGATCTCTGGGACCAATACGAGGATTTGCTTTCCCGCGGCTAATAGCGGCGTCATCGCCTGCAAATACACTTCTGTTTTCCCGCTGCCGGTAATGCCGTCGAGCAGGAATGGTGCGAAGCCTTTGGCTTCTTGCAGCGCGCTAATGGCGGCTTGCTGTTCAACGCTGGCGCTGAGAGGCACTTCTGAGAGTAATGTTTCCGAGGTTAGGTGCTCGGGGATCATTTCTCGCAGTTCGGCCCAGCCTTTCTTTTCTAGTGCTTGGAGCGCGGAGCGCGGAATGTCCAGCGCGGTGAGCATGGGCATGGCGACACCCAGCCGGTGCTGCTTGAGTAGCTCCAAGGCTTGTTGTTGGCGCGGCGCGCGGGCCAAAGCGCTGACGTCGGCGTAGTGGCCGCGTTCGGTCAGGCACCAAAACAGCTCGCCGCTAACGCGTGCGTCTTGACCTTGGCGAATCAGACTCGGCAGTGCGGTGGCGATGACGTCGCCTATTGGATGATGGTAATAGTCGGCAATGCGCTGACACAGCACGAGCAGATCTGGGTCGATAACGGGCGTGTCATCGAGCACCTTCTTAATTGACTTAAGCTTCTGATTGGGCTGCTCGGGCTCGCCAATGGCGCAGACCACACCAATAAGCGTCCGTCTGCCAAACTCAACTTCGACGCGACATCCGGGCGCGGGCAGGTCGCCCGAGCGAGCCGGTAAATAATCGAACAGCCGTCGCAGTGGAGCGGGTACGGCAATCTTGAGGACAGCAGGCATCGTCGTATTTAACAGAGGTTGTTATGGATTCGTTGGAATTCGGCTTGCCAAGTCAAAACAAGCTGGTATGATTCGCGTTCCTTTTTGCCCGGCGCAAGCCATTAGTGTGGTGCTCGATGTGGAATCGAGTAGCGACACCCAAGGAGTCGAGCCATGAAACCAGAGATTCATCCAGAATACAAAGCCGTCGCATTCAAATGTTCATGCGGCAACGTAATCCAGACCCGCTCTACCCGCGGCGACGATATGCTGATCGACGTATGTTCAGCATGCCATCCGTTTTATACCGGCACCCAGAAGGTGATGGATAGCGGTGGTCAGATTGATAAGTTCAAGCAGCGTTTTGGTGTGGTGAGCTCTAAAAAGAAGAGCTGATCCGAACCACTGTTTGACAGTTGCAGCTCTCGCCAAAAAGCACCCGTTTCGGGTGCTTTTTGCGTTTGGGAGCAAGTGAATCAGTAATAACTGAAACAAAGGCAACTGATGCAAGATGTAGATACACTGTCATTCATTGATGCGAAAAAACGTGTCTGAAATTATAAGAGAGTGAGAGAAATGTCCGAGGATTTAAAGAAGGCGGCCCTTGAATACCATGCCAAGCCACGCCCGGGCAAAATCAGCGTCACGGTAACCAAACCAGCGGAAACCAGTCGCGACTTGTCCTTGGCTTACAGTCCTGGTGTGGCAGAACCGGTACGTGAAATTGCGCGTGAACCGGAACTGGCCTATCGCTATACCACTAAAGGAAATTTGGTCGCTGTGATCAGTGACGGCACTGCTATTTTGGGACTGGGCAATTTGGGTGCGCTGGCATCTAAACCAGTTATGGAAGGCAAAGGCATTTTATTTAAGCTGTATGCCGGCATTGATGTGTTTGATATCGAAGTCGAGTCGGAATCTACGCAAGACTTTATCGATACGGTAGTGCGCATCCATAAAACCTTTGGTGGTATTAATCTCGAAGATATTAAGGCGCCAGAATGTTTTGAAATTGAGCGCGTCTTAAAAGAGATTTGCGATATCCCTGTCTTCCACGATGATCAGCATGGCACCGCGATAGTCGTGGCGGCGGGATTAATCAATGCCCTAGAAATTCAGAAAAAGAAAATCGATGAGATTAAAGTTGTTTGCGTTGGCGCAGGTGCGGCAGGCGTGGCATCAATTCGATTGCTGATAGAAATGGGTGCAAAGAAAGAAAATATTTTGACGCTTGATCGTAAAGGTGTGATCCATTCGCGCCGCGATGATCTAACGCAATTTAAAGCGGCGCTGGCGGTGGATACTCCTAAGCGTACGCTGAACGATGCGATTGATGGCGCAGACGTATTTATCGGTGTATCTGGCGCGGATATGTTGACTCAGGAAATGGTGAAATGCATGGCCGACAAGCCAATCATTTTTGCCTTGGCAAATCCTGATCCAGAAATTCGTCCGGAGCTTGCACGCGAAGCACGTCCTGATGCGATCATTGCTACGGGACGATCTGATTATCCAAATCAGGTAAATAATGTGTTGGGCTTCCCGTACATTTTCCGCGGTGCGTTGGATGTGCGTTCCACCTCGATTAACGAAGAAATGAAAATTGCTGCCGTAAAGGCAATTGCGTCACTCGTTCATCAGCCCGTACCTGAAGAGGTAATTAAGGCGTACGGTGGCGACGCGATTTCGTTTGGTCCGGAATACATTATTCCGAAGCCGAACGATCCGCGTTTGTTGGGCGCAGTGTCTACGGCGGTAGCGAAAGCAGCTGTAGCAACGGGCGTGGCAAGAAAAGGCTACCCCGCGCATTATCCCCTGAAAACTGTGGACGATATTTTTCCTCCTTATACGGCATAATTTCGCATTGCGTGAATGAACCTTAGGAAGAAATAAAAGAAAAAAATAAAGCCGGCTAAGCCGGCTTTATTTTTTTCTGCTGTATGAGCAATGCTAGAACAATTGCTCAGGCGCAGTATCTGACGTGCTATTGGTGAGCGGACCGGTGTCTGCTTCGGGTAGGTTTTCTTCACGGAAGTATTCAAAAACGGCGTCGGCATCACCTGGGCGAGCCAGCTTTCCTGTTTCAGAATTAATCCGAACGGTGACAATGCCTGGGGGTTGAGGCGCGAATTCTTCTGGCACACCTTTCAGCGCGACGCCCATATATTGCATCCAAATCGGCAGTGCTGCGCGCCCGCCATATTCGCCACGGCCAAGCGTAGACGGATTGTCAAAGCCCACCCAAACGGTGGACACGAGGGCGGGCGAGTAGCCTGAGAACCACGCATCAACTTGATCGTTAGTGGTGCCGGTTTTGCCCGCTAAGTCGCGGCGGCCTAATTCCGATGCGCGATACGCGGTGCCACGACGGACGACGTCTTTCATCATTGAATCCATTAGCCAGATAGTGCGCGCGTCCACGGCACGCTTGCGCGTAACAGTTTCGCGAATGGGCTCGCTGATGGTTTCGTTTTCTTCTTCCGTAGCAAGACTTGGACATTCTTCGTCACACAGCTGAACTACTGGCGCTTGCCAAAGTGTTTCGCCATTTCGGTCTTCAATGCGTTCCATAAACCAAGGCTCTACGCGATATCCGCCGTTCGCAAAAATACAGTATGCGGTGGCCAGCTCCATGGGGGTCATCGCGGCACTGCCGAGTGCCAATGAAAGATCACGCGGAAAGCGATTGGTGGGCAGGCCGAACTGTTTCAGCGTTTTTATTGCTTCCGGAATGGTGACCTGTTGCAGCATCCGAATGGAAACAAGATTAAGCGAGCGATAGAGGGCTTCGCGCATGCGAGTGGGCCCATAGAATTTGCTGCTTGCACCGGTGGGGCGCCATGCGGTTTCCAGTTCAGAGTCTTGGAACACAATGGGCGCATCGTTGATCAGGCTGGCAGGAGTGAGTCCGCTCAATAACCCTGAGCTATAAATGAAAGGTTTAAACGCCGAGCCAGCTTGGCGTTGCCCTTGCGTGGCGCGATTAAAATGCGACTGCGCGAAGCTATATCCGCCGACCAGCGAGCGAATGGCGCCCGTCTTCGGGTCGAGTGACACCAATGCGCTTTCGACTTGTGGAACTTGCGCTAATCGCCAGTGCTCTTCATTTTCTATGATGACAGGACGCAGGCGAATGACATCGCCGGGCGCAAAAATATCAGCTGCTTTTTCGGGATCGTTGCCGACGTATTCGACATCTTTGTAGGGTTTTGCCCAGCTCATTTGATCCCATAGCAATTCCACTACGCTTCCGTCAGCCAGCATCAGAGTTGCGCTGGTATCTTGAATGTCGGTGACTAATGCCGGTACCAGTTTGCCCACTTCGCCCTTCGACTTAATCTGTACTTTGATCGCCAGCCAAGGGTCGATCAGTTCTTCTGTTTCAGTATCCAGTTGCTCGGGCTCATCGGCGAGGTCTTTCGGCGCGACCTCATTCTCGGAGATGGCGTCATCTACGGCAGGCAATTCTTTCGGTAGCTCAATGCGCGCGATCGGGCCGCGCCAGCCGTGACGCTCGTCGTATTCGTGCAGGCCGTTGCGCAGCGCTTCGACTCCGGCTCGCTGTAATACACTGCTCAGCGTGACGTAAACCCGTAATCCGCTGGTATAAATTTGCTCTTCGTCATACCGAGTGAGCAGTTCCTGGCGAACCATTTCGGCGAGATAAGCCGCTTCAACATCTGGGGCAGGCCCGTGATAGCTGGCGGTAACGGGCTGCGCCTTGGCGTGTTCATATTGCTCGGTCGTGATTGCGCCGAGGGACGCCATGCGTCGTAAAATCCAATTGCGTCGTTGCACGGCGCGCTGAGGGTTGGTGATCGGGTTGTAGGCGGACGGCGCTTTTGGGAGGCCAGCGATCATTGCCAACTGTTCCACTTCTAGCTCGCTCAGTGACTTGCCGTAGTACACCTGAGCGGCGGCTTCCGCGCCGTACGAGCGATGACCGAGATAGATCTTATTGAGATACAGCTCAAGAATTTCTTCTTTGGTTAAAATATTCTCGATTTCAATTGCGAGCACTATCTCATTGAATTTACGGATAAATTTCTGTTCTCTGTCGAGAAAAAAGTTGCGGGCGACCTGCATGGTAATGGTCGAGCCGCCGGAGCGAATGTCCTGATACCAGAGTAATTCAAAGGCCGCGCGACCAAGCCCTTTCAGGTCGACGCCGCCGTGACGGAAGAAGCGTTCGTCTTCCGCCGCGAGCACAGCGCTCACAAAAGCTGGAGGAAACTGATCGAATTTCAGCGGCGTCCGACGCTTCTCGCCGAACTCGCCGATCAGCAAATTATCGCTGGAATAAATGCGCAGCGGAATTTGGTAGTCGACACTGCGAAGCTGTTCAGCGCGCGGTAATAGGGGGGCGAGGTATAAATAGGTCGCCATCAGCATCATGATGAAGACCGAGGCGGCGGCAAGGGTGAGTAATCCGAGGCGGCGCCACCAGGGGCTATGTAACTTAATGATTTTCAAGGACTGATTTCCTTTGCTCAGGCAAATTGCTCACTGAGAGCAGTGAAGCGCGTCATTATATGGTGGAAAGTGAGTTGTGATCTAACAACCTTTCTGTTATTAGTTACACCTAAAGTGATTAGACATGAATATACGCTAAGTGTATATTTCTTCGAAAAAAAAGGTCCGATAACAACCATATAGGACATCAACAGTGCTGCCTTTGTTCAGAAAAAAGTCCCAGGTGCTGCTGGGCATAGATATCAGCTCTACGGCGGTCAAGCTTCTGGAGCTGTCTAAATCCGGAGGCCGCTACCGCGTTGAGAGCTATGGCGTAGAGCCGCTGCCGTCAAACTCGGTGCAGGAAAAAAACATCGTCGACGTCGAAGGCGTTGGTGATGCCATCGCGCGTCTGATTAGCCGTACGCGTCCTAGCATCAAAACTGCTGCGGTCGCTGTGGCGGGTTCTGCTGTGATCACGAAAGTGATTGAGATGGATGCGGACCTCAGCGAAGACGAAATGGAAAGCCAGATTAAGGTCGAGGCTGATCAGTACATTCCGTTCCCGTTAGACGAAGTGCGCATGGACTTCCAGGTTATTGGCGTGACGGAGAGCAATCCGGAGAAATCCGATGTGTTGCTAGCCGCTTCCCGTACAGAGAATGTGGAACTGCGCACTGATGCATTGGAAATCGGTGGTCTGCAAGCGAAAGCCGTCGATGTGGAAGCGTACACGCTTGAGCGTGCCTTCCAATTGGTGCTGCCTCAGCTGCCCAACGCCGATGAGCTGGAAACAGTTGCGCTGTTCGATATCGGTGCAACGATGACTACGCTGAACGTGTTTCATCAGGGCCGTACCGTTTATACGCGCGAACAGCTATTTGGTGGCAAGCAGCTTACCGAAGAAATTCAGCGTCGCTACGGCATCTCAATGGAAGAAGCCGGCTTGGCAAAGAAAACAGGCGAGCTGCCTGATGATTACGAGGGCGAAGTGCTTCAGCCATTTAAAGATGCCATCGTTCAGCAGGTGAATCGTTCCTTGCAGTTTTTCTATGGCTCCACCCAGTTTAATGAAGTGGATTACATTCTGCTTGCCGGTGGTTCTGCATCGATTGCGGGGCTTCCTGAGTTGGTCCAGGAAAAAGTGGGCGCCGGTTGCTCTGTGGCGAATCCGTTCACAGATATGGCCTTGTCGAGCAAAGTGAGTGCAAATGCTATTGCTAACGACGCTCCTGCTCTGATGATCGCATGCGGTCTTGCGTTGAGGAGCTTCGTAGAATGACAACAACAACGATTAACCTCCTCCCGTGGCGCGAGGAACGGCGCAAGCAGCAACAACAGGATTTTATGATTCTGTTGGGTGTGGCGGCAGTGCTGGCGGCGATAGTTTGGTTTGTGTGGGACTCGGCGGTGAGCAGCGATATCGCGAATCAGCGGAGCCGAAATCAATACGTGGAGAAAGAGCTTTCTCTGCTTGAAAGTCAGATTAAAGAAATTAAAGAACTAGAAGATCGTCGTGCGGAGTTGGTGTCTCAGTTAGGGATTATCCAAGATCTGCAAAATAGCCGTCCTTCTATTGTTTATATTTTTGATCAGCTCGTTCGCACTCTCCCGGATGGTGTTTACTACAAGGAAATCTCCAGAAAAGGCCGTGAGTTCACGATCACGGGTATTGCGGAATCAAACAACCGTATTTCATCGTTGATGAGAAACTTGAACGAGTCTGCGTGGTTCCAGAATCCGGTACTCAAAACGGTTAACGCCGTTGGTGATGACACAGAGGCCAATTCATTTGTATTAACCGTCGCCCAAGAAAGCCAGCAAGAAGCTTCAGCGGGTGAGGGTACGAAAGCGAATGGCGCTCGCGTTGGGGGTGGCAAATGAGTAGCTCTGATAAGAAAAAGCTCGATTTGCAGGAGCTAATGGAGGCGTTACAAAACCTCGACATGGAAAATGTCGGTGGTTGGCCAGCGCCGATTAAGTTGGCTGCGGCGGTATTGGTGTTCGTGGCTGTAGTATTTATGGGTTATATGTTCTCGATTTCCGACGGCTATGCACAGGTTGATACCTTGCAGCGCACTGAAGCGGACTTAATGCAGAAGTATGAAGCGAAAGCCTTTAAGGCGCAGAACTTGGATCAGTATCGTAAGCAGCTCGACGATATGAAGGAAATGTTTGGGTCGTTACTCAGTCAGCTTCCAAAAGAAACTGAAGTGCCTGGCTTGTTAGAAGACATTACTCACACTGGTTTAGGCAGCGGGCTTGAGTTTAAGAAAATCGAACTTGGCCAAGAAGCGCAGAAAGAGTTTTACGCCGAGCTTCCTATTACGATTGATGCGGCGGGTGATTTTCACGGATTCGGCTCATTCGTGAGTGGTGTTGCTGCGTTGCCGCGAATCGTGACGATGGGTGACTTCGTCATTAAGCCGGCAAAGGGTGATTTTGGTCGCCAGTTAGATATTGTGATAACGGCTAAAACATATCGTTACTCTTCCACAGGTGCTGCAGGGTCTAAGCCAGGTAGCGCAACCCCTAAAGGAGGCAAAAAATGAGCTCCTTTTCAAAGCGTAAAATAGCTAAGGGTTTTGTGGTTGCGTTGGTGATTCCTTTCGCCATGAGCGGCTGTTCAAGTAATGGCGATTTTGCTGATCTTCAGGCGAAGATGGCGGAAATTAAAGCGCGCCCTCGTGGCCGAATTGAACCGCCACCAGAATTTAATCCGATTGCATCTGTATCATATGCGGCGCATCAAATGCGTAGCCCGTTTTCTCCTCCGGTGGATGTTCAGGATGTAGATATTCCCTCTGGCCGTCAGGTGGAGCCGGACTTTACTCGGCCGAAGGAATATTTGGAGAGGTTTACATTGGACTCTCTGAAAATGAAAGGGTCGATTGCTAAAGAAAAGGGTCCTTTGTTCGCATTAGTGCAGGATCCAGCGGGTGCAACAAATCGTGTCAAAACGGGCGATTACATGGGGAAAAATTTCGGCCGTGTTATCGATGTAAATGAATCTGCTGTAACCGTTATGGAAATCGTACCTGATGGCCAAGACGGTTGGGTTGAGCGTCCGCGCACAATTAGGCTGACTGAGTAATTTGGCTGGAGATGGCTGCCATGAATATTAAATCAATGAAAAAAAGAATAGTTTCTCCGGCAATGCTGTTGTTGTCCGTGCTGGGGCTTCTGGGGTTATCAGTAACGGCAAATGCTGCGTCATTGCAAAATATGACGTACGCGTCGTTGCCTGGTAATAAATTGGAAGTGCGCCTGACATTTGACTCGGCTCCCCCTGAGGTAAAGGGGTATAGCATTGAGAAGCCAGCGCGTATCGCACTCGATTTGATGGGCGTGAAAAGCGATCTGTCCAATAAGTATCATAATCTTGGTACGGGCAACGCTAAAAATATCACCGTCGTCGAGGCCAAGGATCGTACTCGCTTAATCGTGAATTTGATTCAGTTACAGAGCTACGAGACGCGCACTGAAGGCAATGATTTGGTGGTCGTGCTTGGTGCGGACCCAGTCCAGAATCAGGCGGCGACTTCGTCTAGCGACGGTGTTGTGACTGCTGAAAAAGAAGCGCTAAGGAAGGTCGATTTTCATCGTGGCCCTCAGGGCGAAGGCCAAGTAACAATCCGTCTTTCCAAACCGTCTATTCCTGTAGATGTGCGCGAAGAAGGCGGTAAAATCATTGCTAAATTTGTCGGCGCTGTGCTGCCACAGGAGTTGCACCGTCGTTTGGATGTCACCGATTTTTCTACGCCAGTTCGTTTTATTGACTCGAAGTTTGACGGCAAGAACTCGATTGTAACCATCGAGCCAACCGGTAGTTGGGAATACTTGGCGTATCAGGCGGATAACCAATTCACGATTAACGTGAAGTTGGTTTCTGAAGCCGAAGCCGCGAAGCGTAAGAAAGATTCTTTCCAGTACACAGGCGAAAAGCTTTCTTTAAGCTTCCAAGACATCGAAGTACGCTCAGTGTTGCAGCTTGTTGCGGACTTCACCGGTTTAAACTTGGTTGCTTCAGACACCGTCGAGGGTCGTATTACTCTGCGTTTGCAGAATGTACCTTGGGATCAGGCTCTTGATCTGATTTTGAAAACAAAAGGGCTAGATAAGCGGCAAATCGGCAACGTTTTGCTGGTGGCTCCTGCTGATGAAATTGCGGCGCGCGAGCAACTTGAGCTGGAAAGCCAGAAGAAAATTGAAGCGTTGGCACCTTTGCGTACTGAATTTATTCGGGTGAATTATGCAAAAGCGGCGGATCTCTTAAAGTTGATTAAGGAAGAGGGTTCACTGCTGAGCTCGCGTGGTTCGATTACCACCGATGAGCGCACCAACACGATGATTTTGCAGGATACGCAGAGCAAACTGGACGAAATTAAAGATATTGTATCGCTGCTCGACGTCCAAGTTCAGCAGGTTCTGATTGAGGCTCGCGTGGTTATTGCTACTACTGATACGTCGAAGCAGTTGGGTGTTCGGTGGGGCGCTACGGCGTACAGCGACGATGGCAAGGTTGGCAACGGTTTTATCTACTCAGGCCGTCGTCGTACCGTGATTGACGCACCGGGTGCTCAGCTTGCTACTGGGTTTGATCCCGATGATGCAACAGTTGATGACAGTCTGTTGCTGGACATGGGTGTCAATGACGCTGCTGCATCTAGATTCTCTATCGGTTTTGTTGATCTCGATTCTGGTTTGATTGACTTGGAATTGTCAGCACTGGATTCTGAAGGCTATGGCGAATTAGTTGCCACGCCTAAAGTTTTGACTGCAGATCAGCAGCCAGCAGTGATTGCGTCGGGTACTCAGATTGGGTATGAGAAATCAACGTCTAGTGGTGCAACGTCGGTAGAATTTATCGAGGCGGAATTACGTTTAGAGGTAACGCCACACATTACGCCGGAAGGCAAAGTTATTCTCGACATTAAAGTGAATAACGATTCTCTAGGTGAGATTGTTGCGGGTATCCCTTCTATCGACACCAACCGCGTCGAAACGTCGGTGCTTGTGTCCGATGGTGAAACCGTAGTGCTCGGTGGTATTTTCCAAGAGTCTACGACTAAGCTAACAATCAAAACGCCGTTCCTTGGCGACTTGCCTTGGATTGGTAATTTGTTCCGTAAAAAGATTGACGACAAATCCAAGCAAGAGTTGCTGATCTTTATGACCCCGCGTTTGGTGAAAGACACCGTCGCTGGCAATTAATTCGGGAAGCCATGTCGACTGACATTCCCGGGGTATTCTTGATCGGGCCCATGGGTGCAGGTAAAAGCACCCTTGGGCGCCACCTCTCTCATATCCTCAAACGCCCTTTCTACGATTCCGACAAAGTCATTGAAGACCGCACCGGTGCGGATATTCCGTGGATTTTTGATATGGAAGGTGAGGAGGGGTTTCGGCGCCGCGAAGAGGAAGTGATTGACGAACTGACAAACTTGCCCAGCATTGTCATGGCCACTGGCGGAGGTGTGGTGATCCGCGAATCGAATCGTCAATGCTTGCGCGATCGCGGCACCGTGATTTATTTGTGGACGCCGGTTGAAGTGCAGCTCTCTCGTACACGTCACGATAAAGGCCGTCCATTGCTGCAGCAGCCAAACCCTGAAGCGGTGCTTCGCAAGTTGTTTGCCGAGCGTGATCCGTTGTATCGCGAAACAGCACACCACATTATTTCCACTGCGTCGGGCAGCCTGCGCAAAGTTACCGACGACGTGTTGGCTTGTCTGGGTCTAGAAGGCGCTGGATAATGCCTCGCTCAGGAGGCAAGTATGCAAACCCTCAACGTTTCTCTCGCTGATCGCTCATACCCGATATACATCGGGGAAGATTTGTTGTCGTCAGATTATGTGCGTCGGCACGTCCGCGCACGCCAAGTGATGATCGTGACCAACGAAATGATCGCGCCCTTGTATCTAGAAAAAGTTCTTGCCGGTCTATCTGGTCTTCAGGTCGACACTGTGGTGTTGCCCGATGGAGAACGCTTCAAAACGCTCTCGACTCTCGAAACGATTTTTGATGCCTTATTGGAAAAACGCCACGCTCGCACGACGACACTGGTGGCGTTGGGCGGCGGTGTGGTGGGCGATATGACCGGCTTCGCGGCGGCGTGTTATCAGCGTGGCGTGGATTTCATTCAGATTCCGACCACTTTGCTCGCTCAGGTCGATTCGTCCGTGGGCGGCAAAACCGCGGTGAACCATCCTCGCGGCAAAAATATGATTGGCGCCTTTTATCAGCCTAAGGCTGTCATTATTGATACGTCTGTATTGGCCACCTTGCCAGAGCGTGAACTGGGTGCTGGCATTGCTGAAGTGATTAAGTATGGTTTGATTCGAGACGCGGAATTTTTCGACTGGCTTGAAGTCAACATGCAGGCGTTGCGTGAGCGCAATGCAGAGGCATTGGTATATGCCATCGAGCGCAGTTGCCGCAACAAGGCGGAAGTCGTTGCCGATGATGAAACCGAACAGGGTGTGCGCGCGACGTTGAACCTCGGCCATACCTTTGGTCATGCTATCGAAACGGCGACGGGTTACAGTGAGTGGCTACACGGTGAGGCGGTTGGTGCGGGTATGCTTATGGCCGCCGCGTTTTCCGCGGATCTACAATGGCTGCCAGAAGAGCAAGTAACCCGCATCGAGGCATTGCTGAAGCTGGCGCATTTGCCAACAGCGCCGCCGCCATCAATGAAGGCAGGTCAGTTCCGAG
Source organism: Alcanivoracaceae bacterium (assembly GCA_029213045.1). Taxonomy (GTDB): domain Bacteria; phylum Pseudomonadota; class Gammaproteobacteria; order Pseudomonadales; family Alcanivoracaceae; genus JARGPN01. Next base: position 123,963 of record JARGPN010000001.1, read on the forward strand.
AATTAATGGCGCTGGATAAAAAAGTGCACGACGGACAATTACGTTTGGTGTTGCTGAAAGGGGTTGGTCACTCAGTGGTCACCGCCGATTACGACGACAATAAATTGGATGAACTATTGCATCGCGTTTGCGAAGCAGAGGGTTAACTTGAACGCCGAGTCGAACGCATTAAGCCAAGAAGAAATCGTCGAAAACGTCAGCCGTATCGTGCAAAGCGGTCGACTGGCATTGCTGACGAGTGAAGAGCCTGGCTTGTTGTCGTCAACACTGGGCGACATCGCTGTTTCAATGATGGACTTCGGCGCCGATGTGATTCGCATGGACGCGCTGGACGCCAACACCCCAGCGGACATCATTAGTACGCTGTGCAGCTACCTTGGTGTCAGCGGGCAAGACTTGATGTCTGGTCTGCGCATTCGTGGCGAAACAGGTAACCCTGTGTGCATGGTCGTCGATAACAGTGAATGCCTAGAAGGTAAGTCACTCGACGTCTTGCGCAAATTGGTCGAGGGCACGTCATGTGGCATTGGCGTCTTGCTTGGCGGTGAGCCCGATCTCAATTTATATGTCTGCGACGCCGGCATCCCCGCGTCACTTTCTTTGGATCTCGACGAGCAAGGGTTGTTGACCCCTGCTGATCATGATGACGATGCGCCCAGTGTTGTGAGTCAGCTGCCTTGGCGTCATTTGGCTGCCGCAGCAGGGTTAGGTTTGCTGATCTGGCTTTTCTGGCCATCAGAGAAAAGCGATCAGAGTGGCGACATCAGACAATTAGAGCTGCCTGTTTCTGTCTCTGAAGATGCAAACGCAGATAAGCCAGCCAATGACCAATCGGCGCTTGATTACCCCAGTGATTCTGAAGCGGTTGTCGCCGAAGGCAGCAAAGTCTTTAACTCAAAGGGTGAGCTGACAACACGCGCCAATGTTAACGAAGAACCTATTCAGGCGCCCAAGCAGGTAAAGTCCGAGCTTGGTTCGTCAGCGCAACAGGCGACTGTTGCTGTCGAGCCTAAGCCAGCGCCCGTAAAGGCGCCTGAGCCCGCCCCCGCGCCTAAGCCGGTGGTTAAGGCGCCAACGCCAAAGCCGACACCAAAGCCAGCACCGGCGAAGCCGCCGGAGCTCACGGGACTGTCTGCAGAGCTTGGCTATCATCAGGAAGAGTGGATATTAACCCGTGCAGGCAGCGAATGGCTGATGCAGGTGGCGCTCGCCACCAATGAAGACGGTGCGCGCCAGTTGCTCGATCAGATTGGCCGCAGCAAAAGCGTTTACTATCGCGCGGACCGAAACGGCCGCTCTGTGTATATCGTGTTGGCCGGGCCATGGGCCAGTCGAGATGCAGCCGTCGCCGGAAAAATGACGCTCCCAGCGAGTTTGCGCGCGCTCGGCCCGTTCCCCAGACAGGTCTCTGGAATCCAAAAAGAAATCACTGCAAACCGCTGAATGCACGGGCTATTTGTCCGCCAGCAGTCCAATGTGTAGAATGTCCCTCCCTTTTCGCCGTCTCCGTTACCTTGACGCGCATTGCCTTCGGTAAGTCTCTGATTTTCAAAGAGGAATGATTTTGATGCAGCAGAATAAGACGCTGGTGCGCGGGCTCCATGAGCCCGAAGAATTCCGCGATAACTGCGGTTTTGGTCTAATTGCCCAGATGGAGGGCAAGCCAAGCCACGAGTTGGTGCAAACAGCTATTGAAGCGCTCACGTGTATGACGCATCGAGGCGGCATTAACGCGGACGGTAAAACCGGGGACGGCTGTGGCTTATTGCTGCAAAAGCCTGATTCGTTTTTCCGTAAAGTCGCGAAAGAACTTAATGTCGCTTTGCCGGACGCATATGGCGTGGGAATGATTTTCCTGAGTCCAGACGCGACCGAAGCGGATGCGCAGAAAGCAATTATCGCTGAAGAAATTGAGCGCCAAGATTTAACCGTGTTGGCATGGCGAGATGTGCCAGTTAACGCGGAGTGCCTTGGCCCTATTGCGCTGAAGTCGTTACCAGCGTTTGCGCAGATATTAGTCGGCGGTGAGGGTCTTTCTGATCTCGAATTAAATCGCCGACTATTTTTCGCCCGTCGCGCGGTAGAAAAACGCATTGTTGCAAACGATCATTTCTACGTTTGTTCTTTATCTGCCACGGTCATCTCCTACAAAGGGTTGATGATGCCGGTAGATCTGCCAACGTTTTATTTGGACCTTGGTGACGCTGCCATGGAAACCGCGATTGTGGTTTTCCATCAGCGCTTCTCTACCAACACCATGCCGCGTTGGCCGTTGGCCCAGCCATTCCGCTATCTCGCACACAACGGCGAAATTAATACCGTGGAAGGCAACCGCAATTGGTCTGTGGCGCGTACGCCGAAATTCGCTACCGAGTTGCTGCCAGATCTAGATGCGATTTCTCCGTTAGTAAATCGCACCGGCTCTGATTCTTCGAGCATGGATAACATGTTGGAAGTGTTGCTGTCTGGTGGAATGGATTTATTCCGCGCCGTGCGCATGATGGTTCCGCCTGCGTGGCAGAACGTTGAATCCATGGACGCCGATTTACGCGGCTTCTACGAATATAACTCCATGCACATGGAACCTTGGGATGGCCCTGCCGGTATCGTATTAACCGATGGCCGTTACGCCGTGTGCTTATTGGATCGCAATGGTTTGCGCCCATCGCGTTGGGTTATTACTAAAAATGGTTTTATTACGCTGTCGTCAGAAATCGGCGTGTACAGCTATAACCCAGAAGATGTTGTCGCGAAAGGTCGCGTTGGGCCTGGGCAAATTCTCGCGGTAGATACTGAAACCGGCAAGTTATTGCAGACCAGTGAAATCGACGATGCGCTAAAAGTGCGTCATCCGTATCGCCAGTGGTTAAAAGAAAACGCGCTGCGCATCGAAGCGGATTATGACACTGAAGTTGTGCGTACCGATGAGGTGAGCCCGCAAGACATGCTGGCCTACCAAAAGCTATTCCAAGTCACCTTTGAAGAGCGCGATCAAGTAATTCGCCCGCTCGCCGAAGCAGGACAAGAAGCGGTTGGCTCCATGGGCGACGACACGCCAATGGCTGTGCTGTCGCAGCGTCAACGTCCGCTGTACGAATATTTCCGTCAGCAATTTGCGCAGGTCACTAACCCACCGATTGATCCATTGCGCGAAGCAATTGTAATGTCGCTGGAAACTTGCGTTGGCGCAGAACGTAACGTATTCGAAGAAACCGCAGATCATGCAGACCGTGCAATTTTGTCGACGCCGATTTTGTCGCACTCAAAATTCACCAACCTGCTAAAGATTAAGCGCTCAGGCTATGAGCACGAGCGTATTTCCCTACACTACGATCCAGCGATTGGTTTGCAGCAAGCGGTATTGAATGTTTGCGATCAAGCTGAAGCGGCAGTGAAAAGCGGTAAAGTATTATTGGTGCTGTCTGACCACGGCATTAGTGCAGACAAACTTACCGTTCACGCGTTGATGGCGACCGGTGCTGTGCACCATCGTCTGACCGAGAAAGGTTTGCGTTGCAGCGCCAACATTATTGTTGAAACAGCCACCACCCGGGACTCGCATCACTTCGCTGTGTTGTTTGGTTTCGGTGCGACGGCGGTTTACCCGTACCTCGCTTACGACGTGATTGCCGATATGGTGCGCACTGGTGAGCTGCTGGGTGATCCGGTGGAAATGCAGAAGTATTTCCGCAAAGGCATCAACAAAGGCCTACTGAAAATTCTCTCGAAAATGGGCATCTCAACCATTGCTTCCTATCGCGGCGCACAGCTTTTCGAAGCAATCGGCGTGGCGAAAGAAGTGGTTGATATCTGTTTTCGTGGCGTGCAAAGCCGTATTGCCGGTGCAGAGTTTGTCGATTTCGAAGAAGATCAAAAAATTCTCCAAAAAGACGCATGGAAACAACGCAAGCCGATTGATCAAGGCGGCGTGCTGAAGTTTATCCATGGCAAGGAATATCACGCCTTTAATCCGGATGTCGTGCACGCGATTCATAAAGCTGTGAACTCTGGTGACTACGAAGACTATCGTGTGTTTGCGGACTTAGTGAATGATCGCGGCGTTGCAACGTTGCGAGATCTTCTGAAGATTCGCACAGATATGACGGCTATTTCTGTGGATGACGTTGAACCCATTGAAAATATTTTGCCGCGTTTCGATTCTGCGGGCATGTCCTTAGGAGCGTTGTCTCCAGAAGCGCATGAAGCGATTGCCACGGCAATGAACCGCCTTGGCGGCCGTTCAAACTCGGGTGAGGGCGGTGAAGATCCTGCTCGTTTCGGCACTGAACGTGTATCCAAAATTAAACAAATTGCCTCCGGTCGATTCGGTGTAACGCCGCACTACTTGGTGAATGCAGAAGTGCTGCAAATCAAAGTGGCGCAGGGTGCTAAGCCCGGTGAGGGCGGTCAGTTGCCCGGCGGTAAGGTGAATGACCTGATCGCGCGTTTGCGTTACTCGGTGCCAGGCGTCACGCTGATTTCGCCTCCGCCGCATCACGACATTTATTCCATTGAAGATTTGTCTCAGCTTATTTTCGATCTAAAACAGGTGAATCCAGCGGCGCAAGTTTCCGTGAAGCTGGTATCAGAGCCTGGTGTCGGTACCATCGCGGCGGGTGTAGCCAAAGCGTATGCGGATTTGATCACCATTTCTGGTTATGACGGCGGTACAGCGGCAAGCCCGCTTACCTCTATTCGCTATGCAGGTTCGCCATGGGAGCTTGGATTATCCGAAGCGCATCAGGCACTGCGTGCGAATGATTTGCGTGGAAAAATTCGGCTGCAAACTGATGGCGGCTTGAAGACGGGTGTTGACGTTGTTAAAGCGGCAATCCTTGGCGCAGAAAGTTTTGGTTTCGGCACGGTGCCGATGATCGTGCTCGGCTGTAAGTATCTGCGAATCTGTCACTTGAATAACTGCGCTACTGGCGTGGCGACTCAGCGTGAAGATTTGCGCAGAGATCATTTTATCGGCGCACCAGAAATGCTGATGAACTACTTCCGTTTTGTGGCAGAAGAAGTGCGTCAGTTGCTCGCCTCGCTGGGCGTGAAAACGCTTGCGGAGCTTATCGGCCGCACTGATCTCCTCGAAAGAATGGAAGGCCTGACGGCGAAGCAGAAGAAACTCGATTTGTTGCCGTTGTTGCGCAACGATCTAATTTCAGCGGATAAGCCTCAGCACTGTGAAGTCACACGCAATGAGCCGTTTGATAAAGGCGAATTAGCGGAAGAGATGGTCGTCGATATTCTGCCGGCCATTGAGAATAAGTCGGGTGGTTCATTTAACTACAAAATCACCAACTGCAACCGTTCTATCGGTGCTCGTATTTCCGGTGAAATTGCCAAGCGTTACGGCAATACAGATATGGAAAGCGCGCCGATTCGCATCCGTTTTGTCGGTACGGCAGGGCAAAGCTTCGGTGTGTTTAACGCCGGCGGCTTGCACATGTATATCGAAGGCGACGCGAACGATTACGTCGGCAAAGGCATGGCTGGCGGTAAGTTGGTGATTCGTCCGCCACAAGGCAGCGATTTCAAGAGCCAAGAAACCGCCATTGTGGGTAACACTTGCTTGTACGGTGCTACCGGCGGAAAGTTGTTTGCGGCGGGTAGTGCGGGCGAACGTTTCGCTGTGCGCAACTCCGGTGCTCACGCCGTTGTCGAAGGTGCAGGCGATCACTGCTGTGAATATATGACCGGTGGCTGCATCACCGTGTTAGGTGCAACGGGCTACAACTTCGGCGCGGGCATGACAGGCGGTTTCGCTTACGTGTTGGATTTAGACAATAACTTCTTCGACAAAATTAACCCTGAGTTAATTGAGTTGCATCGTATTAGTACGGAAGCAACTGAAGCGCACCGCAGTCACTTGCTGCGTGTATTGCGCGAATACGTCGAAGAAAGCGGCAGCGAGTGGGGCCAACATATCTTAGATAACTTCGACGCCTTTGGTCGTAAGTTCTGGTTGGTGAAGCCAAAGGCCGCTAATTTAACGCAGCTGCTGAAAAGCACACGCGCGAACCCGGCTTGATGAGGTGCTGAGCAATGACTGAAAGAATGAATAATGACTTCCAGTTCCTCGATGTGCCCCGTCAGGACCCGAAGAAAAAAGAAATCGAAAACCGTCGTGTTAAGTACGAGGAAATTTATTATCCGTTCGACACGAAGGAAGTAGAGCAGCAATCACACCGTTGTTTGGAATGCGGCAACCCGTATTGCGAATGGAAGTGCCCAGTGCACAACTACATTCCCAACTGGTTGAAGCTCATTGCCGAAGGCAATTTGATGGAGGCCGTAGAGCTTTGCCATCAAACCAATTCATTGCCTGAAGTATGCGGTCGCGTTTGTCCGCAGGATCGTTTGTGCGAAGGCGCGTGCACGCTTAACGATGGGTTTGGTGCGGTCACCATCGGTTCCACCGAGAAATATATTACAGACACGGCCATCGCCATGGGCTGGCGTCCGGATATGTCGCGCGTCATTCCTACGGATAAAAAAGTCGCGGTGATCGGCGCTGGGCCTGCGGGCTTGGGTTGTGCTGACGTGCTAGCACGTAATGGTGTGAAAGCAGTTGTGTTTGATCGCTACGCAGAAATCGGCGGCTTGCTGACATTTGGTATTCCAGAATTCAAACTGGAAAAACCTGTGATGGCGAAGCGTCGCGAAATCTTTGAAGGCATGGGTGTCGAGTTCCGCTTGAATACCGAGATCGGTAAAGACATCACCATCGATCAGTTGCTGGCGGATTATGATGCCGTCTTTATGGGCATGGGCACCTACACCTATATGAAAGGTGGTTTTCCAGGTGAAGAGTTGGATGGCGTTCACGAAGCGCTGCCTTTCTTAATCTCTAATGCCAACCGTAATCTTGGCTTTGAGAAAAACGAAGCCGACTTTATTGCCGTTAACGGTAAGCGCGTTGTTGTGCTTGGTGGCGGTGACACTGCGATGGATTGTAATCGCACCTCGATTCGTCAGGGCGCGCAAAGCGTGACCTGTGCTTACCGTCGTGACGAAGAAAACATGCCAGGCTCACGTCGCGAAGTGGTTAACGCTAAAGAAGAAGGCGTGCAGTTCTTATATAACCGTCAGCCCGTAGAAATCGTTGGCGAGAACGGCAAGGTCGTTGGCGTTAAAGTGGTAGAAACGCAACTTGGCGAAGCGGATGCCAATGGCCGTCGTCGTCCTGAAGCGATTCCGGGCAGTGAGGCAATCTTGCCCGCGGATTCGGTGATTATCGCGTTTGGTTTCCGTCCCAGCCCTGCGGCTTGGTTCGACGGGCAAAACATCGCCACGGACGAATCCGGTCGTGTTAACGCTGCCGAAAAGCAGGCGTTTCCCTTCCAGACCAGCAACGAAAAAATCTTTGCTGGTGGTGATATGGTGCGTGGCTCCGATCTCGTGGTGACTGCGATCTGGGAAGGCCGCGAAGCCGCTAAAGGAATACTCGACTACTTAGACGTGTAATCGCGTGCGAATTCGCTGCGGATTTAAAGGGCTCGCTTAGCGGGCCCTTTTTTCATCTGGTATATTTGACGTCGACAATGCACTGTCCCCAAATCTTCTCAAATTAAAAAGAGCTGCGCATGACCGAATTGAAGAATGATCGCTTTCTTAAAGCACTGGCGCGAGAGCCAGTGGATCGCACACCGATTTGGATGATGCGCCAAGCGGGGCGCTATTTGCCAGAATACCGAGCCAGTCGCGCTAAGGCCGGCAGCTTTATGGATTTGTGTACCAATCCTGAGATGGCGTGCGAAGTTACCTTGCAGCCTTTAGAGCGCTATCCGCTCGACGCAGCCATTCTTTTCTCCGACATTCTGACTATTCCTGATGCCATGGGCTTGGGATTGTATTTTGAAACGGGCGAAGGCCCTCGCTTTAAAAAGACGGTTCGTACCGAAGCGGAGGTGCAGGCACTGGAAGTTCCGAACGTTGACGATAGCCTTGGCTATGTAATGAAAGCCGTCAGCACAATTCGTTCTGCATTGAATGGCCGTGTACCGTTGATTGGCTTTTCTGGCAGTCCGTGGACACTCGCTACCTATATGATCGAAGGCGGCTCTTCGAAAGATTTTCGCCGCGCCAAGGCGATGATTTACGATCAACCAGAAGTCGCTCATCTGCTGTTGGATAAGTTGGCGCAAACCGTCACCGAATATCTAAACGCGCAAATTCGCGCGGGCGCCCAGGCTGTGCAGATTTTTGATACGTGGGGCGGCGCACTTTCTGCGCAAGCCTATGAAGAATTTTCATTGCGCTACATGCGACAAATTGTTGCGGGCCTAATTCGCGAGCACGATGGACGCAAAGTGCCGGTGATTTTATTTACTAAGAACGGCGGTCTTTGGTTAGAGAAAATGGCAGACACAGGCTGCGACGCGCTTGGACTAGATTGGACTATCAATATTGGCGACGCGCGTCGGCGCGTCGGCGATAAAGTTGCGCTGCAAGGCAATATGGATCCAGCAGTGTTGTACGCTTCTCCAAAAACAATTCGCGCAGAAGTAAAACGCATACTCACTGATTTCGGCGACCACCCGGGCCACATCTTTAATTTAGGCCACGGCATTACGCCAGAGGTTGACCCCGAGCATGCGAAAGCATTTATCGAAGCGGTGACTGAATTAGGGTAACGCCGTGAAAGGGATTTCAACTGATGCGCCTTAGATTTCTTTGTTTTGTATTTATTGGATTGCTTCTGTCTGTTTCTGTTAAGGCGGCTACCGCTGTAGTCGACGCGATTGAAATCGCCCGCAATGGTGAGTCAAAAGACACGGTTTGCGCGCGTTCTTTTCAGCAGGCTAACGGTAAAGCGGTAGACGAGCTATTTGAGCAGGCGCGAGAATCCGATCAGTACCATCCGGTTTTAGACAAAATGCAATGGCAGGGCGAATCACGGGCATCGCTAGAGGCTTTGCTTCGTCAGGGAATTTCTGATGGTTTGGACTACATGACTGTCCAGGAGGTATGGACAGGAAAAAGTTGTTTAAACAAAGGCATTGCGTCAACGGATTTGGATGCTCTGTTCACGCAAATCAAAGAAAAATACGCATCAAAAGCGCCTCCCGCTGCTAGGGAGCCAGAGCAGAATGAGGGCTCCGCGTGGGGGCTTTCTATGTTTATGAATTCGTCTCGATTAGGCGAAGCCCTTGCTGAATTGTCCATTGCGCGAATGGCGGTGGTGGAGTATTGGCTGCAACAAGGCGTCTGGCCAAAATCGTTGGCGCAGTTAGGTTTTACATCGGACGAGTTGGTGAGTTCGAAGACGTTAAAAGAAGTGACGCTAGAAAAAGGTGGCGTTATCCATGCGTTACTAAAAGGTAACCTAGACGGTGAATGGATTCGTTATCGCCCGCTAAAACAAGGCATGAATAGCATCGGCTGGGAGTGTGAAACGTCGGTAAAGGTCATTGGCAACAATCCTTGCTCCTAGCGCAAGGATTGTCTGTGCGTTTCAGTGCGTAGCTATAATTACATACCAAACTTTCTAAGCTGATAGACGTTCTGTGTTAGCGCGACGACTTCACCGGTGGCGTCTTTAATCTCAACATCCCACGTAAATTCGCATTTTCCGTTTTCTTCTGTGGCCGCCTCGATGCGTGCAATTTCATGGTCATCAATGCTAACTTCCACCGTGACATCGGTTGTGGCAGGGCGGCGGAAGCGAATGCTCATGTCCTTCACAATCGGGTAGTACTTGTTGGTATCGAAACTGGATAGGTAAACGACTCCACCTGGCAATTCCGCCAGCGTATATAGCGCACCCGCATACATAGTGCCGACATGATTTTTATTTAGCTCTAAAGGCATTAGCATTTTGCAGTAGCCGCGCTCAATATCGAGCACCTTGACGCCACAGCGACTGACAAATGGAAATGAGTTTTCTGCAGCGTGGCGAATACGTTCGAGTTGTTCGGCGGTTAGGCTCATGTTTTACCTCCAGCGTGGAGGCTTCATGCTAGCATTAGTTGCTAAACGGGAGGCTGCCTCAATGTTCAAATTATTGATGCAAAGTGTCATGTTGATGTTTGCTCTATGTGGCAATGTCGCGCACTGCGCAGTCATTCTCCAGTACCATCATGTCGCAAATGATACACCGCCTGCCACGTCTGTTTCCCCAGCGCAATTCTCCGCACATCTTGATGCATTAGAAAGATTGAAGTTTCGTGTTATTCCGTTAAATCAGCTATTAGATGAAGTGAAAGAGGGGCTGGACCCACGAGAAAACGTGGCGGCCATTACCTTTGATGATGGCTATGCGGATATCAACCAAAACGCACTTCCTTTACTAGAGAAAAAAGGTTGGGTGGCGAGTGTTTTTGTTACCACCGATGAAATCGGTGCAGGCAGCAGTATGCTTACTGCGGAGCAGCTTCAGGATATTTCGGCGCGCGGACACCTGGTGTTAAATCACTCGGCATCGCATGCCTATATGATTCGTCGTCAGCAAGGTGAATCAGAAAATGCGTGGATATCGCGCGCGCGTGCGGAAATTAATGGCGCACAAAGCGAATTGGGAAAAGTGTTAGGAAAGGAACCCGTTAAGATATTTGCCTATCCATATGGGGAGCAAAATAGCGCGCTACAGGCGTTGCTTAAAGATCTTGGTTATATCGCGCTTGGGCAGCAAACCGGCGCGCTTGATGCCAATACGAATTGGCAGTTAGTGCCGCGCGTGTCGATTAACAGCCGTTATGCGGAGTGGGAAGCGCTCGAGAACAAAGTGCTCGCATTGCCGATGCCGGTGCAAAATGTCCTTCCGCCGGACGGCGTTACCGAGAATAGTGAAGAAACCCTAGTGCTTACCTTGCCGCTGGATTGGCGAACTAAATCGTTAAATTGTTTTGCGTCGAATCAACCTGTGCGTCCGCGCATCGTTGTTAATACATCTTCGAACCTGATTGACGTGATTTTAAATACGCCTGTTCCGCACGGCAGAAGTCGGGTTAATTGCACCGCGCCGGCGGGGGAGGGTCGGTTTTATTGGTATTCTTGGATGTGGATTCGCCAAGACGAAAACTAAGAGATTTTCTAGGCTCGAAGTCTAATGCGGTGTGCTAATAACTCGGGAATTGTTGGAATTGATTCGCTCGAATGAGCGCTCGAAGCGTGTGAATGTAAGTGTCTCCGATCGCTGAGTAGCCGTGCAGTCCTGCGGCAAGCGCTTGGCCCTCTATGTCTTCGCCCTTTGCGCGTGCCTGCTCGCGGATGATGCGCAGTTGCGCATAACGAGGATGGGAGTTTAAGTTGCGCATATACAGGCGCACGCTCTCTGCGGGGGAGTCAAAGCTTTGTACTTCATAGGTTGCGTCCGCAGGGCGCTTGCCCGGCACGATGCCGCAACCTTTTTTAAAACACCATTGTCCGAAAAAATTACTGCCTTCTTGTGCAAACCGAGATTCGCCCCACGCGGACTCCATGGCTGCCTGAGCAAGAGCAAGATCAGCAGGAATAATATCTAAACGCCGCAGCAGTATTTGCATCCACTGCTTATCATAGTCTTCCGTTTCAGCGAGCCGATAGCGCTTCCCCATGCTGGCTAGCCACTTCATATCGCTGTTGTCGAGCTCTGCGTTGTTTAGTACTTTCGCTTCGAGTTCTGTCGCATACTTTCGTTGCTCAAGTAAGCGTCTATTGTTTTTCTGAATGAGCGGCAACAGCACATTTATCATATTCGCTTTGCGTGCTTCGGTGGGGTCTTCAGGAATGGGCCATATTGGCGGCGGTGGCCGGTTGAGGTACGACTGAAGTAGCCATGCGGCAGTGCCAATGGTCGTTGATAGTGTTAGCACCAAGGCAACACGCCAAACGAATTTACGCGCCATACGTTATGAAGCCGCGACGATTAGCGAGTGTATTGAAATAAGCTGAAGGTGTTTTCGGAAAAGCCATACGCATTAATGTCGACGTTGAACGATTAACTCGAAATTAACGCGTCGGTGCGTGCAGCACAAATAAAATCATTGCGGTGCAGGCCGTGAATTTTGTGGGTCCACCAAGTGACGGTAACGCTGCCCCACTCTGTGAGAAGGGCAGGATGGTGGTCTAATGATTCTGCAAGCTCGCCCACGGCATTAGTAAACGCTAGCGCACCGGCAAAATTTTTAAATGTAAAAATTCGCTGAAGCTTTTGCACGCCGTCTTCCTCAACCAATTTCCAGTCGGGAATTTGCGCCTTAAGTTGTTGCGTTTCATCGTCATTGACGGTGGGCGCATCGGCGCGACAAGCTTCGCAGGTTTCTTTTACAAGTGTCATCGTGTTCCGACTGTCGGCGGCGCGCACAGGCGCACCGGATCATCCTTAAGTTCACCCGGCGCCATCCGTGCCAACATGCGCCGCGTGCGTTCTAGCTCTGTATCATCGCGCTCTATGCCCGGAATTTCCATACCATCGGCGATGCGAAGTAGGGCTGATTTCATCGTCTCTTGCATCAACGCGGGTTGGCGGTGCTGAACAATATAGGCGCGTTCGCCTTTCTTGAACAACAGCAAACCGTAGTAGTAAGTGCCCGTTACCGGTGGGGCTTTGGGGTCTTTGCTGGCGTCGATATCTAAGCTGACAATGGTGAACAGAGATTGCGCTTCTCTTTGCTGCAAGAATTCCCGATGTACGACTTCGGCGGATTTCACCATCGCAGCCTCGGAAATAATGCCGCGCAAATAGGCGTTCAGCACCAGATTCAGTAATGTCTGATCCGAAGCAAAGCGCGGTGCGCGAATATTGGGGTTGTTTTCGAGGAGCAGGTAATCCAGGCGGAACATACGTCCGCTGCTATCCCATAAGGTGGTCGAGCCGCCATAGCGGTCGCAACGCTCGTCCAGCGCTACCTTGCCTCGGAAAGTATTCAGGCTAAGGTCAATGCTGTACGCACCCGCAGGCGCATTGTAGGTATCTCCCTCGCGGGAACCTTGCAGATTTTGGCAACCGGACAGCATCAAAACGGCAGCAAGTGCCATCATGCGCGCCGGGAGCAGGCGTCTTTTTGTCATTATTAGTGTCCCGAAAAGCATGCAAACGCTCCGCATGATAGCACAGAGCGCGGCACTGTCACTGACGATGACGCCTTACTTTAAATTATTGTGGTTCAGGCAGACGGTTAATCGGGTGCACGACTTTAAAGGAGCGCTCCGCCGCCATTTTGTTATAGCTCTGGAAGGCGTCGTCGCTGTCGGCGAAAACACGTGGGGTTAGGCTATCGAGGCGCTTGCAGCCGTCGATACGGCCGAGCACTTTGTTAAAGCGCTTCAGGGCTTTGCCCATATCGTCGATATTGATTTGCTGATTCATTGCACTGTCGCATTGTCCTGACGGGGCGTTAAACGATTTCGGCTCCGGCGACACCAGCACGTGGTGGACCAAGTCGCGGCTCGCCGCGTCGCGGATTTCGAAGCAGTCTGACGCCCAGTAGTAATAGCATTGCTGAGCTTGGCCAGTGCTGGCGAGAAGTAACGTAAAGATCGCAAGAACAGAGCGCATTAGTTCGACTCCTGTTGTCGTGCTCGCCGCTCTTTTTCCGGCATCCACTGCAGGAATAAGGTGCGAGTAATAAGATGTGGTGGAATGCGATCACGAATCCGTTCGTGCAGTGCGGGAAGTTTGCTCCAGTGCAACCCAGGCAACATGTGGTGCGCGGTATGAAAGCCAAGATTCCAGCTGGTGATGTTGTAAAGCTTGAGTTCGACGTTGCGAGATGCTTCGAAGTGATTGTCGAGTCCGGTACCGGCGTGCTGTCCCCAAGTATTGTCGAGCAACAGCACGAGTAGCAGCATCATGGGCAAAACAAACACGATCAGTGCGCGAACTGGGTCGATCAGTAACAGCGCCAGTAACGGTAGGTTCGCCAGCATAAACATGCGCTTGAACTTACTGTACACGTGCGGATGGTCACGCCCGATCTTGATGATTTCAGGATAAATTCGCGCGGCATTGACTACGTCAAAGTACAGGCGGCTCATCATACGGCCATCGCCGTGTTGCCATGGCGCGGGATCTTCATGCGGATTTAGGTAGTGGCGGTGATGGCCGATATTGTGGTGAATCGTCCAGCTGTAAGGCGACGTGCCTGTCTGCAAGTAGAGGACCATCTCATAGACGCGGTTCAGCCATTTAACCCGAAAAGTGTTCACGTGATGATGGTTGTGGCAGATGGCGCCGCTAGACACCTGAATACCGAAAAGTAGGGCTACGCAGCCGAACGCAACCAAATGACTATCAATCGCAAAAAACGCAAACAGTTGTGCAGCAGCGACAAGTAACACCACGGCAACAGCTGGGAAATCAGATTGATAGCGAAAAAGGCTCATTTTTGCGCTTCTAGTCTAGGAAAAAGAGGCTAGTCTACACAAAACGCGGGTCAGGACAACGGCTGAATGCGCCAGTCGGAGCACAACTGTATCCGAAAGTGACTGTTTTTAGCCGTATTTAGATAAAGGGTATGCTTTGCAGGATCAGAGGGCGGTAATACACGGGGCTTGCGCGTAGCTCACCGCCATAACGCGACCCTTGGATCCGGCCGTCGTGGCTGCCATGCGGATGTCGTCCGCGCGTAATCGCGGGTGTGAACCGTCGAAAAATTTACCCGCTGATTTGGCATTGAGTGTGCGCTCTACTGCGTCGGTCAGGCTTACGCCATCGCCGCCTAACAGTCCACGAATGTACTCTGCGCAGGCAACGTCTTCGTCGCCAGTGGGGTGCGAGGCAACCAGCACCACGTGGCTTGGGCGTTTGCTCAAAATATAGGCCGCTGTCGCCTCCGCGTTGATCAATCCTGCCACCAGCACTTCCGCACTGTCGCGCGCCCGCAGCGTAGCAATTACGCCGTTGGTAGTGCGTTGCACTAGCTCGCGGTTGGTGAGCGGGGTGTTTTGTATTTCCCACGGAGAGTTGCTGAAATCGAAACCGTCTATGGGGAGGGCGTCAATTTCGCCGGCCAGCAAGAGGTCAGGCTGGGTGGCTTTCATCGCCAGCGCTTCGGGGGCGGTGGCGACGAGATAAATACGGGAAGCTCCGCCTTCAAACGCGAAGTGAGCGGTAGTGAAGGCGCGGATGACATCAATCACAACTGTGATGCCATCCGGATTCGCAGGAGGGAAATGACCTTGGCTAATCAGTACTTCCATTCTTAACGCATTTCCTCAGAGCGAGCGAAGGGGGCAAACCTTAAAACAATAAGCCAATGCCCCATGTCGCATTATTGAAGATTTCTTCTTTGTCATCGTTATAACGTTCGCCGGAAATAGAAAACGTGAGACGGTCGGCCAGCAGCATTCTATCTTTCGGTGTGTTTTTGCCGGTTAAAAAATCCACCACGGCGCGGAAGTTGAAATCAGAGCGCAGACGCAACACGTCACCATGATTTCCGTAGCCGTACTGGAACATCAAAATACGGCTAAAGCCGACACCGGCGTAAACGTTGTTAACACGTTCACCGTCCGCTTCGAATTCGCTACCACCGGAAGGCCGTACGGGCGAGTCGCCAAACTTTTTTGTCGCAATGCCGGCGTTGAGCGCGACACTGGAATAGTTAGCATCGAAGTAAAAGCCAGAGCCAATATTTTCCGTTGGGTCAACGCGACCGACCGACACCACTGTGCCGCGCAGCACTCTGCCGCCGTCGTACAAGCCCTCAGCCAGCACTGTGTTGCTGAACGCGCTGAGAGACAAGCCAAGTAAAGCAATAGCAATCCGCTTCATTATTATTTTCCTTGCGTGATAAACGTCAGCCGACATTATGCCTGAGCTAATCAGGTGTGCGCACCTGTTGAGGTGTCTTGTGTGGAAATGATTTTCCTCAGTGTGCAATCAATCGAGCAGTGTACGCGCCAGTGCCCACACTTCCACTGATTGCGCGCCCGCTGCGAGCAAACATTGGCTGGCTTCAGACACTGTCGCGCCGGTGGTGACGACGTCATCAATCAGCAAGAGGCGCAGACCATGAACAGGGCGCACACAGGAAAACGCATGGGAAATATTTTTTGCCCGCGCCTTGGCGGACATTCCCTGTTGGGTGCGTGTAGGCCGTTGCCGCCTTAAGCAAGAAAGCACCGGCATGTCCCATCGCGCGCCAGCGGCGTGAGCCAATCGGTGTGCTTGGTTAAAGCCGCGCCACCAATGTCGTCGCCAGTGGAGCGGGATGGGCACGGCGGCATCGAAGTGGCCAGGCGCTGTGGCGGGCAGCAAATCGAACAGCGCACGCTCAACGTCTAAGCGCCGTCGATACTTATAAGCAGGCAACAGAGTATTAAGCGGATATTGGTAGCGATAAGGCGCATGAAGTGCGGAAAACGCAGGCGGGCGATGCAAGCATCTTCCGCAAAGTGGGCGTTCACTATCATTTATAATGCTGTGAAATGGTAATCCGCACCGGCAAAGCGAGCCGTTGTTGGGGGCGAGGTCGGCGGAGCAGGGCTGACAAATACCGTGCATAGCGGTGTAGCAGACCGACTGACAGAGGAAGCATCTCGCTGTTTCAATCGTATGTATTTTGTTCAACAGTAAACCTATCCTTGGTGTGTTAAGTTGACAGTGAGAGGCGGCATTCCTAATCTGAGCGCATTCCCTTGTGCACTTTTATCCGCACTCAGAGTAGTCAGCCCGGAGTCATCAGCATGAATGCCCCAGTTTCTGTCGTCGCGACGCCGTCAGCGTCAATCTCTGTCCGCCATGACTGGCATCGTGAAGAAATCGCCGCGCTGTTCGCTCTTCCGTTTAATGATTTGCTCTTCCAGGCGGCCAGCGTGCACCGCCAACACTTCGACCCCAATGCCGTGCAAGTCTCCACCTTGCTGTCGATTAAAACCGGCGCCTGCCCAGAAGATTGCAAATACTGCTCCCAGTCCGGTCACTACAACACTGAGCTAGAAAAAGAAAAGCTCATGGAAGTACAAAAAGTGTTGGCAGAGGCGCGGCTCGCCAAAGAAAAGGGCGCGTCCCGATTTTGTATGGGCGCCGCATGGCGTAGCCCTCGCGACAAAGACATGCCCTACGTGCTGGATATGGTGCGTCAGGTAAAAGAGATGGGTTTAGAAACATGCATGACCCTTGGCATGCTGTCCGGTGAGCAAGCGCAATCTTTATCGGAAGCAGGGTTGGATTATTACAATCACAACCTCGATACCTCGCCAGAATATTACGGCAAAGTTATTTCCACCCGTACCTATAACGATCGTTTGCAAACCCTCTCGCACGTCCGCGATGCGGGCATGAAAGTGTGTGCCGGTGGCATCGTCGGTATGGGCGAGGATCGTAAAGATCGAATTGGATTGTTGCAGCAGTTGGCTAATCTGCCTGCGCACCCCGAATCGGTGCCCATTAATATGCTGGTAAAAATCGAAGGCACGCCGTTGGCCGATGTAGCCGATTTAGACATGTTTGAATTTGTTCGCACCATCGCGGTGGCGCGGATTGTTATGCCTGAATCTTTTGTGCGCTTGTCAGCAGGCCGCCAAGAAATGAACGACGAAATGCAGGCGCTGTGTTTCTTCGCTGGCGCGAACTCGATTTTCTACGGTGAGAAATTACTGACCACCGATAACCCCGACGCAAACCACGATCAGCAACTTTTTCAGCGTTTGGGTATTCACCCGCTGGATCCACGAAGCGAATGCTCCGACGAAGCGACTGAAGAAGCGTTATTGGAAAGCGTCGAAGCGCAGCAGCGTGCCAGCGAAACGGCGCCTTTGTATTACGACGCCAACAAGCGCGCTGCTAAACACGTTTTAAACAAAGCGTAATATCCTCGGCTATGGCTCCTGCAAAGCACGGCGCGTTTGATCTGTCGTCAGCACTGGATCAACGTCACGCCCAGCAGCGTTATCGTCAGCGTGCCACACAGCAAATTGCGTGTGGCCGTGAGGCAGTAGTCGACGGAAAAAAATACCTCAACTTTTGCAGTAACGATTATTTGGGTTTGGCGAATCATCCCGACGTGGCGGCTGCATTTGCTCAAGCTTCGGCAGACTTCGGCGTCGGCAGCGGCGCATCGCATCTTGTCTGCGGGCACAGCCATTATCACCATCAATTAGAAGAGCAGCTGGCGGACTTCTGTCAAACCGAGCGCGCATTGCTTTTTTCCACCGGTTACATGGCGAACTTCGGCATCATCACTGCGCTGTTAGATAAACAAGATGCCGTATTTGAAGATAGACTCAATCATGCTTCGTTAATTGATGGTGGCTTGGCAAGTGGCGCACGGTTTCGTCGCTACTTACATGCGGATGCCAGTAGCTTGCAAGAACAACTGAAAATATCCACCGCGCGCCGAAAGCTCGTGGTCACCGATGGCATTTTCAGTATGGATGGCGACGTTGCTCCGCTTAAAGACCTGATGTCGCTGTGTGAAAAACATGACGCTTGGTTGATGGTCGATGATGCGCACGGTTTTGGCGTGGTTGGCGAGCAAGGGCGTGGCGTGGCATCGCTAGTGACGCCGGCAGAACGGCCGCAAATTATCGTGGGCACGTTAGGCAAAGCGTTCGGCACGTTTGGTGCTTTTGTGGCCGGTAGTGAAGCGCTTATTGAAACGCTAATTCAATTTTCGCGCAGCTATATCTATACCACCGCACTCCCGCCCGCAGTGGCCGCAGCATCCTTGAAAAGTTTGGAAATACTTCGTGCCGCCGATGATCGTCGAGAACATTTGCGCCAACTGGTGAGCAAGTTTCGTGAAGGTGCTCAGCAAATTGGTTTGCAGCTAATGCCGTCTGAATCGCCGATCCAGCCTATCGTGATTGGTGGTGACGGCGACGCTCTAGCGCTTAGCCATAGCCTAAAAGATTCTGGGTTTTTAATTTCCGCCATTCGCCCGCCGACGGTGCCGGAAGGCAGTGCTAGATTGCGGGTTACCTTGTCCGCCGCGCATTCGCTCGCGGATGTTGATGCGCTGCTTGTGGCGTTGTCGCGGGCACATGCAGCGAAGAAATAGGCCGCCAATATTTAAGCAGGAACACTGTTACACCATGACGCCACTTTTACCGTTTCATAACACCTATCGCTGCACAAACGAAGCACTCAACGATGCCGCACCAGAATTGGTGTTGCTGCACGGCTGGGGCTTGCATTCAATTGTGTGGGACGACGTTATGCCCGCATTGCTGGAGAACTTTCAAGTCACAGTGATTGATTTGCCCGGCATGGGGCAAAGCCCATTGCCGAATGCTGATTACACCTTGGATTTTCTGGTCGAAAAAGTCGCGTCAGTTATCCCCGAAAAATGCCATCTGATTGGCTGGTCGCTGGGCGGCTTGGTGGCCCTTTCGCTTGCGGAAAAAATGCCAGAGCGCGTGCAGTCATTAGTCACTGTTGCGTGCACGCCGAAGTACGTCAGCGACGATTCGTGGCCCACTGCCATGGCGCCGGAAATTTTGGACAAATTTGCAGAGCTATATGAAGAAGACAACGCTGGCACGCTTATTCGCTTTCTTGCGCTTAACGCAAAAGGCAGCGACACCATGCAAGACGACGTGCGCAAGCTAAAAGATATTTTATATTTCTGCGGCCTGCCCGCGCCCAGAGCATTGCGCGAGGGACTGAGAATTCTGCGCGACACTGACTTGCGCGGTGCATTACAGTCTCTTCGTGTTCCCGCCCTGATGGTCTTTGGAGAGAAAGACCATATTGTGCCGGTTGCAGCCATGAGCGCTATAGAGGCCATGAGCGTGAACAAAAACGTAAAGGTGGCGATGATGCAAGGCGTCTCCCACGTTCCCTTCGTCACAGCTCCCGATATCTTTGTACAAGCCGTCAATGATTTCTGGCGTGAAAGCGGAGTGCTAGCGTGACCGATCTTGCGGTAGCTAAAGCATTCGGTAATTCAGCGCACAGCTATGATGCCTACGCGCAAGTGCAGTTGGCGACTAATCGCTCGTTAATAGAATTGTTGCCGAATGAATTGCATGGCGCAGAAAAAAAATATATCGCGCTGGATATCGGCGCGGGCACCGCACCAATGGCGAGACAACTGTCCGAACGCTACGACCAGTGTCGGTGGTTGGCGTTAGATATTTCCACCGACATGCTTATCGAAGCGAAAACGCGCGGCCGTTTAGATAACGGTTGGTTGCCTGTTTGTGCCGACGCCAGCGCTTTGCCCCTTCCCGCGAATAGCGTATCGCTAATTTACTCATCGTTTGCACTGCAATGGTGTGCGTCGCCGCAGGCTGCGCTGTCTGAAATGCATCGCGTGCTTTGCTGTGGTGGTAACGCAGTGATCGCTGTACCAGTAGACGGCACTATGCAGGAGTTTAGAAAAAGCTGGCGTGCCTGCGACGAAAATATGCATTTTAATGTTTTGCCTTCCGCGGCTGAATGGCTGGCCGCAGCCCAGCAAAATAATTTTGCGGTGCAGCAGGAGCAATCATTGCAGCTTATCGAGCATTACGACGATGTACGTGCTATCGGAAAAATGCTCAAGTCTACCGGTGCCTATCGCGTGCAGCGCGATCAGCCAGTGGGGCTGATGACACCAAAAAAATACGCGGCGCTGTCGCAGCATTACGATGCCTACCGAACAGCGCAAGGCTTGCCCGTAACGTGGCAGGTGCTGTTCTTATCGTTAACCAAAATATAAGTAGCAGAAAATGGCCGTTCTGAAAGGTAAGTTTTTTATTGCAGGCACTGACACCGGTGTGGGCAAAACATGGGTGAGCTGTCGCTTGTTAGAAAAAGCGGCGCAGAGCGGCTTGCAATGTTATGGCTTAAAGCCAGTGGCGGCAGGGTGTGAAGAAACTATAGATGGCTGGCGCAATGAAGACGCCGTGGCATTGATGCAAAGCGCGTCGGTAAAGCTGGATTACGACTTGGTGAATCCGATAGCGTTAAAAGCCGCTATGGCCCCGCATATCGCGGCAAAAAAAGAAAACCGGACGTTGCGACTGCCGCGCTTGCCTGGCTACATTAATGGCGCATTGCTCACACACAAAGCAGATCTGGTGCTGATCGAAGGTGCCGGTGGTTGGCGCGTGCCGCTGAACGATTTTGAAATGTTGTCCGGCATTGCGGTGCACATGGAGCTGCCGGTGATATTGGTGGTGGGTATGCGCTTAGGCTGTATTAATCATGCATTGCTCACCGCCGATGCCATTTGCGCAGACGGTTGTCACTTGGCGGGTTGGGTGGCGAATGATCTCGGCGAACCAATGGAAGAGCTGGAAGAAAATATCGCGACGTTAGAAAAGCTCATGCCCGCACCTAGAATTATTTTATAGCGCTCTTAAAGAATGCCGTTGTCTAAACCCGCGGCCATATACAGCCCGAGTTCCTCGCACTGCTCAATAAAGGCATCATTCCAGTCGCCACGGCATACAACAATGTCCTGCGCCAGTTTCCAGCGAAGCCCCGTTAAGATGGATTCAAGTGCGCGCTGTGTGCCCGTGCCGTCGTGGCCCGCCCGAATATACACAGCGCACGGCAGCCCCTGTTTTTTCTCAAGCACGGGGTAATAACTGCGATCAAAAAAATCCTTTAACGCGCCACTCATATAGCCAAGGTTTTCGGTGGTGCCAAGAATAATTCCGTCTGCGTTGAGTACATCATCGGGCCCCGCGTCGAGTGGTGGTTTCCACATCACCGAAACGTTTTCGATATCCGCATGCTGTGCGCCGCGCAAAACCGCATCCACCAATTTTTGCGTGTTCGGCGACGGAGCGTGGGCGACGACAAGTAATTTCTTTTTCGACATGAATCATTCCGAGGCAGCGTAAGCCTCTAGGCTACTCGGGTTGCGCGGGATAGAAAAGGCGCGGTTGCGTGCGGATAAATTGAAGGAAGGGGCATTCGGAAGTGAAACAATTGACAGCATGGGGCTCGTGGTGAGCCCCAGCAAAATCATCAGCCAGTCTTTTTAGATTTTTGTTGCTTGCCGCTTCGCGCGGCTAACCAGTCGGCCATTAGCCACCAGCTTTGCGCCGGTGCTTTGCTGCCGCTAACGATGCCCATGTGGCCGCCGTCTACTTCAACTAGTGTTTGGTCGGTGCTACCGACTTGATTGAGCAACGCGCTGGTGCATTCTTTCGTCACAATAATATCTTGCTTGCCAACAATGGCGAGAATGTTTGCCTGAATATTTTTTAGCGTCGCGTTACTGTTGGGCATGGGGAGCTGGCCGTGCGCGAGTACATTGTCCACCCATAGGTACTGAATAAAGTCCTGCACCACGGCGCCTGGGTACGCGACCATCCGATCTAAAAACGCCGCATTGGTAGCGTGGGCCGAGACAAAATTTCTATCGTGCAGTTTTTTCAATAATTCCGTGTAGCCCTGCAAGCTGCCAATGGGGTTGGTCAGTTTAAAGCCCAGCGCATTTCCCCAGCCCGGCGCACGGAAAAAACGTTTACGAGAATCATGTACGCGCCAACCCCAGCGTCGTTCAACCCAACGTAGTTGTTTGCTTAAACGCTGATATTGGCGGCCAAGGTCGCCGTTGGCGTGGTAGTCGTTGGGTGCGCCGACTAGCGCCAAATTTACAATATCCTTGTCGCCAAGGGCGGTGGTGCAATAGCTGAACATGCCGCCAAAGCTCCAGCCGTGCAGTGATAATTTTTGCGAACCGCTGTGCTCGCGCACTTTTTGCAGCAATGCAGGCAGGAAGTCCGCAAAGTAAGTCGCCAGACTTTGATGGTTATGGCGAGCGCTTGGTGTGCCCCAATCGACCAAATACACTTCAAAGCCACGGGCCCGTAAAAAGCGAACAAGGCTGCGCTCAGGGAACAGGTCGTAAATCAGCATGTTCACCGCGAGAGGGGCGACAATGACCAGTGGAATAGGGAAGGGCTGCGCCTCAACGTTGACCGTTTTGCCGTCGATGGTGATGTGCGTTTCGGCAAGCGGCGGGTAATAGCGAAGGCGAACGATATCGTCCTGGGCAATCACCTCGTACGGGGTATGCCCCGCTTGCACCAAATCGTTAGAAAGCGCGAGCCAATCACGGGCATTACGTAAGGCGTGACGACTAGCAGACAGACGGCGACGAGCGAGCTTTAACATAAAGTATTCAGAGCTGGTTGGCGGAGGGGCAGTTTAGGCATTTCAGTGCGCGCGTCACTGACCAAACTGCTCAGGCGAGCGGCGATAAGGCAAATGCTGCCGTGGGATTTTCAGTGAGGATAGGCTCGCCTATTCGCCATGCAGGAGTTCTGTTGCTGCGTTGACACACTTTTCACGGCAGCAATCGCTTGCAGGCAAGCTCCCACATAGATCAAAACAAAACCTAAACAACACCAGCCCAGCAAACCGCACAGCCCCTGTGGGAGCTTGCCTGCAAGCGATTACTGCCTCGGTCACCGCTCCATCGTCTGCAGGCAGACTCCCACATAGATCAAAACCAAAACTTAAAAAGAACACCAGCCCAGCAAACAGCACGGCCCTTGTGGGAGCTTGCCTGCAAGCGATACTGCCTCAATCACTGCTCCATCGTCTTGGGGCAGACTCCCACATAAATCAAAAAAGCCGATAAAGGAATTCCCAAACCACCAGCCATGCCCACGCCTCATATTCGCGCTACAATACCGTCCCCCCGAATCGCCGGAATCACTTCTATGCAAACTTCCAGCAGTTGGCAGGCACTAGGTCGACTTTTACGTTACGCCCACGGCTATCGCTCACGCATTATTGCCGCTTCTGCCTGTTCCGTTATCAACAAGCTTTTCGATATCGCACCAGAAATTCTGATCGGTATCGCTATCGACGTAGTGGTTAACCAGCAAGAAAGTTTCGTCGCCAAACTCGGCTTCGCCAGTGCCAATGAACAAATTATCGTGCTGGGCGTACTCACCTTTTTAATCTGGGTCGGCGAATCTGTTTTCGAATATCTACACCTAATACTCTGGCGCAACCTCGGCCAGCGCTTGCAATCCGATTTGCGCCAAGATGCCTACGAGGTTTTGCAACGCCACGACATGGCATTTTTCGAAGGCCGCAGTTCTGGCGAACTTGTTTCAATCCTTAACGATGACGTCAATCAACTCGAACGCTTCCTCGATGGCGGCGCAAACGACTTAGTGCAGGTTGGCGTCACCGTGGTAGCCGTGGGTGCGGTGTTCTTCGTCATTTCCCCTTTAATCGCGTTGCTCGCCTTTACGCCCATGCCCATCATCGTTTGGGGGGCATTTTATTTTCAGCGTAAAGCCTCACCGTTATACAGCGGTGTGCGTGATCGTGTCGGCACACTAGCTAGTCGCTTGGCCAACAACATCGGCGGCATGGCCACCATCAAAAGTTTCACCGCGGAAAAACAAGAAGCCGAGCGCTTGCGCATTGAAAGCGAAGCCTATGTTGAAGCAAATCGCAAAGCGATTTCTGTCAGCTCTGCCTTCGTGCCGATTATTCGCATGGCAATTTTGGCGGGTTTCTTGCTGACGTTTATTGTCGGCGGTATGAAGGCGCTAAACGGTGAATTAAATGTCGGTGCCTACGGTGTTTTAGTGTTCCTGACGCAACGACTTCTATGGCCTCTCACGCGCCTCGCGCAAACCGTCGATTTATTCGAGCGCGCCATGGCGAGCAGCAAGCGTATTCTCGATTTAATGCAAACCCAACCGGGCGTAAGAGACGAAGGGGAATCGAGCTTCCCCGACACAGTGCGCGGCGAAGTCACCTTCGACAACGTAAGTTTTACCTACCCGCAAACACGCTCTGGCGTGCAAGGCATTTCTGTTACGGCAAGTGCAGGAAAAACCTTAGCGTTGGTCGGCGCAACCGGCTCGGGTAAATCGACGCTGATTAAATTGCTGTTGCGATTCTATTCGCCCGACGCAGGAAAAATTCTTATCGACGGTGTCGCTGTCGACGAGGTGCCATTAAACGAGTTGCGCGGCGTGATCGGGTTGGTTAGCCAAGACGTTTTCCTCTTCGAAGGTTCGATTCGCGAAAATCTTGCCTATGGCAAACCAGACGCTAGCGACGCCGACATAGAAGCGTGCGCTCGCCTTGCAGAAGCGTGGGAATTTATTGAGCGGCTACCCAATGGTATCCATACACAAGTGGGCGAGCGTGGTGTGAAGCTTTCCGGTGGTCAGCGCCAGCGCCTTTCGTTAGCGCGAGCGTTATTAAAGAACCCGCCCATTCTGGTGCTCGACGAAGCCACCAGCGCCGTGGATAACGAAACCGAAGCGGCCATTCAAAAGTCGTTGGCGAAAATTGCCCATCAGCGCACCGTCATTATGATTGCGCATCGCTTATCCACCATTGTTCATGCCGACCAAATTTTCGTCATCGATCACGGGCGCGTAGTAGAGCAGGGCACACACCGAAAATTAATTGCTAAGCGGGGCCTGTATGCGGCTCAATGGAATGTACAAACGGGGCAGGCAAGTGGACCATTGAAAAGATTATGGCCGTTTCAGCCATAATGTCGGGGGAAGGATCGGTATGTGTAGGCGCGCATGTCGGTGCATGCTGAGCACTTCTTCTATCCTTAGCAAAATACATAGTAGCCAAATCAGGAGTAAATATGGACGTTTATAAAACCCCAGAGAGCGAATTAGCGGGTGGTGCAGTCAACGGAATGACAGCGAAGCAGGTTGAAGAAATTGCCAGCCGTCGCAAATTAATGCTGAACTCGTTTTGGGCTCAGATTGGATTGTTAGTGGTTGCGGGTATTATTTTTGGTGTTTTAGGTGGTGATGTTGGAATGACGGTTGCTGCTGTGGTCTATGCGGTGGGTGCTATCGCTGGCGTAGTCTGCTTTGTTGTCATGTTGATGCTGACGAATACCTTGCATGGCGGCGGTTGGGTGGCGGGTAATTTTATCCTCACCATGATTGTTCCCTTGTATGTGTTGTTCGCGATTATCGTGCTGAACCGTAATGCAAAAGAACGCCTAAAAGCGGCCGGTGCACTAGCGTAATTGTTTTATTTCGCTAAATAAAAAACGGGCCCATGAGGCCCGTTTTTTTATGCACGTTTCTAAACTAAGGCATTTCTCTTTCTAAGCAGCAACCGGCGCGGAGTTTTGGCTGGTTTGCTTTTGTGTATGCATTCTATTGGCGCGCTTGAATGTGCCCATATCATTAAAGCGCACGCCATTCGCTTTCAAAATTGGCAGCGCTTTGCTTGCCGTCATTTGGCGAATGTAGAACGGGTCTCTCACCACAAAGTGATGAATCGCATGGGTCGTGCCGAAGTTGAAACAGAACAGCTGCAGTGGCGCTAACCACCAAACGTTCATCACTTGGCATTGCTCAACGATAAACCCAGGCTTGTTGTCGCCGTAGTAATGCATGTTGGATGAAATAAAGTGCAAGCAGAACGTCCGCAATGCGTTGGGTGCAAACAACACTACTGCCAATGTTGTAATCCAAGGCATTTGCTCAAGCAGTAGCGTCGGCCAAGGAATCTGAGCGCCAAATAACCATGCTACGCCGTTGGCGACATGAAACAGAATAAAGCCGTGCCACAGAGTATGTGAAATAACGCCCAGTGGTTGATAGGTTAGCAAGCTGATCAAGCGAAAATGCTTCAAGTCTTGTTTGGTCACTTTGCCTTCGCGATATAAGCGCGAAGGTTCCGTCAGATATTTTTTCGCACGAAGATACACCGCCAACATATTATCGCCGACCATAATGAAACGGCGCAGGCCCCACTTTTCTCCATTGGTGATGCCACGCTCTTCAATATCGGTCTGCGTGCCGGAGTTTTTGTGGTGATGGAAGTGCAGATGACGACGCACCCAAGGGTTCGCCGTAAACGGACGAAATAAATACACGCCTGCCATCATCAATTGATGAACGAGTTTATTCTTTTTGAAATACATCCAATGAATAAGATCGTGCTCAAGTTCGTGCAGCAGGGATGTCCAAAAAGCGGTGCCGAGGATGACGGCCCATGCAGGCATAACGCCTTGGACATAGAGCCATGCATTAATGATACAGCCTGCGATGCTAACGATAAAAATGCTTAAGCCAATAGCATCTTGATGTTGCAGCCAGCTGTGGCGCGCGCGTACTTCGTCGCTAACGCCAATGAGTTCACGTTGAATCTTTTTATCCAACGCTTTATCTGCTGCGTTGGCCGTAGCACAATCAATAGTGGTGGACATGGTCAACCTCCTAGACAATAACCACGCCACAATAGCGCAACAAAAAAACAGCGGCACAACCCTTGCCGCCATTCGTTTGACTGGCGATGCCAAAAACGACAGAAATTAGGTAGTGTGTACTCAGAAACAGAGCCCGCCGCCGCACAATAAGAGTTATTCGCGCAATGTCAGAACTGCAAGGTACCGTCGCAATACTACTTCGCCCCGTTGCGCTGATGCTGCAACGCGCAGGCATCGATCCCGAGCCGGTGTTTGCACGCCACGGATTAAGTGTTGCGGATACCGGCAACCCACAAGCATTTATTGAAGCGGAAGCCTCAACGGGGTTGCTCACAGATGTGGAGGCACTTATGAACGATGCTTCCATCGGCATTCGTGCGGCGCGTCTTGGTGAGTATTCGACATTCGGCGGCTTGGGCGTTGCGCTTGCCGCGGGCGGCAGCGTCATGAGCGTGCTGCAACGGATTACCCGCTTTCATCGGCTGATCAGCGACGTGGTGACCTCGGAGCTCAGTGAAGACGATCAGTTTATTGCGATTCACTTCACGTCGCGTGGTGATCATTCACCGCACCCGCAAGCCATATTATTTGTGATGGCGTGTATCGTGCGTTTACTACGATTGCGTATTAGCCCCACGTTAAACCCAGCGAAAGTGGCTGGCCCATTTGTGAGTGAAGAATTTAGTGCAGCCATCACGCGCTACTTCCGTGCGCCGATAGAAACCGCACAGCACTTTTCCCTGTTTTTTGATCGCGACTCCGCGCGCATGACATTGCAATCAAGCGATACTCAGCTTGCGGCGATGTTAGATGCGACCCTGAATCAACGTTTAGCCGAAGTGGAAAAAGGATCGCTCGTTGTGCAGTTGTCGTTGTGGGTAGAAGAAGGGTTGCCAGAAGGGGAGCCATCGCTCGGTGACGCCGCCAAGAAATTTAATTTAAGCGTGAGAAGCTTGCAGCGGCGGTTATCCGAAGAAGAATTAACCTGGAAACAGTTAATCGAAAACACCCGCAAAACATTAGTAGAGCGACACTTGCGCACCCCCGGCATGAGCGTCACCCAACTCGCTTTCCTATTAGGCTTCTCCGACGTCAGCTCGTTTTCCAGAGCCTTCAAAAAATGGTACGGCGTAGCCCCAAGTCAATTTAAATAAACCCGACGTAGCACGCCCCTGTGGGAGCTAGCCTGCAAGCGATTAAGCCTCGATCACTGCCCCATCGTCTGCAGGCAGACTCCCACATAGATCAAAAGAAAAACTTAAAAAAGAACACTAATCCAGCAAACAGCACAGCCCCCTGTGGGAGCTTGCCTGCAAGCGATTAAGCCTTGATCGCTGCCCCATCGTCTGCAAGCAGACTCCCACATAGATCAAAAACCAAAACCTAAAAAAGAACACCAACCCACCAATGAGCACAGCCCCCTGTGGGAGCTAGCCTGCAAGCGATTAAGCCTCGATCACCGCCCCATCGTCTGCAGGCAGACTCCCACATAGATCAAAACCAAAACTTAAAATCCGACCAACTATTTTCCTAAATAAGTCAGCGGCACTGCCATGGAATCTCTCACCTTCCTCATCACAAAACTAGAATGCACACCACTTACCCCTTCAATCCTAGTGATTTTATTCAACAAAAATTGCTGATACGCATCCATGTCCGGCACCACCACTTTCAACATGTAGTCCGCTTCTTGCCCAGTCACCAAATAACACAACTGCACCTCGGCAAATGCACTCACCGTTTGTTCAAAGTTCTCAAACCGTTCCGGTGTATGCCGATCCATACTGATCTGAATAATGATGGTCAGATCCAACCCGAGCGCTTTCTGATTTAGCAAAGTGGTACGGCCCACAATAATGCCTGCTTCTTCCAACGCCTTAATCCGCCGCGAACACGGCGACGGCGACAGCCCCACCTTTTCTGCCAGCTCCAAATTGGATAGTCCGCCATCGCGCTGCAAGGCATCCAGTATTTGGCGGTCAAAACGGTCGAGTTTATGCGGGCTACGGGCCATATCGGCAATATCCTTCCATATAAAGAGTTTATCTGGCAATTAATCACCAATATTCTCGCCTAGAGAGCCTAATTAGCAAGCCCATTGCGCGAATTAGTGCCTAGAATGTGCTCCACGCTATTCATTAAAAGCGTTGCTCACGCGCCACAAGCGCAACAGCAAACAGGCCGCCCCGCCGCACCCAAGGCGGACGCGGCCTGGTAATACCGGCGCTGGCCCTTATCCCAGGGCGCCGCGTTTGCTCCCACAAGGAGCCCACACAGCACACCAACAGGAGCACCACCATGGCATTCGATCACCGCAAATATCGTCCTTTCGCGCCGGTCGCAAAACCGGATCGTCGCTGGCCCAGCCGCGTTATCGAGCGCGCCCCAGATTGGTGTGCCGTAGACCTGCGCGACGGAAACCAAGCGCTAGTAAAGCCCATGACCGTGCCGCAAAAGAAAGAACTGTTTGCCCTGTTGGTGAGCGTCGGCTTTAAAGAAATTGAAGTGGGCTTTCCTGCTGCTAGCCAAACCGATTTCGATTTTGTCCGCGCACTGATCGAAGACAACTTAATTCCCGACGACGTTACCGTGCAGGTATTAACTCAAGCACGCGAAGACTTAATCGCCCGCAGCTACGAAGCGTTAGAAGGCGCTAAGCAAGCCGTGATGCACGTGTACAACTCCACCTCACGCGTGCAACGCGAGCAAGTGTTTGGCTTAGATAAAGCCGGCATCAAAAACATTGCTACCAACGGCGCGCAATGGGTCAAAGACTACGCCGCCCGTTACCCGAAAACCGATTGGACATTCCAATACTCACCGGAGTCTTTCACTGGCACCGAATTGGATTACGCCATTGATGTGGTCGATGCCGTGAACAATGTTTGGCAGCCACACACCGGACAAAAAGTGGTGATCAACTTGCCTGCCACCGTGGAAGTGAGCACCCCCAACGTGTACGCCGACATGATCGAAACCGTGATCGACAAAATGCAGCACCGCGAACACGTGCGCATTAGCTTGCACACACACAATGATCGCGGCTGTGGCGTAGCCGCCGCTGAACTCGCCGTTATGGCCGGCGCGGACCGCGTAGAAGGCACCTTGCTCGGCAACGGCGAACGCACCGGCAACATGGATTTAGTCACCATGGCCATGAATTTATATTCCCAAGGCATCGACCCAAAGTTGGATTTTTCCAACATGAAAAATATTGTGGCGGTAGTGGAAAGTGTCACCGACATTAAAACCCATCCACGTCACGCCTATGCTGGTGAATTAGTGTATGCCGCATTTTCTGGCAGCCACCAAGATGCCATCCGCAAAGGCTTAGCCATTTATGCTCAAGCAGAAAACAAAATAGAAACCCCGTGGGAAGTTGCCTACTTACCTATTGATCCTGCCGACGTCGGTCGTCGCTACGAAGAAGTCGTGCGCATTAATTCGCAATCCGGCAAAGGTGGCGTTGTGCACGTATTAGAACGCGACTACAGCATTACCTTGCCGCGTTGGTTGCAAGTGGAGTTTGCCAAGGTGGTACAAAAGGACGCAGAAGACAGCGGTGGTGAAATCAATGCTGCACGCATCCATCAGCTATTCAACCAGCGCTATCTCGCGACCGAGCGGAGTTGGCAGATGCACTCCTACGATTTGCATCGTACCGCAGAGGGTGTGCAAACCACGATTAGCATCGGCGACCAAGGTGGCATCCAAACTGTTTTGAAAGGACAGGGTAGTGGTGCCGTTTCAGCTCTGGCGGATGCGTTATCGCGGCGGTATGGCGAGTCAATTAGTGTGGAATCTTTTGATGAATTTTCGCTGGGTGATAATACCGATGCCAGTGCCATGGCCTGCGTGCGCGTCAAGGTGGGAGAGAGACTGCACAGTGCAGCAGCGCTTGCTCAGGACACTACCTCTGCAGCACTACAAGCCGTACTGAATGTTGCGGGACAGCTTCTAGTAGACGCGGGTGTCGATGTAAGTGATCGTGCGGTGATTGTATAGATCATTTAAAGCGGCGGTTTAGAGATTAAAAAGGCGAGCACTAGGCTCGCCTTTTTAACTATTGCTGAGGGCTGATTAATCCTTAAGGTCTTCAGCCATGGCGTCCATTTTTTCACCGGCATCTTCAGCGACATCTTTCATGTCTTCGCTGGCGTCTTCCATTGCATCCTTGGCATCTGACATGGCGTCATCAACCGCTTCGCCTGCGTTTTCCATCGCACCGTCGTTGTCTACGGCGTCGCTGACTGTGTCAGCGGCGTCTTCCATGGTTTCGCCTACCTTTTCTGCAGGTGTGTCGGCATTATCGCTGCAGGCGGCCAGGGAAAAAGTGAATAGGGCTGCGAGAATGA
Organism: Alcanivoracaceae bacterium; assembly: GCA_029213045.1. Taxonomy (GTDB): domain Bacteria; phylum Pseudomonadota; class Gammaproteobacteria; order Pseudomonadales; family Alcanivoracaceae; genus JARGPN01. Next base: position 155,353 of record JARGPN010000001.1, read on the forward strand.
GCTGCATAAAACTTTTCATAGTAATTCCTCGTGTTGTCGTTGCTGGTGGGGTGTGGTCACGCGCGTGTAGGAAGAGTCAGCGTTAATGTAATTAAAGGCCGCTCAACATATTTCACGATCGCTGCCTGACCACCGTGGCATTGTAGGCGTCATAAATTCAACTGAATACTGCAATGCCAATAAACACTCTAATAATTATTCGCGAGTTTGGTGTGAGACAGTTCACGTCTGCCCAACTTGCAGGTGATGATTTGCTAGTGTTACGGGAAATTGGTCATGGAAGTGGGCTGGGTCGCTGCAGACGAATTCGTCGCCGGGAGCCGATATGAAACGAAGCGGCCTGCGGGGCCTTTTGGCCTTGATGTAGTGCGAAAGCCCTTATTCCCGCTGCACTTTTCCCCTAGAATGCCCGCAGTCATTAAATCTGGAGCATCAATTGTATGGGCCGCGCTTACCAAAACCGCAAAGAATCCATGGCTAAAACCTCGGACATGAAGGCCAAGGTGTATAGCCGTTATGGCCGTGAAATTTATGTCTGTGCTAAGTCTGGCGGGTTTGATCCGGCGGCGAATTTGGCGCTGCGAGGTCTAATTGACCGCGCCAAGAAGGACCAAGTGCCTGGCCATGTGATCGATAAGGCGCTTGAAAAAGCCAAGGGCGGTGGTGGCGAAGACTTCGCGCCGGCGCGTTACGAGGGTTATGGCCCCGGTGGCAGCATGGCGATTATTGATTGCTTGACGGATAACCCGAACCGCACATTTGGTGATGTGCGCAATGCGTTCACCAAGGCCAAGTGCAAGATTGGCACGCAGGGCACCGTGGCCCATATGTTCGATCATGCGGCGATTTTTGTGTTCTCGCACGATGACGAAGATGCGGTGTTAGAAGCGCTGATGGAAGCAGACGTGGACGTTACCGACGTGGAGAACGAAGACGGCAAGATCTCTGTGTTTGCGCCAAATACGGAATACGCCAAGGCTCGTCAGGCGCTGACCGATGCGTTTGAAGGCATTGATTTCGATGTGGATGAAATTCAGTTTATTCCGCAGAGCTATGTGACGGTGGAAGGCGACGATCTGGTGTTGTTCGAGAAGTTTATGTCGATCCTCGACGACTTAGATGACGTGCAGAACGTATATCACAACGTCGAAATGTAATGCAGCGCAGTGGCATGTTGGATGCCGCGTTGGTTGTGATAAAAAACCGATTTACGGCCATGCTGATCACTGAATTAAAAAGTAACCTCGTCCTTATCCCCTTGCGGGAGTAAAGAAGTTGTGGGAGCTTGCCTACAAGCGATTCAACCTTTGCATATACCGAATCGCTTGCTGGCAAGCTCCCACAGATACAGTGCCCTCCGTCGTGATACGTGGCGGAATGTCGGGCGCTTTTCAAACTAACTTATTTCAAAGATAACTCGGCGCAAATTCCGCCATCACTTCTTGCGCGTGGTGTGAATCGCGTTCGAATTTCTTTTTCAAATCTGCGCCCAGTACCTTGGCCAGCTTGTCGCCGATCAGTGGAACGTTGATCTTGACGGAGAAGTTTAGCTTCAACACGCAGCCGCCTTCATCGTCGGTTAGCGTCATGTCGCATTTCACCACGGCGGGCATACCTTTGAATTGAATGTCGAGGTTGCCGCGCAGGGTGGCCTGATCCCAGCTATCGATTTGCACAACGGTAATGGTGTCGGGCACAAACTTGCGCGCGAAAGCGGGGACGTCGACATCGATATCAACATGGCGGCTTACGGCAATGCGGGTTTTACCGTCGCTGTGTTGTTCTTCAAGCACCTGAATATTGCTGGCGCCGGCTCCGGTGTATTTGTTGATGAAATAGTCTTTGTTGCCGAACACCTGCACCACTGCGTGGGCGGGGAAAGGGTAGTGGTTGGATTCCTGAAACTGCATAGCGGCTCTCTAGGAAGTAATAGTCAAAGTGATACCTAGGACAGTGAGGCTTAGGTGGTCATGTTGGGGTGAAGACGTTGCGCTGCTAAGACGAGCAAAACCAGTGGAGTGTTAGCTTAGCGCCGTTGGTCGGCGTCCGCTTCCCGTCTGGTTGACAATCCTACCGCGTTAAACTTAGATTGCGAGCACTATCTAACAATAACCGAGCAATTACCCGCTCTGCGTGAGGCCTGATATGCGCTATGACCTGATTATTCGACACGCCCGCTTTTTTGATGGCCTTGGCGGGGCGTCCCGTATTGCCGATGTGGCGGTGAAAGACGGCAAGGTGGCCGAAATCAGTGAGTCGGGTCTGGGCGCGGTGGAAGCCGAGCGAGAGATCGATGCGACAGGGCAGTGGCTGACGCCCGGATTTATCGACCTGCATACCCACTATGACGCGGAAATGATCGTTGCGCCGTCGTTGTCGGAATCCGTTCGCCACGGTGTGACGACGTGCTTTATTGGCAGTTGCTCCATCAGCATGATCTTTTCTGAGCCGGAAGATGCGTCGGATATTTTTACCCGCGTGGAATCGATTCCGCGTGAGTATGTGTTGCCGATTTTGCGCGAGAAAAAAACCTGGAGCGATGCGGCGGGTTACGTGGCGTTTTTAAAGCAGCATCCGTTCGGCCCGAACATTGCTAGCTACATGGGCCATTCCGATTTACGCACGGCGGTGCTTGGCTTAGGCCGCGCGGTGGACGGAAAGGTGACGCCGTCCGAAGCCGAAATGAAAAAAATGGAAACGCTGCTGCAAGAGGGCATTGACCTAGGGTTGCTCGGCATGTCGAGCATGACCAATCCTTGGGACAAAGTGGACGGTGATCGTTATCGCTCCAGCGCATTGCCGTCGGTGTATGCCCATTGGCGTGAATATCGTCGGCTGCATAAATTGTTGCGCGATAACGATTCAATTTTGCAGTCGGCGCCAAACCTCACGACAAAAATTAATGCATTGTTTTTTTTAGTGACGTCGGCGAGCTTATGGTTCCGCCGCGCGTTGCGCACCACGTTGATCACCTTGATGGACCCTAAGTCTGATCCGTGGTTGTCGCGCTTGGCCGCAGCCGGCGCAAACTTTTTTAATCGTTGTTTCGGCGCAGATTTTCGTTGGCAGGCGTTGCCGAGCCCGTTCAAGGTGTATTCCGACGGCATCGATTTTATTGTGTTCGAAGAATTTCCCACCGGCGAAATGGCATTGCACTTGGAAGAAGATTTAAAGCGCAACGAATTGTTTGGTGATCAGTCCTATCGCGACGCATTTAAGCGAGACTACCGCAAGCGCTTCGGCGGCCGCGTGTGGCACCGCGATTTTGGTGATGCATGGGTGGTGGATTGCCCCGATGCCAGCGTGGTCGGTAAGTCCATTGCCGATGTGGCCCGTGAGCGCAATCAACATGAAGTGGATACCTTCCTCGATTTAATTATCGATCATGGTCGTGGGTTGCGTTGGCGCACGGTGATTGCCAACCATCGCGATGAAATTGTGCGTAAAAATATTGCTGAGCCCTGTGCATTAATTGGTTTTTCTGATGCGGGTGCGCATTTAAGAAATATGGCGTTTTATAATTTCCCGTTGCATGTGTTGCAGCATTCGTTGCAGGCAAATCCTGCTTTAACGCCGGAAAAAGCCGTGTGGCGTTGCTCGGGCGAAATCGCCGAGTGGTTCGGCATTGAAGCCGGCACATTGCGTGTCGGTGATCGCGCTGACATGGTAATTATTGATCCGATTGCGCTGCAAAAAGCAGATTTAGAAGTGTACGCAGAAGCGTCGTTCGATGAGTTAGGTGGCTTGCAGCGCATGGTCAATCGCAACGACGATGTGGTGAAGGCGACCATCATTAATGGTCAGCTGGCGTGGGATGGCTCACAATACCATTCCGAATTAGGCAAGCGCACCGGCTTTGGTCGCTTCCTGCCACGCACGCAGCACGCACAGTAGTGATTGTTTATGTCCAACGCCGCCGCTAACAATACCACGCGTCGCACCCAGGCTGAGCGCCGCGAAAGCACCATTGCTAGGCTGGTTGACGCAACGATCAGTTGTTTAGTCTCGGCGGGTTATAGCGGCACCAGTGTGAAGGCGATTGCCGAGCAGGCAGGGCTATCCCAAGGCGCGATTTTTAGACACTTCGCCACGCGTCAGGAATTATTAATGGCCACCATGGAAGCGATTGATGATCGTTTTATTGATGGCTATCGCGCGTTTGTCAGCGAGTTACGCAAATCCGACACCGATGAAATCCGCGTCGCGGTGTTAGCACTGCACAAGATTACCAATACGCCGGAGCAAATTGCGTGGTTTGAAGTGCAGCAAGCAGCACGCACGGATCTGGCGTTGCAAGAAGCGTTTCGGCCGATTTTTTTGCGTAACCAAAAAAAGAACATCGCCCTCGCCAGCGAGCTGTTCCCCGATACGATTAATGCTTTCCCCATGCAAGATGTGATGGTGCAGTTGCTTATTCAAGTGTTTCATGGGCAAACACTGGATGCACATATCGAGCAGAGTGAGAGCAAGGCGCAGGCCATGCTTGATGCCACCACCCAGTTGGGGCATATGGGGTTTCAGATGTTGAGTTCGTTAAATAAGCGTTAAATTCCGCTGTTTTTATCTCGTCACAAAATATGTTCTTTCTGTCATTTCGGTAATCTTATTCTGTAGTAGCATTGGGTCTGTTGGTGGTGCGCAGCGTTTTGCTATGTGCTACCGGAAGCATAAACAGGGAGTGGAATAATGCGAATAGCGTTAGTGTTGGTCATGGCAAGCTTAGCTGTGGCGTGCAGTAGCCGAGGCGTATACGAGAATGTGCAGCTAGACAGGCAAAATCAATGCGCCCCATTGCCGCCTGGGCAATACGAGGATTGCATGGAAGGCTATACGCAACCGTACGAAGAATATGAGCGTGAACGCCAAGAATTGATTACGGAATGATGTTGCGTTTTCGTGGTAGCCGTTTCTTGAACGCCTTCCTGTATTTACCGGTCGATCGGAATAGATATGTTTAGCTTGCTGCGCCGTTTTTTTGAGAATCGACGAATTACAAAAATGGCGTTCACAGTGCAGCAGTGGGAAGGCGCTGTCACCGATTGGCCGCTTATGCAGCGCTATCAAGGTGCTGAGCGTGACGCCTTGCGTGATATGGCGTTTCGTTTTCTGGCCAGAAAAAGCATCGCGTCTGGCGGTGAATTTATTGTTACCGATGCAATGTGTTTGAAGCTTGCCACGATGGCGTGTGTGCCTGTGTTCAAGCTGGGTTTGGATTGGTATGACGAGTGGCAAACGGTGATTTTGTATGAAACCGATTTTGTACCGAATCGCCCCTATGTAGGTGATGATGGATTAGTGCATAACAGTGCGCCGGGGTTAAGCGGTGAAGCATGGTTGCGCGGGCCGGTGATTTTATCTTGGAGTGCGGTGTGTGATACCGGTGCCGAGGCGCGACACGGCAAGGCCAGCAATGTGGTGATTCACGAGCTTGCGCATAAGCTCGATATGCTTCGTGATGGCGCGAACTGCGCACCGCCGATGCATCCAGATATGCGTCCGGGGGAATGGCACGATGTGTTTTCGTCGGCATGGGAGCGTTTGCAAAATGATTGGCAGCATCATCGTCCGTTGCCCTTGGATGAATATGGGTTAACAAACCCTGCTGAATTCTTTGCAGTGTGCAGCGAAACGTTCTTTGAAGCTCCAGTGAAGTTAAAAGAAGAAATGCCCAATGTGTATCGATTGATGATGCAGTTTTATCGTCAGGACACAGCCGCTGATAAAGTGCGAGTCGGCGTTTAGACTTTTAGGCTCGGCTTTCTTTTATGAATACTCATTTCTAATAATCCCCTCAAGTTAAATTCCTGTCTTTAGTGAAAAGAACAACCCTGCATCGAGTTTTTTTTTCAATGTGGGAGCTTGCCTGCAAGCGATGGTGCGGTGATCGAGGCAGTATCGCTTGCGGGCAAGCTCTCACATGGGGCTGTGCGGTTTGGTGTGTGGGTGTTCTTTGGTTTTTGTTTTGCTCTATGTGGGAGTCTGCCTGCAGACGATGGTGCGATGATCGAGGCAGTATCGCTTGCGGGCAAGCTCCCACAGGGGAGTTGGGTTTATTTTAGGGTTTGGCTTAACGCTGTTAGTAGTTTGGCCATTAGTTGATTGGCGTGTTTGAATTTTGGTTCGCTGTGCAAAATTTCTTTTGCGGTTTGTATGTAGGTGTTTGGTACCAGTTCATCGGCGCATTCTTTACACAAGGCTTGTGCGCCTTCTCGGGTCGTCTCTAAATGAAACTGCAGGCCTAGTACTTTGCCGTTGTATAAATAGGCTTGGTTAGCACAGCCTTCACTTTTGGCTAAGTGTTGTGCGCGCTCAGGCAACGAAAACGTATCGCTGTGCCAATGAAAAACTTGGTCGGCTTCACTCAGAATTTTTCCTATCGCTGTTTCTCTGCTTTGTGCATTAACCTGAATGGGCAGCCAGCCAATTTCCACATGCGGGTTGCGGGTAACCTTTGCGCCGAGTGTGTCGGCGATCAACTGCCCGCCTAAACAAATTCCCAGCACGGTTTTATCGGCATCAATACACGCCCGAATAAATGCCTTTTCACTTTTCAGCCACGGATATTCATCGTAATCGTAAATCCCCATGGGGCCGCCCATGACGATAAGCCAATCAATATCATTGATGTCGGGAAACGCATCGTTGGCATATAAACGGGTAACAGTGATCTGGTGCTGATGGTCGATAAGCCATTGCTCGATACTGCCAAGGCCTTCGAAAGGGACGTGTTGTAAATAATGTACGCGTGCCATCTATTGTCCGGTGTTACGCCGCTTGCGGCGAAAATAAATAATCCGTTGCTCAGAAATACACAGATTCGAACACGGCCAGGCCTGTGCCAGCTTCAGTTTCAAGAAATAATTTTTCGCCGTCGATGCGATAGCTGCGCGTGTTATCCAGTGCGGCAAACATGGCGGCTTCAAGTGCGCCGATGCTCGCGCATGCCATGCGCGTTGCGGAAATATTTTTAAATTTTAGCGTGTCGAATTGATGGGTATAGCGACCGTTAAAGTCGTTGCAGCCGCCGTGGCCTTTTACCTTGTTGTCTTCGGTCAGAATTAAATGCGGCTCGCCGCGCGCGTCCGGGGCAATGTCGGAAAGATCGCTAACAGAAATTAATTTCCAATAGGTATTGGTGAGCGAGGCGCGCGGTAAATTGCAGTCAAAGCTTTCTTTCACGCCGTTGAATTTATCGATAACTAAATGTGCTTGTTTGGTGCCAGGTTCCATGCCGTCGAGAAGGTCGATATGGGTGTCCACCGAAACGATCATCGGTTCCAGTGTTTTGCGCCCACCCTCTAAGTACGAGCGTTCTAACTTTAATGCTTTTTCTGATGGTGCGACGGGCCAGCGTTTGCCCGTTTCGCATTCGGTGAACATTGCCGCGTCAGCGTAATACACGTACTGGCCGATGCGACTGGTTGTTTCACTTTGCTCAGACGCGGCCGTGCCTGCGTTATCGTCAGTGTTTTTGCTGTTGCTGCTGTCGTCGCCGCAGGCGCTTAAGCAAAAGAGAGACACTGCCGTAAGCAGGATAAATGGGGCACGTTGGAGCATGTTCTGATCCTTTTCCTTGGAAATATTCGCGTCAGGGTATGGCTACTTTATCAAGTCGCCGCAGGATAATCCCTGTTTTTTGTTGTAACCACTCGGTGCTTCCAACGCGTTGATAATAGCGCGGCTTAGGCAGCATGGCGGCAAGACGCGACGCTTGCCAGCCATTGAGCTGTGCGGCGGAGACACCGAAGTAGTGACGCGATGCGGCTTCAATGCCGTATAGGCCATCGCCCCATTCCGCGTAGTTTAAATACAATTCGAGAATGCGCTGTTTGCTCAGGAATAATTCTAACTGCAGGCTGATGATGGCTTCTTCAGCCTTGCGTCCGTAACTACGCGAGCCAGTGAGAAAAAGATTTTTGGCGAGTTGTTGCGTAATGGTCGAGCCGCCGGCAACGCGTTCGCCTTGGCGCAAATTCTTTTTAAGCGCGTGCTGAATACCTTCTACATCAAACCCAATATGCTGAACAAACTTGCTGTCTTCCGCGCCAATAACCGCGCGTTTTGCGTGGTTGGAAATTTGATTATACGGAACATAAATATGTGTGAGCGTTGCGTTGGGATTGTGTACTTGCAAGCGCGTTAAGCTGCGCGACATAAATGCGGTGTGTTCAGGGTTGTGGTGTTTGTACCAAAGCACCCAGCCGCCGAACCAACATTGCAGTGCAATAAAGGCTAGCAGCAGAAGCAGCACTAAGCGTTTGAGTTGGCGTCGCACAGATTTCCACATTCGCCGAGGTTCCATTTTTTACAGGGGGAAATTGTCGGAGTAATTGATCTGGGGAAGTGTATGGCGTTGCCACTTGCCGCGCTGTGATCTATGGCCCGGTTAGTGGGCGGTGTTGCTTTGAAGTTCCATGCCGTCAAAATTTTCTGCGGAGGCAGCGTGCGCTTGGTTGATCGATTCGTGCTGTAGCCAGCCCATCATATTGTCGGCGACTTGCTGCCATTGTTTGCTTTGCAGTAACAGGTGAGGCCCGTCGGGGTAATAAATATAGCTCACGTGGTTTTGCCAATGTTCGCGCAAGCGGGCAATGGACACGGCGGGAACAGAGGCGTCTTTGCCGCCGTACATCAGTAGCGTGGGGGTGCTGAGGGTGGGCGCAATATTGCTGGCGCGGTCTGCGTAGCGAATTAATCCTTGGTAACTTTTCATGCGCACTTCGCGGTGCACGAGCGGGTCTTCGGCAAGGCGTTGTGCGGCGACGGGGTTAAAGCGCGGGTCGTCGCTGCTGCGCGGCACCTCTAATAAATATCCCGGGCGCACTAGCGACACAGCACCGATGGCGACGTTCCACGCGTAGCGCCAAGGGATGCCTTCACGTACGGCTGGGGCGAGGAGGATTAATCCTTCGATGTTTAATTCTGGATGGCGCGCGGTGACGTTGATGGCGACCGCACCGCCGAGGCTTTCGCCGAGTAAATAGATGGGAATGTTTTTGTGTTTGGCTGAAATGCTGCTGAAGCGATTGAGCAAATCGTTTTCGAGCGTGTCGGCGCCGGGCCAAGTTCGTGCGTCGTCATTGCTGCCGAAGCCGTGTTGGTCCCACGCGTAAACCGCATAGCCCTTTTCGGCAAACCACGGGCCGATTAAATCGAAGGCGGCGCTGTAATCGCCGAAGCTGTGCAGGGCAATGATCACGCCGGTCGGAGGGGTGCTAGGCAGCCAACTTTTTAATGGCGCGGCGTTCGCTGGTGTCATCTGCTCTTCCCCCAATGCTGGCTGGCTTAACAATAAGCTCAGCAAGCACGACAGTAAAAAGGCGCGAGTGTGTATTTTCATGGCGGTCAGTATCCCGTGCACTGAGTGCAGCCCGCGTGAAGGCACAGGCCCGATCGCTTGCGGGCAAGCTCCCACATAAAAATAACCCCACACCGGTCAGCAGTGTCATCTGTGGGAGCTTGCCTACAAGCGATACTGCCTCGATCACTGCAGCATCGTCTGCAGGTAGACTCCCACATAGATCAAAAGCCAAAACACCAACTCATCACGCCGCACCGCCCCATGTGGGAGCTTGCCTGCAAGCGATAACGGCAGTGATCGAATCCAAAAGCCTGCCTGCAGGCTCCTACATAAATCAGTGGTCGACGAACCAGTCCAGGACGACTTGGTAGTTGTCGGGCATTAATTTAAGCAGTTGGGCGGTGGTGTCGCGCAGGTGCGCGGGGGTGTCGGAGACTAAATTCACATGGCCGAGTTTTCTGCCAGGGCGAACTTCTTTGTTGTACCAAGTGAGGTGCGAGCCAGGAACGGTAAGCCACTGGTCGTTTCGTTCTACGCCAAGCAAGTTAACCATCACTGTCGGCGCAAGCACCACAGGGCGGGTGAGTGGCAAGCCAGCGACAGCGCGCAGGTGCAATTCAAACTGACTGATGTTGGCGCCCGTCATCGTCCAGTGGCCGCTGTTGTGAACACGGGTGGCGATTTCGTTGATCAGCAAATCATCGCCAACACGGAACAGTTCCATGGTCATCACGCCGTGGTAATCGACAGCATCCATGAGCGCGCTAAGCATTTTTTCCGCTTGCGGCTGCAAGTGTTGACGCTCTGGCACGGGCGATTGCGACGCGAGCAAGATGCCGTTCTGATGCAGGTTGCGCACCAGCGGGTAAAACACTTTTTCGCCTTGGGCATTGCGCGCGCCAATGATGGACAGCTCTTCAGAAAAGCCAATGCCTTGCTCGGCAATCGCTTGTCCGCGCCAGCCTTCTAGTGACGGCACTGCTTCGCTTTGCTTCAGCCATAATTGGCCTTTGCCGTCGTAGCCGCCGCGACGCTGTTTCAACAGCACGCGCTCGCCTAATTGGGCAAACACCGCGTCGGTATCCGTGTCGTCTTCGAGGGCCAGCCAAGGTGCAGTGGCGAGGCCGAGCTTATCAAGCAGGGATTTTTGAATCTTGCGATCAGCCAAATCCTGAATGGTGTTCAGGTTGGCGAAATTGGGGTGTGCCGCGAGGCTTTCCGTGGTGGCATTGCTCGGCCAGTGTTCGCGCTCAGCGGTGACCAGATCGTCCGCGCCGAGCTGCTGCGCGCCGATGTCTTCAATGCCGACGGGCAGCACATCAATGGCGAGAGGCATGCCCGCATGGCGCATGAGCATGCCGAGTTGTCCGTTGCCCAATACCCAGATTTTCATGCACGTGGATCCGGCTTGCTGAGCACGTCGTCGGTTTGCTTCTGACGGAATGCTTGGATGCGCTTAGTTAATTCTGGATCGCCAATAGCAAGGATTTGCGATGCCAGCAGACCCGCATTGAACGCGCCCGCTTCGCCAATCGCCAGCGTGCCGACGGCAACGCCCTTTGGCATTTGCACAATAGACAGCAAGCTGTCTTGGCCGCTTAACGCACGGCTTTGAACCGGCACGCCCAGAACAGGTAAATGCGTTTTAGACGCGACCATACCAGGCAAGTGCGCCGCGCCACCGGCGCCCGCGATAATCACTTTGAAACCCTTGTCGGCCGCTTCGCTGGAAAACGACATGAGTTTGTCCGGAGTGCGGTGCGCAGACACCACTTCCACATGGAAGGGAACGCCAAATTGCTCGAGCACACTGGTGGCCGCCTGCATGGTCGGCCAGTCGCTACTGGACCCCATGATCACAGCTACAACAGGTTGCATAGGACTCTCCTGAACAAGCCTCTAAAACACAAAAAGCCGGCATAAACCGGCGAGGGGGTGAATTAAACCCGTATCGCGCTGGAAAAGCGAGAGTATAAGGGGCTAAACGTCGGTGAAACAGGGTCAAAATCGTCGTGATTGCTGCTCTTGGGAGCGGACTAGGGGTGTGGAACGCCAGGGTTAGTAACGCGTGGCGATTTTAGCCATTGCCTGTTGTGCTTGCTCTGAATCCTTCTCGAGTTTTCCTTTAGGTCTCGTGCCAACAGGCGGCCGAGCTTTTCCCCACCAGTGGCACGCTCACCTTGACTGAAAAACGTAGGTTCAGAACCGTCTGATTATCTTGCTCCGTCAGCGCCATATCGCAGCGAACTTCTGCCGCATGCCCTTGAAACGAATGTCGATGCGGCCGGAATATCCCACGCATCTGTTTGCACCAGAGTAATGCTGCTGGGAACGAATTTGTGTGGGAAGGCGGGCACGTCAATGTCGGCGCTGACCATCGCGGTTGATGGTGATTCGGCTGTGTCCTGCTTCGCGTTTTACTTCTGATAACTGAATCGCGCTGGCACCGGCGAGCCGGTATTTATTCAAAAATAGTCTTTGTCGCTAAACACTTTTAGTACGACGCCGACTGGATAGGGGTAACGGCTTTGTTCCTCGAATATCATCGTTTGTGCTCGTCAGAAATGCGCGCGGCAAATGCCGCGCTGATGCGTCGGGTTAGTGATTGCGCGCAGGTTTATCGCTGAGCAATCTCAGCACCCAAAGTTGAATAATTTGATAAGACGAAGGCAGAAAACGTGCCATCCAATCGAATATGCGCGCATCCGGCCCGATTAAAACGCGGCGCGAATTTTTGCGCACGGCGTTAATAATTACCCGTGCCGCTTTTTCTGGGGTGGTGATAAAGCTTTTTTCATAGCGGGCACTGGCTTGTTCTGCGCTCAGGCCGAGGGCCTGTTCAACGCTGGCCGATTGGCGAGCGGAGCGCGCCACATTGGTTTTAATGCCGCCGGGGTGAACGCAGGTGGCGCTGACGCAGGAGCCGGTGTAGTCGAGATCTTGACGCAGTGATTCGGTAAAACCGCGCACGGCAAACTTGGTAATGTTGTAGCCGCTCATCAAGGGTTGCGCCACCAAACCAAACACACTGGAAATATTGATGATGTGGCCTTCGCCGGACGCGGTGAGGTAAGGCAGAAATGCTTTCGTGCCGTAAATCACACCCCAAAGATTAATATTGGTGATCCATTCGTAGTCTTCCAGCGTTAGGCCTTCAACGGTGCCGGACAGTGCGACGCCTGCGTTGTTGAAAATCAGGTTCACTTTTCCATGGTCAGCCACAACCTGGTCCGCCCACTGAAACATTGCATCGCGATTACTGACATCGAGTGTTTGCGTGGTGATGCGTACGCCGCTGTTGGCAAGCATCGCCGCGGTTTCGTCTAGCCCGCTCTCATTAATGTCGGCGAGCGCCAGATGACAACCCTGTGTTGCCAGCGCCTGTGCCAAGGCGCGGCCAATGCCCGAACCAGCGCCGGTAATGGCGGCAACCTTGTTAGAAAAATCTTTCATGCGGGTCTGTTTCCTGATGCGTTTTGTTTTTGTTAAGCGTTGCTTGCGGCGCGAATTTTATTCGCGCCAATCAGGCGGCTAATGCTCGGGAAGTGACGAATGCCGAACGCCAAGAACTTCGATTGGGCGCCGGGAATAATGATCAGCCGATTTGAATTCATGCCCTTGAGGACACCGTCTACGCACTGCTCAATGGTGAGCTTAGGGATAGTTAAGGTGTGCGCACGATTTTCTGGCGTGCGGCTTTTATCCAGCGCATCCACCATCGGTGAATCAAACTCAGGCGGGCAGGCCACTTGCACCTGAACACCCTGTGGTTTTAATTCGAAATTCAAACTTTCGGTCAGGCCTATCAGCGCAAACTTAGAGCTGCAATAGGCAGCGTAACCAAACACACCGGTAAGGCCTGCGATCGATGCGATGTTAACGATGCGTCCGCGTTGTTGTTTGAGCTGCGGTAAAAGGGCGCGGATGGTATTCACCGTGCCGAAAAAATTGATCTCTAACGTATCGCGAAAATCTTTATCGCTCAGCGCCTGAAAATAGCCTTCGCGCAGAATGCCGGCTGAATTGATCAGCATGTCTAGCCCGCCCATTTCCACCGCGGCGGCATTGAGTGCGTCGGCGGAGGCAGGATCAGACACATCAATGGAATAGCCTTTCACCTTCGCACCAGGAATCTCCGCACGAATCGCGTCCTCCGCTTGCTGTAATTTTTTTGCATCGCGGGCCACCAGTGCTAATTGGTTGTGGTTGGCGGCTAAGCGTTTTGCCAGCGCCAGGCCCAGGCCAGATGAACCACCGGTAATTAAAATTTTCTTATCGCGAATCATGGTTAGGCTCCTTTGTGCGGAAACAGGTCGGCAAAACGTTCCGCCATGGCGGTAATCGTGAGGCTGGGGTTAACGCCGACATTGGCGGGGATGGCGCTGGCATCCATAACGTATAAATCGTCGTAGCCGAACACTTCATGCTTGGTGTTGACCACGCCTTGCTCGGGGGTTTCACCGATGACCGCGCCGCCAAGGACGTGCGCAGTGACCGACATATTGCCAACACTTTCTACCACCATGTTTTGAGCAATGCCGTTGCTCGCGGCGGCGAAAGCACGCGCCGCGTTATTGGCTTGCGGCAAAAACGACGGCGTGCGTCCGCCTACGGCTAACTTTGATTTCAGTCCGTAGCGGAATCCGCGCAGCAGCGTGCGGCCGTAGTCAAAAGCCAATTCATTGTCGGCGTGCTGCATGACGGTGAGGTAAGTCGTTCGCTTATACCAATTACGCGAAAACCACGCGCCAATGCCGTGCGATGGTTTAAGCACAAAAGCGAGCAAGGTTTTCAGCGCACGTATCAGCGGACGCGTGCCGTCAATCATCGGCATCATGTAAAACTTCATTGGGCCGTAACTGGGCGGCAACCGATTCTGGGTGACATGGGTTTTGTCATCCGGATAAAAATGGGTGGAAATACTCGCGCCATGCGTGACATCGACATTGCTGTCGCGCGCCAAAATGCCAACCAGTGCTTCACTGTTCGTGCGCACGCGTTTGCCCAAAGCCTTGGAAATGTTAGGCAGCGTTTTATAACGATCGCGACTGGCGAATAATAATTCCTGTGTGCCCAGCGCACCGGCAGCGACAATCACTTTACGTGCGTGCAATGACGCAATAGGCGCCTGCGTCAGGCTGTTCACCAAATGCAATGCGTAGCCGCCAATAGCTAGCGGGCTGATATGAGTGACCTTGTGCTCGGGCAATACCTGCACACCTTGCTGTTCAGCAAAGTAGAGGTAGTTTTTATCGAGGCTGTTTTTGGCGCCCACAGAGCAACCGGTGAAGCATAATCCGCACTGCGTGCAGCCTTTGCGTTCCGGACCTTTGCCACCGAAATAAGGGTCGTAACCTGCCTGTTTCGGATCACCAAAAAATATACTTTGTGGTACGGCACCAAAACTGTCCTGCGCGCCCATGCTGGTGGCGGCTTGTTCTAGCCATTCATCTTGAATGCCGCGATAGGGGTTGTCTTCGATGCCGAGCATCTTTCGCGCGGTGACAAAATGCGGTGCTAATTCGGAGCGCCAGTCAGCGTTTAAATTACGCCAGACAGGGTCTTGATAAAACGCGTCTTTAGGTTCCAGTGAGACGGCACCGTAAACAATGCTGCCGCCGCCGACGGCGACGCCGCGCAAAATAGCAACGTGTTGATACACCTCTTGCGCAAAAAAACCTTTCTGGCCCAGTGCGGGCATCCACGCCAGCGCCGATGCACTGGTGGCGGCTTCATCAAAATCTTTGTTGGTTAAGCGGCGGCCTTGCTCAAGCACAGCCACGCGCCAACCTTTTTCTGCGAGGCGCAGTGCGCTAACGCTACCGCCAAATCCGGAGCCAATAATAATCACATCAAAATCGTAGTCGCTTTCTAACACCGGGCGATTGGCGGTAGCGCTCATGCTGCACGCTCTAGTAAAAACGGCATCGGAAAATGGCGCAGCACGGGCACGTCCACAAAGGTAATGCCGAGCAGCGTGTTGTCATCAATAGCGCGCAGCTCATCGCGCACCCAGCGCCATGGCGCCGGTGCTTCAGCACCATAACGCAACGCAACACCGGCGCTGCCATCCACGTAGGAGGTCACGTCTTGCACGGTCATGTTCAGCGCATCGACACGTTCGCCTTTGCGCAGCAACACATTGGTGGCAGTGCCATCGGTGATAAAACGTTTGCCTTGCCAGCCGGGCAGGCCGGTGAGTTCCAACGTCGGCTTGCCAGACAGACGCATCCAAAACGGGCCGATAAAACTGGCGCGGAAAAAGCCGTGTCGGATTTTTGCATCAGGCACGGGTAGGCTGCTGTAAAGTTTTTTCAATGCGCCAACACTGGCGGTACGGTAATTCATGGGGTTTCCCTTTATTAGGTTTGCCTTTAATCAGAATAAATAGTCGAGGTTTTTAGTCTGCAATTGGTGACGTTTTTTCTGGCGCTGCAGTAAGACGATCAGACGGCCCCCACAAACCCAACATGCGAAACAGACGAATTGAAAGTCGCGGCATTTTTCTAAACGTCGCGACGGCTGCCCACAGTAAAGCCGGGAACACCACCTCGCGTTCGTTTTTACGAATCGCGGTGACAACGCGGCGTGCTACCTGCTCGGGTTCGGAGACCGGAAACAGCGACGAAATTTTGGGGTACCAACCCATATCGGCATCGTTGCGTTCGAAGTAGCCGGTGTTGACCTGCGCTGGGCACACCAGCGACACGCCGACACCGGTGCCGCGCAACTCTTCATAAAGACTCTCCGACAAACCCACCATGGCATGACGCGCACTGGTGTACGGCACCATAAACGGCAGCGGGAAAATGCCGGCGGGACTGGTCAAATTGACGATATGACCGACGCCTCGTGCACGCATGCCTGGCACCAATGCATGCACCGCGGTCAGCGCCGGCAGTAACGGCAGTTGAATGGCGATGTCGCATTCCTGCGCGCTCATTTGATGTAGCGGCTTGAAGGTACCGGCGCCGACGTTGTTGATCAGAATGTCGACCGGGCCGAGCTCTGCTTCTACCTTTTCTAATGCCGCGCGCATTGCGCTGGCATCGCCGAGATCACAGCTGATTGCCAGCGCCGTCGCGCCAGCTTTCGTTAGCTCGCGTTGCAGCAGGTCCAATGCATCGTGTCCGCGTGCCAACAGCGCCACCGTACAACCGGCGCTGGCAAGTTCGCGGGCAATGGCACGGCCAATGCCCGCGGAGGCGCCGGTGACTACGGCTACGCGTCCAGTCAGATCTTTCATCAGTCGGTGCCTCCGAGGGTGGCGGGGGGAATATCACCCTCGCATTTAACGTAACTTAGATGTTACATTAAATGAATTGGGCGTCAATGACCCTCGGTCGGCTCGGATGCCGTCGTGTTGTAACCACGCTAGACTTGCCGCCGCCAAGTTAGTGACGTAGCCGTCATCGGAGAGCCGCAGTGCCCAAAAGCAAGCCAGAGTCCAAGCCCCAGTCGCCCGAGTCCAAAACCGAGTCGCGCCAGCGTGGTCGGCCACCCGTCAGCGGTGACGCGCTGGCCGAGCGTCAGGCGGGCGTGCTTTCCGCCGCCGGACAACTGCTGGCGGAAAAAACCTCCAGCGATATCACCGTAGAGCAGCTAATTCAGGTGGCAGGTACCTCTAGGCCAACGTTTTATCGCTGGTTTCCCGGCGGCATCGAGCAGGTAGTAGAGATGCTGATCGCGCGCGCCAACCAAGACCTGATCGGAAGAATCGTGTCGGTGGTGGCAGAGACCTCCGGGCTAGAGCAGCGCATCGAAGCGGGCGTGCGCGCCTACTTCGAATGGGCGCGCGACATGGGCCCAGTGACATACGGCATTTATCGCGAGGGCTTTGACGAGGCCTCGCCCGCGTGGCGCTATCGGCAACAAACCATCGCCACCGTGGTTGGCATCGTCCGGCAACAGGCCGAAGCGCTCGGCTTTGCGCATCTTAGTGAACTGTCGATTGAAACGCTGGTGAGTTGGATTGAAAGCGCAGGTGCTACGTTGTTTCGTCACTACCCCGTGCAAGCGGAGCAGATTGAAGAACAACGCTGGCTCACTACGGAGATGTTTTTGGCGATGATTGACGTGGTGCGGCGTGATTCGCGGGGTGGGGTTGGGAGCTAAGGTTGGTTGCTCGAATGACGTCGTAATTGTGAGCGTAAGGGATCGTTTGGTCTGCGATAAATCGATCTTGCGGCGTCATCTTGAGCGGTGCGAGTAAGGAAGGACGTGGATGTCCCTTTGTTTGTTTGCGCTATTGCCGTATTAGCAACCCAGCAGAGAAAGGCATCGCGAAGCGACAGCACGCGCCCAGTTATCTAAAGCTGCTTGTTGAGATTGGCGTGTTGCAGGAAAAAACAGCGGGCAATGAAAAGCTTTTCCTTAACCTCTGTTTCAGCAAGCAACCCCTTGGCATTAACAGTGTCCATTATCTGTTTTAAAAATACTTCGGAATTGCTCATCGCCAGCTCCAGCTCGATAAGGCACTACATTATCGAGGAGAACCCTTTTAAATCTCTATTTTCGTGTACGTCATCATGGGCAATCAAAATGTACTCCCATGGCTTGCCACCATTTTGGGTCAGGTAGTCTGTTGCATTTGCACACCACTTTTTGGCTGCCTCCGCTTTACTTTCTACCAAGGTGTCAGTGATGTCTCGGCGAGCTTTGGTTTCCACCATTATGACTCTGTCATCAAGTTCAGCGACAAAATCAGGAAGATACTCGCGATGATGAATGCCGTCTTTATAGTAAATTTTGAATTGCCCACTAACAGGCTTGAACCACTTAATGGCTTCACGTTCCAGAATCAGAGCGAATGTACGCTCAGTGTCAGAATCAAACTTCTGAACATCGTAGAGACATCTACGAAAGCCACCAAAAAGCATTTTTCTAATTTTTCCTTTATCTTGCAAGGTGCTACGTACATTATGAATCTCTTTCTCACCAGTGGTATAAGCAGCATCACACAAGGGCACAAAACCGGCTGTAATGGAGGTTTCATAGCTACTGGCTTTTTCCCAATAGTGTTCAGCCATTTGCGCATGTATGTTCTCGGCGATTCGCTTGCCAAAACCGAAGAAGATATTGTGTAGCTCATCTTCGCTGTATTCACGAATATCGCGAAAGAAATTGACTGATTGTGTCGCCAGATCGTAAATCAGCTCCGCATGTTCATCGTAGGAAATATCGTCATAGTCCACCAAATGTTCAACAATATAATCTTCTAAGCGGGTGTACTTCCGTTCGGGAAGCGAAGAGATGCTGACCTGCTCATTGGTCTGTAGACTCTGTGAAATCAACTCTCGGTTCGTCGGTTGAAGATTTAACTGTCCCATTTCTAACAAAAACGGCGTATATCCGTAGGTGATTTCACCAGAAGGCATAACAACGATGCGCGGTATATCAATCGTTTGCTCAACCACTAGCACTGTCGCTTTTGCGATGACTTCTTGCAGGCTCACTTTTTCCATGTCTTCTAGCAAAGATTGTTGCTGCCCACTAAGTTGCTCAGAAACAGCTTTATATACCTCGGCTTGAACATCGTCATTCAATAAGGCTTTGCTAGTAGGTGCCTCATTCGGCTTGTTTTGATAGCTTTGCAGAACACGTAACGTGGTTAAAGCCACCTCCCGTTCAGTGACCCCGCTAAAAACAGGCTTAGTAACCTCATCCGGTGACTTACCTGGAGCTGAATAATCGAACCCTGTGGCACTTTGCACAGACTTACCCGTAAACAAACCTTCCAAGCGAGATGTTACCGCTACGCTATCTTTAGGTTGTTCGGTATCATCTTTATCCAGAATGACCTGACGTAAACGCAGAGGGTTGTTGGGATTATTGGCCTCATCAACAATTTCTTGGAAACGATCATGTGCAACAATGTTTAGACGATCGACAGCATCCACACCCGTTCGCTTACCGTAGGGTAGGCGCAAGCCACGGCCGATCGACTGTTCAATAAGCGTTCTTGCATTTGCAGCGCGTAAAGGAACAATGGTGTAAAGGTTGGTAACATCCCAACCTTCTTTCAACATATTCACATGGATGACAATTTCGGTAGGTTCATCGACACTTTCGACAGCCAATAAGCGCAAAATCATTTCTTCTTCGGCTGCACCGCTTTGGGAGCTATCTACCTGAATGGCTTTGCCCTTATAGGCGCCATTAAAAAAACTGTCCGATTCGATCCGCTCCAGTAATTGCGCCGCATGTGTTGTGTCTCGCGCAATGACCAACATAAAAGGCTTTACCACTTTTACGCTGTGTTGTTTCGCATAGGTAAACAACTCTAATTTAGTAGCTTCATGTAGTCGCACACCATCTTCCAGTTTTACCGTTTCTAGTCCTTCGGGGCTGTATTGTTTGGGGTCAAAATTACGTTGCGTGACTACGGCTGGCTCTTTTACGAATCCATCGTCCATAGCGCATGCCAGCGGGTAATCCACTATCACATTTTTAAAGGGCACAGGGCCGCGATTTGACTCGGTAAAAGGCGTTGCCGTTAATTCCAAACCTAATCGTGGATTTAGCTCATTGATGGCACGCATTCCGGCACTGGCTCGGTAACGGTGTGACTCGTCCATTAATAACACCAAGTCATCCAGTTCAGACAGATAATTGAAATAACTATCACCTAAGTATTCTGATAAGCGCTTCATGCGTGGAGCCTTACCACCACGCACTTCAGACACTATTTTTGAGATGTTAAAAATATTGATGCGCACTTCCTGGGCTTGACCAAATAAGTCTTGTTTAAGCTGGGCACCTTTTTGTTCGTAATTGTCTCCGGTAATCACTATCGGGCGATTGACTGCGAAATCTGCAATGCCTCTAAATACATACTTAGAAGATGCCGTATCATCAAAATCAGCAATTAATTTGTTATAAATTGTGAGGTTAGGTGCTAATACAAAGAAATTATTAATGCCATGAGCTTGATGCAAATAGCTAATAAATGCACCCATCAAACGAGTTTTACCCACACCCGTTGCCAAGGCAAAACACAAAGATGGAAACTCACGTTCGAAATCCGAAAGGGTAGGAAACTCGGCACTCAAAGCTTTAAGCAAAGATTCAATATCACGAGATTGCTCTAGCGTATCCGGAGCGGACTCTATTGCCTGAGCTAGCGCAATAAGTGAATCTTCTTGAGGCTTTCGCAAACTCAAGCGACCAGTGATTGCTTTAAGAATTCGTGCATTTGTTGGGTTGATTGTATTTGCTGTCATTTTATATCCCGCCCTTAGCCTTGTCCGTTATCGTCTAACATTTCATCTTGAAACAAACCACCTTGCGATGGATCGGGCTTAGGCTTTTCCTGCATGGGTAGGTTTTCTACATTTAAACTGTAATCGTCATGCCCATACTCACAGCGCGACAACACCATTTTGGGGATCTTTTTTAGTGTAAGGTTAGGGAAGCGATCGGCCTTGCAGCGAAATGCGCTGCAACAAACCAGCACACTACAATCTTCACCCACTTCTTCACTCAACGCCTGTAACTGCTCAACAGAGAGCGTCTGCGTAGTGACATAAATTCTATCTTGTTCGGTGGAATAGCCATGATTCCACCATTTGGAGTCTGAAGGCGCGTACGTAAAGCCTTCTAGTTTGCATATGGCTTCGGCCAACATGGCGGCATCATAATCTTTGCTGATCACCCAGCGGCCCCAGCGATCTTGCTCTAATAGTGATGGGGCTAAACGGTAATAGCGGAAGCCACCACCACCTTGCCAGTTAACTGACTTGGTGATTCCGCCTTCATCCTCACCGTTAATCACTTTTTGAAGACGAGGGATAATATGCGTATGACAATGATCGCCAAGTTCAACCATTATCCACTTACGACCCATCTTATGGGCAACAGCACCCGTAGTACCCGAACCAGCAAAGGAATCTAAAACTAAATCACCAGGGTTTGTGGCGATATGTAAAATTCTTTCAATTAGCCTTTCTGGCTTTGGTGTACTAAATGCGTTTTCTGCCTTGTACAATGCATGCATTTCCTTTTTTGCTTCATCTGTGTGGCCTGCTTCTTCGTGGGGCCACCAAGTCCATGGTGCCATCCCCTCTATATCTTTCAAAAACTGAATTCGGGCTGGAACAGCATTTCCATCCTTACCAAAATATATTCGATTCTCTGAAAGTAGTTCTTTAAATTTCGGCTCTATAACTTTCCAACACGAACCTGCTGGTGGCGTATGAACTTTCCCTGTTACTGGAGATACTATTTCGTACATTTGATTAGGTCTATAACCCTGCGCCGACAATGAAACTGACCGCCAAAGACCTCGAGGATCCTTGTTTCTATTTTTATAGACTTTTTTCTGTTTTTCACCCAGAGGAAGTTTATTTCTTATAGCCTTAAATTTATTTTTATCTTTTACATAAACAAGCACATATTCGTGAGCATCACCTATCGACTCTCTATTTTCCCTAGAATACCGTTTCTGCCAAACGTTCGTTGCTAAATAACAATCTCTGCCACACAACTCATCCATAACTACTCTAAGGTAAGGCATCTCTCGGTCATCGATAGACACCCAGAGAGATCCTTCATTAGAATCAAGCAGTCTCCAAATAATTTCTAGTCGTTCTTTAATTAAACTCAACCATATAGAATGCTCTACCCCATCATCATAGTGATCAAAGGCACTTCCGGTGTTGTATGGAGGGTCTATGTAAATACATTTAACTTTTCCAATGTAATCCCGCTCTAAAGATTTTAGCGCCAGCAAGTTATCCCCAAAAATCAGCTTGTTATCAAAGATATCGGTTTCAGAAACTTTGTGGCTTGCATGGTAGGACTTCGACGGATCTTCCAATAAAATTCTTGGCTCTAGTTTCGGCCGTTTATCTTTACCGATCCAAGTAAGTTCTAATTTAGTTTTGTTTTTACTACTCATGTTTTAAATGCCCCTATGTGTTGGCCAATGCGGCCATTACAGGGCCTTTTAATGTTTGTAAATCGTTCTGGTTTTCAAATACTGATTTCGGAGACTTATCAAAAGCTTTCTTGTTAAATTCCGTGATAACTCGCTGAATAATGTTTTGCGCCTCAATTCCAACCAGGTTTTTTTGAACCAAGGTCAAAGCAACTTCTTGCTCAAGTTTTAAGCCGAATTTGCGACACATCACCAAATAACAAACCATCCAGCGTGAATGAGAAATAATTTCTTTATCTGTGCCTTGCGCATTCTTTACCTCGCGCGTAATTACCGAGATTACTTCCTGGCAAATTTGAACGGCTCGCCACAAGACTCGAGCCTCTAATGTGTCAGGGAAAATGGACTTATAGGTTGATTCGTTTTCAGCAGTTTTTGCGCGTGAAAACAACTTCTTGCTGTCTTTTTTTGCCAAGGCCACAAGGTGTAATGACTCATCTGTAGAGTATGAGCAAGCCAGCGCCCGCGCTGCGAACTCTAAATTAAATGTTTCGTCATCCTGCAAACCACCTTTGTAGCGATAATTTATTCCGCTATTGGCTAGAGTTTTTGCCCATTGTTGCTGGTTTTCATCCAAAGCTGCAAAGTCCACATCAGAAACTGCATTTTGATTATTTCTAAACTGTGTAACAGATTCACCAAAACGGTCCGGAGCATTTTCTAAGCTAATGATTGTTGCCATAACCTTAGCTGTTGATTGGTTTTCATCCTCACCAATGGCATCGGCAATGCAACTAACAGTTTGAGCGCCATTAATTACTGACACGCCTCGTAGGCGAAATTTACCTAGTCGATTGGTTTCATCATGAGCTGATATTTGCTGTATTTCATCGCAAAGCAGCGTTACGCCATTATTGAAGTAAAAGAAGTTTTCAGGCGTGTTCGTTAAGGTACTAACTATATCGATGTTAACCGCTGTATTACCCTTAAATTGACGTATGTTGGCGTTGAATAGGTGGTCACCGTGCAGCGTTTTAAAGGCTTTAATTTGGTCTGCATCTAGCCCACCGTAGTAACAGGGGTAAGGCTCGGATAAAAAACCAAACTGCTCTAGCTCAATATCCAGCGAGATCGGAGCCGCTAGCCTTTCACTTAAATGGTATTGGTGGAAAGACTCTAATCCGGCATTAACAAAGCGAAGAAAATTTGTTCTGGCTGGTGAGGTAAAGGCGCTTACAAGATCCCCCATCATTCGCCGTCTATCATCCGACAATGCGCTACCGGTATACACCAAAACGGCTTTTACTTGGCACACGCCAGAATCTAATGCACGATCAATAAGCGGTATTTTTGCTTGCAAGTGTTGATTGAAGCGATCGTATTGCTTACGCAATAAGTCTCGAATCCCATTCTCGAATTTATTCACATCTCCAAGCGCCGGTTCGCCGACACCTCGATCAATATATTTCGACTGAATTAACCAAATAGTTTCGGTGGCATCAACGTAAACTGAATCAACTCCGTGATCATCTCCGCCATCGATAGAGGCTGTCACCGCATCCTCAAGGGAAGCGCCAACCTCAGAAACCAAATAATAAGCCGCCAATGCCTTAGAGAAAAAGTTTCGTTCTTTCGCAGTATCTCCAGAACCTGTACCTTCTATGAGCCCGTCAAACTTTGAATGAAGCAATTCGCACAATTGCATTAACTCTAATGGCTGAACTCCTATTTTAGCCATCAAACAACTTCCCATGTAATGGTAAACAAATGATGCTCTTCGATTTTTTGATTCATCTTTTCTTCTAATACCGTGATTAACTCTTCACGCCTATCATCAACCTCATCTTGCTTATCAAATAGATCTCTGCGTTTTTTGTTTCGTAGTCGCTCCAAATCTTTCAAGCGTTTTTGCCAATGAAGCTTTTCGTTAAGGTCTGGAGCGACTTTCGCTGTTCTGCGAACCTCACGGATCTCACGGTCGGTTTCTTTAATATCCTGTTCCAATACAACCTTAAGATCATCAGACCAAGCTTCTAGCTTTTCCACTTCTGCTTCGAAATACTGCAAGTTGCGATTAGTTATTTCCTCCAGTATTTCGGTTTTTCTACGCGACAGCTGATCTTGTAGGTGTGAGGCTTCTGAGAATGACGAATTAATAGCCTTAGAAATGGGAAACGCCATTAGCTTTTCGAGCACTTCAGGGCTCATTGCTTCGCTTTTGGCGGCATTATTGAAGCCTGTGAGCACGATGTAGTCTTCCGCTCGTTTCATCGATTCAACGGTAAGCTTTGTGGCTTTGAGCTGGCCGGACTGCCCCTTGAGTGCTTGCACAACTGAAACCTTAGTAGGTTTAGCATCAGAGCAAAAAACAAGATGTGTTGGTTTTAAGGTATGCGCTTTGGCGGTATTAATAACCCATTGCGCCAATGGGTGTTTTAAACGATAAAGATGGCATTCGCCTTTGCGACGAGGCAATACGTATTCGCCAGTAGAAATCTCTTCTGGTGCTTGAGGAGGTAAGTCTTTGATAATAAAACCTCCCTCTATCTCATTAAAGTGAGTACCTAGCTCGCTTTTTGTGAGTGCGAGCAACATTCGCTCATATTTATCTAGTGATTTATCTGTATCCACTTTGATGTTCTGTAAAACATCTTCATCAAAGTGCTCAAAAAGCTTTTCGCGCGTATTAACCATTTGCAGGTTTATTTCGTGGGCTAGATCCTCTTGAAGCTTGTCAAACTCCCGTTGAATATCATGAGCATCACGGTAGTTGTCGTAGATATTTTTAATTCGTCGCTCGAAATCGACACCACTTTCGATGGCGCCAAGTACTTCATCGGATGCACCAAATACACCATCAAAGATATTGAATTTAAGCCTTAACAATTCGTGAACACGCTTATCAGCTTCATTGGTGGAATCAATGAAGTTCAATACAACCACGTCATGTTTTTGACCATAACGATGGCATCGACCTATACGCTGCTCGATTCGTTGGGGGTTCCACGGTAAATCATAATTTATGACAAGCGAACAAAACTGAAGGTTTACACCTTCTGCTGCCGCCTCCGTTGCAATCATGATCTTGCCTTGATCACGGAAATATTCAACTAGCGCGGCGCGAGTATCGGAGGTTTTTGATCCGGTGATTTTGTCGCTTCCTGCATGCTTAAGCGTCCAATCTTTATAGATTTTCTTTGCTTGAGCATCATTATTAGTACCGTTGAATAATACAATGCCATCTTTGTATTGGCTCTTTTTTAGTGTTCTTAGCAGGTAATCTTGGGTTTTTCTCGATTCTGTAAATATGATGGCTTTCTCTTGCGCACCAATTTCGCTAAGTTTTTGGAATGCGATTTTTAATGCATCTAAGAGTTTCTCGCCCTTGGCGTTGTCACCGATGTTTTCAGCAAGTTCGATAAAGGCACCAAGCTCTTCTATTTCATCTAGGATAGACTGCCTATCGGTAAGAGGCGTAGAGTATGGGTCGTCGTCATCCCATTCCTCTTTAGTTTCGACAAAAGCCTCATATTCGGCTTCAAATGCTTTTGTTAGAGACTGCTCGGTTAGGCCTTCAAGTAGTCTTCTTCTAATAGTGTCTAAAGCACCAGCTATTGCGAATGATGATGAAGCCAATAGCTTCCACATCACCATTGAGATCAACTGACGTTGACCATCCGGTAATGCATTAAGATTGGGGCGACGCAAGTAACTGGAAACTAGTTGGTAAAGTAACTGCTCATTCGACGATGGCGTAAATTCCTCTACCATGGGAATGCGCTTAGTGTATTTGACGTAAGCTTCGACATCTTTTCTTAAAGTGCGCTTGCAAACGGGCTTGATACGTTGCCTCAACTCACTAAACGAGATGGCATCATTAATTCGCCCGTATTTAATGCGGAAGCTATCGAGATCGCCAAATATTTTTTCATCAATGATGCTCACCATTCCATACAATTCGAGTAAGGAATTTTGTAGTGGTGTAGCAGTTAACATCACTTTATAGGTATTGCCGATGGCATCAGCAATAGCTTTAGCGATTTTATTGCCTTTTTTATAAACGTTTCTGAGGCGGTGCGCCTCATCGATTACTGCAAGATCCCACTGCGGGATCATTTGAATATCATCCGCTTTGGCTTTGGCGAATTGGTATGAGCAAATGACAACGCCTTCCTCAATATCGAAGGGATTCTTCTGGCCGTCCTTTTTAGCTTTTTTGTAGCTATCACCATCAAGGATTGTGGCATCAACACCAAATTTTTCTTGTAGCTCTTGATGCCACTGCTTGCGGAGGTTGGCCGGCACAATAATAAGAATACGGCGGCGTCTTTCAGCCCACTTTTGGGCGATAATAAGCCCAGCCTCAATGGTCTTACCTAGGCCAACTTCATCGGCCAAAATCACTCCGTTTGATAGCGGGTTACGAAAAGCGAATAGAGCTGCATCAACCTGATGAGGATTGAGGTCAATCTGCGCGTCCATAATGGCGCCTGTTAACTTATCCTCGTCTTCACTATCGAGACGGCGGGTGAGTTGCCATGCGAAATACTGGGCTTGGTGCTTACTGTATTGTTCCTTGCATGATTGGCCATTTGTTGAGTGCTCATCAATTTTCATTTGAATCACCCTCAATTTCTTCTTTTATATGCTCTGCCAAACCACCAAGCTCCACATTAAAGAACTCGCACAATTTATCGAGTACTTCAGTTGTAGTGTTATAGCCTTTTTGATTAGAGACTTTCGATAGTGTGGTTCTATGAATTCCAGTAGCCTTGGAGATTTCCTCTAAGGTGATACGTCGGCTCTCCTGGAACTCCTTTTCAGCAATTAGTTCTTTCAAGCGAAATCTGATCATTCAGGCGCCTCGTCTGTGAATGTTTAAATATATCAAAGTTCAAATATAGATCAAACATTACAAATGATGCGCGTGCGCATCATTTGTAATTTGGAGCACTGATAGCACTTCTGAGATAGCCGATGACAGCTTAGATAGGCTGGCGCTTTATGCTTGCCCCTTCTGTGGAGGCTCAATGCACCTTTGGACAGCCATAACCGGCTCCGGGTCGGAGCCAAGAGTTCAATTTATAGCCGCGCGACCCGTTTTTTTGGTATTATTTCCCTCTCATTGTCGTCGGCTGATGCGTTATGTCTGACCTTTCTCTCGAAGCCAAAAAGGCCTATTTTTCTAAGGTGCAGCGCAGCAATTATGCGGCTAGCTTGCGGCTGGAGGGTTTCACGGTGAAAGAAGACGGTGTGAAGCATAGGTCACGTAAAGCGGCTGTTCTTGCTCATACTCGGCGAGTCAAAGCTGAGGGCTGAATATGGACAAGTATGGGGTAGGGCAGTTATTGCTACCCCGACAGTGATGTTCTGAAAAACCTGCTCGGCCTCGAAGACGAAGGGGCGTTATCAGGGGCCGAGCGCTAAATTACGGCTCTCGCCGCTGAAGATATCGAATTAGAATCCCCTCCTTACAATCTCACGACCCTCCAGCAAGAATCTCGGGACAGCCATCAGTGATTATGGGATTGAGGCCTTTGGGGGTATTTGAATCGTTTGTACATCAAAGGCATGGCTGGGTAGCCTCCGCGTTGATTTCCCAAAGCTCTATGGCTCAGTTGTTCACCGCATGTCGGTGATGCCCAGTAGTAGATAGACAGTACCCAATATGGGTCATATAGTACCCATATTGGGTATTTTTTTGGCTCCATAATTCGAGGGTGCACAGGTGGCGACAAGCATAGGCGATGCGCTGTTTACTAAGGCGCAACAAAAGGTGCTGGGGCTGTTTTTCGGTCGGCCGGATAAGAGCTTTTATGTCAACGAGGTGGTGCGCTTTGCTGCTATGGGCAAGGGTGTGATTAGCCGCGAGTTGGCTAAGTTGGCGGGCGCGGGCTTGTTGGTGGTGAGTAAGCAGGGCAATCAAAATCATTATCAGGCTAATGCCGCGTCGCCGGTGTTTCATGATTTGGTTGAGATCGTTAAAAAAACCTTTGGTGTGACTGGGGTGTTGCAAGCGGCGTTAGCGCCAGTATTGCCCCAGTGCGAGCATGCCTTTATTTACGGCTCGATGGCCAAGGGCGGGGGCCATGCTGGCAGTGATGTTGACGTCATGCTGGTGGGGAGTGAGCTAGGTTACAGCGATATTATGCGCTTGCTAGAAGGGGCTGAAACGCAATTGCAGCGGCCTGTTAACCCGACGATCTATACACCCTCCGAGTTCGCTGAACGCTTGGCTGATGGGCAGAGCTTTGTAACGAAGGTGATGGCGCAGCCGCGAATGGATTTATTGCAGAGTGATGCTTAGCAGGGATATTTAACAAGGATGTTTTACACCAAGGCAGGAGCCAACATGGAAGTACTCGATAATTTAGTCCGCATTCATCAATTAAAAATCGAACCCGCGTCCGTCAGCAATCCAGCTGCAGATCTGCATGCTCAGCCGTGTCGATCGATTTAGGTCCCAACGGCTCGACGGGCAGGGCGATGATCCCAGTTGCCATTGTTTGATCTACGACAGACGCACAGCCTAGCTACACCCACTCGCGTAGCGCTTTCTCTACTTGTTTCTTGACGATGTTCTGAACGCTCGCCAATGACGGCAAGTTGCCATGGGTATCCTGAAACGCTGCCAGCCAGTCGTCGGCGTTGTCATGCAGGCGCTCCGCCTGCGCGCGTATCAGTCGCTGGATCAGTCTGGGTGCCACGCCAAGCTGCGCGGCAAATTCGTCCCAGTGATTGCGATGCAGGTTTTGCGGGTCGTCCTTGCTGCCTACCGGCAAGGCCAGCCGATGGCTGACGCGTGGAATCGCGAGCGTACAGACCAGGTCGTAGAACGGCGCCAGTTGCCAGCCGCCGCCGTCCACGGCCAGTAGCGACAGGTTTTTCAGGTGGCCGTCGGCATTGCCGGCGAGGGCGTTGAATATCTGCCAGTTCGCCAGCGTTTGTATGTCTTTGGCCGGTTGTACCGAATGCTCGCGCAGCAGGTTGGCGATGTTGGCAAACGCGTCGGGTGAGCCGGTGTACTTGTCGGTGCGGGAGAGGCCTTGTGCCTGACACAGGTCCTCTTGATGCAGGCGAACGACGTGGCCGTCATGCTGCTGGCGATCAAAGCGTTGCCCCAGCGACAGCAGGTGCTCGCCGAGGGTGATCAGTTCAACCGGTGCGGCGGGCAATGCCAGTTGTGTGGCCAGGTAGGTGGTGTAGGCCTCGACCAGTGGGACATTGCGCAGGTCCTGCACGGGTAGTTTGAGAATGTGGGTAGAGGCTGCGCCCTGTGCCGGCAGAGAGAATTGCCAGTTGCCGTTGTGCTGCATTGCTCGCACGGCAAGTTTGTCCTGGGCGCCGGCCAGTGACAGCCGTGGTGGCTCGTCGCCGGCCACCCACTGGCCGCGTCCGGTGCGGATGGCGTCTTCCAGTACCTGGTTGTCCAGTGTGGTGGCGCTGTCGGCCTGGGTCGTGGGCGCCTGTCCGTCGGGCAACAATTGCAGGGCGCCAGCGCAATCGCCGCCGAGCTTTTCGAGCAGCAGGAAATCGTCATCGGCGATGCCCAGTCGGCGTACCAGACGATCGCGGGCGCCGCCCTCGGGCAGCAGGTTGGCAAAGAAATGGTGGCCGCGCAGGTCCGGCGGCAGAAAATCCCCGGTCTCGTTCAGGGGCAGGGAGCAGGAAATCGGCCAGCCGGACGTCAGCCAGCTTCCGTCGTAGACAAAGGCCATTTGCCGGGTGGGGTTGGCAATAAGCCGGCCTACTTGCTGATGCTGATACCAGACCGTCAGGGTATTAGTCATGAGCGCGGCCCTTTCTTGGCCTGGCAATCAGGTCCACGCCGGCCAGCTGGGCGATCTCCAGCGCCAGGCCCAGCCGGGCGGTTTCCTTGCCGCGCTCCAGTTCGGACACAAAGCGGGTGCCGACGCCGGCAATTGCGGCCAGCTCCGCCTGGGTCAGGCCCTGAGCCAGGCGGGCAGCGCGGATCTGGCTGCCGAAGTCCTGCGCCGAGCGTATGGGGGGCGGGGGCTGGGTGGTTGGCATAGCGGCGTTCCTGGAAATTCCTGATCGGGAATAATTGCATGGTTTTTGTTCGGTTTCTAGGTTTTGATACTGATCGGGAATAAATTTGTGGAATGGGGTGCTTTTTGCCTGGATATTACCGATCGGTAGTTTTTTCTGGGGGATGCAAAAGGCATGGTTGGGCGTTGAGACGCATGCATATAGGAAGTGCTGACTTGGAGTGTTGTCACCAGGTCCTTGTTGGCTGGTGGCAGCGGCGGATTGCCGGAGATTTCGTTAGCCGACAGTGTTAGTGGAAGGGCAGGGCGTAGCCCTGGCTTTTTATAAAACCGGCGGGAAGATTCGCTAATCGCTTTTGGCGATTAGCTCACCCCTTCGGGGCCGCACGCGTTGCGTGCGTTCTGCGCGAAATAGTTATTTCGCTTGTCGAACCCGAACGCGGGGTCTCATCCACACCAACTCGACCCAAATACTAAAAAGGGCCCACTCCTTTCGGAGTGAGCCCTTTTTAGTATTTGGTGGAGCCGGCGGGAGACTAACCCGCTAGCCATAACCATTTGATTTATAAGCCAGCTTCCCGGGCGCTAGGCGGCGGTACCTTCGAAAATTGTACCACAGAAATGTCTATGAAACCGGTTTCATTTTTTGGAAATTGGACCTAGAGGGTTTGGCCTCAAAGGGCAGATTTCTGAGCGTTAGCGGCTAGGGCGAGCCCAATTGATTTGTGGGTGGTCATAATGACTATTCCGGACCCAGACGCTCTAGGGCTAGAAGAAGAGCCTCACGCCTAGAACAAAAAGCTTCGGGTGACTGCTCGTCTTGTCGGACTCGGCTGGATCGATATCCATCTCGATGCCCGAATTATGAACCCTTTTCAAGAAGTAGCGCCATGCTCCCTCCTGTCCCTCTTTCCCCTTCTAGCAAACTGGAGCAGATGGACAGATGTTGGCATACGCACACCGGCTGCAGTGTCTTCCCTTGCTCGGAGAAATTACTCCTGATAGGTAGTTGACGGCAGCCTTGAATGATTTCGTGCTTTCAATCCTTCTTGCTCCGGGAACGTTATCGCTCTTATCTGACATAACATAATGTAAACTTAACTTCTTACTTCCTTGGACAAGTAAGCCCGGAACTACAGGTTTTAATATTGTCTGAGCGCTTGAAACGCCGGATCGACTAAATTTAATCATGGCAAATTCTACGCTGTGAGGATTCTCAAGAATGAATCCCCACGGCAATTGAATGGTGACACCGCCAACAATGGATTTCGGCTCACAAAGTATTCCGCCCTTAGAGATAATAATCTTTATTAAATCTATTCCTTTCGAAAATGCCGTGTTTGCGTCTTTCCAAAGCTTCGGGTCTTCAACTTGATCTGGAAGGCCATATTCAGACCATATTTCGCGGGAAATCTCGTTGGGGTCAATCTGCTCTCCGCCGGCAAACCGCTTTAACAAGTGCATTATGGCCCATCGGGTTTGAATTGAAATGTCTATATCCGTCTCAGGCTTTAGCTTTAGAATCCGTGAGTACCAATACTGAAGTGAACAAGTAACATAACTCCTAAAGTGCTCGTAATTAATTTCTGGTTCAGGGGTAAAGCGATTTACTGCAGGAGAAAGACTTTGTGGTAGATAATTTTCGCTGAAATCTACGTCGAGATACTTCTTTGGATAATGATCCCACTGAGGCGCGAAGTTATCTCGGCCGAACTGCCCGTCTTGATAAATATAAAGATGGTTTCTTGCCCGTGATACAGCGACATATAAAAGATTGTTTCTTTCGACCGCCTCCTCCATGTCATATTCATCCTTGTTACTCCCAAGTGACTCTGGAGGAACCATCGTCATTACATCGTCCTCAGGCCTCCAAGTCGGTGCCTTTGAGGAGTAATAGCCGCTACTCGCATACCCCAAGTGAACAGCATCAAACTCCAAGCCTTTGCTGCCGTGTACTGTAAGTAGTCTAACGCCGTCTAGAGCCTCGGCCTCTGGTGGCAGCTCTCGGCTTGCAAGCTCTTCACCAATTCTTTGCCGCAGGTGCTGGCGAATCAAAAAGCGGTAGAGACGGTAGTCCTTCGCATTTGCCGCGCCATTGCGA
The DNA here is from genome assembly GCA_029213045.1 of Alcanivoracaceae bacterium. Taxonomy (GTDB): domain Bacteria; phylum Pseudomonadota; class Gammaproteobacteria; order Pseudomonadales; family Alcanivoracaceae; genus JARGPN01. The sequence continues at coordinate 187,641 of JARGPN010000001.1, forward strand.
ACCGCGTAGCAGAACTGCCAAAGAGCTAGTTTTGATACCCAAGCTTCAACTGAGTTCTCTTCTGTTCCGGGAACATTAAACCTGCTTTCCAGAAGTAGATCGCAGACAAGTGCCCATGTGCTAGATTGACGATTCCATTTGCCTATCAATTGATTGAGGTTTCTTATGGCCTGTTGGCCTTGCAAGGAAAGATCAAGGTGCTGATGATTAAGCCACCGGCCGCGCTGCAATGTTGGCCTGCTTTTGGTTTTTTCGAGAAGTGCTTCAATGTCCGCTAAAGGCATATCTAAACCATCTATGCCCTTCAGGCCGATTAGGGATTTTGGATTCCGCTCAACCAGAAGCTGCATTAGGCAATAAATTTGTTTGATTTCAACACGCTGGGATATATCGCCGACGTAAACGATAGGTATTCCACTGTCCTTTAGCGCTTCTGCTACATCTGTGACCTCGTTTACGCTTCTGCATAGAACAGCTTGGTCTCTAAATGCAACTCCTTGATTCTTTAGGTGTTGGATGTTCTTTACTATCGCTAAAGGAATAGTTGTTCGTGAGTGGCATGTAGTGAGTACGGGCTTGAGGCCACTGGGCCCTTTTTCGGCAGTCATGGGGGCAAGTGGTATTTGGGATTCCAGTCGATGTTGACGCCCAACTTCCTCGACGAGATTAAGTATCTCCTGTGAACTGCGCCGATTCCTATTCAGCGTATAGCGCTGTATTTGCGTGCCGTTTGCATGGGCTTTAAATTCCTGATCAAACTTTAGAAGACTCTTAAGTGATGCTCCGCGCCAGTGATGTATTGCTTGGCGAATGTCTCCGACTACCCATATAGATTTAGATTTACCAATTTGCCTTAGCAACTCTACCATGGCTTGAGTTACGTCCTGATACTCATCAACAAGGACGTACTTAAACCGATCCGCTAGCTCTACAAAGGGTGCTCTGTTTTCTTTGAGGGCGAGGGCAGGAAGAGATATCAGGTCTACAAAGTCAATCTCCTGACGATTGCGAAGTAATGCCTCATGAGCTGCATATAGGGTGGCAACGTCGTGCCTTTGACTTTGTAGTTCAGAGTCATCGCATGGATGCTCTAGAATAAAACGCCTATACTCGTCAGGCGAAATCAGCTCTTCCTTTAAACGCTTTATTCCATTGATTACAGGAATAAGCCAATCTATAGGGTCATCCGTTCGTAAGTAATGCATCAAATCGAGACTTGGTAGAGCTGAAGTGAGCATTGATATCGTCGAAAGTAAATCTGTTACGGGGATGTCCGGCTCTAATCTGAAGTGATGATGATACTTCCTTAAAAACTCAAGGCCAAAGGCATGGAAGGTGCCAGCCCATACATTCGATACGTCTTGAACTCCTATTCCTCTTAGTCGCTCTATAAGCTCAAATGCTGCCTTGTTCGTAAAGGTTAATACCAATATCTCAGATGGATCGACCCCTTTGTCTTTGATTAGATGCTTTATTCTGTGTATCAGTGTTGTGGTTTTACCAGTTCCGGGTCCGGCGACAACGTTAGATGCTCTTGCTTCGCTCTGCGCCGCTTTAATCTGATCTATACTTGGCTCTTTTAGTTGTGATTCTTTCTGGTTAAAGACAGGAAGAAACAGGGCATCAAGCATTTGTATTTGGGCGTACTCTAATGGTATCCCCAAGAGCTCAGAAACTGAGCTCGGAGTATGATTATTGGCTGCAAGCTTTCTTGCTAGCTCTCTAGGAAGCAGTAACTCTCGGGCATAAACGTTAGCTTGTAACTCCTCCCTTTCTCGCGCCCCGTATGCCTCAACTTTCATTACGGAGGAGGTCCCCTCAGATCCAAATAGCTCCTTGAGATGAGATACTTTTGTTGGGGAGCATTGGGAGTCTAAGTACCAATGTCCTAGCTCGTGGCCAATTAGAGAGCAAAACTTTGGGCTCCAAGGCTCGATCTCATTGTTAACATAAATAAACCTTTGAGATCTGATGAGTACAGCGCTTCCACCGCCAAGATCCGGGAATGATTTGTTGATAGGCTCAATTGCAATGTTGAGCTTGTCCTCAACAGATAATAGGAGATTGCGTGCTGATACGATGGATAGAGGGTTTCCGTCCGTGAGTAAGGTCCTCGTTTCCAGAGCCTGATCCCTAGCCCTTTGGAATGGGTTCATATTATTTATCTCTAAAATCTAGAAGGAATGCCTCTTCCTCAGGTGTGAGACCAAGACTTTTGATGGATTCTTCCCATGATACAGCTTCAGTTTGTACCAGTGGCTTTCCACTCTCTGCTTTGTATGAAGGCACGAGCTTTGCGCTTCTAGTGTTTTCGATAAATTCTCTTAAAATATTGAGTGAGGTGTTGAATTGTCTGCTTAGTAACGCCAAAAATGAATTTGGAGCTTCGATTGATCCATCAAGAACAGAAGAAATTAAAGCTCTATGACCATAAACTCCTATCCTTTCTGCGATCTTTCCTAGAGCTGGCCCCTTGGTCTCGGCTATCTTTTCGCCTAATTCTTCCATGGCCCGATAAATTCCGTGCCCATGAGAGATAAAGAAAAATCCAAATTGGGAAGCTGAATGGTTATATTCTTTTGCAGAAGCCCGAATTCTCACATCGAGATCTGGGTCAACTCTAACCATTACTTGGTTGCTTTCCTCAGAGTGCCATTTTTTTGCTTCCACATTTAAAGAATGTATTAAAAACTTCGATGATTCATAGAATGTTCTCCTGTCGAAGTCCTCAAACCCTATTTCTATAAATGTTCGAGTAACATTTGAGAAGCTCTTTCCAAGACCTTTAGCCTCAAACTGAATGCATTCCTTCAGGCTCGCTGGCATGGTGACGCCGATAGTGGACCGCTTCTGCTTTGACTGGAATCTCGTCGTGATTTTTTCTTCTTGCGCAGTATTGGCAAAAGATTTCCCCTCTTCTTGAGTGGCTTCGTTGTAATGGTTCGTCCATTCCGCAAACGGGACTGAAAGTAGGCTCTCATTGAGTAGTAGGACTGTCTTCTTGATTGCTTCTTGAGCGCTCTTCCCAGAAATGGCCGATATTGGCGATCCCGGGAAGTCGACGGTGCAGCTCACTGTGCCCGCGTCCGTATCGATCTCTAAGTGTGCATGGCTAAATGCCGATGCGTAGAGGTCTGGTAACTTGTCGAGCAACGCCTTTCCCTCTGCAATCCCTAAAGGGTCATGAGAGACTTTCATTGCCGGCCTCCGCTGGAATGTGTTCCAAATAATTAGTGATTGACATGAGCTTACCCATGTATCAACAATATATCAAATAGGAGGTAGCCATGACGACATCGCACCTCGGGGCGGCTGTCAGGGCTGCCATTGCTGACTGGGAGAAGGAAGGCTCGGCCGCGAAGAGGCTTGAAGAGCTCGCGGAGCCCGCACAGCTGGCCGAGAAGTTACATAAGCTTGCCATAGAACGCCTGCCAGAGGGGGGCGCCGAGCTGGGCACAATCCGGGCGTTGGTATCCAGCGAGCCTTGCCTTCATTTGAAAGGCATCATTTCTCTGGGGCAGATGCAGTCTACGCCCGGGGGTTTTACCCCGGTTCCTGATGATGACACTACTATCAGGGCTCGAGCTACGGTGTTGGCAATACATTCCTTATTGGGGATGGAGACCATTTCATACGGGACCGAGAATAATGGTGAGCTCTTTGTAAATTTGGTGCCGATTGACGGCCAAGGCGCGTACGCAGAGAAGTCTAAGAACGCGATGAGAGGCCATACAGATGCCGCCAGTTTTCCGTTTAGTGGCGAGCGTGACCACGATCAGCCCCGAATAGCTCCGTCCCCTGATCTGGTTACACTGATCGGGTTGAGAAATCCTAGCAAAGTGCCAACAACAATTATGCCACTAAAGAAAGTGGTTAGCGGACTAGATCAGCAAACGATCGAAGTACTGCAGGAGCCTAGGTTCTCCATTCGGCCTCAAAAGACCTTTATAGAAGGCATGCAGAAAAAGCTCGGCAGGGTTCACGTGCTCCACCGGGTGCCCCTCCTGAGAATACTCCGTACAAGTCTCCTCTCAATCAGGTATAGCCACTCATCAGTGGTGAGTTATGACAGCGCTGATTCTGTGTCTGAGGAAGCCTGCAATAGGTTGCAGCAAGCATGTGCGCATTCTGTGGAAGAGCTGGTTATTGAGCCCGGTGATATTCTTGTGATAAACAATCGGTCCTGTTTGCATGGCAGGCGAAGTTTGGGAGAAGAGGGGAATAACGGGCGCTGGTTGATTAGAGCCTACGGATTGAATACCGAGACATTAAGTGAAGAGCAGCGGTATCACGATGGTGACCCGAAGAAGAAGCATATACTTTATCCATGACTCATGCGTGTTCATAGAATTGGCTCGCCACTCCATCGTTCTCTAGCTATTGGCGAAGTTTGGTCTGGGCTGCCCGGGCTCAGCCAAGACCATTCTTCTATCAGATAGTTGATTACGGCTATGCAAACTTACTTGAAGTTAGGCTTATCTGTTGTGGAAGATTTCTTACATGACTTATGGTCGATATCGGTTAAGTCATTTTATAGGTGTGCCAAGCTTCCCTTGCCAATGCTAGCCAGCGGCCCGCGACACCTGCACAGTGGTGAGACAGCCGGAAAGACGGTCTATGTCTGCCCACCTATGCCAATCTTTTTTGATTTACAAAGAGAAGAGAGCTATCTCACTTTGCTATGAGTTAGGCAGGTAGTGGCAGTGGATACGCAATGGCGTGCATGCGTCTGGCTGGGTATTCTCACTCATGCCAGTGGAGGCGTTTGGCGTCCCTTGAGCTGGAATGCCCCTAGTCCTTGGGAGCCGTAGCTAGTTTCGAACTCATAAAGAATCCCTTTGTCTCTTAGCGCTCGCAGGTAGTGCTGCACGGCTAGCGCCGGCTTGGGGACCCATTCCCAGTCCTGATCATTGATTTCAGTCAGCTCTCGCGGTTTCCTTGCAGGAATTTCCTCGGCGCCACAGGCAAGCAGCTTGGCGACATCCTCAGTGAGCGGCGAGGATTTGACGCCCTTCTTGTAGAGTCGCCGGCAGGCATCACCCGGGGTTACTTGACGGTACTTCGCAAGCGAGGCGTCAGCTTGGACCCAGTTCTTTGGCAGTATGTCACCGCCCGGGTTAAGGGGCTTTCTCCAATACTGCACGCCGTGTTGGGCTTCGAACTTCAGTGCTTTCTGATAGGGCTCAATCACTAGGAATTCATAGATTGCCCACTGCCAGACACAGCGGTGGACTTCCCAAAATGCGAGCTCGTCTGGGACAGGCACATTCACTTCCGCAGGGATGAGACCAAATCGCTTTATGAGCGTATCGCTTACTTTGGCTGACTTGGTGCGCGGCTTGATGACCTGTTGCAAGTATTCCTGCCGGCGTTTCTCACGCCATTGCTCTTGCCGCGCTCTGACGAGCTTGCGTGCGATCTGCTCGAGAACTTGCTGGCGGACATTGGCCTGCTCCTGAGCTTGCTCGGCTTTTAGTGCGTCTTGTGCAAGTCGCCGCTCCGCCTCTCTTTCTTGAGCTAGTTTCTCTATCCTCGCTTTTTCCATGGCGTCATCTAGGGCAGCATGGATGTCGTCTGGGTAGAGATTGCAGCTCACCCACTCGCGGTGCGCTTTCTCGATGACATGCTCTCTGAATCTGTCTGGGCTGGCGAGCAACTCTTGCCACTCCTCTCCTTGGCATTCTTTTACGTGGATCTCAAGACAGTTGAGGTGGTTGCGGCGGTAGAAGGAGCCCCGGACCGAGTCTACTGGGTTGGCCACATGAACCTCGACAAACAGCGGAACGTTTTCACTCAGGTAGGCCGTGACGTCGGGAGTCCTTATTTCGCCTTCGACAACGAGCCTGTGTTCTAGCTGAGTACGCGTGAGCTCTACACGCCGGCCCGGTGACCACGCTCGACCTATGATTTTGTTGTCGCCTTCCCAGTCCTCCAGCGCCAGTTCGGTTTCGTAACCGGGCAGAAGCAATGCCTTCTGTTCAGCTATAATCTGCTTGGCCCACAAGTGAGCCAGTGATTCGGCTTCGCCGGAGCATTCAGACCCCTGACGATGTGAGAAGTAGAACGCTTTTATTCGCCCGTCAAATTTCCGATTGGCAGCGGTAAGTTTCTCTTTGCACACGCGACATTCGGCCCCCTTGAACCCTTCGGCCACGAGATTGATATGGACGACATTTTCTGTGCTGGGGTCCCAAGCTAGAACCGAAGCTACTTTTCTGATGCTTTTAGTCATCGAGAGCTCAGAGTTGCCAATAGTGCGTGTCTTGATGGTACAGATCGCTCAGAGGATTGACTCGCCCCGGCGAAAACTTGGATTGTGGCTCATGAATCAGCGCTATCCGAGCGTGCCATCTGAGTATTTAAGTGAATTGAAACCGGTTTCAATGGCGGAGTGAAGTTCTAGCTCGTGTGTAGCTCGTGTGGACACGGTACCACCCTCGCTGGTTCCTTGCTGGCCTCGATAAAACGCCCGTGCGGACTAGCCGCCGCAGAGCCTGCTTCTGCTGATCGGTGGCCTCCAGCGCAGAGTATCCACCGTTCTCGACAAGGCACTCAATTAGGTTTCTGGCCCATCGGTAGTCGTCACCAACCGCACGATATATGTGATCGACCATAGCTATACTTGACTGTTGGAGGTGGGGGGAGAGGCTTTCTCTTGCATTAAGTCGACTAAGGAACTCGTTGACGCTCTGTGTGGCATGAGCGGCAAGGTTCTCGAGCGTTCCAATTAGCTGCCCTATGGAAGTCGCTCGAAGTGATCCCCCGTGATTAGGGTTTCGTGGGTGGCGAAGTAATTCTCGGTTCTTCCTTGGGTTTACAGCGGCTTCTATCCGGACTCTCTTATTGGTTTTGGCGTAGACTTTTATGTCAATGCCGGCCCGGTGAGAAACCGAAAGCGACCTTGAATTTCTTACTGTCTCCTCACGCGTCACATAGTTGCTAGATCTTGCTTCGCTGTAAGCTGCGGCGGCAAGTGGGCCAATGAGGCCCATAAGTGAAAGTGGGTATTCGTGGACGAACTCCCAATAGAACTCCACCTTCCCTATAGTAAAATCCTCATGCAACTGAAACTCGATATCTGAGCCAGCCTGAAGAAAGCACTCGAGCTCCGATGTAATGTAATTCATTAAAGCGCATATATTTGCCGAGAATATGCTTTGCCATCTCGTGTACTGGAGGCGCGACTTAGGCATCAAGGTAAGGGCGACATTATCCTTGCCGTCAAGAGAAAACTCATCCGCGTGCCGAGTTATTCGTGGTTCGTTTCGGAATGGTCGGTATGTCCGATTTGGCAGATCTCTTTTCCCTTCCTGTCTAGTTCGAAGACGTGGCAAGTCCTGATATATCAAGAATCTTGTTGGATTAAGCGAGCAGTTAAGAGATAGGGGGGTTCTAATGTAGCCTTCGGTGTTCTCTGTTATCTGGTTAGAGGGAGTCACATTCAGGAAGCCGCTAACCAAAGGGGAATAGTTTTGAGTGATAGGCTTCCGAACTCTAAATTTACCTCTGGTCGGTATAGTCGTTTGCTCTGGCTGCGCAGTATGGAATAGGGGTGCCCCAGAAGGCGGTCGGTGAGGGAAATCCCTATAGTTGCCCAGAGAGGCTCTAAAAAGGGCTAGCTCTGAGCTATCCGAAATGAGCTCCCATCCGGAGATACGAAGCTCAATCTTGTCGATGTGCGCGTCAGATTCGAGTACGCGACTGTTGAAACTGAAGTTTTCCAGCATAAGCCATGATTATTATATAGGAGTGTGAGCATTTGGCTGGATGTTGAAACCGGTTGCAACTGCTAACGCGCTGGGCAGTGGAGCGCATGACTCACGGTTTCTCTTTGATAGTAGCCTGTTTGTCGAGCCCTTTAAAGCGTAGATTGGCGGATACGGTATTGAGCAGAAGCCTAGGTTGAAAAAACCCCTTCGGATAGATGTGACTCTGAATAGAACTGTTCCGTGCCTCGTGCCATCCAATGTTGAAAGCGCACAGTTTCGGGAAGAAAGTAAGAGATGAGTATTCAGGAATGTTTCTTATAATCCACTGCGCGATGCTTAGCCAGTCTCCGGTTTTCTCATAATGTGGCACGTATGAAGGGACAACAATACATGCCGTTGCTCCTTTTCTTCCGCTGCTATCTGTTTTGTCCCAGATATGTTTTGAATAGTTTTTTTCGTTTCTCGCACATGAGAGCCCTTTCAATGATCCAATACTATTGAGCTCTGCCGACCTGTACCCCGACCGTATGGAAATTCTTCCGAATTCGTATTGCAGAGGTTCAAGAATCAGGCGGCACAATATAGAGCCGTTCTCAATCGCGAGATCTGGATCTTCAGGTATGTTTGGAATGCCTTCTATCTGGGATATCTCTGAATGAAGGAAGTCGCGCATGAAGAATGATTCAGATAGCCGCGTGCGCCCAAACTCTTCAAGGCTTCTGACTGTCCATCTCCGTTTCAAGTCTCCCCCAGTTGCAACCGGTTTCAAATCTAAATAATCCCAAGCCATTTCGCGCAAAAGATAGTTCCTGCTTCTCCATTTTCAAGAGACTTGCACCAGTCAGTTAAGATTTCCCTCCCTGAGGCATGGTCAGACGAGACTTGCTGTGCTTTGTCCAGTATTTCTCTGTCGTGGTGGCGCGTATGGCCGTCTTGCAGTTGAGCAAAGGTGTTGGTGTCGTAGTCCACACTTAGAGCCCTGAAGTAGCCGCCATCCATGCTCTTCACCATCAAAATGTATCTGGTTTTGGGAACGAGGGCGGTGAGCTCCTGCTTCCCTTTAAGCTGCATCGCGGCATCGGCAATATTAAATGAGAGTTTTTCTACGTAGGACTTATTGTCCCAAGCGCTATCAATTTCAATCCAGACAGTTGCCTGTGACCCAGCGATTTCCACTCTTGCTACGTCTGCGCCTTCACTGAGAGCTTTCTCCAGCTCCCGTTGTGTGCGGCGCAGTTCCGCTGCGGCTTCGTATTTCTCTAGCTCAGCTGATGTCATCTGTGATTTGTCAGGGGCTGTGGCATGGACCATCAGCATTATGGTCAATAAGAATGCTAGAACTGACGCTACGCTCATGACTGCTCCCGCGGACCTGTTTGCGGGCTCTTTGGGGCGTATTACAACGGCGGCCCCCAATACGGTTCCGGCTAGCGCGAGAAGTATGGATATGGCGAAGAGTTCTGCTGAGTGAGTCAGTATGGCGACGGCAGCTATGCCACTCCATGCGGCGGAAACACCACTCATTGGCCGATGCATGAACGGGGGGCGAGGCTTGAGTAACAGGCCGGCAGCAACACCAGCGAACAGTAGGAGCGTTATCGCAATAAAAGCCATGTCGAACCCCGTATTGATGTTTTCTTGGACAAAATAACAATAAGAAGAACAAAACTTCTTCAAAGAGTCTGCAAAGTAGAAGTATACCTCATTTTTGAAGGCCGCAATCATAGCTAGCCTTCATACATGGATAGAAAGCAACTAGTTGGGGCTCGCGTCAAGGCGCTTCGAAAAACTCGGGGGTTGTCACAGCGAAGCTTGGCCGAGATTCTGGGGAAGTCCACGGAGTCCGTTAGCCAGCTGGAAAGAGGTGTGTTCTTGCCAAGCTACGAAACCTTGGAAGGCTTGGCCGTTGCCTTTGATGTTCCCATGGCTGAGTTTTTTCCATCGGTTGGCGGTTCACGCCTGACGGATAAGGAAGAAGACCTCATTAATCAGGTGCAGCAGATTTCACGGCGGCTTGGGGAGAAGAAGCTAGAGACCGCTGTGGCGCAGCTTACGGCCTTGCTGGCACTATCGGAGTAAAATAAGGTTCCGCGCCTCTGTTCCTGTATGTCCGGTGATTATTTCTGCCCACAAGATGCGAACGTTCTGTTTTTTTTTGAGAAGTCCTTTCTGAACAATTGCTTGTGATATTTGGACTAGTATTTGAAACCGGTTTCAATTCTTTACTAGGTGGCCCATTCTCAATCCCGGGTACTTGAGCTTCTCGATTTCATTAAATAGCGCTCGTATCGCGTATTGACCACCATACTGCGCGTCGATCATTTCCTTCTGCTGCCATCCAAGAATCGCTTTGATCTTTTCCCTATCCATCTGCGCGTTGGCGGACTTATAGGCCCAGTAGTTAAAGGTGTGTCGAAATGAGTGGAAGCAGATGCGGTCGCCTTCTGTCTTTCCGATATGCCGTTTTAGAAAATAGTTGTATCGCTTAGAGAAGGCGTCAGATGGATTGGACCGCTTCTGTATGATCGGGAACAGCCATTGCTCATCGCTAGCCTTCAGGTCGGCCACGTAGTCTAGTAGACCGATTTTGATGAGCGCCGGATGGATAGGGATCTTGCGTTGGCTAGATGCGGTCTTCAGATTCTTGCCAATCGAGGCATTTTCATTGATGTCGAGGTAATCGACGCCGTCTTCTTGCTTCACGTCCGATACCAGCAGCTGGCAGATTTCATTTTGTCTTGCGCCTGAGAAGAGGGCTATAAGTATGGCCCAACAGTCGTCTTTCTGTGCGTGACTTAGCTTGTTTAGCGCAAACTCCTTGAATGGCGGGCTCTCCAAGATGGCGTTGATCTGCGCTATCGAATAATTCCTATCTCCAGACTGGGCGACTTTGGCTCTGGCGCTGAGCTTGCGCGCAGGACTCTTCTGAATGATTCCTTCGTCGATCGCAAAATTGAATATTGTTTTCAGTCTGGTGATCTGTGTTAGGTGGGTGTTGGCCGCTCGACGTGGAAGGCCTTTCGATATGGCAATCTCCGCCGCCTCTCGCAACGTTTTTCCCTTGTATATCTTTTTGGCGTTTGCTGGCACAACCGGGAATATGTCATTCCAGTCGAAACACATCTCTGGGGTAATTTCGGAAACTTGAGTGTCTAGCCCAAATATCTCGTTAGCCAGATCTATCGCTGAGCGATACCCACTTAGTGTCTTGCTCGATACGCTGCGGCCGTGGATAGAAATGAATTTCTCAACTAACGCAGTCCATGTGACTCCGCCGGCAGGTGAAACCGGTTTCAATCCGGAGGGAGAGCCTAAGGTTTCGTTTACGCCTTCGTAGAGTAACGGAGAAGTTGATGTTTCTTGCTCGCCGATCAGCCGCCTGCGGCGTAGCGCTAGCAACTCCAGAAGCGCTGAGTGGGTAAATGTTATGGCGTCCTTATAGAGCTCACTGTTCCGGTCATCATAAGAAACAAAATAGCCTGCCGAGCTTAGAATTCTGTCGGCAACCCCTTGGATGGTCTTTAAGTAGTCCTCGTTTTGATGGCCCCCATTGAACCGTATTGTTGCAGTGTCTATTTCGTTTCCTTCTATCTCGCCTTGGACTTCGGGAGAATCGGGGTCGTGGTGAGCAAGAAGGTACATGTCTGCTTGCCGCTCTTCTCGTAGGCGGCTGTGGAACCACAGTTTTATGATGTTCTGAACATCGCTCTTAGCAGACAGGGATGCAAAAGGAGTCAGGCTCTCCTGTAGGCCTGCCTGTCGCCTGATGCGCCTTTCGCGAGGGCTGAGAAGGGGTGAGCCGTCGGATGCTTGGATAAGGCTTCTGGCGGCTCTTATCTCACGCTTTTTCTCTGCAATGAATTCTAGGTGGGAAGACTCAATTTCGCGCCACTTGGCCACGGCCCAGCGCTTTTTGAATTCGCGCTTTCCATCGAAGTGATGACGAACATCGTCAGGAATGACCAGCCGAGAGTAATAGCCCCCGGCTTTGGCGTCGTGATAGAGGTATTGGGGCATCTCATCCATCCAGTGAATGTACCAGCTTTTTGTACCAGCCGGGAGGATGGAAGCCTTTAAAATCATGGGGTTGTAGGAAAACCAACCCCCTTACAGGATTTGGTGGAGCCGGCGGGAATCGAACCCGCGTCCGTCAGCAATCCGCCAGTAGATCTACATGCTTAGCCGTGTCTATTGATTTAGGTCCCAGAGGCCCGACGGGCAGGGTGCTGGTTCCGATCCCCTAAGGTTTTAGCAACGCGGTCCGGGGCGAACATTGTTGCGAGCCTGTGTAGCGATGCTCGCCGCTCTTCCCCACAGGCTGGGTCGATTGGCGATAAGCAGGGATTAAGCTGCTAGTGCGTAAGAATCGTCGTTTGCGATTACTTTAGTGTGTCACAAGGGATTTACGAGCACTGTAACCTACTCGGCATGCACCACAGGTTTCATAACCGGCGTCGAAGCCAGGTCGGCCCCTGAAAGTGCGTCCATTGTAGGGGATGCGTGGTTGGGGTGAAAGTTAAATAAAGGTTAAGTGTTATCTATCTGTGTTAGACAATCGTGCAGTTTTTTGGCCGTTGTCGGGCACTTTCCGGTCTGATGGTACTCAGTAGGAAGAGTCCTGTGGTTGCGCCTGAAAATGGTTTGGGCGGGCAGAAGGATTCAACCTCTGACCAGTTTCCAGCGAGTCCCCAATTTCGGGAATCGCTGGGTAAGTCGGCAGTGATGGTCTGCTTTCGATTTACCCAGCGGTTTCCTCAAGGAAGCGATCGTTGATCGAAGCTGAGTCATTCATTAAGGAGTATCGGAGATGAAGACGATGTTTGATCGTGTAAATGAAAAGGTAGCGGTTGCGTTGGCGCCGCTGAAGCGTCACCCGGTGGTGTTCAGTGCACTCGGCTTGTTGTTGGTGGTGGCATTGTATGTGGGTGGTTTGATGGCGGTGGCGGCGTTTACCACTGAAACGAGATTGCCGCTGGTGCTGACCGGTGTGTACTTCTTGCCGGCGGTGTTGCGGGCTTGGTTGCTGTTTTACTGGGCGGCACGTGACGAAGTGCGTGCGGCGGTGAAGGCGCGTAGTCAAAAAGCACGCATCGGTTGATTGGGTAGGCATGCTCGCAGGCGCAGGGCTTTGCAGCCCTTATTGCCTGTAGGCAGGCGCCTTCAACAATCCTTCGTTGATTAGCCGCGACGCATGACGCGGTGTTTCTGTCTGCTCCAGTCGCGGTCTTTCTCGGTCGCGCGTTTATCGTGATTTTGTTTGCCTTTGGCCAGTGCGATTTCGCATTTGGCTCGGCCACGCACCCAGTAAAGGCTTAGCGGTACGCAGGTGTAGCCTTGTTTTTGTACGGCCCCAAAAATTTTCCCTAGCTCGCGTTGATGCAGAAGCAGCTTTTTGTTGCGCACTGGGTCTGGGGTGTAATGGGTGCTAACGGTGCCGAGTGGCTCGGTGCGGGCGCCGAACAGCCACGCCTCGCCGTCGCGCAGTAGCACGTAGGCTTCGGTTAAATTGATGCGCCCAGCCCGCAAAGACTTCACTTCCCAGCCTTCAAGTACTAGGCCTGCTTCAAAACGATCATCTAAGTGATATTCAAAACGGGCTTTGCGGTTGGCAGCGATGTGAGCGTCGCTGGCGCTTTTTTTGGATTTACTCATAGGGCCGCGATTATAGGCAGGCGCCGCGCGGAACGCACCCATTCACTGCAATGTGCATTGCAACTTGAGCCGATGGCCCGTTCACCGGACAATGGCGGCTTGTTGTGTTGGGGGTTATGCATGAAGAAGGAAATGAAGCCGGTCCACGGTGTGTGGGCAAGTCGCTGGGTGTTTATTTTGGCGGCGACCGGTTCTGCGGTGGGCTTGGGCAATATCTGGAAGTTTCCCTATATCACTGGCGACTACGGCGGCGGCGCGTTCGTGCTGGTGTATTTGGCCTGTATTTTAATTATCGGCATTCCGGTGATGACGGCGGAAATCATGTTGGGCCGTCGTGGCGGTATGAGCCCGATTCATTCCATGCAAGCGTTGGCGAAGCAGGCGGAAGCAAAAAAGTCGTGGTCGTTGATTGGCTATATGGGCGCGTTGGCAGGCTTTTTTATTCTGTCGTTTTATAGCGTGGTGGCTGGCTGGGCGTTGTATTACGTGTTCAAAATGCCGACGGCGTTTGCGGGCGCAACGGCGGAATCTGTCGGCGCTACGTTCGACGGTTTACTGGCTGCACCGTACACCCTCACGGCAATGCATTTTGTGTTCATGGTGATGACCATGGGTGTGGTGGCCTTTGGTGTGAACAAAGGTTTGGAGCGCATGGTGCGCATTGTTATGCCGTTGTTGTTTTTGTTGTTGGCTATTTTATTAGGTTATGCAGCAACCACGGGGCACTTTTCTGATGGCCTCGCGTTTTTGTTTACGTTTGATTTTAGCAAGCTCACCAGTGAAGCGGTGATCGTGGCGATGGGACATTCGTTTTTTACACTGAGCCTGGGTTTGGGCGCGATCATGGCGTATGGCGCGTACATGCCGCGCGAAATGATAGTGGGTGGTGTGAAAAAGCCGGTGTCGATCGGTTCCACCGTGTTAATTATTGCGTTGCTCGATACGTTGGTGGCGTTGGTGGCGGGCATGGCGATTTTTCCGATCGTGTTTGCCAACGGACTTGAGCCAAGCGCTGGCCCAGGTTTGATGTTTGTGACGTTGCCGCTGGCGTTTTCTGCCATGCCGATGGGTGTGTTATTTGGCACGTTATTTTTTGTGTTGGTGGTGTGCGCGGCGTGGAGTTCCTCTATTTCGTTGGGCGAGCCGCTGGTGGCGTGGCTGGTGGAGCGCAGCTGGAATCGAGTAAAAGCGTCGGTGTTAATTGGTGTGCTGGCGTTTGTGTTGGGCATGGGGTCTGTGTGGTCGTTTAATATTTTTGCGGGCGCAGAATACAAATTATTTGATCGCACGTTCTTCGATTTACTCGAATATTTAACGACCAACATTATGTTGCCGTTGGGTGGATTGCTGATTGCGATTTACGCCGGTTGGGTAATGAAAGAGACCCATGTGCGCAAAGAGTTAGGCATGAAAAACTTTAAGCTGTATATGGTGTGGCGTGCAGTGGTGCGAATTTTTGCGCCGCTGGCGATTGCCGTGGTGTTTTTAAATGCGCTGGGTGTGATTTAATTTCAATGAGCGAGATGATCGGAATTGAAGTGGTTTATGCTCTGCCAGAAAAGCAGAAGTTACTGTCGTTAAAAGTGGCGGCGGGTACAACAATGTTTGAGGCGGCGCGCCAGTCTGGCATTACGGAATTTTTTCCGAATTTGGATTTGTCTGTTGCTAGCATGGGTGTTTACGGCAAAGTGGAGGGCAATCCACGGCAGCGTGAAATGCACGATGGCGAGCGGGTGGAAATTTATCGGCCGTTGACGGCAGATCCGAAAGAAAACCGAAAGGCGCGTGCGCAACGCGCGAAGCAGCGTAAAGCGGAATAGTTTTTTCGCGTATAAAAAAGCCGAGACGGAAAGTGTCTCGGCTTTTTTGTTTCTTACATGCGGCTACGTTGAAGCAGGGTGGGTCGTTATGGCTGTTTGGTGCTGTCATCGAGCGGCGCTGTTTCCATTTGTTCGGCTGGAACGGGCTCGGCATCGGATTCTTCGTCAGTGCCGTCTTCGTCTGTGCTGGACTCACGGATTTGTCTTTCCGCTTTTTTGTGCAGCTCGGCGTCTTTCTCGGCTTGCGTTTGGCGCTGCATGTCTGCGGCGACCTCGCCCTCATAGCCGGAATAGATGCCCTGATCGAAGTGCACCACGATTTGCTGATCGACCGGCTGGCCTTTGCCGGGCTGGTAGGTCATCAGGTAAAACCAGGTGTCGGCGGTGAACGGATCGACCAACGTTGGTACGCCAAGCACGTAACGCACCTGCTCTGGGGTCATTCCAGGCTGCAAGTCAGCGAGCATGTCTGAGGTTACAAAGTTGCCCTGCGGAATATCAATGCGATAAACGCCGGGGAAACGCACCGTGCTGCAGGCGCTGAGCGCGAGCAGGATTGCCAGCATTGCGGCTGGTTTGAGTGAATAGAGCTTTTGCATAGGTATGGGAATTCGCATAAGGTTGCGGCGATAATACAGACCCCGAGAGTAGAAACAAGGTTCCGGCCCCCGGTACCGATGACGGAGCAATGCCAGTGGATAATCAGGATTTGCGTAAGGCCGGATTAAAGGTCACCTTGCCGCGAGTGAAAATCTTGCAGTATTTGGAAGCTGCTCCAGAGCGTCATATGAGCGCCGAGGACATCTACAAGGCACTGCTTGAGGCTGGCGAAGACGTGGGTCTGGCGACGGTATATCGCGTATTAACCCAATTTGAACAGGCTGGCATTGTTGAGCGCCATAACTTCGAAGGTGGTTCCGCTGTATTTGAATTGGCGAACGAAGGGCACCACGACCATATGGTGCGTCTGGATACCAACGAAGTGATCGAATTTGTCGACCCCGAAATTGAAAAGCGCCAGCGCTTGATCGCCGAGCAGCATGGTTTCGAACTGGTTGATCACAAGCTTGTGCTGTATGTGAAAGCGAAGAAAGAGTAAGGCTGGAAAGACTGAGGCTTAAGAAGGCCCGGCCCAAAAAGTCCGACCCCAAAAGTAAGCCTTTAGAAGCCCTAAGACTCGATCTTCAGCAATACCCTCCTAACCGAACAGCCCGTTGCCCTATTCGCAAGCAACGGGCTGTTTTCGTTTTCAGCACCCAACATTCGCCCCGACAATTTCCATATGCCCCCATGTGGGAGCTTGCCTGCAAGCGATAGAGCCTTGGAAAAGAGCTCATAGCTTTCCAAACATTGCACTGGGCTGGCTCGGAGCAGGTTAATTATTTCTGTGCATGCTGCTAGGTAGAATCGCTTGCAGGCAAGCTCCCACAGGTGCTCTTACATAGGGTTGTGTGGAGTTGGAGGTTGGAGTTTTGAATAGAATTGGGTGAGCGAAAGAGCTTGGCCGATGTGCTCCCTCACAATTTTTATGTGCCCCTCTGTGGGAGCTTGCCTGCAAGCGATAGTGCCTTGGATAGGGGCTCATAGCTTTGCAAACATTGCACTGGGCTGGCTCGGAGCGGGCTAATTATTTCTGTGCATGCAGCTAGGTAGAATCGCTTGCAGGCAAGCTCCCACAGGTGCTCTTACATAGGGTTGTGTGGAGTTGGAGGTTGGAGTTTTGAATAGAAGTGGGTGGGTGAAAGAGCTTGGCCGATGTGCTCCCTCACAATTTTTATGTGCCCCTCTGTGGGAGCTTGCTTGCAAGCGATAGTGCCTTGGATAAGGGCTCATAGCTTTGCAAACATTGCACTGGGCTGCCTCGGAGCGGGCTAATTATTTCTGTGCATGCTGCTAGGTAGAATCGCTTGCAGGCAAGCTCCCACAGGTGGTTTCCCACAAGGGCTGCGGAAGATTGGTGGTTGGGGTTTTGAATAGAAGTGGGTGGGTGAAAGAGCTTGGCCGATGTGCTCCCTCACAATTTTTATGTGCCCCTCTGTGGGAGCTTGCCTGCAAGCGATAGTGCCTTGGATAAGGGCTCATAGCTTTGCAAACATTGCACTGGGCTGGCTCGGAGCAGGTTAATTATTTCTGTGCATGCAGCTAGGCAGAATCGCTTGCAGGCAAGCTCCCTCCGGTGGTTTCTACATAGGGCTCCCGCATGGGGTTTCCATGGGGAGCGCTGGGGATTATACGGCTTGGCTTTTTTGGAGCATTTCTTTGGCGTGGTTGAGGGTGGATTCGGTGATTTCTACGCCGCCTAGCATGCGCGCGACTTCTTTTACGCGGGAGTCGATATCCAGCGAGAGAATGCGTGTGTGGGTGCTGGTTTTGCTTTGTTGTTTCAGCACATGCCAATGATGGTGGCCGAGTGAGGCCACTTGCGGTTGGTGGGTGATGCAGAGGACTTGTGCGTGTTCGCCGAGTTCTCTGAGGAGTCGCCCAACAATTTCTGCTACGCCGCCGCCGACGCCGACATCGACTTCATCGAACACTAAGCACGGAACGGTGAGGGTTTGTGCGCAGATCACCTGAATGGCAAGGCTCACTCTTGAAAGTTCGCCGCCGGAGGCGACTTTGGCGAGCGGTTTTAGCGGTTGTCCTGGGTTGGCGGTGAACAGAAATTCGATCTGCTCCATGCCGTCTGCACCGGCGTCGCAAGGCTGCAAGGCGATTTCAATTCGGGCGCCCGCCATGCCGAGGGTTTTTAAATGTTTTAGCACGCCGCTGGCGAGTTCGGACGCTTTTTTACGGCGTAAGTCGCTCAGTTTGCGGGCGGATTTTTCATACGCGGTTTGTGCTTTACGCGCCGACGCTTCCAATTCAGCGAGGTGTTCGTCGTAATGTTCCAGCGTGCCGGATTCTTCCAGTAGCCGCTGGTGGTGCGCGAACAATTCTTCCGAGCGCACGCGATGTTTGCGCGCCAGCGACCAGGCTTGGCCTAATCGCTCTTCGACAAAGGCGAGGCGTTCTGGGTCGACTTCGAGCTTATCCAAATAATGACGCAAATCATCCGCAGCGGCTTCAACTTGCAGGCGTGCAGATTCAACACCGCTTAGCACATTGTTCAGCGCCACATCTTCGGCGTTGGCATCGGCAAGCCAATGGCTGCATTGGCCGAGTTGATCGTTGATGGTGCCGTCTTCGCCTTCGTATAAAAGCGCGAGAGATTGTTGGCAAAGACGAATCAATGAGTCGGCATTACCAAGACGCTTTTGTTCGGTTTCCAATTCGCTCAGCTCATTTTCGCTAAGGCCAAAGGCGTCGAGTTCTTCTAACTGAAAGCGCAATAAGTCTTGGCGTTCGCCTTGTTCGTTGGCTTTTGCCAGTGCTTCGGCATGGGCTTTATTGGCTTGATGCCAAAGCCGCCATTGGCGACGAACATCGCTGGCGAGGGCGGCGGCGCTGGCGTAGCTGTCGAGCAAATCCCGCTGGGTTTCTTTTTTAAGCAGCGACTGATGTTCGTGCTGGGAGTGGATGCTGATCAGCAAATCGCCTAGGTCGCGCACTTCGCCGACGGGTACAGGGCTGCCGTTAATGTACGCGCGGGAGCGGCCATCTTCGCGCACAGTGCGGCGCAGAATGCAGTCATCGTCGGCGTCGAGTTCGCGTTCGGCGAGCCACTGCCGCGCACTGGGGCAATCGCGGATATCAAAGGTGGCCTGCACTTCGGCGCGTTCACTGCCTGCACGGACGGCGGCGGCGTCGGCCCGTTCGCCGAGGGCGAGGCCGAGCGCATCAATGATAATAGACTTGCCCGCGCCGGTTTCACCGCTAATGACGGTGAGGCCTTTGCTGGGTTCAAGTTCCAGCGATTCAACGGTGGCAAAGTTGCGAACGCTTAAGTGTGTAATCATGTCGGACTGTCCATAAGGTCAGTAATGTGAGCATCATAAGCAAAGAATCGCGACTTGATAAGTCTTTTCGTCTGGCATGTGCTTTCTATAATGGTCAGGATTGGCTGATTCGGTTTTTAGCGTGCGACCAACACAGGTTTAATGAATGGCTCTCCCAGATTTAAATGAGCGTAAGCAACGGCTTTTGATGGCGCTGGTGGAGCGGCACATTCGAGATGGCCAGCCTGTGGGGTCGAAAACGCTGGCGGAAGGCACGGGTCTGTCGGTCAGCCCTGCGACCATTCGCAATATCATGGCCGAATTAGAAGATATTGGTGTGTTGTCGAGCCCGCATACGTCGGCAGGAAGGGTGCCCACGGAAAAGGGGTATCGCCTGTACGTGGACGCATTGCTGCGCAGCGCGCCGATGAATCAAAGCAATTCCGGCAATCTAAAGCGCGAGCTGGAGCAGCTCATTCATCCGAATTTATCGCCGCAAGAATTGGTCGGCCAAGCGTCCAAGGCGCTGGCGGAGTTAACCCGTATGGCCGGTGTAGTGGTGGTGCCACGTCGCGCGGTGACGACGTTGCGACAGGTTGAGTTTTTGCCTTTGTCGGGTCAGCGGGTGCTAGTGATTTTGGTGATCAATCGCGCGGAAGTGCAAAACCGCATTATTCATACCGACCGCGAATACGGTGAAATAGAGCTGCGCCAAGCGGCAAACTATATCAATCACACCTACGCCGGTTGCGATCTTGATGACGTGTGCGATGGCTTGCTGCGCACCATGCAGGCCGACAAGCAGCAGATGGATTCGATGATGCAGGCGGCAATGGATGTGGCGGCCAAGGCGTTGCAGCGTGAAGATCAGAGTGACGGTTACGTGCTGTCCGGCGAAGCGAATTTACTCGATAGCACGCAGGCAGAAAATCTGGATAAGTTGAAGGGCTTGTTCGAAGCGTTTAATCACAAGCGCGATATTTTGCATCTGTTAGAGCGCAGTATTCACGCTCAAGGCGTGCAGATTTTTATTGGTCGCGAGGCGGGGTATCAGCCGTTTAGCGAGTACTCGTTAGTGTCCGCGCCATACAGTGCCGGTGACGCGGGTGCAGGCGGAAGTCCGGTCGGGGTGTTGGCGGTGGTGGGCCCGACGCGGATGGACTACGAGCGCGTGATTCCCACCGTCGATATCACCGCACGGATTCTTTCTGCCGCGTTACGGGGCAATTGACCGCTATTCCGGCAAATAAAGCGATTTCCCGGCTGTTCAGCCCTTGAATCTCACCTAATAGTTCCCATATTGTTCCCGGCTTTCCTGAAAGTAGGCGCGAACGCGTCTGTCAGAACCGTCTGTTAGAACTACGGAGTTATTGAACATGAGCGACCAGGAAAAAGGTCAAGTGGATGAGGCCGTTGAGGGTGTTGTTGAACCCGCAGTTGATGCAACGGACGCGGGTGAGGCACCAGCGCCTGACCTGGCAGCGGAGCTTGCCGCAGTGCAAGAAAAGTTAGCCGCGACGGAAAAGGCCCTTTCAGAGGCCGATATCCGTGCGCAGGCAGAAATACAAAACATGCGTCGTCGCCTTGAGCGCGATGTGAGTAATGCCCACAAATATGCGCTGGAGAAATTCTCCACCGATATTTTGGCCGTGGCCGATAGTTTGGAGCGAGGCTTGGTGACATTGCCCGCCGACGACGAGGCGTTAAAGCCAGCCCGTGAAGGCACCGAGCTGACGTTAAAAGTGCTGCTCGATATTTTCGGCAAATACAAAATCGCACAGCTGAACCCCGTGGGCGAGAAGTTTGATCCGCAGCAGCATGAGGCAATGGCCATGGTGCCCATGCCAGGTGCTGAGCCGAATGCCGTGATCGAAGTGCTCGAGAAGGGCTATGCCCTGAATGAGCGTTTGATTCGTCCGGCTCGCGTGGTGGTTGCTAAGGGTGACGAATAATTCTGCGAATTACGCATTTTAGGGCTTGAAAGCAACGACATCGGCGCCATATAGGCAAAGGTGAAGTTAACAGTTCAGCCTTGTAGGTTGCCGCTAGGGGCCTGCAAGCGACGTGAAGGAGAGAGTAAAGATGGGCAAGATTATTGGTATTGACTTAGGTACCACCAATTCATGTGTCGCGGTAATGGAAGGCGACAAAGTTAAGGTGATTGAGAATAGCGAAGGCGCGCGTACCACGCCGTCGATTATCGCTTACGCCGAAGAAACGTTAGTGGGTCAAGCTGCTAAGCGTCAGGCGGTGACCAATCCGACCAACACTCTTTATGCGATCAAGCGTTTGATTGGCCGTCGTTTTGAAGATGATGTTGTGCAGAAAGACATCAAGATGGTGCCGTACAAAATTGCCAAGGCGGACAATGGTGACGCTTGGGTAGAAGTAAAAGGCGAAAAAATGGCACCGCCGCAGATCTCTGCGCAAGTGCTCAAGAAAATGAAAAAAACCGCAGAAGATTACCTCGGTGAAACCGTCACTGAAGCGGTCATCACCGTGCCTGCGTATTTTAACGATTCCCAGCGTCAGGCAACAAAAGATGCAGGTCGCATCGCCGGTCTAGACGTTAAGCGTATTATCAATGAGCCAACAGCTGCTGCGCTGGCTTATGGCATGGATAAAACCGACGGTAAAGATCGCAAAATCGCCGTCTACGATTTGGGTGGCGGTACCTTCGACGTATCGATCATTGAAATTGCAGATGTCGATGGCGAAAAACAATTTGAAGTATTGGCAACCAATGGCGACACGTTCCTTGGTGGTGAAGATTTCGATTTGCGCTTGATTAATTTCCTCGCTGACGAATTTAAGAAAGATTCGGGTATTACGTTGTCGGGCGACGCGCTTGCCATGCAGCGTTTAAAAGAAGCGGCGGAAAAAGCCAAGATCGAATTGTCTTCCAGCGAACAAACCGAAGTGAACTTGCCGTACATCACTGCAGACAACACTGGCCCTAAGCATTTAGTGGTGAAAGTGACGCGCGCGAAGTTGGAATCACTGGTTGAAGATTTAGTGACTAACTCTTTGGCGCCATGCAAAACAGCATTGGCCGATGCGGGCTTAAAAAACAGCGACATCACCGACGTGATTTTGGTGGGTGGTCAAACGCGCATGCCGATGGTGCAGAAGAAAGTTGCTGAGTTCTTCGGTAAAGAGCCACGTAAAGATGTAAACCCAGACGAAGCGGTTGCAATCGGTGCTGCATTGCAAGGCGCGATTATGTCCGGCGATGTGAAAGACGTGCTGTTGCTAGACGTTACGCCACTGACATTGGGCATCGAAACAATGGGCGGCGTCATGACGCCAATCATTGATAAAAACACCACGATCCCAACGAAGGCATCGCAAGTGTTTTCCACCGCAGCGGATAATCAAACAGCGGTAACCGTGCATGTGTTGCAGGGCGAGCGTAAGCAGTCTGCGCAAAACAAATCACTTGGCCAATTTAATTTGGAAGACATTCCGCCAGCACCACGCGGCATGCCACAAATTGAAGTGACTTTTGATATCGATGCGAACGGTATTTTGCATGTTGGCGCGAAAGACAAAGCCACCGGCAAAGAGCAAACCATTCAGGTGAAAGCAAACTCCGGTTTGTCTGATGACGAAATCGATCAAATGGTGAAAGACGCGGAAGCTCACGCTGACGAAGATAAAAAATTCGAGAAGCTAGTGAGTGCGCGTAACCAAGGCGATCATTTGGTTCACGCCAGCAAGAAGACGCTGGAAGAAGCAGGCGACAAAGCCACGGAAGAAGATAAAACCAATATCACCGCAGCGGCTGCCGCGCTTGAA
The DNA here is from genome assembly GCA_029213045.1 of Alcanivoracaceae bacterium. Taxonomy (GTDB): domain Bacteria; phylum Pseudomonadota; class Gammaproteobacteria; order Pseudomonadales; family Alcanivoracaceae; genus JARGPN01. The sequence goes on from JARGPN010000001.1 coordinate 210,495, forward strand.
GAAGCGTTGAAAGGCAGTGACGCCGATGACATCGAAGCAAAAACCAAAGTGCTGGCGGATGCTTCTGCGGAATTGGCGCAACGCATGTATGCCGATGCAGCGCAGCAAGAGCAGCCTGCTGAAGGCGAGCCGGCACCAGCGGGTGACGATGTTGTCGATGCGGAATTTGAAGAAGTTAAAGACGACAAGAAGTAATCGTAACGCTAAGCGCTAAGCATCGCGCCCAACGTTAGAGGCACCATTCGCAACGCCGGGCACCGCCCGGCGTTAGCGTGTGAGAACCTAAATAGAAGTAGTTGTTGCTTATGTCCAAACGTGATTTTTATGAAGTGCTCGGCGTTGAAAAAAATGCGGGCGCGGATGAACTAAAGAAAGCTTATCGCCGCTTGGCAATGAAGCATCACCCTGACCGCAATCAGGACGACAAAGAGGCCGAGGCGAAATTTAAAGAAGCCAAGGAAGCCTACGAGGTGTTGTCCGATGAACAAAAACGGGCAGCCTATGATCGCTTTGGCCATGACGGTGTGAACGGTCAGGCTGGTGGCGGTCATGGTGGCGGTCACGGTGCTGGCGGATTCGGCGATATCTTTGGCGATATCTTCGGTGACATTTTTGGCGGTGCTGGCGGCGGTCGTCGTCGTGGTCCTGCGCGTGGTTCCGATCTGCGCTACACCCTTGAGCTTGATTTAGAGCAAGCAGTGCGTGGTACCAGCGAAAAAATTCGCGTGCCGACGTGGGTGGGTTGCGAAGTGTGTGACGGCACCGGCGCGAAAGATAAAGCCGATCCTGTTGCCTGTGGCACCTGCGGTGGCGCGGGTCAGGTCAGAATGCAGCAGGGTTTTTTCACCGTGCAGCAAACCTGCCCAACCTGTCGCGGCGCTGGCACAACGATTAAAAATCCTTGTGGTAGTTGCCAAGGCCAGGGCCGTAAGCAAAGCACCAAAACCTTGTCGGTAAAAATTCCTGCGGGGGTTGATACTGGCGATCGCATTCGTCTTGCTGGTGAAGGCGAAGCGGGCATGCACGGCGCGCCCGCTGGCGACTTGTATGTGCAAGTGTCGGTGCGCGAGCACAAAATTTTCCAGCGTGATGGCAACGATTTGCACTGTGAAGTGCCTATGTCGTTTGTCGATGCGGCGCTGGGAGGGTCCATTGAAGTGCCCATGCTCGACGGCAAGGTGATGCTGAAGGTCCCCGCTGAAACGCAAACCGGCAAGATGTTCCGATTGCGCGGCAAGGGCGTCACGTCCGTTCGCGGTGGTCCGCCGGGGGATTTGATTTGTCGTGTTGAGGTGGAAACGCCGGTTGGCCTCACGTCGGATCAAAAAGATCTGCTGCGTCAGTTTCAAGACTCGCTGGATCAAGGCGGCTCTAAGCATAACCCTATGAAAACAAGCTGGTTCGAAGGCGTTAAACGCTTTTTTGACGGCATCTAATTTGTTTCCGGGCCGCGCTGCGGCCCGGATTCCAGTCTTTTTTCGACCCCGAAATGTGAATTCTGAGACGTTCGACGGATTGTTGCCGTCTGTGCGGCTGCTATAGTTTTGTCATCATTACAAAAATAACAATAGAGCTTAAATATGAGCCGCTTCCTATTTGCCCTGAGTTTGCTCCTGCTCGGTCATGTCGCTGTCGCCGCAACGCCGCTGGAAAGCGCGCAAGCGAGAGCACGCGCCACCTTTGAGCAGAAAAACAGCGCCCAATTCGACATTGATCCCGCCATTTTGAACGCCCGTTGGCAAACGGTGCCGTTCGATCAAAAGCCGTACATGTTTACCTTCAAGGAAATAGAGCTGTACTGGGATCGCTTTATGCGTGGCCTGCGCATTCCGTACCCGTCGCCCGCCTATTTAAAAGATCGCTACGCCCGTTATCCGCGTTTTATGCACACGTTGGGCTACCAAGATAATGATTGGGAACAGCACAGCTTAAATGTATTGGAAACGTGGCAAGCGTATATGCGCGGCGACTTCCAGCACGCATACAACCTTGGCAAGAAGTACGGCGGCTACGCGCTTATTCCTGCCATTTTTGGTGAGATTCTTCAGGGTGTTTATCTGGCCCGTACCAATGAAGAGAAGCAAACCTTTCTGCAGGACGCAATCAAGAATATCCAGCTGCTCAGCGAGCAGATGCCCATACTGCCAAGCGAAGAGGGTGTGCACGAAGAGTATGTGTTGATGCGCTTGGGCTATGCCTACGCGGTTGCGCGATTAGCGGAAGATGCGCCGGTGGCAAAAACACTGACAGCAGGCTACGCGCCTGCGGTGATTAATTCCGCCACTGAGGCGTTGGCGGTGGATTCGGATCACCCGTTAACCTTGGCGTTAAATGCCGCCTTCGATGCCAACGTTATTCGTCGAGTTGGCAAAGGCATGGGCCGAATTACGTTTGGCGCTCAGCCGATCAATGCGGAGGCGGATTTCAATAAAGCCATCGGTTTGGCGGGCGACATGGCGATTATCCGTTACGAATACGCCAACAGCCTGCTTTATATCGGTAAGGATGAAGAGGCGGCGAACGCGATGAAGCAGCTGCAAGCCGCCGCCGCGATGACGGCCGGCTATAGTATGGAAGCTCTTGATGTTTTGTACGCGCGCAAACGTTTGGTGGAAGTGCGCTCTTGGCAGGATTCCGGTATCAGCTTCGGAAAATTCGATCGCAAGCGTCGCAAATACATGGAACGTACCGGCGAAAACCTTTACAGCGTGGTCAGTCGCCCGTTTCTGGTGAACTAACTGGCGCGAGCGGCTACACTTAGCCTCCTGATACATTCTTTTGTAGAAGCCTGTTTGCAGTCGATGACGGCCGGATAACGCCGCGCCACATCTTCTGCCATCAGGCTTCTGTTGTTTAATGCGGGAATCATTGAAATGAAAGTTGGAATCCTTGGCGCTGCAGGCCGAATGGGGCGCACCTTAATTGAAGCCGTGCAGGCGTATGACGGGCTCACATTGAGTGCCGCAGTGGATGCGCCTGGCTCAAGCCTGATCGGCGCCGACGCGGGCGAACTAATCGGCGTGGGCAAGTTAGGTGTGGCGCTGTCAGATTCGCTGGAAAGCGTGGTCGCGGACGCAGATGTGTTTATCGATTTCACCATTCCCGAAGCTACCGCAAATCATTTGGCCATTTGTCGCGCGGCTGGAAAAAAATTGGTGATCGGTACGACAGGTCTGAGTGACGAGCAAAAAGTCTCCCTTGAGGCGGCTGCCGGTGATGTGGCGATTTGTTTCGCGGCGAACTATTCCGTCGGTGTGACGCTGTGTTTGAAGTTGCTCAACACGGCCGCAGCGGTGCTGGGTGACGACGTTGATATCGAAATTATTGAAGCGCACCACCGCCACAAAATCGACGCGCCTTCAGGAACTGCATTAGCTATGGGCGAAGTGGTCGCCAACACACTTGGTCGTGACCTAAAAGATTGCGCTGTGTATGGGCGCGAAGGTCGCACCGGCGCACGCGAGCGCAAGACCATCGGTTTCGAAACCATCCGCGCCGGCGATATTATTGGTGAGCACACGGTGATGTTCGCAGCGGACGGTGAGCGCGTGGAAATTACCCACAAGGCCACCAGTCGCATGAACTTTGCTCGCGGCGCTGTGCGTGCTGCGCACTGGCTTGGCGGCCAGCAAAATGGCTTGTTTGATATGCAAGACGTGCTTGGCCTCAAATAACGCTCACAGAATGCCTGTTTCTCCGTGACAGGCGCGCCGTCACCCCCTACAATTACGACCCGCCCTAAGGGGTCCGCGGCAGACGAAAATCCGCAATAAATAGCTGAGCGAGGTGGAAAGCTTTCCATCTCGCTTTTTTGCGACGCGCGTCTGCCTGCCACCCCGCCCCCAACATCTACTGGAGGTTACCTTGACGGTACCGGCCCTACTCGCACTGGAAGACGGCAGTATCTTCCGGGGTGTCGCCATCGGTGCGCCCGGCGAAGCCGTTGGAGAGGTGGTTTTTAATACCGCCCTGACTGGTTATCAGGAAATCCTGACAGATCCCTCGTACGCTGAGCAGATCGTCACCCTGACCTATCCTCATATCGGCAACGTTGGCGTGAATGCTGAAGATGCAGAGTCTGATCGCGTTTGGGCCAAAGGCCTGATCATTCGCGATCTGGCGATGACCGTATCGAATTTCCGCGCAGAAAAATCGTTGCCGGAATATCTGAACGACAACAACATTGTTGGCATCGCCGATATCGACACCCGCCGTCTTACGCGTATCTTGCGCGAAAAAGGCGCGCAGAACGGCTGCATCATCGCCGGTGACGATATCAGCGAAGAAAAAGCTCTTGCCGCCGCGCGCGCCTTCCCCGGTTTGAAGGGCATGGATCTCGCCAAAGAAGTCACCACGGATAAAACATTTTCGTGGACTGACAGCACATGGGTGTTGGGCGAAGGCCATGGCACGCTCCAGAACGAGCAGTTCCATGTTGTAGCCTACGACTTTGGCGCCAAGCGAAATATTTTACGCATGCTGGTTGAGCGCGGATGTCGCCTCACAGTTGTGCCTGCGCAAACCTCGGCGAAAGATGTTTTAGCGTTGAAGCCAGACGGTGTGTTTTTATCAAATGGCCCTGGCGATCCAGAGCCTTGTGATTACGCTATCGCCGCCATCAAAGATATTTTAGAAACCGATATTCCTGTGTTTGGTATTTGCTTGGGCCATCAGTTGCTGGCGCTGGCGAGCGGAGCGAAAACACAGAAAATGAAATTCGGTCATCACGGCGCCAACCATCCCGTGAAAGATATCGAAAAAGACGTGGTGATGATTACCAGTCAGAACCACGGCTTTGCGGTGGATGAATCCACTTTGCCGGCGACACTCAAAGCAACGCATGTGTCGTTGTTTGATGGATCGCTGCAAGGTATTCATCGTACCGACAAACCGGCGTTTAGCTTTCAGGGTCACCCCGAAGCAAGCCCCGGCCCGCATGATGCGGCTTCCCTGTTCGATCACTTTATCGAACTCATGCAACAAGCGAAAAACGGGTAAGCGCCGATGCCAAAAAGAACGGACATTAAAAGCATTCTGATTATTGGCGCTGGGCCGATTGTGATCGGTCAGGCGTGTGAATTCGATTACTCCGGCGCGCAGGCGTGTAAAGCGCTTCGCGAAGAAGGCTATCGCGTTATTTTGGTGAACTCGAATCCAGCCACCATTATGACCGACCCAGCCATGGCGGACGCGACCTACATCGAGCCAATTACTTGGCAAACGGTTGCGAAAATTATCGAAAAAGAACGCCCTGACGTTTTGCTGCCAACCATGGGTGGTCAAACCGCATTGAACTGTGCGCTTGATCTGGCTCGTGAAGGCGTGCTGGAAAAGTTCGGCGTAGAAATGATTGGCGCCAACGCGGACGCAATTGATAAAGCAGAAGATCGTCAGCGTTTCGATAAAGCCATGAAGAAAATTGGTTTGGAATGCCCCCGTGCTGCGATTGCACATAGCATGGAAGAAGCATTTCAAGTGCTCGATTCCATCGGCTTTCCGTGCATCATTCGCCCAAGCTTTACCATGGGTGGCTCAGGCGGTGGCATTGCGTATAACCGCGAAGAGTTCGAAGAAATTTGTTTGCGCGGTTTAGATTTATCGCCGACAAAAGAATTGCTGATCGATGAATCATTGCTCGGTTGGAAAGAATATGAAATGGAAGTTGTCCGCGATAGAAAGGACAACTGCATTATCGTTTGTACCATTGAAAACTTTGATCCAATGGGTGTGCACACAGGCGATTCGATTACGGTTGCGCCCGCACAAACGTTGACCGACAAAGAATTTCAAATCATGCGTAACGCCTCGTTGGCGGTGCTTCGCGAAATCGGCGTCGAAACCGGCGGCTCCAACGTGCAGTTTGGCGTGGACCCAGAAACTGGGCGCATGGTTGTTATTGAAATGAATCCGCGTGTGTCGCGCTCGTCGGCATTGGCATCGAAAGCAACCGGTTTCCCGATTGCAAAAGTGGCCGCCAAGCTGGCAATCGGTTACACCTTGGACGAACTTCAAAACGACATTACGAGTGGTAAAACGCCCGCGTCGTTCGAGCCGTCCATCGATTACGTTGTGACAAAAATCCCGCGCTTTAACTTTGAGAAATTTGCCGACGCAGATCCTACGCTGACCACACAGATGAAGTCTGTGGGTGAAGTGATGGCGATTGGTCGTAATTTCCAAGAGTCTCTGCAGAAAGCCATGCGCGGATTGGAAACCGATTCGTCTGGCTTCGATCCGAAGCTCGATGCTGACGAAGGCAATATGCGTGAGCGTGTTGCGCAAGCGTTAGCGGTACCCACGCCGGATCGTTTGTGGGTGCTGGGTGATGCATTCCGTGCCGGTTATACCGTTGACGAGTTGTACCAGCTCACCAAAATCGACAAATGGTATTTGGTGCAAATTGAAGATTTAATTCGCGACGAACAAACGCTATCGGCGGGTACGTTCAGCAGCTTAGATAAAGACACCTTGTATCGCTTAAAGCGCAAAGGTTTTGCTGACGAACGCTTGGCGACGTTGCTTGGCGTTAAAGAAGCCGACATTCGCAGCAAGCGCTACGAATTGAATATTCGTCCGGTGTATAAACGCGTCGACACCTGTGCTGCGGAATTTTCTACCAGCACCGCGTATATGTATTCCTCTTACGACGAAGAGTGCGAATCTGCACCGAGCGATCGCGATAAAATCATGGTGCTTGGTGGCGGTCCAAACCGTATTGGCCAGGGCATTGAGTTTGATTATTGCTGTGTGCACGCAGCGCTCGCCATGCGCGAAGACGGTTACGAAACCATTATGGTGAACTGTAACCCTGAAACGGTTTCCACGGATTACGACACCTCCGATCGTTTGTACTTCGAGCCGGTGACGCTTGAAAACGTATTGGAAATTGTCGCGAAAGAAAAACCCAAAGGTGTGATCGTTCAGTACGGCGGTCAAACGCCATTGAAGCTGGCCCGTGCACTGCAGGCGGCGGGTGTGCCCATTATTGGTACCAGCCCAGACGCCATCGATGAAGCGGAAGACCGCGAGCGGTTCCAGCAACTGGTGACCAAGCTAGCGCTAAAACAGCCACCTAACCGCACCGCACGTAGCGCCGATGAAGGCTGCAAGCTGGCCGCGGAAATTGGCTATCCATTGGTGGTGCGTCCGTCGTATGTACTGGGCGGTCGCGCAATGGAAATCGTCTATAACGAAGACGAGCTGCGCAGCTATATGAAAAATGCTGTGTCGGTGTCGAACGAGTCGCCGGTATTGTTAGATCGTTTTCTCGATGACGCTGTTGAAGTGGATGTCGATGCGGTCAGCGACGGCAAACAGGTTGTTATCGGTGCGATCATGCAGCATATCGAGCAGGCGGGTGTTCACTCTGGTGATTCCGCTTGTTCTTTGCCGCCGTATGCGTTGTCGGAAGACGTGCAAAACGTGATGCGCGAACAGTCTCGCGCTATGGCGTTAGAGTTGGGCGTGATCGGTTTGATGAACGTGCAGTTCGCAGTGAAAGACGGCGACGTGTATGTGTTGGAAGTAAATCCACGCGCATCCCGTACTGTGCCGTACGTGTCCAAAGCTATTGGTGTGTCGCTGGCGAAGATTGCTGCGCGCTGCATGGCGGGCACGAGCTTGGCGGATCAGAAGTTCACCAGCGAAATTGTGCCGAAAGAATATTACGTAAAAGAAGCGGTGTTCCCGTTTAATAAATTCCCGAAAGTCGATCCAATTCTTGGCCCGGAAATGAAGTCAACGGGCGAAGTCATGGGTGTTGGTGCGACGTTCGCAGAAGCCTTTACCAAAGCCGCGCTGGGTGCCGGTGATCGGTTGCCACGTAAAGGCACGGCATTTATTTCTGTGCGCGAATTCGATAAGCCAGCCGCCGTTGAAGTGGCTCGTGATCTGGTTGCCAACGGATTTAAATTGGTGGCTACGCGAGGCACGGCGAAAGTGATTGAGGCAGCAGGCATTGCGGTGGCATCCGTTAATAAAGTGCTTGAAGGACGCCCGCACATCGTTGATATGATCAAGAACGGCGACGTTGATTTGATTATTAATACGACAGAAGGCAAGCAAGCCATACGCGACTCTGCAGCGATCCGTCGTTCTGCATTGCAGCGCAAGGTGTACTACACAACGACCATTACTGCAGCGCGCGCGGTTTGTCAGGCAGTTTCGACAGACGCAACAGACAGTGAAATTGAAGTGCGTCGACTGCAGGACTTACACGCTAACCGAGCGTGAGGGGATACGTATGCAAAGATATCCAATGACAACTGAAGGTGCTGCGGCGTTACGCGAAGAGCTGCAGCGTTTAAAAACAGTTGATCGTCCGCGCATTTCTAAAGCGATTGCGGAAGCGCGTGAGCACGGCGATTTAAAAGAAAACGCTGAGTATCACGCCGCCCGCGAAGAGCAAGGTTTTGCTGAAGGTCGTCTGCAGGAAATCGAAGCGAAGCTATCCGCTGCGCAGATTATTGATATCCGTGAAATTCCGCACTCCGGAAAAGTTATTTTCGGCACCACGGTGAGCATCATCAATACAAACACTGATGAAGAGAAGAAATATCAAATCGTTGGTGATGATGAAGCGGATATTAAGAAAGGTAAGATCTCGGTGAACTCTCCGATTGCCCGTGGCTTAATCGGCAAAGAAGAGGGTGACGTTGTGAGAATTGAAACGCCGAGCGGCATTATTGAGTACGAAATCGATCAGGTAGAGCATCTATAACTGAGTCTGCGAGGATGGTTTTGCAGGCGGACATGTTGGCAAACGCGATTGAAGGGTTTGCCAGCAAGTCCTCGAAGACACACCAATAAATAGCCGAGTTGTTACTCGCCGGTGGCGCGCAATAAATTGGACAGTTTTGGATTCGGTTTTTTCGCGGCACGGTAGAGCAACGCAATCGTGCCGATGCTTTGTACCAATTCGCAATCACCCGCCTCGCACAGTGCAGCAATTACCTCGGCACGATCTTCACGCGTTTCAGCGTTCACTTTCACTTTAATGAGCTCGTGATCTTCTAAGCGTCCGTTGAGCTCGTCCACAAAGTTTTCAGTCAGGCCATTGCCGCCGAAAATCAGCACCGGCTTAAGGTGATGGCCAATGGATTTAAAGCGCTGCTTATCCTGTTTGTTCAGTGGCATGGTGTTCTCCGTAAAAGGGCGGCTATTCTAGAGCTTGGGTGGCGCTATTGGAAATGTTGATCTCGCGTTTGCGCTGAGGTTGGTCCCAGGCCCGAACCAGGACAAAGACAGCGTCGCGGTTTGTCAGCGCCGGAGCGGCATGGGCGGCCAAACTGCAACACTATGAAGATGCACAATTTAGAAGTAGGAGAGAGCGCGCGGCGCTCAAACATGTCATGGCACGATCCAAAAGTAGCCAGCGTTGGCTAAAAGAACACTTTGATGACCATTGGGTGGCACGCGCCAAAGCCGAAGGTTATCGCTCCCGAGCGAGCTTTAAGTTGTTGGAAATCAATGAAAAAGACAAGTTGCTTCGGCCGGGGATGCGGGTATTGGATCTTGGCGCGGCGCCGGGCGGCTGGTCGCAGGTGGCGTCTCGATTAATCGGCAGCCGCGGCCAGATCGTTGCCAGCGATATTCTCGCCATGGAGGCTATTCCTGACGTCACCTTCCTGCAGGGGGACTTTCGTGAGGACTCTGTGTTCCAAGAACTGCTCAATATTCTCGATGGCGGCAAGGTAGACCTTGTTTTATCGGATATGGCCCCCAATATGTCAGGGAATAGGTCAGTAGATGTGCCCAAGGCGATGTATTTGGCCGAGTTGGCGCTGGATATGGCGCAAAAGGTGTTAGAACCTGATGGCCGTTTCCTAGTCAAAGCCTTTCAAGGCGAAGGCTACGACCAGTACCGCCGCGACTTTCAGGCGGTATTTAGCAAGATGACCACGCGTAAACCGGAGGCCAGCAGGCCCCGTTCTAACGAGGTCTATTTATTGGGGTCAGGCCTGAAAATGGTGTAAGTTAGCGCCTGATAACAAGATTTTATTGATGTGTCGCCGGCAGCGGTTGCATGTCGCATTTCCGCGCAGCTAGGCGATGTTCACCGGTTTGGTGGGTTGCCAAGGGGTTGTGCGGTACACAAAAAAAGGTGAGGTGTGCGTTGAACGACATGACCCGCAATATCATTCTCTGGCTGGTAATCGCCGGTGTGCTGTATGTGGTGGCCCAAAGTATTAATCCGCAAGCCAAGCCGGATCGCTTAGCGTATTCCAGCTTCGTTGAGAAAGCGGACCAGGGCAAAGTTAAAAAAGTCACCATTAGCGAGTACCTGATCTCCGGTGAGCTAGAGGGCGGGCAAAAGTTCGAAACGATTAAGCCTCCAGTGCTTGATCTAGAGCTGATGCCAATGCTGCATGAAAAGCAGGTTGAGGTGGCTGGCTCAGAGCCAGAGCGTCAAAGCTTCTTCACTCAGTTATTGCTTTCCGTGCTGCCTATTTTGCTCATTCTTGGCATCTTTATTTTCTTTATGCGCCAAGTGCAGGGCGGCGGACGTGGCGGCGGTGGCCCCATGACGTTTGGCAAAAGCCGCGCGCGGTTGATGGGCGAAGATCAAATCAAAACAACCTTTGCGGACGTTGCTGGCGTTGAAGAAGCCAAAGACGAAGTGCAAGAGCTGGTTGAGTTCTTGCGCGACCCCGGAAAATTTCAACGCTTAGGCGGTAAAATTCCGCGCGGCGTGTTGATGGTGGGTTCGCCGGGTACCGGTAAAACGTTGCTCGCCAAAGCGATTGCTGGCGAAGCAAAAGTCCCGTTCTTTTCTATCTCCGGTTCAGACTTCGTTGAAATGTTTGTCGGTGTCGGTGCATCACGTGTGCGCGATATGTTTGAGCAAGCCAAGAAGCATGCGCCGTGCATTATCTTTATTGATGAAATCGACGCAGTGGGTCGCTCCCGTGGCGCAGGTTTAGGTGGCGGTCACGACGAGCGTGAGCAAACACTTAACCAGCTGCTTGTTGAGATGGACGGTTTTGACGGACACGAAGGCATTATCGTTATTGCGGCCACTAACCGCCCTGACGTTCTGGATGCGGCGCTGTTGCGTCCAGGTCGATTCGATCGTCAGGTAGTTGTACCGTTGCCGGACATTCGCGGGCGCGAACAAATTATCAAAGTGCATATGCGCACCGTGCCTGTGTCAGACGACGTCGATGCGGGCCTTATTGCGCGCGGCACACCAGGTTTCTCTGGCGCAGATTTAGCGAACTTGGTTAACGAGGCGGCATTGTTTGCTGCGCGCGCCAACAAGCGCATCGTTGCGATGGAAGAATTTGAACGCGCGAAAGATAAAATTCTGATGGGCGCCGAGCGTCGTACCATGGTGATGTCGGAAGCTGAAAAGCGGAATACCGCGTATCACGAAGCGGGTCACGCCATTGTTGGTCGCATGGTGCCTGAGCATGATCCCGTTTATAAAGTCAGTATTATTCCGCGAGGTCGCGCCCTGGGTGTGACCATGTATTTGCCGGAAGAAGATAAGTATTCGCAATCAAAGCGCGCTATCGAAAGTATGATTTGTTCTTTGTTCGGTGGTCGTATTGCGGAAGAGCTGATTAACGGTTTCGATGGCGTCACAACAGGCGCGTCAAACGATATTGAACGTGCGACGAAAATGGCGCGCGCGATGGTGACCAAATGGGGCTTAAGTGAAAAGCTTGGCCCTCTTGCCTATGAAGAAGATGAAGGCGAAGTGTTTTTGGGTAAATCCGTCACGCAGCGCAAACACGTTTCGGAGCAAACAGCAGAAGAAATTGATCGCGAAGTGCGAGTTATCATTGATCGTTGTTACGCTATCGCAAAGGGAATTTTGGAAGAAAATCGCGAGAAATTGGAAGCGATGTCTGACGCCCTGATGCAATACGAAACAATTGATGCGGCACAAATTAACGACATCATGGAAGGCCGTACACCTCGTCCACCCAAAGATTGGGGCGATTCTTCTGGCGGATCGGGTGGCAGTGCCACGGGTGATGCGCCTGCGGCGGATCAAAAGCCACAGGGGAGCGGTCCTATCGGAGGCCCGGCCAACACGCATTAATTTGTTATGATTCACATACTGCAATGCGCGGCGCGGACACTGGATTTGTCCGCGCCCGTCGTTATGGGGGTGCTAAATGTCACCCCCGATTCCTTTTCAGACGGCGGTCGCTTTACCGAGCGAGACGCCGCGCTGCGTCAAGTTCAGAAAATGCTTGCAGACGGCGCCGCCATCATCGATGTCGGTGGTGAGTCGACACGCCCTGGTGCAGCAGTTGTTTCCGCTCAGCAAGAGCTCGATAGAGTGATTCCGGTTGTTGAGCAAATTTCAGCACGATTCGATACGATAATTTCCTTGGATACCTCCACCCCAGAAGTGATGCGCGCTGGCGCTGCTGCGGGGGCGGGGTTAATTAATGATGTGCGTGCGCTGGGTCGCGACGGTGCGGTTCAAGCGGCGAAGGACGTGGGGTTGCCTGTTTGTCTAATGCACATGCAAGGGCGGCCTAGCACGATGCAGTCTGCGCCCAGTTACCAGCATGTCGTTGACGAAGTCTTGGCGTTTCTCGTTGAGCGTATTGATGCGTGTGTTGATGCGGGAATCGCGAGGGAAGCATTGTTGATTGATCCAGGCTTCGGTTTTGGCAAGACCGATCAGCACAACCTTGCCTTGTTGGCGCAGTTGGAAAACTTTGCGGCGTTAGGTTTGCCGGTGTTGGCGGGCTTGTCGCGGAAATCTATGATAGGCCGCTTATTAGATAGACCAGTAGAAGACAGACTAATCGGTAGCGTGGCCTTGGCGTTAATGGCGATCGAGCGCGGCGCAAAAGTTTTGCGCGTGCATGACGTAAAAGAAACAATGGATGCCGTTCGCCTTTGGCAGGCGATGCAGCCTTTTATGGAGAGAAAGGAATGACACGGAAATATTTCGGCACGGACGGGATTCGCGGCACGGTTGGGAATCCGCCGATTACGCCAGATTTTGTGTTGAAGCTTGGTTGGGCTGCCGGCACGGTGTTGGCGCGTCGCGCATCACATTGCGAAAACAAAATTCTTATCGGTAAAGATACACGTAGCTCGGGCTACATTTTTGAATCTGCGCTTGAGGCGGGTATTTCTGCAGCGGGCGTTGATGTGCGTTTGCTCGGCCCAATGCCCACGCCAGCGATTGCCTATTTAACCCGTACTTTTCGCGCGCAGGCCGGTGTGGTGATTTCTGCGTCACACAATCCTTATTACGATAACGGCATTAAATTTTTCGGCGCTGATGGCCGTAAGCTCAACGACGAAATTGAATTAGAAATTGAAGAAATGCTCGACACACCAATGCAAATGGTTACGGCCGATTTGTTGGGTAAGGTGCGCCGCATAGAGGATGCCCGTGGCCGCTACATCGAATTTTGCAAAAGCACTGTGCCACATCGTTTTAGTTTGAAAGGCATGCGCATCGTTGTGGATTGCGCGAACGGCGCTTGTTATCACATTGCTCCTGATGTTTTTGAAGAGCTTGGCGCAGAAGTTATCGCAATCAGCCACACGCCCGACGGTGTGAACATCAACAAAGATTGCGGCAGTACGCATCCGCAAGCATTGCAAGCGCGGGTGCTGGAAGAGAAAGCGGATTTGGGTATCGCCTTTGATGGCGATGCAGATCGCGTGCTGATGGTTGATGAGCACGGCGAATTGGTTGATGGCGACCAGCTTATTTTTATTTTGGCGTTAGATCGTGCGGCAAGAAATGTGTTGGAGGGTGGCGTGGTTGGCACCTTGATGTCTAACTTCGGCATGGAGTTGGCGCTGAAAGATCGCAATGTGCCTTTTGTCCGCGCCAAAGTGGGTGATCGCTACGTGATGGAAATGTTGGATAAAAATCAATGGTACCTAGGTGGTGAAGCATCGGGGCATATTGTTTGTCTGGATCAAACCAGCACCGGCGATGGAATTATTTCCGCCCTGCAAGTATTGGCTGCATTGCAGCGACAGCGCCTTAGTTTAAGCGCCGCGTGCGCAGAGATGGGCAAAGTGCCGCAAACGTTGATCAATGTGCGTGGCGCTAATCGCAGAGGCTATGAAACGAAAAAAGAAGTTGTTGATGTGATGGCAGCTGCCGAACAGAAACTTGCGGGTCGTGGTCGTGTTTTATTAAGGCCGTCGGGTACCGAGCCGTTAATTCGGGTGATGGTGGAAGGCGAAGATAAAAATCTTGTGCAGCAATTGTGTGAAGAAATTGCCAGCGTGGTAGAGCAGGCAATCGCCTAAGCGCAAGGAATTGTTCGGCGTTGTGTGTGAAACAGTTGTTGAGAAACATTGAGCTGGCTATTCTTGCCGCTCACTGAAAAGTTGAAGGCTTATCATGGCAAGACAATACATCGTAGCAGGCAATTGGAAAATGAATGGCCGGCTCGACATGGCGCAACAGTTAACAGCCTCTATTGTTGCTGCAGCGCCGGACAGCGCTAAGGTTATCTTGTGTGTGCCGTACCCGTATTTAACGACAGTGCGCGATCTCTGCGCGAAAACGTCTGTCGCGCTGGGTGCGCAAAACATTAGCGAGCAGAAAGATGGCGCGTTCACTGGAGAAGTGTCCGGTGAAATGCTGCGTGATTGTGGCGTTGAATATGTGCTTGTGGGCCATTCTGAGCGCCGCAACGTATACGGTGAGTCCGACGAATTGGTCGCTGAGAAGTTCGCACGCGCAACAGATGCAGGGCTGACGCCTATTTTATGCCTCGGCGAAACGCTTGAAGAGAGAGAGTCTGATAAGACGGATTTGGTTGTGTCTAGGCAGCTACAGGCGGTTGTTTCGCGTGTGGGCGTGGGCGCGTTAGCTACCGCAGTGATTGCGTATGAGCCAGTATGGGCTATCGGAACGGGGCTCACGGCGTCACCGGAGCAGGCTCAAGCAGTGCATGCATTTATTCGCGCTCAGTTGGCGCAGATTGATGCATCAATAGCCGAGCAAGCCACTATCCTTTACGGCGGCAGCGTAAAGGCGGATAATGCCGCCGCCCTGTTCGCCGGTCCGGATATTGACGGCGGCTTGATCGGGGGGGCGTCATTAGACGCAGACAGTTTTCTCGCCATTTGCCAGGCGACCACTAAAAAGTAACGGTTTCTATGGATATCCTTCTTCACGTCGTACACGTGCTGGCCGCGCTTGCTCTTATCGGTCTAGTTTTGATTCAGCACGGCAAGGGTGCAGATGCAGGCGCGTCATTTGGCGGCGGCTCATCGAACACCGTATTCGGTAGCGCAGGGGCGGCGAACTTTTTGACTCGCGCCACAGCCATTTGCGCTGTCATCTTCTTTGTGACTAGCCTCGGTTTGGCTTGGATGGCGCGCCAGCAAGCAGGTGTGGACGATCCTGTCTTGCCTGTGTTGGAAAAAATCCAGCAAGAAAGCGAAGTGCCTGAGCTTGCGGAGCCAGCGGCTGAGTCGGATGTGCCTGCTATGCCGGAATCTTCTGAAGAAAATACTTCAGACGCTTCACCGGCTGGGGTAGAATCCGCGCCCGCTGCTAGTGACACGCAAGACGGCCCGGCGAAATAAGCCGTTGCCAGCAGAATTTGCCGAAGTGGTGAAATTGGTAGACACGCCATCTTGAGGGGGTGGTGGGCGTAAGCCCGTGCCGGTTCAAGTCCGGCCTTCGGCACCATCTTAATAAAGGCTCTTTGTGAGCCTTTATTTTTCTCGGAAAAACTGGAAAACGGCATCGACGTTTCCCAACGCTGAGAAAAACGCGTTTTATCAAGCAGATAAAGATGTTCGCGCGATGAAGTTGAGTGTTTTTCACGCATGCGTGCAAGATGCGGAAAAATAAGGGGCTTTTTTAGAATTAGTCTCAGATCACGTTGACAATGGCGCCTCGGCTTACTATAGTCAGCGCCCGATTCAGACACGCTTTAAGACGTTTCGAAATTACCGGAACTCTTGAGTGTGATGCCGAAGGAAGTTGATGGGCGACCTTCGGATTTTAAGCCTCGTGCAGGGCTCTAAAGTGGCATTAAAGGTTAAGTTGCGGGGTGGAGCAGTCTGGTAGCTCGTCGGGCTCATAACCCGAAGGTCGTAGGTTCGAATCCTGCCCCCGCTACCAAACAGGAAGAAGTAGGCGTATCTGTTTGGCAGATGACCTACTTAAAAAAAGCCCCTCATCGTAGGGGCTTTTTGTTAGGCGCTTCTGGAATATTTTCGGGATTTTCAGGACGCAATCGACGAGCTTAAGCAGTTCCGAGTTTGTCAGTAGATGTGGGCGGTTCGCCCATTTTTTATTTGTGGCGTTGGAAAAATTATGTCGCGCAAGTCAGACGATATCAGTGCCTTACTCGGTCCAGTGGTGGAAGCCATGGGCTATGAGTTCTGGGGGTTGGATTACCTTCAGGGGCGTGGTGCCGTGTTGCGCATTTTCATCGACAGCGAGAATGGAATTTCGGTGGATGACTGCGCTGCAGTCAGTCATCAAGTTAGTGGGGTGCTCGATGTTGAGGACCCAATTTCCGGTGAATATAACCTTGAGGTTTCTTCGCCAGGAATGGAGCGGCCGCTCTACACGCTGGAGCAGTATTCCCGTTATCTGGGCGAACAAGTGCAAATGCGTTTGTTGGCACCGTTAGCAGGCAAGCGACGCTTAAAAGCGCAGCTTGAAGCTGTGCAAGGTGAAGAGTTGGTACTAAAGGTGGGCGATGAGGTGCTTAACGTACCTATCTCTCAGGTGGATCGAGCTAATCTGGTTGCGACCTTCGATTAACTCGGTGACGTCAAAGGACACTTTGTCTTTGTAAAGGCTTGGCCATGAACAAAGAAATTTTACTGGTTGCAGAAACCGTATCGAACGAAAAAGGCGTTAGCCGCGATGTAATTTTTGAAGCGATTGAGTTGGCGCTAGCTGCGGCAACAAAAAAACGTTTCAAAGAAGACGTGGAAATTCGCGTCGCAATTGATCGCGAAGATGGCGACTACAAATCATTCCGAGTTTGGCACGTTGTGCCAGACGAAGACCTGTATGAATTCGGCAAACAGCTTACGCTGGACGAAGTGCATGAATTCAATACGAGCTTACAGATCGGCGACATCTATGAAGAAGAAGTCGAGTCTGTAGCGTTTGGTCGTATCGGTGCGCAAACCGCGAAACAAGTGATCGTACAAAAAGTACGTGAAGCTGAACGCGCGCAGATCATCGAAGAATATCGTGATCGTATTGGCGAGCTGGTAAGCGGCTTGGTCAAGAAAGTCACTCGCGACAGCATTATTCTGGATCTTGGCAGCAATGCCGAAGCGCTGATCACTCGCGAGCATATGATTCCGCGCGAAACGGTTCGTCAGAACGACCGTATCCGTGCGTACTTGCTCGGTGTGAACACTGAAAACCGCGGCCCGCAACTTTTCGCGAGTCGTGCAGCGCCAGAAATGCTGATCGAACTATTCAAAATCGAAGTGCCTGAAATTGGCGAAGAGCTGATTGAAATTAAAGGTGCGGCCCGTGATCCCGGATCGCGTGCAAAGATTGCAGTGAAAACCAACGACCAACGCATTGACCCGGTTGGTGCTTGCGTGGGTATGCGCGGCGCGCGCGTTCAAGCCGTTTCAAACGAACTGGCTGGCGAGCGTATCGACATCGTGTTGTGGGATGACAATCCCGCACAGTTAGTGATTAACGCGATGCAGCCTGCTGAAGTTGCTTCTATCGTTGTGGATGAAGAAAAACACGCGATGGACATTGCTGTTGAAGACGAATCGGCATTGGCGCAAGCCATTGGTCGTGGCGGCCAAAACATTCGCTTAGCTTCTGAGTTAACCGCTTGGGAATTGAATGTAATGACCACCGACGCTGCTTCTGAAAAACAAGAAGCAGAAGCGGAAGAAGCGATTACTTCCTTTATCGACGACTTAGGTGTTGATGAAGATGTAGCCGCAATATTAGTAGAAGAAGGTTTTACTTCCATCGAAGAAGTGGCTTATGTGCCGCTTGAGGAAATGCTCAACATTGAAGCATTCGACGAAGACATTGTAGAAGCACTTCGTCAGCGCGCTAAAGATGTATTGTTAACGCGTGCGTTGGCATCGGAAGAGCAGTTGGATTCCTCAGCGCCAGCAGAAGATTTGCTGAACATGGATGGCATGACTCGCGATTTGGCAGTGTTATTGGCCGCGCAGGGTATTGTCACGATGGAAGACCTTGCCGAACAGGCGGTGGACGATTTGCTCGATATCGAAGGTATCGATGAGCAGCGTGCCGCTGAACTGATCATGACCGCTCGTGCCCCTTGGTTCGAGAATGAGGAACAGTCTGCCAGCTAATTTCGGCTGACAGGTGTGGGAACGAGCGAGCGACGAACAGGAGCAGGTTGGCTGACATGGCGGAAACAACCGTAAAGAAATTGGCCGATGTGGTTGGCACCCCGGTAGATAAACTGCTTACGCAGATGAAAGAAGCCGGATTGCCACACGAAGACGCTGAAGCTTTGGTAAACGATGACCAAAAGCAGCAGCTGCTATCGCATTTGCGTAAGTCACATGGTTCTGCTGACGCAGAGCCAAAGAAAATTACGCTGAAGCGAAAAACGCAAAGCACCATTAAAACTACGGGTTCGACTGGCAAAGCCAAAACCGTAGCGGTGGAAGTGCGCAAGAAGCGTACTTACGTTAAACGCGAAGTGATTGAAGAACAGGAACGCGAGCGCGAAGAGCAAGAGCGTTTAGAAGCGGAGCGTATTGCTGCGGAAGAAGCAGCACGCAAAGCGGAAGAAGAAGCGCGCGCGAAAGCGCAACAGGAAGAGGAAGAGCGCGCTCGCCGCGAAGCGGAAGCAGCTGCCTCTCCTGAAGCAATGCGCGACGCTGAAGCGAAAGCCAAAAAAGCGGCGGAAGAAAAAGCGAAGCGCTTGTCTGTGCCTAAACCGACAAGCAAAGCGGCGCCGAAAAAAGCAGACGGTAAAAAAGAAACCGCTGCTGAGCGTGCTGAGCGTGAAGCGGAAGAAAAACGCAAACGCGAAGCCGATGAAGCGCGTCGTAAGCAAGAAGCTGAAGTTCGCAAAAAAGCGGAAGAAGAAGCGGTGCGTCGCACTGCTGAAGAAGCTGCGCGTATTGCTGCGGAGCTTGAAAGCCGTACTCCAGAAGAGAAACCCTCCAAAGACGATGAAGACGATGGTTCGTCCATTGTGTCGCAGGCACTCGAAGCCAGCTTCCGCGATGAAGAGCGTTCATCACGCCGCCGCCGTCGCCGTCCGGGTTCTCGTGGAGAAGAGGGCAAGATTGTTGCCCACGGCCAGATGAAATCCTCGTTCCACAAAGCTCACGGCTTTAAGAGCCCGACGGAGAAAATGGTGTACGACGTTGAAGTACCGGAAGCCATTACCGTTGCGGATCTCGCACAGCGCATGAGCGTTAAGGCGAAGGAAGTAATGAAGACCCTGATTACCATGGGTGAAATGGCAACAGTGAACCAAGCAATTGACCAAGAAACAGCAATGTTGTTGGTTGAAGAAATGGGCCACACGCCGCGTGCTGTGAAGACTGAAGAAGAGTCGTTGCAGGATGATTTGGCGAGCCTGAGCAAACACGAAGCAGAAGTTGCCTCGCGTGCGCCGGTTGTTACCATCATGGGTCACGTCGATCACGGTAAAACATCGCTGCTTGATTACATTCGTCGCGCCAAAGTGGCGGACGGTGAAGCCGGTGGTATTACTCAGCACATCGGTGCTTATCACGTAGAAACTGATAAGGGCATGATCACGTTCTTGGATACCCCCGGTCACGCCGCGTTTACCGCAATGCGTGCACGTGGTGCCAAGGCGACTGACATTGTTGTGATTGTTGTGGCAGCGGATGACGGTGTTATGCCGCAAACCGAAGAAGCGATTAACCACGCCAAAGCAGCCGGCGTGCCGTTAATTATTGCTGTCAACAAAATGGATAAGCCGAGCGCCGATCCGGAACGCGTGAAAAGCGAATTGTCGCAGCGCGAAGTTATTTCCGAAGAATGGGGCGGCGAGTATCAGTTCAAATATGTTTCTGCTCACTCAGGTGAAGGCGTTGATGATTTGCTCGACGCAATTTTACTGCAAGCAGAACTGTTAGAACTGAGCGCTATACCAGTCGGTCCTGCGCGAGGCGTAGTGATTGAGTCACGCATTGAAAAAGGTCGCGGTACGATTGCTGCGGTACTGATTCAAGAAGGCGAGTTAAAAGTTGGCGACATGCTGTTGGCCGGCGGTAACTTTGGCCGTGTGCGTGCAATGAATGATGAAAACGGCAAACCAATCAAAAAGTCTGGCCCGTCCATTCCGGTGGAAGTGCTTGGCTTAGATGGTGCGCCGGACGCGGGCGAGCAATTCCAAGTTGTTCCTGATGAGAAGAAGGCGCGTGAAGTTGCTGAATTCCGTCAAGCCCGTGATCGCGAATTGAAATTGAAGCGTCAGCAAGCGTCTAAACTCGAAAATCTTTTCGAGAATATGGGCAACGCGGAAGCGCAGCAGGTCAATATCGTACTGAAAGCCGATGTGCGCGGTTCTCTTGAAGCTTTGCTTGGTGCGTTGCATGACCTCAGCACTGACGAAGTAAAAGTGAATGCGGTGTCTAGCGGTGTTGGTGCGATCAACGAATCCGACGTTAACCTAGCGATGACATCCGGTGCTGTATTGCTCGGCTTTAACGTTCGTGCGGACTCCGCTGCGAAACGTTTGTGCGAAAGCGAAGGCATTGATTTGCGTTACTACTCGATCATTTATGAATTGATCGATGATGTTAAGAACGCAATGAGTGGTTTGTTGGCGCCAGAAAAACGCGAAGAAATTCTCGGTGTTGCCGATGTGCGCGACGTGTTCCGCTCCTCTAAATTCGGCGCAGTTGCCGGGTGTATGGTGGTAGAGGGCACCTTGTATCGGAACCGTCCGATTCGCGTATTGCGTGACGATGTTGTGGTCTTTGAAGGCGAGCTAGAATCTCTGCGTCGCTTTAAAGACGATGTCCCTGAAGTGCGTAACGGCATGGAATGCGGTATCGCGGTGAAGAGCTACAACGACGTAAAAGCAGGCGACAAGATCGAAGTCTTTGAAGTGAAAGAAATTGCGCGTTCGCTTTAAGCGAGCGCGTAACTCACCTTACTCCGAGATTCTGAATCATGACAAAGCATCGGCGGCCACAAGGTTTTCAACGCACTGATCGAATTGCCGATCAAATGCAGCGTGAGCTGTCGCGCTTGTTGCAGTTCGAAATGAAAGATCCGCGCATATCCTTGGCAACGGTTCAAGATGTGCGCGTATCTCGCGATTTAAGTTTTGCTGATGTCTATTTCACCTTGCTCGGTCAAGGTAAAGAAGAAGGCACGGCTGCGGAAGTTGTGTTGCAAAATGCAGCAGGTTTTTTTCGTAGCGAATTGGCGAAATCCTTAAATACTCGCACCACTCCCAAGCTACGCTTTCATTACGATGAGACACCGGAAAACGCTAGCCGTATGTCCGTGTTAATCGATCAGGCTCGCGCCAGTGATACTGACGCAGACAACGAGCCCGATTCCCAGGACTAAATTCAGGAGTAAACAGTGGCGAGACAACGCCGCGGCCGTCCCGTGAACGGGATTCTGCTGTTGAATAAATCCGGCGGAATGACCAGCAATGGTGTGCTGCAAGTGGCTAAGCGTATGTTTGGCGCTGCGAAAGCAGGACACACTGGAAGCTTGGACCCTCTCGCGACAGGTATGCTGCCGATTTGTTTTGGTGAAGCCACCAAGTTCAGCCAGTTCTTACTCGATGCTGATAAGAGTTACCGTGTCACGGCGAAGCTTGGAATCACCACAGAAACCAGTGACGCAGATGGTGAAGTGGTCAACACACGTCCGGTCACGGCGACGCCTGAGCAAGTCGAAGCTGCGCTAATGGGCTTTGTTGGCAACATTGAACAAGTGCCGTCGATGTATTCCGCGATCAAGCATCAAGGCCAGCCGTTGTATAAGTTAGCGCGGCAGGGCATTGAGGTTGAGCGCACCCCCCGCAAGGTGACCATTCACGCGATTCGTATTTTGGCTATTCGCCCCGATGAAGTGGACTTCGAGGTGGATTGCACAAAAGGCACCTATGTTCGCTCCATCGTTGAAGACCTTGGTATCGCGCTCAATTGCGGCGGCCACGTTCAAGCGCTGCATCGCATCTCAGCTGGGCCGTATCCGACTGACAAGATGCTCACCATGGATCAGCTTGGTGCGATCAAGGAAAGCGGCGACTTTGCGGCGTTGGATGCGTTGCTGCTGCCAGTAGAAACCAGTGTCTGTGATCTGCCCCGCGTTAACCTGACTGATGATGCGACTTTTTACCTGCAGCGCGGTCAGCCGGTGATGGCGACAGATCGCCCGCGAGATGGCCTTGTTAGCCTGTTTAGAGACACCGACCAGCAATTCTTGGGGGTCGGGGAAGTGAGTGATGACGGGATGATTGCGCCGCGCCGATTGGTGGTCAATTAACCAAAATCGGTGTATTCTTTGCGCCCCTTCACCTCGGTGTTGGGGCTAACTTGGCGACAGCTATAAATATGCATGGCTGCTCGTGTCATACATTACGCATATTGGAGAAGTAACATGGCATTATCCGCAGAGCAAAAAGCTGCAATTGTTAAAGAGTACGCCTTGAAAGATGGCGATACCGGTTCTACCGAAGTTCAGGTTGCGTTGTTGTCTCACAACATCAACGAACTGCAAGGTCACTTCAAAGATCACAAGAAAGATCACCACAGCCGTCGCGGTTTGATCCGCATGGTAAACCAGCGTCGTAAGCTGCTGGACTACCTGGCCAAGAATGATCGTGATCGTTATTTGAAGCTGATTGAGCGTCTGAGCCTACGTCGTTAATGTTAACGGCATCAGGCAAGACAAGCTGATTGCAGACAAAAGCCCGGCCGGTCCGGGCTTTTGTCGTTTTCCAAGTCGCGGAGTTGGTAATAATTCAGCCTTGGTGATTCGCAAAAAGTACGCGCCCTGATCAAAAAAAGATCGGCGTATCGAAAAGGTCAGTGAACTAGCTTGAAGCAGCATCTCGTAGTAGAAAGAAAAACAGTTAAAGCATTGTAGTAGTGGAAATGAAGCGCGCGAATGGCGCAGAAAATTTGAAGTGAAAGAAGAGAAGAGAGAGATAGAGAGTATGTTTAATATCGTTAAAAAGGAATTTCAATTCGGTCGCGACACCGTCGTGCTGGAAACTGGACGCATTGCCCGTCAGGCCACTGCTGCTGTAATGGTCACCATTGGTGAAACAGCTGTATTGGTTACCGTAGTGGGTAAAAAAGAAGCGGACCCAAAGAAAGATTTCTTCCCGCTTACTGTGAACTACCAAGAAAAAACGTACGCTGCCGGTAAAATTCCTGGTGGCTTCTTCAAGCGCGAAGGTCGTCCGTCCGAGAAAGAGACGCTGACTTGCCGCTTGATCGACCGTCCAATTCGTCCGCTGTTCCCTGACGGCTTCAAAAATGAAGTGCAGGTTGTGGCGACTGTGATGTCAGCAAGCAAAAACGTAGATCCAGATATTGCTTCGTTAATCGGTGCATCGGCCGCATTGGCGATTTCTGGTATTCCTTTTAGTGGCCCAATCGGTGCCGCGCGCGTTGGCTTTATCGACGGTTCTTATATTTTGAACCCAACTTTCTCTGAGCTAGAAACATCAGCGTTGGATTTGGTTGTTGCCGGCACCAAAGCTGCTGTACTGATGGTTGAATCAGAAGCGGAAGAGCTGACTGAAGATCAAATGCTTGGCGCCGTATTGTTCGGTCACCAAGAGCTGCAAGCGGCTGTTACAGCGATCAATGAATTTGCTGCAGAAGTTGGCACGCCTAAGTGGGAGTGGTCAGCTCCACAGGAAAATACAACGCTGAAAAACGCGATTGCTGAAAAGTTCGGTGCGGCGTTAAACGATGCCTACCGCATCATTAACAAGCAAGACCGTTACGGCAAAGTTGGTGAGTTGAAAGCTGCCGCCGTTGAAGCGTTTGCGACGGACGCCGAAGGCGCGCCAAGCAAAGACGAAGTGAGCAATCTTTTCCACGACATCGAATACCGCATCGTTCGTGATGCCGTGTTAGACGGTCGTCGTATTGATGGTCGTGCATTGAACCAAGTGCGTGCGATTGAAAGCTCAGTGAACGTGCTGCCAAAAACACACGGTTCTGCTTTGTTCACACGCGGTGAAACGCAGGCCATTGTTGTTGCAACGTTGGGTGGCATGCGTGATGCACAAAACATCGAAGCATTGGAAGGTCGTCGTACCGACCGCTTTATGCTGCACTATAACTTCCCTCCATTCTGCGTAGGTGAAACCGGCATGATCGGCTCACCTAAGCGTCGCGAAATCGGTCATGGCCGTTTGGCGCGTCGTGGCGTTCAAGCAATGCTGCCGGATGAAAAAGATTTCCCTTACGCGATTCGCGTTGTGTCTGAAATCACTGAATCTAACGGTTCGTCTTCCATGGCGTCCGTATGTGGTTCCTCAATGGCGATGATGGACGCTGGTGTGCCAATTAAAGCACCGGTTGCTGGTATCGCGATGGGCTTGGTGAAAGAAGACGACGGTCGTTTCTCTGTTATCTCTGACATCCTCGGCGACGAAGATCACCTCGGCGATATGGACTTCAAAGTAGCGGGTACCGCGAACGGCGTTACTGCGTTGCAGATGGACATTAAGATCGAAGGCATTAACGAAGAAATTATGGATGCGGCACTGACGCAAGCGCGCGAAGGTCGTTTACATATTCTTGGTGAAATGGCGAAAGCGATCAGCGCACCGCGTGCACAATTGTCTGCGAATGCACCGACATTGCTTAGCATCAAGATCAAAGCGGACAAGATTCGTGACGTTATCGGTAAAGGTGGCGCGACCATTCGTTCACTGTGTGAAGAAACTGGCGCGAACATCGACATCGAAGATGATGGATCGATCAAAGTGTACGGCGATACTCGTGAAGCAGCTGAGCTAGCAGTACGTAGAATTGAAGAAATTACTGCTGAAGCAGAAGTAGGCACAATCTACGAAGGCAAAGTGACACGCTGCGTAGATTTCGGCGCATTCGTTGAAATCATGCCGGGCACTGAAGGTCTATTGCACATTTCTCAGATCGCACAAGAGCGCGTTGAGAAAGTGACAGACTATGTGAACGAAGGCGATATCATTAAAGTGAAAGTACTGGACGTTGATCAGCGCGGCCGTATCAAGCTTTCAATGAAAGAAGCCAAGCTTGAGCTGGAAACACAGCAAGAAAGCTAAGCGTTAAGACCCACAAAAAAGCCGGCGAAAGCCGGCTTTTTTGTGGGTCGTATATGCTGCTCAGTTAAAGCAGCGCGACAATTAGAAGTCGATAAACATAGAGAATCTAGTAATGTTATCGTCCAAGTCAGAGTCTTGAATGATAACGTATTCGAAACCAAAGGCTTGGCCAAATCGACCGTTGCCCAAGCTGCCGCCGAAACCAAACGCAATATCTCCTACGCTTTCGTCAGCGGATGTGCCGTTCACGGTGATGGTGTAAGGCTCCAAGCCAATCAAACCGTAAAGTGTGTAGTCGCTTTGCGAAAAGAAAAGCTTCCTAATTTCACGTTCGCTCTAAAGTAAGGGTCGAGACCGATGTCGGTTTCGGTGCCGCCGCTGAAGACGGTGTCCTCGATTAAACCAAAACCAATAGCACCACCGAGGGCAACGTTTTAATTGGCGTAAAAGTTGCCGCCTATACTGACGCCTAGTGGTACTTGATTGTCACTGGCGGCTGATTTGATTGGTAGAGCAACGATATCGGCGGCTACCCGTAGCGCGCCTTGTTTGATGGCGGTGTCGCTCGCCATAGCGGTAAGCGGCAGGCTAAGTGTTAGTGCAGTAGCAAGTGCAATACGTGTGTGATGCATGAGATTCCCCAAGGGCAAGTAAGGTGTTGATCTTGGCGGATGTTCACTCGACCTCGAAAATCGACGCATCCCTCATATGGGGGAGAGATCGCGAAAACGATGTATTTTTGGGGTCGCTATTGCCTGCCCAAATCTGAATGGATTTTTCAGTGGCGGGTTCTGCGTTGTTGTCCTGTAAGGCTTGCTTCATCACATCGAGTTCACCGGAGCAGCAAAACTGCTGGGATGCTTTTTGTCGTAGCGCTGGATGGTTTTGACGATGTCTTCAGGCCATAAACGTCATCGATAAGATGATGTGTAAATTCTCATGTGGCAGGCGACGTTGTTTAATACTCGGTTTAGCGAACGCTGGTGTTATCGAAGTATTGGAACATTGTTTCGGGATGAATTAGTGCGCCGCCAAAAGGACGAGGGTGGAAATGACGAACAGAAGGGCGCGGGGCTATGCAGTAATCCCCGCGTCGCTTTCTTTGTTTTGCATGTTTTAGCTGTTCATGCGCCCGGCGATTAATTCATCCACTACCGATGGGTCGGCGAGGGTTGAGGTATCACCAAGGGTATCCAATTCATTGGCCGCAATTTTGCGCAAAATGCGCCGCATGATTTTGCCTGAACGGGTTTTCGGAAGCCCCGGTGCAAAGTGAATTAAATCGGGTTTTGCGATGGCGCCAATTTCTTTCGCCACAAACTCTCTCAGCTCTTGGTGAAGTGCGTCACTGTCTTCGACACCTTTCATAAGCGAGATGTAGGCGTAGATGCCTTGGCCTTTAATGTCGTGCGGGTAGCCGACGACGGCGGCCTCAGAAACGGCTTTGTGTAGCACTAAGGCCGATTCCACTTCGGCAGTGCCGAGACGGTGTCCTGAGACGTTCAGGACGTCATCGACGCGGCCGGTGATCCAGTAGTAACCGTCTTCGTCGCGACGCGCGCCGTCGCCGGTGAAGTAGGCATTTTTGTACGCAGAAAAATAGGTCTCGATCATTCTTTTGTGATCGCCGTAGACGGTACGAATTTGGCTCGGCCAGCTGCTTTTAATAATTAAGTTGCCAGACGCTGCGCCTTCCAGTTCGTTGCCTTCTGGGTCCACCAGCGCAGGCTCAACGCCGAACATCGGCAAGGTGGCGGAGCCAGGTTTTAGATCTGTTACGCCAGGAATCGGCGAAATCATGATGGCGCCGGTTTCGGTTTGCCACCAGGTATCGACAACGGGGCAGCGTTCTTCACCTACGACGCGGTGATACCACTCCCAGGCTTCGGGGTTAATCGGTTCGCCAACGGAGCCTAAAAGTTTGAGTGACGCGCGTGAGGTTTTGGTTACTGGCTCGTCACCGAGACCCATTAGCGCGCGGATGGCCGTCGGCGCGGTGTAGAAAATATTGACCTTATGTTTGTCGATGACTTGCCAAAAACGGGACGCATCTGGGTAGGTCGGCACACCTTCAAACATTAATGTGACGGCGCCGTTCGCGAGTGGGCCGTAAACGATATAGGAATGCCCGGTGATCCAGCCAACGTCGGCGGTGCACCAGAAAATGTCGCCGTCGTGATAATCAAACACATATTTGTGTGTGAGGGTGGCGTTGAGCAAATACCCTGCGGTGGTGTGAAGCACGCCTTTGGGTTTGCCGGTGGAACCAGAGGTATAAAGAATAAAGAGCGGATCTTCCGCGTCCATGCTTTCTGCGGGGCAATCGGCGCTGACGCTAGCGCATGCGTCGTGGTACCAAACATCGCGGTCGCTATGCCATTCGATATCGCCGCCAGTGCGTTTTACGACAATGCAGGTGTGTGTGCTAGGGCAATGTGCCAAGGCTTTATCGGCGTTAGCCTTGAGCGGTACTTTCTTGCCGCCACGTACGCCTTCGTCGGCAGTAATCACTGCGCTGGCTTCGGCATCAAGAATACGATCCTTCAGTGCTTCGGGAGAGAACCCTCCGAAGACAACGGAATGCACAGCACCAATGCGTGCGCAGGCCAACATGGCGTAAGCGGCTTCAGGAATCATTGGCATGTAGATGCAAACGCGGTCGCCTTTTTTAACGCCGCGTTGTTTGAGTACGTTGGCAAGGCGGCACACTTCTTCGTGTAGTTCACGATAGCTGATGTGCTTTTGTTGGTCGGGTTCGTCGCCTTCCCAAATAATCGCAGTTTGATCGGCACGGTCGGCGAGATGTCGGTCAATGCAGTTGGTGGTGACGTTCAGTTTGCCGCCGCGAAACCAGCTCGCTTGGCCTTCGGCGAAATCCCACTCGCACACTTCGTCCCAGTGCTTGTCCCACGTTAATAATTGTTCGGCCCGAGCACCCCAAAAACGCGCGGGTGAATCGATGGACTCTTTATACCAAGCATCATAAGTGGCTTTGTTCATGAGCGATTGGCGCTTGAAGTCTTCGGGAACCGGATAGACCTTAACGGTGGACATAGCATCTCCCTTTTATGTACGGCTAGTTCGATTTCGAGCACAACGCAGTCCGCGTTGGCGAATTGTTTTTTCGGGGGAGTCACTATTGAACAAACGTTGCGGCAGGTAAAGAGCAAGTGAGGGTGTTGTGAGAAAAAGCTGCAACAAAAAACGCCGGTGAGACCGGCGTTTTATTAAACAGATTTGCGCTGTTTATAGATTCAGGCGACCTGAACCGGAATCGCATTGCTGGAGCCTTTCACATCATTGCCGTCGGCCAAGTACACCAGACGAGGTTTGAAGTTGATCAGCTCTGCAGACGAGTAGCCAGCGTAGGCACAGATGATCAGACGATCACCAGGGCTCGCTTTGTGGGCGGCTGCGCCGTTAACAGAAATCATGCGTGACCCTTCCTCTGCGCGAATCGCATAGGTGGTGAAACGCTCGCCATTATCGACGTTATAAATTTGGATTTGCTCATATTCCAAGATTCCCGCCATATCGAGCAAGTTGCCATCGATAGCGCAGGAGCCTTCATATTCCAGTTCCGCGTGTGTCACTCGGGCCTGGTGCAGTTTGGCTTTCAACATTGTGCACTGCATAGGTAATACCTCTCTCAGCTGCCCGTACTACGTTGATTCAAGTGCTGAACCAATACGACGAACTACTTAAGTAACGCTCAGGCGTCGGTGCCGAAAATGGCGCGCCAGTATGCCTTAAGAATAAGGCGCTCTCAAATCGTCAAAACGACATTGTCTATCAATCGCGTGCCGCCGAGTTTGGCCGCAACGGCAACAACCAAGCGGCTGCTCGGCAAAGTGGCCGGTAACAGCGTGTCAGCATCTGCGATTTGTAAGTAATCGACCCTGAATCCTTTGGCCTCCAAGGTTTGCGAATACTTACTCTCAAGCGATCTGAAGTCAGCAGATTTGACCATAATTTCTGCCTTCAGTGCCTGTAAAACCTTGTGAATTTCTGCAGCAAGCTGCTTTTCAGGGGCGCTAAGGTATCCATTTCTGGAGCTCATGGCGAGGCCGCTGGCCTCTCGGCAGGTCGGAACGCCGACAATTTCGATCGGAAAAAAGAGATCTTTGGTCATGCGCCGCAATACGGCCAGTTGTTGGAAGTCCTTTTCGCCGAAGCAAGCGACGTCGGGTTGGACGATGTTGAACAGCTTGCTGACCACCGTGGTGACGCCGCGAAAGTGCCCAGGTCGGCTGGCACCACATAGGGTGTCGCCGAGGTCGTCTACGTCAACCCAGGTGCCATTTCTCTCAGGGTACATCTCATCTACGGACGGCGCGAACACAAGGTGGCAGCCGCCCTCGGCGAGCTGGGCGCAGTCGTTGTCGAGGGTGCGCGGATAGCTATCGAAGTCTTCGTTCGGGCCGAATTGGGTGGGGTTAACGAAGATGCTCGCGACGACGCGATCGGCGTGCTTAAGCGCTTCGGTAACCAGAGATATATGCCCAGCGTGGAGGTTGCCCATGGTGGGCACGAACGCCACTTTGAGGTTTTGCATTTTCCAGTCACGCACCTGCCGGCGGACTTCAGCAATGGTATGCAGGGTTTGCATAGTCAGACATCTCCAGCGGTGATGGTAGCGAGCAGGGCGCGCATTATCGGATGTCTTAATGTTTTTGTCGCCTCTTGTATAACTTGAGGTGTTAGCAGGTGCTTGGGGCTAGGTTGAGGTTTTGGAGTGTTAGTCGAGGCCGTTATCGCTTGCCTGCAAGCGATGATGGCGTGCAGGCGGCGTCCCAGGCTAAGCCGTGTTAGAAGCAGTGTTCCGAAGCGGGGAAGTTGCCGCTTTTTACGGCCTCGTCATAGGCTTTGAACGCGGCATTAATGTTGTCTTGGCCGTCCATAAAGTTTTTCACGAAGCGCGCGGTTTTGCCGACGGTGACGCCGAGCATGTCATGCATTACCAGCACTTGTCCGTCGCATTCTGGGCCTGCACCGATGCCGATAACCGGGATGCCTACCGCAGCCACTAGCTCAGCGGTAACGGCGCGCGGCACGCATTCTAGGAGCAGCACATCCGCGCCGGCGGCTTCCAGTGCTTTGGCGTCTGCAATCATTTTCTTCGCGGCATCCGCTTCCCGACCCTGCACGCGGTAGCCGCCGAAGGCATTGACGCTTTGTGGCGTCAGACCTAAGTGTGCACAGACGGGCACGCCGTTGCGTTTAAGGATACCGATGGTGTCGGCCAGCCAGCCGGCGCCCTCGAGCTTAACCATGTTGGCGCCAGCCGCCATTAACGTGTGTGCGGCATCTAGTGCGCGCTCAGGAGTGGCTGCGGTCATGAAGGGCAGGTCGGCCATGATCAAAGCGCCTTGGTTGCCTCGGGCCACTGCGGCGGTGTGATAGGCAATATCAGCGGTGGTCACAGGCAGTGTGCTGTCGTGCCCTTGCAGCACCATGCCGAGGGAATCACCGATCAGCATGACGTCGATGCCGGCACTGCTGATTTGATGTGAGAACGTCGCATCGTAAGCGGTGAGCACTGAGAATTTTTTTCCATCGAGTTTGCATTGCTGCAGGGTACGAAGGGTGACAGCCATGGAGGCCTCCTGCGACACAGAGTTCGGAAATGGGCTGGCGGTTAGGCCAGCGGGCGCGGATTAAAGTAGTGCCGACCTGAGCGGATGTCCAGCGCATAGTCGATCAGTTGCTGGTAGTCCTCGTCGCGGTTGGCCAAATCAATATCGCTGGCATTGACGATAAGCAGTGGCGCGGCATCGTAAAAATGAAAGAACCGCGCATAGGCATCGTTAAGCCGATCTAAATATTCTGCGTTGATATCTTGTTCGCTGGCCACGCCACGACGTTGAATGCGTTGTAGCAGCACGTTGCTAGGTGCCTGCAAATAAATTACTAAATCAGGCCGCGGCGCGTCGAGCGTCATATGTTCATAAACATTGGCGTAAAGCTTGTACTCGTCTTCGTCGAGAGTGACTTCAGCGAAGAGTTTGTCCTTATCGATCAAAAAATCGCTGACGCGTACATTTTCAAACAAGTTGTCTTGCTTTATATCACGCAGCTGTTGCGCGCGCTGAAACAGGAAAAATAATTGTGTTTGCAGGGCGTAGCGTTTTGGGTCTTGGTAAAAGCGCGTGAGAAAAGGATTTTCTTCCGCTTGTTCGAGAAGCGTTTCGTAATTGAAGGTGTCTGCGAGTTTGCGCGCGAGAGTCGTTTTGCCGACGCCGATGGCACCTTCAACAGCAATAAAATGCGGTAACTTTCCGGATTGTCTTAATTGTTCGAGCTTTGGATTCAAGGCGCGGGTCTCCAGTCTGCCTTGCTATGATACCAGACACCGTCTTTATTGCAGGTGCGATATAGCGCTTCAATGCTGCGCCCATCTGCAAGCACTAAATGTGGTGCGATGGCGTGCAGAGGCACCAATACAAAAGCGCGTTCACCAATATGGGCGTGCGGAACAATCAGGTCTGCGGTGTGAATAATGTCGTCGCCGTAGCTCAAAATATCTAAGTCCAACATCCTTTCGCCCCAGTGTCTTGTTGGGGTGCGGCCAGCGGCTTTTTCTATTTCTTGGATGGCGGCGAGTAATGCGTGCGCGGATAACGTTGTTTGAATATGCACAGCGGCATTGAGGAATTCAGGTTGATCCTGTGGGCCAACAGGGGTGGTGCGGAACAGCGGAGAGACGTCAAGGATGTGAGTGCTAGAAAGGGCGGCAAGTTGGTCTACAGCGAAACGTAATTGTGTTTCGGGGTTGCCGAGGTTACTACCTAATCCAATAAAGCAGTCATTTACCATTTTACGTGTTCTGGCGTCGCGGACGCCGACGGCGTCTTTTGCCGCTGCTTGCTCCTTGACCAAGATCGCGGACCAACTGGTCTCTACCGATGCTATCCGCCTCTTGGTACTGCGTCCACCATTCTCCGAGTCCTGGCTCAATTTCGCCGGATTGTTCGCGTAGTAACAAGAAATCGTATGCGGCACGGAAGCGAGGGTGCTCCACGAGTGCTTCTGCGCGGCGGCCGTGGCGGCTATCGAGGCGGGCTTGTAAATCCCAAATCTCGCGCATTACCGTAGAAAAGCGTTTCGGGATGGTGGTGACTTTGATTTGTTCGTTAAGCACCTGTCCGGACGCTTTGGACATGGCGGGGGCGTACGGCATGCCATTGTCGAGATGCTTTTGCAGGCGTTTATGTAAGGCGGGCCAAAGCAGTACCGCATACAAAAAAGCGGGTGTGACGGGACGCTCGTTAGCAATGCGAACGTCGGTGTTGCGTGCCGCCTGCTCAATCAACGCCTGCCAGATTTTTTTCTGCTCCGCATCGTGCAGGCGTTTTCCGGTTTCCGGAAATAGCACTTCAAATAAGCTATAGCGTTGTAGCGCTGCCACCGAGCTTAGTGCGTGGCCGGTGAGGAATAACTTTAAAACTTCATCGAATAGGCGTGCGGCGGGTACTTGATATAACAACGTCGCAAGCGGGCGAATGGGCTTTTCCGTTGACGCCTCAAGTTCGAAATTTAATTTTGCGGCGAAGCGTGCCGCGCGCAACATGCGCACAGGATCTTCGCGGTAGCGTTGTTCTGGGTCACCGATTAAACGAATTAATTTGCGCTCTATATCTTTGAGGCTGCCAACAAAGTCATACAATGCGAAATCAGCAATATTGTAGTAGAGCGCATTGATGGTGAAGTCACGACGCAGTGCATCTTCTTCAATGCTGCCGTAAACGTTGTCGCGAAGAATTAATCCACC
Source organism: Alcanivoracaceae bacterium (assembly GCA_029213045.1). Taxonomy (GTDB): domain Bacteria; phylum Pseudomonadota; class Gammaproteobacteria; order Pseudomonadales; family Alcanivoracaceae; genus JARGPN01. The sequence continues at coordinate 243,486 of JARGPN010000001.1, forward strand.
GTCACTTTGCGAATGATCGTCATCGGCATGATCACTGGTGAGCGCGCGGAAGGTGGATACTTCGATGGTCTCGCGACCGAACATTACATGCACTAAGCGAAAGCGACGGCCGATAATGCGACTGCGGCGAAAGAGCGGTTTAGCTTCTTCGGGCGTAGCATTGGTGACAACGTCAAAATCTTTCGGCGTGTAGCCGGTGAGGATATCGCGCAAACAGCCGCCAACCAGATAGGCGTCGAAGCCGCCTTTGTGCAGACCGTAGAGCACATCGAGCGCCGCACGGCTAAGTTGCTTGCGAGAAATTTCGTGGTGTTCGCGGGTATGGATATCCGGCACCGGTAAACTGGTGGAACTCTTCCCGAAGATTCGAGTCACAAATGCGGACAACTTGCCAGACATGCGTTTTCACTATTCCAGTTTTTCAAAGTCGGGCATGTTAGCACGGCCAGTGCGCTGAATGTGTAGCATGCAGTAGAGAGTTTTGCGGTATTCGCCTGTTGAGAGGTTATCGGTTTGCTGATTCGGCTGGAGGAAAATTTGTTGGGATGCTGGTTTAGATGCCACGAATTCCAAAGGCCCAGAAATGAAAATGGGACCACAGCTCCGCTGTGGTCCCCATTGCGCTGATTCTATTGTTATTATTGTTTGTCTGTTCTTATTTGCCTGTTATGAAATCCCGGTAAGGGGAAAGCATAACGTTGCACTGCATTGGCTCGTAAAATTGTTATTATTATTTCAACAGCCTATTTTTATTTTTTGTGGCCGTGAGCCTAATCATCACCGCGTTTTTGTTATTAGTTATCCGGTGTGGTGATCATATTGATGATTTGACGGGTGCTTTGCAAGATTACGTGAAAGTCTTTTGAATCAACGGGTTATGAATATTGTTGATTTTCCGGACATGTGTTTATTGCAGTAATGTAACAAACCTGTGTAGGACGGTAACACTTGTTACCCCTTGCCTATGTTGTTAGCCGACAGCACTTCCTTTCTTGCGCGGTATGCTCAATCTCTGACGACGCTCCCACAGACACTTTCGGCTGATGCCTAGTTTGCGCGCCAATTCGGTTTCGGTCATGTGGTCTTGGTTTTCCAAAACAAAGCGTGCGAAATAATCCTCTAGCGAAAGCTCTTCTGAAGGGTCCTGAAAACCGCGGTTTTCACCGGGATCAATGTCGAGCTCTTCGGCGGTGATTTCTTCTTTTTCGCTCATGATCACGGCGCGTTCAATCACATTGCTGAGTTCGCGGACGTTGCCCGGCCAATAATAGTGGGTCATGGCAAACACGGCGTCTTCGCTGAAATGCAGTTCGCCAAAGCCTAAGCGTGCACAGGTGTTCTCAAGAAAATGGCTGGCGAGCGCTTCAATGTCTTGCTGGCGGTCGCGTAATGGCGGCACTTTTAGCTCAAGGACGTTGAGGCGGTAATAGAGGTCTTCGCGGAAGCGGCCGTCGCGCACCTGCTTGGCTAAATCTCGGTGGCTGGTGGCCACCAAACGCACGTCCACTTTTCGCGGCTCGACGCTGCCAATGCGTCGGACTTCCTGATCCTGCAGCAGGCGTAACAGCCGGCCCTGTGCTTCCATTGGCATTTCATCAATATCTTCTAAGAACAGACAGCCGCCGTGTGCCGATTCGGCGAGTCCACGGTGGGTTGCCTGTGCAGCGGCAAAGGCGCCTTTTTCGTGGCCAAAAATTTCAGACTCTATTTGGTCTGCAGGCAAGGCTGCACAATTTACAGAGATAAAGGGGCCGCGGTGGCGTGAGCCTTGGGTGTGTAGCATTTGCGCAATCAACTCTTTGCCAGTGCCTGATTCACCGGTAATTAATACGGTGCTGTCGCTCACCGCAACGCGCTCCATGCGGCGCTGTAACGCTTGCATAGGCTCGCTTTCGCCGATGATGGCTTGGGCTTTTTGTTCAGCGCTGGCAGTGCGCTTGCCTGAATGGGCGGCGGCGCGAGGTGCCAGTTTTTGCGTAAGGATACGGTCTACTGCGGCAACCATTTCATCGTGGTCAAATGGCTTGGCGATATAGTCCACCGCGCCAAGTTTCATGGCGTCCACGGCGGAGCGCAGGCTGGCGTAACTGGTCATGATTAAAACAGGAGTGGGGCTCGCCGAGGTGATGAGGTCGGTGCCATGGGCGCCTGGCAGGCGCAAATCGCTGATCACTAAATCGAAATCAGGAAGAGATTGTTCGCAGGCCTGCTCGACAGATTCAGCTTCTACAACATTATGGTCGTGACGTTCCAGCAGCTTGCGTAACGCGCCGCGAATAACGGGTTCATCTTCGACTATCAGGATGTGGCTCATGACTGCTCCGCAACTGCCTCCACATAAGCAGGTAATGTAATCGTGAAACGGGTGCCTTGGCCATCGGCAACAGGGCTTTCCACACGAATACTCCCACCGTGATCTTCAATAATACTGTACACCAGCGCTAAGCCAAGGCCTGTGCCTCTGCCCGGTGCCTTGCTGGTTACAAACGGTTCAAACAGGGTTTCGCGTAATTCAACGGGTATACCTTGACCGTGATCTTCGACTTCGAGTGTCACCTCTTGTTCCTGCAGGCTGCCGCGTATCGTGACCGGCTGTCGGTCTGGATTGGCGTCAGCAGCGTTGGAGAGCAGGTTAACAAATACCTGAAGTAGCCGCTGTGGGTCACCGTTGGCGGTCAGGGTGTCTGGACATTCATTGACGATCGGCAGATGCCTACGATCTGGGTCAAGACGGATCAGCGCCTTGGCTTCCTCAATGACGTCGTGCATGCGTACCGGTAAATGGCTTTGCGCGGGTAAACCGCCGGAGTGGCTGAAGGTGACCAACGATTCAACAATGCGCGAGATGCGGCGCGTTTGTTCCAAAATTTGCTGGCTCGATTCGCGCACGTCATCGTCGTGATCGCTGAGGTCTAAGTTTTGCGTTAGGCAGGCGATAGCAGTAACCGGGTTGCCGATCTCGTGGGCAACACCGGCGGCGAGTCGGCCAATTGAAGCGAGGCGTTCATTGTGTGCCAGGCGCGACTCAAGTGAGCGGACGTCGGTGACGTCTTCGACAACGATGACCTGACCGCCATCCCGTTCGCCCGGTGTGGGGCCGTGGACGCGTGATTTATGCAGACTTAACCATTGGGTTTGATGATTAATTTCTAATGTTTGCTGCGGCATTCTCACCACATCGCCGAGCGCAAACTCCATTAAGAGTTGTCGCCATGGTTGAGGCAAATTGGATAACCGTGAGCCAATCATGCGGCGGCCACTGATATGGGTCAGTTGCTCCATGGCCAGATTCCAACCAATGATTTCGCCGTCGGAGCCGAGTGAAATAACGCCCATGGGCAACTCAAGCAGAGTTTGCCTATGGAACCGGCGTAAGCTATCAAGTTCTGCCGCCAAGCCGGAAAGTCTATTGCGATACAGCTCTAAACGGGATTCGATAAATTGAATATCTTCGCTGGTTTCTGATTCGTCGTGCGGCTTATAGGGTAAGTAATCATCAACCAGCTGGTGCGAGACCGAAGGGCCCAGTAAGCCGGATAAGTTTGTTTCGAGTTGATCGCGTAAACGCCGCAGCGCATAGGGCCGCGTTTCATTGCGCGAGACATTTAAATCACGCAGCGCCAGTTCTACTTCGCGTTCCGCGGTCGATGCGCCAAGCGGATTAGCGAGGGACCCAATAAAATCTTCAACGCTATTCGCCTCAAGCTCCCAGCGATATGGACGGCGCAAGCTGTCCACCGCGCAGGCTTCTGCTGCGTTCCGTTCGGCGGGGGTGGTACTGGTTATCATGGACACAATGGCGAACAAAAATCCGTTGGCGGCGACAGAAAACATGGCGATGGTTTGCCATTGTTCGGCGGGTTCAATAAAACGAACGCCAAGAAGTTCTTGCGCCAATGGAATCTGCCAGCTCGGCATCAGCATTGGCAAAACGAGGACAAAGAGCCACACGATAAAGCCGGTCATTAAACCGGTGAACAACCCTTTGCGATTGGCGCCCGGCCAAAACAGGGTGCCGATTAATCCAGGCACAAATTGCAGGGTGGCAACAAAAGACAGCACGCCTAGTTCGGTGAGGCTATGGCGGTGCCCGCTCCACACGTAAAACAAGTATGCCAGCAGTAGCATGGATGCGATTAGGATGCGGCGAGCCCAAAGCAACCAGCGATATAAGTCTTCTGTGTGCTGCACTGGGCGTAATGGCAGCACGAGGTGATTAAGTGCCATGCTCGACAGTGCCAAGGTCGCCACAATGAGCATGCCGCTAGCGCCAGCGAGGCCTGCAATATAGGCGAGCAGGGAGGCGTGACCGCCAATATGCTGAGTAAGGCCAAGTGAGAAATAATCTGCAGGTGTGGTGACTTGTACTTTTAGCGACGCCCACAACACCAACGGCACGCTGATCGCCATCACCAAGAATAATAGCGGCACGCCCCAGCTCGCGGTAATTAGTGCGCGGGGGTTTAGGTTCTCAGTGAAGGCCATATGAAACATGTGCGGCATTACCACGGCGGACACGAAAAACGCCATAACCAGTGAATGCCAAGAGCCATCTTGTAATGGGAAGTACAGGCGCGCGAGCATTTCGGGGTGGTCGTTCAGCCACGTGTTGAGGCCGTCAGGTCCGTCGAACACACCAAATAATCCAATCAGTGCAACGGCGGCAAAGGCGACAACTTTAATTAACGATTCCACCGCAATGGCGACCACTAACCCTTCATGTTTTTCTCGGGCGGTGGCGTGGCGGGCACCAAATAAAATGGCAAACAGTGTGATCAGCATGCAAAACCAACCGGCCACATTAATTGGTTCGTTGCCGCCGCTCAAAATTTCAATGGATTCGGCGACCGCTTTAATTTGCAGTGACAGCAATGGCAGCATGCAGGCAATCATGATGATGGTGGTTAACGCACCGGCGGAGCGGCTGCGAAAACGAAAGGCAAATAAATCAGCGAGAGAGCTTAATTGATAGGTCGTCGTTAGCCGCAAAATAGGCGCAAGCAAGATCGGCGCCAGCAAAAACGCGCCGGAAATTCCGAGGAAGTAGGCCATGTAGTTGTAGCCATACAGGTGCGCATAACCCACCGCACCGTAAATGGCCCAAGCGCTACAATAAACCCCGAGCGACAACACATAAATGGCGGGATGGCGCACGAGGCGCGCAGGAAGCAAGCCTCGATCGGTAATCCACGCAACGAAGAAAAGAAGAAGTAAGTAGCCCAGCGCGACGGCGAAAAGCTGATAAAAACTAAAGCCCATCGAAATCCCTGCTTCGCGCAATCCAGTAGCTCAGGCCGATCAGTGCCAGCCAAACCATAAAGGGTCGGAACCACGACTGGCCGCCGTCGCTCCACCATTGAATAATCGCCGGTGACAGCAGGTAGGTGCCAAGAATAAAAATGATTAAAAGCCGGTCTGTATACATGCGCCGCTGGGCACTCCGGAAACCTTAAGTGTGGCTCTATGTTAGAGACAGCGCGGGCGCGGGGCCAGCTTCCATATTGCGCAGGGCCTTTGCGCCTGTCGGCCACCATTGCTTTGCGACATCGAGGATGTCGTTGATGCTGCCGTGTATTAGCGGCCCACCGAGCCAATGCAGCGCCATACCAAGTTGCGCGGCAGCATTGTTGGTCTCTAATGACAGGGCGTTATTGGATTTGGCGAGCTTCATGCCCTGTGCATCCGTGACCACGGGCAGGTGCGCATAGGCGGGTGCTTGGCGCTGTAGCGCTTTGAGCACGGTCAGTTGTCGAGGCGTGGAGTCGATTAAATCGATGCCTCGCACTACATGGCTAATGTTGTCATCCGCATCATCGAGCGCGCAGGCGAGTTGGTAGGCGTACAGCCCGTCGCGGCGCTGAATAACGAACGCGCCTCCAGTTGTGTGCAAGTTGTAGCAAGTGCGTCCTTGCCAGCGATCATCAAAACAGATGTCGCCGTTGGCAACGCGTAGACGCACCGCCGCGTTGAGGCCGTCTTGAACGGCTACGCTGGTGCCAGGGTGTTGATTGCCTAATGCTTCTAGATCTGCGCGAGATAGCGCGCAATAAAATGCGTCGGAGTGGTTGAGTAGCGTGCGAATGGCATCAGCATAGGCGTCGTGGCGCAAACTTTGGTAGCGCACGCCGCCGTCCCAGTGCAATCCGAAGGCGTCCAATTGGCGCAAAATTGTGTCCGCCGCACCGGGGATTTCTCGCGGTGGATCAATGTCGTCAATACGCACAAACCATTGCCCGTTTACGCAGCGAGCATCCAGCCAGCTTGCAAGCGCGGCAACCAGTGAGCCGAAGTGCAACGGCCCAGAAGGCGTTGGAGCGAATCGACCACGATAGGGATGGGGTGTGTTAGTCATGGATTAAGCATAACAAAAACGCCGAGCAAGCCCGGCGTTTTTGTTGGCGCAATCAAGTGTCTTGCGCCCAGTTGTTCTTTCAACGAGACGCAATTAGCTCGCCAATTGTTTCTCTTTAATCTCTGCGAGTTCTTTGCAGTCGATGCAAAGCTCTGCAGTAGGGCGTGCTTCTAGGCGACGAATACCGATTTCGATGCCACAGGCTTCACAGAAGCCGTAGTCATCTTTGTCGATCATATCCATCGCTTTTTCAATCTTCTTAAGCAATTTACGTTCACGATCACGAGCACGCAGCTCTAACGCAAACTCTTCTTCTTGCGTGGCGCGGTCGTTTGGATCAGGAAGGTTTGCGGCTTCGTCTTGCAAGTGATGCACAGTGCGGTCCGCTTCTTCCATTAAATCCTGGCGCCATGCCAGCAGAATTTTGCGGAAGTGCTCGCGCTGCGTTTCATTCATATATTCCTCTCCCTTGGCAGGCATATACGGAGTAAAGCCATGCACAGTGGAGCCCGGCTTCGGTGCCGGAATATCACGGAGTTCTCTTTTCACTTTCTGTTGTACCTGTACTGAGGTTGCGTTCCCCGCAGCTAAAACCGGATTTACAGGCGCCTTCGGTTTGGCAGGCAGTGCTGCTTTTACCGGTTCCTTATATTTGAGGCGGTCCTTTTTGCTCTGTTTGGCCGGAGCCGCCGCAGCGGATTTCTTCGCTGCGGGTTTAGTTGCGGGCGCCGATTTCGTTGGTGACGCCTTCGCCGCAGCCGGTTTGGCTACGGCTTTCTTATTGGGTGCTTTCGCTGCGGGTTTAGCAGAGGCCTTTGGCGCGGCAGTTTTGGTGGGCGCTTTTTTGGCAGGTGCTTTGGTTGCAGCAGCTTTAGGTGCGGCCGCTTTTTTAGCGACGACCTTCTTGGCGGGTGCTTTTTTTGCTACAGCCTTCTTCGCAGCGGGTTTTTTCGCCGCTGACACGCTAGCTGTCTTTTTGGGTGCGGCCTTAGATGGCGCTGCCTTTTTAGCAGGAGCCTTCTTTGCCACAGCTTTAGTAGCAGCTTTCTTAGGTGCGGCTTTTTTCGCAGCGGCTTTCTTTGGGGCAGCCTTAGGCGCAGCTTTCTTTGCAGCGGCCTTTTTAGGAGTTGCGTTTTTTGCAGCAGGTTTCGCGCTGGCCTTAGCGGCTGCGGGTTTTTTCTTCGCAGTGGCAGTCTTGCTGGCGGCTTTTTTAGCTGGTGCTTTGTTTTTCTTTCCAGTAGCCATTCTGAACAACTCCCTTAACATATGCTGCTCGCTATTTGGTTCTGCGCCGAAAGTGCCCCGGCGGTCGAAATCAAGCAACAGACAATACCCCCAGCGGAGGGGCCTTGTCACCCTTGGAAAACCGGGGCGCATTATAGAAAGCCGATAGGAATTTGCCAGTGAAACAGATAACAATCCGACCAGCGCGACGTACAGAAAGTATTGCGCCCTTTCATGTCATGGCATTGCTTGAGCGCGCGCACGCTTTGGAAGCAGCAGGACATGATGTGATCCACCTTGAGGTGGGCGAGCCAGACTTCCCCACGCCTGCCCCAATTATAGAAGCGGGACAGCAAGCGCTGGCGGCCGGATTGACGCGCTACAGCCCCGCTGCGGGCATCCCTGCATTGCGTCATGCTGTTGCCAATTGGTATCAAACGCGCTTTGGCATAACCGTTTCCGCTGAACGAATTTTGATCACTCCGGGGGCGTCAGGCGCGCTGCAATTGGTTCTCGCTGCATTGGTTGATCCTGGCGATGGGGTATTGGTGACGGATCCGGGCTACCCGTGCAACCGACATTTTCTCGAACTCGTCAACGGTATTGCTCAGCCGGTCCCGTTGTCGCCCACCTCTATGCACATCGATGCGGATGCTATTGCGCGCCATTGGCAGTCGAATACCGTTGCCGCGTTGCTCGCCTCGCCGGATAACCCCACCGGTTCGGTGATGTCTGCGCAAACGGTGCGCGAGGTGGCGGAGCAGGTGAGTGCAAAGGGCGGCGCCTTGATCATGGATGAGATCTATCAGGGGTTGGTCTATGACGAAGCTGTGCATTGCGCGTTAGAAGTCGCGCCGCAAGCAATTATCATAAATAGCTTCAGTAAGTTTTTTGGTATGACCGGTTGGCGCTTGGGGTGGCTTGTGGCGCCGGAATCGTTAATGCCGTCGCTAGAGCGTATGGCACAGAACTTTTTTCTTGCCGCGCCGACGCCGTCGCAACATGCGGCGTTGGCTGCCTTTACACCGGAAACATTGTCCGAACTTGAACGCCGTCGCGTAGCGTTGCAGCAGCGACGAGATTATCTGCTACAGGCTTTGCCAGAATTGGGCATCCATATTGTTGGAGACCCTCGCGGCGCGTTCTATTTATATCTTGATGTGAGCGCGCTCACCGGTAATAGCTACGACTGGTGTTTGCGTTTGCTTGAAGAGAAAAAGCTCGCGTTAACACCGGGTAAAGATTTCGGTCCACAGCATGGGCCACATCAATATGTTCGACTTGCTTATACGGCTAATGTCGAGAAATTGAAGGACGCCGTCGCGCGTTTGAAAAGTTTTATTCAGGCCTAAAGTAATTCTATTTTTTGGACGGCGTTTATGAAGTTTGACCCACCATTGCAGCAGGCCACTTTGCTACGCCGTTATAAACGTTTTCTTGCCGATGTGCGTACGGCTGATGGCACGGAAATGACCATTCATTGCCCCAATACGGGCTCAATGAAAAATTGCGCGCCGTCCGGCGCGCGCGTTTTATATTCCGACAGTGGCAATCCGGCGCGCAAGTATCGACATACGTTAGAGGCGGTGCAAGTAGCGCATGGGTATTGGGCGGGTGTGAATACCACTCGAACAAATTCGTTGGTGGCAGAAGCCATTGAGCAGAAAAAAATAGTAGGGCTGAAGAAATTCAAACAATTAAAACGTGAAGTCACGTTTACGGATAGTCGCTTTGATATGGCGCTTTACGGCGCAGATCAGGTGACGTATGTCGAAGTGAAAAACGTCACCCTTGGCCCAGGGCCTGAAGATAAAGATGATGGCGTTATAGCCTTTCCTGATTCCGTGACGGAGCGCGGCCAAAAGCATTTGCAAACGTTGATGCAGGTGGTGCGCGATGGCCACAAAGCGGTGTTGTTTTTTTGCGTGCAGCACACCGGTGCGAAAAGTGTGCGGCCGGCAGACGACATTGACGCGCGATACGGTGAGTTGTTGCGTCAGGCTGCTCAGGCAGGGGTGCGTATTATGGCGTGGAAAACGCATATCAGCGAAGATGAATTTGTGTTGGCCAATGAGGTGCCGGTGCGATTGTGATCGGGCGCGTACGTCTGATGTAAAAAACGCCAGAAAGTCTGGCGTTTTTTAGGGATGCATTGAGTATTGATATTTACTGCGTTGCGTCCGGGATGGGCCCTGCCCATATTTCGTCTGCACGTATTTCATGTTCGACTTTTATCAAGGCGTCACCGCCGCACGGGCCGGAGACACAGTGGCCTGTATCAATCTCGAATAGCGCGCCGTGGTTGGCGCACATAATGAACGCGTTATCGCCGTCGAGAAATTGATCCGGCATGAAGTTTAATTCAATACCAAGATGCGGACACCAATTTACAAAGGTGTGCAGCGCGCCATCTTTCTTAACGAGCACAACGGACTTTCCGTCGAAATCGAATCCGCGCGCTTGATCTTCGTCTATTTCATTTACTTTGCAGAGAAAATGCATTCTTACTTCCTAAATGGGTGCTTCCTAAAAGGCTACTTTCCAAGCACTTTTTGGCGAATGGAAGCATGTTCTTCGGGCTGCAGGCGTGGGCCAAAGTCGCTAACGACTTTGGCGCTGGCGGCGCTGGCTAATTTGCCCGCGTCGGCAAACGAGTAGCCGTGAGTGATGCCGTAGATAAACGCACCGGCAAACATATCGCCGGCACCATTGGTGTCGACGGCTTTTACCGTGACCGGTTCAACCTGTTGCATGGCTTCACCGTCCCACAAGAGCGCGCCCTTTGCGCCTAGGGTTATCACTAAGCTGCGGCATTGCCCCATGAGGACTTCAACGGCATCGTCTAGGTTGTCTTTGCCGGTGAATAGCAACGCTTCTTCTTCGTTGCAGAACAAAAGATCGACACCTTCGCCCATCATTTCAGCGAGACCATCGCGGAAGAATTTCGCCATGGCCGGATCAGAAAAGGTCAGTGCTGTGCGCACGCCGGCGGCCTCGGCTAATTCGCGCAAACGGATGGTTGCTGCGCGTCCGGTTTCTGATGTCACCAAATAGCCTTCTAAATAGACGTATTCGGACGCTCGAATGGCGTCTTCGTCGAGCTCGTCGACTGAAACGGTTTCAGAAATACCCAGGAAGGTGTTCATGGTGCGCTCGGCGTCCGGAGTCACCATTACTAGGCATTTTCCAGAGATGCCGTCGGGGCGCGTTGAGTGCATATTGGTGTCGACCCCGGCGGCGCTAAGATCATTAACGAAAAAAGCTCCTGTTTCGTCGTCGGCAACTTTGCACGCGTAATAGGTCTTGGCGCCGAAATATTGAGCGGCAACCACGGTGTTACAGGCGCTGCCACCGCTGGCGCGTTTGTGTTGATTGGCTTCTTGGGCTAGTGCCTTCACCAATGTATGCTGCCTGTCTTCATCGACTAGCGTCATCATGCCTTTGCCAATGTCCATGCTAGCGAGGAAGTCATCGCTCACTTCGATTTCCGTGTCCACCAAGGCATTGCCGATGGCATAAAGGTGATAACGCTTTTGCATAATTGGAATCCACTGACTGCGAAAGTGGAACATTATGGTGATAGGGGGGTCAGTTGCCAAATGCTTGGAAAAATATCATCTGCCGAATTGCTCAAGATCGGCCCACTTTTGCCAGCGGCTGAGGCTATACTTGCCCCCCATGTCTAAATCGAATCAAAAAAAGTCGGCGCCTGCTAAAAAGGCGGCGGCGAAGAAAACATCAAACCGCAAGTCGCCGAAAAAGCCCACGTCGGGAAAAAAAGGCCCCGCGAAGAAGTCCACTGCGAAAAAGCCGGTGACGTCTCGTCGTTGGTGGTCGTGGGCCTTTGTTGGCAAGCTGAGCCTAGTACTGGTGCTGCTTGGCGGTGTTGGCTTGATCTGGCTAGACGCCCTTGTGCGGCAGCGCTTTGATACCCACCAATGGCAGTTGCCCGCGCGCGTGTATTCCCGCCCTGTGGAACTGTATGCGGGCCGCGAATTAGATAAAGCCCATCTGCTGCGCATGCTCGACTTAATGCGTTACCGCAAAGATCCCGGCGCAAAGTCACCAGGGTCCTTTTCGGTGAGCGGCGACTCCATTCTTATGTTTACCCGTGGTTTTGCTGACAGTGACGGCGGAGAAAAATCGCGCTTGCTGCGCGTCAACATGGATGCGCGGGGTGTGCGTCGATTAACTGATGGCGCGGGCAAGAATATTGAAGTGGCGCGGCTAGAACCGGTTCAAATTGGCAGCATTCATCCTGGTCATGAAGAAGACCGTGTATTGGTGCGTGGAAAAGACATTCCTCCACAATTGGAAAAAATGTTGTTGGCGGTGGAGGACCGATCTTTTTACGAGCATCACGGCGTGTCTGTTCGTGGGCTCATGCGGGCCATGCTTGCCAATGTACGCGCTGGTGGTTTGCAACAAGGCGGCAGCACATTAACGCAGCAGTTGGTGAAAAACTTTTGGCTCAGTCGCGAACGGACATTAAGTCGTAAATTGGTTGAGCTGCCCATGGCGTTGCTGTTGGAGCTGCACTACAGCAAAGAGAAAATCATCGAAGCCTATTTAAACGAAGTGTATCTCGGCCAAGATGGTGCGCGGGCTATTCACGGCATGGGGTTGGGTGCGCAATATTATTTTGGGCGTCCATTGGGTGAGCTGGATGCGCATCAGTACGCGTTATTGGTTGGTCTATTAAAGGGGCCAAGCTACTACGATCCGCGCCGTCACCCTGCGCGAAGTAAGCAACGACGAGACACCGTATTGCTGGCTGCGTTCGATCAAAAAATTATTACGCAAGCTGAGTTAAAAAAATACCAATCGAAACCGTTAGACGTGGTGCCGCAAGGCAGCGCAGCGCTATATGCATTTCCCGCATTTATTGATTTGGTTCGGCGTCAGTTAAGCCGAGATTATCCGGCAAATATTTTGTCGTCGGAAGGTTTGCATATTCATTCGACGTTGGATGTGCCTGCCCAGCTGGCAGCGGAGGCTGCATTAGCGAACTTCTTGAAAAGTCGAGAAGGGGTGAATGGCGCAGTGGTGATTACCTCGCCCAATCAGGGTGACGTGCTTGCCGTTGTGGGAGACAAAGTTCCGAGGAGCGCAGGGTTTAATCGGGCGCTCGATGCGATACGTCCCATCGGGTCATTAGCAAAACCCGCCGTGGTGCTGGCGGCGTTGCAACAGGCAAAGAAATATACCCTGGCGACGCGCGTGGAAGATGGTCCGGTTGAAGTCTTAATGGAAGACGGGCAGCGCTGGGTTCCGCAGAACTATGACGGCGAATCCCATGGCGCAATGCCAATTCTAGATGCGCTGTCTGCCTCGAGAAATCAAGCCATCGCGCGGTTAGGTTTAGATGTTGGTTTGCGCTCGATTATTAAAACGTTTCATGCCCTGGGCGTGCAAAGTGAAATTCCGCCGTACCCGAGTATTTTTCTTGGTTCGTTAAATTTAAGCCCATTTGAAACGGCGGTGATGTATCAAACTATCGCCACTGGCGGCTACCGAACACCGCTGCGCGCGATTACCGATGTGTTGGATAAAGATGGTTTACCGTTGGCGCGTTACCCGGTTAGCCCGCAGGCGGTCATTGATGAAGATTTAATGTATTTATTGCAGTGGTCGCTGCGGCAGGTAGTGGTTCAGGGCACGGGTAAGTATGCCTACAACGTCTTGCCAAAGGATTTAGTGGTGGCGGGCAAAACCGGCACCAGTGATGGCTATCGTGATGCGTGGTTCGCGGGGTTCAGTGGCAGTCATTTGGCCGTCGTCTGGATGGGACGTGATGACAACAGCTCCACGGGTTTGTCGGGATCGAGTGGTCCTTTGCCGGTATGGACGGAGATAATGCGTTCCATTCCCCAGCGCCCGTTAAATTTAACGCCGCCTCCCACCGTTAAGATGGTGTGGATGGATGCCGACGGTGAGCGCGCTAGTGCCTCTGGATGCCCCGGCGCACGACAATATCCGATGCTAGATGTGTCACTGCCAGAGCAAGCAACCGCTTGCGGTAAAGTGCAGGGCGCCCCCAAAGGAATGATGAAATGGCTGAAAGGCTGGTTCGATTAATTGCAGTTTTGATTTTTATTGCGGGGTGTGCGACACGTACGGCAGAGGCGCCTGCGTTCGATATGCCTAGCGCGGATCCCTTGCGGGACTCGCCTGCCGAGTGGCTGTGGCAAAGTGGCGTACAGGCTCGGGAGAAGAATGATTTGCCGGCGGCGAGCCGTTACTTTGAACGTGCATTAAATGTAGTGCCGGATTCGTCATGGCTGTACCGAGAATTAGCAGAGCTTCGCCTGCGCCAAGGAGATGCCTCCGCCGCGGAAGGCTTGGCACGTAAAGCACTACGTTATGCGCCGAATGATCCATCATATCAGTCTGTGTTGTGGCAGCTCGTCGCCACATCGCGGCAACGCCAAGGCGATGAAGAAGGCGCAGAGCGCGCCCGTCGTGAAGCAGAAATGCTATGGTCACGGCGTTAACAACACAGTTAAGAGAAATTAAAAATGCTTGCAGCGCTAGATGCCTATTTACTGGCGCCTCGTTATCGAAATGATCTGACAGGCTGGCGGCGCTTCGTCGTTGAGTTTTGGTTCTTCGGATTGAAAGAGGCCCGCGCCTGTTTGTTCGCAGGGCTGTTCTTCGTAGTGTTATTTGTCATTCCTCGAGAAGGTATTTTGGGGGTTCCCCGCTATGATGTCTTGCTGCTGATAGCCTTGATTATCCAGGGCGCCATGCTTTACTTCGGGCTTGAGACACGGGATGAGTTAAAGGCTATTTGTCTATTTCATATTGTTGGCTTCTGTCTAGAGTTGTTCAAAACCTCCAGCGCGATTGGTTCGTGGAGTTATCCTGACTTTGCGTACACTAAGGTGCTGGGTGTGCCGCTGTTCTCGGGGTTCATGTACGCGGCGGTCGGTAGCTATATTATTCAGGCTTGGCGGATTCTTGATCTGCGCGTCGAGCATCATCCGCCATACTGGATGGCGTCATTGATTGCTGCACTTATATATCTGAACTTCTTCACGCATCACTATATCGGTGATTATCGTTGGTATGTTGGCGCTTGCGCGCTCGGTTTGTATGCGCGTACTACAGTCGTCTTCCGCCCGTTGGATAGAGAGCGTCGTATGCCTCTGTTATTAGCATTTCTCTTAATTGGTTTTTTTATCTGGCTGGCAGAAAACATCAGTACGTTTTTCGGTGTTTGGGCCTATCCGAATCAATTGGGTGCTTGGGCTGCAGTGCATGTAGGAAAGTGGAGTTCGTGGTCTTTGTTGGTGATTATGACGTTCACGATTGTGGCGGGGCTTAAGCACATCAAAGAAACCATTCATATTCCAGAAAGCAGACTTTGAGGAAAAAAGAGGTGCTGCTGAAGAACACCTCTTTTAAAACGTAGTTCCTTAAATGGCGGCGAAAGCAGCGTGGGCGGCAACTAGCGTTGCCTCAATGGTTTCGTCGGTATGTGCAATTGAAACAAACCCCGCCTCAAATGCGCTGGGCGCTAGATAAACCCCGCGGTCGAGCATGGCATGGAAAAAGCGATTGAATTTTTCAGTATCGCACTGCATGACCTGCTCGAAGCTTTTCACTTGGGTTTGGTCAGTAAAGAATAATCCGAACATTGGTCCCACCTGATTGGTGGTAAACGCAATGCCAGATTCGCGCGCTATCGCCGCAAGGCCGTCGACGAGTTTGGTGGTGCGCGTGGTGAGGGTGTCGTAGAACCCCTCGGCGCTAATTTTATTTAGCGTGGCAAGACCGGCGGCCATCGCCACAGGATTACCGGAAAGTGTGCCAGCTTGGTACACGGGCCCGAGCGGGGCTAAGTGCTCCATGATTTCCCGTTTGCCGCCGAAGGCGCCGACGGGCATGCCGCCACCGATAATTTTGCCAAGCGTAGTTAAATCAGGGGTGACGTTATAAACGCTTTGGGCGCCGCCCAGTGCGACGCGAAAGCCGGTCATCACTTCATCAAAAATTAATACTGCGCCGTGTTCGTCGCAGCATTTGCGCAAGCATTCTAAAAAGCCGCTGACTGGCGGAATGCAATTCATATTACCGGCGACTGGCTCAACAATAATGCAGGCGATTTGGTCGCCGATTTCGGCAAATGTTTGTTCAACTTGTGCCGCGTTGTTGTAGTCCAAGGTGATGGTGTGTTCCGCCACGGATGCAGGTACGCCTGGTGATGACGGCACGCCCAACGTTAGCGCGCCGGAACCTGCTTTGACGAGCAAGCTGTCGGCGTGGCCGTGGTAGCAACCTTCGAACTTAATGATTTTATCGCGGCCGGTATAACCTCGAGCTAAACGAATGGCACTCATGGTGGCTTCTGTGCCGGAGCTAACCATGCGCACCATGTCGATGGAGGGCATTAGCTCGCACACTTTGTTTGCCATGGATACTTCGATGCGGGTTGGTGCGCCGAAACTTAATCCATCGTGAATGGTTTTTTGCACGGCTTCGATAACGTCGCTGTCGCAGTGACCTAGAATTAATGGGCCCCACGAGCCGATATAGTCGATGTAGCGATTATCGTCTTCATCAAAAAGGTATGGACCTTCGCCACGATGAATAAAAACAGGCTCGCCGCCGACGCCACGAAAAGCGCGCACGGGTGAGTTCACGCCGCCGGGAATATTTTGCTGCGCTAACTTAAAAAGTTTTGAAGAAGTCTTACGGCCCATCAGTCCTCCGGGAACAGTCTGGCGAAACGCCGCGCCGTGGCCTCGATATCGTCACTGGCAAAGAGGGCATGGATAACCGCCAATGCGGACGCACCGGCGCGGACTAGTTGCGGGGCATTATCGGGGGTCACGCCGCCGATTGCCACCTTAGCAACCATGCGGTTGCTGTGGAAAAGCGGTTCGCTAAGTACCTTTATGTCTGCGGCGGGTGCGTGGGGCTTGGTGTGTGACGCAAAGAATCGTCCAAATGCGACGTAGTCAGCGCCTTGTTCGATGGCGCGTTGGGCGAGTTGCACGTCGCCGTGGCAGGTGACACCGATAATGGCGTGATCACCTAAATGCTCCCGCGCGCGGGCGATGTCGCCGTCCGTTTGGCCAATATGCACGCCGTCGGCTTCGATTTCTGCCGCCAGGGTCGAATCATCATTGATCAGTAGCAGGGCGCCGTAGCGCTGACACAATAGTTTCAGCGCGCGACCGTTTTCGATTAATTCAGCACGGGCGGCGTTTTTGTCGCGGTATTGGAGAATGCGAGCGCCGCCGCGCAGCGCTTGCTCGCACGCGGGCAGCAGTCGCTCCCCTCCGATCAGTTGCGGATCCGTAATCGCGTATAGGCCTCGGATGCGTGCGTTAGCCACGGCGATCAGGAATCAGTTGGCCTTTGCCAGCCTGCCACGCATTTTGCAAACAGCGCGCCACGTAATGCTGTGCTTCGTCGAGCGCTCCTTCGAGTGAGCGACCTTGCGCCAGCTGTGCAGCACAGGCCGATGCCAATGTGCAGCCAGAACCATGAAAGCTGCCCGGCAGGCGAGGCCACTGCCAACGTCGTGTGCCAGAGCGCATAAAAAAATGATTTTCCACTGCGTCGGTGTCGTCGTGGGTGCCCGTTATGACTGCGGATAAACAGCCTGAGGCCAATAACTTTTCCCCGCAGAGATCAATATCGGTTTCGCCAGTGAGCGTGCGCGCTTCCGGCAAATTAGGGGTGACTAAAACGCTGCGCGGAAAAATATCATTGAGCAGAGCTTGCGGCACACTTGCTTCGCCCAGACTGCCGCCGGCTTCTGCCGCGAGCACAGGGTCTAGCACCACGGGTACACCCGGTAACTCATCCAACACTTCGCCAATAAAACGAATAATGTCGGGGCTGCCGGTCATGCCGATTTTTACTGCCGAAAATTGGTAGTCGTCGAGCAGCGCGCGCGCTTGCCGTCGTAATAAATCCACATCGGTGAGTGCAAAACCCTGCACATTAATGCTGTTTTGCACCGTGAGGCCGGTGATCAATGTGCTGGCCAGTCCGCCGAGCGAGTGGATCGCTTCGATGTCGGCGTGTATGCCTGCGCCGCCGGAAGGGTCGTGCCCGGCAATGACGAGTACATTCGGCTTCATCAGAAAGGCTTCACGACAGCGAGAATGACAATGGCGATCAAAAAGATCACCGGCACTTCATTAAACCAGCGATAGAAAACGTGGCTTTTTGTGTTGGCGTCGGCGGCGAATTTTTTCATGAAGGCTAGGCACATGTGATGGTAGCCAATCAAAAGAAACACCAACGTTAGCTTCGCGTGCATCCATCCCTGCGTTTTATAAATGCTCCAGTTCTCGATCAGCATCCAGCCGCCAAACACCAATGACGCGAGCATCGCCGGTGTCATGATGCCCCGGTAGAGCTTACGTTCCATGATTTTGAAGCGTTCTTTGCTAATCGTGTCGTCCGCTTGCGCGTGATACACGAACAGGCGCGGTAGGTAAAACAGTGCTGCAAACCAGCAAATGACCGAAATGATGTGCAGGGCTTTGAGCCAAAGCATCGGATGTCTCCATTGCGAACGGGTGCGAAGGGCGCCCATCATAGCAAGTAGTGCAATGAAGTGGAGAGTGAGCGTGTCAGCGGCTACAATGGCGCCGCCCTGACATTCCCTATTTCCGTTGGAGACTGAGTGAGACGGTCGTCCCCACGTGCAATGCGTATTGCGCGTTATTATTTTTTTCGCACCCGGCGATTAAGTCGGCGGCAGCTGGGCACCCTTCAAGATTGGAAAATGCGGTTGGTCTTTTGGATTGGCGCCGTATTAGTCGGTTTGGTGGTGCAGGCGTTCGCGTGGGCTGCCGATGCCTCCGCGCACATCTTTAATCAGATTCAAGCGACATCTCCTTACTTGCCGTTGGTGGTGACCCCCCTGACGATGATGTCGATCGTTTGGATTATGAATCGTTTTAGCCCAGGGGCTAGAGGCTCTGGTATTCCGCAGGTCTTGCTGGTCTTAAAGCAGCGTTATCATTGGTTGCGTCCTACCTTTCTGACATTGCGCCTAGTGTTGGCCAAGTTTGTGCTCACCTGTTTTGGCTTAATGGCGGGGGCATCGCTAGGTCGGGAAGGGCCTAGTGTTCATATTGGTGCCGCATTGATGCATCGAGCTGGGCAAATTGGTCGGCTCAATCAACGGTATGTCGACAACGCGTTGATTGTGGCGGGTGGTGCCGCCGGTGTGTCGGCAGCATTTAATGCGCCGCTGGCAGGTATCGTGTTTGCGGTAGAAGAATTAGCGGGTTCGTTTGAGCAGCGCAGCTCCGGCACCTTGATCATGGCGATTATTTTGTCTGGTGTGGTGGTGTTGGCGTTGGCAGGGCATTACAGCTTTTTCGGTCAGCCTTCGACGCAGCTGGTGTTGATCGAGTCGTGGCCGGAAATTATTTTCACCGCCGTGTTGTGTGGTGTGTTTGGCGGATTGTTTTCGCGAGCTTTGGTTGGCGGCTCGGCGAAGGTCGCGGGTTTGGTGCGACATCATCCCTATCGGTTCGCGCTGTTTTGCGGTTTGGTGGTGGCGTTGTTGGGCTTTATTACCCATGGCAGCACCTACGGCAGCGGCTATGATCACGCTCGGGCTTTGCTCGAAGAAGAAGTGCGAGGTGATTGGCTGTTTCCAATTACGAAAATGTTGGCCACCTTGGTCACCTATTTTTCCGGTATCCCTGGCGGTTTGTTTTCACCCAGTTTGGCCGCGGGAGCGGGCATTGGTGCAGCAGTTGGTGCTGCCGTACCGGATGCATCGGTGGTGGGTTTAACCGTGGTGGGGATGGCGGCGTTTTTAGCGGCGGTCATTCAGCGGCCGATCACATCGTTTGTGATTGTGTTGGAGCTTACCGGCAATCACCATGAGTTGTTGCTGTCATTAATGGTGGGCGCATTCCTTGCCACGGCGGTGTCGAAAGTATTTCAGCCGCACCCGATCTACGACGCGTTGGCGGAGGCGCTGGCCGAAGGACGCGTTGAGCCGGTGCCGAACGCGATAGAAAAAACACCTGAAACCGCGAAGAGCAACACACAATCACCATCTTGATGGGATTGTTGTCGTCGCGCCGCTGGAGGCGGTGCCCGAGATGGGTTACTTTCCTCTGTCTGCATTTTTATTGACTTAGCGCTGGAGAGATTGATGTCTCAGCCAAAGAAATTACGCGTTGGCATTGTTGGCGGAACTGGATACACAGGCGTGGAGCTGCTGCGCCTACTGGCGAATCATCCCCATGCGGAAGTAGTGGCTATTACCTCGCGCTCGGAAGATGGCGTGGCCGTTGCCGATATGTTTCCTAGTTTGCGCGGCTTGTTAGATCTGCGCTTTAGCGTGCCAGACGTCGATGTGCTGTCTGAATGCGATGTGGTGTTTTTTGCGACGCCGCATAATGTTGCCATGCGCATGATGCCGGAGCTGTTGGCGAAAAATGTTCGTGTTGTTGATTTGTCTGCAGACTTTCGTTTGCGCGATGCACAGCAATGGAGTGCTTGGTATCACGAAGAGCATGCGTGCCCAGAAATCTTAGCGGAAGCGGTTTACGGTTTGCCTGAGATGAATCGAGAAGCGATTCGCAAGGCAAGACTGGTTGCATGTGCGGGGTGTTATCCCACGGCTGTGCAATTAGGTTTCTTGCCTGCTCTAGAGGAAGGCTGGATTAATGATCAAACCTTGATTGCGAGTTGCGCGTCCGGTGTCAGTGGTGCGGGGCGAGCGGCCAAAGTACCGATGTTAATGGCGGAGGCCAGCGACAGTTTTAAAGCGTACGGCGCATCGGGACATCGTCATTTGCCAGAGCTTGAACAAGGCTTAGCCGATATTGCCGGACACGACGTGAAGTTGACGTTTGTGCCGCATTTAATTCCGATGATTCGCGGCATTCATGCCACCTTGTACGGCACCTTGTCGAAAAACGCGCCGCCGCTGGAAGAAATTCAAGCGCACTTTGAAAAGCGTTTCGCCAATGAACCGTTTGTAGATGTCATGCCTGCGGGCAGCCACCCGGAAACGCGTTTTGTTAAAGGCGCAAACTATTGTCGTATCGCTGTTCATCAACCGCAGGGTCGGGACACGTTAGTGATCTTGGCGGTGATTGATAATCTCACTAAAGGTGCATCGGGACAGGCCATCCAAAATATGAACATTATGTTTGACCTACCGGAAAACGCGGGCCTTATCGGCGCGGCGTTGTTGCCTTAAGCATGGCAACGTCAAAACGCAAAAAGAAGCCGAGCATGATGGACGTCATGTTGGTGCCGGTTGATCGGCAGCGACAACGGCGCGTGCGTTTTTATTTGTCGATTTTATTTATGTTGTTGCCCGTGTTTGCGTTTGTTGCAGGCGATTATTACGCCCGCACGAGTCACGTTCGCGATCAATCGCAAACGCTAGAGTTGGAGCAGGAAGTGCGCAGTCTTCAGTCCTCATTGCAGGCCGCGCGAGACGACTTGGCCCTGCAGAGAACCGATTCTGAAGTATCGCAGCAGGCACAGGAAAAAGTCCGCGCAGAAATAAAAGACCTGCGTGATCAGCTTGCAGAGCTTGATGAAGCGGTGTCTTTTTATAAGAACGTGATGGCACCGGGCTCCGGTGAAAACGGATTACGCATCGAAAAGCTAGATATCGCGAGCACGAAGACACCTGGCGTGTATGGTTTTCGCTTGGTGTTGACGCAAGTAGGCGATAACCGAGGCTACCTAAGCGGTAATGTCACGCTGACGGTAAACGGTCGCAAGGGCGAACAGGCGGTACGGCTCAACGGTACGCAAGTGCTGGCGGACGGTGCTGAAACGCGCTTTCGCTTTCGTTACTTTCAAGAGCTGACAGGGCGTATCACCATTCCAGACGGAGTGGAGCCAGACCAGTTAACCATAGAGGCGCTGTCCACGGGACGACGCCAAGAAAAAGTAGAACGTAACTTTATTTGGAAGGTACAGGAGAGAAATAGTGCTTGGGCGGGATAAGAAAACAAATGATACGAATTACTCAAATCACACCCTGATTGCTCCGAGCGCACAAATTCGCGGCGACGTTGAGTTTTCCGGTGGTTTGCATGTAATGGGTAAAGTGATTGGCAGCATTACCGTAACCGGTGATGGTGGTCGCTTAGTCGTCGGCGAATCCGGCTGTGTTGAAGGTGAGATCCGAGTGCCTAAAGTGGTCATTAATGGCCGTGTTGAAGGTGACGTGCATGCCACGGAGCATCTTGAGCTGGCGGAAAAGGCGGTCATTGAGGGCAATGTTTACTACACCTTGATCGAGATGGTCATGGGCGCTCAAGTGAACGGTAAATTGGTGCGCGAAGGGTCTGACCGCAAGAATCTGCCTAGCCCGGAACATGTAAAGAATAAGTCTGACGCTGGCGCAGAAACCAAGTAATCAGAGGTTGAATACTTGACTGAATTAGTCAGGTATTGGAACATGAGGCCCCTATCTAGCTATTTTTGTGCCCATGAGCGAAGAACTTCTGAAATTAACCGATGCTGCTGCCAAGAAGGTGCGAGAGCTACGCGACGAGGAAGGTAATAACGACCTCAAGTTGCGTGTCTATATCACTGGCGGCGGCTGTTCGGGCTTCTCCTATGGCTTCACCTTCGACGAGCAGGTTAAGGAAGACGACACCGTTGTGGCGAATGGTGATGTGACCTTGCTTGTCGATGTGATGAGCGTGCAATACCTTGGCGGCTCCCAAGTAGATTATGAAAGCGGCCTTATGGGCTCCCGTTTTGTTGTGAGTAACCCGAACGCCACCAGTACCTGCGGCTGCGGTTCGTCCTTCTCTATTTAAACTCCTTTCCTTTTGATGCTTGTTTGGATGCTTCCTGCGCGCGATGTTGTCGTTGAGATGACGGCGTGTGCGTGGTATCCATAGCGCTGCAAAAATATTGCCGCGTTATTGGGCTTCATGGCGGCGTAAAGAATAATTGTGAGCGTGAGATTTTCTGTCTGTGCGCTAAATCGGCGAGCGAACACCATGAGCAATAATAAAAACGACGACGCGAATAAATTGCCACGCGATGCGAGTAATGATTACACCAGAGAAATGGCACAAGCGCGGCGTACGTTCATCGTGAAAAAAACGGGCGCTGACTTAACCCATGTATCCTCTTTTTCGTTCGACCCGTCAGTGCTGCCCGGCAATATTGAAAGCTTCTCCGGCGTTGCCCAAGTGCCGTTAGGGTTTGCTGGGCCGCTGCCGGTGCGTGGTGAATTTGCGCAGGGCGACTTTTTTGTGC
Source organism: Alcanivoracaceae bacterium (assembly GCA_029213045.1). Taxonomy (GTDB): domain Bacteria; phylum Pseudomonadota; class Gammaproteobacteria; order Pseudomonadales; family Alcanivoracaceae; genus JARGPN01. The sequence continues at coordinate 266,296 of JARGPN010000001.1, forward strand.
CTATGGCAACGACGGAGGGAACGTTGCTGGCCAGCTATAATCGCGGTATGCGATTGGCACGAGCAGCTGGCGGAATTACCTGTACGGTGATTGATGATGCAATGCAGCGCGCGCCGATTTTTGTATTCGAGAACGCACGTTACGCTCGTGACTTTGGCGAGTGGGTGAAGAAAAACTTTGCGCAGATTAAAGCTTCGGCAGAAGAAACCACACGCAGTGGAAAGCTGCGAGATATCGAGCAGTACAGCCAAGGGAAAATGCGCTGGCTACGGTTTAATTTTACTACCGGTGATGCCGCGGGGCAGAACATGGTGAGCAAGGCAACGCGTCATGCGTGCCAATGGATGCTAGACCAAAACCCTGCAGGGCTTGAGCATTTTTCGCTGGCAGCGAATTTCGATACGGATAAAAAGCATTCGGCGTTAAACAGTTTGCACTCGCGAGGAAAGCGCGTCGTTGCTGAAATAACGTTACCGGCCACGCTATTAAAAGACATCATGCACACCTCCGGCGAGGCGCTTTTTCGTCAACGCCAACTTAGCAATATGGGGGCAATGATGGCCGGCTCGGTGAATAATGGCGCGCACTTTGCTAATGGCCTTACAGCAATGTTTATTGCTTGCGGGCAGGACGTCGCCAATATTGCTGAGTCATCCGCAGGGTATGTCTTCGGTGAGTTGAAAGAGAACGGCGATTACTATTTTTCGGTAACGATCCCTAGTTTGATTGTGGCGAGTTACGGCGGCGGGACGGCGTTGCCGACGCAGCGAGAATGCCTCGAAGTGCTGGATTGTTACGGTGAAGGTAAAGCAAAAAAGTTCGCTGAAATTTGTGCTGCCGTTGTGCTGTGCGGTGAGTTGTCGCTCAGTTCCGCGATCGTTTCGGATCAGTGGGTCTCGAGCCACGATCAATACGGCAGAAATCGCAAGTAGTAGCTTTTTCCATTCTTCCCATCTTGGGGAGGTGGCATTACCTTTCGCTAACGGCCGGCCTAAAAAAGAATGTCGGTTTTTTTAAGGTGGTGGGTGAGCCGCAGCATCTGTACTAGTATTAAATCCATACTTTCTATATTCCAGGGACGGGGTCATGAGTTTCGAAATCTTCACCACTGATACTAGTGAATGGACATTGGCTATTCATCGCGTTACCGCGACCACGGCAGAGGTGTGGGTCGGCACGTTGTTCCCGACGCTGAAAATGCCCAATCAAGCTAAGGTCGAGTTGATTGGTCCAGACGGCCAATCACAAGTGCAAAATATTGTGCGAGCGGACTGGCAGCGCCCGTTTCGTTATATGCGTCAGCGGTTCTTTAAAGTCTGTGTGTTTGAAAATCTTCAGCCGGGAACTCGATATGAAGCGAGATTTTTTCGCTTCGTAGAAAGTGTGGCGGGCATCATGCCTGATTTTTGGCAAGACTTGCGTTCGGGCTATTTTGATACGTTGCCGTCTAGAGTTCCCGGTCCTGACGAAAAGCCATTTGTAATTGGACTGGCAAGTTGTTTTTTTCGCAACCGCGATGGTGGTCACGCCGCATCGTCGTATAAGGCGATGTATGAGCGTGCCGTCGATGCGGCACGCCCTGATATTACGTTTATGACCGGCGATCAGGTCTACCTCGATATCGGCTTCGATTCGTTAAGTTTTATTCCATCTGAGATTCGTCAACGTATCGCCAATGATTACGCGGAGAACTGGCGCTCACTCGGCAGTTTTTTGAATCGTGGCGGCACCTGGATGCTGCCGGACGATCACGAGTATTGGAATGATTATCCATTCTATGATTCGTTGTTGCCGACGTTGCTCGCATTAAAAATTGACTCGGTGCGACGGGCATGGACGAAGGCAGCGAAGGATGCGGTGCAAAATATTCAACGCGCTAAAGCGATTGATATTTTCTCGCTTGGCGATGATCTTTCAATTTGTGTTGCTGATCTACGCACCTACCGCAGCAAAAGAGGATTCATCGGCAAACAAGATTTCGCCAAGCTTGTTGAGTGGGCCACTAATTTGGAAGGCCCTGGCGTGTTGGTGATTCCTCAGCCTCTAATTGTTGAAGAAAATAAACTCGAACGAAATTTGATGTCTTGGCCGCAACAGTATGGCGAGCTGATCAAGGCATTGGGCAGCAGTGGGCATGACGTCGTTGTGCTGAGCGGTGACGTGCACTTCGGACGGATTGCGACGGTGCCTCTAGGCGACAAAGGTGGGCGGTTAATCGAGGTCATTGCGTCTCCGTTGTCGAACCTTACTGGGCTGAATGGTTTCGCGACTTCCGTCTGGAAAAATACGCCGAAGAAATTCCCCGATCCTAACTCGATTAAAGTGCCGGGCTTGCTTGCGCAGGCGGTAAATTATGATCGGACCTTCCGCGTCTCGACCCGCAAAGGGCACCCCTTGTCGTTTGTCTATCCTCGTGAGCGCACCAGCGAGCATTTTATGACGGTGGCGTTTAGTCGCCCTGCCTCCGGCGGCATTAGTTTGTCGGTTGATGCTTGGCGGGTGCGTGAGCGCGGTAAAAATAATCTGCCGGTGAAGGACTTTTCGAAGAAATTCGCGCTGAAGCTGAAATAGCGCCGCTTGAGCTGGGCGGCTGTTGTCACAACACTGTCATGATTCGGACATCTTTTGATCAGCTTTGAGGGCTTAAATGTCCTCATGAATATAAAAAATGCAAAACCAATAGAAAAAATGACCGCCTATGATACGCGGGCGCTTTACTGGGTGGTCTCACGTCCGAACGCGCGGCAGGCAGCGAATATGGCGCGCCTCGTCTCCCGGCTCGGCGATGGGCCTTTATATGCGGCGCTCGGTGCGCTGCTCGCACTCATTGATACGGCCCTCGGTCCGAATTTTTTGATGCATGGGTTGCTGGCGTTCTTGGTTGAGTTGCCGCTTTACTTGCTGCTGAAAAACACCATTCGTCGATCGCGCCCAGCCGATGCTCTGGATAGTCTGTCGGCCTTTATCAAGCCGTCGGATAGATTCAGTTTCCCATCTGGGCATACGGCAGCGGCGTTTGTCATGGCGACATTACTGACGGCGTTTTATCCGCTTTGCGGGCCAATCGTATTTCCTTTGGCGATCATGATCGGATTGTCTCGAGTAATGCTGGGTGTTCACTTTCCTTCTGATATCGCCGCTGGCGCGGTGCTCGGGTCGCTTTGTGCCGGTTTGGCGCTTCTGCTCATCTAACGGCTTTGCCTGTTTAAGCTCTGCGTATTAGTCTGGCTCTAGGGTTCAGTATCTTTTAACCGCAGGGTTGAGCTTTGGTGCGATTTCTTCCTTTCTTGTTTCTGCTGAGTTCCATCGCGTCGGCGCAAACCCTTCAGGTTGCGGTGCCGTCGGACGTGCTAGGCGATTATCAACGCTGGTTACGTGACAGAGATATTGCGCAAGTTTTCTCTTACTCCGGCGATGGTGTGCGCAGAGATGTTGTTGAGGTCGCCTTATTTATGCAGGCGCTCAAGTTGGGCTGCGGCGCTATCGACGTGGAATGGGTGCCGGTTGATAGTTACCCAAGAACACTTGCGCTGTTGCGTGAGGGAGGTGTCCATGCCGCCGCGACATCGGTGTGGAAGGAAGATGTCGATACCAATGAGACTTTTCTCTCATCGCCATTAATTGCCGACGGGCAATTTTTTGTTGCCATGTTTACTGCGCTGAATCATCCGATAAAAATTGGCGCGGCGTCTGACTTGCAGAATATTTCGGTGGTGTCTTCAAAGCACTGGTCGCGTGATTGGACAGTGCTTGAATCGTTGCCGTTAGCGTCACTGCAGCATGTCAACGATTGGCCCACCATGGTGCGTTGGGTGGCGAGCGGTAAGGCCGATGCGTTGCTTGCGCCCATGACAGAGAATGAAACTCGGTTGTTAACCGTCGGCTCAGTGTCATTAGTGCCAATTTCAAGTGCGCGTTTTGTTTTGCCTGGTTCGCGACATTTCGCCTTAGCGAAGCACAATAATGACGGCGCGAAAAAGTTATCGGTATGTGTTGAGAGCGGCCTATCAATCCTTAGGCAGAAGGGCGCGGTAGAGAGGGCTTACAAGGACTCTGGATTCTGGCGTGAGGACTTTATGCGCTGGAAAGTTCTAAATATATTGGAATGAACTTTGGCTTAGATTAAGGAAGATATAACGCGCCGAGTATTGCGGCCCGTGATGCGCCGGTTACGACGGGGGCATTGCCGGGGATGCCTTGCAAGCGCGCGTGGGCAAGCCATGCAAAAGCGCACGCTTCGACCCAGTCTGGATGAATGCCTAACTCTTCAGTGCTGCTGCACTTGATGTCGCCTAGGTGAAATTGCAGTCGCATCATTAATGCTGCGTTGTGCGCACCGCCACCACAAATAAAACACTGGCCAACATGTTGTTTTTTAATTTCAGAGGCGATGCTTTGCGCAGTGAGCTCGAGCAGTGTCGCTTGAATGTCTTCCCGGCTTTCATCGCCAGCTAAGTGTTGCGCTAACCAATTATCATTGAAATATTCGCGCCCAGTACTTTTGGGAGCGGGCAAATGAAAGTAATCGTCCTGTAAGAATGAATCTAGCAGTGAAGCAATTGGTGTGCCGCTAGCGGCCCATTCGCCGTTGCGATCGAACTTCTCATCTCGATATTTATGGTGCCAGCCATCCATTAAAATGTTGCCCGGGCCAGTATCGAATCCGAGTAAAACATCTTTTCCATCAATGATTGAAATGTTTGCCATGCCGCCAATATTGACGATGGCGCGCCGCACTTTTTCTGAGCCAAACACATCAGCGTGGAACGCAGGCACGAGGGGCGCGCCTTGTCCGCCGAGTGCCATGTCATGGTTCCGGAAATTGCTAACCACCGGGATATTTGTGCGAGCGGAAAGCACATCGGCGCTGCCTATTTGTAGGCTAAATCCTTGGCTGCCGGGACGGTGACGTATGGTTTGCCCGTGACAGCCAATGGCGCTAATGGTGTCAGCATTGACGTTGGCTTTATTTAAAAGGGCTAGCGTGGTTTCGGCATATAGCTCGCCTAATTTATTGTCTGCAATGCCGAGTTTGTCGATTTCATTTTCGCCGGGCGCGCACAGCTCTAGCAGTGAGGTGTGCAGCGGTTCAGGAAAGGGCTGAAAAAAAGTTTCAATTAATTCGACGTTAGGAGATGTGCGAATAAGGACGGCGTCAATGCCGTCCAAACTCGTGCCGGACATTAGGCCGATATATAGAGGATTAGTTTTGCTCATTCTGCGCTAGCGTTGATGCTTCAGCGTAAAGTGCCAGCTGGTTGCGAAGCTTGCTGGCGTAAACTAAGAATTCTTTTCGCTCGTTATCGGGAATTCCGCGTGCTTTAGGTAGCGGCACGGTGAGCGGGTTACGATGCACTCCGTTAACTTGGAATTCATAATGTAGGTGCGGGCCGGTTGCTAGGCCTGAGCTGCCAACATAGCCAATGGTTTGCCCTTGGCGTACGCGCTTTCCTGAGCGAACGCCTTTTGCGTAGCTGTTTAAATGCGCATATAGCGTGCTGTAATTCTGGCCATGCTTAATGATGACTACGCGGCCGTAACCGCCTTTGTTTCCGGCAAAAATAACTTTACCGTCACCGGCAGCTTTAACCGGTGTGCCGCGAGGCGCAGCATAATCTATGCCTTTGTGCGCGCGTACTTTGTGTAATACAGGATGGTAGCGACCCGTGGTGAAGCGAGAACTAATGCGTGTAAAGGAAACAGGTGTGCGAATAAATTCCTTGCGTAAGGAATCGCCTTTTAAATCGAGATAATCAATGTCGCCGTCTTTAGTTTCATAACGAAACGCGGTGACTTGACGGCCCTGATTCCAAAACTCGGCCATTAGTACATTGCCGTCGCCAACTTTTTCGCCGTCGAGAAATAATTCTTCATAGATCAAACGAAAGTGATCGCCGTGACGAATGTCCAGCACGAAATCGATATCCCAACCAAAAATACCCGCGAGCTTCATGGTCATGTTGTCGCTCATGCCGGCTTGCTGTGCCGCTAAAAAGAGCGAGTCGTCGATGGTCGCAGCAGCGTATTTAACTTGGCGTTCATAATCGCGAATGCTTTCAGCAAATTGCCAGCCTGTGTCGCTTAGCTCGGCGGTGATGGTTTCGATTTGGCTAGGCTGGTATTGCACCGCACTGAGTTGCCCAGCGTCATTAAATTCCACACGAATAATGTCACCAGGTTTGATGTTGGTGAGTCGTTTGATTTCTTCGTGGCTTGTCACAAGTGCGTGAATTTCTGATGCGGTGGCGCCTTGGTCCCTAAGAAGTTTGCCGAGCGTGTCGCCGCTGCGAACGGTGACTTCTTTCCATTGGCGAGTCGGTACTACTTGTTGGTTTGAATCGTCTAGGCTGCGTCCGCTTTGTGGTGCGGGCAGGCTTAGATCAAGTGTCGCTTGGGATGGGATCGAATTCCCTTCCCCTGGGACCATGACCGCCATGCCGATTAAGCCGGCGACGCAGAGGGTTGCAAGCAAGTGTCCTTTCGGAAACTGGCGTAGCAAATAGACTATTAGAGAGGACGGTTTGCTCATTTTCTTGAAAGATTCTTAGATTGTTTGCCTAAGTGGCTGGTTTTTCGGGCTTTGCCGCACGACTTGATTGAAAGATAACCGGCTTTTGCTATGGCCATCAAGTGCTACAATGGCCGCCTTTTGCGCCACTACTGAATTTGTGACGGGAGTATACATGGCGAGTCTGGAAGATGCGTTGGCAGTTATTCGCCGCGGAACCGAAGAAATTATCCAAGAATCCGAGTTGATTGAGCGTCTTAAGAGCGGGCGGCCTCTGAGAATCAAGGCTGGCTTTGATCCTACCGCGCCAGATCTACACCTTGGCCACACGGTTTTGATTAACAAGTTGAGACAATTTCAGGAGCTGGGGCACGAGGTAATGTTCCTGATTGGTGATTTCACCGGGATGATCGGTGACCCAACGGGCAAAAGCGTTACGCGTCCGCCGCTCAGTCGTGAGGATGTGCTGCGCAATGCTGCTTCTTATAAAGAGCAGGTGTTCAAGATACTCGATCCGGCGAAAACACGGGTGGTGTTCAATTCCGAGTGGATGGACAAGATTGGCGCCGCGGAGATGATCAAGCTTGCGGGCCAGTACACCGTGGCGCGCATGCTGGAGCGCGATGATTTTAGTAAGCGCTTTAAAGGTGAGCAGCCGATTGCGATTCATGAGTTTCTTTATCCTTTGGTGCAGGGTTATGACTCGGTGGCGCTGGAGGCTGATGTTGAGCTCGGAGGGACGGATCAGAAATTCAACTTGTTAATGGGCCGCACTTTGCAGAAGAGCTACGGCCAGGCGCCGCAAACCTGCATTACGTTGCCAATCCTCGAGGGGCTGGATGGCGTGCAGAAGATGTCCAAGTCGTTGGGCAACTATATAGGTGTGAGTGGCGCACCCGGGGAGATGTACCGGAAGGTGCTATCGATTCCGGATCAATTAGTGTGGCGCTATTTCGAGTTGTTGAGTTTCCTATCCCTGGAAGAGGTGGCTGCGTTGCGCGCGCAGGCTGAGAAGGCGGGTAATCCGGCAGAGGCCAAGAAGCTGTTGGCGGCGGAGTTGATCACACGTTTCCATGATGCGGCGGCGGCTGAGGCAGCGCCGCGGTCGGCAGGAAATCAAATCGGTTTGGGTGAAATCCCAGAAAATGTCCCAGAGGTGGACGTTGAGGTGACGGAGGGCGATGCATTGCCGATCGCCTCTGTTTTGCGTTTGGCCGGCTTGGTTAAAAATAGTTCGGCGGCGAAAGACGTACTGGGACGCGGTGCTGTTTTCGTCGACGGGCAGCAAATAAGTGCGGATTTTGTCTTGACGCGCGGTGAAGTTGTTGTCGTGCAAGCGGGCAAAAAACAGATTGCGCGGGTTCGATTAAAATAAGGTGAATTTCTTTTAAAAAAAGTTTGACACTGAGGGGCGCATGCGTAGAATGGCGCCTCTCTCGCAGGGGGTATCCCTGACGCTCTTTAACAATCAGGCAGACAAACGTGTGGGAACCTGTTTGGAGTGGTATCTGCAAAGATATCGGTTCTAAACAAGTTTTCTACTCGTCAATGTATGAGTAGTAATTTGCGATGAACTGAGCATGTATTAAGTGCGTAGGCACTTTAAAATCTTTTCTTAACTGAAGAGTTTGATCATGGCTCAGATTGAACGCTGGCGGCAGGCCTAACACATGCAAGTCGAGCGGCAGCACGGGAGCTTGCTCCTGGTGGCGAGCGGCGGACGGGTGAGTAACGCGTGGGAATCTACCCTTTTGTGGG